>NZ_CM143649.1:0-2955000 GCF_055081075.1 Clostridium sp. CM039
TGATTACAAGGAAGAAAAACTTGCAGTGTTTAGAAGAAGAAAAATAGGTTTTGTATTTCAGTTTTATAACTTACTACCTATTTTAGATGTAGAGGAAAATATAGCACTTCCAGCCTTACTTGATAATGATAAGGTGGATAAAATCTATTTAGAAGAGCTTATTAAAGTATTAGGACTTAGCGAGCGGAAAAATCATCTTCCATCAGAATTATCAGGGGGTCAACAGCAAAGGATATCAATTGGTAGAGCTGTATTTAATAAGCCGTCAATAATACTTGCAGATGAACCAACAGGAAATCTTGATACTAAGAATTCAAAAGATGTTATGGAATTATTAAAGTTTACTGCTAAAAAATATAATCAAACACTAATACTTATTACCCATGATGTTAATATAGCAAACATGGCAGATAGAGTTATTACCATTTACGATGGTGAAATAACTTCGGACAAAAACTTAAAAGTAAACTAGGGGAGGGAAAGAGATGATAACTAGTTATAAACAGCTCACAGGTAAATATTTAAAGAAAAACAAAAAAAGAACCGCACTTACGATTATTGGAATAATGCTATCAGTTGCACTTATATCAACAATAGGTCTTTTCTTTAAAGGAATGCAAGATGCGAAGATACAGGAGGCTATAAACAGGGGAGGTGCTTATCATTTAGCATTTCAAAAAACGAATGAAAAGTTAATCTCTAAAATAGTTAATAACCCTAAAGTGGCGAGGTCTGGATTGTATATTAAAAGTAAAGAAATAAAGATAGGTGATAAATTAGTTGTTAACGTAATAACAGCAACAGATAAGGCTTTAGAACTTTTTCCTTATAAAACAAAGATAGGGAGATTGCCAGAAAAAGAAAATGAAGTAGCAATGGAAAAGTGGGTTTTGTCACATATTGATAAGGATGTTAAAGTAGGAAATAAAATTAAAGTTGACAAGAAAGAATATACTCTTGTAGGAATACTCGGGGATAATGTACAAAATCAGTTAGATGGTAATGGATCAATTTTATCTAAAAATAATAATATTAACAAGCAAAATGCGGCGTTACTGGTAGAAATAAGCTCAAAAACAAACTTAAAAACTGCCGTGAATGAATTAAAGCAGTTAGGGGAGAAAGATACCGTTACGGAAAACGGTAATTTGCTACAAATGCAAGGAGCGGGTGAGGGTGGTTCAAATCTTAGAGGATTATTTGAAACCTTAGCAATAATAATTGGAATAGTTTTAATTTCAACAATAGCCGTAATATATAATTCATTTCAAATAAGCGTTGTGGAAAGAATTAAACAGTTTGGACTTTTAAGAGCAGTGGGAACTACTCCAATACAAATTAGAAAGATTGTCCTAAGAGAAGCAACAATCCTCGCAGTAATAGCTATTCCACTAGGTCTCATATGCAGTATTATAGCTATATATGGAATAAGCATTGCATTTAAATTAATTGATGTAGGTTCAGTTATGCCTATAAAAATTTCTATATCACCTATGATTTTATGCATAAGTGTAGCTGTAGGTCTTATAGCGATATACCTATCAGCACTCGTGCCAGCACATTTCGCAGGTAGAATTTCACCACTGAATGCTATAAGTGGTAGAACTTCTATAACAAAGGAGAAAATAAAAAGAAGAAAGAATAGAGTTATTCAAAAAATATTTGGGTTTGAAGGAGCATTGGCTGCTAAAAATATAAAGAGAAATAGAAAAAGATATAGGATAACTGTTTTTTCAATAGTAATAAGTGTGGTGTTATTTGTCACTTTTAAATCCTTCATGGATATGTCACTTAATATATCATCCGATCTTAATGAATTAAAAAACATTCATTTCACAGTTATAAGTAATAGGGATGCAACAGAAAACTTCATAAATAGTAAAATAGAAGATGATATTAAAGCACTGAATTCAGTTGATAAGGTATATGGATCGTTCAGTACCTATAATTTCGATATGACAATAAGTAAAAACAGTGAAGTTAAGAAAATTCAAGATATGAAAAATATATACAAAAAATCAACTTTAGATGGAGTGGAGAAAACCCTTATAGAAAGTTCCATTTCAATTTATGATAAGGATTCACTAGAAGTTTCTAAAAAATATCTAAAGTCAGGAAATATTGATATAGAAAAACTAAATAGTGAAAATGGAGTAATCTTAATTAACAAAAATAGAGTATATGATCAAAATACAAACAAAGTGTATGTTGGACCACTAGCAGATGTAAAAGTAGGAGATGAAATAGACCTACAATATGATGCTTCTTTTAATGGGGGTTTTTCTAATAAAGCAAAGGTTGAATTTGGCAAGGGCAAAGTTAATAAAGTAAAGGTTATGGCAATTATTAATGAACCTTTTAATTATTGGGGATCTTCAAATGGATTAAAAATAATCACAACAGAAGAAATGGGAAAGAAATTAACAGATATTAAGGAGATTAAACCTAAAAACTTAAAAATAGTTCTTAAAGATGTAAAAAATGAAGATGCAGCGAAAATATCAATAGAAGCTGCCATAAAATCAAATAATTCTTTAACGGTAATAAATAATATAAATGAAAATAGACAAGAAAAATCTTCAATATTAATGACCAAAATATTATTGTATGGATTTGTACTAGTGGTTTCATTAATAGGAAGTGTTAATATTATAAATACATTAACAACAAATATTATCCTCAGAAAAAGAGAGTTTGCTACATTAAAATCCATAGGGCTAACTCAAAAGGGTTTAAAGAAAATGATTGTGCTAGAAGGACTTCTCTACGGCATTGTTGGTGCTATATATGGCTGTATAATAGGCTGCGGCATATCCTTTATGATGTTCAAAGCAATGGGTGGATTTAGAGAGATGCGATGGATGGTGCCATGGGAGGCAATAGCTATTGCGGGAACTTTCTCTATAGTAATAAGTTATATTTCAGTATTATCACCACTTTCAAGAATTAAAAAAGAGAATTTAATTGAAGCAGTTAGAGAAGATTATTAATAATCTTCTCTGTTTTTTATTATATAGTAAATCATGAATTTTTTTTAACATGCCTTAAATTTGTACCGTAATATTATATAAGTACTTGTTTAATTATAGTTTATTTATATGTTAATTGTAACATGAATTCCAATGAAATAAGACAAGTTGGTAAGAAATTCTATATACATTAGCTTTAACTTAAGACATAATTGAGGTATTATTAATGTGTTACTTAACAATATTTAGGATGAGGTGAACGAGATGAATAGATTATTATTAGTTGAAGATGATGAATCACTAGCCCTTGGCATAGAGTTTTCTCTAAAAGATGGTGGCTACGAAGTTTCTAGAGCCGCAACAGTAGAAGGTGGAAAAAAATTATTCCATTTAGAAAAGTTTGATTTGATTTTATTAGATGTTAATTTACCTGATGGAAATGGATATGAATTATGTAAGTACATAAGGAGCAAAAGTGATGTGCTAATAATATTTTTAACAGCCTGTGATGATGAGGTTAATATAGTTCAGGGACTTGAAATAGGTGGGGATGATTATATAACAAAGCCATTTCGCGTAAGAGAACTTTTATCAAGAATAAAGGCACTAATAAGGCGCAACTCTAAAAATATATCTATAAAAAGTACAATGAAAAGTGAAAATATATTAGTTGATAATATAAAATCAGCAGTGTGGAAAAATGGTGAAGTCATAAATCTTACGGCGCAAGAATATAAACTTTTATTAATATTTATGAATAAACCTAATGTTCTAATGAAGAGGGATGAGATATTGTGTGAATTATTAGAAGGGGAAGATCCTTTCTTTGATGAAAATACACTATCTGTTTATATTAAGAGAATAAGAGATAAAATAGAAGATAACCCGAGGGAACCACAATATATAGTCAATAAACGTGGGCTAGGGTACAAGTGGAATAAGGAGATTATTAAGGGGTAGATTAGTATGAGAAGATATTTTGTTAATTCTGAGCTAAAAATAAGTACGGCGGTTCTTTTGTTTTTAATGACTTTATTTTTGATCATTACATCATTATGTTTAAAAGCGCATCATGATAACTTAAAGGCTGATTATATAAAAAGTTTAGGAGTAATTAGCGAAAGAATGATAGAGAAAAATCCGGAAATGGAAAAGGAAATTATACCTCTTATTACAAAAGAGATTTCTAGGAAAGAAGCTATAAAAGGAAGTGCTTTTTTAAGAGAGTATGGGTTAAGCGAGGATTTAGAGAATGAACTTTTCCCATATGTGAGCACAACTATTATAAAGAATAACTACACAGTTATTTTAATTTTTATTCTTATGGGTTCTATAGTACTTATACTTAATTATGTTCAATATAGTTTTTTTTATAAAAGGATAAGAAGAGTAACCTACGCCGCAAAGAGGGTAGTTGAAGGCGATTACGACATAGATATTAATGAAAACAGAGAAGGAGATTTTTCAAAATTAGCAATTTCTTTTAACTCTATGAGGGAAATCATTAGGAGTAATTTAAGCGATCTTAGGCGGGAGAAACAATTTCTAGTGGATTTATTATCAGATATATCCCACCAGCTAAAAACTCCACTTTCATCTGTAATTTTATATAATGATATTATGGGTACAAAGGAGCTACCTCGAGAGCAAAATGAGGCATTTTTATTAAATAATCAAAATCAACTAGAAAAGATGAATTGGCTCATAAAGAATATACTTAAGCTTGCTAAACTGGACGCTAAAGCAATAGAAATTGTAAAAGAAAAACAAAGCTTAAATGAAACATTGCAAGATTCAATAGAGGCTTTAGAAAGTAAGGCAAATGATTGCCAGGTTAAGATTATTTTTAATGAAAAAGAAGAGATAAATTTTGCACATGATAGGTTGTGGCTTCAAGAGGCACTTATTAATATTATTAAGAATGCTATAGAACACACTCAACCTGGCGGAATCATAAACTTGGAGCTTATGGAAAATGCTTTGTATGCAAGAATTATAATAGAAGATACAGGCGAAGGTATAAGTGATACGGATTTGCCTAATATATTTAAAAGGTTTTATAAAGCAAAAAACTCTAAGAAAAGCGAGTCTATTGGAATTGGGCTAGCCCTTTCAAAATCGATAGTTGAAGCACATAATGGAATAATAGAAGTTCGAAGTAAGGTTGACATAGGAACCAGATTTATTATTACATTTATTAAATGGTGAATACAAAGCAACAAAAAGTGGTAATGCCCATCATTATCCAGTGTTTTATGATATAATAATTTTTATTGGTATTTTGAGTCTTGGAGGATTAAAATGAAAAAGCTATATACAGACATATATGATAATATAAAAAAAAATATTGTTAAAGGTATTTATACACCAGGGGAAAAACTTCCCTCAGAGAATGATTTTTGCAAAGAGTATGGGGTAAGTCGTGGTACTGTTAGAAAAGCTTTGGAGATGCTTGCTGAGGAAGGCTTTGTTAATAGTCTTCATGGTAAAGGGGTATTTGTTTTAGAAAATAATTTTATTTCATTTTCTGTTGGTGGTCTAGTTAGTTTTAAGGAAGCTAGTGCAAGCAGTAACCAAAATTTTATTACTACAGTGCCTAAATTCCAGGAAGTTATAATAGATGAAGTAATAAATAAAAAAAGCAATTTAAATGTAGGAAAAGAAGCTTTTCAATTATATAGAGTGCGTAGTTTAGAAGGTGAACGAATAATTTTCGATATTAATTATTTCTTAAAAGATGAAGTGCAAGGATTAACAAAAAAAATTGCAGAGAAATCCATTTATGAATATATTGAAGAAAGCTTAAATTTAAAAATAGGTTTTGCTAATAAAATTATACAAGTTGAAACTGCTAATTCAAGAGATAAATTAAATTTAGATATGAAATCTTATAATTTTGTTGTTGTTGTTAAAAATTATGTATATTTAGCTGATGGAAATCAATTTGAATATACAGAATCTCGTCATCGCCCAGACCGTTTTGTATTTACTGATTTTGCACGTCGCCGATAGGGCGATTTTTTTTGCGATTTAATAATTCAAAACCGTTTACATTTTTTTCGCTTAAATCTATTGACTAACTTGTATATATAAGTTAATATAAGAACAAGAGAAACTTGTATAGACAAGCTGAGATGGAAATATAAAGAACTGGTGTATATAAGTTATAATGAATTCTTTAGGAGAGAAGTGAATTAAAGTTAAGGAATTATAATTGTAGGAGGAATTTATATGAGTAAATATACAGAAGATTCAAAACGATTATTAGAATACATCGGTGGGAAAGAAAATATTGTAGCGGTATCCCATTGTGCAACTCGAATGAGATTTGTATTAAAGGATGATAAAAAAGCAGATGGTAAAAAGATTAAAAGTATTAAATTAGTAAAAGGTACTTTTATGCAGGCTGGACAATTTCAGGTTATTATAGGAAATGAAGTACCTGATTTTTACAATGAATTTGTAAACGTTTCGGGAGTGGACGGGGTTAGTAAAGATAAGGCAAAAATAGAAGCAAAAGGTAATATGAATTTTATTCAAAGAATGCTTGCTAATTTGGCAGAAATATTTACACCTCTTATTCCAGCGCTTATAGTTGGAGGTTTGATATTGGGTTTTCGCAACGTAATAGGGGATATTAAATTTCTTGAAAATGGTACTAAAACAATAACTCAGATGTATCCATTTTGGGCTGGAGTTCATTCTTTCTTGTGGTTAATTGGTGAAGCTATATTTAACTTTTTACCAGTAGGAATAACCTGGGCTATTTCTAAAAAGATGGGAACGACTCAAATACTCGGAATTGTATTAGGTCTTACTCTAGTATCACCTCAACTATTAAATGCTTATGATGTAGCAGGTGCTGCTGCAGATAAGATTCCATTTTGGAATTTTGGAGCTTTTCACATTCAAATGATAGGTTATCAAGCACAAGTTATTCCAGCAATTATGGCAGGATTTCTTTTAGCGATATTCGAAAAAAATGTACGAAAAATTGTTCCAGAGTATATATCGATGATAGTGGTACCTTTTCTAGCGTTGGTGCCAACGGTAATAATAGCTCATACTGTTTTAGGCCCAATAGGTTGGGCAATAGGTTCAGTTATATCAAGTGTAGTATACACTGGGTTAACTTCTGCTTTTGGGTGGTTATTTGCGGCAGTGTTTGGATTCTTTTATGCACCACTCGTAATTACTGGATTACATCATATGTCAAATGCTATTGATCTACAACTTATGGCTGAATTTGGTGGAACAAATTTATGGCCAATGATTGCACTGTCAAATATAGCTCAAGGTTCTGCAGTTATGGCAATAATACGTATAAATAAAAAGGCTAAACCAGAAGAAGAACAAGTATCAATTCCGGCAGCTATTTCCTGTTACCTTGGAGTAACTGAGCCGGCTATATTTGGTATTAACTTAAAATACGTATATCCATTCTTAGCAGCTATGGTAGGTTCAGCTATTGCAGGCGTAATATCAGTTAGTTCAGGAGTCATGGCAAATTCAATTGGCGTTGGGGGAATTCCTGGTATACTATCTATTAAACCTAAATATATGTTGATTTTTTCATTGGCAATGATAGTGGCAATTGTGGTTTCATTTACATTAACGCTTATACTTTCTAAAACAAAATTTGCAGCAAAATTTGCACCAGAGGATTAATCGTGAATAACTAAAAAAATATAAAGTGATGATTTAATATAAATTCGTTTATATGCATTCATTTAAAGGAGTATTAAGAAGTATGAAAGATTTTAAAAAGAGTGTGGTTTATCAAATATATCCTAGATCATTTAAGGATTCAAATGGAGATGGAATTGGTGATTTAAAAGGTGTTACGCAAAAATTAAATTATTTAAAAGTCTTAGGAGTGGACTATATATGGATAACTCCATTTTATAGTTCTCCCCAAATAGACAATGGGTATGATGTAGCAGATTATTGTAGTATTGATAGTAGTTTTGGTACTATGGAAGATTTTGAGGAGATGGTTTTAGAAGCTAAAAAATTAGGAATCGACATTATGTTAGATATGGTATTTAACCATACGTCTACAGAGCATGAATGGTTTAAAAAGGCAATGAATGGTGATGAAAAGTATAAAAATTACTATATATTCAAAGAACCTAAGAATGGAAATGAGCCAACAAATTGGGTTTCAAAGTTTGGTGGTACGGCTTGGGAATATGTAAGAGAATTTGATGAGTATTATTTGCATTTGTTTGATAAAACTCAAGCAGATCTTAATTGGAAAAATGAAGAGTTAAAACAAGAAGTGTTTGATGTGGTTAATTTTTGGATGGAAAAAGGAGTAAATGGGTTTCGATTTGATGTGATTAATTTAATTTCGAAACCAGAAAAATATGAAGATGATTATAAAGGTGATGGTCGCCGTTTTTATACAGATGGTCCTAAAATTCACGAATATTTAAAGCAGCTTAACAAAGAAACATTTGGAAAATGCGAAGATATTATTACAGTTGGAGAAATGTCATCCACGACTATAGAAAATTGTATCAAATATTCAAATCCGCATGAAAAAGAACTATCAATGGTATTTAATTTTCACCATCTTAAAGTTGATTATAAAAATGGCGATAAGTGGAGTTTAATGGATTTTGATTTTAAAAAGTTAAAACAGATTCTTGCTGAGTGGCAGGTTGGAATTGAGGAAAGTAATGGATGGAATGCTTTGTTTTGGTGTAATCATGATCAGCCACGTATTGTGTCTCGCTTTGGAGATGATAAAAAATACCATAGTAAATCTGCAAAAATGCTGGCAACAACAGTGCATTTATTAAGAGGAACACCTTATATTTATCAAGGGGAAGAGCTGGGCATGACAAACCCATACTTTGATAAAATTGAATTATATAAAGATGTAGAGTCAATTAATTATTACAATATCTTAAAAGAGAAAGGTATAGATGATAAAGAAATAATAAAAATATTGCAATCAAAATCAAGAGATAACGCGCGTACTCCGGTGCAATGGAATGATAATATGAATGCTGGTTTTACAACAGGCTCGCCACATATATCAATATGTAACAATTACAAAGAAATAAATGCCCAGAAGGCTTTGAAGGATGAAGATTCTATTTTTTATCACTATAAGAAACTTATACAACTTAGAAAAGAATATGATGTAATTGCTTATGGTGATTTCAAGATTATAATAAAGGATGATTCTCAGATATTCGCTTATATGCGTTCATGGAAGGCTGAGAAAATTTTAGTTATAAATAATTTTTATGGGAAAGAAACTACTTTTAATTTACCAGAAGATTTATTGCTTAAAGGGAAATCAACTATTTTGATATCTAACTATAAAGATACAATAAATAATATCAATGAATTAACTTTAAGACCATATGAATCTATTGTTTTTTATATAAAATAGAAGTTTAAAAAATAGAGAATTTTTAAAACGCTTTGCTCCATACATGGGCAAAGCGTTTATATTTTTATGTCGTGTTTACTGCAATTATTTATACTAAGAGAAGAACTAGTCGGCTAGTAGGACACCTAAAATGGGTGTGTGTTGTTTTGTAGTGTGTTTACTGCATTTATTCTCAGCACACTTGAGGCTGTAAGCGCTTGTGGTACTTCAGGAGTAGCTGGTGGTTCTATACTACTGGTTCCTCTAGCGGCTAGCTTATTTAGAATCCAAAATGATATTGCTATGCAGATAGTTGGTGTAGGATTTATCGTAGGTGTACTGCAAGACCCTTGCGAAACGGTACTTAACTCATCCACAGATGCACTTTTTACAGCAGCAGCTGAATTTGCTAAGTGGCGTAAAGAGGGGAAAAAAATCGACATCAATAAGGTAGCGTAAAGAAGGAAAAAATCATTATCAATAAATAGAAATTAAATTATGTGATTGTGGTTACATCTATTAAAGCCCCTTATCGCAGGTTATAATCTACGATAAGGGGTTTTCTCTTTTGAATGAGCAGGTATTATCTGAACGTTGAAAAAATAAATAAGCATAAGCCCCAAGATATATTTTTAAATATATTGGGGCTTATTTTCTTCTTTCTGTAAAGGAAATAAGAGTAGTACATGTATAATTGTAGATGAAATGTGAAATATTAGTATGAAAATGTTAATAAGTTAGATGCATATAATAGTGATTTATTGAGGTGACATATATATATATAACGAAACCCTAAGACAGATTGGGATAACTGTGTAATATTAAGAGCAAATGATGAAAAATTTAAATACAAAGGCAAGAAGAGCGATACAAAAGATAATGGTGGCTATGGCCAAGATTGGTAAAAGGATGTATATTAGTATTATATAGCTCGCTATTATATAATGGAAGGAAAGTGGTAATTTGAAGGATTTTAAAATTCTTTTGGTGGAAGATGTCAAAACAATAGTAGGTTTAATGACAATAATTTTAGCAAGATTTATTCCCATAATTAGGACGTTCGCACCTTTTGTAGCTGGTATTTCAGAAATGAATTATTCGAAATTAGTTATAGCGTTCATAAAAGAAAATAGAAAAACAAGGAGAAATGCTGAAAATGATGAAAATAATATCTTTAATGCAGAAATTTGATAGTTCCATATTATTGTATATAAAAGGCAATATGCATGGAACTATTATGGATAAAGTAATGGTCGCTATTACATCACTAGGTGATAATGGAGCTATATGGATTATAATGGCAATTGCATTGATGGTTAACAAAAAATATAGGAAAATAGGTTTCATGGCTTTATTAGCGTTATTGCTAAGCGCAATTTTAGGAGAAGTAATATTAAAAAACGTAGTTCAACGTATAAGACCATCAGTAGATATACCAGCAGTTGACCTTTTAATTGTAAAGCCTTTATCCTATTCATTTCCTTCAGGGCACACTACGTCTTCATTTGCGGTTGCAGGTGTATTAGCAAAATATTTTAAAAATTATGCACTTGAGATTTTTAGTTTAGCTGCTTTAATAGCTTTTTCAAGATTATATTTATATGTTCATTATCCTACAGATGTTTTAGGGGGCGTACTTTTAGGGCTCATATGCAGTGGAATAATAGTTTACTTGTTTAACGGCATTTCAGAGGGGAAGTCTCCCACCTCTATAAGTTAAAGTCCAATATTATAACAAAGCGATTTAATTTATATCAGTAAGTAGAAAAAAATGGAGAGCTTGATCAACTTAAAACACCTTCATTATTTCCCGTTTTCTGGTGTGGTTCTGAATCAATTAAAATAGTCTTAATTTTGTAATCAATCATGGAGGTACTTTTCAATGTCTTTCTCAAGGGGTGTTCCTGTATCACTTTGTATTGGAATTAAATCTTCTAGAGTATTTTTAATTTTGGTTTCAGAGTCTTTCATTAGCATACTTATCATGGGTAAAACCTTCAATTATAATAGTTAAGATTCACAATATTCTATACGTATATAGTCGAATCAAGAACTATTATACAGTATAATTCTATAAATCCATATTAAGTATAGTGACTAAGGGTTTATAAGATGAAATGAAAAAAAGGCAGCTAAGCGGTAGGGTTTATCCTATACTTATGCTGCGGTCTTCCTACCTTACCATACTCAATTAACATGTGTACTTTTCCTTCTTTATTCATATAGTCTAAATATTTTCTGCAAGTTACCCTTGCAATTCCTAATATTTCTCCTAGTTCTTCTGGTGTAGTATATATTTCTCCTATTTGCTGAACTTGTTGCCATATTGTTTTATATGTATACTTATTTAATCCCTTTGTTAAATCTAGATTCCTATTATTTTCTTCTTCCACTAAATCTTTGCTACTTAAAATATACTTGTCCAATTCGCTTTGCTCAATTTCATTTGCTTTTTTAAAATGATAATATCTATCTTTAAATTTAAGTAAAGATTCTTTAAACCTCTCCAAGGTGAAAGGTTTAATTAAATAATCTCTGGCCCCATAGCGAAAAGCCTCTTGAACCCTATTAATGGTTTTATCTGCAGTAATCAAAATAACATCCACTTCTATTTCTTTGGCTCGAAGTATCTTTAAAAAGTCAATTCCATTTTCCTTAGGAAGATAGATATCAAGTAAAATTAAATCTGGTTTTTGTTTTTCTATAAATCTCTGCGCCTGGGTAAGATTACTGACGGCCTTAGTTAACTGAAAGCCTTCCACTTTTTGCAAAAACTTTGTGTTGATATCACGTACCATAGGGTCATCTTCGATAATCATTACTTTAATCATTGATTTCACCTCCTTTTCATCGGTATACTTATATCCCACCAGGTTCCGTTTTCTACACTAAATTCAATTTTCCCATGCATATCATCAATAATTTTTTTAACAATATACATACCAATTCCACGCTGACCGATTTTCGTAGTGGCCCCAATTTCATATATTGTATTTTTTATTTCACATGAAATTCCAGGACCATTGTCGTTTATTTGAATTTTCAAATGATCATCTGCCTCAAAAATTTTAAAGTGTACGGTTCCGCTTCCATCTATGCTTACTTCCTCAAAAGAATTTTCAATCAAATTTCCAATGATAGACCCTAATTCATCTTCATTCATATATTGTGGCAATTCATTTAATTGACAATCTGCTGCAATTTCAAATACTATTCTAGATTCCTCTGCTTTATTATATTTTGAGAATAGCAATGCCGCAATAGATACATTCTTAATTTGATCTGTAAGGATACTATTGATTCCATTTCGATTTTTAGCAATATGTGATATGAATTTTACAGCTTCCACGTATTCTTCCAGCTGTATCATTCCGGATATAGTATGAAGTTTATTCATAAATTCATGATTTTGTGCTCTAAGTGACCAAGTCATTTTTTTTATTCCGGTGAGCTCTTCTGCCATTTTTTTAAATTCTGTTAAATCTCTAAAATTTATTACCCATCCAATTACTTCATCTTTATCATTTTTAAGGGGATTATATTTGCATAAGATTGTTAGACCTGGTCTTACTTTCATTTCTATATTTTCATAATACTTGCCTACTTTTAGGACTTCAGAAATTTTACTCCCATAAGAAAGGGTTGTGATTTGCTTACCGACATCTTCTTCTAATAGTTCCAAAATCTCTCCCGCTTCTTTATTAAATAAGGTGATTTTATCGTTCTTATCTACGGCTAAAATTCCTTCTTTCACACTTTCTATTACAGCTTCCTTTTCTTTTAAAATTAACGCTATTTCTTTTGGTTCTAAACCAAAGATGGTTTTTTTTATATTTGAGGACAAAAGAGTTGCGGCTATTGCTCCCAAAAACAATCCTAATACTATAAAGGGTAGAAAGTTACCTATCTTTGAATATATCTCATTATAAACTTCATTGATAGGACTTCCTACAGTCACTGCTCCAATTTGTTTCCCGTTTTTTAATATGGGTGTAAATGCTCTAAGGGAGACACCTAAGCTGCCCGTTGCTTCTGAAACATACTCTTCTCCATTTGTGAGAACGCGTTTTTCATCTGAACCCTGAATCTTTTCACCTATCTTTTCTTTTGTAGGATGGGAATGTCTTATTCCAGTCATATCCATTACTACTATAAATTCAACTTTAGTCTTACTTCGTATACTTTCTATTTCATCATTTAAGGTTTGTTCATTAATTTCATTGGTTCCTTGCAAGTAATTCTGTAAAATATAACTCGTGGAGACAGAATTGGCTATATCCAAAAGGTTACGTCCAGCTTGGTCTTTAAGCATTATCTTCATTTGATTAAAGGAAAGCAATGATATACTTCCAATGGTCAAAAGTAAAATTACTATTACAAAGCTTGTGATTTTTGTTTTCAATTTCATGTTTTTCGCCTTTTAAACCTTTCAAATTTCAGGATAACTTACATAAATTATACCATAGTTTTTTTTAACAATTGAATTGTTAAAAAAAATACAAAGTTTTCTTAATGACCACAAAACATTTTAAAGTTTCAGAATATTTAAAAATATCCAAGTTGTTGCTATAATAATGAAATAGAATATATTTTATTACAGTAGGGCGATTCTTCTATGTTTGTGGTCTTCATACATTATTTTATTTGCATCAGCATGAAAACGGTATCTTTTTCCTTGATTGCCTCAATAAATAATTGTTTCTAGGTTAGGTTTTGAATAAATAATTAAATATCATTAATATTAGAGGGGGATAATTATGTTAGCTGAGAAGAGGGTTAGTATGTTAAATGAAAAGAAAACACCTGAAATAATGGGTATTAAGGTTCAGTATTTTGCAATTATTACTATGGTCATGTTTGTAGGTGCATATATGGATGTGCTTCCACCTGGAATAGTAAGCGTATTGCCTTTAATGCTAGTTATTGGTACTGTTCTTTACCTTATTGGAGACAATCTACCTATAGTAAAAGATTATTTTGGAGGTGGTGCTATTGTAGTTATCTTTGGATCTTCTGCTTTAGCAACCTATAAGATTTTACCAGAGGGAGTAATAACTTCAGCTACTGCTTTTATGACCAGTGGTGGATTTTTAGATCTATTTATATGTGGTCTTATTGCTGGAAGCCTTTTAGGAATTAACAGAAAATTACTTCTGCAAGCTGTTGTTAGATATCTTCCATGTCTTTTAGGTGGAATCATAGCAGCTCTTGGATTAGTAGGATTATTTGGAATTATTTTAGGGTATGGCGCAAAGGAAGCTATTTTTTATATAGGAATACCTATTATGGGTGGTGGAATGGGTGCTGGTGCTGTTCCATTAGCTAAGATATTTGGTGCTACGCTTAATCAAGATCCTAAAATTATTATGTCTATAATGACTCCGGCAGTAGCTTTAGGTAATGCTTTTGCGATTGTGGCTGCGGGTATTTTAAATAAAATAGGTAAAGTTAAGCCGAGTTTAACAGGAAATGGAGAATTGATAATACCTAATTCAAAGACTAAGCTCGATGCGGAAAATGAGGTAGAAGATAAATCTAATGACTTGGAATTATATGCAATTGGTATATTATTATCTGGTGCATTTTTGACTGCAGGTTATATTGTAGGAAAATTTTTACCAACTATTCATGCTTATGCCTGGATGATTCTTATTGTCATTCTTGTTAAAATGACGGGTGCACTACCTGCTAAATGTGAATATGCTTGTAGTGTGTGGTACTCATTTGTAATGAAAAATTTTACGGTTGTTGTTTTGGTAGGTGTAGGAATTGCATATACTGATCTTAATGCGGTTATTTCAGCTTTAACATTTAAGTATATAATACTTGTTGGTATTACTATAATTGGTGCGGTAATTGGGTCTGGAGTTGTAGCTAGATATGTTGGCTTCTACCCGGTAGAAACTTCTATTTCTGCTGGATTGTGTATGGCTAATATGGGTGGTTCAGGGGATGTTGCCGTATTAACTGCAGCTAAAAGAATGAAACTGATGCCCTTTGCTGCAATTTCATCACGCTTAGGAGGGGCACTTATTCTTATAATTGCTAGCGTTTTACTTAGATTGTTTTAACGACATTTAAATAATCCATAGTTAATTCTCAATTGTTGAAAATTAACTTTGCGTACTTTTGGCATAGTATATAAGAAAGAGAACAATTGATTTTATCTTACTGTTTTGTTAATACAGATATAAAGCATTTTCGTAAATAAAACCCAGTGAATGTGGTTACTGGGTTTTGTTTTATTCTATATTTCAAATTTGAGGGGTGATTTATGACATTGGATGAAAAAATATTGCAAGAGAAGGAAGTTGAATATATAGAAATAGATTTACTAATAAAAAATGTTCAGGTAATGACGGCAGCTATCTATGAAATAGCAAATTAATAGATAGGAGCTAACGTTAAGTAATCTCCTACTACCACGGGTATTTATTTTACTTGGTTTAAAAATGCGGTAATAAGCATATTATATATAGTGTACCAATTTTAAGTAATTAATAAAACCAAAGCAACACAAGGGGGATTTATATGGATGGTTATGACTCAAAATCAAAAAGTAATAAGGAAATACGTCAAGAAGCAAGGGAGGATTTATCAGGTAATTGGATTGTAGCTATAATAGTTTGTGTATTAGCCTGGATTTTCACAGAAATATTTATACAGGGACCGGATATTAAAGAAAGGGTAAATTGGGTTATTAATAATCCTATACATGAAATATTTAAATATAGCACTACAATTAGTGATGGTAGAATTCAAAATATATGGGGAGTTATAGTACTGATTATCGGAGGACCCATAACTTTTGGCGCTTCAATGTTTTTTCTAAATTTAATACGAAAGACTAATGCTAAAATCGAGGACGTTTTTACGGGATTTAAGTATTTTGGGAAGACATTTTTGTTGAACTTATTAATGGGTATATTTATATTGTTATGGACTTTATTGCTTATAATACCGGGAATAATCGCTAGTTTTAGTTATTCTATGGCATACTATATACTAATCGATAATCCCGAATTAACCTCTTTGGAGGCTATAAACCGTAGCAAAGAGATGATGAATGGATATAAAGGGAAATTATTTTGTCTATATCTAAGCTTTGCAGGGTGGTTTATATTATGTTTAGTCACTTTAGGAATAGGGTTCATATGGCTTGAACCGTATATACAGACATCCACAGCAGTTTTCTATCAGGGGTTAAAGAATGATTCTAATGAAAAAAAACTACTTTAGTAGAAAAGATAGATAAATTAAGTGATTAATTCTAATGTATTTATATAATGAAATGGTTAGTAAACAGAAGTTGGAACAATGGGATATATTGAAATGAAATAACTAATTTCTGATTAATATGAAAGGAGCCAACAATTGTTGGCTCCTTTCATATAAAACTTTTAACGCTTTCATTGCTTTTCATCTTATACATACCAATTAGGAAAAATGCTAATGCGAAGGCTACAAGTATTCCAAGTAATGGCATAATTTCTAAAAAGGTTTTACCGTTTTGGAGCTGCCTAATAGCCTCTAATGCCCAAGTTTGTGGTAAAAAATTGGCTATCTGCTGCATAGTTTTAGACATAAGCTCAATTGGCCAAAAACACCCTGAAAGCATACATGTCGGCGTTATTATTAAGGTAGCCATCACCCCTACTTGACTTGTAGTTTTTGAAAAAGCAACTAATAGAATACCGAGTGTTACACAAACAAATCCAAATAAAGTGAGTATTGCAAGTAGCTGCAAATCAGGTACTCCAGTAGTCAGTTTTAAAATATACTTAGAAAAAAATATTACTAAAATTGATTGTGCTACCATTATACACATATTAGCCATTATATTGGCCCCAATATATATTCTACTGTTTACAGGAGTCGTAAATATTCTAAAGTAGGTTTTCTCTTTCTTCTCCTTTAAAATAAGTCCTGAAGTGGTAGTTGCGCCTTGAAGCATAAACATTATTAAAAATCCTATACTTTGAACAGTTTTTAATTTATCAAGGGATTCATCTTTAACTACATTTTTATGAAGAGTAAGAGTTTGAATCTTAAATCCTTCATAAAGTTTATTAAATATAACGTTATCCCCACCTGATGCTTTTCCTAGCATCATGAGACTTTTAACATAATAATTTACATAGTTTTGAACCCAAGTCGTAACTTCTTGCCCTTTAATTGCAGTAATCTGTATTTTACTTATTGCTCCATTATGAACACTTTCATCAAAGTTTGCAGGTATTGTAATTACACAATCAACCTTACCTTCTGCAACTAAATTATTTATTTCTTCATCTTTAATTTCTTGAATTTTAAATTTATCCTGTTTATTTAAAGCAGCAACAAAATCTTTAGCTATTACTCCGTTTGCAGCTTTATTGTTTATTCCTACTTTAATCTTTGAATCCATTGAGGAATAAACGGACATAACAAATATAACAATTACAACTGGAAGAATTAAGTATACTATAATATTAGACTTCTTTCTAAAAGTGATTTTTAATGTATTAAGTGCAAGCAAAAATAAATTTCTCATATTATGCATTCTCCTTTCTAAACAACAAGGAAGATATAGCAAGAAATATTACAGCTACGCCTATATTAATCAAAATTGCTGTGGAAACCTTGCTGTAATTATTATTATAAACCACGTCAAATATAGATCTATTAACCCATCTTACAGGTGATAAATAGGTTATTGATTGAAAAGTTTTGCTTCCAAAACCATCTACAGGCATATAACTTCCTCCAAGGAATACCATTACCGGTATTATAAAATTTAAAACTCCATTTGCCACATTTTCATTTTTGAAAATAAATCCAAGCCCAACACCTATGCTTATTGCCATGATTATTTGAGATGTAAATATTAGTAATACAGTAAAAATATCATTCCCCCAATTTGCATGAAGCACATATTTACTAAACAAAATAACAATAGCAATCTGAATAATTGTACCTATAACTCCACCTATTGTTTTTCCAATAAGAAACTCATATTTTTTAACAGGACTTATCAAAATCCTATCTCTAGTTTTTAAATTTTTCTCACTTGCAATTCCAAAGAGACCTGTCATTCCTGAATACATAATTATTAGAGCTATTTCTGCAATTGTATAATAATCTAAAGAGGAGGGCTGGATTGCTTTATTAAGAGAATTAATTGTAGAATAGTTGTCATTGCTATCACTTAGCAAACTATTTATTATATGTGGATTTACTTTGCTAATATCTACAATTACATTAAATTCTTGTACATAGGTAGATAGAATAGTTTCAACCACACCAGCCTTAAGGCTTTCTACATTGCTCTTGTAAAATTCTATCTTATTATTACTTTTCATTTCTATGATTGCATCGTACTCTTTAGAAATTAATTTTTTCTTAGCAGAATCCATATCCTTAGTTTTTGTAAATTCTATTTTAAAATTTTTACCTTTTTCAATAAAACTAGTTTTAAAATTATCCGAAACAACACCTGTAGCTTCAATGCTATATAAAACTTTAGGTGTACCAATATCAATAGTGTTAGTAAACTCTGATTTAAATGCTGCACTAATCACAACTATTAGCGCTATTGGAAATAATATCATCATTGCCATTGATTTTCTATCTCGGAAAGTATGTTTTACTTCCTTTATAATTATAGAAATAATGTTCATTTTTTCACCTCTAATCCCTTAATTTTCTACCGGTAAGTGTTAAAAATACAGTTTCAAGATCTGGTACTTTGTTCTCAATATTTTTAATTGGAATTCCATTATCCGTGAAATATAAAATTATCTTATCTAAATTGTTAATTTCCTTTAAACTGTCAATTTTAACTTTGTTTTCATTAATGAGGACATTCGTAACTCCCTTTAGTTCCTTTAATTGTTCTTCAGTAATTACCGTACCATCGATAACCGTAACCTCAACAGTATTTTTATCTGTAACAATAGCTTTGAGTTCTTCCTTGGTACCTGTTACAATAACCTTCCCATGATCAATAATACTTATCATCGTTGAGATTGCTTCTACTTCTTCCATGTAATGAGTTGTATAAATAATGGTACATCCTCTTTCATTTAATTTCTTCACAGATTGGAGTATATGATTTCTTGATTGTGGATCGATACCTACTGTAGGCTCATCCATTATTAAAAGCTTAGGGGTATGGGCAATTGCGCATGCTATATTTAATCTTCTTTTCATTCCTCCAGAGAAACTAGCTGGCATACTCTTAGCTTTATCACTAAGACCAACAAATTCTAGAGCTTCTTGGGCTTTCTTTTTTAATTCTTCCCCTTTAAGACCATAGAGACTTGCAAAAAACTTTACGTTTTCGAGGCAAGTTAAATCTTCGTATACTGCTATGTCTTGAGGAACTACACCAATGTTTCTCTTTGCATTATTCGAATTTTTCTGATTATCTTTTCCAAGTATTTCAATAGAACCTTTTGTCGTTGTAATTAACCCACAAATCATATTTATAATGGTACTCTTACCTGCTCCATTAGGCCCAAGTAAGCCATAAATTTCTCCCTCTTTAATGGAAAAATCGATATTATCAACTGCAGTAAAGTCTCCAAATTTTTTAGTTAATCCTTTTATTTTAACAATATCCAAAATAATACCCCCTAAAACTTTTTTGTTTTTAGTAATTTCTATGCTTTTATTATATAAAAAAAAGACTTCTACTGTGAGTGCAGAAAGTCACTTTTACAACATGACAAAGGTCACATTCTATTTATTACCACCTTTTAAATAATAAATAGCAATCTGTGTTCTATGTTCGAGGCCTGTTTTACTTAAAATTGAAGTAATGTAGTTTTTCACAGTACCCTCTGATATAAACAATCTTGCCGAAATCTTTCTATTGGATAATCCATCAGCTATTGCCTGCATTATCTCTATCTCTCTCCCAGTAAACAAATCCCTATTTAATTTACTACTATTATTGTTATCTATTTTTTTTAACACTTTATCAATTATGCCTTCCTGCATAACAATATTCCCACTGTATACTACTTTTATTGCAGCTTTAATCTTATCTGGAGTATTATTTTTAAGAATATATCCCTTTGCTCCATAACGAATCGCTGCATTTATATATTCGTCTTCATCAAAGGTAGTCAGAATGAGGCATTTTGTTGAAGTCTTTATAGAGATTTCCTTTATGGCCTCCACGCCATTTAATACTGGCATTCTTATATCCAAAAGTGCAACATCTACGGAGTTGTTTAAACAATATTCTATTGCATCGAATCCATTTTCTACACAAGCCATCACAATAAATTCTTCGTCTAAACCAATTATTATTTTTAGACCTTCTCGAATAAGTGAATCATCATCAGCAATCAAAATCTTAATTGGCAATTCGGCACCACCCTTTTACTAAATTTGAATTATTCCTAAATAGGAAGTAAAATAATTACTGAAAACCCACTAGAACCATCTAAAATAACTTTTCCATTTAAATTCATAGTTCTTTCTTCTATTCCTGATAGGCCAAGATCTTTTTTTATGATGATGCACCCTATGCCATCATCCTTTATTTCTACTTTAAGTAAAGTATTAAGCACTTCCACATTTACTTTGACATTCTTAGCTTCAGAATATTTAATTATATTGGTAAAAGTTTCTTTTATATTATCGCATATAACCTTCCATTCAATATAGGAAATCCTATCCAAATTATTGCTGTAATATAAATTTGCATTGATTTTAGTTTTATTGTTAAACTCATCTACAAGTAGCTTTATTTTGTTTATACCTAACTGTTCTGCTTCAGGTTTAATGTTCTTCAATGTATATCGTATACTTTCCATTCCATCTCTAAGTACATTTATTGTAGTTTGAATAATAGCTTTGCTTTGATTACTATCCTTGTCCATAATAAGTTTCGCAGCCTCTAGTTGCATTAAACTTCCTGAAATACTATGGCCTAATTTATCATGTATTTCCTGAGCAATGTTATTTCTCTCTTGCAACTGTGAAGTATATATCATTTGATTTTTGTATTCCATTTGATTATTTAAGCTCATCAATAATCTATAGTTTTTCTCTTTAAGCTCATCATTTTGAATAGTAAGTTTTTTCATTCTATCTTCAATGATTAAAATGAAATAGTATGCTACAAGACCAAATAAGGAAGTAAATAAATATTCGCATATTATAATGTTATA
Source organism: Clostridium sp. CM039 (assembly GCF_055081075.1). NCBI lineage: Bacteria > Bacillati > Bacillota > Clostridia > Eubacteriales > Clostridiaceae > Clostridium > Clostridium sp. CM039. The sequence continues at coordinate 21,522 of NZ_CM143649.1, forward strand.
GTTAATAATAAAAACAGATATTAGTAAAACAAACAAAATAAATATGAGTTTTATTTTACCAACAAATATTTCGAAAAAATTTATTGGTAACAATATAAAAAATATAGGAGTGACAAAAAAATTGCAAATCAAAAGCTCCAGAATTGATATGATTAAAAAGAGACGTTTATATCTCTTGTTTGAAACTAATGATTTGCTTACATTAATAATCACATAAAAAAGTAATGATATAATCACTGTATAGTTGCTGCAAGGAGAGTTGAAATTCCCCTTTACTAGCAGACTACTTACATAAATCAGTAAAATTAATTTATTTAATATAATCCAATTTTCCATAAAAGCACCTCTATCTATTACAAATCATGCAAATACTTAAGCTGTTTTATTAATTTTTATAAATTTCTATAGAATATACCATTATTGTAATTCTACATTAAGATAATATTATCCTTCAATTGTATAAAAACAACTGTATTAGAGCTCTTCACAATAAGATGAAGAGAAGTACCGTAATGATGAATTAGTTAATGTATATGATTATATTTTACGACAACATTATATTAATTACTATTTGAGAGACTTCATGCCTATTTGAATGGTATATCATAAAAATTAACCACCTATATAATCTTTTCTAATCGTTTCTAAATCTGTATTTTTTAAATCATCTACAATAACCACGCCACCTACAATACTGCCATCTTTTATAATCGAATAGATACCACTGCTACTAAAGGTAGTAGCTACTTTAACAGTTCCTTTTTTACCTTGAAAAGTAGTTATGTTGTTGCCAGTGTCTGATGCAGCAATTTCAAAGGTTCCATCTGGATTGGCAAATCCAAATAAATCAAAGCTTAAAATGGTATTAACATTTTTAGCCGCAACTACAATCAAGGGTTCAAATTCATATCCTGTACCTTTAATTGAAAGAGCCTGATTGCTTCCTGAAATCACAGCTTTTTGGATCAATCTACTGGTTTCAACTTTACTCAAATCCGTACCATAAACACTTGGTTTTTCAGGTGCAGCAGGTGCGCTACCCATATTACAACCAGGCATTCCACTGGATGGAGCTGGCACAGAAGGATCAGGTTTTGAAGTGTCTACCGTTTCAACATTATCAACTACTTTAAACACGCCTCTAATCATGCCCATTCCACAACTGAAGTTTATATCTTTATCCTTTGGTGTAAATTCAATAACATTTTCACCGGGCTTCAAAGTTTTCTGAATGTTTAAGGATGGAATAATTATTTGGCTGTTACAGGAATTTAATGATTTACCATCAATTATCCATTTTACAGGCATATTTTTCTGTATATATAAACCATTTGGTGTATAACCTGCACCGTCTGCGGTCATCTTAACTACCTGAACTCCATTCTCTATAGTGGCCTTAGCAGCTGGGGTAGCTGATTTCAATGGGTTATTACCAGATAAACTAGCAGCTAATGAAGATGTAGAAGGCACATTTACACCAGCTAAAGCTAGTCCTCTACTTCCCATTACAATACCTAAAACTACAACTAGTATTCCACTAAATTTTAAAAGGGTTTTTGTATATCCTTTAGTAATGAGACCTGATAATGCGCCAAATGTTAACATTAAAGGTACTGTACCGAGAGAAAATATTAGCATAGATAAGGCTCCATTAAAAGCACTTCCAGTTCCTAAAGCATATAGTTGCATTGTCTGAAGGGGCCCACAGGGCATAAGTCCATTTAAAACACCAACTAAAAAAGGAGTTTTTGGTTTCTTCTTAACTGAGCAAGCGGGCCTCGGAAGCTTTATGTTAAACCTTCTAAATAGGCTATATCCACTCATATTAAGTCCCATTATTATCATAAAGACACCGGCAAATATTTGGAGCCCAGCCTTTGCGGATAGAGAGAGTGAAAGCACGGAACCTAGAGCACCTACTATCCCGCCAATTACTGTATATGCTAGAACTCTACCTGCATTATATAGAAGTGCAGGTTTGATGGAATCGAATTTACTTTTGCTATCTTTATTTATACTTTGGGATAGCATTATTCCACCACACATTCCTACGCAATGTATTGAAGTAAGGACTCCAACAATGAATAGAACAAAATATGTAGCGCCATTGAGTCTAGAGGTCATGTCAATTCCACCTGATGAATTTCCGATTAATATAATTGTCGCTACAATTATAAATATACCTACTATTTTGTGGTTATTTGAACCTTCTATGCTATAACCAGCTGCTTTTATGGCAGTTCTAATTTCTTCAGAATTACACAGGTCTGTATCGTATTCTATTGTTACAGATTGACTACTAAAGCTTGCTAGAGCTTTTTTCACACCATATAATTTTGTAACGGCTCTTTCTACTTTTGATTCACATGATGTACACGTCATATCGAAGACTTTTATTTTTTCCTTTTTAATGCTCACATTATTACCTCCTAAAAGTTCTTAATATAATATTTAATGTTGTATTCAATGAATATTTATCCTTAAATCATCGTCTGCGAAGCTGCATTAACGACTTCAGAAGGGGACTTTCCTTCTGAAATGTCGTTAAAGTTTCATGAAAAATAAGATTGTGATTTTAATTCTATGAATAGAAACTTATTATTTAAATTATATAAAAAAGATGTGTAGATTTTATAAAGATAAAAATAAAGATATATAGCTGATAGGTTTTAAAAAATAATTAAATCTAGATAAGTTACTTATCTGGATTTAATGTTAAGTTAGATTATTTATCTAGAGTTTTAATATATTCTTTCATCTGATCAATATTCATAGCACCAGAGTGTTTAGAAATGATATTCCCGTCTACATCAATGAAATATGAAGTAGGAATTGATGCTATATTATATTGGGCGGCAACAATCTGATCAGGGTCTGAAAGAACTTTAAAATTATAATTATTACTATCAATAAAGGATTTAACAGTATCTAAAGGTTCACCAATTTCTATAGCTACTATAACCAAGTCGCTATCTTTTGTTTCTTGATATAATTTTTCGATTTCAGGCATTTCTGATCTGCAAGGTGGACACCAAGTTGCCCAAAAATTAAGAAAAACCTTTTTACCTTTTAAGTCACTTAAAGATAATTCCTTACCCTCTAGATCCTTTAATTTGAAATCCGTAGCCTTGGTTTTAGAAGCCTTAGGATTTATTCCAATGGGCTTAGTAGGAGCATTATTTTGATTGGGACTACTTTTATCTGTATTTTCCACAGATAAGTTAGAGTTAGAACTTGATGCATTGTAGGTGTTTAAAGTATGGACAGAGACACCTACAATGATAGCAGCTACAAGTACTATTAGTAATTTTTTCATATTAATTATCTCCTTTAACTAAAAATTAATAAAATTCATGTATTGACTTAATATGGCTAATTTGTTTGTGAAAATCATAACCCCCATTATTATCATTAAAACGCCACTTATTATGGAGATTATAGGAAGATATATTGAAAATTTTCTAAATTGTTTAGTAAAGCTTCCTATGGCCATGGCAGTTAAAATAAATGGAACAGCAAGTCCTAGGGAATACATTATCAAAAGTAAAACCCCTTTACCTATAGAGTTCATACTTGTAGCATAGATGAGTATTGAAGATAATATAGGACCAATGCAAGGTGTCCAACCTGTGGCAAAAGCCATTCCCATTATCACTGAGCTAAAAGGACCCTTGATTTTATCGAAATATAAAAATCTTTTCTCACGATAAAACAATTTTATTTTAAATAATCCAATAGTATGAAGACCAAAAACAACAATAATAGTTCCTCCTACTTTTCTAAATAAATTTTTATGGGTAATTAGTAATTTACCAAGGGATGTTATAGAAACTCCCATTAAAATAAAAATAATAGAAAAGCCTAATACAAATCCAAAGGATTTATATAAAACAGAAAGTTTAGCTTTGCCATCCTTTAATTCTTCTATGGAAGAACCAGTTAAATAGCTTATATATGCAGGAACTAGTGGAAGGACGCAAGGAGATAAAAATGATAGAAGACCTGCAGAGAAAGCTAGTAATATTGATATGTCATTCAAAAGTAAACACCTCCAATTTAGTATTAAAAAATGAGTTAATAAATCAAATAGGTCATTGAGCTTGAACGTAAAATACGAAATAATAAAAATTCCTTTCTATGAAAAAAATCATAACTATAAACATTATACTAAAAAGATGTGGAGATTTTATGTGCTTATGTAAAATAGATTTTTAAAATAGGGTTCTTCATAAAATCTACATAATAATTAGGTATTATGTGGTTATAGAAATGAAAAGGAGCTGTTTAAATATTAAAAATGCCAACAAAATTATGATATTAATGATCAATTAGTTATAAATTATGTTTATATTATATAATTTATGGTGTACAATACAACTAGATAGCACCCCCTATGGGGGGGGTAAGGAGATGTTTAAATGAATCAAGAAAAAGTAAGGGCATTACAATCGTTGAAAACTTCAAAAGGACAAATTGAAGGGATTATAAAGATGTTAGAAGGCGGAAGATATTGTGTAGATATATCTAACCAAATAATTGCAGCTCAATCTCTTTTAAAGAAAGCTAATTTATTAATATTAAAACAGCATTTAAGTCATTGTGTTAAGGATGCTGTACTTAGTGATAATGGGGATGAGAAGATTGAAGAGATAATTGATTTACTCTCAAAGATTATGGATAAATAATAAAGTTATAGGAGGCAATATAAATTGGAAACAAAATCATTGAAAATTGAAGGAATGACCTGTTCAGCATGTGCTAAGACTATAGAAAGGGTTTCGAAAAAATTACCAGGGGTTTACGATGCAAGTGTAAACTTTGCTACAGAAAAATTAAATATAAACTATGAAGAGTCAAAAATTAAATTATTAGATATACAAAGAGCAGTTGAAAAAGCTGGGTACAAAATAGTAGTGCAAACAACTAATAAAACCTTAAAGATAGAAGGAATGACTTGTTCGGCCTGCGCTAAGAATATAGAAAGAATAACTAGAAAAATTAATGGAGTTGTGGAATCAAATGTAAACTTTGCCACAGAAAAACTAACTATTTCTTTTGAACCATCATTAGTAAGGACAGTAGATATAAAGAAGGCAATCGAAAAATCAGGATATAAGGCTCTAGAGGATGAAAGTAATGTAGACGCTGATAAAGAAAAAAAAGAAAAAGAGATAAAGTCTTTATGGAATAGATTTTTAATGTCTGCAATATTTGGAGTTCCATTGTTACTAGTTGCAATGCTACCTATGATTATTACATTACCTGAAGCTATTAACCCGATGATGCATATGGAGACTTATGCTATTTTACAATTGATACTTGTTCTACCAATAATGTATACAGGTAAAAAATATTTTATAGTTGGCTTCAAATCATTATTTAGATTAAGTCCAAATATGGATTCACTTATATCTATTGGAACCTCTGCGGCATTTTTATATAGTTTATTTGCTGTATTTGAAATAACGATTATGGGAAATATGGATTATGAAATGTATTTTGAGTCAGCAGGAGTAATTTTGACACTTATAACTCTTGGGAAGTATTTAGAATCAGTAACTAAGGGGAAAACCTCCGAGGCAATTAAAAAGCTTATGGGGCTTGCTCCAAAAACTGCAATGATAATTCGCGGTAATAAAGAAATAGTGATTCCAATTGATGAAGTAGAAGTTGGAGATATAGTAGTAGTGAGGCCTGGCGAGAAAATGCCTGTGGATGGTGAGGTAATAGACGGAACTACATCAGTAGATGAGTCAATGCTTACAGGTGAGAGTATACCAGTTGAAAAAAGTATTGGACATAATATAATTGGTGCAAGTATAAATAAAAATGGATCTATTAAATATAAAGCAACTAAAGTTGGTAAGGATACGGCACTATCACAAATAATAACCTTAGTTGAAAATGCTCAAGGCTCAAAAGCTCCAATAGCTGCAATGGCAGATGTTATATCAGGTTACTTTGTGCCTGTGGTTATAGGACTTGCTCTAGTTTCGTCATTAGCTTGGTTTTTATCTGGAGAAACGGCAGTGTTTTCTCTAACAATATTCATTTCGGTGCTTGTAATAGCGTGCCCTTGTGCTCTGGGCCTTGCAACACCTACAGCAATAATGGTTGGAACAGGAAAAGGCGCAGAGTATGGAGTGCTTATAAAAAGTGGTACAGCGCTCGAAACTGCACATAAAATTCAAACTATAGTATTTGATAAGACTGGAACACTTACGCAAGGAAAACCAAAGGTAACTGATATAGTTACGGTGGAGGGTGCTTCCGCGGAATTCTTACTTCAAATAGCAGCCTCTGCTGAAAAAGGATCGGAACACCCACTAGGTGAGGCTATAGTTAAAGACGCAGAAGAAAAATCATTAGAATTTAAAAAAGTAGAAAGCTTTAAAGCTATACCTGGTTATGGAATAGAAGTTAGTATAGATGGTAATAAAATAATATTAGGAAATAGAAAACTTATGATAGAAAGTGAAATTTCTTTAGAAAAATTAGAAGATGTTTCAAACAAACTAGCTGAAGAAGGTAAGACTCCAATGTATATTGCCATAGAAAATAAGTTAAGTGGAATAATTGCAGTTGCTGACACTGTTAAAGAAAATAGTAAAAAAGCTATAGAGAGACTCCATAGTATGGGAATAGAAGTTGCCATGATAACTGGTGATAATAAAAGGACTGCAGCAGCTATTGGAAAGCAAGTTGGTATTGATAGAATATACGCAGAAGTTCTGCCAGAGGATAAAGCAAATGAAGTTAAAAAACTTCAATCAGAAGGTAAAAAGGTTGCTATGGTTGGAGATGGAATAAACGATGCTCCTGCACTTGCACAGGCTGATATTGGTATAGCTATAGGTTCTGGAACAGACGTTGCAATGGAATCCGCAGATATAGTACTTATGAGAAGTGATTTAATGGATGTACCTACAGCGCTACAGTTAAGTAAGAAAACTATAACAAATATAAAGGAAAATTTATTCTGGGCTTTTGGTTATAATGCATTAGGAATCCCAGTTGCGATGGGAGCACTGCATTTATTTGGAGGTCCGCTTCTAAATCCTATTATTGCAGCACTTGCAATGAGCTTAAGTTCAGTTTCAGTATTAACAAATGCTTTACGATTAAAAGGGTTTAAGCCATTAAGATAAAATTCATGAGAAAAATATAAATCACAATTAAATTTAAATATGAAAATACCCAAGTATTTTTTAATAAAACAAAACTCCTACTTATAAAAGTGGGAGTTTTGTTTTAGAAGATGAGCAGTTTCGCAGAAGATGATTTAATTCTAGTATATAAACAATTTTGAAAACAAACATCTACAACTGATATACAGCTACCTTATCAGAAACTGTAAAATCAGCTTCTGTAATACTACGAATGTCCTCAACATTTAGGCCTTCAAATATTTCAGTAAGTACCAGTCCAGTAGGCGTTACCTCAAATACTGCTTTTTCAGTAACGATAACATCGACTACACCTTTACCTGTAATTGGAAGAAGGCATTTTTTTAGTATCTTAGATCCACTCTTACTAGAATGTTTCAATGTAGCAATAACTTTGCGAGCACCATTTACTAAATCCATAGCCCCCCCCATGCCTGGTGCAAATTTTCCTGGAGCAAGTGGCATAGCCCAGTTTGCAATGCTACCCTCTTCATCTACTTCAAGTGCGCCCAGTACTGTGGCGTCAACATGCCCTCCACGAATAATGCAAAATGATGTAGCCAAATCAAAAACCGCAGCTCCGGCTAGTAAGCTAATAGGTTGACCACCAGAGTTTGCAATATCCGGATCTTCCTTGCCTAGTTTTGGAGTAGGGCCAAACATTAAGCAACCGTTTTCGGATTGCAATATTACTTCCACACCCTCAGCTAAATAATTGGCAACTGCTGTAGGCATTCCAAACCCTAAGTTCACTACTTGATCATTACTTAGTTCCTTAGCTGCCCTCCGAGCAATTATTTCTCTTGCTTCCATACTTAATTACCTCCTTTGATTTATAAAAAACAATTATTTTAATTGATTAGAACGAACCCACAAATTAGTATATACTTGTTTATGTTCATCAAATGAATGGCCTTGTACAACGGCTTGTACAAATACACTTGGTGTACCTACGCATTCAGGTTCAATACCACCAACATCAACTATTTCATTCACTTCGGCTACTGTATAGTCTGCACCCATTGCCATAATTGGATTGGTATTAATGGCTAAGCCGCGATATTGTATATTTCCTAATCTATCGCCTTTATAGCCTTTAATAAATGCAAAATCAGCCTTCAGCGGCAATTCAATTAAATACATTTTATCCTCTATTATAAGTTTTTGTTTACCGTATTCAACTAATGTACCTACACCGGTAGGGGTAAGAACACCACCTAACCCAGAACCAGCTGCTCTAATTTTTTCAACAAGACTACCCATTGGAAAGTATTCAATTTCAATATCTCCGTTTTTAAATTGCTCCAACGCAAGCTGGCAAGTGCTAGAATGGGCAGTTATTAATTTTTTAACTTGCTTGTTTTTGTACAATCGTGCAATGTCAAAATCCTGACCGGGATAAGAGTTAACTACTGATATTATAGTTAACTCTTTAACACCTTTTTCTACTAATTTGTCAATTGCTTTAAGCGGTGCACCCACCCCTAGAAAGCCACCAAACATAATTGTCGCTCCATCGTGAACCTTTTCCATTACTTCATCTAAATCCATAACTTTGTTCATGAAATTATCCCCTTTCACTAATAGCTTGATATATAAACTTATAATGTATCGGTTAAATCATCTCCTACGGAGCTGAAATGTCGTTAAATTTATGGGGGTATATTTTTATTAGCGTACGAAATATCTATTTTCGCGTACACGGCCCATAGTATATCTTTTCGGTATAGTTTTATTAGTAAGATTAGGTATGCATAACTAATTTTTATTGCATACCTAATCTTCTTCATCTACTAGTTGTCTAAAATTTATACTTTCTAGTTATGCATTTAAATTCTTTTGTACTTTTGTCATAGCTCTATGCATAAATGCATAGACCACTTTTATTCAAATTACAAAAGGGTGGATCAATTACACATCTATTACTTCTATACATCTAAGCAATATGGGTTACTGCATCAACTGTATTTGTAAGGAATTTACTTAAGTGTACATATAAACTATATATATTTATCATACTATGAATGAACAAAAATTATTACATTAATTTCAAAATAACAAAAAAAAAAGAAAAACATCTATGCAATCTCCTGTTACAATTAAGTCACGACACAAAACATAACTTATGCTATCCAAAGGGAGCTTCTAAAAAGTATAAATCAGATATTAATAGAACAAAATCATGGATATATTTAGTCCATATGAATTTGAACCAGTATCTCAAGTATCTATTGATGATGATTGGTCAGCAATGCGTTTCTGTCATGTTGATAATATAAAGACAATGAAAAGAAAAACTGCAGTTACTGAAAAGGGAAAGGAACGAATGAAGGACAATAAAGGTTGTAAATAGGTATTACTGTACACGATTTACATATATATTGTTAATATGTAATTGTTAGTTTAATAGCTGACATCATCTAGAAATGGATTATTTGTGAGCTACTACCACTTCTATAAGTGGTGGTAGTTCACAGAAATAGTTCTGAATTTCCTTTATAAGCTCCATAAAAATCTACATTTTCAGTATCTCCTGGATTTGCTTTTGGAAGAACAGGAATATTATAAATTTTGTCTATTGCAAGTGGAGTATTGCTTGAAGAATTATCGTATTCATCAGTAATATAATAATTATCAGCATGACCAGTACCGTTTCTAGTTACCGCCAGTTTTACAATTGATTCATATATTGCCATTGGTGCAACTATTCCGGTAACTTTAACCTGTCTTGTTGTTGGTATTCCAGGATTTGGATTAGAATTGCAATTGCAGGGACAAGGATAATATATTACCTTCATTGAAGTATGATTTTCGATATTATGATTACATTCATCTTTAAAACTAGTATGTCTTTCTTGTATTACGATAGTATTTTTTATACAATAAATTACTTTTATAAATGGAATTAAATTGTTATCATTACACATGGCCGAACCAAAGTTAGTGATAAAATCATTATTTTTTTTACACAGAATTATACCCTTGTTTGAATTTGAATTCTTGAACCATAGCGAAACAATCTTAGTAAGATTCGCTGTAACTGATATTTTAGAAGTTATGGGATATATGCTACCTTCAATAAGATGGTTAACTTTCGGAGGATTTTTATAGGTAGTGTAATTGCTAAAATAATCAAAAAGCGGATATATATTAATACATTTTTTTTTATTTTTATAAAAGTTATCAGTTTTAAATAATACAATTTCTGCATTGGTTATTTCAGCATTATTTGGTATTGTGGAGATATCAAAAAATAAAAGGCTTGAATAAGTATATACTCCATCATTTCCTACGGTTATATAATCTTTATTTATGTTTCCAGTAGGAATTTTATTTGTTAATGTAAGACTTTTAGTTGATGGTATTATAATACTTTCCACTTTTGTTACACTCCTTATCTTATAACACAAACAAAGCCTGCCAAGGCTTTGTTTGTGTTTATTATTATGCTATTGGAATCATAGCTCCTTCAAAAGCTCCACCATCTCCAGAGATTAATAATGTCACTGGCTTTGGTGTTGATAAAAGTTCATTAGCTGTTAGTCTGGGGGTAATTGCCATATATACTTCGTCGGGTGTAGTCGAGAAGTCTGCACCAGCAAGATACTCCTTTGTTACATAAAAATATCTATGAGTAGGCGTAAGCGGAGTAGTAATATTATCTAGAACATCCAAAGTTATAGTTACTGCATAGGTTGGAGAATCAGTACCAATCTTACCAGTAAGCTGTATTTCTTGAACAGAAGCAGTTTTAGGGCTTCCAAAATCTAAAGTTAGTGCTGCCATATATAAAGACTCCTTATTTTTAATTTAAGCTTTTTATTGCTCAATACATAGTATCGCATTTTTAGTATTTTGTGACTAAAAAGGAGTATTTATACTATTTTTTTCTTCGAGTATTGGGGAGTCTATAAGTGTAACAAATATTAATTTATGGGAATGGAAATCATTTACGGATGTAGTGATTTTTACTAAATGAACATGTTTTCCATTACCAACAGGTATCTGAAGGCCAGAAGTTGCTTCGAAATAATGTAAGTGATCAAAACAATCTGTTCTTGACTTAACTTTATGAATATGTCCACCTGAAACAGATATTGCAGGACTGGATACTCCAGCAAATCTATGATTAGGAGGTGTTTCCTCTAATTCAGCTATTGTAGTGCTACCTTCAAACTCATGGACATGAAATTGTTTTTTTTCGGAATCACAATGATCTTTATCATCGATATTGTCATTAAGTTTTTTTTCGAAATCACAATGATCTTTATCATCGATATTGTCATTAAGTTTTTTTTCGAAATCACAATGATCTTTATCATCGATATTGTCATTAAGTTTTTTTTCGAAATCACAATGATCTTTATTATCGATATTGTCATCAAGTTTTTTTTCGAAATCACACTGGTCTTTATCATCGATATTGTCATCAAGTTTTTTTTCGAAATCACACTGGTCTTTAACGTCGACTATATCATCATGTTTTTCTTCAAAATCACACTGGTCTTCACAATCGTCTTTTTCGACACACCAATCTTCAGGATGATACTTTGTTTCTATATTTGGCATAACATCGCTCCTTAGATTATTTAGTATATAATACGTAGATTGATTAAAAACGATACTAAAAGTAAAAGCCCGTGGTAAAATAATGTTATAATCTTCATAAGAGTTGCTTCGCAAGTGTAGATTAGTGTGAAGAATAGCAAGGATTTAAATATATAAAACAAAGATAGTGTTTACACTATCCAAACATAGAAGGAGGTGTTGTCAATGAGTAGGAGGACTAAAAAAGTATTGTACTTTGTAATGTTGACATATATTATTACACTTTTATTTTATTTAATGCTTCAGGTTATTGGAGGGAAATCAAGTCCGATTGCTGTCGATTTATTAGGAGTACCAATGATTCTACCTTTTATATCAGTTATTATTGTGCAAAAATTTATCTTCAAACAGAAATTAAAAGGTTGTCTTGGCATTTCTTTTAGACCTAATTCTTGGTTTTTATTTTCAATATTATTACCTATGTTAATGGCATTGGTTATTAATGTAATTAGTATTATCCAGTTTAACAACATAATTTTTTCAAAAAAAACATTTATAATAAATATAATAATTGGTCTGTCTATTTCAGCTGTTTCAGCATTAATAGAAGAATTAGCGTGGAGAGGTTTTTTGTTTAATGAGTTGAAACATATAGGTATGATTAAATCATCATTACTTATAGGCTTTATATGGGCAGTGTGGCATACTCCTGTTAGCATATGGTATAAGTATACCAATAATCCGATTAAAGGAGCAATTATTAATTTTATACAAATGTTTGTTATATCTATAATTATTACTTATATTCGTGAAAAGTCAGAATCTATATTTGCAGCGGCTATCATGCATGGAATGTTTAATACAATGATTTTATCAAGTAATATGGATGATTTTAAAGTTGTGGTAATAAAGATTTTATCGGGTATATTGGTTATAACTGTATTGTTTACATACGATTTTTATAAAAAAAAAATGCATCTCTGCTGTTAGTAGCTTAGTGCAGGCACAGAAGTTCGAAAGCTATAAGAAAAATAAGCGTGTAGATTTGCAAACTAATTACATATTAAAAAATTATTATACTTCTTTTATTAAGAGTGGATTTTATCCTATATTTAGGGTTAAAATCCACTCTTTATTTTTTTGAGGTAATCAAAAAAATTGAAGCTGGATCAGTATCATATGCTAAATATCTTCCATAACTTCAAAACATCGATTGCATAATTCATGTATAAGGAATAAAAAAGGTATGGTTGCTGATGCTTATGTATAATTATAGGCAAATATGTATTATATTCAATTTAATTTGCAAATTTTGATATAATATGTTATATTCTTAGAAAGAAGTTTATAATTTGCAATTAATAGAATTATTAGGTCGAAACATAAAAGTGTAATCAGATGAGAATTTTCTAAAAAACATAAGTTACATAAGATTTAGATTAGAAATAGACTTTTAGTTTCAGTCATAATATCACTCATTATAAAAGAAAGAGTGTTAATAAGTGAGGAGATATATATTAATGATAGAGGGTTTTGCGGTTAATATTAAAGATGAATTTTTAGATATTAATATAGAAAAAATAACAGAAAGACTGGATAATTATGGACAAGACTTAAAACGTAGCTTTAAATATAAAGAAGATTTATTTAGAACTTCAATTGGAGAAATGCTAACAAGAACAAAAATGTGTAGTATATTAGGTATTTCCAATAAAGACCTTAAGTTTTTTAAAAATAATTATGGTAAGCCATACATAATAAATAACAAAAATATATATTTTAATATATCTCATTCAGGAGAATGGGTTGTAGGGGTATTTTCAAATTATGAAATCGGTATAGATATTGAAATAAATTTAGATTTACAAGTGGATATTGTAGATGCATGTTTTACAAAAAACGAGAAAGAATATGTGTATTTTGGAAATAAGAATAGTAGTATAAGTAGATTTTATGAGATATGGACACTAAAGGAAAGTTTTATTAAAGCGCTTGGAAGAGGTTTATCTATTCCGCTAGATAGTTTTGAGATATCAAAAGACAAGCTTGAAAAGGACTTATGGATTAATTCTGATAATCCTAATAACATATATTATTTTAAAATATGTAAGTTTCATAATGAATATACAATATCAATAGCTACTCCTATGAAAATATTTCCAAACGAAATAAAAATAATTAAGGTTGCTGAACTTTTCAGTGAGTTTATTAGATTGTAAATTAACCGATGGATTTTGATGTAAATTAAGGGGGAGAAGAATATGAAGGTAAAGTTATTTTGTATTCCATATGCAGGAGCGTCAGCAACTGTATATTTAAAGTGGAAAAAACAATTAAATAAAAATATTGAGGTTCATGCAGTAGAATTACCAGGAAGAGGATTAAAAGCTAATGAACAACTATGTACAAACATTGATGACATTGTTGAAGAAGTATTTAAAGAAGTATCGCAAGAAATTGATGAATATTCGGAATATGCTATTTTAGGACATAGTATGGGAGGCTTGATTGCATATGAACTTTATTACAAATTAATGAAGTCTAATTATAAAAGGCCAGTACATATTTTTATATCTGGATCTAAAGCGCCACAGTTAAGAATAGAAAACAGGGATAGTTATAAACTACCATTAGATAAATTTAAAGAATTAATATTAAAATATGGACTAACTACATCAAATGAAATTTTTATAAATAATGAAGTTATGGATTTTTTTCTTCCTATTTTAAGGGCAGATTTTAAAATCGGAGATACATATAATTATATAAAAAAAGAAAAAAAAATAGAGAGTGATATGACAGTATTGGTAGGAACTAAGGATGAGAGTATGAGTATAGATGAAGCCAACGCATGGGAAGAACTTGTAACTTCCAATTTTAGATTGAAAAAATTTAACAGCGGTCATTTTTTTATAAACGATTATGAAGACGATGTCATAGAAGATATAAATAATACGTTACTTTCCAAAATGAATTAAAATATATGGCATATTTTAAATTAATTCAGTACATTAATAATTTTTACTAGTACATATTTAAAAAGTTAATTATGTAGCAGAAATTTATAACTATAGTGTACTTAGGAGGAGGATACTGTAATGTTAAAAAAAATAACAGTACCTGGAAATATATACGAAGTTGATGGGTGTAAAATGCATTTATATTTAGTTAATAGAAAGAGTGTAGGAACTGCGATTCTTATTTCAGGAAGTGGAACTACTTCTCCATATGCAGACTTTTATCAACTGCTAGATGAATTATCGAAAAGTATTAGTACATGCGTTTATGAAAGACCAGGATATGGGTTTAGTGGAACAACTAATTCAATAAGAGACATAGATACAGTTGTAGAGCAATTGAGAAGTCTTTTAAAAAAAGCATCGATTACACCTCCATATATATTTATTGGGCATTCAATGGGATCATTAGAGAGTATTAGATTCTCGCAATTATATCCAAATGAGGTTATGTTTGTAGCAACAATTGATGGCATTAGCCCAATATATGCTAAGAACTTTAAGAGGAGTTTTATTCAAAAATTAGGCAGCAATTTAATTAATAGGTGCATTACTTCAGATTTAATGAAAAAAATGCGTTATACATCTTTAGCAAATAAAATTTTTGTAGATATAGATGGATTACCAAAAGAAGTACAGGATATAAAAATACAAATGGCAAATGAAAATGCTGGAAGCAATGAAATGAAAAGAGAACTTGATATGTTGAATAGAAATGGAGAGAAAATTAAATCAGGTATAAGACCTACAGAAATTGATTTAATCAGTTTTAGTTCTGTAAATAACGGATATGAAAATTGGGAGGCTGTTCAAAGTGATTTAGAGAGCTATTTTAGTCTGAAAAGCAAGGTTGTTTATAGTGATTGTGACCATTATATTCATCACAAAAAATATAAAGATATAGCAAAAACAGTAGTTGGATTTTATAAACAAGTTCTTAAGAAATAATACATTTTATAAAAATTTAAAAGGGGATATGTCAATGATAAATATAGTAGAGAGCAGAGAAAAGTGGGTTGATACATTAAAAAAATTTGAAAACAAGTCTGTTTTCAAAAATATTAAAAGCAAAGGAAGTATGACTTTAGAAAAAAAAACATTCCCCAATAATTATTTAAATGTACTAAATCCAAATGAAAAATTTGAGGGTATGGGTAATATATTAAGTTTTTTTTCAGCTATAGTTTCAATTGTATTAAATAAGTACAATAATTCTAATGTTTTTATAGGAGTTAAATCTAACACTGGTAGATATGTCCCTGTATTTGCAGACTTTGAAAATAACACACCATTTGTAACACTTGTAAGGCAAGTTGAAGATGATTATATAATGGCAGATAAGCATCAAAATTTTAACATAAAGAGTATTTCACGTAAATTAGGATTAAAAGTAAGTTGTATTGATGAACTCTTTGAAATAGGAATAACATCACAAGAGTATGATAAAAGTGTTAATCTAGAAGAAACAAAGTGCAACTGTATTTTTAAAGTCAATAAATATAATTTTGAAATTTATTATAATAGCAACATATATAGTGAATATGATATTGAGGTAATAGGCAAGAGTATAATGGCAGTTTTTGAAACAGTAGTTAAGATACCTGAAGTAGAAATAAATAGAATATCGATTACAGGTAAAAAACAAGAAGAAGAAATACTTCAAGTTTACAACCGGGAAGTAGAATATAATAATGAAAATGTAATAGGTCTATTCAGTGAACAGGTGAAAAATCATCCATCAGCAGAAGCTGTAAGATTTGAGGAAAGTAAAATAAGCTATGAGGAGTTGAATGCACTATCAAATGGGGTAAGTAATTCTATTGTAAAAAATGGAATAAAAGCTGGACAAACAGTGGCATTTATGTGCGACAGATCATTAAACATGGCTGTAGGAGTAATAGGGATAATGAAATCCGGTGCTGTGTATATTCCAATAGATACAAAACTTCCAAGTGACAGAATGAAATTTATGTTTGAAGACAGTGACGTTAAATTAGTAATAGCAGATAAAAATAATTTAAAAAAAGCAAAGGAAATTGGAGTTAAAGTAATAGAAATTGATAGTATAGAAGCTGCTGAAAACACAATAGGAGAAGTAGGAGAAAATGCATATATTATTTATACATCAGGAAGTACGGGAAAACCAAAAGGCGTATTAGTATCACATAATAACTTAGGTTCATCAATAAAGTGGAGAAAAGAGGAATATAAGTTAGATGCAAGTGATAATGTTATGCAGTTATTCTCATATGGTTTTGATGGGTTTATGACAAGCTTCTTCACACCAATAGTATCTGGCTCAACGGTGGTGTTAGTAACAGAGGAAAATGTAAAAGATGTAGTAGCCTTAAGAAAAATTATAAAAGAAACCAAAATAACTCACTTTATAGCAGTACCAGCTTTATGTTTAGCAATTTATGAAGATATTACAAAAGAGGAAGCTGAAACCGTAAGAATGATAACAACAGCTGGTGATAAGTTAATAATAGAGGTAATAAAAAAAATAAAGGAAGTAAATAAAAATACAGAATTGATAAATGAGTATGGACCGACAGAATGTAGTATAGTAGCAACGGCTAAGAGAAATGCAAACGATTGTGGGAATAGTTCAATTGGGAAACCAATAATAGGAGCGTTAATATATATAATGGACCAATATGGGAATCTATTGCCAGAAAATGTAGCGGGAGAGATTGTAATTGGTGGGAATGGAGTTGCAGTAGGATATTTAAATAGAGAAGACCTAACTAAAGAGAAGTTTGTGCAAAATCCATACAATAAGGGGAGAATGTATAAAACGGGAGATAAGGGTAGATGGTTAAGTAATGGAGAAATAGAATTTTTGGGAAGAATAGATAATCAGGTGAAAATAAGAGGGTATAGAATTGAGCTTCAGGAAATAGAAAATATATTAGAAACAATAGATGGAATAAAGACTGCAGCAATAAAGCTAGTAAATGGCGAATTATGTGGTTATTATACAAGCGATTCAATAATGCTCGAAGATAATATTATTGAAGGAATAAGAAAGAATCTACCAGAATATATGGTTCCTAAAAACATTATAAAAATCAATGAAATGCCTTTAACAAGTAATGGTAAGATAGACTATAAAAATTTGCCTGAAATAGAAAAAAACATTATATCTGAACGCATTAAGCCAGAAACATTACAAGAAAAACAAATGTGGGATATATGGAAAGAAGTGTTGGGTAATGATGATTTTGGGACTAATGATAAATTTTTTGAGATTGGCGGTAACTCATTAAAAGGTATAATTATGGCATCTAAGGTTTCACAAAGAAGTGGTAAAAAGGTAACATTACCATTATTAATGAATAATGATTCTATTAAATTATTTGTTTGTGCTGTTGAAAAGTTAAGTAGTAACGAAGTTGTAAAAATAAAAAAAGCAGATGCACAAGATACTTATGAATTGACAGCATTACAACAAGGAATATATATGAGCTGTGAATTTGATGATACAGGAATTGGATATAATGTGCCATTGGTAATGAAAGTTGAAGGAGCATTAGATATATCGAGGGTACAAAAGGTAGCACAAAAGTTATTAAACCGTCATAAAATTTTACGTACAGTTTATATACGTACAAATGAGGGAATACATCAGCAAGTTAAAGAGAATATAAGTATTTCAGTTGATTTTGTAAAAAGTAACAAGTCTATTGAAGAGGAATTTACAAAATTTTTACGTGCTTTTAACTTTGAAAAAGCACCATTATTAAGAATGCAAATTGTTGAATGTAATAATATAAAGTATATTATGTTTGACTCACACCATATTGCTGTTGATGGAATATCTATGTCAATCTTATATGATGAGTTCTGTGCACTGTATGAGGGAAAGGAACTTGAAGTGCAGGATATAGAATTTATTGATTATTCAGTTTGGCAGAATGGCAAGGAAGGACAAAGTTTAGTTAAAAACAATATGAACTACTGGATTGAACGATTTAAAGACTGGAATGGTATAAGTAATATTTCTACAGATTTCCCACGTGATTCAATAATTAGATTGAAGGGTAAAACACTGAATTTTGACATTGGTGTTGAACTAACAGATAAGGTGAATAAATTTTGCTCTCAAAATGCAGTTACTCCATATATGATGCTTTTAGGAGTGTATAGTATATTGTTAGGAAAGTATACCGGACAAAACGATGTCACTATAGGTTTACCAAGTTATGGTAGATGCTCGGAACAGTTTGAAAAAATGGTAGGTATGTTTGTTAATAGTTTACCAGTTAGAGTTTATCCTAAATCAGAGAAAAATTTTATAGAATTATTAAATGAAATTAAGGATGATGTTCCGCTAGCACTAACTAATGAGGGATGTTCCATAGAAAAAATTGTATCAGGGCTGGGATTAACATCCGAAAGCGGTACAAATCCATTGTTTTCAACAATGTTTGCATTACACGATATACCAATAAATGAGCATAAAATCCATGGCTTGAGATTAAGTAAAGTGAAAATAGAACAAAATAGTTCTAAGTTTGATATTACACTTGATGCACAAGAAGAAAATAAGATTATGAATTTTCAACTTAGATATAACAGCAACCTTTTTAAACTTGAAACAATGGAAAAATTTATTAAACACTTTATAAATTTAATTGAAGAAACAACGAGTTCACCTAAAGCTCCGATATACAAACTTAATATGTTATCAATAGAAGAATATGATCAGATAGTGATACAGAATAATAATACACACGTAGAATACAAATACAAAAACTCAAATATTAAAGAACTTTTTGAGAGACAAGTGATTTTAAAACCAAATTCAATAGCTGTTTCATTTAATGGAGAAGGTTTAACATATAAAGAGGTAAATGACCGTGCCAATAATTTGGCGTATAAATTATTGGATTCAAATATATCAAGGGGTTGTGTAGTACCAATTATAGCTGATAGAAGCTTTGAAATGCTAATAATTGAAATTGCAATAATGAAGTCGGGAGCAACATTTTGTCCTCTTGATCCTAGCTGGCCATCAGCAAGAATAAATATGATTATTGATGAAATTGGCGCTGGATTTGTTATAACTAGCACTCAAAGTAAAGTTTTAGAAGAGGTATCAGTTGGAAAATGGGAAGTTACGCTTAAAGATATAGGTACAAAAAGTGAAAATCCTCATGTTGAGATTTTAAGTAGTGACGTAGTTTATATCATATATACTTCTGGATCAACAGGTAAGCCTAAAGGTGTGGTAGTTCCGTATAGAGGAATTATTAACCGTTTGATGTGGATGAACGAGAGATTAGGTATAAATGGAAGTAATAGTGTATTAAATACTACAAATTATGTATATGATAGTTCAGTGTGGCAAATGTTTTGGCCATTGATAAATGGTGGTAAAACAGTTATACCTGTTCCTAATGCAATTATGTCTGCTGAATATATAACAAAAGTTATCGCAGATGAAAAAATCACAATAACTGATTTTGTTCCATCAGTATTCAATGTAATTGTTAGTGAAATGAAAGAGTCAAAACATTCATTAGAAACATTAGATAGTTTAAATTGGATAATAATTGGTGGAGAAGAAATAAAACAAAACTCTGTTCATGATTTTATGAAGTTATTTCCAGATACTCAATGCATTAATTTATATGGCCCAACAGAGGCAAGTATAGGTTGTGTATATAAGGTTATTTCTAAAGAAGAAAATGGTGTGATTCCTATCGGAAAACCAATTAGCAATGTTAATATTTTATTACTTGATGACAATATGCAACCAGTTCCAAGAGGTGTTATAGGTGAAATTTATATAGCGGGAATATGTTTAGCAGATGGATATTATAAGGATAATGAGAAGACAAGTAAAGTTTTTATAAAAAATTCATTTAGTGAAATTGATAGTGAATATTTATATAAAACAGGTGATGTTGCAAAATGGGGAGAGAATTGGGATATTTATTTTCTCGGAAGACGTGATTATCAGGTGAAAATAAGAGGCTTTAGAATTGAGACTCAAGAAATAGAAGATAAAGTTTTAAAACTTGAAGGCGTTAATCAATGCACTGTAATTGACTATGAAAGTGATGAGGGAGATAAGTACCTTTGTGGATATTTTACTGCTAAAGAAGACATTGGACAAGAGGATGTTAGAAGCTACTTAGTAAGTCAACTACCCAATTATATGATACCAACATTTATTATTAAGCTTGATGAAATATATATAACAATGTCAGGAAAAGTGGATAGAAAAAGATTGCCTAAACCTCAATTTGATATTCTTGATAGGGAGATTATATTACCTAAAACTAAAGAAGAAAAATTATTAGCTATTGCATGGAAAGATGTATTAAATCTTAAGGGCGTAGGAATAAACGATAATTTTTTCGCAATAGGTGGTGATTCTATTAAGGCTTTACAGATAGCATCACACTTAAAGAAAGCTGGTTTAGAATTTACGATGCAACAGTTATTTAGTAATCCAACTATTGCACAACTTGCTAAAAAAGTTACATATGTTAATCAAAAAAAATATGATGTTGTAACTGGAGAGGTAGATTTATCACCAGTTCAAAAACGTTTCTTTGATACTTATGATTCAAGATTGTACTTTAATCAAGCTATTATGGTTTTCAGAGAAGAAGGCTTTAAATTAGATTTAGTAAGAAAATCATTTAAATATATAGTGAGTCAACATGATATGTTGAGAGCAAGATTTTCAACATGCAATGAAGTCGTTAAGCAAGTTATTGGAGAAGTTGAAGATGATTATTTTATAATAGAAGAGTTTAAAGTATTTAATGAAGTTAATGAGGAACAACTTATAGGTGAAATTGTTGAAAGTATTCATCAAAAGATTAATTTATCATCAGAGTTAATACGTCTTGCTGTAATAAAAACCAAGAGAGGCGATCATTTAATGATAGCTATGCATCATTTGATCGTAGACGGCGTGTCTTGGCGTATAATACTTAAAAATTTCATAGAGGCATATGAGAACATTTGTAAAGGAATTGTATATGAAGTAGATAATAAATCAAAATCATATAAAGAATATGTTGAATATCTAAAAAGGTATTCAAATAATGAAAAACTAAATAAACAGGTGAGATATTGGGAAAATATTAATTCTAAAAATAATGTAGATATTAAAGAAGAAGTTCTATTCGGCGATAGAGAACATATTACCATGGAAATTAATCCTCAAGTATCTAAAAAATTATTAAAAGATGTTAATAAGATTTATAATACACAACCAAATGACATACTGTTATCTGCATTAGCACTTGCTTTTAATAAGATAGATAGTAGTAAAAATTTATTAGTTGATCTTGAAAGTATAGGTAGGGTACTACCAGGACAAGGGTTTGATTATGCCCAAACAGTAGGATGGTTTACAGCGATTTATCCTGTAAATATAGAAATAGCTGAAAACAATATAGGTAAAACAATATGTTTAGTTAAAGATAACTTAAGATGTGTACCTGAAAACGGATTAGGATATCAAGTCTTGAGATATTATACACATAAGCTTAAAGGAGCCTTAGATAGTAGCATTAGTTTTAATTATTTAGGAGAAGTAGATTTTGAATCACAAAGCGATATTGGTACAAAATTATCTGATTATCCTGCAGGAAGCATGATTTCACCAGCAATGAAGACGAAATATATGTTAGATATTAATGTTAAATTTTACAATGATAAGCTGATGATCTCTTTTGATTATTCAAAATCAAAATACAACGAAGCCATTATTAATGATTTAGCAAATTCCTTTAAGGATGTATGTGAAGCTATTGTTCAACATTGTGAAGAAGAAACAAATATAATTAAAACTCCATCAGATTTTGGGGATAGTTCTTTAAATTTTAATGAACTTGATAAAATATATGAAAATGTAGGTCAGGATATTGAAAGGATATATAAACTATCACCTATGCAGTCAGGTATGCTTTTTCATTCACTTTTAGATAATGAATCTAAAAGTTACTTTGAGCAAAATTATATAACTCTTCAGGGGGAAATTGATGTTGAAGCATTAAAGAAGGCATATTGTATGCTTATTAAAAATTGTGATATTTTTAGAACAGTATTTATGTATGAAAATCTACAAGAGCCACGTCAAATTGTAAAAAATTACGAAAATACACAAATAAATTTTAAATTTGAAGATATTTCAACTGATAACACTTTTGATGAAAAAAATAGGATAGTTGATGAGTATTGTATAAAAGATAAAAAAGAAGGTTTTAATTTACAAGTAGGGCCTCTAATAAGGATGAAATTATTTAAACTTGATGAAATATCTTACCGTCTTATATTGAGTGATCATCATATATTAATGGATGGCTGGAGTATGTCTATTGTATTTAAAGAAATTTTTGAAAATTATGAATCAATAATTAATGGTAATATTTTAAATGAAAAACATCTGAATCAATACAATAAATACATTGATTGGGTATTAGATCAAGATGAAGAAGCGGCAATGAATTTTTGGAAGGATAAAATTCAAACATGTGACACCAGTTCAAATTTAAAGGGTTCAGATAAAAAGTATAGTACATATAAACAAAAGAAACATAGGATTAAATTATCAAAAGAAATATCGAGTATGTTAATAAAAACTGCGGAAGATTGTGGAGTTACTCTAAATTCAGCTATGCAGTCAGTGTGGGCACTTGTTTTAATGAGTTATTGTAATACAAATGATGTAGTATTTGGAACTGTAGTTTCGGGACGTTCATCTGCTATAGATGGAATCGAAGATATGATAGGATTATTTATTAATACACTACCAGTAAGGGTTAATGTAAATGAAAATATAAAATTTGAAGAAGTTGTTAAAAACGTTCAGAGCGATTTTATTGACATGGAAGAGTTTAGTTATTATCCATTAGCATCAATACAAGCTTTATCGATTCTTGGTGATAATTTATTATCACATATATTTGTGTTTGAGAACCACCCTATGAAGCAAGTTATGGATAGTATGGGGGAAAACAATCTTTTGCCTGTTATAAAGGATATTGATGCATTTGAGCAAACAAATTATGACTTAAATATAATAATTGTACCTAGTGATGAGATTATAATAGACTTTGTATATAACTCAAATGAATATGAAGAATGGTTTATTAATCAACTCTCTAGGCATTATTTGAATGCTTTGGAAAGAGTTTCAAACAATTTTGATGTTTATTTAGATGAAATAGATATTTTAGATAAATTCGATTATTCAAAGATGCTAACTGAATTTAATCAACCATCTGTGGGGTATCCTCATAACAAAACTATTATAGATTTATTTATGGAGCAGGTAGAGAAGAATGGTAATAGAATGGCAATTAAATGCGAAGATAGAGAATTTACTTATAATGAAGTTAATAACATTTCAAGTGCTATTGCTAGAAAACTTGTAAATACAGGTGTTAAGTCTAACGATATAGTTGGACTGCTTATGGAACAAACAGAGTATATTGTAATATCTGCATTAGGGGTTTTAAAAGCAGGTGCAGCATATATGCCACTAGACAGATACTATCCAGTAGAGCGATTAGAATTTATGATTGAGGATAGTAATGCAAAAGCAGTTCTTTTTAAAGGTGATAAATATGGGGTTAAATCAGAGCGTATATTCGTTGACGTAACATTAGATAATCTAGAAGAGTCAGTTGAGAATTTAAATGTTTATATAAAACCATCGGATATGGCTTATGTAATTTATACATCAGGTACAACCGGTAAGCCTAAGGGAGTAATGATTGAACATAAAAATGTTGTGCGTTTGATGATTAATGATAATAACTTATATGATTTTAACAAGAATGATATCTGGACAATGTTCCATTCCTTTTGTTTTGATTTCTCAGTTTGGGAAATGTATGGCGCATTATTGTTTGGAGGAAAGCTAATTGTAGTACCACGTAATATAGCTAGAAATACTATTTCATTTGTAAAATTAGTAGAAAAAGAAAAAGTTACAGTGTTAAATCAAACTCCTACAGCATTTAATGCTTTTTCAGAGCAAGTTATATTAACTAATAACATTGGATTAAATTTAAGATATATTATTTTTGGTGGTGAAGCATTACAAACCACGCTGCTTAATAGTTTCCACAAAATGTATATTAATGTAAAGTTAATAAATATGTATGGAATTACCGAGACTACAGTTCATGTGTCTTATAAAGAAATTGGCCAATATGAAATAGATAACAATATATGTAATATTGGAGTTCCAATACCC
Organism: Clostridium sp. CM039; assembly: GCF_055081075.1. Taxonomy (NCBI): domain Bacteria; kingdom Bacillati; phylum Bacillota; class Clostridia; order Eubacteriales; family Clostridiaceae; genus Clostridium; species Clostridium sp. CM039. The sequence goes on from NZ_CM143649.1 coordinate 46,484, forward strand.
ACGCTTAGGGTAAACATAGTAGATAGAAACATGAAATTATTACCTATAGGTATGCCAGGAGAGATGATTGTAAGTGGTGAAGGAGTTGGAAGAGGATACATTAACCGTGATGAACTTAACTTGGAAAAATTTATTTCTCATACATACGAAAAAGTTGGAACTAGAACATATAGAAGTGGAGATTTGGCAAAATATCTTCCTAATGGAGAACTTGAATATTTAGGAAGAATTGATGAACAGGTTAAAATTCGTGGATACAGAATAGAACTAGGTGAAATTAAGGAAGCAATGCTTAAGCATGAATACATAAATGATTCGGTAGTTACTATTAAAAAAGACAAGTTAGGTACTAATAACCTAATTGCATACTATGTATCAGAAAAAAGTCTAGATATAGAAAAGCTAAGAGGATTTTTATCAACATTTTTACCTCAATATATGATACCAGCATATATTATTAAAATTGAGAAAGTACCAATAACATCAAGTGGTAAAACAGACATTAAAGCATTACCAAATTCAGATAGTCAAGTTAGTACAAATGAATATGTAGCTCCTAAAAATGAGTGTCAAGAAAAAATAGCTAATGTATGGTCTCAAGTTCTGGGTTTAGACAAAATTGGAATAAATGATAATTATTTTGTTAGTGGAGGAGACTCCATAAAGGCAATACAGATATATTCAAGATTAAATGCTTTAGGTATTCAATTTGAAATTAAAGATTTATTTAAATATCCAACTATTGAAAAAATAAGTGAAAGAGTAAAATTTAATATTGAAACTTATTCACAAGATGAAGTTTATGGGAATGTTAAATTGACAGCAATACAAAAATGGCTTTTAGAAACAGATGGAGCTGAGATATATAACTACAATCAGGCAGTTATGTTTTTTAATGCCAAGGGGTTCGATGTAAATGCTCTAAAAGAAACTATAAGAGAAATTGTTTCTTATCACGATTCACTTAGAATTCGGTTTGAGAGATGTAACGATGGTATTGTGCAGACGTATCAAACTATAGAAGATATTCAGGATATATGTGAAATTAATTATATAGATCTAACATCAGAAAAAGATTTGGAAGCAAAAATATTACAATATGCCAATGAAGCACAGAAAGATATTACATTGTTTTCTAAGAAATTATACAATGTTACATTATTCAAAACTAATAAAGGCGATCACTTATTATTTGTTATACACCATATGATTATAGACGGAGTATCTTGGAGAATTCTATCAGAGGATTTAGTACAAGTTTATAAATCTATAAGAGATGGCAAAAAAGTAGAATTATTAGATAAAACATTATCATTTAAAGAATGGTCAGAAGGTATCAATAGGTATGCACAATCTAAAAATGGGAAATCAAAGTTAAAATATTGGTCTGAAGTTCAAACAATAAGTAATAGTGAGTTTATTGAAGAAAAGCACCGTTTTGGAACATATGAGCAGACTAATACAGTAAAAGCAGAAATTGAAGAAGAGAATACTAAAAAATTATTAACTGTTGCGAACATACCATATAATACAAAAGTTGAAGAAATTCTTTTAACAGCTTTAATTGAAGCTTTTCATCATACTATGAATATAAAAACAATAGGAATTGATATTGAGGGTCATGGACGTGAAAAACTATTCGAGCATAGTGATGTATCAAGAACATTAGGTTGGTTTACGTCAATATATCCAGTTGTTTTAAATATGGAAGAAACAATTGAAAAATCAATTTGTACAATTAAAGAAAGTATGAGGAAAATACCTAACAAGGGTATTGATTATTCCATTTTGAAATATTTAAATCCATATGAAGAACAGTTAAATAAAGTTTCTCAAATAAGCTTTAATTATTTAGGACAAATAGAAAAACTTAAAGGTGAGGAAATAACACTATCAGATATGGCTATAGGAGAAGCGGTAAATGGAAAAATTGCACGTAAATATGCTTTAGATATTAGTTGTAAAATTGAGAACTCAGTATTTAAGATTGCATTTGATTATTCAGCGCACTTATTTAATGATGAAGTTATTAATAAATTATCTGAAAATTACGTACAAGAACTTGAACGATTAATAAATCACTGCGCTTCAGTTAAAGAAATAAAAAAAACTCCTTCAGATTATGGATTAGATATTTCTATTAATGAGTTTAATACAATTGTAAGTAATAGACTGAAAAATATAGAGAATATATACCCATTAACACCAATGCAGCAAGGAATGTTATTTCATGCATTACTTAATACAGATTCGGATGCGTATTGTGAAAAAATGGTGATGGATTTAGAAGGCGAAATTGATTTGGAATTATTTAAAAATTCAGTTGATGCTGTAACTAGAAAATATGAGATTTTTAGAACAGCTATAATTAATAATGGATTAAGTAGTCCGATTCAAATGGTTTTAAAGGAAGTACCAAGTAGCTTTAATTATTTTGATTACAGTGAGGGTAACTATAGTGAGTTTGAAAAAGATTATTTAAGCAAATTTGATTTTGAAAATGCAAAATTAAGTAATATTACATTGGTTAAGTTAGGTAATGAGAAGTATAAATGTATATGGAACTTCCATCATATAATATTAGACGGTTGGTCAGTTGCAATTGTCCTTGAGGAGTTATTCCAATATTATATTAAGCAGCGTAAAGGTATTGTTATTGAGAGTAATTCGGAAGGAAATTATGTTGAATTACTTTCATGGCTTGGAAACAAGGATAAGGAACTTGCAAAAGAATATTGGAGTGATGTTTTTAATGGATATAATACAGCAGTTACAATTCCAAATGAGAAAGTGTCAAGTGAATATGATTTAGAAGAAATGGATTTTTATTTAAATGAACAACAAACTACTAGATTAAAAGAACTAGCTAGTAAAAATAATGTAACATTTAGTACTGTTGTGCAAGTACTATGGGGAATTATACTTCAAAAAATAAACAATACTAAAGATGCAGTCTTTGGTACAGTTATATCTGGTAGACCAAAAGATTTAAAAAATGCAGAAAAAATAGTTGGTATGTTTATTAATTCTATCCCGGTTCGTGTAGAGACTATGGAGAATGATAGTTTTACAGATTTAATAAGCTCATTCCAAGGACAGTTAGTTAAATCAGAGGAGTTTGGCTATTATCCACTTTATGAAATTCAACATTGTTCTGAGTTAAAGGATAACTTAATAAATCATGTTGTAGCATTTGAAAATTATCCTGTTAATGAGTTAATGAAAAATGAATTTAAAAAGGAAGTTTGTGGATTCGAAATTAAAGATATTGTTATGAGAGAACATACTAATTATCAATTTGGTGTAGTATTTACTCCAGGTAATAAGTTGAAAATTAATATAACATATAATAAGAATGCATTTGATGGTAACAGCATTAAAAACATTGGGGAGTATTATATGTATCTAGTTGAGACGGTAGTGAAGGCACCTAAAGCACCAATAAATAGAATATCAATAATGGATAAAAAAGGAGAAGAAAAAATACTGCAAGTTTTTAACCAAAAAGTAAAATCAAATAATGAAAATGTAATAGATTTATTCAGCGAACAGGTGAAAAACTATCCATTAGCGGAAGCGGTAAGTTTTGAGGAAAGTAAAATAAGCTACGGGGAGTTGAATGCACTATCAAATGGGGTAAGTGATTCTATTATTAAAAGTGGAATAGAAATTGGAGAAACAGTGGCATTTATGTGCGACAGGTCATTAAATATGGCTGTAGGAGTAATAGGCATAATGAAATCTGGTGCTGTGTATATCCCAATAGATACAAAACTTCCAAGTGACAGAATACAATTTATGTTTGACGATAGTAAGGTTAAGTTAGTAGTTGCAGATAAAAACAATTTAGAAAAAGCAAAGAAACTTGGAGTTAAAGTAATAGAAATTGACAGTATAGAAGCTAAAGAAGATATGGTGGGAGAAGTAGGGCAAAATGCATATATTATTTATACATCTGGAAGTACAGGGAAACCAAAAGGTGTATTAGTATCACATAATAACTTAGGTTCATCAATAAAGTGGAGAAAAGAGGAATATAAGTTAGATGCAAGTGATAATGTTATGCAGCTATTCGCATACGGGTTCGATGGTTTTATGACAAGCTTTTTCACACCAATAGTATCTGGCTCAACAGTGGTGTTAGTAACAGAGGAAAACGCAAAAGATGTAGTAGCTTTAAGAAAAATAATAAAAGAAACTAAAATAACTCACTTTATAGCAGTACCAGCATTGTGTTTAGCAATATATGAAGATATTACAAAAGAGGAAGCTGAAACTGTAAGAATGATAACAACAGCTGGTGATAAGTTAATAGTAGATGTAATAAAGAATGTAAGGAAAGTAAATAGTAATACTGAATTAATAAATGAGTATGGACCAACAGAATGTAGTATAGTAGCTACTGCTAAGAGAAATGCACAGGATTGCGAATATAGCTCAATTGGAAAGCCAATAGTAGGAACAATGGTATATGTAATGGATAAAGATGGAAATTTAAACCCGGAAGGTATAGCTGGGGAAATTGTAATTGGTGGAAATGGAGTTGCCGTAGGATATTTAAATAGAGAAGAACTAACTAAAGAGAAGTTTGTGCAAAATCCATACTCCAAGGGAAAAATGTACAAAACAGGTGATAAAGGTAGATGGTTAAGTAATGGAGAAATAGAATTTTTGGGAAGAATAGATAATCAGGTAAAAATAAGAGGGTATAGAATTGAGCCACAAGAAATAGAGAATATATTAGAAACAATAGATGGAATAAAAACTGTGGCAATAAAGTTAATAAATGGTGAATTATGTGGCTATTACACAAGTGATTCAATAATGTCAGAGAGTAATATAAAAGAAAAAACAAGAAAATATCTACCAGAATATATGGTGCCTAAAAATATAATGGAAATCAATGAAATGCCTTTAACAAGCAATGGGAAGATAGACTACAAAAATTTGCCTGAAATAGAAAAAGGCATTGCAATTGAACGGTTAAAGCCAGAAACATTACAAGAAAAACAAATGTGGGACATATGGAAAGAGGTATTAAGTCATGATGATTTTGGAATCAATGATAACTTTTTTGATATTGGTGGTAACTCATTAAAAGTTATGTCATTACACTCTAAAATAGATAAGGTATATCCAGGAACAATGGAGTTGGCAGATTTATTTTCTTATTCTACAATTAAAAAAACATGCGAATATTTGTTTAATAAAGAAAAAGAAGAGGACCAGTATCGATTAGAGAGTAATATTGATGAAAAAGTAGATATGGAAAGTACAATTATGGATATGTTATTAAATGAAGAGAATATGGATACTGATGAGATGGTTAATAAAATTATGAGCTTAAAATAGAGTGAAAAGGAGAAGAATATGAAAGAGGAGATAAAATATTTAATTCAGTGTGCTTCTAAAAACATCTTAGATAAACGAATGGTAGCTAAAATAATATCTATAATGAGTAGTGCATCAAGTGAAAAAAATGAACAATTTGCAATTGTAGGAATTAGCGCGAATATGCCAAGAGCAGAGGATAAGAATAAATTTTGGGATGTTATAGCTAACTCTACGGATTGTATAGTAGACTTTCCAAAAGATAGAATGGATTTTGCAAAAAAATATCTTAACTATATAGGCTTTGATGATGACGTAATTTTTGCAAAAGGGGGGTACCTTGAAGGCATAGAAAACTTTGATTATTCGTTTTTTGGAATTACTCCTGCTGAAGCAAAATTAATGGATCCAAATCAAAGGTTATTTTTGCAAGAGGCTTTCAATTGTTTGGAAGATGCAGGGTATGGTAATAAGGTATTGTCAGGAAAAAATGTTGGCGTATTTGTAGGATATGATAATTCTACAGTAAATGAGTATCGTCAGATTATTTCTGATGTATCACCTGAAGCATTAACACTGGCACTTGCAGGGAATATAGTACCTGCGATTGCTAGTAGAATATCCCATATCTTAGATTTTCATGGACCAGCAATGGTTATAGATACAGCTTGTTCATCAGCATTGCTTGCCGTTCATATGGCATGTATGTGTATACAAAGCAATCAATGTCAATCAGCAGTTGTAGGTAGTGTAAAGTTAAGTATGTTACCTATAGTGATAGGCGAAAAGTTGGGTGTAGAGGCAGGAGATTGGAAAACTAAAGCTTTTGATGACAGTGCAGATGGAACGGGTGTTGGTGAAGGTGTTGGTGCAATTTTTATTAAACCTTTAAAAAAGGCCATTAAAGATGGCGATGACATTTATGCTGTGATTAAGGGCGGGGTGAGTAATCATGATGGAAATTCAATAGGACTTACTGCTCCAAACCCATTAGCTCAAGAAAAAGCTATTTTAGGTGCTTGGGAAAATGCAGGAGTTAAGGGGGATACTATATCGTACATAGAGGCTCATGGAACAGGTACAAAGATAGGAGACCCAATAGAGATTCAGGGTTTAACAAAATCATTTTTAAAGTATACAGATAAAAAACAATTTTGCGCTATAGGTTCTGTAAAAACAAATATTGGGCATTTGGATCATGCATCTGGGATTGCATCTATAATAAAAGTTGCGTTAGCCTTAAAAAAAAGAAAATTACCACCTACATGTAACTTTAAATCACCAAATAGGATAATTAACTTTATTAACTCACCATTTTATGTTAATACAAAACTTAGAGAATGGGAGTGTGGTGAAACACCTCTAAGATGTGGTATAAATTCATTTGGATTAAGTGGAACTAATGTTCATTTAGTATTAGAGGAGGCTCCTAAAAAACAAAACTATAATAACAGTGGGATTTCAGTATTAGTGTTATCAGCAAAAAGTGAATTTTCATTAAAGAAATATCTAGGAAGTATGAGAATATTTCTTGAGGAAACACAAGAGAATTTTAATGATATATGTTATACAACGAATTGTTGTAGAGGGCATTATACATATCGGGTAGCAATTGTGGCTGATAGTTGCATGGACGCAGCTAAAAAAATAAATTATCTAGAAATGGAAAAGGATTTAGTAACACAAGGAGAACAGATTTACTATGGAATAGAAGATCAAACAAAGTATAAAAAAGAATTAATTGATGAAGATATTTTACAAACTACTGATGATATAAAAAAGAATATGCTTAGTGATTTAGCTAAAAAGTATTGTACAGGTATAGAAATAAATTGGGATAAGCTATATGAAAAACCTAGTAGAGTTCATCTACCACCTTATCCATTTGATATGAAGAAATGTGTAATTGAAATACCATATGTTGATAAGGATATAAGTAAAGTTAGAAAAGAAATATATGAGAAATCAGAAAAGAATATACTGGTTATTGGTAATTATTCTGGTGTATCAGAAGAAGTTGTTTCAATAGTGGCAAATACTTGGGGAAATGTATTAGGAATTGATGAAGTAAATGTAAATGATAATTTATTCAAACTTGGAGGAGACTCCATTTTTGCAATGAAGGTCTTTAATATTTTAAAAAATCTTATTGGTGAGAAAGTGGAAATAAAAGATATAATGGGAAGCGGCGATTTTATAACTCTTGCAAAAACAATGGAAAGCAAGTTTGATAATAAAAACATAGGCGTGATTTCTCATAACAAAATTAATGAACATAGTTCAATTAATGAATATAAATTGACTCCGCAGCAAGAAAGGTTATTTTTAATTAATCTTATGGACAGTGATTCTAAAGCATATAATATGCCTACTGTTATGATAATTGAAGGTAAGATTGATATTAATAAGCTTGAAAATTCATTCAAAAAGCTTATTGCTTCTCAGGAAAGCCTTAGAACATCATTTAATGAAAATAATGGACAAGTATTTGCTAAAATAAATAACAATGTTGACTTCTCTTTGGAAATTATTGAGTGTAATAATGGTGATTATGATAGTGCAATTGAAGAGTTCATTAAACCATTTGATTTTAATAAAGCACCTTTATTAAGAAATGGAATAATAAAGGTATTTGAAAATAAACATTTACTATTATTCGATATTCATCACATTATTTGCGATGGAATGTCAATAACTATATTAATTGAAGAATTAATGAAGTTTTATATTGGAGACAATGAAAGGGCAACTAAATTAAAATATAGTGATTATGCAATAGCTCTTAATAAGAAAAATGAAACAGGAGATTATAAGAAACAAGAAGAATTCTGGAAAAAGCAATTATCAGGAAAAATAACAAGGCTAAATATGCCAAATACTAAAATTCGTCCACAAGTACAACAATTTGAGGGGTTAAGAATATCAAAGGATTTGTCAAAAGAACTTACTGAATCAATTAAGGATTTAGCAAAAAATAATTTAACAACAACCTATAATGTGTTATTTGCAGCATTAAATATAATGATTAAAAAATACACAGATCAAGATGATATTATAATTGGTTCACCTGTGTCAGGTAGAAATGATTCACAACTTAACAATATAATTGGATTGTTTGTAAATACCGTAGTTATGCGTAATGAGGTTGTAGGTGAAGATACAGTATTAGATTTAATTAATAAAATAAAAAATAATACTATAAGTGTATATGAAAACCAAGAATTTCCCTTTGATAAAATGGTAGAATTATTAGATTTACCTAGGGATTTAAGCAGAAATCCGATATTTGATGTAATGTTTTCAATGCAAAATTTTTCACAAGCTTCAATGGATATAAAAGAATTAACAATTTCACCATATGCTTTTGAAAATAAAGTTTCTAAAGTAGACATTACAGTAAATGCTATTGAGAAAAGCGATATTATAAATTTAGAAATTGAATTTTCTACAGCTTTATTTGAAAGAAAAACAATAGAGAGAATGATGGGAAATTTATTCAACATATTAGATGAGATGGTGAAAAAACCCGAAACAACTATTGATAAACTAGATATGCTTACTAAAGAGGAATTAAAAGAATTAAAAGTGTTTGGAACTTGCATGACAAGTTATAATGAGACTTTAACAATAGACAGGCTAATAGAAACACAAGTAAATCTTACACCAAATAAGGTAGCATTAATCATCAACGACGAAAAAATAAGTTACATAGAGTTAAATGAAAGAGCTAATTCTCTTGGAAATGAACTTTTATTAAGAGGTGTTGATAAATCAGGGTTTATCGCCATAGTGGCAGAACGATCCATTGAGATGATCGTTGCGTTGTTAGCTATTATAAAAATTGGGGCAGCATATGTTCCAATAGATCCATACTATCCTAAAAAAAGAATAGAATTTATGATTAAGGATAGTGGAGCTACAAGTGTATTACATTATTGCAGTGATAAGAGTATTATTATTAATTTTGCTAATTCCATAGATCTTTCAAAAGAAAACAATTATTCCAATAATTTCAATTCTCCAAATGTTAGTATTGATGAAAATAGTCCAATGTATATGATATATACATCAGGTTCAACAGGCGTACCTAAAGGTGTAATATTGACACATAAGAACGTAAATAATTTTATTAATGGTATTACACGGATTATAGACATTAATGAAAATAACAAAATATTGAGTGTTACAACTTTTGGTTTTGATATTTTTGTATTAGAAAGCTTTTTAATGTTGTCAAAAGGTGCCACTATTGTGTTAGCATCTGATGAACAAATAAATAGTCCTCAATTACTATGTCAGCTTATTGATAAAAATGATGTTAATATTTTACAGGCGACTCCTCTAAGAATGAAATTAATTTTAAATGAAGAGAATTCAACAGCATTTAGAAAACTTAGAACTATTTTAATTGGCGGAGAGGCATTTCCTTTAGAACTGTTAAAAAAATTAAATAAATATGATAAATTAAGAATATACAATATGTACGGACCTACTGAAACAACTGTATGGTCAACAGTTAAAGAACTAACAAACCTGGATTATATTACAGTTGGAAAGCCAATAGCAAACACAAATTGTTGCATAGTAGATACGAAGAATAAATTAGTACCTATTGGTTCAGTTGGAGAACTAATTATTGGCGGAGATGGAATTTCAAAGGGTTATCACAATAGATCACAATTAAATAAAGATCGGTTTATACATATGGATTCTCATAGTTTCGGAATGATGTATAAAACAGGGGATACTGCAAGATGGCGTAATGATGGTGAAATTGAAGTTTTAGGTAGAAATGATAATATGTTTAAAATTAATGGCTATCGAATAGAACTAGGCGAGATACAGAGTTGCATTGCACAACATGGAGCTATAAAAGAAGTTGGTGTTGTAACTGATGATAAAGATTATATTCTGGCATATTATGTAGAAAACTTTAAAGTTTCCTCAAAAGAGATTAGAGATTACGTATCAAATAAGTTACCAAATTATATGATTCCTAATAAATTTATCACATTAAATAGTTTACCACATACACCAAATGGAAAATTGGATTTGAAAGTTTTAAAAAGTATGAAAGTAGAGGGGGAAGAAATAAATAAGAAATCAATTTTACCACCTAATAATAAATTACAAAAATTATTGGTTGACTCATGGAAAAGAGTTTTAGAAGTAGATGAAGTAAGTGTTGACGATAACTTTTTTGAGCTTGGTGGTAATTCTATGAAGGTAATAATGTTTATTGCAGATATGAAAAAATTTAATATAGATATTATTATCAATAATGTATTTAGTCATAACACCATTTTAGATTTAGAATATTATTTAAATTCCTTAGTAAAGAAAAATCTAATTAGCAATGGTACGGAAGTAAAGAAAAAAATATTTGAGACATTAAATTTAAATATAAACATTGTAGAGACAATCATAGATAATGAACAGTACATAATTTATTGTGTTGATGATTATAGCGAGGACAATAAACAAAAACTTTTAGAAGCCTTAAATAAATATGTAGATAAGGAAATTTATCCTCATTATATTATTTCTAGCGATAAAGCATTAGCATTAGGTATTGATAGTTTTGAAGGGGAAAGGATAATAAATATTAATCTAAATGATTTTGAGTCGAATTTACATATGCTGAAAATTAATTGCGAGACTATAATAAATGAAATTAATAATAAACATAAAGAGTTTGAAAAGGCTGTATTAATTGGTGAGGTAGAAAAAGAATATAGATTAGCACCAATTCAATATTTTTTCTTAGATAGTGAAAGATACTCGGGCACACTGTTACATTTTGATGATGTATTAAATATCGATATATTTAATAAAGCAATACAGGCACTACTTATTAATCAAGGTATTTTTAGATCAACACTAGTAAAGAGAAATGATATATTGTTTTGGAGTCAACACGAATTAATAAATAATGTACAAGCTCCCTATATAGATATCAGTAATGTAACAAAAGAAAGTAAAGTAAATCTCATGAGAAATATTGCAAGTGACTATTATTTTAAAAGTTATGAACAAATTTCTAGATGTGTGCATAATACAGCAAACAGTAACGATGAAAATAGTTTGTTATATAGAACTTTGCTTGTTAAATCAACTGAAAGAGACTTCTATTTATTTTTACCAGTAAATCATGCAATATTTGATGCGATGAGTGGAGAAATTGTTAAGGGCAGTATTAATGAATTTTATAATAGAATTTTAGACGGTGAAGTAATTGGAATGGAAAATAGTAACCAATATCAGAATTTTATTGAACAGATAAGAAAAGGACCTGTAAATATAAGTGACGAAGAGTTAGTTAAAAAATTAGAAGTTGGTAAATATGTACAATACACTAATTTGCTAAATGAAAAGATAAATAAATATAATCGTGATAAAAGTACTTATATAAAGTTTGAAATTGAAAAACAAGAGGGTGTAAGTGAGGATAATGCATGGGAGGTTGCATTTGAAGTACTTAATATATTTATTCAAGATTATATGGGAGTGAAGAATCTTCCGATAATGTTTTATTATTATGGACGTAATTATGAGAATAAGGGGTATTTCGACACAGTTGGAGAATTTATTGATATGATACCAGTATTTATTGATGGAAAATTAGAGCTTTCTAATATGGTACAGGTAACTCAAGATGCAATAGCTCTTTCTGAAACCCATAATATTAATTTTTCAAATTTAGCAACTAATAAGTCACAACAAGTAAGGACACCTAAGATATGCCGATTTGTTACAGAAACAAATGAAAAATCATCTATAGTGTTTAATTTTCAAGGCAAGCTTGAAGAAAAAGAAATGAAATTATTTGAAGACGTATTATATGAAAGATTAATGCATGAGCTAAATATGGAGGAATCAGTAAATATACACTTTATGACTAGATATTCAAATAATAAAATACAAGTGGATATAAATATTCCATTTGATACGCAAGATAATACAATAATTGAGTTTTTTAAAAGCAATATAGAAAATATTAAAGAGTGCAAGGAGATTAAATATGGTAAATAAAACTGTTTCAAATGAAATTTATATTAAAAAATTTCCGAAAAAAAACATACCTATTTTGTTTTTAAGTAGATTTATTAGTGATTTGGGATCAGCCGTATTTAAATTTGCATTAAGTCTTTATATTTTAGACGCTACAGGATCACCAGCAATATATTCACTTATTTTGACACTGAGTATGATGCCAGGGATATTAATTAGTATAATTGCTGGAACAATTATAGATAAATATGACAAGAAAAAGATAATACTTTGGGCAGATATTATTAGCAGTATTTTAGTTTTGAGTATGTTTATATCATTAGAAATGATAGGAAATAATATTTTCATTCTAGGAATATGCGTTGTTAGTGTAAGTGTAGTTCAATCATTTTTGAATTTGGGTATTAATTCCTGTCTAGCGAACATTGTAGAAGAGGACAAGCTTCCAAAAGCAAATTCATTTTTTCAAGGTATGGGTGCTATTATAACAATTCTAGGCCCAGTAATTAGTGCACTGCTTTATAAGGTAATAGGAATTAAACTAATAATGTGTATAGATGGAGTTTCTTATATTATAGGAGCTATTCTTACATTTTCATTAGTATTTACAAGCAATAGAAATTATAACGAACATGAGACTGATAAATTTATCGATAATTTAAAATTTGTATTCAAATATGTTAAAGAAACAACTGGTATAAAGTTTTTTATGATTATATTAGCAATATTAACATTCGTGTATTCTCCACTTACAATGGTCGCAATTCAATATATTATGAGAATTGAGATAGTATCATCAGAATATCAGTTATCGTTTATACTTGCAGCATTAGGTATAGGAGTAATTGCAGGTGCAATTTTAGTAGGTATAATAAAAAATACTAACTCAGTCCTAAGAAAATTACCAATTTTATTTTTGCTTTTAGGTATTAGTGTAATTGCGTGGGTTATACCAGTTAGAATAGAGTATGCAATTAAGAATCAACAAACTATTTTAAACGTACCAAATTTTATTCAAGGTATTTTAAGTGGATGGAATACTTGGAACACTACTATAATTTTTTCTGTAATAATGTTTTTTATGGGTGTACTATACACAATGATAATTGTTCCAACCTATACTTATCTTCAATTAAATGTTCCGGAGAATATGAGAGGCAGGATTTTTGGAATAGCGACAACAGCATTGAGTATTTCTGGTCCACTAGGGGTTGTTATTTATGGACAACTTCTACAAAACTTTAATTCAATAATAGTAATCGTAGTGTCAGCAGTATCAATTTTAATGGCAATCTTAATATCGGTATTTAGTAAAGATTTCAATAGTTTTAGAAAGTCAGTAAATATTCAATAAATGGTGAATAATTAGGAGGGGAAAATGAAACTTATATTAAAATATTTTTTATACAACATATGGAATAAAAAGTTAAGATCTTTTATCATTATCTTTTCTATAATGATTACAACATTGTTGGTAATGGCTAATTTAGGTATAAATAATTATTTCATGGCCACATATGATACAAATGTTAAGTATTTATTAGGAAATATAGATATTGTTATAAGTGCATCAAAAAATAGTGATGAATTAATTAAGCAAGGTAGTATAAAACTTAATAGCAGCGATGTTAAAAATAGTTCAGAAATATTTGGTGGACTCGGAAAAATTAAAAATAAAGCTGGGAAAAATATAAAGATAAATATTATTGGTGCAGATACAAATGAACTTAAGAAATTAAAAGTTATTGATAATGAGGAAAATGATAATAATAACGGAATTGTAATATCTAAAAAGGCATTAAACTATTTAGGGGTCAATATAGGATCAGAACTTGAATTGGATGTGCTGGGACAAAAATATAGGAATACTGTAGTAAACGTAGCTGATAACAGTGGAGTGCTTTCTAAGGATGATGAAAATAACATTACTATGGTATTACCTAAAAAAATTGTAGAACAATTTTATCATTCGGAAAATAAAATAACCAACATATATGTAGCTGTAAAGGATGGTAAAGATATAAATAATGTTATGAAAAATATAGAGAATGATAACAGCGGTATAGATGCACAGGCTACACATTCAATTGAGGATTATAAAACTCAAACTGACTCTATATCATTAGCTTTATTATTTGTATTGGTAATTACAATATTTATAAGTGTATATTTAATTTCATTTCTATTTAAGGTAATGGGAGCAGAACGAATAAGCGTAATTGGGACTTTTCAAAGTGTAGGAGCAACTAAAGGTGAGATAAGCCTATTGTTTATTGGTGAAAGTTTAATTTATGGAATTTTAGGATTTATATTAGGGATAGGGGTAAGTAATTTTACACTATCAAATATATATTCTATGCTAAATCAATTTCAGACAAGTAATACAAATGCTATTCCTATAATGGAACCAGTTAATATACTAATAGCTTTTGCTGTTGCTGTAGGGATATCTTTGATTAGTAGTTTAACTATAACCTTCAATATTAATAAAATTCAAGTGAAAAATCAAATAATAAATACATTAAAGCTAACAAAAGATGTAAGCATTGCTCATGTAGCTTTTGGAATAATAAGTTTTGGCGTAAGTGCAGGATTGTATTTTTACAACAAAAACTACAATAGTATTATAGGTGCAATAAGCTTTTTATTTTTGATAATAGGGGGAATTTTAATTTCCTCAATTGTAGTTAATATTTTCACATTGCTTGTATCAAAGACATTAGGTAAGTTTAGTGGCACACTGAATTTGGCAATGAAGAATTTGGAAACGGATAAATTTTTACAAGGAAATATAACACTAATAACTGTTATGATAACGATGATATTAACTATATCCATAGTAATTACGAGTGTTCAATCGTCAATGGTGTCAATGCTTAATCAGAATGATTTTGACGTATCTATTACTAGCATTAGTTCAGATATTAAAACTTACGACAGGATCAGTAAAATAGATGGTGTTAATAAAATGTATTATGAATATTTAGCATTTCCTAAAGCTGAAGCAGCTGAAGCAGCTGAAGCAGGTACACAAACTCTCGGAAATTTAAGTTTAATTGGAATGTCAAAAGATCAACAATTTAGTGATTTTCATAAGAATGGAGTAAAGTATGATAAGAAGTTGGCTGAAAAATTACAAGATGGAGATTATATAATGGTTGATTCTTTCTTTGCAGATAAAAACAATTTAAAAATTAGAGATAAATTATTGGTTACTTATGATTCTGAAAAACTAACAAAACGAAAAAGTAAATATGAGATCATAGGTTTTCTAGACTCTTCTGGGTTTGCAACAACAAGGGATGCAGCAATTATAAGCCTTGATAATATGAAGAGAAGCGTAACTAAAATACCATATCAAATACTTGTGAAATTATCAGATGATAAGAAGAAAAAGGCAACAAGTGATATCACTGATGAACTTATAGACACTCCTGCTGTTGTTAAAACAATTAATCAAAGTATAAATGATAGTATGCAAGGAGTAGATGGATTGATTTCGGTTTTAAGCGTATTAATGGCCCTAGTTTTTGTTTTAGTTGGATTCGGAGTTGTTAATAATTTGTTTATTAGTTTCTTGCAGAGAAAACGTCAAATTGCAGTTTTAAGTTCTGTTGCAATGAGTAATCTTCAAATTACTTGTATGTTTTTTTTAGAAACTATAGCATTGTTTATAATTTCTTTAGGTTCTAGTTGCATATTAAGTTATACAATTTGCATTATGCTTCCTAAAATGCTTTGGGGAACAGGGCTTGCATTTAAATTTTTGTATTCATGGAAAGTATTTGGTATTGTAGCAATCGTATTATTTATACTAATGATTTTGGGTACTATAATAACTTCACTAGGATTAATACGTATGAAAATTATTGATGAATTGAAATATGAATAGAATAATATATGTAGGAGATGGAGTGAATGAAAGACATAATATTAAAAACTGAAAATTTATTTAAAACAGTTACTATAGGAAAAGAAAATACCAATATATTAAATGATGTGAATTTAGAAGTTGAAAAAGGAGAATTCATTTCAATTATGGGCCCATCAGGGTGTGGGAAGAGTACATTACTATATTTATTAGGAGGATTAGATAAACCTTCCGAAGGGAACGTTATATTAAATAATCAAGATATTAATAAATTATCTAATTCTAAAAAGAGTAGATTACGTTGCTCAGAACTAGGTTTTGTATTTCAATTTTATAATCTTGTCCCAGGATTAACTGTAGAGGAAAATATATTACTTCCAGTAGTAATGGCAAGAGAAAAGAGAGCGGATGTGAAGGAAAAGTTAGAGGAATTACTTAAAATAGTTAACTTGACAGATAAAAAAAAGCTTCGTCCTCATCAGCTTTCAGGAGGACAGCAACAAAGAACAGCAATTGCACGTGCACTTATAACAAATCCTAGTGTACTTCTAGCAGACGAACCAATTGGAAATTTAGATAGTGTATCTGGAAACGAAGTAATGAAACTTTTTAAAAGGATAAATGATGAACAAAAAGTTACGATAATTCAAGTTACTCACTCAAATGAATCTGCAGAATATGGAAATAGAATAATTAGAATGCGTGATGGACGGATTATTAACCATAGAGATGGAGTTGTAACGAATGAATAATAAAAAGATAGCAGCACTGTTTCCAGGACAAGGTTCACAATATATTGGAATGTGTAATAAGTTTGCAGACAATAAATGTGTAAACTTAATATTAGAACAAGCATCGAATAAATTAAATATTGATATAAAGAAAATGTGTAATGAAGAAAATAAGGATATTTTCAAAACTGAATTTGCACAGCCAATTATATTAACTGTAAGTTATATTATGTACAAGCTTTATAGAGAACTTGGAGGGGACGTACCAGATATAGCATTAGGACATAGCTTGGGAGAGTTTTCAGCATTGACATGTGCAGGGTGTATAAGTTTTGAAGATGCATTGGAACTTGTGAGCATGAGAGGTAAATTAATGAGTACTGTAGACAATGGCTATGCTATGACTGCAGTAGTTAATGTTAGTTATGAAAATCTTGAAAAAGTAATAGCAAAAATGAGTGAAAAAATATATATATCCAATTATAACTCTCCAACTCAAGTTGTTATATCTGCTAAGGCAGATATTATTGGAAAATTTGAAAAAGAAATTGAAATATTAGGTGGGAACACAAAAAGATTAAAGACATCTCAACCATTTCATACTGAAATTATGCAGGGTGTTGCAATTAAATTTGAAGAGTATATAAATAAATGTAAATTTTCAGAGCCAGAGTTTCATGTAATATCTAATGTAACAGCGGAAGTACATAAGGAAGAATTAATTAAAAAAAGACTTATACAGCAAATATACAAGCCAGTAAATTTCACTCAATGTATGAAAACTTTGAGAAGGCGAGGCATAGAGAATGCCATAGAATTTGGGGCGGGGAATGTATTAACGAGGATAGCTATTCAAAATTACAATGAGATATCAGCATATGCAATGGATGAATATGCTGATAGAAAGCAGCTTAATGACTTAATTAAATTTAATAAGAATAAATCAGTATCATTATTATATATAGTAAATTTATGTTTAGCTGAAGTAACAGGAACAAAATTTGAAAATTATATAGTTGAAGCACATAGAGGGTTAAATGAAAATTATAAAAAACTTGAGTTAATTCGTAATAATTTAGAACAGTCCAATAGTTTAAGTCATGAAAATATAGAGGAAAAGTGTGTTGAGTTATTAAAAAAATGTTTAATGTTAAAAAATGTTCCTATGAACGAGCAAAATAGTATATTAACGAACATAACATCATCTTTTAATGTATATAAGGAGCGTGAATATGAATTATAAAACAATTACGGAAGCCATACTTGATCTTGATAAATGTAGAGAAGAGTCAATAACCTTTATTCTCCATAATGATGAATATAAAGTTAAGTATTCAGATATTTTAGGAAAAGGTAAGCAAGTTTTACACATGATACAGAAGAACGGATTAGTTAAAGGAGATACACTAATTTTTCAGTTCGACGATAATGAACAATTCGTAGTTACATTTATAGCGTGTATTATAGGTGGAATTATTCCTGTGCCTATTGATAGAATACAAAATAAATTTAACATAGAAAGAATTAAAGGGATATTACAAAAGATGCCTAATTCATGGATTATTACAAGTGATTATGTATTAAATAGTGTCTTACAAATTATTGAACATACAGATGATAGTGCATTGATAGAAAAATTTGAAAAACAAGCCATTAGATACGAAAATTATACTGAATTTAATGAATCACAAAAAATTTGCAACCCTAAAGAAGATGATATTTGCTTAATACAATATTCATCAGGTTCAACTAGTCTACCAAAAGGAGTTCAAGTGACACATAAAGCGCTGATTTCAAATGTATCAGGCATTTATGAAGCCGTTGGCGGTACAAAAGAAAGTGAAATATTAACATGGACACCATTAACACATAACTTAGCGTTAATACCTTTTGTGGTACTGCCTTTAGTATATAAAGTTAACACTCATATAATGCAAACATCAATGTTTTTACAAAATCCACTTAATTGGTTACAAAAAATTGATGAGCACAAAATAACTTTTTCTGCAACACCAAACTTTGCATTTAAGTATGTATTACAAGCAATTCAAAAGCTAGGACTTCCTAAATTCGATTTATCATCATTAAAAGTTATTTTTAATGGTGGAGAGCAAATTTCTTTTGAGGCATGCGAAAGTTTTGTAAATATATTAAAACCGTTACAGTTATCACATAATTCAATTATTTCTGTGTATGGAATGTCAGAAGCAACGGTTTGCGTAACTATATCCCCTGTTAATGAACATATTTATGCAGGATATTATAAACGTGAAAGTTTAATTGGTGGAAAAAAGGTTGAGTTAGGTGATGAACAAAGTAATGATATCTGTCTGGTAGATGTTGGATATCCTTTGAATGGAATACAAATTAGAATCTGCGATAACAATAAAGTTTTAGTAGAAGAAGGAGTGGCGGGTGAAATTCAGTTGAGGGGAGACGCTTTGACTCCAGGATATTACGAGTTAGAAGAGGCTACGAAAAATCTTTATACTGATGATGACTGGTTAAAGACTGGAGATATTGGTTTTTTAAATAAGGGTAGATTAACTATTATAGGCCGTGAAAAGGATTTAATAATTGTTAATGGAAAAAATATCTACTGTCATGATGTTGAGAAATATGTAGAAGACTCAGGAGAATGTATAGAATTACAGGTAGTAGCTGTGGCAGCTTTTGATTCTATCTCACAGCGAGACAGAGCAGTTATATTTATTGAAAGTGATATAACATTTGATCAATTTAAAATTATGGCACTCCGAATAAAAGCATATATGGCATTAAACTATGGTTTAATAATTGATGATATTTTACCAGTGAGTAGTATACCTAAAACACTAAGTGGTAAGAAACAACGTTACAAATTAGCAGAGGATTATAAAAAAGGTGAATTTAACCAAATAAAGCAACAAATTAATACTATAGATTGCGGATCTAAATATTTAAAAAGTCTTAAAACTGGAACAGAAGAGATACTTTTTAATATATGGTGTGATGTTTTGAAAAATGATAAGTATGGAGTTGGTGATAATTTCTTTTTATTAGGTGGAAATTCTATTAAAGTTATTGCTATGGTTGGGTTAATAAAAGAAAGATTAAATAAGACGATCCCTGCATCTGTAATATTTAAAAATCCTACTATAGAAAGTTTATCTGTTATTATAGATAAAATGAATAGTGAAAATAATTTTACATTGAAGAATAATCCTAAAGAAGAGTATTATCCATTAAGTAAAGAACAACTTAGAATTTACATTAGTGCATGTCTTGCAGAAAATAATACTGTGTATAATATTCCTATAGCTGCAAGGATATACAATTGTTTGATTGATCCAGTAAAGGCTCAAAATATTATTAATATGTTAGTTCAAAAGTATGAAATTTTACGTACTAGCATAGAACTTGTGAATTTATCTCCTATGCAAAAGGTGCACAATAACGTTGAGATAAATGTTGGGTATAGGGAAATAGATGAAGAAGAGTTAAAGCTCGTTATTGAAACATTTGTAAGACCATTTAACTTAACAGAATCTCCTTTAATGCGTTTAGAAATAAATAATGTCGAAAATGATACGATTATTTTAATAGATATGCATCATATTATTAGCGATGGTACAACTATTTCACTTTTTTTTAATGAATTTTTAAATATATATTATGGAGGAGAACTTCAGCCACCAAGATTCCAATTTAAAGATTATGTAGATTATCAAAATAGTTCGGAATATGATTTAAAAATTCAAGAAATGGAAAAATATTGGATTGAACAATTTAACACAGAGGTATCACCAGTATATTTACCGGAGGATTTTGATAGATTAAAAGTTAAAAGATATAATGGTAAAAGAATAAGCTTTCAGTTAGATAAAGAAATTATAACAGAGGTATTAAATATAGGAAATAAATATAATGTAACTGAATTTATGACATTTTTATCTATATATAATATTTTTATAAATCTTTATACTGGAGAAAATGATATTGTAATTGGAACACCTGTGGCGGGGAGACATTTAAATGAAATTCAAGATATGTTAGGTGTGTTTATAAATATGGTTCCAATACGTAATAATTTTAATGATGAAGTGAAATTCAGTGAATTGTTAAAAATTGTATCAAATAACGTAATAAATGCACTTGATAAGGGAGAATATCCTTTTGATATGTTAATTAAAAAGTTAGGAATTAAGACGGATTCTAGTACAACGCCCTTATTTAATATAGCATTTGTTTATCAGAATTTTATGTATCCTGAAGTTCAAGGGATAAGATATACTTTAAAAGATGTTAATACATCTACATCACAATATGATTTATTATTAACAATTTATACGTTAGATGATGGATTTAAATTTGAATTTGAATATGATACTGATTTATTTAAAGATGAAACTATTGTTCAATTTATTAATTCATTTTATGACATTATTGATCAAATAACACAAAATCCAGAAATTAATATTAATAAAATACAAATCTATGGAAAACAAAATAGTAAAGTAACTATTCATATGTTAAAATAACATCTTGCTCTCATGTAATTTATTAAAGCAGCTTTTAAATTCATGAAGGGTATATGCGACCTGGTCATACGTTTTTATAACAGGAGTTAAATCAAAATGGACATTAATATATTAAAAAAAATTATTAATCAAATGGAACAGTCATCAATTTCATATTTAGAATATAAAGATAGTAACATAAGTTTAAAACTTGCAATGCAAAAAAAACATAACATAAATGACGAAATTGCATGCGCTATAAAAAATAAAGATATTTATTTAATAAAATCAAAGTACGTTGGAATTGTAAAAATCATAGATAATGAAAGCCATCAACCATTTGTTACTCTAGGACAAATGGTTGAAGTAGGTGATTTATTGTGCGTTATAGAATATCTAAACTTGTTTATTCAAATAAAATCTTGTGTATGTGGATATGTTAGTGAAATATGTGTTAGAAATCTATCAATGATTCAATATGGCGAAGTTCTATTTAAGATTGTTATGTAAGAGTCAAATTTAAGGGATTATATAAAGAAGTAACAAGATTATGTTGCTTCTTTATTTTTATGGACTTAAAGTAGTTACATTGGGCATAATATCGTTAATACATATTTGATAGGAGTTGTTGTAGCTATGACTAAACTAGGCACTATTAAACAAAACAAAAAACCTAACAGATTAATTAATGAAAAGTCTCCATACCTTCTGCAACATGCATATAACCCAGTAAGTTGGAATCCCTCGGGTGAGGACGCCCTTACCAAAGCAAAAGATAAACCAATCTTCCTTTCAATCGGTTATTCAACTTGCCATTGGTGTCATGTAACCTAAAGACTGCAATTTATGACAAAGAAGAAACCATTTAAAATCAATGTATTAAGATGCTTTTGCACTAAAACTTCAATTCCTATATAAGCACTAACTTAATTGTAGGTATTGTTTTTTTATGCCTTTTTAAATTGTTATTAAATAATATAGTTACAGAACAATTACTATTAACTAAAGCTGTGTATGTTATATATATGTAAGCGACAAATAACCCGTCACCTAAAATAATGTAATAATACTCCTATGAAGACGAGGAGTATTATTACATGAATAAAAGAAAATTTGAGGCACAATGGATGACATTAGTAGTAATTTGAAAAAAACTTGACATGCAACTAAAAGGTTGCTAATATAAAACTATGGATAAAATATTTAGTGCTCTTGCTGACAAGTCACGTCGTTACTTATTAGATCTGCTTTATGAAAAGAATGGTCAATCTCTTTCTGAACTATGTTCCCGGCTTGAAATGTCAAGACAGGCAGTATCAAAACATCTTTTAATACTAGAAAACGCCGATATTATAGTACCCATATGGAGGGGGAGAGAGAAGATTCATTATATTAATACTGTTCCATTAAGGTTAATTTCTTTGAGGTGGATAAATAAGTTTGATGAAATAAGAATTGAAGACTTGATGGAATTGAAAGGAAATCTTGAAAAATAAACTAAGGAGGATATTATGGAAGGATTTATGTATCAAATAGTTATATCGACCAGTGCGGAGAAAGTATGGGAAGCTCTTATTAAACCTGAATATACAAAAAAATATTGGTTCGGACGCAGTGTAATTTCTAAATGGAATGTTGGTTCCTCTGTATCAGTTATTACACCCGAAGGAAAAGAGGAAGTGAGAGGCGAAGTTATTGAATATAACCCAAACAAAAGACTTTCCTATACTTGGAAAAAGTTTCAAGAAAATACTGAAGAAAAGATCACAACAGTGGTTTTCGAAATACAAGAGATGGGACCCTTAACAAAATTAACGATTTTGCAAGATATAAATGCTGAAGATGCAAAATTCCAGCAAGCTGCTGCTGGATGGACTTTTATTCTTTGTGGAATAAAAACTCTATTAGAAACAGGAGAACCACTTCCGTCGCTTCCTTGGAAGCACTGATAAAGAAAATTGAATATAAAAAAATAACTTAGTATCTTGGATTAAAGAATGATACTAGGTTATTTTTATGGAAGGCTGGTTATATCTGACTGATAAAATGATGTTAATCGGGCGTTTGCATTAGAAATTATGAAATAAGATAAAACTTTCTTTACGGACGACACAAGTGTTTTTGTATTGATATAGGTATGCAACACAAAATTAAACCACTTGGATAAAATGTTATTCTTTATTTTTATGGACTTAAAGTAGTTACATTGGGCATAATATCGTTAATACATATTTGATAGGAGTTGTTGTAGCTATGACTAAACTAGACACTATTAAACAAAACAGAAAACCTAACAGATTAATTAATGAAAAGTCTCCATACCTTCTGCAACATGCATATAACCCAGTAAGTTGGAATCCCTGGGGTGAAGACGCCTTTACCAAAGCAAAAGCAGAAGATAAACCAATCTTCCTTTCAATCGGTTATTCAACTTGCCATTGGTGTCATGTCATGGAGAAAGAATCTTTTGAAAATGAAGAAGTAGCAGCTATTTTAAATAAATATTTTGTATCAATAAAGGTAGATAGAGAGGAACGCCCAGATATAGACAGTATTTATATGACCGTATGCCAAACTTTAACTGGAAGTGGTGGATGGCCCTTAACTATTTTTATGACACCAGATAAAAAGCCATTTTATGCTGGTACGTATTTTCCAAGGGAAAGTAGACATAGAATGCCAGGCATAAAGGATGTACTGAATTCTATAGCACAGCAGTGGAATGAAGAAAGAGAGAATATTATAGCATCTAGTGAAAAAATAGTAGAGCATATAAAAAACATTGATAAAAAGGTTAATCTAGTAGAACTAGGAGAAGAAATAGGCGAGGATGAAATACATAATGCATATAATAGCTTCAAGGGTGTATTTGATTGTGATTATGGTGGATTTGGAAGGTCTCCAAAATTTCCAGCGCCTCATAACTTGCAATTTTTATTGAAATACTGGAGAAATTATAATGAGCCTAAAGCATTAGAGATGGTAGAAAAAACTTTGGAAGCTATGTATGAGGGCGGGATTTTCGACCATATAGGGTTTGGATTCTCAAGGTATTCAACAGATGGGAGATGGCTCATACCTCACTTCGAAAAAATGTTATATGATAATGCACTTTTAGCTACAGTATATATTGAGGCTTTTGAAGCTACAGGCAAAGTATTCTACAAACAAGTAGCTGAAAAAATATTTATTTATATCTTAAGGGATATGACCTCTCCAGAGGGTGGCTTTTACTCAGCAGAGGATGCAGATAGTGAGGGAGAAGAAGGCACATATTATTTATTAACATTAAAGGAAATAGGTTTAGTTTTAGGTGAGGAGCTTTATGAAACCTATTGTAAACGCTACAATATAACGGTTGAAGGTAATTTTGAAGGTAGGAATATTCCAAATCTTATTGGCAAAAAAAGTAGCTCTAAGATAGATGAAAAAATAGAACGCAAATTAGAAGAGATGAGACAAAAGTTATTTGAATATAGGGAAAAAAGAATTCATCCTTATAAGGATGACAAGATATTAACTTCCTGGAATGGGCTTATGATTGCGGCGCTCGCTTATGGTGGAAGAGTTTTTGAAAATAGCGATTATATTACCCAGGCAGAAAAGGCTATGGATTTTATTTTAAGTAACATGATTAATGAAAAAGGAAGATTAATGGCTAGATACAGAGAAGGCGAAATAGCCCATTTAGGCTATTTAGAGGATTACGCCTTCCTTGTGCATGCTTTAATTGAGTTATATGAAGCTACTTTTAATGTAAAATACTTAGCTAGAGCAATAGAGTTTAATGAAAATATGCTTAAGTTGTTTAAAGATGAAGAGCAAGGTGGATTGTTTTTATATGGAGTTGACGGAGAAGAACTAATTGTTAGGCCAAAAGATATATATGATGGTGCTATGCCATCAGGTAATTCAGTGGCTACTTTAAATATGTTAAGGCTTGCTAGATTAAGTGGTAATAGTGAATTAGAAAATGAGGCATACGGGCAATTTGAGGCTTTTGCTTCAAAGGTTAAAACTATAGAAAGTGCTCATGCTTATTTTATGACGGCACTATTATATAGCAAGATACCAGGAAAGGATATTATTATCGCAGGAGAGGGGCAGGGTAGTGTTACTAAAGCTATGATTAAAGAGATTAATAGTAATTACCTCCCATTTGCTACAGTAGTAATAAACACTGGCGATGAAAGGTTAAATTCCATTAATAATGAGTTAAGAGCACATAAACCTTTGCAGGGAAAGACTACTGCCTATATTTGTGAGAATTTTACTTGCAAAGAGCCAATTACTGATTTGAAAAAATTCTCTGAGTATATTAAGATTTATTAATATGCAAAACAAATTGTAAAAAAATTGACAAATATGTACTGTAGTGATATAATTTAAGCTATTATTGAGTAATTATATAATTATATAATCATTAAATTCCATGAAAAGGACAGTACTTTCTTATTAATCTTAAAGCGAGCAAGGGTAGAGTGTAAGCCTTGTAAGGTATAGGAAGTTAAGTGGGCAACTATTTAACAAAATTAGTATTAAATTAATTTTAGGAAGAGAACCTTGGAGAAGCTGCCTGAACTAGTTAAAAGTATTTTTGACTCTTATAGGGTAAGCCGCGAGTAGCGTTAACACATTGAGTGGACTTTATAGTCAACTAGAGTGGTACAGCGGAAGTATAACCCGTCTCTTTATTTAGAGATGGGTTTTTGTTATATTACAATATATATGGATTTTGAAATTAGGATTACAATTAATAAGTGTATCAAGTGAAATGCAGCGCAGGAGGGATAACAATTGTTATCTACCGCAGAGCAATACAGGAGGGAATTTTTATGGATTATAAAAAAATAGTTGCAGAAAGAATTAAACAATTGGTGGAGCTCGATATAGAAACAATAGAGAAGTTAATTGAAATACCCCCAAGACCTGAAATGGGAGAGTTTGCTTTTCCGTGTTTTCAATTAGCAAAAACTATGAAAAAAGCGCCTAATATGATAGCTAATGACCTAAAAGGAAAAATTGAAAATGAGGGTTTTGAAAAAATAGAGTGCTTTGGTCCTTACTTAAATTTCTTCCTAGACAAAGGAGTATTTATTAAAAATACTATAGAAAAAATATTAGAAGAGGGAGAAAGCTATGGTTCATCTAAAATAGGTGAAGGTAAGAATATGATAGTAGAGTATTCATCACCTAATATAGCAAAGCCATTTCACGTAGGACATTTATTCACTACAGTTATAGGTAACTCTTTATATAAGATACTTTCTTTTGAAGGATATAATTGTACTGGAATTAATCATCTCGGGGATTGGGGAACACAATTTGGTAAGCTTATTTACGCCTATAAAAACTGGGTAGACGAAGATGCATTAGAAAAAGAGCCTATTAATGAATTATTAAGAATTTATGTGAAATTCCATGAAGAGGCTGATATTGACCCAACACTTAATGATGAAGCAAAAATGTATTTTAGGAAATTAGAAGACGGTTGCGTTGATGAAGTTAAGCTTTGGACTAAATTTAGAGACTTAAGCCTAGTAGAGTTTAAGAAACTTTACAAAACTTTAAATGTTGAATTTGATTCTTATGCTGGGGAAAGTTTTTACTGTGATAAAATGGATGACATAATAAAAGACATAGATTCAAAGGGCCTACTTGTAGACAGTAATGGAGCTAAAGTTGTAATGCTCGATGAATACAATATACCACCTTGCATAATTAAAAAATCAGACGGTGCTACAATTTATGCTACTCGTGATTTAGCTGCAGCAACTTACAGAAAGAAGACTTATGATTTTCATAAAAATATTTATGTAGTTGGAAAAGATCAAGCTCTTCATTTTAAGCAAGTATTTACTACTTTAAAGCTTATGGGCAATGAGTGGGCAGATGATTGTGTGCATGTACCTTTTGGCACAGTAAGATTTGCAGATAAAAAATTATCTACAAGAAAAGGCGATGTTATTTTCTTAGATGAATTATTAGATCAAGCAGTGGTTAAAACTCTTGAAGTAATAAATGAAAAAAATCCAGAGCTTGAAAACAAAGAAGATGTAGCTAAAAAAGTAGGAATAGGTGCTATTGTATTCACTTATTTAAAAAATCATAGAGAAAGAGATATTGTCTTCAATTGGGAAGAAATGCTTAGCTTTGATGGGGAAACAGGTCCTTATGTGCAATATACTTATGCAAGAGCAAAAAGCATATTAAGAAAAGTTGGAGAAAATAGCAATAAACCTGAAACTAATGAAGTTAGAACTAATGTAGAACCTGATTATAATAAATTAAATTCTAAAGAAGAATTTGAACTTGTTAAGCAGTTAGAAGGTTTCCAAAGTGCAATTATGGCTGCTATTGATAAATTAGAACCATCTATGGTTACAAGATATGTTATTGAGGTAGCAAAGGCATTTAATAAATTTTATAATCAGCACAATATATCAAATTTAGAAGATGAATCGAATAAAAAAGCAAAAATTAAAATGGTAGAATCTACTTGCCAAGTAATCAAGAACGCGTTAAACCTTATAGGGATAGAAGTTGTAGACAGAATGTAGCATATACTCGGTATTCCTTTGGATTTGCGTTATTGCAATTATTTGCAATAACGCTGTTTTTAATGTATTATTAGATTATAGAAAAATGTAAAACTTGTTTAGAATTATTTAGCAAATAAAAAACACATTTGTTGTAATAGATACTTTTCTTTTTTTATAGATTAGGGGGAACTATGTTTATCAAAAAATACAAAATTAAGGTTATTTTGCCTAACGAAATTTTCACCAAATATAAGATGGACACTATTGCGTATTTAGATATTGAAGCTACAGGGTTCGATATGGAATATGATAAAATAGTATTGATATCTTTAGGGTATTACTTAAACAAAGATGAATTTGAAATCGTTCAATATTTTGCGGAGGCGCCAAGCGACGAGGAGAGTCTTTTGAAAGAACTTAAGAAAGCGATGGGTAATTTTAAAAGATGGTGTTCTTATAATGGAACAGCCTTTGATGAGCCCTTCATAATTAGAAAGATGTACAGATATAATCTTGGGTTTAGAATGCCAAGGGAACATATAGATTTATTTAGGATTATAAGACCTTTTCATAAAAAAATGGGAATTAAAAATTGCAGTTTAAAAAGTGTAGAGCAGTTCACTGGTATTAACAGAAAAGATGAAATAAATGGGGCTATGTGGGTTGAACTATATAATGAATACCTAGTAAAACATGATGAAAAGTCTAAGGAAATTCTTATGCTTCATAATTATGAGGATGTTGTGAATTTGCCTAAAATTTTCAATGTAGTTGATATTATTGAAAATGATTTGGATCTTAAGAGAAAAGAAAAATTAGCTAAAAAACAAATAGCTTTTTTGAAAAGTAATAGAACCACTAATGAACCACTAAAAATGGTGAGTACCAGGTTATCTATATTAGCAAAATAGTGCAGAGTTAAGATTAAAAAAAACAGTGGTATAGTACAAAAATGTACTATACCACTGCTTTTTTTATTGAATTTTATTGGGGGGCTTTATCTCACAACTATGGCTACAGCCTTTACAGCCATTTCCACAACCACAATCACCACTTGCTTGCTTTTTTATATTAGAATACAAGATATATCCAGCTACAACTATAATCACACCAACAATAATAAATTCCACGCTAGCATCACCTCTTTATATTTTATACTATATATTTTATGCTATAAATTTTTTATTATCCAATTATAATACTACCTACATTAAATATTATAAAAGAAACTATCCAAGCTAATAGCAATTGATATGTTAAAGAAAAAATTGCCATTTTATTTCCATATTCCTTTTTCATAGTTGCGATTACCGATACACAGGGAGTATATAATAATACGAAAACTAAGAAACTATAAGCCGATAGTGGCGTAAAATAATTAGCTAAAATATGTTTTAAATTACCTCCATATATAACACCCATTGTACCTACAACTACTTCCTTAGCCATAAGACCAGTTAAAAGTGCTACCGAATTTTGCCATGAAGCAAATCCAAGTGGTATAAATACTGGATTTATAAATTTTCCTATTGAAGCTAAAAAGCTAATGTTTATATCAACCATACCTGTAGTATTGAAATTTGATAAAAACCATATTATTACGGAAATTGAGAAAATTATAGTGCCGGCTTTCTTTAAGAAGCCTTTACCTTTTTGCCAAGTGTGTATTAATAAGCTTTTTGGTTCTGGTAATTTATATACAGGTAATTCTATAATAAAAGGTTCTTCATCCTTTTTGAATAAAGTATTTTTAAATAGTAGGCCAATTCCAAAGGCTAAACCAATACCTAGTAAGTATAATGAAAATACCATGAAGGTTTCTCTTCCAGGAAAAAATATTGATGCAAACAATGCATAAACTGGAAGCCTGGCATTGCAGGACATAAGAGGAACTAAAAGTGCTGTTAATTTTCTGTCTTTATCACTCTCTAGAGTTCTAGCAGACATTATAGCTGGAACAGAGCAACCGAAACCAACAATTAAAGGAATAAAAGCTTTACCTGATAAGCCCATTTTTCTCATTAACTTATCCATTATAAAAGCAGCTCTTGCCATGTATCCACTGTCTTCTAAAAATGAGATACCTAAGAATAATGTCAATATAACAGGTAAAAATACTATTACGGAACCAACTCCGCCTACGATACCATCAATTAGTAGAGAAGAAAACCAAGCGCTGTTACTCGCAAGTACAATACGTAAAAATGGAACGAAAAAATCATTAAGCAAACTATCTAGAAGATCAGCTAAAGGTTGTCCAACCCAGGTAAATGTAAACATAAAAATTAAAAATAAACTTCCGAAAAATAGCGGATAAGCAAGTATTCTATTAAGCACAATTTTATCTATTTTTTCTGTAATAGAAGCTTTATTATCAGTGTTTTTATTAGTAATTGATTTTAATAAACATTCAATGTAATCATAAGTTTCTTTTTCATCTTTAAATTTTAGACTGTTTGTAGAAGTGGTAATGTAATCCTTTTTGAGGAGGCAATCGCGAACATCAGAAATACCTTTACCTTTTGAAGCTACTATAGGTATTATTTTTACCCCTAGTTTTTGTTCTAAAAGTTTTAAATTAATGTCTATTCCCTTAGATATTGCTACGTCTATCATGTTTAATACTAAAATTATCGGTTTGTTAAATTGTTTTAATTGAGTTGTAAGGTATAAATTTCTATCAAGGCTCGATGCATCAACAATATTTACAATTACATCTACGTTACTGCTTTGCAAAAATTCCTTGGAAACTTTTTCTTCGTTTGAATAAGTGTCCATGGCATAAATACCAGGCAAGTCAACAATTTTAATTTTATTAGCTATAAAGCCTTCTTTTTTTTCTACGGTCACTCCAGCCCAATTACCTACGTATTGGTTAGAACCTGTAAGTGCATTAAATAGAGTTGTTTTGCCAACATTAGGATTACCTAGTAAAGCAGCAGTAATCATTCAAATCCTCCTTATTATATCTCGCTATAATAATTATGCAATTTTTATAGATATATTTTTAGCGTCATTTTTTCTAATGGCTAAATTGAAACCGCGTAAATTTATAATTATAGGATCCCCTAGAGGTGCGGTAGCTACTAATTTAACTTCAGTACCTTCTATGAAGCCTAATGCGAGTAATCTTTTAGCAAATTTATCATCCCCGCAAACGGAGTCAATGAGCGCTTTATCTCCTGGCTTTAAATCGTAAATACTTATAATAATCACTCCTTAATGAAAACAATTCTCAATTGTAATTTTAACATGTTTATCTATTAGTGTCAATATGAAGTAACAAGAAAAATCATTAAATTTTAAAAATGATTTTATAAAATAGTGGAAATGTGATAACATATAAATAGAGCAGAGGTTTAAATTAGACATGTGCAAATTTACGGTTTTGCTTTTTAGAAAACTTAGTAGAAAAGAGTGATATTGTGATTACAAAACTTAGTAGTATTAAGGTAGGGGAAATTTCAGTGGAAGGGGCCCTTACTATAGACGGAAATAAGCAACTCTTTAAAGATGCATTGTTTTTTGATTTAGAACATTACATTTATAAAAAGCCCATATGTATAGGAGTTTTTGGGTGCTGCTATTATGATGAAATTTCAAATGAGTTAAAGGTTACCCAATATATGGCGGAAAATAAAAAAGATGCTATAGAAATATTATCTTTAGCTAAAAATTATTTTGAAGAAATGAAGATGAAGTATAATAAAAAATTCATCGTTACATTTTCAGGGAATAATGATTTTACAGTTATAAACTATTTGTTAAAAGCTCATAAAATAGATTTTATACTAGAAGGGTATTTTGGCGAAGTAGATTTGCAGAAATGTTATGAAAAAGCTGAAGGAACATGTATTGGGCTTAAAGCTCTAGAAAAGATATTTGAGATTGATCGCGAAAGTGAGGTAATTAGTGGCTCTAATTTAGCTAAAACCTTTGGTAAAATAGTAAAAGATGCTGAGTATATAAATAGAATGCCTAAAGAAAAAAAAGAAAAAATATTATTATATAATCAACAAGATGTTGTTAGTTTATTTTATATATATGTTGATTGGTACAATAAAATACAGTTAAAAACTGAGGAAAGCATAGCACATCAATAGCTGTGTTTTTTTATTTGCTAAAAAATTTTAGATTAACTTAGTAATGAGGAATACTGTAAGCATTTCCATAATAATTTAATAGAAGGGTGTTTTAAAATTATTAGAGGAGGGAAGCATATGGAGCAGACTCGGAGAAACATTGATGCAGCGATGGGAAGGGTTAAAGCAGATTTAGTGCTAAAGAATGCGAATTTTATAAATGTGTTTACTGAAAATATAGATAGAGGGGATATTGCTATACTAGGCGATACTATTATAGGAATTGGTGAATACGATGGAACCGCTGAAATTGATTGCTCAGATTTATATGTTTCGCCGGGATTCATTGATTCGCATGTACACATAGAATCCTCCATGATTATGCCCAAGCAGTTTGCGGAGGTGATAATTAAAAAAGGTGTAACTACAATAATAGCAGATCCACATGAAATAGCTAATGTAGAAGGAATGAACGGTATTAACTTTATGATAAATAATAGTAAAAAAGCACCTATAGATGTTTTTTTTATGCTACCTTCTTGTGTTCCGGCAACAAACTTTGAGGATAGTGGATTCGTTCTTAATGCTAATAATTTTGATAAATTAATCAATAATAAGCTAGTTTTAGGTCTCGGTGAAGTAATGGATGTGACCGCAGTTACAAATAAGGATGAAAATATATTAAAAAAAATAGATATAGCAAAGCACAAACATATAGATGGTCACTGTCCTAATATATCGCCTAGGGAGTTAAATGCATACTTAAGCTGCGGTGTAAGAACAGATCATGAAAGCGAAAATGCCAAAGAAGCCTTACTAAAAGTTAGTAGGGGAATGTACGTAATGCTGCGAGAAGGATCAGCTGCAAGAAATTTAAAGGACATTCTTCCCGCTGTTACCAAGAATAACTTCGGAAGATTTTTATTTTGCACGGATGATAGACATGTAGACGATTTACTAGAGAGTGGCTCCATAGATAACTGTATTAGAATTTCTATAAAGCAGGGAATTAATCCTATAAATGCGTTTATAATGGCCTCATTTAATGCAGCTAAATGTTATGGTTTGTTGGATAGAGGAGCTATAGCACCAGGATATAAAGCAGATTTAGTGCTATTTGAAGACTTAAAGGGCGTAAATATAATGAAAGTTATAAAAAATGGTAAAGAGTATAAAGAATTACCGGGCACAAAACATGTAGACTTAAAAATAAAATCGTCCATGCATATGGATTTTATAGATAGTGAAATTTTCAAAGTTAAAAGTAATGCTAAAGCTGTAAATGTGATAAAATTAATTCCGAATTCCTTGCGAACTAAATTGGTA
This sequence comes from Clostridium sp. CM039, assembly GCF_055081075.1. NCBI lineage: Bacteria > Bacillati > Bacillota > Clostridia > Eubacteriales > Clostridiaceae > Clostridium > Clostridium sp. CM039. Next base: position 79,877 of record NZ_CM143649.1, read on the forward strand.
CAGAGGAAAACAGAAAGTGAACTTGGTTATATAAAGAGAGTGGCAGAAAGAGATGTATTAAAAATAGCAGTAATTGAAAGACATCATAATACAGGTAAGCATTTTGTTGGATTTATAGAAGGATTAGGATTAAAACATTGCTCCATAGCACAAACTATAGTCCATGATTCTCACAACCTTATAGTCGTTGGAGATAATGATAAGGACATGGAGGTGGCAGTTAATACTCTTGTTTCGATTGGTGGAGGTATAGCTATGGTGTCTGAGGGGAAAGTTATTGCTCAGCTAAGCTTGCCAATTGCGGGGCTAATGACCTTTGAGTCCCCATATATGGTGTCAGAGCACCTAAATAGGCTTAGTAGAATTGCCAGAGGCTTTGGAGTACGAGAGGAATATGACCCTTTTGTAAGCTTATCTTTTATGGCACTTCCAGTAATACCTGAAGTTAAAATTACTACTAGAGGATTGTTTGACTATAATAAGCATGCATTTATAAAGCTTATTGTCGAATAATAGCGGAAATAAAAATCTTACAATAATAATTAATATTATTGTAAGATTTTTTTTAAACCCATTTCTAAATGATGAACATATTAATTAATAAAGTATATTTATGAAAAGGAGATATAGGGATATTTATTTATCCCACAAAATTAACGTTTTCTTTAGAATTATGTTGAATATTCATAAAAAACTATGCATATAATTTGCAAAATAAGGGGTGCACTGATGGCGGGTATTGTGATTGGATTTAAAAAAATAAAAAATCCGTAAATATTTTTGATATGAGTACATATACTGTCAGAGGGGTATTTAAATTTAGCGTACTAAATATTATATAATGTGTTATGAAGCTATTAATGAGAAATTTAATAACAGTGAAAACATGATTAGGAGTGGGGAAATATGAGTCTTCAAAATAAACAGAAATTAGGATATATACTTGTTCAAACCAAGAAAATAACTGAAGAACAGTTGAAATCAGTTTTGAAAAAACAAAGAATATCTGGGAAAAGACTTGGAGAACAACTTATAGAGGACAATATTTTAACGGAAGATGTAATAATAGATGTACTTGAAATACAACTAGGAATTATGAGAGTAGATTTAGAAAGAACTGTTGTAAATATGGAAGCAGTTAAATGTATATCTGAAAGTCTAGCTCTTAGATACAATTTGATTCCTATAGATATAGAAGACAATAAAATCAAAGTTGCTATGGCAGACCCATTAAATGTGTTTGCAATCGATGATGTGGGCATATCATCAGGTTACGAGGTAGAACCTTTAATTACAACTCAAACAGCCATTAAAAAGTCTATAGATAGATATTACTCGTCGCAATATGTTCAAAAGGCAGCAAATGAACTAGTAAAATCTCAAACTCAAAGTGATATAAAGGGACTTAGCGTGGAGGAATCTGATAGTCTTGAAAACATTAAGAATGCTCCTGCGGTAAGGCTTGTAGATTCTCTAGTTAAAAATGCAGTAAAAAGCAGGGCTAGTGACATTCACATAGAACCCTTTGATGAGTATGTTAGGGTTAGATATAGAATCGATGGTGAGCTTCATGAAGTATTGAAGTCTCCCAAGGAAACCTTAGCTGCATTGGTAACAAGAATAAAAATACTTGGTAACATGAATATAGCAGAGAAAAGACTTCCTCAAGATGGAAGAATACTAATGAATATAGAGAAAAAAGATTACGATCTTCGCGTATCTATTCTTCCTACGGTTTATGGAGAGAAAGTGGTTATTAGAGTGCTTGACAGAGAAAACTTTCTTAAATCTAAGAAGCAACTAGGATTAAGTAAAGATGACTTAGAAAAGGTAGAGGGTATAATTAAAAGCCCTTACGGTATTATTTTAGTAACGGGGCCTACAGGAAGTGGTAAGTCTACCACGTTATATAGTATTTTAAGTGATTTGAATAAGGAAAATACTAATATTATAACTGTAGAAGACCCAGTAGAATACTTAATAGATGATATAAATCAAGTTAATGTGAATATTAAGGCGGGACTAACCTTTGCGTCAGGCCTTAGATCTATTTTAAGACAAGATCCAGATATAATAATGATAGGTGAAATCAGAGATAGTGAAACAGCAGAAATAGCGATTAGGTCCGCTATTACAGGACATTTGGTTTTAAGCACGATTCATACCAACGATGCGGCCTCAGCAGTAGTAAGACTTTCGGACATGGGAATAGAACCATACCTAGTGGCAACTTCGGTAAGTGGAGTTATTTCACAAAGACTTGTGCGGAGGATATGTAAGCACTGTAAAACTTCTTTCGAAGCTAGTAGTTATGAAAAAACAATATTAGGATTAGAAGAGCAAGAGACGCTAAAGCTTTATAAGGGCGAGGGTTGTACCTACTGTAATAACAGTGGGTTTTCGGGCAGAACAGGTGTCTATGAGATTATGGAAATTACTAGAGAAATAAGGGAAAGCATTCTACTTAACAAAAGCATAGATCAAATTAAAGATATAAGCATTAGAAATGGAATGAAAACCCTTAAAAAATCCTGTGAGGAGCTGGTTTATAGTGGTGAAACTACAATAGATGAATTAATAAAAATAGCTTTTTCAAAGGATAGTTAGCAGTCGTGCTAACTATAAAGGGGGTGTATGAGTGTCGGTTTTCGTATATGAGGCAAAAAACGTTCAAGGTGTTTCATTAAAAGGTAAAATGGAGGCCTCAAATGAAAGAGCTGTAAGTATGATGCTTAGAGAGAAAAGCTATTATCCTGTTAGAATAAAAGAATATAAGAAATCCTTAAATGTAGATTTAAGCTCTCTTAAAATGGTTAGTACAAAGGATATATCAATATTTTGCAGACAGTTTTCAGTTATAGTTTCTGCGGGAATCAGTATAGTTAAGGCTGTAGATATAGTTAAAGAACAGACAGAAAATCCAAAGCTTAAAAAAGTTTTATATGTTGTGAGTGAAGAGATACAAAAGGGTAAAACTTTTTCAATATCCCTTAGAGAACACAAAGATATTCCAGATATGCTAGTAAATATGGTTGAGGTTGGAGAAACTAGCGGGAATTTGGACACAATTTTGGGAACATTAGCTAAGTATTATGAGAATGAGCATAAACTACAGCAAAAAATAAAGCAGGCCATAACATATCCAAAGGTTATTGTTATTTTTTCATTTATTGTTGTAACTGGGATTGTAATCTTTGTGGTGCCTACATTTACAAATATGATTATAGACGCAGGAGGAAAAATTCCACTTCCTACTAAAATTGTTATGGGCATCAGTAATTTTTTTAGAGAAAATATAATAGCTGTAACTTTAATTATGTTATTTACTTTTCTATTGTTTAAAATTTTGGGCAATAAGGGTAAGAGAAAATTGAGAAATGATAGATATACTATGAAAATGCCTATATTTGGGAAGCTATATTTGAAGATTGTAACAGCTAGATTTGCTAGAACATTTGGAATACTTTTATCTAGTGGAGTACCAATGATTGAAAGTTTAGAAACCTGCGCGAAGGTCCTTAATAGTAGAACAATTAGTGATATACTTTTTTCTATTAAAGAAGAAGTTAAAAAAGGGATAGGTCTTGGTGATGCTTTGTCAACTAGGGAAATCTTTCCACTGATGCTTACTCAAATGATTAAAATAGGTGAAGAATCTGGTAATATGGATGAGGTCTTAAAGAAAACGGCTGATTTTTATGATGATGAGGTAGCGAACGCTACAGCACAAATGACTGCTTTAATAGAACCCCTTATAATAATAGGATTAGCAATGGTAGTCGGATTTATAGTGGTATCAATAATACTACCTATCTTTGGCATGTATGATGCAGTAGGGGTCTAAAGGGTCTAAATTTGATAATTATCAAAGCTAATACTTTGATGAATATAAATATTATATGAAAAGGGAGGAATTATAAAATGATTGAAACGATTATTAAAAAGAAGAAAAAAGGATTTACACTTATCGAGCTTATTGCAGTTATAGCAATACTTGCTATACTAGGTGCTATTTTGGTGCCAAAAATTACAGGCTATTCCGACAGTGCTAAGAAAGCTAAGGCTATATCGGATGCTAAAATTATAGTGAATGCAGCAGCAGCCTACAATGCTGATCATGAAACTGCACAAATTGCAGATACAGGTACTTTTAAACTTGGATTAGATGCAATTATAGGAACTGGAACTGGAAAAGTTATAGAGGTAAAACCTAGTGAATTTTCTGAGGTCACAACATTAGCACAATTAAAGGTGATTGCAGCTGCTGGCAAAGATCATATAATTCTTGATAGTAATGGAATGGTAACATCTAACTAATAATTTAAGGTTTTTAGCTTAATCAAGGTGATTCAATGCTTTGGTTAAGCTTATTATTGAATGAAATTTTATTACTAAACATGAGGTGAATTAAGTGTTTGAAAAGGATAGAATTGCTCTAGACTTAGGTTCTACCAGTATGAAAATAATGATAGGTAATAAAAAACAAGTTAAGTTATTTGAAACTATAAAAACCTCAGAGGGTAGCATTAAAGATGATAAAATAGTGAATCTTGAAGAAATCAAGGATTCACTTGGAGTGTTTTTAAAGAAGAACAACATTAGAACAAAGGAGATTGCCTTTACTATCCATGGACAAGAGGTTATATCAAGACATACAGAAATGCCAATAATGGATGATAGAGGAATAAAAACTTCACTTGAATGGGAAATGAATCAGTATCTCCCAAGAGATATAAGCGAATACACTATCGATTATGAAATTATAGAGAAAATAGATACCTCAGAAAAAAAAGCATTAAGACTTTTAGTTTCGGCTGTACCTAAAGAAAAAATCAACCAATTAGTTAAAATTTCTCAAATGTTAAATTTAGAGATTGTAGCAATAGATATTTCTTCTAACTGTGCACGAAGAGTGTTTAAAGATGCTTCAAAAAAGAGTACTTCATCAGAGAATATTGGAGTTATAGATATTGGTAGTAACAATACCAATATAATAATATTAGATAAAGGAAAACTTTTTATTGAAAGAGAAATTCCATTTGGTGTAAATAATATACTCAAGGAAATTATTAAAAAAGAAAACATTGAGCACATTAGTGCATTTGAATATTTAGAAAAAAATATTAATTTTATAGAAAATAAAGATGATAATGAACTTGAAGGCAGAATAAAAGCACTTTTTAATAATGTTTTATTATCTTTAGAAAAAATAGTCACTTTCTTTACAATAGGTAAAACTAAGGGTAATTTGGATAGTATATATTTAATTGGCGGAGGTTGTGTAATTAATGGTTTAAGTGAATACGTTAGTAATTATTTTAACTGCTCTGTATATATTTTAGATGATGCTAAGAGTATTGGAGTGAAGACAATAATTCCTACTGAATGCAATATAAAACATTTTATTGGCACCCTAGGCCTTTTACTTAGAAAGGAGTAACTCATGTCTGAATTAAATTTAATACCCTACGAACTAAAGGTTAAAAGAGAGAGGAAATTAAAAGCCAAGAACTATATTTCCATGGGAATTATAGTTCTTGCAATACTCTTTACAATTGTATATGTCCCGAAGCTTTATTTGAATAAGCTTATTTCAGATGAATCGGATTTTAAAACTGAAATTGCTGACAATTACGAAGTCGTTCAAGAAAACAAAAAGATTTTGTCAGATATTAAAAACTATAACTTATATAATAATGAAGTAGATTTATTAATAAAGCAAAAGGTAAGTGTCACAAACAAAATTAAAAATCTTGAAAAATATATTCCGGTTGATGTATCACTTACAGATATTAATTATTCAAAGGGAACAATAATGATAGGTGGAGCTTCAACAAATTATGCTTCAATTAGCACTTTTGCTGCAAATCTTCAAATGTCAGTTGAGTATCCAATAGCTAAAATTGGTAACATAAATAACTCTGATATTAAGACAAAAGGGTATACATTTACTATAGAGATAAGTGAATAGAAATATTTAGAATTTTGAGGTGATTTTATTGAGCAGTTTTAGTAAGAGAGAGAAACTTCTGGTTATAGTAGGAACCATTTTAGTAATCTTGTATCCATATTACAATCTTTTTCTAAAACCAATAAGTCAAAAAATAAAGATTGTAAATCAAAGCATAAGCGATAAAAAGATAGAATGTGATTCGATTGAAAAATTTAATGGTTCAAATATAAGTAATACTGAAAAGCTAGAAGATATTAAAAATATATATAATGAATCAGTAAAGGTGCTTCCTGAAAATGAAAGAAATCCTGAGATATCTTATAGCATAAATACTTTTGCCGCTAAGAATAAAATTAAACTAATTTCTGTTGCCTTTGGGCAAAGTGTAAATTATTCTTCCAAAAATAGTGTGAATAATTCTGCAAACATCACTGCAAATGCCAATGAAGTAGATAGTTCTATTGACAGTACAAATCATAAATTAATGTTTGTGCCAGTAACAGTTATAATTAACGGTGATTATTCATCTGTTTTAAGTTTCATTAGTGACATAGAAGGGGATAGTAGATTGGCTGAGATAGTTGATATAAGTATGTCTTCAACACAGGGAGAAAGCAAGGGGACACAAGCAACTATTGTTTTGAACTACTATTCTACTGAAGGTACTATTAAAAACAAACCAAGCTATGATTTTAAGGATGATAATGTTGGGAAAAGTAATTTGTTTAATTAAGGGGCTTGATATTAGTGTCTAGGAGCAGAAATATAAAGTTACAAAGGAATAAGGGATCTTCTTTATTACTGGTAATTGCTATAGTTGGTGTTTTACTTATCTTGTGTTCGGCTTTAGGAACTAGTGTAGTTTGGGAAGCTAACAATGCAAGAAATCAAGAAAAAAAGACACAAGCATATTATATAGCAAGAGCGGGGGCGGAAGCCGCGGCTAAATATATAGAATCTATGAACAGTAAGGATGTGAGTACATTGGTATCTCAACTTCCACTCCATTCTGATAATACTATTTTTGGTAATGGTTATTTCAACATAACAATACCGGCTATAACAAATGGAAAATTACTAATTAAATCAACAGGTAAAGTTAATAATGGTAAAGACTACGGTGGAAGTCCAAAATATATTACAGATACAGTTACAGTTGTTCTTAAAAATACTATATCACCTACAATCATTACTACAGCTATTTTTGCTAATAGTAGTATTATTCTTAATGGCGGTAGTGTGGATGGAGATATTGGGACCAACTCTATAGCTGCTAATTCAATTAAGTATTATAAGGATGTAATTACGAGCGGTCATAAAATTATAATTCCTAATACTGGGAACAATGGTGAATTAGAAGGTGCAGTAGTAAAAAAGCAAGGAAATTGGATTAAACTTGTACCCGTAGAGAATTCACCTAACACTGTTGTTGGAAATTACCCAACGCCAGTTATGCCAAGATTCCCAAATGGTCTTGCAAATATGGGTAATATTACGATTAATGGTGCTAGTAGCGTAAATATTAGCACTGATGGATGTTATGAAAAAATTGAAATATTAGATGACACTACTCTAACTATTAATACAAGTACAGGGGATAGAAATATAAGAATAAAAAATTTAAACATGAAACAAGGTAGAATTGTAATTACTGGAGGTAATAAAGTTAATCTATATGTGGACTATTGTACTAACCTAAAAGGATATGTTAACAGCGATGGAAAATTAAATGGAGATAAAAACAAATTACAATTTTATTGTAACAATACTACTCCATTTACTATGGATGCTGAAACTCATATTTATGGTTCTGTAACATGGGGCACAGGGGAGATTATATTAACTGGATCAGGTGCGATTATAGGAAATTTGACCTCCATAGGAACATCCATTCTTTTTGATGGTGGAAGCTTTTTAGGTTCACAAATTTTATATGCACCTAATGCAGATATTACTTTAAATAGTGGAAAGATTACAGGCGCTGTTATTGGAAATACAGTTACCGTCACTAATAGCGGATTTGTAATAAAGTTACCTAGCGATCTGCCACCTTTATCTGTTAATTCAGATAGATACGAAATCTCCTATTGGAAATAAAAAAAATTATTTTTAGGAAGTGAGTTTATGAAAACTGTTTCAAAACAAAGCGGGGTTACATTAGTAGAAGAAATCGCTTCGCTTGCAATAATTTCAATAGTATTAGTTACATTTTTACCAGTTATTACAGGTAGCTTAAAAAATATTCATGTTAATGGTAATAGGACTATAAATGTTTCTTCTGCTGAAAATATAATTGGGAATGCAATAAAAGGTAATTCGACTACAGGTGTAGTTCAAACAAGCAAGATGATTCCAATGACGTTGAAAAATTCTGAGGGCATAATGATACTAACACCTGGAAGCATTAAAGGTACGGTGTTTACTTTTGATAAAAGTGGCGACAACCAAACAACGCTATCTACCTTTGTTCCGTTGGATGAAGCGCTTAGAGGAGAGTAATATTAAATGAATCAAAATAAGGGCTTTCATAAAAAGGGATTTACACTATTGGAATTGGTTGTAACAATTCCAATAATGATAATGGCTATAGCTTTAATTTTTTCTATTGGAGATTTTGGAAATAGATATTTCAAAAAAACTAATATACAAATGAATAATCAACAAGTTGTTAGACTAGTTGGAGATTATATTAAAAAAGATATTAGAAGTGCTAAAATAATAAATAGTGACAAAACAATTGTTAAAGAACAAAATGTGAATGTTAATTATTATGTATTAGCATACACAGGTAATCACTTAGTAAAGCAAGTAAGGAAAAATAGTGATGAAACTTTAGTTAGTGAAATAACCATAGGTGATATGCTAACAGATTTATCTTTTTTGACTGCTACGGATAAGGGGATGCTAAAGTATAAAGTAACAAATAATGCTAACGGACAAAATTATAGTGTAACATATGAAGTTGTACTTGATAACATAAGTACGGTTGTGTTACCTAGTGCCAGTACACCAATTATATATTATGCAAATAATTAAAGTAATAAATAATAAAAATAGTTTAACAATTTAAAGACATGTCAACACTTTCAAAAGAGGTGATGGCATGTCTTTTAAAATTACGTGGAAAACGCATGTAATATGCATTTTAATAACATTTATAACCGTAAAGCTCCTGGGGAGTAGCGCAAATAACATACTAGATAATTTCTTTCTAAAACCTTTTATTTTTTACCCAACGTCAAACTTAATCATTAATTTTTACATATATGTGTTGCTTCTTATGATTCCTATATCAATTGTCCATGAGAGTATACATGGATTAGCATTTTTAGCTTTTGGTGGTAAAGTTAGGTATGGATTCAAAGGCATTTATGCATATACCCAGGAAATATCTGAGCTACCTATAGATCGCACTAAATTTCTAATCATCCTTATGGCACCTTTAACAGTACTATCTATTATAACATTATTGCTACCTATTTGGCTGGGAGGTATAATATTCCTGATTAATTTACTAGGAGCTTCAGGGGACTTGTATATGTCTTTTAAGCTAATAAGGTATGACTTTAATAGTAAAATAGTTGATAAAAAATATGGATTTGATGTAGTGTAGGAAAGCCATGGGTTGAAATAGCAGTCCATAGCGTTCCTATTTTTTTAATAGCATCTAGATTTCTTTTACTTAACTAATGTGAGCAGAAACTGATGCATGCAAATATGTATATAAATAATAAATAAGGATAACATTGTAAATATAACCATGGTAGTCAGTTTATAGTTCTTCTATAAATTGGCTACTTATTTATGGAAGAAATACAGAGTCCTATAAAGCGGGTCTCACATGTAAAACTCAACTCAATTAAAAGTTATTAGCTCTCAAAAGGAGTTAAAATAAAAAGATAACAAAAGGGGAAACAAAGAATGATGAAAAATGTTAAAAAGAAAAAAGGATTTACCCTAATTGAACTAATAATTGTAATTTCAATTATTGGGATTTTAGCGGCAATTGCGGTGCCTAAGTTTAGTGGGGTACAAAAGGATGCTAAAGCAAAAGTTGATGTAGCTAGCGCAAAGGTTATTGGTGATGCCACAAATACTCTTATTGCTAAGGATGGCATAACAAAAGCAACTTACTTTAAACCAAGTCATTTAGGCAAAGAAATAACGGATTATCTTCAAGTAGAGCCTGATGTTAAGGCAGTTACTGATGGTGAGTTTTTTGTTGAAATCGATGGTAATGACAATGTTTTTGTTACAGTTGGTGGCGCCCAGTTGTATCCTAAACAAAAGGGAGTTTATCCTCCCGCAAAATAATAAGCATATCTGTAGTCTTATTTATTTGTCCAAAGTTTTAATGACTTTGGACTTTGGACTTTGAATTATTAGACATTCACAAGATTACGTTGCATTAATATTTGAAAAAACTTTATATTAAAGTAATCCTCCTAAAACATCTTATTTTGTGGATTTAATTATCATTAATTTATATTTTGAATGTTATTATTTGCTTATATATGTTACAGTAATAATGAAAATAAATACAATAGAGTTAAAAACTTATATTAAAATAGATTAATATAAATGCTTCTTTGTATTTAAATATAAAAGCAAATTCAAGGAGGTTCTACCTATGGAAAGTATTTTCGGAATAATTATTTTTATCTTAGGATTATTAATAGGAAGTTTTTTAAATGTATGTATATATAGAATTCCAAAAGGAGAAAATATAGCATACCCAGCATCGCACTGTACTTCTTGTGGCAGTGATATTAAACCTTATGATCTTATACCAGTATTCAGTTGGATTTTTTTAAGGGGCAAATGTAGAAATTGCGGAGAGAGGATATCTAGCAGATATGCACTGGTAGAAATTACAACAGCTATATTTTTTTTATTAACTTATTTTCAATATGGAGCCAGTATTTATCTAGCACGGTATTTAATACTTATACCTTTTTTAATAGTTATAGCTATGATAGATTATGATACTATGGAAGTATATACCACTACAATATGGTTGGCTGTTGCTATGGGTATTGTTTTACTAGGAGTGAATATCTACATGGGACAATCAATAGTTACCTACATTTATGGAGGGATACTCGGAGCAGGTACAATTACCTTTATTATATTATTGTCAAAACTTATTCTTGGGACAGAGGGTATGGGTTGGGGAGATGCAGAGATTTGCGGGCTTTGTGGTTTGTTTTTAGGGTTTAAACTAACCATTGCGATGATGTTCTTTTCTTTTATAATTGGGGGAATCATTGGTGTTTATTTAATGAGATTCAAGAAAAAGAATGGTAGAGCAGAAATGCCCTTTGGTCCATCTATTATAATAGCCGCTTTTTTAATGATAATTTGGGGTGATAAAATTTTAAACTGGTACTTGAATTTAATTTTATAATTAACTGTAAAATTTCAAATATTTGCAAATGACAGTCTAAACATAAGGACTTTAATGAAAACTAGAGGATTACTCGAATAGTTTAGGTAATCGCTAAACTACCTAGAATGGCGACCTTTGGCTCTTGTGAATAAAAGTTGTATAATAAGTCATAACTGAATCGGTTATGGAAGGTTGATAATATGCAAAACATTTTGCAGAACATGAATAATAGAGGAAAGGAAAAACCCATGAAGGCTAAAAAAAGTGATTATCTTCAAAAAATTTACGAGAAAAATACTAGTACAGGAAATTATGTTATACAGGTAGCTATAGATAAATACACTGACATATTTAATGAATGGGATCGTGCTCCTTTTAGAAAAAGAGATATGGATCCGGATTTAGCACTTTTTCTTGAAAACTGTTTTGAAGATATTCCGGCTAAACATGGAGTAGATATATGTTTCTACTTACCTAAAGAGGGAAAAGATGTAACCAGAGAAGAATTGTTAATTGCAGGTATTAAAACTTATTATTCCTTTTATTTGCATCAAGAAATTAGAGTTTTAAAGGGGAATTATAGTAGGTTATTCAAATATTTAGTTTCATCATTTAGTTTACTAGCAATGTCTATTTTTTTAGGTACAATAGTTGGTGAAAACATAATCTTAGAAACATTGCAACAAGGATTTAACATAGGCGGCTGGGTATTTTTATGGGAAGTTATTTCAATAGTAATATTTAGAGGACGCGAAGTTAGTTCTGAAATTAATAAATACCAGAGATTTTTAAATTCATTAATTTATTTTAAATATGGTAATGAGAACCCGTTATCATAGGATAGTTAAAAGCTAAAAAGGTAGATATTTCTGCAACAGCAAAAATATCTACCTTTTTTATTACCTTTAGGAAATATTAAACTAACCTTGTTACGGTTTTGTTTTAAAATTTAAAGGATTCTTCTAAAAATGTATATTTAGGAAGACCATTTTCTATTGATATTTTTGGTTCCCCCATTATTAATGGCAAGGTGTATTCGTATGCGTCGCGCGTAACATTATTACCTTCCGAATTTATCCATTCCAAAGGGAAGTATTTTATGTTATTTGCAACATGTACAGTATCGAGCGCAAAAGTTGCAGAGGTGTAAGGATCGTTTGAAAGTCTTCTTATACCTATCATATTTCCGCTTATTCCATCTATAGAATAAATAGCAGCGGCTTTTCCTACTTCATATGCTTCATCAATATCTGTTTGAGATGCACAGTGCATTGAACAACGTTGAGTTGTAGAAAGTTCTAAAACTCTAACTTTTTCAGCGGTACTCGTAGTTAAAATTAAATCCTTAAGGTAGGCACAAACACCACCTAATTGAACATGACCAAATTTATCGAGGCATGTTGCTCCCATTTCACCTAAGAATTTACCTTCTTTAGTTCGGATGCCCTCAGATACTACTACGAAAACATGATTTTTTTCAGTAAGTTTTTTACTGACATCTTTCAAAAATTTCTCTACATCAAAAGCTACTTCTGGTAGATATATAAAATCCGCGGCAGGTTTACCGTTAATAGTTGCAAGGCAAGCACTAGCAGCGAGCCACCCAGTATCACGTCCCATAGTTTCAAGTATGAAAACCCCTTTTGCAGGATAAACACTGGCATCTAGGAAGTTTTCAAGAACTTGAGTGGCAATTAGTTTAGCTGCGCTTCCAAAGCCTGGGGTATGATCCATAATTGGTAGATCATTATCTATTGTTTTAGGAATGCCAATAAATTTTATATCCTTATTATGCTCAGTTGCGTAAACGCTAAATTTATGAACAGTATCTTGTGAATCATTCCCCCCGATATAGAAGAATGTTTTTATTTCATATTCTTCTAATATTTCAAAGAGTTTTATGTATTCCTCGGTGCTTTTTTCAAATGGTTTTAATTTATATCTGCAAGAACCAAGACCAGAGGAAGGCGTGTATTTTAATCCTTTAACATCATCATAGTTAATGGTGGATAGGTTTACAATGTGGTTGTCTAAAATACCTTGTATTCCATATATACCAGCATAAACATTATCATAATAGTGAGAATTTATATTTGCGTCTAGTAATCCTATAGCACTAGCATTTATTACGGAAGTTGGACCTCCTGATTGCGCTACGATACAATTTTTCATTAGAGAATCTCCCCTTTCAATAGAACTTAAATTAATAGTATGTTCTTATAGCACATACCTATTTATTATAATGCACATAAAAACAAATAACAAGCCAGTATTATAGCGTAACAGGTGATGTTAAAAAAAAAGACGAAAATCTATAGAACTATTAGAAGTTTCGTTTAATAATAAAATTGTTGCAAAAATTCGAAGACTAATTTTGAAATTAATGATAAAATATATATATAATATTTTAAAAATTCTGTGAAGTTTTTGGTATTAAAATCAGGAGGGATACAATGTCGATTAATAAAAATAAACATAAAAAAGAATTGAAAAATAATATAATTTTAAAAGAAGTTAATATAAGAGGAAATTTATGTGGGGAATTTGCGGAGTATACTATTGACCATGTATATGAGAATAAAGGAAGCAATAATGTAGAAGCAATTTATACTTTCCCAATTCCAGATGGAGCTGTAATATCTGGTTTTGAAGCAGTGCTTGGCGGTAGGACTATAAAGGGATTAATACAAGATAAGGAAGAAGCAAATAAACTATACGAAAATCTTAAGGGAAAAGATAATAACACTTTTATGCTGGAAGAATTTAAAGATAATATAGTTAGAATATTTATTGGCAAGATAATTACTAATGAAGTTGTGAAAATTAAAGTGTCTTATATAGAAGAACTTAGTTATGAAAATAGAAACTTAAAATTAATTATTCCAACTATAATAACTCCAATAAATCTTTCTACTAATAATAATTTACTATCTAATAAAGATAGTAGCACCAATGAAAATTATAAGTTCACTTTAAGCCTATTAGTTGAATCCTTAACAAAATTAAAATTTAAATGTTCTTCGCATAAACTCAAGGTTGAATATGAAGAAAATAATTTATATAAAGTAACGTTAGATGGAAAAAATCAAAAAATGGATCAAGATTTAGAAATAATACTAGAAGAGCAAGAAAAATTAGAAACTACAGGAATGATATATGATTATCCGAGAGATGATAAGGGGATTTTATATTTAAGGTTTATACCAGAGATTGAAATAGAACAAAAACCGACTGGAGAAAATTATATATTGCTGTTGGATATATCAATGGATGAAGATAAGTTAATAGAAGGTAAAAATGCGCTTCAACTATGTTTAAGAAATTTAACACTAGGAGATACCTTTAATATTGCAGCGTTTGGAGATAAGCTTAGTTACTTCTCTAAAGAGATGAGGGTTGAGTTTAACGAAGAAAATTTAAGCAGTGCTAGCAAGTGGATTGAAGAACTTACAACAGAAAAAGATGCAGCAATTTTTGATGCAATAAAATATGCACTACTTGGGAAAAGTGAAAAAGAAGAAAATATAATATTCTTATTTACAGATGATGTGGTTGAAAATGAAAAAGAAATATTGAATTTTGTGGAAGAGAACATTAAAGAAAGCCGAATATTTACTTTTGGAATAGATACTTCAGTAAACAGTTATTTCATAAATAAATTAGCTCGTATTAGCTATGGTGCCGCAGAAGTTATTTCCCCAGATGAGAGAATTGAAGATAAGGTGCTTAGACAATTTAATAGAATTAAAAATCCTCAAATTACTGACATTGAAATTGATTGGGGTAAAATGAATGTGGAAACAACATTCCCAAGAACTATTGAATATATGTATGATAAAGAACCATTTTCAATTTTTGCTAAAATTAAAGGAGAAGTGGGCGGGGTTGTAACTTTAAAAGGAAAAGTTGGTAACAATAGAATTCAAAGAATAATTATGCTTAATGAACTTGAACTAGAAGAAAATGTGAATTTAATTGAAAAAATGTGGTACAAAAAACGTATAGAATCTCTTCAACACAGAGTCAAGTATGAACGAGGGGAACTTCGTGATGCAATGAGCAATAAAATTGTTGAAATTTCTAAAAAGGTTGGTATAATTTGCAAAGAAACTTCTTTTATTCTTTATGAAGAGATGGAAGATCCAATAATAGGAATAAGAATAAGAGAGATTTTACCCGTTAAAACAACGAAAAAATTAGGGATTTCCTGTGAAAGTTTAGATGAAGACTCTGAATCAACAGCATTTTATTATAAAGATTTATTAAAACTAAAAGAAGGCAATGATAAATATTCTAATTTTCAAAGAAATGAGTTATTAAGGATTTTGGCGTCGAACCAATTTGCCAGCGGAGCTTTTGGTATTAATGTGGAAGATAAATTAGAAAAAAATATAAAATACACTGTAAAAGCTATATTAGCATTTATCATAGGCAGTGAAGACACTAAGAAGTATACTAATCAATTAAATAAATCTATAGAATTTTTAAATGGAGCATTAGGAAAGAATGATTTAGAAATAAACAAAGAAGAATACCTAAATTTATTGTTAGTTTTTAAATTGGCTATTAAAAAGAATATAGCACTATCTTTTCACAAAGAAAATATTGATAAGAAAATTAATGAAATCAAAGAAAAATTTGAATTGCAGAATGTTGATGTAATTGAAATGCAAGATGAATTTATTAATAGGTTAAGGGAAAGTTCTAATGAGCCTAAAGACACACTTAATTTTATAATTGACACCGCTATTTTAAAAACTGTTTAAAATTCACTAGAGTTTTTAAGTATTAGGCACATGGAAATAAATAAGTAGTCAGGATATACTGACTACTTATTTTTATGAATCAACCTAAGAATAAGGAAGTAAGGCAATGATAAATGAAAATATAAAAGATTTAGAGTATGGCAGGTCAGAAATAATTGAAAAAAGAAATAGCATAAGAAAGAAATTTATAGTAAGATCTATTAATGTAAAAAATGGAAATATACAATGCATGTCAAATGAGGATTTGAAAATTTTATTCTATTTGTATGATGAAGAATTTTTTTATGATTACTTTAGTAAAAGATTCAAAGGGAGCTTAATTTTTTCATTATCCACTAGGATGACTTCTGCTGCAGGAAAAACTATGTATAGTAGAAAGATAAAACTATTGCAGGAAGCAGAAGAAAGTTATGAAATCAGGATGGGAATAAAATTCTTTTTTCAGTATTATAAGGTAGACAGAGACAAAATAGTATCTGGTATAAATACAAAAGATTCCTTAGAGGCATTCCAAATAGTATTAGAACATGAATTATGCCATTTAATTGAACTACATATTTATAAAGAATCTAGTTGCAAAAAACTTAGGTTTAAAACTATGGTTAATAACTTATTTGCCCATACGGATGTGTATCACCAATTGCCAAGTCAAAAGGAGGTAATTTCACAAAAATACGGTTTAATAATAGGACAAAAGGTGAGTTTTGTGAATGCAGGTAAAAAATATAGTGGGTTCATTTATAAAATAAATAAAAGAGCAATAGTTATGGTGAAGGATTCAAAAGGCACTTATAGAGATGGATATGGAAATGCATATACTAAATGGTATGTACAATTAGAGAAACTTAATTTTTAAAAAAGATTGTCACATAACATCATAATTTATGATATAATTAGAAATAATTGCTAACGAAATTAAGATGTTTTTATATTTTGTCAACGATTAATATAATAAGCAAAATCAATACGTGTAGCATGTGCTACATGAGATGTAAATAGGAAGGTGACAAAAATGAAGAGGACTCTTTCAGTAATATTATGTAGTGTGGTAATATTTACATTGGTCGCTTGTGGGAAATCTGAGGTAAAAAAAGAGGAGCCAAAAGCAGTTACTAAAGTAGAAACTAAATCAGAACCTAAAGAAGAAACTAAATCAGAACCTAAAGAAGAAACTAAATCAGAGCCTAAAGAAGAAGTGAAAAGTAGTGAAGTGCTGCTGTATTTTAGTGATGATCAAGCTATGTACTTAGTAGGAGAGAAAAGAAATATAACAAAGCCTACAGCTAAATCTATCGTAGAGGAATTAGTAAAAGGACCTAGTGCAATGAGCGAAGGAGCAGGAAAATTGTATGCAACATTGCCTGTTAGAGCACAAGTACTAGATGTGCAGATTAAAGAACATATAGCTTATGTTGATTTTAAAGGTAACTTAAGTGAGAAAATGCAGGGTGGCTCTGCAGGTGAGGGAATGGCTTTATTTTCAATAATAAACACATTGGTTTTAGATAAGGAATTAGGAATAACAAAGGTTCAATTTCTTGTTGACGGGAAAAAGGTAGATACTATCAAAGGCCATTATGATGTTAGTAAACCTATGAGTGAAAATAAAGAAATGATAAAAAAATAATACCCACAAGGTTTCAGATTTATAGATTACTGAAAAACAAAAAGGCAAGTTTATTATAAATACATTTAAACAAATAACAAGTCAATATGCTAGCCTATTTGACTTGTTATTTATTTTCATGTACCTAATAACTTGCCTTTTAACCCTAGGGATTATTTGACAACTTAGAACAGTCTTCGCTACAACCCATATACATACCTACACACCTATTTGTAATCTTTCAACAACATACAAGCATTACAGCACATATATACATCTTTGCTCGACAATATAGAACACCTTGGGAGCCAAAAACAATCTCTCGATTAAGAATAACCCCTAGTTATAAGTTAATAAAACCTGCGGCAACCTATATCATCTTAGCTCGAATATTACACATCCGGGAGAACCATATATATACGGTTAGGCACATATCCAGCTGTTAAGAACCCATAATAATCTTCCCTCCAGCATATACAAAACCTTAGCAGATCTCGCATACACCTTTGGCCGAATACTCTAAAGCCATTTCCAGCCTACGAGCACTCTAGACTCAACCATAATAAATCATCTACTAAGATTATTGTATGCTTTTTTTTATTTATTATACTATAAGGCATAATAAATAAATTATAAAAATTAGCCAAGAGTAAGAATTTCTTTCAGAGAGGATATAACAAATTCAACATCTTTATCAGAAACCCAATTGTGAGTAACAAAACGCATTAATCCATCTTCTTCTCCATTAATTTTTATTCCTCTATTGTAGAATTTCTCTACTAATTTATCGCTACTAAATCCAGTACTCCTCATATCAAAGAATAGCATATTAATATGGATATATTCCTTATTGACTACTATGCCAGGGATTTTTGACAATTCTTCGCCTAGAACTATAGCATTTTTATGATCTATTTTAAGTTGTGGAATCATCTCACAAAGTGCTACAAGGCCTGCTGCAGCTAGAATACCGGATTGCCTTAAACCTCCACCTAAAACTTTTCTTTTCTTTCTTGCCTTATCAATAAAAATTTTACTGCCCGCAAGCATAGAACCTATAGGTGCACAAAGAGCTTTGGATAGGCAAAACATAACAGAATCACAATACTTAGTAATTTCTTTTGCATCCACATCTAAGTAAGCAGAAGCATTAAAAAGCCTTGCTCCATCTAAGTGAACAGGTACTTCATGCCCTTTTGCCAAGGTGTAAATTTTTTTCATTGTACTTAGAGGTATTACTGTACCGAAGGAATGAGCATTTTCTATGCATATAAGGCCTGTACTAGGATAATGAATGTCTTCTTCCTCTTTTCTGATTTTAGATTCAATTTCTTTAGGATCTAATTCACCCTTATTGCTCATTAGAGTTCTAAGCTGAACCCCAGCAATTATTGATGCACCAGCAACTTCATGCATTACTATATGGCAATCATCACCAAGAATTACTTCATTACCCCTAGTGCAATGAGTAAAAAGTGCTAGTTGATTACCCATTGTACCACTTGGTACAAATAGCGCAGCTTCTTTGCCAACAAGTTTAGCAGCATACTCTTCTAGTGTTTTTACAGTTGGATCATCTCCATAAACATCATCTCCAACTTCAGCTGTGAACATAGCTTGTCTCATATTTTGTGTAGGCTGCGTTACTGTATCACTTCTTAAATCTATAAATTTCATTTTAATAACCTCCCTAAAATATTTATAGATACTATTATAACTTAAATTTTTTTATATTGTAGGGAATAATAAAATCTTAATGGAGTAGTAGTAATATTACTTTTGGTTTTTATGGTAAAATCTATATTAGGGGGTGGTAAAGTAATGAGTGGAACATTTCGATTTATTCATGCTGCAGACTTGCATTTAGGTTCCTTTCTTAATATAAATGGGAAACCACAGGAGGAAATTCAAGGCTTGTGTAAAGACGCTGTCTATGATGCCTTTGAAAGGATATGTAATAAAGCTATTTCATACAAGGTAGATTTTATATTACTTTGTGGAGACGTTTATGATAGCTATTTAAGATCAGTAAGAGGAAATAGTTTTTTTATTAATCAATGCGAAAGACTAAATGAAAAAGATATAAGTGTATATGCTATTTACGGTAATCACGATGCTATAAATGATGCACAGGAATTATTTGCTATGCCACAAAATGTTCATATATTAAGCGCTGATAAAGCAGAGAGTTTTGTGGTATACAAAGAAGGGAAAGTTATAGCAAAAATTATTGGGAAATCTTATAAGCATCGATCCGAAAGAGAAAAAATATATGAAAACTATTTATTGGATAATGATGTTTTTAATATTGCAATGCTACATACTGCTTTAGAAGGGGATAATAAAAATTATGTTCCTTGCACTTTGGAGGAACTTAAGGTGGTGCCTAATATAGATTATTGGGCTCTAGGTCATATTCATAAACTAAGTATTTTAAGCACTATGAAACCTATTATAGCTTTCCCAGGGATTCCTCAAGGGCGTGATATGGGAGAACAGGGAGTAGGGGGAGTTTTCTTAGTTACAGCATGCAAGAAAGAAATTGCCCATATGGAATTCATACCTGTAGCAACAGTTATGTATAAAAGGGTAGAAGTAATAATAGGTGATGAGAATGAAATAGAAAATTATAGTGATTTACTTCGAGTAATTTACGATAAGATAAGTAGTTTAACATATAGTCTTCCTGAAATTTATAGCGAGATTGTTCCTTTAAATGAAGATACATATTCTAAGGAAAGTACGCCTTTAAACGAAGATCTATTGGATGAATTTAAAGGCTATATTGTGAAGCTTATAATAAAAGGAAGAACAGATATGCACGGTGATATAAATAACATGACGGAAGATGATTATAAGCAGTTTATAGAGGATATAAATGAAGAACTGGTCGCCCAAAAATATTTTCTGTGGATAGATTCCATAATATTTAGAACCAAACCACTTATGCAGGATTTTGAAAGTCTAAAAATGCAAAACTCTATTTTTAAGGATTTAGATGAAATAATTAGCTTATATACTGAGGACCCTGAGCATAAAAACCAACTTGCAAAAAATTGGGGATCCATTTGGAAAAAACAAATTTATACAGAAAATATAGATGAAGATAAATTTGATTTTGATGAAGAGATTATGCAGGATATTATATCACAAGCTAGAGAATTGCTTATTGAAAAATTGGCAGAAGCTTTAGAAATAATGTAGGGGTGGTGAGAATTTGAAAATAACACAGCTAGATATTAGAGATTTTGGCGTGTTTCAAGGTGAAAAACTGGAAGACTTGGGTAGCGGCATAATAGTTATTGGTGGTGCAAATAGATCTGGTAAAACTACCTTAATGCAGGTACTTAGAAATATCCCCTTTGGGTTTTCAAAGAATAGCGGTATACCCCCAGCTAAATTCCAATACAATGTACGATGTGATTTATTATTAGATGATGGAAATGGCGTAAATGTACTTTTAAAAGGATTTAGTAATCCGGAGATAGTTTATAATAATGCTACAGACAATAAAGCTAATAAAGGGTTATATAATATAGATAAATCAGCCTACAGAGAACTCTTTACCATAAGTCTTGATGAACTCAATAAAAGCTCTGGCAAGGAAGATAGTAACCTACAGTCTATGCTACTGGGTGCAGGTTTTAAGCATATTGCAAAAATTCCTGGAGTTGCTAAAGAGTTAAGGGAAAAAGCTAATACAATCGGTGGAACTCGTGGAAATCCATCAACTAAAATGTTTAAGCCCTTCACGGAGAATATTAAAAAAGGCGTAGAGGGAAGGAAAAAATCCATATCCATGTTAGATACTTTTGCTGAAAAGAAAAATAGCTTGTCCCATCTTCAGGCTACCATAATTTCAAAGGAGAAGCAGCTTGAGATTAGCAATAATAATATAATTAAATTAGACATTTTAAGGCACAATTACGAGCTTAACCAAGACAGAAAAAATATTGAGGGTGAGCTTCAAACATATTTTTTTAGTCATAGTGATATAAAGGAATATAATATAGAAAAAGCAAAGACCCTAAAAACTCAATATATTAAAGAGTTAGAACAGTACAATAATGACAACAATGGATTTCAAAGAGAAATAATCACAGAGAAACCTATGAAAGAATTGCTTTTAGGTAGCAAGGATTTAATTAGTGATTTTTATAATGGAATATCAGGCATTAAGGAAATGAACAAGAACCTACTAAGTGAAAAAAATGAGTATTATGAGAAAACACAGTTATTAATGAATAAAATTAAAAAATCAAATGATAACTGGTCTAGTTTTAAAGGTATTTCAGAGATTAATTGTGATGAGGTGCAACAGTGCATTTTAATACAGAATATTGAAAAATTTAAAAAGGCAGAATACGATAGAGCACTTTGTGATAAAAGAAGTGGAGACCTCAAAATCCAAAGGGAGATCTTAGAAAAACAAATAGTAACCTGCGATTCTGCAACTTATATGAAAAAGTATTTTTATCTTACAATATCTTTTATGATTTTAGGCTTGGCATTATTTTTTATAGATAAATTGCTTGGGTGTTCACTAATAATAATTGGGGCAATAGGATCAGCCCTATATTTGTTTATAAATTACTCAAATAGCAAACTAATTATAAATAGAAATATAGAAATTAAAACTCAGATAGAGAATAGATCAGGTGATATCAGTAATAATTCCCAGGAAATAATAAGCTTAGATGAGGATTTAAGAGAACTAAACAACATAATGGACGAGTATAGGGACATTCTAAAGCTTGATGGAAGAGTCTCAGTAGAAGGTATCAAGGATTATTTTAAAACCGTGTCTTATTTAAAGGATGAAATATCGGAGTACTATTTATTAAAGAAAAAACTAAGCAGTCACTTTAATACCCTTAATGAATCTTTAAGTAGTATTGGTGAGGTGCTTAAAAAATTTACTGAGTTTAATACTAAAAATCCAGAGGAAATAAATTTAGATAATATTGAAAATATTTGTAGCGACATACTGCTAAAGTTAGAGGAGTTATATAAGCATTTGATACTGGTGGAAAAAGCCCATGAAAGTTACTTAAAATTAAACATGGTAGAGCATGAAATATTGGGGCTCCTTGGAAGCAATTACTTAGAGGATATAATATTAAATATAGAAAAGTATATAAGTCAGGGAGAAAAGTATATAAAATATTTAAATATGCAGAACGAATTAAAAATTATTCAGGAGAAGTTATTGCAATCGGTAAAAAGCCAGCGTATAAAAAAAATATTATATGATGGGAAAGTAGAAGCTGCGCCCAGTGATGATGCAAATCTATTAAAAATCCTCGAAAATTTATATAGGGAGTATATCAATATAGATGAACTCACTTATGAATATGAGGGATTAAATGCTGAAATTAAAGAATTGATAGGGCAATTGGATATTTTAAAGAATGAAAAACAAACTTTAAAAGATGAACTCCTAGCCTTAAATTCTGATGAGATGTTAGTGCAATACGATAAAGAAATTAGACAGGCAAGAGGCCACTTGCGGCCCCTTGCAGAAAAATATGCTGTTTATAATACAGCAGCTTTATTACTCGAAAAAATCAGAGAAAAGTTTTTAGAAAGTACTAAGGATAAGTTATTAAAAGGAGCTAGTGATATTCTAAGTGAAATAACCTCTGGGGAATACAAAGATATTGTCCCTATGGAAGATTTAATGCAGGGAGACTTTAAAACTGTATTACGAGATGAGAGTGTTAAGGAGAGTTCAAGAGAGTTAAGCAGGGGCACAAAAGAACAATTATTTTTGGCAGTTCGTATAAGCAGAATAAAAGAAATTAAGCCAAGTTTACCAGTGATTTTAGACGATTCCTTTGTTAACTTTGATATTGCACATACGAAAAATACAGTTAAGGCATTAGTACAGCTTTCAAAAACTCATCAGATTTTTGTACTTACCTGTCATGCAACTTTAGTAGAGTTAATAAATGATCTAGAGAAGCAGGCACAATATTTCAAATTAGACAAGGGTAAGTTTGAAAAAATCACAGGGGGAGATTTGAAAAAATATCTAAAAGAACTATAAGTGCATTTCCTTTGAAATAGGTGCGTAAAAAATGGTATAATAGATTGCTTAATACAATTATTAGAGCATGTATTATAGAGTTTGTTAATACTTCAGCTCCGCAGGAGATGATTTAATGGAAAGTGAAGTGGTAATTATTAGTAAGGCGTTATTTATTACAGAGAAACCAAGTGTTGCTGCGGAATTTGCCAAAGTCTTAAAAATAAATGGTAGAAAGTTTGATGGATATATAGAGTCTGATAAAGCTGTTGTTACATGGTGCGTGGGACATCTTGTTACTATGAGTTACCCAGAAAAATATGATGCAAAACTTAAAAAGTGGTCTTTAGATACTTTGCCATTTTTACCTAAAAAGTATAAATATGAAGTTATAGATGGAGTGAAAAAACAATTTAATATAGTTAAAAGCCAACTAATACGTGAAGATATTGATAGAATTTATGTTTGTACAGATTCGGGGCGAGAAGGGGAGTACATATATAGATTAGTAGATGAAATGGCGGGGACTCCTAATAAGCAAAAACGAAGAGTGTGGATAGATTCACAAACGGAAGCTGAGATTATTCGAGGAGTTAAAGAAGCAAAGGATTTGAGTGAATATGATAATTTATCTGAAGCGGCCTATTTAAGAGCAAAAGAGGATTATCTAATGGGAATTAATTTCTCAAGGCTTTTAAGTTTAGTATATGGAAAAACTGTAAGCAATTATCTTGGAAAAAATTATATAGTTATTGCTGTGGGGCGAGTAATGTCTTGTGTGCTTGGAATGGTAGTTCAAAGGGAAAGAGAAGTTCGCGAGTTTGTTGTTACTCCTTTTTATAAGATTATGGTCAGTTTTAAGGTAGATGAAGGTTGTAATTATGAGGGAGAATGGAAAGCCGTAGAAGGTTCTAAGTATTTTGATTCACCTATGCTTTATAATGAGGGTGGGTTCAAAACCAAGGAAACTGCGGAAAAGTTGATGGGAGAACTAAGGGATTCAAGTATAGATGGTAAAGTTTTCGTTGAAAATATTACTAAGAAAAAAGAAAACAAAAATGCTCCGCTGCTTTTTAATTTAGCAGAAATACAAAATGAGTGTTCTAAGAAATTTAAAATAAATCCAGAGCAAACGCTTAGTCACATTCAAGCATTATATGAGAAGAAAATGCTTACATATCCAAGAACGGATGCTAGGGTATTGACTACAGCGATAGCAAAAGAAATAGATGAGAATATAAAAAAATTAACGAAGTTAAATGGAAATGCTGAGATAAATAATATAGCTCAGACTATTTTAGGGAAAAAATGGTATAGTAATATAGCTAAAACAAAATATGTTGATGATAGCAAGGTAACAGATCATTATGCTATTATTCCAACAGGTGAAGGGCTTCAAAACTATTCATCATTAAAGGATATACAAAAGAAAATTTATGACTTAGTGTTACGACGGTTTTTGGCGATTTTTTATCCGCCTGCTGTGTATAGTAAGGTCTCTGTTATAACAAAGATTGACAAAGAAAGATTTTTCACCTCAGACAAGGTGTGCGTTGAACTTGGATATTTGGAGGTTTTAAAACCGGATAGGGATAGCAATGATAGTGAAAGCACAAATATGAAATTTTTGAGTACATTAAAAAAAGGTCAAAGTGTAGAAATTGAAGATTTAGTTGTAAAAGAAGGTAAAACTTCTCCCCCTAAAAGGTTTACCACAGGTTCAATTATTATAGCTATGGAAAATGCAGGTAAGCTAATTGAAGATGAAGAACTAAGAGAACATATAAAAGGGTCAGGTATTGGTACAAGTGCCACTCGTTCAGGGATTTTAACGAAGCTTGAAAAAATAGAATACATTAAATCTAATAATAAAACACAAGTAGTTATGCCTACTCTACTTGGAGAAATTATCTATGATGTGGTGAAAAATTCTATCCCCACGCTTTTAAATCCAGAGTTAACAGCTAGTTGGGAAAAAGGATTAACCATGGTTACTCAAAAAGAAATAGCTGGAGATTTGTACATGGAAAAGCTTGAAAATTATATTATTAAAAATAATGATAGGGTACTTAAACTGAATAATGGACAAAGGCTTAAAAACAATTTTGATATGGTAAGTGGGTTTTACAAAAATTCAAAAGCTAAGGTGGAATAATAGAAAAGATAAGCAGAACGTAAAATATATCTTCTGCTTATCTTTTTTCTGAATTTCACTGATATTATAATTAAAGGGAGATGGCTCTAATTGGCAAAAGATAAAATAATCTATGTTTGTAAAGAGTGTGGGTCACATGCTCCAAAATGGATGGGTAAATGTAATGATTGCGGTGCATGGAATTCATATGAAGAGAAAGTGGTTAAGGCGGGCTCTGCTAAATCAAATACTTTAAATAGTATGGGAACAACAACTAAACCTACAAAACTAAAGGCGGTTGTACAGGCGAACAGTGATAGAATAATTACTGGAGTTTCAGAGTTTGATAGGGTTATGGGTGGAGGAATAGTTAGAGATAGTGTGACTATTATATCTGCTCCCCCAGGGGCGGGAAAGTCTACACTTTTGCTACAACTCGCAAATTCACTGTCATTAAAAGGATATAAAGTTTTATATGCGTCTGGAGAGGAAAGTAATAGCCAAATTAAAAATAGAGCTGACAGAACAGTAAAAGAGATCGCTGATAATTTTTGGGTTGTTTCAGATACAAAGTTAGATGAAATAGTACAACATATAGAAGCTGTCGATGCTGATTTGATAATACTTGACAGTATTCAAACATTCACTTTGGAGGAATATTCAAGTTCGAGGGCTGGTTCTCCTACTCAAGTAATTGAATGCGCCACAGCTTTAAAGGATAAAGCAAAAAATCCAGAGAGGCCAAGAGCTGTTTTTCTGGTTGGGCAAATGACAAAGGCAGACGAGATGGCAGGACCGCGCATATTAGAGCATTTAGTAGACACTGTATTATATATTGAAGGAGAAGATGGAGAAGAGCTAAAACACTTGGTAAGTAAGAAGAATCGTTTCGGAAATACGGAAGAGAGTGGTATGTTTAGGCTTTCGGACATAGGAATGGAAGAGATTACTGATCCTTCTGAGTTTTTTATGACCAAAAGAAATGAGTTGGTTCCAGGAAGTGCCTTAGCTGTTATAAAGGATGGAACAAGACCCATTGTTATAGAAATAGAAAGTCTTGTATCTAAATCTTTTACTCCTTACCCGAGTAGGTTAAGTGAGTGTTTTTCAAGGAAGGAGCAACTGGGAACCCTTATTTCTATTCTTGAAGAAAGGGGAGGGATAGGGCTTTATGATAAGAATGTTATTATAAAAGCAACAGGGGGTCTTAAATTAACTGAAACATCGGTGAATCTTGCTGTAGTTATGAGCATCGCATCTTCTACGCTTAATCATGGGATAGCTACAGATACAGTATTTA
Organism: Clostridium sp. CM039; assembly: GCF_055081075.1. Taxonomy (NCBI): domain Bacteria; kingdom Bacillati; phylum Bacillota; class Clostridia; order Eubacteriales; family Clostridiaceae; genus Clostridium; species Clostridium sp. CM039. The sequence goes on from NZ_CM143649.1 coordinate 107,053, forward strand.
TTGGAGAACTGGGTCTTACTGGTGAATTAAAAAAAGTCCCATCTTTAGAGCAAAGACTAAAAGAAGTAGACAGGATGGGGTTTAAAAAGGCTTATATACCTCAAAATTGTTTAAAAGCAGGGGTTAAATTTAAGAAATTAAAGGTTATCCCATGTAAAAAATTAACCGATGTTATTGAAAAAGAATTCAAGCAATAATGAAAAGGCCACTGAAATATTTATACATATTTCAGTGGCCTTTTCCGATAGGTCGCGGGTCTGTCCCACCTCTCATTGTTAGCCGCCAGACCGTTCTCTTCCATGGTCGCGCAAGAGCTCCATCTTTGAATATGGAGATGCACAATAGTATGGAACTTCACTTTTCAAGCTCTTATTTGGAGTCACGCAGGAGAAACTTCATACGGATTGCACTCTTATTTTATAATTAATTCAAATAGTTTTTTAGCTGCCTTTTTAGGACCATCTTTTTCTTGTCCTTTTACACCCAAGGAAGTTCTGATTTGTCCAACTTTTACCCCTGTTTTGAAGAATTCGTCAAAATAGTTCACTAGAAGTACATCTACTAGTTCTTGTTTTTGAACAGGACCAAAAGGGTTTGCAAAATAAGAGGTTACAAGACCTAATTCAGTAGTAGTACCTTTTGCCATCCTTGACCCTCTTTTGCAAACATCAATAGCGTCCGCAGGATTCGTAAAGAAATTAATTTCTTCAATATCACAGGTTACTTCTTCATAATTATTTGCATAGAGAAATAAATCTATGGGATAACCCTTAATAATATCTTTATAGCTTGCTACTGGCATAACAAGTCTTGCATTAATTTTATCAGGATTCATAAATATGCTTCTATCAATTTCTTTAAAGGCATAACCTGCATCTAAATCATCGAGTCTTACGAAAGCACCAATTTCAGTTCCAAAGGCTAATGGTTTAGCACCTTCGTTTAGAGTAAGAACGCCCATGTCATCAAAGACTATGGTCATGTCACTGATATAATCTTCACTTAAACTTCTAAAGGCTTCTAAGCATTCAGACTTACCCGCACCGCTATCACCCATGATAACAATATTTGCGCTGTTACCATTATTCATAATAATGTTTACCATTGCGCCATGAATTGGCAGAGAACCGCGTTTAATCATTATTAAGTTATGAAGTGTTAAGGTCATCTTTTTTACATATCCGAAATAATCAATTTCATCGCCATAACTTATATAGCCAAGCATGATATTATTTGCTACATCATCATAAAATACTGTGCTGCCTTTAGAAGAGGAATTTTTAATATTAGAAGAATCTTTACCACCAAAAACAAAAACTATATCTGGCTTAATGCCCCTATATTCGCTTTCACTTGCCATTTCAAAGAGGTTACATAGCGTTATTGCATGGGCCATAAAATCTCTGTGAATATAAATGAATGCAAGTAAAGTGCCTAATTTAGCTGGATAACAAAACCAATGGTCTGTGCTTATAGTACAATTTTTCAATGGGTTTTCAAAGCATTCATTAAAAATTCCATTACGAGTATTCTTTTTAGGGTAGCTTATATAAGGTAAATCTAATATTATTGAATCAATAAATGGAACGTCTTTTAATAGCTCATATCCAGAAGGCATTGGCCAATATGCATTATTAACAATTAGACCAGCATTGCCACCTGCGGGCAGTTGCCTGTAAACCTTAGGTTTATATCCAACAACATTCTCTTCAATTTTTCTGTATAAATTAAGTATAAGCATTGAAAAATCATTGTTAGCTTCAACAAAGCTTGTTTTCTCAAGGCCATCATTGATTTTATTGTTGTGAATTACAGTGTATCTTTCAAGTTTTCTCCAAAAGCCATAGAAATCTTCTATAAAATCAATAAAAGTATCCTTGCTACTTATAAGGGAACTATATTTAGTGTTTAAATTTGTAATCTCATGTACATTTAATACAGATAAGAGTTTAAATAAATGTACAATGAAGACATCTAAATTCTCATTGTCTGTGTGTGCATTTTGGATTAAATATTTATATATATTCGATTTTTTCTTTTTTATTTTTTTGAGATATGCGTTGAAAACCCGTCGAAAGCCAGCACTTTCTAATAGGGTTTCAGGACTATTACAGTATTTTGCAGTGAAATTTATCATTACTTTATCGTTACTTAAAGAAAATTCTTTTTTCAAATTGGCACCTCCATATGTGAGTAGATAATTTTTGCGTTTTAACGAAATGAAATTAATATAAAAAAACATTTCATAAGTGACGGTTGAAACTTGAATACTATAATATAATACTGCAAAAATGAAATATTAACAACACCTAAATTGCATAAATCGTATTTTAATATATTATGCACATGAAAATATATAGGGATATAGACATACTAGGATACTGAATTGTTATTTTTAAAATGGGCTTTATAATAATAATATATTAGAGTAACTAGATATTGGCAACTATCTTAATGTTTATGTGGAGCTTATCATATTTAAGCATAAAGGTTATATCAGAAGAGGTAGAGCCGTAGAGCCAACATTATCGGCATTTTATAGATTTATGTTAGCTGCAATAATTTTATTTATAACATTAAAAGTGAAATTCCATAAGGAAAAAGTTTTAAAAGAGGAGAAGTTTAAATTTGCCTTGGGTGGTCTCTTTGGAGTAACACTATATTTTATATTTGAGAATAGGAGACTTGATGACTCTTGGAGCAGTATTTTCTTGGATGATTTACAACATTGTTTGTAGTAGTTTTAAAGGGAATTATAAAGTTATAACTATAAATACTTATGAAATTATGTAGGGGTAATTATTATAACCTACTATTAGAAAAAGCGCATAGCGCTAATTTTTTGAAAAGACAACTAATGTTCATCAGGAAATATCGCATTTATAACGTTTATGATGGTTTCATTACAAATCTTATAATTAATTTGTAGACCATTTCTTTCACCTTTGATAATTCCAAAAGATTTTAGTTTTTGAAGATGCTGAGAGACGGTGGATTGAGGAAGGTTTAAACAGTTCTGCATATAGCTAACATTGCAGCGTCCTTTGTTCATAAGTCCTCTAATAATACATATTCGTGCAGGGTGAGCAATAGCTTTTAATAAATCAGCAATTTCTGTATATTGTTCAAAATTCGCATTCATAAAAAATCTCCTTTTAAAAATCAATAAATTTTATCTTAGATTTGTTTTATACATTATATGTAATGAAAAATATAACAACTTATAATATATTAATATTCTTATATTAGTATATTACGATATAAATGTCAATATACTCGCAAAAAAATTATTTGAAAAGCCTAAAAAAGGACTATATTAATTTTTGAATTAATATAGTCCTTAAACTCGCAAATACCTATTTGAATCTCATTCCTCTACTATGACGATTTTTACGTCGGTTGATAGAAGAAATTAATAATACAATTAATGCTAAAACTACGATTAGTACAATGGCAGCTGCAGCATAGATAATTATATTATCTTTAATAAGAGCAGATTTTGAAATCATTGGATATAATTTATAGCTTTTTTCAGCATCTTTTTGTTTGAAAAGTAATGTCCCAACAGAAGTCTTTTTATTAAGTTTCCATGCATTCGTGAGGGAAACTTTAGAGGAAGTTTGTGGTGCGACATCATTTTTATAAAAAGTCACATCTTCCTTTGACTCTAATGGCACATCAATTGTTTTTTCTGGTCCTATGAATGGAATAACCTTATAGGGTACAGAAATTGTTTTGATTTCAGTAGCTTTTTTATTAAGCACTTCTTTTTTAGCGTCATAACTAAAGTCAATTAGTTTTTTCATATCTTCAAATACCTTTGTATCTTTTGCATCATTCTCAGAATTCATAACAACGCCTATGATATGGCGACCGTTACGTTCATATATAGAAACTAAGCATCTTCCAGCCTTTTCTGTATAGCCAGTTTTACCACCTATGTTGCCTTCTATGCCAAGAAGTTTATTTCTATTCTGAACAGTAGCTTCGACCCCATTAGCAGATTTTATTATACTTGTTTTTTTACCCATAGACTTTTTTACCCAATCATTTTTATAAGCAGCTCTACCTAAAAGAGTTAGGTCATAAGCAGTTGTATAATGTTGATCATTTTTATCATCCAAACCATTAGGTGTGATAAAATGAGAGCCTTTCATTCCTAGATTCGTAGCCTTGTCATTCATCATTTTAGCAAAATTAGTTGGATTTTGACCAACGTTATCGGCAATCATATAGGCTATATCATTTCCCGAATAAAGAAGAAGTCCATCCATTACGTTGTCAGCGGACATTGTATCTCCAATTGCTACAGGCTGTACATTTAGATTATAAGAGTAAGATGGTTGTTCTTTTGCAGTTTTTGTATAATTTAAATTATCTGTTGATTTTTTATTTTCAGCTAGTAGTAAAGCTGTAATAAGCTTTGTAATACTTGCTGGGTACATCTTATTATCAATGTTTTTGGTGTAAATAATTTCGTTAGTATCCATATCTACAGAAATGGCAGCTTTACCAATTAATTCTGGTGGGTTAACAGCAGCTAAAACAGTTGTAGAAAATATTAAAGTAAACACTAGTGTAAATAATAAAAGCCGATTTTTTCTTTTCAATTTTCATCTCTCCATTTGTATTGAATTTTATCTTTATCTATTGATAATTATAAAGCAAGTATATCATTTTAAGATATTAAGAACAAGGTACATTGATTAATGAAGATGTATTTAGGATGAAGTTAATACAATATATTTATGTTTGATATGTGAGAACCAAAATAATGAAAGGTTTGGTTTATTATTTGAGTATCTTGGTATAGTATATAAGTAGGTTGAATCAGGAGGTAATAGGTATGGTAAATAAGCTAGAAAAAATATTTAAAAATAGAGATTCTAAGGTTATTGGAGAATTTAAAGAAAGTGCAGTTATGATATTACTTACGGAGGATGCAGAGGGATTATCTATTGTATTTGAAGTGCGTGCACACAAATTAAGAAGCCAGCCAGGTGATGTTTGTCTTCCAGGTGGAAAGGTGGAACTAGATGAAAATCCAAGGGAAACTTCTATAAGAGAAACTATGGAAGAATTAAATTTGAAAATCGATCAAATTGAAATTATAGGGGATATGGATTATTATATAAGCCCTTATGGTAACTTGCTATATGCTTTTGTAGGCAAACTAAAATATGGTGAAATAAATCCTAATGAGGATGAAGTAGATCACGTTTTTAAAGTTCCACTAAAATTCTTTTTGGAAAATGAACCACTGCTTTATAGAATGGAGATAGGTCCCATAAACCAAGAGGGTTTTCCTTTTCATTTAATAAATGGAGGAAAAGACTATAAGTTTAGAAAAGGGTATCTAGATGAGCATTTTTATGAATATAATAACTATAAGATATGGGGTTTTACAGGGCAGATTATTAAAAGTTTTATTGAAATTTTACAAAACAGTAATAAGAAATAGATTATTACTGTTTTGTAGTTATATTATTTACTGCGTGCGACTTTGTTTTTCTTAATGAATAATAAAACACTTAGTGAGATAAGAACCAAATAGATAAAAACATATATAATTGAAACTAATCCTGATTTATAGAAAAATTTTAGATAAATAAACGCACTTTGCGATATTAAGGCCCAAAATAGAGAAATAAAAGCCATGATATTATTTCCGTGTCTCCAATGCTCAGGGTCTTTCATTGATCCAATGATTTTATCTCGTCTTTTACTTTTATCACCTGTGTTAATTACTAGAAATTTGTAATACAAGAAAAATATAAATGATACTATAGAAATTGCAAAAAACATATATGATAATGAAGTACTGGTTACATTCAAGAAAATCACTCCTTTTAGCAATTAATATGCCCTAAAAGTTAAAAAATATGTTTAGTTAGCTGATGATTAGCATACTTAATTTGAACATATCAAAAAAAGAGTGGAAAAGTCCACCCTTTAAAAATCACTATTCTTTGTTGTCAGAGACGATGCCTTCATAATAATCAGTTCCCCACTTACACATAACGTCTAATATAGGCATTACACTTTTGCCTTGTTTTGTTAAAGAGTATTCTACCTTAGGAGGAACTTCTGCATAAACTTTTCTATGAACCATTTCATATGATTCTAATTCTCTAAGCTGTTGTGTTAACATTTTTTGTGTTATTCCACCCATGGAGCGTTTCAATTCGCTAAATCTTAATACACCGTTTTGGGCTAATTTCCAAAGAATAATTGGCTTCCACTTACCACCTATTATATCTAGTGTTAACTCTATGGCACAACTATATTCTTTATTATTTATTTTCATAATTTTATCGCTCATAATACCTCCTAGTGTTAGTTCGAGTGGTAACAGTTCTTAGTATACTAAGTAACTTATAAGTGAGTACTTGATTAAAAAACCTTTGGTATATACAATTATATCATTGATATATTTTATATACAATGATATAATCCTCCTTAAAAAAGGAGGGAAAGAAATGAAAGAAATTCATACATGGCATAAAGAGACTATTGGGTCAAAAGTAGTAGAGGTTCTTAAAAAAAATGGTTTTTCAGCAGTTTATTTAGAAAACGGTGAGGAAGCCTCAGAATTTATAATGAGTAATGTACACAAGGGTGACAGAGTAGGTTTTGGAGGATCAATGACTATAAGTGAACTTGGTATACAAGAAAAGGTAAAGGCCATGGGAGGAGTTGTGTTAGATCATGGTGATCCAACTTTAACACCTTACGAAAAAGTGGAGACTATGAGGGGTGAGCTCCTTAGTGATGTTTATTTATGTAGTTCTAATGCTGTAACTTTAGATGGAGAGCTTGTTAACGTTGATGGGGCAGGAAATAGAGTGGCAGCAATGAGCTTTGGACCTAAAAAAGTCATTGTTGTAGTAGGGGTTAATAAAATTTGTAAAAATGAAGCTTCAGCTTTTGAACGAATAGAACAAATTGCGGCACCAAAGAATAATATGAGACTAAATATGCCCAATCCTTGTACTAAGACGGGAGTTTGCAATGACTGCAAAACAGATACTAGAATCTGTAGGATCTATTCTGTAATTAAAAGAAAGCCTATGAGAACTGATATTACTGTAGTTGTAATTGGTGAGGACTTCGGTTTTTAACGATATTTCAGCACAGCAGGTGATGATTTAATGACATCTCAGAAGGGAAGATAATTTGTATATTTTTGTCTATATATTTATATGTAAAATTTAAAAAAGCACTTCAAATTATCACTAGAATGTCTTATAATGTTATGAGAGCAATGATGTTACTTAAATAACAAAATATGGGACGAGGTGATGAAATGTTACAGTGTGATTTTCTGACAACTATAGAAGAAGAAGTAGACTGCTTTAAGGAGTGTGCATTACATAAATGGGTAGATAATGGAGGGAAATGCCCGTTTGATGAATTGAGAAATTATAAACCATTTGATATTAAAAATATTTCTGATTATGATTTATTTAGTGATGATAAAACTTCACCACTTAGATTACTATACAAAGAATACTAGTAGGAATATTAATGAAAGTTTGTGTATAATATCTAATAATAGGATATAATTTAGTTTATAAATATACAATGCGGGGGAGTGAATTTAAATGGAAAGAACTTTGGTTTTAATTAAACCAGATGGAGTTAAACGAGGACTTATTGGGAAAATTCTTAATCAATATGAAGAGAAATCATTAGAAATTGTGTCGCTCAAAATGATTACTGCTACAAAGGACATTGCTAAAAAACATTATAGTGAACACGCAGGAAAGAAATTTTTTGATGCGTTAATAAATTATATTACTGAAGGTAAAATATGTGCAATTATTTTAATGGGTGAAAAAGCTGTTGATGTAGTGCGTAAAATCAATGGAGATAAGGATCCTGTAAAAGCGGAACTTGGCAGTATAAGAGGGAAATTCACTTTGGATAAAACTAAAAATTTAGTTCACGCCTCTGATAGCATTGAAAGTGCAGAACATGAGATTGCGTTATGGTTTCCGGAGCTTGCGAGCCTTCAAAAGCTTACATACCAAGATCAGTATAAGGGAACTGTTGATTTGTTTTCAAAAACAGATGGTCTATCAATAAATGTATAATTTTAACTAAAAGGCTAACCAATAATATTGGCTAGCCTTTTTAAGTATTTCCATATTAATCACATATTACATGTGGTTAATGAGAACCACAATGTCCACCGCAACCATTACAGGATTGTTTGCCAGCACTAGAACAATGGCTCTTGGCATCTTTCGGCAATAATGTCTTAATCCAAAATCTAGAATCTTTATAGGCTACTGTGAGTTCATTTATGTTTTCTAAAAGAGTTTCATCATATAATATTGGTAAATTATCAATATTATTTTTTATGTCTCCAGTTTTAAAATTATCTAAGTAAATATCAACTTTTGCAGTTTTGCAACAACCGCTGACGTATACAAATCGCACACTATCATAAGCATCGTCAAGTTTAATCATTTCCATAAGATTATCAAGAGCAATTTTTGAAAGCTTGATTTTTAAAGGTTGTGCCATAAGTCCTCCTAGTATAACTCTTGGGGATAACAAATATATTTCTGTTACTCCTCGAGGGTTTCAGAATAATGAGTTAATAGACCTTGCTTTAGGTTCCATAAATTCCAAGAAAGATCCACATAATATGCATGAGGATTATCAAATCTTAAAACTTCTGTCCATAACTTAGATACTTCTTGTTCAGAAAATGCTTTTATTTCCATAACAGACGGAGATTCATAAATCTGCTGTCCATTTTCAAATAGTTTAACCATAAGTTCTTTTACATAGTAATGTTTAAGATTTTTCTTTTTCCAGGTATAAACTGGATTAAATATTTCAAGTGGTCTACTTTCATCGATTTTCTCATCATGTAAGGTAATAAAATCTGCAATGGCCTTGTGTGATGTTTTATCGAAAATTCTATATAATTTTTTAAAAGCAGGATTGATGATTTTTTCTGCATTCTCACTAATCTTAATTTTTGGTATTATTTCTCCATCATTCTCAACTGCAACGAGTTTATAAACACCGCCAAACACTGGTTCCGATCTTGCAGTAATAAGTCTCTCACCAACACCAAAGTTATCAATTTGTGCCCCATTTTCCAAAACACCGCTTATAATATATTCATCCAGTGAGTTAGAAACCGTAATCTTTACATCTGAGTATCCAGCTTCATCTAAAATTACTCTAACTTTTTTAGTTAGATAGGTAATATCACCACTATCAATTCGTATTCCTTTAGGTCTTTTACCCATAGGTTTAAGTACATCATTAAATACTTTTATGGCATTTAGAATCCCAGAGCGTAGTACGTTATAAGTATCTATAAGAAGTACACAGTTATCGGGGTAGGTTATAGTCCAAGATTTAAAGGCATCATATTCAGTATCAAAAAGCTGTACCCAACTATGAGCCATAGTTCCAATGGCTGGGATATCAAACATTTCTTCAGCGATAGTGCAAGCAGTACCAACACAACCACCAATAACGGCGGCACGTGCTCCATATATAGCGCCATCATAGCCTTGAGCACGCCTAGAACCAAATTCCATAACAGGTCTACCCTTTGCGGCTCTACATATTCTACTCGCTTTTGTAGCTATTAAAGTTTGATGATTTATTGTGAGTAGTATCATTGTCTCAACAAATTGAGCTTGTATAATAGGTCCTTTAACTATAACCAAGGGTTCACCAGGAAAAACAGGATAACCTTCTGGCACCGCCCAGACATCACAAGAAAATTTAAAATCCTTTAAATAATCTATAAAATCATCTGAAAAATCATTTTTGCTTTTTAGATAGGATATATCATCATTTGAAAATTTCAAATTAGAAAGATATTCAAGTAATTGTTGTACCCCGGCCATAATACAATATCCACCACCGTCAGGTATTCGTCTAAAAAACATATCAAAGTAGGCAATTTTATCTTGAACATTATTATCTAAATAACCGTTTGCCATAGTTAATTCGTAAAAGTCTACCAGCATTGTTAGGTTTCTTTCGTTCCTCACATTAAAATCTTTTGAGTGTTTCATAATTTTTCCCCTTTGAAATTTAATAAAAGTATATAATGAAATTATAACATAATTATATATTAATGTTTAGATAAGATTATTAAAATAGTAAATTGGATATAAGCATAATATATGAGCAAATTAAAGTAGGTGGATGAAAGTGGAGACAAAACATAATATGGATAATAAAATAGTAAGCAAGAAAATAAATTCGAAATTAAGTAAAGAGCAAAAGGATGCTGTTTATTCTGTTAACAGAAATTTATTAGTAACAGCAGGACCGGGTAGTGGTAAAACAGTAGTTATTGTTAATAGGATTGTTCATTTAATAAATGAGAAAAATGTTAAACCAAAAAACATTATTGTCATTACTTTTACAAGAGCTGCGGCTATTAATATGAAAAGTAGATATGTTGCTATTAATGGAAAGGAGAGGGTTCCGTTTTTTGGAACATTTCATGGTTTGTTTTATAAGATTCTTAAGAACTATTACGGACAGATAAACATAGTAGATACACTAGAGGTATATAAACTCATAAAAAATGTACTTATGTCATATTTGGATGAGGTAGGTGATGAAAAAGTAAAGGAAGTTATAAATAATATTTCAGTATTCAAAACAAGTGGAAAGCTAATGGAAAATTTCTCTCCAAGTATTGATAAAGGAATCTTTATAGCGGCCTATAACATTTATGAGCAGTATAGAAAAGAAAAAAACTTATTTGATTTTGATGATCTTCAAATAGGGTGCAGAGATCTGTTTATAAAAAATTACACAATACTTAAGGGGTATAGAAGTTTATTTAAACATATTTTAGTAGATGAATTTCAAGATTGTGATTCTATGCAAGTTGAGATACTAAAGCTTTTAAATGAAGAAAATTCTATTTTTGCAGTAGGAGACGAGGACCAATGTATTTATGGTTTTAGAGGGTCGAATCCTGAGTGCATGGTTAAGTTTTCAGAGCATTTTGTAGGTGGAGGGAAATTACCCTTGTCTACTAACTATAGATGTCCAAAGAATATAGTAGAAATATCCATGAACATTATAAAAAATAACGACTTGAGAAATGAAAAGGATATAACAGCATTTAAGCAGTATGATGGCATCGTTGCAGTACTTAACAATGTAAATGAGAACTCACAGGCAGAGGAAATTAGCTGTATTATTCAAAAATATAAGGAAAATAATGAAAAAAATTATAGAGATAATGCCATATTGTACAGAACAAACGTAGAGTGCAGAAGTCTAATAGATGTCTTTATCAAAAAAAGAATACCTTTTAAGCTTTTAGACAAGGAGTATGACTTTTTTCAACATTTCATTTGTAAAGATATAATTGCATATTTTAAATTAAGTATTGATAAAAGTGATAGAGAGAGTTTTGTCAGAATAATTAATAAGCCCTTTAGATATATAAGTAAACTAAATTTAGATAAATTAAAAAGAAATCCCGTAAAAGAAGACTGTTTTGAAATGCTAAAAGATATTGAAGAAATACCGGTATTTCAAATGAAGATGCTAGATAAGTTAAAAAAGGATATACATTTTTTAAATAAAATTTCATTAGAAAACGCTATAGATAATTTAGTCTTAAGTATAGGATATCATGATTATATTAAAGGGTATTGCACTAAATTTAAGATAGATTTAGGTGAGATGGAGGATGTTATTGACGAGTTTAGACAATCAGCAGAAGGATATAACTCTATAATAACTTTTCTAGCCCATGTGGACCAGGTTAAAGAGGAAATTAGTAAGCATAAGAAAAATATAGATGAGGATGCAGTAATACTTAGTACAATTCACGGTGTTAAAGGTATGGAGTTTGAAAATGTATACTTAATAAATTGCAATGAGGAAAATATCCCCCATGTAAATAGTATAGATAATAACCTAGAGGAAGAAAGAAGACTATTTTATGTTGGAATTACAAGAGCTATAAACAATGTTTGGCTATGCATTAGTAAAAATGTAAAAGGAAAAGCGAAAGAAACCTCACGATTTATTAGAGAGTGCAATATTTTAGGATCAAGCGATTCGGATTTACCTTTTAAAGAAGGCGATGCGGTGATGCATAAAAGTTTTGGGAGTGGAGTCGTAATTGCAATTACTAGTAAAGAGTTAGAGATTAAGTTTGAGGGAGAAATTATAAGAAAATTTGACGTCAATGTATTGTATAATAACTCTTTAATTTCAAAAGTATAGCAAATGTAATGCAATACATAACAACAATTGACAAAGTATGTAAATATGGTATACTGAAAAATGAATTGTGTATTAAGGAGGGTATTTAATGGTTGCCTTTAAGCAAATGTGGGATGATGTAAGGTTAATTTTGTCAAATGGAAAGCACTCAGATATAGAAATTGTGGAGAGATTTAACTGTGGATTTACAGTTAAAGAGAGAGGTAATATAATTTTTATTACAAGAGATGACTTCGTGGATTTTTGGTGCAAGCTATTGTACTATAATGAATTATCATTGGAACAGGCTTTAAAAGATGATAAATCAAAACCAAAATACATTTATACTATTATAAAAAAATTACCTTATGTATCAGAAAGTTCCGGTGTAATTAAGTTATTACAGTAGTTTTATTGAATGTTACAATATAATTTTATTAAGCTCATATTCTATGAATATGAGCTTAATAATTTAATTTACAGTGATGGGAATAATAGGAATGTAATTGAAATATATTGGGAAAAATAGCGTAAAGGGGTGTATATAGTGAATTTTTTAGATATGGCAAAAAATATTGAAAGTGAATTAATAGACATAAGAAGAGGCTTTCATGAAAACCCTGAATTAGGGTTTGATTTATTTAAAACCTCCCAGAAGGTAAAAGATTTTTTATTAAAGGAAGGCATTGAGTTTTATGAGGTAGCACAAACGGGAATCTGTGCTATTATTAGAGGCAAAGGTGAAAAAACTATTGCTTTAAGGGCAGATATGGATGCACTTCCATTGCAAGATAAGAAAATATGTGATTACTCCTCTAAAATTAATGGTAAAATGCATGCTTGTGGACATGATGCTCATACCACTATACTTTTGGGTGCAGCTAAGATATTAAATAGCATGAAGGATAAAATTCCAGGAAATGTTAAACTTTTATTTGAACCAGCAGAAGAAACAACTGGTGGTTCACCTTTAATGATTAAAGAAGGAGTACTAGAAAATCCTAATGTGGATGCTATTATTGGGCTTCATGTAGAAGAATTTTTAGAGGCTGGAACCGTTGGTTTAAAAAGAGGCGTAGCTTATGCAGCATCAAATCCATTTACTATAAAAGTAGTAGGTAAAGGAGGACATGGTGCAAGCCCACATATGACGGTTGATCCCATTGTAATAGCTAGCAATGTTATTATTTCACTTCAAAACATTGTAAGCCGCGAAATTCCACCTACAGATCCTGCAGTAATTACTATAGGATCAATTCATGGAGGTACAGCTCAAAATATTATACCCGAAGAGGTTACAATATCGGGAATTATTAGAACTATGAAGAGTGAACATAGAGAATATATAAAGACCAGATTAGTTCAGGTAGTGGAAGGCATCGTTACCGCTATGAGAGGGGAATGTGAAATTAGTATTGAGGAAAGCTATCCTTGTCTTTATAATAATGATAAGCTTGCAGAGATGTTTGAAAGTAAAGCAAGTCAAGTTATTTCTGAGAGTAATGTTTATAAATTAGATCAGCCTACTATGGGTGTGGAAAGTTTTGCTTATTTCTCTATGGAAAGGCCAGCACTATTTTATTTTTTAGGAAGTGGTAATAAAGAAAAAGGTATAGTAAACCCGGCTCATGGTAGTTTATTTGATATAGATGAGAGCTGTATATCAATAGGTGTAGCTATGCAATGTACATTAGCTTATGAATTTTTATTGAATTCATAACACATATTAGTATATAATTGATATTTGATGTGATTTTTTTAAATGTATTATAATTTATTACAAAATAAAAGGGTGATTTTTTATAAAATAAATTAGATTATATATAGAATTCGTCAATAGATAACAAGAGATAAAAGAAATAGGAGGATTATATGAGGATAGAAATTGGAGCGAATGAAGCGGGACAAAGAACGGATAAATTCATGAGAAAAGTACTTGGTGATGTGCCGTTAAGTAAAATATATAAAGCTTTTAGAAAAGGTGATATTAGGGTTAATGGTAACAAAATCAAGGAAAAACATTCTTTAGTACAAGGAGATATTGTTGAAACAAAATATATTACAAGTGAGTTTAAAAAAGAAGAGTTTAAAAGAATTGAAAACAATTTAAAAATTACATTTGAGGATGCTAATATATTAATGGTTGAAAAATGGCCGGGAGTTTTAGTTCATTCTGATAAAAAAGATGGCGAAGCTACTTTAATAGATTATGTGCTTTCTTATTTATATGATAAGGGAGATTATCAGCCAGAAAATGAAATAACATTTAAACCAGCACCTTGTAATAGATTAGATAGAAATACTTCAGGTATAGTTATGTTTGGTAAGAACTTTAAATCTCTTAAACTTTTAAATGAAATGGTAAGAGAAAGAAATGTTGAAAAATATTATATGGCTTTAGTAAGAAACAGAATTAAAGATGGGGTTTACGAGGGATATATATATAAAAATGAGGATGCAAATATATCACAGGTATTTGACACCGAGATGCCAGATACAAAAAAAATAGCAATGGAAGTTAAAACGTTGCAAAGTTGTGGTACATTTTCTTTAATAGATATTAATCTTTTAACAGGAAGAAGCCATCAACTTAGAGCGCATTTAAGCCATTTGGGTAATTCTATTGTTGGTGATTCAAAATATGGAGATAAAAAAATGAATAGTTTCTTTAACAACAAATATGGTTTAGATTACCAATATTTATATGCGTATAAGGCAATGTTTAAGAATTGCCCGGATGATTTATCTTATATGGAGAATAAAACTATTGCAGAGAGTTTACCACCAATATTAAAAAAGATTAAAAAGGATGTATTTAAATTTTAGAGGATGAGTTTAACGACATTTCAGAAGGAAAGTCTCCCACTTCTATAAGTGAGAGTTACCTACTATAAGTAGGTGTTACTTGCCCTAACAAATAGAAAACTTCAGGGGGAGTATAAATCTCCTTCTGAAGTAGTCAATGCATCTTCTGTGAAGATGTTGCAGCACCGCAGGTGATGATTTAACGACCCAGGAGATGATTTAATGAGTGAACAAGCAAATTCAAATAAACAATCTACAACAAAAGGTTTTGCCATATTATCTGCGGCCGGTTTTATGGTTAAGGTTTTATCACTACTTTATATACCTTTTTTAGGGAAAATACTAGGAGAGGATGGGTTAGGGGTATATTATTCAGCATACAGTATATTTACATATGTATATATATTAACAAATGCTGGTATTCCTGTGGCTATTTCTAAGATAGTATCAGAGCTCATAGCGGTAGGTAATTATAAGGATGCTGTAAAGACCTTTAAAATAGCTAGATTTTCACTTTTGATATTAGGGATAGTTATGTCGCTTTTAATGCTTATTTTCGTAGTACCTATAGCTAATGCAACCGAGAGTGATACTGCAAAATTAGCAATCATGGCACTCGCTCCAACTATTCTATTATCCTCTGTATTATCAGCTTATAGAGGTTATTTTCAAGGGAGAGGGAATATGACCCCCACTGCTGTATCACAAGTATTAGAACAAATTGCAAATACTATATTTAGTTTAGTTTTTGCAGCGTGTTTTATAAAATATGGGCTAGCAGAAGGAGCGGCAGGCGGAACTATTGGAACAACTGTAGGAGCACTGGTTGCGGTAATATATATGATTTATGCTTATAAAAAAAATAGAATTTTTATAGTTCCAAAAGGGTATAATAAGTTAAATATAAAGAGATTAACTACTAAAAAAATAATAAAAAAGCTATTGGGTGTTGCCGTGCCAATGACAATATGTTTAGGAATACAACAATCAGGATTATTGATTGATTTAGGGGTAGTTAAATCAAGAATGTTATCTTCTGGAATGGATAAAGTGCAGGTTAGTATTTTATGGGGTGTGTTAAGTAAATATACGACATTAATAAATGTGCCTATAGCTATTATTACAGCTCTAGCCATGACTATTCTGCCTTCTATATCCGGCTTAATGGCACTTAAGGACAAAAAAGCTGTAAGAAGTAAAATTGATTATGCTTTTAGGCTGTGTTTTTTGGTGGCAGTACCTTCCGCAGTTGGACTTGCAGTTTTAGCTAAACCCATAGTATATTTAATCCAATATGGGTCTGACGTTTCAAGATTACTTACATATGGATCAGTAGTAATAATACTTATGGCTGTGGTTAGTATTCAAACTTCAATTCTTCAGGGGCTTGGAAAACTTTACTTAGTTACAATTTATGCAGTTCTGGGATTAATAGGAAAAATAATTACTAATTATATTTTTGTAGCAATTCCAACACTTAATGTATTAGGGGCTGTTATGGCCAACGGAGTAAGTTTTACAATAATTTTGATGTTGAACTATAATACTATGAACAAAGCGCTAGGGATTAGAATTAAACTAGCTAGTCATGCAATAAAACCCATAATAGCATCAGGGGTTATGGCTGTAGTTGCAGGGTTCATGTATACTATCTTAAATTTTATATTCAGTCATATTAAACAAGGATATTTTGCTAATGCTGTTTCTATATTATTTACTATATGCTTAGCTATATTAACTTATTTCTTCGCATTAGTGATTATAGGTGGAATAACTAAAGATGATTTGGATGTATTTCCAAGAAAGATTAAGAAACTTATACCTAAGTATATTTTACAAAGAATTAAATAAAAAAAGTATATATTACTATTAATGCATTTTATACGTAATATATACTTTTTTCTATTCATCTCTCCAATCCACAAAAAAATATCTAATTATTTTCTTTTTTTTGTAAGCAGGATAGAAAATAGTAAAAGGGAGAAGCCAGTAGCAATAATTATTATGTTTTTAGTAATAAAGATAGAATTTGGTAACGTAGTATTTAAAATTTTTAATACAAAGTATAAGAGTATGCTAAGACAGACATCAGTTAAAATTTCGCCTACTGAAAACTGTATATAGCAGCTTTTTTTTATTGCAATAATATTTAATATAAAGCTTATAATAGAGCTTATAATGAGAGCTATGCCGTAACCTAGAATGTTTAATTTTGGGATACCTAATAATACATATAGTAAAACAAGTTCAAGAATAGAGGTTACTATAGAATTTATTAAAAGAGATTTTTGTTTGCCAAGTCCGTTTAAAATTCCAAAGGTTGAACCAGACATATACATGAATGGCGCACTTAAGGAAGCAAGTTGTATGTAAACACCTAAGTCATATCTGTCGAAAAATAATTTTCCAAGGGAGTCTCCAGTACATAAACATATTATCATAGTTGAAACTCCTAGTAAAAACGAAACTTTTATAACTTCGCGGACTCTACGCTCCAAACCGTTATAATCATTTTTACTAATACTTTTAGAAATATCTGGAGTTAAGATGGTTGACATGGATATTACAATAATAAAAGGAAAGAACACAATGCTCATAGCCATACCTGAAAATTTACCTATTAAGGATAAACTCTGCGTATACTCTATGCCTGCAGAAACTAGTCGCCCAGGGACAATCAATGTTGATAGCGCGGAAATTACAGTGTTTAAAAAGCCATTTAAACATAATGGGAATGAAACAACAAGGACATTAAATAAAAGTTGGGCCCTTCCTTCAGTTTTTTTATTGTAATTCTTAAATTTGGTTTTACTTTTTTCATAGAAGATAAAGAGTAGAATAAAACTTATAAGTTCCCCAATGGATAAGGCGATATATGTAGCAGTTACGGTAGTAGTTACATTTTTTAATGCGAAAAAATTTATAATTCCAAGTATTATGCCCATTCTTACGGTCTTTTCAACAATATCTATGATTGCAGGTACTTTAACATTGGAAATACCGTAGAAATAACCCTTATATATAGATGAAAGAGCAACAAAGATTAAAGCCGGGCAAATAACCCAAAGGGAGTATAATGTTCTTTGATCTTTTATTATATATGTACTAATAAAAGGTGAAAAAATAAATACTAAAGCTGCTATTAATATAGAAAATGCAAAATCAAAAACTAAGGCAGTATGTATAGATTTGTTTAAACTACCGTAATCCTTTAATTCGTAATAGGATGAAGCTTCTTTTGAAATAGCTGTTACCATTCCACCGCAAATAAGGCAAGTGAATAAATCATAAATAGGCATTACAAGGCTATATAATCCCATACCTTCTGCACCTAATTTTTTTGAAAGTAAAATCGAAAACATAAACCTTAATATACCAGCAGTTAAATTTGATACGGTGAGTATTATTGAGTCTCTATAGAAATTATCTTTAATCATAAAAGGATCCTCCTTGTTCTTCTACCTGGGGAGATAACAGTTATTTATAATTAGTATGTGAAATTTAATAATTATATTCTGTAAATCATCATCTGAGATGTTGAAATGTAATTAAATCATCTCCTGGGGAGCTGCAATATTAATGACTTCAGAAGGAGACTTATACTCCTACTGAAGTTTTCTATTTGTTATAGTATGAGACTCCCATTTATAGAAGTGGGAGTCTTTCCATCTGAAATGTAATTAAAATAAAAAGTTTATTAATTATGATACCAGTGTAGTTTATGATTTTATAAAAAAATTGTAAAAACCTTCTAGGGAGGAGCTTTTTATGTTAGAATAATTTTAGTAGTGTCTTAAGGAGAATAATAAATAATATTATTATTTACTCCAAATAAAAGTGCGGAGGAAATAGAGCGATATGAAATGTTTGATATGTGGTATGGAGATAAATATAAATAATTTCAATATAAATAATGATGGTTTATTAGAAGTGAATGAAAGAGAGCATATTAAATATTGCCCGTTTTGTGGCGTAACTTATAAGTATTTAAAATCTGTTGGTGAGGCCTACAAGGTTTGTGCGCAAAGTTTGGATCCCAATACTTTAGTAGTATTAGATCATGCCATGAAACTTGAAATATTTAATTCAGAGTTTTATATGTCGGCGGCAAAGCTTGCGAGTAACAACCATGTTAAAGAAATTTTTAAAGCACTTTCAAAAATTGAAAAAATACATGCTATTGTGCATCAAAAACTAGGTGGGTTCAAAGAACTTCCAAAACTCGTGAATATAGATTACAGTAAATATAAAAACGATACAAGCTTAATGAAACTCGCAGAAAATAGAGAAGTTCATGCTACAAAGTTTTATGAAAAACATGCAAAGGAAATAAATAATTTGATTGTTAAAGAGGTATTTGTTGCCTTGGCGGAGGTTGAAAGAAGCCATATACAAATTGCTAGAAAGTATTAACACATATACTCTAATTTATATAAATATATATAAATTAGAGTATTTATAATTTAGGGGGTAAGTATGAAGAAGACCATTGGATTTATAGTTATTTTAGCTGCAATGGCTTTTGCACTATTTTCAATGAAAGGTTCGTTTAAAGAATATAGGGTTACGGTTAAAGATGAAGTTATAAAATCACAGATACTATTTAAAGGATTAAGTAAGGCGGTAGATTTTACGAAAGATAGTGAAGGAAACTACTATGTAGCTTTCAAAGACAAAGTACAGTACATAGATAAAGTAGGCAGGTCATACAATATATTTACAAATAAGAAGCTGAGCATAACTAGTTTAGATTATAATAATAAAGTATTGTATTATGCATCCGGAACAAAAGTCTACTCATATGATTTAGTAACAAAGGCAAATAAAGAAATTATCAAGAATATGCCTAATTATGGAGACTATAATGACAGTTTAGTTAGAATTAATGGAGAATATCTATTTGTTACAATAGGAGCTGCAACAAATTCTGGGGTAGTTGGACCGGATAATCAATGGTTAGATGATTACCCTCAAAATCATGATGTTTCGCCTAAAAGTATAACTATAAAAGGAATTAATTTTGATAAGAAAAAGACCGGAGCATTTGTTCCATATAAAACTAGGAACGTAAAGGGGCAAATAATAACAGAACATATGATTGGAAATTCATCTATAATAGTTTATAATTTAAAAACTGGAGCACAGGGAAACTTTGCTTGGGGTATAAGAAATATGAAGGCTATAGATTTTAATAGTGAGGGCAAAATATTAGTTGCTGTTGGTGGAATGGAGGACAGGGGATTAAGGCCTGTAAAGGGAGATAGTGATTATATATACAAAATTAAAAAAAAATCATGGTATGGTTTCCCAGATTATACTGGAGGAGATCCAATAAGTTCACCTAAATTTAAAGGCTTACTTAACGGGGACATACCATTTATTTTAGACCAGCACCCTACAACAAATCCTCCCGCACCAATTTATCAACATAAAGAAGTAAATAGTTTAGCCGGGTTAGCAATTGATAAAAAAGGTATAATAGGTAGCATAGACTGTATATATTTCTATGAAAAGAATGATAATAGTATATATAGTTTAAATAAAAGTAGTGCGCTTAAAGAAAAAGTAAGATTTGGGGATGAAACTTATATATCTAGTATGAAGTTTTTTGATGATTTAATAGTGTTAGACTCTAAAAGTGGATATTTAATTAAAATTAAAAAAAATATAAAGAATGATATAGGGATAGAAGGGAGGAGATTAAGTTACTATTTATTAACAATTGTGCTAACTTTAATAATTAGCCTACTTGTTAGTTTAAGCAAAAAGAATTAGAATATAGTCAATATACATTGTTGTTAATTATTAAAAAATATTCAGGTATGTTTTCAGATCATATTTATTGTATACTAAAGTGAGAGGTGAACAGGTTGAAGAAAAGAATGGAAGTTACTTATGGAAAAACTTTAAAAGGCTTAATGATAACAATAAATCCAATTAAAAAAAGGGTCATGAAAACTCATTGCATTGTTCATAAATTTATAAATATTCAAGCTATAGAAATTTTAAAAAATAAGGAATATAGTGAAATTTCTAGTTTTTACAAGGGACACATAAAAGAACTAAATAAGGGGGTTACTTGGGCAGATCAAGATTTTAAAAGCTCAAACCATTTTTATCATCACATTAAGGGTACTGGCCTTTATGGATTTTCAAATGCATTAACCGAATTCGAAAAATATTATAAATGTGCATTAAGATTTATTAAAGAAGGGGACACAAGGCAAGCCCTGTTTTATTTTGGAGCAGCCTGTCATTTAATTCAAGATGCTACGGTGCCTCAACATGTGAACAATAAGCTACTTAAAAGCCACAGAAATTTTGAACTTTGGATTATAAGTAGATTAATGAGTGATTATTCATTTCCTATTTTTAATGAAGTAATAAAACAGGAGAATATAGAAGACTATATAAAAAAAAATGCATTATTTGCGAATGAAACTTATATTGCTAATGCAAACATAAAAAACAAGGAAGATAGGTACAAGAAAATATCTACACTTATAGTGCAACGGGCACAAAAGACTACTGCAGGTTTAATGATTAATTTTTATAATGAAATTAATAAATAATTCCTTTATTTTAGAGGAATTATTTTATTTTTGAAGAATAAGATAAAAATAGGTAAAAATAGGTAAAAATATATGAAATATATTTAACAAAGGGGGAGTAACAATTGAAAAAGGAGGTTTTTATAAATTTAGAAAAAGAAATTTTCAAAGGAAATATATTAGATATAGGTTTTTCTAATCATGGAATTATATATAATATATACAAACAATATGTTGATGATAGTAGTAGCTTAGATTATATAGAGGGGAAAGGTGAGAAGACTGGAATAGAAGAAGGTGAGTATGATCTCTGTGCACTGTTTTTTACTTTGAGTGATATAAAATTTACAAAAAGCAAAAGTAAATTAATACAAGATATATATAAATTTCTGAAAGAAGATGGATTACTATATATATGGGATGTAGATAAGGGATTTGCTAAAATCTTTAATTCTAAAATAAAGATTGTGTCACCTGATAAAAATACAAAACAAATACATTTAATAGACTTAAATATATTTAAAGATAGTTCCAAAGAGAATACAATCAAAATTTTACAACCTTATTTTGAAATATTAACTTTGAAAAATTCAGATAATGTTTATTATATGATATGCAAAAAGAAAGGGAAATCAAAAGATGAAAGTAACACTAGTAGGAATTAAT
Source organism: Clostridium sp. CM039 (assembly GCF_055081075.1). Classification (NCBI taxonomy): domain Bacteria; kingdom Bacillati; phylum Bacillota; class Clostridia; order Eubacteriales; family Clostridiaceae; genus Clostridium; species Clostridium sp. CM039. The sequence goes on from NZ_CM143649.1 coordinate 129,297, forward strand.
GCAAAATATATTCACAGTAACTTGGCAGTAAGATATTTAAAAACATATACAGAGGATTTAAATTACGAATGCAAAATTATGGAGTTTTCTATTAATGATCAAATCGAAAGAATTGTAGAGGAAATTTTGAGTAGCAAGCCAGACCTTGTAGCATTCTCTTGCTACATATGGAACATTGAGTACGTTAAGGCTGTATCATCTCTTATAAAGCTTGTAAATAGTGAGATTGAAATCCTTTATGGAGGACCAGAGGTTAGCTTTAATTGTAAAGAGTTTCTTGAGGAAAACGTAGGGGATTATGTAATAGAAGGGGAAGGAGAGGTAACGTATAAAGAATTTATTAAATGGAGAATTAATTCAAAGGATGATTCTGAAATCAATGATGAGAATAGTGGTAACATTCAAAATATTCTAGGGCTATATTATAAATATTATGAAAATATAGGATGTGATAGTAAAATTAACTATGGTGGTAAGAGAACATTAATGGATATGGAGCAAGTTATTTTCCCATATAATGAAGAAGAACTTACCAATAAAATAGTTTATTATGAAGCATCAAGAGGATGCCCTTTTAATTGTAAATATTGTCTCTCCTCGACTACTCATGGAGTTAGATTTTTAAGTACTGAAAGAGTAAAGAGAGAATTGAAATTTCTCGTGGACAAGAAGGTAAAATTAATAAAGTTTGTTGATAGAACATTTAATTGCAATTCGAGATTTGCGGTAGAAATTTGGGAATTTCTAATAAAGATGGATACTGAAATAACTTTCCACTTTGAAATCTCAGCAGATCTTCTAAACAAACAGGAATTAGACATTTTAGCTAAGGCACCAAAGGGTAGATTTCAATTTGAAGTGGGTGTACAAACAACAAATCCCTTAGTTCTTAACAATATAAATAGATTTGTAAACTTTAATGATATAAAGGAAATGGTGGAGGAATTAGAAAAAATAAAAAATATTAAACAACATTTAGATTTAATAGCGGGCCTCCCAGGAGAAAATTATGAATCATTTAAAAAATCTTTTAATGATGTTTATAGCATTCATCCAGAAGTAATACAATTAGGATTTTTAAAATTACTTAAAGGTTCGGATATGAGGAGTGAAGCAACTCTTTGGGGAATGGTCTATGCACCTTATCCACCATATGAAATTCTAAAGACAAGGGATATAAGTTATGAGGAATTAGTAAGCTTAAAAAGGGTAGAAAAAATTGTGGACAAATATTACAATTCACAAAAGTTTAGTACTATTCTAAAATATTTTGTGAAAAAATTTAATACACCATTTGAATTTTATTACGAACTGGGAGTGTTTTTCTATGAAAAGGGATATTTAAGTAGAAACATTTCCTCAGTAGATTATTACAAGATATTTATTGAATTTAATGAGGAGAAACTTGAAGAAGAAGATTTCGTTTTAAAAGAAATTGTTAAATATGACTACCTTAAATATAACAAAAAGAAGTGGCTTCCAGATTTTCTAATCAGAGATTTAGGTAAGAAAGTAGAAAGATCGATTAAGGATAAGTTGCTACATAACAATGATATAAACAATACATCTAATATTCATATTGAAAAATTTATGATTGATATTTTAGATTATATAGATAATAATACTGTACGCAAAGAAGATCATTATTTAGTTTATGATATTAATGATGAGGATAACATAAAGGATATAACTTCTATCCTAGATTAGAATATGATAAAAGTTATAAAACGGAAAAAATGATAAATTATTAAAAATGACATTTGTCACATTGGAATAAGTTAATATTACGAATATTGTTAATGTTAAAAAAAAGTTGAAACTTTCAATAAAAATTAGTATAATTAAGATGTATTCAATATTATATAAAATAGAATAAAGGTAAATACTATACTAAGTATTTACTATTATATAAATTATTAATAATTTATATATACTCATTATGGCTAGTTATTAGTAAAAGGTGGTGATATTTTGGCATTAGAAGCAATAAAAAGTATAAAAGAAGCGGAAAAAAAAGCAGCAGATATTGTAAGTAAGGCAATTTCGGATAGTAAGGATATATTAAAAAAATCTGAAATTTACGCCGAAGATCAGTACAAAAAGGTTTTGGATGATGCAAGAGAAGAAACTAAAAAAATCATTAAAAATGCTAAAGAAGAAGGTAAAAGTAAGTCTGAACCAATTTTTGATACAGGTAAGATAGAGGTCACGAATATACTAAATTTAGATAAACAAAGGTTTGATAGGTCGGTTAACATGGTGGTTGAGAGGATAGTGAAAAATAATGGCAATAGTTAAAATGAGCAAATTTACATTGTTTGCCTTTGAATCACAAAAAGAAGCGTTGCTTGATAACTTTCACAAATTTGAAAATATTCAATTTGTAAACCTACAAGAAAGTGCAGAAGAAGATTTGCAATCTCTTGTAAAAGACTCGGAAAATGAAAAAGTTTCTCATTTAGAAGGAGAGCAAGCAAAAGTAAAGTTTGCCCTAGATCTATTAATGAAGCACTCAGAAAAAGAGGGTGCTCTAAAATCTTTAATCAAAGGTAAAAGTTCTTTGGATTATGAGGAGTTAGAAACTTTAGCGAAAAAATCAAACTATAAAGAAAACTATCAAAAGTTAAAGGATCGAGATAATAATTTGATTCAAATGAAGAGTGAAAAAGCCAAAATTAATTCTGAAATAGGGTCATTAACTCCATGGATATCCTTAGATGCCTCTTTTAAGGATTTAAAATCATTAAATTCTTCAATATTCTTAATGGGGTCTTTGCCAAAAGCTTTTAAAGATGCTTTTAGAGAAGAGTTTGAAAGTAAAATTCCGTGTTCTTACTTAGAAGTTATTAGTGACGGAAAAAATGCAATTAATGTAATAGCACTAGTGTATAAAGAGTATGAAGATAAAGCTAGTGAAATACTTAAACATTATAGCTTTAATACTACTAATTTAAAATATGATGGAATTTCAGCAGAAATTGTACGCGAGTTTAACAAAAGATTAGATGAGATATCTAAAGAAGAAGAAAAAATAAATGCTGAAATAAAAAATGATTGCCAGTATTTAGAGGATTTTAAAATAGTATATGAATATTTATCAAATAAACATATAAAAGCTTCAGCTTGTAAAAATTTCTTAAAAACAGAGAACACCGTTGCCATAGAGGGATGGGTACCAACAGAATCAGCAAAAGATTTAGAAAATTTGATAAAGTCTACAACTAAGGAAGAGTTCTATTTAGAAATTGAAAAAGCTGTCAAGGAAGATGATAGGGTGCCTATACTTTTAAAGAATAGTGCAGTTGTAGAACCATTTGAACTAATAGTATCAATGTATAGTTTACCTAAATATTCAGAGATAGATCCAACACCCGTAATGGCACCCTTTTACATGGTATTCTTTGGGATGATGCTCGCTGATCTTGGGTACGGGTTAGTAATGTTCATAGCTTGTGCAATTGCATTGAAAAAATTTAATTTAGAAGAAGGACAGAAAAAATTTGCTAAATTCTTCTTACTACTAAGTATACCAACTGCACTAGCAGGCGTTGTTTACGGAGGTTTCTTCGGGGATATAATTCCATTTATATCAACTCACAGTTTAATAAATCCTGGAGAAGATATAATGTTATTACTGATTATATCAATAGTAATAGGTGCAATCCAAATCTATTTTGGCCTTGGAGTTAAAGGTTATATGTTAATTCGCGATGGAAAGCCAATGGATGCTATTTATGATGTAGTGACATGGTACGCTGCATTAACTGGAGCATTTTTATTATTAGGTGGAGCACAAATAGGATTAAGTCCTGCTGTAGTTAATATAGGTAAATGGGTTATGATAGTTGGAATGGTTGCACTAGTATTAACTCAAGGAAGACAAAACAAAGGCATTGGTGCAAAACTTGGTGGAGGTCTTTATGGTTTATATGGTATATCTAGTTATATAGGTGACTTAGTTTCCTACTCAAGAATCATGGCTCTTGGACTTGCAGGAGGATTTATAGCATCTGCTTTTAATATGCTTATTAAAATGATGCCAACACCATTTAATATTATTATAGGTATATTTATATTCGTGTTTGCACAAACATTTAATCTATTATTAAGTTCATTATCAGCTTTTGTTCACAGTGCTAGGCTTCAGTATGTAGAGTACTTTAGCAAGTTTTATGAAGGCGGAGGAAAAGCATTTAAGGTGTTTAAATCAAAGAATCAATATATTAACGTAATAAAAGGAAAGCAAATTTAAGGAGGAATTAATTATGACGTTCATGGAATTTATGAGTAAAAACGGTGGATTTATCTTCGCTGCATTAGGAATGGCTTTAGCGGTAATTTTACCAGGTATAGGATCAGCAAAAGGAGTAGGTATGGTTGGTGAGGCAGCTGCAGGACTTACAACAGAAGAACCTGAAAAATTTGGTAAAGCCCTTATTCTTCAATTATTACCAGGTACTCAAGGACTTTATGGTTTCGTTATAGGACTTATGGTATTGCTTAAATTAACTTCGGGTATGACTTTAGATGTTGGATTTTATTATTTGATGGCTTGTTTACCAATAGCTTTCGTAGGGTATTTTTCAGCATTATATCAAGCTAGGGCAGCTGCTGCCGGTATTGCAATAGTAGCTAAACAACCAGATCATAGCACAAAAGCTATCATACTTGCAGCAATGGTTGAAACATATGCCATTTTAGCATTCGTTGTTTCAATAATACTCGTAAGTAAGACACTCTAATTTAAAAAGTGATGAGCTAGAGGAAGTGAGAATATGTCAAATTTAGATAAATTAGCTGCCAAGATAATAGAAGATGCTAAAATTAAAGCAGAAACTATTTTGAAAGAAGCTAAAAACAATGAAATTTTATTAATAGAAAAGAAAACAAAAGAAGCAGAACTAGTAAAAAAACAAATGATAGAAAAAACTAAGGTTGAAGCTATTATGGTGAGTAAGAGAATTGTATCAAATTCTCAGCTAAAAGCACGAAATGAAAAGCTAGGGGCTATGCAAAAAATGATTGATAAGGTATTTGAGAGTGCGCTAGAAAAACTTATGGCGATAAATGATAATGATTATTTGGAACTTATAAAAAAATATCTTTTATCAATGCCAATAGCAGGGGATGAAGAAATAATACTTCCTGGGAAATATAAAAGTATTGTAAGCGATGAATATTTATCTGGAATTAATATTTCACTAAAAACTAATGGAAAAATAGGTGAATTAAAATTAAGTTCCGATAATCGAGATATAAAAAGTGGATTTGTAGTACTTAAAAATGGTATAGAGATTAATAATACTTTTGAAAGTCTAGTTAACTCCTTAAGGGATGAACTAGAACCTGAAATTGTTAACGCATTATTTAAATAAATGTAAATAAAATTTAAGGAGTGGATACCAATTTATAATTGGTATCCACTCCGGATCAAAACAAGGAGGATAGCCATATATGAATAATATGGATTTTACACAAGCTGTGGCTAGGCTAAGAGTATTAGAAAAAAGACTCCTGAGTAAAGTAAAGATTGAGAGAATGATTGACAGCTCCTCGGCGGATGAAGTACTTAAAATTTTGAAGGAAACCGAATATGCAAGTTTGATGGGAAATGTAAAAAGAGCAGAGGACTACAATATATTACTTAAGGATGAGCTAAATAGAGTATACTCCCTTATGTATGAAGTTTCTCCATATCCTTCTATAGTAGATATTATGAGTTTGAAATATGATTATCATAATATAAAAGTGTTGTTAAAAGGAAGAACTTTAGATAAGGACTTTTCTCATATGCTAATTCCAGCAGGTACAGTAAATATAGAGGAATTAAAATTTTACATGACAACTATGGAATATAAGAAATTAGACCCTAATATGAGGGAAGCTATAATTGAGGTGGAAAAAGTATACAAAGAACTTAATGATCCTCAAAAGATAGATATTATATTGGATAGGTATATGTATGTAGATATGTTAGCTAGGGCAGAAGAAACAAAAATTGATTTTATAATTGAATATGTTAAGAAAAGTATAGATTTTTCTAATATTAAGTCAATAATTAGATTAAAAAAACAACAAAAGGATGTTAACTTTTTTAAAGAAGTTATATTAATTGGTGGAGATATATCTAGTGATGTTCTATTAACAGCTTTTAGTGATCCAATTGAAAATATGGCAACTAAATTTTCTTCATCAAAATATGGAGAAGTTGTAAGAATTGGACTAGAAGAATATATTAAAACTGGTAAACTTTCTAGTTTAGAAAAATTATCAGAAAACTATATTATGGAGAAGCTAAGGGCCGCTAAGTATGTTACTTTTGGACCTGAGCCAATATTTGCGTATATCGCAGCAAAGGAAACAGAAATAAAGATAATAAGAATAATTACGGTTGGGAAATTAAATAATGTTGATACGACGATCATAAGAGAAAGGATGCGTGAAGTTTATGCATAAAGTAGGAGTAGTTGGAGATAAAGATTCAATACTTGCTTTCAAAGCTCTTGGAATTGACGTATATCCGGTTATTGAAGTAGAAGAAGCTAAAAAAGCTATAGATAAAATGGCGTCAAGTAATTATGCAGTTATATTTGTAACTGAGCAGATAGCTCAGCACTTAGATGAAACTATAGCAAGATATAACAGACAGATGATTCCTGCCATTATATTAATACCAAGTAATCAAGGCTCACTAAATATAGGAATGCAAAGAATTCGCGATAATGTAGAAAAAGCAGTGGGCGTAAATATTTTATAGAAAGGTAGGGAGATAACTTGAAAATCGGTAAAATTGTAAAAGTTTCAGGTCCATTAGTTGTTGCAAAAGATATGGACGAAGCTAATATATATGACGTAGTTAAGGTTGGAGATAAGGGTCTTATTGGCGAAATTATTGAAATGAGAGGAGATAGAGCCTCTATTCAAGTATATGAAGAAACATCAGGCCTCGGACCAGGAGATCCAGTAGTTACTACCGGTGAACCACTAAGTGTTGAACTTGGACCAGGACTTATAGAATCAATGTTTGATGGTATTCAAAGACCGCTTGATAAAATAAGAGCTATAGCTGGTAATTACTTAACAAAAGGTGTAAATGTTTCGCCACTAGATAGAGAAAGAAAATGGGACTTTGTTCCTACGGCGTCCGTTGGAGATATTGTTTCATATGGCGTAGCTATAGGAACAGTTGCGGAAACTACTGTTATAACTCAAACAATAATGGTGCCTAAAGGAATAGAGGGTACTATAACGTCTATAACTGCAGGAGAATATACTGTAGAAGATGTAGTAGCAGAGGTGCAAACAGATGGCGGAATTAAGCAAATTACGTTAATGCAAAAGTGGCCAGTAAGACGTGGAAGACCTTATGCTGATAAATTAAATCCAATAGAACCACTAGTTACAGGTCAAAGAGTAATAGATACTTTCTTTCCAGTAACTAAAGGTGGTACGGCATGTGTTCCGGGTCCTTTTGGTAGTGGAAAAACTGTAGTTCAACATCAATTTGCAAAATGGGCAGATGCAGAAATAGTTGTTTACATAGGTTGCGGTGAACGTGGCAATGAAATGACAGATGTTTTGAATGAGTTTCCAGAACTTAAAGATCCCAAAACAGGTGAATCACTAATGAAAAGAACGGTGCTCATTGCAAATACTTCTAATATGCCAGTTGCAGCTAGGGAAGCTTCTGTATATACAGGTATAACTATTGCAGAGTATTTTAGGGACATGGGATTTGCTGTAGCATTAATGGCAGATTCTACGTCAAGATGGGCAGAGGCTCTACGCGAAATGTCAGGAAGACTTGAGGAAATGCCAGGTGATGAGGGGTATCCAGCATATCTAGGCTCACGTGTAGCAGATTTTTATGAAAGATCTGGAAAGGTAGTTTGCATTGGAGACGACAAAAGAATAGGCGCAATTACAGTTATTGGCGCAGTATCACCTCCTGGTGGAGATTTATCAGAGCCAGTTACTCAAGCAACGCTTAGAATAGTCAAAGTGTTTTGGGGACTAGACGCGCAACTTGCTTATAGAAGACATTTTCCATCAATAAATTGGTTGGATTCTTATTCACTATATTTGGATCAGCTAGCTAATTGGATGGATGAGAACGTTGCTGCCGATTGGACTGAGCTTAGGGTTAAAGCTATGACCATTTTGCAAGAAGAAGCAAAACTTGATGAAATAGTAAGACTTGTAGGTGTAGATGCTCTTTCTGAAAAGGACAGGTTAAAACTAGAAGTTGCAAAATCAATTAGAGAAGATTATTTACAACAGAATGCATTCCATGAGGTTGATACTTTTACGTCACTTAACAAACAATATAAAATGTTGAAATTAGTTTTAGAATTCCATGTTGAGGGTGAAAAAGCATTGAGTTCAGGGATTTATTTGAAAAAGATATTAGAAATTCCTGCGCGTGATAAAATAGCAAGAGCAAAATATATTGCAGAAACTGATATGTCAAAAATTGATGATATATTTACGGCCCTATCTAATGATATTGAAGAATTAATAACGGAAGGAGGAGCTGTAAATGATTAAAGAATACAAAACTATAACAGAAGTTGTAGGGCCACTTATGGTTGTAGAAAAAGTTCAAGGCGTTCGGTACGATGAACTAGTGGAAATAGAACTACAGAACGGTGAAATTCGTAGCGGAAAAGTACTTGAAATAAATGAAGATAAAGCAATGGTTCAGTTATTTGAAAGTTCTGCTGGAATTAACTTAAAAGGTAGTAAGGCTAAATTTTTAGGAAGACCACTAGAACTTGGAGTTTCAGAAGATATGCTTGGAAGGGTCTTTGATGGACTTGGTAGGCCTAAAGACGGTGGACCTAAAATTATTCCTGACAAGAGACTCGATATAAATGGAGAGGCATTGAACCCTGTGGCAAGAGACTATCCGTCAGAGTTTATTCAAACAGGTATTTCAGCTATTGATGGACTTAATACTTTAGTTCGTGGACAAAAATTACCAGTGTTTTCTGGTTCGGGTCTCCCACATGCGCAACTTGCGGCTCAAATAGCAAGGCAAGCAAAGGTATTAAATTCAGATACGAAATTTGTTGTTGTATTTGCAGCTATAGGAATAACTTTTCAAGAAGCACAGTTTTTCGTAGATGATTTTACAAAAACTGGTGCAATAGACAGAACTGTATTATTTATGAATCTTGCAAATGACCCAGCTATTGAGAGAATAGCTACGCCTAGAATGGCACTAACTACAGCTGAATATCTTGCTTACGAAAAAGGATTTCACGTACTTGTAATTATGACTGATCTTACAAATTACTGTGAGGCTCTGCGTGAAGTTTCAGCTGCAAGAAAAGAAGTTCCAGGTAGACGTGGATATCCAGGATATCTTTATACTGATCTTTCGACGCTATATGAAAGAGCAGGTAGGATTAAAGGACTTGAAGGTTCAATAACTCAAATTCCTATACTTACAATGCCGGAAGATGATATAACTCATCCAATTCCTGACTTAACGGGATATATAACTGAAGGTCAGATTATTTTAAGCCGAGAACTTTATAAAAAAGGCATTATGCCACCAGTAGATGTTCTACCGTCGTTATCAAGACTTAAAGATAAAGGTATAGGCAAAGGCAAAACGCGCGAAGATCATGCTGATACGATGAATCAACTATTTGCTGCATATGCTCAAGGTAAGCAAGCAAAAGAGCTTGCAGTTATATTAGGAGAGTCAGCATTATCTGATGCAGACAAAAAATATGCAATATTTGCAGATGCTTTTGAAAAACGATATGTTTCCCAAGGATTTGAAACTAATAGGACTATTGATGAAACAATAAATTTAGGATGGGAGCTTCTATCTATTCTCCCAAGAAATGAACTTAAGAGAATTAGAGATGAATATGTAGAAAAATACTTACCAAAAAAAGAGGGTGAGTAAACGTGGCGAGGCTCAATGTTAATCCAACTAGAATGGAGCTTACTAAACTAAAAAAAAGATTAGGTACAGCTACTCGTGGTCATAAATTATTAAAGGATAAGCAAGATGAGCTTATGAGAAGATTCATTGATCTTATAAAACATAACAATAAACTACGAGCGAAAGTTGAAGAAGAATTACAGAACTCTTTTAAGGATTTTGTTATGGCAAGTGCATTAATGTCATCAGAATTTCTAGAGGAAGCAATAGCGCAACCAAAAGAAAAAATTTCTGTAGAAGTTGAGACAAAAAATCTTATGAGTGTTAATGTTCCGATAATGAAGTTTAAAAGAGAATTAGAAGATGATCCTGGCAGTATATATCCATATGGATTTGCCAGCACTTCGGCAGATCTTGATGGAGCTATAGAAAAGTTATATTTAGCCTTGCCGGAGCTTTTAGAACTTGCAGAAGTAGAAAAATCTTGTCAGCTCATGGCAGATGAGATTGAAAAAACTAGAAGAACGGTTAATGCACTTGAATACATGACTATACCTCAACTCAATGAAACTATAAAGTATATAAGAATGAAGCTTGAGGAAAATGAGCGTGGAGCTTTAACTAGACTTATGAAGGTTAAAAGTATGATGGAGAAAGCTCAAGAGCTAGCAGATGCAAAAAGAATTAGCACATAAATAAGGTGGAATTAAGGTGTCTTTAGTGATGCCTTAATTTTTTTGCTGAGATTTTAGTTGATGTATACATATATTTAGAATAGAATATATGTATACATTTAAAAGTTATTGCTGTGAAACGCAATTAGTATAAAGAAAAGGAGAATGCATATGGCAGTTAGGAAAATTTTACAATATGGAGACGAGCGTCTTAATATGATTTGTGAGAAGGTAGGAAAAATAGATAGGAAGGTATTAAACACAATTGACGATATGATGGATACGCTTTATGAGGGTAATGGAATAGGACTTGCGGCTCCTCAAATAGGAATTTTAAAAAGGGTTATCTTAATTGATTTAGGAGAAGAAGAAGAAAATCCAATAATAATTATAAATCCTAAAATAACAGCTCAGTCAGGAAATGAAAAGGATTATGAGGGCTGTTTAAGCTACTTAGGATATGAAGGTGAAGTATTTAGACCTACAAACGTTACAGTTGTAGGAATTAATATTAAGGGGAAACCAGTAACTTATGAAGCTTCAGGATTACTGGCAAGGGCCTTATGTCATGAAATTGACCATCTAGATGGAGTATTATATATGTCTAGAGCTGAGGAAATGTACGAAGTAACAACAGAATAATTTTGTACAAGAGCATGCCTGAGATTATTAAAATCATAAGGCATGCTCTTTTTTACAATTTAAGGTGTTTATTAATGTAATCTTTAAGTCTATCATCCCAAGGAGCAATTTCAATGCCAAGAGAATGTTTTATATGCGAATTATTTACACAGGTATATTTAGGTTCTTTAATGAGATTGGATAAAAGCTTATCTGAATTCACAACTAACGGAACATCGAGATTACTAAATTCTATAATACTATTTATTAGCATTGACTTTGATAAACAACCTTCATTGGTATAGTTATATATCCCATATTTATCAGTTTCTAATAGTCTCTGAAGGACTATAGTTAAATCTTCAATATAAGTTACGGAAAGGGTGGGGTCCGAAAATAGATAAATTGCTGTATGTTTGCCATTTATGAGCTTTCTCACAAAACAATCATTGCCACCAAATATATTTGAGGTGCGGACAATAAAATATTTTTCACAAATGGTTTGTATTAATTCTTCTCCACCTAATTTACTTTTGCTATAGGCGTTTATTGGGGTACATTCATCAACTTCACTGTAGGGTGTTGTATTAGTATCTCCGTATACATCTGTGCTAGATAGGTATACTAGGGGGATACTAAGCGAATTACAACAATTAGCAATGTTTAAAGTTCCTACAGTGTTTACATCATAGGCTAAAGATTCATGGTATTCACAAATATATTTATTTGTCATGCCCGCAGTATGAATTACAGCGTCAGGCTTTAATTCATACAGAGTTTTCTCGGTAGTTATTTTATCAGTTATGTTAAGTTCAGTTTTATCTAATCCATATATAGTATGTGATTTAGACAAGATATTACAAAGATAAGTTCCAATATTACCTTTTGCGCCAGTTATTAAAATATTCATAGAGCCCTCCTTAAAGTTCGTGCTATTAAAGTATATGGCTCAGTATCCTTATTATTAAAAAATATTTTATTTTTCAGGGTGAATAATAGAATATTTTAATATTTAAGTGACAAACTATAAAGTATATGCATTTTCATGTATATCAAATCCATTCAACTAATAATCATTATTAGTTGAATGGATTTGATAAATGTGGTAAAATATATTATATGTAAGATGATTAAAATCATATAGGTTTATAGGATGTCTAACAATTAATAATTGTTAGACACTAAGAGAACTAAAGGAGGACTTTGAGAATGGAAACAACAAAGTTAAAAGACAATATTTATTGGGTTGGGGTAAACGATCCTAAGCTCGAGGTATTTGATATTATAATGGAAACAAAGAAAGGAACTACATATAATTCATATTTAATAGATGATGAAAAAGTTGCTATAATAGATTGTGTTAAAAATGGTTTCTTTGAAGGGTTTTTAGATAAAATAAAAGGTGTTATTGGAGAAAGAAAAGTTGATTACATAATTGTTCAACATACAGAACTCGACCATAGTGGTTCTTTAGGTAAGCTCTTAGAAGTTTATCCAGAGGCTGTTGTTCTAGCTTCAAAACCTGCTATAACGTATCTAAAAGAAATTACTAACAAGGAATTTAATAGTAGGCCAGCAGTAGGAGAGATTTGCTTAGGTAAAAACACATTACAATTTATTTCAGCACCAAATTTACATTGGCCTGATACAATGTTTACATATGATAAGGAAGAAAAAGTATTGTTTACTTGTGACGTAATGGGTTGTCATTATTCACCAGTTAATTGTATAACGGATGCTTGCTCAGGTGATTATTTCGACGAAATGAAATATTATTTTGACGTTATAATGGGACCATTTAAAAAATTTGTTAATATGGGATTAGATAAAATCAAAGATTTAGAATTAGATATGGTAGCGCCAAGCCATGGTCCTATACATGTAGAGGATATTAAAATGTATGTAGACCTTTATAGAAAGTGGGCTAAAACTTACGAGATAAAAGAAAAAAACATTCAAATATTATACATATCCGCTTATCATAATACTGAGGCTATGGCAAAATATATAGCTAATAAAATTAATGAAAAGGGAATAAAGGCTGAAGTTCATGAAATAACATCTATGAATTTAAGTGAGATTGTATCATTAATTGAAGAAGCCTCAGGTATTATGATTGGTTCTCCAACTATCAATCAAGATGCTGTAAAGCCTGCTTGGGATGTTCTGTCTCTTGTGTGTCCAATAACAAATAGAGGTAAAGTCGCAGCAGCTTTCGGATCATATGGATGGAGTGGTGAAGGAGTTCCGATGCTTACACAAAGACTAAAATCTTTAAAATTTAAAGTAGTCGAGGAAGGACTTAAATTTAAATTCGTCCCAGACAGCAAGGAATTTGAGCAAGCTGATAAATTTGTGGAGGAGTATTTACAACTCTTGAATTAATAAGTTACTAGGGATACTTAGGCTACAACGTTTATTATAGTAAATAAAAGAAAATCTCACTTGGTTAGTGAAATTTTTCTTTTTTTTTATAAAGAATTAAAAATATTTCAAATGCAAAGAATATAATGACCAGGATACTAAATATTATTGTAAAACAAAGTTTCGCAATAATATCCAGACAAGAATTAAATCGCAGTAAATAATTCACAAATGATTTATGGAGGGGTATATTTGAATAAGCAAAATATAATAAATTTTCTAAATAAGAATGGCCTAAGTGACATAGTTGAAATTCAATATAAAAAGGACACTATAGCACTGAAATTTAAATATTATTATGATGAAGTAGAAATTGAAGCTGCTACATCTTATGCAAATGAAGAAGGAGATTTTAAACAAAATGAAGAAGATTGGTATGAAGAGTTTTTCTTGCCTTATTTAAGTGATATTTCAGCAGATAATGTGGAAGATATAATGGAAGAATGCGCTGAGGAAATGGAAATTGAATATGAATTCATTGGTTGTGATATATCAGAAGATGCATATGAATTTAATGAATTCGCGGTAGTTTTTTATGGTGCAGATGTAAATATTGAAATTGATGATATTTTAATTGAGTTGGATATCTAAGATCATGTGTGGATTTATCAAGCCACTTTTTCCGAAATGGCTTGAAATTTCTGATATTTAATTATAACTTCATCTAATTGCTGACTGCATGATACAACTATTTTATCTGTAGGCTCTTTACAATTTAGTAAAAAATGTAATATTGTTCTTAATGATTCTAATTCTTCCTTTATAATTTTTAATTTAATATCCATACATCAACACCTCTTCGCTTTATTTTGTTTTTGTGGAATAAATATATAATAACATATTATTCAATCTATGTTAAATTTTTAGTTAGCCAATAAAATATAAAAAAATACAAAATATACTATAATTTGTTAAATAAAACATCTATATAATGGTAAAATATAACAAAAAAATCTATACAGATGTTGAAAAAACTTACATGGAATAATATGTAAATGACGAAAAAAGTCTTAATTTTCTTGTGTTATAATTATAAAATCAGAATATGTTTCATTTATACTATTTATGAATAAAATATTTTGGTATAATAGAAAAGTTAAAAATAGTCTAGGAGTGATATTATGAATATTGATGAATTAACTAACAGAATAAATTACCTTTATAATAAAAGCAAAGAAAGTCAACTTACAGAGGAAGAGAAATTAGAACAACAAGAGTTAAGGCAAAAGTACATTGACAATGTTAAAAGAAATTTTAGAGCACAATTAGATACAATTAAAAAAGTATAATATCTTTATTAAAAACAATAAATTTTAAAATCAGTAAAAATGGGGGAGTTTTAATGGATGTTACTATAGAGGAATTAATAGAGCATTTTAAGTTAGAGGTTTTAGTAGAAGGAGAAAAGGGTAACTTAATTAATGTTAGTGATATTAATAGACCGGGGCTTCAAATTGCAGGCTTTTACCAGTATTTCGATAATAATCGAGTTCAATTAATAGGTATGGCAGAATGGAGTTTTCTAGATTGTATGGAAGAAGACCTTAGGAAGAAACGATTGAATAAATACTTTAAATTAGATATACCTTGCGTTATAGTCACTAGGCAGATGCAACCTCATAAGGAACTTATGGAGGCAGCAAGGGGAAATGGACGATGGGTTTTACGAACAAAATTAATTTCTACAAGATTTATTAGTAAATTTACAAATTACGTAGATACTAAGTTAGCTCCAGAAACTAGACTTCACGGTGTTCTAGTAGATGTTTATGGTATAGGCATGTTATTAAGTGGAGAAAGTGGGATAGGTAAGAGTGAATGTGCGTTAGAACTTATAAAAAGGGGTCACAGGCTGATCGCAGACGATGCAGTTGACATTAAAGAAATTGATGGTGTATTACTTGGAAGTTGCCCATACATAACCTCAGGAATGCTGGAGGTCAGAGGTATGGGGATAATAGATATTCCAGCAATATATGGTATGAGTTCGGTTCTAAACACTAAGACTATTAGTTTGTTGATATCACTTACTCAGTGGAATGAGAGTGAAGAATATGATAGGCTTGGTATAGATAATGAATTTATGGATATTCTAAATGTGCCTGTAAGAAAAATAACATTGCCAATTAGGCCAGGTAGGAATATAGCAGTAATTATTGAAGCAGCTGCAGCTAATTATAGATACAGTTTAAATTCTAAGATAACTCCTGTTGAAACCATAAATATGAGAATAGAGGAAGTAACTGCAACTCTTAAGAAATAAAAAAATGGAATTAACATAGAGTATAATGTTTTTTTTTGTAACTTTAAATGTTTGTAATTTTAGGAAATATTTAGTAGAATAGTAAGTGCAGGAAGCATTTATAATAGGGAGGGAATAAACATGTCTGAAATTAAAAGTTTAGAAAAAGAATATGAAGTAGCTTGGGATAAATACACAAAAAGTGATTTTAAAAAGGTATTTGCATTATCTGACAATTATATAGACTTCATGTCAAAATGCAAAACTGAAAGAGAATGCGTTACAGAGTTTGTTACACTAGCTAAAAAAAACGGTTACAAAAATATTGATACTTATATAAGTGAAGGCACTAAATTAAAAGCTGGTGATAAGGTTTACGCTAGCAGTATGGGAAAAACCTTAGCATTGTTTTTAATTGGGTCTGAGCCTATTGAAAAGGGTTTTAAAATTTTAGGTGCTCACGTGGACTCACCAAGACTCGATTTAAAACAAAATCCATTATATGAGGATTCAGATCTAGCATTAGCTAAAACACATTACTATGGTGGAATTAAGAAGTACCAATGGGTTACGTTACCTTTAGCTATTCATGGTGTTATTGTTAAAAAGGATGGTACAGTAATAAATGTAGTAATAGGAGAAGATGAAAAAGAACCAGTAGTTGGAATTTCAGATCTTCTAATTCACTTATCAGCAGATCAATTGAAAAAGACTTTAGACAAAGGTATCGAAGGTGAAGATTTAAACGTATTTATGGGAAGTATACCAGTAGAAGATAAGGATGCAAAAAATAGAGTTAAGTTAAATATATTAAAACTTTTAAATGATAAATATGATATAGATGAAGAAGATTTCGTATCATCAGAATTAGAAGTAGTACCTGCAGGACGCGCTAGAAACTATGGACTAGATAGCAGTATGATTATGGCTTATGGACAAGATGATAGAGTGTGTGCGTACACTTCTTATGAAGCATTAATGAACATTAAGGAAACAGACAAAACTTGTATTGTTTTACTTGTGGACAAAGAGGAAGTTGGAAGTATTGGTGCAACAGGAATGCAATCAAAATTCTTTGAAAACACAGTAGCTGAGGTTGTTAATTTAATGGGAGAATATAGTGATTTAAAAGTAAGAAGGGCATTAGCAAATTCAAAAATGTTATCATCAGACGTAAGTGCAGCATATGATCCAAACTTTCCTTCGGTTATGGAAAAACGTAATTCTGCATATTTTGGAAAAGGTATAGTTTTAAACAAGTATACTGGGGCTCGCGGAAAAGGAGGATGCAACGATGCAAATCCAGAATTTATTGCGCAGCTTAGAACCATAATGGAAAAACATAATATTTCATGGCAAACATCAGAGCTTGGAAAAGTGGACCAAGGCGGCGGCGGTACAATAGCTTATATACTAGCCGGGTTTGGTATGCAGGTTATAGATTCAGGGGTTGCTCTTCATAATATGCATGCGCCATGGGAAATTGCAAGCAAAGCAGACATATATGAAGCTTTTAGAGCTTATGAAGCTTTCTTAATAGAAATATAGAAAAGAAAGTGTATATTATTACAACTGCTTTTCACTTCGCTGAGTAATTCTAAGCTAATATTATGAAAGACACTAAAAAGTACAAACTCACTATCGCTCAAACATGTACTTTTCTTAACGTATATTTCATAACATTAGCAAAAAATTGCTAATGCTTGTTCAAATGCAGCTTACGTAATATATGCTTTTTTTCTTTAGTTTACGATTTTGTTCCACAGTTGCGCAAGAGCTCTTCTTTAGACGATAGATATTTGTTTTGCGAATATTAAATTCAAAGCATATCTACCACATCTGCAGCCTACCGGCTAAAAGACTTTTTGGTAGGTAATATTGAGATTTATTATTACTTTACCTGCCATCCTTCTTATATACATATTAGCATAACTGCATAATAGGGTATCAAAATAAATAACAAATATTTTTATGTGTAAAAAAAGTATATATTA
This sequence comes from Clostridium sp. CM039, assembly GCF_055081075.1. NCBI lineage: Bacteria > Bacillati > Bacillota > Clostridia > Eubacteriales > Clostridiaceae > Clostridium > Clostridium sp. CM039. The sequence goes on from NZ_CM143649.1 coordinate 147,153, forward strand.
CTATTAATGCATTGCATTAATAGTAATATATACTTTTTTTCTTTTATGATTCTAAGGCATTTACAAAGGTAGCTAGTTCATTATGGCTTAAGGAAACTGAACCAACGACGCCATGACTGGTATCTGAGGTTGTAATTCCATGAAAATCTGAACCTGCAGTAATTAACTTGCCATATTCTTTAGCTTTTGACTTTAATAGTGATTTTTGCTTTTTTGTATTTATTGGGTAAACTGCTTCAATACCATCAAAATCTAAGCTTAGCATTTCATCTATGGTTGATTTTTTAATTAGAACAGGGTGTGCAAGTACAACTAATGCATTAACTTTTTTTAATATGGTTATGCCATCGGCTGTTGAAATTCTCTTAATGTGTACATATGCAGGGCTACTGTTTGAAAGGAAATTATCAAATATATATTTCCAATCATATTTATAACCAGCATCAATTATTGCTTTAGCTATATGGGGCCTAGCTATTACTCCTTTAGCTTCATCTAAAACTTTTTGATAGTCTAGTTTTATTTTAAAAAACGTATCTAAATTTTCCACTATTTTTTTAGCTCTTAATATTCTGAAATCATCTATGTCTTTTAAGAAATTTTGAAAAGCAACATCTTTATATTTATCATCTTTAAAATAACCCAATATGTGAATGCTTTCGTTATTATAAATAGTAGATAGTTCTATTCCAGGTATTACCCTTATATTTTCAATTAGACCTTCTCTGATTCCTTCCTCAACATTTAAAGTTGTGTCATGATCTGTTATTGCAATAATATCCAAACCATTTAAAGACGCTTCATGAATTAGTTCTTTAGGACTTAGTTTTCCATCAGACGCATTTGTATGAAGATGGAAATCACCTCGATTGTACATATAATCACCTCAAATTTAAAGTTTAGCATTAAGGGATATAAAAATAAATAACAAGACAATATACGAGTCTATTGTAGCCTATTTATTTTTATGTGCCTAATACCATTTTAACCAATATTGGTGAATATTAAAAGGGAATTATAATAAATAATAATTATTATTGAATATTTATTAAATGTTAGGCTCTTTTTATTTGCAATTGTATAGGTGGTAGCCTGCGAGATAGTTACTCGTATAACTAATCTTTATAATTTGCTTATTTTTAAGACATATATTTCATACATTTCATATTTTATAATTGTAAATGTGACTTGATTACAATTATAAAAATTTGGAGGGTACTTATATGATTCAATTAAAAGCTGTGAATAAAAAATATAAACGCGAAAATATGGAGCAGGAGGTTCTGAAAAACATAGACATGGCAATCGAGGAAGGGGATTTTATTACTATAATGGGTCCTTCAGGAGGTGGAAAGTCTACACTTCTATATATTTTGTCAATGCTTGAAGCTTCAAGTACTGGTGAAGTCTTTTTTGACAATAAGATTATCAGTGGTAAGAAAGAAAAAGAAATAGAGGTATTAAGACGTAAAAATATCGGACTTATTTTTCAAAATTCTAATTTAATAACGGGTTTGACACCTTTAGAAAATTTATTGTTAGCTATGGATAGCAAAGAAGGTAAAAAAGAGAAAATAGAAAAATGTGAAGCTTTATTAAAAAAGGTAGGCTTGTTAGATAAGAAAAATGCTAAAGCAACCTCACTTTCTGGTGGAGAAGCCCAAAGAGTAGCTGTAGTGAGAGCACTTGTTAACAGTCCTAGATTCATACTATGTGATGAACCTACAGGTGCTCTAGATTCTGAAAATGGTAAAAGGGTTATTGAACTTTTAATGAGGGTTAAAGCGGAAAGTGGTTGCTGCCTTGCTATAGTAACGCATGATGAAAGAATAGGCTCTTTGGGAGATAGAAAATTTTTCCTTGAGGATGGTGTTTTGAATGAACTGGCTTAAGATTTTTAAAATATACAATTTGCAAAATTTGAGAAAGGAAAAGCTGATTTTATTATTCACCATGATCGCTATATTGCTTACTACAACGTTATCCATTACTGCTCCTATTATTTCCGCAAATATAAATGAATACAATAAGAAAAGTATAAAGGAGGCTAACGGTGGGGATTTATTTATAAAGTCATTTTATGAATCTAAAGATTTTAATGAAGAAATAAGTATATTAAAAAAAGAGAGTTATAAGGTTACTTATAAAAAAACTACTCCTGCCTTTTTTCAAAACAGTAAAAGCAGTAAATTTTACGCTAATTTGATATTAGGTGAGCAGAACATTAAAAAGGATGAAATAATTTTGGATTCATCTATGGCAAAGAATCTTGCTGTTAAAATCGGAGATGAAATTAATATAAAAACTGATGGGGGAACAAAAGCCTATACGGTTAAAGAAATAGAAACAATTCCTAAAGGGGTAACTAATGATGAAACAATAATTGGTTACGGAAAAATAAGTGAAAGTGTCAGTGGAAGTGAGGGTAATTTAATTTATATCGGTGGAAATACTGATGGAGAAGAGTTGAAACAGCGTATAAAGTCTAAGGAAGATGGATATATGTATAGTTCAATAAAGGATAAAGAGCGAACGCTTAAAAGTGAGACAGATGTACAATTTGCTTCTTTTGGAATATTGACCACTATGGGGTATATACTATCTTCAATAGTAATAATAACGACCTCAATAATGCTCATAATAAGACGAAAAAGAGATATATCTATTATGAAGCTTTTATCCCTTAAAAATAAGGATATAAAAAATGCTCTAAGAATGGAATTATCTATTATAGTTTTATTGCCCGTAATCTTATCTGTTTTAACCACTATTTTAATATCCAATTTCATATTAAAAATGAATTATATTCCTCAAAGTATAAGTTTTATAGAAGAATTGCGGATATTTTCAAAAGGAATTATTATAAATACACTATTCTTCGAGATGTTTTCAAATATACCTTTATTAATAATAGATGATTTTAAAGGTTTATGGCTTCTAAGAGAAAATGAAGAAAAGAATGGGATAGTAAAAAAGCGTATATTTATCTACCTCATATTATTAATACCTGTAATGCTATTCGTATACTCGGTTTATATAGGAAGTTCTGTAAATTTTGCAACCTCATTAGGTATAATATGTATCATTTTAATATTTTTGATTGCAAGCGCAGTATTGATGAAGATTTTTTCTTCCATTCATTACAGAAGTCAATTATTAATGTATTCCTTTAAAAATATGAAGAAAAACTTTTTAACATTTATTTTGCTTACTGTAAGTTTTTCTATTACTCTAGTATTTATTATGATCACATTAAATCTAAACAACAATGTTAAAAATAGCATGAATAAATCTTTAGCTACAGCGCTGCCATATAACTATATTTTGCCTTCTAAAGAAAACCTAAATCTGGAAAATGTTCTTACAAAAGAAAATGGGGTTGAAGGGTATATTAAAAATTATAATTCAACAGGTAAAGTCCTAAACAATAATATTAAACTAAAATTAATTGCCTTTATAGAAATAAAAAAGGAAGATTACAAGCTGGAGTTTAAAATGGTGGAAGGTAAAAAACTTTTTGACGGAGAAGACGGGTGCTTGATTACTTCTGAGTACCAAAAGAAAAATAAGTTGAAGGTTGGAGATATACTTCACATATATTATAAAGATAAAACAGTAAATATAAAAATAAAGGGCGTTTATGATAATTCGATTATAGATAGTATGTGCATTCTACTGCCTTATCGTGGATATAGCAATGATTCTAAATTTTACATTAAGGCTGACGGCACTAAATGGATGGATAAACTAGGGGACAGTCCTGTTATATCAATTGATATTCTAGGTAGCGCTATGTCAACATATATAGGGAAATTTCTTAATATATTTAAAGCACTTTCTTTTATGGTAGTGTTTGCATCATTAATTTTTAATATTAATCTTTTGAACATTACGTTTCTAGAAGAAAGAAAAGAAGAAACGGTAATAAGAGCTTTAGGCCTAGGAAAAGGGTTTATATCAAAAGTTTACATCTTTAAAGGAAGCATACTTATCATAGTGTCATGTGTTCTGTCTTATGGCTTCTATGTTTCGGTTTCAAAGTTGTTTTTTAAGCTACTAGGAATTAATGCAGTATATTCTTTATGGGACTTGATTGTATTATTACTTTGTAGCCTAACTCTCACTGTGGCTACCTTCATCTATCCGTTTATCACTATGATAAAATATAATTCTTATGAGTTTTTAAGAGAGAACTAAAATTGTATAATTAAGAAAAAACTTAAAGATAGGTGGTAAAATGCAGAAAAATATATTAATTGTGGATGATGATTTAGACATAAGAGAAATGTTAGGTAATTATTTTTCTAGAGAAGGTTATGAAATTGATTACGCCTGTGATGGAGAGGAAGGTTTAATAATTAGTAAAAATAAGGCCTTTTCACTGATATTATTAGATATTATGATGCCTAAAATGGATGGTTATAAAATGTTAGCCAAGATGAGGGGGTTTTGTGATACCCCTGTAATTCTGTTAACTGCTAAAGGTGAACAAATGGACAAAATAAAGGGATTTACTAAGGGATGCGATGACTATGTAGTTAAGCCCTTTGACTTTACAGAATTATCATTAAGAGTTCTTTCAATATTAAAAAGAACATCAGATAGTAATGTGGCTATAGATAGTATTTTAAAAATAAAGGACTTAGAAATAAATCTTTTAGAACATACAGTACAAAGATTTGGGGAAGAAATCATGTTAACCCCTAAGGAATTTGAGATTTTAAGCACCTTAGCTTCAAATAAGGGACGAGTATATTCAACCAAAGTGCTGTATGAGCAAATATGGAAGGATACATTTTTAGAAAATGATAACAGCGTTATTGTACACATGAGAAACCTTAGGGATAAATTAGGTGATAAGGTTAAAGTGGGTAAGTATATAAAAACTATTTGGGGAATGGGGTATAAAGTTGAAAAGGATTGTTAAGCTTAAGGGTGAGTTAGTTATTATAGCATTAATTGCTTTTGTGATTTCATTTTTGAGTTCCGCAATGATAAAAGATAAAGGAGTGGGAATTTATAATAAAAATCCTACACTTAGAATAAATAATATTTATGATAAGTGTATACCGAACTTAGAGAAGGAATTGAAAAACAGTAATCTTAGTAATAATATAGCGCTAAAGCAACTTATAAATGATAAATATTCATATAATCAAGGGTACAGTTTCTATATAGTAGATCAGAGGGGTAATGTTATAGTTCAAAATAGTAAAGGAGTACAAGTCATAGACAAGAATGAGCTAAAAGATGGCAAAAGAGAATATTCTGTGCCAAGCAAATATAAAAAGGATTTCAGAGTATCTGGCTGTGAATATTTAAAGGATGGATATTTCTTATATTACGTTTACCTTGGATATGGAAATGGTGACAGCATGATGATGCTCTGGGCCTTAATAGGATTTGTAATAATCTTTTTTATATTAGTTTGGGGGAGGGTATCCTATATTTCAAAAATGAAATTCTCAGTGCAAATTATAGCCAAAGGGAACTTATCTCACAGAGTACCCATTCACTATAACAACGAATTAAGAGAGCTTGCAGAAGGTATTAACTTTATGGCATCTGAACTTGAAAAAGAAGATAGAAAAAGAAGCGAATTTCTCACCAATATTTCACATGATTTACGAACTCCTCTGACAACAATACTTGGATATATTGATATTCTTAAGAAGGACAAATACAATTCTAAGGAAGAGCTAAGTAAGTATATAAGCATCATAGAACGTAAGGGTGTATATCTTAGAACTATGCTGGAGGACTTTTTTCAATATTCAAAACTAACATCAAAGGATATAATATTAAATTTTGAAAACTTAGAGCTAAATGAATTGGGAAGACAGATATTCGAGGATGAAGCAAGTGGATTTGATGAGAACTCATTAAAACTAGAAGTGGAGCTATCAAAGGAGCCTGTTTACATAAATGGTGATCCTGATTTGATTGGTAGGGCAGTTAATAATATCATAAGTAATGCTTTAAAATACTCTAAAATAAATACTGTAGTGAAAATTAAAATTTTCAAAGAAGAACTAAATAGCATAAGCTATGGAGTTTTTTGCGTGAGCAATGTTCCTAGAGAGACAGTTTCAGAAGCAGAAGTGGATAGTTTTTTTGAAAGATTATATAAAAAGGATCAGTCTAGGCATGATGAGGGTAGTGGTTTAGGACTGTCTATTGTGAAGGATATTGTAAAACTTCATGGAGGGATTATAAAAGGTTTTAAAGAAAGGGAAGAGGTAGTATTTAAATTATATATAAAATAATAGCAAGTGAAAGCTTTCAGTGTATGTTAATCATAATGATTTTATTGGAATTATTTGATATAATACTACTAGGTCAGGTGACACTATATATGTTTAAATGGAATTGAGAATATTGTAAGCTTTTTAATATAAACATATGGAGGAATTAAATGGAGAGAATTTTGATTGTGGAAGATGATAAAGATATTCGAGATATATTAAAAATCTATTTGAAAGCTGAATCTTTCGAAATATTGGAAGCTGAAAATGGTAAGAGGGCTTTTGAAGTTCTTGAAGATACAGAGCTGGATTTAGTTATTTTGGACTTAATGCTGCCAGATATAAGTGGGCTAAACATTTGTAAAAATATACGCACCAAATACAAATTTCCTATAATAATGCTCACTGCAAAAACAGCGGATCAAGATAAAATAATAGGTCTTACTTATGGTGCAGATGATTATATAACTAAGCCTTTTAATCCCTTGGAAGTTATGGCAAGGGTTAAAGCTCAGCTTAGGAGATACAAGCAGTATGGGGAAGGTACAAAGGAAGATGATAATACTATATATTATAAAGGGTTAATCTTAGATAAAAATAGTAGGCATGTTAATTTAAATGGCAAGGAACTAAAACTAACACCTACAGAATTTAACCTTATTGAAATATTACTATTAAACAAAGGACATGTCTTAAATGGAGAAAAGCTATTTCATTTGTTGAGAGATGATGAGTATTATTCAAAATCTACAAATACAATAACAGTTCATATTCGAAACTTAAGAGAAAAAATGGAGGAGTCTTTTGAACATCCGGAATATATTAAAACTGTTTGGGGGGTAGGCTATATCATTGAAGATTAAAAAATGGAACTGGAATTATTATATTTTAGCTTTTTTTATATTTATAGGATTAATGTTATTTATTGATTTGAAATTGCAATCAACTGTGGCAGAATTTTTGAGAGATATGGTTATTGGAAGTTTTCTTCTTTTAGCGATTGTTGTTTACTATACATCAAGATACTCACAAAGTAAGGAACGAAAAAAAATAATAAATCAGTTAGAGCAAAGAATATCTTTGCTCAGCAAGGGAGAGGTACCTGAAAAAGTTCAAGAACTAAAACTAATTGATTCTGAGATAAATGAACTTAGACATGAGAATGAACTTGTGAAGCAGGAGATATTAATGGAGATGAGCAAGAAAAATGACCTTGTAACCTATTTAGCACACGATTTAAAAACTCCATTAACAAGCATCGTTGGCTATCTCACAATTTTAGATGAATCTGAGGTGCCAGAGGAGGTTCGTAAAGACTATATAAAGAAACTTTTGGAAAAATCCTATAGAATGGAAGATTTAACTAATCAGTTTTTTGATATTACTCGTTTTAGTCTTCAGGAAATCCCTTTGAATAAAAGTATACTAGATGCAGAGTTTTTCCTAGAGCAGTTGACTGAGGAACTATATCCTTTACTTAAGGAGAAAAACTTAAAATTTAATATAAACCTTACTCCGAGTATTAAGATTTATGCCGACGGATCACTATTTGCCAGGGTGTTAAACAATTTATTAAAGAATGCTATAGCATATAGCCACAAGGATTCTGTCATAAAAATAAAGTCCGAAATGGGAAAATGTAGTATGCAATTGTTTGTAGAAAATGATGGTGACGTAATAAATCAACAGGAACTAAAACTTATATTTGAAAAGTTTTATCGAAGAGATCAGTCAAGAAGTCAATCAAACGGGGCAGGACTTGGTTTGGCTATTGCAAGAGAAATTGTACAAAAGCATCAGGGCTCTTTAGAAGCGGAAAGTCAGGATGGACATACTGTATTTATTATTACTCTACCCAATTCTTAACAAAATCTTTATAAATACTAAATAATTTATGAATAAACCTTTCTTTTATCTCAGTTATACTGAAGATAGAAGAAAGGTTTTTTATTGCTTTTGCTTTAATAAGGAGGAAAAAAATATGAAATTATTTGCTTATAATATTTCTAAGGAGTTTAAAGATTTAAAGGCTGTTGATAATATAGATCTTGAATTTACTCCAGGGATTTGGGGACTTTTAGGACCAAATGGTGCGGGGAAAACCACATTAATGAGAATGCTAGCTTCTAATACAACTCCAAGTAAGGGTAAAGTAATGTTAGACGATGTAAATATCGCCAGCCTTAAGGATTCGTATCTAGATAAAATAGGATATTTGCCTCAGCACTTTGGATATGATAAAAATCAATCTGTTGAAGATTTTCTCCATTATATTGGAACTTTAAAAGGGCTTAATAAAGAAATTAGAAATAAAAGAATCAGTGAATTATTAAATGGATTTAATTTGTCGGAAGTTAGAAAAAAAAAGATTGATAAACTTTCCGGAGGTATGAAGCGTAGAGTTGGAATATGTCAAGCTATGTTAAATAATCCTGATATTTTAATTGTAGATGAACCAACTGCTGGTTTAGATATTGAGGAAAGAAACAAATTTCGTAAGTATTTAACTGCAATAAGCAAAGAAAAAATCATTATTGTATCTACACATATTGTTTCAGACATTGAATTTATTGCTAATTTCCTTGTGCTTATGGAAAAAGGTAAAGTAATTGCAGCAGGAGAAGCTCATTCTTTAATTGAAACACTTGATGGTAATGTGTTTGAGACTGTTATTGATGAAAATGAACTTTCACGGCTAGAAAATGAATATAAAATTATGAATTTTCGTAATGAATCTAGTGGGAAGGTTTCAATTCGTTATGTTGCAGATATTCCATTAAAAAATAGTAAATTAGTTTCACCTTCTCTTAATGATTTTTACCTTTCAAAAGTTAAGGAGGTATAAAAATGGATGTGTTTTTTCAAGAGTTAAAAAGACAACTAAATTTTAAAAGGCTTCTAACATATGTTTTAATTGCAATTGCTTTGGCAGGATTATGGACATGGTTTATTGTAGGGGGAGCTACTGAAGACTTTTTGCAGCAAGGAGTTTACAAAGAATATAAAGGTAGATCAGCAATAGAAGCAGCAGGTAAGGATAGAGTAGGCACTGAAGGTAAAATGACTTTAGATAAATTTCAAAGTGGCTGTGATATTTTTCTAAAGTCATTAAAAGGTGATAATGACAGGGATGTAGTAATTACTAAAGACTTGTTGAAATATACTGTCTATGCTGACCAATTAATTCTCCAGGAGTTTCGCTTGAAAACTATGATAGGAGAATCAGCAAGTGACCTTTTGCATATTCCTAAGGATGCAGGAATGAATTTTTATGAAAATGAAGATTTATTCTATGGTAATTATATTGATAAAAATGCACTTAATAAAAATGAAAAGACCTTAGCGCTCTCTCTATTGGATAAAGTGAAAAAACCTTATACTTATTACACTGGATTTATGCAATGGAACGCTGGAATTGTGCATATTGCATTTTTCTCATTTGTACTTATGGTTATGTTAGGGGTTTTTTCAAGTTCCATAATAACCAATGATAAAGAAAATGGAATGGATGAAATTATAACTACTACAGCAAAAGGCAGGAAAAACCTCACTATAGCAAAAATTAGTATACCTTTAATTATGGCATCTATTATATATCTTTGTGGAGTTGGTCTTTATGTTTTGCTATTAAAGTACTTATTACCTGCTGATGCTTTAAATACTTCAATACAGGTTTCAAGTAGAAGTTTTCTTCCATATACTCAAGGTGACTTACTTAGAAATGTATTTATCATAGGCTGGATAGGAATTTTAATAGTGTCAAGCTTTTCTACTTGGATTTCATCTATATCTAAAAAATCCTCAAAAGCCATCCAATTCTCGATACTTACAATATTAGGTTCTTTTATTTTAGGCGTATCTATCACTAGTCACTCTAGGAATATGGATATAATTAAGATGATTATACCAGGAGGAATAGTATTTTCATATTTACAATCTACAGAATTTCCATTCATTACAATTTTAGGGAAGACTCTATGGATGCCATCCATTTTGCTCATAGCAAGCTCAATTATATTTTTACTTAGTACCATTTTTACAACACTTAACTATAGAAGGAGGTAAGGAGATGATATATCAAGAATTAAAGCGTCGCCTTTTTACAAGATATGTTTTCTTCTCAATAATAGGTCTACTTTTGCTTACATGTGTATTAAATCTACGCACTATAGCAATAAATGAAAATCTACATGAAGTCATTAAAGAAGAGTCTGTATATGCTGGTGAAATGACTGAAGATAAATTATGGCTAGGTCTAGAAAAAGTGCGAGACAAAAAGTCAGATGAAATAAAATATAGCCCACTTATAGCTTTTATAAGTCGGTTAGTTTATTCTCATCCCGGAATACTATACAATGAAGATAAACTAACCGAATTTCCTGATTATTATGCTAAAAATTTTTATGCATGTTGGGAAAAAAAATCTACTGCACTTATAGAAAAAATACCTAAAAATAATCAAGCAAAAGCATTGGAAAAACTAGATAAGGTGAAAACACCTTTTTATCAATATGAAGGCTATTATCTTTGGACTGAAAGCTTTAACATTCTTAAGGTTCTTTATCTAATAATTATATTTATGGTAACATTTTTTGCGGCATCCACCTATTCTGATAGCATGGAAGACGGTAGTATGGAAATTATGTATGCAACAGTTTTTGGCAAAAGGATGATGGGCATTCGCCTTCTTCCTGTTATGATATATGGTTTGCTTTTAACTTTGGCAGCAACACTTTGCAGCGTATTAATTTTAGGTTCAGCTACTGGACTTCAGACTTTAAAGAGTAGTTTAAAGGTATTTGCATTATTTTCTATAGGTAATGCTACATTAGGAAGTGGAATACTCTTAATGTTTGTAAGTGAACTTTTAGGGGTGCTATCGTTAACAACTATTATGGGATGGATATCCTACAAAACAGCAAGTACAAGCCTTGCTACATCAATAGGAATAGGAATAAATATTTTCTATATCATCATGGCTTTATTTATTAAGCTTCCGTGGAAATTTTTTCAATTTATCTTAAATGCATTGCCACTGGCATCATCACAAATTATAAATGAAGTGTCTGGATTTCAGTTTGACATGGGGATTTGGAGACCATATGCAGTTATGGTAAGTATGGTTTTGGTGTTTATTGCATTCGGTATGTTGCTTAGTCATGCAGTTTGCAGAGAGGAAATATAATTAAATCATTTTTGAAAATCTTATATGATATAATTACTCATAGGCACACGCCCACAACCAACAATGAAAGTTGATTTTAATCCTAATGATTTTACGCAAACTATTTGATATAATATAAGTAATTATAAGAGAATAGGAGATAGTTTATGTTTTTGATGATAGACAATTATGATTCATTTGTATACAACCTAGTTAGATACTTTGAAGAGCTAGGTGAGGAAATATTAGTATATAGAAACGATAAAATTTCCTTTGCGGATATTGAGAAAATTAAACCCGAAGGAATAATCATTTCACCTGGTCCAAAATCTCCTGAATATGCAGGTAAATGCATGGAAATAGTAGAAAACTTTAAAGGTAGCATACCTATTTTGGGAATATGTTTAGGTCATCAGATTATTGGTAAGGTGTTTGGTGCTAAAATTATTAAGGGAAATGAACCAGTGCATGGGAAAGTATTTGAAATAAAGCATAGTGGAAAATATGTGTTTAAGAATATCGTGAGTCCAATGAAGGTTACAAGATACCATTCATTAGTAATAGAGAGAGAATCTCTACCAGAGGTATTAGAAATAACTAGTGAAACTGAGGATGGAGTTATAATGGGAATAAGACATAAGCATTATATTATTGAAGGTGTACAATTTCACCCTGAAGCAGAGTTAACTGAATATGGACACGAGATTCTTAAAAATTTTATCGATGAAGTTAGAATTAAAAATAATGTTATTAAAGGCTAAGGAGAAAAAATGGAACTACTAATTGAAAAAGTTCACACAAAACTGGATGGGTTTGAAATATATTCACTATTTAAAGAAGATTTAAATACTATATTATTGGATAGTGCTAGAGACGAGAAAACGTTGGGAAGATATTCTTTTATAGGGATTAACTGCTTTTTAACCTTTAAAAGTAAAAATGGTACGTGCTATAAGGGCGAAGAAGTATATATAGGGGATACATTTGAAGAGTTAAATAAAATTATTGAAGAATACGCTATAGAAAATAATACTGGGCTGCCTTTTGTATCTGGCGGTATAGGATACTTTTCCTACGACCTGGCTAGGGAAGTTGAAGAGCTACCCAATATAGCAAAGGATGATGTAGATATACCTCACTGCTATTATAATTTTTATGATAACATTATAATTTTAGATAATTTTAAGAAAAGTATTTATATATCTGCGCTAGGAATACTTAAATCTCAGAAAGACAGTATTGAAGGTATTAGGCAGCGTATACAAAAGGGCAATAAAATTGTATATGAAAAAGTAGGAGTTATAAAGAATAAATTTACGTCGGACTTTGAAAAGAACAATTATATAAATACTGTATCAAAGGTAAGAGCTTATATAAAAAGTGGAGATATATATATCACGAATTTAACTCAAAGATTTAGTTGTAACACTCGTAAAAGCGCATATGAAATATATAAAGATCTAAGAAATATAAATCCAGCTCCTTTTGCTGCATTTATGAATTTTGAAAATTTTAATATAATATGTTCTTCTCCAGAAAGATTTTTGCGGATTAGAAATAGAATGGTAGAAACTAGACCTATAAAAGGAACTATGCCAAGAGGGATGGATGCAGGGGAAGATCTTAAAAATAAAAACATACTTATAAATAGCGAAAAAGATAAGTCTGAACTTCTAATGGTGGTGGATTTAGAGCGAAATGATTTAAGTAAAGTCTGTAAGCCGAGTTCAGTTAAAGTAACGGAACTTTTTAAATTAGAGGAGTACAGTACAGTATTTCATTTAGTATCTACAGTAGTAGGTGAATTAAAAGAGCCGGTAAGCTCACTAGAATGCATTAAAGCTTGTTTTCCAGGAGGGTCCATAACAGGAGCACCTAAAATACGCTCCATGGAAGTTATTGAGGAATTAGAGCCTGTGCGTAGAAACATATATACGGGCGCGCTTGGATATTTAGGGTTTGACGGAAATGTAGATTTGAATATAATTATTAGAACGATCTTAATAAAAGACAATAAAGCCTATTTTGGTGTAGGTGGTGGAATAACGTGGGATTCCAATGAAGAATGTGAATATGATGAGACCTTAGATAAAGCAAAAGCGTTAATGCGAGTGTTATAGGCTGGTGAATAAAGTTGTAAACTAAATTATAGAATTTGCCACGTGTCACATGGGTGGAACCTAAGGGGGTATTATGATATTTGTAAATGGTGAATTAAGTGTGGATAAGATATCCTTAGATAGTGGGTTTTCATTTGGAAGGGGAGCATTTGAGACTATATTAGTTAAAGAAAAACCATTATTTCTAGCTGAGCATATAGAAAGGTTAAATAGAGGGCTTAACACACTAAACGTAAATAAAAAAATTACTGAAACAGAAATTTATGCTGCTACTCAAAAACTCAATTGTAAAAACTGCGTGCTCAAAATTATGGTATCTGAGAAAAACACTATAATTACTAAAAGAGAAATGGCCTATAAACAAAGTGATTATGATGAAGGGTTTGCATTAGGATTAAGTGAGGTTAGGCGAAATGCGCATTCAAATTTAACATATATGAAATCCCTCAACTACATTGAAAACATAATTGAACGAGATAAAATTATAGATAAAGGGTACAATGAAGCACTATTTCTAAACACAGAGGGATTTATAAGTGAGGGAGCTGTAAGCAATATATTTTTCATCAAGAATGGAATTATATTTACACCAAAGATTAAATGTGGGTTATTACCGGGTATAGTACGAGATTTTGTTATTCGAAATTTGTTGCCTATAGGATTTATTGTACAAGAAGGCGAGTTTACATTAGAAGAATTAATGAAAGCTGAGGGTGTTTTTATAACTAATAGTATTATGGGTATAATGAAGGTGAATAAGATCGAAGATAAAGTTGTGAATGAAAGCACAGTTGTATCTGAAATAAAAAGGTATTATGATAGATATGTAGAAAATCATAAGGAATAAGGCACTACTCTATATCAGTTGGAATTGATAAAGAACAACCAATAGTAGCATTAACAAGTGAGAGCATTGGGATAGATGTCGGAATAAAAGACCTTGCTATATGCTCCAATGGAATGACATTTAAAAATATTAACAAAACAAAAAGTGTAAAAAACATGAAAAAAGGCTACGTAGATTACAACGTAGGGTATCTTGCAAATACCTAAAAAATAAAGAATGGAGTAAGTTTGTCAAAACAAGTAATGTTATAAAAATCGAAAAGCAGATTAAATTACTTCATAGAAAAATAACTAATATAAGAAGTAATCATAATCACCAAGCAACGAATACGATAGTGAAAACCAAGCCTTCAAGAGTTGTTATGGAAACACTTAATATAAAAGGAATGATGAAAAATAGACATTTATCAAAAGCCTGTAGTGAGTGTGGTCATATAAATCCAAAACTTTCATTATCAGTTAGAACATATATCTGCGAGGAATGTGGCTGTGTTATAGATAGAGATTATAATGCAAGTATCAATCTAAGTAGATATGAATTAGTAGTTTAATAGCATCGCAGATGATAATTAATCACTTAAACGATACTACTAATATGTACCATGCGTTGTATGGGAATTTAAGCCCTTGGAGTGTTATATAAACCAAAGTAGCATATCTGAAAAGATTGCAAAATCGGACACGTTGAACAGGGAATTAAACAATATTTATAGATTTATATAGATTTTTGGCAACGGTGGAAATTATAGATAATAATTTAATGAATGATAAAATAAATCTTATTATAGAAAACTATAGCTTTGTGTATAATTTAAGGAAGATAGAAAACTTCGAAGAACATAGAGACTTTTGCCTGCATGATATGCAGCATTTTTTAGACGTGGCACGACTTATGTACATAATGAGTTTAGAAAAGCATTTGAATATACCAAAACACATAATTTATACAACTGCACTTTTGCATGATATAGGTCGGGGAGAAGAATATGAAAATGGGACACCTCATGATATTGCTAGCCGGGAAATTGCTAAAAACATATTAAAGCAGTGCAAATATAGTGCTAAGGAAATAGATGAGATTCTAGAGGCTATAGGAAAACATAGAAGCAATACTGAAAATTTAAATAGTTTAAGTGATGTATTATATAAGTGTGACAAGCTTTCAAGAAATTGTTTTAATTGCGAAGCTATTGATGGCTGTAAATGGCCAGTAGAGAAGAGGAATTTGAAGGTAACATACTAGGAATACAGTTGAGAGTGAATGAGATTATGAGGAGGAAGTTTATGGAAATAGGAAACCGAAATTTTGAAATAGGAAAAAGAACTTACATAATGGGGATTTTAAATGTAACTCCTGATTCCTTTTCTGATGGCGGAAAATTTAGGGATATTAGCTCAGCAATAAATCATGCGAAAAAAATGGTTGCTGACGGGGCAGATATTATTGATATTGGTGGCGAATCCACAAGACCTGGACATGACCCCGTAAGTGAAGAAGAAGAAATTAAAAGGGTAGTACCTATTATAGAGGCTTTAAAGAAGGAAATAAGCGTCCCAATTTCTGTGGACACATATAAAGGCAGAGTTGCAGAGCTTGCAGTAAAGGCAGGGGCAGCAATGATTAATGATGTATGGGGGTTTAAGAAGGACGCATATATTGCAAGCGTTGCTGCTAAGTATAATGTGCCTTGTTGTTTAATGCACAATAGAGATAATAAAAATTATACTAACTTAGTTTGTGATATAATTAATGATTTGGAAGAAAGTATCCAAATTGCACTAAAAGCAGGAGTTAAAAAAGAAAATATTATTTTGGATCCAGGCATTGGTTTTGCAAAAAGTTATGAAGATAATTTAAAAACTATGAATAGCCTGGAAAAGCTAAATAGTTTAGGGTATCCTGTACTTCTAGGAACCTCAAGAAAATCCATGATAGGGTTTGCACTAGACTTACCTGCAAGTGATAGGCTTGAGGGAACACTTGCAACTACAACTATTGGAATAATGAAGGGCTGCGAATTTATAAGGGTACACGATGTATTAGAGAATAAAAGGGTTTGCGTTATGACAGATGCTATATGTAGAAGCTAAGAAAACACCCTTATTTATAAAGGAGACAATACTATGGACAAAATGTATATAAAAGATTTAGAGGTTTACGGACACCATGGTGTCTTTAAGGAAGAAAAAACCTTAGGACAACGTTTTTTAATTTCATTGGAGCTTTTCCTTAGTTTAAGAGAGGCAGGCATCACTGATGATTTAACTAGGACGGTTCATTATGGTGAGCTTTGTCAATTGGTTGAGGAAGAATTTAATAAGGAAAGTTATGATTTAATAGAGAAAGCTACAGAAAAATTAGCTGAATTTATACTCTTAAAATATGATTTAGTTCAAAGAGTAAAGGTTAAAATAAAAAAACCTTGGGCGCCTATTGGAAAACCACTTCAATATGCAGCGGTAGAAATAGATAGAAAATGGCATACAGCGTATATTGGTATAGGTGGAAATATGGGGGACAAAGAGAAAAATGTGAAAGAATCATTAGAGCTTATAAACAATTCTTATCATACCCAAATAACAAAAACATCAAAATTTTATGAAACTAAGCCAGTAGGATATCTAGAGCAAGATGATTTCTTAAATTGTGCTATTGAAATAAAAACACTTTTAAATCCATTAGAGCTTGTAAGATTCCTGCTATCTATAGAAAAAGAATTAAAAAGGGAGAGAGTTATAAGATGGGGTCCTAGAACAGTAGATTTGGATGTACTACTGTATGATGATATTATTAGTTCTTTAGATGAAATAATATTGCCTCATCCAAGAATGCAGGAAAGAATGTTTGTTTTAGAGCCACTGTGTGATATAGCACCTTATGTTATGCATCCAATTTTAAATAAATCTATAATTGAAATCAAGGCATCCTTAAAGGAATAACCGGATAAAAAAACAAATACCTTATTTAGGTATAAGGTATTTGCATAATCCATAAAGATTATAGGCTTTGTACATTTTACTTGTATCAATGTAATCCATTTTGTAGGAGCCATCCCAGGGATATATGGAAATGAATTTTTCGTTATAGACATTTATCATATATTTATTTTTGCTGAAGGTTAAAAATATCTTATATATTGGTTTATCTGGTAAGTTCGCTGGCTTATCTATGAAACTATCATTATTTAATGAATTAAAAAACTTGGTGAATGAAGATAAATCCTCATTGGAAAAATCTTTCTTCTTATAAAAATTCATATATAGAGCATAATGCTCAGTAGGCTTTTCTAGAGATAAATCTTTCATTAATAACTTGGTATAGTAAAAATTGTTTGGTTTACTTTTTATAAAAATGCTTTTATCAAAATTGTATCTACAGCCGAAGAGACTTAAAGAAAAAAACACACAAATTACGAGTAAAATACATTTGCTTTTATTAATACTCAAATAACCACATCCTTTAACGACAGCTCAGAAGGGAAGTCTCCCATTTCTATAAGTGAGAGTTCCATACTATAGTAAAAATAAAACTTCAGTGGGAGTATAAATCGCCTTCTGAAGTCGTAAATGCAGCTCCGCAGGAGATGATTTAACGACAGTTCAGCTCCCTAGGAGATAAGTTAACCTCCTTTAAATAAAATATGTTGATTAATTATCTTTTAGTACACAAAATAGTAATGTTTGGATATTTTAATATTTATATGGTGACGAAAAAGATTAAAAAGGGTTCGTTAAATATATTGATTTCAAAAGAACTCATATATATATATAATTATCTAAAGGCTTTAAGAAATCAAAACAAAAATGAAAGAACCACCTGAAGCCAGGTGGTTTTTTCATTTTTGTTCCATATAACATCTTATTATTTCTTGTAGGATCGAGGTTTTATTATACTGTCCAATTTTCCGACAGTTGGTTTAAGGCGATTCCACTTATACTCAATAATATACTCTTCATTTACATTGATCAGAGCATATTCATTTTTAGTGCATCTAAAGGGGGGGTAGTTCACTATCATCTTAAATTATGTAATTAATTATATTATAAAATTATTCGTAGCTAATATGAACTCTTAAGAGGGGTTATGGGGTTTGTAATTAAGAAATCAATAAATGCCTTTGAAGCGTTGGATAGATAACGATCTTTTTTCCAAACGAGAGCAATTTTTATGGGAATAGCAGTACTAAATGGAACTTTTGTTATATTTTCATTATCTTCAACAATTTCCTTTAGTAAAAAAGAAATGCCAACCCCATTGGTAATAAGGCCCTTGATGGTTTCTAATTGGGTGGATGATAAAATAACATTAGGCTGAATATTGCATTCATTAAAAGATTCTAATATCTTTTGTCTGATGTAGAAGCCTTCTTTTAGTAGGATAATAGGTTCGTTCTTAATATCTTTAAATGTAATGGTTGGTTGTTTGCTTAAAGGGTGTTCCTTTTTTAAGCAAACGAAGAGCTCACTATTTAAAATGGGAAGGTAAGCTAGGGACTTATCGGAGGAATCGATGATAATCAGACCTAAATCAAGGTCTCCATTTTCTACCATTTGTTTTGTTGTAAGGGACCCATATTCCGAAATATTGAGTTTAATATTTGGATGTGATTTTTGGAAGTCAATAAATACTTTTGGAAATATAAAAGTACTGATCAGTGGAGGGATACCTATTGTCAGGATCACATTTTTAAGATCCTGGCAATCCTTCATTTCTGCAACGGCATTGGTTACTTGTCTTAAAATATCATCTACTCTTTTTAAGAAGATTTTGCCTTCGTCTGTGAGGGAAAGCTGTTTTTTAGAGCGGTCAAAGAGCACAATGGACAGTTCCTTTTCTAGATTTTTGATAGAATTGGTAATAGAAGGTTGAGTTACATAAAGTTTTTTGGCAGCTTGTGTAATATTATTTAATTGACATACCATTTGAAAATACTCTAACTGTCTTAATTCCATAACATATCCCCCTAATTATAAGTTTTAACTATTATATCATAGTTAAATGATAGTTTTAATTTATAACAACGTGTGTTATAGTTTTAACAAGGATTTAAATAAAATAACATAAATGTTAAAAAGAGAAAAGCAGTACTTCTTTTTAATAAATGTAAAAATATTAACATGATTAAAGGGATAAAATACTGTAATCGTTTTAAATTCACAACGTATATTCCACTCTTTTATAAGCTTAGACCATTATATCATAGTTTAATGGTTTTTTTAATTTAGAATAACATTTGTTATAGCTTTATCAATAAATCAAATAAACACCACTGTTTTTTTTAAATCATAAATGTTAAAAAGATAAATGCCATATTATTCTATTAATAAGTGTTGAAATATTAACAAAGTCGAAGGGAGGTGTAAATCTAGACTTGTTCGTTTGTTTAAAAGTCTAGATGAATAAATATGAAGTATAGTTATTATCCAGGTTGTACGTTAAAGACGAAAGCTCAGGAATTAGAAAAGTTTGCACTGGATGCTGCAAACGTTTTGGGGTTTGAGTTAGAAGAGCAAAAGGAGTGGCAGTGTTGTGGTGCTGTATATCCCATGGCCACTGATGAAATAGCTACTAAATTATCCTCAGTAAGAAGCCTAGCAGGAGCACGGGACAAAGGTGAAAAACTAGTTACTTTATGTGCAGCATGCCATCACGTGATTAAAAGGGTCAATGAAGATATGAGGACCAAAGATGACATAAGAACAAAGGTTAACAATTACTTGGAGCTAACAGAAGCATACGCGGGAGAGACGGAAGTCCTTCACTATCTTGAGGTGCTCAGGGATGAAATAGGATTTGATGAACTCGCTAAAAAAGTAACAAATCCTCTTACTAATCGTAAAATTGGTGCATATTATGGATGCTTGCTACTTCGTCCCAGTGGAACAATGAATTTCGATGATCCAGAAAACCCTTCTATTATAGAAGATTTTATAAAAGCCATTGGTGCAACTCCTGTAATATATCCTTATAGAACGGAGTGTTGTGGAGGGTATCTTTGTTTAGATCAAAAGGATCTTGTAAATAAGATGACAAATACTATAATTCAATCAGCTGTAAAAAATGATGTAGAAGAAATTGTTACTGCATGCCCACTTTGTAAATATAATCTAGAAATTAGTAATGATGGGGCCAAAAATAAACTATCTATCAGCTATTTCACGGAGCTTTTAGCAGAAGCGTTAGGTGTCAAATAAGATAGGAGGGGATAGTGCAATGAAAAGAGTGAAAATATATTCTGACAAAAAATTAAAAGAGTTAGATCAAATTTCTCAAATTAGTGGGCAGAGGATACAAGATTGCATCCAATGTGGGAAATGTTCAGCAAGTTGTCCTGCAAGTGAAGGTATGGATATCCTGCCTCATCAGGTCATAAGATTACTTCAGACAGGAGAATTAGACAAGGTTACAGAGAGTAAAACCATTTGGTCTTGTGCTTCATGTTTTACATGTTCCCAGCGTTGTCCTAGGAATATAGATATTGCAAACGTTTTAGAGGCAGTTAGGCTTATAATCCTTAGACGTACAGGAGAAAACAGAATAAAAGCTGAAGAGGTCTTTGGAAAAATAGATGATAAAATGCCCCAGCAGGCAATTGTAAGTGCATTTAGAAAGTATAATAAATAATTTTTACAAAAAAATAATGATACTGTTATTTTAAAGGAGGGATCAAATTGCAGAAAATTGGAGTTTTTGTTTGTTGGTGTGGAAGCAATATAGCAGCTACCGTGGACATTGATAAAGTTATAAAAGAAGCTGAAAAAATGCCTGGAGTTGTATATGCTAAAGACTATCAATATATGTGTTCCGAAGTAGGCCAGAATTTGATTAAGAATGCGATAAAAGAGCAAAAATTAGATCGAGTTGTGGTAGCATCATGTTCTCCTAGAATGCATGAGGCAACATTTCGAAAAGCGGCAAAGGCAGCGGGATTAAATCCTTATTTATTAGAAGTTGCAAATATTCGCGAACATTGTTCTTGGATTCATAAAGATAAAGAGATAGCAACCCCGAAGGCCATAGCGCTTGTTAGGGCTGCAGTGGCTAAAGCAACATTAAATAGCGAACTTGTACCAGGTGAAATAGATGTAACGAAAAGGGCACTTATTATTGGTGGAGGAATTGCAGGAATCCAAACGGCTCTTGATATTGCTGAGGCTGGTTATCAAGTGGATATCATTGAGAAGTCACCAAGCATTGGTGGGAAAATGTCTCAGCTAGACAAAACATTCCCTACATTGGATTGTTCTGCCTGTATTTTAACACCGAAAATGGTAGATGCGGCGTCTCATCCAAATATAAACATATACACCTACAGTGAGCTAGAGTCAGTTAAGGGATATGTGGGAAACTTTGAAGCAACCATTAACCAAAAAACACGAAGTGTAGATATGGACAAGTGTACTGGTTGTGGCGTTTGTGCTGAAAAATGTCCTTCAAAAAAAGCTAAAAATGAATTTAATGAAGGCTTAAATAACAGAGGAGCTATTTATATGCCTTTTGCTCAGGCTGTGCCAAACGTACCTGTTATAGATAGAGAACAGTGTATCAAGTTTAAAACAGGGAAATGTGGACTTTGCGAAAAAGTATGTACAGCGGGTGCCATTGATTTTTCTCAGGAAGATACTAAAATGACAAAACAATATGGGGCTATAGTGGTATGCACAGGTTATGATCTTATAGGTTTAGATAAATTTGGAGAATATCAGTATGGTGAGCACCCTGATGTAATTACATCTCTTGAATTTGAGAGATTAACAAATGCTGCAGGGCCAACAGCAGGCCATCTTGTGTGTCCATCGAATCATAGAGTGCCTAAAAAAGTAGTGTTTATACAATGTGTGGGATCAAGGGACAAATCTTCTAGGGGTAAACCTTATTGTTCTAAAATTTGTTGTATGTATACAGCAAAACATGCAATGTTACTCAAGGATCATTATCCCGATATGGAAGCCTATGTTTTTTATATTGATGTTCGTACACCAGGGAAAAACTTTGAAGAGTTCCAGCGAAGAGCTGTTGAAGAATATGGTGTTCATTATATTAAAGGTATGGTTGGTAAAGTTTTTCCAAATGGAGAGAATCTTCAAGTTAATGCTATTGATGCTTCGACTGGAGAAACAGTTCAAATTGATGCAGATTTAGTAGTGCTCGCAGCGGCGACTAAGGCCAAAGACGATTCAACTACAATTAAAAGGATATTAGGTATAAGTACAGATACAAATAATTTCTTTACAGAGGCTCATCCAAAACTTCGTCCAGTGGAAACTCATTCTGCAGGAATATATTTAGCGGGAGCATGCCAAGGACCAAAAGATATCCCAGAAACGGTGGCACAAGCTAGTGCTGCAGCAGCAAAGGTAATTGGGGTATTAAGTAAGGATAAATTGGTTAACAATCCTTGTGTTTCAGAAGTAGATGAATCAATTTGTAGTGGATGCCTTGCGTGTACTAAAATATGTCCATATGATGCAATTTCATCAAGTACAATTGAAGTTAAAGAGAACGGGAAAACAATTACAAAAATAGTTGCAAAGGTAAATGAAGCACTTTGCCAAGGTTGTGGTGGATGCACAGTAGCTTGTCGCCCTGGTGCCATTGATCTTAAAGGATTTACAAATAAACAGATTTTAGCGGAGGTGGATGCCATATGTCGATAGAAGCCGAAAAAATCGAGGGAATAGATGAAAATAAATTTGAACCCTTAATTGTAGCCTTTTGTTGTAACTGGTGTAGTTATGCAGGAGCAGATTTAGCAGGAACAAGCAGATTAGCATATCCTGCCAATGTTAAAATTATTCGGGTTCCATGCTCATGCAGAGTAAGTGAAAACTTCATACTCAGAGCATTCCAACATGGAGCTGACGGCGTAGTAATTGCCGGTTGTCATCCAGGGGATTGTCATTATACAAGTGGAAACTATCATACAAGACGACGTTTTTCAGTTTTGACAAATTTACTTGTATTTATGGGAATAGAAAAAGAACGTTTTAGAGTGGATTGGATTTCAGCAGCAGAGGGACAAAAATTTTCAAGCGTTATGAATGATGTATTAGAGAAAGTTCATAAACTTGGTCCTAATAGAAAGTTGAGGGATGAAAGATGGATAAGATAACTGAAAAAATAAGAGCGACCGCAAAACTTGCCCTAGAAAATGGGGAAGTAGAAAAAATTATAGGATGGGAAAAGGGAGATACCTTTGATGATTCCTATCCCGTATTTATTACAGAAGCGGGTAAAGTAGATTCTTTAATATGGGACTGCTTCTGTGTTAATAACCTAAGTAAATATTTACTTAAGGAATTAAAGGACAATAAAAAAGTAGGTATATTTTTAAAAGGATGCGATTCTCTTGGATTTAACCAACTGATAAATGATAACAGAATAGACCGCGCGAAGGTTGTGGTCTATGGAGTAAGTTGCTCTGGTATGATTGATCCAGAAAAAGTAAAAAAAGGAGGGTTAAATAAAGGCATTCTAAGCGTGAAAAGATCTGGGGATGAAATTATATTTGTGAAAAATGATGGTGAAAAGAAGGTTTCAGCAAGTGAATTTGAATATGACAAATGCATTAAATGTAGACAGCCGAATCCTGTAGTATATGACCAGTTGATGTCGGACTTTGTAGGGAGAGAAGTGGATCCACTAGAACGATTTAAAGATGTGGAAAAACTTGAATCCCTAACAGATAAGCAGCGATCTGATTTTTGGGCTGCTCAATTTTCAAAATGCATAAGATGTAATGCTTGTCGTAATATATGTCCTGCATGTAATTGTGTAAAATGTATTTTTGACAATGATAAGGCAGACGTATCAGGTAAAGCAAAATTAGATAGTGAAGAGCAGTTTTATCATATTATTAGGGCTTATCACGTTGGTGGTCGTTGTGTGGACTGTGGAGAATGTAGCAGAGTATGTCCAGCAAATATCCCACTTCACCTATTAAATAGTAAAATTATGAAAGATATAAATGAACTTTACGGTGAATATGATGCAGGGGTAGATCCATCTAAACAAGCCCCAATCGGAATGTATAAACTGGATGATAGTGATTCCTTTACATCGCATGGAGGTGGGAAAAAATGATGAAGAAAATATTAAAGAATCAGTTTTCGCAGCTTTTTAGTATGATTGATAAATCCTATGAATTGTTTTTGCCTATTGAAGTGGATGGAGATGTAAACTTCAACCTGTGGAAACAAGGAGATACGGTGAATGTAGAAAAACTGAAAACTAATATTTCACCAAAAAGTTTTATTTTCCCCCAAAGTGAAACCTACTTAAAGTTTAAAAGAGATGGAAAGAAACTTGAACTAGAAAATGTAGGAGGAAAGAAAGAGGACTATGTACTATTTGGTGTGAGACATTGTGATGCAGCGAGCTTTAAGCTACTTGACAATGTATTCCTCGTTGATCCTGTAGATGCTTTATACGAGGAAAGACGAGAAAAAGGAACCATCGTTTCTATGGCCTGTTTTGATCCAGAGGAAACTTGCTTTTGTAGTTCATTTGGAATAGAACCACAGACAGCTTCTAAAGAAGTAGATGTTAACACATGGGATATGGGAGATAGCATACTTTGGAATCCACAAACATCAAAAGGTGAAAACTTAACGGAGAAATTAAAGGACATTTTAGAAGATGCAACTGAGCAGGATATAAGTGAATTAAAGGCATTGAAAGAGGCTACAAAAGTGAAAGTTAAAAATCTTCCTTTAGCAAATATAGACCCTAAAAAAATAACGGGAGAGCTTAAGGAGTTATTTGAATCTAAAATTTGGGGAGAACTTAGTGAACGTTGTTTAGGTTGTGGTTCATGTACTTATGTATGTCCTACTTGTCATTGTTACGATATTGGTGACTTTAAGGGTGATACATCTGGAGAAAGATTCCGTTGCTGGGATTCATGTATGTTTTCGGACTTTACCCTGATGGCTCATGGAAATATCAGAAAAACGCAAAAGGAAAGGTTCAGACAGCGGTTTATGCATAAGCTTGTTTATTATCCAAATAAACAAAATGGTGTATACGCTTGCGTTGGATGTGGAAGGTGCATAGAAAAATGTCCAGTTCATTTGGATATTGTTAAAGTAATTAAAAAGTTAGGTGGTGGACAAAATGAGCTGCAATTGTAATGTACATGAACATAAACATGTAAATCCTTTAATGCCAGAACTAGCTGAAATAGTGGACATTAGGGAAGAAACACACGATGTAACTACATTTAGGGTTACAAAACCTGGTGGTGGAAAATCATTTGAACATATGCCAGGTCAATGTGCGATGATTTCGGTTCCTCCACTTGGAGAAGCGATTTTCTCAATCACTTCTTCTCCAACAGAAAAGGGTTATATGGAGTTTAGTGTAAAAAGATGTGGAGTAGTTACAGAATATCTACATGGTTTGGAAGTTGGGAGTGAAATAGGTATTAGAGGACCATATGGAAATAATTTCCCAGTAGAGAATGAGCTAAAAGGAAAAGATCTTCTTTTCATCGGTGGGGGTATAGGACTAGCACCCATTCGTTCCGTTATAAACTATGTAATGGATAATCGAGACGATTATGGAAAGGTAGATATTTTATATGGAGCAAGAACGCCTGGAGATCTTGTCCAGACAAAAGACATCTTTGAAAATTGGCCATCAAGGTCTAATACAGACGTTTATTTGACGGTTGATAGAGAAGTCGAGGGATGGGAAGGACATGTAGGATTTGTTCCCAGTTATATTAAAGAGATTGGATTTAGCACAAATAAAGTGGCTTTGGTATGTGGACCGCCAATTATGATTAAATTTGTTCTTCAAACGCTTGAAGAAATGGGATTTAAGAAGGATCAGGTATACACCACATTGGAATTAAAGATGAAATGTGGCGTAGGGAAATGCGGACGTTGTAACATCGGAGATAAATATGTGTGTAAAGATGGTCCTGTATTTAGATGCGATGAAATAGATCAACTTCCCGATGAATATTAATGTAAACACTAAAACCGTTTAACCCATTAGAGATTAGGTATAAACAAAGGAGGCATAAAAATGTCCAATAAAGAAATGGTGGAAATATATATATTAAATAAAAAGTACTCTGTACCCTCAAGCCTTACAATCATGGATTCAATGGAATATGCAGGGTATCAATTAGTTAGAGGCTGTGGATGCAGGTCGGGCTTTTGCGGTGCCTGTGCCACGATATATAGAATTAAAGGTAAGAAAGAATTAAAGGTATGTTTAGCATGTCAAACCAAGGTTGAAGATGGTATGTATCTTACTCAATTGCCATTCTTTCCTGGAGACAAAAAATTATATGATATGAATGAATTAGAGCCAACGGCTGATACAATGATGAAGCTTTATCCTGAAATATACAGCTGCATTGGATGTAACTCTTGTACGAAGGGATGCCCCCAGGACCTTAATGTTATGCAGTATATTGCCTATGCCCAAAGAGGAGACATTGAGAAATGTGCCCATGAATCTTTCGACTGTGTTATGTGCGGAATCTGTGCTTCTAGGTGTCCTGCCAATATAACTCATTACCAAGTAGGGGTGATTGCACGCCGGCTTACAGGTAAATACATTGCCCATGAAACAGAACATTTGACAGAGAGGGTACAACATATTAAAGAAGGCATGCATGATGATTCATTGAGAGAACTAATGGCTAAAAATGTTGATGAATTAAAGGGATTATACAATACAAGGGATATTGAAACGTAAAAATTAGCTTAGAATTACATAAAAATATAGTATTACCAGGGAGGTATTTAAATGTATACAGCAGAAATGAGGGGGCTAATAAAGAAGGTGGAGGCCACCCGTTCCCAAAGATTAGGAGTTCAGTTTCCAAGAATGAGTCCCCAAGAAAAGGAAGATATATTAAAGGAAAATTATCCTGATTATAGAGATAATGAATTCAAAAATCTAAGTTTAGGGCCAAACAAAGGATCAAAGGTTCCCCTAGAGTTAGCGGATATTATTGAAGCTAAAAGTAGACTTCAAGATCTGGACATGGATTTAACTAAAGTAAACTATGACGTAGATGTGTTGATAATAGGTGGGGGAGGAGCTGGAGCATCGGCAGCCCTAGAGGCCCATAAAAAAGGCGCCAATGTATTGATTACCACAAAATTACGTTTTGGCGACGCTAATACGATGATGGCCGAAGGGGGGATCCAGGCTGCTGATAAGCCAGAAGATTCTCCTGCGAAACACTACATGGATGTAATGGGTGGCGGACACTTTACTAACAAAAAGGAACTTGTTAATGCCCTTGTAAAGGATGCTCCGGAAGCAATCAAATGGTTAAATGACCTTGGGGTAATGTTTGATAAAGAAGAGGATGGCACAATGGTTACTACCCACGGAGGTGGAACCTCGAGAAAGAGGATGCACGCCGCTGCCGACTATTCGGGAGCTGAGATCATGCGTGTGCTTAGGGATGAAGTGATTAACAAAGGGATTGAAGTGGTGGAATTTTCACCTGCTGTGGAGATCCTATTAGACAAGGATGGTAAAGCTGCTGGAGCCGTATTATTCAATCTTGAAACAGAGGAATATTTAATCGCAAGGGCTAAAACAGTTATTATAACCACGGGAGGTGCTGGAAGACTTCACTATCAGGGTTTTCCAACATCAAATCATTATGGTGCAACAGCGGATGGACTTGTTTTGGGATACAGAGCCGGAGCAGAACTTGTCTTCGCAGATGCTGTGCAGTATCACCCTACTGGGGTAGCATACCCTTCTCAAATTTTTGGGGCACTTGTTACGGAGAAGGTCCGTAGTTTAGGGGCAACACCTCTAAATATCCATGGTGAGCAATTTACTTATCATCTTGAAACAAGAGATGTGGAAACATCTGCAATCATTAGAGAATGTCATGTAAGAAATAATGGTATTGAGACACCTTTAGGGGTAAAGGGTGTATGGTTGGATACTCCTTTAATCGAAATCATCAATGGGGAAGGAACGATTGAGAAAAGACTTCCTGCCATGCTGAGGATGTATCAAAAATTTGGTATTGATATGAGAAAAGAGCCAATTCTCGTATATCCTACCCTTCATTACCAAAACGGAGGACTTTTAATTGATGAAAACGGTCAAACCAAGGTAGAAAACCTTTATGTGGCAGGAGAAGCTTCAGGAGGGATACACGGTAGAAACAGATTGATGGGTAATTCACTATTAGATATTATTGTTTTCGGACGTAGGACAGGGTTCCATGCAGGTGAAAAGTGCAAAGTGGTTAAAGTAAAAGAACTGAGCCTTGACCATGTTAAAGAATACCACAAAAACCTTGAGGAAAACGGTGTGAATACAGACAAGATTTCTCCTGTACTACTGCCCCATTATACCCATGGAAGAGAAAATGATAAATAATATTATTTAGTTTGATTTTTACTATGAATAAGAGTATTTATTTTTCGTAACAAAAATAGAGTTAATATTTATAAAATCAATTGACGTAGTAGATTTAAAGGTGGTGATATGAACAGTAAAATACATAATTAGCATGTTGAATTCTTCATAAAATTATATTGGGTTATGTCGGTAGGAAATATTAAAATAGTTATTGTCATAATAAGAATAAAACAAAAAAGGAGAATGAAAAATATGAATATTAAAGAAGAAGCAATGAAATTACATAGACAATGGAGAGGTAAAATTGAGGTGATTTCTGCAGTGCCAGTAAAAACTAAGGAAGATCTTTCAATAGCTTATACACCGGGGGTTGCAGAGCCTTGTCTTGAAATTTCAAAAAATATAGATTTATCATATGAGCTTACAAGAAGATGGAACCTTGTAGGAGTTATAACAGATGGTACTGCCGTTTTAGGTTTAGGTGATATAGGACCAGAGGCTGCAATGCCAGTAATGGAAGGTAAATGTGTACTATTCAAAGCATTTGGAGATGTTGATGCTTTTCCTTTATGTCTAAAAACTAAAGATGTTGATGAAATTGTAAGAACGGTTAGTTTACTTCAAGGTAGTTTTGGTGGTATTAATTTAGAGGATATAAGTGGACCTAGATGTTTTGAAATCGAAAGGAAACTAAAAGAAGTATGTGATATCCCAATTTTCCACGATGATCAACATGGAACAGCTATTGTTGTTGCTTCTGGTGTAATTAATGCTCTAAAATTAGTAAAGAAGAATATGCAGGATGTTAAAGTTGTAGTAAACGGTTCAGGAGCTGCAGGTATTGCTTGTGCAAAATTATTAATGAGTATGGGAGCAAAAAATGTTATTCTTTGTGATAGAAAAGGTGCCATCTATGAAGGAAGAGAAAATTTAGGTGGAGAAAAAACTTTGATGGCAACGATTACAAATAAAGAAAAAGTACGTGGTACATTAAAGGAAGTTATTGTTGGAGCAGACGTGTTCATAGGAGTATCGGATGCTAACCAAGTAAGCCAAGATATGGTAAAGACTATGGCGAAAGATTCTATACTATTTGCTATGGCTAATCCAGTACCTGAAATTTTACCATCTTTAGCAAAAGAAGCCGGTGCAAGAGTTGTTGGTACTGGAAGATCAGATTTTCCAAATCAAATAAACAACCTATTAGCATTCCCAGGAATATTTAGAGGTACATTAGATGTTAGAGCAAGTGATATCAATAATGAGATGAAGATTGCCGCAGCAAATGCTTTAGCGGAGCTTGTGAGTGATGAAGATTTAAATGAAGACTATGTTATTCCACTACCATTTGATCCAAGAGTTGCAAAAGCCGTAGCTGAAGCTGTTATGGAAGCTGCTAGAAAATCTGGAGTAGCTAGAATATAATAATAATAATAAAAGCTGTTCAAAATTTTTGAACAGCTTTTACAAGAAAAATATTTGGAAGGAGTTGTGGATTCATGCGTAAAGTAGATGTAAAAGAAATTGAAAATGCTTTAAAAGATATGAGTATAAAGACTAATTTTTATGTGGGAGAAGACGTATTAGATGCCTTTCATAAATTCCAAAAGGAAGAAACATCTCCGGTAGGAAGAGATATTATAGCCAATTTGTTGAAAAATGCTGAAATTGCAAAAACTGATCAAGTACCAATTTGTCAGGATACAGGTATGGCTGTAGTATTTGTAGAAGTAGGTCAAGAAGTTCAGTTAATCGGCGGAAATATTACAGATGCCATTAACGAAGGTGTACGACGTGGATATAAAGAGGGATTTTTAAGAAAATCTGTTGTAGAAGATCCTTTAAAACGAAAAAATACAGGGGATAATACTCCGGCTGTGATATATTATGATATTGTACCAGGGGATAAAGTCAAAGTAACTATAGCCCCAAAAGGTTTTGGCAGTGAGAATATGAGTAGATTAAAAATGCTTAAACCATCAGATGGTTTAGCAGGTGTACTTGATTTTGTTGTAGAAGCCGTTTCACTTGCAGGTCCAAATCCATGTCCACCTATTGTTGTAGGTGTTGGAATTGGTGGCACATCTGATAAGGCAATGTATCTTGCCAAGAAGGCCTTAACAAGAGATATTGGTAGCCATAATGAAACAGAGCATTTAAAAGAAATTGAATTAACTTTACTAGAACAAATTAATGCACTAGGCATAGGACCTCAAGGACTAGGGGGAAATACCACAGCCCTTGCTGTAAATGTGGAAGCTTTTGCAACACATATTGCTGGATTACCTGTGGCAGTAAATATTAACTGTCATGTGGCAAGACATGCAGTAACAATTATATAGGGAGGGGAAAAGATGGAAATCAAACATATATCTACTCCTTTAACACAGGAGAAGTTGAAGGATTTAAAATCGGGAGATAGTGTTTTAATATCAGGAACCATGTATACAGGTAGAGATGCAGCTCATCAGAGACTAGTAGACGCAATTAATAATGGGGATGAGTTACCTTTTGATCCTAAAGATGCCATTATATACTATGTGGGACCTGCTCCAACTAAACCTGGAAATGTAATAGGTTCTGCTGGTCCAACTACTAGTTATAGAATGGATGATTTGACTGTTCCATTGCTTGAACTAGGTCTTACTGGAATGATTGGGAAAGGGCTTAGAAGTCAAACTGTAGTAGATTCAATGCAAAAAAATGGCGCAATTTATTTTGCTGCAATAGGAGGAGCTGGAGCTCTTATTGCTAATACAATAAAAGAATGCGAAATTATTGCTTTTGAAGATTTGGGTCCAGAAGCCGTTCGTAAACTGACGGTAGTGGATTTTCCGGCTGTGGTTATAATAGACACCAAAGGCAATAATCTTTATGAAACAGAAAGAATAAAATATCAGAAATAAAAAATAAAAACTGTATTGGGAAATTCCAATACAGTTTTTATTTCTTTGAAAGAAATTTATTTTAAATATAAAAGACTTAAATATGGGCATAGCAAAGCTAATCCACGAATAAAAATTTTGTGTCACCTTTTTGCCATTTTAGGCATAAAAAAAGACTTTCAAGAAATACTTGAAAGCCTTATGGTGCCGAAGGCGGGAATCGAACCCGCACGGTATTGCTACCTCTGGATTTTGAGTCCAGCGCGTCTGCCAGTTCCACCACTTCGGCATGTCTGACAATATGAATTCTAACATATATTTATAATTAATGCAATAGTTATAGTATATTTTTATTAATAAATTTTATATCTTAATAGATAAAGGTTTTATGTTAAGTATTAATGTGTTGAAATAAAATTACATAAATAAAACTATTTATAATAGAAGTAATATATTGAATTAATAGCCACATAATGCTAAAATCAAAAGTAAGTTGTATATATTAAACATTAATTTTTAGATTTTATTTAAAAGTCTAAAAGGAGGAATAACAAAATAAGGAGGGATTTCATTGCTTAGAAAGAAACAGAAAAGAATACTTAGCTGGATACTATCGTTAGCATTAATATTATTTAATTTTAACGGTGTTATTGGAACTAAAATTGTAGAGGCGGCTGGAATTGATACATCGACAAATGTAACCGTTGCCAGAAAGAGCTTGGAACCAAATGCATTTACTCTAGGAATTGGACAAGTAACGTCTCCATCAGTAGCTCCAGTTAATGCTACAAATAAAACATTTGATATAGTAGAAATTACAGATTTTCATGGACAACTTTTGGATTCAACTAATACAAAACCTGTAGGAGCTGCATTAGCAAAAGTAGTTAAAGACGTGAAAACTGCAAATCCTGGAAGAACACTTATCATTGGTGGAGGAGATCTATATCAAGGAACACCCACCTCTAATGTACTAAGAGGAGTTCCAGTTCAAAAGGTGTTATCAAATATGGGAATGGAAGTTACAGCTTTAGGCAATCATGAGTTTGATTGGGGACTTGATATAATTAATACTGAAACTATGATTGGTGCAAATTACAACATTGTTTGTGCTAATATGTATAAAAAAGGGACAAGCAATAGACCATATCAGCCTTATAAGATAATTACTAAGGATGGTGTTAAAATAGCAGTAATAGGAGCAATACTTAAGGAAGCTCCAGGTATAATTATGCCAGCTTTAGTAGATCCTTTTGATTTTAGGGACCCAGCTACAGAAATTAATATAGTTGCAAAGGAAATCAGAGATGGAAATCTAGCTGATATAGTACTAGCAGATGTACATGATGGTGGTTCATCGCTTAATACTATGGTTAATAAATTACATGGCGTAGATGCGGTATTTGGTGGACATACACATAGTATTGGTGATGTTGTAAACAAAGATGCAGATGGGTTGGACGTACCTACATTAATAGCAGCGGCTACTGGTAAAGGTTTTATAAATTTAAAGATTACTGTAGACTCTACAAACAAAATAGTAGGTTTCTCACCTAAAGGTTCAAACTGGAAAGGACTTACAGTGACAACTACATCAGCGACAGACCCAGATTGTAAGAAAATTGTTGATGATGCAAGTACGTCATTACTTCCAATATTTAATGAAGTAATTGGAACTAATGACAATGCTTTAACTAAGAGCCAAGTTGACTCACCTTATGGAGAATCTCAACTTGGAAATTGGATGGCAGATGTTGTAAAGAACTATTCAAAATCACCAGCAGAGGTGGGAATGGTGAATAACGGAGGGATTAGATTAAGTCCAATTCCATCAGGCGATATAACTGTTGGAACAATATTTAATATAATGCCATTTGATAATACGATTTGTACTACAATCATGACGGGGGCACAGCTAAAATTCATTTTTGAACAAGCTGTTCAAAATGATGGCAAAGGAATACAAATTTCTGGAGTTAAATTTGTATATGATTCTTCAAAACCGTCGTATAAACCAGCTGTAGTAGATGCAAATGGGACAGTCACAACACCAGAAATACCAGGTCAAAAGGTCCTTAGCATGATAAGAGAAAGCAATGGCACAGTTGTTAAGGATACAGACACACTAAAAGTAAATGCACCAGATTTTGTTGCTACTGGAGGGGACACATTTACAGGATTCTTAGCACCTGAGATAGTAGCTAGTTTAGTAGATTCGCATGAAAATGTAAGAGACGCTTTAAATGCTGATGTTAGAGATAAGGGCAAGATGACAGTTGTAATGAAAAATAGAATAGACAATCAAATGAAAGATGTAGATACTGAAGCAACTATCTCAGTAGTAGCAACTTCAGATGTACACGGAAATGTTCTAAACTTTGATTATGGAACAAATGCAGCGCCTTCAAAAGGACAGGGACTCGCAAAGGTTTCAACTTATGTTAAGGGCTTAAGAGCAACTAATCCAAATGTTATGTTAATAGATAATGGAGACACTATTCAAGGAACTCCACTTGCTTATTACTATAATATGATAGATAAAACCACAACTTATCCAATGTCAGCAGTTATGGGAGCAATGGGATATGACAGCTGGATTCTAGGGAATCACGAATTTAACTATGGACTTGAAGTATTAAATAGAATTAAGGATGATGCGAAGGATCAAGGTATCGACGTGTTATCTGCTAATACTTACAAAGCTGATAATAAAAATTTTGTTAAACCATATACTATGAAGTCTTTTGTAGTTAATGGCAAAACAATTAGCGTAGCGGTACTTGGACTTACAACAAAAACTATATCTAGTTGGGAGGATCCAGCTCATTATGATGGATTACATTTTAATGATTTAGTAGACGAAGCTAAAAAATGGGTTCCAGTAGTAAAGGCAGATGGAGCAGATGTAATAATAGTAGCTGCACATACTGGAGAAGAAGGAGTAGCAGATATTATTCCGGAAAATCAAGCTAAGGCATTGGCTACTCAAGTAAGTGGGATAGATGCTATAGTTGCAGGACATGCGCATAGTACTTTAAATGACATCAATTTAAAAAATCCAGAAGGCAAAGTGGTTCCAATATTAGAACCAGGTAAATGGGCACAAAACGTTTCACAAATTGATATAGCGGTTAATGCTGCAGGAATTGTTACAGGATTAACTACTAAAAATGTAGCTATGGACACTATCGCTGAAGATCATGATATAACAGCTTTAATTGCACCATATCAAGCTAAAACTTTAGAATATACTTCAACAATACTTGGACAATCTAAGGGAGAATATAAAGGCAATAAGCAAATTACTGAACCAACTGAAATAATGGAGTTAATAAACAAAGTTCAAGCTGGTGCAGCTGGAACACAACTCTCAATAGCAGCTCCACTAAGTTTATCATCATATATTCCAAAGGGTGATATTACTATTAAAGATATTATGGGCGTATATGTATACGAGAATTTTCTTTATGGAGTGAAGATGAATGGAAAACAAATAAAAGATTGGATGGAATAT
The DNA here is from genome assembly GCF_055081075.1 of Clostridium sp. CM039. NCBI lineage: Bacteria > Bacillati > Bacillota > Clostridia > Eubacteriales > Clostridiaceae > Clostridium > Clostridium sp. CM039. Next base: position 182,286 of record NZ_CM143649.1, read on the forward strand.
ACAGTAAGATACTACAAACGAACATCAGGTTCAACAGATCCAATAGTTAAGGACGCAGATCTTAATATTGCAGATTATAACTTGGATCAATTGTACGGAGCAAGTTATGACATCGACTTAACAGAGCCAGCAGGAGCAATTGATTCAGTTACTAAAAAAATGATATCTGGAAACAGAATTAAGAACTTAAAGTTTAATGGAAGAGTGATTAAGGATTCAGATGTATTTACAGTTGCAATAAACAACTATAGATACAACGGCGGCGGAGGATTCATGGCTGCTGCTGGAATAAGTAGCGTTGATACATCTTTAGTTACTTATAATTCAGCTAAGGCTCTAGGTGATGATGGTCAGGTTAGAAGTTTAATGATGAAATATGTTAAAGATAATAAGACTATAACACCATCTTCAGCAAGAAATTGGAAGATATTATCATCATCAATAAAGCAAGAGGTTCCGGTGACTGGAATATCACTTGAAAAAGCTTATTTTAGCATTGGCCCTAAGATGAGTGAAACCTTAGAGGCAACATTACTACCTGGCAATGCAACAAATAAAAAAGTATCGTGGAAATCAAGTGATACTTTAGTGGCGTCAGTTGATGATAATGGAAAGGTTACAGGACATAAAATTGGGTTAGCTAAAATAAGTGCTACAACCGATGACGGGAATTACAAGGACGAATGTACTGTTGCTGTTGTAAGTAAGCCGGTTAATAAAGTTAGAATAAATAAAAAGGATATAATTATAAAAGTAGGCAAAAATGAAAAATTAACAGCTTTAGTTGGACCGGGAAATTCAGATATTAAGGATGTAATTTGGAAATGTGACAGTTCGATAATAAAAATTATTGAGAAAAATGGAAAGAGTATTTCAGTAATTGGAATATCTACCGGAAAGGCTAAAGTGACGGTTACTTCACTAGATGGAGGGTATAAGGCGACCTGCGACGTAACTGTTATCGATAAGAAAAAATAATTTTGGCGGCAGGTACATTTGTATCTGCCTTCATTTTATTTAAATCGTTGATGTTTTTATTGACGAAGTATATTATAATGTAGAATATAGCACAATATATAAACATACTAGAAAGAAGGGATTTACAATGTCTAAGGAAAGACTATTAATTTTAGATGGCCATAGTCTTATGTATAGAGCTTTTTATGCATTACCAGCCCTAACAAATTCGGATGGCATATACACTAATGCAGTTTATGGTTTTACAAATATGCTTTTAAAGATGAAGGAAGAGTTTGAGCCAGATTATATTGTTACAACATTTGATAGGAAGGCGCCTACTTTTCGTCATGAAGAATATAAAGATTATAAGGCAGGTAGAAAAAAAATGCCTGATGAGCTCCGCGATCAGTTTTCTCTAGTTAGGGAACTTTTAGAGAAAATGGCTATAGATATTTTTGAATTAGATGGCTTTGAAGCAGATGATTTAATAGGAACATTATCTGTATTTGCAGAAAAACAAGGACTTGAAGTTTTTATAATAACAGGAGACAGAGATGCACTCCAGCTTGCCACAGATAATGTTAAAGTTGTAATAAACAAAAAGGGAATGTCACAAAAGGAAATATATGATAGAAATCGAATAATAGAAGAGTTTGGAGTAACTCCTACAGAATTTATAGATGTAAAAGGGCTAATGGGGGACGCTTCTGATAATATTCCAGGTGTACCAGGAATTGGTGAAAAAACTGCTTATAAGCTAATTAAAGAGTATAAGAGTATAGAAAACCTTCTTATGAATATTGATAAGATTAGTGGTAAAAAACTTGTGGAAAATTTAACTGCTTATAGTGAACAGGCTATTTTCAGTAAAAAATTAGCTACTATTATTACATGTGTGCCTATGGAAATGGAATTAAGTTCAATTAAATCAAAAGAAAAATATGATGTACGGGCTGTAAAAGATTTATTCTACAAATTACAATTTAAATCTTTAATAGGGAAAATACCAGATGATGAGGATTCAATCGAAGAAACATTTTCTGCGGATTTTACGGTAATAGATAAATTGTCGAAGCTTCTGGAAGTTATTAGTGAAATTAAAGAGACTATTTATATAACTTTTGATATTGAAGATTCTAGTGTGTTTTCTAAAATTAGCGTAAATAACATATATTTTAATTATAAGGGAAAAAACTATTTGATTATGGTTACTGATTTATTTAATGAAGATGAAGAAAAAACTATAAGTTATTTGAAAACTATACTTGAGAGTAATGATATTAAAAAGGTAAGTCACGGCGTAAAGAATGCTTACACTGCACTTAATAAAAAAGGCATTAAGTTACAAGGGGTAAAATTTGATACAGAACTGGGGGCTTATTTGCTCGATTCAGCTAAAAAGGAGTATAGCCTGGAAACTCTTATAGATAAAATTCTTAGAATCTGTATTATAGGCGAGGGTCATGAAAGAGAGATTAATAAAGTAGCATTACTAAAAGAGCTTTATGAAATCTTAGAAAAGAAGATTGAAGAGTACAAAATGGAAGAACTGCTATATGATGTGGAGCAACCATTAACAGAAGCTATATCATATATGGAGGCAGAAGGATTTACAATAGACAAGGATAGATTAGAGGAACTTGGCATAAAATTCGCTCAAGATATAAAAGAAATGGAAAGCACTATTTTTGTTTTATCTGGAGAAGAATTTAATATTAAATCTCCAAAGCAACTAGGCAAGATATTATTTGAAAAGTTAGATTTACCTGTTATAAAGAAAACAAAAACGGGATATTCAACTAATGCTGAGGTTTTAGAGGCGCTAGCAGATAAGCATCCCATTATCACAGAAATTACAAGGTATAGACAGTTAACAAAGATTTTTTCTACTTATATAGAGGGTCTACAAGCAGTAATTGATACAGATTGTAGAATACATTCAAACTTTACACAAACAGTTACAACAACAGGAAGACTATCAAGTACTGAACCTAATTTGCAAAATATCCCTATAAGACATGAAATGGGTAGAGCTATAAGAAAAGTATTCATACCACACAATGATCAGTGTGTTATTTTATCTGCGGATTATTCACAGATAGAGCTTAGAGTATTAGCTCATATAGCAGGGGATGAAAATTTAATTGAGGCTTTCATTAAACATTGTGATATTCATACTAAAACTGCTTCAGAGGTATTTAATGTACCGATAGGAGAAGTTACGGCGCTTATGAGAAGTAATGCAAAAGCTGTAAACTTTGGAATAGTATATGGCATTGGAGAATTTAGCTTAGCAAAAGACTTAAATATATCTAGAAAAGAAGCTAAAGCATACATAGAAACATATTTTGAAAGATATCCAAATGTTAAAAAATACATGGAGGATATAGTGGTTGAAGCTGAGAAAAATAATAGTGTTACTACAATAATGAATAGAAGAAGATTTATCTATGAAATAAATTCAACAAACAAAATTGTGAAGTCCTTTGGTAAAAGGCTTGCTATGAATACACCGATACAAGGAAGTGCAGCAGATATTATTAAACTTGCTATGATAAATGTATTTGATAAATTAAAGCAGGAGGGATTAAAGAGCACTTTAATTCTCCAAGTACACGATGAATTAATACTAAATGTATATAAGGATGAGCTTAAGCAAGTTGAGTATTTGGTTAAGGAACAGATGGAAAATGTAGTTAAACTTTCAGTTCCACTAGAAGTAGAAATAAGCATTGGAGAAACTTGGTATGAGGCAAAATAGTTGAAAACGCTAAGGGTTGGGATAACAGGTGGAATCGGTAGTGGAAAGAGCACAATAACTAATATGCTAATAGAGAAGGGTCTTCCGGTTGTTGATGCAGACATTGTAGCTAGAGAGGTTTTTATAATATATCCTGAGATGATAAGTAGAATTAAAGGGGAATTCGGGTATGAGTTTTTTGACAGTGAAGGTAATATTAATAGGAAAGAGTTTGGAAACTATATATTTAAGGGTGATAATCGCAGAAAAAAGCTTGAAAGTATAATGATGCCGTTTATAAAAAAAGAAATACAAGACAGAATAAAAATGTACGAAGAAGGCAATTGGCAATTTTGCTTTTTAGATGCACCTACTTTAATAGAAAACAATTTTCATACTAGTATGGATGTAACTATTTTAGTGTGGGTGAGTAGTGACATTCAAGTACAAAGGGTTATGAATCGAGATGCTTTAAAAATAGACGAAACATGGGATAGAATAAGAGCTCAAATGCCAATAGATGAAAAGAAAAAATTTGCAGATTTTGTTATTGATAATGGCGGGAGTATTGAAAATACAAAGTTACAACTAGATTTGATTATTAGGAAGTTAGAAAGGTTAGGAGTGAAGTGATGAAATTTAAAAAAATTATAAAAATCTTAATCTTAATTTTTTTGGTTATTATAGTGATTAACATTAAAAGCATTTTCAAAAGCTTTTACCCTATAAAATATGGAAATCAAATAGTTAAGTATTCGCAAAGGTATAATGTGGATCCTTGTTTGGTTGCAGCTGTAATTAGGGCAGAAAGTAATTTTGATGGAAACGCTGTTTCTCCAAAAGGTGCCTATGGGCTTATGCAGATAATGCCTGATACTGCATTGTGGATTGCAGAAAATATGAAATTAAAAGATTTTGATGTGGAAAAATTATATGAAAGTGAAATTAATATTGCTATGGGATGTTGGTATATTAATAATTTAAACACTGAATTTAATGGAAATATAGACTTGGTGTTGGCAGCTTACAATGGTGGACGTGGAAATGTACAAAAATGGCTTAATGATAAAGAATACTCTAGCGATGGAAAAACATTAAATGTAATACCTTTCGGGGAAACAGATAAATATGTTAAAAAGGTAAAAACAAATTATAATATTTATTTGAAATTATATGGTGATGAAATCAAATAAAAACAGAAAAAACTATTGACAATTTATACTAGAATAATATATAATCAATCTTGTAGTTACAAGTTTTAAAATACATATGACTATAAGATTTGATCCTTTATATTAAATAAACAAAATTTGCGATAGTGGCGGAATGGCAGACGCGCACGTTTAAGGGACGTGTGGGAGACCATACGGGTTCAAGTCCCGTCTGTCGCACCAAAAAATTATATTACTTTAAAAAAGAGGTAGAAATACCTCTTTTTTTTAACGACTTTCCTTCAGAAGTTGTTAATATTGCAGTACCGCGGGTGATGATTTAATTGGTAAGATAAAAACCTATGAAAAGTGAATTTTTTTAAGAAATATGGAAAAACTAACATCTGAAAGAGGTGTTATTTATGAAAAACAAAAACAATAATTCTAATGAAAAACAGGAGAAACCACTCAAAAATAAAGAAAATAATCCAGTTACTATAAATGGTGATAGTAACATGAGAAAGCCTGTAAGAGGATTAAAGTAGAGGCGCTATAAAAAGTGAGCGCTATAAAGAGGGTGTAATTACATCCTCTTTATTTTTTTTTGCATATTGTCATAAAATTAGTATCAAAACACGGCCTCTAGCATAAATTGTTAATGTATTAAGTTATAAATAGGGAGGGCGGTTATGAAACTAGAGGACAGAAATATTGAAGATATAGACATGAAGGAAGAATATGAAATGGTTCCACTAGAACCTATGATGTATGGATATGGGCAAATGAATATGATGCCGAATATGGGCATGAACCCAAATGTGGGTATGAACCCAAACATGGGAATGCAAATGGGAGATATGCAGGATGTAAATCCAAATATGGGGATTAATTCGATTATGGGAATGAACCAATTTAATGAAGACATGTTCATGAATGGGTCCAATCCAATGGGTATGACGTATGGAGATGTATCTATGAAAGGTTTTGAGCAGGGGGATGAAGATTTAAGACAATTGGATAATTATCAAGATAGATCCCCATTTGATAGACCTAATCCCCAATACAATGATGTTGAGTCCATTGTAAGAAGAATTGAGAGGTATAACCCAGCCATATTTAGGAGGTTAAATAGGTGTGGGATACCATATTTAGAAGCAAAAGAAATAGTTAGAAGAATCGTTAGAGTAACACTTATGTACAGAGATGAATAAAAAATAGTAATCATTTAACATAAAGAAAAACAAAATTCATCTAGAACCCTATAAAAACTTATAGGGTTATTTGATTTGTAATGATTTGACAAAAAAATAAAAATATAGAAGTGCTAATATAATTTTTTTTGAAGGGGATTTAAAAGTAACGTAGAATTTAATTATTAAAGAGGCATAAAATGTTAAAGAGGAGTAAATTGAAGAGGTGTAATTATGTTTAATATAGATATTAAATTTGATGATGTTAGCATTATGAATGTAGAAAAAGGGGATATTTTAAAAATTAAAAATTGGACTAATAAACAGCAAGATTTTAATATAGAGGCAAGGTTAAATTATGATATTAAGGAATTTTATGAAAGATATTTAGAGTGTTATGTGAGTGAAGGGGAATACTTTCTTAAAGTGTTACATGGTAGTGAACTTATAGGTATTATAAAAGGTAGAATAGAATTTAAAAATCCAAATGAAGTATGGATTATGTGTTATTTAATAGAAATTAGACTATATGATGCTGATATATCAAACATAATTATTAATGAGTTTTCAAAGCATTTACATGAAAATTATGGAATGTGTGATTTCTATACTTTTGTTTCATCTAATAATAATGCAATGGTGGAATTTTGGAAACGCAATAACTTTGAAGAAAGTAGGGTAACAAGCAATTTTTTTAAGATAAATAGCGAAGACAAGGATATAATAATTCTAAAAAAAACAATTTAATATATATATATTTTTTTTATTCTAAAATCAATTTTAAAATAATAGTATTTTAAATAAGGCATCTAAAAAAATAGACTACAAGTTACTAGTTATTTTTTAAAAGATGTTTAAAGATTTATTAAATTAGGGGATGATAAAGTGAGATATACTAGATATAATTATAAGACGCCTAGGAAAAATAATAATTTTATGATTGTAATTACATTAACTTTGATAGCAGCCATTGCCTTGGGCACAATGTTGTCCAAGCTAATACCTAATAATAACGTAAAAACGGGTACAGGTGATAAAACTACTAAAACGGATGTAGTAAAAGACAGTAAAGTAAATCAAGATAGTAAAGTGAACAAAGAGAGCGTAGATGTTTCTAAAGAGATTCCTCAAACTAATATTAAAGATTATGTAGCAATACAATGTGGCGTTTTTAGCGCGAAGGAAAATGCTTTAATTTTGAAAAAAAGTTTAATGGAGTTTAGTACACCATTTATTCTTGAAGAAGATAAATTATATAAAGTCTTGGTTGGTGTTTATCCTAAAGATGGGATTGGTAATATTATTAAACAACTTGATGCAAAAAAAATAATGTATACTAAAATTAATTTTCAATTGAGTGGAAAGGATTCAACAAGTGCACAAACCAATGAAATGATAAGTGCTGATCTTAAAATATTAAATAAACTTTCAGAAAAAGATACTAAATCAATTAAAACTGTAGAATTAAAAAAATGGATAGGTTCTTTAAAGGGTGCGGAAGAAAAAAGTAAAAATTATAGTACCATGACAGAAATGAAATCATATTTAACTGCAATGCCAGCGGAATTAAAAAAGGAAAAAACAGAGGAGGGGTATATCTACATCTATAAATATATAAAGAAAATATTAAAGAAGTAGAATGATGTGGAATTAAATCATTAAAAATACAAATAGATTATTTGAATCTATTTGTATTTTTTTATCTAAATGCTAGTGGATATTTTTGCAACTAAATAAATTACAATTATAAACTTTTTTTGAATATTAAATTTATACACTTGTGTATGAATTTATTAAATGTTAAAATGTATAGGATATAAGTAAAGTGGGGGGTACGATTTGAAAAGTGCAGAAGGAAGAAATCCGTATTTTATTTTTTTTATACTGATTGGAGCTATTTCTGGAAGTTTTATAGGTGAACTATTAGGAGATAACGTAAGCGCACTCAAATTTTTAAAGAGTACATACACCATAGGAATGAATACTCCTATGCTTATAGATTTTAAAGTATTAGCAGTAACTTTCGGTATAAATTTTAATATTAATATAATGTCTATTATAGGCATTGTTTTGGCAATAATATTATATAGAAAATATTAGGAGTGATGTAGTGGATATTATTCTAGCTTCTGCATCTTTGCGTAGGGTGGAACTTTTAAAAAAAATAACTAGCAATTTCAAGGTAATAGTAAGTGACTTTGAAGAGAGTGACGTATTATTTTCTGCGAATTGTGGAGACTACGTTATGGCCTTAGCAAAAGGAAAGGCTGTAGCTGTTTGTAGTAGCGTTAAAAAACCAGCTGTTATAATAGGGTGTGATACTATTGTTTATTTCAAAGGCAAAGTGCTTGGAAAACCTAAAAATAACAAGCAAGCTTTTCAAATGATTAGTGATTTAAGTGATAATACACATGAGGTATATACAGGAATTGCAGTAATAAACACCGAAACTCAAGAGATTAGTACTGAGTATGTTTGTACGGAAGTAAAATTTTCAAAATTGTCTTTAATAGAAATAAACAATTACATAGAAAAGGGCGAGTCACTTGATAAGGCTGGAGCTTATGGAATACAAGGAGCAGCATCTCTATTTGTTGAAGAAATAAAGGGCTGTTACTATAGTGTGGTGGGGCTACCGGTAAATAAATTATATTTTATGTTAAGGGAGATGGGGGTCAATCTATAAAGGAGTTGTTTATGGGTATGACGTGCAAAATCATGGATTTGCCTCAAAATGAAAGGCCAAGGGAAAAATTGTTAAGATACGGTGCTGAAACTTTATCCAACAATGAGCTATTAGCTATAATACTTAGAATAGGATCAAAAAATGAAAATATTATAAGTCTTTGTGATAGAATAATTTCTGAGTGTGGCGGACTAAATGGACTTCTAAGTTCAAGTGCAGAAGAATTTATGAATTTAAAGGGTGTTGGAAATGCTAAAGCAACACAACTTTTAGCACTTACAGAAATTTCAAAAAGATTTAGAAGTTTTAAATCAGGAGAAGAGTACAAAATTACTTCCCCAAAAGATGTTGCAGAATATCTTATGGAGGAAATGAGATATTTAAAAAAAGAATATCTTAAATTAGTTATGCTAAACACAAAGAATGTCATTATAAGTATAAAGGATATCTCAATTGGTAATTTAAACACTTCGATAGTTCATCCAAGAGAAGTGTTTTACGAAGCTATTAAAAGATGTAGTGCTTCCGTGGTTATTTGTCACAATCATCCGTCTGGAGATCCAACTCCTAGCAAGGAAGATGTAAACATTACTATAAGACTTCAAGAATGTGGTAAATTACTAGGGATAGAAGTGCTTGATCATATAATTATTGGGAATGGAACTTATACGAGTTTAAAAGAAAAAGGAATACTTTAGATACGAAGGGAGAAATTATAATGGGAATATTTGGAACAACTCGAGATATGGGAATAGATTTAGGAACAGCAAATACATTAATTTACTTGAAGGGGAAAGGAATTGTACTAAGAGAACCTTCTGTTGTAGCTATAAATGTAAATACTAATAAGGTATTAGCCGTTGGTGAAGAAGCTAAACAGATGATAGGTAGAACACCCGGTAACATTGTTGCCATTAGACCTATGCAGGATGGAGTAATTGCAGATTTTGAGATTACTGAAAAAATGCTTAGACACTTTATAAATAAAATTAGTTCAAAAGGTCTTACAAGTCCAAGAATTGTAGTCGGATTTCCGTCTGGTGTAACTGAGGTTGAAAAGAGAGCAATTGAGGAAGCAACTAAAAGAGCAGGTGCAAGAGAAGCATATTTAATGGAAGAACCGATGGCTGCAGCAATTGGAGCTGGACTTCCTGTAAATGAACCAACCGGAAGTATGATAGTGGATATTGGGGGCGGAACTACGGAAGTGGCAATAATTTCATTAGGTGGAATTGTAACAAGCAAGTCTCTAAGAGTGGCAGGGGACAAGTTAGATCAATCAATAATAGCCTTTGTTAAAAAACAGTACAGCCTTATGATAGGTGAGAGAACTGCGGAAAATATTAAAACAGAGCTTGGATCAGTATACGAGCTAGAAGATGATGATATGAGTATGGAAATAACAGGAAGAGATTTGATAACTGGATTACCCAAAGTGATCGAAGTAACGCAAAAGGAAGTAAGAGAAGCACTTAGTGAGCCAGTTCAAGCAATAATTGAGGCAATAATAACAACCCTTGAAAAAACCCCACCAGAGCTTGCGTCAGATATTATGGAAAAAGGAATTATGTTAACTGGAGGCGGAGCGTTATTAAAAGGAATAGATACACTTATAAATCACGAAACGCATATGCCTGTACACATAGCTGAAAATCCACTTGATTGTGTTGCCATAGGAGCAGGAAAAGCTCTCGTTAATATAGACGTCATGAGTAAAAGAAGATAAATATGGGATTTTTAAAAAATAAACTGGCAGTAGTTATTATAATACTGTCAGTTACATTTTTATCTTTAATAGGATATAGTGCAAATCGAGAAAAAATATCTTTCGTGGAGAATGGTGTGGGTGTAACGATAAATTCAGTGCAGGGTATATTTTATGGTGGGTTTCATAAAATAAAGGGTTCTTTTAAATTTATAACAAACTTGTCAAATATTAAAGCGCAAAATGAAAAACTTCTAAAAACTAATAGCGAGTTACAAGTTAAAGCATTAGAATATGATACTGCAATAAAAGAGAATGAGAGGTTAAGAAAAATGCTTAATTTTTCAACGCAAAGAGATGAATACAACTATGTAGGTGCTGAAATAAGAGGATTAAGTGGAAATAGTTTTTCAGATGGCTTTATAATAAATAAAGGCACAAATAAAGGCATAAAAAAAAATATGATAGCCATGACTGGAGACGGGCTCGTAGGTCAGGTTACATCTGTTGCTGATGATTGGGCCACCGTTCAATGTTTATCTAATGAAAATATTGCAGTGGCAGGTCTTGTTCAAAGGACAAGAGATAATAATGGTATGGTTAAAGGATATAAAGATGAAAACAATAAATTACTAGCCGAAATACAGCATCTATCTGTAGATTCAAGTATAAAAAAAGACGATATAATAGTAACATCTGGTCTCGCTGGCAAATATCCAGCTAAAATTAGAATTGGAAAAGTGCTAAGTGTTCATGAGGATAAAGGTGAAGTAATGAAAAGTGCTATAATCGAGCCATATGTTGACTTTTCAAAAATTGAAGAAGTTTTTATTGTGGTACCAAAACATATAAAAGATGGTGAAATAATATATTAGGAGTTGTAGTATGAAGAGAATATTAACAGTAGTATGGTTATGTATTCTATTCCTAATATTAGATAATACGTTGATGCCTTTACTCAAAATAAACGGTACATATCCAAGTTTAATATTTACTTTTGCACTGTGTTATTCGATTGTTAGTTCGCCAAAAGACGCAGTAATAATTGGAGTTTTTACCGGCGCACTGCAGGACATCTATTTCTTAAATGGATTTGGAATCAATATGCTAAGTAATATGCTTATGTGTGCTATAGCTGCAAACATAGGTAAAAATATATTTGTTGAAAAACCGTTTTTGCCAATAGTTTCAACTTTTGTGTTAAGTTTAGTAAAAGGGTTAATAGTATTTTCTATATTGTTTTTGATAAAGCAATATACACATATGGGGGTAGTATTATATCATGGAATATATAATCTAATAGTTTCTATTTTTATGTATAAATTTGTATATAAACTTTCACAAAAAGAATATATGAAGAAAGAGTGGAAATTTTGATGCAGTACATTTATATGATTTTTAAAAGGTTGGTGCAAAAGTGAGAAAGAAAAATAAAAATAATAATAAATTTTCTAGATTTAATGCTTTAATTGTAATTATGATTTTGATGTTCTCAGTTATTATTTTCAAATTAGTGAATATACAGGTAATCAATGGCCGGGTGTATATGGAAACTGCAAATCAACAAAATCATAAGATAATATCTAAAGTAGCACCAAGAGGTGAGATAATAGATAGAAATGGTGCGAAACTCGCTACAAGCAAGCAAAGTTATATAGTGACATTTACTAAAACAAAAGAGAGTGAAGAAAAATTCTTGCCAACTATTGATAAGGTATTTAAAATTCTTGATGATAACAAGCAAACTCAGGTAGATGAGTTTGCACTTAAAGTAAAGACTAGTGAGGATAAAAAAGATGTAGAGTATAGTTTTGAATTTAAAACCTCAGATAAAACATCACAAGATTGGATGGAACTTAGATTTAAAAAAGATAGAGGGTTTGATGAGACAGTTATTAAAAAACTCTATAAGGGTAAAAAGAAAGATGATTTAACCGCTGATCAACTTAAAAAAGTTGATGAAGAACTTTTAAAGATTACGCCAGAAGAAGTGTATAATCAACTAATAGTGGATTATAAGCTGGACGAAATCAAGGATTCTAAAAGCAAAGAAGAGCTCAGACGGTATATGGTAGTTAAGGACAATATAAAAATTCAGAGCCTTTCTGGATATAAGCCAGTAGTTATCGCTAACGATTTATCTAAGGACGTTGCATTTATTTTTGAACAAATGCAACCTGAAATTCCTGGTATTAGTGTTATGACTCAGCCTGTTAGAGTCTATCCTAATAAGGATCTAGGTTCAGCTTTCCTAGGTTATATTTCTAAGATAAATCCTTGGGATTCATCTAAGTATGAAGAAAAAGGTTATGATATAAGTACGGATTCTATAGGTACGTCAGGAATTGAATCAGCTTTTGAAGATGTTTTAAAGGGAACTAAAGGACAAGAAAGTATAACAGTTAATAAACAAGGGCGTAAAGTTAATACTTTAGGTGAGATTGCAACTTATCCTGGACAAACAGTGCAGCTTAATATAGATAAAAATATGCAATATGCTGCAGAGAAATCTTTAGATGCTGTGATGCTCCATCTACAAAAAAAAGGGAAGGACATATCTCAAGCTGTTGATACAACAAATGCAACCAGAGGCGCGGCGGTGGTAATTGAAGTTAAGACGGGCAAGATATTAGCACTTGCAAGTAGACCTGGGTATGATCCTAATATGTTTAGGCAAGGGTTAACTAGTGCTCAATATGATGAGTTGTTAGGTCCAGTCACAGAGAAAATTGGACTAGATTATATTAAAAAAAGAGGGCTTGCAGATATTAAAGGGGTACTAACCGATAGTGATATGTCAAAATCCAAAGAAGAAAGAGAGAAAATAGTACTTGATTATATGTTCCCGATAGATAAAAGTGTAAAAGGGAATACTACAATTAGGAAGGATAATAATGATATTTTCCCCAAAGCAACTTTCAATTATGCAACTAAATCTCTAATACCACCTGGTTCCACATTTAAACCAGTGACAGCTATTGCTGGGCTAGATGAAGGCGTTATAACCAAGGACAGTCAAGTAAATGATAATGGACCATACAATCACCGTTATGAAAGCGTTACAGCTGCATGTTGGATATATAACGAGCATGGTTATGGGCATGGAATGGTAAATATTCAAAAGGCAATGAGAGAATCTTGTAATTTTTACTTTTATGATGTGGCTGATAAACTTTTTGAAAAGGCTGGTGAAAACAAAGCTGGATTAGACTTACTAGCAAAATATGCATGGAAATTTGGTCTTGGAATAGATCCGAACAGTAATAAAAAACCTGCTACAGGTATAGAGATTCCAGAAAACTTTGGACAGGTATATAATTATGAATCTAGTAAAGAAATATTAGCTAATATTCATATAAGTAATCTAGTGAAACTTTTACAAAGCGGAATAAATAATGGAGGAGTAAAATTTAAACCTCTTGATATTGAACCAAAAGCTGAAAGTGGCACTACTAAAGAAATAGATGAAATAAAAAAAGAAAATGAAAACAAACGTAAGTATCTTGCTATAATTAAGGAAAAAATGAAAAAAGACAAGGTAGATTCTATTAATTCAAATATGATAAAGGAGCTCATTGAAGGTTCCTCAGCATTAAAAGGTAATAATTATACAGATAAAGATATCAAAGCAATGTCTGAAACTATAAATTCAGAAATAAGTGATTGTAATACTGAAATTAATACTGCAGCTAATGCATACTATGCAGCTATAGGTCAGGGGTTTGATTCTTTTACCCCACTGCAGTTAGCAAATTATGTATCTACCCTGGTAAATGGAGGAAATAGATATGAACTGCATTTGGTTGATAAAACTTTAGATGCGGATGGAAATGTAATTAAGCAAACTAAGCCTGTAGTTTTAGAAAAAACTGGTATAAGTGAGAATACAACTAATATAATTAAAGAGGGTATGTTAGAAGTTACTAGTGATCCTCAAGGTACAGCATATGGGGTATTTAAAGATTTTCCTATACAAAATGGAGGGAAGACAGGTTCCGCTACTTTTAATGAGGTTACTCAAACAGCTCTCGGAAGGACTTCCTTCGGATATTATATTGGGTTTGCTCCCTATGACAAACCTGAAATAGCTGTTTGCGCAGTGGTTTTTGATGGAGGTCATGGTGGTTATGTTACTCCAGTTGCAAAAGCAGTTTATGAGCAATATTTTAAAGCAGAATTACTTAAAAAAGATCCTAAATATAAATTTATGGTTGATCCAGATAAGGGAACTAGTAATATAGATTTAAATAATACTACTAATGGAAATGGTCACGATTAGTAAAAAAATCTAAATTATAAATAAATTAGAACTTTAAATAAACTCTGACAAATTTGTTTGTTAGAGTTTATTTAATTGTAAAAGCATGGTGAAAAAATAAAAAAATATATTTATATTGAAATTAAGCAGGAATTTACTGTTAATATGTTGAAATAATAGCTTAAGTTCAATTATGGAGCAAAACGATTATTTATTTAAAAGTTACGTACACCAGATGAGAACTAGGAGGTTAAAATTATGGTTACAGATAAAATAATCATTAAGGGAAATAAAGAGGGATTAAATGTAGTTATAAATATGAATCATTTCAGTGATTTTGATGACATGCTAGAGTCTTTAATTGATAAGCTATCACAAGGGAGGAAATTTTACAAAGGTAGCACTTTGAAAATTACTACTGAACTTAAATACATAAATGAAAGGGAAAGTATAAAATTAAAGGAAATATTATTTGATGAATTTTTAATTAGTGATTGTATTTTTCAGGAGCAAGAAGATTCCGTAGGAAAAGTGTTTACTGGAATTTATGAGGGGAAAACTAAGTTTTTGAGGAAAACTATAAGAAGCGGACAAAGTATAAATTATCCTGGTAATGTAGTTATAGTTGGTGATGTTAACCCAGGAGCTGAAATATATGCGGCAGGAAATATAATTGTTATTGGTACTTTAAGAGGGGTTGTACATGCGGGTACTAATGGTAATGAAAAAGCTATAATTGCGGCAGTTAAGTTGCAACCTCAAATACTTCAGATAGGAAGCATAGTAACGAGGTCCCCTGAGGATGAAGTAAAGCCTCTATATCCGGAGGTGGCAAAAATTAAAAATGGCAATATCATTGTGGAACCGTATTTAGCAAATAAATATATATAATGGAGGTAATGCACATGGGAGAATCTATAGTTATAACTTCGGGTAAGGGTGGGGTAGGTAAGACAACTACCACAGCAAATATTGGAACAGCTATCGCATCTATGGACAAAAAAGTAGTAGTTATTGATGGAGATACAGGACTTCGAAACCTAGATGTTTTAATGGGACTTGAGAATAGAGTAGTATTTACATTAGTAGATGTTATTGAAAAAAAATGCAGGTTAAAGCAAGCCCTAATAAAAGATAAAAGGTTTAACAATTTATATTTGTTACCAACAGCTCAAACAAGAGACAAGAATGACATTGATATAAAGGATATGCTTTTAGTAGTAAAGGAATTAAAAGAAAACTTTGATTACGTTATTATAGACTGTCCTGCAGGTATTGAGCAAGGCTTTGAAAATGCTATAGTAGGAGCTGATAGAGCTATTATAGTGGTTAATCCTGAACTTACTTCAGTTAGAGATGCAGATAGGGTAATAGGAAAATTAGATTCTAAGGGTATAGATAGACATGAGGTTATAATAAACAGAATGAACTATGAAATGACAAAAAATGGGGATATGTTATCTGTAGATGATATTATAGAATGTTTGGCCATTAAATTAATAGGCGTCGTTCCAGATGATAGGAAGGTTACTATTTCAACAAACAAAGGGGAACCAATCGTTCTTGATGAAAAGTCTTTGGCGGGTCTAGCTTTTAAAAACATAGCAAGGCGAATAATGGGAGAGGAAGTATCATATGCTTCACTAGATGGATCATCATGTAGTGGGACAGGATTCTTTGCTTCTCTAAAAAGAATATTTAAAGGGATATAGGGGGTAGGGCATTAATGAATTTATTTAAAATGTTTTCTAATAAAATTTTTTCAAAGGATATTGCAAGTGATAGATTAAAGCTGATTTTAATACATGATAGAGCGGACTTTTCACCTAATTTTCTAGAAATGATTAAGGCCGACATACTAAAGGTAATTTCAAAATACGCCGAAATAGAAACGGGGGAAATTGAGGTTAGATTAACAACAACGGAAGAATATGAAGGAAATTCACCAGCACTAATTGCAAATATACCTATTAAAAAAATAAAGAGATAAGTTAGCAAAGGCTTTGTATAATTAACAACTTATGCATAGCTTTTTTTTATTAATATGATATAATCATATTTGAGATGGAGGTAGGTTAAACCATGAAAATTTTACAAAACCTAAGACTTAATAAAAAACTGTTAAGAGAATTGGATTATAGTGTGATTATAGTAGCAATTTCTATTGTGATTTTTGGATGCATAAATATTTATAGTGCTACAGTGAAGAATTATGGAACTAAGTTAGTTAAAATGCAAATTATATGGTTGATAGTAAGTATTGCTGTGATGTATGTTCTTTTGGTCTTTGATTATATGTTAATAGAAAATTATGCCGTTATAATATATTGGGCAGGCGTTGCATTGTTAATATATGGTGATGTTTTTGGAACTGTTGTAAATGGTGCAAGATCTTGGATAAATATAGGCATAGGCACCCTGCAACCTTCAGAATTTGCTAAGATTGGCATGATAATAATGCTGGCTAAGAAATTAGATGAAATGGAAGGGCGAATTAATGATCCTAAAAATTTGTTGGAGTTAGCATTTTATGTGGCAGTGCCAATGTTATTAATTATTATTCAACCGGATATGGGAATGACTATGGTAAGCTTTTTTATAGTACTAGGGATATTTTATTGTATTGGACTAAATTACAAAGTGATAATTGGAGGAATGACTTCAATATTGCTTATAGTTGTAGGTGTATGGAATTCTCCAATTATGAAAACTTATTGGAAAGGAAGACTCACTTCATTCTTGCATCCTGAGCAATTTGCACAAGGGTATGGTCATCAGCTTATTCAAGCAAGACTCGCTATAGGCTCGGGAGGAATACTAGGAAGAGGGTTTGGAAAAGGAGTGCAGTTTAGCTCTGTTCCAGAAAATCAGACGGATTTTATTTTTGCCGTCTTAGCAGAAGAATGGGGACTTATTGGTGCATTAGTATTATTATTATTATATGGACTACTTATATGCAGGTTAGTAAAAATTGCAAAAGAATCGAAAGATATTTTTGGCACTGTGTTGTGTGTGGGATTTATTTCGAATTTATTATTTTCAATAATGCAAAATATGGGAATGACAATGGGACTTATGCCTATTACAGGAATAACTCTACCATTTATGAGTTATGGTGGGAGCTCACTTTTAACAACTTTTATATCATTAGGATTAGTGCTTAATGTAGGTATGAGAAGGAAAAAAATAAATTTTTGATAATATTCAATAAATCATGAGGGGGAATAGATATGAGAATAGCACTAGTAGCCCATGATAAAAAAAAGGCTGATATGATTGACTTTGCAACAAGGTACAAGGATGTTTTAGAAAAACATGATTTATACGGAACAGGGACAACAGGAAAATTAATAAGTGAACAAGTGGGACTTGATGTTACTAGGTTTTTATCAGGACCACTTGGCGGTGACCAGCAAATAGGTGCAAAGCTTGCACAAGAAGAATTGGATATGATAATTTTTTTAAGGGATCCACTAACCCCTCAACCTCATGAACCAGATATTTCAGCACTTCTTAGATTATGTGATGTACATTGTGTTCCACTTGCCACAAATTTAGGTACAGCTGAAGTTTTAATGAGAAGTTTAAAAAATCGTAAATAGAACAACATAATCGAGTAAGCGCTGCATAGTTTGCAGTGCTTATTTTGTTTAAGATGATATAATATATACTTTTTTCTTATAATATGTAATATAAATGGTAGAAATTAAATATATATAAATAGTAAAAGATTGTTAGAGGGGGATAAAATGGGTAATTATAATACGCAGTATCAAAGCTATTATAATAATTTGGCAAAAAGGCATAGAAGCGCAAATAGTTTTCATAGTGAAAATAACAAACAAAGTGGAATGCCTAATTTTTATATAAAAAGATTAACCAGGGAATTGATTGGTGTACTAGTATTGTTTATTTTTGTATTATGCTTAAAAGTAGTAGTTACACCTAAAACTCAATATGTTTATAATTATTCTAAGCAAGCAATAAACAAAGAGTATGATTATGGTACATTAATAGATAAAGCGAAGGGCGTTAAATTTAAAGATGTAGAATCTGTTACAGTGAATTTCATAGAGAAGGTTAAAAGCAAAATTTCAAGTGGGGATGGAATAAATAGTAAAGATATTAATTTTTGATGGTTTAATGACAGT
The DNA here is from genome assembly GCF_055081075.1 of Clostridium sp. CM039. NCBI lineage: Bacteria > Bacillati > Bacillota > Clostridia > Eubacteriales > Clostridiaceae > Clostridium > Clostridium sp. CM039. The sequence continues at coordinate 201,127 of NZ_CM143649.1, forward strand.
TCAGAAGGGAAGCCGGCCGCTTCTATAAGTAGGAGGTCCATACTATAGCAAAAAAGAAACTTTAGTGGGAATATAGATCTCCTTCTGAAGTCGTTAATATTGCAGCTCCGCAGGAGATGATTTAATGACAGTTCAGCAATTGCTTTGGGGGATTAATTGATAAGAATAAGTAAGTTATTTATACCGTATATTATTTTGTTAATAATATTAGGATTTAAAGGAGAATTAGTAATAGCTTTTGCTTTTGTATTCATCCATGAGATGATGCATTATTTAACTGCTAGAATTTTAGGATTTTCAGGCTTTGATATCGAAATTCTTCCTGTAGGAGCCGTACTTAAGGTGAAAGATTTAGATGAAGCAAGTGCTAAAGAGGATTTAATAATTTCTTTATCGGGTCCCTTATTAAACTTATTATTAGCAGTTATTTTTTATATTTTATTTATATTATTTAATAGACCTTATTTGCATTTAATTTATAAAAGCAATTTAGCTTTAGGCATTTTTAATCTTATACCAGCCTTTCCACTGGATGGAGGAAGGGTGCTTAGGGATATACTTAATATTAAGACTATATATAGAAGGGCAAATGAAATTTCTATTAGGGTTAGTATGATTCTTGGAAGTATTTTCATGTTTATATATTTTGTAAGTGTAGCAGCAAATAAAAGCAACTTTAATTTAGGCTTAATTTCTATATTTATTTTAATATCTTCGATTAAAGAAAAGGAAAGGATAGTATATTTGATTATGGGTTATATTATTAGGAAGAAACATAGATTTATAAAGAGAGGATATGTAGAGAATAAAAGTATATCTGTTTTTTGTGAAAAAAATTTATTATCGGTACTAGGAATAATTGATAAGAATAAGTACAATTTGTTTACAATACTAGATGAAAATATGACATTGCTAGATACGTTGTATGAAGAAGAAATAATTGAGGCAATAAAAGCCTATGGTAATATAAGCCTAAGTGAGTACATTGACATTAAAAAATTAAAAAATAATGTATAATAAGATATCTTAAAGTAAAACAAAGCCTATTAAAGGTTGGGTGTTTTACTTTAAGATATTTTTCATTTTGAGATTTAACGCTCATGTGTTAGAATAAAATAATGTAATGTGTCTATGGCAGATACAAAGGATAACTATTATCTAGCCTAGAGAAAAAACGAGGAGTGATTTCTATGAATAAAATTTCAGATGATATCTTATTTAAGGTCGAAAAGCCTGCTAGATACATAGGTGGAGAACTTAATTGTTGTTATAAAGATTTAGAAAAAATTGATATAAGATTTGCTTTTTGCTTTCCTGATGTGTATGAAGTGGGAATGTCACATTTAGGTAGTAGAATACTTTATCATGTATTAAACGAAAGAAGCGACACTTATTGCGAAAGAGCGTTTGCTCCTTGGCCAGATATGGAAAAACAAATGAGAGAAAATAATATTTCTTTGTATGCTCTTGAGAGCAAAGATTCTTTAAAGGAATTTGATATTTTAGGGTTTACTCTGCAATATGAGATGAGCTACACTAATATACTCAACATGTTAGATATGTCGGGTATTACTATAAGAGCTTCAGAGAGAGGTGAAGATGAACCCATAGTTATGGCTGGGGGACCATGTGCTTATAATCCTGAACCTCTTCACGATATAGTGGATTTCTTTGAGATTGGCGAAGGCGAAGAAATAATGAATGATGTGTTAGATATTTACAAAAAGTACAAAGGTCGTAAAAAAGAATTCCTAAGAGAAATATCTAAGATAAGAGGAATATATGTGCCTTCCTTATATGAGGTGTCCTATAATGAAGATAACACTATCAAGGAATTTAAGCCTAAATATGATGATGTTCCTAAAATCGTTAAGAAAAGATTCGTAACAGATCTTAATGAAGTTGCTTTTCCAGATAAAATCGTAGTTCCGTATACTGAAATAGTACATGATAGGGTAATACTCGAGACATTTAGGGGATGCACTAATGGATGTAGATTTTGCCAAGCGGGCATGATATATAGACCAGTTAGAGAAAAGAGTACAGCTAACATTATCGATGCTGCAGATAAATTATTAAAGAGCACAGGGTATAGAGAAATATCTTTAAGTTCTTTAAGCATATGTGATTATTCAGATATACGAAACCTTATAACGACGCTAATTGAAAAACATAAGGAAGACCACGTGAGTGTATCTCTGCCTTCAATTAGGATAAATTCTTTCTCTGTAGATTTAATTAAGGAAATACAAAAGGTTAAAAAAACTGGTATAACTTTTGCACCGGAAGCTGGAACCCAAAGAATGCGCGACATTATAAATAAGGGAGTTACAGAGGAACAAATATTAGAAGCTGCCAGCAGCGTTTTTGCTTCAGGGTGGTCAACTATAAAGCTTTATTTCATGGTTGGGCTTCCTTATGAAACTATGGATGATGTACGAGGCATTGCAGAGCTTTCGGATAAAGTTGTAGCAGAATACTTTAAAATCCCTAAGGAAACACGAAAAAGAGGATTAAGGGTTACTTCAAGTTCCGCTATATTTGTACCAAAACCATTTACTCCATTCCAATGGGCGCCGCAAGCAACAATGGATGCGGTAGTTGAAAAAATAAAAGCAGTTAAGTATGCTATAACAAGTAAGGCGGTTATTTATAATTATCATGAATCTGTAGTTTCGTTTCTAGAAGCGGTAATTGCTAGAGGAGACAGAAGAATTTGTGATGTTATAATTAAGGCATTTGAAAAGGGTGCGAAATTTGATGGTTGGTCTGAGTATTTTAATTTTGAAATATGGAAAGAAGCAATGGATGAATGTGGCGTTTTAGGAGAATTTTATGCTTATCGCGAAAGAAGTTATGATGAAATACTTCCTTGGGATTTTATAGATATTGGTGTTAATAAAGAGTATCTAATACTCGAAAATGAAAAAGCAAAAAAAGTAGAATTAACTCAAAATTGCATGTTAGGCTGCACGGAATGCGGCGTTAATGTTAATTTTAAAGAAGGGACGTGTTTCAACGGTGCGTTATTTAATTAAGTATACTAAAGGCAGTGAAATTAAATTTGTTGCTCATTTAGATTTAATGAGAACCCTCCAAAAAATTATTAAAAGGTCAGTTCTTCCAATAGAATATTCAAAAGGCTTTAATCCTCACATGGCGGTATCTATTGCACAACCATTGTCTGTAGGGGTACATTCTGAGGGGGAATACATGGATGTAGTGTTAAACAGTGAGTTAGAAGAAAAATATATTATGGATAAAATGAATGAAAATACGCCACGTGGAATTGAAATTTTAGATGTGGTAAAAGTTATTCCAGTTGAGGGAAAAAAGAAAGCTCAAGCTATGGCGATTATTGATGTTGCTAAATATACAATTAAACTAAAATGCACGGGTGGAGAGGATGCACTAAAAACATTGCAGAGTATTTGTAGTGCAGGCGAATGGAACATCGTTAAGATGAGTAAAAGCGGAGAAAAAATGATTAATATAAAACCATTAGTGCATAAATTTGAATATGAAGTAGATAGCTCAGTAATTTGTATTTCAGCACTTATTGCTTGTGGAAGTCGTGCTAATTTATCAGCTCGGTTATTAGCAGACTATTTGAAGGAAAATATAGAGTCTATTAATAAAGAAGCTTTTGTTGATATAGAGCGGGAAGAAATGTATGCATATAAAGATGATAAATTAGTCACTCTTAGCGAGCTTTTCAAAAATTAGTAAAATAGGAGTGGATTAAAGTGAAAGAAATATATATTGAAAGGCAAGAAGAATTTTTAAGAATAGCTATAAAGGAAAATAACAAATTAAAGGAATGCTTCATAGAAGAAGAGGATAGTGGCCCTATTCCAGGAGAAATATATCAGGGAGTCGTAAAAAATATTGTTCCAGCAATTAAATGTGCTTTTATAGATATTGGGAAGGGCAAAGACTGCTATATGTATCTTGATGAAAAGTTTAAGAATACCAAGATAAAAAAAGGCGATGAGATTATAGTTGAAGTCTTAAAAGAAGAGATCGATAAAAAGGGAGCTAAAGTTACTAGTGCTTTCGGCATTGCAGGTATTTACTGCGTGCTTGTAAATATGAATAAAGACATAAGCTTTTCTAAAAAAATAAATAATAGAACTTTTGAAACTATGGTGGCAAATCAACTTAACAAGCCAGAGGATATAGGGGTAATGATTAGGACTAATGCCTTTGATGTAGACATTGATACCCTAAACGATGAAGTTCGTGAATTATATGAAATATATAAGGCCGTTATAAACAGAGCGAAGTATTCAAGAAATCCTATTTTGCTATTTAGTGATGCTGGAGCTTTAAACAGAACTCTACGTGATATTTTAGATAAAAACACTTTTAAAATAGTATTGAATAATGAAAGTGATTTTCAGTATACGAAGAAATTTACAGAAAAACGATCGGACATCAATGTAAAAGTTGAATTTCATAGTGAAAGCAGAATGTTACTGGATTATTACGGAATAGAAAAAGAAATACTCAGTCTTCGCAATCATAGGATTCCACTAAAATGTGGAGGAAATATTGTAATTGATAAAACTGAGGCAATGTATGTAATTGATATTAATTCTGGGAAGAATACAAAGAGTCGATCACTTCGAAAAACTGCACAAAGCACCAATATTGAGGCGGCGACAGAAATTGCAAGACAAATTAGACTTCGAAATCTAAGCGGAATCATTATAATAGATTTTATTGATATTGAGGATTTAGAAGTGAGAAAAATTATATTAGACGTTTTAGAAGCAGGATTTGCGGATGATAAAAACAAGACTGTAATTTATCCATTTACTGAGCTAAATTTGGTTCAAATTGCAAGACGGAGGCGCGGAAAGTCTATATACGAGTTTATTGAGGAACCTTGCAAGCATTGCGGTGGGAAGAGTAGCAGGGTTAAGCTAGCCTATATTCAATTTTTAATTAAAAATGAAATTTTTAAGATACATAAGGAACAGGGCATTAAAGATATATATATTGAAATTGACGGAATTTACAAAAAGGATATTATGGAGGATGTTTTAGAATTTGCACGTCAAATAGGAGCGTTAGATAATAAAATTTATGTGAATTTTATTCCCCATTTAGAAAAATTCAAAGTAGAATCGCTAATTTTCGCAAATCAAATAAGAAATTTGCAAACACAGAAGATATATGGGTAAATACACTTTACAAACATTTGGATATATGTTAGAATGTCATTTGTAGACCGCACACGTAAGGTTATAAACATACTTGCTTATTTTACATAAAGGTATGTACCTGGGATGGCGAGACTGGATCAAGGAGGTGTATTTTATGTACGCAGTTTTAGTTACTGGTGGAAAGCAATATAGAGTTCAAGAAGGAGACGTTTTATTCGTTGAAAAATTGGATGCTGAAGTTGAAACAACCATTGAATTAAATGAAATTCTTGCAGTAGGCAAGGAAGAAGGCTTAATAGTTGGAAAACCTGTAGTAGAAGGAGCTAAAGTTGTTGCTAAAGTATTAGCACAAGGAAAAGCTAAGAAAATTATAGTTTTCAAATTTAAGAGAAAGTTAGATTACAGAAAGAAACAAGGACACAGACAAGCATATACTAAAATTCAAATCGAGAAGATAGAAGCTTAGTTATGGTTAAAGTTGAATTTGTTCGAAGAAAAGGTAAAATAGTTTCTTTTAAAATAAAAGGTCATGCTCAGCCTAAAGAAGCAGAATTAGATGTAGATTTAATTTGTGCTGCTATTTCAGCAATTTCTCAAACTACAATTATTGGGATTGAGAAAGTTCTAAAAATTAAGGTGAAGTATGATATAGAGGATGGATTTTTGAATTTAGATTTAAAAGATCAAACCCTAAAAGATATCGAAAGATGTCAAGTTTTACTTGAAACAATGATACTTGGACTTAAAAGTATAGAAATTACTTATGGTGAATATATAAAAGTAGAAACAGAGGAGGTGTAGTACAATGTTAGTTATGAACCTTCAGTTATTTGCTCATAAAAAAGGAGTAGGTAGCTCAAGAAACGGTAGAGATAGTGAATCTAAGAGACTTGGGACTAAACGTGCAGATGGACAATTTGTTCTTTCAGGCAATATTTTAGTAAGACAAAGAGGAACAAAAATCCATCCAGGAAACAATGTTGGAATAGGTGGAGATGACACTCTTTTTGCTAAAATTGATGGAGTTGTAAAATTCGAAAGAATGGGCAAAATGAAGAAAAAAGCAAGTGTTTATCCTGTTGATGTAGAAACGTGTATTGCTGAATAATTTAAGGCACCCTTAAAGGGTGCTTTTTTAAAATTCTCTTTTGGAGGATAGTAATGAGTGATTTAGAAAGTTTTATAAACTTAATTAGAAAACAAAGACATGATTTTATGAATGATCTGCAAGTTATATCTGGATATTTGCAAACGAGGCGACCGAAAGATGCTTTGAAATACATAGATAGGTTATCCAAGGAAAATGAAATTATCAGTGAAATTTATAGATTACAAGATAATGGATTTTCACTATGCCTTGAGAATAATATTAAAAAACTATGGCAAAATGAAGTAAAAGTAGAAATAAACATCGAAATTAGCAATTTTAAAAGTAAAATTTTTGAAATTGGATATAATAAAAAAGGCGATTTACTTAACACTATATTTATGGAACTAGAAGTTACTAATCAGAAATTTGTATATATTTATATATTCGAAGATGAATTAGGTGAAAGTTTACTGATTACTAATAATGAAGCTATGTCTGACGAAATGAGTTGGATGGATGAATGGCAACAAATAGAAACAGAAATAGATGATTTAAGAATTTATAAATGTGTTTTTGATAATAATATAGCTTATAGATTAATATTCAGTACCATAAGTGATGTTATCACCTGCGGCGCTGGGCTAATAAATTAAAATTAAACAAAATAGAAAATGAGCTAAGGTAAGGTGAAATATATGTTTATTGATACAGCCAGGATTTTTGTTAAATCAGGAAATGGTGGCAGTGGAGCCGTTTCGTTTAGAACAGAGAAATATATACCACTGGGTGGACCAGATGGTGGAGACGGTGGAGACGGTGGAGACGTAATATTAGTAGTTGATCCTAGTATGACTACCCTATTAGATTTTTCATATGCAAGAAAATTCGTAGCAAAAAATGGAGTAAACGGTTCTGGTTCTAAGTGTTATGGAAAAGCTGGAGAGGATCTGTATGTTAAAGTTCCAATGGGGACTATTGTGCGTGACATGGAAACAGAAAAAATAATGTATGATTTAGCTCATGATGGTGATAGTTATAGAGTTTGCAAAGCTGGACAAGGCGGAAAAGGTAATGTTAAATTTTGTACACCTACAAGGCAAGCGCCAAACTTTGCTGAACCAGGAATGCCAGGAGAAGAAAGATGGATTAAGCTTGAACTTAAGAGCTTAGCTGATGTTGGATTATTAGGTTTTCCAAATGTAGGCAAGTCAACATTGCTTTCAGTAGTATCAAAAGCAAGACCTAAAATTGCTAATTATCACTTTACAACTTTAAAACCGAATTTAGGAGTAGTAAGTGTTAAGGGTGCACAGAATTTTGTTATTGCTGATATACCAGGAATAATTGAAGGTGCAGCTGAAGGAGTAGGTCTTGGAATAGGTTTTTTAAGACATATTGAAAGAACTAGAATGCTTATTCATGTGGTTGACATTTCAGGAATTGAAGGTAGAGATGCTGTAGAAGACTTTGTAAAAATAAATGAAGAACTTAGAAAATACAGCGTTAAGTTATGGGATAGACCTCAGATAATAGCCGCTAATAAGAGTGATTTGCTGTTTGATGATGAAGTATTTGAAAACTTTAAGAAGAAATTAAATGAACTGGGATATGATGATAGTAAGATATTTAAAATATCTGCAGCTACAAATCAAGGTGTGGATGCACTTATGAAAGAAGCGGCTAGAATGTTAACTACTATCCCAGTTACGGAACTAATAATAAATGATGAAGATAAATTCATAATAGAAGAAAAGAGATTCACCTACACTGTTGAGGTTGATGAAGAAGGAACTTTTGTTGTTGAAGGAAGTTTTGTTGAAAGATTGTTAAGTGCTGTTAATATAAATGAACCGGATTCTCTTAAATATTTCCACAAAGTGTTAAAGAATAAGGGAGTATTTGACGCATTAGTTGCAAAAGGAATTCAAGACGGTGATTTAGTAAGACTACAAAAGTTTGAATTTGAATTCTTATTATAAAAGATAATGAGCGATAATTCTTATCTTATAAGAATGTAACTAGGAGGATATTATGATTACAAGTAAACAAAGAAGTTATTTGAGAACTCTTGCAAATCCATTACAACCTGTATTTCAGGTTGGAAAAGCTGGAATAGAAGAAAATTTTTTAAAACAGATAGAAGACATATTAGAATCTAGAGAGCTTGTTAAAATTAAAATTTTAAACAATAGTGGAATAACTGCTAGAGAAGCATCAGATATAATTTGCACGGCTATAAATGCTGAAGGAATACAAAGTATTGGTAGTAAATGCGTATTGTACAAAAGGTCATTAAAAAAGCCTAAAATTGAATTACCATAAAAGCATGTAATTTTACATGCTTTTTCCTTTATATAAATTAGAAAATGTGTTATTATTTTACAGAAGGTACCTTATTATACTATAAAGAAGGTGTTACAGTGAAAAAGGCTATTTTTGGAGGAACCTTTGATCCAATTCACATAGGGCATGTTCATATTGCCTATGAAGCATTATACAATTTACATTTAGACAAGATTTTATTTATGCCAGCAGGGAATCCACCGAATAAAATTAATAAAAAAATAACAGATGCTCAAATTAGATATGATTTAGTTAAAAAGGCAATAGAGCACGAAAGCCACTTTGAAATAAGCGATTATGAAATTAATAAAAAAGAGAATAGCTATACTTATGAAACACTTGAACTTTTTAGTGAATCGCAAACTAATATAGAGTGGTATTTTTTAATTGGTGGAGACAGCCTAATGGATTTAGATAATTGGAAAAATGTAGATAGAATACTCAAAAGTTGTAAGTTGGTGGTTTATGGTAGAGCAGGATTTACAGTGGAAGAATTGTTAAAGCAGAAAAATCATGTAGAACAAAAGTTCAATGGTAAAGTGATTTTTCTTAATATGCCAATTATAGACATATCTTCAACGAACATTAGAGGTGGTATAAAAAAAGGTAGAAATGTTGATTATCTTCTTCCTAAGGGTGTAGAGGTAATAATTGATAATCTTCAGTTATATAAATAGGGGGATTTAAATGTGGAATGAGAAAGAAATGCTCCATTATTTGAAATTAAGTTTAAAAGAAAGTAGATTAAGACATAGTTTAAACGTTAGTGAAACTGCAGTAACGCTAGCAGTTATTTATGGAGAAAATGTAGAAAAAGCACGAATTGCAGGCTTAATACATGATTGTGTTAAGAATAAGACTGATGAGGAGCTTATAAAACTGGCTATAGAACATGAAATACAATTAGATGAAATATACCTAAAGAACCCACCAATTTTGCACGGATTAGTTGGAAGTATACTAGCTAGAGAAGTAATGGGGATTTACGACGAGGATATTTTAAATGCTATTCGTTATCACACTACTGGTAGAAAAAGCATGAGCCTTTTAGAGAAAATAATTTATATTGCAGATTATATTGAGCCATTAAGAAAATTTGATGGGGTAGAAGAACTAAGAAGCTTAAGTAATATTGATTTAGATGCAGCAGTCATAAAATCTTTTGACAATACTATAAAATATGTTATAGGTCAAAAGGGATTATTGCATACGGATACAATAGAAGCAAGAAATTATTTATTAAGTAAATATAGTAGGTGAGAGTATGAGTGATAATAAAAAAAAGAGAAAAATAGTAAATTATAAAAGATTTGCAATTGTTATCAGTACTTTAGTGGTGACAGTGCTTGTGTTAATTTTTGGTTATCTTTATTTCTACTTAAATAGCTTTAATAATAGTGCATTAGATTTAACCCAAAAAGGATTAGCATCGGAATTAAATAAGGATGATATAGAAAAGATTAAGAAAGATGGGAAATCTTGCAATATACTGGTTATGGGCGTAGATGTGGGTACTCCAGGTGCTACAAATGCTGACGATCCAAAGAGGACAGACACAATGATATTAGCACATTATAATGCAAATGATAAAAAAGTTAATTTGGTTTCTATCCCCAGAGATACTTTAGTTACGATAAATGGTAAAAATCAAAAAATTAATGCTGCCCATGCTATTGGTGGCGTGGATTATGCAGTTGCTGCTGTACAAAAGTTATTAGGTGTTCAAATTGACTACTATGGCAAAATTGACTATAAAGGATTTAATAAACTAATTGATGCTATTGGTGGAGTAAATATTGACATAACAAGGAAAATGGATTATAAAGATCCTGATCAAGATTTAAGCATTCATTTTGAAAAGGGGACGAATGTTCATTTGGATGGTAAAAAAGCTGAGGAATTTTTTAGGTGGAGAAAAAATTCCGATGGTAGTGGTTTTGAAAATGGTGACTTAGGAAGAATAGAAAATCAGCATATGTTTATTTCTAAAGTTATGAAGAAAGTAAAAAGTCCTATTACAGTAATTAAGATTCCAAGCATTTTATCAGCAATAAAAAGTTCTGTAGAAACTAATATGGATGCTAATGATATACTTAAATATGGATACATATTTGCAACCATTGGTAGTGATAAGCTCTCCATGGATACCATTAAGGGCGATTTAAAGAGCGTACATGGTGTATCATATGTAGTATATAATAAAGCTCAAAATAAAGAGATTATTTCAAAATTAGAGGGCAGCCAGGTACAGAATATTGATAAGTCAAAACTTAAAATAAAGGTGATTAATGGGACTAAAACACCAGGACTCGCTAGTGACTTTTCAACATATCTTGTAGAAAACGGCTATAATAAAGCGGTAACAGGAAATGGTAAAGCTACTAGTAAAACCAAAATTTTAGTATATAATGGTAATAAAGACATGAAAAATGATTTAGAAAAAGATTTTAAAATAGACAATATTGAATTTTTATCCTCCAGTGATGAAAAATTCGATATAATAGTTTTCTTAGGTAAAGATCATAAATTAATGCATTAATAATTTTCAAAGAAGATTTCAGCCACCAAGGAGATGATTTAACTTACCAATACTATTTAATTATGAGGGGAAGAAAAAATGGGAAAATATATTATTAGCACAAAGTTAATGGCTAGAGATTGCGTTCAGGTAGGAAAGTTTCTTAAGGATGCAATAGTTGAAATGGAAGTAATTGCCATTGAGTAATGATAAATTAACATATGTAGTTGGAGCAAACATCGTTGACGTAAAGATAAGAGATTATTTAAAGTACACAGAAAATTTATCTGGCAGATTTATAAAAAGCTCAGGGCTTAGTGGGAAAATAAGGGTAAACAATCAAGTAGCTAAGTTGAATCTTAGAATAAATTCAGAGGATAAAATAGAAATTGATATGAAAAAAGACGAACATCAAAATATTGAGCCTGAGAAGATGGATATAGACGTGGTATATGATGATATAGACCTTATTGTTGTAAATAAGAGCCCGGGAATAGTAGTTCACCCAACTCGGGGTTATCCCAGTGGTACTCTTGCCAATGGAGTTTTGTATTATTTTAAGGAAAGAGATGAAAAATGCATTGTTAGACTCGTAAGTAGATTAGACAGGGATACTTCAGGTCTTATAATAATTGCAAAAAATCAATTTTCACATATGGCATTAGCTAGAGATATGCATAGCAGTGATTTGCAGGTAAGAGATATGCAGGAAAGCGACATGCATAGCAAAACTTTCGAGAAGAGTTATATGGCTGTTGTACATGGCAATATGGAAAATAAGACAGGTACTATTGATTTGCCTATTGGAAACCCCGATGAAGAAAGTGCAAGGAGAGAAGTTTGGGCAGATGGACAAAGAAGTATAACTCATTATGAAGTTATTGATTCTTTTGAAAATGGTGATTTGTTAAAAGTAACTTTGGAAACTGGTAGAACACATCAAATTCGTGTTCATTTAAGTCATATCGGTCATCCACTTTATGGAGATAGCCTTTATGGAGAGTGCGAAAGCCACTATATTGATAGGCAGGCACTTCACGCTTATAAATTAATTATTCCGCATCCAAGAACTGGTGAGAAGCTTATACTTAAATCAAAACTTCCAGATGATATAGCGAATTTGGTAAGTAAACTTAAAACTGAAAGTGACATATAAAAAAGCACCAAGTATAAACTATTAATCTAGTTTATACTTGGTGCTTTTTTATATGTTATGTTTTACTATTTAAAGTGTCTGGGAATATACTCTATTATGTTTCTCCTTTTTCCTATTTTCCTTTTTTTTGATATTATAACAAATAACAATAGTGCTAAAGCAAGTGCAAGATATTTTAGTGCATTTATTGTGTTTGTTGAGAGTGAAGGGGTTTGAACGTGCTTTTTAGCATAATCTATTCCACTAGTCAAATCTAAAGAATAAGAATCTTTACCATAAGTAATTGTAGCATTACTTATTAGAACACCTTTCTTAATTGGCGAAAGGCCTATTTTTTTTTCCTCAGTTTTAATAGTTGGAGTTAAAGTTGGATTTTTAGATTTAACAATATAAAGATCAGTTGAAGCAAGTAGCGGAACATTCGTACCGTCATCTAAAGTTAAATTTGATACTTTATCATTCTTATTAAATTGTTTATAGAGTTCAAAATTATCAAAGCCATAATCCAATAATTTTTTACTGTCTGGAAAAAATGTCTTTTCAGAGTCATGTACAAGAGATACTATAAGCTTTTGACCATTTCTACTAGCTACGGCAATAAAGGAATGCTGTGATTGGATAGTATATCCTGTTTTTCCACCTTCACAGCCTTTATAGTAGTGTGGGTCATTCTTTTGTATTAGTCTATTCTCATTCCAAAGAGGACGGTTTTCCTTGGATTTATTTGTTGCTGCCATTTTATATGAAGGCGTTGTTGAAATCATATTGTACTCGGGATGCTTAGTTAGCTCTTGCATAATTAGGGATAAATCATAGGCTGAAGTTTTATGATTTACGTCATATAGCCCATTTGGATTGACAAAATTAGTGTTTTTACAACCTAGAGATTCTGCCTTTTCATTCATAAGCTTTGCAAATTTTCCTGTGGAACCACTTATATGTTCTGCTAAAGCTACGGCACAGTCATTAGCAGAGGCTAATATTAATCCGTATAACAATTCTTTTACAGAAACTTTTTCGTCTTTAAGGAGATATATTTTTGAACCATCAGTCATCTCTGCGTTTTTACTTACAGTTACCACATCGTTTAAATTAGAGTTTTCTAAGACGAGAAGTATAGTCATTATCTTTGTGGTAGAAGCTGGTGGGTAAGCAGAATCTTTATTTTTCTCATAAAGTAGTTTACCAGTAGTGGCATCCATTAAAACCACACTATCAGCAGACACCACTGGCGGTTTTAATAGTGCTTTAACTGTTGGGGCCGTATTAAAAAATAAAAAAAATGATGCAAGTGCTATTGTGATTAATTTTTTCATAGGTTACCTCCAAGTTTTTCAACATTTATAGTATATCAAAAAAAATCTTTCTTAGCGATAGTATTTACGTAAACTTGTCAATAATTTTATATAGGATGGCAAAATAATTAGCAAGTGTCCTGTGCTCTAGGAGGTTAACGAGGAGATATTATGAAAAATAAAGAGAAAATAATTGGTTCTATAGTTATTTTATGCATAAGTATTGCATTTATAATTGCTGGCTACAAATTGTCAAGTCCAAAAGGAAATGTTAATGCTTCGGATTATAAGGATATATTTGTAGAAACTGATAAAACTTCAGAAAAAAAAGATGCAGAGGGCGTTATTGCAGCTGGATCAAATAAAGTAGAAGGTAGTAATGCAAAAGTAGAAGGTAGTAATGCAAAAGTAGAAGGTAGTAATGCAAAAGTAGAAGGTAGTAATGCAAAAGTAGAAGGTAGTAATGCAAAAGTAGAAGATAGTAATATAAAAGTGGATATAAAAGGTGCTGTAAAAGATCCTGGTGTTTATGATATAAAAAAAGGAAGTAGAGTTACCGATCTTATAAAACTAGCAGGTGGGGGAACTAGTGATGCAGACCTTGATGCGACAAATCTTTCTGCAAAACTAAATGATGAAGATTGTATTGTGATTTGTAAAAAGGGTGAGGTAAACAAAACACAAACGCCCCTGAATACTACTCTAAAGAGCAATTCTAACGATTCTGCGACTTCAAACTCGGGTAGCACTGAAAAGGGCGCTATTATTAACATAAACACTGCTAGCAAAGAAGAACTAAAGACTCTTACAGGAATAGGGGATGCTAAAGCTGATGTTATAATCGAATATAGGCAGCAAAATGGAGGATTTAAGTCTGTAGAAGAGATAACAAAAGTGGGCGGTATTGGAGAAAAGACCTTAAGCAAATTTATAGATAAGATAGACATAAAGTAATTAAATCATCTCCTGGGTCGCTGAAATGTCGTTAAACTAATAAAGTTTATATGGGATATTTGTATATTTATATGAACTAAGGATACAATATACAGATGAACGAGGGAGATTTAAAGCATGGAGTGTAGGATTAAACAATTCGACAAGATTATGCACATTGATATTGAATATATCGGTGAAATATGCTAAAATTAATAACATACATGGGGGTAGGTGATAGTGTGCCTGCCGAGTTAAAACTATGTTGTAGTGCTAATACGACGAATGAATTCAATTTACACATGTTTCATAATTAAATAGACATATTGCGGCTTAGATACATAGTTTTATGCTATCTGAGCCGCTTTTTATATTGTATTCCATAAAAAAAAGAGTTTATAACTCTTTTTTAAAATTCTCTTCAATAAATTCTATTCCGGTAAGTTCAATTTTATAATTTCCTCTAACCGCTTGTTTAGTTATAAGCCTTTTTTTCATTAAAGATTCAAGAGAAGATTTCAAAACCCTAATATCACCTTTACCATTACCTAGATTAAGCGCAAGTTTTATTTTTGCGATGCTTTGTGGGGATGCGGTTCTATTTTCATACAGATAGTTTAATATGCTATCTTCAATTTCTTTTATGTTATCTTTCATAAATATCCTCCTTCATTAGCGTATTTAGCCATAATATATAAGTATACTACATACATTAGGTAATATAAAGAAAAATTATCTAAGAAACTGTCATGGTTTTTATGTAGGGGGCAAGAGATAAACATAGGTAGCGTTAGCTTTGTATGGTATATATTGTAATAAAGCTCAGATCCCTTATCGAAGGCTTATATTATGCCCAAAATCGCTTTCGACATTATGCATTAAAGGTAATATAATGAGAATATAGTCAACATTCCAAATTATGAGAAAATATAAAAATAAGTATTATTTATAAATATTGGGGGTGATGTTTTGGAATTTATAACTAATAAAATAATGAGTATAGACAAAGATGCTGAAAGCTATAGGAAGGGCATTGATGAAATGTTAAAAGAAAAACAAGATGAATTTGAAAATATAATAAAGGATATGAAGGTTAGCTTTCAAGAAGAATCTAAAAACATTAAGAATACTATAAGTAATGAAAAGATGATGGAGGCGGAGTTTAAAGCTGAAATCATAAGAAAAGAAAAAGAAAAAGTATTAAAAAATATTAATAAAAAATATCAAAACAATAAATTAAAAATAGTAGATGAAGTATTTAACGCTATCATAGGGGTGGGAATATATGGGAAGTATTGTTAAGTTTAGTGCTATTAATTCTAAAGTAAAGGCAATGATGGGAAAGATGATAAGCGGAGATCAATATTTGAAATTACTAAAGTGTAAAGATTTTAAAAGTACTGTTAAAGTATTAAAAGAGGATACGAGCTATGGGGAGCTTTTAGGAGAATACAACTTAGAGAAAATACATAGGGGTAATTTAGAGATTATTTTAAATAGATACTATACAAGTATTTATAGCAAATTTATAAATTATTTTGATGGTGAATACAGGAAGCTTATAAAAGTTTTTTTTGTAAGATGGGAAATAGAAGATTTAAAAATAATTATTAGAGGCAAATATTTAGGCCTACGTTGCGACGAAATAGAAAACAAGCTAATTGCAAGAAGTTCTTTAAATACAATAAATTATGATTATTTATTAGCCTTAAAAAATACAGAAGAGGTAATAGATGGACTAAAAGGGAGCATATATTATAAAAGTCTAAAAAATTTAGCTAGGGGCATCAGTGAAAAAGGTTTGTTTAGAATTGAAACAGAACTTGATTTTGTTTATTTTATGTCTGTACGACGCGAACTCAAGCATTTGGACAATGAGAATAAAGAAGTGGTACACAGTATATTAGGATTGGAAGCAGATCTTTTAAATTTAGGATGGATATATAGAGGAAAGATTTTTTACAATATACCTTCTGAGGAGCTGTTTAACTACACCATATATAATGGGTATAAGCTTTCAAAGGAAAATATTAGAAAGCTTTGTTATATAAAAAATATGGAAGAATTTTATAATATAATAGAAAAAACACCATATGCAAAGATATATGAAAAAGATGATTTTAATTCCATTGAAAAACGACAACGTGAATTTCAAAAAAAATATTTCAAAAAAAATCTTAGAGAGAATAAAACAAATATTAGCATGGCTATGAGTTATCTTGCGTTTTATAGGATTGAAATAAAAGATATTATATCTATAGTAGAACAAAAAAGATACGATATGGATATGAATGAAGGTATAAATTATGTTTCTGTCACATTATAAATGCTTATCTACCCCAGAAAAAAGCAGGAGGTGATTTTGTGTCTATAGAAAAAATGCATATGGTTAATTTAGTAGGTGAAATGTCCGATTTTGATAAATTAACTAAATTATTAGCACTAGAAGGCTGCATGCAGCCAGTAAGTGCTTTGCAAGAAATAAACTCGTCAGATTTTGTATTAAAAACTTCAGAGGGCAATATAGAGGCTTTAATGGATGTAAACTATATAAGACCTTACTTATATGATAAAGAATATAATATAAGTTTAAAACATGTTGAGAAGCTTGCAAAGGCTCAAAATACTGTTGATATAAGTTGCGAATATATTAAAGAGATGATTTTTGATTTTGATACCATAGAGAATAAGCTAGCGGAAGTATATGATAAATATATGGGTTTAAACAAAGAATTTGAGGATTTAAAACAAAAGGAGCAATACCTTAAAAACACATATGAGGCCTTAGGATTTTTAAATGATGTATCTATTCCTATGGAAGAGATTACTGATATGAAAAATTTCCAAATGGATTTATATAAAGTGCCAGAGCAAAACATGGTTAAACTAAAAGCCAATTATGAAAATATTCCATCAGTAATAGAAACTGTCTATAAGGAAAAAGATTTTGTTACATTTATAGCATTTACTCCAATGCTTTTGCTAACAGAAACGGAAAGAATTTTTAAATCGGCAAATTGCGAAAGAATTCTAGTGCCTAATCATTACATAGGCATTCCAAGGGACGTGGCGGTGGTTGTTCGTGCGGAAATATATCAAGTGCAAGAATCTACAACGAAAATTAAAATGGAACTTAGTGATTTTCTAAAGGAAAATTACAAAACTATAAAAAATATAGAAAATAGTTATGAATTGGAGCAAAAGTCTGGAGAAATTAAAAAGAGTGCGGCGTGCACAAATGAATTTTTTTATCTTTCTGGTTGGATACCTAAAAGTTTTATGGAGAGCATTGATAAGTTACTTTTGAGTTTTGATGATAGAATATTGATTATTAAAAAAGAGCCTAATGAGAGAACTAATAAAGCTATAACTCCACCAACAATGCTTATAAACAACAAATTGTTTAAACCATTTGAGAGTTTGCTTTTCATGTATGGTGTTCCTAGCTATGATGAAATCGATCCTACTAGGTTTTTGGCAATAACTTATACTCTAATGTTTGGTGCTATGTTTGGTGATGCAGGACAAGGATTAGTATTGCTTTTAGCAGGAGTTATGCTGAAAAGTAAGTCAGGTAGAAGTAATATAGGCGGGATTTTTGAAACCCTGGGGGTAAGTTCTATAATATTTGGATTTCTATATGGGAGTGTATTTGGTTCTGAAAGAGTAATTAATGCATTGCTAATTAGACCGATGGAAGATATTAACGATATGTTAATTGGAGCTATAATATTTGGATGTGGTTTCTTAATTTTAGGCTTTATATTAGGGATTACTAATAGTTTAAGAAGGAAAGATATAGAACGTGGACTTTTTGGAAAAGAAGGACTAGCAGGTTTTATGTTCTATATTGGAGCTTTAATACTAATAGTATCTATAATCTATAAAAAGCCATTATTACCGAAAGCTATTTGGATGATATATTTTCTTTTCTTTTTATTACTGATATTACTAAAGGAGCCGCTTGCGAATATTATTAAAGGTAAAAAAATATTATTTGAATCTGGAACTAAGGATTATTTTATAGAATCAGGTTTTGAGGTAATAGAAACATTGTTATCTATGTTTTCTAATACACTTTCATTCATAAGAGTAGGTGCATTTGCATTAAATCATGTGGGTTTGTTTGTTGCATTTTCTGCTATGGCTTCTATGACTAAGAGTGGATTTGCTTCAGTGCTAATATTAATAATTGGAAATGTAATAATTATATGCCTTGAAGGGTTAATCGTATTTATACAAGGGTTAAGACTTGAGTATTATGAATTATTCAGTAAGTATTATGAAGGGGCAGGGATTGCTTTTGAACCTGTGCAGATTGAAATTAAGTAACATATATATAAATATGTATTCTGTGTGAAAAGTTAATGGAAGTTAATGGAAGTTAATGCACTAGATATTAGAAGGAGGAATAAGAATTATGACTATTTTATTAATGTTAACATTTTGTGTTGTTATAGTTACTATTACGTATGGAGTCGTTTCTCAAAGTAAAATAGATGTTTTGGGGAGGAAAAAGGTAAAAAAAGCGCTAAAAATAAATTTAGGTGTATTTATACCAGTTATGATGGGAGCTTTGATCGTGAATATTCCAAGCGTAGCACGCGCAGCGGGAACAGTTGCAGTGAACCCGGCTGCTGGACTTGGGTATTTAGCAGCTGGGCTTTCCACAGGACTTGCAACTATTGGCGCAGGCTATGCTGTAGGGGCAGTTGGTTCTTCAGCATTAGGTGCGGTATCAGAAGATCCTAAGATACTAGGAAAAACGCTTATCTTTGTTGGCCTTGGAGAAGGTATTGCTATATACGGACTTATTATATCAATAATGATACTTTCGAAATTATAATTTTTTAGGAGAGAGGATTATGACAAGTTATTTAATAAGTGATAATGTGGATACTTTTGTAGGGATGAAAATGGCAGGAATAGAAGGCATTGTTCTTCATGAAAAAGAAAAAATATTAGAAAAAATAAAAGAATTAAAAAAAAATCAGGGAATAGGAATAATAATAATAACAGAGAAAATTGCTCTTTTAATACCAGACGAGGTAAGCGTCATAAAATTATCAAGGGAAAGACCCCTTTTGGTGGAAATTCCAGATAGGCACGGCTGGAATCGTGGTAGTGACTCTATATTAAGATACGTTAAAGAGGCTATAGGGATTAAGATATAATAATTATACAAGTATAATAGGAGCATAAGAATTCGCAGGAGGGTTAGTTATGACCACAATTGAAGATAAGATAAATTTATTTTCTAAGATAATATATGACAAGGTAAATAAAGAAAAAGAAGAAAAATTAGAAACATTCAGTTTTGAGGCTGAAAAAAAAATCAATATAGAAAAAGAAAAGATAGAAGAGCTTAGACGGAGCATCCAAAGGGAAGTTACAAAAAAAACTAATATTAAAGCAAATGGAATAGTAGCAAAAGAAAGGCTTAATAAACAAAGAGAAGTGTTGTTCCTTAAGGATAAGTTGATTAGTGATGCTCTAGAAAATGTTCGGGTAAAGCTTGTACAATTTGTTAGTTGTGAGGAATATAAACCGTATTTCATAAGTAACCTTAAAAAGACTTTAAATGCGATGGATAAAGGAAACTACTATATTATAGTACTAAAAAGGGATTACGAAAAATTTCAAAGTGAAATTGGACTTATACTAAAGGAGTATTGTGATCATAATTTTGAAGTGAAAATTTCAGAAGAAGACTTTATAGGTGGACATATACTAAAAGATTTTGAAGGAACATTTATTATAAATAATAGTATATATGCTGCATTACAAGATAGTAAAGAAACAATTGGTGTTAGAGTTATGGAAATGCTGGCCTAAAAAGGGGAGGAATAACATGGTAGGAAACATAATCGGAGTAAATGGTCCAGTTATAAAAGCTGAACACATGAAGGGCTTCAAAATGAGAGAAATGGTTATGGTAGGCGCGAGGAAGCTTATAGGTGAAATAATAATAATAGAAGAAGACTTTGCAACTATTCAGGTTTATGAAGAAACTAGCGGTCTTAAGATAGGTGAACCTGTAATTTCTACTGGGAGTCCTCTTTCTCTTAAATTAGGGCCAGGAATACTCGGAAATATATTTGATGGAATTGAGAGGCCACTAGAAAAGATAAATGAAATGTCTTATGGATTTTTACCAGAGGGTATAGGGCTCATTTCTCTTGATGAAGAAAAACTTTGGGATGTAGACATTATCGTAAAGCTTGGAGATGAATTAAAAGAAGGACAAATATACGCAAACGTTCAAGAAACTGCATCCATTATGCATAAGATAATGGTTCCTCCAGGGGTTTTTGGAACTGTAACCTGGGCATGCGAAAATGGAAAATACAATATAGAAACCACAGTAGCAAAATTAAAGCAAGGCGCGGAAAATTATGAACTTAAACTTTATCAATATTGGCCTTGCAGAACGCCAAGACCGGTAAAAGATAAAAAAACTATTTTTAAACCACTTATCACGGGCCAAAGAATAATAGATATATTCTTCCCTTTGGCTAAAGGAGGAACTTGCGCTATCCCTGGGGGGTTCGGTACTGGAAAGACTATAACCCAACATCAGCTTGCAAAGTGGTCTGATGCAGATATTATAGTGTACATTGGTTGCGGAGAAAGAGGAAATGAAATGACAGAAGTTCTAGAAGAGTTCCCGAAACTTATAGATCCTAGAACGGATTTACCACTTATGAATAGGACTGTGCTTATAGCTAATACATCAAACATGCCCGTAGCTGCAAGAGAAGCAAGTATTTATACAGGAATAACTATAGCGGAATATTTTAGGGATATGGGATATCACGTTGCTATAATGGCGGATTCTACTTCGAGATGGGCAGAAGCCTTACGTGAAATCTCTGGAAGACTTGAAGAGATGCCTGCTGAGGAAGGTTATCCAGCCTATCTCCCATCAAGAATTGCAGAGTTTTATGAAAGAGCGGGTTATGTAGAAAACTTAAATAATACAGAGGGTTCTGTTACTGTAATTGGGGCAGTGTCGCCTGCGGGAGGAGATTTCTCAGAACCTGTTACTCAAAATACTAAAAGATTCGTTTCTGTTTTTTTAGGACTTGATAAAAAATTAGCTTATGCAAGGCACTATCCAGCAATAAACTGGTTAGCTAGTTATAGTGGCTATTTATCACTTTTAAAGGAGTGGTATGAGGAAAACGTGGCGGGAGACGTAATGGACTTAAGAGCAAAGATGCTTAAACTTTTATATGAAGAAAATAAGCTTCTGGAGATAGTTAAATTGGTAGGTGAAGATGTGCTGCCGGACGCGCAAAGGTTGATTATAGAGGTTTCGAAATGCCTTAAAATATCATTTTTGCAACAAAATGCCTATAATACTGTAGATACTTATGCACCTTTAAACAAACAATATAAAATGCTTAAAGTTATAGAATCGTTTTATGATAATGCAAGCAGGGCTGTGAAATTTGGAATACCAATTTCTGTTATAATAAACAAAGAATTAATGGAAAAGCTTTATAAAATGAAATACAATGTACCCAATGATGAGCTTTCGATAATAGATGATTTAGAAAGTGAATTAGTGAATTATTTTGATGGAATTATAGAAAAATATAGATAATGATTATTATCTACATTATAGAGACCAGCAGGGAGGTCCAATATGAAAAAAGAATATTTAATGTTAAATAAAATTCAAGGGCCTTTAATTATACTTTCCAGTGTTGAAGATGTAGCATATGATGAAATTGTTGATATAGTGGTGGATGGAAAGTATAACAAAAAAGGGAAGGTTGTTCAAATTTATAAAGACAAGGCTATAATACAAGTTTTTGAAACCACAACTGGTATGTCTGTCAACAATACATCAGTTCATTTCAGAGGGGAATCTTTTAAAATAGCTCTTACAAAGGATATATTGGGAAGAGAATTTAACGGGATAGGCGATCCAAGAGATAATGGTGGCGAAGTTTATTCTTCAAAAAAATACGATATAAATGGAAGGCCTATGAATCCTGTAGCTAGAAAATACCCTAGAAACTATATACAAACAGGAATATCATCTATAGACTGTCTTGCTACATTAATAAGAGGGCAAAAGCTTCCTATATTTTCTGGAAATGGTATGGCGCATAATGAACTGGCAGCACAAATTGTAAGGCAAGCAAAAATTTCTGATGAGGTTGATGAAAAATTTTGTATAGTATTTGGAGCTATGGGCATAAAGTATGATGATTCTAACTTCTTTAAGAAAAGTTTTGAAGAAGCGGGTGTGCTTGAAAAGGTGGTTATGTTTACAAATCTAGCAGACGATCCTATTGTTGAGAGAATAATAACTCCAAGATGTGCATTGACTGCTGCAGAATACTTAGCATTTGAAGAGGACATGCATGTACTTGTAATACTTACAGATATGACTAATTATTGTGAAGCGTTAAGAGAACTTTCTTCCTTAAAAGAAGAAGTTCCAAGTAGAAAAGGTTATCCAGGATATTTATATTCGGATCTAGCGTCACTGTATGAGAGGGCTGGAATGATGAAAGGGAGAAAGGGTAGTATAACACAAATACCTATATTAACTATGCCTAATGATGACATAACGCATCCAGTACCAGATCTTACAGGGTTCATAACCGAAGGGCAAATTGTTTTAAGTCGCGGAATAGAGCAAAGAGGCTTTTATCCGCCAGTAAACATCCTTCCTTCCCTGTCGAGACTTATGAAAGATGGCATTGGCGAAGGCTTTACAAGGGAAGATCATGGAGATGTATCAAATCAAATATTTGCAGCCTACTCTAGGGTTCAGGATGTAATAGCACTAGCTCAAGTTATAGGAGAAGATGAGCTTTCAGAAATAGATAAGATATATATGGATTTTGGTAGAGCATTTGAAGAAAAGTTTTTAAAACAGGAGTATGATGAAAATAGAGATATGACAGAAACTTTAGATTTAGCTTGGGAAGTTCTTAGCATATTGCCGAGTAATGAGTTGGATAGGGTTTCACCTAAGATTTTAGAAAAATATTATAAAATAGTGGTGGAGTAATATGGAAACATTTGCACCAACTAAATCTACATTAATGGCTGCTAAAAATTCCTTGGACTTTTCTGAAAAAGGCTTTGAACTATTAGATAAAAAGAGAAATGTACTTATAAGAGAAATGATGTCTTATGTATCTAAGGCGCGCGAACTTCAAGATGAGGTAAATATAACTTTTTCAAAGGCATATAAAGCGCTAGAATCTGCAAATATAAATTCAGGAATAATAGAAATAGAAGACGTAGCTATGACCATAGGCGAAGCTAAAGACTATAAAATTTTATTTAAAAGTGTTATGGGTGTAGAAGTTCCTAAAATTATTTTTGAAAGAAAAGAAATAGAACCAAAGTATGGATTTTATAGAAGCAGTGCGGCTATTGATGAGTCTATGAAAGAGTTTAATAACGTGAAATATTTAACCTATGAGCTGGCAGAAGTAGAAAATGCTGTCTACAGATTAGCCATGGAAATAAAAAAAACTCAAAAGAGAGCAAATGCACTTCAAAATATACAAATCCCTAAATTTAAGGAAATGGTCAAATTTGTTACAGAAGTTTTAGAAGAAAAAGAAAGAGAAGACTTTTTTAGACTTAAAGTAGTAAAAAAGAAACATAGAAAGGAGGATTAGATAATCTTCTGCGAAGGTGAATGTCGTTAGAAGTTGAATAATAATATTAATAAAAGAATATTCAAATTATTCAAAATGTGTTATAATGACATTAGAATAGGAGGATAAAAAAGAAAAATTATAACTAGATTTAAATTTTACGAACAAATGTTAATGTTAAGGAAGTTTTAAAAAAATTACTGTTTAGTTTCAAATAATATATGTGAAATATATAATTATGAACAAAATTTTAAATAAATAATAAGAGGTGGAGTATGGAAGAATATAGGGGTTACGTAATAGAAGTTGTAGAAAACAATGAGAAAGAATATCCATATAAAGCAATAGCAATAAAAGAAGAGCAGGAAATAAAACATAAGGGGCATAGTAAACTGCAAGCTATCGATTTTGTTAAGGGAACAATTAATTTAACAATAGCTCGAAATGCTAGTCAATAAATATTTAGTATTTTAAAAAGTGTTAAAAAAACATTGCATATTAACAAAATATATGTTATTCTTAATGAGTTGGGATTGCAAAATCAACAACAACAAGATATTTGATATGATTAAAACATTACCTTTTTAGGCATATAAAGTAAATCAGATCTTAAATCTTAATATAATTAAAAAGGAGAAATGTTTAAATGGCTGATAAGACTATAGTATGTAAAGATTGTTCACAAGAATTCGTATTCACTGAGGGTGAACAGGAATTTTATAAAGAAAAAGGATTCGAAAATGAACCACAAAGATGTCCTGATTGTAGAAGAGCTAAAAAACAACAAAACAATAGAGGATTTCAAAGATAATATTATCTAAGAAAAATTACCTATAGGAATTAATTCCTATAGGTTTTGTTTTGTAGAAAATTATTGCATAATTTTAAAAAGAATATGGTATAGTATATAGAAGATAATGCATATGCATTATTATAAGTACATAAGTAAAGGAGCGATTTGAATATGAAAAACATAAAATTAAGTAAAGCTAATTTAAATAAAATTAGAATAAATAATGTTATAATTGCAAAAACACAACATATTCATGGGGGAACCTATGAAGGAGGAAGAGTTGATGGTAAGAAACATGGCGAGGGCACTTTTAGTTATAGCGATGGAAGTAAATATGTAGGCCTTTGGAAAAATGATCAAATGCATGGCCAAGGTACACTGGCTTTTTCAGGTGGAGAAAAATATATAGGAGAGTGGAGTAATGATGAAAAACATGGATATGGAATATATACATGGCCTGATGGTGAAAAATACATAGGATTTTGGGAAAATGGTGAAAAATGTGGTCAAGGTATTTGTACATGGCCAGATGGAGACACATATGTAGGTGACTTAAAGAATGGACTTAGGCATGGAGAAGGAATTCATACTTGGGCCCAGGGAGAAAAATATATTGGGCAGTGGCAAAATGATGAAAGAGAAGGGCAAGGAATGTATATTTATTCAGATGGAGAAATTCAAATTGGAGAGTCTAAAAATAACAAATTAATAAGGTGAAGTAATTGTTGAAATAACAGATGAAAAATTCTGTTATTTTTTTATCGTTAATGACATTTCAGCTTCGAAGATGATTTAAGTGGAACCTTTTTGTAGTAAGCATAATATTATATAACAACAAAAGAAGCATTAATGGCAGAAACTTAGGAAAAATGATTTTAAACAAAAATATTTGCCTTCGGAGAGGGGGGGAATATATATGTGTTGTTGGTGGATAATATTATTATTACTAGCTGATGATTGTGGCAGGAATGATTGTGACAGAGATGATTGTTGTTGCAATACTGTTGTAATAAATTGCAATAAGAGACATCATAGAAGAAACCGTAATAGATGCGATTTCTAAAATTGTTATAAGGGTTTTGAATGTTAGTATAAAAAAACTAAATTAAGCATTTAAAATTAAGGAGACTTTAGATATTTATTCTAAAGTCTTCTATTTACTATTAAAAAGTATATTTATACTATACTAATCTATTCAAATAAATAAGAAGAAGCTGATTAGTATGAATATTTATTGGACAAAATAAAGGTTGTGGAGGTGTGAAAATGCTTGAAAGTATATTTTTAATAATGCTTAAATTATAAGGAAACAAAAAAATATGGAACAAATTTATATGTTCTTTTTAATAGATAAATTTTCAAGTAGAATAGTTTATTATGGTTAGACCTTTAGTGTATTATGCAATAACAATATTGATGGGATGCCTTACTTGTTTGATTTTAATAAATAATCCTATTTTAGGTGCAGTTATAGCTGCATCCTTTTTAGCTATAATGTTTTTTACTATAGATAAAAAGTTTTTTTATATAGTAGTTTGCTTTTTTATTATTGGAACTATAAATTATTATTCTTATTTTAATACTAATCTGCCAAGTAAGCAAAAGTTAAAAGTGAGGATTTCAGAAAAAAGTACATATTATTGCACTGCGAAATATGATAATAAGAAAATTGTTTTGGAAGGCGATATCTTTGAGTTAACGCAGGGAAGAAGTTTTTGGATAAATGGTAATTTTCGAAAATTGGCAGTGTATGAAAGAGGCATCGTTGGAACATATACAGTTAAAAATTATAAGATTTGTAATGAAGATTTAATATCGAAAATTGAAAGTTTTAGAAGAGGCTTATATGGAAAATTTTCAGAAGTATTAGGAAAAGAAAAATCTGCTTTAGTTATGGCAGTATGTTTTGGAGACAGTGGATACATAGAAAAAACGCAAAAAGAAGATTTTAAAAAATTAGGTATCAGTCATGTTATAAGTGTATCAGGACTACACATGTCAATAGTATATAAAGCTTTAGAAATTATTATGGGTTATAAAATAGCTTTATTATTTTCTTTTGGATATATGATATTTACGGGAGGTCAAGCCTCTACAATAAGAGCATTTATAATGATTTTTATATTGAAAATATCAAGTATGGTTTATAAAAAATATGATAGCTTATCTTCTCTTAGCCTAGCGGCAATTATACTATTAATAATTAGACCTTTTTATATTCTTGATATAGGCTTTATGCTCTCATTCCTTTGTGTTCTGGGAATTATAGTATATAATAAGAAAATGAAAAAGGTGCTATACAAATTACCATCTGCTTTAAACGAATCTTTTAGTTTAAGTCTAAGTTCCCAAATATTTTCTATGCCTTATGCAATTGGAGCCCTTAAAACTTTTAGTTTAGGATTCCTTTTTAGTAACTTATTGTTATTGCCATTCTATACGATAGTTGTGGTGCTGGGGAATATGGGTTTAGTACTTAGCCCAATTTATCAATTGTTCAATTTAGTAAACTACGGACTATATACTGTTTTAATGATTATAGAATTTATTCAAAAAATGCTAGGTATATTATTACCAGAAATAATATACTTCTCTTATTTAGAGAGTTTAGTTGTATTTGGACTATATCTGTGCTATGTTGGAATTAAAAAAGGTTATGGGCAATTTAAGTATGTTCCAATTTGCATTGTTTTTATTTTTGCTTTTCAAAATTATAAGGTTTTTCCCGAGATTAGCTATATAAATATAAATAAGAATGATATAGTTTTATTACAATATAAAAAAACTACAATTGCGGTGACCACAGGCAATATTAATGTGAAGGATTTAAAAGTGCCTGTGAAGGTAGATAAAGTTTTTAAGGGTTACACGGGAGATTCAACTATCAGACTTTCACAGAGATATGCAATTAGGCTAATTAGTAATGGTAATAAATTAGAAGCACAAGTGTGTTTTGTGAAAAACACAAATGTAGAACCCGATAGGGCGGTATTTAATGATAGTGCATTATCTAATAATATCGGTGAAGAAATTATACCATTTAAATGTATTGTAAAGCTAAAAAAGGATGAAACATACACATTACCAGGTACAATAATAAATAAATATGTAATTATAGGAAACAGAACATTAAAATTTTCACAGGGGTTGGAGGAAATATTTTGATTAACTTTACAGAGCTTGAGAAAAAAATCAAGAAACATGAACTAGATAATTGTTATATATTTTGCGGATCGGATGAAAAACTAATAAAAAATCATGTTGAATTTATAACCGATAATGTATTAAGTAAGGATTTCATGGATTTGAATTACTCGAAATTTGATGGTAGCAAAATTGATTTTGAGACAATTATAGATGCTTGTGAAACCATGCCGTTTATGAGTGATAAAAAGGTTGTGGTTGTATACAGGGCTTCATTTTTAGATGATAGTGGTGGAAGTAAAAATTCGGGAGATATAAAAAGCAAAAATTTCGCTATGCTAGGCGAATATTTGAAAAATCCTTCACCACATTGCATTTTAGTCATATATTATGTGTTTTTAAGTGACAGAGAAAAACCAAGCAATAAAATAAAAAAACTAGATAAAAAATCATGTGTCATAAAAGTTGATAAATTAAGGGGGGAATCGCTTCAAAAAAAGTGCAAGAATTTATTTGAAAACGCTGGAACGAAAATTGGGAGATCAGAACTTACTTTATTCTGTAGCCAGGTAGACAATAACATGGATATAATATTAAATGAAATAGAGAAATTAGTTTCATTTACGCAGGGAAGAGAAATTACTAAAGAAGATATTTTGGAGATGATGCCTCAAAAGAGTGAAAATGATATTTTTAATTTAGTTGATTATTTGTCTCAGAAAAATATTAAGAAAGCTCTAGACGTTTTAAATGAACTTATATACAAAGGAGAGAAGATACCACTTATCTTATTTATGCTAGGACGACAATTCAATCTTTTATTTAATCTTAAATTAGGCATTGATAGCGGGAAAACAAAAGAAATTTTGGCGAGCGAATTAAAGCTTCATCCGTATATTTGTGAAAAAATGATCTCGCAGAGTATGAAGTTTACAATAAAGGCACTAAAGAGAAATATTGAACTATGTGTCGATACAGAAAAAATCTTAAAAAGTGCGTCTACTGATGATAAGCTTAATATTGAAGTTTTTATGATAAAAACTGTTATGTAACATTATAGCTTCGTAGATGACGATTTAATATCATTTCTAAGCGTGTCTACTTTTGAATTGTTATTACTTTAAATATCTTATACAAAAAAACAAAAAACCGGTGTAAATCACCGGTTTTTTATTATGCTGTTAAACTTAAAGCGTTTAACTTAGCTGCTAGTCTAGATTTTCTTCTTGCCGCTTTGTTTATGTGAAGTATTCCTTTTGTTACAGCCATATCTAAAGCTTTAACCACGCTTGCATATGTAACTTTAGCTTCTTCAACATTGCCAGTAACGACAGCTGTCTCAAATTTCTTTACCTTAGTTTTTAAAGCAGATTTAATCATTGTGTTTCTTTGTGTTTTAACTGCAGTAACTCTAATTCTTTTTTTTGCTGATTGAATATTTGCCATTTAATTTCACCACCCTCGTATTTAATAACATGTCAGCAGTCTTGGGTAAAACTGCGTACGAATCTTTTTAATTATTCAACTGATATTATAGCATTAAAATTTAATCACTTCAAGTGTAATTTAATCTATATATATAATTTTTAATATAAGGCGCATTTTAAATAAGTGAAAAGCCTAAAAAAAAATTTTGAAGGGATAGGAAAGGGCTATTAGGAAAAGCTAATATTAAAAATATAGTTGAGGTGAAATTATGATAAGTGTAAGAACGGATTTAGCTGTTGAAGCTAAAGAAATATACAAAGCAGAAAACAATGGTGAGATGCCAGGTGTTGATGTAGAAGAGTATAGCAAGGGCGATATTAAAATTACTAATGTAAAAATAGTAAGTGATATTGGCGAAGAAATGATGGGAAAACCAAAAGGTACATATATAACTATTGATATTCCTGAATTTGTTCACTATGATGGTGATGCTATGGACAGAGTAAGCGTTGTAATGGGAGAGGTGCTCGCTCCGCTAATAAAATTAGAGGATAGTATGACAGCGCTCGTGGTTGGACTCGGTAATTGGAACGTTACTCCTGATGCTGTAGGACCAAAAGTTATTTCAAAAATAATGGTGACTAGGCATTTAAAACAATTAGTACCCGACTCTATAGATGAAGGTATAAGGCCAGTATGTGCCATATCCCCTGGAGTACTAGGAATAACTGGTATGGAAACTGGTGAAATAATCCGCGGCATAGTGGAGAAAATCAAACCTAATTTAGTTATTTGCATTGATGCATTGGCTTCTAGAAAAATGGATAGGGTCAACAGAACTATACAAATAGGGACTACTGGAATTTCTCCAGGAGCTGGAATTGGGAATCGGAGGATGGAAATAAGTGAAAAAACCTTAGGCGTGCCAGTTATTGCTATTGGGATTCCAACAGTAGTTGATGCGGCAACACTAGCGAATGATACCATTGATTTAGTACTTGATGAAATGATTAAATCCGCAAATGAAGGCAAAGAATTTTACAATATGCTTAAGTCAATTGATAAGGTAGAAAAACAAAAAATGATTGCTGAAATATTAAATCCATATGTTGGTAACCTTGTAGTTACACCAAAAGAAATTGATATGGTTATAAATTCAGTTTCTAAAATTATTGCAAATGGTATTAATATAGCGCTACAACCAGCATTAGACTTAGAGGACATAAATAAGTATTTGAACTAGTAATAACTTCATATATTCCCTCATATATATTGTATAAGCGGGGGGGATAAAGATGAGTTACAAAGGTATAGAAATTAAAGGTAAATATAAGAATATGCTAAGTAAAAAAATGAATTTTTCAAAATATGCTATTAAAAAAAATAGTAATGTTAGAATATTTTTTTGTGTTTTCATATTACTCATTATTTTTTTATTAAGCCTGTTTTTACCTAAAAGTGCCAAGGCGGATAATGAAGGGAAATATAGAAATTACTTTTATGTTAATGTTATTAATAATACATTAGCAGTAATTAAGTCCTCAAACACAGAGCAGCAGTATACTAACAGTGAAAATAGCGTGAAACTTTCAGCATTATCATTTTTAGGAGTAGATATCTTAAATCCTATATCTATAATAGTGAAAGAAGTTGCATTTTTGGATAACGATGACGCTAGCGCTGATGTAAGCAATTCAAAATTTAGTCCTAATCCCTTTAAATTAGAAGATAAACAGGTAAGTAAGTCGGAAGCGGAAGCAGAAGCTAAAGATAAAGATTCTAATCAGGTAGCTCCCCTTGATAATCCTGATTTGAAAAAAGCTTTAAATAATGCAAAGCCTAGAGTGCTTATATACCATTCTCATACCTGTGAAGCTTATCGCACATCAGATAATGATAGATCTAAAATTGATTGTAGTTTAGATCAAACAAGAAATGTTTGCACTGTAGGAGATGTAATTAAAGATGAACTAGAAAAAAAATATGGAATTGCAGTTATACATGATAAAACTGTGCATGATAAAGGAGATTATAATAGTGCCTACAAAAAATCTGGAGTTACTTTAGACAGGTATTTAAAGGAATATGAAAAATTCGATTTAATTATAGATTTACATAGAGATAGTGTACCGAATAAGAATGCAGTAACTACTAAAATAAATGGGCAAAATGTAGCTAAATATATGTTTGTAGTGACAGATGGAAACCCTAGATACGCAAAGCAAAAGAAATTAATAAATTCCATGATAGGAATATCAAATAAATTATACCCAAATCTTATAAGAGGCAATGAAATCCATGCTTATCATCGTGGAATTAGGTTTTATAATCAAGATAGAAGTGATAATGCTATGCTAATTGAAGTAGGTGCCGAGAGTAATACTGTCCAAGAGGTGAAAAATACTGGTAAGTATTTATCAAGAATAATGGCAGAACAATTAAATGGGAAAAAATGAATAATTTATTTTAAAAAGTGCATCCTTACTAAGGAGAAGATAATAATTAATAATTATTATCTATTTAGGGCAATTGTAAGGAGGCACTTTTTATGCTTAAAAAGGGTAGAATTAAATATTTTCTTGTGATTTTTATTTCTTTTTCTGTTTTAATTTATGGATTCATCAAAGTTAATATTAATAAGACAGAACTTGTGAGAAATAAGTCGAAATTTACAATAGGTTTTAAATTAAAACCTGTAGATTTTAGAATAGAGACTAAGGACTATGGTTTTTATGTGAATAATAAAATATTTGATAACATGAAAAAAAAATGCATTAGTACATACAATGGTATTTTTTCAAAATAATATAAAAATACATATATTAAGCGAAATAAAGTATAATGTAGAATCATAATACGCTTACAAAACTAGAGATATTTATGATATAATTTAATTTATAAAACTAATATGCTTTAGGATAAGTATGTTTATGTTAAACTAAAGCAAATGATTTGATTCATATAGAATAACGGGGGTACAAATTAATGCCGAGTAATAGACAAAAATACATAAGAAACTTTTCGATAGTTGCACATATTGATCACGGCAAGTCTACTCTTGCAGATAGATTATTAGAAAAGACAGGCACTTTAACTAAAAGGGAAATGGAAGAACAAGTACTTGATAATATGGACCTCGAAAGAGAAAGAGGTATTACTATTAAATCTCAACCAGCAAGGCTCGTTTACAAAAGGGAGAATGGAGAAGAATACATATTCAATCTTATAGATACTCCGGGACATGTAGATTTTAACTATGAGGTTTCAAGGAGCTTAGCTGCTTGTGAAGGTGCAGTGCTTGTAGTAGATGCATCACAAGGGATTCAAGCTCAGACTTTAGCAAATTGCTATCTTGCTCTGGACAACAACCTAGATATTGCACCAGTTATTAACAAAATAGATCTTCCTAGTGCAAGGCCAAGCGAGATAATTCAGGAAATTGAGGACGTAATAGGTATTGAAGCTCAGGATGCTCCTCTAATCTCTGCGAAAACTGGGCTTAATGTAGAAGATGTTCTAGAAGCTGTAGTAAAAAAGATTTCACCTCCTAGTGGAGATGAAGAAGCACCACTCAAAGCTTTAATTTTTGATTCTTCATATGATAGTTATAAAGGTGTTGTATGTTATGTAAGAATCAAAGATGGAATTGTTAAAGCAGGAACAAAGATTAAACTGATGAATACTAATAAAATATACGATGTAGTAGAAGTTGGAGTATTTGTTCCAAATTATCTGACCGTACCGCAGCTAAGTGCTGGGGATGTTGGATATATAACAGCATCTATAAAAAATGTTAGGGATGCACGAGTTGGGGATACAATAACAGAAGCGTCTAGACCAGCGTCTAAGCCGCTTAAGGGATATAAACCAGCAGTGCCTATGGTGTTTAGTGGTATTTATCCGGTAGATGGTGCTAGATATGGAGAATTAAAAGAGGCACTAGAAAGGCTCCAGTTAAATGATGCAGCGCTAGGATTTGAACCCGAGACATCTATCGCTTTAGGATTTGGATTTAGATGTGGATTCTTAGGCCTTCTTCATATGGAGATAATACAAGAAAGAATAGAAAGAGAATTTAATATAGAAATCATTACGACAGCCCCATCAGTTATATATAAAGTAATGAAAACTAATGGAGAATTAATAGAAATAACAAATCCTACAAATCTTCCAGAACCAACGGAAATTAGTTATATGGAAGAGCCAGTAGTTAAAGCGTCTATCATAACACCATCAGAATATTTAGGATCAGTTATGGAGTTGTGTCAAGAAAAAAGAGGCGTATATATTGATATGAAATATATAGAAACCACTAGAGTAGTGCTCAATTATGACATGCCTCTTAATGAAATAGTATACGACTTTTTCGATGCCTTAAAATCAAGAACAAAAGGATATGCATCTTTTGATTATGAATTTAAGGGTTATACCACGACTCAGCTCGTAAAACTAGATATTTTACTTAAAGGAGATAAAGTAGATGCGCTGTCTATGATTGTTCCGGAGGAAAGAGCTTACCATAGAGGAAGAATTATGGCTGAAAAACTAAAAGAGCTTATACCAAGACAAATGTTTGAGATACCAATACAAGCATCTATAAACTCAAAGATAATAGCAAGAGAAACTGTAAAGGCACTTAGAAAAGATGTTTTAGCTAAATGTTATGGTGGAGATATCTCAAGAAAGAAAAAATTATTATCGAAACAAAAAGAAGGTAAAAAGAGAATGAGACAAGTGGGAAGTGTAGAAGTTCCACAAGAAGCATTTATGGCTATACTTAAAGTAGATTAGGAATAAAGTGAGGCTTAAACTATGAAGAATGTTGCGTTGTATATACATATTCCTTTTTGCAAGCAGAAGTGTTTATATTGTGATTTTCCGTCATTTGCTGGTAAAGAGGAGTGTATGCTTGATTATGCCGCAGCTCTAGCAAAAGAAATAAATAGTATAAGAGATAAAAAAATAAAAACTATATTTATAGGTGGGGGAACTCCCACCTATTTATCTTTAGCGGGCTGGGAAATGATAGGGAAAAGTATTGATAGATTGGATATGTGTGACGATTTAGAGTTTACAGTGGAAGGAAACCCCGGAACATTTACAGGGGAAATATTAAACTTTTTAAAAAAAATAGGAGTAAATAGGATCAGCATTGGACTTCAAGCCTTTCAAGATTCTTTGCTTAAAAAGCTGGGTAGAATCCATACTATTGAAGATTTTAAACAAAGCTTTCAAATGGCTAGAAATCTAGGTTTTGATAATATCAATGTAGATTTAATGTTTGGACTTCCGTCTCAAACGCTTAAGCAGTGGATAGAGACTTTAGAGAATGTAACTAACCTTAATCCAGAACACTTATCTTGCTATAGTCTAATAGTGGAAGAGGGAACGGCTTTTTATAAAGGGCTTGAAGAAGGCACATTAAAGCTTCCGGATGAGGAAATAGAACGAACTATGTACGCACAGACAATAGAATATTTAAGAGGAAAAGGGTATATACAATATGAAATTTCAAATTTTGCAAAAATCAATAAGTCATGTAGACACAATTTAGTATATTGGGAAATGGGCGAATATATAGGATGCGGCGCTTCCTCTCATTCATATAGGGATGGGTTTAGGTATAGAAATGAAGAAAATATAGAAAAATATATTAAGAAAATAAATGTTGATTGTTGTGCAATAGTGGAAAAAATAAAGAATTCATTTAAAGATGATATGGAAGAGTTTATGTTTATGGGTCTTAGAAAGAATGTAGGCATAAGCAAAAGTGAATTTAGGAAAAGATTTGACAAAGATATAGATAGTGTTTATAGGGAAGTAATAAATAAATATGTAAGTAATGGATTCATGGAGGAAAATGATAACAATATTTTTTTAACTTATGAAGGTATTGAAATATCGAATGTGATTATGGCAGAATTTCTTCTATAAATGCATTGCCATAAATTTTTGTCTAAAGATATTAATATTATAGCACCACGAAAATCAAAGGAAAGCGTAGTATACTTAATTTAAATCGATATAATCAACATATAGTGGCTAAATTAAAAAATTAAGGTTATTGACAAATACATTAGCAAATGATATTTTTAATACATACTCGTTAGCACTCAACTGTAGTGAGTGCTAATAAAAGAGGTGATATTATGGAAATGGATGAAAGAAAAATTAAAATACTTCAGGCTATAATTACAGATTATATAAATAATGGTGAGCCTGTTGGATCCAGAACCATAGCTAAAAAGTACGATTTAGGTATTAGTCCAGCTACTATAAGAAATGAAATGTCAGACCTCGAAGAGCTGGGATATATAGAACAGTTGCATACATCATCTGGTAGAAAACCATCAGATAAGGGTTATAGATTATATGTTGATAGACTTATGGAACTTACGAAATTATCCAATGAGGAAGAATATATGATCAAAAATCACCTTATTAATGCTGCTTTATATGAGGTTGATAAAATCGTTAAGCAAGCAACACAAATGCTTTCTCTTCTTACAAATCTTACATCTATAGTTAAGGCACCATCTGTTCAAAAGAGCTGTATAAAATATATTCAGCTAATGAATCTAGATGCTGAGAGTATTTTGTTTGTAATTATTACAGACAGTGGTATCATCAAAAATAATGTTATTAAGATTAGAAAACCTATTGGTAGTGATAGCATTGCAAAACTTAACAATATGCTTAATTTTAGATTGAGAAAGCTTACAATTGAGCAAATAAATTTAGAAGTTATTAATAATTTAAAAAGAGATTTAGCATTTTATCAAGAAATTTTTGATGGAATTATTCCAGCTCTATATGATAGTTTGTCTGGTGTTGAGACTTCAGAAGTATATATTCAGGGTGCTGCAAATATATTTAACTACCCAGAATATAACAATATTACTAAAGCTCGTGAGTTCTTAGTTTTAGTAGACAATAAAGAGAGTATAAATAGTTTACTAGGAGTAGGGGACATTACAGGTAATATTACAATTAAAATTGGTGAAGAAAATTTTGTTGAATGTGCTCGCGAATGCAGTATTATAACAGCTGTTTATAGCGCGTCCGGAATACCGCTCGGATCTATTGGCGTTATAGGACCAACAAGAATACCTTATGGAAAAGTTATATCTGTACTAACTGGGATAGTTAAAGAATTAAATGATAATATAGCTCAAATTTATGATGATCATAGATAAATTTTAAAATTAAAAGATTTACTTTGAGCCAGAAATGGAGGGATGATTTAGTGAATACAAATAATCAGGAAATTTTAAAAGAAGATTTAAAAGAAGAAAACACATCAATACCTAATAATGGGGCTTCAAGCTCAGTTGATGAAGCTGGCGAAAGTCAAAGCACTATGGAAGAGACAGAGGGTTCTATAGAGGAAACTGCAGAAGAAGCTGAAATAGTAGAAGAAGTTGAAGAACTTTTAGAAAGTGAAAAAGATATGAAAAAAAATAAGAAAAAATTAGAAGAAGAAAACATTAAATTACAGAGTGAGCTAGATGATTTTAAAGACAAATATTTAAGGACATCTGCTGAATATGAGAACTTTAGAAAAAGAACAGTAAAAGAGAAACATGGTATATACACAGATGCTTGCGCCGATGTTTTAAAAGAGGTTTTGCCAGTACTTGATAACTTAGAAAGAGCACTTTCTGTTGAAGGAACTGGGGAAGATCTAAGAGTCGGTGTGGAGATGACGGTAAGACAATTTAATGATGCCTTTACTAAATTAGGGGTAGAAGAATTAGTCTCAGAAGGTGAATTTGACCCAAATCTTCATAATGCAGTAATGCATGTTGAAGATGAACAATATGGAACTAATGAAATAGTAGAAGTATTCCAAAAAGGTTATAAAAAAGATAACAAGGTATTAAGGCATAGTATGGTTAAAGTTGCAAATTAAAGATTTGGATTATAAAAAAAATATTATAAAAAAATATTATAATAAAATATAAGAATTATAACAATTATAATTGTTATGGTCTAAAAGGAATATGAGGAGGAAATAATAATGGGAAAAATTATAGGAATAGATTTAGGTACAACAAACTCATGTGTAGCAGTTATGGAGGGTGGAGAACCCGTAGTAATTTCTAATTCAGAGGGTGCAAGAACTACACCATCTGTAGTTTCATTCCAAGCTAATGGAGAAAGATTAGTAGGTCAAGTAGCAAAGAGGCAAGCAATTACAAACCCAGACAAAACAATAATGTCAATTAAAAGAGAAATGGGTTCCAATCATAAAGTAGATATTGATGGAAAATCACATACACCACAAGAAATTTCGGCGTATATTTTACAAAAAATAAAAGCTGATGCTGAGGCTTATTTAGGAGAAACAGTTACAGAAGCTGTAATAACTGTACCTGCTTATTTCAATGATAGCCAAAGACAAGCAACAAAAGACGCAGGAAAAATAGCTGGACTTGAAGTTAAAAGAATAATAAATGAGCCAACAGCGGCAGCTCTAGCTTATGGTTTAGATAAAATGGATGTTAACCAAAAAATATTAGTATATGATTTAGGTGGCGGTACATTTGATGTATCTATATTAGAACTTGGTGATGGTTTATTCGAAGTAAAATCAACTAATGGTAACACTAAACTTGGTGGAGATGACTTTGACGAAAAGGTTATGAATCACATAGCCGACACTTTTAAAGCGGATAATGGAATAGATTTAAGAAATGATAAAATGGCACTTCAAAGATTAAAAGAAGCTGCTGAAAAAGCTAAAATTGAATTATCATCATCAATGCAAACAAATGTTAATCTACCATTTATTACTGCAGATGCAACAGGTCCAAAGCATATAGATATAAATTTAACAAGAGCTAAGTTTAATGAGTTAACTCACGATTTAGTAAATGCTACAATAGAACCAATGAAAAAAGCACTTGCAGATGCAGGGTTATCACTTAATGAAATAGATAAAATTGTACTTGTAGGTGGTTCAACAAGAACACCAGCAGTTCAAGAAGCAGTTAAAAACTTTACTGGAAAAGATCCTTCAAAGGGAGTAAATCCAGATGAATGTGTAGCACTCGGTGCAGCAGTTCAAGCAGGAGTATTAAGTGGGGAAGTTAAAGATGTTTTACTTCTTGACGTAACTCCATTAACACTAGGAATTGAAACTCTAGGTGGAATAGCTACTCCTTTAATTGAAAGAAATACTACAATCCCAGCTAAAAAGAGTCAAGTATTCTCAACAGCTGCAGATGGTCAAACATCAGTTGAAATTAACATTGTTCAAGGTGAGAGACAAATGGCTGCAGGTAACAAGACTTTAGGAAGAGTTACTCTTTCGGGAATTGCTGCAGCACCAAGAGGAATTCCACAAATAGAGGTTACTTTTGATATAGATGCTAACGGTATAGTCAATGTATCAGCTAAAGATAAAGGAACAGGAAAAGAAGCTAAGATAACAATTACAGCATCAACTAATTTAAGTGATGATGAAATTGATAAAGCAGTAAAAGAAGCAGAAAAATTTGCAGAAGAAGACAAAACTAGAAAAGAAGAAATTGAAGTTAAGAACAATGCAGAACAGTTAGTATACCAAACTGAAAAAAGCTTAACTGAGCTTGGAGAAAAAGTAACAGAAGATGATAAAAAAGATATTGATGCTAAATTAGAAGCTCTTAAAAAAGTTAAAGACGGAGAAGATATAGAAGCTATTAAGAAATCTACTGAAGAATTAACTGAGGCTTTCTATGCAGTAACTACAAAAATATATCAAGCAGAAGCAGAAAAAGAGCAAGGAGCAAACCCAGGCGAAACTAACGCAGATGGAAATGATCATAAAGATGACAATGTAGTGGATGCTGACTTTAAAGTAGAAGAAGATGAAAAAAAAGAAGATAAATAATTAGTAAAATCAATTTAAAATAAGGGATGGGTAACTACCCTTCCCTTATTTTAATGACATTTCAGGAGGAAAGACTCCCACTTATATAAGTGGGAGTTAAATACCTTAACAAGAATAAAACTTAAGTGGGAGTAAAAATATCCCTATGAAGTCATTGATATGCAGCTCCGCAGGATATGATTTAATGTACACAGCTCCGCAGGAGATGAGTTATGTAAAGAAATATTAGCAATATGCATAGAAAAACTATATAATAGTGATGGTTAAATTATTTTAAGGATTACTTTATATTAGAGATTAGTTTATAATATAGAAGTATATATATTTTAGGTGGTGAAAAGCTAGATGTCAAAAAAAGATTATTATGAAACTCTTGGCATAGAAAGAGGTGCCAGTGAGGAAGAAGTTAAGAAAGCTTTTAAAAAGGGTGCATTAAAGTATCATCCAGATAGAAATCCAGATAATAAAGCGGCGGAAGACAAATTCAAAGAAATGAATGAAGCATACCAAGTTTTATCTGATTCAGAGAAAAGATCAAGATATGATCAATATGGTACAGCTGATGCAAATGGAGCAGGCTTTGAGGGTAGCTCTGATTTTTCAGGATTTGGTGGTTTTGGAGATATATTTGGCGACATATTTGGAGGTGGAGGATTCTCTTCAAGAAATCAGAATGGACCTAAAAAAGGTGCAGATTTAGAATATAATCTAAACCTGCATTTTGAAGAGGCTGTTTTTGGGGTAGAAAAAGAGATATCCATTACAAGAAATGAAAAATGTGGGGATTGCAGTGGTAGTGGTGCTAAAGCCGGTACTTCGCCTAAAACATGTGATAAATGTGGGGGAGCTGGGCAGATAAAAGTACAGAGAAACACTGCCTTTGGAAGTTTTGCTAGCATGAGCACTTGTGATAAGTGTGGTGGCAAGGGTCAAATGATCTCTGAGCCATGTAAAACTTGTCATGGTTCTGGGAAACAGAGAAAAAATAAAAAAATTAAAATTGATGTTCCGGGTGGAGTTGATACTGGAAATGTTATGCCTCTAAGAGGTCAAGGGGAACAGGGTGAAAAGGGCGGCCCATCAGGAGATTTATATATAAATATTAGAGTAGCTCCTCATAAAAGTTTTAAGAGGAATGGAACTGATATTCATATAGAATCTCATATAAGCTTTGGGTATGCAGCTATGGGAACTGAAATTAAAGTGCCAACCGTTGATGGAGACGTTAAATACAAAGTACCAGGAGGAACACAATCTGGGACTGTATTTAGACTTAAGGGTAAGGGAATACCTAGAGTAAACGGACATGGAAGAGGCGATCAATACGTAAAGGTTATTGTTGATATTCCAAAAGCTATAAATGATAAGCAAAAGGAAGCTTTAAAATTGTTTATGGAAGCTAGTGGCGAGAATGTAGATTTTTTTGAAGAAAATAAAAAGTCTATTGTAGATAAAATATTTGGCAAATAATAATAAAAGACTCCGTTTTGTAAAACGGAGTTTTTTATTATAAATAAGGAGATTAATAATGAATAAAGATTGGATTGAAGTAACTATAATAACAAGTAGTGAGGCTGTTGAAGCTGTATCTGCAATGCTATACAATACGGGAGTCGAAGGGGTCTCTATTTTAGATCCTTTAGATTTGATTTTTAGACGGGATCATACTACAGATTGGGACTATTTTGATGAAACTATTATAGATACAAAGAGTGGTGTTGTAATTAAGGGATACTATAAAAAGGATGAAAAATTTGAAAAGCACTTAGAAGATATTAAAGCAGGGGTAAATAATTTGCCAAAGTGTGGATTAGACAAAGGTGTTGGATCTGTAACGGCAGAAAAAGTAAATGAAGAAGACTGGGAAAATAACTGGAAAAAGTATTATAAGCCAATAAAGGTAGGGGAAAAGATAGTTATAAAGCCTATATGGGAAGAATACAATAAAAAAACTGATGAAATAATTGTGGAACTAGATCCAGGTATGGCTTTTGGAACAGGATCTCATGAGACTACTAGAATGTGTATAAAGGCACTTGAGAGGCACGTGGACGCTAACTCAACAGTTTTTGATATAGGAACAGGTTCTGGGATATTAGCTATTGCTGCGGCTAAGCTTGGGGCTAAGAAAGTCATAGGAGTTGATTTAGATCCAGTAGCAGTAGACTCTGCAAAACAAAATGTTAGCTACAATGATATAGGTAATATTGAAATATTATACGGAGACTTAATGGAAGTTGTTAAAGGAAAAGCGAATATAGTTATAGCTAATATAATGGCTGATATAATTATATTTTTGACGCAGCAAGTTAAGGCGTTTATTGTAGAAGGTGGATATTTTATATCTTCAGGGATAATTTTAAGTAAAAAAGATGATGTAATAAATAAGTTAACTGAGTGTGGCTTTAAAATTGAAGAAATAAATATAGAGGGTGAATGGGTTTGCATAGTTGCAAAGTTATAGCAAAATAAGGTGCATGAAAATAGACCAGTATATTTATTTGAATGTACCAAGGCTTAAGGAGAATAAATAATGCATAAATTTTTTGTATCAAAAGATAGTATAGATGGAAACAATGCTGTTATTGATGGTGAGGATGTAAAACATATATATAAGGTATTAAGGCTTCAAATCGGGGATAAGGTAAGTGTTAATAACTGTGAAGGTAAAGAATATGTAGGTGAAATAACCTTTATAGATAAAAAGGCAGTAAATATAAATTTATTAGAAGAAAATTCTATAAATAATGAAAGTCCTATTGAAGTACACTTATTTCAAGGTATGCCTAAATCAACAAAAATGGATTTAATAGTTCAAAAAAATACGGAACTTGGGGTTAAAGCAATAACACCTATAATTACAGAGAGAGTAGTAGTTAAAACTGATCTTAAGGAGTTTAAAAAGGTGGATAGATGGAATAGGATAGCACTAGAAGCCTGCAAGCAGTGCAAGAGAAGTCTGGTGCCTCAAATAAATGTTCCTATAGGGTTTGACAACTTATTACAAGAACTAAAGTACATGGATTTAGTAGTGGTTCCCTATGAAAATGAAGAAGGTTATGGTATAAAAAAATTAGTAGAAAATATGGAGAAAATACATATTAATAAAGTTGCTATTATAATAGGGCCAGAGGGTGGATTTGAAGAAAGTGAAATATTAAAACTTAAAGAAATAGGAGCAAGGATCGTTACTTTGGGACCGAGAATACTTAGAACTGAGACTGCAGGCTTTACATGTTTAAGCCTTATAATGTATGAACTGGGAGACTTGGGAGGGAAGGTGTAATGAAAGTTGCAATCGCTACCTTAGGATGTACGGTAAATTAGTATGAATCAGAAGCAATGATAGGAAGTGCAAGAATTATAAAAATTTTGAGCAAT
Source organism: Clostridium sp. CM039 (assembly GCF_055081075.1). Taxonomy (NCBI): domain Bacteria; kingdom Bacillati; phylum Bacillota; class Clostridia; order Eubacteriales; family Clostridiaceae; genus Clostridium; species Clostridium sp. CM039. Next base: position 243,891 of record NZ_CM143649.1, read on the forward strand.
AAATATATGTAGCAGGAGAAAAAAAAATTATGTTGAATACTATAATATAACTAAGGTTATGCAAGGAGGTGATTATGTGGAAGAGGAAGATTGTATTTTTTGTAAAATAGTAAAAAAGCAAATCCCTTGTGAAATGGTTTATGAGGATGAAAAAGTTATAGGATTTAAGGACATAAGCCCTGAGGCACCAGTACATGTTATAATTATTCCAAAGCAGCATATTGCTGACTTAAATTGCTTAAAACAAGAGGAATCAGAAATAATAGGTCATATATTTATTGTCGCAAAGAAAATTGTAAAAATTCTAGGAATTGCTGATAGTGGATATAGAATTATAACTAATTGTGGAGAACAAGGGGGACAAACCGTTCAACATATACATTTTCATCTGTTGGGTGGAAGAATGCTTAAGTGGCCACCTGGTTAGCATATAAGGTTTATTCAAACAAATAATGAGGCGGTATTCTAATTTACTTTACAAAATGTTGAATTTTTAAAAGTATTTTATATATAACAAAACAGCAATGAAAATGTTGACATAATGTAAAAGTGTGTTGTATAATAAAAAATGTGCTATTTAGGCCCCGCATTAGCTGCTTTTAAATTGAATTGAGCTAGCGGAGGGAGGGATAATGATGTCAGAAATTAAGGTTGGAGCAGACGAGACAATTGAGAATGCTTTAAGAAGGTTTAAGAAGAAGTGCGCAAGAAGTGGAGTGCTCGGAGAAGTAAGAAAAAGAGAACACTATGAAAAACCAAGCGTTAAGAAAAAGTTGAAATCAGAAGCTGCAAGAAAGAGAAAATTTAAATAAAATTTTTAAAATGGAAACAGGCAATGTTAGAGTGCCTTCCTCAGCAGTTAACTAGATTAGAAATTATAGAGCTATTCAAAAAGGCAGTTGTGTAATTGGTGGATAATGGCATAAAATACATTGAAAAAATTATGTTTGCCTTATTGCTTAAAGTTATAAGTAATGCAGATGGTAAGCTTATTAGTGAAATAGTAAAATAGTAAAATAGTATTTGAATAAATGAAAGACTCAGCGATTGCTGAGTCTTTTTTTTATTGAAAAAAATTATAAAATTTAAAAACTGTAATTTGTTAGACTTTTTTTTCATAAATTTAATATGAAGTATTTTATGAGGTGAGTGTATGGATAATAAATTTTATAAAACGAAAGAAATTATAGCAAGTAAGTTAGAATTGCCAAGAGATATCCTGTTAGATTTACCGAAAATAACTATTTTAGCTAACAGTGAAATAAATATAGAAAACCATAAGGGTGTAGTAATCTTTGAAGAAGAAGAAATAAAAATAAATTCCAATGTGGGTCCGATTTCGATATACGGTAAAAATTTTAAAATACTATTTATAGGGGGAAACACAATAACTTTGAGTGGCAACTTTAAGTCGGTTGTGTATGAAAGTCATGAATAATTTTAAAAAATATAAAAAAGGTAATATCACAATGGAAATACAATCATTAATGCCAGAAAAGTTTATAAATTTATTGTGGAGAAATGGTATTCAAGTTAAGAACATAAAAAAAATAAATATAACAACTGTAGTTTTAGAAGTGAGATTAAGCGACTATGGAGAGATTAGTAAAGTGGCAAAACGAACAGACACTAGAGTTAAAATTATAGTAAGGAGCGGAGCAGCATTTTTTTTAATAAAGTTAAGAAGTCGATCTGCACTTCTACTCGGAGTAATCTTGTTTGGGAGCGTAATATATTATTTATCTACATTTGTATGGAATATAGAAATCAATACGGAAAATTATATAAGCCCATATGAATTGCGTCAACAAATTAAAGGTTTTGGGATAAGACCAGGACTTAAAAAGAAAAATATAGATGTTTATGATATTGAAAATAAAATCACAAGAAGTAATGATGAAATAATGTGGGTAAAAGCAAGGATTGACGGTGTTAAGCTAAAGGTTGATGTAATAGAAAGACAATCACCGCCTATTATAATTAGTAACCAAACACCCTGTAATTTAGTAGCAAGCAAACATGGTATGGTAGTTAGAGTATACACTACGGAAGGTACAGCCGTTGTAGAAGCCGGGAAAATGATACAAAAGGGGGAGCTGTTAGTTAAAGGAGAGCAGGGCAAGGAGGAAAATGTTTATCCTGTACATGCGAAGGGGGAAGTTATAGCAAAAACTTTTTACGAGGAGATTAAAGAAGTCCCATTAAACAATATATCAAAGGTTAAAACAGGAAACAGTATAAGCAATTTATATATTAAATTTGCAAATAAAAAAATTTATCTAAAAAATAACATAATTCCATATAGTAATTATGATAAAATAGAAAATAACAGTAAGTTTATAAAAAAAGAAATCTACTATGAAATTGAAGAAAAAAATATACCTGCGGATGAGGGTAAGGTAGTAGAGGGGATGTATTCTAATATTTTAAAAAATTTAGACAAAAGTGTAAAAATAATAGATAAAATTAAAGATGTAAAAAAGGAGAAAGATAAGTATCTAATAAGAGTGGTGGTAGTTGCTGAAGAAAATATTGCTTCAGAAGGAGAAATAACACCCGAAAAAGTGAGTATACCCGAAAAAAAATAGTGCATCTCAAAAAACATTAAACATTTAAGAAAGAAAATATGTTTTTATAGTTTACTCGAGAAGAAAAGGTGGGGATGGGATATGAAAAATATAAGGGAACTTATGAAGCTTAATAAAGCAAAATCATATTTGATTTTTATAGTTACGGCGATTATAATGTATTCAATTTTAGTAACAGCTTTAGTTCCAAAAAAGTATACAATAAATGTGGGAAGTATTGCAAAAGTAGATATAAAAGCTCCTAGGGAAGTTGAAAATGAAGGAGCCACAGAAATCAATAGAACAAAAGCTGTAGAGAGCGTAGGAAAAAAAACAATTAAAGTTTCAGTAAATGACAAGGCTATAGAAAATATCGGTAAATTATTTTCAGCAGTGTCCCAGTTAAACACTAGTAAATCACCCGAGAATAATAGCGTAGACGCATCTAAAAAAACATTATCGGAAGAGGAAAAAATAGATTCACTCAAAAAGAGCAACCCAATTCCTAATTTTACCGATGAGAATTATCAGACTTTAGTAAATTTAGAAATTAAAAAAGCCAAGGAATTAGAAATATTTCTTAAAGATACGATAACAACCCTTTATGATATAACCACAATAAATGAAAATAAACCCGAGGAAATTATATTGGCAAAGGGGATTATTGCTACACTTATTAATAACTCAAATTTTCCTAAGGAAATAAGAACAATAGGGATGTCTATCGCAAATGTAGAGGTTCGTCCTAATTCAATTTATGATAAAAAAAGTACAGATGTGTTAATAGAAGAAGCAAGGAAAAGTGTTAAACCTGTTATGATTAAGAAGGAACAGATCATTGTAAAAGAGGGGGAACCAATAACCTCTGAGCAAAAGGCACTTTTAGAATCCTTAGGGCTTCTAGATAATACTAGTAATTTTGAATGGTCATTATATACAAGTGTAGCAGCGCTTGTATGTCTAGTAATATTACTTCAATGGTTTTATTTATATAAGTATCATACGGCAATTTTTAATGATACAAAAAAATTAGTTATGATTAATCTTCTTAGCATCATAGCTATACTACTGGCTAGAACATTAGGTATAATTTCTTTGTTTGTAATTCCATTAGCCTGCGTGCCAATGCTTATGACCATTTTAATTGATGATGAAGTATCAATAGCTCTAAATATTCTTAATTGCATTCTAATTAGTGTTGCAGTTAATTTTAATTTTGAAATAACAATATTAGCTGTGCTAAATTCTATTGTTGGGGTTATGATATTAAAGAAAATGCAACAAAGAAACGATATATTATATTCAGCTATATATATTGCAATAATAAACCTTATGGTGTATCTATCTATGGGATTTTTGCTAAGCAATAGTATAATTGATGTTTTAAAAAAGGCAGGACTAGTGTATCTCGCAAGTCTTATATCTGGAGTACTTACTATAGGATTTTTGCCGTTTTTTGAAAGCTTTTTTGATATAGTGACTACAGTGAAACTTTTGGAACTATCAAACCCTAATCACCCACTACTAAAGCGGCTACTTTTGGAGGCTCCAGGAAGTTATCATCATTCTGTGCTTGTAGCTAACTTGTCAGAGGTTGCAGCAGAAGCTGTTGGAGCGAATCCTGTTCTTGCAAGGGCTGCTGCATATTATCATGATATTGGGAAGATAAAGAGACCATATTTTTTCAAAGAAAATCAATTAGGAAATGATAATCCACATGAGAGAATAACTGCAAATTTAAGTACACTTATAATTATTTCTCATGTAAAGGATGGGTTAGAGCTTGCAAAAGAATTTAAAATACCTAAAGTAATTCAAGATATCATTAGGCAGCATCATGGGACGACTTTAGTTAATTATTTTTATATAACTATGAAAAATTCTAGTGACAATCCAGATGAAGTTAAAGAAGAAGATTTTAGATACCAGGGACCGAGTCCTGAAAGCAAGGAAGCGGCAATTATAATGTTGTCAGATATAGTGGAAGCAGCTGTAAGATCAATTCCAAATCCTACAAAAGGTAAAGTTGAGGAAATGGTTAATAAGCTAATAAAAAGCAGACTTAATGATGGACAACTAAATAATTGCGATTTAACTTTAAAAGATTTAGAAAAGATAAGAAAGGCATTTTTAAAAGCGCTTTCTGGAATATACCATGAGAGAATAGAGTATCCAATGGACAAATGGCAAAAAGATAAGGAACATGAAGATAAAAAAATGAGGCTAGAATAAAGGAGTAAAAATAAGTATGATTTTTATTGATAATAGGCAAAATAAGATTGAAGTTTCGAGTGAACTTGAAACTGTTATAAAAAATGTCATTGAGTATACGCTTAAAGAAGAAAAACTTTTTATAGATAATGAGGTAAGTGTTATCTTTATTGACAACGAAGAAATCAGAAAAATAAACCTAGAGCATAGGGGAATAGATAAAATTACAGATGTGCTATCTTTCCCTATGTTACATTATCCAGAAAATAAGGTGTTTAAAGATGTGTATGTAAATTATGAATTTGACCAAAGTGATTTATATGATGAAAGGCTAGTAATTGGGGATGTTGCATTATCCCTGGAAAAAGCGAAGCAGCAAAGTGAAGAGTTCCGTCATTCATTTACTCGCGAATGTGCGTATCTTACAGTGCATTCAATTTTACATCTGTTAGGTTATGACCACATGGAGGAAGACCCAAAAGATATTATGAGAAAAAGAGAAGAAGAAATATTGAACAATTTTAAAATATCTAGGTAGGATACACTTATGGTTAGTTTCATGTGTCTTACTGCATGAGAATATTTTTAAAGGTGGTTAAGGATGAAGGTTAAGAAATTAGTTGATAGTTTTAATTATGCTATTGAAGGAATCATATATTCCATTCGCACGCAAAGAAATATGAAGATACATATGTTAACGACAATAGTAGTGCTTACTGCCACTTTTTTTTATGATTTGTCAAAGATTGAACTTTTAATTATTACCATGACTATAACAATGGTCATAGTTGCTGAAATGATAAATACGGCAGTAGAATGTGCCATAGATGCTACAACAAATTTTTATCATCCACTAGCCAAAATTGCTAAAAATGTCGCTGCTGGCGCAGTACTAGTAACCGCTATAAATTCAGTCTTAGTTGGTTATGTGATATTTTGGGATAGAATAACTCCTTTTAACATGACAGTTATGTTAAAACTTAAAAAATCTGACCCTGACATGATCTTTTTTATGCTGGTTATAATTTGCATTGCTACAGTAATAGTTAAGGCAATTTATGGAGAAGGAACACCACTCAGAGGAGGAATGCCTAGCGGTCACAGTACCATAGCTTTTTCAGTAGCTACAGCCATAACATTATTAACGAATGAACCTTTAATTATGGTGTTATCATACTTGCTAGCTGTAATTGTTGCACAAAGTAGGGTTGATTCAGAAATTCATTCTATCTTGGAAGTGGTTTTTGGTGGTGTTTTTGGGACTTTATTAACATTGCTACTATTTAAAATTTTAGGATAATTAATTTTTTTATGTCTAATGACTAATATCCGAAATATAATTATAATATTATTGAAATACTAATATTTAGTGATATAATTGGTATACGTGATTTTTCGTGTATATGTGAAGAATAACTGTCAAATTATTTGAATAGGAGTGTACTAATGGATTATAAAAAGTTAGCTAGAATAGCAATAGATGCTAGAGCAAATGCATATGTGCCATATTCGAAATTCAAGGTAGGCGCAGCAGTTGTTACTGAAGATGGGTCAATATATACTGGATGCAATATTGAGAATGCTTCCTATGGAGCTACTAATTGTGCCGAAAGGACAGCAATTTTCAAAGCTGTATCTGAGGGGCATAAAAAAATCAAGGCTATTGCTATAGTTGGAGATATGTCAACTAATACCTATCCATGTGGTATTTGCAGACAAGTTATAGTAGAATTTGCCACAAATGATATTGATATTATATTAGTAAAAAATGAAGAAAATTATATAATTAAGACTATGGATGAAATTTTACCAGGTGCTTTTACTAAAGAAGATTTATTAAAGTAAGATAACAAATAATTAATAAATACTATTTACTAAAGATAATCAAAAGGAGGATATATGTTTAAATCGGGATACGTAACTATTATAGGACGACCTAATGTAGGAAAATCTACATTAATAAATTATATTATGGGGGAGAAATTATCAATTGTGTCTAATAGACCCCAAACTACAAGAAATAACATACAAACCATTTTAACTACTAAAGAATCTCAAATAATATTTGTAGATACTCCAGGAATGCATAAACCTAGACATAAACTAGGAGAATATATGGTTAAAGTAGCAAAGCAATCTGCTAGTGAAGTAGATGTTATATTATTTATAACTACGCCAGGAGATGAAATTGATAAAGGTGATATGCATATTCTTGAACAATTTAAAGATACTAAGATACCCGTGTTTTTATTAGTTAATAAGATTGATGAGAATACTCAAGAGAGGGTAGCTAAAACTATTCAAGGTTATTCTGAGTATTTTAATTTTAAAGAAATAATACCAATTGCAGCTATAAAAGGTAAAAATATTGATATAGTTACTAAACTTGTAGAAGAGCACATTCCAGAGGGACCTTTATATTACCCAGAAGATATGATTACAGATCAGCAAGAAAGATTCATTATTACTGAAATTATAAGAGAAAAAGCTTTGAAATTATTATCGCAAGAAGTGCCTCATGGAATAGCAGTAGAAATTATTTCTATGAAAAGAGATAAAAAAGAGATCTACAATATTGAAGTTAACTTGCTTTGCGAAAAAGATTCTCATAAGGGAATAATAATTGGAAAAGGTGGAAAAACCTTAAAACAAATTTCTACTTATGCAAGACAAGATATAATGAAATTATTAGGAGAAAACATACATCTGAGATTATGGGTAAAGGTAAAGAAGGAATGGAGAGATACTTCGAGTATTTTGAAAGAGTTAGGATATAAATAGGGGATGATTTTCTGTCAATTTTAAAAACTAGGGCCATTGTTATAAAGACACAAGAGTTTAAAGAGACTGACAAGTTAGTTTGGCTTTTTACTGAAGAATTTGGAAAAATAACAGCCATAGCAAAGGGAGCCAGAAAAAATAAAAGCAGATATATATCATCGACCTTACCTTGCTGCTATGGAGAATTTGTGCTTTTTAAAGGGAAAAATTTATATACAATAAATGAAATTACAATTATAGATTCTTTTCAGCAATTATTAAGGGACCTAGATACAATTACTTATGCCTCGTATTTTAATGAATTAATTGATATAACAATGGAGAATGAAGAGGTTAATAAAGAACTTTTTATAAATTTAGTTACTGCCTTTTATTTCATAAAAAATGACGTTATGGATATAGAAGTCCTAGCCAGAACTTTTGAAATAAGAATTCTAAAGGCAACAGGTTATGCATTAAATTTTAACTACTGCGTTAAATGTAGAAAAAAAATAACCATGTCTAATAACATTGATTTAATATCTTATGGTCCAATTTGTAAAGAGTGTGAAAAATTAAATAGTATATATATTTCAAATCCTACATATAATACATTAAAATTCTTAAACAATTTTGGTATGGATAAAATTAATAGAATTATTGTTTCAAAAACATCCAAGCTCGAGTTGTATAAAATTTTATCCTTTATTATTTCCCAAAATTATACACGTAAGCCGAAGAGCTTAGAAATGTTTAATTACTTAATGACATTTCAAAAGGAAAGTCGCCCACTTTTATAAGTGGGTGAATAACAATGAATAATTGTTATTTACAACTGGACAAATTATAAGGAGGAATATTTTAATGGCAGAAATTACACTAGAGAAGATTGATATTGTTAAAGAACGAACAGGAGTTACGTACACTGATGCTAAGGAAGCATTAGAAGAATGTGATGGTGATGTAGTTAATGCTTTGATTTATATCGAAGCAAAACAAAAAAAAACTGAAAAATTTAATATGAAAGAAATGTACACGACTAAGGATGAATTTGTAACTTGGATAAAAAATACAGCACGAAAAGGAACTGTAACAAGAATAAAAATAAAAAAAGATGAAACTGTGATTATAGATATACCTGTTAATGCTGGTATTGCAGCAGGTCTCGTTGGATTATATATGCCCTCTTTAATTGGCATAGGATTATTAACAGCAGTAATCACAAAGGTTAATATTGAGATAACTAAAGAGGACGGTTCTGTGGAGTTTATTAATACTATTATTAAAAACACAGTTGAAGAAGTAAAAGGCAAAGTGAGTGATATAAGTGAAGATGTAATAGAAAAAATTAATGAAACAAAAGACAGTCTTAGCAAAGGTAGCAAAGATATCAAAGATAGCAATAATGAAAATGTATATCAATATACTGTTAAATTTGATGAGCAGAAAAAAGAAGAAGAAAAGAGTAACTAATGTATTCTCCTTTCTATATTTTAAAACTTTGATCAATGCTATTTTCACTTATATAAAGCCAGCAACTTATTAGTTGCTGGCTTTATATAAGTGAAAATCTAACTATATCTTAAACAAAAAGTGATTAAATCATGATACATTTGATTGTAAAAACGTGGTATAATGTTAGGAAGGGTATGTTAAAAATTTAGTATAACATCATTTTGTGGAAACGTTTTATTTCAAATATATACCATTTTAGAAAGCCTGAGTAAGGTTAAATAATCTTCTGCGAAGCTGTAACATTAACGAATTCATAAGGAGACTTTCCTTCCGAAATCTCGTTAATATGGTGTTAATTGTAGTTAATGGTATATTTATATACTAATTATCATATATAATTTAGAAGGAGTTGGGTTAAAATGGAAAACAGAAAATATGTATACTTATTTAGTGAAGGTAATATGTCAATGAAAAACCTTTTAGGTGGGAAAGGTGCAAATCTTGCAGATATGACAAGTCTTGGGATTCCAGTTCCACAGGGATTCACAGTAACTACAGAAGCTTGTAATAAATACTATGAAGATGGTCAATTGATCGCATCCGAGATTATTCATGAAATTCATGCTAAAATGGCTGAACTTGAAAACATTACAGGAAAGAAGTTTGGAAGTTTAGAAAATCCATTACTTGTATCAGTTAGATCTGGGGCAAGAGCATCGATGCCTGGTATGATGGATACGATCTTAAATCTTGGATTAAATGATGATACAGTAGAAGTTATGGCAAAATTAACGAATAATCCAAGATTTGCTTATGACTCTTACAGAAGGTTTATCCAAATGTTTGCTGATGTTGTTATGAATATTGAAAAAAGAAACTTTGAAAACATGATGGATAAAATGAAAGAAGAAAAAGGCGTAAAATTTGATACAGAATTAGATGCGAGTGACCTAAAAGAATTAGTTAAACAATTTAAAGAATTCTACAAAGAATATAAACGTGAAGAATTTCCAAGTGATCCTAAAAGTCAGTTAATAGAGGCTGTTTCGGCAGTATTTAGATCATGGGATAATCCTCGTGCAAATGTATATAGAAGATTAAATGATATTCCAGGAAATTGGGGAACTGCGGTAAGCGTTCAAGAAATGGTATTTGGTAACAAAGGAGAAACATCAGGAACGGGTGTTGCTTTCTCAAGAAATCCATCTACAGGAGAAAAAAGAATATATGCTGAGTACTTAATGAATGCACAAGGGGAAGACGTTGTTGCAGGGATAAGAACACCACAAGATATATCACAACTTGAAAAAGATATGCCAAAAGTATATGAAGAATTCATGGGAATTGTTAAGACCCTCGAAACTCACCACAAAGATATGCAAGATATGGAGTTTACAATAGAAGATGGAAAATTATACTTTTTACAAACAAGAAACGGTAAGAGAACGGTGCAAGCCGCATTAAAAATTGCGGTAGAACTCGTTGAAGAAGGAATGTTATCAAAGAAAGAAGCTATAATGAAGGTTGAGCCAAAACAACTAGATACATTACTCCACCCTAACTTTGATGCAAAAGAATTAAAGAAAGCTATAGTAATAGCTAAAGGCTTACCAGCATCTCCTGGAGCTGCCTGTGGAAAAGTTTACTTTACGGCTGAAGATGCAAAAATTAAACATGAAGCTGGAAATAAAGTTATCCTTGTAAGGCTTGAGACCTCACCAGAAGACATCGAAGGTATGGTTGCTGCAGAAGGTATCTTAACAGTGAGAGGTGGAATGACATCGCACGCTGCGGTTGTTGCAAGAGGAATGGGGACTTGTTGTGTTGCTGGATGCTCAGACTTAAAAGTTAATGAAGAAGCTAAGAGTTTCCAAATTGGACAAACGATATATAATGAAGGCGACTTTATTTCAATGGATGGAAGTACAGGAAATGTATACGCTGGAACAATTAAAACGGTTGAGCCTGAAATAAATGGTTATTTTGAAATATTTATGGGCTGGGCTGATGAAATAAGAAGATTAAAAGTTAGAACTAATGCCGACACTCCAAGGGATGCTGCTCAAGCAGTTAAATATGGAGCTGAGGGTATAGGACTATGTAGAACAGAGCATATGTTCTTTGATGCCGATAGAATAATGGTTATAAGAGAAATGATTGTTGCTAAAGATGAAGATTCAAGAAGATTAGCATTACAAAAATTATTACCAATGCAAAGAGAGGACTTTATAGGAATCTATGAAGAAGTTGAAGAAAGACCAACTACAATCAGATTTTTAGATCCACCGCTACATGAATTTTTACCGCATGCTGATGAAGATATAAAAGAATTAGCAAGAGACATGGGAATAACTTTTGCAGAGTTAAAAGCTACTGTTGAATCATTGCATGAAGTTAACCCAATGATGGGACATAGAGGATGCAGACTTGCAGTATCATATCCTGAGATAGCTGAGATGCAAACTAGATCGGTTATTGAAGCAGCTATAGATGTTAAAACTAGAAAAGGATACAATATTGTTCCAGAAATAATGATTCCTTTAGTTGGGGAAGTTAGAGAATTAAAATATGTTAAAGATATAGTAGTAAGGGTAGCTGATCAAATCATAGCTGAGTTAGGCATTGATTTAAAATACATGGTTGGTACAATGATTGAAATACCAAGAGCCGCACTTACAGCTGATTTAATAGCAAAAGAAGCAGATTTCTTCTCATTTGGAACAAATGACTTAACGCAAATGACTTTTGGATTTTCAAGAGATGATGCTGGAAACTTCTTAAAACATTACTATGAAAAGAAAGTTTATGAATTTGATCCATTCCAAAAATTAGATCAAACAGGAGTAGGCAAACTCGTCAAAATGGCAGCTGATCTTGGACGAGAGGCTAATCCAGGTATAAAACTTGGGATATGTGGAGAACATGGTGGAGATCCATCTTCTGTTGAATTCTGTCATAATGTAGGACTTGATTATGTATCATGTTCACCATTTAGGGTTCCGGTTGCAAGACTTGCAGCGGCTCAGGCTGAAATAAATAATCCGAGAAAAAAATAATATTTAAATGTAATTAATCAATTAAAAGTAAAAAGCCACTGCAAAGCAGTGGCTTTTTACTTTTAACAGAATTAAAATATCAAATTTATTATGTTATTTTAAATTTACTTTTAATATACGTTTTAAACTTTTCAACAAAATCTAATTGATATTCATTATTGTTAGTTGCGTTATCTAGCAGGCGTAAGAAGGCTTTTTTATTACATTTGTTAATATTACCATAATAATCTCTTGATATTTTCCAATATCTTTGGGGGAAAGCCAAATAAACAAAAATATATTTGTAATCATCCAAGGTTAAAGGTAGGATTTTATCATATAATTCTAAAAAATTTATTGCTAGCTCTAAATCCCATTTTGTACTATCTCTTTTCAGTAGGCGCCTTAAACAATAGGAAATATCATGGGCGCAAAAGTCATTTCTACATTTATCAAAATCAATTACCCATATTTCATTATTAGTATCAAATATAATATTTTTATTAACATAGTCAAGGTGGCATAATGATTTTGTAAGATTATTGGGGTTGATATCATAAGCAATGTTTGCAGAATATTTAGCTAGCTTACTACTTGTTTCAAAATGATTAAGATATAGATTTGAAAAGGCATCATTATATTTATAAGCCAAATTAGAGGAATTAAGAAGGCCTTCATAGTGTTTATATATGGAAGGGCTCAAAGGGCTAAAGTCCTCTTTTATGGAACTTCCATATATAGGCATAAAGTTAATACTGACTTTATGCATATTTGCAAGGTTGGTACTACATAATAGAATATGATTAATATTATCATAATCACATTTTATACCATTAATCCAGGGGGTGAGTATAAATAACATATTATTATAGTTTACAAATCTGTTATTTGTGTTTGTAGGAAGTATGCGAGGTACATGGATATTATTTCTGTATAACCATTCTATAGCTGAGTATACAAATAATAAATCGTTTATAGAATAATAAACTTTTTTTAAACAATAGCATTTACCAAAGTCTTGCACTTTATATACAGCCCTTTGTTTATCTGTATCTTTAAATTTGATTTGCGTGATATCAGCATTAGTTAAGTTATATTGAGGCAGAATGTGTCTTTTTACATTTTCGGCAGACAATAAATTTATGTTATTAAAGTTTTTAGCCGTAGATGGCATCTTAACACTCCTAAAAAATTATTACATTATTAGGATATTAATAAAACTTTAATATTATACATTTAACATTAAAAAAGGGAAATTAATTTAATTCGTAGAATACTAACTAAAGCGTCTTTAAAAAATAATATGCATACTTATCAACCGTTTTTAGAAGATGCCTAAATTTAGGAGGAAAACCATGGATATTCGCAAAAAAATAGAAACTAATGAAGGTAATAGCATTATACGATATGGGGCGTTATCTCTAAACTCAAAAGGAAGGAAAGTATTAGAGGATAAGGATGAGGTAAGAACCTGTTATATGGTGGATAGAGATAGGATAATACATAGTAAATCATTTAGAAGATTGAAGCATAAAACTCAAGTATACATAAAGACTAGTAGTGATCACTATAGAACAAGATTAACACATACCTTAGAAGTTGCACAGATAGCTAAAACTATAGGGAGAGGCATAGGCTTAAATGAAGATTTAATAGAAGCTATAGCAATGGGTCACGATATAGGGCACGTACCTTTTGCTCATAATGGTGAAGAGGTGCTTAATGATATTTTGCCACAAGGATTTAGGCACAATGAAAATAGTATTAGAGTTTTAACAAAAATTGAAAAATTAGGTGCTGGTCTTAATTTGAGCGCGGAAGTGCTAGATGGAATTCTCAATCATAGTGGGTTTTCTTCTAAAATTGGAAAGGCTTCAACACTTGAAGGTCAGGTTGTTAGGTATAGTGACAAGATTGCATACGTAAATCATGATATAGACGATTCTATAAGAGCAGGATTGTTAACTGAAGCAATGCTACCTCCAGGTGCTATTGAAGTATTAGGGGCAAATCATGGCAAGCGAATAGATACTTTAGTTAAAGACTGTATTTATAACACCATAAATAACTTAGATATAGGGGATATAGGTGTATCACTTAGTGAAGGTGTTGGAAGTGCATTGGGTGAATTAAGAAATTTTATGTTTGAAAATATATACAAAGGTGAAATCTTAAAGGCAGAAAGACAAAAATCACAATTTGTGGTAACGCATGTATTTAAACATTACTATAATAATCCACTGGCTATGCCGGACTTTTATAAAAGCATAGTTAAGTATGAAGGTCTACATATAGGAGTAGCAGATTATATTTCTGGTATGAGTGATGACTATTGTTTAATGCTTTTTAATGATTTATATGTGCCTAGGGTTGTTATTTATTAAAATATGATAGAAACAAATATTGGGTTTGGAAAACATATTAATATAAAATTTATAAATAAAAAATAAAAAATACAAATATTGAAGGAAATTTGTGTTTTATAAAGAATATAGTATAAGCAAACATAATTTTTTTTAAAAAAAATGATTTTAAAGAAGGATAATACACTTTTTTGTCGAATAAAATTATATTGTGAACTTATATAAGTAAGGTGGTAATAATCTATTGATTGCTGAAGATGTTATCCGAAAAATTAAGGAACAAAATGATATTGTGGATGTAATATCTGAAAGGGTTAAACTTAAGAAAGCGGGGCGAAATTATATTGGTCTTTGTCCTTTTCATAATGAGAAGAGTCCTTCTTTCACAGTGTCTGAGGAAAAGCAAATTTATAAATGCTTTGGATGTGGTGAAGCTGGGAATGTAATTAGTTATATTATGAAGGATAGGAATGTAAATTTTCCTGAAGCAGCAAGGGTACTCGCCGAGAGAGCTAACATTAGTATAGAAATGGACAATGAGGAAAATAATGTTCAAAAAGACATGTATAAAAAAATGTACAATATTAATGTAGCAGCGGCTAGGTATTTTTATGACAATTTAAGAAAGGACAAGAAGGCTGAAACATATTTCTTAAACCGAGGAATTACGGAAGTTACTATGAAAAAATTTGGTTTAGGGTTTTCGTTTGATAAATGGGATGGATTGTTATTATACCTGAAAAGGAAAGGCTACTCCGAATTAGATTTACTTAGTATAGGATTAATTATTAAAAGTCCTAAAAATTCCTATTATGATAGGTTTAGAAATAGAATAATGTTTCCTGTGTTTGATTATAAAGGCAGCGTCATCGGATTTGGAGGAAGGGTTTTAGATGATTCAAAACCTAAATATTTAAATTCACCTGAGACACCATTATTTCATAAGGGGCTACATCTTTATGGATTGAATTTTGTAATAAAAAATAATAGGTCTCGAACAATAATAATTGTAGAGGGATATATGGATTGTATTTCACTTCATCAATATGGGTTTTCAAATGCCGTTGCGTCCCTGGGGACGGCACTTACTATTAATCAAGCAAAATTATTGAAAAAACATGTAGACAAAGTTATTATTTCATATGATGCTGATGTAGCAGGCCAAGCAGCAACATTAAGGGGCCTTGAGATATTAAGGACTGAAGGTTTTGATTTAAGGGTGCTGATAGTTCCAAAGGATAAGGATCCTGATGAATATATAAAAAACAACGGAAAGCAGGCTTTTCAGAAATTAGTGGATGATGCTCTCCCCTTAATATATTATAGGATTAAAAGAGCAGGTGACGGAATAAATTTTTCGAATAGTGAAATGATAATACAATATGTGAAAAAGGTTACTGAAATTATTGCAGATTTAGATCCTGTCGAAAAAGATGTTTATATAAAAAAGGTTTCTGAGGAAACAGGCATCAAAGAACAGGCAATATATGACCTACTAAGTGACGAAATCAACAAAAATGCAAAAAAAACCAAAAAAATGAATATGCAACAAGATTTTGGACAAAAATTATACTTAGAGCCAGCTTATATTAAGGCTGAAAGAAATTTGTTGAAATTTATGTTTATAAATGAAGAAAATTGTAATTATATCACAGAAAACTTGGACCTAGAACAATTGGTACTTCAAAGTCATAAAAGTATATATACATTAATTGTTAAATATAAAAACTTAACAAAAGATGAAAAAACTAAAAAAATTGAATTTATATGTAATGATATAGAATGTACAAAAGAGTGGATAAATACTATGGAAATTGAATTTTCAGGAGATGAAGAGGATCATAAAAAACTTATAAATGACTGCATTAAAGAACTTAAAAAATTCAAGTTAGAGGAGTCGAAAAAAGAAATTATGAATAAAATCAAACAATATGAATCAAAAGGTTTGCTAGAAGAATCTATACAATTAGCCCAAAAACTTATAGAAATGCAAAAAGATCTAAAACAATTATAGTAATTTGAAAGGAGGTAATATGATGAAGGATAAAAGTTCGAAAATGACTATAGTCAAAAAACTTATGGAAAAAGGGAAGAAAAAAGGATCTTTAACTTATAAAGAAATAATGGAAGAACTTTATGAGATAGATTTAAGTCCAGAACAAATAGAAAAGGTTTATGAAGTTTTAGAATCAATGGAGATAGAGGTTATTGGTGATATGCATCAAGCTGCTGCACCTGCGACTGGAGCTCAAGCTGAAACTGAACCAGAAACTGAAGAACTGGATGTTAGCATACCCGAAGGCGTATCTATAGACGACCCTGTTAGGATGTATTTAAAAGAAATTGGAAAAGTTGCTTTATTATCATCAAGTGAGGAAATTGATCTTGCTAAAAGAAATGAAGAAGGAGATCTAGCTGCTAAGAAAAAACTAGCAGAGGCTAATTTAAGACTCGTGGTAAGTATAGCTAAAAGATATGTTGGTCGCGGAATGCTATTTTTAGATCTTATTCAAGAAGGTAATTTAGGACTAATAAAAGCCGTAGAAAAATATGATTATAGAAAAGGCTTTAAATTTAGTACTTATGCTACATGGTGGATTAGACAGGCAATAACTAGAGCAATAGCCGACCAAGCAAGAACTATAAGGATACCTGTACATATGGTTGAAACTATAAATAAGCTTATTAGAGTTTCAAGGCAATTGCTACAAGAACTTGGACGTGAACCCCAACCAGATGAAGTTGCTGAAAAAATGGAAATGCCTGTAGCAAAAGTTAGAGAAATTATGAAAATTGCACAAGAGCCAGTATCGCTAGAGACTCCTATAGGTGAAGAAGAAGATAGTCATTTAGGCGATTTTATTCCTGATGATGATGCTCTTGCACCAGCAGAAGCTGCTGCATTTACAATGTTAAAAGAGCAATTAATCAACGTTTTAGATACTTTGACTCCTAGAGAAGAAAAGGTTTTAAGATTAAGATTTGGACTAGATGATGGAAGGGCAAGGACCCTCGAGGAAGTTGGAAAAGAGTTTAATGTAACTCGTGAAAGAATTAGACAAATTGAAGCAAAGGCTTTACGTAAATTAAGGCACCCAAGTAGAAGTAAAAAACTAAAAGATTACTTAGATTAGAACAGTATACTTAAGAAAACACCTTATTTAAGGTGTTTTTTCTACTCCATGTAGAATCATGTATGAATATTTACAAGGTCGGTTTAAATATGCTATAATATGCTTTAGAAGGTGATTAAATGGGAAAGTACATATCAAAGAGGGGACGCGGTTTAGGGTTTATTTTGCTCACGACTGCATTATATAATATATTAATATTAATAGTGCTCAGGTTTACTAATT
Source organism: Clostridium sp. CM039 (assembly GCF_055081075.1). Classification (NCBI taxonomy): domain Bacteria; kingdom Bacillati; phylum Bacillota; class Clostridia; order Eubacteriales; family Clostridiaceae; genus Clostridium; species Clostridium sp. CM039. Next base: position 261,638 of record NZ_CM143649.1, read on the forward strand.
CATACATCGTAGTTAGTTTATTAAAGGTCTTATTAGTGTCTTGTAATATATATCAAGGATATTACATCTTGCTTTATGCATCACTTAAATGTACTATTGATGACGAAAATCTTAAAATTTATGCTGTTGGATCATTAAAAAAAATAATTATACCATTAAATGAAATTGGAGGATACACTATCTCAACTGGTACAATTGAGGGGGTTAAGCTTAATGGTATAGCTACTAATAATTTTGCAATGGGTAGATTTGTAATTGAAAAAATAGGAATGTGTAGAATGTTTGTTACAAATAATAAAAATGTTTTTTACATAAAAACTAAAAACATGAATTATGCAGTTTCGCCTCTAGATTATAAAAAATTTGAGGAAACTTTAATACATCATGATATACATGTGGTAGAGTGGAAATATAAAGTAAATAATAGCTATAATCTTCATAAAGACAAGCACTTCATTTTACCTTTAATGGGTGTAAGTATAATAATAATAATATTAACCTTAAATCCACTTATATTATATTTGAAACGTAATATACCTAATATTATGCCCTTAAACTTTGATGCGAATTTTAATCCAATACAAATGGGGACAGGCAAACAATTTGCATTTACTCAGATGATTTACGGGGTATTAAATATGGCGTTGCTTTTTTGTATGTATTATGCAAGTTATTTTTGCGCAAAACATGATAGGAAATCAGCATATAAATATATTTATATGGCACTAATTGTGGCAATGATATTTTTAATATTGCAGTTTAAAATATTAATAAATTTTAGATAAGGATGAGAGATATGGAGCTTAGTATAAGATTAAAATGGATTGCAAGTATGATAGAAGAATGTGATAGTGTTATCGACGTAGGCACGGATCATGGGTATGTTCCTATTAATTTAGTGAAAAATGGTGTAATAAAAAAAGCTATTGCTTCTGATATAAATAAAGGGCCTGTTGAGAAGGCCAAAAATAATATTATTCACAATAATATGCGTGGTCAAATTACTTGTAGACTGGGAAGTGGACTATCTACAGTTGAAAAGGGAGAAGTCCAGGTAGCTATTATTGCAGGAATGGGTGGCAATTTAATAAGAGACATTTTAGAAGCTGACTTAGATGTTGTTAAACAATTTAATTATATGATACTTCAGCCAGTTCAAAATGCTGAGGTTTTGAGAGAATATTTATATGTCGCTGGGTATGATATCCTTGATGAAGAAATTTGCAATGATGATGGTAGGTTTTATGAAATTATCAAGGCAAGGTATAATACTAAACCAGTAGAAGTAGACAGTATATATTACGAGATAAGTAAAATATTATTAGATAAAAAACAATTAGTAATGCAAAAATTTATAGAATATAAGTTGCAAAAATATTCGAAAATATATGATACTTTAAATGAAGATACAATTTTATCTAAAAATAGAAAACAACAACTTTATCTTGTTATAATACGGCTTAAGGAGTTTTTGAAATGCTTTTAAAAGTAAGTACTATTGAGCATATTATGCAGCAGGTTGCTCCACATATACTAAAAGAGGATTATGATAATGTAGGATTAATGGTTGGGGATAAAGATGCGCAGGTTACAAAAATTTTAATTGCATTAGATTGTACAATGGACGTAATTCGCGAGGCAAAGAATAAGGGGTGCAATTTTATATTGACTCATCATCCTCTTCTTTTTGTTAAACCCAAAACTATTACCACAGACACTTTAGTAGGAAAAAAAATTATTGAGCTAATTGTGAATGGTATAAATGTATATGCTAGTCATACAAATTTAGATTCAGTTAAAGGCGGACTTAATGATATTGTCACAGAAATTTTAGGGTTTACTAATTATAAGGTAATAGAGAATTCAACAATTCAAGGGTATAATAATGGTGATAATGGTATTGGAAGGCTAGTGATTCTGGATACCCCAATTTTATTAATGCCCTTATGTGAAAAGGTTAAAGAACTTTTAAATACTGAGTATATTAGGTATGCAGGCGACCATAATAAAGTAATAAAAACCATTGCGATTATAAATGGCAGTGGAGAAGACTTTTTTGAGGAGAGCATAAAATTGGGTGCAGATTGCATTATTACAGGAGATACTAAATACCATCATGTTAGTGATTTATTAGAAGAAAACATAGCGCTGATTGATGCTGGGCATTTTGCAACTGAGTGGACACCACTCATAATATTTGCAGAAAAGTTCAAAAAGCAACTGATAGAAAATGGATATGACAATGAGGTTATAATTTCTAAAAATACACATGATCCATATAAAGTTAAGTAATAATAAAATACTATTTGCTTTTATTTTAATAGTATGATATCATTGGTTTTACGAGTAAGCCAGACAATCGCTGCTAATTATTGCGTGCGATAATTAGGAGAGGAAAGTCCGAGCTCCATAGGGCAGGGTGCTGGATAACACCCAGTGAAGGTGACTTTAAGGAAAGTGCAACAGAGATATACCGCTAAAGGCATTCAAAAGTTTAGTTTTTCTAAATTTTTGAATGTACTAGCAAGGATGGAAAGGCGAGGTAAGAGCTCACCAGCGCAATGGCGACTTTGCGGCTATGTAAACCCCACCTGGAGCAAGATCGAATAGGAGAACATTATGAGGCTGCCCGTCTCGTTCTCGGGTGTATCGCTTGAGCCTATTGGTAACAATGGGCCTAGATAGATGATTGTCTAATACAGGACTCGGCTTATAGGCTTAGTCGTACCAAAAAACACTCACTTTACAGTGAGTGTTTTTTTTATTGACTAAAAATTCAAAATATGTTATAGTCATGCGAAGTATTACAAATTAATAATTTCGGATGAAGATATTTGGAGAGAGATGTATAACATCCACCGAAGAAGTTAAACTTTCAGGTATCCATTTTTGGAGAAGTACTGATATCGGACGAACCTCTGGAGAGACTTATATAAGCACCGAAGGAGAAAGCTAAACATTATTTAATTACATATTATTTGTATGAAATTTAATAGTGCATTAGTGAAACTCTCAGGTAAAAGGACAGGGTTATTTTCAAGAGGTCATTTTATTTTGATCTCTATTTTTTGTGTGCTTTAAAAAATAATGGTCTCACAGAGTATTAATTGGTATAAATATATTCTTTACACAAGAAATTTTTTATCTGAAAAAATTTTAATAACTAGAAGGAGCGTGTGTTTATGGATTTTTTATCAATTATTAAAGGTATTAACGGTGTTTTGTGGGGGTATGTACTAATATTTTTGTTATGTGGTACTGGAATTTACTTTACAATAACGTTAAAATTTGTTCAAGTAAGAAAATTTAAAGATGCATTTAAAAAGACTTTTGGAGGAGCTAAATTCGGCAATAAAGCAGGAAAAGATGGAATGTCATCCTTTCAAGCCATGACAACTTCAATAGCGGCTCAAGTAGGAACAGGAAATTTAGCAGGAGCCGCAACTGCTATAGCATCAGGAGGACCGGGTGCTATATTCTGGATGTGGCTAAGTGCTTTCTTTGGCATGGCAACTATTTTTGCGGAAGCAGTGCTTGGTCAAAAGTATAAACAGACAGTTGACGGTGAGGTGACGGGAGGACCTGCTTACTATATTAGTAAAGGCCTTGGGAGTAAAAAGTTGGCAGCATTTTTCTCAGTAACTATAATAATTGCATTAGGATTTATAGGGAATATGGTACAATCTAACTCAATAAGTGCAGCAATAAGCCCAAATACCAATATTCGTATAATCATTGGTGTGATAGTTGCAGCATTAGCGGGTATGATTTTTATTGGAGGAGTAGGCCGAATTGCAGCCTTTACTGAAAAAGTAGTTCCGTTTATGGCTATATTTTACATACTGGGTAGTTTAGGAATCATTATAGTGAATTTTGCTAATTTAGGACCAGCATTTAAAATGATATTTGTAGGAGCTTTTAACCCTAAAGCGGCTACTGGCGGTTTAATAGGAGTTGGCGTAAAAGAAGCTATGAGATACGGCATTGCAAGAGGTTTATTTTCTAATGAAGCTGGAATGGGGTCAACACCACATGCACACGCAGTTGCAAAAGTTAATCATCCAACTGAGCAGGGACTCGTTGCAATAGTATGTGTATTTATTGATACCTTTATAATTTTAACATTAACTGCACTTGTTATATTAACTACAGGAGCATTAGATGGAAAAACTACTGGTATAGCGTTAACTCAAAAAGCTTTTTCGAATGGTATGGGAAGTCTTGGAGGTCCATTTGTAGCTATAGCGTTATTTTTCTTTGCTTTTTCTACCATAGTAGCTTGGTATTTTTTTGGAGAGGCAAATGTTAAATACTTATTTGGAAAAAAAGCGTTAACGACATATAGAGGATTGGTTCTTGTATTTATAGTATTAGGAGCAGCTCTAAAGGTTGATCTAGTTTGGGAACTCGCTGATACTTTTAATGGATTAATGGTTATACCGAATTTAATTGCATTATTAGGTCTTGGAGCTTTAGTTAAAAAGACTTTGAAAAATTACGAAAATGATTTTGAAAAGAAAAACTAAATTTTATAATTTTCTTTTTAGAAAAAAACAGGATGGCAGATTTATGCCATCCTGTTTTTTTTGTTAGTATTAAAACAATGAAGTATGGAACTACATTAAGATAAGAAATTTCATAATTACTATAATATTATTAAATTTCGTAATTTAATAATATTATAGAAAAATTAAAAACCACTTTATTCTAAAATATGCTTTTATAATTAGATGAAGTATATTATAATGTGATTATAACGAATTATAAAAGAAAATCATTGTTTAATATTCGTATAAATATAAATTTTGGAGGTATTAATCATGAAAGATAAGATATATAGGTTATATGTAGAGAAAAAAGCGAACTATAATGTTGAAGGTGAAAAAAAATTAAGAGATATAAAAATAAATTTAGGTATATCGAACTTGGATGGGCTTAGACTAGTTAATAGATATGATGTTATGGGAATAACCAAGGAGCAGTACCTAATGTCAAGGAATACAATATTTTCAGAACCTACAGTAGATCAGGTTTATGATGAAGAGTTAGATATTCAAAAGTACGATACTGTATTTGCTATTGAATTTTTGCCTGGACAATATGATCAGAGGGCAGATTCAGCTGCTCAATGTATACAAATTTTAACTCAAGAGGATAAACATATAGTTAAAAGTGCAAGAGTTATAGTGTTAAAGGGAAATATTACTAATGACGAACTAAATAAAATTAAAGAGTATTGCATAAATGCCGTAGACTCTAGAGAAACAGGGTTTGATAAACAGAATGATTTACAGCAAAGGTTTAATGAGCCAGAACAAGTAAAAACAGTAGAATCTTTTATTGAGATGAATGATACGGATTTAAAAGAGTTCTTAAAAAGTAATGGACTTGCTATGAGCTTTGAGGATTTGAGATATTGTAGAGATTATTTTAAAGAAACTGAAAAGAGAGACCCATCTATAACGGAGATAAAAGTTATAGATACGTATTGGTCAGATCACTGTAGGCACACAACTTTTAATACTGTAATTGAGGATGTTTACATAGAAGATGGTAAATATTCTAAACCAATTAAGATGGCTTACGCGGAATATTTAAATACTAGAGAGTTTGTTTATGATAAATCAAATAGGGACGTAACACTTATGGATATGGCTGTTATTTCCATGAAAGATTTAAGGAAACAAGGGAAATTAAAGGACCTTGATGTTTCAGACGAAATAAACGCCTGCAGTATAATTGTGAAAGCAGACATTGAAGGAGAGAAGGAAAAGTGGCTAGTAATGTTTAAAAATGAAACCCACAACCACCCTACTGAGATAGAACCTTTTGGTGGTGCAGCTACTTGTCTCGGTGGATCAATAAGAGACCCATTATCAGGTAGAAGCTATGTGTATCAGGCAATGCGTGTTACTGGCTGCGGTGATCCAAGGACGAAAATTTCAGATACAATAAAAGGCAAACTTCCTCAAAGAAAAATAACCCTTGAAGCTGCTCATGGATTTAGTTCTTATGGAAATCAGATAGGACTTGCTACAGGACTCGTTTCTGAAGTTTATGATGAAGACTTTGTGGCTAAAAGAATGGAAGTAGGGGCAGTTATTGGAGCTGCACCTTATAAGAACGTAGTCCGTGAAAAACCAATGGCATCTGATGTTGTTATACTTCTTGGTGGCAAAACAGGACGTGATGGATGCGGAGGAGCTACGGGTTCATCTAAGCAGCATAGCGAGAGCTCAATACTAACTTCAGGATCAGAAGTTCAAAAGGGTAATGCGCCTACAGAAAGAAAGATTCAAAGATTATTTAGAAATCCAAAGGTTACGACGCTTATAAAAAGATGTAATGATTTTGGTGCAGGCGGAGTATCCGTAGCTATAGGGGAACTCGCAGATTCACTTATAATAAATTTAGACAAAGTCACTAAAAAATACGAGGGCTTAGATGGTACGGAGCTTGCTATATCAGAATCCCAAGAACGTATGGCTGTTGTTGTTAGGCGCGAAGATGCTGTCGTATTTATAAAGCTAGCAGAAGAAGAAAATTTAGAGGCTGTAGTGGTGGCGAAAATAACTGATGATAATAGGCTTAAAATGGTATGGAAGGGAAAAACTATTGTTGATGTGAGTAGAAGTTTCTTAGACACAAATGGAGTTAATCAGCGTATTAATGTAAAAGTAGCAGCACCTAAAGAGAATGAATACTACTTTTCAAAAGATTTAAAATGGAGCGAAGGTAATTTAAAATCAATAAAAGATTTATGGAATTCTAATCTATCAGACTTAAATGTTTGTAGTCAAAAAGGATTAGCTGGGAGGTTTGATAGCACAATAGGAGCAGGAACGGTGTTAATGCCTTTTGGTGGAAAATTTCAGAAAACACCAATTCAGTCCATGGTAGCAAAATTACCTGTACTTCGCGGAGATACAACCACTGGTACAATAATGTCCTATGGGTACAATCCTAAATTATCAAAATGGAGTCCATTCCATGGAGCTGCTTATGCAGTAATAGATTCTGTAACAAAGGTAGTGGCTAGTGGGGCTAATTATGAAAATATTAAACTAACATTTCAAGAGTATTTTGAAAAATTGTCAAAAGAACCGTATAAGTGGGGTAAACCATTTTCATCACTTTTAGGGGCATTACATGTACAAAAACAATTCAGCATAGCGGCTATTGGTGGAAAAGATAGTATGTCAGGTACCTTTAATGATATGAATGTACCGCCAACGCTTATATCCTTTGCTGTCGATGTTATAAATACAGATAAGGTTATATCTCCAGAGTTTAAAAATGGAGATAGTCAGGTTGTTTTAGTTTATGCAAATACTTGTGAAGATGGATTACCTGATTTTGGAGAGCTTCGTCAAAACTATAAATTGGTAAAGAAGTTAATAGATAGTGGCAAGGTGTTATCAACCTATGCAGTAGGGATGGGAGGTCTGTCAGAAGCTATATCAAAAATGTGCTTTGGTAATAAAATAGGATTTGAATTTAAAGAAGATATTCAGGTGGAAAGCATATTTAAAGAGGATTATGGCAGCATTGTAATGGAAATAGATAAATGCACGCTTTCAGAGTTAATTAAAGAGAATTTAAATATTAAGATACTTGGGCATACTCAGGTAGAACCATTTATCAAAGTCTTAGGGGAAACTATTAGTCTAGAAGAAGCGTTAAGTAATTGGGAAGGACCTTTAGAAAGTGTATTTAGCACGAAAGTAAATACTAGTAAATTAAATATCAGAAATGATAAAATTTATGCAAGTGTTGAAAATCCAAAATTTAAATCGGCTCCTGCAATTAAAATAGCAAAGCCTAGAGTTATAATTCCTGTGTTTCCGGGTACTAATTGTGAATATGATTCTATGAGAGCCTTTGAAAGGGCTGGAGCTGAAGTGGAAATTATGGTAATAAAGAATCTATCATCAAGGCATATTGAAGAATCTATAAAAGCTATAGCAGAAAAAATAAAAAGCTCTCAAATTGTTATGCTTCCAGGTGGATTCAGTGCTGGTGATGAGCCAGATGGGTCTGGTAAATTTATTGCTACATTCTTTAGAAATCCTATAATACGCGAAAGCATACATCAGTTATTAAAAAATAGAGATGGGTTAATGCTCGGAATATGCAATGGCTTTCAAGCCTTAATAAAACTTGGGTTACTGCCCTTTGGTGAAATAACGGATATAACACAAAACAGCCCAACCTTAACGTATAATGAAATTGGTAGACATGTATCTTGCACAGTGCAAACTAAAGTGGTTTCAACCCTGTCTCCTTGGCTTAGTAATTTAAAAGTTGGAGATGTGCATTCAATTCCAGTATCACATGGAGAAGGTAGGTTTGTAGCAAATGAAGAAGTAATTAAAAAATTATTCGCAAGTGGTCAAGTAGCCACTCAATATGTAGACTTCGACGGAATGCCAAGTTATGATATAAACTTTAATCCTAATGGTTCAATGCATGCTATTGAAGGAATCACTAGTTTGGATGGAAGGGTTTTCGGTAAAATGGGTCACTCTGAAAGAGTAGGCGTTAACACTTTAAAAAATATTATTGGTGAGAAGGATCAAAAGATATTTGAGGCAGGAGTAAATTATTTTAAATAAAAGATAAGAAGCAGTAAGGGTACAAATTGTGCCCTTGCTGCTTCTTTTTTATTTTTTTGGAATTCGGATATAAAAAACTAGTTGAACTTAAAAATGCGAACAATTTATTAATGATAGTAATTAAACGTACATATATGCAGAAGAAACACGAACGATAATAATAAAAATGGCATTAATGCATTGACTTAACGAAAAAAAACTGTTAAGATGAAATTATAAAAGTTGTTATTTAATTACATTGGGGAGGTAATAAAATGAAGGTAGGAGTTATTTTTGGAAGTAAATCAGATAAGGATATAATGAAAAATGCAGCGATAGCACTTAAGGAATTTGATGTAGATTATGAAGTACATATTCTCTCAGCTCACAGAGTACCAGAAAAATTAAAGGAAGTAATAAATGAAATGGAATATAATGGGGTAGAATGTATCATAGCAGGGGCAGGACTTGCAGCGCATCTTCCAGGTGTAATTGCATCACATACAGTAATGCCGGTGATTGGAGTGCCCATTAAAGCGGCTCTTGGTGGTATAGACTCACTACTTTCAATTGTTCAAATGCCAAAAGCAATTCCGGTTGCTACTGTGGGCATCAATAACAGCTATAATGCTGGAATGCTTGCAGTTCAAATTTTATCCCTTAAGTATATTGAACTTAAAAATAAATTAATTAAATATAGAGAAGAAATGAAAGAAAAATTTATAGCAGAGAATGAAGAAGATATAGAATTTTAAAATGAAAGTTAAGGAATGCGGTTTATAAATTAAAATTTGAGGAGTGATTGTTAGTGGAAAATTCAGTATTGTTATATGAAGGAAAAGCAAAAAAAATGTTTAGCACAGATAATAAGGATGAGGTCAGAGTATATTATAAAGATGATGCAACAGCATTTAATGGAATTAAAAAAGCTCAAATTGAGAAAAAGGGAATTTTAAATAATAGCATAACTACTATGTTATTTGAGTTATTAGAGAAAAAAGGTATAAAAACTCACCTTATTAAAAAAATAAGCGATAGAGAACAACTTTGTAAAAAGGTTGAAATAGTGCCTCTAGAAGTAATCGTAAGAAATGTTGCCGCTGGTAGCATGGCAAAACGATATGGAATAGAGGAAGGAACTAAGCTAAAAACAACAGTCCTCGAGTTAAGTTATAAAAATGATGAATTAGGTGATCCACTTATAAACGATTATCATGCAGTAGCAATGGGCCTTTCGACTTTTGACGAATTATTAGAAATATATAAAATGGCTTCAAAAATAAATGATATTCTAAAGGAAATTTTCTTTGAAAAAGATATTAATTTAATAGATTTCAAATTAGAGTTTGGGAGATTTAATGGAGAAATAATTTTGGCAGATGAGATATCACCAGATACTTGTAGATTTTGGGATGTTAAAACTGGAGAAAAATTGGATAAAGATAGATTTAGAAGAGATTTGGGTAATGTTACAGAAGCTTACGAGGAAATATTAAGTAGAATAAATAATAAATAAGATATATACAAGAAATAGTGGGGAGGGATTTCTTTGAATAAAGTTGTAGAATTAAACCAAATATCCATTAATGATGAAAATAAGCTAAAAGATGAAGATAAGTTTAAAGAGGAATGTGGTGTTTTTGGGGTTTTTTCACCGGATAAAGACTTAGATGTTGCATCTTTAACTTATTATGGACTTTATGCTTTGCAGCATAGGGGAGAAGAAAGTGCTGGGATAGTATATTCGAATGGAACTACCCTCACTTGTGAAAAGGCTATGGGCCTTGTGTGTGATGTTTTTAATGATGAAAAGATTAAACTAATGAAGGGTCATGCTGCCATAGGGCATGTTAGATATTCAACGACAGGAGGCAGTGAAGTAAAAAATGCACAGCCACTTTTAAGTAAATTTAGTCTTGGTGACATAGCTATAGCGCATAATGGTAATTTAGTAAATGAAGATGTCATAAGAGAATTACTAGAGGATTGTGGATATATGTTTCAAACATCCATAGATTCAGAAGTTATATTAAATCTAATTGCTAGAGGCGCAAAAAAAGGAATTGAAAAGGCCGTAGTGGATGCAATACAGGCTATTAAAGGGTCTTATGCAATAGTAATGCTTACAAAGGAAAAGTTAATAGGAGTTAGAGATCAAAATGGTATTAGGCCTCTTTGCATCGGGACAATAGGTAATAATTATATTCTTGCATCGGAAAGTTGTGCACTTGATGCAGTAGGTGCAGACTTTTTAAGAGATGTAAAGCCTGGTGAGATAGTAATAATAGATAAAAATGGACTTACATCAATTAATTTTGCGGAAAAAATTAAAAATGCAACTTGTTCATTTGAATATATATATTTTGCAAGACCAGACAGTACTATTGATGGGATTAACGTGTACACTTCAAGAGTGGCAGCTGGAGAACAGCTATTTAAAGAATCACCAGTCGATGCCGATATGGTTATAGGGGTTCCAGATTCAGGTATGGCCGCAGCAATAGGATATTCTAAAATATCTGGAATACCTTTTGGAATGGGTCTTATAAAAAACAGATATGTAGGTAGAACCTTTATAAGTCCCACTCAAGAAATTCGGGAAAGGGCAGTGTCTGTAAAACTAAACGCATTAAAAATAAATGTAGAAGGTAAAAGAGTTATTCTAATAGATGATTCAATAGTTCGCGGAACCACAAGTAAAAGATTAGTTGAAATATTAAAAAAAGCTGGAGCGAAAGAAGTTCATTTTAGGGTCTGCTCACCAGTAGTGAAATATCCATGTTATTTTGGAATAGATACACCTTATAGAAAAGATTTAATTGGGGCGAATACTTCCGTAGATGAAATTAGACAAGAAATAGGTGCAGATAGTTTAGGATATCTAAGCATAGATGGATTATTAAAATCTCTTGGTCATACTGAATTTTGTTTAGGGTGCTTTAATGGTACATATCCAGTATCAGCTCCATATGAAAATGAAAAAGAAAGATTAGAAAGGTAGGGGATATTCATGATAACTTATAAAGATGCAGGTGTTAATATTGAAGAAGGATACAAATCAGTAAAGCTTATAAAAGAATATGCGGCAGCCACATTTACAAAAGGTGTTTTAAACCATTTAGGAAGTTTTGCTGGTATGTTCGAAATAGGCGAGGGTTATAAAAATCCTATTTTAGTTTCAGGCACTGATGGAGTAGGTACAAAACTTGATATTGCATTTAGAATGAATAAATATGACACTGTAGGAATTGATTGTGTTGCTATGTGTGTAAATGATGTCCTTTGCCATGGTGCAAAACCACTTTTCTTTTTAGACTATATAGCTTGTGGTAAATTAGATTCTAAAGTATCATCACAACTGGTAAAAGGTGTATCTGATGGATGTATTCAATCAGGATGTGCACTTATAGGTGGTGAAACTGCGGAAATGCCAGGGTTCTATAGAGATGGGGAATATGATATGGCGGGATTTACTGTTGGCATAGTGGATAAACACAAAATTATTGACGGATCTGCAATCAAAGATGGGTATTCACTTATAGGTATTGAGTCAACAGGTCTTCATAGCAATGGGTATTCATTAGTTAGAAAATTAATACCAGATTTAGATATTGATTTTAATGGTGAAAAGATTGGAAAGACACTTTTGACTCCAACAAAAATTTATGTGAAAACTATATTAAGTCTTTTAGAAAAATTTGATATAAAGGGAATGGCACATATAACAGGTGGTGGTTTTTATGAAAACATACCTAGAATGTTTAGTGAAAAATTCACAGCAGTGGTAGATAAAAATAGTTTTAATACTCCAGATATTTTTAGGCATCTTATGTCTCTCGGGGTAACGCAGGAACATATGTTTAATACATATAATATGGGAATAGGATATGTATTATGCGTTGAAGATAAGGATACTTTAAAGATTATAAAGACAATTAATGATTTAGGGGATAGAGCATATAAAATTGGGCACGTTGAAGCTGGGGGTGCAGGAGTTTGCTTAAAATAGCTGTACTGATATCAGGGAGCGGAAGCAATCTTCAAGCAATAATAGATAATATAGAAAGTGGATACTTAAACTGCTCTATAGAAGCAGTAATTAGTGATAAAAAAGATGCATATGGCATAGAAAGATCAAAATCTAAAAATATAAAGACATATATATTAGATAGAAAACAGTTAGGTACTGGGGTTTCAGATGAAATATTAAGAATTGTCGACGGAAAAGTAGATCTAATAGTGCTTGCTGGGTTTTTATCTATACTTCAAGGGAAACTTCTTTGTGTATTTAAAAATAAAATTATTAATATTCACCCAGCGCTTATTCCATCTTTTTGTGGGGAGGGAATGTACGGTATGAAAGTTCATGAAAAAGCTATAGAATACGGTGTTAAAGTTTCAGGATGTACTGTCCACTTCGTAGACGAAGGTACAGACTCAGGACCAATTATAATTCAAAAGGTTGTAGATGTTTATAGTCAAGATTCAGCAAAAGATTTAAAGCTAAGGGTTTTAAATGAGGAACATAAAGCACTACCAGAAGCCATTAAATTAATAAGTGAGAATGAAATAGAAATTAAAGGAAGAAAAGTATTAGCTATTGGAAAGGTGGATTAATAATGATTAAAACAGCGCTTATAAGTGTTTTTGATAAAGAGAATATTTTAGAACTTGCTACATCCCTTCAAAAAAATGGAGTAGAGATTATATCTACAGGTGGAACTTTTAAGTACTTAAAAGAAAATGGCATAAAAGTTTCGGAAATATCTGATGTTACAGGATTTGAAGAGATATTAGGTGGGAGAGTTAAAACATTACATCCAGTTATTCATAGTGGAATACTAGCAGTGAGAGATAATGAAGAACATATGGCAACTATAAAAGCTAAAGGAATAAAACCTATTGATATGGTAGTAGTTAATCTTTATCCTTTCTTTGATAAAGTATGCGAAGAGATAAATTTTCAAGAGAAAGTTGAATTTATTGATATCGGTGGACCAACTATGCTAAGGGCAGCAGCTAAAAATTTCAAAGATGTTATTGTACTAAGTGACACAACAGATTATCAAAATATTATAAAGAAAATGGATGATAAAGAAGAAGTGGATTTAAAAACTAGAAAATATCTAGCAGGCAAAGTGTTCAATTTAACATCAGCTTACGATGCAGCAATAAGTAATTTTTTACTGGGTGAGGATTCATATCCAGATTATTTGGCTGTTTCTTATAAAAAACAAATGGATTTAAGATATGGTGAAAATCCTCATCAAAGCGCAGCTTATTATATATCGGCTGCAGGAAATGGAGCAATGAAGGATTTTAATCAATTAAATGGCAAGGAATTATCTTATAACAATATAAAGGACATGGATATTGCTTGGAAGGTAGTATGCGAATTTGATGAAATTGCTTGTTGCGCGTTAAAACACAATACCCCTTGCGGCGTAGCTACTGGTAGCAGCGTACTTGATACATATAAAAAGGCATATGAATGTGATCCAATGTCTATTTTTGGGGGCATTGTTGCTTTTAACAAAAAGATAGATAAAGAAACTGCAGAAGAACTTATAAAAATATTTTTAGAGGTTATTATTGCACCAGAGTTTGATGAGGAAGCATTACTAGTTTTAAAAGGTAAGAAAAATTTAAGAGTCATAAAATGTTTAAGTAAAGCAGTTGGCACAAAAAATATTGTTAACGTCGATGGTGGAATATTGGTACAAAGTTCAGATGATAAATTAATAGATGATATAAAAGTAGTTACAAAGAAGGGCCCAACAAATGATGAAATGAAAGATTTGATATTTGCCATGAAAGTAGTTAAGTATGTTAAATCAAATGCTATTGTAGTGGTTAAAGATGGGGTGACTAAGGGGATTGGTGCAGGTCAGGTAAATAGAATATGGGCAGCAGAGCAATCATTAGAAAGGGCAGTAGATGCTACAATAATGGCATCAGATGCATATTTCCCATTTGGAGACGTTGTGGAGCTAGCTGCAAAATACAGCATAAAAGCAATTATACAACCAGGTGGATCTATAAATGATCAAAAATCAATAGATGCATGTAATGAAAATGGAATTTCCATGGTGTTTACGGGCACTCGACATTTCAAACATTAGGAGGCTGATTTATGAAGGTATTAGTTATTGGTTCTGGAGGACGCGAGCATGCTTTAGTATCAAAGGTTGCAGAGAATTCCATTGTCGAGAAGGTGTATTGTGCGCCTGGTAATGGTGGCACATGCAGAGAAAACAAGTGTGAGAATATTAATATTAGGCAAATAGATGAGCTTTTAGCATTCGCTATAAAAAATAAGATAGATATCACAATAGTTGGATCAGAGGAATGGCTGGTACAAGGTATAGTAGATAAGTTTAAACAAAAAGGACTTAAGATATTAGGACCTAGTGAAAAAGCGGCAAGGCTTGAAGGAAGTAAAGCTTATTCTAAAGAGTTTATGAAAAAATATGGTATAAAAACAGCTGTATATGAAGTTTTTGAAAATGAGAATGAAGCTATAGGGTATTTGAAAAACTGTGAATATCCTATAGTAATTAAAGCAGATGGCTTGGCAGCAGGTAAAGGAGTTATTATATGTAATGACTTTACTGAGGCGGAGAAAAGCATAAATGATTTTATGGTGTTAGATATATTTAAAGGTAGCGGAAAGAAAATTATAATTGAAGAGTTTTTAGAAGGCGTAGAATCGTCGATACTCTCCATAACAGATGGAAAAGTTATAATTCCTTTTGTATCTTCAAAAGATCATAAACAAATATTTGACGATGATAATGGACCTAATACAGGAGGGATGGGAGCTATAGCACCAAATCCATATTGTGATAAAGAGGTATTAGATGAATTTTGTGAAAATATATTAAAGCCTACTCTTAAAGGAATTCAAGAGGAAAAAATGGATTATACAGGCGTAATATTTTTTGGTATAATGATAACGAAAAAGGGTGTATATTTGCTTGAATATAATGTAAGGTTTGGAGACCCAGAGACGCAAGCGGTTCTTCCACTTATGAAAAGTGATTTTACAGAGCTTGTGATTAGCGCTATAGATGGTGAACTTAAAAACTTTAGATTAGAATGGAATGAAGGATATTCTTGCTGCCTAATTGCGGCATCGAAGGGTTACCCGGGAAAATACGATACAGGATTTGAAATAAGTGAGCGTAGTAAATTAGAAGGCAAGCTATTTCTAGCAGGTGCCACATGCGATGATGGTATTATGAGGACAGCTGGTGGTAGGGTTTTGGGAATAACAGGTCTTGGGCAAACACTTAAAAAAGCAAGGGAAATAGCTTATGATGATATGAAGAAAATTCAGTTTGATGCAATGTACTATAGAATGGATATTGGGATATTAAAATAACAAAAAAGGTAGATGATTTATAAATCATCTACCTTTTCATTATGTAAGCCTATTAAAAAATGCTTATAAGCATTTTCACGGCAACAGCTAAAGACATGGTTACAAATATAGGTTTTATAAGTTTTGAACCCTTATTTAACGCAACGCTTGTACCCACTTTAGCCCCTAAAATCATAGATATTGCAACAGGTACTCCTATCATGTAATTTATTTTACCACTTATGGCAAACAAAATTAGGGCTGTAATATTGCTTATAAAGTTTAAAATGCGGGCATTAGCGGAAGATACTACAAAGTTAAACCCGAAGATACTTATAAATCCAAATACTAAAAAGGAACCAGTTCCAGGACCGAAAAAACCATCATAAAAACCTAGAGAGAGAGCAAGTATTATACCGTATATAACATTTTTTTTAGTAAGCCCTTGAAATTTATCTTCAAGTCCTAAAGATTTAGAAAAAAGAGTATAAATTCCGATAAATAAGATGAGAATTAATACCAATCCATTTAGAAATTTTTGGTCTATATTTAGTACCGTTCTAACACCTAACATTGCACCTATGAATGTAAAGGGAATAAGATATTTTAAAAGCTTAAAATCAGCCTTGCCTGATTTTATAAATCCGAGAGAACTAGTAAAAGAACCAGCAGTGGCACTGAATTTGTTAGTGCCAAGCACCATGTGAGGAGGCAGACCTGCAAGCATAAAGGCAGGGACGCTTATTAAACCACCACCCCCTGCTATGGAATCTACAAAGGATGCTAAAAAACCAGCTATGCATAGAAGAATAATTTTAGTAATCATATGGCACCTACCTAAGTTTTATTATTTAAGAATGAATATAAAGTCCTACTATTAATATATATGATTTCTAAGATGTTGTAAAGGAGTACAGTGATGATTTAAGTCAAGTAATAATCAAAATAGAGTAGCATACTAATTTGTAATTTATTTGAATACTCCTTAATAGCCTATTGATTTATATGTAATATATACGTATTATATATAGATGGGATTAAAAAATTATAAATATTTCTCTAATGCGAAATTAACAAAATAAACTTTATGAAAATAATATAATATGGGGAGGATTTAAAATGGTAGAACAAAATGAAAAAACAATTGAAGCGGATAGTAACAAACAGGGTATTAGATGTGGAAATTCAAATGAGGTCAAAGCTATTAAACCTACTTTTGTAGATGCTTTTACAGCTAGCCTTATAGATTTGATAGTTATAGGGGCAATATCAACAGTAGGAGTATTTGTGATAGATGCGGTGATTAAATTAGCAGGATATGCTGTAGCTCAAAAGTTCCAAATGTCATTTATAATCTTTATGGTTGTTATGGTACTATACATGAGCATTATGGAAAGTGGAAAAACGTCTGCTACATTTGGTAACAAAGTATCTGGACTAATTATTACAAAAAGATAGGAGTTTGAGAAAACAATATGCAAAAAAGAAAAGAATATGAATTTTATATAGAAAACTTAGAATTTCCAGCACAGGGCATAGCATTTTACGAAGGTGAAAAAGTTTTGATAAAAAATACATTGCCAGGGCAAAAGGTAATTGCTAAAGTAGCAAAAAAGAAACAAGATGTAGTAGAAGCAAAGCTTGTAAAAATACTTGAAGATGTAGACTACAAAATTGAGCCTCTTTGCAAGATTACAGATTTATGTGGAGGATGTAGCCATCAATTTCTTTCTTATGAAAAACAATTAGAATTTAAAAAGCAACAGGTATTAAAGTTGTTTGAACAAGCAGAAATAAAAGATTTTGAGTTTCTAGGTATAGAAAAGAGTCCTGAACAGTTCGAATATAGAAATAAGATGGAATTTACATTTGGTGACTTTCGAAAGGGTGAAGAATTAACTCTAGGAATGCATACCAAAGGAAGAAGCTTTAGTATAGTTACTGTTGATGATTGTAGAATAGTAGATGTGGATTTTAGAGAAATTCTGAAATTAGTATTAAACTATTTTAAAGGGTTAAAATTTACACACTATAATGTAATGGAGCGTGAGGGATATTTAAGAAACTTAGTTATTCGAAAGGCCCAAAACACTGGTGAAATATTAGTAAACATAGTAACTACATCTCAAGTAGATTTTGATTTTAGTGAAATAACTAATATGCTTAAGGAATTAAAATGTGAGGGAGTCATTACAGGAATAATACATACATTTAATGACTCATTATCAGATATAGTTCAAGCAGATAAAACTGAAACATTATATGGAAGAGAATATATTATGGAAGAATTATTAGATCTTAAGTTCAAAATTAATCCTTTTGCTTTCTTTCAAACTAATACAAAAGGAGCAGAAAAGCTTTATAGCTTAGTTAGAGATTTTTTAGGCGAATCAGAATCAAAGGTAGTTTTTGATTTATATTGTGGAACGGGAACTATAGGACAAATTGTTGCAGCTAAAGCAAAAAAAGTTTTGGGAATTGAATTAATAGAAGAAGCAGTTGATGCTGCAAATGAAAATGCAAAAATTAATAAATTAGACAATTGTGAGTTTATAGCAGGGGATATAGCGAAGGTTATTAAAGAGGTAAAAGATAAACCAGATAGCATTATTCTAGACCCTCCAAGAGCTGGAGTACATCCTACAGCATTAGATTATGTAATAAAATTTGATGCCAGGCACATAGTTTATGTTTCTTGTAATCCTAAAAGTCTAGTAGTTGATCTTAAGGAAATGATCAACAGAGGTTATAAGGTGCAAAAGGTAATACTAATGGATATGTTCCCACACACTCCTCATATAGAGACTATTGTAGATATAGTAAAAGTTGTGTAGCCATATATATCAAGGGCTAAGATAGAACTAAGGAGTGATGTTCCTTAGTTCTATTTTTTTTGCTTTTTTCAGGGGCGGAGCCAGATAAAAACTCGGAATAAATACGCCGAAAATCCGTATTAGTCAGTAGTTAATTATTGTATAAAATGTTATAATTTATTCGTGGAAGTTGTTTTAAAAGTGTAGTATTAGGCATAAAGATTATCTGAAAGATAGCTGTCACCTTTCAAAAATTAGAAATAAATTTTCAATAATGAGTACATCAATCAGTAATCTACGAATTAATATAAGCTAATAAATGGAGTTATTAAAACTTGTAAAAAAAATTACTTATATATTAGGGGGGGAATATGATTCGATTAAGACCATATAAATTAAGCGATTCGCAATATATTTTAAATTGGTTTAACGATGAATTAACTTTCGCACAATGGTGTGCAGATAAATTCACATATCCATTAACTAAAGAGCAATTGAATCAGTATTATCATAATTATGAAAAGGATGATAATGCGTGGATAATGAGTGCTCTTAATAAAGAAGGAACACCTGTAGGTCATTTTTTAATGCGTATGGCAGACTATCAAAATGAAAGCATCCATTTAGGATTTATTATTGTAGATTCACAGATTAGAGGAAAGGGGTATGGAAAAGAGATGGTATCTTTAGCCATAAGATATGCTTTTGACATATTAAAGGTAAAGAGAGTTACTTTGGGTGTATTTGATAACAATCTATCTGCTCATTATTGCTACAAAGCAACAGGCATTGTAGATGAAAAGTATAATGAAGGGGTCTTCACGTATGGAAATGATAAATGGGGGATTTATGATATGGCAATAGAAAAATAATTATCCCCATTATGTGCAAATGATTTAATTTAGGATATATGTAGCACTTTTAATTGTAGACCTTCAAAACGCATTAGTAACGAGGAGAGAATTAAGTGAGTATAGTATGTATTGGAGATAGTTTAACCTTTGGCTATGGAGTTAATAAATCAGAAAATTGGGTTAGCCTTATAGCTAAAAGAATAAAAGAAAAAATTATTAATAAAGGGATACCGGGAGACACAACGTACGAAATGAAAGAAAGGTTCAGAAAAGATGTTGTTAATTACAATCCATCAAGGGTTTTAATTATGGGAGGAACAAATGATATATTTTCAGAAGTAGGTATTGATACTATTTTTAAAAATATAAAAAGCATGGTAGAAATGTCTGAAACAAATAATATAGTTCCGATAATACTAATACCATTACCGGTTAAAAAAGATATTTTAATAAAATTAATGTTTGAGGATATGGATTATACAAAGGTTAATAAGCAGTTAGTAGAGCTGCGGAATTTATTAATTAAGTATGGAAATGAAAAAAGTATTATATCCATAGATTTAGCAAATATTATACCAAAGACCATAAATATGGAAGAATATTTTTTAGCTGATGGAATACATGTATCAAAAGAAATTCATAAAGAAATAGCTGAAATAATATATAAAAAAATTTTACCAATTAAGGAGAGGAAATTAAAAATTATTACTATAAATAATTAGATTGAAAAATAATATATTTAATATGAGCACAATTATTTCTGTAATTCAATTAAAACATGTACCCTTTTTTATTTGAATGGCATATTAAAGTAGTATAAACTCAAATAAGGAGGGTACGTGATGGTAGAGATAATTACACAATATGTACTAATAGTGCTTTTAGTAATGGGACTTGGATATTTAGCTTATTTGTTAAAAGAAAAAGGTGTAAATATTAAGGATGACTATTTTGGTCTTGCTTATATAATACTTGATTCTTTAACAGCTGAAGAATCTACACCTGAAAATGCTAAGAAGATTATTAGAATTGTTTCAAAAGCAGTGCAATATGTAGAAACTAACTATAAAAACAGCAAAAATACCCTTAAAGAAGAAGAGGCTCTTAAAATTGTAAAAGAAGGAATTAATTTACTGAATTTTCATAGTGATGTAGATGATGAAAGCGTAAAATATTTAATAAGATTAGCTGCGGCATTATTGCCACCAACTAATAAAAAAATAGATTGAGCATATTGGTGACTAAAATTAGAGCGAATTACTGTATTGACCAGTAGAAAAAGCTTATTCTGCCGGTCAATATTTTTATATAAAATTGGGTAAAAACCATATAAAAGAATAAAAACTCCTCTGAAAACAGAAACTAATGTTCTGATTTTTTATATAAATCCCTTTACCTTTTGCTAATAAACATATAAAATAACAAATGTATGATAAAATTTTATTGGAGGATTTTTATGAGTTTTGATAAAGAAGAAATTCAAACATATGATGTAACAGACTTAACTTCTCTAGAAAAGCTGGAGCCTGTGAGAATAAGACCTGGTATGTACATAGGGTCTACAGGCAGCAAAGGTCTACATCATTGTATATGGGAAATTTTAGATAATTCTATAGATGAGATAGCTAATGGCTACGGCGATAGAGCTGAAATTATATTAAATAAAGATAAAAGTGTCACTATTGTTGATAATGGTAGGGGTATTCCAACAGGAATACATCCTATAAAAAATAAATCTGGTGTAGAAATGGTATTTACTGAGCTTCATACTGGCGGAAAGTTTAATAATAAAAATTATAAAACTTCTGGTGGACTTCATGGTGTTGGAGCAGCAGTTGTAAATGCATTATCAGAATGGTTACTAGTTGAAATAAAACAAAAGGGGAAAATTTTTACTCAAAGATTTGAATATGCTTATGATGCTGAGTTAAAAAGACTTATGCCAGGTACACCGGTAGGTAAGCTTGAAATCATAGGAGAAACAAAAAAAACAGGCAGTAAGATTACTTTTATGCCGGATAAAAATGTATTTACTACTTTGGAATTCAGTTACGATTTTATTGATGAAAGATTACAAGAATTGGCGTTCCAAAATAAAGGAATTACATTAGTGTTTAAAGATAAGAGAAAAGACGGAAACATCATAAAGGAATATTACTCTGACAGGGGTCTTCTAGATTTTATTGATTATTTAAATGAAAGCAAAACGCTTCTTCACAAGGACCCTATATTCTTTCAAGGTGAAAAGGAGATAAATGGGATGCAATTGTATGGAGAAATATGTATTCAATTTACTGATTCTACTACAGAATACATTGCGAGCTATGTCAATAACATACCAACTACAGAATCTGGAACTCATGAAACTGGATTTAAAACAGGGATGACAAGGGCTTTTAAAGAAGGAGCTAAAAAGCTTAATCTTTTAAAAGAGAAAGATAAGGAATTTGAAGGTGACGATTTGAGAGAAGGCATGACAGCAATAGTTAGAATTAAAATAAGTAACCCAATCTTTGAAGGCCAAACTAAAAGCAAACTAGGAAATAATGAGGCATACAGCATGATGAATGAATTGTGTTATGTTAAAATTTTAGAATGGATAGAAGACAATAAAGAAATGGCTACTAACATAATAAATAATGCACTGTCTGCCGCATCTAGGCGGGATAAAATAAAAAAGATTAATGAAGCGGAAAGAAAAAAAGTAGGTAAGGGAGCAGCTCCTCTTGCAGGGAAGATTGCAGTATGTACAATAAAAGATTCAAATGTTACAGAATTTATAGTAGTTGAAGGAGATTCAGCTGGTGGAAGTGCCAAGCAAGCTAGAGATAGAAGGTTTCAATCTATAATGCCATCAAAAGGTAAAATTATGAATACAGAAAAGCAAAAGCTAGAAAATGTACTAGCTAGCGAAGAGTTAAAAATATTCAACACTGCCATTGGAACAGGAGTTTTAGAAAATTACCATGAAAAAGATTTAAAATATGATAAAATAATTATTTTAAGTGATGCAGATGTTGATGGCTATCATATTAGAACATTATGGATGACGTTTATTTATAGGTATATGAGGCCACTAATTGCAAAAGGTCATCTTTATATGGGAATGCCTCCACTTTATAAGGTTTATAGGAACACGAAAAATGGCGAAGTGGCTAAGTATGCATATAGTGATGAGCAATTAGCTGAGACGAAAAAAGAAATTGGGAAAGGCGCTTTTATCCAAAGATATAAGGGTCTTGGAGAAATGAATCCAGATCAACTTTGGGAAACTACACTAAACCCAGCTACAAGGACGCTTCAACAGGTTACTATAGAGGATGCAGCAAAGGCTGAGAAGATGGTTTCACTTCTAATGGGCGATGTTGTTGCACCTAGAAAAAATTATATGTATAAATATGCTGAGTTTTAACGGGGGGATTTGCTAAATGGCAAAAAAAATTGATGTACCTAGAGATAATAATATAGTAATGATTCCAATTGAAGAAGCTATGCCGGATAACTATCTTCCATATGCCGTGGAAGTTGCAAGAGAAAGAGCACTGCCAGATGTACGCGATGGTTTAAAACCAGTGCATAGGAGGATTCTTTATGGAGCATATATGCTAAAGGCATTTCCAGATAAGCCTTATTATAAATCAGCAAGAATAGTTGGAGATATTCTTGGTAAATACCATCCGCATGGAGATAGCTCTGTTTATGGTGCCATGGTAATACTAGCTCAATCTTTTGCCACAAGAAAACCATTGATAGATGGCCATGGGAATTGGGGAAGTCAAGATGGGGACAATGCAGCTGCAATGCGTTATACGGAGGCAAGGCTTTCTCCTATTGCTCTTGAGATGATAAGAGATATTGATAAAGGCGTTGTGGATATGGTAGATAATTATTCCGATACAGAGAAGGAACCATCGGTACTTCCATCAAGATATCCAAATCTATTAGTAAATGGAACTTTTGGTATAGCAGTAGGAATAGCAACAAATATACCACCTCACAATTTAGGAGAGGTAATTGATGGGTTACTCGCTTATGCGGATAATAAGGAGCTTACAACAAAAGAGCTTATGCAGTATATTAAAGGTCCCGATTTACCAACAGGAGGAGTAATAATTGGCAAAAATGCTATGGAATCTGCCTATGAGACTGGGGAAGGCAAGGTAACGTTACGTTCCAAAATGAAAATTGAAGCTTTAGAAAGTGGACGACTTGGCATAGTTATTACGGAGTTTCCATATAGAAAAAACAAGGCGAAATTACTTCAATCTATTTCTGATATGACAGCAGATAAAAAACATTTAAAATCTTTAGAGTCTATTGTAGACATTAGAGATGAATCTGATAGAAGCGGACTTAGGTCAGTAATTGAATTTAAAAAGTCAACAAATAAGGAAACTGCCACCAAGGTACTTAAATATTTAATGATGAAAACAGAACTTCAGTGCAATATATCTTTTAACATGGTAGCTTTGGCCAATGGCAAACCCCAAACTATGGGGCTTAAAACCATATTAATGCACTACTTAAATCACCAAAAGGATGTTGTTACTAAAAGAACCCAAAGAGAACTAGAAGTTGCAGAAAGTAGATTCCATATTGTAGAAGGATTTATTAAGGCTGTAGATGTAATGGATGAAATAATTGCAACAATTAGAAGCTCAAAATCTAAAAAAGATGCTGGACAGAACCTGATAGATAAGTTTAATTTTACGGCGCTTCAAACCGAAGCAATACTTGAACTGATGTTATATAAGCTAACAGGACTTGAAATAAAGATATTTTTAAAGGAATACAAAAAATTAGAAATACTAATTAAGGGGTATAAAAAAATTCTTGAAAATGAGAATGAACTTCTTAAAGTAATAAAAGCAGAAATCTCAGAAATTAAAGAAAAATATAATGATCCGAGAAGAACGGAAATTATTGAGGATGATAGCCAAGCTAAAATAGAAGTAGAAGATATACTAGTAGTAGAGGATGTTATGATAACTTTATCTAACGAGGGTTATATAAAGCGAGTGCCTATGAAATCCTATAATAGATCAAATATTAACATAGAAGATATAGACTATAGAGAGGGAGATTTTAATACATATTTACTACAGACCAATACTAAAGATACATTAATTATCTTTACTGATCTAGGCAATATGTATCAACTAAGAGGAGATTTAGTGCCGGAATATAAGTGGAAGGAAAAGGGCGAAAGAATTGATACCCTTATTCGCGGGATAGATTTAACAAAAGAAAAGGTGGTTTCTTGTTTCTTATTGGGAAACTTATCAGCTAATAAGGAATTTATGTTCTTTACTAACAAAGGAAACATAAAGAAAACAGAGTTAGATAAATTCATTACGGGTTATACTAAATTATTAGCTTTAAAACTAAGAGAAAATGAAAAGCTTCTTGAAGTTAAGTTAATCCCTGTGGAAAGACAGGAAAGGTTTATAAAGATAGTAACTAAAGAAGGCCTGGAATTTTGTGTAGAAGAACCTATACTTGAAGATGTTCCTAGAAATATATTGGGTACTCAGTTATTTAATTTAACGCAAGGAGACGTTGTGGTAAAATTAGAATTTACAGAGGGTTATGATTATAAAGAATTTAATTTTAGTATAAATGCAAAAGGTGCAATAAAAATATCTAGTAAAAAAACTAATACTCCATTAAGCACTTATACCAAATCATCGGCTACATTGCTTATATTTACGGAAAAAGGATTAGTACATAAACTACCGAGTTATATGGTTCAGAATATTAATAAGAAAGGCATATGTATTAATACTTTGCTGGATAATTTCAATATTGATGATAAAATAATAGGGATTATGTCTGTTGATGATTTCAACGAAGAAAGAAGTATATATCTTTTTACAAAGAAAGGATTTACAAAACGAACTAAAATTTGTGAATTAGATGGGGATTTCTTCTCTACGTTGGTGTGCAAACTTAAAACAGAAGAAGATAAATTAATCTTTGTAAAAATTAACTTAGATAATGTAGATAAAGATGTGTTAATGGTGACAAAAAAGGCAATGTGCATAAGATTTAACGTAAATAACATTAGTTTTATGGGGAAAGTTGCATCTGGGGTAACAGGCATAAGCTTAAAAGATGATGATGAAGTTATATTTGTAGATTTGGTAAATTCAGTAACGGAAAAGGTAGATGGCTGTAATGAAATAGTTGTGACGCTTGACGAGAATTTAAGCTTAACAGTCAATTCATTTAAAGGGGAAAAAAAGATTATAAGACTTGAGGATATAAACGTTCAAAATAGAGCAGGTAGAGGTAAAAACTTAACCAGTGCTCTCATAGATGATTATGTAGAGGAGGTTATCTTAGGCATCTGAAAAAATATAAATAAGACATGCAATAAAAGTTAATTTTAGCATGTCTTCTTTTTATTAAAAACAAAAAACTTGTTAATTAAAAAACCAAGTAGGCCTATAATGGTAGAATCTATTAGGATACATATGTTAAACCACAAGTGGTTTAAGTGTATTATATTACTATGGTAATGCAGAAGAGAAATTAAAGGATTCCTACTTGTTAATAGCACTAACATAGAGCTGTTTAAAATCATACTAAAAAATAGTACAGATGCATATTGAAGGTAGCCTTTTTGCTGCGGAGTTTCTTTAAAGGTGAACTTCTTATTTAATTTATAACTAGAAATTGAATAAACTGAGAATGCGATTATGTTAAAAACAAACAATATTTTTCCATGCGTTATGCCTGTGGTAAATGAAAGAATATTTAGTATTATAATTTCTATTATAATGTTAGTAGCACCAACTAAAGTATAATTTATAAATTGAGATAAGGACTGCAGTGTTTTATTTTTATTATTCATAGAACTTTATTCTTAAATAAAATATGTTAAGAAATTAGTCACCACCCTTTTTATGAAAAGAATATTATGATGCACTCATACACATTAGTGTACAACAAAAGAAAACAAAATAAAAGGAAAATATTTTAAAAACAAATAAAAGAAGGAAAGTGGATGTATGGAAAAAGTAATATTTGAAAATGGAATAAAGTTATTGTACAAGAAAGCGGAAAATAATTTAACTTCATTTACAATAGGGTTTAATGCAGGGGCAAATCAAGAGAAAAGTGAATATTTAGGAATTGCTCACGTGGTAGAGCATATGCTTTTTAAGGGGACGGCTTCTCGCACGGAATATGAAATAAACAAATTATGTGATGAAACCTTTGGGTTTTGTAATGCGATGACTAATTATCCCTACGCAGTATATTACGGAACCACATTAGATGAAGATTTTGAAAAGGGGTTTGAAATTTACTCTGATATTCTTTTGAATCCTTCATTTAAAGTGCATGGGTTCAAAGAAGAAATAGAAGTGATCAGCGCTGAACTAAAAGAATGGAAAGATGATTCGTACCAGTTTTGCGAAGATTCCATGCTCTATAATGGGTTTGAAAAGCGAAGAATAAAGAATTTAATTATAGGTACAGAGGTAAGCATCCGTGCTATAACCATTAAGCAAATCAAAGATTTTTATGAGAGGCATTACACCTCGGATAATTGCGTAGTAAGTGTAATATCTTCCATGGGCATTAAAAAGGTTTCAGAGATAGTGGAGAAGTATATGGGTAATTTAAATCCTAAATTATCTAGTGGGAATGACCATTTGGAAAGGGATAAAGGGTGTCTATATGAAATTAATAAGCCAGGCACCTATTTTCAATATAGAGATGACTTGCAAGGTGCAAAAATCCAATATTGTTTTCCAATACATGATTTAAACCAGAGAGAAATTAGTGCTTTAAAGCTATTTAGCTTAGCTTTTGGAGAAGGTACAAGCAGTATTTTGTATGATGAAATTAGGACTAAAAGAGGGCTTGTATATGATATAAGTAGCAAAATAAAAAATGAAACAGGAATAAAACTTTTCACAATAACCCTTGGAACTTCATGTGAAAATGTTAAAAAGACCATAGGAATTATTAATGATGAAATTGAAAAAGTTAAAGATCTTAGGAATTTTTTTGATAAGCAGTGTATTTTAAAGCTATGCAAAAGTTACAAATTAAGAAGAATGATAGCCCTTGAAAAATCTATTCAAACTAGTGTAAATTTATGTGTATATGAAATTATGTATGGAGACAGTTCACAAATTTTCTCGGAATTTGATGGTATGAGAAACATTGTGGATGAAGAAATAGTGAGAGTAATTAACAAAGTTTTAGTGAATGCTACTATACAGGTTTTAACTACATTTCAGAAGGAAAGTGGGAAATAAATATGGGAAAAAAGTGGTTGATAAGGAATACTTCTAAAGACATTAGTTCAATAGCTAAAAGTTCAGGTGTAAGTGAGGTTATAGCTAAGATTCTAATTAACAGGGGGGTTAATAATGAAATAGACATAAAAAAATTTATGAGAGCAAGTATAGAGGATTTGTATGACCCATTTTTAATGAAAGATATGGGGAAAGCTACAGATTTAATTAAATTAGCAATTGAAAACAATGAAAAAATTGTAGTATATGGTGATTATGATGCGGATGGTGTTACTAGTACTGTTATAATGTATAAGGCATTAAAATATTGTGGCGCAAATGTAGAATACTATGTTCCGGATAGGGAACATGAAGGTTATGGAATAAATATTGATAGGATAAGAAAACTAAATGAGCAAGGTTTTGAAGTGATTATAACTTGCGATAATGGAATCGCAGCTACTGAGCAGGTTAAATTGGCAAAGGAACTAGGAATGATTGTCATAATAACTGATCACCATGAATTATCATTTGAAGAAGATGATAAGGGCATTCGAACTTTCAAGGTTCCACCAGCAGATGCTATTATTAATCCAAAGCAAAAGGAATGTAATTACCCATTTAAACAATTGTGTGGTGCAGGTATTGCTTTTAAATTTGTACAAGCACTATATATAAAACTTGGAATTAATAAGGAATATGTAAAGGAATTTATAGAAATAGCAGGAATAGGTACTATTTGTGATGTGGTAGATTTAATTTCTGAAAATAGAATAATTGCTAAAAATGCTTTAGTTATGTTAACAAATACAAAAAATCTTGGGCTAAAATGTTTAAAGGAAATTTTAAGCATTAATGATAAAGAGATAAAATGTTATCATGTTGGGTTTCAAATAGGACCATGTATAAATGCTACTGGAAGGTTAGAATCGGCAGCGATTTCAGTAGAATTACTTCTATGCGAAGAAGAGACTAGAGCAAAAGAACTAGCTAAAACATTATTTGAACTTAATAAAAAAAGACAAGAGATGACAACCGAAAATGTGGAAGAGGTAATAGAACTTATACATCACTCCACTTTTAAAAATGACAAAGTGTTAGTAATTTATAAAGATACTATTCATGAGAGCATCGCAGGAATTGTAGCAGGCCGTGTTAGGGAAACTTTCAATGTACCAACAATAATTTTAACTAAAGGAAAAGAGAACCCAAAAGGTTCAGCAAGATCTATTGATGAATACAATTTATTTGAGGAATTAATAAATTGCGGAGAGTTACTTGAAAAATTCGGGGGTCATCCAATGGCTGCGGGTTTATCTATAAAAGAAGAAAATATAGAAAAATTGAGGTGGAAATTAAATTCTCTTTGCAAGTTAACCAATGATGATATTGTACCTAAGGTACGAATAGACCAGCGAATGCCATTAAACAAAATAAATTATGAGATGATTCATGAATTAGAAATTTTAGAGCCTTTTGGTAAAGGAAATTCAACCCCATTACTTGCAGAAAAAAATATTCCTGTTTTAAAAATAGATATATTAGGTAAAAATGCAAATACATTAAAAATAAAATGCGTAATGCCCGGTGTAAATAAAACAATTAATGGAATATGTTTTAATAGAGTGGAAGAATTTATAGAAATGCTAAAAGATAAATATGGAGAAGAATATATGAACTATCTTAAGAGCCCAAAAGGAATGAAAATAGATTTAATTTTTTCACCTCAAATTAATGAATATAACGGATATAAATCTATTCAATTAAAAATCTTAGAATTTAAACTTAGTTAAATTATTTCCTACGGAGCTGCATCTTTTTCAAGCTAATCGCCTAATGAGCTATCATCTCTTTCAGAGATGTTATCTCCGGCAGAGCTGAAGCCTTCGTTAAATAAAGGTACATAGACCTTGGTCTATGTACTTTTATCATATTATTTTTAAATTATAAATTTTTCTCATATTGCTCTACCATTTTTTTTACCATCTCTCCACCAACAGAACCGCATTCTCTAGAAGTTAAGTTTCCATTATAATCAGTAAAATTTACTCCTAACTCTTTTGCAGTTTCCATTTTAAATGAATTTAATCCAGCTTTAGCTTCAGGTACTAACTTTCTGTTTGACATTTGTTAATCACTCCTTTTATATTTTATTTTTGTTATGATAGTATCTTGTGCAGAAATTTATAAAATATAATAGAATACTTAAGGGAAATAAGGTAAGTACAACATTTTAAATTAATACCTGTTAGCATATGAAATATTTTAATAACATGCATATAATTACATGTAATTAAGTTGGATTTTACTTCAATGTATTTAAATAAAGAGTACATATATTTATACAACTTAGGTCAAAATAGCAAAGTTAAGAGGCATATAACTAGCATATACCTCTTAACAATTTAGAATTTTAAATTATAAGTTTTTTTCGTATTGTTCTACCATTTTTTTAACCATTTGTCCACCAACAGATCCATTTTGTCTAGAAGTAAGATCTCCGTTGTAACCCTCTGTTAAATTAACTCCAACTTCTTGAGCAGCTTCCATTTTAAATTTGTTTAAACCTGCTTTAGCCTGTGGTACTAATGTTTTGTTTGACATTTATAAATCACTCCTTCTATATTTTATTTTTTTACTGACATAGTGTTTCTTATTATAAGTTCTTTTCGTATTGTTCTACCATCTTTTTAACCATTTGTCCGCCAACAGATCCATTTTGTCTAGAAGTAAGATCTCCGTTGTAACCTTCTGTTAGATTAACACCAACTTCCTGAGCAGCTTCCATTTTAAATTTGTTTAAACCTGCTTTTGCTTGTGGTACCAAATTTCTGTTTGCCATAATAAATTCCCTCCTTTTTTTTTGTAATTACTTTATGATAGTAGTTTATCCCTATATTCGATTTTTATATTAGTGAATTGAAGGGTGATTTTGAAAATTATAAACCCTTTAGCAAATTATGGATAAGATGATTTTTAATAAATACTAAACTTTTTAGTCTAATTGGTATATAATGATTTAGTACATACTGCATAAAGTATGTTTTTTAGAAGGGGTGTTAAAGTGGAAAAACACAAAATAATAATGACCGGTGGCGGTTCAGCAGGACATGTAACACCAAATCTTGCACTTATACCAAAACTTAAAATGCTAGGTTATGAAGTTGAATATATTGGTACAAAAGAAGGTATTGAAAGAAAGATAATAGAGAGTGAAAATATAAAGTATTATCCTATATCTAGCGGGAAACTCCGAAGATATTTTGATGTGAAAAACTTTACAGATCCTTTAAAAGTAATTAAGGGTATATTTGAAGCAAAAAAAATAATAAAAACACAAAAACCGGATATTGTTTTCTCTAAAGGCGGATTTGTTTCCGTACCTGTAGTGCTTGCTGCATTTTTTAATAAAGTACCTGTAATTGCTCATGAATGTGATATTACACCAGGACTTGCTAATAAATTAGTAGCTCCTTACTGCACAAAAGTATGTGTAACTTTTCCAGAAGCATTAAATGAAATAAAAAATGGGAAAGGGGTAATAACTGGTAATCCTATAAGATACGAATTGTTCGAAGGAAGTAAAATAAAAGGGAACGAAATATGCGGATTTAAAAATAAAAAGCCAACATTAATGATTATTGGTGGTAGTTTAGGCTCTAAAGTTATAAATGAAGTGGTGAGGTCAATGCTTGAAAAATTAATTTTGGAGTATAATATTATTCATATCTGTGGAAGTGGTAATTTTGAAAAATCACTCCAAAGTAAAAATGGTTATAAGCAGTTTGAATACACGACGGATGAATTGCCTCATTTATTAGCTAGTGCAGATATTGTAGTCTCTAGAGCAGGAGCAAATGTCATTTTTGAACTCTTAGCACTTAGAAAACCTAATTTATTAATTCCATTATCAGCTAAGGCTAGCCGTGGCGATCAAATACTTAATGCAAAATCTTTTGAAAAAAGCGGTTATAGTATGGTTATTCAAGACGAGGAGTTAACGCCTGAAAATTTAGAAATGAAAATTAAAGAACTGTATAATGGTAGGTATAAATATATTGAAAAAATGAATTCTAGCAACACTGAAAAAAGCATTGATTTAATAGTAGAATTAATAGAAAAATATAGGAAAAGATGAAGAAAGTAAAATTTCTTCATCTTTTTTTATTTAATAAAATCATAAATATTATTTAAAAAGCAACATTTTTTATATAAAAAACAAAAAAGAGTGCAAACTGTAATTATAAGAATATGTTTTTGCTTATTATATAAATATAAAATATTTTTACAATGTAAAATAAAGGAGAAAAAAGATGGAACTTCAATGTTTAGGAGCAGCAGAATGCGTTACAGGGTCATGTCATTTGATAAAAGTGCGAAATAAAACTATTTTATTGGATTGTGGATTATACCAAGGAAGAGACGGAGACCATGGAAAAAATGAAAAGTTTCAATTTAACCCGAAAGATATAGATTTAGTTATATTATCTCATGCTCACATAGACCATAGTGGTAGAATTCCTTTACTATATAGGAAGGGATTTAAAGGCGAAATAATTTGCACAAAAGCTACAATGGAATTATGTCAGGTGATGCTAACAGATAGTGGTCATATTCAGGAGATGGAAGTAGCGTGGAAAAATAGAAAACTCAAAGAAAGAGGGTTACAACCTAAAGAAACATTGTATTCTTCCAAAATTGCAGAAGAATGTTTAAAACTCTTTAAAAGTTATTCATATAACGCAGAAATAAAACCTTTCGATGGATTAACAGTTATCTTTAAGGATGCAGGGCATCTATTGGGGTCAGCTATTATAGAGCTTCAAATGGAAGAGAAAGAAGGCTCAAATATTAAACTTGTTTATAG
The DNA here is from genome assembly GCF_055081075.1 of Clostridium sp. CM039. Classification (NCBI taxonomy): domain Bacteria; kingdom Bacillati; phylum Bacillota; class Clostridia; order Eubacteriales; family Clostridiaceae; genus Clostridium; species Clostridium sp. CM039. The sequence continues at coordinate 294,381 of NZ_CM143649.1, forward strand.
TGGTGACTTGGGTAATTTTAACATACCGCTTATAAATGATCCTACATTTATTGGCGCTGCAGACTATGTAATTATGGAAACAACCTATGGTGATAAAGTGCATAATAATTTCGAAAATGTAATGAAAGAATTATCAGATATAGTAAAAAAAACTTTCGATAGAGGAGGAAATGTTATAATCCCATCTTTTGCAGTAGGTAGAACCCAAGAGGTTCTATATGCATTGAATAAGTATATTGAAGAGGGGCTGGTTAAAAACTGCTACGTATATGTGGATAGTCCTCTTGCGGAAAAAGCGACAAAAATATTTGAAAATAACAGAGAAATTTTTGATGATGAGGCAAAGGAATTAGAAAAACATGATACTAACATACTGGATTTTGAGGGGTTAAAATTTACTCATTCCTCAGAAGAATCTATGGAATTAAATAAAATGCAAAGGGGGATAGTAATAATATCTACAAGCGGAATGTGTGATGCAGGTAGAATAAAACATCATTTAAAGCATAATTTATGGAGAAGCGAAAGCTCAATAGTATTTGTAGGATATCAAGCTGAGGGTACTTTGGGTCGTGAAATTTTAGAAGGGAATAAAATGGTAAAAATTTTTGGGAAAGATATTTCGGTTGCAGCGTCAATATATAATTTGCAAAGCCTTTCTGGCCATGCAGATAGAAATGGTTTAATTAATTGGATAAAAAATATTGAGGGAAAACCTAAACAGGTTTTTCTTGTACATGGTGACGAAAATTCTCAAAAAAGTTTTAAAGAATTATTAGATTTAAAAGGATACGAGTCTGTAATTGTTAAGAGTGGAGAAAAATATAAGCTAGAATAACGAGTAAGACCTTATAGTATTGATAAAAAAATAACAATTAATGGCTAAAATTGATATATTCTAATATGTAAACGTACAGTAGGATGCTAGTGGAAGTCAGTTGTTTTATTATTGTATGAAAAAAATAAAGAAGAATACACCAATTATAACAAAAAAACTTGAATATTTTTCATTTTGATGTATAATTAAGGGGTAATATAAACTATCTAATAATATGAAAGTATGGGGTGATAGTAATGAAAAAATTAACAATAATTTATTTGAGCAATGGTGGAAACGTTGAAGTTTTAGCTAATCACATTGCTAAAGGTGCAAAAGATGCAGGGGCTGAGGTTCTAGTTAAATTAGCTAGTGAAGCTACAGTTGAAGATGTAACTAGAGCAGATGCAGTTGCGTTTGGAAGTCCATCAATGGATAATAATAGAATTGATCAACTAGAGATGCAACCTTTTATTGATAAGTTTAAATTAATCCCAATTAATAATAAAGTCACAGCTTTATTTGGATCTTATGGATGGGATAATGGAGAATTTATGAACAAATGGGTAAGTCTAATGAAAGAATATGAATTTAATGTTATACAAAGCTTAACTGTTAATGAAGCTCCTACTAATGAACAATTAGTTAAAGCAGAAGAAATGGGTAGAATGTTAGCTAAGTAACTTTTTATTACAGAAATATGTAATAATGAGGTAGTTTGCAAATTATGTAGATTATAAAAGCCTATCATGGCTAGCTAATGCTTAGGAGTGTTAGCTAGTTTTGCACAAAACCTGTTAGAAAGTTATTATTTTAGGTGTAGAGTTATTTTTAATACAATACGCTTATTTGTAATTCTGATAAAATTATTTAAGAAAGAAGGCCTATTAAATGAGAAAAATGAAAACTATGGACGGGAATACAGCAGCAGCACACGTTGCCTATGCATATACTGATGTGGCAGCAATTTACCCAATAACACCATCTTCAACAATGGCAGAGTATTGTGATGAATTAGCAGCTAAAGGAACAAAGAATGTATTTGGTCAAAAAGTTAAAATGATGGAAATGCAATCAGAAGCGGGAGCTGCAGGAGCAGTTCATGGTTCACTTCAAACAGGAGCATTAACTTCAACTTTTACTTGCTCTCAAGGATTATTATTAATGATCCCAAATATGTATAAAATAGCAGGAGAACTTTTACCTGGAGTATTCCATGTAGCTGCTAGAGCATTAACTACTCACGCACTTAATATTTTTGGAGATCATCAAGACGTAATGGCTACAAGACAAACTGGATTTGCTTTACTTGCATCTAATAGTGTACAAGAAGTAATGGATCTTTCACCAGTTGCTCATTTAACAGCTATCGAAGGGAAAATTCCTTTTGTGAACTTCTTTGATGGATTTAGAACTTCTCATGAAATACAAAAAATTGAGGCATGGGATTATGAAACTCTAGGAAGTTTGTTAAACAAAGAATCACTAGAAGCATTTAGAAATAGTGCAATGAATCCAGAACATCCTGTAACTCGTGGAACAGCACAAAATCCAGACGTTTATTTCCAAGGAAGAGAAGCTTCAAACACATTCTATGATGTTCTTCCAGAAAAAGTTGAAACATGTATGGGAAAAATAAATTCATTAATCGGAACTGACTACCATTTATTTAATTACTATGGTGCACCTGATGCAGATAGAATAATAATAGCAATGGGATCAGTTTGTGAAACAATTGAAGAAACTATAGATTATTTAAATGCAAAAGGAGAAAAGGTTGGAGTGCTTAAAGTACATCTTTTCAGACCATTCTCATTAGATCATTTCTTTAAATACATACCTAAAACAGTTAAGAAAATATCAGTACTTGATAGAACAAAAGAGCCAGGATCAATTGGAGAACCATTATTCCAAGATGTTAGAAGTGCTTATTTTGATAAAGAAAACAGACCAGTTATAGTTGGTGGAAGATATGGACTCGGTTCAAAAGATACTACTCCAGCTCAAATTGTTGCTGTATATGATGCTTTAAAAGCGGAGTCTCCAGTAAATAACTTTACTATAGGAATAGTTGATGATGTTACTAACAAATCACTTACAATTGGAGAAGCTATAACAACAACACCTGAAGGAACTAAAGAATGTAAATTCTGGGGCCTTGGATCAGATGGTACTGTCGGAGCTAACAAAAGTGCAATAAAAATCATAGGAAACCATACAGATATGTTTGCTCAAGCGTACTTTGCATATGATTCTAAAAAATCAGGTGGAGTAACAATTTCTCACTTAAGATTTGGTAAGAAAGCTATAAAATCAACATATTTAATTAGTTCTGCAAACTATGTTGCTTGTGGTAATCAAGCTTATGTAACTAAATATGATGTTTTAAAAGGAATTAAAGATGGTGGAACATTCCTATTAAATTGCATATGGAATATGGAAGATTTAGAAATACATTTACCAGCTTCAATGAAGAGATATATTGCTAATCACAATATCAACTTCAATACTATTGATGCAGTTGGAATAGCTGGAGAGATAGGTCTTGGCGGAAGAGTTAACATGATAATGCAATCTGCTTTCTTTGAACTTGCAGACATTATCCCTGTAGAAGATGCAGTTAAGTATCTTAAAGCAGCTGTTATTACATCTTACGGTAAAAAAGGCGAAAAAGTTATTAACATGAATAATGCAGCAATTGATAAAGGTGTTCAATCAGTTGTTAAAATTAATGTTCCAGAGAGCTGGAAAACTGTTAAAGATAATAATGAAACAGAAGAAGCTAGACCAGATTTCGTTAAAAATATTGCTGATGTAATGAACAGACAAGAAGGAGACTCTTTACCAGTTAGTGCATTTGTTGGAATAGAAGATGGAACACTAATGCCAGGAACAGCTGCATTTGAGAAGAGAGGAATTGCTGTTAATGTACCAGAATGGCAAGTAGATAAATGTATACAATGTAATCAATGTGCGTATGTATGTCCACATGCTGTAATAAGACCTTTCTTAACAAATGATGAAGAACTTAAAAATGCTCCAAAGACTTATGAAAGTAAAAAAGGTGTAGGTAAGGGTTTTGAAGGTCTACATTTTTCAATAGGTATAAGTAATGAAGATTGTAGTGGCTGTGGTAACTGTGCAGAAGTATGCCCTGCAAAAGAAAAAGCTTTAATCATGAAGCCATATGCGTCTCAAGTAGATAAAATGCCAAATTGGAAATTCAATATAAATTTACCTAAGAAAGAAAATCCAATGGGAACATCAAATGTTAAGGGAAGCCAATTTGAGCAACCATTAATGGAATTCAGCGGAGCTTGTGCTGGATGTGGAGAAACACCATATGCTAAACTTATTACTCAATTATTTGGAGATAGAATGCTCATTGCGAACGCTACAGGATGTTCTTCAATTTGGGGAGGAAGTTCACCAGCTTCACCATACACAGTTAATAAATGTGGTAAGGGACCAGCTTGGGCTAACTCATTATTTGAAGATAATGCTGAATTTGGATTTGGAATGTTCCTTGGAACTAGCCAATTAAGAAATAAAGTTGAAATGTCAGCTAAAGAAGCATTAACAATGAAAACAAGTGATGAATTAAAATCAGTTCTTAATGAATGGATTGAAAATAAGGAAGATGCTGAGGGTTCAAAAGCTGCAACATCTAAAATGCTACCATTATTAAACGCTGAAAAAGACAATAATGAAGCATTAAAAGAAATATTCAGTAAGAGAGATCATTTAGTTAAAAAATCTCAATGGATATTTGGTGGAGATGGCTGGGCTTATGATATAGGATTTGGTGGAGTTGATCATGTATTAGCATCTGGTGAAGATGTAAATATATTTGTATTTGATACAGAAGTATATTCAAATACAGGAGGTCAATCATCAAAATCTACTCCAACTGCTGCTGTTGCGAAGTTTGCAGCAACTGGTAAGAGAACTAAGAAAAAAGATTTAGGTATGATGGCAATGACTTACGGATACGTTTATGTTGCTCAAATAGCTATGGGTGCTGATAAAGCTCAAACACTAAAAGCTATAAAAGAAGCAGAAGCTTATAAAGGACCATCACTTATAATTGCTTATGCTCCATGTATCAATCACGGTCTTAAGGTTGGAATGGGTTGTACACAACTTGAAACTAAGAGAGCTGTTGAATCTGGATACTGGGCTATGTATAGATTTAATCCAACTTTAAAAGAAGCAGGAAAGAATCCATTTATATTAGACTCTAAAGAACCAACTACTTCATTTAGAGAATACTTAATGGGTGAAGTAAGATATTCTTCACTAGCAAAAACATTCCCAGAAGTAGCAGAAGAATTATTTGTTAAAACAGAAAATGATGCTAAGGAAAGATTAGCAGGATACAAAAAACTTGCTAGTGAAAAATAGTATTTAAAATTATAAAGTAAAAGGAAGATGGATTAAATTTCATCTTCCTTTTACTTTTAAATAAAATAATAAAAAGAATTCAAAAAACCCTTTTATTATTTTATCATTTAGGGTAGAATTAAACTATACTCAAAGTAGGAGGTACTACATTATGAATGAAGATAAAAAAACATCATGCGGATGCGGATGCGGTGATCACGAACAGGACCAAGAAAATAAAGGTTGTGGATGCGGTGGTCATGAACATGACGAGAATGAAGGCTGTGGATGCGGTGGTCACGAACATGACGAGAATGAAGGTTGTGGATGTGGTTGTGGCGAGGGCGAAGCTTTAACAGTAGATTTAGAAGATGAAAATGGGAACATAGTTCCTTGTGAAATAGTAGATGGATTTACTTATAAAGATAATGAATTTGCGCTAGTTCAAAATCCTGAGGATGATTCAATATATCTTTTCAAAGTAATTGGAGATGAAGAAACAGGTGAGTTAGTTATCCCTGAAGATGAAGAATTCGCAGAAGTAACTGCATATTATGAAGAATTGATTAAAAGCGAAAAGTAATTCTTAAAAAGAGTCGTTGCAAATGCATCGGCTCTTTTTAAGTTTTTTTAAAAGAATTAATAGCGATCTTATGGTAATAATGTTAATATTGTTGCTTTAAAAGTAATATTGCGGCGGCCCAGGAGAGGATTAAAGGAGGATAAATAATGAAAGAAAAATTAGCTATTTTTGATGTGGATTACACTTTAACAAAACGCGAGACTTTAGTAGAATTCTATTTTTTTATGATAAAAAAGAACCCTAAATTCATAAGATATCTGCCTAAAAGTATATTTTCATCTATATTTTACGTTTTTAAGATATATGATGCTTCAAAAGCTAAAAAAACCTTTATAAGATTTATTGATGGCATAGAAGAAAATGAAATGAAAAAGATAGTCAAAGAATTTTATGAAACACGTTTAAGCAAAATATTATATAAAGATGCTATAGATACCATAAAAAAAATGAAGATACAGGGATACAAAATTTATTTAATTTCTGCATCTGCTGAATTCTATTTAAATGAATTCTATAATATAAAGGAAGTGGATAAAGTAATAGGGACGAGGTTCGTTAAGGAGAATGGCTTACATAGAAATAAAATTTCAGGAGAAAATTGCAAAGGGGAAGAAAAAGTAAAGAGACTAAAAGAAATCTTGAAGATAGAAAATATCGAAATTGATTTTGAAAACTCCTATATGTTTTCTGATTCTCTATCAGATTTACCTCTTTTTAATTTAGTGGGACATCCTTATTTAATAAACTTCAAAAAAACACAGGATAAGATTGAAATTTTAAAATGGAAGTAGTAGGATATTTATAGAGGTTACTTTAAATTAGTATTACTCGTGATGGGTTGATATTAATTATTATAAGATACAATTAGTTAATCTATCTTTCAAAAAAACAAGGAGGGGTTTATATGGATAAGTGTATAAATGCATATTTTTTATTCGGAGGGGAAATTAAAAAATGTGAGGAATTTGAAAATTACCATAGAAGTAAAGGGAAATCATTATATGAAGTTATAAGGATAAGTGACGGAATCCCCATTTTTCTTATGGAACACTTAGATCGTCTTTACGATTCCGCAAAAATTATGAAATACAATTTAACTATTACTAGGGATGAAATTATAAATGAAATTCTTAAACTAATATATAAGAATAAAGCTCAGGTTGGAAATATAAAATTAGTTATAAATTATAGCCCAAGCGACGAGAAATGCAATAATAAAAATGACTTTAATGAAAAGGTTTTATTATATTTTTTGCCACATTCTTACCCTTCAAAAGAGCAGTACGTGGAAGGCGTAAAAACTATTACTTATCATGGAGAGCGAAGTAACCCAAATGCTAAAGTTATTAATAGTGTTTTTAGAGACAAAGTAAATGAGCAAATAAATAGTAAAGACGTATATGAAGCAATTTTAGTGGATGATGAGGGATTTATTACGGAGGGCAGTAAATCTAATATTTTTATGGTCGAAGGCTCAACAGTCGTAACATCAAAGGTTGCAAATGTATTACCTGGCATTACAAGACAATTTGTTATAAAAACCTGCGAAAAGTTAAATATCGTGTTTGAAGAAAAAAACATCCATGAAAGGGACCTTGAATCATTGACGGGTTTGTTTATTTCCGGAACCTCTCCAAATGTACTTCCAATAAAAAATGTGGATGAATTTTCTTTTGATTCATCAAAAAATCAAATAATAAATTCAATAATGAAGAAATTTGATGATGAATTAACAGAAGATAAACAGAAATTTGTAAAGTTTATTCACAATAGAACGACTTAGGCTATTGCCGAGATACAACAATTAAGATTTTAGGAACAGTTAACGGGAGGCGTTTTAACGGATATAAGTGTACTATCAATGGTAATGAGTCAATCAAGGGTACAACAGTCTGCTGGGATAGTAGTGATTTCTAAAAAATAAATCCATCTATTTATATTTTTTGATCATTTTAATATAATACTTTTAACATAATTGCTACATTGATAATACTATATGATGTAGCCATTTATTTATATAAAAATCAAAAATAAAATATGAAGGTGGAGATTATATGTATTTAGATAGCGTAAACACCTCAATTTCTTCAAAAATAGAATATCTACATTCTAATCATAAAGAAATTTCTCACTCTGATTTGAAAGATATGTTTGAAAAAGGAATAGCTCAGCATGGGTTAAGCAATCAGCATGATGAATTTTTAGATCTTACTGCCAGACTTTTAATAAAAACCCACAAGGATAAAACGATTTTACATACTATAGTAGACATGATTTTTTTTAGAAATAGAGAAGGTCTTTTTACTCATGATCTAATTTGGGCTTTCTTCCAAGCAAGAGAGCCCTGTAGCTTAATGTTAATTGCAAATTATTTAGATTCAGATGACGTAAACGATGTTAAATTGGCACGCAAACTTCTAGACTTTGTACCTTCCATAGATATGAATGTGGGAGAAGGTAGTAAACAACATAAAGCTTTTTTTTACTGGCTTAAAGAGAATTATCCGTTTTTATATTTTACTGGGGAAAGTTTTCAAAGAACCAGTAAACCAATACCCTATATCGTAGTTTTAGATGCAAAATATCTGTGCAGACGGGTATCACTTTATACTAAAAAACCACTCATACCATACACTGCAAAAGAAAAGAACTTATTAGGTTATTTTAACAACTTAGATGAAAACAACAAGCTATTGTTATCGAGATTCTCACTTAGAATTCATCATGAAAGCATATATTTATGGAAATCATGGATTAACCATTCCATAAATAAACAAGTACGCATTGCAAAAGCTAGCTTAAGAGATTAGTAATCTATAATTATTGTTCTTAATATAAGGAATATAGGGAGGTTAGTAAATGATAATAATTTCCAACAATACTTATAAATCTGATACTTTTATAAATGAATATAAACCAAATAATATTGAGAAAGATATCATTAGAAAGATGGGTTTAAGTAAAGAAAAGTATGAATATGATTCATTAGATCAATTACAGTTCGAGTTAAAATTACGAAATAATATTGTTATTGCTGCTAAAAAACTCAATGAAGGTGATATGTCCTTTAAAACCTTTCGTAAATCAATGTGTAATCTTGATTATTGGGATCGTACTGATGAAGGGGGGTTTATATTAAAAAAGGGAATAACTCCCAGTGCAGCCATTGAGGATATTTCTATAAATAGTTCAAAATATGGTACTGAATGTGCCACTGCAATAATCATTATTTATTATCAAGCATTGCTTAATATATTTTCTGAGAAACTTTTCAATGAATTGTTTCCAGAAATACAATTAATGAATTGGCATTATATGGATAAAATCCTTGAGAGTGCAGGTTATTTAGAGAAGCAAAGTGATTATTTCCCAGGGGATAGAAGATACTTTAATAACCCCGATGTAGATCCAGTAAGGCCTGAATGGCAAGGAGAAAATGTTATAGACCTAGGTAATGGGATTTATTTTGGACATGGTATAGGCATAGGAACTGCTAATGAAATAATTAGTGATTTAAATGAACTTAGAATAGAGGGTGCAAAAATATCATCTTATTTATTAGATTCAGCTGCACGACTAGATTTTAAAGCTTTAGCCGCTATAAAATAGCTATTGATGTCCATTAGATTTGGGGGTTATTCCTCAAATATTGAGATCTTTAGAGCATAAAACTGATGTTATATCAGTTGATCAGGAAAATTTGAAGCGTGAACTTGCAGAAACTAAAGGTGAAGTTAAGAGTATGAGAAAAGACAATTTTAGTGTGGATTCACATGGTGTTGTAACTCAAAGAGAGCTTTAACTTAGATCTACTACTTTAAAAACTGCTGAGCAAATCCGGCAAATGGCTAATAACCTTCGGGTCAAATAAATTTATTTTTGTATAAGATGTACTTCTAATAGTATGTCTTATTTTTGCTTGCCAGAAATAATTAAAAAATGGTTTTAATTAAAGCAAACCCTTCATATATTATTAGTAAGTACATAATAATATAATCGATAGTGGTAACTAACTTATGAAAAAAACAGGGTTTAAAATAGATAAACAAAAATAGTGTTAACACTATCATATAATCATAGGAGGGATGAAAATGGGAATGGGATATACAATTGGATGTTTAATTAGTATATTGCTATGGAGAGTAGATAGGCAAGGGTTGTTTGGTTTTATTAATGTAAAGTTGAAGGAAAAAATTAAGAGTATATATATGCTGCAGTTTTTATATTTATGTGGAGTAATAGCTATATATAGTGGGATTACTTTTCTGGCAGGCGTTACTTTTATAAAAAGCAATCAAGTATTTAATGCTATAACAGCGTTTATGGTAATAGATATAAGTAATACAGAGCGGAAAAGTTTAAATAATACTGAAAGAAAGCATTTTTACGACACAATATCTACTATATCTAGATCACTTATATGCGGATTTATTGCGCCTTTATTTTATATTCTAATACTAGGAAATGGCGCAGCTATTGTATTTACTTTACTCTATATTATAAGCCTTGACAAGGAATTGAACATACTAGGTATATTGCTGACATGTGCTACGATAATCCCAGCAATAATCGCAGAAATATTTTTATATATAATTTATGTTTTTAGAAACCAAAAAGTAAAGATAGATTTTAAAGGAGATTACGCTAATAATATTTGGAATAAACCTATTCTAAATGTTGATATTTTAGCCGCGTATATAGAATCTGTTAATTTTTATTTTCATTATAATGGTAATGACATGCACTATCTGAAAAGTTATGGTGGTTATAGTGACAAGGTTGATGATGCATGCATTAAGGATTATTTAAGTATAAGTTATTCTATATGTTTTATAGTTTTTACTGTATTCTTAGTTCTACAATTTTTATAGGGGAATTTTTAGAATTATAATATATATAAATAAAAACAAAGCATATATTATAAATAATATATGCTTTGTTTTTATTTGTTTATTTTACTTAGGGCAGCTGTAATAGGGGGTATAACTTGTTTTTTTCTTGAAACTATACCAGGAATATATACACCGCTATCAGTTAGAGTAACATCAAAGGCTTTTGAAATAATGTCCTTATGTTCCCCTGTAGCTATTAATACTGAACCGCCATTTAATATATCAGTTAGCATTAGTAAAATCAAGTCATAGCCACCTTCTTTGGCTTTTTTATTCATTAAATCTATCATGCTATCTTTCAGTGGGTCAAAGCCTTCAATATACATTGTACCAACTTGTGATACTCCTATTTTAAAAGTATTAAGGGTAAAGGTCTTAAAGTCTTGGTAAAAAATTTCTTGAGCGGTTTTACCCTCAAGTGATGTACCGGCTTTAAACATTTTTTTTGCAAACTCTTCCACATTTAAATTAGCAATTTGAGCTAATTTATTTAAAATAAGTTCATCGACTAGTGTAGAGGTGGGAGATTTTAGTAGTAATGTATCAGAAATTATTGCTGCACATAGAAGACCAGCAGTGCTTTTTGAAGGCCTAATCCCATTATCAAAGAATATGGATGCTACGATTGTTGAAGTGCTACCTACAGGTTCATTTCTAAAATATATAGGCATGCCAGTTTGCACATCTGCAATTCTATGATGATCAATTATTTCTAGTATTTCAGCATCTTCTATTCCTAATACAGATTGGGCTTTTTCATTATGGTCTACAAGTATGATTTTTTTTCTGTTTTCTGATATTAAATGGTATCTAGATATACTTCCAATGACTTTATTATTTTCATCAGTAACAGGATAACTTCTGTATCTAGTCTCAATCATAATATGCTTTATTTCATCAATAAAATCTTCTGTATTAAAGCTTACAATATTTTTTTTGCTCATAACATAATCGATGGGGATACTTTGAGTTATTAGTCTAGAAGCTGTAAAAGTATCAAAAGGGGTTACTATTATTGTACAGTTATTAGTTTTTGCAAGTTCAATAACTTCATCTGTTGGAGAATGGTTTCCTGTAATTATTAAAAGCGAAGCATTACAATTAATTATTAAGAGCTGGGTATCTTCTCTATCTCCACATATGGCAACATCATCAGCCTCAATTACAGATTTTGTGCTTTCTGGATGCATAGCAGCTACAATAATTTTTCCAGTTATTTCAAATGCATCTTTTGGTTTGCACACGCATTTAGCTGATAGAGTATCTAAAATATTATCAAGAGTTGTATTGCTTTTGGCAAGAATAGTATTGTCCCAAACATCTAAATAGCTTGCAGCAAGATTCGAAACTGATGCCACACCAGCTAATTGATCATGTTCGTCGATAACGGGTAGAGTTTTAGTGCCATTTTTTTTCATAATGGACCAGGCCATTTTAAGAGAAATATCTGGTGAAATTGGAGCTACAACGTCTATATCTAAATCAGAAATTTGCGTTTTAACCGTAGTTATAAGCTCAGGCTGATCTACATTAAAGTAGTTAAGAATAAATTCCGTTTCGCTATTAACTTCACCGAGTCTTATAGGAATTGCAGGTATTTTCCCCATTTTATTTTTAAACTCTGCATAAGCAATAGCAGAGCAAATAGAATCAGTATCTGGATTTCTATGGCCAGTAATATAAATAATGTTTTTCACGTATGGGCCTCCTTGTATTGTTCTTGAGAATATAACAATTATTAGTTGTTATACTCATTGTCATTTTTAATTAGCAATCGTTGCTAATATTATTTTATAATCAAACTCTTATATTGTAAAGAAAAAACCAATGTTAATTAAATAATACACTATATTCTGTTCATATGTAAGTGAATAAATACATATATTAGTATGAATAGAAAATATAGTGACTTATGGGAGCGGCATTGGTTAGCAAATGTTATCTATCTTAGACAAGTATAAGGAGGGTAAGAAAGTGATTAACGAACAAGTGCCAAATAATAATACAAAGGATGATAATAAGCCAAGAGGATCTGTACGTGATAGTAAGAAATTATCAATGGGTCTTACCATAGAGGAGGCTGAAGGTAGATTAAAAAAATATGGATTTAACAAATTAGAAAATAAAAAAAAGATATCCGCGCTTAAAATATTCTTTTCACAATTCAATGATTTTATTACTTGGATATTAATTGTAGCAACAGTACTTTCAGGACTTATGGGAGAAAAAGCGGATGCAATAACTATATTTATTATAGTTATAATGAATGGAATACTAGGGTTTATTCAAGAGTTTCGAACTGAGAAATCACTGGAGGCACTAAGTAAGCTAGCAGCGCCAACGGCTAAAGTGATTAGAAATGGTGGAGTATTGGTAATAAATGCAATATATTTAGTGCCAGGTGATTTAGTGATTTTAGAAAGTGGAGATAGAGTTCCGGCTGATTGCATTTTGACTGAGGAAAATAATGTAATGCTAGATGAATCTTTACTTACTGGAGAATCTGCTGGAGTAAACAAAAGCGCCAGTTCTAAGGATAATAACATTTATATGGGAACAATACTTCTTACAGGAAAAGCTAAAGCAAAAGTTATAACAACAGGTATGAATACAGAAATGGGGAAAATAGCAGATATGCTTCATAGTATTGAAGAGGAGAAGTCTCCACTTAAAGAGAGACTAGCATATCTTGGGAAAATATTAGTTATGCTTTGTATAATAATTTGCGTAGTTGTAACTTTTATGGGCATCTCGCGTGGACAAGATAAATATGCAATGTTCTTATTGGGAGTAAGCCTTGCAGTAGCTGCAATACCAGAGGGGTTAACTGCTATAGTTACGGTTGCATTAGCACTAGGTGTATCTAGAATGCTTAAAAGGAAAGCTTTAGTTAGAAAATTACCAGCAGTTGAAACTTTAGGTTGTACTTCTGTAATATGTACAGATAAAACGGGAACTCTAACTGAAAATAATATGACGGTAAAATCATTGTATTTTGATGGACAGGTTTACGATGTTGATAAAGGTGAAATTCCATTGAATTTAGTTATGAAAAAAGCATTTACATACTGCAATGATTGTAATTACGATTTTAACGCAAAAAAATTTGAAAAATGCTTGTTTGGTGATCCTACAGAAACTGCTTTAATTAAAGCTTTTTTTGAAAATTCTAAGGAATTACAGGGATTTTTGAATAAATCAAGACGTTTATATGAAATACCATTTAACTCAACAAGGAAAATTATGTCTGTCATTGTTAAAGAAAATGATAAAGAAATTTGCTATGTAAAGGGTGCTCCAGAAAGGGTTATAGAAAAATGCAATTATATATTGCTAGACGGATTGGTGCAGCCGATGCTTCCGAATTATAAGAATCATCTAATAAGGGCTGTAGAGTCAATGTCCTATAAGGCATTAAGGTGCATTGCTTGTGCATATAAGGTGTCTGGTATCATGAAAAATGATAATTTGGAAACTAATTTAATCTTTATCGGCGTAGCAGGTATAATTGATCCCCCAAGAAAAGAAGTAAAAGATGCAGTTATAAAGTGCAAGATTGCAGGTATAAAGCCTGTAATGATAACAGGGGACCACAAAAATACAGCTTATGCTATCGGAAAAGATTTAGATATATGTAAATATTCGGAGGAGGTTATAACTGGAGATGAGCTAGATAAATTAAGTGATAAGGAACTAGATAAGAATATTGATAATTTAAAAATATTCGCAAGGGTAAGTCCAAAACACAAGCTAAGAATTGTAAAAGCTTTTAAACATAAAAATTATATTGTGGCCATGACTGGAGATGGTGTAAATGATGCCCCAGCTATAAAAGAAGCAGATATTGGGATAGCTATGGGAATATCTGGAACGGATGTAACTAAAGAGGCGGCCTCTATGATTCTTTTAGATGATAATTTTGCAACTATTGTTGCAGCAGTTGAAGAGGGACGTGTAATATATGACAATATAAGGAAATTTATCAGGTACTTACTATCCTGTAATTTAGGGGAAGTGCTTACCATGTTTTTGGCTTCGTTATTCTACTTAGAAAATCCTCTACTTCCAATACAAATTTTATTTGTAAATTTAGTCACAGATGGACTTCCCGCTATTGCTTTGGGCGTGGATCCAGCTGATAGTGATATCATGTTTGAAAAACCTAGAGGAAAGAATGAAAGTGTATTTTCAAGAGGGCTTACAGAAAAAATTGTCATTCGCGGGTGCCTAATTGGTGTTTGTACAATAATGGCGTTTATCGGTGGTAAATATTATGGTATGAATATTAAGGCATGTAGAACATTGGCTCTTGGAACATTAGTTTTATCTCAACTCATACATGTGTTTGAATGTAGATCAGAAAAACAATCTTTATTTGAAATTAATCCCTTTACAAATTTGTACCTAATTGGGGCTGTAGGTATATCCATAATTATGCTGATTAGCATAGTGTATATTCCATTCTTACAGAATGTATTTCATACCATCCCACTTAATTTAGGGCAATGGTTAATTATTTTATTTTTCTCGGGTATTATTTCCTTTATAAATAGTTTGTACTTGTATTTAATGCATAAGCATTAAGTGCCACTTGGCAGTGATATATCACAGTGAGGTATTGATGCGATTTCAAATAATGAAAGCTATATGACATAGTCATATAGCTTTCATTATTTAAAACGTCTGTCAGATCTTATTCTTTGAACTTTTGGAGCATTCCCCTGCATTGGAACCAGGTCCTTTTTGGTAGTCATATTTCTAATGTTTGCAATTTGAATCTGCTCGCTGTGTTCTTTACCTTTTTTACCCTTCATTCCTTGAATTATAACAGAATGACCTTGAAGCACAGATATAAAGTTAACTTTTTTGAACCAACGGTGCTTTTTGAATATGCACTTAGAAATAGATTTACTTCCTTCGGCCTTTACTAAGATGGTTACAGTTAGTTTATAAAATATTCTTAGATAATTTTTTTCTGCTACTTTGACTGATAGAACTCGACCTTGTGCTTGAGTAAGTCTATCGCCATATCTCTTTAAATAAGCCTGTGTATAACTATTAGTAATTTTGTCTTTAAATCCCATCAGTATTACTCCTTCACAACAAAAATTATAAAAAATATAAAAAGTCAATAAGCTTATTATATCGTATGTTGTAATTTAACTCAAGTATTAAAAAAATGGCTACTATTAATATTTATTATTAAAATTCTATAAGAAAAAAATATATACGCATAAATTTAGAAAATATTATTATTTCTTAATGATAATATTTGTTCCTAAATTGGTGATTTGAGAATATTAATATAATAAAGAATTGAAAGGAGGAGGAATATGAATAGAGAATTAACTCCAAAAGATATTATATATGAATTTGACATTGAAGATATGAGTACAAAAGAAGAATTATATACTATGCCTCAATATTATGATGTAATAGAAAATATTAAAACTGCCATGAGTATAGATAAAGAGGGTTTTAATATTTATTTAATAGATGACTTTTCAAAAGAAACCATTAAAGAGATTATGAAATATGTAAATAAAAGTTTCGAAAATAAGAGCAAACCAAAAGACATTTGTTATGTACTATATGAAGATGAAAAATCTCCTAAACCTATTTTTGTAAGTAATGGAGGGGCTAATAAGCTAAAAGAGACATTTGAAGAAATGCAGAATGAATATTTAGGGTGCACATTTCAGTTTTATAACAATTCTGCAAATAAGGAAATTGAAGACATTCAGGAAAATATTCAAAAGAAAAGAAATAAATTAATTGGTAAGCTAATAGATACAGCAAAAGAGAAAGGTTTTGATATAAAATCCACTAATAGCGGATTCACATTCATTCCTTTAAGTGATGAAAAGGAAATGTCTGAAAATGAATATGAAACATTGGATAAAGGGGAAAAAGATAATATTTTATACACGGCAACTATGTTAAAAGAGAATGCTCGCGAAACATTAGAGGAACTAAAAGATTCTGAAGGAGAAGACTTAGAGAAAATAAAACAACTAATGGAAGTGTACTATAAAAATGAAATGAATGATTTAAAAGAAGAATATAAAAATTTGTTTATGGAAGATGAATCTGTACAAAATTATTTTGATATAGTATGCAATGATATTGAAAAAAGACTTATAGATAATTATTCTTTAAGTTATGATGATGACGAGGAAAAGATAAATGAAATTATATACAAATATGCTATAAATGTAATGGTAGATAATAGTGAAAATCAAATTCGTCCAGTAATATTTGAACAAGATCCTAATTTGACAAACTTACTTGGAAATATAGAGTATGAAAATCACAAAGGGGTTTATTCTACAGGTATAGAATTTATAAAAAGCGGTAGTATACTAAAAGCAAATGAAGGGTGTTTGATAATTAGAGCAAATGATTTACTAAAGGATGCTGCGGCTTATCATAATTTGAAAAAAACATTATTAACAGAGGAGGTAGATTCGGCTTATAACAGAAACTCTTATGAGATTGGATCTTTAAATGCATTTAACCCAGAACCTATACCAGTTAAGGAAAAGATAATTCTTATTGGAAACTATGAGACTTATGACTTGCTTTATAACTATGATGAAGACTTTAGAAAAATTTTCACTATAAAAGCAGAATGTAATCCAGTGCAGAATATAGACAATTATTTAAAGAAATCTCTTGTATTTGAGATAAATAAAACTTGTTGCGAAAACAATTATAAGTTTCTTACAAAAGGAGCTATAAGAGAAGTAGCAAAGATTTTATCACGGAAAGCACAGAGTAGAGAAAAGATATACTATGACAAATATGAAATAAATAAGCTACTAATCTTAGCTAACAATAAGGTTATAGGAGAAAATAAAAAAGAGATTAGTGAAGGAGATATAATTGAGGTAGGCTATAAAAAAGACATCATGGAAAAGGAAATTTTAGACAATTATACTGAAAAAAAGATGCTTATTGATGTTATAAATAGTAGAATTGGACAAGTGAATGGATTATCGGTAATGGATACAGGATATTTTAGTTTTGGTAAGCCAATAAAGATTACCTGTTGCTGCTATAAGGGAGAAGGTAATATTATAGATGTCCAAAAGGAGAGCAATCTAAGTGGAAGTATCCATAGTAAATCTATTAATATTTTAAAGGGATATATAAGTACTATTAATGGCGGATTTACTAAATTACCGGTAGATTTTCACCTAAGCTTTGAACAAATCTATGGAAAAATAGATGGTGATAGTGCATCGGTTGCAGAAATAATGTGTATGCTCTCAGCGCTAAGTAAGATACCTATAAAACAGAGCATTGCAATCACTGGTTCGGTAAATCAATTTGGTGAGGTCCAACCTATAGGAGGAGTAAACGATAAAATAGAAGGTTTCTTTGCAGCATGCAAAGCAATTGACTCAATAAAGGATAAAGGTGTAATGATACCTTTGTCAAATGCAGTAGACTTGGTTTTAAATGAAGAAGTTGAAAGCGAAATTAAAAATGGAAACTTTCATATATATACGATGACATCTATAGAGGATGCAATTGGAGTGCTAATGGGAAATCCTGATATTAGCTTTGATGCTGTAATGATAGCTATTAACAAAGAATTAAAAAAATATAGCAAAAAATGATGAACAGCTCCGCGGGAGATGAAGCTTCCTAGGTTATTATTTAATAATAGATATTAAATAAGCAGGACTAAATTGTCCTGCTTGCTTTGCTACACGTTAAATCTAAAGTTAACTACATCGCCATCTTGCATAATATACTCTTTTCCTTCAAGTCTATACAGTCCTTTTTCTTTAGCAGCAGCTTCGGAGCCACATTCAACTAATTTATCAAAGGAAACTATTTCTGCTCTTATAAAACCTCTTTCTATATCCGAATGGATTTTCCCAGCGGCAGCAGGGGCTTTAGTTCCAATGTTTATAGTCCATGCTCTTATTTCTTGAGGTCCTGCAGTTAAAAAGCTCATTAAACCGAGTAGTTTATAACTTGAGTGGATAAGTTTATCAAGGCCCGTCTCAGTAAGACCATATTCCTTTAGAAGTTCCATTTTTTCATCATCATCCAAAGTGGATAATTCTTCTTCAAGTCTGGCGCAAACTACAATTACTTCTGAATTCTCATTCGCAGCAAATTCTTTAACTTTTTTTACCATATCATTTTCTGTGTTACCAGACATTAAATCATCTTCGCTTATATTTGCAGCATATAATACTGGTTTTGCAGTAATTAAGAAAAGAATACTTACAAAAGCGGCTTCTTCTTCGTTAAACTCTAATGTTCTTACTGGAAGATTTGCTTCAAGGTGTTCCTTTATTCTTTCCATAAGAGCATATTCCATTTTTGCTGTTTTGTCACCAGAACGAACAAGTTTTACTGACTTTTCCATTCTTCTTTCTAATACATCAAGATCAGAAAAAATAAGTTCTAAATTAATAGTATCTATATCACGTGTAGGATCGATATTACCGTCTACATGTATGATGTTGTCATCATTAAAACATCTTACCACATGAACAATAGACTCTACTTCTCGGATGTGAGATAAAAATTTATTACCTAAACCTTCTCCTTTGCTTGCTCCTTTTACAAGGCCTGCTATATCATAAAATTCAATTGCAGTACGAATTATTTTTTTACTATTATAAATAGTTTGTAGTACATCCAATCTTTTGTCAGGTACACTTACAACACCTATATTTGGTTCTATAGTACAAAATGGGTAATTAGCAGATTCTGCACCTGCTTTTGTTATTGCATTAAACAGTGTGCTTTTTCCTACATTTGGTAAACCTACAATTCCTAGCTTCATATATATGTACATTCCTTTCTTGCATTTAATATTATTAATTTCTTATAAATTATACCCTACATCGTAATGCATTTCAAGAAAGTAAATTAGCACAATTGTTTAATTTGAAATGCGTAGTCTGATAATTATGTATTTTAAGTTAATAAATTCAAATAAAATCATAAAAAAGTTTAATTGTTTTTAAAAAATAAAAATAAAACAATAAAACAAGAAGGAATTTTCATTTTTCTATAGAATTATACTTGTTAGTGGTTTAAAATGGTTTAAAGTGGTTCGAAGTGGAGTAAGTTCATAAGGTAGGGGATAAAATGTTTATTGGTGAATATCAACATGCCATTGATAGTAAAAACAGAATGATTATTCCCACCAAATTTCGAGAGGGATTAGGCAGTGAATTTATATTGACTAAGGGCCTAGATGGATGCTTATACATATATACAACGCTTGAGTGGAATATAATGGAGGAAAAATTAAAGAAACTTCCATTGACGAGTAAAGATGCCAGGGCATTTGTACGGTTTTTCTTCTCAGGTGCTAATGAAATAACAGTAGATAAGCAAGGCAGAGCTTTAATACCACAGAATTTATGCGAATATGCAGGCCTTCAAAAGGAAATAGTAAGCATAGGAGTATCAACTAGAATAGAAATATGGTCTAAGGATAAATGGGATAAATATAATGAATCAGATATTAATTTTGATGAAATAGCAGAAAAAATGAATGAATTAGGCATATAAAAGGAGATTAAAAATGGAATTTAAACATGTATCAGTTTTATTAAATGAGTGTATTGATGCGCTAGATATTAAAGAGGATGGAATTTATGTTGATTGTACATTAGGAGGTGCAGGGCACTCCTTAGAAATCTTAAAAAGACTGTCACCTAAAGGACGGTTAATTGGAATTGACCAAGATGAAGATGCATTAAAAGCTGCAAAGGAAAAAATCAAAGAATATAACAATGTTACATATGTACATGATAATTTTTATAACATTGGAGCAATACTTGACAAACTTAAAATAGAAAAAGTAGATGGGATTTTTATGGATTTAGGGGTGTCGTCATATCAATTAGATAATGCGGAACGTGGGTTTAGCTACATGAGGGATGCGAATCTTGATATGAGAATGGATAGAAGCAAAGGTATAACAGCATATGATGTGGTAAATAACTACGAAGAGCCACAGATAGCAGAGGTTTTAAGAAATTATGGCGAAGAAAAATTTTCGAAAAGAATTGCTAATTTCATAGTAGATAGAAGAAAAGATAAACCAATCAATACTACTTTGGAACTAGTGAATGTTATAGATGCAGCGATTCCCGCAAAGTTTAAGAGAGATGGAGGCCATCCAGCTAAAAGAACATTCCAAGGAATAAGAATCGAAGTTAATGGGGAATTAAAAATATTAGATAAAGCAATTGAGGATGGAATAGCTAGACTACATCGCGGTGGGAGAATGGCGATAATTACATTCCAGTCACTTGAAGATAGAATTGTTAAAGTTAAATTTAAAAGTTTAGAAGATCCATGCAAATGTCCAAAAGAGTTACCTATGTGTGTGTGTGGTAAAACACCAATCGTGAAACTTATAAGTAGAAAACCTATAAGGGCAACAGAGACAGAGATAGAAATAAACTCAAGAAGTAGAAGTGCAAAACTAAGAGTGGCGCAAAAAAATTAGTTCTAAATTGTGGATGGGGTGAATAAAGTGATAATAGAAAAAAATAAGTTTATAATGGATGGAAATACAGTTTTAGCACCATATGAGCCATTAAAAAAACGAAAATATGAAGATTTAGAAAAATCACGAAAACAGACACAAAGCAGTAAAAATCTGAAGGAAATGAAAAAGAAAAAAAGAGTTCTTTTAAATATTAGTTTAGGGTTTGTTATTGGAATGATAACCATTGCTAGATATTGTATGATTTATAATTATCAAGATGCGACTTCTAAAGTTAAAGCTGAAATAGAAATGGTCAGTAAAGAAAATGACGCGTATGATGTAGAACTAATGAAGTTTAGAAATATAAGTTACGTTGAGAAAACAGCGACGACAAAACTTCATATGGTTAACCCAAAGGTTAGTGACATACAATACTTAAATTTGAGTAAAAACAATTTAGAAACAAAAGAAGAGTTAGAAGCGAAAACAAGTAACGACGTAATAGATAAAATTAAAAATATTATTTTTTAATTACTGTTTGCTTTGAAGAATTAGCAAGGAGGACATAAATTGGCAAAAGGAGAGTATAGAGACAAGGTAGTAGTTAAGCGTAGAATGTTGGTTGTCTTTTTCATGCTTTTTCTTTTGCTTTTTCTATTAATTAGTAGGTTGAGCTACGTAATGATAGCTAAAGGGAAGGAATATAAAGAAAAAGCAATTTTGCAGTGGACAAGTGACGTTCGGATTGCACCAAAGAGGGGAAGGATCTTAGACAGAAATGGAGAAGATTTAGCTATAAGTGCAAATGTATTTAGAGTGGATTTAGATCTTAATTCGCTACGTGAAACTACTAAAAAAAACAAGCTAAGTATGAACGATATTGCACCAGAAATCGCTAAAATACTTGGAATGGAATCTAGTGAAGTTTTACCTGTTTTGACTAAGACTAATTCAAAGGGGAAACCTATTGGAGCAGCGATTTTAAAGAGAAGAATAGATAAAGCTACAGCTGATAAAATTAATGATTTTTCGAAAAATCAAAAGCTTCGAGGAATTGTTATTACTGGAGATACAAAAAGATATTATCCCAATGGGAATTTCTTAGCAAATGTTGTAGGGCATACGAATTCTGATGGCAATGGACTTACAGGTGTTGAATTGTATTACAATAAATATCTATCAGGTATACCTGGAATAAAAATTTCAGAAACCGATAGAAAAAGTGAAGAATTGCCTTATACAATCTCAGATTATACAAAGCCTATAGAGGGTAAAGATGTAGTACTTACTATTGATGAGATGATTCAATATTTTTGTGAGAAAGCAGCTTCGCAGGCTATGATTGACAATAAAGCGAAAGCAGTTAGTATAATTGCAATGAATCCTAAAAATGGAGAAATATTGGGGATGGTTAATAAACCAGATTATAATCCTAATGACCCTTGGGACCTTACTAAAAATTTTGATGAAAATCAAAAGGCATGGAGAAATAGAGCAGTAAGTGATACGTTCGAGCCGGGGTCTATTTTTAAAGTGTTTACGGCTACAGGGGCTATGGAAGAAGGGCTAGTTAAGGAAGATGATAAATTTAACTGTACTGGTAGCACTGTAGTTTTAGGTAAAGCAGTAAAGTGTTGGAAAACCACAGGGCATGGATCTCAAAATTTTGTGGATATATTAAAAAACTCTTGTAATGTTGGATTTATGGAACTTGGTAGAAGACTTGGTCCAGAAAAACTAAATAAATACATTGAATTATTTGGATTTGGTAAAAAAACTGGTATTGATTTAAATGGAGAAGCACTCGGAATAATTAGAAAAGCTAAAGATATGACTGCTCTTGATGTAGCAGTAACATCCTTTGGGCAAGGGAATACCTTATCTTGTATACAGTATATGAAGGGCTTTAACGCTATTGCAAATGGGGGAAAACTTATAACGCCTCATGTTATGAAAGAGATAGTAAATTATGATGATTTAAATAATAAAAAAGTTCTGCAAAAATATTCAAATTATAATGAAAGAAAAATAATGGATGAAGGAGTTGCAAAGCAGCTTCGATCTTACCTTGAGCAGGTTGTAGAAAATGGTGGTGGTAAAAAGGCATTTATTGCAGGATACCATATTGCCGGAAAGACAGGGACAGCTCAAAAAATTAATACTGCAGGAGCTGGCTATGCACCAGGAAAATATGTATCATCATTTGCAGGAATGGCGCCTGCAAATGATCCTCAGATAACCTTATTAATTAATATTGATGAACCAGACCCCTCTTGGTATTATGGTGGTCAGATTGCAACAGTAGTTGGAAAGCAAGTTTTTAATGATGTTTTTAATTATTTATCATTTAAATCTGATGCTTCAAAGGAGGAAACTTCAAAAAGCTTATTAAAGGATGTTATTGTGCCTGAAGTAAGGGGCCTTAAGAAGTCGGAGGCAGAAAAGTCATTGAAAGATAATAATTTAAAGGTAAAATTAAGTTCAGATGGAGAAGTTATTACTGATATGACTCCGAAACCTGGATATACGGTTAAGGAAGGAACTGAAATTATTTTACACACTGGTGAATTAAAAAAAGATAATAATATGGTCATGGTTCCAAATATAATAGGAAGTAGCCCGGAAAAAACTACTGCACTTCTAGGAAGTCTTGGACTAAAAGCTAAATTCGTTGGTAATGGAATAGTCGCAGAGCAAAGCATAGAATGCAAAGAAGTGAAAAAAGGAACTACGATAACAATTCATTTAGATATTACGGCTGATTAGTTAAAGCATCATCTTCGATGCTGTAATATTAATGACTTCAGAAGTAAATTTATATCCCACTGAATATTTTACTTTATTATAGTATGTAACACCTACTTTTAGAAAAGCGTGATTTTACTTCTGAAATGTCATTAAATATAGTGTATAATTAGGTGATAGGCACATGAAAATAAAACCGACAGGACTCAGCAATTCTGAGCTGTCGGATTTGCCATGTAAAAGGGGAATAGATATTTTTTTTGTTAAGCATATTTTATGTGATGATTTAAAGGAGTGGTAATATGAATTTTGAAAAAATTATGGAGAATATTAATTTCAATTTAATCCAGGGTAACATTGATATTGATATAAAGGGAATTCAATATGATTCAAGAAAAATTAAAGAAGGGGATGTGTTTTTCGCTGTAGAAGGGTATAATCTTGATGGTCATAAATATATACAAAATGCAATTAACAATGGAGCAGTTGCTGTTGTGTGCCAGAAAAATATAGAAGAGCATTTAAACTGTGTGGTGATTAGAGTAGAAGATAGCAGAAAAGCATTGGCCATAAGTGCAGCTAATTACTATGAAAATCCAAGTCGTAACATGAAAATGATAGGAGTTACAGGTACTAATGGAAAAACAACTTCAGCTTTTATGATTAAAGCTATTTTGGAACAGCAAGGATACAAAGTTGGACTTATTGGAACTATAGCAAATTATATTGGAGAAAAGAAAATTCATACAGAGAGGACTACTCCTGAATCACTTGAATTACATGAACTTTTCAAGGAAATGGTGGAGTCGGGTGTGGATTATTGTGTTATGGAGGTGTCTTCGCACTCTTTAAGTTTAGATAGAGTATATGGAATAGAGTTTTGCGAAAGTATTTTTACAAATTTAACTCAGGATCATTTAGATTTCCATAAAACCTTTGAAAATTATTTTAATGCAAAATTAAAGTTATTTGAGTTAAGTAAAAGCGCTGTAATTAACATTGATGATATATATGGAGCAAAAGTCTATAGTTTAATTAAAAGTAGCAAATTAAGCTATGGATTAAATGGCAATGCAGATATTATGGCAAGTGATATAAAAATGCATTCAAGGGGAAGTGAATTTACATTAGAGTACAAAGGAAACTCTTTTGAAATAGAATTGAGTATACCAGGAAATTACAATATATATAATGCGCTTGGGTCTATAGCAGTTTGCTTAAATCAGGGAGTGGACCTAGCTAAAATTAAACTAGCTCTACAAAAGATTCAAGTGCCTGGGCGTTGTGAACTTGCTTACAATAACCATAAGTTGGGATTTGAAATAATTTTAGATTATGCACATACGCCAGATGCATTAGAAAATATACTAAAAACTGTCAGGGAATTTACAAAGGGTAAACTTATAAGCGTTTTTGGTTGTGGTGGAGATAGAGATAAAGCCAAAAGAGCTATAATGGGCAAAATTGGAACTCAGCTAAGCGATTTTTCATTAATAACTTCAGATAATCCAAGAACTGAAGATCCTATGCAAATAATTAATGATGTAGCATTCGGTATTGAAAAACATAATTTCGAAATTATAGAGAATAGGCGCGCGGCTATAAAACGAGCAATTGAAATTGCAAGATGCGGTGATATAATTGTTATCGCAGGAAAAGGGCATGAAGACTATCAAGTTTTGAAAGAAAAAACTATACATTTTGATGAGCGAGAAGTTGTCTCAGAGATAATAAAGGAGCTATTTTAGATGGAATATATTAGTTTTGACGAGATATTAGAGGCAACTGGGGGTAAAATAGTAGTTAAAGGTGAAAGCGCCTTGCATCAAGGCGAGAATACATTATATAATAATGTTTGCATAGATACAAGAACTATAAAAGAGAAGGATATTTTTATCGCATTAAAGGGTGAAAATTTTAATGCTAATGATTTTATCGTTGAGGCTAGCAAAAAAGGAGCTTCAATTTGCATAATTGATGAAATGAAGTTTGATAAAGCGCTGCTTAATAAGAAAACAGCTGTAATTAAGGTGGTGGATACTAGAAAAGCACTACTTAATCTTGCAAAATTTTATATAAATAAGCTAGATTTAAAAGTAGTAGGAATTACCGGATCTACAGGCAAAACGTCCACAAAGGATTTGGTTGCAGCAGTTCTTGGCGCAAAATTCAAAGTTTTTAAAACTTTGGGCAATTTTAATAATGAAATAGGGTTACCTATGATGATATTTAAGTTAGATAAAAGTTATGATGTTGCAGTCCTCGAAATGGGTATGAGTGATTTTGGAGAAATTCATAACTTATGTGAGACTTCAAAACCGAGTATTGCTATTATTACTAACATTGGAATGTCTCACATTGAAAATCTTAAAACTAGAGAAAATATATTAAAAGCTAAAATGGAGATAACAGATTTTTTTAGTAAAGACAGTATTTTAATTGTAAATTCAGATAATGATTTATTAGAAGATGTGAACACGGCAAATTATAGACTTATAAGAACAGGAATTGATTCTGAAGCTGATTTAAAAGCATGCGATTTAAATGTAGAAGAAAATAAAATAACATTTCGCATAATGGACAAGAAAAATTTAATAGATAATATTATTGAGGTGAATATACCAGGACGGCATAATATACTAAATTCAATGCTAGCAGTAGCTTGTGCAAGGGCAATGGACATGAGTTATAATGAAATTGCTCAAGGGTTTAAAAAGTTAGAAGCTACGTCTATGCGTTTAGATATAACAAAAGGTAAAAAGTTTACTATAATTAATGACTGCTATAATGCTAGCCCAGATTCAATGATGGCCGCAATTGATGTGCTTTGCGATATTAGTGGGAATTATAAAATTGCGATTCTTGGTACTATGAGGGAACTCGGAAATAGTGCCACGCAGGCACATAAACAAGTCGGAGAATATGCAAAACGTAAAAATATTGATTTATTAATTACTTTAGGTGAGTTTAACGAAGCATATAAAGAAGGATTTAACGATATAGATAAATATAGAAGTTTTCAAACCTATAATGAGGTAGTTTCCTTTTTGGATGGAATGATCAATCAAAATGATGTTGTTTTAGTTAAAGCTTCAAGATATATGAAATTTGAGAGCATAGTTAGCAAACTAACGAATTTACATTCGTTTGTGAATCTAGATTCACATACGAATATAAATGCTAAAGAGGTGATAGAAAAATGAGCTTAATTATTTATTCGGTTTTAATTGCATTTTTCCTATCAATTATACTAGGGCCATTAATAATCCCTATGTTACATAAGCTTAAATTTGGTCAAAATATAAGAGCAGAAGGACCTAAAAGTCATCTGAAAAAAGCAGGGACACCTACTATGGGTGGCATAATATTTATGATTTCTACAATAATTACAATGTTAATCCTTGTTAGACATACAAGCGCTGAAGCTAGGATTGCAGTGTATTGTTTTATAGCATTTGGATTAATAGGACTTATTGATGATTTGTTAAAAATAATACGTAAACAAAATGAAGGACTTACATCTAAACAAAAGATGTTACTTTTGGTTGTAGTATCAGGTTTAATTGGTTATTACTCTTCACTTAAAATAGGAACGGATATAATGTTACCATTTTCTGATAGAGTTATAAAATTGGGTGTTTGGTATGTGCCTTTTATTATTGTATATTTTGCAGCAACCACAAACGCAGTTAATTTAACAGATGGATTAGATGGTCTAGCTACCTCAGTTACAATAGTAGTTATGACATTCTTTGCATTGGTTAGTAATATGATGTTTCATACGACTCTTGCGATATTCTGTGCTGCGCTTGCGGGTGCATTATTAGGGTTCTTAAAATACAATTCTTATAAAGCACAAATTTTTATGGGAGATATGGGAGCACTTGCACTTGGTGGCGCAGTAGCTGCAGTTGGTATGATACTAAAATCACCTTTTTTAGTTGCAATTGTAGGTGGCGTATATGTTATAGAGACTCTATCTGTTATTATTCAAGTTTCAGTATTTAAGGCTACAGGTAAGAGAGTATTTAAAATGTCTCCAATTCATCACCATTTTGAATTAAGCGGATGGCACGAAACTAAGGTTGTTGCAGTATTCTCCATTGTAACAGTGATTTTTTGTTTAATTGGATTTCTATCCTTTTCCTATTAGTGACGTAAGGAGGATATAGTATGAAAAAATACAAGGTTAAAATGGGGCAAATAGATTT
This sequence comes from Clostridium sp. CM039, assembly GCF_055081075.1. Taxonomy (NCBI): domain Bacteria; kingdom Bacillati; phylum Bacillota; class Clostridia; order Eubacteriales; family Clostridiaceae; genus Clostridium; species Clostridium sp. CM039. The sequence continues at coordinate 322,489 of NZ_CM143649.1, forward strand.
TGTATTATTTGCAACCATAATGCTTCTTGTGGCAATCGGAGTGGTAATGGTTTATAGTTCTAGCTCATATTATGCGGCTTTTAAATCTAACGATCCAGAATTGTTTTTTAAAAAGCAATTTATGTGGGCATGCATTGGCTGTGTTTTTATGGTTACAGCTATTAAAACTGATTATCATATTATAAAAAAATACACTGGAATTATTATGATATTTACTGCAATATCTTTACTTGCTGTATTTGCATTCTCACCCATAAATTTCTCTAGACGGTGGATTCCATTAGGATTTGCAAAATTTCAACCATCAGAAGTTGCAAAATATGCTATAGTATTATATATGGCTAAAAGCTTAGATTTAAAAGGGGAAAAAGTCAAAGAATTCGTTAAAGGGGTACTTCCATACCTATTAGTTTCGGGCTTTTATGCAGGTTTAATTTTGTTGGAGCCAAACTTAAGTATAGCAGCTATTATAATGATCGTTACTGTAATTATTTTATTTGCAGTAGGGGCAAGATTTCAACATCTTTTTGCTATAGGGTCATCTCTAGTAGCTGCGGTTGTTGCTCTAGCAATTTTTGAACCATATAGATTGGCTAGGGTTATGAATTTTAGAAACCCTTTTGATGATAGCCAAGGTAAGGGGTATCAATTAGTTCAATCATTACTTGCACTTGGGTCAGGAGGATTTACTGGTTCAGGAATTGGACAATCAAGGCAAAAATGTTTATATATACCCGAACCACATACGGATTTTATTTTCGCAATAATTGGAGAAGAATTAGGGCTAATCGGATGCGGTTTTATAATTTTATTATTCATTATTTTTGTATGGCGTGGTATTAAAATAGCAGTTACAGCGAAAGATATGTATGGTACTATTTTAGCTATAGGGATTACATCTGTTATAGCTGTTCAAGCAATTATTAATATAGCAGTAGTTACTGGGTCAATGCCAGTAACAGGTGTGCCGCTACCTTTTATAAGTTATGGAGGTTCAGCTCTGCTTTTCAATATGTTTGCAATGGGAATACTTTTAAATGTGTCAAGGCAAACTGTAAATAAAAATTAGAATAAAAGGCATGCATATGTGCATGCCTTTTTCTATGCTTAATATTGCAAAATATTAATTTTTTTTAAATACTGATAAATACATTGAAATTGAGATGTAAATAATTAAGTTAAGTGTTATTATATAATAGAGACAAATTTTAGACCACATTTATGTAAATAAACTTGGTTATTCGGTATAATCTACAAATTTAGTGTGTTGTATTTTAATAAGCTAATTTGTAAAAAAATATATATTATTGAATGCGAGGAAGTGAATGACAAAAAAGAGTAATAATCTTAAAAGAGGAAATTATATTATAAAAAATAAAGAAAAATTATTACATAGAAGAAAAAGCAAAAAAAAAGTAAAGTATTTAATGTTACTAGTAATAATTATGATATCTACATTAATTACATTATGCATTAAATTACCTTATTTTAACGTTAAAACTATTGAAATTGTAGGAAATATGAATGCTTCTAAAGTCGAAATCAATGATACGGCGAGTATTCACTTAGGGGGTAATATTTTTTCTGAAAGTTTCAACGATAGCAAGCAACAAATCATGAAAAATCCGTATATAGTAGGTGTAAAAGTTAGGAAAGACCTTCCTAATAAGATTGTAATAGAAATAGAGGAAAGAGTAGCTGTGTTTTATGGTAAATTAAACAACGCTTATTATATTCTAGATAACAAAGGTATTTTGCTTGAAAAAAGGTCGAACGTTAAAGATATGAACTTAGTGAATTTAATTGGATTCGATTTTGAAAAGTGTGAAGTGGGCAATTTAATTGCGCCAAAGGATGATAGGAAAATAAATATTGCAGTGGAAATAACAAATATTATTAATGATTATAGAAAGAATAAAGGCAATAATATTATAACAATGGTAGATGTAAGCAATGTATTGGATATCAAGGTTTATGCTGGGGAAATGTGTATTAAATTTGGTACAAGCGAAGACTTGAAAAACAAATTTAATAAGTCGATAAATATTATTACACAACCTCAATATAAGAGTGCAAAGGGATATGTAGATGTTAGTTCAAAAAGCAATCCAGTTGTTTTTATAGAACAAAAGGGTAAAAAATAACAATATTTATCTCCCCCGGAGAGTAGCAAGGAGGAAGTCTATGAAGAAGTTTAGATCCCAAATATCTATTGGTATAGTATGTGTATTATTAGGATTTATGATCTCTTACCAATTTAAAATGATAGGAAAACAAAATTCAGCAGCAGTAGTAGATACCAATAAGAATACACCAGAAATTATAACTGAAAACGAACAACTTAAAATAAGCAAAGAAGTTATGCAGAAAAAGATAGATGATTTAGATGCTAAAACGGCAAAATATGAAAAGACGAACATGGGAGATAATGAAAAAAGTGAGTTACTATATAAAGAATTGGAAGAAACAAGAATTCTTACTGGACAAATCGAAGTAGAAGGTCAAGGTATTATAGTTTATATAGATCCTAAGAGTGACATTTTTGGTAGTAACACTGAAAATCAGCAGGCGATAAACGATGTGGATTTAGCTCATATAGTAAATGAGTTAAATTCAGTAGGTGCTGAAGCGATTTCTATTAATGATATTAGGTTAACTACCAGGAGTGGAATAAGAAATGCTGGAAATGCAATTATTATAAATGATGAAAGGATTTCTTATAGTAAAAGGGTCACTATTAAAGCAATTGGAGATAAAACTAGATTAGAAGGCGCTATAAAATTCCCAGGAACAATCTCACAATTCTTGAGTAGTGCGTGTGATGTAACTACTAATACAGTAGATAAAGTTGTGATTTCTAAATATAACAAAGTATATAAATTCGAGTATGCAAGACCAGTAGAAAAGAAGTAGAGGTGATTAAATGGTTGCTTTCGTAGGGTTATTAATAGGAATTATATTAGGAGTTGTGTGGAATGTTGATATTCCAGTTGGATTTTCTCCGTATATTTCTGTAGCAATTTTTGCGTGTTTAGATTCAGTTTTTGGTGCATTAAGAGGTTCAATTTCACATAATTTTAGAGCCGATATTTTTATATCAGGGTTTTTTGGAAATGCAGTGTTAGCTGTAGCGATGGTCTATCTAGGCGATAAATTAGGAATTCCAATTTATTTAGCTGCAGTTATAGTATTTGGCGGAAGAATATTTGAAAATTTTGCGATTATTAGGCGGCTTTTAATAGATAAAACAAAATCTCATTAATGAGGTGATTAAATGAAAAATAATGAAGCTACCGTTTTTGTTTTTATTGCTTCAATAATCCTAGGACTTCTTATTGCTATGAATATCGGATTTGAGGGGAAAAATACTGTTTTAGATGTAAAACAGTATGATGTAGCCTACAATGAGAGAACTAAATTGTATTCTGAATTAAGCAATTTAAAAGAAGAATATTATAAAACTTATTCAAAGCTCGAAAAATATGATAGTAGCGATGAAAAAAAAGCTGAAATTACTAAAGTTATTCAAGATGAAGTTAGTAATAATAATATATTCTTAGGGAAGACTGACGTTGAAGGTCCTGGAATTGAAATTATATTAGATGATGCTGATAATTATGTTAATAGTGATCAGTTAATTCATGATAATGATGTTATTCAAGTGATAAATGACCTCAAAAATGCAGGGGCAGAAGCAATTTCTGTTAATGGAGAAAGGATTATTTATGATAATTATGGATTTTGCGGTGGGCCTTATATCAATTTACATGGGGTTAAGATAGTAAGCCCATTTTATATCAATGCCATAGGGAATAAAGATGTGTTGTATAATTATTTAACGCTAGACCAAACCTATATGACATTATTGAAGACTAGAAATGTTAAAGTTAATATTCTTAAGACGGATAATGTAGAAATAGCGGCATATACGGGCTATTTTAAATATAATTATATGAATCCCACAAAAAAATAAATTGGTATAATTAAAAATAATATTAATTTATAAAAAAATGAAGGAATTTTATGTTTAATGAAGAAATAAGTAGAAATAGGAGATGACAATTAATAATTGTTTTATGTCAGAAAGATTATTAAGGAGGGGACGGATAGTTGACTATTGGGGAAGCTTATAACAAAATAAAAAGCGAGATTCCAGAAAATGTAACACTAATATGCGTTTCTAAGACTAGACAAATTGATGAAATAAAAGAAGCATACACATCTGGGGCTAGAGATTTTGGAGAGAATAAAGTACAAGAATTAATTGGAAAATATGATAGCTTAGACATTGATGCTAGATGGCACTTTATAGGACATTTACAGACAAATAAGGTGAAATATATAGTTGGAAAAGTTTATCTTATTCATTCTTTAGATAGCGTACATTTATTGCAAGAAATTGAAAAGCGTTATGCTTCTAAAAACGAAATTGCCAGGGTTTTAATTCAGATTAATATAGGAAAAGAAGCTGCAAAGACAGGTATAGCTGTTGAAGAAGTAAGTTCTATAATAAAAGTGTGTGAAGAATGTAAAAATGTCAAAATTAAAGGACTAATGGCTACAATTCCTATCGGTAACGATGAAAGTTCTAGAGGATACTTTACCCAGATGAAAACTATATTTGATGATCTAAAAACTTTTAAATATAAAAATGTTTCCATGGAAATCCTATCATTAGGTATGAGTAAAGATTTTCAAATTGCGTTAGAACAAGGCGCTAATATGATAAGACTTGGTGAGAAAATATTTGGTAAACGAGATTACAAGAAACTGGAGGTATAAAAATGTCAAGTAAAGTAATGAATAAGGTTATGGGGTTTTTAGGTATGGCAGAGGAAGAAGAGGATGAAGTTCAAGAAATGGAGAATGAAGAGGAAAATGTGGATATTGAATCATTGATGAATGCAAACAAAAAGCAAAGTAAGGTAGTAAATATTCATACCTCGACATCTACAAAAGTAGTTATCATAAAACCAGATGATTTTGATGAAGCAACTACCATAAGCGATAATTTAAAAGCTAGAAAAATCGTAGTAGTTAACACTAATGGATTAGAAGCTAAAACTGGTCAAAGATTATTAGATTTTGTTGGAGGAGTATGCTACGCTTTAAGTGGTGAGCTTCAGCAAGTAGAAAAAGGAGTGTATATAATGTCTCCTTCTAATGTAGAAGTTGATAATGCATTGAAAAATGAACTAAGCTCAAAAGGAATTTTTAATTGGAATAAATAGAATGAAAACATTTTAAGGGGAGCAATGAATAATTGTTGTTACCATTTGAGAAGTTCAGGAGGTTATAAAACTTGTATAGATTAATTGGAATGATTTTTAATGTGTTAGAGTATGCAATTATAATAGAAGTGGGTTTGTCTTGGGTTTATAGGGGGAGGTCAAACCAATATATAGAATTATTACATAAAATCACTGGACCTCTATTAGAGCCAGGTAGAAAAGTTCAAGAGAAATATTTTAGTAATACAATGGTAGATTTTTCACCAATAATTGCACTTATTACTTTGATGATTTTAAGAAAAATTGTGTACATTATACTGTGAATAATTTAGTGAGGTAGGATTTAAATGGAAAAAAAGGAATTTCTTAATGGTATAGATTGTGATGATAAAAATTTAATTTCTAATATATTTAATAAAATGCAAATAGCTGAAAAGACAAATAAAATCATATTTACTAATGATTTTATAACTCCAGCTATATGGAATCAAACTTCCGCTATATGCGAAAATTATAAAACAAAAGCATTCACTAATGGTATATTTAAAGAGGCTGACAGGAGAATGTTATCATTTTCAGTTGGCGGAGAACCTGAAGAATATCCTATAGATTTATTGAAAATAATCAACAAATCCAAATTTAACAAATTAGAGCATAAGGATTATTTAGGTGCAATAATGTCTCTAGGAATTAATCGAGAAAAACTAGGTGACTTAATAATTCAAGATGCAATATGTTATGCACCAGTTACTAGTGACATTAGTAATTACATAATTAATAGTTTGAATAATATAGGAAATTGTCCATGTGAAGTTAGTGAATATGATTATAAATTACAGGGCCTTCCAGAGAGAAAATTCCAAGAAAAAATCATTATATCTACGTCACTTCGCCTTGATAGTATGGTTTCAGCTATATGTAATATTTCAAGAAATAATTCAGTTGCACTAATATCTTCAGGTAAAATATTAGTGAATTACTTTCAGTGTTTAAAAAAAGATAAGGTTATCAAAAGCAATGATACTTTAACAATTAGGGGATATGGAAAGCTAAAAATTGCAGATATTAGAGGAGTCACTCAAAAGGATCGTTTAAAAGTTGCAATAAAGCAATATATTTAGTTGAGGGGGAGCAAGATGAGAATAACATCTATGGATATTAACAATAAAGAGTTTAAAAAAGGCTTAAGGGGATATAATGCTGATGAAGTCGATGAATTTTTAGATAAGGTATCTGAAGAATATGAAATTATGTATAAAGAGAATTCAACTTTAAAAGAAAAAAAGAACTTTTTAGAAGAAAAATTAGAGCATCATGTTAAAATAGAATCTACAATTCAAAATACATTAGTATTAGCTCAAAATGCAGCAGAACAAGCAAAGTTTTGCGCTCAAAAGGAAGCGGAATTGGTTATTAAAAATGCAAATGACTCTTCTCAAAGATTGATAGATAAGGCTCATAATGATGTACTTAAGATAAATGATGAATATGAAATAACTAAGCAAGAATTTGCAAAGTTTAGAACGAAATTTAGAAATTTTATGAATTGTCAATTTGAGATGTTTGAAGGCTTAGAAAATGACTATTTTAGAAATTACAATTTGGGTAATGAAGTTTATGAAAATAATGATAATATAAGCGATAGTGAAACAGATGTTTCGTTAAAATATTCTGATGTAACACTCAAAAACATTGACGAAAAAGAGTTTAATAGCAATGATATAGAAGAAATAAAAACCTTTTTTGCAAAAGGGTAAAACATAGAAATCTCACTCACTGGGTGAGATTTTTTATGTAACAAAACTGCTAAATCGAATGAGTGTAGCGTGTACTACACTAGATATTTTAAGGAGGAATAGAAAAATGAATATAGGTATTATTGGAGCAATGAAAGAAGAAGTTGAATTTTTAGTTAGGGATATGGATTTTAAAAGAAAAGATGTGAAGGCCGGAATGGAATTTAGGCTTGGTGTTATACATAGTAAAAATGTAGTTATAGTTACTAGTGGTATTGGCAAAGTAAATGCTGCGGTGTGTACTCAAATATTAATTGATGATTTTAATGTGGATTATATTATAAATGTTGGTATTGCAGGTGGGACTGTCGATAATATATATCCGGGGGATGTTGTAATAGGTGAAAATTTAGTACAACATGATATGGATGTGTCTGCATTCGGTGAAAAAAAGGGACAGATTCCAAGATTAGATACTTTTGATTTCAAATGTGATAAGACACTAATTCAATATGCGAAAGAAGCATGTAAGGATATAAAAGGACATAAGTATTTTACTGGAAGAATTGTATCAGGAGATCAATTTATTGCAGAAGCTTCTAAAATAAATTGGCTTAATTCTGAATTTGAATGTTTGGCTTGTGAAATGGAAGGAGCAAGTATTGCTCAGGTGTGCTTTTTAAATGAGATTCCATTTATTGTTATTAGATCGATATCGGACAATGCAAGTAATGGGGCTCATATGGAGTATGATGAATTTAAAGATATTGCTGTGGAGAATTCTACAAACATTTTAAATAATATGTTGAAACTTATTTAAAAAAAATTAATTATTATTAAATAAGTGTAATAAAATTCTTTCCATGAGAAAACATAAGCATATAGAAGTTTTATTTGTTTAATATTACGACTATATTAAAACTAGAGGAGTTGTTATCATGGAAAAGAATAAAATACAATATTTTAAAGAAAAATTAATAAGTGAACAGGTGCGGGTCCTTGATATTATTAATCAAATGAAACAAAATGGTGTTATAGATTCTAACAGTGAGATGGCAACTGAGTTGTCTTTTTATGACAATCACCCATCTGATACTGCATCTGAATTATTTGATAAGGAAAAGGGGCTCGCACTTAAGGGAAATGAGATGTCAACTATCAAAAAAATTGAAGATGCTTTAAAAAGCATTGAAAATCATACCTATGGTAAATGCAAGAGTTGTGGCACCGATATAAGTGACGAACGGTTAGAATTTACACCATACGCAGAAAACTGTGTGTTATGTCAAAAATCCATAGATAATAACAAGCCAGCAGAACAAAACAATAGATGCGTTGAGGAAGATGTACTTGGGATACCCTTTAGATACAGTAATAGCGGTGAAGTAGGTATTGATGCTGAAGATACTTACCAAACAGTAGAACGTTTTAATAAATTAGAAAATATATCTGAGTTTTATGATGATGACGACGACGGTTATGTTGAACCTATAGAGAAAATAAGCAATGAGCAATATAAAAATCAGTTACCAGATTAATTTAGGCAGACTAAAAAAGTATATATTGCAAAGAAATTTTAGTTTAAAACTACATTTGTAGCAATATGTACTTTTCTTTTTTATATTAAATAGGAGGAAGGGTATGGAGGCATTAATTATTTTCTTAGGGCTTATATTGGACAGATTAGCCAAAGTTTGGGCACTAAGTTCTTTGAGAGAAAAAAATGGAGTTGTATTAATTAAAGACTTTTTTAAATTTGAATATTTAGAGAATAGAGGAGCGGCTTTTGGGATTTTGCAAAATAAATTGATATTGTTAGCTTTAGTCACGTTACTTATTATATCAGGTATGATATATTATATTATTAAGTACAAGCCAAAATCGAAATTTTTAAGGATAAGCTTTGCTTTTATTATAAGTGGAGCACTAGGAAATTTATATGATAGGGTATTTTATAAATATGTAGTAGACTTTATTTTAATTCATTATAAAGAGGTATATTACTTCCCAACATTTAACATAGCTGATATGTTAGTAGTTGTGGGAACCGCGATTTTGGCAATTTCTATAGTAAAGGAAGAGGTATAAATGGACAGATATGAGTTTAAAGTTGATGAAAGTTCAGTTGGTACAAGATTAGATGTTTTTGTTTCTAGTAAGTTTGAAAATAAATCTAGAGCGTATATTCAAGGAATAATTGAAGGTGAAAATGCGGCTGTTAATGAAAAATGCAGAAAAAGTAATTATAAATTAAAACTAGATGAATTAATTACATTAGGTATTCCAGATCCCGTAGAGTTAGACGTAAAAGCCGAAGAAATACACTTGGACGTTTTATATGAAGATAGTGACGTAATTGTGATTAATAAACCACAGGATATGGTTGTTCACCCTGCACCAGGCAATTATAGTGGTACCTTGGTTAATGCACTCTTAAATCATTGCACAGATCTATCAGGCATCAATGGTGTGCTTAGACCAGGGATAGTTCATAGGATTGATAAGGACACATCTGGAGCATTAGTGGTAGCTAAAAATGATAACGCCCATAATTCTCTTGCCGCACAACTTAAAGATCATTCAATGACAAGAAGTTATTTAGCTCTTGTAGAAGGTATAATTAAAAGTGATGTAGGCACAATAGATGAACCGATCGGAAGACACCCTAAAGATAGGATAAAAATGGCAGTAGTTGAAAGTGGTAAGAAGGCTGTTACCCATTTTAAAGTAATAGAAAGATTTGATAGTAATACATTAGTAGAATGTAACTTAGAGACAGGGCGAACGCATCAAATAAGAGTACATATGGCAAGGATAGGACATCCTTTAGTTGGCGATTTGATATATGGTTATAAAAAGCAGAGCTTTAATTTAAAAGGGCAAGCTCTTCATGCGAAAAAACTTGGATTTATACACCCAAGTACTAATGAATACATGGAATTTATTTCACCCCTTCCAAGTTATTTTGAAAAACTGATTACTAAGTTGAAAAATAGTTGAAATAGCGCATAACATGTGATATTATGGTGGAAATACAATACCACATGTCAGGTGTATTGTGTTATTAATATAATATTTATCCCTTTAAATGTTCCAGAGAGATCATAAGGATAAAGATAGTAATACTATTATTTAAGTATAGTATGCCTTTACCTTTTGGTGAAGGCTTTTTTATATTAAGCTCATTAAAAGAAATAATACTATTAAGTAGGAGGCTAGGTTATGGAATTTAAATCAGTGCTGTTAGATGAAAAAGCCATAAAAAGAACATTGACAAGAGTAGCACATGAAATTATTGAAAAAAACAAAGGAACAGAAAACATTATGCTTGTAGGAATTAAAAGACGAGGAGTACCAATTGCAGAAAGAATTGCCCTTTTAATAGAACAGTTTGAGGAAATTAAAATTCCAGTAAGCAGTGTCGACATTACTTTATATAGAGACGATCTTACATCAATAGACAATCAGCCAGTATTAAATAATGTAGACTTGGAAATAGATGTAATAGGTAAAAAAATCATTTTAGTAGATGATGTTCTGTATACTGGAAGAACTGCAAGAGCTGCTATTGATGCCATAATAGATAAAGGTAGACCTCAAATGATACAATTAGCTGTTTTAGTAGATAGAGGACATAGAGAACTACCTATTAGGGCAGATTATGTAGGAAAAAATATACCTACTTCAGGTAAAGAAATTATTTCTGTTGAACTTTTAGAAATTGATGGGAAAGATTCAGTAAGCATATTTGAACTGTAGCTTCGAAGAAGATGCATAGCTTCGAAGAAGATAAATAGCTTCGAAGAAGATAAATAATCGTTTAATATAGTCTAGCGAGACTAAAAGGGGAACTAAATGAAAAATTTTGTAGATGTTGATGAAAAATTACCTTTAATAAAGACTATCCCATTAAGTTGCCAACACTTATTTGCTATGGTGGGTGCGACTATACTTGTACCAATGTTAACAGGTCTTAGCCCATCAATTGCGCTATTTTGCAGTGGTGTGGGAACACTATTGTATATTTTATGTACAAAAGCTAGGCTTCCAGCATATGTAGGATCATCTTTTGCATTTATAGGACCGATGTCAGTTGCAACAAAGTTATATGGACAAAGTTCTATGTTGTCGGGCATTATTGCAGCAGGGTTTGTATATGTAATTGTAGCTTTAATTATTAAACTTGCAGGAACCAAATGGCTAGATAGAGTACTGCCCCCAGTTGTGGTAGGTTCCGTTGTAATTGTAATAGGACTTAGCTTAGCTAGCGTAGCAATAGATTGGTCGGGTCTTAATGCATCATTTACAACCCCAGCACTTGAAGGTGTATCTAGAGGTACATGGGTATTTATATCAATGGCAACACTTGTCATAGCAATAATGGGTACTATGTATTTTAAAGGATTTTTCGGGGTAGTACCAATTTTGATTGCAATGGTAGTAGGATATACACTTTCTGTATTTTTAGGAGTAATTCCGAGTGAAGTTTTAAAGGAAATATGGTCTGCAAAATTTATTACATTACCAAGTTTTGTTATGCCTTCCTTTAACATAAATGCTATTATGCTTATTGCCCCAGTGTCTTTCGTAACACTCGCTGAACATATCGGTCATGTATATGTTACAAGTAATGTTTGCGGAAAAGACTTCGCAAAAGATCCGGGGCTTCATAGATCAATCCTTGGAGACGGTGTTGCTACCATATTTGCTGGGTTTGTAGGTGGTCCTCCTAATACGACTTATGGTGAAAACATAGGAGTTATGGCAATCACAAAGGTTTATAGTGTTTGGGTAATTGGAGGAGCCGCTATCATCGCAATTATATTATCATTCATAGGACCAGTATCTGCGGTAATAGGAAATATTCCACTACCTGTAATTGGGGGAGTTAGTGTAATGTTATTTGGAATAATTGCATCCTCTGGTTTTAGAATTTTTGTAGAAGATAAAGTTGATTTTAGTAAAAAGAGAAATCTGATTATTGCTTCAGTGATAATAGTTTTAGGTATTGGCGGAGGCGGTATTAAGGTTCCATTAGCAGGGGCAGAGGTAGAAATTGCAGGAGTGGCTTTAGCAACTTTAGTGGGTATAATATTGAACTTAGTTTTACCTGAAAATAGTAAGTCAGGAGATAACTAATAAGGTTTTCAAACAAAAGTGCCAGAGTAGTTCAGACACTTTTATTTCAATGTGCTTAATTTAAAAATTCTAGACAATACTAACAAATAGAGATATTATAATATAAGAGAGATACGAGAAATAACGTAAGAAGAAATGGGAGAGATAATATATGATGTATACTTTAATTGCCACTACTACTTTTGGAATAGAAGCGGTTACAGCAAAGGAACTAAAGGCACTTGGATACGAAGATTTAAAGGTTGAAAATGGAAGGGTAACCTTTGAAGGGGATGAAATGGATATTGCTATATGCAATACTTGGCTAAGAACAGCAGAAAGACTTTTTATAAAGATGGCTGAATTTAAGGCATTGTCTTTTGAAGACTTATTTCAAGGAACACTCGCAGTCGATTGGGGTAATCTAATACCAGAAGACGGCAATATGCATATCGTAGGCAAATCTGTAAAATCACAACTCCACAGTGTGCCAGATTGTCAAGGCATAGTAAAAAAAGCGGTAGTTGAGTCTATGAAGAAAAAATATGATAAAGAGTGGTTTTCAGAAGAAGGACCTGAGTATAAGATAGAGGTTGCAATCTTAAGAGACGTAGTAACTTTATCAGTAGATACTTCGGGTGCGGGATTACATAAGAGAGGATATAGAGAATATGCTGGTGACGCACCACTAAAAGAAACTTTAGCTGCAGCCCTTGTGTTAATAAGTAAATGGGATAGCTCAAGAGTTTTAGCTGACCCGCTTTGTGGTTCGGGAACAATTGCAATAGAAGCAGCTCTTATAGCTAAAAATATTGCCCCAGGGATAAATAGAAAATTTGTAAGTGAAACTTGGCCTAATATAGAGAGTGATATTTGGACGCAAGTTAGGGAAGGTGCAAGAAAAACTGTAAGTCCTAATGAAGTTGAAATACTAGCTTCTGATATTGATGGAAGACTATTAAAGACAGCAATTGACAATGCAGAGAAAGCAGGAGTCAAGGATTTTATAAAATTTCAAAAAATACCAATGCAAAGTTTTGCGTCTAGGCAGAAATATGGAGTTATAATAACAAACCCACCATATGGAGAAAGATTAGGTGAAGCAGAAGAAGTAAAAAGACTGCATGTTGATCTTGGAGAAATGTATTCAAGCTTAAATGAATGGTCTTGCTTTGTTATAACAGCTAACCGTGAGTTTCAGAGGGACTTTGGAAAGAAAGCAGATAAAAATAGGAAATTATATAATGGAAGATTACTATGTTATTATTATCAATATATAAAAGAGATACCTAGGAAAAAAAAGGAAGACTAAGAGTGTAGCCGTATGGAAATTCTCCTACGTGCCTTGAAATAAGACTCAAAACGTGAAATTCAATCAATAAATTCTAATCTTTTGCGAATATAAAATTTTCTGACGTTCGCACTCCATTTATTGTCAGGTTCACGAGAATTTTATATTAGCAAAAGAAGAATTTCTAAATGAAGATAAGACAAGTGATATATACATATATCACTTGTCTTATCTTTTGACTTAAAGTTCGTTGAATGGATCAGAAAAGTAGTTATATAATTTCAAAAAAATGCTGGATTTAACGATGATTTAATGTTGAATACGGAACAAAACACACCATAAAATGTTATTTTATGGTATTAGACTTAAATAAAAAATATATCAAGTATTAACAACTAAAATTATTTGCGAAGGAGAGAGTTTTTATGAGTATTATTAATATTATTATTCCATTATTTTTTATTGTGATTATTTTAAAACAGTTAAGAGATATGAAAGCATTAATGGTGCCAACAAGAAAAGGGTATGTAGAAATTATTACTGTATTATTTGGTGTGATTATTTTCATTGGTATTATATATTTTTATGCTAATACCTGGGTTCATTATGTAACAGGGGTACTAGCTATTTTTATGTTTGTAAGCATGTGGATTAAAGAAGGAATTAACTCAAAAGGCTTCATATCAATGAATAGATGTAAAGAGAGTATTTCATGGAATGAAATTGAAAAAGTTATGGTAATTAGTTCAAAGGATATAAAGGTTAAGTTAGCAGGTGAGTTTATGGAGCAGACATTTCATTTTAAAAAGAGTGATTACGATAAAGTTATTACTATTCTAAAAGAAAATTTACCTATACAAGCACAGTTACAAACTAATCCTCAATAGGGAGATGAAAAACATGACTGTCCTGTACTGAAAACTCAATTTCTAAATATGGTAATAGCTAAAGCAATCTTTAAATTAGAAGTTCCGGTTTTTATTTTGGAAAGTGAACCTAGGTATATTAAAAGCATTTTGTTGAGTATTTTAGATCGATATAGTAAACTGAGCTCAAAAAAGTTCCTACACTGGACATTATAGGAACCTTTTTAAAAGTAAGTTATTTTATAAAAATTTAGTTTAAATAAAAGGATACTATGATACAAAAATATTCAGGTCAGAAAAGCAGAAAACCCCACGATATATATTCTGTTTTACCAATATAAGGGGTTGGATTTTCAGTACAACTAAAATTAGTAGTTCTTAGAGAAGCGAATGCATTAATCGTATTGCAATACGCGTAATATATACTTTATTTATTTATTCAACTCTTTCTAAAGTACTTTCTATAGGGGTTATATACATAGTTTTATTTGTTGAGTAAATAACCATACCAGGTTTTGAACCAGAAGGTTTCTTTACATTTCTCACCTGGGTATAATCAACAGGTACACTAGAGGAATTTTGGGATTTACTATAAAATGCTGATAAGTTTCCAGCCTCGAGTAGGGTGGTTTCAGGTATATCACCAATGTTTTTAATAATAACATGAGAACCAGGTATATCCTTTGTGTGAAGCCACATATCGTTTTTGTTGGCAAGTTTTAAAGTTAAAAAATCATTTTGAATATTATTTCTACCAACATAAATATCAATGCCTTCACTTGAGATGAAGTGCATAGGTTTGGTCGGCTTTGCCTTTTTATTTTTACCTTTACTGTGTTTTTTTAATGTAATATAGTCAGTTTCTATTAATTCATTTTTAATATCTTCAATTCCATTATAATTTTCTACATTTAGTATGTTGGTGAGTACAGAATGAAGATATTTTAACTCGTTTTCAGTGAGAGTCATTTGAATTAGGCCCATTTCTTCTGCTATCTTAAATTTATTATATTTTTTATAATAGTATTGAACATTCTGCGATGGAGTTTTGTTTTCATCAAGTTTTATTTTAATGTACTCACCATCTTCACTGTAATAATTTAAAAGATTAGCAACTTTGTCACCCTTTTTAAGGGAGTGTATATTTGCAGTTAAGAGTTCACCATGTAATTTATAGGTGCCCTTAGTTTTACAGTCATTTAAGGTCGCGTTTAGTATTTTCACTTTTTTATCACAACGATTAATATTGTTATTAACTATTTTTTGAAGGTTTGAGCTTTTAGAATTTAATCTATCATGTTTATCTTTTCTAAAATAAAAAGTCTCTATTAACATAGATGGTGATTCAAATTCTTCAAAATCACAATCTTTTAATGAAGTAAGTTTTATACAATGGAAATCTTTTAGTTTATCATTCATAGCATAGGCCGCTAAAAAAATATTATCATGCATGTTTTTAAAGATGCTTATAGTGAAATCATAAATGTTTTTAGCGTGATCTAAATCAAAAACAATATTTTCCTCGTAGTACCTATAAACAAGTTCTGATGATAAGTTGGAGCTTATTCCTGTAAAAGCACCAGTGAAAAACTTTTCGGCGAATGGTATGTTTTTATCTATTAGATATTTATAGAATTCATCATACTCAAAATTAAAAGGATTTAGTTTTGTGGAAGCGGGAGGGTATATATATTCTACACCAGTGTATAAAACACGATAACTGTTGACGTCTGAACTAACATGCTTAATGCTATCCATAATTAAATTATCACGGGTACGAACTAGGCTAATATTACTGTGCCTGCCCATTATTTCAACTATTAATGAGTATACACTATCAAATCCTAATTCATCGCTGCTTTTAAAGTCAATAACTAGTAATCTATCTGAATTTAGTTGTCTTACATCTAAAACTGTGGCAGTATTTAAATATTTTCTTAGAACCATGCAAAATTTAGGCGCCTGTATTGGGTTTTGCTTATTAAAGTCTGTAAAATGAATTCTAGGATAATTGGAACTTGAACTTATTAATAACTTATAGACTTTTCTATTTTTTTTGAAACTTAATATAATTTCATCTTTTTCTGGTTGGGTTACTTTATCAACTCTACAATCTATGATTATATCTTTTATTTCCTCAACGAGGCTAGATAAATAAATTCCATCTAATGCCATATATATCATCCTTTCCTTCTGAAATGTAGTTAAATCAGCATAAATTTATATTTATGCTTTGTAAATAATATATTATATAATATACTATTATTAAGATGTATTACTATTAATAGTATACCATTAAAGAAAATTATTGAAAAGTCATGGTATGCGGATAGCAAAGAGGAGGAGTTATATGGAAATTATAAAGTTTACAAAAATGCAAGGAACGGGAAATGATTTTATTGTTATTGAAGATTTTGAGGGTAAATATGACAATTTAGAGCAGTTAGCTAGTAAACTTTGTGATAGGCATTTTGGAATAGGTGCTGATGGTATTTTAATGGTTAGAAAAAGTAATATTGCAGATATACAAATGATAATTATTAATGCTGATGGTTCATATGCGTCTATGTGTGGTAATGGCATAAGATGCTTTGCCAAATATATTTGGGAAAAAAAATATGTGCAAGGCGAGAATATAAAAATTGAAACTGGTGATGGTGTAAAGCTCGCAAGTATACGCATTAAAGATGGAGTTGCTGAAAGTGTAATTATAAATATGGGAAAATATAATTTTAACACTAAAAGTATTCCAGCTTTAGAAGAGGGAGAAATAGTTAATAAAAAGTTAGAGATTAACAATAAGGAGTACTATATTACGTCATTGCTTATGGGTGTACCACATACTATTGTTTTTGGGAAACATGAAGATTATAAGGTAGAGGAAGGGAAATTAATTGAGAATTACGGTTTATTTCCTGAAAAAACAAATGTAAACTTTTGTGAAATAGTAGCTAAAAACATGATAAAGGTTAAAACTTGGGAAAGAGGTGCAGGGCCAACTCTCGCCTGTGGCACGGGTAGTTGTGCATCAGTGGTAGCAGCCAATAGATTAGGGTATATAGAGAAAAAAGTATCGGTACAGGTTCCAGGTGGATTACTTAATATAGAGATTGTTAAAGAAGAGGTTCTAATGGAAGGGCCTGCAGAAATTACATTCGACGGAAAATTTTTTCTAAATTAATTTGCATACAACTGTCTATTTACTAATAGCGCAGTTGTTTTTTTATTGTATTTGTTTTTTAAAAAGTGAATATAATTTCCAAAAGTGACAATGATTACAAACATGATGCGCTTTATAAATTTTACACATTAAGGAAAGGTAAAATAACATGAAAAAAAATTTACTAAAGTTATTATTAGACAAAAACCTAATTACCACAGAGAGTTATAAAGAGGTAAAGGAGATTTCACTTAAGAAAAATTGTAGTGAAGAACAAATAATACTGTATGACATAAAGATAGATTTAAATGCTCTTATTTCAATAGTAGAGAATGATTTTAGCATACCATATGTTGATATAGAATCTATTTGTACAAGGAATAAAGCATTTAATCTAGTTTCAAAAGAAATAGCAAAAAGATATTGTTTAATACCTTTTTATGATAAGAACAATGAAGTATATGTGGCTTTTTCAAATCCCTTCGAAATAAAAGTTCTTGATGAACTAAAATTTATAACGAATAAAAAGATTAAAATATTCTTTGCCCGAGCTAGCCAAATCTCGGATGCTATCGAAAATTGTTATGGAAAACAAATTGTCGATGTTGCAGTTGAAGAAATGAAACAAGAATATATGCTAGAAGCCAAGCAAAAAAATGAAGATGGTAATTCAACATTTTCTATTGAAAACGCACCTGTTATAAGGATAACAAAATCCTTACTAAAACAGGCTGTAAATGAAGAAGCTAGTGATATTCATCTGGAGCCTTTTAAGAATTTCACTATAATTCGCATGAGAGTAGATGGCATACTAAATGAAATAAACCAAATTCCTAGTAATGTATATAAATCCTTATGCACAAGGGTAAAAATAATGGCAAATATGGATATAGCCACTAAGTTAATCCCGTTAGATGGCAAGATAACTGAAAATATAGATGGAGTAGACTACGATTTCAGAGTGTCCTCGTTGCCAACAATGTATGGAGAAAAACTAGTTATAAGGGTTTTATACAAAGTGGAAAGATTCATTGATTTGGACTCATTAGGATTTAGCCCCGATAAAGTTATGATCTTAAGGGATACATTAAAACTTTCTCATGGAATGATAGTGGTAGCGGGACCTACAGGAAGCGGGAAATCAACAACATTATATGCGCTACTAAATGAAATCAATAGTAAAAGCAAAAATATTATTACTATAGAGGATCCTATAGAATATAATATGCCTAGAATTAATCAAGTAAATGTAAATAATAAAGCGGGTCTTACTTTCTCAAATGGGCTCAGAAGTGTATTAAGGCAAGATCCAGATGTAATAATGATTGGAGAAATACGAGATGAAGAAACAGCACAAATAGCTGTGAGGGCATCAATAACGGGACATTTAGTTTTATCAACGCTACACACGAATAATGCAAATACTTCAATATCTAGGCTGATAGATATGGGTATTCCATCATATTTGGTTGCAGATTCATTAGTCGTGGTAGTAGCTCAGAGATTAGTAAGAAAATTATGCCCTTATTGTAAAATTGAATATGAGATTACTTATGAGCAATCTAAGCGTTTAGGATTTAAGGGCGGAGAAAAAACATATAGTGCTTTAGGATGTAATAAGTGCAATGAGACTGGATATAAAGGGAGAACTGTGATATATGAATTATTAAAATTAGATAGTAATCATAAATCTATTATAGCAAAAAGTGGAATAAGTGATGAGCTTTGGAAATATTGCAATGAAAAAAAGTCAAGTTCGTTTATGGAGAGTTGTAAAGAGCTAGTGATTAATGGTGTAACCTCAATAGAAGAATTTGTAAATGCTACTTATAGCTACAATTTAAAATAATGTAGCTGAAAATAATAACAAGTCAAGTATGACAAGTGATAGGTGAAATATAATATGAGATATAAATACACAGCTAAAACATCAAATGGAACTTTAATAAAGGGCAGTACAGAAAGCGACAGTACTTACGAACTAGCATTAAGCTTACGTGAAAAAGAAATATTTTTAATAAAAAGTAAGCGGATAAAAAAAATAACTAGTATTTCAAGTAAACCTAATTTAAAAATGATATCTATATTTTGCAAGCAATTCTCAATATGTATTAAATCGGGTATACCAATATGTGATATTCTTAATTTGCTTTACGAGCAAATGATTCATAAATCCATAAAAAAGAGTCTTATTAGCATTAGAGAAAATGTACAAAAAGGTAATTCACTATTTGTAAGTATGAAGAAGACTGTAAATGTATACCCTGAGTTTATGTTAAATATGATTTATTTGGGTGAAGAGAGTGGAAAACTGGATATAATTCTAGGGGAATTGTCTAAGTATTATGAAAAAGAGTATAAGCTCTTAAAAAAGTTTACTAATTCTATGATTTATCCCTGCACAGTATTTCTAACATTAATGGTTGTATCATTGTTTTTGATTATAAAGATAATCCCAGTATTTATATCAAACTTAAATTCTCTTGATGCAGATATTCCACTAATAACTAGGCTTGTTTTAGAATTCAGTAATTTTGTGCGTAGCAATTCATTATGGATTTTAATAACTTTTTTAATTCTTATTTTTGTTTTTATCGAATGTCTTAAAACTGAAAGTGGAAAGGTTATTTTTGACAAATTTAAATTTATGTGTCCTATAGTAGGTCCGGTGCATAAAAGGATTATTTATACAAGGTTTTCTAGAGGGCTTAATATTTTATTAAGCAGTGGAGTGGGGCTACTTAAAGCGTTTGAAATAATTGATGATGTTATTGGTGATAGATATTTTAAGTTAAAGCTTAAAACAGTTTTTAATGATATAAAAAAAGGAGAAAGTTTATCGAATTCATTAGATGCAATGAACCTATTCCCACAATTTTTTGTGGCTATGATAAAAATAGGCGAAGAAACGGGGAATTTAGATGAAATGTTTTTAACAGCTGCAGATATATTCTATGAAGATGCTCAGGAAAATGTAGAGAAAGCCACAGTACTATTAGAGCCAATTCTAATAATATTTTTAGGAATTATGATTGGCACAATTATATTAGCGGTTATGCTACCTATGCTTAATGCTATGGACTCTGCGGGTAAATTTTAATGATGAAAAAGAGTGGATTTACATTAATTGAGACGATAATAGTTATATCGATTATGAGTATAATCGGTGGATGTAGCGCTATTTCTGTTAGGTATTATAAAACAATAAGAAACAAAATAGATGCGGATTATTATTGTAATGCTGTAGTAGGTTTTATTAATAATTCAAAAATGTATTGCAAAGAAAATTCTTGTAGTGCCGTTATAACTTTTGATATACCAGGAAATCAAATGATGTTACATGCTGATGGTGTGCCGATAAACAATCTAGCATTATCAAATAAGATAGTATTAGATAATGTAAATGTGGACCAAAGTAAAATGGGTATAGATAATGAGGGCTATATTAAGGAGGCGTACACAATAACCTTAAAGGAAAATAATTTAGTGAAACATAAAATTACAGTGAGAGTAGGTACGGAATATATTAAAATTATTGAGTAAAAGGGGATTTACATTAGTGGAGGTATTGTGTAGCCTCGCAGTATTCTCCATCATTTTCATTTGCATGATGTCCTATGAAATAGCTTCTTTAAATATAAAAAAGGATATTAAAACTATGAATAATAATGTGCTTCTAATGGAAAGTTTAAAAAACAATATTATATACTCTATGACATATGAAGAATTAGAACAGTTAAAAACAGATAAAAAATTTTTTGTAAACAAAGAAAATCTAAGTTTTGATAAGAGTGAAACTGATGTGAGGAATGTGTTTTCAAATCAGCGGCCTGTTTCGAGTCCGTATATGGAATTAACATTTTCAGGTCCAGATAAGAAGGTTTATAAGCTAAATCTTTCATTATACTCTGGAAAGCTAAACAATGTTTCAGAATTACAGTGCAGTTTCTATAAAGGTGACCATAAATGAAGAAAAAGGGATTTACACTTATAGAAATAGTAGTTGTTATGGCATTGGCATTTCTAATGATAGGGGTGGTAGGTAGTTTGCTTATATCTTATGTGAAAAGCTATAAAAGCAGTATATTACAAAACAGGGGGTTTAATTACTTGAATGATGCCATATGTATAATAGAAAAAGGAGTGAATCAGAATGCCAGAGAAGTAGAAACATCTGGAAATATTATTACGATAAATTATTACAAAGGAAGTAGTCCCAAATATATAAAACTGCTTAATGAGAAACTTGTTGTTTCTTCTAACAAAACGAGTAATTTGGGCAATAATACAATTATTGATGATGTGAAAGAATTTGTGGCTATAAAATCCGGGGAAATTCTTTATATTAAAGTGGTTTGGTACAACGGGCAAAGTATTGAGAGGTGTTTAGCGATAGAAAATGCAAACTAAAAAGGGGTTTATATTGATTTATACGATTTTGTTAGGGATTATCTGCTTAACTATCATGATGTATATATTTGATATTCAAATGTCAGAAGTGGAGTATTCTGCAAGTAATAAAAAACATATATTAAAAGAGGATAATTATCAAAGAGACAAAGAATATTTAATGACTTTATTTTTTACTTATATTAATGAAAATAAGGAGAAAATGAAAACAGATGGAACAACTAAGGTTTTTAATGATTCTACAGGCGACATACCAGAGTATAAAATAATAGAGTATGATACAGCTAAGGCGATTTACTCTAAAAAAACAAATGAATTAATTATTAAAACAGTTGACCAATATAGAACAACTAGAAATGATTATTTTAAATTAGAAATTATTGATGAAAAATTTCAGATTATATTTATAGAAACTGAATATATTTATAAAATCTGATTATTTTGTAAATAAAGGAGGTAAAAAATGAAATTTAGAAAAAATATGATTTTAGAAGTTTCAAAGCAAAGAGTATCAGGCATAGAATTTTCTAAAAGATCTATATTAAATAAAGCTGTAAAGATTGCTTGTGAAAATACATATTATAAGGATACGCTAAATATAAAAGATTTCAAAATTGATATAAAAGATAAAAATTTATATGTTCTTGTTGAAGGAGAGACAGTATATATTAAGCTGGTAAAATTGCCTTTAGTTAAAAAATATCTAATTAATGATATGATTAAAAATGAATTAAGATATTATTATAAGGACATAGATCATATTGCATATACCTATAAGTTGATTAAACAAGACAAATTCAATATGGAAATATTAGTTTTTTGCCTAAATGGAAATAGACTAGATATTTTAGAAGACAGCATTAATAATAATATTAATCTGAAAAAAGTAAACTTAATTCAGTTTTGCTTTAAAAACTATTATTCTAACCAAATGAATATGGAAAACTATGTTCTAGTTTTCTATTATAATTCCAATTTGTATTTTTTAATATGTCATAATGATGAAATGGTGGTTAATAATATTATAGGGGTTAAGGACTTACTATTATTTAAATTTTCAAATATAATGAACAAATTTTTAGAAAAGTACAATGACTATGCAAAACTATGTGAGAAGATATATTATGCAAATATTGAGGAATTGAATATTGATGAATTTAAATATTTAGGATTAAATCATCAAATATTAGGTGAGTTAAATCGAGAAGAATTGCTGAAATATATAGTAATAAGAGGGTAGAAATGTATGGTAAAAAGAACATTCATTCCAAATTGGTACATAGATAAAAAAGATAAAATAAGGAATAAAAAAATAAAAGTATGTATTATAGTAACTTTAATAGCAAACATTTTTTTATTATTTCTTATACTAAATATTTCCAATAAAATAAAAATTATAGAGCAAGAGCAAGAGCAAGTTAAAGAAAATAAAAATAATATTAGTGTGGTAGAAGCTGCTGAGACTGATATAATTACTAGAGAAAAATATAAAGAGCTCAGTGATTTTTTTGGGGAAAACAAGTTTAGTTACAAAAATATTATTATAACTAAAGCTGGTTTGGAAATAGACATTGAAGTTAAGAGTTATGAGGAATATGTTAATGTGATAAGATATATAGAAAATAAGTATTCAATAAAAAATTTAACTCCAAATAATAAAGAGGAAGGGACTTTTAACTTCAAAGTTATATTAGAGGTATAAAAATGTGTAAAACTAGAAAATTCAAGGGAACATTAGCTATATTATTAATGTTAATGGCAATGTTATCTTTTAAACTTATGTTTGTGAAGGATAAATTTATTGCATATAAAAAACAGGTCGTATTTAATGTTACAAAAAACGCAAATGTTACAAAGGACGAAAATGATAATAATGAAGAGAAATATGGATACAGTGATATTTTGGAATGTCTAATAGAAAACAAAGATTTTGAAATGAAATCTATTAATATGATGGAAAATGAGAAATGTAATGTTGAAGTGAATTACAACGGAGATATAAAATTATTGAGAAGTTCTTTATCTGCTTTAAATGAAAGTGAAAATTTTTTAGGGGTTAAGAGTATTAGTATTAATAAAGATACTAATACTACAAATATAAGTATCGACTTTAAAAAGAATAAGTAAGTTATAAACATATCTAATTTTTTTATAAAAAGAATTGGATATGTTTGTTTTTATGAAGCTATATGGACTTAAAATGGTGTTTTTATAAAAAAGATGCAACATTTTCAAATAATATATAATTATATTTGCAAATGTCATTAAGTTTTGATAAAATAACATTGTTCCACTGTAATGTTTTTATCTAGAGTGGTTATAGAAATTGGTATTAATTTATCGAGTAAGGTTATAATATAAATGGTTAATTGAATTACTAATGAATTTTGGAGGGATACACAATGATATCAGCGGGAGACATAAGAAAAGGAACTACATTTGATGAAGGTGGACAAGTTTACACCGTAATAGATTTTTTACATGTAAAACCAGGTAAGGGAGCTGCATTTGTTAGAACTAAATTAAGAAACGTTATTAATCAAGGGGTTACAGAAAAAACATTTAACCCAACTACAAAATTACAAGAAGCAGTTATAGAAAGAAAAGAAATGCAATATTTATATGCATCAGAAGGATTATACTACTTTATGGATCAAGAAACATTTGAACAAATACCACTTAATTATGAAAAAGTAGAAGATGCCATAAAATACTTAAAAGAAAATATGTTTGCTATAATAAAATTTTATAAAGATGATGCTTTTTCAGTAGAAGCTCCAAACTTTGTAGAACTAGTTATAACTAGTACTGAACCTGGGGTTAGAGGTAACACATCTTCAAGTGTAACAAAACCCGCTACTGTGGAAACAGGAGCAATAATTCAAGTTCCAATGTTCGTTAATGAAGGTGAAACTATTAGAATAGACACTAGAAATGGCGACTACATGCTAAGAGTTTAAATTATATATTTAAAAAGAACCAATTTGAACTGCCCCCTGTCAAGTAGACAGTGGAAATAATTAAAGATTTTATGTAAGGCGTCTATCATTTGGTAGGCGCTTTATTTATGCTGCATTACCTAATAGATATCGCTGATATTCCATTGGTGTCATGCACTTTAAACGTTTTTGATAACGTCTATTATTATAATATTCTATATAGTCTTCAATCGATTTCTTTAAGCTTTCATAGTCTTCAAATTTATGAAGATAATACATTTCTGTTTTTAAGATTCCCCAAAATCCTTCCATTGGACCATTATCAATACAATGCCCAACCCTCGACATGCTCTGTATCATTCCAGCTTTTTTTAGTTTTTCTTTAAATATTTTTGAAGTATACTGGAAACCTCGGTCACTATGAAATATTGGTTTAGCATCAGGGTATACTTTAACAGCAAGATTAAAGGTTTGATAAACCAATTGGTTATTATTAGAATGACCAATGACATATGAAACAATACTTCTATCACCTAAATCAAATATTGCACTTAGATAAGCCTTTTGTCCACTTCTCCCATATTTAAACTCGGTTACATCTGTAAGCCATTTTTTATTGACTTGTTCTGCTTTAAAATTTCTATCCAAAATATTTTCTGCAGTAACTTCAGGAGTTGACTTAATATAATTATATCTTTTTTTTCTGCATACGGATTTTAATCCTAATATCTGCATCAGACGATAAATTCGTTTATAATTAACTTTTTTATTATATTCTCTACGGATTTTAATCGTCATCTGGCGATAGCCTAAGATACCGTCTTTTTCCTCATATAACTCACAAATAAGCTTTAATAATTCTTCGTTTTTCAATACTCGGTTACTTTTTTCTCTGTGTAGCCATTTATAATATGCAGAATGGCTAACGCCGCCTATAATGCACAACTCAGTTATAGGAAATTTATCTTTGTTAGATAATTCTTGGATTGCAAGATAAGTATCTTCGTATCTAGCTTCGCTTAATATCGCCTTCTTTCTATCTCTTGGATTTTTTTTAGAAGAGCATTCTCCATCCGTAATCTTCTATTTTGTGCTTCTAAAAGCTTGTATTGAGCTTTTAGCTTTTCATCTTCTGTCATTAACTCTTCAGCCTTTGGCTTTCCACGTCGGTCCAAAAGCCCTTCAATACCAAACTGATTATACTTCTTCATCCAGGTATAAATCTGAGGATAAGATACCTTATATTTTTCAACAGTTTTATTATAACTGTTATTGTTTTCAATACAGTACTTTATGATTTCAATGCGTTCAATATAAGAAGTTTTGCGTCCTTTGGTCATGATTATTTTTCCTCCTGTTCCAGAAGATTTTATGTTTTCATGACCATTATACTTCTTTATCCAATTGCATAAAACTGTATTTGACGAAATATGATACTTAATGCATAAATCATTCAGTGAGCCATGCCCATCAAGATATTCTTTTACAATGTTAATCTTGATTTTGGCAGTATAAGAAGTATTTTTGCTAGAATGTTTTAACCCAGCTTCACCTTCTGATTTATATCGTATTACCCATTTTTGAAAAGAACTCTTATGTACTTGAAGTTTGTTGCATAAACTTAACATACTAGCTTTTCCATTTAAATATGATGTTACAGCCTTAATTTTTTGTTGGTCTGATATAGTTGATTTTCTTCCCATAAAAAAATAGCCCTCCTTATAGTAAACAGTTTTATTATTTTAACTGTCTACCATAAGGGGAGCATATCAATTTGGTTCTTTTTTTTTGTTCTTTTTTTGAGAGGGAAGACATATATTTTTTTCAGATGATTAAATTAATTTAAATCACATTAAATCATCTCCTGGGTGATGCACAGCTTTGCAAAAGATGAATTGATGAACCTCAGAAGGTGATTTATACTCAAACTTATAGAAGTGGGAGACTTTCCTTCTGGAATGTCATTAAAAAAATTCGATTATATGGAATATTTTACGAGGTGGTAAAATACAAATTATATATGAGAGGGTGAGAAAAATGTTGGCTACAAAAGATTTATTTGAAATATTACCTAAGACTATTAGAAGTAAATTGGAACAGATTGATAATTTGCAGCAACTTGAAGAAATTAGAATAAAAGTAAACAAGCCTCTGTTTATTCACATTGGCAGTAAAGAAGAAATCTGGAATTATATCGCAACTCCAGAAGATATAAAATACATAATGCAGAGGATAAGCAATTACTCAATATATGCTTTTGAAGATGAGATTAGACAAGGATATATAACTATAAAAGGTGGACATAGAGTTGGACTATGTGGGATTTGTGTTATTGAAAACAATAGCATTAAAACTATTAAAGACATTTCATCTATAAACATAAGAGCATGTAAAGAAATTATCGGTTGTGCTGATAAAGTGATGCCTTATATTACTTATAATAATTCAGTGCACAATACAATTATTATATCTCCTCCTAAATGTGGTAAAACAACCCTACTTAGAGATATTTCGAGGCAAATATCAAAGGGGGATAAAAACAAAAACTTTAACGGTAAAAATGTTTCTATAATTGATGAACGATCAGAAATAGCTGGTTCGTTTAAAGGAATACCGCAAATGGACGTGGGAGTGCGTTCGGATGTGTTAGATAATTGTCCAAAGAGCCAAGGAATTATGATGGCAATTAGAAGCATGTCACCTGATGTTATAGTTTGTGATGAAATTGGCACCCAAAATGATATGGAGAGCATTTTAATGGCATTAAATTCTGGAATTAGTTTAATTACAACTATTCATGGTTTTGGAATTGAGGATTTGTATAAAAGATTAGTGTTTAAAGAGATTGTGGAAAATTACGTATTTTCAAGAGCTATAGTTCTTAGTAATAAAAAAGGAATTGGAACAATAGAGTGTATTTATGATTTTACTAAAGGTAAAGATATATGGAGGTCATAATATGATTAAAATAATTGGATGTGCTGTAATATTATGTGCTTCAACTATGGCAGGATTTATATACAGTGAAAGATTAAAGTATAGAGTTTTTCAGTTAAATGAAGTTCAAAGGGCAGTTTATCAACTTCAAAATGAAATAACTTATGTACATGCTCTTTTGCCGGATGCTTTTAAAAATATAGCACATAAAAGTAAAGAGCCTATAAGGGAACTTTTTAATAAAACCAGTGAATTACTATCTGACAATGAATATGAGAATGTATATGAGGCCACGAATAGTGCAGTAAACTTAATGAAAAACAGATTATATTTAAACTCTGATGACATAAATGTTATTTTAGATTTAACAAAAACCTTAGGGGAATCTGATATTGAAGGGCAAAATAATATTTTTTCTTTGACTATAGCAAATTTAAAAAAACAAATTAAAATATCAGAAGAGTTTATGAACAAAAATATAAAAATGTACAGATATTTAGGATTTTCTTTTGGAGCGATGCTGGTAATAGTACTAATATAGGGAGGAGGTTTTTAAGTGTTAGATGTTAGTTTGCTGTTCAAAATAGGGGCAACAGGTATTCTGATCATTATTATTGATAAGGTTTTAAAAAGTGGCGGCAAGGAGGACATTGCTGTAGTTGCAAATTTAGCAGGAGTAATACTACTTCTTATAATGGTGATAAATTTAGTAAACAAGCTATTTGATTCTGTAAAAACTTTGTTTCAGTTTTAGGAGGATATAATGGAAATAATTAAAATTGTTGCATTTGCTTTCACAGCATTATTTATCGTACTTATATTTAAAGGTAGAAGGGATGATTTAGCTATTCAAGTTAGCATTGCAGCCGGAATATTAATTTTTTTATTTATGATAAACAAACTTACAATAATAATGGGTTTTTTGCAAACATTAGCAAATAAGGCCAATATTGATGTTGTGTATTTAAACACAGTTTTTAAAATACTTGGCATTGCCTATTTAGCTTCCTTTTGTAGTGAAATTTGCAGGGATGCTGGTGAGAATAGCATTGCAACTAAAGTGGAATTTTCTGGAAAAATACTAATTTTAGTTTTGGCAATTCCTATTTTGATGGCAGTAATGCAATCTATTTTGAAAATAATGTAGAGGTATAGTATGAAAAAAATATTACTAATTTTAATACAGAGGTATAATATGAAAAAAATAATAATAATTTTACTATTTTTAATATGTTTGCCTATTAGTGTACAAGCCACACAACCAGGTAAACTAGGAGAAAAAGAAGAAAAAGAAATAAGCAATTTATATGATTATATTACTAACATAAAAACAAAATATGAAATATTTAATGATATGGACCCACGAACTTTTGTAGAACAATTTATAAAAACTGGTGAAAATGGTTTTAGTTTTAAAGAAACCTCTAATTACGTTATTAGATTCACATTTAAAGAAGTAGTTGCATCAATGGAGTTAATAGGTAGTCTTATGATTATTGCGGTTATTTGCGCGTTACTTAATAATCTTCAAAGTGCCTTTAATAAAGAGGGTTTATCTAACATCGCTTATTTTGCGTGTTACGGTGTAATGATCGTGATGATAACTAAAAGCTTTTATATAGTAGCAGAACTTGCTAAAAGTACTATTCTTAATATGACAGATTTTATGGCGGCACTTATGCCAGTACTAATGATGCTCCTAGCTAGTGTGGGAGGATTTGCAGAAGCGACCTTACTAGACCCTATAATAATGGGTTTTGCTACTCTAAGTTCTAGAATTTATGTAGATATGATCATTCCTATAATATTTATGAGCTTCGTACTTCAATTTGTTAAGAATATATCCAGTGATTATAAGATAAATAATTTAACAAAGCTTTTTAAGCAAATTGCTATTTGGTCACAAGGAATAGTGATGACAGTATTTATTGCGGTAATTACTTTAAGAAGCATAGCAGCAAAAACAATAGATCAAGTTACTATAAAAACAGCAAAGTTTGCAGTAGATAATTTTATACCTGTAGTTGGAAAATGTTTATCTGATGCGATTTCAACAGTAGCCGGATACTCACTTCTTTTAAAAAATGCTATAAGTGGGTTAGGATTAGTTATTATTATAGTAATTGTTTTATTCCCTATTATAAAACTGTTAATTATGGCTTTTTTATATAAAGTAGCAGCTGCATTAATTGAACCAATAAGTGACAGCCGTACAGTAGATTGTATGAATTCAGTAGGTGATTCTATTCTTCTTTTAATGTCCTGTGTAATATCAGTAAGTGTAATGTTTTTCATAATGGTTGCAATAGTAGCTTCAACTGGCAAAGGCATAATAAGCTAATAATCTAGAAAGTGGTTACTATCCTATATAAATTTATTCATAAAGGAGGTGGTGATAATTTGATAGAAGGATTAAAAGTCTGGGTAACAAACATTACCATTGCTATATTTTTTATTACTGCAGTGGAGATGATTTTGCCAGACAATAGCATGAGAAAATATGCTAAATTTGTATTAGGACTGATGTTAATTGTGGTAATTATAAATCCCATAATGAAGATTTTTGATAAGGACTTTGATTTTAATTCTTATTCAAATAAAGCAACAACTTACATGGAGGGTAGTAATACCGAAAAAGATATTAAAAAGTATAAAGATATTAACATACTTAATACAACGGAAAATTTTAAAAAGAATTTAGAGAATGAATGCATTATAAACTTAGAAGAGGAATATCCAGAGAATAAGTATAATGCTGATATAGAGATTGTTTACGATAGTAAAAATCTAATATTTAAGATTAATACGGTTGAAATTGGAATTGTGGAAAAAGGGGTTAAAAAGATAGAAAACATAGAAATTAATACAAAAAGTGTAAATGCATCTAAAAAAAATATTATGCAAGGCGAACAAGGAAACAAAATAAAGAGGCTCCTAAGTAGTAAATTCAAGATATCTGGTGATGCTATTACTGTTTATAAATTAAATTCATAAAACCTATAATTGTTAATCAGTATATAAAAACAAGAAAGGAGGGGGGGGATTCTATGAACAATGATAATTTGCTTAGTAAATTTACTGAGTATATTAAAACAGAATTATTAAATAGTGGTCAAGGCAACAATAAAAACAATAAAATCAAAAAATCTGACAAGTTATTGGGAAACTTGGTATTAGTGATTTTAGTGGCAGTTGTAATAATTTTAGCAAGTAGTTTTTTTAAATCTCCAAAGCAAACTTCAGCTGTCGCAGGCGATGCACAAAATGATAAAATTGTTAAGGAAAATAAAGCACTACAATTAAATGATTATGAAGCACAATTAGAAAGCAAACTTAAATCAACACTTGAAGGGATTCAAGGAGTTGGAAAGGTGCAGCTTATGATCTATTTTGAGAGTGGAGAGGAGAGTGTTCCAGCGGTAAATGTTAATGATTCTAAAAGTCTTACACAAGAAAATGATACAACAGGCGGAAAAAGAAACATCACTCAAGAAAATAACGGAAGTGCTGTTGTTATGTCCAATAATGGAAATGAAAATGCACCATTAATTGTGAAAAAAATTAAGCCTATTATTACTGGTGTATGCGTAGTGGCAGAAGGATCTAATGAAAAAGTCACTGAACTTAGAATTAGGCAGGCGGTAATTGATTTATTTAATTTACCTAAAAACAAAGTTAATGTATATCCTATGAATAAGTAGCATATAATTTCAAAGAAAGGTAGATGGGGGGGAATATTATGAATAAAAAACAGTCTGGTATAATTGTTGCGTTGGTAGTACTTATTGTGTTTGCAGGGTATCTTGCGGCAAAGGTGAATGGACCATTATATGTAAATGATGGTGATTTTAGCAGTGAGAAGAGCGCAATATCTCTAAAGGAAAGTAAAAGTAATTCATCCTATTTTGAAGAAGCAAAATTATCAAGAGATCAAGAAAGTGTAAGCACTCTTCAATCGATTAAAGCTTTAATTGATGATACTAATACTCCAAAAGCACAAAAGGCAACTGCGTCTGAGCAATATCTAAACATATCAATGGCTTCACAGAATGAATCAGACATAGAACTTGCACTAAAAGCTCTAGGGTTTGAAGAAGCAATGTGCAGTATAGTAGATGATAAGGTACAAATATTAGTTAAAAGTGATAAAAAACAACTTTCAGAGGAAGAACTTCGTAGCATTAATGATGTTGTAATGAACAAAACAAAATTAGAAAAAATTGAAGTTAAAATCAAGCAATAGTAATTGTAAATGCTATATTTATCTGATATAATAAATATAGCATTGTCATGTTTTACCTAAGCTAAATAAGGGGGTACTAATATGGAAGATAAAATTTTAAATGAAACAGAAATGGGCACTGTTAAGATATCCGAGGATGTGGTTAGTGTAATAGCAGGACTCGCTGTTGCTGAAATACAGGGAATCGTTGGTATGAGTGCTAGTCTCGTTGGTGGAATAACTCAAATATTAAGCGGAAAGAAGAATTTATCTAAGGGCGTTAAAGTCAATGTAGGAGAAAGTAGTGCAGTAATTGATTTACACGTTGTAGTTGAATATGGTATTAAAATTCCGGAAGTAACTGAAAAAGCACAAATAAATGTGAAAAAATCTGTAGAGCTTATGACAGGCCTTACAGTAACAGCCGTAAATGTGTATGTACAAAATGTTGTATTATCTAAAACAGAAAAGCTAGAGGAAATAGAAGCATAGTAATAAACACCCTCTGTAATCAGAGGGTGTTTATTACTATGCTTGTTATTTTTATATTAAAAGTATAATTTAGGATGAGAAAATTAGGAGGATTACTAATGAATAGAAGAAAGTCAAGAGAAATAGCAATGAAATTACTTTTTGAAATGTCAATAAATAAAGAAAACTATGAGGATATAATTGAAAATTTTAAAGAGAACACAGATGTTGATTTAAATGAAATTGATATGTCGTATATTACCAAGATGCTAGCCGGGATTCA
Organism: Clostridium sp. CM039; assembly: GCF_055081075.1. NCBI lineage: Bacteria > Bacillati > Bacillota > Clostridia > Eubacteriales > Clostridiaceae > Clostridium > Clostridium sp. CM039. Next base: position 355,153 of record NZ_CM143649.1, read on the forward strand.
TGAAAATAGCAAGGAGATTGATGAAAATATTGAAAAGCACTTAATTAAGTGGAAGTTGGCTAGATTATCAAAAATGAATCTAGCTATCTTAAGAGTAGGTGCATATGAAATATTATTCGAGGAAGAAATACCAGGTAAGGTTTCTGTAAATGAGGCAATAGAACTTGCTAAGAAATATGGGGAAGATAGTTCCCCAGCTTTTATAAATGGTATCTTAGCGAAGATGATTTAAAAAAGGCAAGATAATTAAATAACAATAAAATAACTAGGGCATCTTTGACTAGTTATTTTTTTTAATAAAAGAGGAATTTTGAAAGCGTGTTAGAACTGTATTATAATAACTAGTATTTAAAAAACACATAACAAGGAGAGGATAATATGGGAATTAAAGTTAATGGCAAGGTGATAGTTGAAAAGTACAGAGATGAAATTAAATCAGTTATAAAAGGCGGTATTAGTAAGGGACTTAGGGTGCCATCAATTAAAACCATATTAGTAGGTGACGATGGAGGTAGCACGTCATATGTAAAAAGTCAGAATAACCTCTGCAATAAATTAGGTATATCTTATACTTGTATTCACTTGGATAAAGACGTTGATCAAAAAGATATTGTAGATATTATAGAAAAATTGAATGAAGATAATACTGTGGATGGTGTAATCATTCAATTGCCTTTACCGAAAAAGTTTAATGAGAAGGAAATCACTTCTAAAATTTCATATAAAAAGGATATTGATGGATTAAGTGATGTAAATATGGGCAGATTTTATAAGGGAGAGAAAAGTTTTATTCCTTGCACTGCTTTAGGAGTCATTGAAATGATTAAAAGTACTGGATGCGTTATTAAAGGGAAACATGCTGTTGTTATTGGTAGAAGTAATATTGTTGGAAAACCAGGAGCACAATTGCTACTTAATGAAGATGCAACAGTAACAATATGTCATTCTAAAACAACAAACTTAAAGGAAGTTTGCAAAACAGCAGATATAATAGTTGCCGCAATAGGTAAACCAGGTTTTGTAACAAGTGATTTTATTAAAGAAGGAGCAGTTGTTATAGATGTTGGGACAACAATGGTGAATAATAAAGTAACTGGGGATGTATCTTTTGATGATGTTATTAATCATGCAAGTTATGTTACACCAGTACCAGGTGGAACGGGACTAATGACTACGACAATGCTTATAAAAAATGCTTGCATGGCATGGAGGGATAATGTTTATTAAAGTATTAACAGTAACTGATCTTAATGGATATATTAAGAAAATAATAGACAGTGACTTTATATTAAAAAACTCAAATGTTAAAGGCGAACTATCTAATGTAAAATTGCATTCTAGCGGGCACATATATTTTTCATTAAAAGATGCATTTGGAAAGATAAATTGTGTAATGTTTAAATCGCAGGCTTTTAAACTTAAAATTGCACCTAGAGATGGCATGAATGTTATCATCAGTGGTAGGGTTTCTGTTTATGAAAAAGAGGGGTCTTATCAGCTTTATTGTGACTCCATGGAGCAGGATGGAGAAGGCCAGTTATATTTGACTTTTCAAAATCTAAAAGAGAAATTAGAGAAAAAAGGATTATTTGATAAAGAACACAAGAAAAGTATACCTTCATTTCCTACTAGAATAGGAATAATTACATCCCCAACAGGAGCTGCAGTTAAAGATATTATTAATGTTGCAACAAGACGTAACTTAAAGGTTAACATGCTTATATACCCAACAATTGTTCAAGGTGTAAATGCTAGCGAGAGTGTTGCGCAAGGTGTAAAATATTTTAATGAACTAAAAAATGTTGATTTAATCATTATTGCAAGAGGAGGAGGCTCAATTGAGGAGTTATGGGCATTCAATGAAGAAAATTTAGCAGTCACTATCTATAATTCTAAAATACCTATAATTACTGGAATTGGTCACGAAACGGATTTTACTATAGCAGATTTCGTAAGCGACCTTAGGGCGCCGACTCCATCGTCCGCAGCAGAAATTGCTGTGAGAAATTTAAAAGAGTTAAATAATGAAATTAAATCACTTAGAGAACTCTTACTAAAATCTGTGGAATTTAAGGTTAACAAAGAATATAATAAAGTTAATTTATTAAATAAAACTTTGAAAATAAATAGTCCTTTAAATTTTATAGTTAATCAATATATCCATATAGATAATTTAAAAGAAAATCTAAGTTACAGGTTTAATGCGAAAATTTCACTAGAAAAGCAGAAACTTTCCAAGTGCAATGCTCTTTTGCATGCTCATAACCCCTTAAATGTATTGAATAAGGGATATGCGATACTTCAAAACAATGAAAATGAAGTTATTAGTGAAATTAGTGATTTGAAAAATATAAAAGAGGTGAAAATTACATTAAAGGACGGTAGTGGTAGATTTAATGTAAGAAATTTGGAGGAGTTCTAATGGCAAAGAAAAAAGAATCTTACGAAAATATGATGGTTCGTCTTGAAGATATTGTAGACCTGATGAATGGGAATGAAGTTACGTTAGAACAAACTATGATTAATTATGAAGAAGGTATAAAAATCTGCAACAGTTTATACAAAATTTTAAATGATACAGAAGGTAAAATAAAGATATTAACAGCTGAAGGTGAAAGGGATTTTATGACTCTTGCGGAGGTCGTTAAAGATTAGATTACACTATATTATTTTTACAACCTATCATGAAAAGAAGGGATATAATGAATATAAAATTGCTAAAAGATGTAGTAGAACACTGGATAAATGATTATTTTGATAATAAACCAGAAATTGACAATAGAAATTTCGAATCGATGATTTATAGTATAAAAGTCGGTGGGAAAAGAGTCAGACCGATTTTAATGATTCTTACATACAATATGTACAAGGAAGATTATAGAGATATTTTACCTTTTGCAGCGGCCCTTGAAATGATTCATACATATTCCCTTATTCATGACGATCTGCCCAGTATGGATAACGATGATTTGCGCAGAGGGAAGCCTACAAATCACAAAATTTATGGAGAGGCAATTGCAATACTCGCAGGAGATGGATTATTAAATGAAGCTATGATTATAATGCTAAATCAATGTTTAGATGGAAGTTTAAATAAAATTAAGGCAAGTGCCTTCATAGCAAAAGCTTCTGGAGCTCAGGGGATGATAGCTGGACAAATCTGTGATATTTTAAGTGAAGGCATCGCAATATCAGAGGAAGAACTTCTGTATATGCATAGAAATAAAACTGGAGAACTAATTAAAGTAGCAATAATATGTGGTGCTATCTTAGGCAATGCCAGTGAAGAAGAGTTAAGTGAATTAAAAGAGTATGGTGACAAATTAGGTTTGGCATTTCAAATTAAGGATGATATATTAGATGTAATTGGAGATGTTAGTGTTTTAGGTAAAAATGTAAAAAGCGACGAGTGTAATAATAAAACTACTTTTATAACCATGTATGGTTTGGAAAAATGTAAGGAAAAGTGTAATGATTTAAGCGAAGAGTGTTTTGAGATATTAAAAAATCTTAAGGTGAATACAAAGTATTTAGAAGAAATGACGGAATTTTTATTAAAAAGGGAATATTGAAAATTTACTAATATTCTTTGATTAATGAACTACACCTTAAATGTCATTAAATTGTATTTTAAGTCGAAACAGCTTTTGAATTAAATATTATTATATGATATAATATCTCCATAAATGTGGGTATGATAATATAATTAATAAAAGAGGATAGATGTATATGAGTAAAATTTTAGATGATTTTAATGACATAAATTCAGTGAAAAAAATGTCTATACAAGAGTTGAATGTTTTTGCAGGAGAAATTAGAAGTTTTCTAATTGAAAAAGTATCTAAAACTGGAGGACATTTAGCTTCTAATTTAGGTGTAGTAGAATTAACATTAAGTTTATACAATGTTTTTAATTTTGATAAAGACAAATTAATATGGGATGTGGGTCACCAATCTTATGTACATAAAATTCTTACAGGAAGAAAAGATAAATTTGATGCACTTAGAAATTTCGGTGGATTAAGTGGTTTTCCTAAAAAAGAAGAAAGCAAATATGATATATTTGAATCAGGACATAGTAGTACTTCTATTTCTGCAGGGTTGGGCATTGCAAGGGCTAGAGATTTACAAAAGGAAGATTATAACGTTATTTCGGTAATAGGTGATGGTGCACTTACAGGAGGTATGTCTTTTGAGGCATTAAATGATATAGGCTTTAGGAAAACTAAAATGATTATTGTGCTTAATGATAATCAAATGTCTATTTCTAAAAATGTTGGAGGCATGTCTAAGTACCTAAGCCAATTTAGAATTGACCCAACTTATAATAGAATAAAAAAAGAAATAAATTCTACGCTTAGAAAAATTCCTAGCGTAGGAGACGGTATGGTTAGTTCAATTCAAAAGATTAAAAATGGAATTAAGCAGGTTATTGTGCCAGGGATGCTCTTTGAGCATATGGGTATTAAATATTTAGGACCTATAGATGGACATGATATTAAAGAGGTAAGCAAGGTATTGAAGCTAGCTAAAGAAATAGACGGACCAGTGATTATTCATGTTATAACTAAAAAGGGCAAGGGTTATAAATTTGCTGAAAACCAGCCACGTAAATACCATAGCGTAGGTCCATTTAACCCCTTAATTGGAGAGCTATGTGGTAGTTCTAAGAAAAGTTACTCTGATGGATTTGGGGAGCAGATTGTAAGCCTTGCAAAGGAGAACAAAAATATAGTGGCAATAACAGCTGCCATGCCTGAGGGTACTGGCCTAGAAATGTTTTCAAAACAGTTTCCTAATAGATTTTTTGATGTAGGAATTGCGGAGCAACATGCAGTTACTATGGCAGCAGGAATGGCATCGCAAGGTTTAAAACCTATTTTTGCGGTTTACTCAACTTTTCTTCAGAGAGCTTATGACCAAATTGTACATGATGTATGCATTCAAAAGTTACCTGTTATTTTTGCTATAGATAGAGCGGGCATTGTTGGAGCCGATGGAGAAACACATCAAGGAGTATTTGATTTATCATATTTATCTCATATTCCCAATATGACAATTATGGCTCCAAAATGTATAAGTGAATTGAAGTCAATGTTAACTTTTGCAGTTAAACAAGATTACCCAATTGCTATAAGATACCCAAGGGGTGGGGATAATTGCAATGTTAAAATGTCTCCTATTGAAAACTTTAAGAGGGGGAAATGGGAAACCCTTTTAGGCGGAGGAAAAATAGCCTTTATAGCTACAGGTAAAATGGTTCAAAATGCTATATTGGTTAGAGAAAAATTAAACAATATGGGAATAGAAGCTACTGTAATTAATGCGTGTTTTATTAAACCTATTGATAAAGAACTACTTTTAGAGCTAGTGAATAAAAAATATTCTTTAGTAACTATAGAGGATAATCTTGTGCATGGGGGATTAGGTTCTTTAGTACTAGAATATGTGAATTCACTTACGACAAAAACAAGGGTCATTAATTTAGGATTTAAAGATGAGTTTATTCCTCACGGAACAGTTGACATACTGTATAAATTACATAAACTAGATGTAGATGGAATTTTTGAAAGTATTTTAGGGTTAGTTTAAATAATGCACTTTAGTGGAGTCTTAAGGAGTTTTTTATGTTAGAAGATAAACAAAGATTAGATGTTCTTGTAGTTAAAAGGGGAGTTCTATTTTCAAGAGAAAGAGCAAAGGAAAATATAATTTCCGGAAATATATTTGTGGATGGTATTATGACTACTAAATGTGGGAAAAAAGTAGATATATCATCTAGTATTGAATTCATAGGAGAAGATATTCCTTATGTAAGCAGGGGTGGATTAAAGCTTCAAAAGGCTATAAATTCTTTCGATATTGAACTTAAAGATAAAGTTTGCCTAGATATAGGCGCATCTACAGGCGGGTTTACAGATTGCATGCTTCAACATGGAGCATGCAAGGTATACGCTATAGATGTTGGAACAAATCAGTTAGGTGATAAATTGAGAGGCGACGTGCGAGTAGTATCCATGGAAAATACAAACATAAGATATTTAAATGTAGATAGTATAGGAGAACTTGCCGATTTTGCAAGTATTGATGTATCATTTATATCCCTGGAAAAAGTTATTCCCAATTTACTTAACCTATTAAAAAATGATGGTAGCGTTGTAGCACTATTAAAGCCACAATTTGAAGTAGGGGTAGGCATCGTAAATAAAAAAGGTGTGGTTAAAAAACCTAGTGAACATGTAAAGGTAATAGTTAGAGTTTTAAACTTTCTGAGATGTCTAGATGTAAAGGTTATTAATGTTAATTACTCATCGATAAAAGGACCTAATGGGAATATTGAATATTTAATTTATTTTACAAAATCTAAAGAGAACTATGTGAATTATATTGAAGATAATATAACTCACATAGTTAGTGAAGCTCATAAAGATTTAAATAGGGTAAGCGAGGATAAAAATAATAGTTGATATATGATATAGAAGGCGGCAAGGAGGGAATATGAAAAAAATTGGCATTAATATAAATACAACTAAGGATGAAGATGGGAAAATAAGTAAGTATGTAAAAAATATTATTAGTAAGTATATAGATGATACTAACATATTTGTATTTAAAGATTCCATTGGCCTTGAAAATATAAAATATAACGATTTAGATATTATTATTGCTTTAGGTGGAGATGGAACTATTTTAAGAACATCGCGAAATTTAAACAACTCTAATATCCCAATTTTAGGTGTGAATATAGGCAATTTGGGATTTCTTTCTAGTGTGGAGTTACTAGAGTTTGAAAATGCTATGAAAAGATTTAGTGAAGATGATTATTATGTAGAAGACAGAATGATGCTTAATTGCACTTTGCCATATCGAGATAAAACTGAAGAATATACTGCTTTAAATGATATAATTGTATCAAAGGGAACACTAGCGAGAGTTGTTAAATATGAATTACACATAGATAATAAGTTTTACATTGAGTTTACAGGGGATGGGCTTATAATATCTACGCCAACAGGGTCTACAGCATATTCATTATCTGCAGGAGGGCCTATAATTTATCCTAACTTAGATGTTATAGCTGTAACTCCTATTTGCCCATTATCTTTATATATGAGAACTATAGTGCTGGACTGTAAAAGTGAAATATCTATAAATATAAAAAGTGAACATGAAAGCATATTTTTGACATTAGATGGACAACGGGCAATAAAGCTAAATAACTATGAGAAAATATTAGTAAGTGTTTCAAATAAGAAGTGTAGATTGGTTAAATTTAATGATTATAATTATTTTGAAATTTTGAGAAAAAAAATAATTTCTAGAACAATGGATTGTGAGGGAGAAAAAAATGAAGATTTCACGTCATGCAAAAGTAATTGAGATTATCCAAGCTAATGAGATTGAAACTCAGGAGCAGTTAGCAGAAGAACTAAAAAACAATGGATTTGATATTACTCAAGCAACTGTATCGAGAGACATAAAGGAATTGAAATTAATTAAGGTTATGAATGCACATGGAAGTCACAAGTATGCAACTAGTTCTCCGGCAGATACCTTTTTATCAAATAAATTGGTTAATATTTTTTCTCAAACAGTTCTTTATGTTGACCATGTAGATAATTTTATAGTATTAAAAACGATTTCTGGAGCTGGAGCTGCTGCTGCTGAAGCTTTAGATTCTTTAAAGTTCAATGGTATTGTAGGTACTATAGCTGGAGATAATACTATATTTATTTTAGTTAGAAAAGAAGAAGAGACAAAAGAGATAATCCAAAAAATTAAAAAAATGATTAGTGAATAGGAGGAGGTAGTATGCTCCTACAATTAAATATTAACAATTTTGCCCTAATTGAAAAGTTAAGTATTAATTTTGAAAAAGGATTTAATGTCCTTTCTGGTGAAACAGGAGCGGGAAAATCAATTTTAATTGATGCTATAAATTATGTATTAGGGGGTAAATTCAATAAGAACTTAATCAGGACAGGTGAAAACAAAACTTATGTTGAGGCAATATTTAGCATTGATACTAAAAATAACAAAAATGCTTTAGATGAGATGGATATTGATTATGAGGACATGGTATTTATAAGTCGCGAAACTTTTCAATCTGGGAAAAGTATTGCAAAAGTTAATGGTAAATCATTGCTACTCTCAAAGGTTAAGTATATTAGTAAAAATTTATTGGATATTCATGGTCAACATGATAATCATAATTTATTAGATAAAGTCAATCATATATTTTATGTGGATTCCTTTGGAACTGATAAAATTCATAAGGTTCTTGTGGGATATAATGAGAAATATGTAAGAATGACTACAATCAAAAATAGAATTAATAAACTTGAAGGAAATGAAGGACAGCGAGAAAAAAGAATCGATTTCTTGAATTACCAGTTAGAAGAAATTAAAAGCGCCAATCTCAAAATTGGTGAAGACCAGGATCTTTTAGAAAAATATGCAATCATTAGCAATGCAGAAAATTTGGAAAAACATTTATCAAAAAGTTATGCATTATTAGATACCAGTGATGAGGAAAATACTTCGGTTTTTTATAATTTAGCTATGGCTATTAGGGAATTAAGAAGTATAGAAAAGCACATGGAAAAAATAAAATTAATTGCAGACTCTATAGAAGAAAGCTATTTTAATATAGAGGAAAATATTACGGATTTAAGAAACTTAAAAGAGACAATTTATTATGATGAAAAAGAATTAGAGTATATGAATAGTCGAATAAGCCTGATTAACACTTGTAAGAAGAAGTATGCACCTACCATTGAGGAAATTTATGAATATAAAGAAAAAATCCAAATTGAATATGAAGAATTAATTAATAGTAGTGATATAATCATTGTTCTTAAAAAAGAAAAAATAGCTCTTGAGCGTGAAATGAAAATTATAGCAGATCAGATTCATGAAATTAGATCTGATACAGCAAAAAAACTCCAAGGTAAAATAAAAGATGAATTAAATTATATTGGCCTTGAAAAAAGTGAGTTCTACATAGAAGTAAAACTCGTAAATGAATTTTATGAAAATGGCTGTGATAAAGTTCAATTTTGTATATCTACTAATCCTGGAGAACCACTAAATCCATTAGAAAATATTGTGTCTGGTGGGGAATTATCACGTATAATGCTTGCACTCAAAACTGTATTCGTTAATAAGGATGAAATACCTACTGTTATATTTGATGAAATAGACACTGGTATTAGTGGTAGAATCGCGCAATGTGTTGCAGAAAAGATGTATTCAATATCATTAAACCATCAAATCCTTTGTGTAACACATTTGCCCCAAATAGCTAGTATGGCAGATACAAATTATTTAATATCTAAAAATGTTTTAAAAAATAAAACTTATACCAATGTTATAAAAATGAATGATGAAGAAAAGCAACAAGAAATAGCTAGAATGATTGGTGGTACACAGGTTACTAAATTAACCTTGGAAAATTCTAAAGAAATGATAAATATGGCAAAGAAACAAAAAAAATATTAATTTTGTTTTTTAGGTTAGCATAGTTATAAAAATAGGTTAATAGGGAAAAGTAAAGTCATAATTTTATGGCTTTATTTTTTTCGTTTTTTTTAACCTAAAGTATAAAGCCTCTAAGTTTGTATAATTAATAAAAATGTAAAAATAATTGCAATAGAGGGTAATTTTTTTAATTTAGTATAAATTAGTTTTGAATCTATGTCTTTGACTATTTTTGAATTAATGTTATAGCATAATATGGAGAATTCGAGGGTAACTTAAAGTTATAAATATAAGAGAAAAGGAGGTAAAGCTTATGAAGAAAAGGTTAAATATAATATGTTGGATTATAACACCTTTAGTAGTAATAATTGCTTTAAGTGCGTATCTTAAAGTCCAAAATAAAATTGTTGCAGCATATGATAGACCAATGGAAACATTATATTCTAACAAACTTGTAAAAGTAAAAGACGATAAAGACATTATTCTTAATAAACCAGATATAAATAATAAAAAGAAAAATGAGAAAAAAGTTAATTTAGAAAATAGCTTAGAAGTTGAATCAACATTTATAAAAGACAAATCAGATTTAATGGTTTATCCAGGAGGACAACCAATTGGTGTTAAATTGAATACTAAAGGTGTTTTAGTAGTAGCTTTATCTGATATTCAAGGTATAAATGGTAAAACACCAAGTCCTGCCGCAAATGCAGGTGTACAAATAGGTGATAGTATAATAAGTATAAATAATGTTGAAATAAATCATGCAGAAGATGTAATAAGATTTATAAATAAAGAAAAAAATACAGAACTCACTCTTAAATTACAACGTAAAAATGATTTAACATTTTTTCAAGTTAAAATTAAACCAACTATTGATTCAGAAGATGGAAAACAAAAAATTGGTTTATGGGTACGCGACTCAACTGCTGGTGTAGGAACATTAACGTTATATGATGATAAAACTAAAAAATTTGCTGCGTTAGGTCATCCTATTACAGATGCTGATGCCGGAACAATATTGAATGTTAATAATGGTGTAATTATATCATCTAATATTGTATCAGTAAAAAAAGGAACAAGAGGAACTCCAGGAGAGTTAAGAGGACTTTTCATAGATGAAAGCAAAATAAAAGGTCAAATAACCAAAAATACTGAATGTGGTATATTTGGAGAAGGAACTAAAAGTCTTATAAATAATAAATTTAGTAAACCTATGAAAATAGGACTAAGAAATGAAATTAAAGAAGGAAAAGCTCAAATTTTAACCACTATAAATGGTAGTGAACCACAATTGTTTCAAATAGAAATTCAGAAACTATTACCTCAAAATAAATCCGGATCGAAAAGTATGGTCATTAAAATTACAGATCCTAGGCTTCTAGAAAAAACTGGCGGCATAGTGCAAGGTATGAGTGGTAGTCCAATAATTCAGAATGATAAGATTATTGGTGCGGTAACCCATGTTTTAATTAATAAACCTGATTTAGGATATGGAATATATATAGAATGGATGTTGAAAGATGCAGGTATTTTATCAAATTAACTAGCATTATTTAAAAAAAGGGGTTAAAATAGATATTAAGCAATAAAGGATAGCGGATGCTATCCTTTATTTTATAAAAAATGATAAATAATGATAAATAATTATTTATTTGTAAATTTTCTTAATATAAGAAGGAATTGTAATTCTTTTGTCGAATTAATATTTGTTAAGATATGGGAATTTATTTATAAAGGGGAGTTATAATATGGAAGAAGCTAGAATTAGTGTGCTTATTGCAGATGATAATAAAGAATTTTGCAATATTTTAAATGATTATTTATTAAGCCAAAGAGATATTATGGTTACAGGTATTGCAAAAGATGGAATAGAAGCTCTTAAGTTAATAAAAGAGAGAAAGCCTGATTTGGTAGTATTAGACATAATAATGCCACATTTAGATGGTCTTGGGGTACTAGAAAGATTGGGTAGTATGGACCTTGAACCAATACCAAAAATAATAGTATTATCTGCAGTTGGACAAGATAAGATTACACAAAGAGCTATTGCATTGGGAGCAGATTATTATGTAGTAAAACCATTTGATATGGAAGTTTTTACAAAGAGAATAAGACAAATGTTTAATAATACAATTTCAAGTGATAACAGCAAAAAATCAATATCTTTTATTGATACATCTGAAACTAGAAAAAGTAATCATAACGAACCAATGGATTTAGAAGCTGAAATTACAAATATAATTCATGAAATTGGCGTTCCAGCTCATATTAAGGGATACATGTATCTAAGAGAAGCAATCACTATGGTAGTTAATGATATTGAACTTCTATCCGCAGTGACGAAGGAATTATACCCATCTATTGCTAAAAAATTCAACACAACTGCTAGTAGGGTAGAAAGAGCAATAAGGCATGCTATAGAAGTAGCATGGGGACGTGGTCAAGTTGAAACAATAAATAAAATATTTGGTTATACCATACATAATGCTAAAGGTAAACCAACCAATAGTGAATTTATAGCTATGGTAGCCGATAAGTTAAGATTACAAAACAGGGTTTCTTAGCCTTATATAACGACGGTTTCAGACCGGTTTGTTTTTTATCGAAGTTAATTATTTAGTTAATATTGAGTTATAAACCAAAAACTAATAGACTTATTCATTTATTAAGTAAATGAATAAGTTTATTTTTATGGAAATAATTGATACTCATAAAATGTAGTAGATTAGCCAATAGTTTCATAGGGGATTTTGATATAGAAATATGAGTTTATTTTTTGAAAATCATACTTCTTATTATATAAATTCTATTCGGAGAAGCGTATCCCATAGCTAAATAGGACTTTCCATATTCTAAAGCAAAAGTTAAACCCTCACTTTCTCCTGGGTTATTAAAATGATAAGTTGCAATTATTATACCTTCATAATTTAATATTGTAATCTTATTATTTGTATATAAATAAATGTATTTGCCATCTGTTTCTAAGCCTTGTGGAACACCTTGCGTAGCAATATTAAAAGTATTTATTACATTCATGTTGGCTAAATTTATAATAGTAAATGTTGGATTACCAATATCAGCTCCACTTGAAATGGTATGGAGTATTAAATAATCATGGACATTATCTATAGCAAGTAAGGCTGATGTTCCCAAACGTTCATAGCTTAAATTACTTAATATTGTACTTGTAGTATAATCAACAACATAAATATGAGTTAAATTAGTTCCTCCACCATTAGCAATATAAATTTTGTTTGTTTTGGTTCTATATCCAAGTTCAGCACAATGGCCTACAGACATAGATGCTGTTTCACATATTTTCTTTCCTGACATATCATATTTAATTATTTTCCCGTTTCCAGCTCCTAAATCAAAGCCACAATAAAAATGTCCATCAAAAAATGTTAATCCTTGAAAATTTTTAGTGGATGGAATACGAAATAGTAATTCATATTGAAATTTTTCTGTTTTATTATTCGGAGATATTCTGTCATTTTTAATAGCAAATGTTAAATTATTATCGAAAGTATTAATAGATAAGGCCAAGGCACACACGCATAAGTATCTTCTATAAGTTTTCAATTTAATAACACCTACCTTTTATTTTATAGTATGTTTATAATCATAAATTTTAATGCTAGCGATTTCTGGGACATGGCAAAAAAATATTCACTTATGTAGTAAAGTAAATTAAATTAAATATGCATATAACCATCTTTGATATCATAAATATGAATTAAGTTATAATATTGCAGCACCGCAGGTGATAATTTAATTCATATAAGGGGGATTTTAGCATACATATAACGTAAGTGAATTTTAACAATATATTATGAATAGCTAAAAAACAAGCAGAATGATCAACAAAAGGGGGAAAAATTATGTCATCTAATACTTTAATGGGAAACATAAACAAACATATACAAGAAAATTTTTGGCTATATATTATAAGTATTCTTTGCGTATTTACAGGTATAATTTTAGGAATCTACAGTGTGAAGTACATGGGGGATTTTGAACGAAATGATTTAGTAAATTACTTGATGAATTTTATTGATCCTTCAAATACAAGTGGGATTAGTTATAAATTAATATTTTTACAATCGATTAAAAATAATCTGCCTGTGATTATTTTTCTTTGGTTTTTAGGTTTAACTATTGTCGGGATACCAATAATTATAATTATTGATTTATTGAAAGGATTTACAGTTGGATTTACCTTTAGCTTTATGATTAGCGGCCTAGGAAAGAATGGCATTGGTATAGCAATACTAGGGGTGATACCTCAGAATTTAATTTATATTCCATGCATTATTTTTGCATCTGTAGTATCAATGGAATTTTCTATAATGCTACTTAAGAGTAAGTTCAATAAACAATGGACAAGTAGTTTATCTAGCAGAATAATATATTATAGTGCAATATTCATTGTAATAATAATTTTCTTGTTTATAGGGATAATTATAGAATCTTATATTGCACCGCATTTTGTTAAAAATCTTATTAATAATTTGGGAGCAGTAAGCAAATGAAGCATAAGGATGTATTGCACTTTATAATGTTAACAATAAAATGTTTTGTGATTTTACTAGTAATTGGAATTTACTTGCCTAAAGCTGTGGATTACTTGCTTCAAAATTTAATTAATAATACAAAAATCTACAAAAATAGTGTTGTAGTTTACAAATTAGTTGATAATAATTATAAATTAATTTATAATTATATTCTTACATTTTATTTATTCTTTAGAGTATAATGTATGTATATATTAATATTCTCTATAATATGGGAGATACATTATGAATGATTTATTAAAAATCTATAGCGATAATTTAAAAAACAATAAACTAACGAGAAATACTATTGAAGCTTACACTCGAGATGTTAAACGTTTTATTGAATTTATAGAATATAAAAATGAAAGTATAAAAACGGTTGATTGCATAACAATAATGGCATATTCTGAGTATCTTAGAAAAGAAGGTCGTGCAAATAGTTCCATAGCAAGAAGTATAGTTTCCATCAGAAATTACTATAAATATCTTATTAAAAACGATTTTGCAGAACATGACCCAACAGCCTATTTTTCAATTGCAAAAATTAAACGAAATATACCTCAAATTCTATCTATCGAGGAGATAGATGAATTATTAAATCAACCAGAAGAGTCAACGATTAAAGGATGTAGAGATAAAGCAATGCTAGAATTAATGTATGCTACAGGCATAAAGGTTTCAGAACTTTTAAGTTTAACAACATATGATATTAATTTAGAATTGCTATACATAAGGTGCAATAATGGTAAGAAAAATGAAAGAATAATTCCTATTGGTACCCAGGCGGTTAGATGTCTATCGCAGTATTTAAAGACAAGATCTATTATAAACTTAAATAATTTAAGTTTACTCTTTTTAAATATAAAAGGGGATAAAATGACAAGGCAAGGCTATTGGAAAATTATTAAAGAGTATGCTAAAAAGACTAATATTAAAAAAGCTATAAATTCTTATACAATAAGACATTCATTTGCTGTGCATTTATTGCAAAATGGCGCTGGTATAGCCTCAGTTCAAGAACTATTAGGTCATAATAGTATGTCTACAACTCAAATTTACTCAACTATAGTTAAAAAGAGCAAAATTGCTGAAATTTATAAGAATACTCATCCTAGAGCATAAGATAAATGATTTAACTACAATGTAGAATTTAAATAGAATATAGAAAAATCCGCTTTCACTAATTATGAAGGCGGGTTTTTATTTTTGTTTTTAACTATAATAATTTTTTTATTTTATTATAAATAAATAGTGATAATATTAATGCAAATTGGTAAAAATAATGTTATGAATTTTAATCAACGCAGACATTTTTGTCTAGCGAAAAGTAATAAGAGGAGGATACATATGAAAAGGAACTTTAGGAACGTATTATGTTTAATTTTAACGTTGATTTTTACAACACAGTTTTTCTGTCTGCCAGCTAAGGCAGAAGGAGAAAATAAGGATGATAAAGGAATTGTAGTAGAAGCAAAGTCAGCACTACTAATGGAACCATCCACTGGCAAAATAATATATGAAAAAAATTCTCATGAGAGATTTGCACCAGCATCAGTAACTAAAATAATGACTATGTTATTAGCTATGGAGGCCATAGATTCTGGTAAGATTAAATTACAAGATAAGATAACCGTAAGTGAAAACTCGAAAAAAATGGGTGGAAGTAGTATGATTCTTGAAACTGGTGAAATTAGAACCGTGGAAGAAATTTTAAAAGGGATTGCCATTGCATCAGGAAATGATGCAGCAGTGGCAATGGCAGAATATCTAGGTGGCAGTGAAGGTGCTTTTGTAAATATGATGAATGAAAGAGCAAAAAGTCTTAATATGAAAGATACTGCTTTCAAAAACTGCACTGGTCTAAGTGCAGTAGGGCATTTTACAACTGCCTATGATATTTCAATTATGTCTAGAGCGCTATTAAAACATCCTAAAATATTAAAATATTCGGGAACCTACATGGAAACTATTTCTGAGGGCAGAAAGTCACCTATAGGTCTTGTAAATCATAATAAGCTTGTTAGATTCTTTGCTGGATGTGATGGACTCAAGACTGGATTTACAAATGAGGCAATGTATTGTATGTCTGCGACTGCAACACGAAGCAATGTAAGGATGCTTGCAATAATTATGGGTGCGCCAACTTACACAAAAAGAAATAGAGATGCTAGCATGTTAATGAATTACGGATTTACAAAATTTGAGACGAAAAAAGTAATAGCAAAAGATCAAGGATTAGAAAAAGTAATTTTAAATAAGAAAGGTGATAAGTTCCTAATAGCTAAAGCACATAAAGATTTCCTTATAACCCTTGAAAAAGGTAATAAAAATAAAATAACTAAAAAATTTGTTATGAAGGAAGGTTTGAAAGAGTATAAAAAGGATGTCGCAATTGGATTTTGTGAAATATATGTCGATAATAAGTTAAGTGGTAAGATTGTTATTTACAGCGATAGGGATATAAAAAAATCTAGAGTGTGGGATAATATTAAAAATAACTTTACAGACTTATTTGATAAGGCGATTTAACAAAACTTTATAGTAGTGTTTACAGATTTATGTAGATATAAAAATATAGCTTCTGGGCAATAAATTATTTGCTTAGAAGCTAAGTTTTTATAAAATATTATACTTTAGGAATTAAAATGTCAGACTTAATTGGGAATATTATAAATATTAAAGGACTTGAAAAGTGTAATATGAAATAAAACAAGCTAGTAAATTGACTAGTTATTTTTCCAAAGATGAATTATACTTAGAATAGACTTGATATAAAGAAATCAAAGTAAAACTTATATTTCTTTAAAATTATTTATTTAGGAGAGAGTGTACATGCCATTAAGTATAAAGGTAACTAATTTTGAAGGCCCATTTGACTTGTTATTACATCTTATTAAGAAAAATGAGATGAACATATATGATATCAATATTGTTGAAATCACAAATCAGTATTTGGGGTGTCTTAAAAGTATGAAGGAAATGGATTTAGAGGTGACATCAGAATTCATAGTTATAGCCGCAACTTTAATTGAAATTAAATCGAAATATTTGTTGCCTAAAAATAAAGAGGATCATAGCGAAGAAGAAGAAATTGATGTAGAAAAGGAATTGCTAAATAAATTGATAGAATATAGAAAATATAAAACTATAGCTGAAAATTTAAAGGTGTTGGAACAGGGTACAGGTATAATGATTAGTAAAAAACCAGAAATAATTGAAGAGGATAATGAAAACACTAAGGAAATGGATTTTTTGAAAAATATTACAATGCTTGATTTGTACAATTCATACAATAATTTAATGCAAGTATATATAAATAAAATGAATACTGATAATATTATAAATAAAAAAATCCTATTAGATGAATATAAAATAGAAGATAAAATGGAGGAATTAAAAAGAGAGCTTGAATGTTTTGGAAAAATTCATTTTACAAAGTTAATATATGGATATTCATCAAAGTTAGAAATTATTGTTACGTTTCTAGCATTACTTGAGCTTATAAAGATTAGAAGTGTGATAGTAATTCAAGAAAGTAATTTTAAAGATATATATTTAGAAAGGGTAAATGAATATGAACGAATTTAACACTAAACAATTAGAGATTGAAGAAGTTTCTACTAAAAATATATATTTTTCTATTATAGAATCATTGTTGTTTGTTGCCGGTGAATCATTAAAGCTAACTGAAATAGCGAATATATTAGAATGTAGCATTGGTTTCACAAGAGAATTAACAAATGAATTAAGAGCAAAATATGAAGAAGAGCAAAGAGGAATTAAAATTATAGTAACTAATGATGAATACCAATTTGTTACAAAATCTTGCAATAGTGAATATGTACAAAAGCTATTAAAGACAAGTATTAGACAATCTTTATCTCAAGCGTCTATTGAAACTTTAGCAATAATTGCGTACAAGCAACCCATAACCAGAGTGGAAATCGAGGAGATAAGAGGAGTTAAGAGCGATAGAGCAATTTATACATTGTCAGATAAAAAATTAATTAAAGAAACTGGACGAAAAAATGTTCCGGGAAGACCAATTATTTATGCAACCACGGATGAATTTCTTAAACATTTTGATTTTCAGAGTCTAAATGAAATGCCTTCTTTAGAGGAGATTAACAAAGGAAAAGTACAACAAAATATTGATAGCAATCAAACTGAGTAGATATTTTTTGAAGGCAACTGATGTATACACTTATTAACCCCACTATAATAAAATTTCCAGTGGAAAATTCTTATTATGGTGGGGTTAATATTTTTAATATATAATTTGAACAATTAAGAGAAGTTATTCAGAATACTTATCGCTATCTTCGCATTCTGTATTCTTATCACAACTATCTTTAAACATACCCTTAATAATATCGATAACCTGTGGTACAGTATCAACGATTTTATCATATGTATTTTGCTGATCTACAGGCAATAGTCTTACTGAATCGTTTTTAACAACTAAAAATGCAACGGGCTTAACAGTGACTCCAGCTCCAGAACCACCACCAAAAGGATAGTTATTACTTGAGTCAGAAGACGTAACACTATTGAATTCACTACCTCCAGATGCAAAACCAAAACATACTCTTGAAATAGGGATAATTGTAGTCCCATCTAATGATTGGATAGGTTCTCCTACAATGGTATTCACATCTATCATATCTTTTATGCTTTCCATCGTGCTCCTCATCAAATTTTCAATTGGATGATTATCCATGTATATTTCCTCCTTTATATTTTTTTATATTCATTTTGTTATGTTTTATGGTTATAAGGCAAATTAACATAATAAATGCTATATAAGTAATTTTTGCTAAATTGACGTAAATTATACTCGAAATTTCTATAACAAAATCATTTTTTTTAAAATGAGGGTTAACTTTAAGATCAATATTTTTAACTTTTACAAAATCTGTTAATATTAAATACAAAAAACTATAAGTTGAATGAATTAAGCCAAATAAAATAGCGACCAATGCAGCATCATCAAATCCATATTCTAGTTTAGTATTTAAAGTTAATGTTGGTTTGAATTTTAATTTCTTAATTTTATAGGTAATTAATTTTATATCGCTTAAAATTAAAGACTTAAAGAAATTTTCTTTTAGGCTACCTTTTAAATCATTTTTATTACCATTTTTTAAAACTTTTTTAACCTTTAATTTCTTATTATAAATGTAAATTCCCAAAATTTTGTTTGAGTACTTAAGGGTTATTTTTAAATGGATTGGAAATAATATAATTATTATAGTTAAAAGAAATACTATTATACATTTAAACATCTTAACCTCCCAATCTATCTAATAACTGGTATTATGTCCAATAATTTATAAAAATATCAACTTGTGTATATAATATTCAAATTTAAGAGAGGTGAAATAATGAGAAAAAATTTTAAAGTATATTTATCATTATGTTTAAGTTTGTTTTTTCTATTTTCGTCATTTGTTGAAAATGTTTTTGCAGAGGATTTATATGTTAATGCTATAAGTGCTATAGCAATAGATGCTGATTCGAAAATTGTTTTATATGAAAAAAATGCATATACACCAATTGAAATTGCAAGTACTACAAAAATACTAACGGCGCTTGTAGCAATAAAATGTGGAGATTTAAACAAGAAAATAATTGTATCAGAGAAAGCAGCATCTATACGCGGTTCAGAAATAGGATTAAAAAAAGGAGAGGAAGTAACCTTAAAAGAATTGTTGTATGGACTCTTGTTGAGATCTGGAAATGACGCCGCAATTGCAATTGCTGAAGGAATTAGTGGAAGTGTTGATGAGTTTTCAAAGCTTATGAATGAGTATGCTTTAGAAATTGGATTATTGAATAGCAACTTTGAGTCTCCTCACGGGTTAGACAGTGCAAATCACTATTCTACAGCGTATGATTTAGCCTTAGTTACTGCAAAGGCAAAAGAAATTAAATTTTTTAATGATATAGTAGGATCTAAAGATGTGGATGGTAAACAGAATAACTTTACTAGAAGTTACCACAATATAAATAAAATTTTATATCTTTTACCAAATTCAACAGGAGTAAAAACAGGATCTACTGGAAAGGCAGGTAAATGTTTAGTAACTTCTGTTAAAATTCAAAATAGAGATGTTATTATAATTACACTAAATTGTACACCTAGATGGAAGGAAACTGAGAAAATAAGTAAGTATGTTGAAAAAAATTATGAATACAAAAAAATAATCAGTAAAAATGACATTTTAGAACATCTAAGCATAAAAGACGGAGTGGGTAATGTTGAAATAGTAAGTAAAAGAGATATTATAATTCCAGTAAAAAACAATCAAAAAATAGAAGTCAAAATTAGAAAGCCACTAAATGAGATTTATGCCCCAATACATGAAGGGGAAGAGGTTGGTAGGATAGATGTATATGCAAATAATAAACTCTTATTTACAGAAGCCTTAGTGGCTAAAAATTCTATAAAAAAGAAAAATAAGGTTAGACAAGAATTTGATAAAATTAAAGATTTAATTATACCTAACAAATAAGAGAGAATATAAGTCTCTCTCTTATTTGTTAGAAAACTTTAACAGTGTACAAATACAATTTCTGGTTATTTTTCAAGGTGATTCATTGATAATAATGATTTATATAATTTAGATTTTTCTAATATGTGGGAATGATTAATTATGAATATTAAATTTAAGTTGTAACAAATTTCACAATTTCAAATATTTTAATAGTATAGTACTTTAGGAGGTTAGAATGATGAGTTATGAACCCTACGATTGCATTGATGTAGGAAGTGAATTTTGTCCTTGCCACACTAAACTGCGATAATCAGTTTAGTGTTTTAATTTTTACAATGCCTCTAGCGCCATCCCAGTATATTGAGTTTACAATATTATTAATTAATAAGCGTTTGTTATTAAAATCTAAGATATCCATTATTGATGAAAAGCTATTTGAAGAATTTAAAAATTTATCGACAATCGGATTATTATTTTTAAATTTATAGGAAGTAGAGGCTAAGTCTTTATATTTAACACTTAATTTTTCTAATTCAATTCCTAATTTGTAAATTTGAGGCCTTATATATTTGGATATTTCATTGTCCAAAGATAATTGATTTACTAGAATATCTATTTGATCTTGTTTTATATTTATTTGTGATGATAAACTCTCTATTTCAGATTGTACCAAATTAGTTTTTGATAGTTCGGATTTTATTTTATTTAACTCCTCTAATAAAATATTTCTTGAAATTGTGATATTTTTTAAATTATCTATAACTACCTTTTCGAGTTCATCTACGCGTACATTAGGATTATTACATCGCTCGCCTTTTGAATAATCTTTAGTACTACAAACATAATACTGGATTTTTTTATTAGTTGTTGCACTAATATGACCATGTTTAACAATCATACTTTTACCACATTTAGAACATTTTAAAATTCCGGTAAGTAATGCTGCTGCAGAGGTTCCGAGCCGTGGTGCCTTGTTTTTATTATCATCTAATATTTGTTGAACCTTAAGCCAATTGAAAGCATCAATAATTCCTTCGTGTTTAGAAATAGCAGCTATCCATTCAGTTATATCTCGTTTAATCCTAGCACCTTTACTCTTATTATAAGTTATAATACCTTGTTTATCATTAGCTTTTCCCATTACATTCATGCCAATAAGCTGAAGGTGATTCATAACAGCTTCATTTGCTCTAACGTAAAGGGGGTTTCTTAATATAAGTTGAATCCTTTTCTTATTAAAGTCAGCGCCGTTTTTTGTTTTAATATTCTTTTTAAAGATGAAAATAAAAACCTGGCTAATAGATTTATACTGTAGATATTTATCATAAATAATTTTTACTACATCTAATTCCTTTTTTATGGGTGATAATGTATACATAGATTTTTCTCTAAATTCACCATCCAAATAGGATAGTTTTCTACTTTCATACCCCAAAGGGGTTTGACCTCCTAACCATCTTCCACTTTTAGCGAGTTCTAACATATTGTCACGAACCCTTTCACCAATAGTTTCACGTTCTAGCTGCGCAAAAACAGATGCAATATACATCATGGCACGACCCATAGGGGTTGATGTATCAAACTGTTCATTAACACTTATAAAGCTAATGTGTAAACTATCTAATTCATTTATAAGAGTAGTAAAATCAGAGATATTCCTACTAATTCTATCCAGTCTATAACAAATTAGTACATGAAATTTTTTTTCCCTTGCATCAATGAGCATTTTTTGAAACTGAGGCCTTTTGATATTTTTTCCTGAAAAACCTTCGTCCTCATATATTATAAATTTTTCGATTTCTAAATGATTACATTCATGTTTACATAATTCAATTTGGTTAATTATCGATTCGCCTTTTCCTGTGATTTTTGATTTTCTGGAGTATATAGCGGCAATTTTCAATTTATTACTCCTTAATAATTGATTTATAAAATTTATAAAAGCTTATATAAGCATTATAAATAATTATGATATATTCTATAAACTATAATTTCTTCACAAAATAAAGATATGTATTTTAGAAAAATAATATTACGTAATCATGTATATAATTAAATATATATAGGTATATACATGATTACGTAACACTAAGGTTTAAAGATGCATACTATAATATAATAGTTTATTTGGAGGATTATAAATGAAAGTTAATTCTACAATTGTTTTAGAATTAAATAAAAAAGAAGTAGAACTCTTGGATGAGCAGTATACAAGGACTGTTGCGAAAATAATAGCTTCAGAGCTTACGTTACAAGAAATGAACGAATTAATAGAAAAGTTAATGATTAGCTAAGATATTTCAAATTGCAGGAAAAACAGCACTACAATAAAAAGGAATATATGTATAATAGTAGAATAAAATAGAAAAGTAAAAGAGTTAAAATAATAAGGAGCAGTTATTCTATTAATGAGAAATAAACAATCAGAATATATCGAACAAATTCTATTGAAAGATGATATACTGTTATAATATTGTATACAACATAAAATATGGAGATGATTTATATGAAGTTATGTGAAATATGTAAAAAAAATATTGCAATGATATTAACATCAAGAATTGAGAATGGAAAAACCGAAACTATAGGATTATGCATAGAGTGTGCTAAAAAAAGGGGTATTCCAGTTATGGATCAATTAGTGCAACAAGCTGGATTATCCTCAGAGGATATTGAAAACTTAAATGAACAAATGGGTAATATGTTCAAAAATATGAATTTAGAGGATATAGATCTTGAGGATTTAAATGCTCCCAATATGGATATTGAGAATGGTGATAAAAAAAAGACCATTGGTAATATTTTTAATGGATTATTTTCACCTGTTGATGAAAATAGTGATTTTATAGAGGATGAAGGTCAAATCTCATCAAAGATTAAAGAAACAGCTGAAGATAAATCAAAAAAGAATTGGTTTAAAAAGAAGCGAAAGAATTTAGATACATATGGTATAAATCTAACTAACAAAGCAAATCAAAATGGCGTCGACAAGGTTGTTGGACGGGATAAAGAAATCGATAGAGTGGTACAGATTTTAAATAGGAGAAGCAAAAATAATCCAATATTAATTGGAGAAGCAGGTGTTGGTAAAACAGCTATTGCAGAAGGGTTAGCTGTAAGAATTGTAGAAAAACAAGTTCCAGAAAAATTATTTAATGCGGAAGTTTACCTGCTTGATTTAACTGCGGTGGTTGCAGGTACACAATTTAGAGGGCAATTTGAAAGCCGCATGAAGTCAATTATTGAAGAAGCTAAGGAAAATGGAAATATAATATTAGTTATTGATGAGGTGCACAATATTATGGGTGCTGGTGAGGTTCAGGGGGGTGCAATGAATGCAGCAAATATTTTGAAGCCAGCTTTGGCCAAGGGGGAAATACAAGTTATTGGAGTTACTACATTGGAGGAATATAGAAAATATATAGAAAAAGACGCAGCACTCGCGAGAAGATTTCAGCCAGTCCTAGTTGAGGAACCTAGTATAGCTGAGACAATAGAAATTTTAAAAGGAATAAGAGGCTACTATGAAGAATACCATAAAGTTAAAATATCTGATGAAGTAATTGAAGAAGTTGTAAATTTATCTGAAAGATACATAACAGAAAGATTTCTGCCAGATAAAGCCATTGATGTTATTGATGAGGCCGGTTCTAGAGCTAATTTAAAAAATAAAGGTCTTGTCGAACTTGCAGAATTAAAAGAGGAATCAGAAAAAATTCAAAATGGAAAGAAGGAAGCTGAGGTTGCCGGAAATTTTGAAAAGGCTGCAGAATATAGGATGAAGCTATGCAAAGTAAAAGAAGATATTAACGAAACTCAAGAAAAATATAGTGATGTTCAAATTACTCTAGAGGATATTGCTTTTGTGATTGAGTCATGGACTAGAATTCCAATTAAAAAAATTACAGAAAAAGAAGCGAAAAAGCTATTAAATTTGGAAGGTAGGCTACACAAACGAGTTATAGGTCAAAATGAAGCTATTATAAGCTTATCTAGAGCAATTAGGCGGAATCGTTCCGGATTTAGAAAAAAGAAAAAGCCATCTTCTTTTATTTTTGTAGGACCAACAGGAGTTGGAAAAACAGAGCTAGTTAAAGCACTATCTTGTGAGCTTTTTGGAAGTGAGGAGTCATTAATTCGTATAGATATGTCTGAATACATGGAAAAACATACAGTTTCGAAGCTAATTGGTGCACCACCAGGGTATATAGGATATGATCAGGGTGGACAATTAACTGAAAAAGTCAGAAGAAAGCCATATTCAGTGATTCTTTTAGATGAAATTGAAAAGGCTCATCCGGATGTATTTAATATGCTGCTTCAAATTCTTGAAGATGGAATACTAACAGATAGTCAAGGCAGAACTGTTTCCTTTGAAAACACTGTAATAATAATGACGTCTAATGCAGGTACTAAGTTTAATTCAGGTAATATTGGTTTTGTTCAAGGTGATTATGATATCTTAGAATCACGTGTAAAGGACGCTTTAAAAGAAACATTTAGACCAGAATTTTTAAATAGAGTAGATGAGATTATTGTATTTACCACTCTTAAAAAGGAAGAGCTACGTAAAATAGTAGATTTAATGATGATGGAAGTAATAGGAGAGGTAAAGGAAAAGAAAATTACAGTGCATGTTTCAGAAGATGTAAAGGACTTTATATTAGAAAAAGGATACGATGATAAATACGGTGCAAGGCCACTTCGAAGAACTATTCAAAAATACATTGAAGATGAAATTGCAGAGCATTATCTTGAGAATAAATTTAGTGAAGGATCAAATATATCCATAGAATTAAAAGATGACAAAATTGTTATAATATAAAGTTAAAAAGCTGCTGAAAATTATTCAGCAGCTTTTGATTTAGCAGTATTATTGTTCAATATCTTGTTTTGTGAAGGTATAAACTTTTTTGGAATTATAAAGTTTGTAATGTTCTTCTAC
Source organism: Clostridium sp. CM039 (assembly GCF_055081075.1). Classification (NCBI taxonomy): domain Bacteria; kingdom Bacillati; phylum Bacillota; class Clostridia; order Eubacteriales; family Clostridiaceae; genus Clostridium; species Clostridium sp. CM039. Next base: position 380,631 of record NZ_CM143649.1, read on the forward strand.
ATAAATGATTGAAGTGAATATCACATTACATAAGAATATTGCGAAAAAAATATCCATTATTACGTGTTGTTTAACAAATTCAGTGGATATAATAATGAGAAATCCTAAGATATTAACTGGAATTTTAATACGTTTTCTAGCATTAGCAGCGTTAATCCCTTTAACAGCTAGGTATGCAGTAATTACATGGATGCTTGGAAAACAATTATATGGTCCATCAGAATTATAGGTAAATAAAATCAGCTTCGAGAATATATCATCCCCTGTAACAATAGGCCTTGGAACAGTTGTTTGAAAAAAGTAATAAGTGACAAAAGCAACAACATAACATAGGACTAAAGTAAGCATAATCCTATAATAAACTTTTCTGTTCTTAAAGCATAAATAAATAAAACAAAATGCTAAGAAAAACCACAAAGTCATATAAGGTATTATAAAAATTTTTATAAGTGGTAAAGATCTATCTAAATCAGTAGTTAGATCATAAACTCCTCTTTGAGTATTATTTAATGTCCAATAGAATAAATTGGAAAAAGGAACAGAACCAATAAGTAATAATGGCAATAATTTTTTTAAAAGAGCTTTCAAATAATCAGTCCTTTCTTCAATGACCATTTTAACGGAAAATAACAATAATTTCAATGATTTTTGTAAAAAGTTTTTATGAATATTATGTAATTAATATGAAAATTAAGTGATTGTATGTATATAAGTATAGACTTGATTAAAAGAATATCGTAGTTTGGCGTCTCAACCATGTCCTTGCCATCTGGCAGAAACAGGGGACTGCATATTATGTTCACAGCTAGCAGGTAAAGATTTCTGCGACTGCTGCAACTTTAATGGGGTATGTATATATCAAGAATATGTTTCAAACAATTTTAAAGCTAAAGAGGGTAGGAAATATTATCATTGTAAAATATTAGAAAAAAATAAATTAGAGGACAATGTTATTATACTTACAGTAGGTGCAAGTGATAAATTGGTAAGTGAATTAGTTTATGCGGGAAGTTATATTTTTGCACGAAGACCAGATACAGAAACGAGGTTTGATACGCCAATATCAATATTGGATACGGATACCAGAAATAATACTATAACTATTGCTATAGAACTTAAGGGGACTAAAACCAAAGCATTAGATTTGTTAAAGCTAGGGGAAGAGTTGCTTGTAAAAGGGCCATTTTGGAATGGTACTTTAGGACTAAAAAACATATATAAAGTTAAAAATAGTATATGCTTAATTGTAGCACGAGGTATAGGGCAGGCACCTATGATACCAGTACTTAAATATTTGCATGCAAATAATAATGAAAATATAGTTGTGCTTGATAATTCCCCTTATAAAAATAGTTTTGTGAGTGAGTATTTAGAAAAGTATGCTTCAAAAGTTATACAGTGCAATACTATAGAGAATGGAAGAGTAACAGATGAATTTAATAATATATTAAATGATTTAATTAGTAATAATAACATTAGTTTAGTTCACTGTGATGCTGCAGATGTTTTAAATTATGAATTGATGAAGGTCGTAGAAGATATGGACAAAAACATTAAATATTCTTGTTGTAATAATGCCAAAATGTGCTGTGGAGAAGGTGTGTGTGGCTGTTGCACAAGAATAAATAACGACCTTAAATTAAGGCGGCTCTGCAAAATGCAGACAGAACCTAAATATGTATTAGAAGGGAGGAGAATATTTTGAAGGTTATCGTAATTGGTGGTGGGTGGTCTGGTTGCAGCGCGGCAATAATAGCAAAAAAAGCAGGAGCTACGGTTGCGTTATATGAAAAAACAGATATGCTCTTAGGACTTGGCAATGTAGGCGGTATAATGAGAAATAATGGAAGGTATACTGCGGCAGAAGAAATGATAGCGCTTGGGGCAGGAGATTTAATACATTTGACTGATGAAAACACTAGACATAAAAATATTGATTTTCCGGGGCATAAACATGCCTGGCTTTACGATGTAAACAAGATCGAACCAGCAGTAGTAAAATATTTAAAAGCTATGGATATAGAATTAAACATGATAACAAGAGTGGTAGATGTTGAAAAAGAAGGCAATAGAATAAAAGGAATATATCTATCAGACGGGGAATATGTTGAGGCAGATGTATTTATAGAAACTACAGGTTCAACAGGGCCAATGGGTAACTGCTTAAAATATGGAAATGGATGTTCAATGTGTATTTTAAGATGTCCAGCTTTTGGGCCAAGGGTAAGCATAAGCTACAGAGCAGGAGTTGAAGACTTAAAAGGAGAAAGACAAGAAGACGTATATGGAGCTTTTAGCGGCTCGTGTAAACTAGCTAAGGATTCTTTAGCCGATGACGTTGTAAAACAACTAGATGAAGCAGGAGTGGTTGTTTTGAAGATTCCAGAAGAAGATATAAATTTAGAAAAACTTAAATTAAAGGTATGTCAGCAGTATGCCCTTAAAGAATTTGCAGAAAATGTAATTTTATTAGATACAGGTCATGTAAAGCTTATGACTTCATATTATCCATTAGATAAGTTAAGAAAAATTAAAGGACTTGAAAATGCAAAATATATAGATCCATATGCAGGGGGAAAGGGAAACTCTATAAGGTATCTATCAGTAGCTCCAAGGACAAATAGTATGAAGGTTATAGGCCTGGATAATTTGTTCTGTGCAGGCGAGAAGTCTGGATTATTTGTAGGTCACACAGAAGCAATGATAACAGGGGCTTTAGCCGGACACAATGCCATAAGAAATTATATAGGAATGCCTCTTTTGATGTTGCCAAGGTCCCTTGCCGTTGGAGACATAATGGCCTATGCGAATGAAAAAATGAAATCTAAAGAAGGAAGAAGAAACAGATATACTTTTGCGGGAGCGGGGTATTTTAAGAGAATGCAAGAACTTGGACTTTATACTTTAGATAAAGATGAAATTAAGGGGAAAGTAGAAAAACTAAATTTAACTAATATATTTAATGAAAAACTTATATAAAAGAGGGTTAGTAGTATATTTTACAAGGTAATACACACAATATTCTCATGTGGAAAAGATTTATTATATACGGATTTTTAGGGCTTTTAGCAGAGATTTTGTGGAATGGGTTTGGAGCAATGATTAAGGGCGATGTATTACTTAGGGGCACTACCTGTATCTGGATGTTTCCTATATATGGGCTTGCTGTATTTCTTGAACCTGTGCATTATAGGATAAAACATCTTCCGCTTATTGTGAGGGGAGGCATATATATGGTCCTTATATTTGCAGTAGAATTAATTAGCGGACTACTGCTTAGGGCGTTTTTAGGTGAGTGTCCATGGAACTATGTAAATAAAAAAAATTCAATATGTGGGATAATTACATTAGGTTATGCACCGGTATGGATGGCCTACGGAATTATGTTTGAAAAAATACATGATGTTATAGTACGCATTGAAAACAGTCTCAGTGGTAATTCTAATTAGGTTTAGATTAGGTCTTAAAAATTATAAAAACTTGATGACGTAGGTTTAATGTAACAAGTACATTAAACTTACTTCATCAAGTTTTCGTTTATTATATAGGAAACAGCTTGCGGAACTGAAATGATGCATTAATAGAAATATTTGCTTTTTTCTTTTTTATTATGAGTTTACTGTTAATATAATTTGAAATTGGAATTTAAAAATAAATGTATAGCATTTTATAAGTATAGTAAAGTAATAACATAGCTAGAATACCCACTATAATCCAAAAAACAGCTAGTTTATAATCGTTTTTTTTTACCTTTGGAGTGAAAACATCAACAATATTATTAAGTGGTTTATTAATTTCTTCATGTATAATTTTTTTAAAGTCATTGTCCATTTAATACACCTCATTAATCAATTACTTATTTATATATATTATCTACATATAAATTAATATTCCATTTGTGAATAATTCCATGATTATTATAAATTTTATCATTCAATTGTGGAAATAAACTAAAATAATTGATTGTAAAACTAAAACTTTGACATATATGAAAATAAATTCTAAGTAAAGATGCTGGGTATAATAAATATTATATTGAGGAAAATAATAAAGTGAATGTAAAGAATTTTAACACAAATATCGTTATTGAGGTAAAAGTTTCAGACTTTATTTAAAAGCGGAACATAATTAAATTTGAAGGGAGTTTTAACGATGCCTGATCATCAACATGTTGGAGGTAGTAAAAATAGTAATATTGATGTTAAACGCGACGATATCAATAAACCTAAGAAAAGCAAAGGGGATAAGAAAAAACCACCTTTGTATGAAAATTTCAATGGAAAAACCCTTGATTAGGTTATAAAACTAGTGGCTAGTATTGCGTGCCTAAATCAAATGAATACATGTGGCTTAGATTATATTAGATATATGAAGGAGGTTAATAATATGCAAAAAGGCAAAAAAAGTGAAGTTAATGGTCAAGAAATTAATATTGGGACTAAAAGAACAGATGCTAGCGATAAGCAGAAAGGTGTGAAGAAAGAAAAAAGAAATTAAAATAAATTTTCATACTAAAAGCTACAGTTTTTTTTAGTTTAAAGTCTTAACTATAAAAAGAAAAGGAGTGTGATTTAATGATAAGTAAAATAGAGGATTTTATAAGTGAAGGTTATAAAATAATGAAGTTTGAACGTGATATTGATAAAGTTACTGGTCAAGAGGTAGGGAAGATTGAAGTTAAGGCGTTAGACGGATATAGGCAGTATATAACCTTAGATGATAATTGTGCCGATGAAATAGAAAAAAAATTATTTGAATATTTAAAAAGTAAATAGTATGGTTCTCTAGCTACCAAATCCATAAACGATTATGTAGTAATAAATTATGTATAATGAAAATGATGTTAATAAGATATGCTTATAACTATAAGCATATCTTATTTTTTTGTTAGACCGGCAGGTGAGTATGCAAATACACGAAAAATTCATTTGCTAATATTTGTGTGATAAGCTATTTAAGGTTATAATTATTTTACAGTTTAAAAATAAACAAAAAAATATCTGTTTTTAATAAGGGTAGGAGGAATTTTAATTGAAAAAAGTTGTGGTTATTTTTAATGGAGGAACAATCTCTATGACGGTTGACCAAAGAATAAAGGCTGCGGTTCCAACGCTAAGTGGAGAAGAAATAATGTCTATGGTTACGGGAATTGAAAATTATGCAGAAATAGAATCACATACTTTTTCAAATTTACCGGGACCTCATGTGACACCGGAACTAATGATGGATTTATCTAAATATATACAAAGTTTTTTATGTAGAGACGATATATGTGGGGTTGTAGTTACTCATGGTACAGATTCACTTGAGGAAACAGCGTATCTGTTACACCTAACTATTGATAATCCAAAGCCTGTAATTGTTACAGGATCAATGAGAAATAGTTCGGAGCTTGGATATGATGGCCCAGCAAATTTATCAGCTTCCATCTGTACCGCTATTTCGGAAGATGCACGTAATAGGGGCGTATTAGTATGTTTAAATGACGAACTTAATTGTGCTGGAGAGGTTACTAAATCACATTCAATGCACTTAAATACTTTTCAGAGCCCAGAGTTTGGACCAATAGGGATTATAGATAATAATGAAGCAATATTCTATAGGGAAAGTTTAAAAAAAGAACATATTATAACAGAAAAAATAGAAACTAGAGTAGATTTAATAAAAGCTTGTGCTGGGATGGATTCGAAATTAATTGACTTTTGTGTGCAGCAAGGGGCAAGAGGGATTGTTATTGAAGCTATGGGAAGAGGAAATATTCCACCTAAAATGGCGGATGGAGTAAAATCAGCTATAGAAAATGGAGTGACAGTAGTTATGGTATCTAGATGTTTTAAAGGACGAGTATTAGATTCTTATGGATATCCAGGTGGTGGAAAAGAACTTAGAAATGATGGTGTGATTTTTGGAGATAGCCTGCCAGGCCAAAAAGCTAGAATTAAACTTATGCTTGCACTTGCAAGTACAACTAGGAGAGAAGAAATTAAATGCATATTTGAAAGCGGTCGGTACAAAAGCCGAATTTAAAAAACAAATTAAGCTTAAATATTCGTGATGGTATTGACGTACATGCCTATTTTTGTTATTATGTTTGTATAAAAGTAAAATAACCACTATGGTTTATTAATAACCATAGTGGTTTTATTTTGTATTGCAAACACATGGAGGGAAACTAAATGGAATATTTTAAATTGAAAGAAAACGGAAGTGACGTAAAAAAGGAAGTTATTGGAGGGATAACTACATTTTTAACCATGGCATACATTATTGCGGTTAATGCAAACACATTAGGTAATCCTGGTGTAGGAATGCCTGTACCCGCTATAGTAACTGTAACTTGTTTAACAGCGGCTTTCGCTACTATATTTATGGGGTTATATGCTAACTTGCCCTTTGCTTTAGCACCAGGAATGGGATTAAATGCATTCTTTGCATATACTGTAGTAATAGGAATGAAAGTTCCGTGGCAAGTAGCATTAGCAGCTGTCTTTGTAGAAGGAATTATTTTTATTATATTATCATTAACTAATGTTCGCGAAGCTGTAGTTAATGCTATACCAACAACTTTAAAATTGGCAGTTACCGCAGGTATTGGACTTTTCATTGCATTTATTGGTTTTGTAGATGCTGGTATTGTAGTTACTAATAAAGCAACAAAGGTTTCTATGGGTAGTTTTAGAAGTCCTACAGTATTAATAACTGTAATAGGAGTAATTATAATAGTGGTGTTGTCTAAAAAGAAAGTTAAAGGGGCTATATTATGGGGAATAGTTGCAAGTACAGTATTGGCTTGGTTATTTGCAATAATATTACCAGAAGCTGCAGCAACTTATAAAATAGGTACACCACAAGGTATATTTAAATTTGAATCAATAAAACCAATTGCAGGTAAACTAGATTTTTCATACTTAACTGATACAACTAGAATATTGGGATTTATGACAATAGTCTTAACGTTTTTATTTGTTGACTTTTTTGATACTGTAGGAACTTTAGTAGGAGTTGCTTCAAAGGTTGGAATGCTTGATAAAGATGGTAAGGTAAAAAATGCTGGACGTGCGTTACTAGTAGATGCCGTTGGTACTACTGTGGGAGCTTTTCTTGGTACATCAACTGTAACCACTTTTGTAGAAAGCTCAGCGGGAGTTGCAGAAGGTGCTAGGACTGGACTCGCTTCCGTTGTAACAGGAATATTATTTTTAATAGCAATGTTCTTTTCACCTTTGTTCATTGCAATACCATCATGTGCAACTGCACCTGCTTTGATAATTGTAGGATTCTTTATGATGGAGAATATAGTTAAAATAGATTTCAGTGATTTTACAGAGGGAGTTCCTGCTTTCCTAACAATCGCATTAATGCCTTTGACTTATAGTATTGGAGATGGTTTAACTATAGGTATTCTTTCTTATGCGGTGTTAAACCTAGTAAACAATATATTTACTAGGGATGCTAGTAAAAAGAAGAAGGTTTCAGTTGTAATTTATATCTTAGCAGTATTGTTTATTATCAAATTAATTGTAACTGGTTAAATTATCTGTAAAGCAGTAATAATATGTGTATTATGAATATACTAGAGCATGATAGTATAACTTATCGTGCTTTAGTATATTTTTTAACGAAAATTTAGAAGTCATTAATATTGTAGTTTTGAATATAATAAATAACTTCGACAGTGATTTAACGCGGATAAGTAAAATAACTGTAACAAGGTTAGTGCCGCCCGAATAACATAATAAAAGAAATATATAAAGGGTGATATTATGAAAATAAATAATAGACTATCCAATGTTTATGAATATCATTTTAAAAAGATTAACGATAAAAAAAATGAAGCTTTGCTGAATGGGAAAAAAATTATTGACCTTAGTATAGGGGATCCAGATTTAACAGTTCATTCAAAAATTACCGATGCCTTAATAGAGGGATTAAAGGATGATAGATATAATAATTACCCTCCCTACGATGGGTTAATGGAACTTAAAAAAGCAGTTATAAGGTACTATAATCAGGTTTACAGCGTAAGTCTAAGTTTGGATGAAGTAATAATTCTTATAGGATCAAAAGAAGGTATAAGCAATATAATACCAGCTGTATGTGATATAGGGGATTGTGTAATAGTGCCTGAGCCTGCATATCCTGTTTACAGTACTTGTTCAAAACTCTGGGGTTGCGTGCCATATACTGTAGCCCTAACACAAAACAATGGATATATGATGAATCTTGAGGTCATCCCCGAAGAAATTGTTAAAAAATGTAAGCTTATTTTTATAAATTATCCCAATAATCCAACAGGTGCAGTAGCGGGTTCTGAGTTCTATAAGAGGATTATAAAGTTTTCTTATGATAATAATATTGTTTTATGCAATGATTCAGCATATAATGAAATAATTCAAGTAAATAAAAAAAATATAAGTCTTATGCAATATGATTAAAAAAGGAAATGCGTAGAGTTTGGAACTTTATCTAAAACTTACAATATGACAGGGTATAGAATAGGGTATGCTGTAGGTAATGCTAAGGTAATAAACTCTCTTTTAAAGATAAAAAGCAATTGTGACTCTGGTCAATTTATTCCAATTCAAAAGGCTGCTATTGCTGCTCTTAATTTAGAACGTGATTATATTCATAATACAAGAAAAATATATGATGAAAGACGTGAAGTTGCTAAAAGTGTTTTGCTACAAAAGAATGTTGATTTTTTTGATGCAGAGGGCACTTTTTATTTGTGGTGCAAAACACCTAAAAATTATACAACAAATGAGTATTGTGAAGAATTATTGGAGAATTATGGGATTGTGGTTACGCCTGGAAATGTATTTGGAAAACTTGGATACGATTATTTCCGTATAGCATTGACTAAAGATAAGCTTATTATTGAAAAAGCTTTAAAATCTCTAAAAAAATGTGGTGATTAATATTATTATTGGTATAATATAAATTATATAGGAAATATTTTAATATAAGGATGAGCTGTTTTTAAAATAAGTCGATTTATAATTTGATAACATTTCAGAAGGAAAATATCCTACTTATATAAGTGGGAGGTACATACTATAACAAAGAGAAAACTTCAGTAGAAGTATAAATTCCCTTCTGAATTCGTTAATATTGAATCACTTAAGTGAGAATTTAAAAGTATTTTTTTATATGAAAATCGTAATAAAGTGAGAACTTATAATTTTAGCTTGAAACTTAGGTGATAGTTTATGTATAATTATAAAGATTCACAATGAACATTGGAAGGATGCGTTGTTATGATTAGGAGTATGACTGGGTTTGGAAGAGGAAGTTGTGAAAAAGATGGTAAAAGCTTTACCATAGAGATTAAAAGTGTCAATCATAGATATTTCGAAACTAATATAAGAATGCCTAGAGTATTAATAGCGTTTGAGGATAAAATTCGGAAGATAATTGGTGAAAAAGTAAAAAGGGGAAAGCTTGATGTTTTTGTAACTCAAGGGAATTATGATAAGGAAGATGTTGAGGCTTATTTGAATGAAAAATTAGCTGAAAGCTATATAAACTGCTTTCGAACATTAAAAGATAAATATAATCTGGATGGCGACATTCTAGTTGACACAATAGCTAGATTGCCGGAGGTAATAACTCTTAAACAAAAGGAAGAAGAGGGTTCAGAAACTTTTGATCAGATTGAACAATCACTAAAAAAAGCTCTTGAAGCTCTTCTTTTTATGAGAGAAAGAGAAGGCCAAAAATTATTAGCGGATGTTATCATTAAATGTGATTTAATCAATGGGTTAGTTGAAAAAGTCAAGGAAAGAGCACCGTTTATTGTTTGTGAGTATAAAGAAAAACTAGTTCAAAAACTAAATGCTTTGCATAAAGAAGTAGGGTTTGATGAGAATAGAGTTGCCATGGAAGTTGCGATTTTTGCTGACAAAGCTGGAATTGATGAAGAAATTGTAAGATTAAATAGTCATATAGAGCAAATGAAGGAAACTTTAATTTTAGACGAACCAATTGGCAGAAAGCTTGATTTCATTATTCAAGAAATGAATAGAGAAACTAACACTATAGCATCAAAAGCAAATGATTTAGAAATTTTAAATACAGTAATTAATATGAAAAGCGAAATAGAAAAAATTAGAGAACAAATACAAAACATAGAATAAACAGGAGGCACACGATGAGTATAAAATTGATAAACATAGGTTTTGGGAACATTGTTTCAGCAAACAGATTAGTAGCCATAGTTAGTCCTGAATCGGCTCCAATTAAAAGAATAATTCAGGAAGCGAGAGATAGAGGTATGCTAATTGACGCCACTTATGGAAGAAGAACCAGAGCAGTTATTATAACTGATAGTGATCATGTTATTCTATCAGCTGTTCAACCTGAAACTGTTGCGCATAGGTTATCTGTTAAAGATGATGAAAGGTTAGACGAGGTTGATGAATAATGAGGAGTAAAGGACAGCTAATTGTTATTTCAGGCCCTTCTGGTGCTGGTAAAGGGACTGTATGCAAGGCGCTTCTCGAAAAAAACAATTTTTGGATTTCGGTCTCTGCGACTACAAGAAGCCCAAGAAGCGATGAAATAGAAGGAATAAACTATTATTTCATAACTAAAGAGAAATTCCTAGAAAAAATCGCATTAGAAGATTTTCTTGAATACGCAGAGGTTTATGGAAATTGTTATGGTACTCCTAAATCTGAAGTTCTAAAAATATTAGATGGCGGTAGGGATGTAATACTAGAAATAGATATTCAAGGCGCACTTAAGGTGAAAAGGGCTTATCCAAGCGGTTTATTTATTTTCATTCTTCCACCGTCTATGGAGGAATTGAAAAATAGAATTACAAATAGGGGCAGTGAAACGCCAGAGTCCTTAATTACTAGATTTACATCGGCGCATGAAGAAATTAGTTTTGTATCAAAATATGATTATGCAGTTGTAAATGACACTGTAGATAATGCTTGTGAAAAAATTCAAAGCATTGTAATTGCAGAAAGATGTAGAGTCGATAGAATGAATGGAGATTTTCTAAAGGAGGAAATTAGTAATGAATAATTCAATGATTAACCCATCAATAGTAAATTTATTAGAAAAAGTAGATAATAGGTATTCGTTAGTTGTAGCAACATCAAAAAGAGCAAGACAAATAATAGAAGGTCAAAGCCCACTTGTACAGGTAGATTCCACAAAGCCAGTTACTATATCTATACATGAAATTTATGAAGGAGCTATTGTGGCGATGACAACAAAAGAAGGAATAAAATAGTATGGAAAACAAAAAGACAGTAGTTATTGGTGTAACAGGTGGGATAGCAGTATATAAGGCTTTAGATGTTATTAGTAGATTAAGAAAAGAAAATGTTTGCGTACATGTTATCATGACTAAAGCGGCGTCGGAGTTTGTAACCCCTCTAAGTTTTCAATCTATGAGTCAGAACATTGTCATTCATGATATGTTTGATGAGCCTAAAGCATGGGAACTACAACATATATCTCTTGCTAAAAAAGCAGATCTATTTGCTGTAATTCCAGCAACGTCCAATATAATTGGTAAAGTTGCAAATGGGATTGCAGATGATATGTTAACTACTACTATTATGGCAACAAAGGCACCAGTGATTTTTGCTCCAGCAATGAATGTCAATATGTACAATAATCCAATACTGCAAGGTAATATTCAAAAGCTTAAGGCTTTTGGATATGATTTTATTGCGCCAACATCAGGAAGACTCGCCTGTGGGGACATAGGAGAAGGAAAGTTAGCACAAACTGAAGATATTTTTGAAGAAATCATGAGCAAGTTGTATCCTATAAAAGATATGAAAGGCACTAAAGTTTTAGTTACAGCTGGGCCTACAATTGCGCCTATTGATCCTGTAAGATTTATAACAAATAGGTCAACAGGCAAAATGGGATATGCAATTGCGAGAGAAGCTAGAGATAGAGGGGCGGTTGTAACTTTAGTATCTGGACCATCTGGTGAAAAAACACCTTTTGGTATAAATGCCATAAAGGTTAATACTAATGAAGAGATGAGAACTGCTGTAATAGATAATTTTTACGATAGTGATATAGTTATAAAAGCAGCAGCTGTATCTGACTTTAAGCCTAAAACATACTGTAGTAGCAAAATTAAGAAAAGTGGAAATGGATTAAACTTAGAATTTGTGCGTGATAATGATATTTTAAAAGAATTAGGATCGCTTAAGAAGAATCAAGTATTAGTGGGTTTTGCAGCTGAGAGTAATGATTTGCTACAAAATGCGCAATCAAAACTTCTTAAGAAAAATTTAGATTACATAATTGCCAATGATATAACGGGAACAGATATTGGGTTTGGAACTGAAGATAATAAAGTGATTATTTTAAGCAAAGACAATAGTCCAATAACAATAGACAAAATGCCAAAAAAAGAAGTTGCTAGGGAATTGTTTGATTTAATAAATAAAAAGCGCTAATGCGCTTTTTTATGTTATATAAAATCATAAAATTAAAAGGGTGATTAAGTGTATCAGTATGCTGGAGTTGTGGTGAATAATGATTCGGTTCAAGTGGATAAGGTTTTTACATATAAAATACCTATTAGATTAATAGGCAGTGTCCATTTAGGATTTAGAGTTAAAGTGCCATTTGGTAGAGGAAACAGGACAGTGGACGCTTTTGTATTGGAACTTTATAAGCAATGTGAGAATGTGAAGAATATTAAGGAGATAACAACTATATGTGATGAAATGCCACTCCTTAAAATAACTGATATTGAACTTGTAAAGATTATGAAAAAAAAATACCTTTGTACATATTTGGAATGCATAAAAGTTATTATTCCAAGAGGTATAACAAAAGGTATAAAGAATAAGACGATGCAAGTATTAACTGCGAGCAAGGAACTAGAAGGCAAATTTTTAAATGAACCTTACAAAAATATTTATGAGATAATACAATTAAATAATATGAAATATAATAAGACTGAGTTCAGTAAAAATTTTAATAAATCACTGTCATCAATAAATACAATGATTAAGCATGGATTCTTAACCACGCAAGAGGTTATAATTAATAGGTATAGCGAAAAAAACTATTCTAGGTATGAAGAAAAAACACTAAATGAAAGACAACAGCAGTCAGTTGATTTTATAATAAATTCTAAGGCGAAAAAATTCTTGATACATGGAGTTACAGGTAGTGGAAAGACTGAGATATACATGAATTTAGTTAGTTATATGTTAAAAGAGAATAAGCAGTCTATAATACTTATACCAGAAATATCGTTAACCCCACAAATGGTTGAAAGGTTTAAAGGTAGATTTGGACGTGATATAGCAGTTTTTCATAGTAGGCTATCAGATGGTGAGAGATATGACGAATGGATGAGAGTAAAGCTCGGAAATGTTAAAATTGCTATTGGGGCAAGGTCAGCTATATTTTTACCTTTTGAAAACTTAGGATTAATTGTTATAGATGAGGAACATGAAGCGAGTTATAAATCCGACAGTAATCCAAAATTTGATGCTCGTGAAATAGCTTATATGAAATGTGAACTAGAAAATTGCAAATTAATATTGGGGTCAGCTACTCCATCTATTGAAAGTTATTATAGGTCTACCATAAAGGAATTAGAATTAATTACTATTAATGAGAGGGCAGATGGTGCTGCCATGCCAAAAGTAGAAATCGTTGACATGCGCGAAGAGTTAATGAATAACAATCGTTCAATATTTAGTAAGCCACTGCATGAGGGTATTATTGAATCTCTAAGCAGAAACGAGCAGGTGATTTTGTTTTTAAATAGAAGAGGTTTTTCGACCTTCGTATCCTGTAGGAAATGTGGTTATGTTTTCAAATGCAAAAAATGTGATATATCATTAACCTACCATAATTCAAGTGAATACCTAACTTGCCATTATTGTGGAGAAAAAGAAAAAATAAGTAAAACATGTCCTAATTGTGGAAGTAGTTATGTTAAATATTTTGGAGTTGGAACAGAAAAAATTGAGCAAGAAATTAATAGGATTTTTCCAAGTGCAAAAACTCTAAGAATGGATTTTGACACAACTCGGAAAAAAAATTCTTATGAATATATATATAATACCTTTAAAAATAAACAGGCAGATATTTTAATTGGAACTCAGATGGTTGCTAAAGGATTAGATTTTAAAAATGTTACTTTAGTAGGAGTAATAGCTGCGGATTTATCATTGAATTTACCGGATTTCAGGGCTTTTGAGCGGACGTTTCAACTACTTACTCAAGTCTCAGGAAGAGCAGGTAGAGGTAAGAAAGAAGGCAAGGTAGTTATCCAAACATATAATGCTGACAATTTGACCATACAGTATGCAGCGGAGAATGACTATGATAGTTTCTATAAAAATGAAATCATGATGAGAAAAGTTATGGACTATCCACCTTTTACAAGTATTCTAGTCATAACTATGAGTTCTGAGGATGAAAATTTGTTAATAAAAAGTACACAAAATGTTGGTGAAAATTTAAAATATAAGATTAAAAACAATGATAAAATTACATTGCTAGGTCCATGCCCTTGTGGAGTTTCAAAAATTAAAAATTTCTATAGATGGCAAATTATAATTAAAGGAAATATTGAACAAACAATTGCAGAGGAAATAAAAAAATCGGTTTATGAATTGCTTAAGAATGTTTATACTAGTATACGAGTTAGTATAGATATTAATCCAAGTAACATGATCTAACAGCACCTTTGGTGATAATTAATGACAAGGAGGTTTTCGTATGGCTATAAGAACGATTAGAACCTATGGCGACGACATATTAAGGAGAAAAAGTAGAGTGGTAGATGAAATTAACCCTAGGATTCTATTATTAGTTAAAGATATGAAAGAAACTATGTATAAGTCTAAGGGAGTAGGGCTTGCTGCACCGCAGGTTGGCATTTTAAAGAGGATAGTAGTTATTGATGTTGGTAATGGACCTATGGCAATTATTAACCCACAGATTGTAGAAATACAAGGTTCACAAATAGACAATGAAGGTTGTTTAAGCATACCAGGAGTACAAAAAAATGTAGATAGGCCAGAAACAGTAAAAGTGAAGGCATTAAGTGAAAATGGAGAAGAGATAATAATAGATGGAGAAGGTCTTCTTGCAAGAGCACTCTGCCATGAAATTGATCATTTAGATGGGATATTATTTATAGACAAAGCAATAGAGGGTGAGGAAAAATAATATGAAGATAATTTTTATGGGTACGCCAGAATTTTCAGTGCCATCCCTTTCGCAACTTATAAATGAATTTGAAGTTTCTGCTGTTTTTACTCAGCCTGATAGACCAAAAGGAAGAGGTAAAAATTTAGCAATGTCCGCTGTTAAACAGTTAGCTGTGACTTATAATATACCGGTATATCAGCCTTTAAGACTCAGAAATAATGAAGAAATGATAGAAATGATTAAAAACTTAAAACCGGATTTTATTGTAGTAGTAGCGTTTGGACAAATCCTTCCAAAGGAAGTGCTTAGTATTCCTAAATATGGATGTATAAATCTACATGCATCTTTATTACCCAAATATAGAGGCGCGGCTCCTATAAATTGGTGTGTTATTAATGGTGAGAGTAAAAGTGGAAATACAACAATGCTTATGGATGTTGGTCTTGATACAGGTGATATACTTTTAACAGAGGAAATGGAACTGCCAGGTGTTATGTCTGCGGGAGAATTGCACGATATTCTTATGAATAGCGGAGCACAACTTTTAGTTAAAACAATAAATGGTATAGTAAGTAACGAAATAGAGCCAGTTAAACAGGAAAATGAATTTAGTTCATATGCTTCTAAGTTAGGCAAAGAAATGGCAAAGATAAATTGGGAATGTAGTAATGTTAATATTCATAATTTTATAAGAGGATTAAATCCATGGCCAATTGCATATACTCATTATGAGAATATAGTAATGAAAATATATAAGTCAAAAGTAATAAACGAACAATCAAATAAAATGATTGGGAGTATTATAGAGGTTTCAAAAGAAGGATTAAAGGTAGCGACTGGTAGTGGTGTTTTACTTATTGAAGAGATACAATTTCCGGGTAAGAAGCCTTTAAAAGTAAGGGATTATATAATAGGAAATAAGATAAATGAAGGTTCGATTTTGAAATAAGAAGGGGTGAATAATATGCTTTTTTATGATAATACTATGGTTGTATTATTGCCAGCTATAATTATATCAGGCTTAGCACAACTTAAAATTAAGTCTTCATTTAGTAAATACTCAAAGGTGAATAGTGCAAATGGATATACAGGGGAGAAGGTAGCTAGAATGCTACTTGATGATGGAGGGCTTTTTGATATACCAGTGGAAATAGTAGGTGGAAAGCTTACTGACCATTACGACCCTTCTAAACGAGTTATGAGGCTCTCCAAGGAGGTTTATAATGGGACAACAGTTGCAGCTATAGGGGTTGCGGCTCATGAAACTGGGCATGCGCTTCAAGACAAAGAAAAATATGCGCCTTTAAAAATAAGGAACGCTATAGTGCCAGCAGTTAATTTTAGTTCTAATGTATCCTGGTTACTATTTTTAATAGGAATAATTTTAAGTGTACCTTCTCTAGTGAATATTGGAATTATATTATTTTCAGCAGTGGTAGTATTCCAGTTAATTACCTTGCCAGTTGAATTTAATGCATCTAGTAGAGCACTTACAATTTTAGAATCCAAAAGTATACTTTATGGAGATGAAATAAAAGGAGCTAAAGCAGTATTGAGTGCAGCTGCTATGACATACGTGGCGGCAACACTTATGGCAGTTTCTCAGCTTATACGTCTTGTTCTTTTAAGTCGCGATAGATAAAATCAAATAGAAAATTGAGGTAATAACATGAACAATAGTAGGTTAGTAGCAATTGTAGTTATAGAAAAAGTAATAAATGAAAACGCTTATTCTAATATAGTTTTGGGTCTGGAACTTAATAAATCCGATTTAAATGATAAGGATAAAGCGTTAGTTACAGAAATAGTTTACGGTACTTTAAAATATAAATACACAATAGATAAAATATTGAGCAGTTTTTTAAAAAAAGGCTTTGAAAAGGTAGATAGTTTTGTTTTAAACATATTAAGAATATCAATATATCAAATTAGGTTTTTGGATAAAATACCAAGTTTTGCTGTGGTTAATGAGGCTGTAAACTTAACAAAAAAGATGAGTAATGTAGGAGCGGCACAATTTGTTAATGGAGTACTTAGAAACTATCTAAGGGGCGACACCGCGGTGTATTATAATGAAAAAAATGATATTGAAAGATTATGCTTTGAGTATTCCTT
The DNA here is from genome assembly GCF_055081075.1 of Clostridium sp. CM039. Lineage (NCBI taxonomy): Bacteria > Bacillati > Bacillota > Clostridia > Eubacteriales > Clostridiaceae > Clostridium > Clostridium sp. CM039. The sequence continues at coordinate 397,908 of NZ_CM143649.1, forward strand.
CACTAAGGCTTTAGCTAAACTCTTTATAAAGCAATATGGGATTGAAAGCGCTGAGAAAATTCTAAGTGGCTTAAATCAAAAACCTGATGTTACAGTTAGAGTTAATACTCTGAAATTAACTTATGAGGAAATATGGGAAAAACTTATAGAAAATGGGTATAATATAGAAAAAGGCTATGCGTGTTCTGAGGCAATACGAATTATTAAAGGGAAAAATATAGAGAATAACCTTTTATTTAATGAAGGAAGTATAACAGTCCAGGATGAAAGCGCAATGCTTACAGCTCTTTCTATGGACCTTTTGCCAAATCTAGAAGTATTAGATCTTTGTAGTGCACCAGGTGGAAAGACAACACACATTGCAGAAATTATGAAAAACACAGGACATATTTTTGCATTTGATTTACATGAAAATAAGTTATCATTAATAAAACAAAATTTAAATAGAATAGGAATTGTAAATACAACTTGTGATGTTATGGACGCTACAATTTATGATCCAAGTTTACTTCAATCTGCAGATAGGGTACTTATTGATGTACCTTGCTCTGGTCTTGGAATTATTAGAAAAAAACCTGAGATAAAGTGGAGTAAACATATAAAAGACATAGAAAATATAATTCACACACAAAGAAAAATAATGGAGAATGCTTCAAAATACATAAAAAAAGGTGGAGTACTTGTATATTCAACATGTACCCTTAATAAGGAAGAAAATGAAAGCAATATTGAATGGTTCCTAGAGTCTCATTCAGAATTTAAGATTGAACCAGTATTTTACGGTGAATTTGATAATATAAACTATAGTGATAAAGGGTATGTTACTATTTTACCGAATGAATACATGGATGGATTTTTCATAGCCAAAATTATAAAATCATAGTAGGTGTATAAAATGATAAATATATTAGATATGAATTTAGTAGAGTTAAAGCAATGGATGAAAAGTAATGGGGAAAGTGAATTTAGAGCTAAGCAAGTATTAGACTGGATTTATAAGGGAATATGGGAATTCGAAAATATGAATAATATTCCGCTCAGTATAAAAGAAAAGTTAAAAAATAATTTTTACATAGGAATACCTGAGCTCGTAGAGGAATATACTTCAAAACAAAATGATACAAGAAAATATCTTTTCGCTTTAAACGATGGTAATTTAATTGAATGCGTTGTTATGAAATATAAACATGGGAACTCTATATGCATATCGACTCAAGTTGGATGTAGGATGGGATGTAAATTTTGCGCATCTACCATTGGAGGAATGATTAGAAATCTAACTCCAGGGGAAATGCTAGCTCAAATAATGAAATCACAGCATCTAATTAATGAGCGAATTTCTAATGTTGTATTAATGGGAAGTGGGGAGCCATTTGATAATTTTCATAATGTAATAAAATTTCTTGAAATTGTGAATTCAGAAAATGGGTTAAATATTGGTCAAAGACATATAACTATTTCTACCTGTGGTATCGTACCAAAGATTAAAGAGTTTGCTGATATTAACTTGCAAACGACACTGGCTATTTCACTTCACGCATCTACGGATGAGATTAGAATGAAGAGTATGCCAATTGCAAATAAGTATTCTATTGCAGAAATTATTGATGCATCTAAATACTATATAAATAAGACTAATAGACGCATAACTTTTGAATATGCTCTTGTAAAGGGTCTTAATGATAGCACGCAAGATGCAGAAAAATTAAGTGTATTGTTAAAGGATATGTTATGCCATGTTAATTTAATTCCAGTTAATGAAATAGAAGAGAATGAATTAAAAAGATCTTCAAATGATGACGTTGCTGAGTTTAAGAGGGTACTTGAAACTAATAATATCCAGACAACAATAAGGCGCGAAATGGGCCTGGATATTAATGCGGCTTGTGGTCAACTTCGGAGAAGCTATATTAAAAGTGAAAACTTAAATGAGGGGGTGTAAAAATGCTTGGGGTTTTATCTGATGTTGGAAATGTTAGAAAAACAAATGAAGACTCGGTAGGCTATTTTGAAGATACTGATTTTGGTATTTATGCTATAGCAGATGGTATGGGTGGTCATAATGCAGGAGAAGTTGCAAGTCAGCTAGCTATTAAGGTTATAATAGAATATATAAAGAAGAATCATCATGGTTTAGATCTCAAAGAAGTGCTTTCTGAAGGAATAAAATCTGCAAACAAGAAAATTTATGACATGGCAAGTGGTAATGATTCGCTTAAAGGGATGGGGACAACTATAACAATCTGCTTTAAAAAACAAAATGAAATGGTTGTTGCAAATGTAGGTGACAGTAGTTGTTATATTATTGATAATAACAAAAAATTATTAAAAATTACAAGAGATCATTCTTTGGTACAACAGCTTTTAGATAATGGTACTATAACTGAAGAAAAAGCTAGAACTCATCCGAATAAAAATATTATTACAAGGGCACTTGGAACAAATGAGTTAGTAGAAGTTGATTTATTTGATGTTAATTTGACCAATATATTCAAATGTATTTTATGCACAGATGGCCTTACTAACGATGTGACTTATTCTGAAATGTATGATATTATTATTAAAAATGAAAATGACAATATTTCTAGCTGTAAAATGTTGGTGGATTTAAGTAAATCTAAGGGTGGACGCGATAACATATCGGTTATCGTATTTGAAGGAGAGTGCAGAGATGATAGGAACCATATTAGGGAGTAGATATGAACTCCTTGAAAAAATTGGAGAGGGTGGAATGGCGATAGTTTATAAAGCTAAATGTCGTTTGCTCAATCGTTATGTTGCTGTAAAAATATTAAAAGAAGAATTTTCAAATAATATAGATTTTATGGATAAATTTAAAAAAGAGGCTTCATCCGTAGCTAGTCTCTCATCAAATAATATAGTTAATATTTATGATGTTGGACAAGAGCGAGATATTAACTACATTGTAATGGAATATATAAAAGGAAAGACTTTAAAGGAAATTATACTTGAAAATGGTAGTATGAATTATGATCAAATAATAGACTATGGAATGCAAATTGCAAAAGCACTTGAGTGTGCTCATAAGAATAACATTATACATAGAGATATAAAACCTCATAATATTTTAGTGACTGAAGATGGAACGGTTAAAGTTACAGATTTCGGTATAGCAAAAGCTGCTAGTTCTGTAACTATAACTAATACCAGCACAGTGATGGGATCAGCTCATTATTTTTCACCAGAACAAGCTAAAGCAAGTTTTGTAGATTGTAGAACAGATATTTATTCTTTTGGAATAGTACTTTATGAGATGTCTACAGGGCAAGTGCCTTATGATGCAGAAAGTCCTGTATCAGTAGCATTAAAACATATACAGGAACAAGTTGTGCCACCTAAGAAAATAAATGGTAATGTTCCTGAAAATTTGAACAAATTAATATTAAAGGCTATAGAAAAAGAACCTATAAAGAGGTATCAAACTGCGAATGAGATGTTTTTAGATCTGCAGAGAATACAAAAGAATAGTTCATATACTATCGCAACAAATAGCATGGAAAATGAATACACTAGGGTTATGGCAGCTGTAAATGTAGATGACTATGAAAAAGAAGATGATCATGAAGAAGAAAAAGAAGAAGTAGTAGAAAAAGAACAAGTAATTAAAAAACCGAAGTCTAAAAATAACAAAAAAAATAAAACGATAATAATGGCTTTTGTTGCAGTAATTTTATTGATTGTTTTAGGTAGTGTTGCGGGAGTCACATTAAAGAACTATCTTACTGACAAGCAAGTTAATGTGGCAGATAAGATATTGGTGCCTAAAATTATTGGCTTAGATAAGGTAGAGGCAGAAAAATTAGTTGTAGAAAAAGGCTTGAATTTTGTAGTGGCTGGAGAAGAAAATAGCGAAAAACCCGAAGGCGAGGTACTGTTATGTTTTCCTGATGAGGGAACAGAATTAAAGGCTAAGGGTGAAGTAAGAGTTACGGTGAGTAAAGGGCCTGCAAGTTTCAAAATTCCTTCTGTCAAGGGGACTGATAAAGCTTCGGCTACTGCTATTATTGAACAAAATGGATTGGTGCTAGGAAATGTAACATCTGAATTCAATGATTCCATTGCTAGTGGTTTAGTAATAAGCCAAAACCCAGATCCGGGTAGTTTAGTTCAAAAAGGCGATAAAGTAGATTTAGTAATAAGTAAGGGTGTAGAGATTAAATTAACAAAGGTTCCAAATCTAAATGACGTATCTTTAAATGATGCAGAGAGAGTATTGCAAAATGCAAATTTAAAATTAGGTGAGCGACACCCGGTGGTAACTCATGATAAGTCACTTGATGGTAAAATATTCAATCAAAGTATTGCTGCAAATACGGAAGTTACGGAAGGTAATTCTGTAGGAGTTAATTATTACAAGTATGAAGAACCTAAAAAAGAACAATTTGATGTTCCAGACTTTAAGGGGAAAACTGTTAAAGCAGCACGTGAGTCAGCTGCACAATCGAATATAAACATAGTAGTTTCTGGTAATGATGAAGATATCATTGAGTCGCAAGACAAGGAGCCAGGGACTAAGGCAAATGTTGGGGATACTATAACTTTAACATCTAAGGCTGCGGAAGTTCCAGTAACTCCTGAAACACCTCCAGCAACAACTGAAACACCCCCAGCAACAACTGAAACACCCCCAGCGACTCCTCAATAAGAATAAGTAATTACAAGATATATGAAATATATTCAAAAATATTAAATAGAAGGTAAATGGTGAGGGATATATGCAAGGAGTAATCATAAAAGGTGTAGGCGGGCTATATTTTGTAAAAGTTCAAGACAAAGTCATAGAATGTAAGGCAAGAGGGAAGTTCAGGTATACTGGGCTTTCCCCTGTTATTGGTGATAAAGTGGAAATAATGCTTGAGACAGATGAGAGCAAAGGTGTAATTGAAAAGATTTTTCCAAGAGAGACTGAGATGATACGTCCAGTGGTTGCTAATGTTACTCAAGCTTTTGTAGTTTTTGCCTTTAAACAACCTGACTTAAATATGGATTTGCTCAATAAATTTCTAGTGCTTTGTGAACATTACAAGTTAAAGATAGTTCTTTGTTTAAATAAGTTGGATTTAGTTGAGCAAGTTGATGAGGGCCTTATAAAAGAATTAAAAAGCGTAGGATGTGACATAGTATTTTTAAAAGCAAAAGAGGGTGATGGACTTTCTGAACTTAAGACTAGAATAAAAGATAACATTACCGTTTTTTGTGGACCGTCTGGAGTTGGAAAGTCAACTATACTTAATAGTATACTTGGAAGAGAAGCTATGAAAACTGGAGATATAAGTAAAAAATCGCAAAAGGGTAAGCATACTACAAGGCACAGTGAACTTATTGAATATGAAGAAGGATTTTTGTTAGATACTCCAGGATTTTCAGCCTTAAGTTTAGATTTCATTGAGAAAGAACAATTACAAGATTGTTTCCCGGAATTTGAAAAACATAGATGTGAATGTAGGTTTTCTAATTGCATGCATTATAAAGAACCTAACTGTAGAGTTAAGCAAGCTGTAGAAGATAATGAAATTTACAGGGATAGATATAAATTTTATATAAAGACATTAGAAGAAATTATTGCTAGGGGGAATAAAAAATGATAAAAATATCACCATCTATACTGTCAGCGGATTTTTCAAGGCTAGGGGAACATATTAAGCAGCTAGAAGCGTGCGGTGCTGATATGATTCATATTGATGTAATGGATGGTATGTTTGTACCTAATATTTCTTTCGGTATTCCAGTTATTAAGAGCATTAGAAAACTAACAAAATTACCATTTGATGTGCACCTTATGATAGAAGAACCGTCTAGATATGTAGAAGACTTTGTAAATTCGGGAGCTGACATTATAACTGTCCATTATGAAACCGATAGGCATATTGATAGAACTATTAATTACATAAAAAGTTTTGGGATTAAAGCGGGTGTTGCATTAAATCCTGCTACACCTGTAGAATGCATAAAACATTTAATGAGTAATCTTGATATGGTACTTATTATGTCAGTAAACCCTGGATTTGGTGGGCAAAAGTATATTGAATACTGCTCGGATAAAATTAAAGAAGTTAGAGATCTTGCAGATATTTATAATAAAGACATTATGATTCAAGTAGATGGTGGCATTGATGTAGGTAATATTCAAGAAGTTGTTAATAGTGGTGCTAATGTTATTGTGGCTGGGTCGGCAGTATTTAAGAATGATGAAATTGAGAAAAACATAAAAGCATTAAGATTAGGTATTTAACATGAAAGTCATAATAATCTCAGGAGGAAATCCACCATCACAACAATTACTCATGAATGAAATTACTGAGGATGCATTTTTAATTGGAGCAGATAGTGGTGCCAATTGCCTATATGACTATAATATAAATCCTCACTTACTTGTAGGAGATTTTGATTCTATTGATAAAGAGGCCTTGGATTATTTTAAAAAAAATAATTCTATAATAGATATTTATCCTACAGAAAAAGATTTTACTGATACTGAAATTGCAGTTAAAAAGGCTTTGAAAATGAAACCAAATGAAATAGTATTATTAGGGTGCACTGGAAGTAGAGTTGATCATCTGCTTGGAAATATTGGAATGCTAAAAAGTTGCTTAGAAAATGGCGTTAGTGCATGCATTAAGGATGAAAACAATAATATTAGGTTGATTGATGCCGGGACTTCATTAAGTGGCACCGTAGGCGATATATTCTCGGTACAATCTTATGGCGATGAAATAATAGGATTAACTATTAAAGGCGCAAAATATCCTTTAAATAATTACAATTTGAAAATTGGACAGAGTATAACTATTTCAAATGAGTTTGCAGGACCTCAGGTTCAGCTTAAATTTAAATCTGGAACGCTGATGATAATATTATCATCAGATTAATACTTCAATTAATAAATATTTTTATGCGCAAAAAAAGTATATATTACGTATAATGCATTGAAGCGAGCTTTAGAACTTCTTATTTTATTTTTAATTAAGATGCGTTAAGGAAAACATATGGTTGAGTAGAAATCGAGTTTATGTTTTTAACAGATTAATTAAAAATAAAATTAGTAGTTATTAGCGAAGTGAATGCATTAATAGTAATATATACTTTTTTATTTTTTATTTTTGGCAATATTATTGAAAGTAATTCATATAATAATATTGGAATACTTTGAGAGGGGATTAACTTACGAAAAGGTTTTATAAGTGTTTAGAAAAGCAGCTTGGAGTAATCATTGCATGTTTAGGCATAGGAATCATAACAGTAGTAATAGTCCCATTTTGGTGGTGGATAATTGTTGTAGGAGGAGGAATTGTTTATTATGGCTTTACTATAATGGATCATAACCATCATTGTTAGTGAGGTTCAGATAGATAGTGAAAGTTAGAAGAAATTTTACGGATTTCATGTTTGGGAGGTAAGAGAGATGAAAATTATGGCTATTAAGTTACCGAGATTTATATCTCGAATAATTAGATTTTTTTTAAAAAAATAACATAGAAAAACTCAGTTATTACAAAAAAAATCAGTTTTTAGAGGTGGGTTTAAAAAAAACAGCTTTTAAAGCTGGATTTAAATAAGCGATGTAGCTTTTAAAGCTGGATTTAAATAAAAAATGCAGCTTTAAAAGCTGCATTTTTATTTTTTAATTATATAGCACGTTGGACTTTACCTGAACGAAGACATCTAGTACATACATGTATAGATTTAGGCGTTCCGCTAACTATAGCTTTAACTTTTTGAATATTTGGAGCCCATTTTCTTTTTGATTCACGGTGTGAGTGACTATATTGGCTACCTGAAATTACACCTTTATTGCATATTTCGCATTTTCTTGACAATGAAAACACCTCCTTGACTACGAAGAAAAAAATCTTCTCAATTGAAACACGCATAATTGTAACATGAATATTACTACTCTTGCAAGTTAAATAAGAAATTATTCGTAACTAAAGCAATTATAAAATTAATTTTGTTGAATAAATTAGTATTATACTATAAAATAATCTATATAGCGGTATAAGGAGGAATTAAAATGAAAGGTAACATTGCAAGAGAGAATGGTAATATATATTATTCAGAGGAAGCGTTAGCAAACATAGTTGGTATTTCTACAACAGAGTGTTATGGAGTTGTTGGGATGGCACTCAAAGATGCCAAGGATGGATTTTGGCAATTGATTAAGAGCGACGCTTTAAATAAAGGAGTTAAAATTAATTCTAAGGAAAACCAACTATTTATTGAATTATTTATAATAGTTGAATATGGCACGAAAATATCTGTAATAGCAAATAATATAATTCAAAAAACAAGATATAATGTTGAAAATTATACAGGACTGAAAGTTGCAGCAATAACCGTAAACGTCCAAGGTGTAAGGGTCTAGGGAGGTAGCAATGGAATACTTAAAAATTAACGGACAAAATTTTCGTAATATGGTAATAAACGCATCTAATAGGTTAGAAGAAGAAAAAGAATATGTAAATTCGTTAAATGTATTTCCTGTTCCGGATGGAGATACAGGTACTAATATGTCAATGACTTTTAAAGCCGCAGTGCAAGAAATTGAAAGTATGTCAACTAAGTCTATTGCTGAGATATCTCAAAAACTAGCTAGGGGCGCGCTGATGGGCGCAAGGGGTAATTCAGGTGTTATATTATCACAAATATTTAGAGGCATTGCAAAAGGGCTAGAAGGCGTAGATGAAGCTACTTCTGAAGAATTGGCTAAAAGCATTTTAGAAGGTGCCCATTTTGCGTATAAGGCGGTTATGAGACCCACTGAAGGTACGATTTTAACTATTATTAAAGCTGCGGGTGAAAGTGCAGTTAATAGCGGAGCAACTGAAGTAGTTGCGCTCATGCAAGAAGTTTGCAAGTGTAGTGAAATTATGCTAGATAAAACTCCAGATATGCTTCCAGCATTAAAACAAGCAAAAGTAGTTGATGCAGGTGGAATGGGACTTTTAATATTGTTTAAAGGAATGCATGAAGCTCTAAGTAATAATATGGAATCTCTAATTAGCAAATCGGAAAAGAAAAGTACAAAATCACAAACAAAAACACCTGCAGCTTTAGATATGCCTGTAGACATAAAGTTTGGATACTGTACTGAATTGTTAGTTATCGCTGAAAATGTTGATGCTAATGAATTAAAGAGATATTTAGAAAAGTTTGGAGACTCAATGGTTGTGGTTTCGCAAGATGAATTTGTTAAAATCCATATACACACAAATGATCCAGGGGTAGTGCTTTCAAAAGCAGTAACACTAGGGGAACTGTCTAAGGTGAAAATTGAAAATATGAGAGAACAACATAGAAATTTATTAGGCATTGCGGATGAGAAAGTTGAAGGACCAGTGAAAGAAAACATTATTGAGAATAAAAAATATGGATTTATATCTGTTGCGCTTGGAGAAGGAATTAAGAATATTTTTGAGGATTTAGGTGTGGACGTTGTAATAGAAGGCGGCCAAACCATGAATCCAAGTACACAAGATATATTAGAGAGTATTAATAAAGTTAATGCGGAAAATGTATTTGTATTACCTAATAATAAGAATATACTTATGGCAGCGCTGCAAGCGGTCGAACTGTCAGATAAAAATGTAATTGTTATTCCGTCGAAAACTATCCCACAAGGAATAACTGCTGTAACAATGTTTAATCCAGAAGTTAGTGTAGAAGAAAATGAAAATATATTAAAAGAAGCAATAAAAAATGTTGCAACAGCTTCTGTAACATATGCAGTTAAAGACACTGAATCTGATGGTAATCTAATAAAAGAAGGAAACATTCTAGGTTTAATTGAGCAAAAAATTAAAGAAGTTGGAACAGATATTTATAAAGTTTGCGAAGATACTATAGACAGTATGGTTACAGAGGATAGTGAGCTTATTACAATTTTCTATGGTGAAGATTGTATAATAAGCGAAGTGGAAGAATTTATTTCTGCCCTAGAACACAAATATCCGAATTTAGATATTCAACATTATAATGGAAAACAACCACTTTATTATTTTATTGCGTCAGTTGAATAAAAGCCTTAGGGCTTTTTTTCTTAGGTATTTAATGTACCTTAAAGATTAGTAACGAACAAAACTAATATTAAATCATCTCCTGCGGAGCTGCAACATCTTCGCAGAAGATGCATTGACGACTTCGAAAGGAGAGTTACCCCTTTGTAAACCTCTGGAGTAGATAACAATTCTCAATTGTTATTCCCACCACTGAAGTTTGCTATCTGTTAGGGTATGCGACTCCCACTTATAGAAGTGGGAGTCTTTCCTTCTAAAATCTCGTTAAAATCTTATTTTTGGAGTGGTATAGGTGGATATTCATAGCGATATAAAATATATAAAGGGTGTTGGACCTAAAATGGCAGAAAATTTGAATAAGTGTGGAATTTTTAACGTATTAGATCTGATATTATATTTTCCACGAGATTATGAGAATGTATCTGCGAATAAAAGCATTCTGAAATGCGCGGAAAGTGAAAAACTCATTGTAGAGTGTACTGTGCTAAATATATTAAAAGATGTTAGGTTAAAAAATAATAAAACTCTTTCTACCATAGTTTTTTGCCAAGGGGATAATAGATTCAAAGGTAAATGGTTTAATCAAACCTATGCAAAAAATAGTTTTAAAATTTCAAATAAATATATTATCACAGGCAAAGTTAATAAATTCAGGGAAGAAATCACAATTATGAATCCTAAGATAGTAAAAAATACGTCTATGGCTACAAATAACATTATTGCCAAGTATCCACTTAAAAATAATGTTACAAATAATTTTTTTAATAAAATTATATCTGACGTATTATGTGATGTTGAAATAACGGAGAATTTGCCTAAATGGCTTGTGGAAAAATATGATTTTTGTTCTTTAGATAATGCTGCTCGAAATATACATAGCCCTAAAAGCTTAGAACTCCTTAATAAATCAAAGAGAAGGCTTAAATTTCAAGAATTATTCACTTATTCATTAAAAATATTAATGCTAAAAGAGTTTATAAAATATCATAATAATGGTATTCAATTTAAAATAGCACCAGAGCTTATAATCTTAAAGGAGCAACTTCCATTTCAGCTTACTAAGGCACAAAGTAAAGTTGTAAGAGAAATTCTAATAGATCAAAAGAAGGATATAGGAATGAATCGAATGGTGCAGGGAGATGTTGGAAGTGGTAAAACTATAGTGGCTATAATTACTATGTTTAATGTTGTGAAAAATGGGTATCAGGCATCTATGATGGCACCAACTGAAATCTTAGCAAAGCAACATTATGAAGAAATTCAAAATGTATTAAAAAATTTTTCACTAAAAATACAACTACTAAGCGGAAGTGTTACAGCAAAAAATAAACAATTAATTAAACAGGAGTTAAAAGATGGAACCATTGATATTATTGTTGGAACTCATGCACTTATTGAAGATGATGTAGAGTTTAAAAACTTAGGAATGATTGTTACTGATGAGCAGCATCGTTTTGGAGTATCACAAAGAAATAGATTTTCTAATAAAGGTAAAAACATTGATATTCTTGTAATGACAGCTACCCCTATTCCCCGGACACTCTCTTTATATTTATATGGTGATTTAGACGTATCTATTATAGATGAATTGCCTCCAGGCAGGCAGAAAATTGATACAAGCTATGAAAGTATGTCCTATAGTAAAAAGGTGTATGAATTTGCTTTAAACGAGATTAATATGGGGAGGCAAGTTTACATAGTTTGTCCATTAGTGGAAGAAAATGAGGAGATGAAGTTAAGTTCAGTCGAGAAGCTTTACGAAAAATTAAAAGAAGAATATTTTGACTCTATAGAAATAGGGATGATATATGGTAAAATGCCAAGTAAACAAAAAAATGAAATCATGGATAAATTTAAACTCGGAGAAATTAAAGCGCTGATTGCAACTACAGTAATTGAGGTTGGAGTAAATGTACCAAACGCTACAGTTATGATAATTGAAAACTCAGAAAGATTTGGACTTGCACAACTCCATCAACTTAGGGGACGAGTAGGAAGAGGAAAGCATAAGTCATATTGTATACTACTGGCGAATATTACAAATAATATAGTGAAAAGAAGATTAGAAATACTTATAAAAAGTAATGACGGTTTTTTTATTGCTGAAGAAGATTTAAAAAATAGAGGCGCAGGAGAATTATTTGGCATCAAGCAGCATGGTGAATCAGGGTTGATTTTATCAGATTTAATTGAAGATATAGATATTTTAAAACTTGCAAATAGTGAAGCAAAAAAGTTAATGCAAAGTAGGAATGTTGAAGACGTTAAAATAAAGGATGCAATAATAGAAAAAATCGAGCAAAGTTCTAACTACATTTGTTTTAACTAAAGAAAAAATTTCTTTGTATAAATTATATATATATGTTAAAATATTATCGAAACTGGCTTAAATGGAGGAATAAACATATGAGAATTATTTCAGGAAGTGCAAGAGGAAGAAAATTGTTGTCCCCTGTAGGGATGGGAACGAGGCCCACATTAGATAGAATAAAAGAAGCTATATTTAATATAATCCAGGATAGAACACGAAATGCTGTAGTCGTGGATATGTTTTCAGGTACTGGTAGCTTAGGTCTAGAGGCCGCAAGTAGGGGAGCTGAGAAATGTTATCTAATTGATATGGGTGATACTACATTTGATATGTTACAAAAGAATGTAGATAATTTAAAGTTTAACGATAAATGCAAGTGCTTAAAAGGTGACACATATAAATACATGCAACAATTTGCAGATGAAAAGATTGTGTTTGATTTGATTTTTATAGATCCACCATATGCTAAAGACATGATTCCACCTGCTATTGAGATTATTGCATCAAATAGCCTTTTAAGGGAAGATGGGTTGATTGTTTGTAAAATAGATTCTTCAGAAGAAATATATGAAGGAAATTCTATTATTCAGCTTTCCGATTTAAGAAAATATGGTAATACTACTGTATTGCTTTACAAATATAAGGAACTAATAGTTAAGAATTATTAGTTCCTTAAGAAAATACATGAGGGTAACAATTTATAATTGTTACCTACCTCAGAGGAAAACGTGGAGGAATAAGATGAAAAAAGCAATTTGCCCTGGAAGTTTTGATCCAATAACTAACGGACATTTGGATATTATTAAGAGGGCGTCTAGAGTTTATGATGAATTAATCGTAGGAGTGCTTGTTAACCCTGAGAAAAAATGTCTCTTCTCTGTAGATGAGAGAATAGAACAAATAAAAAATGTAGTTAAAAATTTACCCAATGTACGCGTGAAGAAGTTTAGTGGTTTACTTGTTCAACTAATGAATCAAGAGGGTGCTAGTGTCATTGTGAAGGGACTCAGAAGTGTTTTAGATTTTGAATATGAGTTTCAAATGGCATCAATGAATAACAAATTGGATCCAAGTAAGGAAACTGTGTTCATGATGACAAAGACAGAATATAGCTATATAAGTTCCTCTTCAGTTAAACAGGTTGCAATGCTTGGAGGATGTATTGAAGAATTAGTACCTGAGGAAATTATTCCAGATATTATTAGGAAAATTAATTCTAAATAGGGGGGAAATATGGATGTTATAAAACTTTTAGAATACCTTCAAGAAATTGTTGAAAGTTCTTCTAAAATACCTGTTACAGGTAAGGTGGTTGTAAATAAAAGAGAAATATTAGATATAATTGATCAAATTATGAGTCATTTGCCAGATGAGTTTAAAAAGGCTCAGTGGATTTGTGATGAAAAAGAAAGAATTCTTGTTGATTCAAAAAAACAAGCTGAAATTTTTGAAGAAGAGACCATTGATAAAATAAGAAGAAGAGTTGAAAAGCAAGACTTAGTTAAAGAAGCACAAACTCGAGCTGAAGAAATTATAGCATCAGCTCAGAGAGATGCTAAAATTATGAGGCTTGGGGCTAAAGATTATGCGGATGAAATATTATCCCAATTAGATAAAGAGATTGAATTAAAAGGTCAGAAAATGCTTCATAAGATTAAGGGCGATGTTCAAGATTTTTTAATATCTCTACAAGGAGAAGTTACGGATACCACAACTTCAATAAGAGATAATGTAAAAGAGCTAAGAAGTATGAAATAGTTTAACTATATTTATAAGTAATATCGGGATAAATAAAATGATTAATATTAAAAAATATAAATTACTAACTTTATATATACTTACATTATTAAAAGTAAAAACCGATGTAGTATGTAGAAAAATACAATATAGAATCAGCGTTAAAATTGAGGAAATTATGCCTTGAATAAACTTTCGAGCAATGTATTTTTTTATTGAGACATCATATTTATAGGTATAGCTATAAACTTGAGAAATTATAGACAAACCACTAAAAGCAATTAAAAAACTCAAAACTGGAAGTTTTACATACAGATTTGAATTACTAGAGGATATTAAATAGCATCCGTTAGTCATCTCTAACATTCCTAATAATAACCCTTCTATAAAATTCCCAGAACAGCCAATAATTAAAGAAAACTTATTAAGGGCAATGTGAAATATTACATTGTCTTTAATTAATCCTGTTATTACGGAGAATATTACAATAAAACCACCGATATTTAAGGCATTCTTCATGGCATCTTCAATACTGTTTTTCAATATCATGCCAATATTTGTGGTGGGTGGATGGTTTCTTGAAAAATTGTCACCTCTATTTTTAATTTTAAAATAAGAATCTTTTGAGGGAATAATAAATCCCATAAACATGCAAGAGAGAATATTAGAGAGTATTAACATATAACCAATTTTAGCATTTGACATCATAGAAGCGCCCACTGCGCCTATAATAAAAAGTGGGCTTGCATTAGAAGCTATATTTAGCAATCGTTCACAGGTATTTAAATCAATTATATTTTTTTCGTACAAATCGCAAGTGTATCTCGCACCAAGGGGATAACCACATAGTAAACTAACTAAAAGAGCAAAGTTACATTCTTTTGGTAGCTTTAAGGGTTTACAAATTAGATTGCCTAACAATTTAGAATAAATATGAATGCCGTCGTAGCTTATTATAATATTTATTACAACTAAAAATGGAAAAAGAGAAGGAAAAATTGAATTGAAAAACAATTTTGCACCAGAGATAGTGTACTGGATACAAATATTAGGAGCTATTATTATTTGTAGAATAAAAAGAGAACAAATTAATGTTATTGATAGATTTATCTTCAAAGCTTTAAATAGTTCAAATAATAATAATATTATGAAAATTAATAATATAATTAATAGTAATTTCAATGTTAGACCCCTTTTTAAGTATTACTGTATTAAATATATTTAAATTTTCATAAATTTATGTGTTGGAAACACTAATTTTAAATATAATAAATGCTACTATCTATTTATGATAGCAGCATTTATTTTTACTTTATAATTATAGGCGATATCAAATAATCGCTATTATGACTTATACTACTATTTATAATGCTATAAGCCCTTGTAGACTGAGTATCTAGTTGCATGGTGTCATTGCACTTTTTAGGAATTTTAGTATAAAGCGGAATGCTACTGTTTGATTTTATAGATTTTAGAATTGACTTTCCATTTGAGTTAAATCCTAAAATTCGAGCATAAGGGCAAGGCATTGATCTTAATTTTTTAGTATCAAAGCTATCAAATCCTATAAAATATTGACATAATATTCTACTAATGCGAGTGTAAGTGTAGCGTTTGCTTTTTATATTGGCCAGTGCACTAGAGTAACTTAAACTATTTTGTAAGGAGCTAATAATCCTATTATCAAGACCCTCAGATACGTCTGGTAAATTTACTAAAGAATTTTTTGATGTAGCAGATTTATGTTTAATATACGGGAACATGGAATCTTCAAATGTAAATTCATAATTTTTCGAGTATAAGTTTTGAAGTTCAGTTAATACTGAACTTGGGATATGACCTGCAAGTTTTATTAAAGAACCATTTTCTTTCAAAAATTTTCTTATAGCTGTCGCGCTTGAAAATTCATTATGTAAAAGATCACTGTTATAAGATGCACCTTCTCTTTTTAATGTGTAAGGTGTAATAGAACTTTTTAACTTGATTAAGCTTTTGCAATACTCTATACCTAGTATATTATTAGGTGAATTTAAACAGTTATCTAATAATAAGTCTGATATGTCCAATTTTGAATTCATCAAATAATCATAAAGTGCATTAGATCTTGCTAAAGGGTAAGTGATACCTTTTGATAAATAAGTTTTTAACAGTGATTTAAATTCAATAGGTTCTTGAAGTAATATATTGGAAATATTATATAAATCATTAATATTTCCATGTTCACTACCAAAGCAAATATTATCCACTACTCCTAGGCTGTTTAGAAGACTTACAGCGCCAAAGGAAAAAAAATCTGCTGATGATACGCTGTAGATAGTTGGTAGCTCTATTACTAAATCTACTCCGTTATTTAATGCCATTTTAGTTTTTGTCCATTTGTCTATACTTGATGGAATACCACGTTGAGTAAAATTCCCACTCATAACACAAATTAAGGCATCACAGTTTGTGAGCTCCTTGGTTTTATTAATATGATATACGTGACCGTTATGTAATGGATTATATTCAACAATTATACCTGAAATATTCATTAAATCACCTCATGAAAGCTCATATAAATATAAGCTAATAATTTATGTCTAAAGAGAAACCACTAAAAATAATGCAATAATTATATTCTGAAATGTCGTTAAAACTTATACATATTATATAATATAAAATGAATTAATTAAAGTACATATATTTCAAAAAAGACAAAAAGGATGAAAATTAAGAATATTTAAAATATAATATATGTAAATGATTTTGTAGTTTTATGTTGAAATGTATAGGGCAAAGGGTGTATATTATTATTGTATATTAAGTTGATAATAAACGAGAGGGGCAATAAGAATGGCATTTATAGCTAGAATGTGTAAATTGGCACAGGCAGATAAAAAAAGAATAGTACTTCCAGAGGGAGAAGAAGAGAGGACTATAAAAGCTAGTGAAATCATCAAAAATAATTCACTAGCCGAGGTAATATTAATAGGAGATAAAAGTGTAATACAAGCAAAAGCAGCTAAGTTATCAGTTAGCATTGAAGGTATAGAAATTGTAGACCCAAAAACTTCTGAAAGAACTGATTTTTATGCAAAGGAATTTTATGAGATAAGAAAAAATAAAGGAATGACTCTAGAAAAAGCGTCTGAAACAATGCAAGATTGTGTGTATTTTGGAACTATGATGCTTAAGATGGGAGAAGCTGATGGAATGGTTTCCGGAGCTGTACATTATACAGGAGATTTACTTAGGCCTGGAATGCAAATTATTAAAACTGCACCAGGAATTAAGATTATTTCAAGTTTCTTTATAATGGAATTGCCTCACGATGAATATGGAGAAGATGGACTGCTTTTATTTGCAGATTCCGCTGTTAATATAAACCCTAATGCGGAGGACCTAGCAGCTATAGCTATTAGCACTGCAGATAATGCAAGATTGTTATGCGATTTTGAACCTAAGGTTGCAATGTTGTCTTTTTCAACTAGAGGAAGTGCAAAGCATGAATTAGTTGATAAAGTAGTAAATGCTACTGAAATTGCAAAGAAGGCTAGACCTGATTTACAAATTGACGGAGAACTTCAGTTAGATGCAGCGATTGTTGCTAGTGTAGCAAAACAAAAAGCACCAAATAGTACTGTAGCTGGAAACGCAAACGTTTTAATATTTCCAGACATACAATCTGGAAATATTGGATATAAATTAGTGCAAAGATTTGCTAAAGCAAAAGCTATCGGACCGGTTTGTCAAGGATTTGCAAAGCCTATAAATGATTTATCAAGAGGATGCAGTGTGGATGACATAGTTAATGTTGTTGCAGTTACTGCGGTTCAAGCTCAAATTCAAAATAAACTTATATAAAACATATAATTTAAATATATATTATTAGGAGGAAAATTTAATGAAAGTATTAGTCATAAACTGTGGAAGTTCATCACTTAAGTATCAATTAATAAACATGGAAAATGAAGAATGTTTAGCACTCGGATTAATAGAAAGAATAGGAATGGAAGGTTCAAAATTAACGCAAAAGGTTAATGGGGAAAAATATATTATTGAAGAGACTATGAAAGATCATACAGATGCTATTAGATTAGTAATTGGCGCACTTGTAGATTGTGATCATGGTGTTATTAAAGATTTATCAGAAATAGATGCAGTGGGACATAGAATTGTTCATGGTGGAGAAAAATATGCAGAATCAGTTATAATTAATGATGAAGTGATGAAGAACTTAGAAGAATGTGCAAAACTTGCACCACTTCATAATCCAGCTAATATAATCGGGATTAATGCTTGTAAAGCATTAATGTCTAGTACGCCTATGGTAGCTACATTTGATACCGCGTTTCATCAGACAATGCCAGAAGTTGCATACATATACCCACTTCCGTATGACCTTTATACTAAACATGGTATTAGAAAATATGGATTCCACGGAACATCTCACAAATATGTTTCAGATAAAGCTGCAAAAATGATGGGTAAAGACATAAAAGATCTAAAATTAATTACTTGTCACTTAGGAAATGGAGCAAGTATTTCTGCAGTGCAAAATGGTAAATCAGTAGAAACAAGTATGGGATTTACTCCACTTGAAGGAATAGCTATGGGAACTAGATGCGGAAATATAGACCCAGCTATAATAATATATATAATGCAAGAATTAAAATTAACAATTGATGAAGCTAATGATTTAATGAATAAAAAATCAGGCGTTTTAGGAATATCAGGGGTAAGCAGTGACTTTAGAGATATAGAAGATGCTGCATGGAAAGATGGAAATCATAGAGCACAGTTAGCGCTTGATATATTTGTCTATAAAGTTAAGAAATTTATAGGATCTTATGCTGCAGTAATGGGCGGAGTAGATGCAATTATATTCACTGCCGGACTTGGTGAAAACTCTCCAGAAACAAGAGAAGATATATGCAAGGGACTAGAGTTCTTGGGAGCAGTCTTAGATAAGGCAAAGAATAAGATTCGCGGAAAAGAGGCAGAAATAAGTACAGAAGATTCTAAAACTAAAATACTTGTTATACCAACAAATGAAGAATTAGTAATAGCAAGAGACACGAAGGCTTTAATAAAATAAAATTATTGCTAATGTCTATAATAAATAATTCTTGACTTTTTACTGTATTGTTTATATAATTAACTGTGTTTGATGTAAGTAAAAAACTATTTAGTTAGGAGGGACGCGGAAGCTTTGCTCGAGCTGTATATTTTTTTATACAAGGTATAAAGATTTTCTTTATATGAGAAGAACTAGAACTAAATAGTATTTAGTTTTTCAGAGTGGATAATATGGTAATAGACGTTTCAGAATTATTTAGTAATAAAAACAAAAGAAAAGAACTTCATTTAGATTTGGAAAAAGATAAGTTTTTCTATGATAATGAATTTGTACAATTTTCTAAACCAGTTAAAACGCATTTAATTTTAAAATCTATCGATGATGAAATAGATTTAACTGGAAGTATGGAGACAGAACTATTACTTGCTTGTTCTAGGTGTCTTGAGACTTTTTCTTATTCAATACATATTGAATTAAATGAAAGATTGTCAAAAACTCTAAAGAGTGAAGATGAGGATATTATTTTTATTGAAAATGATAGATTAGATTTAAATGAAATTATGGAAAATAATATCATTTCTATGCTGCCTATAAAAAAACTTTGTAATAAAGATTGCAAAGGGTTATGCCATCATTGTGGAATCAATCTAAATCATAGTGCATGTAAATGTGCAATTGACGATGTTGATCCAAGGTTGGCAAAACTAAAAGAACTGTTTTTAACTGATTAAGGAGGTGTTACAATGGGAAATCCTGCTAGAAAATTTTCTAAAGGTAGAAGAGATTCTCGAAGAGCGCAAACATTTAAACTTGGTTTACCAGGAATAGTTGAGTGTCCTCAGTGCCACGATATGAAACTTTCGCACAGAGTATGTAAAAACTGTGGATATTACAAAAATAGAGAAGTTGTTTCAATGGAGCAAAAATAAAAAGGAAAGTCGAAAGACTTTCTTTTTATTTTTTAAATACAATTATATTTGTATTCTGGTATTATTAATACTAGAATTATTTGCGCACTATGGTATATAATATAAACAAACAAATAAATATAAATAAATATTTATTTGTATTTATTTGTTTGTTATAATGCACATTTAAAGTGAGGGTTTAAAATGGTAGTTGTTGTAGATGGAATGGGTGGAGATTTTTCTCCAAATGCTGTGGTTGAAGGTTGCATCGCAGCTATAAAAGAATATGATATAGATATAGTAATAACTGGTCCTGAACAATTAATTCGCGAAGAACTAAAGAAGTATACTTATGATTGTAACAAAATAAAAATTGTTGATGCTATAGAAGTTATTAGTACAAATGAACATCCTGTAATGGCGGTTAAACGCAAAAAGAATTCAAGCCTCGTAAAAGCATTGAATCTTGTGAAAAATGGAGAGGCAGATGCTATTATTTCAGCTGGAAGTACAGGTGCTTTTTTAGCTGGATGTACACTTATAGTAGGAAGAATAAAAGGTATAGATAGACCGGCTCTAGCACCAATAGTGCCAGGTAAAAAAGGCCCCTTTATGATAATTGACTGTGGAGCAAATGCAGAATGTAAACCTCATTATTTAGTGCAATTTGGACTTATGGGGAAAACATATTTTGAAAACATTTTAAAAATAGCTAATCCATCAGTAGGTCTTGTGAATATAGGAACTGAAGAAGAAAAGGGTAATGAACTTTCAAAATCAGCTCATAAACTATTAAAAGAAGCAGATTTAAATTTTGTAGGCAATGTGGAAGCTAGAGAAATTCCAACTGGAGACGTCAATGTTATAGTTTGTGATGGGTTTACAGGAAATGTAATTTTAAAGCTATATGAAGGTGTTGTTGCTAGTGTATTTGATTTATTAAAAACAAGAATAATGGGATCCTTCAGAACTAAATTTGGAGGAATGCTATTAAAACCAATTTTTAAAAGCTTTAAAAAGGATTTCGACTATAAAGAATATGGCGGAGCTGCATTTCTCGGAGTAAATGGGATTTGCATAAAAGCTCATGGTAGTTCAGATTCTAAAGCTTTTAAAAATGCAATTAGACAAGCTACAATATTTTATGAAAATAATGTTGTAGATAAATTAAAATTAGAAATTGAAAAATTATCTCAGCAGGAAAAGAACATAAATGAGAACTTGTAATAATTGTTAGATATAATATAGAAAGGTAAGGAGGTGAGTATATTATGTTTGAAAAAATTAGAGCGTGTATAGCATCGCAATTAAGCATAGATGAAGAAGAAATAAAAATGGAATCATCTTTTATGAATAATTTAGGCGCTGATTCTCTTGATATCGTAGAATTAATTATGGCACTCGAAGAAGAGTACGATATAGAAATTCCGGATGAAGATGTTGAGAAAATTGCGACTGTTGGCGATATAGTGGAATATATTAAAATTCACTCAGAAGAGTAACATGAGGTCCCGCAGTATTGCGGGCCTTTAGCTTTTTCAAACTTATTTTTGAATTTACTATAAAAGTTATCTTTCTAAGATAACCAGTAAATGTATTGTTTTATTTGTCAGGCTAAGTAAATTGAATAATAAACTTGAAGAATCTTGCGAATGAAGAAAACATTATTTAAATAAACTTCCGAAAAGGAGGAATGATTATGAAGTACGATATAAAATTACAGGAACTTGAGAAGGAACTGAAATTGAATTTTAGTGATAAAGAGTTATTGAAAACAGCAATAACCCACAGTTCCTATGCAAATCAGAAAAAGAAGGTTGAATTTAATGAAAGGCTTGAGTTCTTGGGCGATTCTGTATTACAACTTGTAATATCCGAATACTTATACAGTCGCTTTACGGAAAAACCTGAAGGATACTTAACTAAAATTAGGTCCCTAATTGTTTGCGAAAATTCGCTGTGCGATATTGCAAACGTATGGGAACTTGGAAAGTACATGAACATGAGCAAAGGTGAAGAAATTACTGGTGGTAGAAATAGAGTTTCAATATTGGCTGATTGTGTTGAAGCAATAATTGCTGCTGTATATTTGGATAAAGGAATAGAATATTCTAATTCATTTATACTTAACAACTTTAAAGAAATCATTGAGAAAGCAATTAGCAACGAGATAGTTTTGGATTATAAGACTAAGCTTCAGGAAATATTTCAGCAGAATGGGGAAGTAAATATTTGCTATGAACTTGTGAAATTTGAAGGGCCACCACACAAGAGAAAATTTTTTGTAAGCCTATTAATAAATGATTGTGTAAAAGGCTCAGGGCAAGGTTATAGTAAAAAAGAAGCAGAGCAAAATGCAGCAAAACAGGTTATGATGAATCAGGAGGATGTACATGAGTAATTTGCATTACATTATTCCTATTTTCGTTCCACATGAGGGTTGCCCACATGATTGTGTATTTTGTAATCAAAATAGCATAACAGGAACATCAACAAAAGTTGATGCAATGTATGTGGAGCAAACGGTAAATGAATATTTGAAAACAATAAATAATGATGATGCTATTATTGAGGTATCATTTTTTGGAGGAACTTTCACAGCTATAAAAATGGAAAAGCAAATAGAACTTTTAACTGTTGCTAAGAAATTAAAAGATGATAATAAAATAAAATTCATTAGATTATCTACAAGGCCAGATTATATTAATGATAAAATATTGAGCAATCTAAAAAAATACTCTGTAGATATTATAGAACTCGGAGTACAATCCCTTGATGAAGAAGTGTTATTAAAGTCTGGAAGAGGTCACACTGCAAGTGATGTAGTGAATGCTTCAAAACTTATAAAGCAGTATGGTTTTGTTTTAGGACACCAAATAATGATAGGCCTTCCAGGAGATAATATAAATAAAGATATAGAGACAGCCAAAAGAGCGATTGATCTTAAGCCAGATATTTGTCGGATATATCCGGCACTTGTGATTAAAGATACACCTATGGAGAGCATGTATATAAAGCAAGAATTCAAACCTTATTCATTAAGTGAAGCAGTAAACATAAGTAAGATTATTTACATTATGATGGTAGCAAACCAAATAAATGTGATCAGGATAGGATTACAGCCAACTGTTGAAATCTCAGAAGGCAATGATTTAGTTGCAGGACCATTTCATCCTGCATTTAGAGAATTAGTTGAAGGCAGTATATATAATGATTTATTATATGATGTTATAGTGAATAATTTTAAAAGTGACACGGGCGTTAATAAAGTTTTAGTGAAAATAAATCCAAAAGACATTTCAAAACTTTACGCTAATGGCAAAAGTTTTTTTTATGGCATAAAAAAACAAATAAAAACAGTTTCAATAGAAATATCCCAAGATATTACCATTAGCCGTGGAAGTATTAGTATATCTAAAGAAGAAAAATGCATTATTATGACCATACATGAGTATGTGTCCTCAAAGTATAAAGAAGGATTTTAATTTGGTGTATAGAATATAGTGTCTATCCTTGCACGTTAAATAAAGTATATATTACGTTAAATTATTTGTAGTAATATATACTTTATTTATATTAAAGAAAAAAATAAAAATATGAGGTGAATTATGAAAAAGAAAACAAGAGATAAATATACAAAGGTATTTATTTATAGTATAGTTGTAATTTTTATTATAGGATTTATATCGCCAATGCTATTTAGGTAAAATAGGAGAGTGTTTTAATGTTCTTAAAATCTATTGAAATAAGAGGATTTAAATCCTTTGCAGATAAAACAGAGTTAACATTCACGAAGGGAATTACGGCAGTAGTTGGGCCAAATGGAAGTGGTAAAAGCAATATATCTGATGCTGTTAGGTGGGTCCTCGGAGAACAAAGTGCACGAAACTTAAGAGGAGATAAAATGGAGGATATTATATTCGCTGGCACACAGTTTAGGAAACCGGTTGGCCTGGCGCAAGTTTCCTTGATTTTGGATAATAGCGATTCTGGACTGGACATTGATTATTCTAATGTTACAATCTCGAGAAGATTATATCGTTCAGGAGAAAGCGAATATTTAATAAACAATACATCTTGTAGATTAAAAGATGTTCAACAGCTTTTTATGGATACTGGTATAGGAAAAGAAGGATACTCAATTATTGGTCAAGGTAAAATTGATGCTATTTTAAGTGGTAAAACTGAGGAAAGACGAAAATTGTTTGAAGAGGCTGCAGGAATTGTTAAGTTTAAAACAAGAAAAGAAGAAGCAGAAAAGAGATTAGATAGTACAGATCAAAATTTGATTAGAATAGAAGATATTTTAAGCACTTATGAAGAAAGACTAGAACCATTAATGAATGAAAGCGAAAAGGCAAAGAAATTTTTAAAACTTTTTGAAGAATTAAAAAGCAAAGAGGTTAGCATAATTATTGACTCCATTAATAAGGTTGAAGAAAAAATTAAAAGATTACACGATGAAGGTACTGAATTAGATGGCGAAGTAATACAAAGCACAAAGGGAAAAACCCAATTTAAGAAAGATGTTGAATACTGGAACAGTGAATTTGAAACATTTGAAAATAAAAACCGAGAAGAAAAACAAATATATTACAACAATAAGTTGATTTACCAAAATAATGTCTCTGAAATAAAGATACTAAATGAAAGAATAGATAATTTAGCAAAAGCAATTGATAAAACATCAAATGAGAGCGATATTATTCGTAAAAATTTATTGGAATTTAAACGCAATAAGGATGTATCAGAAGATTCTTTGAATATTATAAAAAATACTCAAATGGAAATAGTAGAAAAAATTCAATATGAAGAAATAAAAATTAAGGGTATTGAGGGAAATATAGCGATTGAAAGTGATGAAGCTAAAACTCTTAAGGAAAAAGAGCAAAGCAGCATTGATAAAACTATTGAATTTACCAATAATCTATTAATTTTAAAAAATAACATGGATATCTCTAAAAAAAGAATTGATACTTTGAAAAATAACATTGAAAATTTCGACAATTCAATAAAAATCAATGCGAATACAAAAACAGTATTTGAAAGTCAAATGGAAGAATTTAAAGATAAAATAGTTCGCTATGAAAGTAAGGTTAGGGATAATAAAAAAGAAAGTGATAAATTACAAAACATTCTAACGTTTAATGAAAGAACTATGAAAAATTGTAATTTTAAAATTAATAAAACAGAAGCTAATTTTAATGTACTTACAACTTTGGAAAAAAAGCATGAAGGTTATAATAAATCGGTAAAAAATTTAATGCAACACGTGAATGAAGGTAAAGTAGGAAATATTCGTGAGTGTTTTGTACTTGGAGAAATTATAAAGGTGGAAAAAAATTTAGAAGTAGCTATAGAAATTGCCTTGGGGGGATCTATATCACATATAATAACTAAAGATGAAACCGTGGCAAAATTATTAATAGATTTTTTGAAGGTAAACAATCTCGGAAGAGCAACATTTTTACCTTTAAACATTATTAAGGGTAAAAGACTTACAATTGATAATGAAACTAAAAACAATCCTGGATTTGTTGGAATGGCAAATGAATTAATAAGTTATGATGAGAAATTTAGTGAAGTTATTGCATTTATTTTAGGTAGGACAATTATATGTAAAGATATGAATTCGGCCCTCCAAATATCTAAAAAAAATAATTTTAGATATAAAATCGTTACATTATCAGGAGAAATTATAAACGTTGGCGGTTCGTTAACTGGTGGAAGCGTATATTCAAAGACTTCAAGCATAATTGGTAGAAAAAGAGAAATAAAAGAGTTGGCTAAGGATTTAGATGTGTTAAAAGATGAATCAATTATTTACTTGGAAAAAATAAAACAAAGCAAATCTGAAATTTTAGGGTTAAACGAAGAAAACTTAAATTTAAAGGATAAGGTTCACTTTGAAAATATTGAAGTAACGAAGGTGGAAGCTAAAGTAAGCTCAATAATTAATGAAACAAACAGATTAAAAAACAATATAATGGCTCTAAACACTGAAAAGTCATTAGAAGAGGGTAAACTTGAAAAGGGAAATAAAGAAATTGATGAAAAAAATGAATCTGTTGCTAAATTTATTCATGCGAAAGATGAAATACAACAAAGTCTTAACAAGGTTGATTTTAAATTAAAAGATAAATTGCAAGAAATTGAAAATATAAAAGAATCAATTATTGATGCTAAGATAAAAAAAGCTCAAATTGATGAAACAATACATAATAAGCGATCTGAAATTCAAAGATTAAATGATGAAATATCGGTATATAATGAAAAAATAATTGTATTTTCTAGAGAAATAGAAGAATCCATGAAAAATAAAAACAAAAATTTATTTTCAATTCAAAGTGCCGAAGTAAAAGTAAAAGAAATAATGAGTATACTAGAAAAAACGGAAAAAAAATTTGAAGACAATGAAATTAAAAGAATTAAAATTAAAGAGCATATAAAAATAAGTGTGGAGCATTTAGAAAATGTTTCGCAAGTGCTAGAAAAAACCGAAAAAGAAATGCACAAATGTGAATTAGCCCTTGCGAAAGTTAAAATGGAAAAGGATACTTACTATCAGAAACTGAACGATGACTTTGAATTAACATATGCGGAAGCATTGCAATTTAAAAATGAAATTGAAGACATTGATAAGCTTAAAAAGGAAATAATAGCACTAAAAGCGGCAATATCAATGCTTGGTAAAATTAATGTTAGTGCGATTGAAGAATATAAAGAAGTTAAAGATAAATTCACTTTTATGAATGGTCAAAAAGAAGATTTGGTTTTAGCGAAAAACGAATTATTAACTGTAATAGGTGAAATGACTGAAAAAATGAAACAAATATTTGCAGAAAATTTTATTATATTAAGACAAAATTTTAATGAAACCTTCACGGAATTATTTAAGGGTGGAAGTGCAGATTTAATACTTACAGAAGGCGACGAACTTACTGCCAAAATTGATATTAATGTTCAACCACCAGGGAAAAAACTTCAAAACATAAGTTTAATGTCTGGTGGAGAAAAAGTTTTATCCGCAATAGCATTATTATTTGCAATATTAAAGATGAAGCCAACACCTTTTTGCATTTTAGATGAAATTGAAGCAGCACTTGATGATGCGAATGTAGTTAGGTATGCTGAATTTTTAAAGAGATTTTCGGATAATGTTCAGTTTATTATAATAACTCACAGGAAGGGAACTATGGAAGCTGGAGATGTATTATATGGGGTTACCATGGAGGAAAAGGGAGTGTCAAAAATAGTATCTGTGGATTTGAATAAGTAAAATTATTTATAATAATTACTTTGTTACAAAAAATAAACAAGGAGGAGTAGAAATGTTTGGAAATTTTTTTGGAAAATTAAAAGACGGACTAGCAAAAACAAGAAATAGCATCACAGAAAAAGTCAGTGAAGTACTAAACTTAGCCATTACAATTGACGATGAATTATATGAGGAACTAGAAGAAATATTAATCACATCAGATATAGGGGTAGAGACTTCTATTCATGTCATTGAAAAGCTTAAAAAAAAGGTGAAGGAAGACAAAATAAAAGAACCAGAAGAAATCTGGCCATGTTTAAAAGAAGTTTTGATTGACATATTAGGTGAAAATGAAAACCCAATACAACATGCAAATCTACCGGAGGTACTTTTGATAATTGGGGTTAATGGTGTTGGTAAAACCACTTCCATTGGTAAAATCGCTGCATCGCTAAAAGACAAGAAATATAAAGTTCTCATTGCTGCAGCGGATACGTTCAGAGCGGCAGCAATTGATCAGTTAGAGATTTGGAGCAGTAGAGCAGGCGTGGAATTAATAAAACATCAAGAGGGGTCTGATCCTGCGGCTGTGGTTTTTGATGCTGTTCAAGCAGCCAAAGCAAGGAAAGTTGATGTTCTAATTTGTGATACGGCAGGTAGGCTACATAATAAAAAGAATCTTATGGATGAATTAGCAAAAATAAATAGGGTGATTAAGCGAGAGTATAGTGAGGCCCATATGGAAACTTTATTAGTAATTGATGGTACAACAGGACAAAATGGAGTTGAGCAAGCTAAACAATTTATGAAGATATGTCCTATAGATGGTATAATACTAACTAAATTAGATGGCACGGCTAAAGGTGGCGTTGTAATATCAATAAAAAATCAACTTGATATACCGGTTAAATATATAGGCGTTGGTGAAGGTGTAGATGATTTACAAGAGTTTAATTCAAAGGATTTCGTAGAGGCTTTATTTTAAAATGTAGATCTAAGACACTGGTTCATATAAAAATATTGACCTGTTAAGTAAAACTACTTGACACTGCATTTAAAATCTGATAATATATGACTTGTGAGCAAGGTGATGAAATGGAAAAAAGATTTGAAATTTCTTTATTATTAGATTTTTATGGTGAATTGCTTACTGAAAAGCAGAGAAACATAATGGATATGTATTTTAATAATGACCTCTCTTTATCAGAAATAGCAGAGATAAATAATACTAGCAGGCAAGCTATTCATGATACCATTAAAAGATCTGATAATGTGCTTTTAGTATATGAAGAAAAATTAAAGTTATTAAATAAAAATCATGAACTAAAAGAAACTTTAAAAGACATTATATCAAAATTAGATAACTTACAAGTTAATATAAAAGATGAAAATATAAATAAGATTATATGTGATATAAAAACCCAGATTATTGAAAACATTTAGGAGGTTTATTATGGCTTTTGAAGGGTTATCTTCTAAGTTACAGGATACCATAAAAAAATTAAAAGGTAAGGGTAAGCTTTCCGAAAAAGATATTAAAAATGCTATGAGAGAAGTAAAATTAGCATTGCTTGAAGCAGATGTTAACTATAAAGTGGTTAAAGATTTTGTGAAAAATGTTAGCGAAAAGTGTTTAGGTAATGGAGTATTAGAAAGCTTAACACCAGGGCAACAGGTCATCAAAATTGTTAATGATGAGTTAACTGATTTAATGGGTAATTCAGAAAGTAAGTTAGAGTTTTCTATAAATGGGATAACAGTTATAATGCTTGTTGGTCTTCAAGGTGCCGGTAAAACCACAATGGGTGGGAAACTTGCCCTTTCACTGAAACGAAAAAACAAAAAACCACTATTGGTTGCTTGTGATGTATATAGGCCAGCTGCAATTAAACAATTACAGGTAGTAGGAAAACAAATTGATGTTCCGGTTTTTACCATGGGAGAGAATGTGAGCCCTGTAGATATAGCAAAAGCATCATTAGACTTTGCTAAAGATAATGGTAATAATGTAGTTATAATAGATACAGCAGGAAGACTTCATATAGATGAAACTTTAATGGAGGAACTTCAAAATATAAAATCAAGTGTTAAGCCAAGCGAAATAATGCTTGTTGTAGATTCTATGACTGGTCAGGATGCAGTTAATGTAGCAGATAGTTTTAATTCGCAGCTGGATATAACTGGAATAATTTTGACTAAGTTAGATGGTGATACAAGAGGTGGTGCAGCTTTATCAATTAAAGCAATAACTGGTAAATCTATAAAATTCGTTGGTGTTGGCGAAAAAATGAATGATTTGGAAGTTTTCTATCCAGATAGAATGGCATCAAGAATACTTGGTATGGGGGATGTGCTTTCATTAATAGAAAAAGCTCAGGAAGCTATAAATGAAGATGAAGCAAAAGAACTTGGAAGCAGAATGCTATCTCAAGAATTCAATCTAAATGATTTTTTAGCAATGATGCAACAGATGAAAAAGCTTGGACCATTGAATAAATTGGTTGAAATGATGCCAGGTGTAAATAAAAAAGAATTACAGGGTGTAGATTTGTCTCAAAGCGAAAAAGAAATGGGAAAAGTTGAAGCTATCATAAAATCAATGACTATATCAGAAAGAACGCATCCTAGTTTAATTAGTGGTTCTTCTTCTAGAAAAAAGAGAATTGCTAATGGGTCAGGCACATTGGTACAGCAAGTAAATAAGCTGTTAAAAGATTTTGAAATGGCAAAGAAATTTATGAAGCAAGCAAAAGGATTCCAAAAACCTGGTAAAAAAGGTCTGTTTGGTAAAATGCCTTTTTAATAAAACTACTTGAGCAATGATTAAATTTAAGGAGGTGATTATACATGGCAGTTAAAATAAGATTAAAAAGAATGGGTGCTAAACATGCTCCATTTTATAGAGTAGTAGTTGCAGATTCAAGAGCTCCTAGAGATGGAAGATTTATAGAAGAAATAGGATACTATAACCCAACAACAGAGCCAACTACTATTAAAATTGATGTTGAAAAAGCAACTAAGTGGATGAAAAATGGTGCACAACCATCTGATACAGTTAAAAGGTTACTTAGCAAAATAGCAGTCAACTAGAAAAGTTTGTAAGTAATGAATGGAGGAGTTTTCCATGAAACAGTTACTTGAAGTATTGGCAAAGTATTTAGTTGATAAACCAGAAATGGTAGTAGTAAACGAAGTAGCACATGAGCATGCAGTACTTCTTGAATTATCTGTAGCTCATGAGGATATGGGAAAAGTTATAGGTAAACAAGGTAGAATAGCTAAAGCTATTAGAACGGTTGTTAAGGCAGCTGCTGTTAAAGAAAATAAAAAAGTAGTTGTTGAAATAAAGTAAGAGTTAGGTTCTGCCTAACTCTTATTTTAATTAAATTTTGAGTTTTAGTTATTTATATAAGTGATTTTGAAAGGAGGATTTTAAATGGAAGATTTTATGAGCGTAGGTAAGATAGGCAAGACACATGGCTTAAAGGGTGAAGTTAAAGTCTTTTCGCTAACGGATAGTCTTGAAAGATTTAAAAAATTAAAAAGTGTGTATATTGATGGTGAAATTAGAAAAATTGAAGGTTGCAAACTTCAAGCAGCTAACGCAATACTTAAAATTGAAGGTATAGACAGCATAGAGCAAGCAGAATTGTATAGAAATAAGTACTTGATGGTTAAAAGAGAAGATGCAGTTGAACTGACTGAGGATAGTTACTATGTGGCTGATTTATTAAATTGCAATGTTTTCGAGCAGGGCGGAGAAGAACTTGGAAAAGTATATGATGTTCTTCATACTCCGGGTAATGATGTATATTGGGTTAAGGGAAATAAAGAAGTGCTAATTCCAGTGCTTAAGGATATTATAGTTAGTATAGACATTAATAAACGCGAAATAATAATTAAGCCAATAAAAGAATGGCAAGAATGAAAATAGACATTCTAACTCTATTCCCTGAAATGTTTGATATTTTTAATTATAGTATCATTGGAAGAGCCATAGAGAAAAATATACTGGAGATTTCTCCTCGTAATATTCGGGACTATGCAATAAACAAACATAAAAAGGTAGATGATACTCCTTATGGTGGAGGAGCAGGTATGGTAATGCAAACTCAACCGCTAGTTCACTGTATTAATGATGTTAAATTGCATAATGGTGGAAAGGTAATATTTTTGGGGCCACGGGGTATTACTTTTACCCAAGATATTGCAAAAAAGCTCAGCACGGAAAAAGAATTAATATTTGTATGTGGACATTACGAAGGTATTGATGAGAGAACCTATGACTATATAGATATGGAGATTTCTTTAGGTGATTATGTTTTGACAGGTGGAGAAATGGCATGTATTCCTATAGTCGATAGTATTTGTAGATTAATTCCAGGGGTATTATCTTGCCCGGAGAGTTTCACAGAAGAATCCTTTTATGATGGCGTACTAGAATATCCTCAGTATACAAGACCAGAATGCTTTGAGGGTAAAAAGGTTCCAGAGGTATTGACATCAGGACACCATGAAAACATACGAAAATGGAGAAGAGTGCAGTCACTCTTAATAACTAAAGAAAAAAGACCAGATTTATTTCAAAAACTTAATCTTACGAAGGAAGATAAAAAACTATTAAGTAAGGCTTTTGAAAGAAAGCAATAAGTATAAATGTACTAGTATACTGACTAGTTATTTTTTACAGGTGGTTAATTAATTTCCGGAGAGTTATTTAAAATTAAAAATATCTTATATATAAGTATAAAAAGTGTTTTTATGTTGATATATATATTTTTTTATGATAAAATATAGTTTGTGCTAGTACGGACGGTCCTCTGTTATATTATAATAAGCATGAACGTCACAATAAAATTTTAGGAGGGAATGCACATGTTAGAAATTATAAGAGCAATAGAATTAGAACAAATCAGAACTGACTTACCAGAATTTAGTGTAGGTGATACTGTTAAGGTTCACATCAAAATTAGTGAAGGTAACAAGGAGAGAATCCAAGTATTCGAAGGAACCGTTCTTAAAAGACAACACGGCGGTTTAAGAGAAACTTTCACAGTAAGAAGAGTAGCATCTGGTGTTGGTGTTGAAAAAACATTCCCAGTAAACGCTCCAGTAATCGAGAAAATTGAAATTGTAAGACTAGGTAAAGTTAGAAGAGCTAAACTATTCTACTTAAGAGATAGAGTTGGTAAGGCTGCAAAAGTTAAAGAAAGAATGAGAAAATAAAATTGGGGCTGAAAAGTCCCTTTTTACTTTTAAAGATAATTAAACTTAGGTGTAAATATTCTTCATAAGTTTTCAATTAAGTAATTTAAGTAGTTTATTAAGTAGGTGAATATATTGACAAAAGAAGTTTTTGCAGTAGTAAAATCTATAGCAATTTCACTTTTAATCGCTGTATTTATTATAAATTTCTTATTCCAAATAGTTACAGTGAATGGCGAATCTATGGTTCCTACGGTGCAAAATAATGATAAATTAATAATTGAAAAAGTATCATATAGAATAACATCGGCTAAGAGAAATGATATTGTAGTAATAAAGTACCCTGCTGATATAAGTCAAAGAATAATAAAAAGAGTTATAGCAGTTGCTGGAGATAAAGTTAAAATTAACAACAATATATTGTACATAAATGATGAAATTATTAATGAGCACTATAAAAATGAAAATTTTATGGAAGACTATAATGAAGTTTTGGTGCCACAAGATTCAATTTTTGTCCTCGGAGATAATAGAAATTTCAGTAAAGATAGTCGTAGTAGTGATGTTGGGTTTGTAAAACTCAATCTGTTGGAAGGAAAAGCGGTTATAAGGCTTTATCCATTCAATAAAATGGGAGGGATTAAATAGTATGGCAATGACAATAAATTGGTTTCCAGGTCATATGGCTAAGACAAGAAGACAAATTGGAGAGAGTTTAAAACTTGTTGATGCTGTAATAGAAATTAGAGATGCAAGGATAGTTAAATCAAGCGCCAATCCACAAATTGATGAGATATGTAAAGATAAGCCTAGAGTCATTTTACTAAACAAAAGTGATCTAGCTGAAGACAAAGTAACCAAAGACTGGATAAAAAAGCTTACAACTGATACTATAAAGCCATTGGCTGTAAATTGTATTACAGGTCAAGGTCTAAAAAGTATAAAGATTACGCTTGATGAGTTATTAAAAGAAAAACATGATAGACAAAGAAAAAAAGGATTAGTTAACATAGTTACGAGGGTTATGGTAGTTGGTATACCTAATGTTGGTAAATCTTCTTTTATAAATAAATTAGGAAAAAATAATATTGCTAAAACTGGTGATAGACCGGGAGTTACTAAAAGCAAGCAATGGATAAAAACTAGCTTAGGTATAGAATTAATGGATACTCCAGGTGTATTATGGCCTAGATTTGAAGACGAGACAGTTGGACTTAATTTGGCATTTACAGGTGCTGTAAAAGATGAAGTCATAGATATAGAGGAATTAGCACTTAGATTAGTAGAAAGACTACAAGTTAATAATGGAGAAAGGCTAATGGAAAGATATAAACTTGATGAGATTATGGAGAATCCTTTAGACAATCTAGATAATATTGCTAAAAAAAGAGGATCAGTAATTTCTAGAGGTAATATTGACTATAATAGAGTCGCAGTTATGCTTTTAGATGAATTTAGAGGTGGAAAATTAGGACCTATATCATTAGAAAGACTAGATGAAGTTTAAATTTTTATATAAAAAAATCATATGCAATTCCTATCTGAAAACAGGTAGGCATTTTAAAAAATAAATAGAGCATCTTAAAAAAACGTTAGTGCTATACTTGTTTTTTAAGATGCCTAAATAACACTATTAAGAAATAGTAAGGAGACAATACCATGGAATTTAATATTAAATTTTCAGACATGAGTTACAAGGAAATATCTACATATATGTTGAGTTTAGAGAATGCTGAAAACGATTTCTCTGATGGTGATAAGCAAATCATATCTAATATGCTATTACAAGACAAGAGGAAAACCGTTCAAAAATTAGGTATTAAAATATCTAGAATGATTGAGCTAAAAGAAAAGGAAATTCAGAGAGTAAAAAAAATGTACGAATTTGATAGAAGCTTTGGGGACTATAAATATGTTGCTGGAGTAGATGAAGTTGGAAGAGGCCCTTTAGCTGGACCTATAGTTGCAGCGGCAGTAGTATTAGATTTAAAATCAAACGAGGATAGAGATTTAATCTTAAGAGCTAACGATTCTAAAAAATTATCAATATCTAGCAGAAAAGAGCTAGCTCATATTATTAAAGAAAGAGCCTTAGCCTATAAAATTATTGCTATTGACAATAAAGAGATTGATGAAAAAGGCATTGGTTGGTGCAATAATCAAGTATTTATAGAATGCTGTGCGGGGCTAACTATTAAACCAGAATTAGTATTATCAGATGGTTATAAAATAAAAAACTTTTCAGATTTAAATGAGTTTGTAATAAAGGGAGATGCATTAAGTATAAGCATAGCGTGTGCTTCTATAATTGCAAAAGTATATAGAGATGAACTGATGGCACAGTATCATAATGAATACCCAAATTACGGATTTGATAGAAATGTTGGTTACGGCACAGAAGAACATGTGCTTGCAATAAAAAAATACGGAACTATTCCAATACATAGAAAAAGTTTTTTGAAAAATATTTTAGACGAAAATAAAAATTAAAATATATTTTAATTTTTATTTTTATTTTTTATCTAAAATTATAATTGAAAAGCGTCCTCAATATGATTAATTAAAAAATTATTATTATCATTATTCAACATAACTTCTACAACATCAAATCTGAAATTGTAGTCAATAATATTTTTTCTAGAAATATATACTTGAGCTGTTTTACAAATCTTCTTCTGTTTAGAGGAGGTAACCGATTCAGCGGGTGTTCCATAATGTATTCCATATCTAGTTTTCACCTCGACAAAGCAAATATAGCCTTTATTTATTGCTATTAGGTCAATTTCACCACATTTGCATCTAAAATTTTTATCTAATATTCTGTATCCTAAATTTTCTAAATAATTTTCTGATATATCTTCACCAAGTGCTCCGATATCTTTATTGAAAGTTTTCATTGCAAACATCCTTCCATAAATTTCTATATATACTAATAATAAATTAAAATAGATTAAAAATCAATATAATGTTTATAAATTCAAAAAGTCTGTAGATTGGATAATGTTCTAGTTTACCTCAATCCATTTATTTATGCTATGTATTAAAACAAAATTAGTTTAGAAAAAATTTATATATATTATGTTCTAATATCTAGAAAAAGGAGTAACAATTAAAGTAAATGAATTTATTAAAATAAAGGAGATTTTATGATAAAAAACATTTCTTATAAATTTAGGGATAGATTTTTTTCGAAATTTAAGATTGGAAAAATAATAATTATCATTATTGTAATGGTAGGCGTAGGTATATTCTTTCCGCATTTTTTTAGAAATACTTATACAGTAACCATTGCAAATAAACGAATAATAAGACATGATAATATTGATAGGTATTTAATTTATGCACAAATGGAGAATGGCGATATAAAGGTATTTGAGGATGCTAATAGTTTATTAGAATTTAAAATTCATTCTGAAGATGTGTACTGGGGATTGACAATTAATAGAAAATACGAAATTAAAGCATATGGCTTGAGTATACCTTTATTATCGTATTATCAAAATATCACAAAAATTAAAGGGTTAAATAGGGAAAAATGAAGTTATATATTGATTCGTTGTTACGATATCAATTTTTGTTCTTTTTTTATTTTCATGAGACATACATTTATTATATGTTTTTGTGCATATTTATACAGTAAGTTAATGCTCTTGCTTTTTATTAGGAATGATTACTTTAAACTGTCATCAAACTCTTTTCTTATCATGGAAAGCAGGTTGTTATCAGTAATAACATCGTACCCAGTACAAGCGAGTGCCGTAGCCCCTATAATCAAAGAATTATGGGCCTGATGCGTTATTGTTGCTTTAGCCATTTCATCGGTATGTAAGTTCAATTTTGGGTTTCCTATTCCAAGCAGAGGATGTATTGATGGTACAATGTAACTTACATTTCCCATATCTAGTGAGCCGATATTTTCTGGTGGGTTGATATCTGTTATACCGCACATTCTCAAGTTTTCATTAAATGCATCAGATAAATTTTTATTAGTATTCATATCATCAAAAGAGGGCTCATATAAGCTGATTTTTACACTCGCCCCAGTCATGAGTGCGGCTCCATTTGCAATGTTTTTCACCTTTTGTATCACTTCTTTAAGATAGGCCTTTTTCTGGGCTCTTATGTAGAATTTTGCAACAGCCTTATCGGGCACTATATTGGCAGCTACACCACCTTCGCTGATAATGCCATGTATTCTTACATCTGAGGTCACATGTTGTCTCATTGCATTTATACCATTAAACATTAATAGCACAGCATCCAGTGCGTTAATTCCATTTTCAGGTGTGCTTGCAGAGTGGCTTGACTTTCCTGTAAAATCAAACTCTAGTGCTTCCATAGCCAAGGATGATCCACTTGAACATGTCTTGCCATACGGATGCATCATCATAGCAACATCAACATTGTCAAATACTCCTTGTTCAACCATATCAACTTTCGCACCAAATGTTTCCTCGGCAGGGGTTCCATATACTTCTATTTTCCCACCAACTTGGCTTATTACTTTGCTTAAAGCAACAGCTGCTCCGGCACTAATTGTTCCTATCATGTCGTGACCACAGCCATGTCCTATTCCTGGTAATGAATCATATTCACACAAAAATGCAATGGTTGGACCTTTTAGGTTACTGTCATATATAGCTTTGAATGCAGTTTCCCTGTTTGCTATATTAATATCGACTTTGAAAGAATGTTCTTCAAGAAAAGATGTTAATTTTTCAACCGCTTTAAATTCCTCACAACCTAATTCTGGGTTATTATATATATAATCATTTATTTCCAATAGATCTTCTTTTATATTTTCAATTTCATTAATGATTTGATTTTTCATCTTGTATACTCCTTTGTTCTTAGGCTTATATAACATAATAATTAAAATGGTTGTAACATTTGCTATATTTAAAATGGGAAATATGCATAATTATACGGTGATTAATATTTTTTGTCAAATATAAGTAAGCATGATTTCTGTGTTCACTTTATAAAGTTAATTGAGTATCAAGTATAAAAGAATTTTTAAAATGTAGTTTTAATGGAAGGTAGAAGTAAGATAGCTGTAACTGGTTATTAAATGGTCATTCACGGTAACACTTTCTTATTAATTACTACTTATATTATTAACAGCTTTTATTAATTTATAATTTTTATTTTATGGTAATAGTTAGTGAAATAATGTTTGTTTATTTTTCATAATAAAATTTCAGCTTCTTGGTAAACATATAAGTATAAAAAAATTTAAATAAGGAGGTAATTTAATTATGGAAAATAAAGAGAAAAAAGGTGCTTTTAATAGCTTAACAGGTATGATAATAAGATTTGTAGTAACTTCAATTATATTAGCTATAACGTCATTTTTAACACCAGGTTTTGTACTTGTGGGTCTACGGTCAATTATATTAGCGGCGGTAGTTATATCTTTAATAGATTATTTAGTGGAAAAACTTATGCGCGTCGATGCATCGCCTTTTGGGAAGGGAATAAAAGGGTTTGTAATAGCGGCTATAATATTATATATAGCGCAATTCCTAGTACCTGGGATGAGAGTATCTATG
The DNA here is from genome assembly GCF_055081075.1 of Clostridium sp. CM039. Taxonomy (NCBI): domain Bacteria; kingdom Bacillati; phylum Bacillota; class Clostridia; order Eubacteriales; family Clostridiaceae; genus Clostridium; species Clostridium sp. CM039. The sequence continues at coordinate 435,972 of NZ_CM143649.1, forward strand.
ATAGGTGCAATATTTGCTTCAATAGTCATTGGAATACTAGATGCTATACTACCAGGAAGAGCAATATAATCGCTGGAGTGAGAGCATTAAAAATTAAAATTTATAGTTAGTACATTTTTGTAATAAACAGCAAATAATAAATTATATTTGAATATTGAATATTTTTAAAATGGTTAGGAGGAGCTTATGCTCCTCTTAACCATTTTCATCACATTAAATCAATACAGATACAATATTATTCACCCGTGACATGCACAAACTACTTCTATATTTTCTATCAATCTTTTTTTGAAAATTTGTGACATAATTTTTAATGTACATATTTTTAATTTGTAAACACAAAATAAAATTGTTCTTTTATTATTAAAGGGAGGAAGTAATTTTATGGATGAAAAAAATGATGTATGTATTAATAAACAATTAAAATCAAAATCTTATTGGATTGATTCAACTAATGAAACAAACTATAAAGCTTTAGAAAAAGATGTTAAAGTTGATATAGCAATAATAGGGGGAGGTATTACAGGCATAACAACTGCTCTCCTTTTAAAAAATGAAGGGTTCAAAGTTGCGTTAATTGAAGCAGATAAAATAGCCAAGGGAGCTACAGGGCACACCACAGCTTATATTACTTCACAACATGATATAATATATAGTAATTTAATTAGAAGTGTGGGAATTGAAAAAGCTAAGCAGTATGCAGATGCTAATGAAGGGGCAATAGATTTTATAGAATGTATGGTAAAAAAATATAATATTGATTGCGATTTTTGTAGGCTACCAGCATACATCTATACAACGGATGAAAACTATATAGATACTATTAAGGAAGAAGCAGAAGCTGCTAAAAGGCTAGGTATAAAAGCAAAATATGTTGAAAAGTTGGATTTGCCATTTTCAATAAAGGGTGCATTATGTTTTGAAAATCAAGCTCAATTTCACCCTAGAAAATACCTCCTTGAAATTGCTAAAAACATTTCTAGCAATGATTGTAACATATATGAAAATACCAGAGCTGTAGATATTGAACATGATGATTTATACACTGTAATAACAGACACAGGCTTTAAAGTAATAGCTCCAATAGTTGTTTTAGCTTCACATTTTCCTTTTTATGATGGGTTAGGGCTGTATTTTGCAAGGCTTCGACCACAAAGGTCATATGTAATAACTGCAAAAATAAAGGATGAATTGCCAAAAGGTACATTTGTAGATGCAGGGGAGAAAGGTTGGTATTTTCGTTCACAAAAGTATAAGGATGTCCAGATGATAATTATCGGGGGCCAAGATCATAAAACTGCTCATGGTGGTGATATGATAAAACATTATGTTAATTTAGAAAAGTATGCTGAAAAAAACTTTAGTATTGAAAAATTTTTGTATAGATGGTCGACTCAAGACTATATAACAATAGATGGTGTGCCATATGTAGGTAATCTTACTTCTTCATCAGAAAATATTTATGTTGCTACAGGTTATGGTGAATGGGGAATGACAAATGGAACAGCGGCTGCGAATATACTAAGGGATATTATAGTTAATAAGGTAAGTCCTTATCAAGACGTATATAATCCATCGCGTAATATTTCAACTGATGGGATTAAGAATTTTGCTAAGGAGAATTTTGATGTTGCAAAGCAATTAATAAAGGGAAAACTTCAAGTTGGACAATATAATATTGAATTAAAAAATGATGAGGGAAAGATGGTAGAGATTGATGGAGAAAGGTATGGAGCATATAGGGACAAAAATGGAAAACTGCATATAGTTGATATAACATGTACGCACATAGGTTGTGAACTGAAATGGAATAGTGCGGAAAAATCCTGGGATTGCCCTTGTCATGGATCAAGATTTACTTTTGAAGGCGATATTATAGAAGGCCCAGCCGTTAACAGGTTAAATCACTACAAAGAAAGTGATAATATGGAGTGAAAGATCTACGTCAAAATTCAATAAGCTTCATCTATAAAATTAGTATACTCCATACAATAATAGTATGGGGTTATTTTACGGTGAAAGCCTTCGGTGATTTATTGTCCATCAGACCTTTGGACGTCACAGTTTCATCAAGAGTATTATGATTGAAATAAAAGTTGTTGTAAAATATTATTTTTATAATCATTTAATACATTTATTCTGAATATATTATTAATGATGAAATAATAATTTAGGAGTATGTTATGATATCAAATCAAAAATTTATAAATCAATCTTTAGAGTTAAATCTATTCTTTCTAAGAATAATGAAGGAGCACTCCATATTTTTGGAGGCAGCATTTGTTATAAAGGATAGAAATTTAATCAATCAAGCGGATGCCTTTAAAAATGAATTTACTAGATTGCTTTCACATGCAATATCCTTGTCTGACGGAGTAATTCCTGTTAGAGTGTTAAAGGCAAATGAAATTTCGACTAAATATACAATGGATGCTGAGAGGGCGACTCAATTTGCTACTGGAATTTTTATAGACTCAAGCGTAACTGCTATGGAGAACTCATTAGTACCTGGAATGAATAATATGAACCTATCCATGTTAACTGAACATGTTTATGCGCTGAATTACAATTCTATAGCAGCGACTAATATGATTGCTAAATTCAAAGCCAAACTTAAAAGCGATGTTTTATCCTGCAAGGTATTTACTACCGCTTATCCATTGTTAATAGATCATATACTTAGGGAGGCAATATTCTTTGCAACGTTATTAACAAGATTACAAAATGGTATTGAGATTGATGTGCAAAGAGATATAGTTGAACAGGAAACCTTTTGGAACAGAATAATGTCAGAGCATTCTTACTTTATTAGAGGGTTATTAGATCCTACTGAAGTGGAACTATTCGATATATCAAATAATTTTGGGAAAGAATTTGAAACACTAAGAAAAGAAGCATCTGCTGTGAATAAATCTTCATTAGAGTTATCTGGCCTTACGGATAACACTTTAAGACAAACTATTAAGATTAGAGAATTTAAGACTCAGGCTACTGAAGGACTCTTAAATTGTAAAATCAAGTCAATAATTGTTCCGCTTTTGGCAGATCATGTCCTTAGAGAAGCCAATCATTATATAAACCTTTTAGAGTTATTCCGTGACAAGTAGGACATTTAATATGTTAAAGTAAAGAAGGATTACATGGGAAATAAAGTTTTTCTATGAGTATAAAAATAATGGATAAACAAGTTAAATTTTGATAGTACTTATTATTAAATAGGACATAAAAAATAAAATAAGAATCATATTATACAAGTATAAAATGGACCCTATAAGGGATACAGTTAAAAAAAGAGGCATAATTGTCTCAAAGTTAACTGACTCTACTTTGTAGGGTATTTTTGTCATAATTGTATTGAACCACATGGATAGCCAGGAATACGAGAAATTAATTCCATAAATGACCTTTCCCCACTGTTTTCCCTTTGCCACTATAAATCAAATATCTCTTAAACGCAACAAGAGGAGGTCTTATTAGGGGAAGTAATTTATGTATAATTATGGTTCTTATAATTGAAATTATGTTATAGCAATTATGTAAATGAAGTATAATTTAGAAATACTTGTTAATATCTCGAGGGTGTTATTTATATTATACGAGGGAGGATGTCCAATGGAATTAACAGTTGGTATATTTTTGGTTATTATCGGATGTGTAATGCTAATTAAGCCTAAAGCAATGTGGAAAATTGCAGAATCATGGAAAACAAAAACTAATGCAGAACCTACTGATTTATATATGGTAATTATACGGATAGGTGGTTGTATTTTAGTTATAGGTGGTATTTTTGCAATTTTTAAGATGTAATAATTGTAAAAACAGCAACTAAGGGAAGCTAAATGAACTGCCCCCTGTCAAGTAGACAGTGGAAATAATTAAAGATTTTATGTAAGGCGTCTATCATTTGGTAGGCGCTTTATTTATGCTGCATTACCTAATAGATATCGCTGATATTCCATTGGTGTCATGCACTTTAAACGTTTTTGATAACGTCTATTATTATAATATTCTATATAGTCTTCAATCGATTTCTTTAAGCTTTCATAGTCTTCAAATTTATGAAGATAATACATTTCTGTTTTTAAGATTCCCCAAAATCCTTCCATTGGACCATTATCAATACAATGCCCAACCCTCGACATGCTCTGTATCATTCCAGCTTTTTTTAGTTTTTCTTTAAATATTTTTGAAGTATACTGGAAACCTCGGTCACTATGAAATATTGGTTTAGCATCAGGGTATACTTTAACAGCAAGATTAAAGGTTTGATAAACCAATTGGTTATTATTAGAATGACCAATGACATATGAAACAATACTTCTATCACCTAAATCAAATATTGCACTTAGATAAGCCTTTTGTCCACTTCTCCCATATTTAAACTCGGTTACATCTGTAAGCCATTTTTTATTGACTTGTTCTGCTTTAAAATTTCTATCCAAAATATTTTCTGCAGTAACTTCAGGAGTTGACTTAATATAATTATATCTTTTTTTTCTGCATACGGATTTTAATCCTAATATCTGCATCAGACGATAAATTCGTTTATAATTAACTTTTTTATTATATTCTCTACGGATTTTAATCGTCATCTGGCGATAGCCTAAGATACCGTCTTTTTCCTCATATAACTCACAAATAAGCTTTAATAATTCTTCGTTTTTCAATACTCGGTTACTTTTTTCTCTGTGTAGCCATTTATAATATGCAGAATGGCTAACGCCGCCTATAATGCACAACTCAGTTATAGGAAATTTATCTTTGTTAGATAATTCTTGGATTGCAAGATAAGTATCTTCGTATCTAGCTTCGCTTAATATCGCCTTCTTTCTATCTCTTGGATTTTTTTTAGAAGAGCATTCTCCATCCGTAATCTTCTATTTTGTGCTTCTAAAAGCTTGTATTGAGCTTTTAGCTTTTCATCTTCTGTCATTAACTCTTCAGCCTTTGGCTTTCCACGTCGGTCCAAAAGCCCTTCAATACCAAACTGATTATACTTCTTCATCCAGGTATAAATCTGAGGATAAGATACCTTATATTTTTCAACAGTTTTATTATAACTGTTATTGTTTTCAATACAGTACTTTATGATTTCAATGCGTTCAATATAAGAAGTTTTGCGTCCTTTGGTCATGATTATTTTTCCTCCTGTTCCAGAAGATTTTATGTTTTCATGACCATTATACTTCTTTATCCAATTGCATAAAACTGTATTTGACGAAATATGATACTTAATGCATAAATCATTCAGTGAGCCATGCCCATCAAGATATTCTTTTACAATGTTAATCTTGATTTTGGCAGTATAAGAAGTATTTTTGCTAGAATGTTTTAACCCAGCTTCACCTTCTGATTTATATCGTATTACCCATTTTTGAAAAGAACTCTTATGTACTTGAAGTTTGTTGCATAAACTTAACATACTAGCTTTTCCATTTAAATATGATGTTACAGCCTTAATTTTTTGTTGGTCTGATATAGTTGATTTTCTTCCCATAAAAAAATAGCCCTCCTTATAGTAAACAGTTTTATTATTTTAACTGTCTACCATAAGGGGAGCATATCAAAAGGGATTCCCTTAGAAATTGCCATGTTTTCAACACTATGCTTGTGACTAAATAATATATAAAAAGTAAAATAAGAGTTATATTATATTTCTATAATATAACTCTTCAGGTTGTTTACAAACCCAGTATAATTTTTTTATTATACTGGGCTTTTTACATGCAATTATGCGATAGCGCTTTGAGTTATGGATAAATTTAAAATAACAACTATCTTCTTAGTTAGAAAATCAAAAAACAGTAAAGATAGCAGGCTAGCTATCTTTTTCATATTCTGCACTGCTGCTGTAAGCAGACACTGCTCTTTCACATTTTCTAATCCACGCATATGGCAATAGCGAAGCCCATGCAGTTGTTTTGAATCTGCGAAGATTCGCTCTATAGTTTCTTTTCTTCTTCTATATATATTTCTGCCTTTATCTGTTCTGGTGAACTTTACAACATCTTCTTTATACATTTCCCAAACATGTCTTCTAATAGTTTTAAACTTGCTTTTTGCAGAAAAGCATTGAGCTCTATTTGGACATATCTCGCAATATTTTGCATTACCAACATATTCTTTATATCCTTCTCTTGTTGTCGTTTTATAATGTAAAGCCCTTAAGTCAGGGCATACGTAAATGTCCTGTTCTTTAACATATTGGAATTTATTTTTTGTGTACATTCCTTTTGTATGTGGAGACCTACGGTATCCCATTACAGATTTTAATTCCCTCTCATATAGTTCTTTACATATAAGATTTGTAGCATAACCAGCATCTGCACCAACATATTTTGTATTAAAATTAAACTTTTTTATTTGCACATCTAATCTATCGATATAAGGATCAACATCATTTATGTTTCCAGGAGTAACATACACATCAGTAATTATATTATGTCTGCTATCGACAGTTCTGTGATCTAAATATGAGAAGCCTTCCGGCTTGCCATCTCTCATCATATATCCACTGTCAGGGTCGGTTGTGCTAACTTTAGTTTCTTTTATTTTGGTGACAGGTTCTTTTTCCTTTAAAGGTTTTTTACCATGGTTTATTCTATCTTCTTCCACTGCTTTATTAAGTTCAGCTACATATTCTTTCGGCGTTTTTTCAACTTCAATTTTCACAAGCTTTCGCTTATTAGCATTTGCTTTTAGGTGTGTAGAATCTGTGTAAAGTATTTTACCGGTTACCATCTTAAGATTTATAGCCTTAAATACTACTTCGTCAAATATTTTTTGAAACACATCTGTACCTTTAAACCGTCTACGTCTATTTTGGCTAATTGTTGAATGATCTGGAATAGGATCAGTAAGACTTAGTCCTAGAAACCATCTATAAGCCACATTTACTTCAATGTCCTTTACAAGTTGTCGTTCAGATTTTATTCCAAATAAGTACCCAATAAACAGCATTTTAAAAAGTATAATAGGATCTACGCCAGGTCTTCCATTATCTAAGCAGTAATATTTTTTAGTCAGTTCTCTTATAAAAGAGAAATCCATGTATTTATCTATATTTCTCAGAATATGGTCTTTAGGAACTAAATCTTCTAAATACACCATTTCTAGTTTTTGTTGTGTGAAGTTCTTTTCATTAATCATAATAATGCCCTCCGAATTATAAAGTTTGTATCCTATATATATTCGACATTGATGTCCTAAAATCCTTTTTGAATATGAAAAAAACACTCCAATTTTAAATTAGAGTGTTTTACATTTTATGTTTGTCAACGGTCTGACCGCTAAGTTATACTTAGCGGTTTTTATTGTGCGCCCGGCATGGGCGCAATCTAATGGGTGAAAGTCCCTAGCACGGGTTAATAGTGCCAAGTGCATAGCTTAAGACAAGGGTGTCCATCGTGAGATGGAATCTGAAGGAAGTTGGCGGCCAAACTCCGGTCTGACGAACAGAAACTACATATAAGGCATATGCTTGTGGGTAAGTTTGCAATACAAAACGAAGCCCAAAACTATTCGAAACAAGTGGTGTAAATGTAGCAGATAGATGGAGTGAAAGATTGCGTTCTTACCCGGGGAGATCTGATAGGTAAGTTGTGGATATGAATTTAGAAATAACAACCCATACAGTGATGTATGGCTGAACTATCAGAAGTCAGCAGACGTCATAGTACCATGCAAAACGCGTTAGCGTGGGAAGGACTGAACAATAGGAGGTTTGGAATTTTGAAGGATACGAGAAAATATGATAAAAGCAGACAACTTCATAAAGAAGGCTCTCTACGAGAGAATAGAGTGGAACTCGAAGGTAATGTAGAAGTGCATAGTATTTCCTCTATGTCAGAAGAAGGAAGAAACGATGTGAATGAATATGATAATGGTTTACTCGAGCAGATATTATCGAGAGATAATATGAATAAAGCATATAAAAGAGTAAAAGCCAATAAAGGAAGTCATGGGATTGATGGTTTGACAGTAGATGAACTTCTACATTATCTAAAAGAGCATGGACAAGAATTAAGGCAATCATTATTAGAAAGTAGATATAGACCTCTAGCCGTAAGAAGGGTAGAAATACCAAAACCTGACGGTGGAATTAGGCTACTTGGAATACCTACTGTATTAGATAGAGTTATTCAACAAGCGATATCACAAACTCTAATACCAATATATGAAAAGAAATTTTCTGATAATAGTTACGGTTTTAGACCTTTAAGAAGTGGAAAACAAGCTGTTGAAAAATGTAGGGGATATATTAATGCTGGACATACATGGACGGTGAATATAGACCTTTCTAAATACTTTGATACGATAAATCATGATAAATTAATAAGGATACTATCGGAAGATATTAAAGATAGTAGAGTAATTTCTCTGATACGAAAGTATCTACAAAGTGGAGTGATGATAAATGGGGTATTTATGAATACAGAAGAAGGAGCACCTCAAGGCGGGCCTTTGTCCCCATTATTAAGTAACGTAATGTTACATGAACTCGATGTAGAACTAACAAAACGAGGACTAAACTTTTGTAGATATGCTGATGATGCGAATATATACGTCAAAAGTGAGAAATCAGCAAATAGAGTAATGAAGAGTATTACGAGATTTATTGAGGAAAAGTTAAAGCTTAGAGTGAATAAAGAAAAGAGTACAGTAGATAGACCTTGGAAACTTAAATTTTTAGGATTTTCATTTTACCGAGCAAAAGGTGAATACAGAATGAGAGTTCCTCAAAAACCTATAATCAAATTCAAAGCAAAGCTAAAAGAATTAACTTCAAGAAGTAATGCGATGAGCATGAAATATAGGTTTATGAAACTTAAGCAAGTGATAGTTGGATGGATAAATTATTTTGCTATTGCAGACATTAAAAGTATTCTTAAAACACTTGATGAATGGTTAAGGCGAAGAATTAGAATGTGTTTTTGGAAACAATGGAAAAAGATTAAAACAAAATATGGGAACCTTGTTAAATTAGGAATACCAAACAATAAAGCTTTGCAATATGCAAATACAAGGAAAGGCTATTGGAGAACATCCAATAGCCCTATATTAAACAAAACATTGACCAATAAATACCTTAAAAATATAGGATTAGTTTCTATATCTGAGACATATTTATTAAAACATTAATTTCTATTGAACCGCCGTGTACCGAACGGTATGCACGGTGGTGTGAGAGGTCGCTAAATAAATTAATTATTTAGCTCCTACTCGATTTCAAATTATGCCTGCTGCTTTTATAGTAATTAAAGGGTTTTACATTCTTTTATAGAAGTTAAAAGAGTGGGAGGTGAGGGTGTGGATGTAAATGCTTTGAGGGATATAAAGAATTCTATGTATTGTATTACTGGCACTCTAACTCATTTTATATAATAGCAAAATTATGAAAACTTAATAATTTAAGAAAGGTTTGATTATTTTATGAAAAAATTATTTAACGTATTTGGCCTCTTAGTATTACTTATAGGTTCAGTATTTATTACTTATAAAATACATGCTCCGATTAAAATAACAGAGACGCAATCTTCTGTAGATAAGACTACAGATAAAGAAAACATAATTCAACCTACTGCCAGTGAACTCACGCTACCTCAAACTTCCTCGGACACAGCTACGAAAAAAGCTCAAGTCATTTATGATATTTTAGGTACAAGTAGTAGACCTACAATCTATCCCGATGCAGCAATGACAAAATGGAGAAAAAATGTAGTGAACTTAGCTAAAAAATATCCTTCTGACTTATATATTAATGGCCAAAATGTAAACAAGGTAGTAGCACTTACATTTGATGATGGTCCAGACCCCATAAATACTCCTAAAATTATTAAAGTATTACGCGAGAATAATATTCAAGGCACTTTTTTCTGTATTGGTAAACAAATCGAAGCATGCAAATCCATAATTAAAGAGGCCTATGAAGATGGAAATGTAATATCAAATCATAGTTGGGCTCATAAAGACTTCGCCACTATTAATGCATCTGAAATTAGGAATGAAGTAACTTTAACTGAAAATGAAATCAATAAGGTAATAGGAAAAACGCCTGCATTAATAAGAGTACCCTATGGTGATACAAATGATGCTGTTCAGAATTCTTTAACAACATTAAATTACAAAAACATAATTTGGTCCACCGATACCTTAGATTGGGAGCAACGCGAAGTTGATAATATTGTTAAAAATTCAGTTGAAAACGTACGTCCTGGAGAAATAATCTTAATGCATTGTAATGAAGATAAAAAAGTCACTACCGAGGCACTGCCACAAATTATTTCAAAGCTTAAAGAAATGGGATACAGCTTCGTTACTGTAGATAAGCTTTTAGAGATATCAGCATATAAATAATTAAAACTTAACTGAATGTCAATTTGCTTTAGTCAATTACACTGTATCCATAAGATATCAGGATCATATGCTACTATTTCTTTGATAATTCATTTGAGCACCTCAGCCTGAAATAAATTCATAATGATTAACAATAATAAATACATTATAAAAGTATATGAATATTATTTAAAGGAGAGTCTATGCATAAAATAAATAATATAGGTAAAAGTGTGCCTAGAAAAGAGTCTTTAGATAAAGTGACAGGTATGGCTAAATATACCAATGATTATCAAATTCCAGGACTTTTATATGCAAGAATGATAACAAGTCCTCATGCTCATGCAAAAATAAAATCTATTGAATATGCAGATTCATTAAAATCTCCAGGAGTTAGGGCGGTAATAACAGGCAAGTACTTTCCGCAGCTTATAGGATCAACTATTATTGATAGACCTCCTATTGCAATAGATAAAGTAAGATACAATGGTGAACCCGTGGCGGTGGTGGTGGCTGATAGCGAAATCGAGGCTGAAAAAGCGGCTTTGCTTATAAAAATACAGTATAAACCTTTGCAAGTTGTGAATTCTCCTGGCGAGGCTCTTAAAAAAGATGCCCCATTGGTTCATGAAAATCTTGGTCAATATACAATTATAGATGATACGCTGCCAGAAGCTAATACAAATATTGCTAACAGAACTAAAATAAGAAAAGGTGATATTAGAAAGGCTTTGGATAAAAGTGAGGTAACTGTCGAAGCTAGCTTTTCTTTTCCACCCTCAGATCATGCTGCTATGGAAACCAGGTGTGTACGGGCAGAAATATTACCGGATGGTAGGGTTATTATATACTCTGCTTCTCAGGCACCCTTTGTAATAAAAAAGCTTATAAGTGATTTCTTTAAAATTGACCCTGGTAAGGTTATTGTTAATGTACCTTTAGTAGGTGGGGCTTATGGAGGTAAAACAGCTGTACAGCTAGAATTCATTGCTTATTTGTGTTCAAAGGCGGTTGGAGGAAGACAAGTTAAACTTACAAATACAAGAGAAGAAGATATGATTACATCTCCAGTTCATATAGGTCTTGATGCAAAAGTTAAGCTAGGATGCACAAAATATGGGAGGCTAACTGCTGTAAAGATAACATATTTATTTGATGGAGGTGCATACTCAGATAGAGCGGTAATTATAAGCAGGGCAGCTGCTATAGACTGTACAGGGCCATACAATATTGAAAATGTATGGTGTGATTCATTGTGTATGTATACAAATCATCCTTATGCTGCAGCTTTCAGAGGCTTCGGTCATGCGGAGCTTACATTCCCAATAGAGAGAATAATCGATATACTAGCGGATAAGATTGGGATGGATCCTTTAGAATTAAGATTAAGAAATGCAATATTACCAGGGGATACTAGCCCTACTCAAACTTTACTCACTAGAAGTAATTTGGGAAATTTACCGAAGTGTATTGGAAGGTTATCTGAACTAATACATTGGGAAGAGGGAAGAATAGCTGAAACCGAGGATGGTAAAGTGAAGGCTAAAGGTATAAGCTTCTTCTGGAAGAATTCAAATACAGCTTTAAATGCAGGAGGAGGAGCAATTCTTACCTTTAATCCGGATGGAAGCATTAATCTTATTTGTGGTGCAGTTGAAATGGGGCAGGGAACTAAAACAGCTTTGGCACAGATATTAGCAGAAAAAATGAAAATGGATGTAGATCAAATCCATGTAGTGATGGATGTTAATACTCAGATATCTCCAGATCACTGGAAAACAGCTGCAAGCAGGACTATTTTGCTGATTGGTAGAGCAATACTTAGAGCAGCTGAGGATGCCATTGATCAACTATGTATAACAGCAGCTATTCCTTTAAGGTGTTCCACCGATGAACTGGAAGTTGGTTGGGGAAGAGTATTTTTAAAAGACAATCCCCAAATAGGAATAAAAATAAGTAAAATAGCATTTGGCTATACCTATCCCAATGGAAATTCAGTTGGAGGACAGGTTATTGGAAGAGGAAGTTTTGTTTTAAAACATCTAACAGGATTAGATCCTGAAACTGGCAAAGGTAATCCAGGTCCAGAGTGGACTGTTGGTGCAACAGCTGTAGAAGTAGAATTTGATAAAAAGGAATATACCTACAAAATTACAAAGGCAGCTTGTGTTATAGATGCAGGGAAGGTTATTAATCCAGCGATTGCAAAAGGTCAAATTTCTGGTGGTATGAACCAGGGATTGAGTTTTGCTAGTAGAGAAGCATTTTTGTTTACGGATAAAGGCATTATTCAGAATAAGCAGCTAAGAACATATGAAATTACGAGATTTGGAGAAACTCCAGAGTATCTTGTAGACTTTATAGAAACTCCACAAATAGACGCCCCATATGGTGCAAGAGGAATTGGAGAACATGGTGTAATTGGAATGCCAGCAGCGCTTGCAAACGGCTTATCTTATGCGGCAAATGTCCCCCTTAACCAATTGCCGTTAACTCCTGAGTTCATATGGAAAGCAAAAGAGGGAGGACAATAATGATTGCATTGGATTTTGAGTATTATAAACCTGATTCATTAGATGAGGCAGTAGAACTGTATCACAATCTTCGCCAGAGCGGTAAGGAGCCTTTATATTATTCGGGTGGTACAGAAATAATCACTAGGGCAAGGAGAAATGATATATCTACAAAGGCAGTAATAGACACTAAAGGAATTTCTGAGTGCAATGTATTTGAAAAAAGAGGCGACCAGCTAGTAATAGGAGCTGCAGTTACGCTTGCTCGCATTGCCGAGAATAAATTAATCCCATTCTTGAGTAAGACAGCAAACTTTCCGGCAGATCATACATCGCGTAATTTGATAACTGTAGGAGGGAATATTTGTGGTAAAATCATATATAAGGAAGCGATTTTAGGCTATTTAATTGCAGATAGCAATGCAGTTATATATGGAGAAAAAGGTAAAAGGATAGTTCCAATAAATCGTGCTTTTAATCAAAGTCTTCAACTGGAAAAAGGAGAATTGCTTTTTCAATTGACAACAGATGTGAGTTATTCCGATTTGCCTAATATATGTATAAAGAAGACCAAACAAGAAAAGATAGGGTACCCTTTAATTAGTATGGCTGCACTTAGGAAACACAATAATATTCAAATGGCATTTAGCGGGGTCTGTGCTTTTCCATTTAGGTCTATAGAAATGGAAGGGTATATAAATAACAAAAATGTTTCAAAGGAGAAAAGGATAGAACAGGCGATAAGTCATTTGCCTGCTCCTATATTGGGCAATATGCAAGGTTCCTCTGGATATAAGAAGTTCGTATTAAGAAATTTGCTAGATTATACTTTGGAAATACTGGATGGTGGAGGGAAATGATATCATATATTGAGACATCAAAAATAGAACTCAATATTAATGGCGAAAAGAGAAAGTTAGTTATTAGGCCTGCGGATACCCTACTTAGGGTGCTTAGAGAACAATTGGGACTAACTGGAGCAAAGGCTGGGTGCGAAAATGGAGATTGTGGTACATGTACTGTACTCTTAGATGGATTGCCTGTTAAATCATGTATTATGCTAGCTGTTGAAGCTATTGGACATAAAGTGACCACTATTGAGGGCTTAAAAGAAGAGCCAATTCAAAAAGCTTTTATAGATAAATGGAGTTTTCAATGTGGATATTGTACTCCAGGTTTCATAATGAACTGTTATGGACTTATAACCATTCACCCGGATGCAGATGACGAAACTATTGAGGAATGGCTTCAATCCAATATTTGCAGATGCACATCATATGAAGAGATTAGAGAAGCTGTAAAATCAGTATTACTCTTAAATAAAAAATGAGGGTTATGTAAAAATTAACGGAATAAGTAGCATGGTATCTAAGTTTGGATGCATTGTATTAGGTCAGATTTAACCCAACTTATAGCACAGGTAAAGTTATTATGCCTGTGTTTTTTGTTTTTTGTTTAAAATAAAAAGCTTTAATGAACTAAATTATATGAATAATGAGTCTACAGAAAATTATTTTGTCAATAATTATGAAATAGAAGGAATAATAAAGGTTAAGGTGATAATATGGCAATACAAATTATGTCTGCTGCTTTTACAGGAATTAAAGGGGTTATAGTTACTGTTGAAATTGATATCACTCGAGGGTTGCCTGCTTTAAACATTGTTGGACTTGCAGATATTGCAGTTAAAGAATCAAAAGAGCGAGTACGTTCTGCAATACTAAACTCAGGGTTTGATTTTCCAGTAAATAGAATAACTATAAATTTAGCACCTGCAGATTTAAAAAAAGAAGGGTCTCTATTTGATTTGCCTATAGCTATAGGGATACTTCTGGCAACTAAACAAATTATCGTTAACGATATTAACGATTATCTTTTTATAGGAGAATTATCTTTGTCTGGAAAGTTAAGAAAAGTAAGAGGCTCATTACCTGTGGTTATGGAAGGAGTAGAAAACGGAATTGAAAAATTTATTGTTCCTAGTAACAACGCAAAAGAATGTAGTCTTGTTAAATCTGCAAAGATATTTCCTTTAGATAATTTAAATCAAGTAGTGAGTTTTTTAACTTATAAGGACTTGTTGCCTTATAAGCAGTGCAATGATTTAGAAATATTAATAAATGAAGAGTTAGATTATGAAGACGTTATGGGACAAGAAAGCTCAAAACGTGCTATTGAAGTAGCCGCTGCAGGAAATCATAATTTACTTATGTATGGTCCACCTGGTTCAGGTAAATCCATGATGGCTAAGAGAATTCCTACTATACTACCATCTTTAAGTCAAGAGGAATCACTTGAGGTTACTAAAATTTATAGTGTTTCTGGAAATCTTGGTGATAATGGAGGGATTATTCTGCAAAGACCTTTTAGGAGTCCGCATCATACTATATCACGAATTGCTTTGGTTGGTGGTGGAAATAAGTTAATACCTGGAGAAATCTCTTTAGCGCATAAAGGAGTATTGTTTTTAGATGAAATATTAGAATTTAAAAAAAATGTAATAGAAATACTAAGGCAACCTTTAGAGGATAGAAAAATTAATATTTCAAGAATAAATGGAACTGTAGAATATCCATCAAACTTTATGTTTGTAAGTGCCTTAAATCCATGTCCTTGTGGATATTACGGATCTTATGAGAAGCGATGTAGTTGTAGTGATTATGAAAGAAGAAGGTATTTGAGTAAACTATCAGGCCCACTTCTAGACCGCATTGATATATTTACAGCAGTAAATGCTCTGCCTTATAATAAAATAGCTAGTGGGAAAAGTAGTGAAAAATCTAATGTTATTAAAAAAAGAGTAGAGGTAGCAAGAGATATTCAAGAAAAAAGATTTAGAACGGAAGAAATTCACTGTAATGCAGAGATGAGCCAAAAGCTAATTAAAAGGTACTGCCATTTAGATAATAAAGCTAGTAAAATCATGGAATTAATGTATAATAAATTTACTCTAAGCACAAGAGCTTATTCTAGAATTCTTAAGGTAGCAAGGACTATTGCAGATTTAGATGAAAGTGAGAATATCTTAGATAAACATATAATTGAAGCTATGCAATATAGAAAATTTATAGATGAAAAGATAGTTTAACGACATTTCAGAAGGGAAGTCTCCCACTTCTATAAGTGGGAGTTCCATACTATAACAAAGAGAAAACTTCAGTGGGAGTGTAAATCTCCTTCTGAAGTCGTCAATGCATCTTCTGTGAAGATGTTTCAGCTCCGCAGGAGATGATTTAATTGGTAATATAAAAAAATAAATTTAAGTTAGTGGAGGTAGAGTGAAAAAAATGAATGACTATGATATATGGTTTTCTTTAATTAAATTATCCCCTAAAAATAAACTGAAATTAATAAATGATTTTCATAATACAGAAAAAATATGGTATTATGGTGTACATAATAAAAAAACAGAATATTTTAAAAATAATTTAATTGACGTACTTACAGATGCTTGGAATGAGGGTGAAATTGATAAGGTAAAAAAAAAATTAGAGGTTAATGAAATAAAATCAGTTACTTATTTAGAAGAGGAATATCCTAAAAAATTAAAAAATTATGATGATGCACCATTTGCGTTATTTTATAAAGGAAACATATTGCCATTAGAGGATGGATTCAATATTTCTATAGTTGGTTCGAGGAAGTATTCAAATTATGGTAAGGATGTTACTAAAATTATATGCTCGGATTTATGTGCTAATAATATTAACATTATTAGCGGAATGGCTAAGGGCATTGACACTTTTGCCCATGAAAGTTGTTTAGAAGGCGAAGGCTATACTTGTGCAGTTTTAGGTTCAGGGTTAGATATAGTATACCCAAAAGAAAATCTTAAAATTTTCAATGAGATAATTGAAAAAGGTGCTGTTATTTCAGAGTTTTTACCAGGAACACCACCACATGCTTACAACTTTCCCCAAAGGAATAGAATAATAAGCGCTCTCGGTGATATTATTATTGTAATAGAGGCTGGTGAAAAAAGTGGATCTTTAATTACTGCAAATTTAGCACTCGAACAAGGCAAAGATGTTATGGCTGTGCCAGGCTCTATATTTTCATATGAAAGCAAAGGAACCAATAAATTAATTAAGGATGGAGCATACCCTATGACTTGTTCTGATGATATATTTAATTTAATGGGGATAGAGATGAAGAATCAAAAAAAAACCACTGTGCGGTCTTTTAATAGTCAAATTAACAAAAAGATATATAGCATTATAAATGATAGTCCACTACATATAAACGATATTATTAGAATAACTAACATTGACATAAAACAATTATATGAGGTATTATTTGAAATGCAGATTAAAAATGAAATATTATGTCTATCAGGAAACTATTATGTAAAAGTAAATGACAAAATATAAGTAAATATATATTAACTATATTAGAATACATTGATGGAGGGGATAAGATGGGACAAAAACTTGTTATAGTTGAGTCGCCGGCTAAAGCTAAAACTATAAAAAAATATTTAGGAAGTAGTTATGTAGTTGAGGCGTCCATGGGGCATGTTAGAGATTTGCCAAAAAGCCAATTGGGGGTTGACATAGAAAATAATTATGAACCTAAATATATAACTATCCGTGGTAAGGGAGAACTTCTTTCGAAACTAAGAAAAGAAGCAAAAAAAAGCGACAAGATTTATTTGGCAACAGATCCTGATAGGGAGGGTGAAGCTATAGCTTGGCATTTAGCAAAAGCCTTAAAAATAGATGAAAAAGATAAGTGTCGGATAGAATTCAATGAGATAACCAAAACAGCGGTTAAAAACGCTATAAAGTCGCCAAGGGTAATAAATGCGACGCTTGTGGATGCCCAACAAGCAAGGCGTATACTTGATAGATTGGTTGGATATGAAATTAGTCCTATACTTTGGAGAAAAGTTAAATGGGGACTTAGTGCAGGTCGAGTTCAATCAGTTACACTTAAAATAATCTGTGACAGACAAAAGGAAATAGAAAAATTTATAAGCAAAGAGTATTGGACTATAGAATGCGAGTTGTACAAAGAAGGAGATTCTCAGAAATTAAATGTTAAATTAGCTTCTAAGGGTAAAGAAAAAGTTGAAATGAATTCTAAAGAAGAAAGTGATAATGTCATTAATGAACTTAAGGAAAAAGAATTCATTATAAGCAAAATAAAGAAATCATCGAAGACTAGAAAACCATTACCACCATTCATAACAAGTACATTGCAGCAAGATGCATATAGAAAACTTAATTTTGCAACTAAAAGAACTATGTCTATTGCGCAACAATTATATGAAGGTATGGAGATAGAAGGACATGGAACAGTGGGATTAATTACATATATGAGAACTGATTCTACTAGAATAGCTGAAGAAGCTCAAATAAATGCGAAAGAATTTATTGAGAGTAAATATGGGGAGAAGTACTATCCGAGTACCCCTAGAATATACAAAAGTAAAAAAAACATACAAGATGCTCATGAAGCTGTTAGACCTTCTTATGTTGAAATAACGCCAGAGATAGCAAAAAAAACTCTTAAAGCTCCACAATACAAACTATATAAATTAATTTGGAATAGATATGTAGCAAGTCAAATGGAATCATGTTTACTAAATACCATATCTATTGATATAGTAAATGGAGACTATGTGTTTAAGGCATCGGGGTCTAAAGTATCCTTCGATGGATTCAGAAAAATTTATGATGAAGAGCCAGATGAAGAAGAAAATACTTTGAAAATTCCAGAATTGAATGAAGGAGACATTCTGCAATGTGAAAAAACCGAAGGAAAGCAGCATTTTACTCAGCCACCTGCTAAATTTTCTGAGGCATCTCTTGTAAAAACATTAGAAGAAAATGGCATAGGAAGACCTAGTACTTATGCACCTATTATTACAACTCTTCTAAATAGAAAGTATGTAGAAAAAGACCAAAAGATTTTAGAAGTTACAGAAATAGGAAATATTGTGAATGACATTTTAAGTGAATACTTTAAACAGATAGTGGATATTGAATTTACAGCACAAATGGAGAATAATTTAGATTATATAGAACAAGGACAGGAAAAGTGGCAAAATATAGTTAGTGAATTTTTTACACCATTAAAAGAAGATATTGAAATTGCTGAAAAAGAGATAGCTAAAATCACAATAGAAGATGAAGTTACAGACGTAGAATGTGATAAATGTGGCAAGTTAATGGTAATAAAACATGGAAGATTTGGTGATTTCATGGCATGCCCTGGTTACCCAGAATGCAAAAATACAAAAGCAATTACTAAAGAACTAGAACTTCCATGCCCTAAATGTGGCGGGAAAATTTTAGAAAGAAGAAGTAAGAAAGGAACTAGATTTTTTGGATGCAGTAATTATCCAGAATGTGATTTTGTAAGCTGGTTTGAGCCTACCGAAATAAAATGTTCTGAGTGTGGTACATATATGTTAAAAAGATATAGTAAAACTAAAGGCGATTATATGGAATGTTCTAATAAAGAATGTAAACATAAGGAATACAAAGTCGAAGAAAATAGGGAAGAGAGTAGTGAGGAAAAGTAAAATTTATACAATAAGTCAAAAATTTACTAGAATTTAATAAATATAATGTCGAAATTTAAAAAACACTGTTGATATAGCATGAATGTTGTGATAGTATTAAGTGGACAAGGAACGATTCTAAAAATTTGAAATATTTTGAATTTTGCTTATGCTAAAGCAAGATAGATTTATGAATTGGATTAAATAATATAGATTGTGTTTTATAACATAAATGAGGAGGAATATTGTGTCACTATTAGCTAAAACAAGAATGCTAAATAAAATATTGCAAAAATCAGGAACGGAGCCAGTAGTTTTTGATGATATTTGTAATTTGCTAAGCGATGTATTGCAATGTAATGTATATATTATTAGCAGAAAAGGAAAAATATTGGGTTATAATTTATCAAGCGGATTTGAATGTGAAATCGTAAAGGATGAAATTATAAAAAATATGAGATTTCCGGAAAATTACAATAATAGTTTGCTTAATGTCAACGAAACAAGGGCTAATCTTACGAATAAAAATATTTGTGTATTCCAAGATGATAGGGAATGTTCAATAGAAAATAAATTATCCACCATAGTACCGATAAATGGTAACAGAGAGAGATTAGGTACTCTTTTACTTGCTAGATTTGATAAAGAGTTTACAGATGATGATTTAGTCTTAGTTGAATATAGTGCTACTATAGTTGGACTTGAGATTTTGAGAGCTAAAAATGATTTGATAGAAGAAGAAGAAAGGAAAAAAGCAGTAGTGCAACTTGCTATTGGAACACTATCTTATTCTGAACTAGAAGCTGTACAACATATTTTCAATGAATTAGACGGAATTGAAGGCTTGTTAGTAGCATCTAGAATAGCAGACAAAGTTGGAATAACTAGATCTGTTATTGTTAATGCACTTAGAAAATTTGAAAGTGCAGGAGTAATAGAATCAAGATCACTTGGAATGAAGGGTACTCATATCAAAATATTAAATGAGAAGCTAATTGACGAGCTTAAAAAAATAAAATAATTTGAGGCAGAGCAATTTTGTTCTGCCTTAAATTGTTTTTAATTATTAAAATATAAATATAGATGAAACAAGTATTTCAATTTTATTAAAAAAAATATTGAATACATTATCACATTGTGATATACTATGTAGGTAAGAAAATACACACATTGCTTGATTATGGAAGGGTTCCGATATTTGGACTTCAATAAGATGATGGTGATGGAGGTAAAAACCAAGGAGGTTATTATTAATGGCAGTTATTTCAATGAAACAATTATTAGAGGCAGGTGTTCACTTCGGACATCAAACTAGAAGATGGAATCCTAAAATGGCACCATACATATTTACAGAAAGAAATGGTATATACATTATCGATTTACAAAAAACAGTTAGAAAAATAGATGAGGCATATGATTTCATAAAATCTGTATCTGAAGAAGGTAAGGATGTTCTATTTGTAGGAACAAAAAAACAAGCTCAAGAAGCTATTAAATTTGAATCAGTAAGAGCAGGAATGCATTTTGTAAACAATAGATGGTTAGGTGGAATGTTAACAAACTTTAAAACAATTAAAACAAGAATACAAAGATTAGAAGAGTTATTTAAAATGGAAGAAGACGGAATATTTGAAGTTCTTCCAAAAAAAGAAGTTAGTCACCTTCTAAATGAAAGAGAAAAACTAGAAAAGAATTTAGGCGGAATAAGAAGCATGGATGCAAATAAAATTGGAGCTCTATTTGTTGTAGATCCAAGAAAAGAAAAGAATGCGATTTCTGAAGCTAAAATTCTTGGAATTCCTGTAGTTGCAATAGTTGACACAAACTGTGATCCAGATGAAGTTGATTATGTAATTCCAGGTAATGATGATGCTATAAGAGCAGTTAAATTAATAACTGAAAGATTAGCTGATGCTATTATAGAAGGCAGACAAGGTGAACAATTAGCTGAATAATAGTAACTATATTTATCTAATAATATAATTATTGATATAACAGTTGGGGGGTAGGTGAAAGTTAATTCTTTCATTTACCTTTTAAATTAGATAGGAATAGGAGGAAATAATAATGATTAGTGCAAGTATGGTTAAAGAGTTAAGAGAAAAAACTGGAGCCGGTATGATGGATTGTAAAAGGGCTCTAAGTGAAACAGAGGGTGACATAGAAAAAGCGGTTGAACTTTTAAGAGAAAAAGGTTTAGCAGCAGCTGCAAAAAAATCTGGAAGAATAGCTGCAGAAGGATTAGTAAACTCATATATTTCAGATGACATGAAAGTTGGATCTGTTGTAGAGGTTAATTGCGAAACGGATTTTGTAGCTGATAATGAAGATTTTGTTACTTTAGCGAAAAACATAACAATGCAAGCAGTACAAACTACTTCAACTACTATTGATGAATTAGTTTCTGAAAAATACATAGCTGATGAAGCAATTACTGTTACGGATGCCGTAACAGCTTTAATAGCAAAATTGGGCGAGAACATGTCTGTAAGAAGATTTCAAAAGTTTTCTATTGAAAATGGTATAGTTCAAAGCTATATTCACGGTGGCGGCAGAATAGGTGTTTTAGTAGAACTCGCTTGCGCAAAACAAGATGATGTATTAATTACGATTGCTAAAGATGTTGCAATGCAAATTGCAGCTACTAGTCCTTTATTCTTAGATAACACTTGTGTTGATAGTGAAACTTTAGAAAAAGAAAAAGAAATATACAGAGTACAAGCAATAAACGAAGGAAAACCAGAAAAAATCATTGAAAAAATGGTTATGGGTAGAGTAAATAAGTATTATAAAGAAGTTTGCTTGCTTGAACAAGTTTGGGTTAAAAATGCTGACTATACTATTAAAAAATATCTTCAAGAAGAATCTAAAAAACTTGGTGCTGACATAACTATAACAAGATATGTGAGATTTGAAAGAGGAGAAGGCATAGAAAAGAAGGAAGAAAACTTTGCTGAAGAAGTTCAAAGACAAGTACAGGGTAAATAACAATTAAAGAGAACACTACGTGTTCTCTTTTTTAAAATAAGTAATACTATAAATTGGAGGTATAATGTTTATGGAGGTTGCTAAATATAAAAGAGTTATGTTAAAGATTTCAGGAGAAGCTTTAGCTGGTGAAAAAGGATTTGGAATAGACTTTGAAATTACAAATGAGATAGCACTTCAAATAAAAGAATTGGTTGAGTTAGGTGTTGAGATAGGCATAGTTGTTGGAGGCGGAAACATATGGCGTGGTAGAAGTGGTGAAGGCATGGACAGGACTACTGCGGATTATATGGGAATGATGGCAACTTGCATTAATGCATTAGCGCTTCAAGACTCTTTGGAGAATATAGGCGTAAATACTAGAGTACAAACTGCCATTGAAATGAAGGCGGTAGCAGAACCATTTATAAGAAGAAGAGCTATGAGGCATTTAGAAAAAGGTAGGGTTGTTATATTCGCAGCTGGTACAGGCAATCCATATTTTTCAACAGATACAACAGCGGCACTTAGGGCGGCAGAAATAGAAGCTGAAGTAATTTTGCTTGCTAAAAAAGTAGATGGAGTTTACGATAAGGATCCTCATAAATATAATGATGCGAAGAAGTTTGATAATCTTACATATCTTAATGTTCTTGAAAGAGGTCTACAAGTTATGGATTCTACGGCTACATCATTATGTATGGACAATAATATACCTATATTAGTTTTTGGACTAGATAATCCTGAAAATATAAAAAGAGCAATTTTAGGAGAAGAAATTGGTACTTTAGTATCAGATTGTACTAAAGAATCAATATAAAATGGAGGGAATTCTATGATTAAACAAATTATTAGTATTGCTGATGAAAAAATGAATAAAACTATTGCTGTTTTTAAACATGAGATTTCAGGTATGAAAGCAGGGAGAGCAAATGCTACAATGCTAGATAGGGTTCATGTTGAATGTTATGGAAGTCTTATGCCATTAAATCAAATAGCAAACATTTCAGCACCGGAACCTAGAGTATTACTTATCCAGCCATGGGATAAATCTTCTATGAAAGATATAGAAAGAGCTATATTGAAATCCGATTTAGGATTAAACCCATCAAGTGATGGATCAGCAATTAGATTAATTATTCCTGAACTTACAGAAGAAACAAGAAAAGTTTTAATTAAAACTGTAAAGAAAACAGGAGAAGATGCTAAAGTAGCTATAAGATCTATTAGGCGAGATGCTAATGATAAAATTAAGGCTTTGAAAAAAAACACCGAAATTACTGAGGATGAAGCTAAAAAATCAGAAGATATCATCCAAAAAGAAACAGATAAATTTATTAAAGAAATAGATACATTAATAGAGGTTAAAGAAAAAGAAGTAATGGCCGTTTAATATATAATTTTAAATAGAACCTGCAGTTATGCAGGTTCTATTTAAGATTATAATATAACTAATAAAAAGGAGGGAATTTTATTGAAAACATTATTCGCTTTTTTTAAAAAAAATAAAAATACAAGTAATAATATTGAGTTAGATATGTCGAGAATACCTGAACATATTGCAATTATAATGGATGGGAATGGTAGATGGGCTAAGGAGCGTAATTTGCCGAGAGCACTTGGACATAAGGCTGGAGTAGAAGCAATAAGAAGAATTGTAAAAGAGTGCAACAAATTAGGGGTTAAATATTTAACATTATACGCATTTTCAACTGAAAATTGGAATAGACCTTTACAAGAAGTAGACGCTCTAATGAAATTATTAGTAGAATATTTAAAAAATGAGTTCGAGGAATTGAACGCCAATGATGTTGTTATCAATTCTATTGGTAACATATCAAAATTACCACAGATTTGCATAACGGAATTAAACTCTGCTTATGAAAGGACAAAGAATAATAAGGGGTTAATTTTAAATCTAGCTTTAAATTATGGAGGAAGAAACGAAATAGTAGATGCTGTAAAAGAAATTTGTTTAGATTTGAAGAATAAAAAAATATATGAAGATGAAATAACTGAGGGTTTATTTTCAAAGTATTTGTATACAAAAGAAATGCCCGACCCAGACCTTATAATAAGACCTAGTGGGGAGTTAAGATTAAGTAATTTTTTACTATGGCAGAGTGCATACTCAGAACTTTGGTTTTCAGATATTAATTGGCCGGATTTTCATGAGAAGCAATTGAAATGTGCAATATTGAATTATCAAAAAAGAGACAGAAGATTTGGAAAGGTTAAATAGAGGAGAAAATTATGAATAATAGATATATAGGAGCACTGATGTTAGCTCCGTTAATAATATTTTTAATTTTAGGTGGAGAGTACTTAAAATATAGTGTAATGGTACTTTCGCTTTTTGGAATGTATGAGTTCTATAAAGTTTCTAGAAAAAAACACTATAAGCCAATTGGAATTATAGGATATATTTTATGTATAGTATATTACTTGAATATGAGCAAGGATTTTTCAGCAAGTTTTAATGTATACATTTTAATAGTAACAATTCTTTTACTATTATGTATTCCGGTCATTTATACAAAATATAATTTTGTTGATGTGGCCCTCACTATATTCGGATTTTTATATGTGGCAGTATTTTTTAGTTTTATAGTGTTTATAAACAATAGAACCTACGGTCAATATTTAGTTTGGATTATATTTATTTGCTCGTGGGTCTGTGATACGTCAGCCTATTATTGTGGAAGATTTTTAGGTAAAGGTGGCAAACATAAGCTCTGCCCTAAAGTTAGCCCTAATAAAACAATTGAGGGCTCAATAGGAGGCCTTTTAGGCAGCACTATAGGGTGTACAATTTATGGCTATGTTATTTCAAAATATGGTGTACCTATTCAATTATATCATTACGCTATAATTGGCGTTCTTTGTGGCAGTTTCGGACAACTTGGAGATTTAATTGCGTCATCTATAAAAAGATTTGTAGGAGCCAAAGATTACAGTAGCCTTATTCCAGGACATGGTGGAGTTTTAGATCGGTTTGATAGTATTCTATTTGTGTCTGTGGTAGCATTTTATTATATTACATTTATATTAGTAATTTAAATTCATATATACTAAAGGTACAAGAAATTAATAGTGCACCTCCGCAGGAGATGATCTAATATACTTTAGTGATTAATAAAATCATATATTGAACAGAATGCAGATAAACAATTAGTTGTAAATTAGCATTACTGGCAATATATGATTTTATTATTACGTAAAATTTTAAAATAATAATTGGGTTATATTTTATATTAATATCTGCGTTGATTAATGAATATAATCAAAAGGAGCACTATATAATATATGTGAAATAATTACCCATATATTTGTAAATATTACTAGTTACTTTATTTTAGAACATAAATATGTTATATTATATGCTGTAGAAGAATTGCTTACTAAAAAAAACAGGTAAATTTATAAGTGTGAAATTAAAGGAAAAAACAAGATTTTGAAGTATAAATAACAGAATTACGTGAATGGAGAGAGTACATGAAGAAGATTACTATTTTAGGAGTTACTGGGTCGATAGGAACTCAAACTTTAGATGTTATTCGAAATGATATTGAAAATTTCACTATTATGGGAATTTCTGCTAACACCAACTATGAGAAGATTATACCCATCATAGAAGAATTTAAGCCTAAATATGTTACCATGATGGACGAGGCGGCTTCATTAAAACTTAAAAAACATTGCATGCTAAAAAAATATTCAACAAAAATATTGCAGGGACTGGAGGGACTAAATTATATAAGTACACTACCTGAAGTTAATATTGTAGTAACCGCAGTTGTGGGTATGATAGGCTTAGTTCCCACTATGAAAGCAATTAATGCTGGTAAGGATATTGCTTTAGCTAATAAAGAGACACTAGTTGCAGCAGGTGGACTAGTAATGGATGCTGCTAAAAAAAATCATGTAAATATTTTACCGGTTGATTCAGAACATGGTGCTATTTTTCAATGTCTACAGGGTAATAAGTCGGAATCTGTTAACAAAATAATAATAACCGCATCAGGTGGTCCGTTTAGAGGCAAAAATAAGCAACAATTAATAGAAATAAAACCGGAAGAGGCGCTTAAACATCCTAAATGGGAAATGGGTAGAAAAATATCTATTGACTCCTCAACACTTATGAATAAAGGCCTAGAGGTTATAGAGGCACACTGGTTATTTGGGGTAGATTACGAAAATATACAAGTGGTAGTTCATCCTCAAAGTATAATACATTCTATGGTAGAATACATGGATGCAAGTGTAATAGCACAAATGAGTTCTGCTGACATGAGACTTCCTATTCAATATGCTATAAACTATCCTGAAAGAAATAATGCTGTTATCGATAAATTGGACTTTTATAATATGGGTAATTTAACTTTTGAAAAACCGGATATGGATACGTTCAAATGTCTTAAATTAGCCTATAAAGCAGGTAAAATGGGCGGAAATATGCCTGCTATTATGAATGCTGCTAATGAAGTAGCTGTTGAATTATTTTTGGATTATAAAATTAAGTATCTTATAATAGAAGATATTATAGAAAAATGCATGAATAAATTTGAGCATAATATTAATCCAGATTTAGAAGAAATTTTAGAAATTGACTTAAAGGTAAGAGAATATGTAAGAAATAATTATGATAAAGAGTAGGGAGGAAAATTATTATGAGTAATATTATAGCAAACATACCATACTTTATTATGGCTATGTTAGCATTTAGTCTTCTGATTATAATACATGAATTAGGTCATTTTATTCTATGTAAGCTAAATGGAGTAAAAGTAAGTGAATTTTCTTTAGGGATGGGACCTAAAATCTTTGGAATTAAAGGAAAAGAAACGGAGTATTTGATTAAGGCATTTCCTATTGGAGGATATGTTAAAATGGAAGGGGAAGATGGAGAAAGTAATGATCCGAGATCTTTCACAAATAAAACCCCGGGTCAAAAACTAAGCATAGTTTCTGCTGGAGCAATTATGAATTTAATATTGGCAGTAGTTTTATTTGCTATGGTAGGTGCGTCTAAAGGATACATATTACCAATAATTGGGGAGTTGGTACCTAATAGTCCAGCCATGAAAGCTGGGATACAAGTTGGAGATGAAATTACTAAGATTAATAAGACTAAAATAGATAGATGGGATCAAGTTCAAAATGAGATTTTTGTTTCTAAAGGTGAAAGTATGGATATTGAAATAGTAAGAAATTCAAAAGTAGAAAAAATCACCCTTAAACCCATTAAGAACGTGAAAGAAAAATTATTTTTTGTAGGAGTCTCTCCTTCTATGGTTGAGAAAAAAATGAACCCTGGCAAAGCTGTGATTTATGGATTTGATCAAATTGGTAATACTGTAAAACAAATTTTTGAATTTTTCGGTAACGTATTCCACGGGAAGGTTTCAGCAAATGATGTCGGAGGACCAATAAGCATAATAAGATTTTCTGGAAAAGCGGCACAAGCTGGAATTACAACCTTAATGTATTTTACTGCATTAATGAGTGTGCAATTAGGAATATTCAATATAATACCTTTCCCAGCACTAGATGGAGGATGGATTTTTATGTTGTTATTTGAAATAATATCAGGTAAAAAATTAGATGATAATAAAGTTGCAACTATAAATTACATTGGATTTATGTTTTTAATGGCATTTATGGTGTTAGTAGTTATTAAGGATATAGTTAGTCCGCTAAAATTCTAGGAGATGAAGACTATGAGGGAGCGCAAAACGAAGAAGATTAGAGTTGGAAATGTGTATATAGGTGGAGATTCAAAGATAGCAGTACAGTCGATGACCAATACAGACACAAGGGATGTAGAAGCTACAGTAAATCAAATTCTTCAGCTAGAAAAGGTAGGGTGTGACATTGTAAGATGCGCGGTCCCAGATATGCAAGCGGCTGAGGCTGTTAAGAACATAGTGAAAAGAATTCACATACCACTTGTGGCAGATATTCATTTTGACTATAGGCTAGCTTTAAAATCTATTGAGAACGGGATATCCAAATTAAGAATTAATCCAGGTAATATTGGAAGCCGCGATAAAATAAAATTAGTCGCAGAAGCAGCTAAAGAGAATGGCATTCCCATTAGAATTGGTGTGAATTCAGGATCACTAGAAAAAGATATTCTTGAAAAGTATGGTCATGTATGCGCGCAGGCACTAGTTGAAAGTGCGTTAAGACATGTTAAAATACTTGAAAGTTTTAATTTTTATGACATAGTTATTTCTATAAAATCGTCAGATGTGGTCATGATGATTGAAAGTTACAAATTATTATCAGGTAAAGTAGATTATCCGCTACACCTCGGTGTTACTGAGGCTGGAACTACATGGAGAGGGACAATAAAATCAAGTATAGGTATTGGGGCGCTTTTAGCTGAGGGGATTGGAGATGCTATAAGGGTGTCACTAACGGGGGATGTAGTAGACGAGGTTAAAGTCGGCATAGAAATCCTGAAATCCTTAGGGTATATAGATGATGGAATTAAATTTGTATCATGCCCAACATGTGGTAGAACTCAAATTAATCTTATTAAAATTGCAAATGAAGTAGAAAAAAGATTAGAATGTTGCAATAAGAACATAAAGATTGCAATAATGGGATGTATCGTTAATGGCCCCGGTGAAGCAAGAGAAGCTGATATTGGCATAGCCGGAGGTAACGGAGTTGGTCTCATATTTAAAAAAGGTGAAATAATTAAAACCGTTAAAGAAGAAGATTTAGTGGAAGAACTTATTCGCGAGATAGATAAATTATAGGCACATTCAAAGTTATTTTAACGACATTTCAGAAGGAAAGTCTCCTACTTCTATAAGTAGGAGTTACTTACCCTAACAAATAGAAAACTTAAGTTGGAGTATAAATTTCCTTGTGAAGTCGTTAATGCATCTTCTACGAAGATGTTGCAGCGACCCAGGAGATGATTTCATGTGCCTAAAATGTCTTATCAGGAGGAATATTAATGAATGTAAATTTAGCTGAAATGCTGAAAAATGATTTTAACTTAAATGAAGAAACATTAGCAGCTGATATTAAGGTATTGAGAGTTCAATACCTTAAAAAAAGCAATAAATTAAGGGTGTTAATCAAATCTTTAGAGGATATAGATGATAATAAAAAGCTACTAATCAAAAATATTATTTCAAAACGAGTAGGTAGTTTTGAGGATATACAGTTAATTTGCTACAAAGATGTGTCAAATGCCACTATAGAAGATATAAAAGATAAGTTTTGGGTAGATGTTGTAAATGTAATAGCTACCTCACAGCCGTCAAGTAAGGATAGTTTACTTAAATCTTCTAGAATAATTGAAAACGGCACTCTAAAAATCCAGTGTGGAAATGATTTTATGTGCAAAATTTTAAGAGATAAGAACATAGAAATTCTTATAAAAGATACTATAAACGATATGTTTGGAGTTAGTTCATTAGTGAAATTGGAACATAACAGTAAACTTTCTAAAGAAGATTATTTTGGTAAAAAGGAAAAAGAAAATGAAGTTATTATAAAAGAAATTATTAAAAATATTAATATAGAAAAGAAGGACAAACCTCAAAGTAATAATCAAAATAATGATAAAACAAATAAATTTAGCAAACCGGGCTACAGAAAAGATGAAGCAGCGGATGCAAACACTATAATGGGAAGAAATATAAAAAGTGAGACCATAGCGATAGGAGAGATAGATGAAGCTTCAGGAATAGTCTGTGTCTGTGGAGATATCTTTAAAATTAAAATAATTGAAACAAAAACGGGTAGAATAATCATTACATTCTATATTACAGATTATTCAAGTTCAATTACAGTGAAATGTTTTCCAAAGCCTAAAGATGTAGAAAAGATAATGGACGAAATTAAAGTGGGACTTTTCTGTAAGGTGCGAGGAGAAGCAAGTTATGATACCTACGCAAAAGAAGTTGTTGTAATGGCTAGGGATATAATTAAACTTAAGAAAATAGAAAGAATGGATACTGCGCAGGAGAAAAGAGTTGAACTTCATTTGCATACACAAATGAGTGCAATGGATGGGATAAGCCCTGCGGCTAAACTTGTAGAAAGAGCGGCTAAATGGGGGCACTGCGCAGTAGCGATAACTGACCATGGCGTGGTACAAGCTTTTCCAGAAGCTATGGATGCAGCTAAAAAGAATAAAATAAAGGTTATATATGGTGTAGAGGGCTATTTAGTAGACGATGGAGTACCAATTGTTATTAATAGTAAAAATGAAAATATAGATGATTGTTTTGTAGTTTTTGATTTAGAAACAACAGGGCTTTCTAGTGAAAATGATAGAATTACTGAAATTGGTGCAGTTAAAGTTGAAAATGGGAAAATAGTAGATAGATTTAATGAATTTGTAAATCCGGGGATAGACATACCTTATAAAATTACTGAACTAACTGGAATTACAAATGATATGGTTGCAGGCTCTGCTTCTATTGAAGAAGTGCTTCCTAATTTTTTGCAGTTTGCACGTGGTAGCGTAGTGGTAGCCCATAATGCTGACTTCGATACATCTTTTATCAAAAAAAATTCAGAGAGGTTGAATTTGAAGTTTGGAAATGCAATTATGGATACAATTCCTTTAGCTAAATATTTACTTCCAGACCTTAAAACATTTAAGCTGAATGTAGTAGCTAAGCATTTGGGCATCACCCTGGAGAACCATCATAGAGCTGTAGATGATGCTAAAGCCACAGCGCAAATATTATTACATTGTTTTGGTTTACTTAAAGAAAATAACATTTTTGACTTAGATACTTTAAACAAAGAGTTTTTAGGTGACTTTAATATAAAAAAGGCAAATACTTATCATGTGATTATTTTGGCAAAAAATCAAGTAGGTCTTAAAAATCTTTACAAGCTTATTTCAGCTTCCAATTTAGAACATTTTCATAGAAGACCTAGGCTTCCTAAAACCTTAATTGAGAAGTATAGAGATGGTCTTATAGTAGGATCAGCCTGCGAAGCCGGGCAAGTGTATAAGGAAGTTCTACATGGGAAATCGGAAGAAGATATTAGGAAGATTGTGAAGTTCTATGATTATTTAGAAATACAACCTCTTCTAAATAATAAATTCATGATTAAAAATGGAACAGTAAAAGATGAAAGTGAATTAATGGATATTAATAGAAAAATATGTGATATAGGAGAAAAAAATAATTTGCCTGTAGTTGCTACAGGTGATGTACATTTTTTAGAAGCTTCTGATGAAGTTTTCAGAAAAATTTTAATGGCTGGCAAAGGTTTTTCAGATGCAGATGATCAACCGCCACTATATTTTAAAACTACTAATGAAATGTTAAAAGAATTTTCATATCTAGGTGAAAAAAAATGCAGAGAAGTTGTAATTGGTAATCCTAATAAAATTGCTGAAATGGTAGAAGTTATAAAACCAATACCAGATGGAACTTATACCCCTAAAATAGAAGGTGCAGAAGAGGACATCCGCAAGATGACATCAGATAAAGTTCATTCAATATATGGAGATTCCTTACCAGAGGTAGTTGAAAAAAGATTGGAGAAGGAGTTAAACTCTATTATAAATAATGGATATGCTGTACTTTACTTAATAGCTGAAAAATTAGTAGCAAAATCACTTGCTGACGGTTATTTAGTAGGGTCGAGAGGCTCAGTTGGATCTTCTTTTGCAGCTAATATGTCTAATATAACAGAAGTAAATGGGCTTCCGCCTCATTATGTATGTCCTGATTGTAAAAAGAGCGAATTCTTTTTAGATGGATCTATTGGTTCGGGTGCTGATTTACCTGATAAAGAGTGCCCAAATTGTGGTGCACTATATAAAAAAGATGGTCATGATATTCCATTTGAAACTTTTTTAGGGTTTGAAGGAGACAAAGAGCCAGATATAGATTTAAATTTCTCAGGTGAAAATCAAGCAGATATACATAGGTATACAGAGGTGTTGTTTGGAAAGGGGCATACCTTTAAGGCTGGAACAATTGGAACAATTGCTGACAAAACTGCTTATGGTTATGTGAAAAAATATTTAGGTGAAAAAAACGTTATGGTCCCCCAAGCTGAAATAGAACGACTTGTGCTAGGGTGTACTGGCGTTAAGAGAACCTCAGGGCAACATCCAGGTGGAATAATGGTTGTCCCAAGTGACAATGATATATATAATTTTTGCCCAGTGCAACACCCTGCTGATGATCCGAATTCAGATATTATTACAACACATTTTGATTATCATTCCATAAGTGGAAGGCTATTAAAACTGGATATTCTTGGACATGATGATCCTACAATGCTTAAAATGCTTCAGGATTTAACTGGACTCGACCCTATAACTATTCCACTATCAGATCCGAGTGTAATAAGTTTATTTACATCTCCTGCGGCACTGGGGCTCACCATTAAAGAGTTGGGCTGTGAAGTAGGAAGTTACGGTGTTCCAGAATTTGGTACGAAATTTGTTAGACAAATGCTTTTAGATACACAGCCTAAATCTTTTTCAGACTTGGTTAGAATTTCTGGACTCTCTCATGGTACTGACGTATGGATTAATAATGCACAATATTATATTAAAGAAGGATTTACTACACTTAAAGATTGTATTTCTACAAGAGATGATATAATGGTTTATCTAATGCAGAAAAATCTTGAACCTAAGACTGCTTTTACTATCATGGAGAAGGTACGAAAAGGTAAAGGGCTTACGGAAGACGATGAGAAAGTAATGAGAGAGCATGACGTGCCAGATTGGTATATAGGGTCATGTAAAAAGATAAAGTACATGTTTCCTAAAGGACATGCAGTTGCATATGTAATGATGGCGGTAAGAATAGCATATTATAAGGTTTATTACCCAAAGGAATACTATGCTACTTTCTTTACTATAAGAGCAGATGACTTTGATGCTAATTTGATTGTAAAAGGTGAGAGTGCTATAAGTGCTAAAATGGATGAACTAACAGCTCTAGGTAAGGACATAGGTATGAAAGAAAAAGGACTTCTTACAGCGCTGGAGTTATCTTTTGAAATGTATAAAAGAGGGATAAAATTATTAAATGTAGATCTTTATAAGTCTGAGGCAGTTAAATTTACAATTGAAGATGACGCGATAAGGCCTCCACTAAGCGGGCTTGAAGGTGTAGGTGAAAATGCCGCTAAAAGCATAGTTTTGGAAAGACCTGAAGGGGAGTTTATATCTAAAGAAGATTTGAGAATTCGCTGCAAGGTTTCCAAAACAGTTATTGAGTCCTTAGATAATCATGGGTGTTTAAAAGAACTACCTGATACAAATCAGTTGTCGTTTTTTTAGCTAAATGCAATTAACCCTTGAAATAGCAAATTTTATATGATAGAATAATATATATTAGTTACCGTTGGTAATTTTATTTCAAGAGAGTAGGCTCGTCCTACTCTCTATTTATTGAAACGCAACTCATGGTTGCGTTTTAATTATAATATTACGATTAATTATGTAATAATTGTAGAAAATTTTTATAAAAGGAGGGTGTTAAAATGAAAAATGCCTTGTTGCAAAAACTTAGAAAAATAATTCAACCAATAGCAGAAAAAAATAATTGCGAATTATATTATTTGGAGTATGTAAAAGAATCAGGAGAAAATTTCTTGAGGATTTATATAGATAGTTCTAATGGGATATCATTAGAAGATTGTGAAAAAACAAGTAGAGCTGTAAGTGAAATATTAGATGTAGAAGATCTAATAACTGATAGTTACTGTTTAGAAGTCTCCTCTCCAGGAATTGAGAGAATTTTATATGATGACAATCATCTGAAAAAATATATAGGCCAAAACGTATTAATTAATTTAAATAGTCTATATGAGGGAACAAAAAAAATTGAAGGCAATTTATTAGGATTTTCGGATGTGCAAATAGAAATTGAATATGATGGGAATAATATATCTATTCCGAAAGAAAAGATTTCCATTGTGAGTTTGAAACCGGTGCTGTAAGGAGGAAGTTAAAATGAATCAGGAATTTATTGAAGCATTGAGAGAAATTGTAGAACAAAAGGGAATCAGTGAAGATTTACTTTTTGAAACTATTGAGGATGCATTAGTTGCAGCATATAAGAAGAATTTTGCTACTCTATCTAATAGTAACCAAAGTGTAAAAGTGTCAATGAATAGAGAAACAGGTGAAATACATATTTATGGTCAAAAAACAGTTGTAGAAGAAGTATTTGAGGATGCCAATGAAATATCACTAGAAGGAGCTAAAGAATATAGCCCTAAATATCAAATTGATGATACTGTTGATATTGAAGTTACTCCAAGAAAATTTGGAAGAATAGCTGCACAAGCTGCAAAACAAGTGGTTATTCAAAGAATTAAAGAGGCTGAAAGAAATATAATTTACAATGAATTTATAACCAAAGAATTTGATATTATTACAGGAAGTGTTATAAGAAAAGATAGAGGAAATGTATTTATAGATTTAGGTAAAATTGAAGCTGTGCTTGGAGCTAATGAACAAATGCCTGGCGAGGAATATAATTTTAATGAAAAGTTGAAACTATATATTGTTGAAGTTAAAAATACTACTAAAGGTGCTCAAGTAGGCGTATCAAGAACGCATCCAGGTCTTGTAAAACGATTATTTGAATTAGAGGTGCCAGAAGTTTTTGGTGGAGTGGTTGAAATAAAAAGTATTTCAAGAGAAGCAGGATCAAGAACTAAGATTGCGGTATATTCAAACGATGAGAATGTTGATGCTATGGGAGCTTGTGTTGGGCCAAAAGGTATCAGAGTTCAAAACATAGTTAATGAATTAAGAAATGAAAAAATTGATATTATTAAATGGAGTAAGAAATCTGAAGAGTACATTTCAAATGCGCTAAGCCCTGCAAAAGTATTGAATGTAGTAGTTGAAGAAGTTTCTAAATCTGCAAAAGTTATAGTGGAAGATAATCAATTATCATTAGCTATTGGAAAAGAAGGTCAAAATGTTAGATTGGCAGCGAGATTAACAGGTTGGAAAATTGACATAAAAAGTAGAACACAAGCCCAATATAACATGGAAGATATTGAAGATATTGAAGATATTCAAGATATTGAAGATATTCAAGTTATTGAAAATGAAAATAAAGTAATTGAAACCATTACTGAAGAGTAGGTGATAGCTTTATGAAAGTGAAAAAAATACCTCAGCGCATGTGCACAGGTTGTATGGAAATGAAATGCAAAAAAGAATTATTACGCATAGTTCATAGCAAAGAAGGCGAAATTTCTATAGACTTAACAGGAAAAAAACCAGGTAGAGGCGCATATGTTTGTAAGAATATGGAATGCTTTGAAAAATCTTTTAAAACAAAAAGATTAGAGCGAAACTTAGGTGAAAAAATAAGTGAAGAAATTTATGGTAAACTAAGGGATAAGATAAATTACGAGGATGAGGTAAATCATGAACAATAAATTTTTTCAATTTTTGGGTTTAACTAAAAAGGCAGGCAAACTTATTGAAGGGTACAATCAATGTGAAGATGCACTATCACACGGGAGAGGGACCCTCATAATTTTGTCAGAGGAGAGCGCTACCAATACTAAAGATAAATTTAGAAGATTAGCTATCAAAAGGGTTATACCTCTTATAGAAGGAATATCCAATGAGACTTTAGGCAAGTGCTTAGGTAGAGCAGAAATCAATGTTTTGTGCGTAAATGACAAAAAAATGAGTAATAAGCTATTAAGCTTATGGAATGAAAATGATGAATAAATTAAATTTCGGGGGTGAATGATTTGGCAAAAGTCAGAATATATGAATTAGCAAAAGAGTTAGAAGTGTCAAGTAAAGAATTAATTAATGTACTATTAGAAGAGTTTAGTATAAAGGCCAAAAATCATATGAGTGTGATTGAGGAAGAAGATGCTGAGTTAATAAAGGAACTTTATAGTGATGAAAATTCAGGACTTAAGGATAATAAAAATGAAACAGTGGAACACTATGAAAACTTAGCTAATGAAGATGCTAATAAAGTTGTTATTAGAAAAAGAGGTAGAAAAGGTAGAGATGAATTAGGAAGCGGAAACAATGCCGTTGAAGCAATAGATGATGAAGTTGTAGTAATCAAAAGTACTATTACAGTTAAAGACTTAGCTGATACGTTAAAGAGACCTTATGTAGAAGTAATAAAACAACTTATTTTTATAGGTGTTATGGCTGGGATGAATCAAGAAATTGATTTCGCTACAGCTGAAAAAGTAATAGAAAAATATGGTGCACTTGCTGTACTAAAAGATGAAGAAGAAGGAAAAATTGCTGATGAAGAAGACTTCGGAAATGTTGAAGTTGAAATAGATACAGACAAAAAACCAGCAGTTGTTACAGTTATGGGTCATGTTGATCACGGCAAGACATCGCTACTTGACTGTATTAGGAAAGCTAAAGTTACAGAAACAGAAGCGGGCGGAATAACACAACATATAGGTGCATATACTGTCGATATTAATGGTGAAAAAATTACATTTTTAGATACACCTGGTCACGAAGCTTTCACAGCAATGAGAGCAAGAGGTGCCCAAATAACAGATATAGTTATACTTGTTGTAGCTGCAGATGATGGTATTATGCCACAAACTGAAGAAGCTATAAATCACTGTAAAGCGGCTAAGGTACCAATGATAGTAGCTATAAACAAGATAGATAGGCCAGGAGCTAATGTTGATAAAGTTAAGCAAGAATTAACAGAACATGGACTTGTAGCAGAAGATTGGGGCGGAGACACAATTTGTGTTCCAGTATCAGCTCATACTAAAGAGGGTATAGATACTTTGCTTGAAATGGTAGTGATTACAGCAGAAATGTTAGAGCTAAAAGCAAACCCTAGTAGACTTGCAAAAGGAACTGTAGTAGAAGCTAAACTTGACAAAGGTCGCGGACCACTTGCTACTTTACTCGTGCAAAATGGTACACTAAAAGCTGGAGATTCTATAATAGTTGGTTCAACTTATGGAAGAATAAGAGCAATGTTCGATGATAAGGGTAACAAAATAAAGACAGCAGGACCTTCTATACCAGTAGAAATACTTGGATTATCTGAAGTTCCAGCAGCTGGAGATAGATTTAATGTAGTTAAAGATGAGAAAACTGCAAGAAATATGGCAGAAACTAGAAAAACAAATTTAAGAGAAGAACATTTTGAATCTAGTAATAGAGTTTCCATGGAAAACCTATATAGCCAAATACAAGAAGGATCTGTTAAAGAACTTGGTGTAATTGTTAAAGCTGATGTTCAAGGATCTGTAGAAGCTGTAAGACAATCTCTCGAAAAATTATCTACTGATAATGTTAAAGTAAGGGTTATCCATTCTGGAGTTGGCGCTATTACAGAAACAGATGTTGTACTTGCAGCAGCTTCAAACGCAATAATTATAGGGTTTAATGTAAGACCAGATAATAATGCTTCTTTAATTGGTGAGAAAGAAAATGTAGAAATTAAAACCTATAGAATAATTTATGACGCTCTTGATGATATAAAAGATGCAATGGTTGGAATGCTCGATCCTGTATATAAAGAAGTTGTCTTAGGTAGAGTTGAAATAAGACAAATATATAAAGTTTCAAGTGTAGGAACAATAGCAGGGTCTTATGTATTGAACGGTAAAATCACGAGAAACAGTAGTGTACGAGTACTTAGAAATGGAATAGTAATTACTGAATCAACTTTAGCTTCCTTAAAAAGATTTAAAGATGATGCAAAAGAGGTCGCTGCTGGATTTGAATGTGGATTAAGTGTAGAAAAATTCAATGATATTAAAGAAGGCGACATTATTGAAGCATTCATAATGGAAGAAGTAAAACCAAAATTAATATAAGTATAAGGAGTAGTGAATTGTATGGTTAGTTATAGAAATGGTAGAATAAATGAAGAAATTAAAAAAGATGTAAGCAATACAATTCAAAACAAAATAAAGGATCCAAGATTAAGTGCTATGGTAAGTGTAACAAAAGTAGACACAACAAAAGACCTAAGCTATACAAAAATTTATGTTAGTATATTTGGTGACAAAAATGCTAAGAAAGAAACACTTCAAGCACTTAAAAGTTCAACTAGTCTCATTAGAAAAGAAATAGGGAGTCATGTTAAGTTAAGACATGTTCCTCAGGTTATTATAGAGGTAGATGAAACTATAGAACGTGCAATACATTTAGAAGGCATTTTTAATCAAATAAAAGAAAAAACTAAGAATGATGAAGATATAAATGAGGAAGATGGCAACGAAAAAGATAACAATGAAGATTAATGATATTGTTACCAGAATTAAGTTATTCAAAAAAATTGCTATAACTTTTCATACTTCACCAGATGGTGATTCAATTGGTAGCGCATTAGCGCTGCTTATTGGTCTTAGAAAATTAAACAAGGAAGTATATATAATTTCAAAAGAAGTTATTCCGCAAACTTTTTTATTTTTGCCTTGCTCTGATGAAATTAATGGTGAAACAAGTCAGCCGTTAAAGGATACGGAATGTGTAATAGTGTTAGATTGTGGTGATTTTAAAAGAATTAATGCTAATTTATGTATGCAAAACAAAAAGTTTGAATTAATAAATATAGATCATCATTTATCTAATGATTTATATGGAGATTTAAATTTTGTCGATACAAAATCTTCTGCAGTGGGAGAAATTGCATACGAAGTTCTTAGACTTCTCCATGTAGAATTAGACAAAGGAATAGCTACATGTTTGTATACTTCCTTACTTACAGATACAGGCTGCTTTAGACATTCGAATACCACAGCAGTAACTCATGGTATCGCTGGTGAACTTATAAATACAGGTATAGATTTCAGTAACATCCATAGAAAAATTTTTGAAAATAAGAAATTTGAAAAGATAAAA
This sequence comes from Clostridium sp. CM039, assembly GCF_055081075.1. Classification (NCBI taxonomy): domain Bacteria; kingdom Bacillati; phylum Bacillota; class Clostridia; order Eubacteriales; family Clostridiaceae; genus Clostridium; species Clostridium sp. CM039. Next base: position 475,144 of record NZ_CM143649.1, read on the forward strand.
TTTTATGGAGAAATTATTAGTGATATGACAGTAGAACTCAATGGTAAAGTCTGTATTATGCATATATCTAAAAATGTACTTGGAAAATTCAATTTGGCGTCCTCGGATACATCAGATGTTATTACTTTTGGTGATTCAATAGATACCGTTGAAGTTACTATTCTTATAAAAGAAGCTGAGAATGGTGTTAAAGTAAGTTTAAGATCTAAGTCTTTAGTAGATGTTAGTAAAATTGCAGAAGGTTTTAGTGGTGGAGGTCATATTAGAGCTTCAGGTTTTTATGCAGAAGCAAATTTTGATGATATTAAAGTTAAATTAATAGAAATTTTAGAAAAAGAGTTGATGAAATGAACGGTATATTAAATGTATTTAAACCTACCGGAATTACTTCTTTTGATGTAGTACGTAAAATAAGAAAAATCAGCAATGTAAAAAAAGTAGGCCACGCTGGCACTCTAGATCCTGAGGCTAGCGGGGTTTTACCTGTTTGTATAGGAAAAGCAACGAAGGCTATTGACTATATAATGGGTGACTTTAAAATTTATGAAGCTGAATTAAAGTTGGGAGTTATTACAGATACATATGATAGAGAAGGTAAGATTCTTAGTGAAAGTGAAGTTAATGCAACCGAACAAGAAATTATTCGCGCTATTAATTCATTTATAGGTGAAATAAAACAAATTCCTCCTATGTACTCAGCTCTAAAGGTTAATGGGAAAAAACTTTATGAATTGGCAAGGTCTGGAATAGAAATAGAGAGAGAAGCAAGGACTTTAGTAATTTATGATATAGATATTATTGATATTAAAACACCTTACGTAAAGTTTAGGGTTAAATGCTCTAAGGGTACATATATTAGAAGTCTATGTTATGATATTGGGCAATTATTAAAATGCGGTGGTATGATGTGGAATTTACAAAGAATTGCTACAGGGCCATTTCATATTGAAGATGCTATAAATATTGAAGATTTAAACGAGGAAAACATAAACAAACATGTTATGCCTATAGAAAAGATTTTTCAAAACAATAGTAAAATTACCATAGAAGATAGATTTGTTAAATTCTTATTAAATGGTGTTGTAGTAAAAGATAGAGCACTAACTCGCAAATTTGAAGTTGATATAATATATAATATATATAATAAAGATAATGACTTTGTTGGAATTGCACATAGAAGTAATGATAGTGTTAAGCTAATAAAATCATTTATATAGGAGTATATTAAAATGTTAGTTATAAAAGATAATTTTAAAACAAAACTTAAAGAACCAACGTACATTGCTTTAGGAAGTTTTGACGGCATCCATTTAGGGCATATGTCTCTTGTAAATAGAACAGTAGTATTAGCAAAAGAAAATAATGCTAAAAGTATGATTTGTACCTTTAAAAATCATCCATTGTCTGTTATTAACAAGGAAATTTGTCCAAAGTTGATAATGGATAATGACACCAAAATAAATTTGTTAAAAAACACTGGTATTGATATTGTTAACTTAGTTAATTTTAATAAGGATTTTATGAAGATAACTCCGGAAGAGTTCATAAAAAATATGGTGAAGTTTTATAATGCAAAGGGAATAGTTGTTGGTTTTAATTATAGATTTGGATATAAAAATTTAGGTGATGTAGAAATGCTTAAAACATATAGTACTATTTTAGGATATAAACTATATGTTTGTGAAGCCGTTAGTATTAACCATGAAATTGTAAGTAGTTCAAAAATACGCCATCTAATAGCGGAGGGTAATATCACTAAAGCAGATGAGCTTTTAGGACGACCACACACTATTAGTGGGAAAGTAATTAAGGGAAAACAATTTGGGAGAACTATTGGGTTTCCAACTGTAAATTTAAATTACAATAAAGAGTATATCATTCCTAAGGGAGGGGTGTACTATACTTTAGCGGAGTATGATAATAACTTTTACAGAGCTATAACCAACATAGGTTACAATCCTACTGTAGAAGGTGGCAAGCTATCAGTAGAAACGCATATTTTGAACTTTGATAAAAAAATTTATAATGAAATAGTTAAAATTTATTTTATAAACAGAATAAGAGATGAAGTTAAATTTAATTCTATTGATGAATTAAAAAAGCAACTTTTAAAGGATAAGGAATATGCAATAAATCAAAAAATAGAAAAATAAGTGCTAAGATGTAAAAATTAATTTACAATTTAATCTTAGTTTGTTATAATTGATTTGAACCTTATGCTAAGTTCACCGAATCACCAACGGTGTACTTGGAATATGGGGATTATATTCGGAGGTGTTGTAAAATGCAAAAAGCTAAAAAACAAGAAGTAATGTTAAAACATGCAAGACATGAAGGAGATACAGGTTCTCCAGAAGTGCAAATCGCACTACTTACTGAAAGAATTCAAGAGTTAAATGAACATTTGAAAATCCATAAAAAAGATCACCATTCAAGAAGAGGTCTATTAATGATGGTTGGACAAAGAAAAGGTATGATCGGTTACTTAAAGAACCAAGATATCGAAAGATATCGTGCAATTCTTGCAGAACTCGGACTAAGAAAATAATTCAGAGCGGCTTAGCCGCTCTATTATTTTAGATTAGGGGAAATATATACAATTAGCTAATAATATTAGTGCAAATTGAAGGGAGGCAAATATATGATTCATATTATAGAAACTACTGTAGCAGGCAGAAATCTTAAAGTTGAATATGGTAAAGTTGGAATGCTATCAAACTGTGCAATAGTCATGAGTTATGGAGAAACAGTAGTTTTAATTAATGCAAATGCATCAGAAAAACCAAGGGATGGTATTGATTTCTTCCCACTAAGTGTAGAATATGAAGAAAGACTTTATGCTGTTGGTAAAATTCCAGGGGGATTCATAAAGAGGGAAGCAAGACCATCAGAAAGAGCAATTTTAACAGCAAGAGGTATTGATAGGCCATTAAGACCATTATTCCCTAAAGGCTATAAAAATGATGTCCAAATTGTTTGTACAGTAATGTCAGTTGAACAAGATAATTCACCTGAGATACTTGCTATGAACGGAGCGTCACTGGCATTATGTTTATCAAGTATACCTTATACGGATGCTGTTGCAACTGTTTCAGTGGGTTTAATTGATGGTAAATTTATATTGAGTCCTACTGTAGAAGAGCGAAGTGCTAGTTCTATGAAACTTACAGTTTGTGCAACAAAAGATAATGTAACAATGATAGAAGCAAATGGAGACGAAATACCTGAAGATGTAATGATAGATGCAATTGACTTTGCTTTTGAAGCATGTAAAAAAATTGTAGCTTTCCAAGAAGAAGCTGTAGCTAAGTTTGGAAAGAAAAAAGTTATACCTTTATTAAATAAAATAGATGAAACTCTCGAAAGTGAAGTAAGAGAATTTTCAGTTGATATGACAAAAACAGCAATGTACATAATGGATAAAGATGAGAGAAACAAAAAAGTGGACGAAATTAAAGAAAAAATAAGTGTTGAATTTAATGAAAAATACGCAGATAAAAAATCAGATATCGGTGAAGTTTTCTATAATATTCAAAAAGAAATAGTTAGAAATATGATGTTAAATGAAAATAGAAGACCAGATGGAAGAGCTTTTGATGAAGTTAGACAAATAAGTTGTGAAGTAGGAATACTTCCAAGAACTCATGGTACTGGTTTATTTACAAGAGGACTTACTCAAGTAATGGGAGTTGCAACACTCGGAGCATTAAAAGAAGCCCAGATACTAGATGGAATAAGTACTGAAGATACTAAAAGATATATGCATCATTACAATTTTCCAGCCTATAGCGTAGGAGAAACTAAGCCAATGCGTGGACCTGGAAGACGTGAAATTGGTCATGGAGCACTAGCAGAAAAAGCAGTAGAACCACTTTTACCATCTATAGAAGAATTCCCATATGCTATTCGTGTAGTGTCAGAAGTATTAAGTTCTAATGGTTCAACATCTCAAGCTAGTGTAAGTGCAAGTATTTTAGCACTATTAGATGCAGGGGTTCCTATTAAAAGACCTGCTGCGGGTATCGCAATGGGGCTAATTACAAACGCTGACTTATCTAAAGAAAAAGTATTAACGGATATTCAAGGCATAGAAGATTTCTTTGGAGATATGGACTTTAAAGTAGCTGGAACTGTTAAAGGTATTACAGCTATACAAGTTGATACAAAGCTTCATGGATTATCTAATTATTGCATTAAAACTGCAATTATAGATGCCAAAAAAGCTAGACTTCATATAATAGAAAAAATGAACGAATGTATACCGCAACCAAGAAGTGAAATGTCACTTTATGCTCCTAGAATGTATGTGCTAAATGTAGCACCAGACAAGATTAGGGACGTAATAGGTAAAGGCGGAGCAACTATAAAGAAAATTATAGCAGAAACCGGCGTTAAAATAGATACTAATGACGATGGACAAATTGTAATTATGTCGAGCGACAGCGTTAGTGCCAATAAAGCAGTAAAAATTATCGAAGAACTAACTAAATCTGTTAAAGTAGGAGAAATATATTTAGGAAAAGTAACAAAAATTGCTGCTTTTGGAGCTTTTGTTGAAATACTTCCTAATAAAGAAGGCCTAGTGCATATTTCTAAACTTGATTTTACAAGAGTAAATAAAGTAGAAGATATAGTTTCAGTTGGTGATGAAATATTAGTAAAAGTAATGGAAATAGATAATCAAGGAAGAGTAAATCTTTCGAGAAGAGATGCTATGAAAGATAGCGAAAATGAAAATGAAAACAAAGATAAAGAATAATAATAGAAGGGCTTAGATGCCTTTTTATTTTTTTTAATAATATTGCCTTAATATGCACATAGTAAATATAAATTCTCATTAAGGAGAGGCGCATATGTATAATTTGTTTAAGTTAAATAATGGGTTAAGAGTTGTAGTGGAAAATATTGAGTATGTAAATTCGGTTAGTGTAGGCTTATGGGTAGAAAATGGGTCAAGAAATGAAAATATAACTAGCAGTGGGATATCACATTTTATTGAGCATATGCTCTTTAAAGGAACGTGTGATAGAACTGCAAAACAAATTGCTGAAGCGATTGAAGATGTTGGTGGTCAAATAAATGCCTTTACAGGTAGGGAAGCTACATGTTTTTATATAAAAGCATTAGACACTCATTTAGAACTATCCTTAGATATTCTTTCAGATATGATTTTCAATAGTAATTTATCAGAAGATGATATTGAGAAGGAAAAAGGCGTAATTGTTGAAGAAATAAATATGAGTGAAGATTCGCCAGAAGATGTTTTAGCAGATTTACACACAAAAGCAATCTGGGGTGCAGATTCTATTTCGTTACCGATTTTAGGAACGATTGATACTGTAAAATCTTTTAGTAGAAAAATGATAGCAGATTATATTGACTCGCATTATATACCCGAAAACTCAGTAATATCTATTTCAGGTAAATTTGACATGAAAATGATAGAAAGTCTTGTTGAAAAGTATTTTGGTAAATGGCGTTGTAAAGACAAAAATATTACTAAATATAGTAGCCCTGAAATATTAAATCAACATTATTTCAGAAAAAAAGATATTGAGCAATTCCATGTGAGTCTTGGAATACCTGGTGTAGGTCTTGGAAATGATGATACATACACGTTAATCTTACTAAGCAATATATTAGGCGGAGGAGCATCCTCAAGGCTATTCCAAAAAATCCGTGAAGAGCTAGGTTTGTGCTATTCAATCTACTGTTATATATCTACGTTTAAAAACACAGGAGTTGTAAGCGTTTATGCGGGACTCAGTCCAATGAACGTGGAAGTTGCTATTAATGCAATAAAAGAAGAGGTTAGTAAATTCGCTAAACTCGGAATTGACAATGAAACGTTAAGTAAAGCTAAAGAGCAGTTAAAGGGTAGTTATATCCTAGGGCTTGAAAGCACAAGCAGTAGAATGTTTAGTAATGGGAGATCAGTAATGTTTATGAACAAAATTAATACGCCAGAAGACGTATTGCGAAAAATCAATGAAATAGACATGGAAAGGGTAAATTCTGTCATGCAAAAAACTTTTGAAAAAGGTATAATAAATTCTGCATATGTAGGAAAAGAAAAAGAGATGCTTAAAAAAGTTTTTAAAGGTAATATTATTTCTATGGATAAGTAAATTTATCTATAAAAATGTAGAAATTATGCATAAATCCTTAACAGATTTCATAGTATTTTATGAGAGTTGTTAAGGAGATGATAATATGGAAGATAATATAAAACTGTATAGTGAAATGGAAAGATATGAAATTATCAATATCAATGATGGTGACAAATATAGCAATTTAGGTAATAATGATGTAGTTATTGATGAGAATGGGCTTTTAAAATTTTTAATTATAAATGAAGGAAGCTCTAAATTTAGTTTTTTAAAAAATAATGATATTATTGAAGTACCTTGGGAATATGTTAAAAAAATTGGTTCCAGAACTATAATAATTGATGTTGATAATGAATTTTTAAAAAAATCTCATATATAATTTTGGAGGACAGAAATGAAGATATTAGTGCAAAAGTTTGGAGGTACATCTGTTTCAACAGAGGAAAAGCGGAAGCTTGTAGTAAACAAAGTTTTAAATGCAAAGGTTCAAGGATATTTTCCTGTGGTAGTAGTATCTGCAATGGGAAGAAAAGGTGAGCCTTACGCTACAGACACATTGCTATCTTTGGTAGATGATAATTTCAAAGTAGCAAATCCATTAGCAATAGATTTGCTAATGAGTTGTGGTGAAACTATAAGCACTGTAATAATGTGTAGCGAACTAAATAATAGTGGAATTGATGCTGTGCCTTTAACTGGTGGACAAGCAGGTATAATCACAGATTCTAATTATAACAATGCAGCAATACTTAATGTGGACACAAAAAAAATATTGGATATTTTACAAAAAGGGAAAACCCCAGTAGTAGCAGGATTTCAAGGCATGGATGAAAATGCCTATGTTACGACTATTGGGAGAGGTGGGAGTGACGTTACTGCTGCAATACTAGGGGCAGCACTTAAGGCCTCTCAGACTCAAATATACACTGATGTAGATGGGATTATGACAGCGGATCCAAGAATAGTTTCTGAAGCGACTTTAATAAAAAAAATAAGTTATGATGAAATCTTTCAATTTGCAGATCAAGGAGCAAATGTTATACACCCAAGGGCAGTTGAAATATCTAGAAAGTATAATATACCATTAGTAATAAAAAATACTATGAATGATTGTGATGGAACAGTAATTAGTAATTTGGGAAATGAAGGTTATGAAAATATAATTACAGGTATTACGCATATGAATAATAGAATTCAAATAAAAATATGTGAAAATTCAGGTTCTAGTTATGATGATATATTTGATATTTTAGCTGAGAATCTTATAAGTATAGATCTTATAAATGTTTTTCCTAAGGAAAAAATATTTACTATTGATGAAAAAGACTTTACTAAATTTGCTGATTTAATAAGAGACCTTAATATGTCCTATTCATTTGTGAAGGATTGTAGTAAACTTTCAATTATAGGTTCAAAAATGAGAGGTATGCCTGGCGTTATGGCGAGAATACTTAAGGCGTTAACTAAAGAAAATGTTGAAGTACTGCAAACAGCAGATTCTAATATGACTATATGGTGCCTTGTAGAAACAGGATATGTTGAAAAAGCAATTAACGCTCTACACAGGGAATTTAAATTAGGATAAAAAATGTATATAGTTTCTCTTAATGCACAAAATAAAATGGATTAGGAGGAATGAAAATGTTGAAAACTGAAAAAAACGTAAATGAACAGGTTGAAAATATTAAAGAACTGGGAACAACTAACATCCCAACTCAGGATACTAAAATTCAGGTTTTGTCTATTATAGGTCAAATAGAAGGACACATGATGTTGTCCCCTCAAACAAAAACTACTAAGTATGAACATGTTATTCCAGAGCTAATTGCTATGGAGAGGGATGATAAAGTAAAAGGTATTCTTATAGTTTTAAATACTGTAGGAGGAGATGTGGAAGCGGGTCTTGCAATAGCAGAGATGATTAGAAGCCTTAGCAAACCAACTGTATCACTTGTAGTAGGTGGAGGCCATTCAATAGGTATACCACTGGCAACAGCAGCTAAGTACTCATTCATTTCCCCATCTGCAACTATGATAATTCATCCTATAAGAATGAATGGTCTAATAATAGGGGTACCTCAAACTTTTGAATACTTCAATAAAATGCAAGAAAGAATAACAGAATTTATTATTAGAACCTCTAAGATTGATAAGGAAACGGTAAATAGATTAATGCTTCAAACTGATGAGCTTTTAAATGATATGGGTACTATACTTATAGGAAAACAAGCAGTTGATAATGGGTTAATAGATGAGGTTGGTGGCATTAGTGAGGCATTATCAAAATTAAACGAAATGATAGGTTAAAAATAAATTAGATATAAACAGGTTAAAATAGCCTATTTATGTCTATTTTTAATGATTTGTTACTATGACAAATATAATCTAATAATTTTTTTATATAACTAGTTTAAAATTGATTTATAAATCTATTGAAAGTTAGAGGAGATTTCTAAACTTTGTAGAAATAATAAGGATAGAGGTGATACTTTGGCTAGAAAAAAAACTAAAACTAAATCTAAAGTTGCAAGTAATGTAGATGCTAATAGTGAAATTTATGGAATTATTTTAATAACAATAGGCATATTAATTTTATTAAGTATCTTCTCAACTAGGGGTTCAAATTCTAATTCCATATCAGGTATGATAGGTAATCTGATTAATCATGTGCTTTTTGCAATATTAGGAGTGGGTGCATATCTTTCGCCGTTCCTTATAGTATTTATTGGTATTTGCAAAATCGTTAAGAAAGGTAAGATAAATTTTAGTAAGAAGTTTTGTGGAATAATACTTTTTATAATAAATACACTATTATTTATACAAATGTTATCTTTAAATAAGTATTACACTAAAGGAGATTTTTTGCTCGGAATAAATAAGATATACAATTCAGAAAGTGTACTACATGGTGGGATTATTAGTTATTCAATTGATGTACTATTACATACACTATTTGGAGCTGCGGGTAGCTATATAATTTTTATTGCTATTTATGTTATATGCTTTATTATAATATTAAACGTATCGCTTAATGATGTCTTTTTTTATTTAAAGGATAAATTTATTATTAAAAAGACTGCGAGTAAAAATGATAGTAAGGATTTATATATAGAAAATAATGATAAGCAAGAAGAATTAGTAGTTCCAAATGGAGAAAAAAATAAATTTATTAAAGATATTAGCAGCGATAAAATTAAAATAATCGATTTTATAAAATCAAATGAAATTGCTACAGATGCGGAAGGATTAAATAAAGAAGAAACTGTTAGTGGTGTTAGGAATGACAATGCACGTACTTTAAAAGAAAGGCATATAGATAATTCTATCAACCAAGAGTTGGAGAAAGAAATTCAATTAAATAGTGTAAATTCAAAGCCAAACTATAAATATGAATACCCCACTGTAGATTTATTAAATGAAAATAATACTTCCAAAATGAATAAAAACGATAAAAAAGAATTGCTTAATAGTGCCAATAAGCTACAAGAGACACTAAGTAGCTTTGGAGTTGAAGCAAAGGTTATTCAAGTTACAAAAGGACCCTCAGTGACAAGGTTTGAACTTCAACCAAATGCTGGTGTTAAGGTGAGTAAAATTGTAAATCTAGCAGATGATATTGCACTGAATTTAGCTTCTTCCGGGGTAAGAATCGAGGCACCGATACCTGGTAAGGCAGCTGTAGGCATTGAAGTACCAAATAAAGAGTTAAGCGCAGTATACTTAAGAGAAGTAATAGAATCTAATGAATTTTCAGCTTCAAACAAAAATTTATCCTTTAGTTTAGGAAAAGATATAGGCGGTAACTGTGTTGTTTCGGATTTAACAAAAATGCCACATTTGCTGGTAGCAGGGGCTACAGGCTCTGGAAAAAGTGTTTGTATAAATTCATTAATAATAAGCATACTTTATAAGTATTCTCCAGAGGAGGTTAAGCTATTATTAATTGACCCTAAAGTTGTCGAATTAAATATTTATAATGGGGTACCTCATCTATTAATACCAGTTGTAACAGATCCCAAAAAGTCTGCAGGTGCTTTAAATTGGGCTGTAAACGAAATGTCAAGAAGATACAAGAGTTTTGCTGAAAACAATGTGCGAAGTATAGAAGGATATAATGAATTAGTAAATAAAGGCATTGTTGAAAATAAATTGCCGTGGATTGTTATTATAATTGATGAGTTAGCAGATTTAATGACGGTCTGTGCTAATGATGTAGAGGAATATATTGGAAGACTTGCGCAAATGGCAAGAGCGGCAGGAATGCATTTAGTAATTGCGACGCAGAGACCATCAGTTGACGTTATTACGGGTGTAATAAAAGCCAATATACCTTCAAGAATATCTTTTGCAGTTTCGAGTCAAATAGATTCAAGAACAATTTTGGATTCCTCTGGTGCAGAGAAATTACTTGGGAAAGGTGATATGCTTTTTTATCCGGTTGGAGAGGCTAAACCATTTAGAATACAAGGAGCTTTTGTGTCAGAAGAAGAAGTTGAACGAGTTGTTGATTTTATAAAGAATCAGACGACAGAAGTAAACTATGAAAAAGAAATAATAGATGAAATAGAGAGTAGTTCAAATAATAAAAGTATTGATGATGATATTGATGAATTATTAAATGAAGCAATAAGAATAGTAGTTGAAAATGGACAAGCATCTACTTCCTTATTGCAACGTAAGCTAAAAATAGGGTATAATAGAGCAGCAAGAATTATTGAACAAATGGAGGAACGAGGGATTATATCAGGTAGAAATGGAAGCAAACCTAGGGAAATATTATTAAGTGATAGTGAGTTAAAGGAACAATAAAAAAAAAATGTAAGAATAATTGTAAATACCCTTGTTTAATTTGCAAATCACATTTACAATAATTTATGGGTACAAATGTAGGAAGATAAAAATAATTAGCTATTATTTACATAAAGAGTCAAACAAGTAGTATGATATTTGGTAAATAGGAGTTACTCAGGTTGATAAACAAGGAGGATGACTGGTGGAAAAATTAAAAGTTGGAGTTATAAATTTAGGCTGTGATAAAAATAGAATTGATAGTGAGATTGTAATAAGCAGTTTAAGTGGGAAATATGATATGACAAATGATCCTAAACTAGCAGATATAATTTTAGTGAATACTTGTGGATTCATAGAATCGTCAAAACAAGAATCAATAGACACTATTCTAGAAATGTCAGAATACAAAAAGAAATATAATTGCACAGTATTGATTGCGACGGGTTGCCTTACTCAGCGTTATGGGTCGGATCTGATTGAATTGATGCCAGAACTTGATATAATCCTCGGTGTTAATGATTATGACAAGTTAGTAAGTAGTATAGAAGAGGTTCTTTTAAAAAATATTAAAGTACAACATTGCACTTATAGTGATGATAATATTAATGAAGGACAAAGAGTATTAACTACAGAAACATACTCTGCTTATATTAGAATTTCCGAGGGCTGTGATAATGCTTGTGCATATTGTGCAATACCAAATATTAGAGGAAAATATAGAAGCAGAAAAATGGAGAATATAATACAAGAGGCTAAGGATTTAAGTGAACATGGTTGCAAGGAAATTATTTTAGTTGCTCAAGATACCACTAGATACGGGATAGATTTATATGGTGAAAAAAACCTACATAAATTAATAAGAAAAATTTCTCAAATAAGTGGGATTGAATGGATTAGAGTACTTTACTGTTATGCAGAAGAAATGACGGATGATATTATTAATGAAATTTCTTTAAATGATAAAGTTTGCAAATATGTAGATATACCAATTCAACATATAAGCGATGATCTTCTTAAATCCATGAAAAGGAAAGGAAGAAAAAATATCATAACAGAAAACATAAATAAGATGAGGAAGGGTATTAAGGGATTAACCCTTAGAACTACATTAATCGTTGGATTTCCAGGAGAAACGGAAGAAAATTTTGAAGAATTGAAACAGTTTATTAATGAAACTAAATTTGATAAATTGGGAGTGTTCAAGTACTCAATGGAAGATGGTACTGCAGCTGCAGAGATGAAAAATCAAATTCCAGAAGAAATAAAGGAAAAACGTGAAGAAGAATTAATGATTGTGCAACAAAATATATCAAAAGAGATAAATAGTAAAAAAATAGACAAAATTTACAAAGTTTTAGTAGAAGGATTTAATGGTAAAACTTATTTTGGTAGAAGTTATGAAATGGCACCAGAAGTTGATGGAACTATTTTCTTTGAATCTGACAAAGATTATAATAAGGGAGAATTCGTAACAGTAAGGGTTACCAAAGCGTTAGAATATGATTTAATAGGAGTTGTGTGCTATGAATCTTGCAAATAAACTTACAATGATTCGAATTTTTTTAGTACCTATATTTTTAGTATTTATGGCGGTTAAAGGAATACCTTATGGAAGAGAACTGGCGACAATTGTTTTTATAGTAGCATCTCTCACTGATAAGTTGGATGGCTATGTAGCTAGAAGCAGAAATCAAATAACTAATTTCGGAAAATTCATGGATCCTCTAGCAGATAAACTTTTAGTAACTGCTGCACTTGTTTCATTAGTGGAGCTTCAGATTGTGTCTAGTTGGGTAGCTATGATTATAATTGCTAGAGAATTTGCAGTTTCAGGACTTCGAACAATAGCTGCTTCAGAGGGAAAAGTAATTGCGGCTAGTAAATGGGGGAAACTTAAAACCGTTATTCAAATAGTAGCTATAATTACAGCATTGATAAATTTATCTTACGCAAATACGTTATTAAATGCGTTAACCAATATTTTCATGGCTGCCGCAGTAATTATTACAATAATATCTGGTGTTGACTATTTTGTAAAAAACAAAGGTACAATTAGAGTCGATAAGTGATTAAATTATTAGAGTTTGTTAATAATACAAATAAAAGGATTTCTTTAGTAAATGAAAATGGCAGATATTGCTTTGTATGTTGACCATATAAAATAAATGGTGTATACTTAAATTCAGAACAAACGTTCGTCGAAAAAGGATGGTGAACCCGCAGGGGAAATTTATGAATAATGAAAAATTAAAAGCGCTAGAAGTAGCTATGGGTCAAATAGAAAAACAATTCGGAAAAGGCTCTGTAATGAAACTTGGAGAAAATAGTAAGTTAAATATAGAGGCTATTTCCACTGGTTGTTTAGGACTTGACATAGGCCTAGGCATAGGTGGTGTACCTAGAGGAAGAATAATAGAAGTTTTTGGACCAGAATCTTCAGGTAAAACTACAGTTGCACTTCATATAGTTGCAGAAGCTCAAAAAAATGGTGGTACAGCTGCATTTATAGATGCAGAGAATGCTTTAGACCCTGAATATGCTAAAGCACTAGGAATAGATATAGAAAATTTAATAGTATCACAACCAGATACTGGTGAACAGGCGTTAGAGATTACAGAGGCTTTAGTTCGCTCTGGGGCTATAGATGTTATCGTAGTGGATTCGGTAGCAGCTTTAGTGCCTAAAGCTGAAATTGAAGGCGAAATGGGAGACTCCCATGTAGGACTCCAAGCAAGACTTATGTCGCAAGCTTTAAGAAAACTTGCGGGTTCTATAAATAAATCCCAATGTGTTCTTGTATTTATAAATCAATTAAGAGAAAAAGTAGGAGTAATGTTTGGTAACCCAGAAGTAACCCCTGGTGGTAGAGCGTTGAAATTTTATGCATCTGTTAGACTAGATATTAGAAAAATAGATACAATTAAACAAGGCGATGAATTTATGGGTAATCGAACAAGAATAAAAATAGTTAAAAACAAAGTAGCTCCTCCATTTAAGAAAACTGAATTTGATATTATGTATGGTCACGGCATATCTCGAGAGGGCGATGTTCTAGATATAGGAGTTGTAGAAGAGATTGTACAAAAAAGTGGAGCATGGTTCTCATATGGAGATATACGACTTGGACAGGGAAGAGAAAATTCAAAACAATATTTTAAAGAAAACCCTTTGGTTATGTTAGAGATAGAAAACAAAATTAGAGCAAAACATAACCTACCATTATACAAGAACGCAGAGACTAGTAAAAAAGAAGTTAGCAAAAAAGAAGCAAGTAAAAAAGAAGCATAAAAGCAAGTTTTTACTTGCTTTTTTTCTTTAACTTATAATTAAGGAATATTATTATGGTATCAGGCATTGCATTCTATGATGCAATATGCTAAAGTTTATCATAACTACTATATAATAGTAAGAATAAAGACTTATTTAAACGTTAAAATCTTGACATTAACTGAAAAGTAATATAAAATAAATACAAATACTGGTTTAGTATATTTAAATTGTTACCAATTAAATATAGCACCTTTTCTAGCTTTCATATTTACTCTTAAATAGATTTGAAATAAGCAAAGGAGGTGTTGATAATCAATGGATACTAAAAGTCAAACAATGCTCATAGTAGTTTGTGCTATTTTGGTTGTTGTTTTAGCATGTATTTTTGTTATAATTTATATTAGAAAAAATATATCTCAAGCAAATATTTTCAAGGCCGAAAAAGAAGCTAAAAAAATTATTGATGAAAGTGTAAAAGATGCTGAATCAAAAAAGAAAGAGGCTATTTTAGAAGCCAAAGAAGAAGTTCACAGACTTAGAACTGATTTAGAAAAAGAATCAAGAGAAAGACGTAATGAAGTTCAAAGGTTAGAAAGAAGAAACATCCAAAGAGAAGAATCATTAGATAAAAAAAGTGATGTGCTGGAGAGAAAAGAAGAAAATCTTAATAAAAAACAACAAGAAAGTGAAATGCTAGAAGCAAGTGTACAAGATTTATACACAAAGCAAAGAGGAGAATTAGAAAGATTATCAGGGTTGACATCTGATGAGGCAAAACAAGTTTTATTAGATGAAATTAGAAAAGAAATTAAACACGATGCTGCAATTATGATTAAAGAAATTGAAACTAAGGCAAAAGAAGAAGCTGATAAAAAAGCAAGAGAAATTATTACTTATGCTATTCAAAGATGTGCAGCCGATCATGTAGCAGAAACAACAGTTCATGTGGTTTCGCTTCCTAATGATGAGATGAAAGGAAGAATAATAGGTAGAGAGGGTAGAAATATTCGAACTCTAGAAACGCTTACAGGAGTAGATTTAATAATAGATGATACACCTGAAGCAGTAATTCTTTCAGCATTTGATCCTATAAGGCGCGAAGTTGCTAGAATAGCACTTGAGAAACTAATAGTGGATGGAAGAATTCACCCTGCTAGAATTGAGGAAATGGTAGAAAAAGCTAAAAAAGAAGTTGATAGTGACATAAAAGAAGAAGGAGAACAAGCAACTTTTGAAACAGGAGTGCATGGACTTCATTCGGAAATTATCAGGCTGCTTGGAAGGCTTAAATACAGAACCAGTTATGGTCAAAATGTATTAAAGCATTCTATAGAAGTTTCATATTTAGCTGGACTTATGGCATCTGAACTTGGAATTGACCCAACACTCGCTAAAAGATGCGGTCTACTTCATGATATAGGTAAAGCTGTAGATCATGAAGTTGAAGGTCCACATGCGCTTATAGGTTCAGAAATAGCTAAAAAACACCATGAGTCCTCTATTGTAGTAAATGCTATTGCAGCGCATCACGGTGACGTTGAGTTAGAATCCCTTGAAGCAATACTAGTTCAAGCGGCAGATGCTATATCAGCGGCAAGACCAGGTGCAAGAAGAGAAACTTTAGAAGCTTATATTAAAAGATTGGAAAAATTAGAAGAAATTGCAAATTCTTATGAAGGTGTAGAAAAGTCATATGCTATTCAAGCTGGAAGAGAAGTTAGAATTATGATTAAACCAGAAATAATTGATGATGCAGGTGCTGTTGAAATGGCAAGAAATCTAGTTAAAAGGATTGAAAATGAACTAGAATATCCTGGTCAAATTAAAGTAAATGTAATTAGAGAAACACGAGCTATTGACTATGCTAAATAATTAAATGTAAGATTAAATCCTCTTGAGATTTAGAATATTTCTAAACCCTAAGAGGGTTTTTTATTTCATATTACATATTATTTGGAAAAGTATGTAATGTGGAATCAGGTTGCTTCATTTACATCACAAAAAAAAAGTGATATATTAGTATCATAAGAATTAAATTAATATAAGTATTGGGGGTAAGAAAAATGGTATTATCTAAAAAAGCAAAGCAAATAACAACATCTTTAACACTAGATATAACTGCAAAGGCTAAAAAAATGAAGGCTGAGGGCATAGATGTCATAGGATTTGGTGCTGGTGAACCTGATTTTGATACACCCAAAAACATTCAAGAAGCAGCTATAAAAGCAATTAAAGAAGGCAGGACAAGATATACAGCGGCTTCAGGTATTATTGAACTAAAACAGGCAATAATTGGAAAGTTAAAGAGAGAAAACAACTTAACTTACACACCAGCTCAAATTATAGTTTCAGCTGGAGCAAAACAATGCTTAGCTAATGTATTTCAAGCTATTTTAAATCCAGGAGATGAAGTTTTAATTGGAGTTCCATATTGGGTAAGTTATCCAGAATTGGTTAAATTAGCAGATGGAGAACCTATCTATATAGAAACAGAAGAAATTAATGAATTTAAATTAACAATAGCGAGCCTTAATAGAGCATTAACGCCTAAATCTAAAGCAATAATATTAAATAGTCCCAATAATCCTACAGGTACCGTATATTCAAAGGAAGAACTTATGGAAATTGCTGATTTTGCAAAAATAAATAACTTAATCATAATATCGGATGAAATTTATGAAAAATTGTTGTATGGTAGTAATGACCATATTAGTATAGCAAGTCTTTCAGAGGATGCTTACAGAAGAACTATCGTAATCAACGGCCTTTCTAAGGCTTACGCTATGACAGGATGGAGAATAGGATATGCTGCTGGCAGCACGGAAATAGTATCGTTAATGTCTAATATTCAAAGTCATACTACATCAAATCCCAATTCAATTGCGCAATATGCGTCAGTTGAAGCTTTAAATGGAAATCAAGATGATATAGCTAAAATGATTGGACAATTTAAGCTAAGAAGAGATTATATGGTGGAAAAAATTAATAGCATTAATAATTTATCTTGCATAAAACCTGAAGGCGCTTTTTATGTTATGGTGAATATAGGGGATGTTTTAAATAAATCAATCGACGGAAAAGTTATAAAAGATTCGATTGCTTTTTCAGATATTTTACTTGAAAAAGAAAAAGTTGCTGTTATACCAGGTATAGCATTTGGAGTAGATAATTTTATAAGATTGTCTTATGCTACTTCTATGGAAAATATAAAAATTGGACTTGATAGAATAGCGAGGTTTGTTGAAAATATTAAAAATTGATTTACATGATTTTTAATGATATTATAATAGCATGCGTTAATAGATAAGATATTTTATATTATCGCATGCAATAATAAATAAAGTATCGAGGTGAAGTTAATTGGTAACAAAGGAAGTTCTCGTTAGTAATTCTAAAGGATTGCATGCTAGACCAGCTACATTATTAGTAAGAAAAGCCGCGTCTTTTAAATCAGATATAGGTATAGAATATATGGGCAAAAAAGCTAATATTAAGAGTTTAATAGGCATTTTATCTCTAGGAGTCGGTCCTAATACAACTGTAAACGTTATAGCTAATGGTGATGATGAAAAATTAGCTTTAGAAGAAATAGTAAACTTAATTAATGATTTAGAAGAATAATTATAGCCTGTATATTTTAAAAAGCTGCTAACTTACTGTTTGCAGCTTTTTAAAATGTATAGAAATTTAAAAAATATTAAAGGGGAATACATATGATAAACAATATTACACAATTCAACTATAATTCAGATTTGACTTTAGATAACAAAAATTTTATATGGTATTTTCTTGAAATCAAGTCTAGAAAAAGTAAATATACTGCTAAAAGCTATGAACGAGATATAAAAGATTTTTTTTGCGTAAGTTCTATTTATGACATCACTATAGAAGATATTAAAAAGGTATCTATACTACATTCGCAAAATTTTATAATGAATTTAATGAATGAAAATATGTCCTCTGCTACTATAAACAGGAAAATATCATCATTGAGTGCTCTCTATAAGTGGTTATTAAAATATCAAGATAATTCTACAGGCATTCATATAATTAAATATAATCCTTTTGGAAATTTAAAAGAAGAAAAACCAGTGATAAATAATAAGGAAACTGAGTTTTTAACAAAAGAAGAGTGTAAAGTCTTATTAAATAGTATAGATACATCCACTATATTAGGACATAGAAATAAAACTATATTAGTACTTGCTTTAACAACTGCTTTAAGAAAATCTGAGATTATAAATATTAAGATAAAGCATATTACAACGCATACAGGTTATGATGTAGTAAAAGTAATAAGAAAAGGCGGTAAAGAGGATATAGTAAAAATTCAAGGGAACGTTCTTACTATGATAAATGAATATATTAGGTTGACTAAAAGAAATAAGTTATCTAGTGGCGAGGAGTATTTATTTATTGGACATTCAACTAATGGGAATAATAAAGAAAAATTAGATGCAAGCACTTTAAATTACATGATAAAAAGAGTATGCAAAAATGCAGGTATAGATAAAGATTTACGAGTTCATTCTACCAGGCATACAGCTATTACACTAGCAATTTTAGCAGGGGCTACAGTAGAGAAAGTTAGGGATTTTGCTGCACATAAAAATCTAGCTACTACTAATAGGTACATTCACTCCGTAGATAAGCTGAAAAATAATGCTGGAGATTTAATTGATGTATTTTAAATTGAAGTATCGGAAAGGGTTAGCGTATATTGAAAATAATGATAAATATGGCTATATGGATAGCCGAAAGCATTAGGATGCAATTATACCTTTAACTTGGTTTTGTACCTCTAAGAAGGCATAAGGTTGGTTTAAACATGTAATAAGTAGGGGTTTTAAATAAGGAAGGCAATTTTGTTATAAAACATTAATTAAATATGTTATATAAATCACATCTTATACTTTTGTATTTAGATATAATATAGTATATAAATTATTAAGGTGGTTATAAATATGAAAAAGATTGCTGTATTAAGATGTTTTAAAGTTTCTAGTAAATGCTCAGGTTCTGGTTGTATAAAGGCATTTAACAATAAGACAGCCTCATTCAATGATTATGATGCTAGTTTAGACATGGTAATGCAAATACCATGTAGCGGATGTAACGCAGATTCATTAAAAGAAATGCTTAATTCCTCAGAGGAATTAAAAAAACAGGGTGTAAGCAGTATACATTTATCAACATGCATTAGAGCAACATGTCCTTATTATAATGAATTTGTTAAAGGACTTTCAAAGGAATTTGAGGTTGTTGGATACACTCATGGGAGGAAAAAATAGGAGGTAAATATGAAAATCGGATATGCATGCATACCACTTACAACAAATGCAAGAACAAATAGAAGATTAACGCTCAAAAACTTTTCGGAAGAAATGTTTTTAGAAATATTAGAGCAAAACTTAATAGATCTAAGAGGAATATTAGAGAATAATGAGAAGTATAACATAAAGTTATTTAGAATAAGTTCAGATATAGTTCCATTAGGAAGTCACAGTATTAATGAAATTCCATGGCATAAACATTTTCAAAACGAATTAAATGAAATAGGCGAGTATATAAAAGAATATGGCATGAGAGTGTCTATGCATCCAGGTCAGTACACAGTACTCAATGCAGAAAAAGAAGAGATTGTAGCAAAAGCAATTAAAGATTTGGAATACCATGCTAGATTCCTTGATTCATTAGGTGTGGATTCAAGCAATAAGATAATACTTCATATTGGTGGCGGTTATGGTGATAAAAGTGCTGCTATGAATAGGTTTATTGAAAATTTTAAAAGATTATCATCTTCGGTAAAGGATAGGCTCGTAATTGAAAATGATGGAAAAATATTTAATATTGATGATGTACTTTTAGTAAGTAAGGAAATTAATATACCAGTAATATTTGATAACCTTCACCATCAGTGTAATCATGAAATAGAGGTGCCTATAAAAGAAATAATGAGGAAGGTAGCTAAAACATGGCAGAAAAAAGATGGTAATATAAAAGCCCACTATAGTCAGCAAAATTTGCATAAACAGATAGGGGCTCATTCAAATACGATAATAGTTAAAACCTTTCTAGAATACTATGATGAAGTTAAAGAATTTAATATTGATATTATGCTAGAGGTAAAAGACAAAGATATTTCGGCTATAAAATGCAATATTATAATTAACAACAGGGATAAGAAATCAAAGGCTGGAATTATAGAAAAACAGTGGGCTAAATATAAATATGTATTAATGGAAAGAAATTATAAATATTATAAAGAGTGTAGTAAATTGATAAAAGAGAATTGCAGTATTGAGGAATTCTATGAGTATACGGATGAAATAATAAATTTTGATGTAGAGAATGGAAGTTTTGTAAGTACTGCAGAGCATGTTTGGGGATATGTTAAAAATGCTGCTTCGGATAAAGAACTAACTCATTTTAAAAAAATCCTTTTAGATATGGAACATAAAGAAAAGGTTAAGCTTTATTTGAAAAAATTAAGTGTTAGATATAATGCTGAATATATACTTAATTCCTATTATTTTTATTATTAATAAAGATTGTTGCAAATGAAAAACGCCATATGGTGTTTTTTATTTGCAATTTTTTATATCAAGAATTTGTTTGAATAAACTATGAATATAAAATTTCTGGATTAAATCATCTCCTGCGGAGCTGCATATTAACGACTTCAGAAGTATATCCTTTAATAATCCTTGTTAGTACTAAATAACTAGGGGTATTGCTCGCAAATTTCTTGATTTTGATACTCCAAAAGGGGGGCCGAACGTTAAGAATATTATGAATTAATTTTGGATTTTGCGAACCAAGTTATAGATATAAAATATCCTATTATCGGGGAAACTCCGTATCCCATCAATGGAACTGGAAAATTTCCAAATAGAGTAGAAATTAAAATAATTATAAAATACATACCAATGCTTAGTGATAACAATTTATATTTTTTTGGTGAAAAAAATATAAATGGCAATGGCAATATTACAAGAGAAATAACCCCTAAACTAAGCCATATTATTCCCATACTCGCTACCAAACTAACTATATTTTCAACATAAGATACAGGTTGTAATCCATCTAAAAACACCCATGAAATAATAATCAACGCAGAAAGTAACACTACAATACAAGAACGAAAAATATTGTTATTAATCTTATTCCATAACAACATTATCATTGGAATAGCAAATGCAGTTAGCATAGAAGCATCAGGTTGTAAAGCAAGCAAAACTGATATAACTATTGTAATAGCAGCTGAAAACCACCAATCTCTTATTTGTAACAATTCCCATAGATTTATAATTATAATAGGTAGGACAATAACTGCAACGTAAAACTTAATTGGCCCAACAGATACCCATCTATGAACGCCTTCTATTCCTGAACTAATAAAAGTTAGAAATAAAAGAATAACTGCAACTATAATAGTAGTGGTATTAGTGCTTGCATTATTTTTAACTTTAGATTTTTTTAATAGTATAAAGTATGAAATTATTCCAGCTAATACTAAATAAAAAATGTTTTGAACAAAAATAGCAATTGGTACTTTAGTGGTGTACATTGCTATCCCTCCAATAGTTATTGATGGTACTGCCATCAATAACGGTATAAAATTCAATAACCTCAATTTTTTCATTTTTAACTCCTTACCAAATAAATATTATTTTGGAATTTATATTAATGAATGATAAAATACAATCCTGAATTAACTGATATGAATATATTATTAGAATTATTAGGTTTAATCTCTCCAAAGTATTTATAAATTATTAGTTTTACTTATTTCCTCTATTGATTTGTATAAAGTTGGCTTTGAAATATCAAACATACTGCAAATAACTTTAACTGTTGTTTTACTTTATTATTATATCACTTAAGATATAATAATATCGGATAGTTTACACGATATCAAGTTCAGATTTAGAAATTGTTAATCCTAAATATTTTTAATTAAGTCCCAGATTAAAGTACAAACTAAAAATTATGACTTCTACTTTCGAAATAAAAGGAAAATACATATAAAAATAGAATGTAAATATGATAAGTAATAGGGGGGAATTATAAATGTCTTACAATATTGAAATAATTAGAAAAAATCAACATAAAACAAGTGAATGGTCTGGTGGTACAACAACAGAGCTTTATATTTATCCTAATGATTCACTATATGGTAATCGTAATTTTAAATGGAGGCTGAGTTCTGCAAAGGTTGGAGTAGAACAATCTACATTTACATCTTTACCCGGAATATC
This sequence comes from Clostridium sp. CM039, assembly GCF_055081075.1. Lineage (NCBI taxonomy): Bacteria > Bacillati > Bacillota > Clostridia > Eubacteriales > Clostridiaceae > Clostridium > Clostridium sp. CM039. The sequence goes on from NZ_CM143649.1 coordinate 497,576, forward strand.
AAGGATTATTATGATTATTGAAGGAAAACTACTTCTTGGCCATGAAGGTCATCATAATGCTGTGTTAAAAGCATTCGAGCAGGATAGCTTTAGTGGAGAGTGGAAAACAACAAGTTTTGGTAAAGTTGTAGATTTTAATTTAATGATGGCACAAGGCTACACGGGGAGATTAGAATCAATTTCAGTTAATAAAGGGGAGTTTAAAGATATATTGTTACACAATAATATCAATGATGCTGAAAAATCTCATCAAATCACAGAAGCATTTTATATAGTGAAAGGTGATGTAGAAATAGCTACAGAAACAAAGGAAAAAATAAATCTTAACAAAGGTGATTTAGCATTAGTAACTACAACAGAGAAAGAAAACAATTTAGAACTTAAGGTTTATAGTAGCAGTCAGGAAGAATCTAAAATTATAAGAGCTTCTATATTTTATTGTGAATAATTTTAAAATTAATATATATATAAATTGGATGTGGTAAATTGAAGAAAAATAACTATCCGTTTTTAGAATTAATTAAATATATAGTATATTTTTTAGTAGCGCTTTCAGTTGTTATGACCGGTGAATATTCTATGAATATTATGACTAAATTCATTATTTGTATGCTGCTATATATATTGAATACTCAGATAAGAATGTATTTTTTATATAAGAAAAAATATGCAGTGATAATTTCTCTTTTTATAGATTTAGTATTAATTTCTATAATCTATTATAGTTTTGGTGGGTTTATTTTTATATATTATTTCATTTCAGTTTTGGATGCTGCTTTGATGCTTCCTAAAGCATATGCATACGTAGTTATTTCATTTTTATATGCAGCGGTAGTATTTCAAAGTAGTAAACCAGTTTATGGTAAGATGCAGAATTATATTTTAGTTAATGTGATTTTTAATACGGTAATTGTAGTTATATTTGGAGTCTTGGGAAGATATATTGCAGAAGAAAGCGAGAGGAAAAGTGAAGCACAGCACTTATATGATAAGCTACGAATATCAGAGGAAAATTTAAAAGAGACCTACGAAAAATTACAGCAGTATTCAAATACTGTGGAAGAACTAACTATTTTGAGAGAAAGAAATAGAATATCGAGAGAAATCCATGATTCTGTTGGTCATACCTTATCTACACTGCTTATTCAGCTTCAAGCAATTCCTTATGTAATGAAAAATGACCAAAATGAAGGTGAAAAAATGGTGAGTAATTTAATCCATTTCACTAAAAATGGAATTGAAAATGTTAGAAGGGCAGTAAAAGAGCTTAAACCAACAGATTTTGACAGTTATCAAGGGGTTTTTGCCCTTCAAGAACTTACTTCTAATTTTGAAAAACTTAGTGGAGTTAAGGTAAGTTTTATTGTTTCTAATGAAAAATGGACATTGAATGGAGATCAGAGCTTCACTTTATATAGAATAGTTCAGGAAGCACTTAATAATTCACTTAATCATGGTAATGCATCTAGTGTGATTATATCACTTCAGTTTTTAGAAGATAGGTTATATTTACATATAAAAGATGACGGAAAAGGCTGTCTTAAAATTAAAAGTGGTTTTGGATTAAAGGGTATAGAACAGAGAGTTAAAAGTCTTGGGGGAGAAGTTAATGTTCATGGTGATAAAGGCTTTGAAATTAGTATGTCCATACCAAAAATTGAAAGCTTTATAGAATAACAGGGGGCAGGAATTTGGAAAAGATTAATATAGCAATTGCAGATGATGAAGTACTTATAAGAGAAGGATTAAAGATTATTTTAAGCTCTAATTTAGAAATAAATGTAGTGGGGTTATGTGGTAATGGAGAAGAAGCTCTAAAATTATGTAGAAATGAAAAAGTAGATGTAGTCCTAATGGATATAAGAATGCCTTTGTGCGATGGAGTTATGGGTACTAAACTTATAAAAAGTGAGTTTAAGGATATAAAAATTCTAATACTAACTACATTTAAAGATGATGAGTATATATATGATGCTATGAAGCATGGTGCAAGTGGCTATCTTCTAAAAGATACATCCTATGATATTATTATGGATGGCATTAAAAGTGTGTATAGAGGCAATGTAGTTATGCACCCTGAGGTAGCAGCCAAAATTATAAATAATACTAAGTCCAATTCCAAAAATACACTAAGTAATATTATGGATAAATATAAGCTAACGTTAAGACAAGTAGAATTTATAATTGGGATAGGAACAGGGCTTACAAACAAAGAAATTGCTAGCAATCTTTTTGTTACAGAGGGAACAGTAAAAAATCACATTACAGAAATACTCTCAAAGCTTGAATTAAGAGATAGAACTCAAATAGCAATTTTCGCACTTAAGAATTCTTTAGTGGATTTTTAATTTTATGACCATTACTTAAGAACATGACTTAAGTAATGGTCAATTTTTTATAGTCATTACTTAACTCAATTGCTATAGATACTGGAAATTTATATAATATAATTATAAGCAAATTATTTAAAGGAGTGTTGAATTTGTCAATAATTGAGATAAACAATGTAACAAAAAGATATGAGGATAAATTAGCTGTTGATAGTATAAATCTTAATATAGAAAAAGGGGAATTGTTTGGATTGGTTGGACCTAATGGTGCTGGAAAATCCACTCTTATTTCAATGATTTGTGGATTATTAAAAGCCGATAGAGGTGATATAAAAATTTTTGATAATTGCATAAATAAAAAACCTGTAGAAGCTAAAAGACACATAGGATTTATACCTCAGGAAGTGGCACTATATGAGAATTTAAATGCATATGACAATCTTGTATTTTGGGGTAGCATGTATGGATTAAAGGGAAGCACGCTTAAAAATAGAATTAAGGAGGTTCTTGAAGCTACAGGACTTACTGAAAGATCAAAGGACAAAGTAAAAAAATATTCGGGAGGTATGAAAAGACGTCTTAATATTGCAGCGGCAATAATGCACCATCCAGATATTATCATTATGGATGAACCAACAGTGGGGATTGACCCCCAATCAAGAAATCATATACTGGAGTTTACTAAAAACTTAAATAGTGAATATGGGACAACTGTTATATATACAAGTCATTACATGGAAGAAGTAGAGAGTTTGTGTAATAGGATTGCAATAATAGATGAAGGCAGGGTTGTTGCTAGTGGTACTAAAGATGAAATTAAGAGAATGGTAACAAATGAAGAGAAATTAGAAATTATTGTAGAGAATTTTAAAGAAGAAATCATATTAAAATTGAAGAGGATAGAGGGGGTTAAGAGAATAAAATATAGTGATCCGTTGCTAATTTTCACTGTTGAAAATTCGCAGAGGAATCTTCAGGATATTATTATAATCCTTATGTCTTCATCCGTAAGAATAAATAATATAAGTGTTGATTCACCAAACTTAGAAACTGTATTTTTAAGTTTAACTGGAAAGAACTTAAGAGACTAAAAAATGTGGAGGTGGGATAAGTGAAAATATTTAGGATATTTATAAAAGACATCAAGGTATTTTTAGGAAATATAAAATTCTATGTACTTATATATTTGATTATGCCTCTTTTATTAGGAGTTCTTTACGGTATGATGTATGAAAAACAACTTAATCCAGATAGGCATATTCCTATAGTAAATGTAGCCTTAATAGATATGGACAAAAGCTCATACACAGCTCCTTTAAAGGATATTCTTACAAATGATGATATGAAAAAATTTGTAGAACTTAGCCAGACACCTGATATAGATGAAGTAAAAGCTAATCTTCAAAAAGGAAAGCTTAAGACTGCCATAGTGATACCAAAGGGTTTTTCAGAAAAGGTTGAAAAAGGTGAAACTGTTAATATAAAAGTTTTAAAGGCCTCCTCCTCTGGTGTTGAATCACAGATTATTTTTGATATAGTAAATTCTTATGTGCAAATACTTAATAATAATGTAAATATATTTTCTGCAATAGACGTGAGTGTTAATGATAAAAGTTCTATAGACATGTTGAAAGAAGCAGTTATAACTCAGACAATCACTTTAAATAGTAAAAATTTTATAAATACAGTTAATATAACTAAAGATAAAAAGCTTAGTGGTAAACAAATTTTTACAATCTCGATGTTAGCATTCATTAGTCTTTATCTATCAGTAATTGGAGCGCAAAATATGGTAAGAGAAAAAGAGGAGGGTACATTTGCAAGATTAAAATCTACCACTTTAAGTATGAGAAATTTATATGTGGCTAAAATATGTTTTGTGTTTTTTATAACTCTAGTGGATATTACATTATACATGGGTATTTGCAAGGTCATTGGAATAAGCGTTGGAGACAGTTATGTGAAGCTTATTTTAATTAGTATTTTACACGCCTTTGCTATAACAGGTATTAGCGCTTTCATAATGAACTTATATAAAAGCCAGAAAAATTTAAATGCAATCTTTACAGCAGTAATTATGGTATTTGCTATGATTGGTGGAAGTTTCTATCCTCTTGGAAACAGTGGGAAAATCATGAGGGAAATTGCTAAAGCAACCCCTAATTATTGGATTCAGGATAGCTATAATAAAATAACACTTGGAGGAAGCATAAAAGAGCTAACAGTAAATATTATAGTACTCTTAAGTATTGGAATTTTAGGAATAGCTTTTGGTGCATTTTTCATGAGAAAAAAAGAATGGAATAATCTATTTAAAACATTAAATAAGGGAGAAAAGGTTCAGATATAGTAAAAAAGTTTAAGTGAATTTATTGTTAGGATAAGGAGGCGACAAGAATGCAGGTTATTTATATGGCATTTTTACATTTAAAAAGAATGTTAAAGCAAAAAACACCTATATTTTCAATGATTTTAATACCGGTTATAGTAGTAGGCACAATTGCATATTTTACAAGAGATTCTAAAGATTCATTTAATGAGACTGTTGATATTACAATAGTCAATAAAGACAAGGGAAGATTAGGTATTAAACTTATAGAAGAATTAAAGACAGATAAATATTTTGAAATCAAAGAATTAAATATTAAAGAGGCGCAAATAAGAATAAAACAGAATAAGACAGGAGTAGCTTTGGTTATATCTGAAGAATTCACTGAAAATTTAGAAAGTGGTAACTTAAAGAAATTAGATATAATGAAATTGTCAGATGGTAATATGGATATTATTATTTCTAAAAAAGTAAATAATTTTGTAACTCAAAGACTTCTTTCAAATAAAGTTATATCCGTTATAAAACAGAATGATATTGTGATAAATAAAAGCTATGGTGAAATTTCAAGGAAAATAGATACGTCTTTAAGTAATAATCCGGTAAAAGTGGAGCTAGAAGAGATTAAAAAGGATGGAACGCGTACTTTATCAGGTTCATTATCTACAAGTCTTATAATTAATTTTCTTATGTTCTCAATGATATACATTGTCATAGAAATGGTTGAACTTAGAAATAATAAAACCCTAAGAAGAAGTATTTCTACGCCAAATAAAAATGGTAGCATAATAGGCTCTGTGCTTTTAGCTATGCTGTTCTTATGTTGGATTCAAATAGGACTTATGGTAACAGTAACAAAATATATTTTTCATATATATTGGGGGAAATCAATGCTTGCAGTTTTTCTGATATTTACTATCTTTATAGTGGTTGTTTTAAGTCTTGGATTATTAATATCAAGGTATGCTAAAAATCAATCTCAGGCTGTTGGTATTGTTAATTTAGTAGTAACCCCAACATGTCTTATTAGTGGAACATTTATGCCACTTGAATTTCTTCCAGCAGTATTTAAGAAAATATCTTATTTTACTCCGCAAAACTGGGCACTGTCTGCACTTAGTGATGTGGCATTAAAAAATAGTGGTGTTATAGATATCCTTCCAAAGTTAGGGATCTTAATTCTGTTTGCACTTGTCTTTTTCACAGCAGGATCAAAATCATTAAAGGAAATGGTTGAAGTATAAGCACACTAATATTTAAAAGAATAACAAACATTTGTTTGTATAAAACCTCTTCTTATTGTCAATAATTTTAAAAAGTTACTAAATAAAAAGGAGAGATATTATATGAATAATGTATCAATAATTGGAAGAATAACAAGAGAACTGGAACTTAAGAGTTTTAATGAGGGTAAAGGGTTTTATACTAGATTCACATTGGCAATTAATAAAGTATCACATAAAGATATACAACCTGAAGCTGATTTTATAAACATTGTGGCATGGAATGGAATGGCAGAGACGCTGTGTAAATATTTGAAAAAAGGAAGTCAAATTGCTATAACAGGTAGACTATCTAGTAATAGCTACACAGATAAAGATGGAAATAAAAGATATAGCATAGAAGTTGTCGCAGAAGATTTTAAATTTTTGGATAACAAACAGCAAATAGTATAAATATACTTCTGAGGTCGTTATTGCATCTTCTATGAAGAGGTTGCAATTCAAAAGGGGATGATTTAATGGAAAGCATTGTTGTAGCGGGAGGATGTTTTTGGGGTGTAGAAGCTTATATGTCAAAAATAAATGGTATCGCCCAAACTAAGGTTGGATATGCTAATGGTACAAAGAAGGAACCTACATACGAAGAGGTTTGTAAGGCAAATACTGGACATACAGAAGCCTGTTTGATAAGCTATGATGAAGGTGTGATATCTCTAGAAAAAATATTGAATAAATTTTGGGGAATAATAGATCCTACTGTTTATAATAGACAAGGAGCTGATATCGGTCATCAATACAGAAGTGGTATTTATTATACTGATAAGAAAGATTTAGACATTATATTAAGAACAAAGGATGAGGTCCAAAGTAGATTGGATAAGCCGATAGTTACAGAGATACAACCTCTTTCTTGTTTTTATGATGCTGAAGATTATCACCAAAAATATCTACAAAAAAATCCAGGTGGTTACTGTCATATCAATTTAAATGATGATTAAGTTAAATTAATTGATTCTTAAAAATTCCTTGTTTTTTCAGGGAATTTTTTTTGCTTATTTGATATTTTCAATAGCCATTTTATATAATTAGATATATAATGATATTAAAATGCTATGAGAGGGAGGATTTATTTGCCAAATAAAAGATTGCTTGGTAATTCTGAAGATATTATAAAAAAGCGGCAATTATTTGTTTCAAAGGGTATTTTAAATAAAAATGGACTTCGAGATATTATCTCAAAGTCTTGGGAACGAAGCAAATTGAATGATATAGATCCATTTAAAAAGGATTTTACAATTGAACTTACGCAGGATGATCTAAAAAATAAGTATAAGGAATTTATGCCTCTATTACAGACAGCTAAACCATTTATGCAAACACTGTACAATCTACTACAAAATTCTGATTTTATGATTCGTTTAACAGATAGAGATGGATATGTATTAGATCATATTGGAGAGGATAGCTTAATGCGGCAAAATAAATTTCTGGTATTACAAGACGGATATAATGTAAAAGAAGAAGTAATAGGCACTAATGCAATTGGTCTTTCATTAATAACTGGTGAGCCAATACAAGTACTTGGTGGCGAACATTATTTACATGAGTATCATAATTGGACTTCATCTGCATGTCCTATAAAAAATGAAAAGGGAAAAGTTTTAGGGGTATTAAGTATTACAGGTAATTATGAATTTGTACATCCACATACGTTAGGTATGGTAGTAGCCGCAGCAAAGGCTATAGAAAAAGAAATGAAGTTAGAGTATTACAATAAAAAATTGAGAATAGTAAATGAACAATTTTACCAAATTACAGAATCAATTTCCGAGGGCATTATTAGAATAGATAATCAAGGTGATATAATTAGTATGAATAGGTTTGCAAGAAAACTCTTGGGATATAGTGGGAAAGATGTACATAATATTCACATAAGTAATGTTTTATATACTAATAGTGGTAAGGATATTATAAATGTTATGAATAATGGAAAAGAGTATCAGGAGGAAGAAATAGATTTTACTACAAAAATGGGTAGAAATAAAACTTGTATAGTTAACGTTACCCCCATAAAGATTTTTAGCTCTAGTGACTTAGGTGGGGTGCTAATTACTTTTAAAGAGAATAAAGCAGTTCTAAGTATGATTAATAAAATTGTTGGAGCTAATGCAAGATATACCTTTGATGATATATTTGGAAAAAGTCAAAGTATAACCCATTCTATTAAATTAGCATCAATTGCGGCTAAGACTGATGATACTATACTTTTACAAGGCGAGAGTGGCACAGGCAAAGAAATGTTTACACAAGCTATACATAATGCTAGTAGAAGGAAAGATAGGCCCTTTGTATTTTTAAATTGTGGTGCTATTCCTCGTGATCTAGTTTCTAGTGAACTCTTTGGGTATGTAGAGGGGGCTTTTACTGGAGCTAAAAGAGGTGGACATCCAGGGAAATTTGAGCTCGCAAATGGCGGAACAATATTTCTTGATGAAATAGGCGATATGCCCTTAGACGCTCAGATAAGTTTACTTAGGGTTTTAGAAGACCACATGGTAGTAAGAGTTGGAGGACATGATGTTATACCAATAAATGTTAGGGTTATAGCAGCTACTAACAAAGATTTAAAAAAAGAAGTTGAACTAGGAAAATTCCGAAGTGATTTGTTTTATAGGATAAATGTTATGCCAATTTATATTGCTTCCATTAGAGACCGAAAAGAGGATATTAAGATATTTATTGATTATTTTTATGAAAAATTCAGTGAATCTAATGAAAAGAATATAAAAGGAATAAGTGAAAGCTTTTATAAAAGTATGATTAATTATAATTGGCCCGGAAACGTTCGGGAATTACAAAATGTTATGCAACTTGTATTAAATGTAGCTGAAAATAATAGTGTAATTACAAATAAGAGTTTGCCAAGTTATATAAATGAAAAAGAAAATGTTGGAGAAGTAAGTGGCGCAAAGCAACTACTTACATTAGAACAAATTGAAAAAGATGCTATTATGCAAACATTGATTAATGTAAATGATAATATGGCAGCAGCTTCCAGAATATTAGGTATAGGGAGAACCACATTGTATAGAAAGATGGAAAAATATAAGATTAGTTAAATAATCACCTGCGGTTCTGTAATAAGTTGAATTTCTACACCAATAATGATTAGTGTAGAATAGAGTAACCATTACCAGTTAATATAATTATAAAAATCGTATCAATGTGGCACAAGTGTTTCAAAATGGTGCATGTAATCGTTAGCTATAATAATATAGTGTATCGTATTGGTACGATTTTAAATAAGGTGCTTTTATGAAAAACAAAAATTTTATTTAAAATAAAAAAATGAAGTTTATAAACCGTTGAAAATCAATGGATTATAAACTTCATTTTTTTGTCAAAGAAAATTTGGCATGTTTATTGCTAATTGAATATATAAAGAAACTAAGTGAAAATTTATAGGGGGATTTTTAAAATGTATTTTGGAATTGTATATTTATTATTTTGGATCATTCTATCAGCAAATGTGAAAGTTGAAACTATTTGCATTGGTATAATAATAAGTTTATTAGTTAGAAATTTAAATAAAGATTTGATGTGTAGTAATAGACGAGTAAATTTCAAGAAAAGCACTGGAAAATGGTTATCTTACACTATTATATTGATAAAAGAAATAATAGTGTCCAATTTTAGTGTGGCAAAAATAGTTTTGAGCCCTCGAATAGTAATATCGCCACAGATAGTAACAATTAACACAAAAATAAAATCTGGGTTTCTTAAAACAATTTTTACTAATTCTATAACATTAACGCCGGGAACCTTAACCATTTCAATGGATAGAGATAAAATTACTGTGCATTGTTTGAAAAATGAATTTGTAAATGGGCTAATTGATTCAGATTTTGAAAAAATAATTTTAGAAGTTGAGGAAGACATTTATGAGTAAACTATTGATTTTTTCTATTTTATTTTTAGCGGCTACAATTTTTTTATGTATGTTGCGAGCGATTAAGGGGCCAAGTGCAGCAGATAGGCTTATTGCTATTAATGTTATAGGCACTAAAACTATTGTACTTATTCTTATAGTTTCATTTTTACTTAATGAAACTTATTTTGTGGATGTAGCAATAGTATATGCTTTGATTAGTTTTTTATCTTCTATTGTAATAGCTAAATTTATTGGAAATTCAGAAGGGAGAAATATATGAGAGAGTTGATTGTTGCTATTTTTCTTTTTGGAGGGTTATTCTTTTTCATGGTTGGAACACTAGGAATTATAAGATTTCCAGATGTGTTTACAAGAGCCCATAGCGCGGCTAAATGTGATACCTTAGGGGCTATATTATGCCTATCTGCATTGGTAGTATTAAATGGATTAAATATGGTTAGTTTGAAAATTGTATTAATTATTGTATTTGTATGGATTGCGAATCCAACAGCTACACACTTAATTGCTAAGGCTGAGTATACCCGGCAAGCGTCTCTTGCGAAAATAAATGGGGTGAAAAAACATGAAGATATTTAGTTTGATAATGCTGATGTTCTTAATAGGCTCTGCTGTAGTCGTTTCTACTATAAAAAGTTTGCTTGGTGCAATAATAGTATTTATGGTTTATAGCCTTATCATGACAATTCTATGGCAACAGCTAAATGCTCCCGATTTAGCAATAACTGAAGCCGCAGTTGGAGCAGGTATTACTACAATTTTATTTATACTTACACTAAAAAGAGTTAAAGGAGTAAGAAAATGAGAAAATTTTTATCTATTGGGATTACAGCAACTCTAATTATGATTTTACTTTTGGGAGTTAATGAACTCCCCAAATTTGGACAATATGATAATCCCGCCAATAATGAAGTTGCACATTATTATATAGAGAAAACAACAAAAGAAACTGGTGCAATGAACATTGTTACAGGTATTATTTTAGATTACCGTGCCTTTGACACTTTTGTTGAGTCAAGTGTATTGTTTACTGCTTCAATTATAGTTTTGTTACTTCTAAAGAAAGAAAGGAACCCTAAGGATACAGGTACTTACGAAATCATTATAAAAAGTACTATTTTAAAAGAAGTAAGTAAAGTGCTAATACCTTGCATTCAGATTTTTGGGATTTATATAATTTTTTATGGACATCTAAGCCCAGGTGGGGGATTTGCAGGTGGAACAATTATAGGCACAAGTTTCATCTTATATAGAATAATTTATGGTAAAAAGTTTACAGATAAAAAATTACCATACGCAAGATTAATAACCTATCTATGTGGAGCAATTATGTTTTATGGGTTATTAAAAGGGTATAGTTTTATAACTGGTGGAAATCATTTAGGGCTTCCGCAGCCTAGTTTAGGAACACCAGGCAATATACTCAGTGGTGGATTTTTATTGCCACTTAACATATTAGTAGGAAGTATTGTAGCGATTACTATATACTTTTTTTTCAATTTATTTGACAGAGGGGAAATTTAATTATGGAAGGATTAATAAATAATTATTATGAGACTGGCGCAATCATACTGTTTGGAATTGGTTTTGCAATATTATTATTGCATAATAATTTAATAAAAAAAATAATTGGTATGAATATAATGGATACAGCAATTTTTTTATTTTTTATTGCAAAAGGATATATTTTAGGTAAAGATGCTCCCATTATTATAGGGGCGCATAAAGGAATTCAAGGTTACATCAATCCTGTTCCATCTGCGCTTATGCTTACTGGGATAGTTGTAGCAGTCAGTACAACAGCATTTGCCCTTGCACTAACAGTGAGGTTGTATGAAGGATACGGTACCATTGAACTAGATGAAATTATTAAGATGAGGAGTGATTAAAATGAGCCTAATCGAGAGTTTTCCACTTACAATTATATTGATATTGTTCATTTCGGCATTTATAATGCCTTTAATTAAAAACACAAAGATTGTTAAGGGTATTAGTTTAATATCAATGACAATAGTAATGATTTTAGCAGTGATAAATTTAATCTTTGTTATTAACAAGGGAGGATATTTATATAGAATTGGACATTTTAATGCACCTTATGGAATTGAATTCCGCATTGGAATAATTGAGGCTATAATGGGTTTGGTTTTTACATTTGTTTCACTTATGATAATTTGGTATTCAATTTATAGTATAGAAAAGGAAATCAAAGAATCAAAGGTAGCTTTATATTATTTACTTATAAACATTTTAATAGGTTCCTTACTCGGCGTAGTATATTCTAATGATTTGTTTAACTGTTTTGTATTTATAGAAGTAGGAACACTTGCGTCTTGTGGCACTATTATTGTTAAAGACAAAAAAGAAAACATAAAAGCCACTATGAAATATTTAATTATGAGTTGCATCGGATCCGGCCTTGTACTTATGGGAATTGCTTATTTGTATTCAATGACTGGGCATTTGAATATAGACTACATTCATGAAATATTAATTAAAAGCCACTTAAATTATCCAAATGCAGTACTGATTTCTATAGTTTTATTTATTGTTGGTCTTGGAGTAAAAAGTGCTATGTTCCCACTTCACAATTGGCTACCAGATGCCCATTCAAGTGCACCTACCTCCTCAAGTGCACTTTTATCTTCTTTAGTTTTAAAGGCATTTATTTTACTTTTAATTAAAATATTATATAGACTTTATGGAATAGAAATAATTAAGTATTATTCTGTTTTGAATATTATACTGATATTAGGTAGTTTAGGAATGATAATGGGCTCAGTTTTTGCTATCTTTCAAAAAAATATAAAAAGAGTTATAGCATATTCTACTGTGGCACAAATGGGGTATATATTTCTTGGTATAGGTCTTGGAACTGATTTAGGAGTTTCCATTGCTATATTCCATATTATTGGGCATTCGGTAACTAAATCAGCTTTGTTTTTATTAGTTGGTGGAATGATAGAACAAACAGGACATAAAACATTAGAACATTTAAAGGGAATAGGGAGAGAAATGCCACTAACCTTAGGATTATTTTCTATGGGTGCACTATCTATGATAGGAATTCCGATATTGCCTGGATTTGTAAGCAAGTGGCACTTATCTTTAGCATCTATAGCATCTGGAGATACAATTTTAGTAGCGGTTATATTGCTTAGCAGCTTATTAAATGCAGTATATTATTTTCCAATCATAATAAATGGATTTTTTGGAGAAGAAAATTTACAAGATAAAGTATATAAATCTAAAAGCAAACCTGTAAAAGAATTGATGCCTGTAATTTTTCTAGTGATTTCAATGGTTTACGTGGGATTAACATCTAGTGGTATTATAGATTTAATTAGCCTAGGACTTAAGTAGAGGAGATGCTTCGCAGTTGAATAATATCACAATAATAATACCAATTTTATTCCCATTTATATTAGCAATAATTATGGCAACAATAAAATTAGATGAAAAGAAAAGAAATATTTTTGTTAGTATGGGCGTTATATTAAATTTTATTTTTCTAGTTACTATATTTTATGTGTTTGGAGAAAGTAGAACTCATCTATTCAAAATAAATGAATTTCTAGATATTTATTTTAAAATAGATAAGTTAAGTATATTGTTTTCTTTATTAGTTGCAATTTTATGGATTTTCACTGCTTTCTATGCCATAGAATATATGAAACACGAAGGCAAAGAGAGAAAATTTTATACTTTTTTTCTTGCAACACTCGGTGTAACCATAGGAATTGCCTTTTCGGGAAATCTTATAACACTTTACGCTTTTTATGAATTTCTTACATTGTCAACCTTCCCGCTTGTAATTCACACTGATTCAAAAGAAGCGTTAAAAAGCGGGAAAAAATATCTGATATATTCATTTGTAGGAGCCACATTGGTTTTGCTTGGAATGATTTTATTATTCAGCATTACGAAGGATACAACATTTGATGCTCATGGTATTTTGCCAGCACTAACAAATGATAATAAAAACCTATATTTGGTAAGTTACGTTTCCATGTTTTTAGGTTTTGGAGTTAAAGCGGCCCTTGTGCCATTCCATTCATGGCTACCTGCAGCAATGGTTGCTCCAACTCCCGTTAGTGCACTGCTTCATGCAGTCGCTGTTGTAAAATCGGGAATTTTTGCTATTATACGGATGAGTTATTTTATCTTTGGGACAGAAATAATTAGGCAGCTCCATATAAATATATTTTTAAGTATTCTGATAGTAATTTCAATTTTAATGGGTTCATTCTTAGCATTACATCAAGAAAATTTAAAAAAGAGGTTAGCTTACTCAACCATTAGTCAATTAGGATATGTATTATTAGGCGTGGTTCTTTTAAATGAAGATGCATTTGTTGGAGGTCTGCTTCATTTAATTAATCATGCAGTAATTAAGATTGTTCTTTTTTTCTGTGTTGGAGCGATAATGTACACTACGGGGAAAACAGAGATTAGTCAGATTAGAGGTATTGGCAAACAGATGCCAATAACAATGGGGTGTTTTAGTGTAGCTGCAATATCACTTATCGGAATTCCACCAACAAATGGTTTTGTTAGTAAGTGGTTTCTAGCTCAAGGCGGACTTACAGAAGGGAAAATGGTTTTTCCTGCAATATTGCTTATTAGTGCATTATTAACTGCTTTATACCTTCTTCCAGTTATAAAAGAAGCCTTTTTCAAAAAAGGGGAGAACACTATAGTTAAGGAAGCACCAATAAAAATGTTACTACCCATAGTTATGATAACCATTATAATTGTTTTACTTGGATTATTTCCTAATATGCTTATCTCATTTATTCAGAAAATTGCTAGTGAGGTAATTTAAGAAAGGAGGGTATTATATTGAAATCCACTACGTATTTACTGTTTATTCTGCTGTTCCCACTTATTAGTTCTTTAATAGGCTACATTATAGGCATGAAAAATGAAAAATATAGAGATATCTTTAATATTGTAATGACTGCCATTGTATTTGTGGTTACTACTATATTATATAAATATGTTGTAGTACAGCCAATAGAGCTATCTATACCTTATATTATGGGTACAGGCCTTCATTTAAAATTGGATATGTTTAGGTATGTTTTTGTCTGGCTTACAGCTATGATATGGTTTTTAACTACAATATATTCAACACAGTATTTAAAAAATCCTAAAAATAGGAATAGATATTATCTGTTTTTTATGTTAACTCTAGCGAGTACTATTGGAATTTTCATATCAGAAAACTTCTTAAATTTGTTTACTTTCTTCGAAATTATGTCGTTTACATCATATGCTTTAATAATTAACGATGAAGATGATTATTCGCATGATGCAGGAAATACTTACATTATAATGGCAGTAACTGGTGGTCTTATTTTGCTTATGGGATTATTTTTGCTGTATAATTATACTCAAACATTAGATATTAGTGAACTTAGAGCTTGCGTAAGCAAGTTAGGTGATGTAAAGTATCTTATCGTAACTCTAATTATTATAGGGTTTGGTGTAAAAGCAGGAATGGTACCATTACACATATGGTTACCGAAGGCATATCCTGCAGCGCCAACGCCTGCAACTATTGTTTTATCTGCAGTTTTAGCGAAGACCGGTATATTTGGAATTATATTAACTATTGAAGTAATTATGAGTGGAGATTTTATGATTTCAATTATTATTCTAGTGATAGGTCTTCTAAATATGTTCATTGGTGGTTTTCTAGCCATGATGCAGAGAAACATAAAAAGAATTCTTGCATATAGTAGCATGAGTCAAATTGGCTATATTCTTGTTGGAATAGGATTAATAGGGGTTTTGAAAGAGCATAGAACTATAGCTATTTATGGTACAATGTATCATGTTATAAATCATGGAATTTTTAAAGCCTTATTATTTATGGGCACAGGAACCATATATTTGGTGCTAAATGAGGTTAGCATAAATAAAATTGGTGGCTTTGGAATTAATAAACATGCATTAAAGATAATGTTTTTTATAGGCGTTCTATCGGTAATAGGGATGCCTGGTTTTAATGGATTCACTAGTAAAACAATGCTGCATGAGGCACTTATCGAAGCGGAGCATATGTATGGGGGGGTGTTTTTTAAAACATGTGAAATTGTGTTTATAATAAGTAGTAGCTTTACTGTAGCCTATTTACTGAAAATATTTGTAGCTGTATTTATAGAAAAAAGCAATCAAAATATTGAAAAGGTAAAGGCAAAGATAACTAAAATGACACTTTTACCAATGGTTATATTTAGTTTAATGAGTATTTATATTGGACTTAATCCAAGTGTAATCTTACATGTGCTAGATAAAGCTTTAAAGCCATTTGGAAATGCTGAGCCAATAGCCGTGGATTTCTACACTTTAAATAATATTAAAAGCTCCTTTATAATAATATTAATTGGTATCGTAATTTATATGGGATTTATAAGAAAAGTGTTAAAAAAAGGGGAAGGTACTAATTGGTATTATGTGAACCCAACTTTAAATTGGATAAGTTTAGAAAAACATATATATAAGCCTCTAGGAAAAGGTATTATTTTTATTAGTTGCTTTATTTTTCATATAATTGATCGCTTAGTAGTTAACAGTGTTACTTTTATAGGGAGAAGTATTGATTCAATTAATAAAAGGGAAATCGATTATGGAAAAGCTATTATAAGAAGGATGAGAAGCGTATTCATCAATTTATTTAATACTCAAGATATTAATAAATGCAAAATTGAGATGGCAGAGGAAAAGTCAGAAATTATAAATGTAAAATCAAAAATAGAAGAAATAGGGTATAACATGAATAGTTTAACTTACTCACTATTTATATTTGGTATATTACTCGTAGTGTGTTTGTTATTTTTAATGTCCTAAAAAAAGCAAATGTTAATTTGCTTTTTTTCAGACCGTTGACAAACATAAAATGTAAAACACTCTAATTTAAAATTGGAGTGTTTTTTTCATATTCAAAAAGGATTTTAGGACATCAATGTCGAATATATATAGGATACAAACTTTATAATTCGGAGGGCATTATTATGATTAATGAAAAGAACTTCACACAACAAAAACTAGAAATGGTGTATTTAGAAGATTTAGTTCCTAAAGACCATATTCTGAGAAATATAGATAAATACATGGATTTCTCTTTTATAAGAGAACTGACTAAAAAATATTACTGCTTAGATAATGGAAGACCTGGCGTAGATCCTATTATACTTTTTAAAATGCTGTTTATTGGGTACTTATTTGGAGTAAAATCTGAGCGACAACTTGTAAAGGACATTGAAGTAAATGTGGCTTATAGATGGTTTCTAGGACTAAGTCTTACTGATCCTATTCCAGATCATTCAACACTTAGCCAAAATAGGCGTAGACGATTTAAAGGTACAGATGTGTTTCAAAAAATATTTGACGAAGTAGTATTTAAGGCTATAAATCTTAAGATGGTAACCGGTAAAATACTTTACACAGATTCTACACACCTAAAAGCAAATGCTAATAAGCGAAAGCTTGTGAAAATTGAAGTTGAAAAAACGCCGAAAGAATATGTAGCTGAACTTAATAAAGCAGTGGAAGAAGATAGAATAAACCATGGTAAAAAACCTTTAAAGGAAAAAGAACCTGTCACCAAAATAAAAGAAACTAAAGTTAGCACAACCGACCCTGACAGTGGATATATGATGAGAGATGGCAAGCCGGAAGGCTTCTCATATTTAGATCACAGAACTGTCGATAGCAGACATAATATAATTACTGATGTGTATGTTACTCCTGGAAACATAAATGATGTTGATCCTTATATCGATAGATTAGATGTGCAAATAAAAAAGTTTAATTTTAATACAAAATATGTTGGTGCAGATGCTGGTTATGCTACAAATCTTATATGTAAAGAACTATATGAGAGGGAATTAAAATCTGTAATGGGATACCGTAGGTCTCCACATACAAAAGGAATGTACACAAAAAATAAATTCCAATATCTTAAAGAACAGGACATTTACGTATGCCCTGACCTAAGGGCTTTACATTATAAAACGACAACAAGAGAAGGATATAAAGAATATGTTGGTAATGCAAAATATTGCGAGATATGTCCAAATAGAGCTCAATGCTTTTCTGCAAAAAGCAAGTTTAAAACTATTAGAAGACATGTTTGGGAAACGTATAAAGAAGATGTTGTAAAGTTCACCAGAACAGATAAAGGCAGAAATATATATAGAAGAAGAAAAGAAACTATAGAGCGAAGCTTCGCAGATTCAAAACAACTGCATGGGCTTCGCTATTGCCATATGCGTGGATTAGAAAATGTGCAAGAGCAGTGTCTGCTTACAGCAGCAGTGCAGAATATGAAAAAGATAGCTAGCCTGCTATCTTTACTGTTTTTTGATTTTCTAACTAAGAAGATAGTTGTTATTTTACATTTATCCATAACTCAAAATGCTATCGCATAATTGCATGTAAAAAGCCCAGTATAATAAAAAAATTATACTGGGTTTGTAAACAACCTGAAAAAAAGCAAATGTTAATTTGCTTTTTTTTAAAATATTTATAATTTGAAACTATTCTTATAAATATTTAGTATATCTTCTCGCTTTACAGGTGTGGGATGATTTTTTAACTTATTATTGTTTAAGGTCATTTTGTCACTATAAGAACATACGTCTTCATAAGTTACACTATTTACATCACCAAGCATAGAGTTTAGAAAATAGCCAAGTTCATCTAAATTCTCTAGGGTTAATAGATATAAAATCTTTTTAACTTTACTTTTATCACCGCAAAATTCTAAATATGACTTTAAAAGTATTCCATTTGCTTTCCCATGAGGTATATTATGAAAATATGTAAGAGCATAACCCATTCCATGTGGAAGAGATGTTCCAGATTGCGCTATAACCATACCAGCTAAAGTAGAGGCTACCATTAGTTTTTTTCTTATAGTGTAGGTGAAATCTTTTTCTTTTATCATATTTAGACATTCACCAAATAATTTTAATCCCTTTTCTGCTAAAGCATCACTTAATATACTTGCGTTTGTTGACAAATATCCTTCTATTAAATGTGATAAAGCGTCTACTGAAGTATTAATAGTTATTTTTTCTGGTAAAAACATTAGATATTTTACATCCAGCAGAGCATATTCAGGAAATATTCTTTGACATATACCATGCTTTGTTTGTAGTTCATTATCTGTAACTATAGAATAAGGAGTTGTTTCAGTTCCTGTTCCAGCTGTTGTTGGCACGGCAATTATAGGTATAGATTTTAAATTTGGGCTTTCAAATAAATTACATATTGTATCATTTGGGTTATTTATGAGCACACCGGCTGCCTTTGCGGCATCAATGGGAGATCCCCCTCCGATTCCAATAATGAAATTAGATTTTTGTAATATTCCAAGTTTTGCAATGGCTTCTACAGTTTCTAAAGAGGGATTTTCTTCTACATTATTAAAAACATCATATTTAATTCCCTCTTTTTTCAGCGCATTAGTAACATCTTTTAATGAACCATTAGTGATTGAAGAGGTTTTACCAGTAACAATTAAAGCTTTTTCTCCATAATTACAAAATAAATTGCTATTTTTTAGTACTACGTCTTCATCTAGTAATATTTTTGTTGGCATGTAGTAATTAGTAAAGTTCATAGTATATCCTCCTTTTATAATAATATATTTTGTGTATATTATAGCATTAGATACATCAAAATAAAAACAAGTCAAATCTATTAGTAATTGAAGTTGTTAATAATGCAATATATTTCCTTGGAAATATATTGCATTATTAACGGTGCTTGTGTTTTAAAATGAAAAATAATTTTTCAACAATTGATTTTTTATTAATATACTATATAATTATCCGTGAAGACTTATTTATATATATATTAATTTTAATTTTAAATCAATTTTATTTCATAATAGATTATGAAATGTGGTTAGAAATATTTGGTGAAAAATACATTTATAGTGATATTCATTTATTAAGTGGAATTTAGCTTATGAAATTTTTTTAATAGGAGATATATATTTATACAGTGACTAAAATAATATTAGGAAGTGATATAGTGGAAGAACGATTGCAAAAATTCATGGCGAGCTGTGGTGTTGCTTCACGAAGAAAATGTGAGGAAATAATTACAGCAGGAAGAGTAAAAGTAAATGATTTAATGGTTACAGAACTTGGTCATAAAGTTGACCCTGAAAAAGATAGGGTACATGTGGATAATAAAATTATCAATATGGAAGAAAACAAAGTTTACATTGCACTAAATAAACCAGAAGGGATAGTATCTACTGTAAAGGACGAAAAAGAAAGAAAAACTATTCTAGATTTGGTGAAGGTAAAAGAAAGAATATATCCCATAGGACGGTTAGACTATGATACATGCGGTTTAATTATATTAACGAATGATGGAGATATCTATAATAAGGTTATTCACCCAAGACAAGCAATCAACAAAGTTTATTTAGCAATACTAGAAGGATGCCCAAATGAAGAAGAAATATCTAAGTTCTGTAATGGGATAGATATTGAAGGATACATTACAGCGAAAGCGGATCTTCAAATAAATAAGAGGGTTGGATTCAACTGCAGGGTTACAATTACTATACATGAAGGAAAAAATCGCCAAATCAGAAAAATGTGTGATGCAATAGGACATCCAGTTATTGCATTAAAAAGAGTTTCTGTGGGCAATATTTTATTAGGCGATATGGAAAAGGGTTCATGGAGAAACTTGACTGAAGATGAAATAAAATATTTGAAAAATCTATAATTAAATGATGCATTTTATGTGGGACATGAAGGAGTTTTTCATTTTATTTGGTTGGAATTAACATAGAAAGGATTGAGTTAGTTATGGAAAACAGCAAACAAGATTTGATGAGGTCTATTCAAATCAAGTTTCCACGGTTAAGCAAGGGGCAAAAATTAATAGCAGAATATATTTTAAAACACTATGATAAGGCAGCATTTATGACCGCAGCCAAATTAGGTACTAGTGTAGGAGTAAGTGAATCTACTGTTGTAAGATTTGCTAATGAGTTAGATTTCACTGGTTATCCAAAACTACAGAAAGCTCTTCAAGAATTAATTAAAAACAAACTAACTACCGTTCAAAGAATTGAGTTGTCTAACGACTTC
Organism: Clostridium sp. CM039; assembly: GCF_055081075.1. Classification (NCBI taxonomy): domain Bacteria; kingdom Bacillati; phylum Bacillota; class Clostridia; order Eubacteriales; family Clostridiaceae; genus Clostridium; species Clostridium sp. CM039. The sequence goes on from NZ_CM143649.1 coordinate 518,536, forward strand.
ATTACGCAAGAAAATGCATTAAAAGGTGTATTAAAAGCTGATATGGAAAATATTAGAGCTACTCTGGAGAAGATTAATTATAAAACTTTTGAGGAGATAGTAAATTCACTATTTAAGGCTGAAAGAATATACATAATCGGGCTTAGAAGTTCATCTGCATTAGCAGAATTTTTGGGTTTTTATTTAAATCTTATTTTAGATAATGTTAAGGTTGTAGCATATGGTGTCAGCGATATATTTGAGCAGATGCTTAATGTTAATGAAAAAGACGTAGTAATTGGAATAGGGTTTCCAAGGTACGCAACAAGAACAGTTGAAGCTTTGGCTTTTGCTAAAAGTAGAAATGCTAATGTTGTAGCAATTACAGATGGTTTATTATCTCCACTAGCTGCTAAAGCCGACTATACATTAATAGCTCAAAGTAATATGGCTTCATTTGTTGATTCTTTAGTAGCGCCACTCAGTGTAATAAACGCATTAATTATTGCTGTGGGATTAAGAGAAAAAGAAAAAATTTCAAGGACATTTTCTAATTTGGAGACCGTATGGGAAGAATATCAAGTTTATTCTTATAAAGATAAAGATTAGGATGATTAGTATGAGATAAGTGGATATAAATATTTGCTTTTTATTTTAAAATATAATTATAATTCTTTAAATGAGGAAGAAATAGTGCATACTATAAATTATGTGCAAAGTAGTAGCAATCTAATATATATATACATACATATATATATTAAATTCAAATAAAACATTAATTTAAGGAGGAAATAAATTATGGAAGTAAAAGAATATATAGAGCAAGTATTAGAAAATGTTAAAAAGAGAAATCCTAATGAACCTGAATTTTTACAAACAGTTGAAGAAGTTTTAGGATCTTTAGGACCAGTTTTAGAAAAACATCCAGAGTATATTGAAGCAAACCTTTTAGAAAGATTCTGTGAACCTGAAAGACAAATGATGTTTAGGGTTCCATGGATAGATGATGCAGGCGTTACACAGGTTAACCGTGGTTTTAGAGTGCAATTTAATGGATGTATAGGACCATTTAAAGGCGGTTTAAGATTTCATCCTTCAGTTTATATTGGAATCATTAAATTTCTAGGATTTGAACAAGTGTTAAAGAATTCATTAACTGGACTTCCAATAGGTGGAGGTAAAGGTGGTTCTGATTTCGATCCAAAAGGGAAATCAGATGCTGAGATAATGCGATTCTGCCAAAGCTTTATGACTGAACTTTACAGATATATAGGGCCAGATGTTGACGTTCCAGCTGGAGACATTGGTGTTGGAGGACGAGAAATTGGCTATTTATATGGACAATACAGAAGGATTAAAGGAACTTTTCAAAATGGAGTTCTTACAGGAAAAGGGTTAGCGTATGGCGGAAGTTTAATAAGACCACAAGCTACAGGTTTTGGGATAGCTTATTTCTGTGAAGAAATGCTTAAACATGAAGGGCTAGATTTTAAAGGTAAAACAGTAGCTACTTCGGGTTTCGGAAACGTTGCTTGGGGTGTTTGCACAAAAGTTGCTGATTTAGGTGGTAAAGTAGTTACACTTTCAGGTCCAGACGGATATATATACGATCCAAATGGAATAACAGGAGAGAAAATAGATTACTTAGTTGAAATGTTAAGGGTAAATAAAGGCTCGAGAGTTAAGGACTATGCTGACAAGTATGATGTTGAATTCCATGCTGGAGAAAAACCATGGAATGTAAAAGTTGATATAGTAATACCGTGTGCTACACAAAACGATATCAATATAGAGCATGCTAAACAAATAGTCGCAAATGGAATAAAATTTGTTTGTGAAGGTGCTAACATGCCATGTACTAACGAAGCAGTTGACTACTTCTTAGAAAAGGGCGTTAATGTAGGACCATCTAAGGCTGCAAATGCAGGCGGAGTTGCTACATCAGCACTTGAAATGAGTCAAAATAGCATGAGACTATCATGGACGGCTGAAGAAGTTGATGAAAAATTACATGAAATTATGATTAATATATACAAAAATTGTAAAGATGCTTCAGAAGAATTTGGATTTGGTTATAATCTAGTTTCAGGAGCTAACATCGCAGGATTTGTTAAAGTTGCAGAAGCAATGCACGCACAAGGAAATTATTAATTCTTACGTATATATTTCAAAGAGAATCCTTTTAGGGGGATTCCCTTTTTTATTGTGCGCCCGGCATGGGCGCAATCTAATGGGTGAAAGTCCCTAGCACGGGTTAATAGTGCCAAGTGCATAGCTTAAGACAAGGGTGTCCATCGTGAGATGGAATCTGAAGGAAGTTGGCGGCCAAACTCCGGTCTGACGAACAGAAACTACATATAAGGCATATGCTTGTGGGTAAGTTTGCAATACAAAACGAAGCCCAAAACTATTCGAAACAAGTGGTGTAAATGTAGCAGATAGATGGAGTGAAAGATTGCGTTCTTACCCGGGGAGATCTGATAGGTAAGTTGTGGATATGAATTTAGAAATAACAACCCATACAGTGATGTATGGCTGAACTATCAGAAGTCAGCAGACGTCATAGTACCATGCAAAACGCGTTAGCGTGGGAAGGACTGAACAATAGGAGGTTTGGAATTTTGAAGGATACGAGAAAATATGATAAAAGCAGACAACTTCATAAAGAAGGCTCTCTACGAGAGAATAGAGTGGAACTCGAAGGTAATGTAGAAGTGCATAGTATTTCCTCTATGTCAGAAGAAGGAAGAAACGATGTGAATGAATATGATAATGGTTTACTCGAGCAGATATTATCGAGAGATAATATGAATAAAGCATATAAAAGAGTAAAAGCCAATAAAGGAAGTCATGGGATTGATGGTTTGACAGTAGATGAACTTCTACATTATCTAAAAGAGCATGGACAAGAATTAAGGCAATCATTATTAGAAAGTAGATATAGACCTCTAGCCGTAAGAAGGGTAGAAATACCAAAACCTGACGGTGGAATTAGGCTACTTGGAATACCTACTGTATTAGATAGAGTTATTCAACAAGCGATATCACAAACTCTAATACCAATATATGAAAAGAAATTTTCTGATAATAGTTACGGTTTTAGACCTTTAAGAAGTGGAAAACAAGCTGTTGAAAAATGTAGGGGATATATTAATGCTGGACATACATGGACGGTGAATATAGACCTTTCTAAATACTTTGATACGATAAATCATGATAAATTAATAAGGATACTATCGGAAGATATTAAAGATAGTAGAGTAATTTCTCTGATACGAAAGTATCTACAAAGTGGAGTGATGATAAATGGGGTATTTATGAATACAGAAGAAGGAGCACCTCAAGGCGGGCCTTTGTCCCCATTATTAAGTAACGTAATGTTACATGAACTCGATGTAGAACTAACAAAACGAGGACTAAACTTTTGTAGATATGCTGATGATGCGAATATATACGTCAAAAGTGAGAAATCAGCAAATAGAGTAATGAAGAGTATTACGAGATTTATTGAGGAAAAGTTAAAGCTTAGAGTGAATAAAGAAAAGAGTACAGTAGATAGACCTTGGAAACTTAAATTTTTAGGATTTTCATTTTACCGAGCAAAAGGTGAATACAGAATGAGAGTTCCTCAAAAACCTATAATCAAATTCAAAGCAAAGCTAAAAGAATTAACTTCAAGAAGTAATGCGATGAGCATGAAATATAGGTTTATGAAACTTAAGCAAGTGATAGTTGGATGGATAAATTATTTTGCTATTGCAGACATTAAAAGTATTCTTAAAACACTTGATGAATGGTTAAGGCGAAGAATTAGAATGTGTTTTTGGAAACAATGGAAAAAGATTAAAACAAAATATGGGAACCTTGTTAAATTAGGAATACCAAACAATAAAGCTTTGCAATATGCAAATACAAGGAAAGGCTATTGGAGAACATCCAATAGCCCTATATTAAACAAAACATTGACCAATAAATACCTTAAAAATATAGGATTAGTTTCTATATCTGAGACATATTTATTAAAACATTAATTTCTATTGAACCGCCGTGTACCGAACGGTATGCACGGTGGTGTGAGAGGTCGCTAAATAAATTAATTATTTAGCTCCTACTCGATTTTTTATTTTTTAGTTATATAAAAGAGTGTGATATAATAGAATGCATATATTTATTTGAAATACGGTGTTTATTTTTAAATGAGGTTGAATAAATTAATGTATTATATTAATTTATAATTGTAAGTATTATAAGGGAGTGATTAGGTGGCAAAAGTAGTTATTATTGGAGGAGGACCAGCAGGTATGATGGCAGCTGTTACAGCTTCATCAAAACATGATGTGGTACTCATTGAAAAAAATGAAAAATTAGGAAGAAAACTTTATATAACTGGGAAAGGTAGATGCAATATTACAAATGCGAAGGATATTGGTGATTTTTTTGAACATATACCATGTAATCCTCATTTTTTATATAGTTCTTTATATTCCTTTACTAATGAAGATACAATGAATTTTTTTAAAGAATTAGGAGTTAACCTTAAGGTTGAAAGAGGAGATAGAGTATTTCCGCAGTCAGATAAGTCTTCGGATATAATAAAAGCGTTTAATATGGAATTAAAAAATAAAAATGTTAAAGTGCAATTAAACTCAAAAGTTAAAAAGTTAGTTAGGGATAATCAGAAGATTGTCGGAGTACAGCTTGCTGATGGAAGTTATGTTTATGGAGATTACTTTATATTATGTACCGGTGGTTTATCATATCCACAAACGGGATCATCTGGTGAAGGTTTATCTTATACTCGTTCTTTAGGACACAATATAATTAAACCTAAAGCATCACTTGTACCAATAGAATTTGATGAAACGTGGGTTTCGGATTTACAGGGTCTCTCTCTAAAAAATGTAGAATTAAAAATTACTAATAGTAAGAATAAGAGTCTATATAAAGAGTTTGGGGAAATGCTTTTTACCCATTATGGTGCTTCAGGACCTATTGTATTAAGTGCAAGTAGTTTTATAAAAGAAGGAGAAAAATTTAAGGCTGTGATAAATCTTAAGCCAGCATTAAGTGAAGTTGAACTTGATAAGCGAGTTCAAAGTGATTTCTTGAAATATGCAAACAAAGCTTTTAAAAATTCATTAGATGATTTACTTCCTAGAAAAATGATTAATACGATAATTCAACTATCTAATATTGATGAAGATAAAAAAGTGAATTCTATTACTAAAGAAGAAAGAAAAACCGTAGTAAATTTGCTTCAAAATTTAACGTTTAATATTAAGGGCCTTCGCCCAATAGAAGAAGCAATTATAACTAGTGGTGGAGTAGATACTTTAGAGATAGATGCTTCTACCATGAAATCAAAAAAAATTGATAATCTTTATTTTGCAGGTGAAATGATAGATGTAGATGCATATACAGGAGGTTATAACCTTCAAATAGCATTATCAACAGGGAATTTAGCTGGGAGTAATGTAGGGGAAAATTAATGCTACTTCCAGTAGCAAATTAATGCTATTAAAACTAGCAGTTTTATAAACGAGGGGTGAAGAGTATGGGAATTTCCGTTGCCATAGATGGACCTGCAGGTGCAGGTAAAAGTACTATAGCTAAAATGATAGGTGAAAAATTTGGTCTTATGTATATTAACACGGGAGCAATGTATAGAGCAGTTACTTTAAAGGCGATGAATGCAAACATATCAGAAAATAATGTAGATGATTTACTTAAAATGGTGGAATCTTTAGAAATTCATTTTGAAGAAGAACGTCTATTTGTTAATAAGGAAGATCTGACATATATGATAAATATGCCTATTATAAGCAACAATGTTTCAAAATATGCAGCTATTCCTGAAATCAGAGAAATACTTGTTAAGCTACAACAAAATATAGCCAAAAAATTTAATGTTATTATGGATGGACGCGATATTGGTACAGTTGTACTTAAGGATGCTTCTTTTAAATTTTATTTAACTGCGAGTAGCGAAGAGAGAGCGAAAAGAAGATACGAAGAATTAATTTCTAAGGATATAGAAGTTGATTACAATACTATTTTAAAGGATATTATAAAAAGAGATTATGTTGATACACATAGAGAGACTAGTCCACTTATAAAAGCGGAAGATGCTATAGAAATCGATTCTTCTGATTTAAGCATTAATGGAGTAGTTGAAACAATTGTGGAATATATTAATTTGAAAATTAAGAATAGTTAATTCAATATTTATTATAATGCCTTATATATGGAGGTGGCAGTATGAGAAAAATAACACTAGCAGATTCAGCTGGTTTTTGTTTTGGAGTTAAACGAGCTGTAGATACGGCTTTAAATATGAAAGAAAAATACAATAATGAAATCTATACACTAGGGCCACTTATTCATAATACTGATGTTGTGGATTTTTTGAAAGAAAATTCAATATTTCCTATAGAACTTGATAATATTTCAAGATTAAAAGAAAATGATACGATTATTATAAGATCGCATGGAGTATCTGAAAAAACATTAAATATTTTAAAAAAAACCAGCCTTAATGTAATAGATGCAACATGTCCTTATGTAACCAATATTCATAAAAAGGTGAAAAAATATTACGATTTAGGATATCATATAATTATAGTTGGAGATAAAAATCATCCCGAAGTTATTGGAATTAATGGATGGTGTAATGATTCTGCAGTAATACTTAAGAGTGGTACGGAGCTCGGTAATATATCAAATAAAGTATGCGTGGTATCTCAGACAACAGAGAGGCAGGCTACTTGGGAGGATGTATTAACCAAGGTAATAAAAACCTGTAAGGAAATAGTTGCGTTCAACACTATATGCAGTGCAACTGAAGTACGCCAAAAATCCGCAGAAAAACTTTCAATTAAAGTTGATGCTATGGTTGTTATTGGTGGTTTTAATAGTTCCAATACTACAAAGCTGTATGAAATATGTAAGAAAAATTGTGAAAATACAATACATGTAGAAAATTTATTAGGTATTACTGATGAATTTATAAAAGATAAAAATGTTAAGAGTATAGGGGTCACAGCTGGAGCCTCAACACCGGATTGGGTTATTAAAGAGGCAATTTTAAAAATGAAATAATAGATTATTGAAGCATAACATTTTCTTTAAGAAAATTTCTCGTAAAAAACGTGTAGCATAAAATTATGCAAGCACGTTTTTTTATAATTTTTACGAATTATTGAATACTAAATTAAATTAGCTAATATAATTTAATAGCACTATTATGGGAGAGAGAAAATTGAAAGGTAATGCAAGAACAATTGAGCACTTAAATATAATTACTAATAAAAAGATGCAAATATTAATAAATGTAGTTAGGAAGTATAAATTAGAGTTAATAACTGCTGAAAAAGTTAGAAGTGCATATAAGATTACAACAGATAATGGTGATTTCTGTTTAAAGAAAATGAGGCATGGAAGAAGTAAGGTTAAAAATGGTTGTATTTTAACAGAAGAACTACTACTTAATAACTTTACCAATACACCTAAATATTTTAGAACAAAAGACGGAGCTTTTTCCGTAAGCTATAAAAAAAATATATATTACTTAACAGAATGGTTAGAAGGCTGTGAATGTGATTTAACTGATATTGATGAAGCTGTGAGTTGTACAAAACTCTTAGCACAATTTCATAACGTATCAAATAAAATTGACCATAATAAAATCCATATACCAAACAATTTAAAGGATTGGCCGAAAATTTTCACTAACGATTTAAATGATTTTAAAAGATTCGAAAGAATAATTACTAACAAAAGGATAAAAAATGAATTTGATATTCATTTTCTAGAAAATATTGATAACTTTTATAATAGAGGTATGTCTTCCGTTAATATTCTAAATAAGTCACAGTATTATAAATCATCAAAAATAGCAAATGATAAGAAAATAATATGTCATAATAACTTTCGTTATCACAACATAATTAAAATGGATGGAGAGTACTTTATAATTAACCTTGATAGTATTATGAGTGATTTACAAATAAGTGATTTAGGAAAGCTTCTTCGGAGATTGATGTTCGAAAAAGCTTATGGGTGGAATTTTAATTTTGCTAAAATTCTGATTGAAGCATATAATTCTACTAATAAATTAAGCAAAGAAGATTTAGAGATAATGCTTGCCTTAATAATATTCCCTCATAAGTTTTGGAAGTTAGCGAAGAAAAGATATATGAAACAAAAAAAATGGTCTGAGACTAAATATTTGAATAAACTTAATAAGATAACATGTCACAATGAAGCTCAAGAGAAATTTTTTAATGAATATTTAAATTTTTTAGAAGAATATTCATAAATTATAAAAATTCATTGTAAAACTATTAATAATAGATTTATAATTATAAATGTATTAAAATTTTATAAATAATCAAATTTATTTAAAAATAAATATTAGTGGAGTAAAGTTAAATGTATAAATTAATAAGTCTAACTTTGAAAAATATTGAAAGTTTTAGAAAAATTAGTAGAATTAATACTAACTTTAGTTTATCGAATAAAGATTTCTTTGAACAGTATGATAATAGTAACATTATTCAAAAATTGTTTTTAAGAAAAACTGTAAACTTATTATTAGAAGAAAATAATTATATAGGTTATATATGGTTTGAAAAACATACTAAATATCATAGTTCCATTAATTCAATAAATGTAATAGAGGATAATAATTTAGTCTACTGCTATAAAATTTTAATTAGTTCACTGGTAAGTAATAGTTTGATAACTTATGAATGTGAAGATAATGGAATAAACATAGATATTTTAAATAAGCTAGGGTTTACTAGATTAAAGGGAGTTATGGAACTAGAACTAGAGTGTAAAGAATATTTTAATGCCCTCGTTCCTAGTAATATTACTTTTTCTATAGTAAAAAAGGGCAAAAATGAAAAAGAACGTTGTTTATTACAAAATGAAATATTTAAAAATGATGATAGAATTCCGATAAATGTAGAAGATATCTATTATGATGAAGCACAGGAATATTATTTTAATGAGGGCGCAATATTTATTAAACTAGATAATATACCCGTTGGATATGGTCAAATTATAGTTGAAGATAAGGCAGCAATCATAGTAAATTTCGGAATAGTAGAGAAATACAGAAAAGAAGGATATGGGAAAGTGCTTTTAAGGCATTTGCTTAATATAGCTATGGATAATGATTTTTCTAAAGTCTCACTTAAGGTGGATTCTAATAATGTTTTCGCTTTAAAATTATATATTTCATTAGGTTTTAATATTAAAAAGGAAGTTTATACTTGGAAAAAAACCAAAGCTTAAGAATGCATATAAAAAGTGATAGAGGATTCTATCTCTTTTTATATTTTATCCTCAATATCAGAAAGCATTTTTATTTTTGTTATAATAAGGAATTCTCACTAATGGAAGTGGTGGATATTCCTTCTGAAATGTCGTTATACTGGTTTAGTACAATTTCAACAGGAACATAGGATGCTTTTATGTTTAGCATATTACTATGGTTACACATACAATAATAACTTCTATCACCTATGCAATTGTATTGTAAACTCGTATCTTTTATAGTCTCTTCTTTTTTTGCATCATACATATAAAATCACTCCTTTTAGGTAGGTTATCCTAAAAACAGAAATTTAATCTAGAAATCAAAACAAATATAAGTGCTAATTAAAGAATCATAATATGTAATTTTTTCTATATTAAAATAGAAAATCAACTAGTAAGAGTATAATCTGATTCGTATATATATTTAGAATAGATTAATTATATAATCAATTATTAAAAATGACTTTAAAAAAGCTTTCATATTATATATAATGGTATGTATTAATACTTTTTTTTATAAAGGAGAATGCACTAATGAATAAAACACTTAATTATTACATAGAAACATGGGGATGCCAAATGAATGAGGAGGACTCTGAAAAATTATCTGGTATGCTAATACCTGTGGGATATAAAAGAACCTTGGATAAGGGAACTGCTGATATAATTATATTCAACACTTGTTGTGTTAGAGAGAACGCAGAGCAAAAGGTTGATGGAAATATAGGTGCTTTAAAAACAATGAAAAAAAATAATCCAAAGCTTATAATTGCGATTATTGGATGTATGATGCAACAAGACGGCATGGCGAAACATATAATTACTAAGTTTCCATTTGTAGACATTATTATCGGGACACACAATGCTCATAAATTCCCAGAGTACTTAAAGAGAATACAAGGCGGAGAATCATCTATCGTTGAAATTTGGGATAAAGAAGAAAATATTATAGAGGGAATTAAAATAGATAGGGGAAATAATCTAAAAGGTTTTGTTACAATTATGTATGGTTGCAACAATTTTTGCACTTATTGTATAGTGCCTTATGTAAGAGGACGCGAGCGAAGTCGAAAGCCTGAAGAAATTATTAATGAAATAACAGCTATGGTTGCACAAGGGTACAAAGAGATAACCTTACTTGGTCAAAACGTTAACTCCTACGGTAAGGGATTAACTCCTGAAATAAATTTTGCACAGTTACTTAGAAGAATTAACAATATTGAAAATTTAGAGAGATTAAGATTTATGACATCTCATCCAAAGGATTTATCAAATGAAGTAATGCAAGTGATTGCTGCGGGGGATAAGATTTGTGAACATGTTCATTTACCAGTACAATCAGGTTCATCTAATCTTCTAAATAAAATGAATAGACATTACGATAGGCAGGAATATTTGGATTTGGTTAAAGATATTAGAACCACAATACCTAATGTAGGAATAAGTACAGATATTATCGTTGGATTTCCTGGAGAAACAGATGAAGATTTTGCAGAGACTCTAAGCCTTATGGAAGAGGTGAAATTTAATTTAGCATTTACGTACCTTTATTCTAAAAGAAAAGGAACTCCAGCTGATGAAATGCTAGACCAAGTGCCAGATGATGTTAAGCATGAAAGATTTAATAGATTAATTGAAGTTGTTAACAGAAATTGTGCAGAAAGAAACAAAGAATGTGTAGGTAAAATAGTAGAAGTATTGGTAGAAGGGTATAGTAAAAATGATAAAAATAAATTAAGTGGAAGAACTAGAAATGGGAAATTAGTGAACTTCGAGGGAAATGACAAAGCTATTGGAGAGCTCGTATCAGTTCAAATAACTGAGGCACACTCTTTTTCACTTTTAGGTGAAGAAATATAAGGTGCATGAGAATAAATGCACATTAGGGGCATGAAAGTAAATAACAAGTCACTAGGATACTGACTTGTTATTTACTTGAATGTCCCTTATATAAAAATTAACAATTATTATTTACTTACAGATGAAAGCAAGGTGGTATGACAATGGCATTAACTCCAATGATGATACAATATTTTGAAATAAAAGAAAAGTGCAAGGACTGTATATTGTTTTTTAGATTAGGTGACTTTTATGAAATGTTTTTTGACGATGCGCAGGTTGCATCAAAAGAATTAGAATTAGTCCTAACAGGACGGGACTGTGGCCTTGAGAAAAGAGCACCTATGTGCGGAATACCGTACCATGCTGCTAACACCTATGTAGGAAGGCTAATTGCAAAAGGATATAAGGTTGCCATATGTGAGCAAGTGGAAGATCCAGCACTTACAAAGGGCATAGTTAAAAGAGATATTATTAAAATAATTACGCCGGGAACTTACACTGATTCCGGTTTTTTAGAAGAAACTAAAAATAACTATATTATGAGCATTTACATTGACAGAAAAATTAACTTCTGTGGAGTGTGTTTTTGTGATGTATCAACTGGTGAATTTACTTGCACAGATACTAAATTTAACATTGTTACTATATTAGATGAAATTTCAAAGTTTAACCCAAAAGAAATTATTGTGTCAGAGGATATATCTGAGGAGATACTGCGCGCTATAAAAGAAAGATTTAATGTTTTGTATTCGTCTTACCCAAATGAGTATTTTACCCTGAAAGACGAAAGTTTAATTACAAATCAGTTTCATAACTTTTGTGAGAATACATTCACACAAACTTTAATTAGCAGCATTTCAGGATTGCTTAGTTATATTATGGATACACAAAAAAAATCACTTTCTCACATAGATACTATAGAATATTATGATATTTTAGATTATGTAAGTTTAGATGCAAATTCTAGGAGAAACTTAGAACTCACGGAAACTTTAAGAGATAAAACAAAGAAGGGCTCTTTGCTTTGGGTATTAGATAGAACTAATACTGCCATGGGAGCTAGAAGGCTCCGTAAATGGTTAGATCAACCTTTAATAAGCAAGAGCTTAATAGATGAAAGATTAGAGGCCGTAGAAGAACTAAAAGGTAATACTACCTTCCACGAAGATTTAAAAGATGTGCTCGTGGATATTTATGATATAGAAAGACTTGTAGGGAAAATTTCTTCAAAGAATGTTAATGCAAAAGAATTGATTTCTCTTAAAAATTCTATAGGGAAAATACCAAGGGTTAAATCCATTTTAGCAGGACTTAATAGTAAATTAACGAAAAAAATATATTTAAACTTAGATGATTTGCAAGATATATACAATACTTTAGATAATTCTATTATTGTAAATCCATCTATTTCTATTAAAGAGGGAAATATTATTAAGGAAGGCTTTAATAGTGAAATAGATGAGCTAAGGCAAGCTAAGGCCCATGGCAAAGAATGGATTGCTACATTAGAAAATGATGAAAAAAGAATAACTGGAATAAAGTCATTAAAAGTAGGGTATAACAGAGTGTTTGGTTATTTTATTGAAGTAACCAAATTAAATATTGGGTCAATTCCGGAGGGAAGGTACATAAGAAAACAAACCTTGTCTAACGCGGAGAGATACATTACTCCTGAACTTAAGGAAATGGAAGAGAAAATTTTAGGAGCACAAGAAAAATTAGTCAATATCGAATATGAGGTATTTACAGGTATTCGAGAAGAAATTGAAAAACACATAGAAAGAATGAAAAATACTGCAAAGTTAATATCAGAAATTGATTGTTTAAGTTCCCTAGCTACAATTGCCCTTGAAAATAATTATACCAAGCCTAAAATAAATACTAAGGGTATTTTTAATATAAAAGGTGGGAGACATCCTGTAGTTGAAAAAATGATGCCTACAAATACTTTCATTGAAAATGACACATGCATGGATGCTGTGGATAATCAATTACTACTAATAACTGGACCCAATATGGCGGGTAAATCCACCTATATGCGTCAAGTCGCATTAATAACTATTATGGCTCAAATAGGAAGTTTTGTTCCCTGCATAGATGCAGATATATCCATATGTGATAAGATATTTACGAGAATAGGAGCTTCAGACGATCTTGCTGCGGGTAAAAGTACCTTTATGGTTGAGATGTGGGAAGTATCCAATATATTAGAAAATGCAACAAATAAAAGTTTAGTTTTACTTGATGAGGTAGGACGTGGTACTAGTACTTATGATGGACTAAGTATTGCCTGGTCAGTAATTGAGTATATTTGTAAGAATTCTAATTTAAGGAGTAAAACTTTGTTTGCTACCCATTATCACGAGTTAACAAAACTTGAAGGTATGATTAAGGGTGTTAAAAATTATTCTGTAGCTGTAAAAAAGATTGAAAATGAAATTGTATTCCTTCGGAAAATTGTTCCCGGTGGAGCTGATGAATCCTATGGAATAGAGGTTGCAAAGCTTGCAGGTCTACCAGAGGATGTAATAAATAGGGCAAATGAAATTCTAGCGTCACTAGAGAATCTTAACAATACTACGGAAATTGACTTAAGAAGCAATAAATTTTCGGAAATTAAACGACCTAATAAAGCTAATAATAAAAAAGATATTGAAAATATTGTGGCGAAAGAAGCGGCTGTAACTTATGTACCGAAGATAGAAAACGATGAAATTACTCAAATTAATTTTACAGACATAGAAAAGGATAATATGTTAAAGGAAATTAAAAATATAAATATCCTTAATCTAACACCTATGGATGGGTTTAATAAGCTATACGATCTAGTTAATAGGGCTAAGTTGCTATAGTGATAGGCGGGGGCTATAAAAATAGCTAAGGATGTGAGTTGTCATGAGAATTAATATGTTAGAAGTTGAAACTTCCAATAAAATTGCTGCAGGTGAGGTTGTAGAGCGGCCGTCGTCTGTAGTCAAGGAGCTCGTGGAAAACAGTATAGATGCTGGTGCTAAAAATATTAGCATAGAAATCGTTGATGGTGGTCAAAAAACCATAAAGATAACTGACGATGGCACTGGAATACATATAGATGATATAGAAAAGGCTTTTTTGCCTCATGCTACTAGTAAAATAAAATATGTTGAAGATATTTATAAAATACATACGTTAGGGTTTAGAGGAGAGGCATTACCAAGTATTGCGTCTGTATCTCATACTTTACTAAATAGTAGAACTGAAGAATCCTCATTTGGCAAAGAGATATCTCAGTCATCAGGAGATATACTCTACGTTAAAGAAGTGGGATGTAATGTTGGTACAACAATAGAAGTTAAGGATCTGTTTTTTAATGTTCCTGCAAGGCAAAAATTTTTAAAAACGCCTCAAAGAGAATCGGCTTTAATATCAGATATTATAGGCAGGCTTGCATTAGCTAACAATGAGATTTCTTTTAAACTACTAAACAATAGTAAAAAGGTTTTGTCTACATATAGTTCTACAAATCTTTGTGATACTATTAGATATATATATGGTAAAGAAGTTGTAGATAATATTACTAGTTTTGAAAGGTATAACGATATAATGTCTGTTCATGGATATATCGGTAATGCACAGATAAGTCGTGGAAGCCGAAATAGACAAAGTATTTTTGTTAATAAAAGGTATATTAAAAGTGGTCTAATTACAGCGGCCGTCGAAAATGCATTTAAATCTTTTTTGACTGTTCATAAATTTCCTTTCTTTGTTATATTTTTAGATATTTTCCCTGAGTATATAGATATAAATGTTCATCCACAAAAAACTGAAATTAAATTTCAGGAGGATAAAGCTGTATTTAAAATTGTTTTTGACGCAGTGCATACAGCAATTGCTGATAGTTTAAGAGGCAATTTTGATATACCAGAAGGCGATAAAGCAAATAGCAGTGAGAAAGAAATTGAAGAAAACACCTTAAGAAAAGAAATTTATGATTTTAACAGGACGGTAATAGATGAAAAGGATAGGGAAGAACTAGAAAAGAGTGTTCAAATCCCAATAGATTTTAATTATAAAACGTTAAACAATGAAACGGATAATTTTAAAGAATCATCTTATACAAATGTGAGTGATCTAAAAGTTACAAGTAATTATGGTAGTGAAGCTACTAATGAGTTACAAATCGCGCGGGTAAGTGAGAATGTTAAAGATAGTAATATAATTAATTATGAGACGGGTGAAATCACATCGCCAAATGAAGTTTCTAAAATTTCAAAGTTTCCAGAGCTTCGAATTATAGGACAATTCAATAAAACCTATATTTTAGGTGAGGTATATAATGAGCTTTACCTAATTGACCAACATGCAGCTCATGAAAAAGTATTATTTGAAAAATATAAAAAAGAAATTACAAATTCCGAGGTGCTATCCCAAATTTTACTTACGTCAATAGTAATAGAGCTTAATCAAGATGATTACACTTATTATATTGAAAATGAAGCAGTATTTAAAAATTCTGGTTTTGACATTATTGAATTTGGTGAAAACACAATAAGTATTAGGGAAGTTCCAATAATACTTGGGAAACCAGATATTAAAAATCTTTTTAATGAAATATTAGATAATTTAAAAAACATGGGCAGCGGTAAAACTGTAGAAGTTAAATATAATCGTATAGCATCTATGGCATGTAAAGCAGCTGTAAAAGCAAATAATCAGCTAACAGAGCTTGAAATGAACAAATTAATTGATGATTTAAGATATATTGATGAACCTTTTACTTGTCCCCATGGAAGACCTACAATAATAAAAGTTACACTTAATGAACTTGAAAAAAGATTTAAAAGAATACAATAGAAAAAAGGTGGAAACATGAAAGATTTATTTATTTTAGCAGGCCCTACAGCTGTAGGTAAAACAGAAATCTCTATAAAACTTGCGCAAAAGCTAAAGGGAGAGATCATATCAGCAGATTCAATGCAAATATACAAATGTATGGATGTTGGTTCTGCTAAGATTTCATTCGAGGAGATGAGGGGAGTTCCTCATCATCTAATAGATATAATAGAGCCTAGTGAAGAGTTTAGTGTGGCTGAGTTTAAAGAAAGAGCTGAAAGTGCTATTGAAGATATAAGTAATAAAAATAAACTCCCAATGCTAGTTGGTGGAACTGGGTTTTATATAAATTCACTAATATATAACTATAGCTTTGCGCGTACCAACAAAGATGAAGAGTATAGAGAGTATCTTACAAAACTTTCAGATGAAAAAGGAAACGAATATGTACATACCTTACTTAAAGATATTGATGAGGAATCTTACAATAAACTATATCCTAATGATTTAAAAAGGGTTATTAGAGCTTTAGAAGTGTACAAAGTAAGTGGTAAACCCATGAGTGAGTTTAAATCAGAGCAAAATATTTTGGATATTCCTTATAATGTACATTATTTTGTACTAAACATGGATAGACAAAAATTGTATAATAGAATTAACCAACGCGTAGATATAATGTTTGAAAATAATTTAATAGATGAAGTTATAAAATTAAAAGATATGGGCTACAATTCAGATATGCAGTCAATGAAGGGTATAGGATATAAAGAAGTGCTATACTATTTAAATGGTGAAATATCTTTAAATGAAGCTATAGAAATGATTAAACAAGGAAGTAGGAATTATGCTAAAAGGCAGCTTACCTGGTTTAGAAAAGATCCAAGAGTAACTTGGATTAATAAAGATGATTTTAGCAGTGATGATGAAATTGTAGAATATATTGCGGATATGAGTAAATTATAATAAATATAAAAGAGGTAAATAATGATTAATGAAAAGAATATTAAAACTTTAGGAACACATAATGGAAAATTTCATGCAGACGATGTTATGGCTACAGCTATACTTAGTCTACTACTAGGGGATATAAAGGTAACAAGAACAAGAGATGAGAATATACTTAGAACTTTAGATTTTGTATATGACATAGGCTTTGGAGAGTTCGACCATCACCAATTAGACAAAGAAATAAGAGAAAACGATGTTCCATATGCTGCTTGTGGTTTGGTTTGGAGAGAGTTTGGGTCAAGAGTAATACAAAAGTTTAATTCTGAATTTGATGAAGAGGACATAAGATCCATTTTTGATTGTGTTGATAAAAATTTAGTTCAGGGTATTGATGCTACAGATAATGGAATAGATATAAAATCAGAAATTAATGTAACTACAATAAGTGATATAATCCAAAGTTTTAATCCTGCATGGGATTCTGATGATTCAAAAGAGGAGGCATTCGAAGAAGCCGTCCGGTATGCTACTGAGGTTATAAAAAGAATAATAAGCAGACAAGTTTCTGTTATAAAAGCAAGGGTAATAGTAGATGAAGCCTTTCAAAATAGAAAGACTAACGAAATAATGGTTTTAAAAACCGGTTGCCCTTGGCTTAAACAGTTACTTAAAATAGATATAAATAATGAAATATTGTTTGTTATTTCTCCAAATGATAATAATGCAGAGTATAAGATTCAAACTGTAAAGAAAGCCGTTGATACTTTTGAAGCAAGAAAAGATTTATTAGAATCGATTAGAGGAAAATCAAGTGAGGAAATAAATTCTATACTTAAAATAGATGATGCTATTTTTTGTCACAAAGCAGGGTTTATAGCATCTGCTAAAAGCTTGGAAAGTGCTATGAAAATAGGGGAATTATCTATTTAAAACTGATATAAGGAAAATAGATAAAAAGGGCCATCTCAAAATAGAAAGTAATTTCTATTGCGAGATGGCTCTTTTTTCTTTTGGTGTATAATTTAAGTATGATTAACGTATACCCTCATATTTTCTTAGAAGCTTAACGAATAACTCAGGAACTTTTGCCATGTTTTCTGGAGTTTCTACGAATGCGATACGCATCTGAGTGCTTCCTGGATTAGATTCGCCTGGTTTAATGTCATAGAAACCTTTCATAGGTGCTACCAGAAGAGTTGTTTCCACTCCGTGGAAATCCACTGAGCCTTCTTGGGCACAATACATAACAAATTCGATTGAATCAAATCCTGGTTTTACAACATTTCTAACGTCAACTACTGAGTATATAGCTGCATCAGGGCTAGAAACAATAAGACCTGGGTCCAGTTTCTTCATACAACTATAGAATTTAAACAAGAGTTTTTTGTAATACTCACGGAGGCCTGTACACCATTCATCAAGCTGTTCTTTACTTTCATGAGCTAGTGCTCCGAAGATATACTGACCTATTACATTGGCGCAAAGGTTAGCAGTATATTCAGCTACTGATTGAGTATGGAACTCTTCATTATCAGTGATTAAAGCCCCTATTCTTAAACCACAGGCACTCCATATCTTTGATGCGGTATCGAGACTTATTCTTCTGCCCTCTATGCCAGGTACATCTGCATCAGTGATTCCCCAGATACTTATGAGGTCACTGTTGACATAATATAGTTCACGATAAGCTTCATCGCTAATCATCCACATATTATATTTTACGCATATTTTAGCAAGTTCTTTAAGAGTTGCATAGTCGTAGAGCTGCCCTGTAGGATTGTCGTAAGGGATTACAAGAAGTGCTCCGGGATTATTCTTTTTAATAGATTCTTCAATTTTGTCTAGTTCTGGAAGGCTGAACTTGCCATCATCGTCTAAATGACGCTTTACTGTAACAGTTTTACGGCCAATTCTTTCTGCAAAAGAAATATAATTTGTATAGGCTGGGTCAATCATCATAAGAGGTTTATCATCAGTGCCGGAAGCTCCGCAAACACCAAGTAATAACATCTCAATACCAGTGGATCCACCATCGGTTACCTGAACAAATAATTTGCTAGTATCAAACCCTTGGCAATTGAGAATGTTTTTAAATGCATCCTGAGCCTCGGCTACACCGGCAGTACCTGAATATCTTACAGTACCCTTTGCAAATGGGCTTTCAGGTGAATCCAATGCAAACATTCTTTTCTGCATAGCAGGATTTGTTGGTAGGGAAACGTTTCCAATCGCTACGTTGACCAACTCAGGTTTAGCTTTACGCTCATTAAATTTCATTTGTCCAATTCTTACGGCTGATGGCATCCTTTTCTTAAAATGTTCCGATATTACTGGTTTGTTCATAAAAAATACCCCCTAAAATTATAATTGTAATTTATGAAATAGTTACCTTCTAATAATATTATAACAGTAAAGTCAAATAATGGATGTAATTATGGTGCGATTAAATTTACAATGAATTTGTGCGGAAAGCCCACTCCTTGAGGTGTGGGATGGATAGCATAAGAAATTAAATTTAAAGCGTGTATATTATCATTGATAATATACACGCTTTAAGATATACTTTAATTATGGAAAATAAATATAGAACAACTAAAACAACCATGTCATTAATTAATTATCATTTTATATTTTGCCCAAGATATAGAAGAAAAATATTTTTAATACCTAGTGTGGAAGAAAGATTTAAGCATATGGTCAAAGTTATATGTGACGAGTTGGAAATTGAAATCATTGCTATAGAATGTGATAAAGACCATACTCATATGTTTTTGAATTGTATGCCAACATTAAGTCCCTCTGATATTATGCAAAAAATAAAGGGTGCAACAAGTAGAGTTTTGAGAGACGAATTTATTGAATTAAAGAAGATGCCTAGCTTATGGACTAGAAGTTATTTTATATCAACTGCGGGAAATGTGAGTAGTGAAACGGTGAAAAAATATGTAGAAAATCAAAAAACAAGATATAATTAGGAGGTGAATATTGTGTCAAATTATATTTTAACATTAAAACTAGATACAGAAAAATATCAAGAAGATATTTTAGATAAGAGATTAGAGATAAGTAGTAATATATATAATAGCTGTTTAGGTGAATTATATAAAAGATATAATTATATGAGACAGTCTAAGGAATATAAGAAAGTTGTTAAAATGGCTAAAGGAAAAGAACGTAATAAACAATTTAATGAATTAAATAAAAAATATAGTTTGACGGAGTATTCACTTCATAAATTTGTAAAACCTATTCAAAAACATTTTAAAAGTAATGTAGATAGCTTCACCACTCAAAAAATAGCTTCAAGGTGTTTTAGTGCATTTCAAGGATTAATGTTCCATACGGCAAATAAGGTTTGTTTTAAGAAATATGGAGAAATGAACAGTGTTGAAGGGAAGTCCAATGGAACGGGGATTAGATTTAAAGATAATCAATTAATTTGGAATGGGCTTAAAATCAATCCTATTGTTAAAAACAACGATGAATATGCAGAAATTTCGCTATTAAACGAAGTTAAATATTGTAGAATAGTTAGAAAATTTATTCGTGGAAAGTACAAATATTATATTCAATTAATATTAGAGGGAGTTCCACCTTTGAAATATAATAAAGAAACTGGGGAAGTTAAAAATAGTATTGGAAAGGGTAATGTTGGAATAGATATTGGTACTCAAACTATAGCGATTGCCTCAAAACATGAGGTTAAATTATTAGAATTAGCACCCGAGGTTAATAATATTGAAACAATTAAAAGAAGATTATTAAGAAAACTAGATAGACAAAGAAGGGTCAACAATCATAATAATTTTAATGAAAATGGTACAATAAAACATGGTGCAAAATTAATATGGGTTAAATCAAATAAATATATTAAAACCCAAAATGAATTAAGAGATATTCAAAGGAAACAAGCTGATATAAGAAAGCAAAGTCATAATATTTTTGCTGATAAAATAGTGAGTTTAGGAGATAGGATATTAGTAGAAACAATGAACTATAAAGGATTGCAAAAACGTTCTCAAAATACTATCGTTAACGAGAAAACAGGAAAATTTAATAAGAAAAAAAGATTTGGAAAGTCTTTAGCAAATAAAGCCCCAAGTATGCTTTTAATTATATTAGACAATAAATTAAAGTGGAATAATACTGAATTATATAAAGTTAATACTTATAAAATAAAAGCATCACAATACAACCATTTTGATGAGAAGTATAATAAAAAAGAATTAAGTGAACGTTGGAACACATTCAATGTCGACAATAAAGAAATTAAAATTCAAAGAGACTTATATAGTAGTTTTTTAATAATGAATGTAAAAGAAAATTTAGAAGAAATAGATAGAGATTTATGTTTTGGAACTTATGATAATTTTAAACATTTGCATGATAAAGAAATTAATAGATTATTAAGCAGTAATAATAAAAAAATATCAAGTATGGGAATTTAAAAAAAAATTAATAAAAAATTTAATAGGTTTTGATATGAGCCTTTAAACTATCGTTAATTTATCCATTGGGATAATTGGTAGTGAAAGTTTTAGAGAAGTTGTTTAGTTCTTATATGTTGTAATTTATAGATTCTTTATAAATGAGAGTATAGGAGAAGGTGATCTATCTAAGAACCCCATGCCTTTAGGCGTGGGAGTATCAGTATCTGGTATTGGGATCGACTTTGAGGTGAAAGTAAGTATATATCCGCCTACTATCATAAGTACAATAAAAATAGCGAAAGTTGTTATTTTTTTTGTTATGCAATTTTCCATGATTATTGTATTCAATACACGTTTCTATTATCGCATAGTATTAGTAGTAAATACTCTATTTCTTGTTTATGCAATCCCAGGAAAGTGACTAGATTTTATGTAATATAAATTAGAATTATTAAAAGAGGTAATTTTTTCTCCATTGTTAATGTTATAATACTTATTGAAAAAGTTTAGAATGTAAGGGTGTTTATGTTTAGTATATAAAGAAAAACTATGTGCATGTACATAACTGACAGTAAATTTTCGCATAATATTTTCTATGGTATTCCATAGGTTAACAGGAGGATAAAATTTTGTATAAGAAAATAGGGGCCACCTTTGATTATAAAACAAAAAAAGAGTTTCCAAGTAAGTTGATGGATTGGATTGGCGATGTTTTTTACGATATTCTTCCGAAACACGGATATGAGATACGTGATGAGCAAATATATACTGCTTTTCAGCTTGCTGATGCAGTTTGTAATAAAAAAGTTCATCTGGCTGAGGCTGAGGTCGGTACCGGAAAGACATTCGCCTACTTACTCACTGCAATTGCCTACGCTGGTTTTAGCGGAAAACCTGTAGTAATTGCATGTGCCTCAACAGCACTTCAGGAACAGCTGGCAGGGCCAAAGGGAGATATTCAAACACTTTCCCGAATACTGGGATTAGAAATAGATGCGCCAATGGCAAAGGATCCTCGTCAGTATGTTTGTGATGAGAGAGTTAGTGGAATAGGGGGAATGTTTGGCGATGCGACAGCCTCTGATGAGATTAATCAATGGTTAGCCAGGACTACAAAAGGTGAACGCTCAGAAATGCCGCATATATCCGATAGTGTATGGAGACAGATTGGATGGGATGAGACTATGCCCTGTGATGCCTGTCCCAGAAGAGGCTTTTGTAAGCTTGTTAAGGTAAGGGAACATTACAGATCTTCCAAGGATTTAATTATCGCTGATCATAATATCTTTTTTCAGGACCTGTGGACAAGGGATGAAAGAATTGCAGACGGTAAAATGCCTATGCTTCCAGATTACTCGCTGGTGATTTTTGATGAAGGGCATAAAGTCATACTGCCGGCAGCCATGGGTGCTGGAAGACAAATTCATAAAGAGGATATTGATAATATTATCATTTCGATAGAGGAAATCCAGGGAGCAAGAACTTCACTGGTTGTAAGTGCAATTGCCTTGGACCAGGCCACTTCTAACTTTTTCGAAAAACTTAATCAAAACGTAATAGATGATGAGCAATCAGAGCGTCTGGGGGTTCGCACCGATGATATACTTCTGAAAGCAGCTGATACTTTTCATAAGGCACTAGATCGGTTGCTTTTAGATATACAAATTGAGGAAGAGCTATACATAGACGCGCTACCGGAAAGCACGTTACATACCTTTGAAATTCAAATAGAACTATCAATTACAGCCTTAGCTAGGTTTGGTAGGAATAAAGGTAGAGAGGTTATTACTTGGGTAGATAGGGCAGACGGCAGCTTTTGGGTAGTTCCGCGGAATTTGAGCAATATGCTAGATAAACATTTATTTTTGAAAAAATTGCCTGTGGTGTTTACTTCAGGAACTTTAAGTGATAAGGGGGATTTTGGTTACCTTATGAGGACTCTTGGCTTAAAAGATCCAGCAATATCAACGGTTGGGAGTCCCTTTGATATTGAGGAACAGGTGGTGGTTTATTTACATCAGCCATCCTTTGAGGCTACTTCCAGTGCCAAGTTTTCACGCAAAATCAAACAATTACTATGTTTGCTGAAAGAGAATGGAGGAAGAGCGTTGATACTTGTTAACTCTTTGAAGGAAGTCAGGAAAATAAGAAAAGAAATTAGTGGCTATGAGCTACCTTTTGAAGTTTTATGGGAGGATAAAGGTGAGCGAGGATATCTTGTCCAAAAGTTTCGTGCGGAAGTTACATCTGTATTAGTAGGTTCTACCTTTTGGGAGGGAATTGATGTGCCTGGGGAGTCTTTATCTCTTGTTGTAGTTTGGCAGCTCCCCTTTCCTTCCCTAGACCCTTTGATTGAAATGAGGCGTAAAGAAGCAGAAGAAGAGGGGATGAATCCACTTATAACCGTTGATTACCCTGAAATGGGATTGAAGTTAAAACAAGGTTGTGGCAGATTAATTAGAACTAAGGATGACCGTGGAGCAATAGCTGTCATGGACCAAGTAATAGGAACCCCATGGGAAAAGGTGGTTATGAGGGCTCTACCTAGAGGAGTGAAAATCAAAACTTTGGAACATAGGGATATTTAAAATACCACACCTTCTTCAACAGAGTCAACACAAGGATCTAACCAAAATTGCGCTGAACAACTATACGATTTGTCGGGTACAGAGTAGAAGATAGTAAGGTATATCTCTAAGATTGGATCTATTACCATTCATGCTTATATTCTTAATAAATAAGCCAATGATATTAAAAGTGTCATTGGTTTATGTTATAATTTTTTTGAGTTAAGGATGTGTATTAAGTGAAGAACTTATAGCTAATTATGGGAAAGGATATAGTCAAGCAAATTTATTTAATATGCTTAGGTTATACGATATATTTTAAAATCATATCTTATTTTTTATAAAAAATATAACTGAAAAAGAGGTATAAATTATGATAAAACCAATTGTAAAAGATATATTGTTTTTAGGACAAAAATCAGAAGAGGCAACTAAAAATGATATAGTAGTAATTGATGATTTAATAGATACATTAAGTGCAAACTTAGAGCATTGTGTTGGATTGGCTGGTAATATGATTGGAGCAAAAAAGCGTATATTGGTATTTACTGTAGACAACCTTATTGTGCCTATGATAAATCCAGTTATATTAAAAAAAGAAAAGCTTTATGAAACAGAAGAAAGTTGTTTATCTTTAATTGGCTTTAGAAAAATGAAGAGATATGAAATGATAGAGGTGGAGTATCTTGATAGAAATTTTAACAAGCAAAAGCAAGTGTTTAATGGGTTTACAGCACAAATAATTCAACATGAAATGGATCATTTTGAAGGTGTAATAATCTAATTGAATATTTGAAGAAGCAAAAAAATGTACAGGCAGCCTATTTGCAACTAATGGTAAAGGAAAGTGAACAGAGTTATTTAGTAGTAGATTTTATGGGTTATAGGAGAGAAATATTTGATGGAATAAGTAATGTTGCAATGAGTCACTTAAAAGGTATTTTTATTGACTTGGTACCCTATGATTCTGAGTTTGTAAGTAGTACGCAAATAATATTGAACCATTCTATAAAAAGAAAAAATTTGGATTTTTTTTTTTTTTTTTTTTTTTTTTTTTAAAAATAGAAATGCTAATTGTAGAGTTTTACAGTAAAGTAATTAAATTATTTCTTATTACTCAACTACCCATTAGGCTAATAATGGGTAGTTAATATGATTGGAGAAAAATAATAAATGATGAATGAATTTAAAATATGATAGGTGAACCATACTCAAAATATATTTTATTTCAAAGTAATAGAAAAAATGATTGTTTTTTAAGAAAATAAGCAGTTAGGAGATAACACACATGCTAATAATTTATTTGAACGATTTAATGCATGTGGAGTTCTGTTCGCTACTTAAAAGAAAATGTAAATGTGCGATGATTAAAAAAGATGGCAAAACGTATGAAGGTTTTGCTATCTTTTTTTATTAGAAAAGGTAAGGGTTTCGGTTTAAAGCATAGATGAAAACTAAAAGAAGTATCATAGGTAAAATAATAATATAATGCTAAAATTTGTTGTATAATGATAGTAGACGAGCTTAGGAAAAGGGTGGAAACTAGTTTTCCTTACTTTGATTGTTCTAATAGTGTCTAAAATGAGAAGTTGACAAAATAAAATTTTTATCTTAGGAAAAACCTTAATATAGTAGAGTATTTAATATTTATATGAATTTATTCAATAAAGATGCAGGGAGTATTAACGTAATAAAGTAGATATTAGATAAAAATATGGCTATGAGTTTGTAGACAATCCTAAAAATATTCAACGGAAAAAGCAAGTGAAAATATTAAAAAGCGGTAGGAGAGGAAGGGAAAATGGGAAAAAGGGCTAGTTATATAGATGATCAGTATCGTGTAATAAGAGAAATACCAGGCGGGAATATGTCTAAGGTATATTTATGCGATGATGATAGTGATAATAGGGTAGTAGTCAAAATGTTTGATAAATGTGCTAATAATGACGACGATTTACAAGAAAAAATTTTTCATCGAGAGGTGGAATCATTAGAGAGAGCACAACATGTAAATATAGTTAGAATTATTGACAAAGGATTGGATGAGGCGTTAGGCAAATTTTATATTGTTTTAGAGTATGTCAAAGGAAAAAACTTTGAAGAGGCATTTGAGGATTTATGCAGTTATGATTATTATCCCAAACTAGAATTGATGGAACAGGTTCTTGGAGCAGTAGAATATCTACATAAAAAGAATATTGTTCATAGAGATTTAAAACCTTCAAATATAATGTTTAATGAAGAAAATGTTGTAAAAATTATTGATTTTGGGATTAGTAAACTTACCGACACTTTCTATAGGGAATATACAGTTGGTAATTTTTCGACGCCTAAATACCGTTCTCCAGAACAAGCACAGGGAAAGGATGTTACTTGTCAAAGTGATATTTATTCACTTGGAATTATTTTTTATGAAATATTCAAAGGGGAAAAGGTAAAAGAAAAGACAACCATAGATATAAGTACTTTGCTAGAAGGTATACAAGATATCCTTATAAAAATGCTTAAACCAGAAACAGCATTAAGATATGGGAATATTTCTGAAGTTAAAAGAGATATTAGTCATGCTAAATCAAAAATTATGCAAGATAAATACCTTAATATTGGACTAACTAATAGAGTTGCTAGCCTGTTGCATCAATATACATATGTAGATAGAGATGAATTGGCTTTAGCAGCGGTAGCTATTGAAAAAGATTTATTAGGAAAGATTTATATTAGAACTTATAAATCAGATAATGGAGAGATTGCTTATTGGTTGTTAGGTAAACAGTATATATGCATATGTAAAGTCGATAATCGAAATAGTAAAAGATTTACTATAATTGGCATAAAGTTCTTTACCAATGATGAGTTAACATATAAAAAAGAAAATGCATATGAGCTTCCGTATAAGGTAAAAGTATCAGCATTATGTAACAGGATTATATCAGCGAGTGAAGTTGATGCTAATGTTCTTATCGAGGAACTTATGAATTACGAAGTCAAGCAGAATTCTTTAAGAAATGAAAATATGCATATTAAGGATATTGCAAGTAAATGGCAAGAAATTCTTAAACTGCAAAGTAGAAAGGTTGAACAGGAAAAATCAACAGTGTGTTACACCAGATTTACTATGAACGAGACTGAAAATTGTATTGAAATTGAGTTGGATAAAGGGGTGCAAGAAGTTGAATTTACATCGGATGATATGCTTACAATGACAACAAAAAAGAATATTCATAGAGAATGTAATGTCGGTTACATGCGTGACTGTCAAAATGGGAAGATGATTATTGACCTTGATAGAAATACATATGTAGAAAATATTGCGCAATCTGGTGAAATCTCAATTAATAAGAGTTTAGTTGAAATAGCATTGGGACGACAAACTAAGGCTCTTAAGAACTTAAGATTTAAAGAAATAGTAAATCCTGCAATTAGCGATATCATATTTAATCCGGAAAAAGCTACTTCAAAAGGAAATGTATTATTGAACCCAAAAGAATGTAAATCGCAATTAATTGATAAATCTAAATTGGAAAGTCTTGAAAAAGCACTATCATCAGAAGATTTATTTTTATTACAAGGACCTCCAGGTACTGGAAAAACGACATTTATAAGTGAACTTGTGTACCAAATATTAAAACAAAATCCGGAAAGCAAGATTCTTATTGCTTCACAATCGCATGTTGCTGTAGATCATTCTTTAACAAAAGTTAAAGAGCTAATTCCAGATATCAAAATGATTCGTATTGGTGTTAAAGAAAAATTTTCTGAAAGTGTTATTAAATATACATTAGATGCTTTTTGCCAAGAATGGACAGCAACAGTTATTGCAAAATGTAGGGAAGCAATTTCAAACTACAAGAATGTAATTGGTCTTGATGAATCTCTACAAGAAAAGAATAGCAAGATATTAGAGATTGAGCAATTGTCAAAAACCGTTGAATCTCTTGTTTATGAGCTCTCGGAGGTTGAAGCAGAAAAGAGTAGAATTGATATATTAAATGGTAAATGGAATTATATTAATGATAAAATTTCAGCTATGCAAAAATTAGTACAGGTTAAGAATAATAGTATATCGGGACAAGAGTTAGTTAATATTTTCGATAATTTCACAGAGAATTTAAATACATTAAATGCCAAGCTAGGAGATGTGATAGAAGAGTCTTTTCAATTATCAGAGCAAAAAGTTGAATTAGAACGCAGATACCAGAAAATTTATTCTGATATTAATTCAAAGCATAAAGATATTGCGGAGTCGAAAGAAGTATTAGGGGTATCATCACTAGACGAGTATGAAACTATAAAAATTGATATTAAAAATTCGCTAAAAGAAAATCAAGTAAAGTACAATAAGTTTTCTAAAATAGAAGGAATCTGCAAAGACTGGATTGAAAGAGTACAACATGGGGATGGACTGCTACAAGAAAGTCTAGCTGATGCTACTATTGTAGGAGCTACATGCCTTGGTATTGCCAGCTTAGGAACTAATGTTGAACTTAAATTCGATTGGGTAATTGTAGATGAAGCTGGTAAGGCTACACCACCAGAAATTCTTGTTCCTATCAATTTAGGAAAGAAAATAGTTCTAGTAGGGGATCATAAACAGCTTCCGCCAGTTGTAGATCAGAATTTAATAAAAAATCAACAAAATAATAAGTTGAATCTTACAAAGAAGGATTTAGAAACTAGTTTATTTGAATACCTCGAACATCATTTAGATGAAAGTTGTAAGAGTATTCTTGATGAGCAATATAGAATGAATCCTGTTATTGGAGACCTTATTAGCCAAATGTTTTATGAGGGTAAGCTTATTTCAAGAACATCTAAAAAGGAAAAATCTATTTCCCTTCGAATGTTTGATAACAAGTCTTTAATATGGCTTTCAACAGCTCAAAAGAACGATAATAAAGAAGAAATACTTCGTTCTGGACAGTATTATACATTCAGAAATAGATGCGAGGCTAATATTATTTTTGAATATTTATTAAAAATAAATGATGAGTTAGATGATTTGAAGCTTAGTAAGGAAGTAGCTATTATTGCAGGATACAGAGCCCAGCGAGATTTGCTAATTAGTATTTATGAGAGCCAGTACTCAGATAAATTAAAAAATATGAAAATTGAGATAAATACAGTAGATGCATTCCAAGGAAGAGAAACAGACATAGTTTTCTATAGTGTTGTCAGAAGTAATGATAAAGGTGATCTTGGATTTCTACAAGACACGAGGCGTTTAAATGTTGCATTTTCAAGAGCAAGAGAGCTTCTTATTGTTGTAGGAAATCATCAATCTGTAACTAAAAATATCCGCATATATGGTCAAGATAATCCATTTGTTGGAATTGTACAGTATATATATTCAAACACAGAAGATTGCTCATTAGGAGAAGTGAAATAAATGATAATTGAAGAACTTGCTAAGAAAAATGCAAATGCAATACCTAATTCAGACATAGTAAAGTATTATGAAGCGGCAATTCCTCAATATTGTATGGAATTGGTACTTACGATGCAAAAGGTCAAGGATATATCTATTTTGCAAGAATTTATTCTAAAGTTTATTATGGAAGATATTAATAGTATCGAAGATTTATGTACTTTTTTAGGGATAAATAAAGCGGCTGTTTATACTGCAGTTGCAGATATGCAAGTAATAGAATTAGTTGCAGTTGATGTATTTAATTCAAAAATTAAAATCACAGATAAAGGAAAAGCAGCATTAAAAGATGCAACTATTATTGTTCCTGAGGATGTAGAATATAAAGTATTTATGGATGCTTTACTAGGTAGTATTTATTTGGACACAAAAAAGAAATATAAAAAGAAAGAGGTGAAAATTTTTGACTTAGTACCGATTGCCACACATATTGATAAACCAGATATTGCTGATTTATCGTTTGAAGATGTGAAAAGTGCAATAAATAAGTTTAGAAAAGAGAATTTGTATGAAAAAGATAAATTGGAAGGAAATCTTGTTTCAATACCTAATATAGAAAAGGTTTATGTAGAATATAATAAGGTATCAGTGCTTGTTTATATGAATAGAAAAACGCAAGATATTGATCTTAGACTCTATGATAAACAAACAAGACGTCAAGAATACGAGAATATTTTATTGCAAATGTATAATAGCAATACACATATTTTTGAGTTTGATAGAAAAATCAGTGTTAATGAAAATGAACACTACTCATTATTAAACTCATTACCTTCCGAAATAATTAATGGAGCTAAAGAATTCACCCAAAAGTCAAATGAAATTGAAAGAGAAATTTCACAATTACAAACTCAATTAACAGTGATGAAGGAACTTTCAGAAGAAGATGAATTAGAGGGAGATGCAGAATCAGCCAATAAACATATACAATCATTAGAACGAAAAATTCAAGATATGGAAGATGAACGTAGAAGTGCTGATAGAATTTTAAATACGTATGATCATAGACCAATATTAATTAGGGCTTTAAAAGAAGCAAAGGAGATTATCGTTATTATATCACCGTGGATAAAATCAAGTGGATTAAATAATGAAATATTAATTTTAATAGAACAAGCGGTTAAGAGGAAAACCAGAGTTGTTATTGGATATGGTATTAGTGAAAAGGAAGATTCTGATAAATTGATTATTGACAAATTAAATGATATAAGATCAAAAAAATTTAGTGGAAGTCTTGAGATTATAGCTTTAAATAATACACATGAAAAAGTATTGATTATGGATAATAAATTCATGATTATTACAAGTTTTAATTGGTTGTCATTTAAGGGTGATCCAAAACGTGGATTCAGACAGGAAACTGGATATTATACAGAGTCGAAAGAATGTATTACAGATATGAAGAAAAATTTATCACAACCACAAAGATTAGGTGTAAATTTACAGTAGAGGAGTGGTAAAATGTCATGTATTGAACTGGAACAGGGTGAAACCCTTGGTAAGGGTAATTTTTCATTTGTCTTTGATTCCACTAAGAATGAGAGACTATATAATATATTTTTGGAAGCAGAGCAAATCTTTAAGATTAGTTACATTGATTTTTCACATAAAATACGCTTAGCTTACGAGGCATTTGCCTTATTTGAAGAGGTTCAAAGAAGAATTAAATTATTGAAATATGTTGAAGTATCAGAAAGTGACAT
Organism: Clostridium sp. CM039; assembly: GCF_055081075.1. Taxonomy (NCBI): domain Bacteria; kingdom Bacillati; phylum Bacillota; class Clostridia; order Eubacteriales; family Clostridiaceae; genus Clostridium; species Clostridium sp. CM039. The sequence continues at coordinate 549,566 of NZ_CM143649.1, forward strand.
TGAAACAGAAATTGTAAGTGAGATTACAACACCAGCATCTATTATTAATTACAAAAATATTATAATTGGTCTTTGTAAATATAGAACAACTGAATTTAAATATGTATTTGTAAAATATGGGTATAGAAAGAATATACAAAATGATTTTGAAAACAGAAGAGTCATGAAGACATTTATAAGATATATTTATGATTTTGGCAGTAAAAGCTCTCATGTTAATAGTAAGATGGATGCGAAGTATATTCCTAATCGTGAAAACTGTTTAAAAGTAATTGCTTCTTTTCATGATTTCTTAGCGATATATTATGGGGTAAAACATAAGTTTGACAGTACTTTAATTCCCATAAGAACGTATATTCCAGTACCTAAAAATACATGTAAAGAAATGTCATTAACGCTTGATGTTGGGAAACGTTTATATGTAAGAGAAAATAATGGAAGAATAATGTATAGTATTTTTTCCTCTGATATAGATAATATTTCATTAAGTCAAAAAAGGGATATTGAGACTATTAATAAACTATGGGAAGATAATTTTGATGATCCATCAAATATTATTAGATTATCAGAAAATATTAGTGGGAGTAATGGCGATTACAAATATCAGGTATATTCATTGCCAAGTCGCCCTTTGAAGATTAGCAAATCACTATTGAACGAGATAACCGTTAATGAAAAACTAGACATTATAAAAGGCATATGCCGTGGAATTGAATCTATGCATGAGTATGAGCCACCATTCTATCATAGGAATATATGTCCTGACTCTTTTTATATATTTAAGATAAAAGGAAAATATAAAGCTTTACTTGCGAGATTTGATTGTACTAAAGATACAGCTGATGATGCTAAATACACAGTAATTAATACAGTTGAAAAAAAAATATTGAATAATAACTTAAAGGTGTATTTTGCTCCAGAAGTTATTAATTTAGAGATTGGAACGAGTATTAACTGAGAAAAAGCGGATATTTATTCATTAGCACAGGTCTGTATATATTTATTATCAGGAAAGGTTACTGTTAATTTACAAGAAAGTTTAAAAAATTTAGATGAAAGTTGTATTAATGATGAAATAAAATATATTATTTTAGAGATGATATGTGAAAATCCAGAAGAAAGACCAAGTATAAAAGAAATTTTAGATAGAATAAATTAATAGATTAATAATGGGTAGTTGAATATATATAAATTGTCGTATAAGAATATTGAAATTCAGAGTAGAAATAATGATCTTTCAATAGAAATCAATAAAGTAAGTAATGCTATACAAGACGCAAATTCAAAGTTACAAAGTTTAGATAATCAAAAGGAACGTATTAACACATACATTTCATATAATCGAATCGCATGGATGCAATCTATGAAGAAATATATTAATGAGTACCTTAATGAAGTATATAAATACAATAGTAATGGGAGTGAACAATTTGATACATATTTTCAAATAATCAAATCGAAAACAGTTCAGAAGAAGGTTAATAAAAAAATAAAAGATATTAAAGAATTTCTTAAAGAAGACATGCTTGTTTTAGAAAATAATAAAATTATGAAAGAAGTAGCATTGTCCATATAACAAATTAGGAGTACTTTACATCTAGTTAATTTATGTGCATGTACCTACAAGCTAATAGATAAAGGAATATAGAGAGTTTACTCAAAACAAACGAAATAAGTAAGAAATTGCAACTTCCAATTATTCTTATAATGGGTAGTCGAAAAATCAATTGTGAAAAAACTATCTTAAAATTTCAATGTAAAATGTAGCCTAACAGTTTTGTTAGGCTACATTTTCTATTTATAAGCATATTTTAACATACTTAACAGTAGCTAATAGAAATAATGGAAAAATATAATTGCCTGTTAGTTACTAATCTACAGTATGTAATTCATATTCACTCATAAATAAGCATAAATATATATGAATTAATTTATTAGAGGGATTTTATGGATGATAATTTTAGCATATCAAATGAAGTCATACTTCAGGAAATAAGTGATTTTAACAAAATATTATTAAAAACTCATGAAAATCATGAAAATGATACAGGCTTTGAAATAAATGATAGAAGTATATTTATAAATACAGTTCTAAAAGCATTGGGGCATGATTCCAAGAATATTCTTAACGATGTTAGCCAGAATTTAAACAAGGGAGTTAAGATACCTGACATACGTATATATGGGGATTACGAGATAAAGAACAAAAATAACCATAGCCAATTTATTATTGAAACAAAAAATTATAATTTATTTAAGGGAGATATTAAAAATATAGATTTTCTTCAGTTGAAGAAGTATATAAAAGCTAATGAATCAAAAATAAGGGTAATATGCTGCACAGATTATGTGTCTATGTACATTTTCAATGCCAGTGAAATTAAAAAGAAAAGTGGAATTAATTTAAATAATGTTAATTTTATTAGTAAATACGAAAAAGAGTTATTTGAAAGATACCTATATGGTAATATACATTTTAATTATATGAATGAGAACGATTTGAAAATTCTAAAAAATTTAAGCTATGGATCACTTTTTAAGAAACATGTTTTTATTAATCCTGTAGATTATGATAGAACTAACAGTATTTCAAACTATGGGGTTAGGCAGAATTTCAGAACTAATTTATACAATGCAGTAAATAGCTTGAAAGAGGATATAGAGCCAGACTTTTTAGAAGCTTTAAAAACTATTGAAACCTTAAATATTGAAGGGATAAAAAATAGAATATGTAAGAGCTTTTTTCTATGGGGATATGAAATGAATTACATAGAAAATATTTTTATAAATGTTAAGGTTAAATCTTCTTCAATAAATAGATTTGTAGAAAACAAAGAAAATATAGAAGCATTTTTGTTAACTTCTATATATAGTCTTATTAATAAAACATTTTTTCTTAGGTGTCTTGAAGATTTAAGTACAGAGAATACTAAGTTTGTTTATGAAGGATATAAGAATAGATATTTATCAGATGGAATACTGACTAAAAAATTTAAGGAAGGGGAAAAGGAATTTATTCAATATCTTAAAAATGTATATGAATTTAATCAAACTGATTTAAAGCAGTACTCGTATATACTGAAAAAAGATATTTATTCATGGGTACTGGATTATATTTCGCCCTATAATTTAATTAACTTCATAAAATTATTTAATGACATTAGCTTTAAAAAATTAAATCAGGATATATTAGGTGATATTTATGAACATTATCTTGAAGGTAATAAAGACGAGGGAGACAAATCTTATAGATATTTATTAGGACAATTCTATACACCAAAGCCTATAGTAAGATTTATGTGGCAGCTGACAAGAGAAGTTTTGAGAAAGACAAAGGGAAGAGATTTATATGACAAAGAAAGTAATTATGTAGATGTTTTGGACATGTCCTACGGCAGTGGATCATTTTTATATGAAGGAATACTTCAAATAAATCAATGTGCCAGCAATAAACCTATTAATAATGGAATTATATATGCTACTTTGAAAGATAGAAATATAAAAAGAAAAGTAGAGGAGCATATGTACGGATTTGAAATAAATCCTTTAAGTAAGAGTATAGCAGATATAAATATATTTATTGCACTTATACAACTTTATGGAACTAATGGAGAAATATTAAAAAAGTATCCCATAGAAAAGATAAGATTATTTAGAACTAACAGTTATGACCTAACTATGGAAAATAAAATTCAACAGGAAAAGTTATTAATTATGGAAGAGGACGCAGAGGAGGCATTTAAAGAGAGAAAAGAAATAATCGATAGCAAGAATAAAAAATATGATATTATTATAACAAATCCACCCTATGGTGTGCAATCGCCAACAAAGTTTGTTAAAAAACAGTTAATACCATTTATATATCCAGAGAATAATTTTGATGAAGAGGGAAATGAAATTGACTTCACCTGGGATAACATTGGATTTAAAGGCAAAGTTCCTGATGACCAAAAAAACAAAGGTAAAATAAGAGATATGTATGCTTCTTTTATGGGTATTGCGGACCATTTAATTAAAGACAATGGAATTATAACTTTAATTACATCAAACACATACCTATCTATACATACTTATAAATGGCTTAGAAAGTATATTATTCAAAATTATAAAATTCATTACATCGTAAATTTCAACAGAATAAGTGAGAGAGGAAGCTCCATGTTTTTACCAGAAGCATCCATAGGCACTGCTATAATTGTAATGACTAAGGAAAAGTCTTGTAATAATAAGTTTAAATATTTAGATTTGAGTAATGTACCAGAAGTTATTGATAAATATAGAGCTATATGTAAAATAAATAAAAACAATGGGCAATGTAAGAATAAAAATGCAATAGAAGATTTTTCAGAAATAAATATAAAGTTAATGCCATTTATAGAAATAGACCAAAGTAAAATTTTAAATAGAAAAGGATATATTATTAACTATTCTCAGGATGAAACACTTCTGGATAAAATTGAGAAACAATCTGTAGACCTTTCATATTATGGGAATTTGAATGCAGGAGTTGGACCAGGTGATGTGAATTATTTAGTTGATGAAACCATTGAAGGATTAAAAGAAAAGATTGAAAAATATGTTTTTAGTGGTGACTTATCAAAGTTAAATAAAACGTCAAGAGACTATATAGGACAAAATATTAGAAATGGGAAATTAATTAGAAAATTAGATGATAATAAAATTGTTAAGTTCATTTTTCAAAAACACATGGAAAAATATTATTATGAAAAATATTATTATATATATCATGATAGATATGTGATTTGGAGGGCGAGACTTCATAAAAATAATGGTAAGGAATCAATATTAAATAAATATAAATTGTTCCTTGTCGAAGACAGAAATAATGGTAAATTTGATGCATTAATTGTTGATGAATTAGTATTACCGCAAGATGGTGGAAGATTTAATTACATCATCCCAAGTGGAAAAACCAGTATTGATGATCTATATTGCATAGCATCTATAATTAACAGTGATGTTATACAGTTTTATTATAAAAATAGAATGCAAGGTAATAAAGATATACCTGTGAAAAAATTAAGTCAAATTTCTCTGATTAAGAGAAAAAGACTTGCTATGCTTTCAAAAGAATTACATGAATTAAAAAAGGATAATTATAATTTAATAAATGCAAATTATGAATTCGTAAGTGTATGGTTTAAGGAAAATGTGAATAATCAATTGGAAGTATTTAATATTCTTGAAGAAAACAAGTATTGGGTTGTTTTGATTCATTCTTCATTACTTGAGTACACGGTTAGTAAAGCTGTTATAGATGGTTGTGTAGTGAAACTTAATTCAACTATAGATATAAAATTTAAAAATCAAATTATGGCTAAAAGTTCTTTTGAAGGATGCATAAGAGGCTATTCTGGGGATTTATTAGAACATCCTCTTATTATTAATGTTACAGAAATAATAGGCAACAATAAATATTCTGACATTATAGCCCTAGCTGATAATAAAATAAACGATAGCGAAAAAAGAATAAACGATTTAGTTTCTAATATTTATAATCTAAATAATCCGGAAAAAATAAAAGTTAAATTGCCGATATTTAAAAAAAAATAAAAGTATTTAAAAAGCGATCAAATAATTGATTCTTAATTATTTGATTACTTTATTTAAGTTTTGCTTTAAATAATCATATACAATTATTGTAGAGGAGATGGTATATGTTAGCGGTAAACTAAAAGGGTGATATTTCGGCAAACAAAAAAGGAGAATAATTTCCAGTTAAGTACAATAATAATTCCTTCTCTGATACAATTAGAGATATATTTTACAGAGGGGGAATTTAAAATTGAAAGGATGGAATATGTTTAGTGAAATAAAACAATATAAAGCACTTGGATTTAATAAATCACAGGTTGAAAGAGCTCTAAATATAAATTACAAAACAGTTCAAAAGTATTGGGACATGGATCCTGGTGAATATGCTAAAGTCACTATTCAATCGAAGAATAGACATAAAAAAATTGATATCTACAAAGATGATATTTTAGAATGGATTACTGATTTCAGAGATATGTCAGCAGCACAAGTACTTGATTGGATAAAGGAAAGATATGGTGATGTAAAATTTAAAGAAAGGTCTTTAAGGCTTTATATTAGTAATTTAAGGAAAGAATACAATCTGCCTAAGGCTTCGCCAATAAGACAATTTGAGGAAGTACATGAACTTCCCATGGGCTACCAAGCTCAGGTTGATATGGGTCAAATATGGCTCAAAAGATTAAATGGAAACAAAGTAAAAGTGTATTGCTTTGCAATGGTTTTATCACATTCAAGGTATAAATACATACTTTGGACAGACAAACCATTTACTACCGCCTCTTTTATTGATGCTCATAATCGAGCTTTTGAATATCTTGGTGGTATGCCTATTGAAATAGTGTATGACCAAGATCGTGTGCTTGCAGTAGCCGAGAATTCTGGAGACATTATTTATACCGAAGGTTTTCAAAATTATATTAATACTATGAAATATAAAGTTAGGCTTTGTAGAGGTTTTGATCCTCAAAGTAAGGGGAAAATAGAATCTGTGGTAAAATACTCAAAATATAACTTTGCTATAAACAGAGTATTTATAGATGTTGATTCCTTTAATGAAGACTCATTCAAATGGCTAGATAGAACAGGCAATGGTAAAAAACATGAAATAACGAAAAAAATACCGGCAGAAGTGTTTGCTCTCGAAAAGAAACACTTGCTACCAGTACCTGAACTCTTTGAAAAAAATTCATCTAATACTAGTTTAACTTATGCTGTACGAAAAAACAATGTAATTTTGTATAAACAGAACAGGTATCAAGTGCCCAAAGGAACTTATAGCCCAGGTAAAGAACTTAAATTAATGATAAAAGGCTCCAAAATGAATATAGTTGATTTTGATACAGGTGTATTAATAGCAAGTCATCAAGTAAGTACAAGGCAGGGTGAACTTATAAAAATAATTCATCCCGAAAGGGATATTCACAGTTCTATTGACCAAGTTTATGAAAGATTGTTTTTTGCTCTCGGTAAAACTGAAAATGCAAAAATGCTACTAGATGGCATAAAACGTGAAAAACCAAGATACTGCAAAGATCAATTTGGATCAATACTAAATATAGTACATTCATATGAAGCTTCGCTAATAGAACAAGCATTGAATTATTGTGTTATACGAAACTTGTGGAGTGCTGGAATGTTTAAAGAAACCCTTGAATATCTTGCGATACAGGATATTGCAAAAGTTGATAAAAAATCTGTAATTGACAAGTTATCTATACCATCAAAGTATAGAGGGTTAAAACCGGAAGTAAGAAGTATAAGTGACTATATTGATGCTTTGAAGGAGGACAAGCAATCATGGAGAAATTAGAATTAATCAAAGAGTATGCCAAAAATCTTAAGCTAAACTATTTAAATGTAGATGCAGATAAAATTATTGAAAAAGGCGAGTTAGGTAATGTTTCCTATCAAGACTTTCTGTTATCAATACTTAAAAATGAGGTTGGTTTGAAGGATCAGAAAACACAAGAAAAAAGACTTAAATATGCTGGCTTTCCAGTTAAAAAGACAATGGAGGAATTTGATTTTCTATTTCAAAAATCAATAACAAAGAAACAAATAAACAGACTCATGGAAATGGAATGGATAGATAGGATGTATAATCTTATATTTTTAGGCCCACCGGGCGTTGGGAAGTCTCACACAGCTATTGCCTTGGGTTATAAAGCCGTTGAGGCAGGTTATAAGGTAAGTTTTGTAACTATGGATAATCTGATGCATGTTTTGAAAACTCAGCAGATATCAAGAAAAAGCAAAGGTAAACTAAATAGAATCCTTTCTTCAAGCCTCGTTATAATTGATGAGGTCGGATATCTTCCTATAACTAGAGATGAGGCTAATTTGTTCTTTCAATTAATATCATCCCTTCATGAACAGGCATCACTAATTATAACTTCTAACAAAGGATTCGAAGAATGGGTAGAGCTTTTAGGAGACCCAGCATTAACAACAGCTGTATTAGATAGAATATCTTATAGGTGCGAACTTTTTAACATGATTGGAAAGAGCTATAGGTTGGAGCACAGAAAATCTATATTTTAGCAGTTAAATGGGAAAAATATACTGGGATAAATTCAGTAAAATAGTTTGCCGAAATTTCTCCAAAAGTACTTGCCAATAACAGTATATAATGCTGCCTTCTATTTTTTTGCATATATATGTTAAATTTAAAGGAAAATGAGCGTTAAATATATTTTGAATGTAGAGAAATCATATGAAAAGAGCAATTATCTGTTTCCTTACATATTCTTTTTATATAATAATAATCTTTTCTAAACCTTTTGGCATTAAATCATCTCCTGCGGAGTTGAAATATTAACGACTTCAGAAGGAGAGTTGTACTCCTACTGAAATTTTCTATTTGTTAGGGTATGTAATTCCCGCTTATAGAAGTGGGAGACTTTCCTTCTGAACTGTCGTTAAACTTAAAGATAGAAAGGACAGGTGAACAAAAATGAATGAATATGTTTTGAAAGCAATAGGCATAAATCAACGACCGATACCGTATACTGCCTCAAGACAATAAATAAGGTCGGTCTTGAAATTTTTGCCTGCTATTTAAAGGGAAAGGGCAAGTTTACGTCAGGCGGGATGTATTACGTTATGAGCATAATGAGTTTATTGAAAGTTGAAAAATATTAGATGTATCTTAGAAAATAACAATTTCCAAAAAATATGATATACTATACTCAGGGTTCGTATCAGCCGTAGAGGGTGGATTTGGGATAATAATTTTAAAAAATAGTGATATTTCAGGAGATGATTATAATGAAATTCGGGCTAAGAAAACCAAGCGTAAAGAAAATGATTAGTAGTAGGATAAGTCCCAAGAGGATAATAAAGAATAGCTTAGGAATAAAAGCACCACGTGGGTATGGTTGGATTACAAATCCTAAAAAGGCGGCCTATAACCGTGTCTATAATCGTACAAGTTTTAGTGTTTTTGATATATTAAAGAAACTGTTTAAATAATAGAATTGAAGTTTTATTTAAAAGATAAACCGATTCAGAAATGGCGAATTAATTATAGAATATTTGGGTAGGTTGTGTCTATAATGGCAAGATGAATACTTAATTGATTAGTGTAGGGAATATAAGAAGTATTTGAAAAGTCATGGTTATACAAAGGTAGCCCTCCGTTAAAGAATAGCGGGGGATATGTCTAACTTGTAAAAAATGATGAATTAAATGATTTTTATTACAAATAAATATTTTATGTCATACTTGTAATAAACTAAGAACTTGAAATTATTTATATGTAGGAGATGATTAGATGTTTGCTTCATTTATGATACTTTTAGTTATAGGATTGGCTTTAATCTTTATAGGATGGCGTATTTGGAAAAAAGAACAGATAACGCTAATACATGATTATCATTATACAAGGGTTGCTGAAAAAGATAAAAAATCTTATACAGAAAAAATGGGTAAAGCATGTATTATAATGGGAATAGGAATGATACTGATGGGTATTATTAATTTCATATCAAAGACAGCATATGGTTGGATATTCTATGGGATATTCATTGTATGGGGCTTAATTATGATATTTATGGCACAAAAAAAATATAATGGTGGACTGTAATGAGCATTCGCAATATTCGAAGATTGTGATATATCTGCATATTTTAAATATATTTAGAATTAGTTGAGTTGAACCGTACCATAAATGGTGTAGACTTTTTTCATTTAGGAAATAGATTGTGATGGCATTTGTGGTAATATAAGTATGATATTATAATTTACAAGATCATGTAAAAGGAGGTTTGAAAGTATATGTTTAATCCAATTGTTATTGTTGCATAGCAAAGGCTATTGCAACGAGCAGTTAAAACACATAGCCTTTGCTATTCCTAATAGAAATAAAACCTTTAGGAGGGCAAAGATGAGCTATAACAAAGTACTTTATATACTCCCCAATGATTTGATTGAAAAGGTCCAGGAATATATAGATGGTGAGTTTATCTATATTCCAAGAAAATCAAGCAATAAAAAGGAATGGGGAGCCAGGACATCTACTCGTCAAGAATTATATAAACGAAATACAAAGATTTATGAAGATTATTTGGTGGGTCATAGTTCACAAGAGTTAGCTGGAAAATATTTTTTATCCTTGAAAAGTATACAAAGGATAATAAGGGAACAAAAAAATAATGGTTAACTTTCGAAATGAGCCAATGCAGTTTTGTTACTGTATTGGCTCATTTTTTTTTAATAACTGTCTTTAAGGTTTAGATTTATATGCTCAAATGGTACAATTTAAGTAGAAAAGATACTAGATTAGGAGGAATTATGATGAAAAAGTTGTGTGAGAATGTCCTATTGTAACTACACACTATTTTGGTTCCATATAAACAAATAACAAGCCATATATAAGGTCTAAACTAACGAGTATTTTTATTCATAATGGATTCATTGGTTTACAGAATACTTTATTAATATAGAAAGAAAAGGAGAAAAATTAAATGGAGTTAAATACAGAACGTTTAAAAATTATACCTTTGACACTTCAGCAGTTTAAATTATTGCTTGATGGAATTGATAAAATGGAGAAGGAGTTAAATTTAAGTGCTTCAAATGAATACTTAGATGGAAATACTCAAGAAGCAATGGAGGGATTATATCAGGAAGCTGTAAAAAATAGAGATAGATATTTTTGGTACACAAATTGGCAGATTATTTTAAAATCAGAAAATAAGGCTATTGGTAGTGCTTGTTTTATGAAATGTCCAGATGGAAATGGTGAGGTTGAAATAGGATATGGTATCAATAGTACCTATCAAAAAAATGGGTATATGACCGAGTCAGCACAGGCTATTTGTGAGTGGGCTATTAGTCAACATGATGTTTCTATTATCATTGCAGAAACAGAAAAAGACAATATTGCTTCACACAGAGTTTTGCAAAAATGTGGAATGGAAAAATATAGGGAAACAGACGAGGGCATTTGGTGGCGCATGAAAGTTGCTGAATAATATAATATTTAGTCAACATACTAATATGCAATTTTGGGAATACATGTCTTGACGTGGTAAATTTACGCTTTGCGGTTACTACCTCTTATTCAAATATTAGTAAAATTATTACAACTTTATAAAAACTATTATTTTAAAAGTATTATCTGTATATTCTATATCTATATCCCCACTATATTTGGTGACTACAGCCCTAATGATATCTACCCCATATCCATGTATTAGGTTGTTTTTTTTATTAGTGATAAATCTCAGTCCGTTTACTTTTATCTGATTTATCTTTGAGTTTTCAATCTCATAAACAAAATAGCCTTTATCTGTATTTGACTTAATATTTATAAACCTGGAGTTTTTATCTTGTATTTTTGAATAGGCATCTATTGCGTTATCAATAGTGTTTGCGAATATACTGCACAAATCCGTTTGCAAAATATTTAATTGCTCAGGAACATAAATATTCATGTTAACATTTATATCTAAATTAATAAACTTTTTGTGTTTGTTATTCAAAATTGAATTTACTACTTTGTTCACACAAAATGTATGAAGTGACATAGAGCTTATGCTTTCTGTCACATTGCCTAAGTAATGCCTTGCCTCTTCAATGTTCCCCTCATACAAAAATGAGTTTATAACCCCTAAGTGATTTTTCATATCATGCAATATTTTCTTTGTGATATTCTGATTTTCTTCTATATCAGTATAATGTTCCATCTGCATTACTAATTGTTTATTTAAGGAGTCAGCTTTGGCACCTAAAGCAATTTCTTTAATAAGATAAAACGTAGCAATAATACCTAAAATATATAAAGTCATTATCGCAATTACAAGTAGGTTGTAATAAGTGCTTGTCTTGAATATAAAAGGAACAATGCTAAAAACAATGGATGTAAAGGTAGCTAAAGACATAGTACATATGAGTGCCCATATTTTGCTGGATAAAATTTCTTTAGCCCATAATACAACCTTATAAAGCGCAAAATATATTAAAATATAAATCAGAACTCTTAAAGAAGCTTCAACTATGTCATTAAATTTATATTCGTAGATTGGGAAAAAAAAAGCTATTCTAGCAGCCAACATTTTCACACTTACAGAGATGGTGGAAACCATGGACACGGCACAAATCTTTTTTATTTTTACGTCTTTATAAAAGAGTAATCCTATAATCAAGTAGATAACAAATATATATATAATATTTTCAATATCTCCTGACTGAAGAGGTATCGTGCACATCACAAATAAGCCCAAAAAGTTTAATGCAGAAAATATTTTCGAGTCTCTTTTCGTTAAAAATGCATTAAGTAATTTAAATAAAATTATTGTTTCTATAAGCGAAATAATAATTAAAATAATGAATGGAATAATAACTGCAATTATCTTCATAAAGCACCCTACCTCAGTATTTGTTTTGCAAACGTTATTATAGTTTTTTTATATCTGTTTCTACTTATTGGAACGTTGTATCCAATTGTAGTAATAGCATGATTTTGTTCAATGCTACTTATATTAGTTAGGTTTATTAAATATCTTTGGTGACAGCGTATAAAATTTCTATTAATAAGCTCTTTTTCTACATCATCAAGCTTCGAATAAAATTCATATTCCCCCTGCTTACAGATTAGTCTAATAATCCTCTTATCACTAAAAAAATACACTATATCCAAAAAGTTAATTTTATGAGTTTTATCTTTAAAATTTATTATATACACATCACTACTGTTCTCCGCTTTCATAATCATTTATTTTAGCAGCAAGGTTATTCTCTTTAATCTGGCCTGTCAGAATATTTTTCAGCATATTTCTTTGTTTAAATTCGTCTTCACATATAGCGATTTGTAACATAAATGTTGTTCCTCCAATCTTTTAAGAAAATCATTCTAAATTTACGCTAATAATATTATAACATGATTTAATAGTAGTAGTATTTTACAATTTATACAGTGTTAATTATGAAATTTGCAAAAACATTACCAAACGTTACAAAATAACTACCAAGCGTTACAACACCTCAATTTATAAGATTGAACTTAGCATATCAGCATGCTAATATTTGCTTATAATATAGAATGAGGAGGAGAAAAAATGTTAGAAGTAAAGAGTTTAAAGAAGACTTATGTATCAAAGGGGGGTGAATATATTGCTCTTAGGGATATTGATTTGAAAGTTAATGAAGGCGAATTTGTGGCTGTTATGGGGCCGTCTGGTAGTGGTAAAACCACACTACTTAATTGTATATCAGGATTTATACATGCAGAATCGGGTCAAATTCTTTTGGATGGAGTAAATATTTTAAATATTAATGAGGATAGGCTTGCAGATGTGAGACAGAATAAATTAGGATTTGTATTTCAGGATTATATGCTGATTAATGGACTTACAGTAATTGAAAACATATTTCTGCCCCAAATTATTGCCAGTAAGGATATGAAGGAAATGATGAAAAGAACAGAAGATCTTATGGAAAATTTCGGAATAGAAACGATAAAAACCAAATATCCTAATGAAATATCTGGTGGAGAGAAACAACGAGTAGCAATAGCAAGAGCACTTTCAAACAATCCATCCATTCTATTAGCAGATGAACCAACAGGAAACTTGGATTCTAAGTCAAGTTCAGCAGTAATAGAAACTTTTATAGATGCAAACAAAAATCTAGGAGCAACAATATTTATGGTTACTCATGATGCTTTTGCAGCATCTCATTCAGATAGAGTAGTGGCACTAAAGGATGGACAAATTGTCAAAGAACTAGTTAGAAACACACCTCCTAGAGAATTTTTAAATGATATTTTAAATTTTATGAAAGGAATAAATGGTGAGACTTATGACGCTTAACACTATTGTTAAAAAATTATTTAAAAATAACATAAAGCAATACGCTTTGTTTATTTCATCAATCATATTTGCAGTTGCAATGATTGGAGGATATGGAATTCTCCAATTTAGTCCAACAGTTACCAAAGTACTCACGGATGATGGTTCGACGCAACAAATTACATTAAGCATGTTTGCCTTTACATTAATAGGAACATTTGTATTTATAATATATGCTTATTCGTTATTTATAAGATATAAGTCAAGGGAAATAGGTGTTTTCATTTCTCTTGGAATCAGACGTAAAAATGTATGCAAAATTGTTATGAAAGAGCTGAATATAATTTTCTTAACAGCTACATTATTGGGATTACTCTTTTCAATATTAATTTCGTGGCTAAGCTGTACTATTTTAACCATTTTTCTAAAAACAGAAGAAACAGCTTTTTCTATTGGATGGACTGGAATGGCTATTGCAATTTTATTTTCAATTTTATGCATGATTATTACTAGAGTACTAACTTCAAGGTATATCAAAAAGATAGACATAATAAAGATACTTAAGGCTGAAGAACAGGTCGATGATAATAAAGGTGATAGTTTCGTTTTGGGTTTAGTTGGTATAGTAATGATACCTGTAGGAATCATTTTATTTACTTCAAGCACTAAGATATATTTTTTAATAGCATCTTTAGTTGGATTGTATTTATTCATAGTACAGATTACATCCATAGGTGTTTTGTTTAAAAAAATTAGTCCTAGCTATTATTACAAAAACATTGTGTTTTTTAATTTGATAAAATCAAAGGGAAAACAATATACTTTACCATTATTTGTCTCGACTATTCTAATTGGAGTTGGAATTTTTGGTATTGCTTTTACTTCTACTCCAATGATATCGGGTATTTTAAGTACAATCTATGTTGATCCTTATGATTATATGGTTAAAGTAGGATTTCAACAAGGAGGTTTTAATGAAAGTGATATAAAAAAATTAGCAATAGATAATAATATTAAACTTAAGGACTTCAAGAAGTTTGATACAATCATTTTAGGTGAGTACTTAAAAAAATATAATGAATGGGGCCCTATCAATTTTGTAAGTGAAGAAACAGTATATAACCTTACTGGTAAAAAATTTGATATTGAGCCAGGTTCTTATATTAATATTATATCTGCTGACAAAAATAGTGATTTAAGTAAATATCACTCACAACCTATTGGGCCTATAACTCTACTAAATACTACTACAAAAAAAGAATTCACTCTTAATAATAAAGGAATAAAATTTATTGATAAGATTATGAATGAAGATACAGCAGTTGAACGAAAAGGTTTTTACGTTATAGATACCGCTTTGTTTAATAAGCTGCGAAGCGAAACAAAAAAGGAATATATATTTAAAACATATATATTCAATACACCAAATTGGAGGGAAACAGGTGTTTTTAGTAATGCATTATTTAGTTCAATAATTAAATCTAGCGGGGGAAAATGGTGCACAAACTATAGTAAGGGGGTTATTGATAGAATAAGAAAACAAACACCAAACGAACCAGTAAATTATGAATATAAGGAGTATAAAGAAAATAGCTTTGAGGCGAATAGATTGTGGGAATTTACACCATATTCAAGATATCACATATTTAATAGTGGAATTTCTGATTTTGCTGTTTATTTATTGCTTACTCTATATATTTCTATAATCGCAATTGTTTCAGCAATTATGACAATCGGTCTTAAAATATTAAATACAATGTGGCAGGATAAGTCAGTATATAAAAATATTACATTACTCGGAGTAAGAAAAACTAAGATAAAGTCGAATATATCAATGCAAATTGCTTTAATATATTTTGTTCCAGTAACACTAGGAACTATTATCACTTTATTTTTATTTAAATCAATGATGACTATTAATACTTCTTTGTTTTTAAATGTATCATTTTTATTTGCTTGTGGATTATCTTTATTAGTAGTTTTAATCCAAGTTGGATTATTTTTTGTAATTAGAAAGCAGGCTATTAAAGAATGTGTTAATTTCATAGATGTGTAAATCGGAAAAAAATGTAACAAAGTTATGCAAAATCAATAGAAAGTCTTAGTTATTATCTCTATTAATTTTTGTAATCAAAGAAGTTTTAACTGTCACCAGGTGACTATACAGCCATCATTACTAAGTGTGAAAAGATGGGTATATATAGTTATATTTTCCTATAGGTGTTGAAAGGAAAAATTCAGTTGATGAATTAGCTGAGAACTTAGAAGAGCTCAAGAAAAAGGCATCAAGATGTTTTTGATAGTAGAGGACGAAAATGGAAGAAAGAAAATAATTACAGGCGATTATAGGAGTCAATATCTCCCTTTGTCATTTATGAGAAGGTTAAGAAGTTTACAAAACCAATTTCTCAACGGGCCAAGCTTTATAAATAAAAATGATAGTGGTGAAGAAATATTTGAGATTTTGAGATGTGGAATTAGGAATTTTCTGAAGTAAGGGAATTTAGATAGTGGACCAGATGAAGTGGATTTATAAGTGGATATTACGTTGAAAAGCGAAAAGCTTGAAGTTATCAATATCTTAAGGAAAACAAATTCCAAAATGTTTAAGGACTTAAAGAGAGAGGGCATAATAGATTTTTCTATACAAATAACTCACGCTGGCACAAACAAAGGGATTTTTGCAAGTTATATAAAAATAGAAAACTTAGGAAATGGAGAGTGCGAACAATGGTTTTTGAAAATTGAATAATACAAGTGTTTCCATGTATGGATTTCATATGTAAATATGCTATAATTATTATTAGTTAGTTCAAAATGGTCGAAAGAAATGAGGTATTAAAGATATGTTAGGGATATATTTTAGTGGAACAGGTAACACAAAGCATTGTATTAAACTGTTCATAAAAGAAATTGACGCAGCAGCAAAGTGTATTTCGATTGAAGATGTGAACGTCTTAGACGAAATTCATGAAAGTGATTATATCGTTCTAGCGTATCCAATTTATTTTAGCAATTTACCTAAAATAGTGAGAGATTTTATTTTGCAGAATAAATCAAAATTCATGGGTAAAAAAGTTTTTATCATTGCTACTATGGGCTTGTTCAGTGGTGATGGTAGTGGTTGTAGCGCAAGGTTACTTGCCCAATGTGGTGCTGAGATTGTTGGCGGGCTTCATTTAAAAATGCCTGATTGTATAGGCGATGAAAAAGCATTAAAAAAAACAGTAGAGCAAAATAAAGTTATTGTAAAGCAAGCATATATAAAAATAAAAAAGTCCACCAATAGCCTAAAAAACAGGCATGCCACACAAGAGGGAATCGGTTTTATTTATCATATTGCAGGTCTTTTCGGGCAAAGACTTTGGTTCTATGGTAAAACAAAAAACTATTCAAATAAGCTGAAAATCGACACTGAAAAATGTGTTGGTTGTGGGGTATGTACGCAACTATGCCCGATGAAAAACTTGTCTACTGTAAATAAGATAGCAGTACAAAGCGGAAGGTGCACCATGTGTTATAGGTGTATCAACAATTGTCCTCAACAAGCAATTACTCTGTTAGGGAAAAAGATATATGAGCAATATAAAATAGAGAAATATCTCTGATGAACAAAATGAGCATAATGTTATGTTTTGTTACTACATAATGTTTTTATTGATAAGCGTCACAACAGTAGATTATAGCGTAGCAATAATTTATAGATATAACAATAAATTAATAACTAAAAAGTAGTGAGGTGTAATATGAAAAAAACACAAACATGTTCTAAATGTAATTCAAAGAATATTATAAGAATACCAGGTAACATTGGACCAGTTAATTCTGGTAACAATATTACGTGGGGAATTTTGGGCTTTAATGGAGTAAAGGTAACAAGATATCTGTGCTGTGAATGTGGTTATTCTGAAGAATGGATTGATAATAAAAATGATATAGAGAACCTTCAGAAAAAATTTAGGTAGAACAAAGTATTTCACCATTTTCTAATTTAACGACTCAACTATAAAAAACAAATAATTTTTTAAAACACCGTATTATTCATAACTGAATTTTACGTCACACTTCAAAAATAGTTCGTCATAACCAAATGTAAGATCATTAAAGAGATAGATTATTTGGGCAGGTTGTATCTATAATGGCAAGATGAATACTTAATTGATTAGTGTATGGAATATAAGAAATATCTAAAAAGTCATAGTTATACAAAGATACCCCTCCGTTAAAGAATAACGTGAAATATGTCTAACTTGTATTCTGTAGTTACATAAAAATTATTTTTATAAGCGAAGGAGAAGTAAATATGAATAAGGTTATTAAATTGGAAATACAAGCAGTTGAATATTTTTTGGTTGCATTATTCATATTTTGGATTTTTAGAAAGATAGGGATTAAGACAGAGTCCTCTATGATTACATTAGCAATTGGTTCAACAATTGGATGGGTAATAGTTAAAGTGGGGATAAGTATTATTATGAAGCGTAAACAAATAAATGATTAGAATGTGTGCTTACATCATTTTGTATTTTTTTAAAGTGACGATCGATTCTTAATGTGCCACGTAACTATTGAAATTTTAAATACGAAAAATGGTCTTTAATAATTAAATAATACAATATTAAAATAAAACTATAATTAGCATTTAAATAATACCAATGGGTGGATTTATAATTTAGTTTTATCAATAGCTGAAAAATGCTTAAACAATGATCTTGCGTTTCTTATAATGATATGCCCGAATTATATTGTATTTGTCACAAAGATATCCTTATTACTTTTGTGGTGTCATAAAATACAAAATAGGTACGTTTGTGATAGCTTTGCATAAATGAATGGTATAATATTCCTATGAGTTTCATCAGATTAGTAAAATAAAACGGATAAGGAGAATAAGAAATGCTTGATAAAATCAGAGAAATAAACATAAAAAAAGCAGGAGTATGTTCTGCTACTATAGGGGTAATAAATATTATCGTTCATATTTTGATTATTACACAAATAATGCCATATACATGGGTTAATGGAGGAAGGTCAGTATCATTTGAATTAGCAAGACAGACATCGTTATCAAGCATCTATATGACTATTTTTAATATTATTATTGCACTTATAGCCAGTAAAATAATTCCTTTGAAAATGAATAAATTTTGGTCGAAATTTTTAACGGTATTTTTAGTGGTGACATTGCCTTTCGGATTAATGGGTATTGTTCAACAGTTTTTAGGTACAATGTTTGAAAAATGTTGTATGAGTATAGTGGTAATAATAGGATTCTTGTCGGATACTCGTATTGCAGTTGAAAAACGTTGGTGATATCTGAAACTATGAACTAGACTCTATTCCAAATATTGAAAGCGAAACGGATAATCTCCGATTGATAACTTATAAGACCGAGAAAATGGACAATATATCATAAGTATTAATATTAAGAGAATAAAGGGTAGAAATTTTATATTTTATGAGGTGAAGTAATATGGAAGGTTTAGTTATTAGACCGTTATTATCACAAGAAGATTCGGTTTTGAGAGAATTTTTATATCTTGCAGTATTTATCGAAGAGGGAAATTCCAATTTGCCTATGAATATTGTAGATGAACCTAGTTTAATTAAATATATCAAAGAATTCGGGGGAAAAGATGATATATGTTTAGTTGCTGAGGTAAATTCAGAAATAATAGGTGCAATTTGGACGAGACTGTTTGATGGTGCGCATAAAGGATATGGATATTATGATGATACAACTCCTGAATTATCTATGTCTGTAAAGGAAGAATTCAGAGGTAAACGGGTAGGCAATATGTTACTTTCAAGTATGAAGGAATTATTAAAAGAACAATCCTATAAACAAGTTTCTTTAAGTGTGTCAAAAAACAATTTCGCAACAAATTTGTACATAAAGTTTGGGTTTGTTATTATAGAAGAAAGAGAGACGGACTATTTAATGTTTGTTAAATTATAGAGAAAACAAAAATTATTCTTTGTTCATAATTGTAAAGTTAAAAGGAGTTGATATCATGTCAAAGGAAGAAAAAGAATTTTTTGATCCTAATACATTAAGCTGGCATAGACCAGAAGGCTATCCAGAGGGGGTTTTGGAACTAATAGTTACTGAGGATAAAAAGACGAATGAATTTACTAGACTTTTAAAATTTGCGCCAGGAACAGAGACAACAAATATTTTAACTCATGAGTGTTGGGAAGAAGTTTACATTATTGAAGGTGGTTTAATTTGCGGTGAACAAGTATTTACTAAGGGGATGGTTGCAGTTCGTCCACCTGGAATGAAGCATGGACCGTTTAAAACTCCTGTAGGTGCTTTAACTTATGAAGTACACTACCGTCGTTCAAAAGATTAGCAACATATAACAATATTAATTGAGTTACATCTAAAACTCCTACGCCTAAAGGCAAGGGGTTCTTACGTACTAAATGGCTTTTTCTACAGTGGAAAATGTTACGAAACATTAATAATTCTACAATTCTTTAAAAACATTATTTTAAAGAATTGTAGAATTATTATTTTGAATGTAAGCTTTAACTTAAAATCACGAATGAGTTTTAAACCAATTCACGGTAATAATGGTATAATTAAATAAATTATGTAAAACGGTAAAATAAGAACAAATATCTGAGAAGTCATATTCCACAAAGATATTTTTACGTTAAAGAATAAGGGGGATATGTCGAGCTTGTATAAAAGTGAGAAGTGAAGAATATTTGTAAATAGCGCATATGGAGGTATGTAATGAAACTAACGGCACTTATTGAAAATAAAGCTACTGGTAATTTGAGTGGGGAACATGGACTTGCTGTTCATATCGAATACAATGGAAAACAGTATCTTTTAGATACTGGTGCATCAAATAAGTTCCAGAATAATGCCAATAAACTAGGCATAGATTTAAAAAATATTGATACTGCTGCGTTATCACATTGTCATTATGACCACTCTGGTGGATATGTTGGATTTTTTTCTGAAAACAGTAAAGCAAAAGTATATCTCCAAAGCGCAGCAAGGGAACTGTATTATGCCAAACTAGGATTGATTAAAATATATAATGGTATTCCACGAGGCATTTTAGATACATATAGTGACCGATTTGTCTTTGTAGATGGAGATTATGAAATTGATGAAGGTGTATGGTTAATTTCTCATAAAACGATTGGGCTAGCAGCACGGGGAAAGAAAGCACATATGTATCGAAAAACAGAAAAAGGATTTGTTGCCGATGATTTTCAGCATGAACAAAGTTTGGTGTTTGAAGTAGAGAACGGTTTAGTTATTCTAAATAGTTGCTGTCATGGGGGCGTTGATAACATTATTGAAGAGGTAATGGAAACGTTCAACGGAAAGGAAGTTCTGGCTATAATCGGTGGTTTTCATTTAATGGGGATTATAGGCACCAAGTCTATGAGTGGAAAACCGGAAGAGGTTAGAGCATTAGGAAAACGACTATTTGATTTGAATGTAAAGCATATATATACTGGTCATTGTACTGGTAATCCTGCTTATAAGGTATTGAAAGAGAAACTGGGAGAACGGTTGCAATATTTTAGTACGGGAACCACAGTTGAACTATAAGATTATGAGCAATAATGTGAAGCTGGAAAAATGAACACTTAATTGATGAGTGTAGGGAAAAAGAATAACGGCGATACGTCGAATTTGTAGAGTTATGCGAAGTAAGGTTAATTTATATTTTATGAGGAGGAGTTCATTATGGCTGATTTAAAAAAGAGTAACGATAGAAAAAACATCAATGAAAACAAAAAGAACTCTAAAAATGGGTCTTACCTTGCTATTGGGATTAGTCTCGGTGTTGTATTTGGATTATTAATTAATAATCTGGCTATTGGTATTGCTATAGGGGTTGCTAGTGGAGCAGCAATAGATGCGAAAATAGCGAACAAAAATAAGAAACAACAATAAAGTTAATAAGTATAATCCGTAATTATAGTTAATTCATACTTTTTTTATAGTGTTAACTAACTAGAGTAAAAAACACTCTAGTTTTATTTTATTTGAGAGTATCTAAAATGGTCGTTTATGGTCTCTTTTATCCATATAATTCCTTAACGTTGGTTTTGTCGGATTATCTATACTACACCACATAGAAATGGCTTAGACAATTTAGTTTTTTGGCTAATAATATATTGTGTTAAATAGAATATTTTAAGAGAAGTTGCTCTAAGAGTCTGCTACTTTTTGAATACTAAATGTTGAGGAAGATAAGATATAAGGCAACATAACTATTGAATTTGGAAATTGAATAATCCGGTATTAAAAAATGAAAATATTTACTATTATAGGAATGTAGAAATATGTATAATATGCTATAATTTCTATAGAGTTAGGTCGAAGGTGTATAAATTAGTTACTACTATAGAATCTATACTATAAATAAAAAGGGGGCACAATATGTCAAGGGAAAATAAAGTGGACAAAGGTTTTGAACCTAACGATAATGGCTGTAACAGCGGACTTTTTTCAAAAGATGGGTGCAGAAGTAAGTAAAGGCTTTTATAAAAAATATGATGAAAAAGATGAAAACGGAGAAATAAGTGTTTGTACGAGAAAGGCGTGGGAAAAGGTATGGTCTGAGCATAAATCGGGCGATATACATAGAACCTTTACAGCAGATTTTGAGGGCACTGTTCCAAGTGAATATACGAAAGATGGCAAAGCACATTGCTATTTGTATGATGCAATTCAGTAGATTTAGAAAACATAAGTGGGATTATGAGAAATGTGTAGCGTGTGTACATGGTGACATGAATAGTTGTAAATAAATCTGAAGAAAGTAGGTATGTATTATGATATCTGAAATTCCCATACCTAAAGGAGTGGGCTTTTCGCCAAACAATTGTAAATTAAACAATGATGAAATAGAAATTCACATTGAAGAGCAAAAGCAGTTCGCAGAATAATAAATACACAATTTTTTTAAACTGCATCACAATGTTTATTTATAACGAAGCTAATATATTTATTAATAGAATCTTTTATTAATATAGAAAGGAGAAAATTAAATGGAGTTAAGTACAGAACGTTTAAAAATTATACCTTTGACACTTCACCAGTTTAAATTATTGCTTGATGGAATTGATAAAATGGAGAAGGAGTTAAAGTTAAGTGCTTCAAATGAATGTTTAGATGGACATACGCAAGAAGCAATGGAGAGATTATATCAAGAAGCTGTAAAAAATAAAGTTAGATATTTTTGGTATACAAATTGGCAGATTATCTTAAAATCAGAAAATAAGGCTATTGGTAGTGCTTGTTTTATGAAATGTCCAGATGAAAATGGTGAGGTTGAAATAGGATATGGTATCAATAGTACCTATCAAAATAATGGGTATATGACCGAGGCAGCACAGGCTATTTGTAAGTGGGCTATTAGTCAACATGATGTTTCCATTATCACTGCAGAAACAGAAAAAGACAATATTGCTTCACACAGAGTTTTGCAAAAATGTGGAATGGGAAAATATAAGGAAACAGACGAGGGAATTTGGTGGCGTATAAAAGTTGCTGAATAATATAATACTTAATAAAAGGTAAAATTGAAGTTACAGTTTTGTGAGGAGTGTTTATTATAAAAATTAAGGAATTAACTATAGCAGCCTTAGTCATGGCGATGTATATAGTAATAATGTATTTAACACAAGGGTTTTCATTCGGACCTTATCAAATAAGGATGGCAACAAGTTTATATGCTTTAGGGTATATATATCCATTTTTAATAGTTCCTATGGGAGTTGCAAATTTATTAAGCAATACATTAATGGGTGGCTTAGGAGTATTCGATATGATAGGCGGAACAATGGTGGGAATCATAACGACAACATTAATATATCTTATAAAAAGATTTAATTTAAATAAGTGGATGATTGTTATTCCGATAGTATTTATTCCAGGCTTATTAGTACCTATATGGCTTTCATATCTATTACATATACCATATTTCGCATTAGCCATTAGTCTTTGTATAGGTCAAATAATACCCGGTATAGTAGGCGTTTTTTTAATAAAAAGGTTAGAACGTAATGCAAACATAGTTCGTCATAACCAAATGTAAGAATTATTAAAGAGATAGATTATTTGGGCAGGTTGCGGCTATAATGTGAAGCTCAAAAAATTAACACTTAATTGATTAGGGTAGGGAATATAAGAAGCAGCTGAAAGGTCATGGTTATACAAAGCTATCCTTCCGTTAAAGAATAACGGGGGATATGTCTAACTTGTAGAATAAGACTAAGTTTAGGAGAATTTTTAGGGGGAGTGGTATACAGGTGAAGTTTATAGACATGGAAAATTGGGAAAGAAAAACTCATTACAATTATTTTAAACAACTTGATTATCCTCATTTTAATATTTGTGGGAATGTTGATATTACTGAATTTTATAGATTTATTAAGGGGAAAGATAATCCGTTTTTTATATCAATGTTGTATGTTGTTACAAAAACAGCAAATATCATAAAGGAATTTCGTTATAGGATAAGAGAAGATAAAATAATTGAACATGAAATGGTCAGTCCTTCTTTTACAGTAATGACTTCAAATGAAATATTTAGTTTTTGTACAGCTGAATTTATAGATGGATTTAAAGAATTTAAGATTAACACACAAATGAAATAGAAAGAACAAAAAATAATGTAAGTATTGGAAATGGAACAGGTCGTGATGACCTTATATATACTACAAGTATTCCATGGGTTTCATTTACTAGTATAACTCACCCAATTCAAATGAACCCTGTTGCTAGTGTCCCAATGATATCATGGGGTAAATACTTTGAGGAAAATGTAAAGATAAAGTTACCACTATCTGTTCAAGTACATCACTCACTGGTAGATGGCGCACATGTTGGACATTACTTTAATAAAATTCAAGAAATTTTAGATAATCCTGTAAAGTATTTATAATATTTACCTTTAGAAAAAATAATTTTATATTTATGCAGTTGGTTTTCAATGTTCTTAAAGTTCGTCTATAATGATTAACTTCTTTTTTTTGGTGAATTATACTTTATATACTTAATGTTCATTACAATAGATATGATTATAGATGCAAAAACTACAACTACGACTAAAGGTTGTGCCGTACCATCTGAATTGGACATAGGTATATAAACATATTGAGATAGAACAACAAATATAAAAATGCTAAAGTTGTGTAACATATGAAAAATAATACAGTTTACAATATTCTTGGTTTCTATATATAATAATGCACTTAACACACCCATAAAAAACCTACCTATAAAGTTTAAATCAAAGTGTACTATTGCAAATATTGTCGCAGATATTAAGATTGCAAGTCTGATACCCGTCTTAAATGTTAATTTATTTAACAATACCCCTCTAAAAAACAACTCCTCAACTATTGGCGCTGTTGTTACTCCAAATATTAAATAGCTTAAAGTCAGACCTGTAGCAGTTACATGTGTACCTACTAATAAAATAAGACCTACTCCAATGTAAAGACCTATATTCAATAGGTATAATCGAGCTATCTTTTTATAACTTATTTCTTTAATGCAACTAACTAAATCGTTTTTCATTGCATTGTTACCTCTAAATACCAGTAGGCTAACAAAAACTAACAATATAATATTTAACATAATTTCAGCTACGTACTTATCTTTCAAATATATATTGTCAATAATAGGTATCTCTAATAATAAAAAAGTTAGTATAATTGCAAGTATATAAAATAGTACGACTTTTTTTACCTTTATTTTCTCAAACATGTTATCCATATATTAATAACCCCACCCACATAAATTTTTATAAATTATATACTAAATAAGTATATATATAAAACTAATATCTGTAAATATTAGTTTGTATTTTATAAACTATAACATGAAAATCAAGTATTCTTATTGGACAACTGATTTTTAATAAATTTAGTCGAACTCTATTAAATTTCTCTACTCTGTTTTGTGTTTAATTAATATCATCTAAAATAGATAATATCCTTATAATCAAATATCTTCTCAGTAAGCCCCAATCTTTATGAATGGGTTTGGAGCTCGCCAGTTGCTTTTGTAGCCCAACATAAGTTGTAGTAAGTAAGGATGGCAAATTAATTCAAGTTTGCATTATATTTATTTAATAAATGTATCGCACATCCATTTATTAAATCTTTCTTTCTCTTCAAATTGCGGATAATGAGCTGATTGTTCAAAGACAATAAATTCTTTTTTATCCGTTTTAATCATATCAAAATATTTTTTTGCTGCACTAGCTGAAGTCATATAGTCATATTTACCCATGATAAAATAGCATGGTAATTTAAGTTTTGTTACTATAGTTGGTAAAGGATTTTTTAATAAATCCTGTACCAAAATCTTTTGAGATAAGGATATCCCATAGTCATAACGGATAACATCTAACAAGTTATACTCACTACTGAATAAAAAACCTATACTATTATTATCGGGGGCATCAATAAGTATTGAAGCCCCACCATATTTAATAACATAAGATCGTGGGGTATACATATTGCCATTTTTGATTTCTTTAGTTAATCCTTGTAGATACAAAACATCATCTGTATTGGCAACATTTTGAGCTTGATTAATACAGTAATTCAAACTGTCGATCTCACTTTCTGTTGTATCGCTCATCTGTCCAATACCAATATATGCTTCATATTTTTCAGGAGATTTATAGGCAGCTTGCATTGCAATATATGTACCAAAAGAATGACCACTCAGTATTATCTTTTTTTTGCCAAGACGTGCTGAGATATAATCCGTCATCTCCAATAAGTCCTTAACCAATAAGTCTGTTGAAAGATTCGAATAGTCCTCAAAAAATTGATATGATTTTCCACTAGCTCTTTGGTCGTAATTAACAACTGTAAATTTGGTTTCCAATAAATTTTGGTATTTATCAGCATATGGTATTTCCGGACATCCAGGTCCTCCATGTACAAAAATAATAACTGGATTAGTCCTATCATTACCGCGTATCATAATTTCATGATTACTTTCATTTATCTTTACTTGTTCTAATACACTTATACTGTTTTCACCTTTTATATCCGGAGTCCATGTAGGGAAGAGAAGTGCCATTATTGGCAATGCTATAATAATTACTCCGATATGTATATAAATTTTCATCAATTTTTTTTTATTTTTCATCTAAGATACTCCTTTAAAATTGCTAAAGTTATTAATTAGTGTTCAAATTTTTAGAACTTTTATTTACTGATTTTATAATTCCTGCTATTGCAAACGACGCAGTCATTCCCAATAACAAAATGATTATAATCATATGTATATTCCCATTCATATATTTGTCACTCCAATCTTGAAAATTGTATTGAAATCCAAATACAGAAGGTTCAAGCCCCAATACCATATTTATCAGACCTTGTATAAAAAATTCAAATACAGAAATTACAGCGAAACATCCTGAAGTCTTCAGTAACCCATTGATTATAGAATATCTAATAATAAGCATCATACTCCACAGAACAATCAGACATAATAACGTAATCGGAAGACCCTTCGTTAAGAACCATCCTCCGCCTGTATACATATCGCATACAAAAATCAGTAATAATAGTAACACGGTATCTACCATAAAACACAGCAATACTTTTTTATTTGCCAAGAACTCCGGAAGCCATATGCGATTTAGTATAATTGGTAAAAAAACAACCGTCATACCAAACAGCAACGGTATAAATGCAGCAAGTCATCAAAAGAAGAACAAGCGAAGTAAATAAAGATCCTAGCGTGATCTCTCCACGATACTCAGTCACCAAAACAGGCAGCAGTGTTAACGTAAATGCAATCAATTCTGCAGTCAGCACAATAAAAAACCACGACAGATTATGTTGAACAGCCAGATTACATATAAAACATACTAATAAAGATATTCCATACATAAAAAATAATGTATATTTATATCTGTTTAATATTTTTATATATTTTGTGGCTAATTTTTCAGTAGCTCTTGTTTGAAGGTCTTCACTGGCGGTCAACAGTTCATGTTCGTTAATCTTAAGCACCTCACAGATGTCACTTATAAGGGTGATGTCAGGATAAGAGATTCCCCTTTCCCATTTTGAAATTGCAGATTCTGTTACAAATATTTTCTCTGATAAACTCTTCTGAGTCAATCCTGCTTTTTTCCTTTTTTGCGTAATAAATTCACCAAATGACTTTTTATCTTCCATAGAAATTCCTCC
This sequence comes from Clostridium sp. CM039, assembly GCF_055081075.1. NCBI lineage: Bacteria > Bacillati > Bacillota > Clostridia > Eubacteriales > Clostridiaceae > Clostridium > Clostridium sp. CM039. Next base: position 577,627 of record NZ_CM143649.1, read on the forward strand.
TAGTATTTTTTCACTTCCAATACTATACTTACCATTTCCCTATGTCAACGAAACAGCCCGATTTAGCAACTCGACTATCAAGCCAGTCGGCTAAAACACTGCATTTACAGGCATCTTTTCTATAAGAATACAATTGAAGATGTGTATTTATCTTCAACGTACAACACACTGTGTGAAAAAGGAGTATAACTAATAAAGCTAAAATATGTTCTTTTTAACGTATCAAGGCATGTGGAGTGCTGTTCGCTACCCGTAAGAAAATAGAGGTATGATAATTAGAAAAAGATAATAAAAACTTTGTTATAAGGTTTTGCTATTTTTTTTGTTAGGCTAGTAATTTAGATGGAGCGGTTTTAGTTTAAATCGTAGATAAAAGTAAAAGAAATATCAAAGGTAAAATAAAGAGATTATGATAAAATTTGTAGTATAATTAAGGTATATGTTAATTGATGCGTGTAGGGAATATCGTAGTCGGCTGAAAAGTCATGTTTTACAGACATTTCTCTTCGTTAAAGACCGGCGATATGTCGAACTCGTAGTTTAATACAAAGTAAAGATTATTAATAAAATGTGAGTATGGAAGTGATAAAAATGATAAGGCAGATAGAAAGAGATGAGATTAAAGTATGTGTACAAGTAATCAGAAAAAGTTTTGGAACGGTAGCACAAGAATTTAATCTTACAAAAGAGAATTGTCCAGGGAATGCAAGTTTTATGAAAGTTGAAAAATTATATAAGCAGTATGATGAAGGTCGACCAATGTTTGCGTGCCTTGATAATGGTATCATTGTAGGTTATTTTTCGCTTGGCAAGAATGATGGTGGGAGTTTTGAACTGAATAATCTTGCTGTATTGGTAGAATATCGCCATAAAGGTTATGGCAGAGAAATGATTATTTTTGCAATGGATAAAGTCAGAGAAATGGGAAGTAATAAAATGACTATTGGAGTAATTGAAGAAAGTACGAAATTAAGGAATTGGTACAGCGGGTTAGGATTTATACATACAGGTACAAGAAAGTATAAACATTTACCTTTCACAGTGGGCTTTATGAAAATTGGACTTTAGACTTCTATAGTAAGAAATACTTCAAATTACGCTTCAGGAAATATGAGAGGAAAAGCTTTGAATTTCGATGGGGAGTTTCTCTTAAAGAAAAAGATACAATAAAAAGAATAACTAGTAGGAGCAAACTAAGAAAATCAATAAAGGCGTTTATTTATGGTGTAAACAAAATCGTTATAAGAGAATTAAAAAGATAGTGGCAATGTTAAATTCTAAATACAGAGGATATTTCAACTATTACGGAGTAATAGGAAATAGTAAGGGACTTAGTGAGTTCTATGGACCATCCCTAAAAATATTGTATAAATGGATGAATCGTAGAAGTCAAAGAAAGGGTTTCAACTGGGAAGAGTTTAATAAAAAGATGAATTGGTATGGACTAATTAAACCTAGAGTAGTGGAAAGAGCAGAAACACAAATGAGAATCGAAATCTGTTTTGAGTGATTACGGAAGTGAATATATTTGAAGAGTCCGGTGCGGTACTTCCGCACGCCGGGATCTGTACGGGGCGTACTGGGTGACTAGTACGTTTACCGTGACATTCTACGATAAATGAACAAGTGTATAAAATTGCGTATTATTGGAGGAGAAATGAATATAGGATTGGTTAGACATTTTAAAGTTAATTGTTATACAAAGATGTTTATGACATCAAATGATTTTAAGCAATGGGTAAAACAGTATGATAATAGTAATGTTATAGAAAATAAATTTAAAATAGGAAACATAAAATGGGACAAATGTTTTTCAAGTGATTTATCAAGAGCCATTAAAACTTCACAATCTATTTTCAAAGGTGAAATAATAAAAACTCAATTATTAAGAGAAGTGCCTATGGCCCCGATATTTAATACCAATATAAAAATACCTTATATATTTTGGTGTATAAGTGGAAGATTTGCCTGGCTTTTTCAGTGCAAATCTCAAATAGAAAATAAAAAAGATACTCAAAAACGAGTGAATGAGTTTTTGGATAGTATTAAGGATGAATCAAATAACAATATATTAATTGTTTGTCATGGTTTCTTTATGAACACATTACAAAAGGAATTTAAAAGTAGGGGTGCTAATGGACAAAATATAAAAAGACCTAAAAATGGTAAATTATATTTATATAAAAAATAATTAATTCGAATTTTTTTAAATTACGCCAAGAAATAAATACAAAAAATATGTGGTAATAATTATATTATTAAATATATACTTTAGGTTGTAATTTTGTGTGAAGTTAATAATTATGAAGATATAAGGAGAATAAAAATGATAGATTTATTTAGAGCATTTTCTACAACAGAAGATTTTTTTTATGACGGTGCATTTATTGCTAAAGCAAAATATCAACGTTTTAAGCTAAAATTAAATGAAGAAACTTATAGAAATGAAGTTGTAAAAAGTAATAAAAGGCTTTGTATAGCCAACTGTAGTGGATATATTGAAAATGAAATTGCAGAGACATTAACAGTATATTTAATGATGAATGTAACTGTTAAAGAATCTGTTCAAACAGAAACTATTCAAGACGGGGAGACTTTATGGCGTAATTTCTCAAAAGAAGAAATCGCAGATTTTAGTCATCTAACAGGAGATACTAATTCTATTCATCTTTCTGAAAATCCTGTTGTGCAAGACTTGTTTATTTTGAAAGAACTTTGTAACAAAACTCAAACAAATAAAATAGAAGTAAAATATATTTATCCTGTTTATGGTGATAATCCAATTTATTTAAAACATGAAGGAAATCTTACCAAGGGTTTTAGTAATGGTATATTATGCTTTCAAGCAACCCTATTTTAAAATGTTTTTAATTCGTAGTTTTCATAAAGTTCGGTGCGACAAGAAGTCGCTAAATAGTAGTGTTTCGTGAGAAACTGCGTTAGTTACTAAACGTATCCCCGCTCGAAACTGCACTCTGAGTAATCGGTTTGTAGGTTTAATGAGAAGAAGAAAAAGATAAAGTCAGAAAAATTGAAAAAGAACTTAGATTCAAAGAAAAAGCTTTAGCCGAAACAGCGGCACTTTTAGTACTAAGAAAAAACGTCCATGCGATTTTGGGGGACCAAGAGGAAGACTAATTAGTGCCTCAGATCGCATTAAAGCTTTAAAACTGATTAATGAAGCGGTGCAAGCTGGTGCTCGGGTGAGCCCATGCTGCAACGAAGTTGGAATATCGACTAGGACCTATGAACGATGGTCGCTAACGCCAGAATCCACGGAAGATAAACGTCCCATAGTACATAGGAATCCCCCTAAAAACAAGGTTAGTGATGAAGAAAGAGCTGAGATTGTACAAGTTATAAATAGCCACGAGTATGCTGATTTAGTACCTGCACAAATAGTTCAAAAGCTTGCTGATCAGGGAATTTACATTGCTTCAGATGGTTATGAAGTTTGGGAAACAGAGAATGCAGAGTATGCCCAACTCCTTGTTAAACGCGCCATTCTTTCTCAGAAAATATCAGGTAAGCCTCTTATACTTCACTCTGATAATGGAAGTCCTATGAAAGCTGCAACTTTCCTTGCTACATTAGAGAAACTAGGGGTTCAGAGTTCCTTTTCAAGGCCTAGAGGATGCAATGACAACCCTTACTCGGAATCATTATTCAAAACAATGAAATATGTACCTTCATTCCCTAATGCTGGTTTTGTAAGCATTGCTGACGCAAGAGAATGGGTGACTAGGTTTGTTTACTGGTACAACCATGTTCATATGCATAGTGGCATCAAATATTTGACCCCATACCAGCGCCACTATAGTTTAGATAAAAATATCATAGAGAATAGAAAAAAAGTGTATGAAATGGCAAAGAGGAATCATCCTGAAAGGTGGAGTAGGAAAATCAGAAATTGGGATTTGCCAAAATATGTGGTATTAAATCCAATAAAGGAAGAAGAGCTTGTTTGAATAGAGAAGGCATCTTCATAAAAAGGTTAAAAATAAAAATTACGACAACTATGTTGACGAACTCCGCTATCACTTTATATTGTTAACATCCTTTAAAATTTTCTCAAGCTTTTCGATTGCTACAATTCGTTCGTTACACTTCTTGCTATCTAAACATAGATCAAAGCCTATTGACCTATATGCACCTTCCCCAGTTGTTTTGCAGATAGGTGAAACAAAGTTTACTTCATTTTCACCAGCCGAGTGATTGCAAAGCACACATCTATGAGCGTTATTGGAACCATTACTTGAAATGCTACATGCCATACCTATAAGTTTACCATCCATATTATAAGCTACAAATAATTTTCTGATGGAGTTATCAATCCAACCTAAATATACATTCTTTGAATCCTGTGCATTTAAGTTAGGTAATTTGAATTTCTTTTCCTTTTTAAATAATCTACTAATTTGTGCATTTGTAATGTTTGGCATTCCATATACATATTCATTCAATTCAGCTAAATATTTATCGATGTGTAATGGGGTGGTTATTTTACTAATATCAAGTAGTTCTTTTTCTTCCTCGGATAAATTCGTGAAAATATTTAATATTTGCAGGTGTTTATATGCTTTAGTAACTTCAATAATATTAATATCTAGACAAACTCTGAAAGCATTATTTAAATCATATAAGCGCTTTCTTATATAATTATACTCATGTTTTTTAATAAAAGCTTTCATAAAATCTAGCACCTCTTTTCTAAAAAATTTATTTTTATTATGGAAGTAAATATAACATTACTTCCAGGTTCATTTTACCATAAGTCCGCTAACAAAAAGATGACTATTATTACTCCAAATGAAAGTAACAATAATCATCCTGATTTAAAATGTACTTCATATTCACAATGATTTTCTTTTGAACCTTGTCTTAAATTAGAAATGATAACTTCTATTGGATTGGCACAATGAAATCATAACATAGTTTAAAATAAACATTCAATCTAATAAATAATTCTGTAATGATTATGAGCATAGAAGTTTTACTCCCCAGATTTTATCGTTTTAATTGAAAACTTTAAGAAAAGATAGTAAAAGATAGTATACTATAAATATTATTTCTTAATATAATTAGAAGTTAGTATTTATGGAAGGTGTGAACAGTATGATTTACAAAAATGAATTAGGATTAAAAGCAACTCCTTGCGAAGGCCATAAGAACTAAATTGGCTATGCTTTGCTTGGAGATTATTTTGTTAAAATAGTTGATGTTGAATTATATGGTCTTGCTAAGCTCTTTTTGATTTATATTAGAGGGCTTTAGTTGTGCGCAATTATTCAGCATTAGGTGATTTAACAGATAATTTCATACATTCATTCCTTCCTTTATATAAGAATGGAGACTGTTGCAAACGTAGTTTTGTAACAGTTTTTTTGGTCTTTGCTTCAACAAAAATAATTTTTTGGAGGAGTAAAGATATGAAATATAGTAATGCATACAAGGTTTTACCGATTGATATAGTAAAAGTTATTCAAGAATATGTGGATGGGGAATATTTATATATACCTAGAAAAGAAGAAGAACAAAAGAAATGGGGAGAACAAAGCGGCTCAAGAGATACTTTGAAAAAAAGAAATGCGGAAATTTATTTAAAATATATAAAAGGTTCTGAAATTTTAGATTTAGCTCAGGAATACTATCTTTCGGATAAAAGTATAAGAAGAATTATTACTCAGCAAAAGAAGATTACACTCGAAATTAATGCAGAATTATAAACGAGATCGAAATCGCCCTTTGATCATCAAATAATAATGATATGATAAAAATAAGTGTGTGTTCAGAAGTGAGAAATTTTATTTTAATGTTTAAACATCACTAGATGAATTTAATAGCTAAAGTATAAAGGGCTACTTCAAAATAGGTTTTTAATTATTCTGAAGCAGTTCTTTTTTAGACTATTAAAAGTCTAAGTTATAATCGCTACGGTGAACTTCTCTTTTGTATACCTATTTACCAAATTAAAGAATATACTTTTATAAATTAGAAAAAGCTGATTTAATAATAGTATACTCATTAATAAAAGGGACAAGGGGACAGTGGATATATGTCAATATCTTAGACATAAAAAGTTGAACTTTTTATGAAGCCTTTTTAGCCAAATCTTCACACTGTTGAGGCGTAATATACCCAATACTACTATGTATCCTTTTTATATTGTACCAAGCTTTTATATGTTCAAATGTTCCTAATCTTGCAGCGTCATAATCAAAATATTTAACATGGTAAACCTCTTCTTTTTTCAATGAGGCATGAAATGATTCAATGCAAGCATTATCATATGGGCAACCATTGGCACTAAATGAGAGTTTAATAATTTTAGTGCTATTTATATATGCTTTAAAAGCGCAGCTTGTAAATTGGCATTCCAAATCGCTATGAAGTATTAGCGTCTTGGTTGGCTTTTGTAGCGGTATAGCATTTTAACAGTCTGTAGAGCTAATGTAGTATCAATGAATTTAGACATAGCATGACTTATTATTTTCCCGCTATAAAGATCCATGACCGATGCTAAGTAGCACCAACTGACTTCTGAAAGTAGCAGTCTAGATGCAAAATGAGGAAAATAGCCAGGAAGCCTTGAAAGAGTGGTCTACAGATAGTATGCAAATGGAGTTGAAATGATTTGAAATTTAAATGTAAAATGTAGCCTAACAGTTCTGTTAGGCTACATTTTCTATTTATCAGCATACTTATCGGAAGTGATTCAAAATAATAGTTGTTGATGTTGAATAGTACTTGAAATCTTTTCTAATGAGTATTGAGACTAGGTTTATTATTAGTAATAGAAACTAGTTTAAACAAAAATAATTTTATAATAATTATTCTACGATACAATCTTCAGGCTCTTTATCGTTCCTCAAACATTTGAATACGGGTTGACGCAAGGAACCGTTTGCTGTTTTCATCATATATTTTACGGTGCATACAAGCCTAGGTTGTATCCACACTGCATTATCGTTTCCAGAAGGCAAATCAGTAAAAGGGTGTGTGATTATTCCGGGCATGGATTTTATTAATTGAAAGTCTCCGGTCGATATTCCCAGGGTGACATGGCCTTTGTATACCAACCCTTTGCTTGAATATTGACCAAGTACAATGCTGATTACACCGTTTTGCTTAAAAATGAAACCACACACTATAAAATCATCATCCAGGAGATTTTTAATTTTAATCCAATCCTTAGTGCGTTTGTCTAGATAATATTTACTATCCTTACTCTTAGCTACTATGCCCTCCAATTCATTTTGTTTAGCAATCTTATAAAATTCAACCCCTCGCTTCTCAATATATCTAGAAATAGCAATGCGCTCATTTTCATTAATAGCTTTTTCAAGTAGCTTTTTCCGCTCCATCAATGGCAAATCTGTAACCTGTTGATCATCATAGTAGAGAATATCAAAGGCTGTGAAACTGGCTGGTAATTTAGATGATGCAAGTTGTATTTTGAAGGTATTTGACATCAGAGATCGCCTTTGAATTTCATAAAAGTCTGGTTTGCCATCTTTAATAACGATTAACTCACCATCTAAAATGCAACGGTGATTTATCTGCTTGTGTATATTCGACAATTCTGGTACCTTTACAAGCATCTTTATATTTCGTTTGTTACGTAGTTCTGTCATGTCCTTATCTAAATAAGCGATACATCGTTCACCATCAAGTTTTAACTCATAAATATAATTAGGGCTGTCAAATGCCTCTTGTATTTCACCGATTAACATAGGCTTAATGTTTTTATTATCAAACAAATCCATTATGCACCTTTTGGAGTTCTTTTACGTTTTTCTTTATTTGTTGGAGTTTCTTTTACTTTATTTTGCTCGATGCTTGCTTTTAATGCGTCCATAAGATTAATAATATTACTTGGTGTCTCGGGTTTGGAAGCAACGATCTCTTGACCAGATATTTTAGTTTCCAGTAACTCGCGTAACTTTACCTGGTACTCATCCTTATATTCTGCCGGATTAAAAGGAGTGGCCATTGAATTAATTAATGCCTTTGCCATAGTAATCTCAGCATCTATTATTTCGGGTTTATTATAAGATTTGGGAAGGTCTTTAATCTCATCTTCATAGTACATTTTCGAGATTAGTATTCCATCCTCACGTGGGATTATAGCGAGTAAGGTCTCTCTTGTACCCATTACAGTTTTGCCAATTGCAATTTTTTGCTCGCTCATAAGCGCTACACGCAAAAGTTCAAAAGCTTTATCACCGCCAGCCTCAGGAATGGCTTGATATGTTTTGTCGTAAAAAATAGGGGAGATTTGATTAAGTTGTGCAAAGTGCATTATCTGTATTGATTTTTCTTTTTCGGTTTTGATTTTTTCTAAATCATCATCGGTTATGACTACATAATGATCTTTGTCATATTCATATCCTTTGGTAATATCTTTAGTTGTAATTTCCTTGCCGCAATGACTACATGATTTTTTGTATTTTATTCTTGAATTGTCATCTTTATGAAGTTGATTAAAATGTATGTCGTTATCTTGTGTTGCGGTATACATGGATATTGGTATAGCAACAAGGCCAAATGAAATAACTGTTTTATGGGCTATAGCCATTTTTAACACCTCACTTTTTTAATAGTATAACCATAACTTAACTTATTTACTATTTGTTTTCCCACCAAATAATCTATTTAAAATATATATTACAAAATAAGTATGCAAATTTGTTTACTATATCAAAGGAAGATTTAAAACTGGGTTCTTAAAATAGCTATGAATAGCTGTAAAGATTATTGGAAAAGTGCCTATATTAAAAATAATATACTTCAAGATTTTAAAAATGGCTTAGGGTAGTTGACATTAATTTTAAATGAGCAATCTGTTAGCTAACTCGCTCGTTTATAGATATATCGATTATTTGTAAAAAATTTATTTAAATGATGAAAAATTAACATAAAGATGGTACAATTTTAGTAGCTATTAAATTGTTATTTACTTAAGACCACAGCTTCGCGAAGACGATTTAATATACCAAGGGGGATTAACATGGAAAAAACAAAAGGAATTTTATATATTGTTTTATCTGCAATTGCTTTTGGGTTTATGCCAATACTCGCAAAATTGTCATATAGGGGAGGGGCAAATACATATACCACATTAGCGCTTAGGTTTTTTTTTGCGTCAATTATGCTATTATATTATTTGAAATATAAAGGTATATCTTTAAAATTAACTAAAAAACAATTATTTTTAGTATTAACCACAGGTATGTTTGGATATTCACTTACATCTTGTAGTTTATTTATGTCCTACAATTATATAAGTATTGGATTGGCGAGTATGATTTTATATACACACCCTGCTATTATTACTTTATTGTCATATATGTTTTATAAAGAAAAGATAAAAGCTAGAAAAATCATTTCTTTAATTATTTCCTTAATAGGTATTTATGTTTTAATCGATAAGGGAAGTGTTAGCTTTAATTTAAAAGGAATAATATTGGCAGCTATGGCTTCGCTGCTATATTCAATATATGTGCTAGGAGTATCTCTTAAAGAAATTAAAGCTATCAACAGTTATGTTTTAACTTTTTATATCTCGTGTTCAGCTGCTGTTATTATGTTTATAGCAGCAATCACTACTGGTAATTTTAACATGCATATTTCCTTTTATGCACTTGTGGCAATTTTATTATTAGCATTCATATCTACAGTGGTGGCTTTAATGGCATTCTTAGAAGGGGTTAGAATAGTAGGGCCTTCTAATGCTTCAATTCTTAGTACTATTGAGCCTATAGTTGGGTTAATACTAGGAATACTAATTTTAAGAGAACCTATATCAGTTAGAATTGTAATTGGAAGTATATTGATTATTATGTCAGTCGTGATATTAACAAAAGAATAATTTAATTATATAGAATGGAGATAATAAATGCTTGACTTGTTAAAACAGAAAATATGTGAATTACATAATGTTATTTTAAGCCCAATAGATGATATGTTCAAAATAACTGCTTTAAAAAATTATAAAAGGGAAATAGAAGGAACACAGCAAAAAAGTTTTGGTGAAGTTTATTATGAGTTTATTAAAAATAATAAAGAAAAAGGCACAGTATACACTCCAGAACCTATAACTTCTTATATGATAGAAAACACCATAAAAGCAGAACAGATAATAAAGAATCCGTACATAAAAATTGTGGATCCATCTTGTGGAACTGGCAATATATTAATTTGCTGTTTTAAATTTCTTAGAAATTTATATAAGGATAATTTAAACCTAATAAATGAGAAAAATGGGTTGAATTTAAATGTTCAATGCATTGATGAACATATAATAACACATAATTTGTATGGCTTTGATATTGATGATATAGCTGTGAAAATCCTGATTATAGATTTATATGATTTAAGTCAGGGGAGCATAGCCAGTAATGTTGTTAACAAGGATTTTTTATTATATGAAAGTGAACATAAATATGACGTGTTCATAGGAAATCCACCCTATGTGGGTAAAAAATCTATAGATAATGAATACGCAGCTTATTTAAAAATTCGATATAAAGAAGTGTATAGAGATAAAGGAGATCTATCCTATTGTTTTTTCAAAAAAGCATTAGAAGACTTAAACGAGAAGGGAAAGCTGACTTTTATTACTTCGAGGTACTTTTTAGAATCACCTAGTGGAGAGGATTTAAGGAAGGTTTTAAAAAAACTATGCACGATAGACAAAATTATAGATTTTTACGGGAGAAGACCATTTAAAAACGTAGGGATAGATCCTGTAATAATGTGTATAACGAATTGTCAAAATGATGATAGTAAAATTGAAATTATAAAACCTTCTAATGTAAAAAACAAACATAAAAAAGAATTTTATAACAGTGTATTTTTAAAAAGTGGGAATGAATTTAATAGTTTTCTTCTTAATAAAAGTCAATTAAATGACAAGGGTTGGATTCTAATAGATGAAAAGGATAGAAATATAATAAATAAAATAGAGCAAAGAAGTTTTACTCACTTAAGTAATATTTGTAATAGTTATCAGGGAGTAATAACTGGGTGTGACAAAGCGTTTGTAGTAACCAATGATATTGCTCTAAGGAGAAGTATTGAAAAAAATATAATAAAACCTTGGATTAAGAGTAGTTACATAGAAAAAAATAAAGTTTCAAGACAAGATAGTTACATAATATATTCAGATTTAATCCATAACACGCATGATTATAATAATGCTATAGCCTATATTGAATTGCAGAAGGAAAAGCTACTAAAAAGAAGAGAATGCCAAAGGGGTATTAGAAAATGGTATGAACTTCAATGGGGTAGAGATCAAAACATATTTGAAGGCGAAAAAATAGTTTTTCCATTTAAGGCAAGCAGTAATAGATTTGCTCTTGACAAGGGAAGTTATTTTAGTGCGGATGTATATGCATTGATATTAAAAGAAAATGTTCCGTTTACCTATGATTTTTTATTATATCTATTAAATAGTAAAATCTATGAATTCTATTTTAAGACCTTTGCAAAAAAACTAGGTGAAGATGCTTATGAGTATTACCCAAATAATTTAATGAAATTATGCATCCCAATTATTATAGATTTTAAGGGTAAAGATGAAAATTATTTATATGATTATTTTCACTTTAGTGAAGAAGAAAAAAAGATTATACTTGGGGAAGTATAATCTTTTTTTGATGGAAAAGTTGGCATATATCTTGCTGTATATAAAATAAATTATTAATATTTAGGAGGAATTATTGTGAGCAATTTGGAAAAACTAAACAAGGTGTTATGTGATTTATTTGATTTCAAAAAAGTAGAGGACATAAATGATGATTTTGGACCAGATGAAATAGAATCTTGGGATTCTTTAGGCCATGTAGAACTTATAACAAGTTTAGAGGAAGTTTTTGATATAGCTTTAGATGTAGTGGATATCTCCAGAATGTATACCATAGGTGATATTAAGAAGATAGTTGAAAAATATGGTGTTCAGATATGACATTTACAGATTATGTTTTTGAGTTTTCATCAAAACTGGATAAAACTTCTGTAATTTTTAAAGATAAAATAAGTTATGAGGAAATTTTTAAAAATGTAAAAAAAAAGCTTCTTTTATAAAAAGCAAGAAATTTTTAAAAAAGGATGCTGTACTTCTGGTTTCAGAAAATTCTGATTTTTTCATTGAAAATTATTTTGGAATAATTAAAAGTGGAGCTATTTGTGTTCCTATTAACCCAGCTTTAAGTAGCAATGAGATAAAGTATATTGTAGACTCTCTAGATATTAAGCTGATTTTCACTCAAAATAAATTTATTGAAAAAATAAAGCAATTGGTTCGTGAAGACGTTGAAATTTATACAGATATCATTGAATGTAATTTTACTTATGCACATGAAAACAATTATAGTGAGGATATAGATATACAAGAAGATGTGGCTGTAATACTTTTTACTTCCGGTTCCACAGGAAATCCTAAAGGGGTAATGCTTACTCATTATAATCTGATGTATAATACAAATTCTATAATAGAATACCTGAAACTTACAGAGCGAGATAGAGTGGAAACAGTACTTCCTTTTTATTATTGCTATGGGACTTCAATTTTGCATACACACTTTAGGGTAGGGGGAAGCCTTGTAATTAACAATAAATTTATGTTTCCGCAAACAGTTGTTGAGGATATAAATAAGTATAGTTGCACAGGTTTTTCAGGGGTCCCTAGCACTTATCAAATACTGCTTAGAATGACTGATATAAAGAATACTAAACTTCCAACCTTAAGGTACATAACTCAAGCTGGGGGAAAGCTCTCAGATAATTTTATTAAACAGCTTATAGGTATTCTAAAAGGAGTAGAAATTTTTATAATGTATGGTCAGACTGAGGCTACGGCAAGGTTATCATATTTACCGTCATATTTAATTAATGAAAAGATGAATTCCATAGGACGTGGAATTAAAGGAACGGAGCTTTTGGTTTTAAATAGTGAAGGAAAGCGAGTGAAATCTGGAGAAACGGGTGAGGTTGTTGCCAAGGGTGGAAACATAATGAAGGGATATTTTAATGATAAGGAAGAAACGGATAAAGTTCTAAAGAAAGGATACTTATACACGGGGGATATAGCAAAAGTTGATGATGACGGGTATATATATATAGTTTCAAGAGAAAAAAATATTATTAAAAGTGGTGGGATTAGAATAAGCCCTAAGGAAATAGAAGCCATAATATTACAAATTACAGAGGTAGTGGAATGTGCAGTTATTGGAGTGGAAGATGATATTTTAGGAGAATCAATAAAAGCCTTTGTAGTATTAACAGAAGATAACCACTATATGGATTTTAAATATATATTAGACTTTTGTAAAAATCAGTTACCATCATATAAAACTCCAAGGTATATAGAATTTTTAAAAGAACTTCCCAAAAATTCTTCTGGCAAAATTTTAATAAAAAAGCTCAAGGAGCTTAAGTAAAAGAAATAGTAAGAGGGTGAAGTAAGTGGAGGATTTAGAATTAATAGATGAACTAGTGCTTGGAGCGCAGTTTAATATAGAGCTGAAAAAAAAGGAAAAGTTGCTTTTAAATATTATGTTACCTCAATTAGAACACAATAAGGAAAATTTAAGTATAAAAGCTATGTATAATAAATTAAATGTAGACATTAATAAAATTAAAACGTTAGAACAGGTACCATATATCCCTGTAAATATGTTTAAATCTTTCCATCTCAGAATATGTAAGGAGGAGCAAGTAGTTAGGGTGTTACAATCTAGTGCTACCACCACAGGAGTTCCTAGTAAAATATATTTGGATAAAAAGACTTCAATAAGACAAACGCAAGCTTTAATAAGTACGTTAACAAGTTTTTTAGGAAGAATGCGAAGACCGATGCTTATTATAGATAACGCAGACAGTAATAAAAGAGGGAATGGAATGACTGCACGTGGTGCTGCTATTAGAGGGGTAAGCACTTTTGCGAGCAAGATGTTTTATATTATGGATAAAGAAGAAGGGGAACTTAAATTAAATATAGATAGGCTTCGCGACTTTGAAAGAAAATATAAAGATGAGGAAGTTTTAGTTTATGGATTTACTTATATAGTGTGGTCGAAATTTTTAAAAGTATTAAAGCAGGAAGGAATAAAATTAGACATGCCAAAGTTAAAGCTGTTACATAGCGGAGGTTGGAAAAAACTTATTTCTGAAAAGGTGGAAAAGGAAGTGTTTTCAGAGACTGCTGCGCAGATATTTAACACAAGTAAAGATAATATTATAGACTTTTATGGAATGGTGGAACAGTTAGGAGTAGTTTTTATTGATTGCCAGTGTGGGCATAAGCATGTACCAAATTTTGCAGAGGTTATTATAAGGGATATACAGACTTTAGAAGAAGTGAATTTTGGTGAAGAAGGGCTTATAGAGGTTATGAGTGTTTTGGGCTCTAGCTATCCATCGCAGGCTATTCTTACTGAGGATATTGGGAAATTTATAGGCGTGGATGATTGCCCTTGTGGTAGACGAGGCAAGTATTTTAGATTTAAGTCACGAGTAGACAAGGCTGAAATTAGAGGCTGTGGAGATACATTTGCAGAAAGGGAGGTAGGTAAATGATAAATTGTTACGAGCTAAATGGAGAGTTTTATGAAAAGGGACTAAAATTTGAGGACTTTCATGAATTAGAAACTTGCTTAAATAAGAATTTCAATAAACTTCATGAATTCCCAGTGCAAGTTATAATACTTATTATAAATGAATATAGCAAGAGAATTGCAATAAACAGAGAAATATTAAGAATGGAAGGGGTTCCGTTCTTATGTTTTTATTTAAAGAAAATAAATATGGAAAAACAGTTAAAACTTAACTTATCAAATATTGAATATCTAAATAATTTTGTGCAGGTAGAGAATGAAAAATACATCAAAGCACAGCCAAAGGGTTTAGTGTGTCATTGGATGGCTGGGAATGTACCTACCCTAGGTATCTATTCAGTGATTCAGAGTATAATATGCAAAAATAGTAATATCCTAAGAGTATCTAAAGAAAGTGTCAGTACAGTATATGAACTATTAAAACTTTTGGACAATATTGAGGTTGAGTATGGCGGGGAAGCTTATTCTTCTAAGATTATATTGAAAAATATTGCCCTTGTTTATTTTAATAGTGGCGATAAGTATCTTAATTCTCAAATGTCTTTAAAAGCCGATGCACGAATAGTTTGGGGTAATAAAACAGCAGTAGATGCTATTTCTCTTTTACCTAAAAAAGCTACTTGTAAGGATTTAATTTTTGGGCCTAAGTATTCTTTTGCAGTTTTTGATAGATCAGCTATTGAAAGTGATGACTTTGAAGAATACTTAGAAAATCTGGTTACAGATATAATTGCATTTAATCAAAAATCATGTTCTTCACCTCAGGTATTGTTTTTAGAGAAAAGTAAACTAACTGTAGAAGAAATAGCGAAAATATTAAGTCGGAAATTTGAGAAGATTACTAAAAGATATACTAATTTAGATTTAGAGGAGGCTATAGCTGCTAAAATAATTAATAAAAGAGGTGAATATCTACTAAGTATCAATAAGCTTACTTATATGAGTAAGGGACTTCAATATACAATACTAATTGATAGTGAAGTAAAGCTTGAAGAAGCAATTACAGGACGAACTATATTTATAAAAGAGGTGGATGATATATTGGATGTATGCCCTTTAATTACTAAAAACATACAAACCATTGGGATAGCCTCAAAGAATAGTAATAAGACTTTAGAGTTTGCAGATAGAGTGACGACTTTTGGAGTAGATAGAGTTGTGAAAATTGGATACATGAATTTCTATGATTCTCCATGGGATGGAAGTTTAATAATAAGCGAATTAGTTAGGTGGTGCTCCCTTAATACAAAGGGAATGATTTAAATCCTATTTTGCAATGGGGGGGGAGAAAATGGCAGATTTTAAAAGTTTTTATGTAGGTCAAAGCGAGGAGTATATAAAGAGATTTACAGAGGCTGAAGTAGAATCTTATGCAAGAATTACTGGAGATTATAATTATGTGCATATGGATGAGGAAAAAGCTAAAAAATCATTTTTTAAGGGTAGAATCGTTCATGGACAATTAGTTGGAGGAATGATTTCAGCTTTGCTTGGAACAAAATTACCTGGAGGCGGTAATATATATTTAAGGCAGAGCTTCGAGTTTTTAAAACCAGTAAGAATTGGGGATACAATCAAAGCGAAGGCTATTATAACTAAAATAAATGAAAAAAAGAAAATACTATTACTTGACACATTTTGTCTAAATGAACAAGACGAAATAGTTATAAAGGGAAAAGCTGAGGTTTTAGTATTAAGATAATCTATAATTGAGAGAATGGCATAACATATATACGTTTTACTTAAAACAGTAGTTGAATAGTCACATTAAATTATGCTTTTTCTGATATAATAAAATTAAGCTATGTAATCTATAAATAATGAATAGCTTAATTTTTTATAGATTGAGAGGTGTTTTTATGAAAGTAAGGGATGTTATGATAAAATGTGATTTCATACTTAAAGAAAATAATACTTTTTATGAGGCGTCGCAGTTATTTAGTAATAATGAAGTTGAAGTTATACCTATATTAGATGAAAAAGAAATTTTGGTTGGTGTTATAACGAAAAATGACATAATTAAGAATTTTATTGAGGGTACAAGCCCTAATATATGTATTAAATATCTTTCACGTGGTAAAGAAAATATTATCAATGAGGATGATAAAATACAGGATTATGTTGATGCGAAGGAAAGTTATTTGGGAGTTGAAAATTCAGTTGGTAAATTTGTTGGCTGTTTTAGTGTGAATAATATGTTAAAGCGAGGTTTTGATAATCAATCAGAAAAAATAAGTGAGCTAAAGCAAAGATTAAATTGTACGGAAGAATGTGGCAATGCAATCCTTAATTGCACAGAATTAGATGCAATTATTGAATCGTCATTTGATGGTATTTACATAACCGATGGTAAAGCTAATACGTTAAAGATTAATAAATCTTATGAAACCATAACAGGTATACAAAGAAAAGGTATGATTAATAGGAATATGTATGAACTTGAAAAAGAGGGATACATATCTAAATCAGCTACTCTTATGGTATTAAAAAATAGAAAATCTAATACCATTGAGCAGGAATTTAGTACTGGTAAAAAAGTATTGGTTTCTAGTAATCCTATATTTGATGATAAGGGTAATATAAGCATGGTGGTTACAAATGTACGAGATATAACGGAATTATACGAATTAGAAGAACAGCTAACTAAAAATAGGAAGCTTACAGAAAAGTATTATTCAGAGATAGAAACTATGAGAATTCAATATTTAAATTTGTCAGATATGGTTGCTAAGGATAAAGCGATGATAGATTTATTGGAGGTTGCTAAAAGAGTAGCTAGTGTGGATACTACTGTTTTAATATTAGGAGAAACTGGAGTTGGAAAGGAAGAAATCGCTAAGTTTTTACATAAAAATAGTACGAGACAGAATAAAAATTTTATAAAAATTAATTGTGGAGCAATCCCTCAAAATCTTATAGAATCTGAGCTCTTTGGATATGTAAAAGGGGCGTTCACAGGGGCTAATAAGGAAGGCAAAATGGGACTTTTTGAAGTAGCAGATGGAGGTACAGTTTTTTTGGATGAAATTGGAGAACTTCCTTTGAATATACAAGTTAAGCTACTTAATGTACTTCAAGAGGGCGAAGTGGAAAGAGTGGGGTCGGTTAAATCAATTAAAATTGATGTAAGAGTATTAGCAGCTACTAATAGGAACTTAGAAGATATGACTAAAGAGAAATCATTTAGATCAGATTTATATTATCGTTTAAATGTGGTCCCTCTTACTATCCCACCACTAAGGGATAGGAAAGAGGATATTGTTCCTTTAGTCCAACATTTCTTATCTCAATTAAATAAAAAATATAACTTTGAGAAAACTTTCACGATTGAGGCGATGAATACACTTTATAATTACAGTTGGCCGGGTAATGTCCGTGAACTTAAAAATATTGTAGAAAGGGTTATAGTGATGAGTAGTAGTGATAAAATATTCCAAAGTGATTTGTCGATTAAAACCTCTTCGAATGTTATGGAGAGAAATATTGAATGCGGGGATGCATGTAATTTAAAAGAGGCAGTTGGAAAAGTTGAAGCTAAACTTATTAGCCAAGCGTTTGATAATGCTGGTAATGTCAGGGGTGCTGCAAAAATACTTGGAATTGATGCCTCTACTTTTGTTAGAAAGCGTAAAAAATATTTTGGAAAAGAAGCGTTGCAAAAATGAAACGTGTTGCAAAAATGCAAAAACAAGTAATTACCTTCTAAATCTCATATAGTATGCACGAGTTTATAGAATTCTGTCGGTTGAGTTTCTAATATCTGTTGCCTTTATGCAACAGATATTAATAAAAAATAATATATTTGTGATTGTTTTCACAGATATATTATTTTTTTTATAAATATATCTGTTAAAACAATCACAATAATTCATTAAAATACATTAATATAATAGTATTTAAGAAAACATATCACATATTTGTAACTTTGGCACAGGTATTGCTACATATGTAAATGTAAAGTTACATAAAATACACATGTGAGGGGAATGGTTTTAATGGGATTAATGACTGGCGAACAATACGTAGAAAGTCTTAGAGAATTGAATTTAAAAGTTTATATGTTTGGAGAAAAAGTAGAAAATGTAGTAGATAACCCTATAATTAGGCCTTCAATGAATTCAGTTAAAATGACTTATGATTTGGCACAAATGCCTGAATATGAAGATTTATTGACATCTACTTCAATAATTACAGGTGAAAAAATTAACAGATTTGCTAATATACATCAAAGCACAGAGGATCTAGTTAAAAAAGTTAAAATGCAAAGATTATGTGGACAAAAAACCGCTTCATGCTTCCAAAGATGTGTTGGCATGGATGCATTTAACTCTGAATATAGTACTACTTATGAAATAGATAAAGCTTGTGGAACGGAGTATCATGAAAGATTTAAAAAGTTTTTAAAATATATTCACGAAAATGATTTAATAGTAGATGGAGCAATGACAGATCCAAAAGGAGATAGAGGTCTATCAATATCAAAACAAGAAGATCCAGATATGTATCTTAGGGTAGTTGAAAGAAGACCTGATGGTATTGTAGTCAGAGGGGCAAAGGCTCATCAAACTGGTATATGTAATTCTCACGAAGTTTTAGTTATGCCAACTATTGCTATGAGACCAGAGGATAAGGACTATGCAGTATCATTTTCAGTGCCAACAAACACAGAAGGCATTATTATGATTCTTGGACGTCAATCCTGCGATACAAGAAAAAGTGAAGAAGGCGCAGATATCGATGTTGGAAATTATAATTATGGTGGAGTAGAAGCTTTAACTATCTTTGATGATGTATTCGTACCAAATGAACGAATATTCTTAAATGGAGAAACAGAATTTGCAGGTATGCTTGTTGAAAGATTTGCAGGATACCATAGACAAAGTTATGGCGGATGTAAAGTTGGCGTAGGTGATGTGCTTATTGGCGCTACGGCACTTGCAGCAGATTATAATGGAACTAATAGAGTATCACATATTAAAGATAAATTAATAGAAATGACTCACCTAAATGAAACACTATACGCTTGTGGAATTGCATGTTCTGCAGAAGGTCATAAAACTGAATCAGGTAATTATATAATAGATTTGTTACTTGCTAATGTATGTAAGCAAAATGTTACAAGATTCCCATATGAAATAGTAAGACTTGCTGAAGATATCGCTGGAGGATTAATGGTAACTATGCCTGCAGATAAAGATTTTAAAGATCCAATAACCGGACCTTATCTTGAAAAATATTTAAAAGGTGTTGCATCTGTTTCAACTGAAAATAGAATGAGAATATTAAGATTAATAGAAAACTTAGCACTTGGAACCGCGGCAGTTGGTTACAGAACAGAATCAATGCATGGTGCAGGTTCACCACAGGCTCAAAGAATAATGATAGCAAGACAAAGCAATTTAGCCCATAAAAAGGCCTTAGCAAAAGTGATAGCTAGAATAAAAGAATAAATTATTTATAAAATACATTTTTCATAATATGAAAACCTTAAATATATAAGGGGTAACCCACCCCGCATATATTTAAAAGAATGGAGTGACGTAATGTTTGCTGAAATTGAAAAAATCCTTGAGATGAATGTCAGACCAAAGCTAAAAGATCACTATGGAAATATTGAACTTGTTAGCTTCGACGATGGAATAGTTGAGGTTAAGCTTTTGGGGCAATGTAAGGGATGTTTATCTGCAAAATTTACCATTGAAGATGTGGTTGAAGTTGCACTTAAAGAAGCAATTCCTAGCATTAAAAAGGTAATACTTAAAAATGAAGTAAGCGAAGAGTTATTAGAACAAGCTAGAAAATTTTTAAGTAAGGGTAATAGAGGGAATTAATGAAAATTGGTATTAAATATTGTGGAGGATGTAATCCAACTTATGATAGGCCAGGGGTAGTGTCAAAATTAAAGAAATATATTGGCAAAGCGCACAGTATTGAAACGGCAAAACACGGGATTATTTATGATGTGGTTGTTATTTTATGTGGATGTACCAGTGCTTGTGCGAGTCACCAAAATCTTGAAGCTAAATATGAAAAAGTATATATAACTTGTGAAAACGATAACAGAAAATTGCTTAATATTATAGACAAAATCAAAGTTTTGTAATTGGGGAGAGTGATAATTATGAACTTAGAAGAAATTTATAAATCAAAGGTTATTACGGCGGAGCAAGCAGCAGGGAAAATAAAGTCAGGAAATAGGGTAGTTACAGGACATGCTTGCGGAGAGCCAACAGATGTTATATCTGCAATGGTAGCTAATAGTAAGGCTTATGAAAATGTTGAAATCGTACATATGGTGGCAATGAGTAAAAGTGAATATGCAAAGCCAGGCATGGAAAAACACTTTAGACATAACTCATTATTTGTAGGGGGAACTACAAGGGAGTCAGTAAGCTCAGGAAGAGCAGATTTTACACCATGTTTTTTTTCTAAGGTACCTGATCTATTTAAAAATGGTTATCTACCAATAGATGTGGCAATTGTTCAAGTTTCAGCACCAGATGAGCACGGTTGTTGTAGTTTCGGTGTATCTATTGATTATACAAAGACTGCAACGGAATGTGCAAAAATGGTAATTGCAGAAGTAAATAATAAAATGCCAAGAACTATGGGAGACTCTTTTATACATATTTCTGATATTGATTATATTGTAGAAGTAAGTCATCAAATAATAGAGCTTAATCCTCCTAAAATTGGAGATGTTGAGAAAGCTATTGGAGAGTATTGTGCTTCTTTAGTTGAGGATGGTTCCACACTTCAACTTGGAATAGGAGCTATTCCAGATGCAGTACTTTTATTTTTAAAAGACAAAAAAGACTTAGGCATACATTCGGAAATGATTTCAGACGGAGTAGTTGAACTTGTTGAAACAGGAGTTGTAACAAATCAGGCTAAGACAATTCATCCAGGGAAAATAGTAGTAACTTTCCTTATGGGAACCAAAAGACTTTATGACTTTGTTGATAATAATCCAATGGTTGAAATGTATTCTGTAGATTATGTAAATGATCCGGTTATAATTTCAAAAAATAATAAAATGGTTTGTATAAATTCTGCTATTCAAGTAGATCTTATGGGGCAGGTCAATGCAGAAACTATAGGTTTAACTCAGTTTAGTGGAACTGGTGGACAAGTTGATTTTATTAGAGGTGCAGCTATGGCAAAGGATGGAAAATCTATTATTGCCATGCCGTCTACAGCAAGCAAAGGAAAGATTTCCAGAATTAAACCAATGCTTGATGAAGGAGCAGCGGTTACAACTTTGAGAAACGAAGTGCAATACGTAGTTACTGAGTATGGTATTGCAGAGCTAAAAGGTAAAACATTAAGAGATAGAGCAAGGTCTCTCATAAATATTTCTCATCCAGACTTTAGACCTTCACTTATGCAAGAATGGGAAAAGAGATTTAAAGCCAAATTCCAAAATTAAATGCAAATTATAGGGGGAAACAAATGAGGAAAGGTTATGTGTATATTATTCTAACTGCTCTACTATACAGCACTCAGGAAATTGCAAATAAAATGCTAGTAAAAAATGGAATGGATTCATTTCAAATTACATTTCTAATATTCACAATCGGCGCAATACTATTAACTCCATTTGCAATAAAAGATATTAAAGCTAAGAAGTTAAAGCTTGGTATAAATGATGTTGGCTACTTTGCATTAAATGGTGCACTATGTATACCCATCTCAATGGCGCTGTTATCATTTGCAGGTAAATATACTCTAGCTTCAACTTCAGCGGTTATATTTAGTTCAAATGCGATATTTACAGTACCCTTTGCTTATTTAATTTTAAAAGAAAAGATTAATAAAGCAACATTAATATCTCTTTTGGTAGGTATTTTAGGTGTTATTATAATTTTCAATCCATCAAAAATGGTAGCAGGAATGAATGGTGAATCTTCTAATTTGTTAGGAATAACACTTGCATTAGGTGCAGCTATAGCCTGGTCGCTATTTACAGTAATTAGCAAAATTAGAATAAATCAATACGGTGGTTATGTATTTAACTGTATAGCATTCTATATTGGAGCATTCTTTGTATTAATAATACTTTTAGCTACAGGAAGACCTATAGTCAAAGGAATTGATGGTAATGCAGGTTTAGTACTCGTGTACATGGGCCTATTTATAAAG
The DNA here is from genome assembly GCF_055081075.1 of Clostridium sp. CM039. Taxonomy (NCBI): domain Bacteria; kingdom Bacillati; phylum Bacillota; class Clostridia; order Eubacteriales; family Clostridiaceae; genus Clostridium; species Clostridium sp. CM039. The sequence continues at coordinate 600,390 of NZ_CM143649.1, forward strand.
GCACTTGGATATGTATTCTACCTTGGAGCAATAAGGTTAACATCAGCAGTTACAGCATCCTTAGTATTTTTAATAAAGCCTGCTTTAGCTACTATGCTTGCTGTAATGATACTTGGAGAGAAGCTTGAATTAAATATAGTTATAGGAATTGGATTTATTATTGTGAGCTCGTATATTGCATTTAAATCTAAGCGAGCTTCAGAGATTTCTCAAGTAGTTACTAACTAAATACTTAAGATAATCTTTTACATTTAATATAAACTGGAGGTGTAATTTTGGAAAATGCAAGAATAAGAAGTCAAGAAGTTATGAAAAAAGTAGTTTCTGCGCAGGAAGCAGCGGGTCTAATAAAAGATGGAATGGTAGTTGGAGTAAGTGGGTTTACTCCATCAGGTTATCCTAAGGATGTTCCTTTAGCTCTTGCGCAAAGAGTTAAAAGTACTGGCGAAAAAATGAAACTCACATTGTATACAGGTGCGTCTGTTGGTGCAGAAATAGATGGAGCTTGGACTGAGGCGGGTATAATTTCAAAAAGAATGCCCTATCAAACTAACAGCAATTTAAGAAACTGCATTAATAAAGGGCTTACAGAGTATATTGATATGAATTTAAGCTGTATGCCTCAATTTGTAAATTATGGATTTTTACCTAAAGTTAATGTTGCAATTATAGAAGCTTTGGCAATTACGGAAGAAGGCAACATAATCCCTACAACAGCAGTGGGGAATGCAGCTACTTATGTGGAAAATGCAGATATGGTTATTATTGAAGTTAATGAAAATCAGCCATTGTCATTAGAAGGTATTGCAGATATTTATACGTTAGAAAATCCTCCCTTCAGGAAGCCAATTCCAATAACACATCCGGGAGATAGGATTGGAACAACTTATATACCTTGTAAACTTGAAAAAATTGCTGCAGTTGTGATGACAAATACATCTGATAAAACAAGAGCGTTAAAACCTATTGATGAAACTTCTAAAGCAATTTCAAAAAACTTAATAAATTTTCTTGAAAATGAAGTTAAAGAAGGAAGGCTCCCAGAAAATTTATTACCTTTGCAATCAGGAGTTGGGAATGTAGCGAATGCAGTGCTTGCAGGACTTTGTGAAACTAATTTGAAAAAGCTTACCTGCTATACAGAGGTAATACAGGATTCTATGCTTGATCTTATAAGATGTGGCAAAGCAGAAATGGTTTCAGCTACAGCATTAAGCCCTTCACCAACTGGAATGGAAGCTTTTAGACGTGACGTTGGCAGTTTAAAAGATAAAATTGTATTGAGGCCTCAGGAAATAAGTAATAATCCAGAAGTTATTCGAAGGCTTGGAGTTATTGCTATGAATACAGCTTTAGAGGTTGATATATATGGTAATGTTAATTCAACTCATGTTATGGGTACAAAGATGATGAATGGAATAGGTGGCTCTGGAGATTTTGCAGGAAATGCTTCTTTAACCATATTTACAACAGAATCTATAGCCAAGGGTGGAGATATATCTTCAATAGTTCCAATAGTTTCGCATGTAGATCATACAGAACACAATGTTATGGTAATTGTTACTGAACAAGGCACCGCAGATTTAAGAGGTAAGAGCCCAAAGGAAAGGGCAGTTGCGATTATTAATAATTGTGCTCATCCGGACTATAGGCCACAACTTTTGGAATACTTGGAGAAAGCAGAATGTTGTGCTGGAAAGCATACCCCTCATGTGTTATGCGATGCGCTATCCTGGCATGTAAGGTTTATGGAAACAGGTACAATGAAGATGAATAAAGAATTATAAAATGTATTTTCGTTAAATAATATGATAATCTAATAGTAAGTTAATATAAAAAATATATAAATATATAAAACAATATAAAACAAATAGGAGGAAGATAAAATGGATAACAAGGCATATATAAATGAAATGATGATTAAGGCAAAGACAGCTCAAGCAGGTATTGCAAATTATAATCAAGAACAGGTGGATGATTTAGTTAGAGTTATTGGTAAGGTTATATTTGATAATGCTGAAATACTTGCAAAAGAAGCGGTAACTGAAACAAGAATGGGAGTTTATGAAGATAAGGTAGCTAAGAACATGGGTAAGTCAAAGACTATATGGAACAGTTTAAAAGGTAAAAAATCTGTAGATATCATTGGAGCAGAAGAAGGAAAAGAAGGAATAGTACTAGTTGCTAAGCCAAAGGGAGTTATAGCTTCTATTACACCAACTACAAATCCAATAGTTACACCTATGTGTAATGCCATGTTTGCATTAAAAGGAAGAAATGCAATTATTGTTGCTCCACACCCAAGATCTAAGGATTGCTCAGCACATGCTGTTAAACTAATGAATGATGAATTAAGGAAACTAGGAGCACCAGAAAATTTAATTCAAATAATATCAGAACCATCTGTTGAATTAACTGGAGAATTAATGGCAGCTGCTGATACAGTTGTAGCTACTGGCGGAATGGGAATGGTAAGGGCTGCTTACGCAAGCGGAAAACCAGCATTCGGAGTAGGAGCAGGAAATGTTCAAGTTATTATTGATAGAGATTATGATTTTGATAAAGCCGCTAAAGATATTATAGCAGGAAGAAAGTTTGATAATGGTATCATCTGTTCTGGAGAACAATCAATTATTGCTCCAGTTGAAAAACATTCTGAAATAATGAAGGCATTTGTTGATAATGGTGCATACTACATTGAAGATGAAGCAACAATTGATAAGTTTAGAAAGGTTATGTTCCCAGGTGGAAGTATAAATGGCAAACTTGTTGGTCAATCAGTTCAATTTATTGCTGATATGGCAGGAGTTATGGTTCCTGAAGATACTAAAGTAGTTATACTAAAAACTAAAGGAATAGGATCACTAGATGTACTTAACAAGGAAAAAATGTTCCCATTTATGATCACAATGACTTACAATACTTTTGAAGAAGCAGTAGAACTAGCTAAAACTAACCTTTTATATGAAGGCGCAGGTCATACTACAGCGGTTCATTCAAATGATAATGATCATATTGAATATGCAGGAAAAGAATTACCTATAAGTAGATTAGTTGTTAATCAAACATCATCAACAGGAGCGGGTGGAAGTTTCAATAATGGATTCAATCCATCTACAACTCTTGGCTGTGGATCTTGGGGAAATAATTCAATATCTGAAAACTTTACGTATTACCACTTAATAAATATATCAAGAATAGGATATTTCAATAAGGATGCTAAGGTTCCAACTATAGAGGAAATTTGGTTAAAATAATATAGAGTTATTAGGTTTCAATTTATGTTGAAACCTAATTTCCTAAATTAAATTAAATTAAATAGGAGGTAAAATAATGAAATTATTTTCAATTAAGTCACAAATTCATAAGTTTGATACAGCAAAGGATTTTGCTGAAACCTTTAATATCGGTGAAGGAGATTTTGTATTATCAAATGAATTTATATATAATCCTTTTTTCGGAAGCCTAAATCTTAACGCTGAAGTAGTTTTCCTAGAAAAATATGGAGTTGGAGAACCTTCAGATGAAATAATTGATGCAGTTCTCGCTACTATTAAGGGGAAAACTTTTAAAAGGATTTTTGCTGTTGGTGGCGGTAGTGTTATTGACATAGCAAAGCTTCTTGTAATAAAAGGTGATAATACAGCATTAGATTTATTTGAGAAAAAAGTTCCACTTATAAAGGATAAAGAGCTTATAATAGTTCCTACAACTGCTGGAACGGGTTCAGAAGTTACAAATTTATCTATAGCTGAAATTAAAGCTAAACATACAAAAATGGGCCTTGCTACAGATGAATTATTAGCTGATCATGCAGTACTTATTCCAGAACTAGTTAAAGGACTACCATACAGATTTTTTGTTGCTAGTTCAATTGATGCGTTGATTCATGCTATTGAGTCCTATGTATCTCCAAAATCTAATCCATACACAGAATTATTTAGTGTTAAAGCAATGGAATTGATTTTAAAAGGATACGTTCAAATAATTGAAAAAGGTGAAGAATACAGAAAAGAAATAATTGAAGATTTTGTAATAGGTAGTAACTATGCTGGTATTGCTTTTGGAAACACAGGAGTTGGTGCTGTTCATGCACTTTCTTATCCACTTGGTGGAACTTACCACGTTCCTCATGGAGAAGCAAACTACCAGATGTTTGTTGAAGTATTTAGAACTTATAATAAGAAAAATCCAAATGGTAAAATTAAAGATATTAAAAAAATACTTGCAGATATTTTAAATGTAAATGGTGAAGATGATGTATTTGCAGCACTTGCCAGCATACTTGATAAATTATTAACTAGAAAACCTTTGAAAGACTACGGTATGAAGGTAGAAGATATTGAAGGCTTTGCGGATAGCGTTATTGTAGGTCAGGCAAGACTTTTAGCTAATAATTATGTGCCTTTAAGCAGAGATGAAATTAGAGACGTTTATAAGAATTTGTATTAAAATATAAGGAGAGAGGGTTAAACCTCTCTCTTTATAGTATATGATATACAATATAAAATTAGGAGGTATTCCATGTCGAATTTAGATTTTATTTATAAAAGACACAGTATACGAAAATTTAAGGACGAAGTTATTCCTATGATTGATTTAGAGGAGATTATTAAAGCGGCTATTCACGCTCCATCGGGTAAAAATGTTCAGAATTGGCACTTTGTAATAATTAGAAATAAAGAAAAGATAAATGAAATTGTAAAAGTCGTGGAAGATAAAAATTCAGAAATAGCATCTAAAATTGTAGATGAAAATATTAAGGCAATTTTCACTAAATCTTTAAAATACCATATTGCATTTAGGAATGCTCCTTGCTTAATTCTAGTATATGCTGGAAATTATAAACCAACAGGATTTGAAGAATTTAAGGCCATTAATGAAAGCGCAGATGATATACAAGAACTTTTTAATACTGCACCAGGAATACAGGGAGCATCGGCCGCAATGGAAAACTTATTACTTGCAGCAGCGAGTCTTGGCTATGGCACATGCTGGATGACAGGTCCAAATTATGCTGCAAAAGAAATTGGAGATGTGCTTAATTTTAAAAAAGAAGAATATTCATTAATGGCATTAACCCCTATTGGATTACCATTAGAAGAGGAAAATAAAAGCCCTCGTAGAAAGCCTGTGGATGAAGTTATTACAGTTATACTCTAAAAAATTCTTATTGATGATACCAAAGATTTTTACTAAAAATTAATGAATAGAAGCAGGGTGATTTTGTATTTAATTATCTTGATTCTATTTATTTTCATGTTCTTGGGTCGCGCTTTTTTAGATGAAATGCTGAATTTCTTTTAGGTATACAAGTTAAGATACTTAGTATATACTAAATAATAAGATATATGTATTATACAGGGATTTATAAATTTTTTTGCTAATATTTGTGAAAATAATCACAATAATTCATTGAAATACTAAGAAAAATGCATTCAGACATATTAAAATGACAGTGGTTTTGGTAACGATTTCTTACTAAGTGAAAGCTATATTAAATTAGATAATATATAGTCAAAACAAAAAAAATATAATTTAGGATAGTAATAGGTATGAACTTAGAAGATATTTACAAATCAAAGGTCATTACGGCAGAACAAGTGGTAGGAAATAAAATCGGAGGTTAATTTATGTCTATTAAAAAAGAGTTTGTGAAAGAACAACCATATATACCTGCAGGTCCTTTTAAGATAAGAATACCTGGAATTCACTATAAGTTTCAAATGGCAGATTATATTCAAGGATTACTGATGTGTGCGGTTTGTCTTGGAGCTATTCCAATGCTCCAGGAATTTTTAGGAATGCCTTTTGAAGTAGCAATGGCAGTTGTTGTGTTAAATGGTATATTTTATTGTGCACATGTATTTTTAGGGGATCCAGTTGTGCCTGGGTGGGTTACACCAGCCATTCCACTTCTCATTCTTTATGTAAGTGATTATGCCATAGGACCTGAAAGAATACAAGCATTAATTGCATTTGAAATGAGTCTAGGAGCTTTAGCATTATTATTAGGTGCTACAGGACTTGGTAAGAAGATAGTTCACATTGTTCCTAATGCTATGCAGTCCGGCATTATAATTGGAGCTGGTATTGCAGCTGTAAATATTATATTTGTAAAAGGTGCTCGTTTTGATCAATTTCCAATTTCTATTGTTGTTTGTGTAGGGTTAGGTTTCTACCTTTTATTTTCAAATCATTTTAAAAGTATTAGCAATAAAAATAAAATTTTAAAAGCAATATCTAATTTAGGCATACTACCAATTATAGCACTTGCGATAATATTTGCGCCTTTAGTTGGGGAAACAGCTTGGCCTAAGGTAGAATGGGGTATAACAAAACCAGCTTTTGGAGTTTTATGGACACAATGGACCCTTTTTTCTAAAGATATAGGGTTTCCTCCAGTCAAAATGTTTATAAATGCTCTACCGATGGTTATTTCTGCATATATAGTTTTATTTGGTGATATGATACAATCTCAAGCGTTAATAGGAGACTGTAAGAAGGAGCGACCAGATGAACTTATAGATTATAATCCGAACAGATCTCACATAATATTTGGTCTTCGTAACATGCTAATGTCTGTAATAGGACCAGATCTTACAATGTGTGGACCACTATGGGCAGCAATGCAAGTTGTTATTTGTGAAAGATATAAACATGGCAAGGAGTCTATGGAGTCGATATTTGGTGGAGCGGGTTCCTTCAGATTCGGTACGCTTACTGGATATTTACTCTTACCAATAGTTTCCCTATGCAAACCTATCTTAGGAATTGCACTAGCATCTACAATGCTAATACAGGGGTATGTTTCTATAAGGGTAGGAGTTTTGAAGGCGCGTACAGCAAATGATCTAGGTATTGCAGGTGTTATGGCTGCTGTAGTTGCAACAAGAGGGGCAGCTTGGGGATTAGCAGCAGGCATTGTACTTTGTATAATCATTCAATCAGGAAATAAACCAAAATTTGATGTTATGCTGTTTGAAAATGAAGAATTGGAGGCATAAGCAAGAGAAAGACTTTTGAATAAAAGGAATAGAAGCGAGGTGATTTTACATTTTATTATACTGCTTCTATTTATTTTATGTTTTAGTGCCTTTTTTATTTTGTTAAGTTTTGTACAAAATAAAAAAGGCTAATAAGAGTTATGAAGTTTCAAACTGATGTATTTTAATAAATACATGGGAAATATGGTTATAGATATAATTAAAGAACCTTATTTAGGTATACAAGTTAAGAGAATTAGTGTATACTAAAAGAATAATAAGTGGAAAGATAAGCCAATTAGAATTGGTGTGAAAATGAACAAGTTTAAAAAATGCAGGAAGAACAATAAATATTAGTATATATATTATGCAGGAGTTTATAAATTTCTGTAAATTCGCTTTCTAATATTTGTGAAATAAATCACAATAATCCATTGAAATACTAACAAAAATGTGCTAATACAAATTTTAAGAAATATTATAACCTTATTTATAACAACGTTTCCTTAAAAACTGAAACTATGATATTAAAATATTTAATATATAGTCAAAACAAAAATTTATAATTTAGGAGAGTGATTGGTATGAACTTAGAAGAAATCTATAAATCAAAGGTGATTACGGCGCAGCAAGCGGCAGGGAAAATAAAGTCCGGAAATAGGGTAGTTACAGGACATGCTTGTGGAGAGCCAACAGAGATTATAGCTGCAATGGTAGCTAATTGTAAGGCTTATGAAAATGTTGAAATTGCACACATGGTTCCTATGGGAAAAGCTGAGTATACTAATACTGGAATGGAAAAACATTTTAAGCACAATGCTTTATTTGCAGGTGCTCCTACAAGAGAAGCCATTAGAGATGGAAGAGCAGATTTTACACCTTGTTTTTTTTCTAAGATACCTGAGCTATTTAAGAAGGGCTATCTGCCAATAGATGTGGCAATTGTTCAAGTTTCAGCACCAGATGAACACGGTTATTGTAGTTTCGGTGTATCTGTTGATTATACAAAGACAGCAACGGAATGTGCAAAAATGGTAATTGCAGAAGTAAATAATAAAATGCCAAGAACTATGGGAGACTCTTTTATACATATTTCTGATATTGATTATATTGTAGAAGTAAGTCATCAAATAATAGAGCTTAATCCTCCTAAAATTGGAGATATTGAGAAAGCTATTGGAGAGTATTGTGCTTCTTTAGTTGAGGATGGTTCCACACTTCAACTTGGAATAGGAGCTATTCCAGATGCAGTACTTTTGTTTTTAAAGGATAAAAAGGACTTAGGTATACATTCGGAAATGATTTCAGACGGAGTAGTTGAACTTGTTGAAACAGGAGTTATAACAAATAAAGCTAAGACACTTCATCCAGGGAAAATAGTAGTAACTTTCCTCATGGGAACTAAAAGACTTTATGACTTTGTTGATAATAATCCAATGGTTGAAATGTATTCTGTAGATTATGTAAATGATCCGGCTATAATTGCAAAAAACAGTAAAATGGTCTGTATAAATTCTGCTATTCAAGTAGATTTTATGGGACAGGTAAATGCAGAAACTATTGGATTAACTCAGTTTAGTGGGACAGGTGGACAGGTTGACTTTATTAGAGGTGCAAGTATGGCAAAGGACGGTAAATCTATCATTGCAATGCCTTCTACAGCAAGCAAAGGAAAGATTTCAAGAATTACGCCTTTGCTTGATGAAGGAGCAGCGGTTACAACTTTGAGAAACGAAATACAATACGTAATTACTGAATATGGTATTGCGGAGCTAAAAGGTAAAACATTAAGAGATAGAGCAAGGTCGCTCATAAATATTGCTCATCCAGACTTTAGACCTTCACTTATTGAGGAATGGGAAAAAAGATTCAACTGTAAGTTTTAGTAAAATATATAATAAACACTAAAGATATAGTAAAAAGAAGCAGTGACTTTGTATTTAGTCATCCTGCTTCTTTTTATTTTCATATTTTACTGTAGTATCTAATAAAAATGGGTATAACATAAAAAAATGAAAAAATATTACATAAAAAAAGAAGGAAAATCATGTAAGTTATAGAATATAGAATAAAGGTACATTATTTAGGCAATACTGAAAAAATATTTTAATTTAAAATGATTTGGGGGGAAGAAAATGCATTTAAATTTTGAAAATAGCGAGGACAAATTGATAGTTTACATGTTTGGAGAACTAGACCATCATAGTGCTGAAGAAGTAAGGAACATTATAGATGATCGTTTAGAACGAGATAGCTACAATAAATTAATTATGGATTTCAAAGATGTGACGTTCATGGACAGCTCCGGTATTGGTGTGGTCATTGGAAGATACAAAAAGTTACATATGAAAAATGGGAAAGTATGCGTAACTAACATTAAATCTTCAGTAAAAAGAGTATTTGAATTGTCAGGAATGTTTAAGATTATTATGTCATATGATGACGTTGAACAAGCTGTAAACAACATTTAGTGGGGGGATTAGTATGTGTTACAATAGAATTAAAATTGAATTTTTAAGTAAATCGCAGAATGAAAGTTTTGCAAGAGTAGCAGTAGCAGCATTCGCTTCACAATTAGATCCTACAATTGAAGAAATTACCGACGTTAAAACAGCAGTATCAGAAGCAGTTACTAATGCAATTATTCATGGATATGATAATGAAGAGGAAATGATTAATATAGAAGCTATTATTAATGGAACTGAACTAACAGTGATAATAGAAGATGTAGGAAAAGGAATTGACAATTTAGAACTCGCTAGGCAACCATTATATACTTCCCGCCCAGATTTAGAGAGGTCAGGTATGGGTTTTACTGTAATGGAGACTTTTATGGACAGTTTAGAAGTAAAGTCTGATAAAGGTAGGGGAACAAGTATAATAATGAAAAAAATATTTAATCCTTTAAGTTAGGTGGAATATTATGGATCAAAAAATAGTAAGAAAAGAAAACTATACTTATGAAGATAATATGCAACTTATTCAATTGGCTAGAAATAAAGAACCGGGTGCATTAGATACGTTGGTGGAAATGAATTTACCATTAGTTTCATCAATAAGTAAAAAATTTCTTAATAGGGGATATGAGTATGATGATATATTTCAAATTGGATGTATTGGCTTAGTAAAGGCAATTAATAATTTTGATACTAAGTATAATGTGAAATTTTCTACATATGCCGTACCTATGATAATGGGAGAGATTAAAAGATTTCTTAGAGATGATGGAATTATAAAAGTAAGTAGAAGCGTTAAGATTACTGCAAGACAATTACATTATGATAAAGATACTCTAACCAAAGAATTGGGGAGGGAGCCTACTATTGATGAACTGTCGGTTTTTTCAAAAATTGAAAAAGAGGATATAGTATATGCATTAGAGTCTGCTAGCAATATGCTGTATTTATTTGATACAATACACCAAGATGATGGTGCCCCAGTACTATTAATAGATAAATTAAGTGAAAAATACGAAGAAGATAATCAGGTTTTAGATAAAATTTCCCTTAAAGAAGCACTTAGAAAACTTGATGCAAAATCAAGGCAAATAATTATGCTCAGATATTTTAAAGATAATACACAAATTCAAGTTGCAAAAATGATGGGGATTAGCCAGGTACAAGTATCGAGAATAGAAAAAAAAGTTTTGAAAATAATGAGGGAAAAGTTGATCTAATAAAAGTGAGTGTATAAGATGAGATATAAATAAGGAACTTCAATTTTAAATTTTGAAGTTCCTTATCTATAAATTCGTCTTATTTTTTTTGACTAAAAATAATATTAATGCAAATACTAACATAAAGAATTAGCATATTATATTTGCATAATACAATATAATAAATGATTAGTAGTGACTATTAAAAGCGACAAGGAGGACATTTCATGAAAGTGGAAGAAAAAACTATAAGAAAAAAATTTGATAAACTTAATTCTAATAACATCCCTAAACCTAATTTAGGATTGCATTGTTTTAATGCTTTTTGGGTTGGAGGCTTAATATGTGTAATAGGACAATTTATCAGTGACATTTTTTCTGGAATTGGTATTCCTAAAGATGAGGTAGGCACATATGTATCTATAGTTATGGTTTTTCTGGGAGCTGTGCTTACTGGCATAGGGGTATATGATAAGCTAGGTGATTTTGCAGGAGCAGGTTCTGTTGTGCCAATTACAGGGTTTGCAAATTCAATCGTTTCACCAGCAATGGAATTTAAAAAAGAGGGTTTTGTTTTTGGTGTTGCAGCTAAAATGTTTACTATTGCAGGGCCCGTTTTAGTATATGGAATAGGGTCATCTGTAATTGTAGGAATTTTATATTATTTTTTAAGGTGGTGATTTAAAATGGGTAGAAGAATTGGTCTTCAAACAGTAGAAATCGAAAGTAAACCTAGAATTATCAGTACATATAATATAGTTGGGCCTAAGGAAGGGCAGGGACCATTAAAAGAGTATTTTGACCGGATTTTAGAAGATGATCTTAATGGAACTGAAAGCTTTGAAAAAGCTGAAACTAGTTTATTATATACTGCTGTATCAGAGGGCATAAAAAAAGCAAAACTAAAAGAAGTTGATATAAATTATCTACTAGCAGGTGATTTATTAAATCAGTTATCTTCTTCATGTTTTGCAGCTAGAGATTTGAATATACCATTCCTAGGACTTTATGGAGCTTGCTCAACTATGGCAGAGTCTTTAAGCGTTGCTTCAATGATAATGGAGGGTGGGCTGGCTAATTATGTTATAGCAGCTACTTCATCACATTTCTCATCAGCTGAAAGGCAATTTAGATTGCCACTGGAAATGGGAAGTCAGAGAGCTCCAACAGCGCAATGGACCGTTACAGGTGCAGGAGCAATGATTTTGGGAAAAAAAGGTAAATTTCCATATGTTACCCATGTTACAACTGGAAAGGTCAAAGATTATGGAATAATTGATGTGAATAATATGGGAGTTGCAATGGCGCCAGCGGCTGTAGACACTATTAAACAACATTTTATGGACACGGGTCGAAAGCCTTCGGATTATGATATTATAGCTACTGGAGATTTGGGCATTATAGGAAGAGAATTTACAGAAAAACTATTACTAGAATATAAGTACGATATGAAGGGTCATTACATTGACTGTGGTGAGGAAATTTTCGATGCGCAGACCCAAGGAACTAATGCGGGTGGTAGTGGGTGTGGATGTTCTGCAGTGGTTGCAACAGGGTACTTACTAAAAAATATGCTAAAGGGAAAATTTAAAAGAATACTACTAGTTTCCACAGGTGCACTTTTAAGTTCAACTTCACCGCTTCAAGGAGAAACAATACCAGGAATTGCTCATGCCGTTTCAATAGAGTTTGGGGGTGAATAAATGAATAATTATATTATGTCTTTTATAGTTGGAGGGATAATTTGCATAATAGGCCAAATACTTATGGACACTACTAAATTAACTCCAGCTAGAATACTAGTTTTATTTGTAACTGCTGGTGTAATATTAGGTGCATTAAATATATATGATGTGGTGATAAAATATGGAAAAGCAGGTGGAAGTATACCTCTTCCTGGGTTTGGGTATAGTTTAGCTAAAAGTGTAATGAAGGAAGTAGATGAAGTTGGTATTATAGGAGCATTTACAGGAGGTATAAAGGGTACTGCGGGCGGTATTACTGCTGCAATTTTCTTTGGATATATTATGGCGTTGTTATTCAATCCTAAAACTAAAGGGTAATAAAAAACTACTATCAAATATTTGATAGTAGTTTTTTATTTATGTGTTAAGGCTTAGTAAAATAGTTACCTTTAGTTTTAGGAATGCTAGCTTTAGGAGTGGCAACTGGGGGGAATATACTATTATTTGAAAAGGTGTCAACTGCTGTTGGTAATACATAAGCAGAGTCCTCTAGAAATACATTAGGTGTATAATTTCTCTTTATAAAAACTTTTGTTTCAATTTTTCCAGGTGGCGTAAATTCTGATGCAAGAACATATTTACCACTTGGGTCTTTGATAACCTTAGCCAAAACATGTATGTTATCAAGGGATGTAGGTTGAGTTCCATCAATAAATAGTTCGGAGTAAACTCTATTGCCTCTTGGGTCTGCATAAGTTAAATCAGTAGGTATATCACCTGAATCTTTTGATACGGAATAGGGAGATATACCAGAAGGCATTTCTAAGTTTTTCACTGGAAGAGACGTATGGGCTTTTTTCATAATATTTCCCCATAGTGAAGCGGCATCATTACTTCCAATATTTTTAAGTTCATCTCCCTTATCGGTTCCAATCCAAACAGCTGTAGAGTAATATGGAGTTAAACCAACAAACCACAGATTCTTAGAATCGGAAGAAGTACCAGTTTTACCTCTGACTGGCATGTCGCCAAAAACAGCATTTGTTCCAGTACCACCAGGACTTACAGGTCCTTTTAATAAATCATATATAATGTATGCACTTTGAGGAGATAAAACAGGTTTTGTTTCAAGTTTTGTTTCAAGCAATACTTTACCAGATCTATCGACTACTTTAGTGTATAATCTGGGAGTTGTACGTAGCCCATTGTTACCAAAAACACCATATGCCGCTGACATAGTGAGAGGATTAGTGCCTTTATAAGTACCACCATCTAATTGTCCAAGGGCCATAGCAGATATACTATTCTTATCTTGGTCATCTAACTGCAACCCAAACTTTTCGCCATAAGAAACGCCAGTCTTAAGACCAATCATATCCTCAATTTTAACAGCTGCAACATTAACAGAATATTTTAAGCAATCTCTAAGAGGTAAATATCCCTTATATCCAAGCGGGGAATTTCTAGGATTATAAGGAGGTGTACCTGGAGCAGAATATTTCTTGCCAATGTCTTCAGGTATAGGTGAATCTTCAATAATAGTAGAAGCTGTAGCTGTTTTTGAATCGATAGCTGGACCATATACGGTTAGTGGCTTAATGCTTGATCCAGGAGCCTTTAAGTAGTCATTCGACGCACCTCTGTTATAAGACATAGGAACTTGGTCACCACGTCCACCTATAATAGTTTTAACTTCACCTGTATGATAATCTGTGATAACACAGGCTGCCTGGAGGCCTGCTTGCGTTGATTTCATAGGATCATCAATTAGTTTCTGTGATGCATTTTGCATATCTCTATTCATGGTTGTATAAATTTTTACACCATCGTACATAAGCATTGAATATGCTTCCTTTTTACTAATATTATTTTGTTTCATTAAATCCTCAGCAACCTGTAGGAGTACAGGTCTTGAGAAGTACTCATAGTTCATTTTGTTTGCATCTTTTTGTGAAAAACTAAAATTTAAATCTTCAGCCATAGCTGAATCAAATTGTTCTTTGCTGATTTTGCCACTATTGTACATATTATCAAGAACGGCTTTTGTTCTATTTGAATCAAAAGCTTCTTTATTTTTATTTGATTTAGATGCCAAATTATATGAAACACTAGGATTTTGTGCAGCGCTAGCAAGAAAAGCGCATTGTTTTAAGGTCAAATCTTCAACAGATTTGTTAAAATATTGATGAGAGGCTGCTTCTACACCATGAGCATTTCCTCCTAGAAAAATAGTGTTCATATAAGTCTCTAAAATTTGAGACTTGGTCAAAACTTTTTCAATTTGTAAGGATAAAGACATTTCTTGAATTTTTCTCTTTATAGAAGTTCTGTTTTCCATAGAATCTTCTAAAAACACTCTATACTTAACTAATTGTTGAGTTATAGTTGAAGCGCCCTGGAGACTTTGACCGCTACCAGCTATTTTTATCTTTATATCATTAAAAATAGCACCACCAAGTCTTTTTAAGTCAACACCTGGGTGTGTTTGAAATCTAACATCTTCAATACTTATAAATGAATCCTGAAGGATGACCGGAACTTTATTAATAGGTACATTAATTCTTCTTTGTGAAATAACATATTCATCCATAGTCTTTCCAGAATCGTCTAATAACATTGTAATCTCATCCAATTTTAAAAATTCATTAATATCTAAGATAGGAGCTGTCTTAATCATAGCTAGAACTGCTCCTCCAATAACTACACTGCTTACTAAAGCTATAATTAGAAAAGTAAAAACAAGGGTTCTAAAAACATGTTTCTCAGTTTCTTTTTTCTTTTTTTTATTAGGTTCTTCTTTTTCCATTAAGTATCCTCCTTGCATTTCTCAGGAGCTGAAAACACTTATTAAGTAGCTTTCCGCCTTCTAAAAATTCATCTTGTTTAACTATAATTAGCTTTTAATATTATACCATATAATCATGGTATTTATTTGAATGTGGCTTAATATAGAATATTGAGTTTGAGTTGGATATTTAAATTCTTTACCGTAAAAAAGTTACATATAATAGCATATAACCTTAGATGGAGGTAATAAATATCAAAAATAAAATTAAAGTTAGGATATTAATAATTATAGCCATAATTATGATAAATTTTACAATATTCATATACATTTTTGATAAAACCGTAATGCCAACGGTAATGGCGGTAGCGGATGCGGAAATGAGAGCAAAGGCTACAGAGATTGTAAATAGATCAATTATTAGTGAATATTCCAAGCAATTTAACTACGACCAGGTTATAAGAGTGGATAAAGATTCACAGGGGAATATTGTAATGCTAAAAGCGGATACTCTAAAAATGAATAAAATAGCATGTGATGTTGCTTTAGAATCCCAAAAGGAACTTATGAAATTGGGGGAGGTTGGTATGAAAATCCCAATAGGTTATATAACAAGAAATAGTATTTTATCTTATTATGGCCCTAAAGTAACCATAAAAATGCAGCCGATAGGCCATGTAGAAACTAAATATTCTTCTGAGTTTGAAAGTGCAGGTATAAATCAAACAAGGCATAAAATTTATGTTAAAGTAAAAACTACCGTTAAAGTAATTGCGCCTTTAAAAAGTAATGATATCGAAGTAGCTAATGAAGTACCAATTGCTGAAACTATTATAGTGGGAAAAACACCTAATACTGCAGTTCAATTAGATTTAAATGGTACAGATTTTAAACTGGGCAATAGTGGTAGTGATTAACAAAAATATAAAAAATAAAGTACGCTATTAATAATAACGTACTTTATTTTTATAAACTAACAATATGTATTTAAGAAGTATTGAAAAAGTGAGTTATTAAATAATCTCCTGCGGAGCTGCAATATTAACGACTTTCCCTCTGAAATGTCATTAATATGGACTTCTCTGATATAGAAGGTTATTAGTCTTCCCAATTAAATACGTATGGTATATTCCTATAGTAATCTCCGTAATTCAATCCATACCCAACTACAAAAAGATCTGGAATTTCAAAACAACAATAATCAGGTGTTATCTCAATTTTTCTTCTAAGTGGTTTATCTAAAAGAACGCAAGATTTAACGCTGGTGGCACCTAAAGACTTAACGTGAGCCACAACGAAATCCATAGTTATTCCAGTATCAACAATATCATCTACTATTAATACATCAAAACCTTCAATATTGTCAGGAATATCATTTATAACATTAATTGATCCACAAGACTCTTCACCATCACCATAGCTTGAAGTTGTCATAAATCCTATTTTTGTAGGCACAGTAATTTGACGCACAAGGTCTGCGGTATATATAAAGCTACCTCTTAATAATGAAAGAATATATAATTTTTTTTCGCAATAATCTTTCGAAATCTCAGCACCAAGTTGCTCTATTCTTTCATCAATTTGGTCTTTAGTTATAAGAATATTTCTTTTTTTATTATCCAATGTTAATCCCACCCTCTATATATATTTACATTAATGCTTTAATGGTATAAAATTATATGAAAGTTGTCAAGTATAAGTATAAGGATACTTGTTAAATATTATTAGAATGGAGTGATTTACGTTGATATATGGAAATATTGGTGGAGTTAAAAATTCAATTTTAAATAAATTGGAAAATGCTTGCGATATAACGGTTTCCAAAGATTGCATTTTGTCTGAAGAATTGGTAGACATACTAGTCGAGGTAACAAAAGATTTGGATAGAGAAATTAGCGCTGCAATTGATAGAAAAGGTAAAATAATTAGTATGGCAATTGGTGATAGTAGTACAGTGGAATTGCCTATAATCGATATAAGAGAAGGTCGATTATCGGGGGTTAAAGTAGTACACACTCACCCAAATGGTAATTCAAGATTATCTGCGCTGGATATGTCAGCTTTAACAAAATTAAAGTTAGATTGTATAGTAGCTATTGGTATAGGAGAAAAAGAGAATTTAAAGTATAACATAGGTTTTTGTGGAATAGAAAAGAGCATTTTAATAGAAGAAGAAATAGGACCAATAACTATAAATGAAGTAATGGAATATGATATTTTAGACAAAATTAGATATATTGAAAAATTAATGAAAACAAGTGAAATTGTTGAGGATGATTCAGAACGAGCTATTTTAGTAGGAATAGAAAGTGAAGATGATTTAGTAGAACTTGCAGAACTTGCAAAAGCATGTAATGTAGAAACTATAGATACAGTACTTCAGAATAGACATAAAATAGATTCGGCTTTATATATAGGTAGAGGTAAAGCAGAAGAGGTAGCTGGTCTTAGGCAAGCAATAAGAGCGAATATAGTAATCTTTGATGATGAATTATCAGGCTCTCAAGTTAGAAATTTGGAGGAAGTACTTGGATGTAAAGTTATAGACAGAACTACACTAATACTAGAAATATTTGCACGAAGAGCAAGAACTAGGGAAGCAAAAATTCAAGTTGAACTTGCACAATTAAAATATAGATTACCACGTTTAACAGGACTTGGAACTATACTATCAAGAACAGGTGCGGGAATTGGAACAAGAGGACCTGGAGAGAAAAAATTAGAAATAGATAAAAGGCGAATAAGAGAAGGTATCTATGAATTAAATAAAGAACTTGAAAAAATAAGAAATACTAGAAATGTGCAAAGAGAAAAGAGAAGTCGCGATAGCATTTCAAAAGTATCTTTAGTTGGATACACTAATTCTGGAAAATCAACACTTAGAAATGCATTATGCGATGTAGCAGCATTAAAAAGTATTGTGCAAAAAGAAAAAGTGTTTGAAGCAGATATGCTTTTTGCAACTCTAGATGTAACAACAAGAGCACTACTATTGCCTGATAATAGAGTGGCAGCAGTAACTGACACAGTAGGTTTTATAAGGAAACTTCCCCATGATTTAGTAGAGGCCTTTAAATCAACCCTTGAAGAAGTTGTATATTCAGATTTGTTGCTGCACGTGGTAGATGCATCATCTGAAAACGCAGTACTACAAATAGAGGCTGTAGATGGGGTTCTAAGAGAATTAAACGCAATTGATAAGCCAACAATATTGGTGTTGAATAAAATTGACAAAGCCTCACAAGAAAATATTTTGAAAATCAAAGAAAAATATAAGAATTTGAAATCAATTGAAATATCGGCTAAAGATGGTACAAATTTGGAGGAACTTCTAAAAGAAACTTGTAAAGACCTTCCATATACTCTTAAAAAATTTAAGGTGCTTATTCCATATACTGATCAGGCAATAGTGGCATATTTGCATAGAGGATCAAAGGTTGATACAGAAGAGTATATTGAAGAAGGAACGCTTATGTCAGTACAAGGGGACGACGAAGTTTATAATAAGTGTGAAAAATATATTTTAGTGTAGTTGAAATTTCTTTTTTATAAAAAAATCTTCATAAGTGTAATAAAGTCAATGGGCATCTTATATAATTTAATATTAGGTCCGAAGCATTTATCAAAGAACTTAGGAGTAGATATGGGAGAAGAAAAATCAAATCCAGATAATGAAAAGAGAAAAAACAAAAAAATAAATCAGTATAACGTCAATAAACTAATTAAAAAAATTATAAATGATATTAATGAACAAGATAAGGTACCCAATGATGGTCAATTTGATACCTGTGACATATGTGACATATCCAATAATTTTGACGTTAAATCATTAGCAGATAAGGTTGTAAATATAAATGTTTTAAGATTCGAATTAGATAGATTGCAACTAGATTTTAAAGCAAGTGCGTATTTTGAAAATGACATAAGACCGTTAATAGACACTCTATATACATTAGGCCTTGCATCTATTAATTTTTCAACCGCTGCAAGTAATATGTCGAATACAAATTTTGGACGCAGTTCAGAAATAAAAAATGCTCTAGGTTTAGCTGAAGACGTTAATGAAATTTCTGAAGATTTAATTAAAGTGTTAAGATGTAAAGTTGATAACATGCTGAAATTATCAAAGCATGATTGTAAATAATCTTCATAATGATAAGGAGAACAGGGTTATTAATATTAAACTTGATTCTCTTTATTTTTTTATTAGAAAATTATATGCTTTTCTTTTTTTTATTAAGATTATTATAATAAAAACTGGTAAAAATAGATATGATAATGAATTTGGAGGTAATATCATGAAAAAAATATGTCCTGTTTGCAATAATTTAGAAAGGAATATTTGTAATTGTGAAAAATGTAGTGCTATAATGAACGATAAAGGAATAATACAAGAATTTTATGATGATTATACTGCTAATATGGAGATTGATGACAAAGATCAGTTTTGTGTTCATATATATCAGTGCAGTAATTGTGATTTTTATGAGAGAATTAAAGTTAATAAAATATTCATTTAGGAATTTGATTTTTAAGACACCTAAACATATTTTAAAATTATAAGGCACATAAAAACTTGGGGGAGGCAAGGAAATGATGAAAACTATTTTGCAATATCAGAAAGCTTTTAATAGTGTAGTAGATAGAATAAAAATCGACGAATCTGTTTTATCAGTAATGGTTTTTGGAAGTATGGTAACAGGCGATTTGTGGGAAGAATCAGATATTGATATTTTCGTAATTGTCAGGGAGAAATTCAGTGAGATTAGGGACATATATGCACAAGAGAAGGGTGTTCCTATTCATATTAAACTCATGGGTAAGGAAAAATTCATACAACTTTATTCTGATAATCTAAAGGGCGGATATATACATAGAATTTTCTCATCCTCAAGACTTATATTCTCAAAAGATATGGATATAACAGTAAGGTACGACGGTGGTAGATTTTTCCCGGATGTAGATAGAGAGCGATGGGGAATGTGTTTCCTAGGAAAACTCTTAAAAGATATTGGCGTATGTAAAAAATATTTATCAAGTGATGGTGTATATACGGCCTATAGTACTGCGATAAGATGTATAGAGAAGTATTCAAGATTATTTGTCAACTCGTCGGGATATATGATTAGTAAGGATGTAATGACTATGGCGCTTAATTTAAATGAAGACTTTAAACTTTGCGTTGATAAATTGTTTTTTGAAAAATCAAATACAGTGGAGACAATTCAAGAAACTATGACATTTTTAGAACAAAGCATAAACTCAAGTATTAAGAGTAATTGTAGCCTGCTTTTAAACTATATGAGAGAAAAAGATAAGTTTTTAAGTGCTGAGGAAATTATGACGGAGGATTTGTTTAAGGATTTTGATATAGAAATGGAAGAGTTGCTTAATAAACTTTGGGAAAGAAATATTATTAAAAAGGAAATTAGGGATTTTAAGATAAACAAGGATAAAATCTTATTTAATCAAAATGTTTACTTTGTTTAACATTTTCGGGATAGATAGGTGGAGATATGCATAAGTATGAAATTAAATTTATCTCCGAAATTCCTAAGTATATAGAGATATCAAAGCATATAAAAAAAATGATTGATGAAAATATGGTTGACGACGGTGAAAAATTACCCTCAATAAGGAAATTATCAAAACTGTTGGTGGTTAATGATGTTACCGTAGTTAGTGCTTATAAAAAACTTGAAGCTGAGGGCTATGCGTATCAAAAGATGGGGAGCGGAACTTACGCTAAACGAAGGGATACAAACAGTAAGTTTAAAAAGGAATATTCTAATACCTTAAAAAAAATTTCTGGTCAAGACCTAAAAAAATATATAGATTTTACAGGAGAAATTACAAGTAGTGAATATTTCCCTGTAACAGTCTTTAAAGACGTATTAAATGAGGTATTAGATAGAGATGGCACGGAAGCATTTGCCTATAAGGAATCTTTGGGGTATGAGGGACTTAGAAATAGTATAAGTAGTTTTTTTTGGGACAATAAGGTAAACACTGAAGATATATTGATTCTCTCAGGTGCGCAACAGGGTATTGATATAGTTTCAAAATCTATAATAAATGTTCATGATAACGTTGTTGTAGAAAAGCCGACCTATGGTGGGGCACTAACGGTCTTTAAATGGAGAAGGGCAAATATATTTGAAGTTGATATGTTAGAGGATGGCGTGAATTTACTTCAATTTGAAGAGATACTGAAAAAGAATAGGATAAAATGTTTTTATGCCATGAGTTATTTTCAAAATCCTACAGGGGCCACCTATAGTTTGGAGAAAAAGCTAAGAATATTAGAACTCGCAGAGTTATATGATTTTTATATCGTTGAAGACGATTATTTATCTGAACTAATATATGACCAAAAGCAATATAAGAGTTTTAAGAGCTTAGACATATTTGATAGAGTTATCTATATAAAGAGTTTTTCAAAGATATTTCTACCAGGAATAAGGCTCGGATACATGATATCACCAGAGAAATGCAAGGAGCATATTCAAAATTCCAAAATTAACACAGATATATCAACTTCAAGTCTTATGCAACGTGCTTTAGATTTATATATAAATAAGGATCTTTGGAAAGAACATATAAGTCGTCTAAATATGGCTTATAAGGACAAATATAACTTTATGATAACTTGTATAGAAAAAAACATGGGTGCAAAGGCTAGTTGTTATACCCCTGGAGGGGGAATTCATTTTTATTTTAAGATAGCTACTGGTTTGAAGATTAATTCCATGGAATTGTTTTATTTGTGTAAGCATAGAAAAGTTTTAATAACACCAGGGGTTTTATTTTATAAAAATGCTAAAGAAGGTAATGATTACTTTAGATTAAGTTTTTCAGAAATAAGAAAACCAGAAATAGAAGAAGGAATTAATATTATTTCAGAGATACTAAGTGGAAAGTAGAAAAAAATGGCTACAAGGTAAGGAGAGGAGCTTTTGAAAAAGGGATTAGTGGACGTTGATTGGTTGTGCATTAGCAAATATTCTAACGAAGAGATATCTTATTTCTTGTTTTTGGAAGGGAAAACTATGGAAGCCATATGTAAAATTAGAAACTTGGATAATGCCATTGTGCAAAAACACATTATAGATGGTAAAATAAAATATAGATTTTTAGTGCATAGCAATGATACTGATGAGCTTTTTAAGAGTATTGCTAAAGCAGGGAAAGAGGATAAAATTTATTTCTTGAATTCATTGGAAGAGGATAATAAAAATAAATTAACGCAGCTAATAAAAACGAGTTATGTGGAGATGCACCCTAAAGATAAAGAAGTCGCAGTTTGGATATTAGGAGAATTAAAAGAAAAATCTTGTTTAAACATTTTAATCAAAGCTTCCGTGCATAAATTCTTAAATGTACGGAGAATGGCAGTTTCAGCTATGGGTAAAATGGGAGATGCGAGAGCTGAAGGAGCATTACTTAGAGCCTTAGAGGATGAGAATCCACAAGTAATAAGCTATGCAATAAAATCTCTAGGTAAAATAAAAAGTGAAAAAGCTATTACAAAAATAAAATACATATATGACAACACAGAAAAAAAATACATAATTGATGCTGCTGAGAGGTTTTTATTACTAATGGAGCAAATATAAATAGAAATTAGAGTGGGATATTAAATTTTTATTTGGAATATTCAGTAATAGTTGGGAGAATTGAAATGGGTTACTTTACAATAAAAGATGAATCAATCGCTGAATTTAAAGAGAAAAAGTCCATTTTTATAGGACATGGAAAAAGGGTTGAAAGCGAAGATGAGGCTAAGGAATTTATCCAAGCGGTTAAAAATAAACACAAACAAGCAAGACACAATGTTTATGCCTATATAATTGGCGAAAACAGAGGGATACAAAGGTATAGTGACGATGGAGAGCCTCAAGGTACGGGAGGAATTCCTATGCTAGAAGTTTTGAAAAAAAGTGATATTACAGATGTAGCGGTGGTAGTTACCAGATATTTTGGAGGAATTCTTCTAGGCACTGGAGGCCTTGCAAGAGCATATTCGAAAGGTGCATCACTAGCTATTAAAGAGGCAGGGGTAGTGGAAAAGGTTGAAGGTATTTCAATAGATATACTAATTGAATACGATTTACTAGGGAAGCTACAACATGTCTGTGCTAAAGAAAATTTTTATATAGAGAACGTAGAATATACTGACAAAGTGAGGATTAAAATACTTTGTCAGTTTAGTAATCTAGAAAAATTAAGGGCAGAAATAACCCAGGTTACTTCAGGAAAAGCTCTGTTTTATGAAGAAGATCCAAAAATGTACTTCAAATTAGAACATAGATTATATGATAGTGAAATTATAAACTCTATCCTTTAACAATATTTCAGCTCCGCAGGAGATGACTTAACACATGTAAGAAAAGTATATATACTTTTCTTTTTTTATTTGAAAAACGCTTTATTTCTATGATATAATGGGAATGTAATGTATTTAAAACCAATTGATAGAAATATTGGTATTTATTAGAGAAGGTTAGAATATTTCATATGAAAAATAGTTAGTTGGGGGGGATATCAAATGTCAGGACATTCAAAATGGCATAACATACAACAGAAAAAAGGTAAGATTGATGTTATAAGAGGTAAGGTATTCACAAAATTAGGTAAAGAAATAATAATGGCAGCTAAAAATGGTGGGTCTAATTTAGATATTAATGCTCATCTTAGAGATGTAGTTGCAAAAGCTAAATCTAATAATATGTCTCAAGAGACAATAACTAGAGCAATAAAAAAAGGTGCCGGAGAGCTTGAAGGCGTAAACTATGAAGAAATAGTTTATGAAGGCTATGGAGCAGAAGGCGTTGCTATAGTAGTTAAGACGCTAACGGACAAGAAAAATAGAAGTGTGGCAACTGTAAGGCATGCTTTTGATAGACATGGTGGAAACATGGGAGCGGCTGGATGTGTAAGCTGGATGTTTGCTAAAAAAGGACAAATCATCATAGAAAGAAATGAAACTATGGATGAAGATGAGATAATGATGGTAGCATTAGAAGCGGGTGCAGAAGATTTTAATGCAGAAGAGGAAATGTTTGAAATAATTACAGCTGCAGAAACTTTTGGAGCTGTAAGAGAAGTGTTAGAAACAGCGGGTTTTGAATTTGCTTCTGCAGAGGTTACAATGATACCAGATAACATGATACCTATTAGCCTAGAAGGCGCCGGTAAAGTGCAAAGACTTATAGATGCACTTGAAGATGATGATGACGTGCAGGACGTTTATCACAATGCAGAGTACCCTGAGGAATTTGAGGGATAGATGGTTTGCAGGCAATCATCAGAAATTTAGATGTTTGTATAATGATATACATGTTACCGTAGAAAATTTAAGACAATGATATACTGAATTTAACCACTTTCAATAATAGATACACAATGTATCTGTTATTGGAGGTGTTTTTTTATTTTACAGAAAATATGGTGGTAAATATAAGAGGAATTTGTATAGTATCAAAAATAGTATATTTTAATTCAATTATCCTAATAATATAAAGAACAAATAATCTTAGGATGGTGTGTAAAAATGAAGAATGTAAAAATTGCTTCAACATTTATTATAATTAGTATATCTATTTTGCTATTTACTGCTTGTAATTCCATGAAGTCGCCGACTAATACTACTAAAAAAGCTATCCTTCCAACAGCAACAAAAACAATTTACTCTGACACTCTTAAAGGACTAGTTACGGCTAAGACAATAACACAAACCCAGTCAGATAAAGTAATGGAAGAGGCAACAAAAAATGTGTCGCAAGTTAAAGGTAGTATTAATAGATTAGGTACATTAGTAGAAAATCGTGTAATTACTCAAATACAAGCTGATAAAATAAACCAAGAAATTGAGAAAGGTATGAAAGGTATTGAGGGTAAGTAGCTAAGGGTAAGATTACCCGTAGAATAATAGGGGAGCTTAGAGATGAGCTTCTTTTTTTGTCGTGCAAAAAGGATGGTAATATACGAGACCCTATGAAAGAGTGCTCTAATGTAATATTTATATCACATTAGAGTAAAACTTAGTGGGAGTATAAATCTCCTTCTGAAGTCATTAATATTGCAGATTCGCAGGAGATGACTTACACAATTAGAGTAGGAGAAATACTACTTTCGTTCTTTAGTTTGCAAAAATATTAGGTTTACTAAGAAAGTTGATAAATCAATTAACCAAATTTTTCATAATTATAAAATATTATGTAAATTATGATATAATATGGATATGTAAGAACGGATAAAAAATAATTATATACGAGGTGGATAAGATGAAGTGTTTTAATAATTTCTTAAAAAATATGTTAATTAATGATTTAGAACGTAAGGCATATTATGAAAGTAAGAAAATATTAGAAAAAAGAAAGCCTATTTATGTATCAAGACAAAAATGGTTAAATATCCGTAAAGTCGCTATAGATGAATTTGTAGGAGAAAACAGAAATCCTAGAAATATTAGAGAACTTGAATTTAGTACATGCTATAAATTTTTAAATAATAATAAGCCTTCTTATATTAATAACAATGAATGGGATTATATATTGAAAAAATCTACAGAGGTATTAGAGGAACAAATCAAAAAAATAGTTATGGAAATAAACTATTACAATGATTTTTCAGTGCTTTTAGGTTTGAATAAACCTCAAAATATTAAGCAAGATATATGGAATATAATACAGAATAAAATTTTTGATGTATTTATATTATTAAAAAAATACAATGCTAGTCAATATTATTTTAATACAGATAAAATACTAGATTTATTAAAAGAAAAAAAACAAAATGGAATGTTAGAAGATAAGTGGCTGGATTATTATAATTTCTTAAAAGAGTTGTATTTACAAAATTTATTAAGTAAATTATATTCTATAAAGTCTCCAATTGAATTTATAAATAATCATCCACTAGAATATTTGGAAGACAAAAAAATTTATGAGTTAAAGCATGAGGCATATAGATTAGAACTACTTGCCTTTAAAATACTTTGTTATACTAAAAATCCGAAAGAATTAATTAAAAAGGAAAAACCTGCTTGGATTAAAGATATTGATTTTAAAATAATAGTATTAGATTTAAAGGGTAAAATTGAGATTGACGAAAAGAGAGAAGAATACAAAGAAAAACTACAATTGATTAATGGAATTTTAAAATGCAATAAATTACAGATGGATAGACCGAAAAATATAAATGAAGAAGACTGGTCATACTTATTTGATCTAGATAAAAGTATAAAAGATAAAATTGATAATAACAAGAAAAATGATATGGCGAAAAAACTAATTGAAGATGAAGAAGAAACAAAATATATGAAAAAAATCACAAATATATTATAGGATAATAAATTAGTACAATATATATTCGAATAAAATTTGTTCAATGATGGTATAACACCTTAGTGTATTGATTAATTATTAATACACTAAGGTAGGTTTAATATTAAACACCCTGTGGTTAATTCATCCCTTGAGAAAAAGTCAAAATAACTCAAAATAAGAGCGTTACAGTATATACTGTAACAGGTGAAAAGTATCACAGTGATGGTTGTAGATACTCAAAGAAAAGTAAAATGCATATGAATTTGAATAATGCAAAAGCGGGATATGAACCATGTAGCGTTTGGGGGGCACCTCGTTAAGGAGTTGATTGTATGAAAATAATAATAGATAGATTTGTTGGCTGTTATGCAGTATGTGAAAAAGAAGATAGAACTATGATTGATATTAAAAGGATTAAATTACCTCATAGCGCTAAAGAAGGAGACGTACTTAGTATTGATAATGGTTTGATTACTATTGATACAATGGAAACTAAAAAAAGAATCAGAGAAATTGAAAAATTAACTGAAGATTTATGGGAATAGAATTAATCAAGGTGTTCTTTTATGTTAATGAAAATAAATGAAGAATAACAGCACCGGGATTTCCAAAGTGCTGTTATTCTTCATTTATATTATAAAGTCTAAGATATACTCATCATTTAGACTTTTATATTTTTCTACAAGATCTTGTAGCGTTACTGAATCCATAACTTTATTAATTTGTTCATTAACCTCTTGCCAAACTAGAGTGTTTATACAAACTTTTATGGTTTTATCAACACCTAAGGCACCACCATCATCTCCAGTAATATCTAAATCACCTTCAAGGGTTCTTAAAACTTCACCTACTGTGATTTTTGATGCTTCTTTTGATAGGGTATAACCACCCTGGGATCCTCTTGCACTTTTTACAAGATTAGCCTTTCTAAGTACTGAGAACACTTGTTCTAGATAATTTTCTGAGATTGACTGCCTTTCAGCGATAACCTTTAAGGGTATATAGTCTCCAAATGAATGCACAGCTATATCAACCATTGCCCTTAAACCGTATCTTCCTTTAGTAGAAATATTCATGGTAAGTTAATTCTCCTTATCTACACTAAAATATACATATTATGCATAATATAATATTTATTCATCAAACTATATACTACTATATTGAAAAGAATAAGTCAACTTAACCATGCCACAACGACACTTTCTGGGGAACTATAAATTTTCGAATTCATTTAATGTCTTTAATTTGCTCTCAACTTTAGCCTTTTCACTTCTTATATTATCTAATTGCTGTATTAGTTTTTTATTTTCTACTTTTATGTTTTTGGTTGAATTGTGTTTAAGACCTGTTTCTGAAAGTTCTAATGTATATTGAATTTCTTGCTCAAGCTTGCTTTTATAAGTTTCCTCAAATTCCTTCTCTACCTCAGTTAATTCTTCATTTAAAGTTGTTTTCATACTATCAATAACCTGCCTAGTAACTTCTGATTTAATTTGTTCTTCAGTTTTCATGATTATTTACCTCCTTATAGTTTATTGTTTTAATATTTTTGTTAATAATGAACTCTAACTAACCAAAATTTAATGTTTTTATCGCTCCATCCAAGATCCCAAGGAACTTTATTTCTATCAGAATTATGACAGCTGACCAAGGAATATCCTCTTGAATCAGATCCTGTAACAACAGAAATATGAGTTATGTCATTTTTCTTTTCATAGGCAACAAAATCTCCTGGCAGTAGATTATAACTAGCTTTATATACTTTGTCATAGCTGCCATAGGAAATTATTGATGCTCTACCACTATATAGCATATAGTTTTTAAAACCATCCGCATTTAGCCAAGATCTTGTTGCTCCATTTTTGTCGTAGTTCCAAGCAGGATTTTTTCTGAATTTACTTCCTTCTAAAAGAATTTGTGATGCAAAGTTTGCACAATCACCACCTTCGGGATTATAATTTCTGTACTTTTTATTATACTTGTATTCGTATTCTGCAGTGCTTGCAGCCCCGCAATATTTATCAGCATATTCTATAGCACTTACTCTTCCTTTATCTATGGCAGATAGATCTCGTGCGCTTTGGGATAGTATAAATTTTTTTATAGAATCTGCCTTAATATTATCTAAGTTTAAAGAGTTTGCAAAAGGGTCTTTATACCATTCTTTAGAAATTACCCAAGAACCATCTTTACTCATAAGTTGTAAATTGTGATAGGTTCCAATTCTAGACGTATTTTCTAGTCCGGGCTGATTTTCATATTCATATTTATATTCTGTGGAGCATAATAAATAAACTGAAAGATTATTATTGCTACCTTTAATATTTTTTACAATTACAGTTGGTATAATATGTGTAAACTTAACTCCTTGTTTTTCTGCCCAATTATTAATATACTCCATCTTTCTTTTTTCATATTCATATGCCCAAGTTCCATATTTTGTGTCCATATTATAAAGTGACTGTATTAATTTTAAATCACCGCTAAGTAGGGCTTTGTTTCTTTTTTGAAAAATTTGATCTATATAACTAGTAACTTCTTTTTTTGAATCATCCGTAATAGCATATGTGTAACTATTGCTATATAACTGTATTAATAAAAGAAGTATGATAAATATAAGTAATCTACTTCTAGATAATTGTAACTTTTTAATTTTACAAAAATTCATAATATTATACTCCTATTATTTTATTAATGCATTGATTCTATCAATTGCATTCTTTATAGGCACTTGTTGCCATGGTGCACCTTCATACCAAGCATTTTTTGAACCTACATTGCCTGTAAAATAGCGAGCTTTTAAAATGATTTCAGGTCTATACTCGAAATGTAAGATATCAAAGTGTGACCATTTACCACCCCAAACAAAGCCATTATTTTCAAAAACTTTTACAAGCTCGTTCGGATATGAGGATAATCTGTTTTCACCTGCTTCTTTAGATGCCCATTTCCAATAATCACTTTTATCACTAGCAAGATCAATAGCAATACCAAAAGAATGAGGACTTAATCGATTTGTACCTGCAATTACGCGATAATTAAAAGTTCCACTACAGGGAAGAAGACATCTTCTTACATTTTGGTTTCTTTCTGAAAGAGGAATTAGCTCACTCATAACAGATTGCAGTGAATCGGATGCACTACTACTATTATTGAATTGAAAATTACTATAACCTACTTTGACTTTTGTAAGTTTGGATTCTACAGCTTTTTTTGAAGTGCCATAAACTTCTGATAATAAGTCGTAGGACCGAAAGCGACCAGGATCAAAATTAGACTCCATAATGCTTTTAACAGGAGAAAGGGGATAAATTTGATCTAACGTGTCTTGAAGATCTGGGTTTGATAGTTTTTCTTGTGAATTTTTCTCTTTCTTGTCGTCATAGCATAACTTTTTTCCAGACTTCATTATTAAATATACGTGTCCATTATTTTCTTCAATATTTGTAATATATTCAGGATAAGCTATCATTAGGCAGAGTAGGTCTTGCTTCATTATTATGTTATACTTATTAGCGTTTTGATCTGTAAAAGTAAAATTTGTAGCCGAGGCTATTGTCATATTGCAAATATCAAGAAGTAAACTAACAAAAAGTGTGAAAGTAAAAATTTTGATTTTGATAATATCTTCCTCCTTAAAAAATAAATTATTTTAAGAAATTTTTAAAAAATATACAAGGATCAAATTACTTATTAATAATACTATTGGTATATATATTTGCCAATGTACTATTATTATATGTGTGGATATATTAACAAATTAAGTGAAGCTATTTCCAATAGAAATAAAATAATTATAAATTTTAAAAAAATTGCAAAAGGAGAGAGGTAGAAATAAAGGTACCACAAAGCGAACAAAATAGGCCTCAAAAAATTGACGCCTATTTTGTATTTTCCTATTTAGTTATGATAAGAAACATGCCACTTGTAAGCTGGATGATACCAGGTATTAACCATTTATAATATTGCCTCCATTTACATGAATAGTTTCACCGCTTATAAATGAAGAACCTTCGGAAGCTAAAAACACATAAGTTTCAGCGAGTTCTACAGGTTGACCTGGCCTTCCCATAGGAGTGTTGCTCCCAAATTTACCAACCTCATTTGCGCTAAAGGAAGACGGTATAAGAGGTGTCCATATGGGGCCTGGAGCCACTGAGTTAACTCGTATTTTTCTACTTGCTAATGAAAGAGCTAAAGAACGGGTGAAGGTAACTATTGCTCCCTTAGTTGAGGAGTAATCAATTAAGGTTTCGTGGCCTTTGTAGGCTGTAACCGATGAAGTATTTATAATAGTAGCACCCTCTATTAAATTGGGTAATGCAGCTTTAACCATATAAAACATGGCAAAAATATTTGTTTTAAAAGTTTTCTCTAGTTGCTGCTTTGTAATATCTTCAATACTATTTTGGGGATGTTGCTCACCGGCATTGTTCACAAGAATATCTAATTTGCTAAATTCTTTTATTATTTTATTTACAGCATCATTGCAAAAGGTATCGTCTCCTATATCTCCGGCAATTAAAATACACTTTCTACCCTTTGCTTCAATAAGTTTTTTTGTCTCTTCTGCATCTTCATGCTCATCAAGATATACTATGGCTATGTCAGCTCCTTCTCTGGCGTATGCAAGAGCAATTGCTTTTCCAATGCCACTATCGCCACCTGTAATTAAGGCAACTTTATTCATTAATTTTCCAGAACCTATGCAATTTAAATTTTCAAAAATAGGTCTTGGATTCATAAGCGTTTCTAATCCTGGTTGTTTATCTTGTTTTTGCTCAGGTACGTTCATAGGGTAATTAAAGTTTTCATTCATATAAATGTCTCCTTTTGTAAAAAAAATATTTTGTAGATATAGTTTGTGGTAAATTAACATTTATATTCAACATTATTTATGGAAAATAGAAGAATAGCAACAAGAGTCGAAATATGTTATAATAAAAAAATATGAGTGCAACGAATAGTTGAATTAAAACAGTTATAAGATTGAAGTTGATATAAAAGAAACATATTTATTTATACATCATAGACCTACAAAGTCGGAGCTAAATGAAGAAAAATCAGCCTAAATATGCTCATATCACTAATAAAAGGGTGGTTTCTTAGATGCAATATAATCATGTAAGAAAGTTGTTGTTTCCAATTTTCGGGAAAATTCATAACAGGATATCAGTGATTTGTGACATTTAAAGTCAAAGACAGCCACTTCCAAAGGAGAAAAAAATGTTATTCGAAGACTTAAATCTTATTACACCAATAAACAAGGCTTTAAAAACTGAAGGTTATGTGCAACCTACGCCTATACAAGAAGCTGCAATTCCTACTATATTGGAAGGAAAAGACTTTCTAGGCTGTGCTCAGACAGGCACTGGAAAGACAGCGGCTTTTGCTATTCCTATACTGCAAATTCTTTGTGGGAGGCAAAAAGTTATAAAGGGACCTAAAAATATAAAGGCCTTAATACTCGCACCTACTAGGGAACTAGCAATTCAAATTGGAGAAAGTTTTACAGCCTATAGTAAACACATGAATCTTACTAGTGCAGTTATTTTCGGAGGCGTATCACAAAAAAAACAAACTGATGCTTTAAAAGATGGAGTAGATATTTTAATTGCCACTACTGGTAGATTACTCGATTTAATGCAACAGAAATACATTAACATACACCATGTGGAAATGTTTGTACTTGACGAGGCAGACCGTATGCTTGATATGGGATTTTTGCGTGACGTAAAAAAAATTATAGCGCAACTACCTAAAATTAGACAAACTATGTTATTTTCAGCGACTATGCCACCAGAAATCTCAAAGCTAGTTGATTCTATTCTTGTGGATCCAGTAAAAGTAGCAGTGACACCTGTTTCATCTACCATTGAGCTTATTGAACAATCAGTATATTTTGTGGATAAAAAAGATAAGAAACCGCTACTTATTCATTTGCTAAAAGATAAGTCCATAGTTTCTGCCTTAGTATTTTCAAGAACAAAGCATGGTGCAAATAAAATCACGAAGGACCTTAACAATGTAGGAATAGAAGCACAAGCTATTCATGGTAATAAATCTCAAAGTGCTAGGCAACTTGCTTTAAATAATTTTAAGTCGGGTATAACAAGAGTATTAGTCGCAACAGATATAGCAGCGAGAGGTATTGATGTTGATGAATTATCTCATGTAATCAATTTTGATTTGCCAAATATACCAGAGACTTATGTTCATAGAATAGGAAGGACTGGTAGGGCAGGACTTGGTGGAGTTGCACTTTCGTTTTGCGATGAAGAAGAAAAACCTTTTCTTAAGGATATTCAAAAGGTTATATCAAAATCAATACCAGTAATTGAAGATCATCCTTATCCTGCAAGTAATGAACCTGTAATAGCAAGTAATGATAAGGCAAATAAACCTTCAACAAGAAAGCCTCAACAATCAGGCAATGCTAGAAGAAATGGAAGAAATCAGGGTGGGAGTCAGCAGCCTAAAAATTTTAGATCAACAAGATAAAAAACATAAAGCCAATGATTATATAAAATAATCATTGGCTTTACTAATCCATATAAAATATGGATTTATAACTCCGTATTTTAATTTTCATACGGAATTACTTAGTAGTCCCCATTTTTAGCCCCAGCAATATTGCCTACGCTTAAAATTACAAGTGGTTTACTTATTAACATAACTAACATCTCCCTTTTATAAGTTTAATGTTTGTTTGTCGACTACAATAATAGTATATCCCGCGATTAAAAAGATATACATGAAATTAAAAAAATGTAAGAAGATAATTTAAAATTATCTTCTTACATTTTTAGTTTATTAAAATTATTTTAAGGCCTTTTCAAATATACCATTAATAATATTTTTAGAGGCAACGCCTTCATGAACTTTAACTCCGTCAACATAGTAGGTAGGGACATAATAGTATGTATATTGTTTTGCTATATCCGGTTGAAGCTCTTCATCAATTATTTTAATATCAATACCAGCGTATTCTGGATTTTGTTTTTTTATAGCGTCCATCCAAGTAAGTGCTTTTTTACAATATGGACACCATTCAGTTACAAACATAATTACAGGTTTCATTTATTATCATCACCAAACTTTCTTATTAGTATATATATTATACACCATTTTTCTTATTCTTCGTGTATTATAAAATTTTAAATTTAGTACATAGTAATTAATAGAAATAAGTTAAACAATTTGATATAATGAAATAGCCGAAAAATAATTTATTATAGCGAAAAAATTAAAAAAATGTTTAAATAAATCTCAATAAATTTTAACAAAAAACAATAAAAAAGATGAAGGAGCGCCTTAAATGCAAACAATAACACAGTTATTTAATAGAAAAACCGTAGAGAAAATGCTATTGCTTTTAGCAATAATATTATTTGCATATTTAATAAGATCCATTTTTAATTTGATTCTATTAACATTTATGATTACTTATTTAGTGAATAGTCTACAAAGTTTATTAGTTAAGCAAATTAACAGAGTAGTAAAAGTAAATCCAACTATTATTACTATAATTATATATATGTTTATGACAGTAACAATAGTCCTTCTAGCAGTAAAATATATACCAATTGCTATTTCTGAAAGTATATCTATTTTAGGCAAGATGGAATATATTAATTTTTCTGAAAATACAAAAGGATTTACGAAGTATTTAGCACCGATGTTTAATCAAATTAATATTGCAAATTATGCTAAATCGGGTATTCAAAGTATTATGATTTTTGTAACTAATTTTGGAAAATGGAGTTTTAATTTTTTTATGGCACTTTTACTAAGCTTAGTATTTATATTAGAGAAGGACAGCGTGTTAAAATTTGTACATAAGTTTAAATATAGTAAAGTATCTGTGGCATATAATTATTTGAGCTATTTTGGTAATAATTTTTTAAATTCCTTTGGTAAAGTAATACAGGCTCAAATAATGATAGCCATTGCAAATACAGTATTATCAGTGATAGGATTAACTATAATGGGATTTCCGAAATTATTCGCTCTTGCATTTATGATATTTATTTTAAGTCTTATACCAGTGGCGGGGTTATTTATTTCGCTAATTCCCCTATGTTTAATTGCTTTTAAAATGGGCGGGTTAGTTAAAGTAATATTTGTGCTTATTATGATTTTTATAATTCATGCTATTGAAAGTTATATTTTAAACCCAAAGTTTATGTCTGATACCACCGATCTTCCAATATTTTTTACTTTTGTAACATTAATAGTGTCAGAGCATTTTATGGGAATTTGGGGTCTGCTCCTTGGAATCCCAATATTTATGTTTATATTAGATTCAATTGGAGTAGAGTTTAGCGAAAAAACCATTCTAAAATTAAAGAAAATTAAAGAAAGGCAGTGATTTTGTGACAATAGAAAATAAAGAATCTATATTAAAATGTCCCGTATGCAACTTAAGTTTAAAAAAGTATGAAAAACAATATGTATGTTTAAATAATCATAGTTATGATATAGCAAGTAAAGGACATATTAATCTTTTGCTTGCTAATCAAAAGAAAACAAAAGACCCTGGTGACTGCAAAGAAATGATGGAAGGGCGTAGAGACTTTTTAAATAAAGGGTATTATCACACTTTTTCTGATAAACTAAATGATGTAATAATATCAAATATAAATGGAAATAATATAAATATACTTGATGCTGGGTGTGGAGAAGGATATTTTTTATGCAGATTAAAGGAAGCCATACATAGAAAAGAAGCTAGCTACACCCGAAATAAAGAAATTGATTTTTTTGGCGTAGATATTTCGAAAGCTGCAGTTACTTATGCAACTAAGAGAGATAAAAAAATAAAATTTATAGTAGGTAGTAATTTTAACCTACCCATAATGCCAGGCACTATAGATATCATTATAAGAAATTTTGCACCCTCAGATGAGACTGAGCTTAATAGGGTTCTAAAGGATAACGGTAAGCTAGTTGTTATAACTCCTGGAGTTCAACATTTATATGGTTTAAAAGAAATATTATATGTAAATGCTAGAAAACATGAGGAAAAAGTAACAACATTTGATGGATTTAAGTTAACTCAGAGCGTGGAAGTTAAGTACAGCATCGATGTCGGAAATGCTGAAGATATAAAGAGTCTTATTGCAATGACTCCTTACTATTGGACTATTGATAATGCAATGAGAGAAAAAGCTAATGATACCTCAAAGCTATCAACTTTGCTCCATTTTAATATAAGTATATATGAAAAAAATTAACCGTATCCTCCATTTGAACTTCTTAGTTTTATTGATAATGCATGTAGGTTTTGGTAAAATCAAATTAGAACTAATGGAACTATATTTATAATGTATAATAAAATATATAGGAATAAATGTTATTGGGGGAGTTTGTGTGAAGTTTTATATCCGAGAAAAGATATTCTCAATAGGTGACAGTTTTAGTATTAAAGATGTTTCAGGTAATGATGTATTCAATGTAGAAGGAAAGATTTTCACATTTGGAAATAAACTTAGAATTTATGATATGAATAATAATGAAATTATATACATTGAGCAGAAGTTATTTAAGTTACTGCCGGAATATAATATATATTTAAGCGGAAACTATGCTGCCAAAGTGAAAAAAGAATTCACTTTATTTAGTAATAAATTCCATATAGAAAGCGATATGGGTAATTACGAGATTGAAGGAGACTTCTTTGCTCATGATTTTTCAATAGTGAAAAATGGTAGTATAGTTGCGCAAATAAACAAAAAATGGCTTTCGTGGGGAGATACTTATGAAATTGCCATCAATGAAGAAGAAAATTATGCGTTTACCTTAGCAATGGTAATTGTAATTGATCAAGTATTGCATGATAATAAAAAATAAAATAATGGGTAAATATCATAAATATTCGATTTCTAGAAGACTTTTAAAAAAAAACTTATTAATTTAATTAGAAATGATTTATTGATGTTATTTAAGATGATATAATGTATTTGATAAATAAGAAATTTGAGGTGCATCCATGACTAATGATGAAATGTATAAACGTATAATAGCTATGACTAGTGTTAAAACTGCAAAAAGCTTTATTAAGACTTGTGATATAAGTAAAGG
This sequence comes from Clostridium sp. CM039, assembly GCF_055081075.1. Lineage (NCBI taxonomy): Bacteria > Bacillati > Bacillota > Clostridia > Eubacteriales > Clostridiaceae > Clostridium > Clostridium sp. CM039. The sequence continues at coordinate 636,914 of NZ_CM143649.1, forward strand.
GGACCTAGGCAAGCTTTGCAAGAAATTTAACATATTTGTAGAAGGTAAAGCTACTAAGGAAGAAATGATTGATAGATTTATAGGAGAAACCCTTGGGAAAAAATTAAAAAATAAGGTGATCAATAAATACAACACTAGATAGAAAATATTAAGTTTGTAAAATCACTGAAACATAGGGAGAACGGTATATATTTATTATACCGTTCTCCCTATATTTTGGTTACTATGGTAAATATAAAACCGCGGTTTTATTATGGAATCAGTAGGTGCAATAATTATTGTGTGCTTTTAAGTGATAATAAGTAAGAAATAAGAAATAAGAAATAAGGAAGACTATAAAGGAGCTGAGATGTATAAATAACTTTGTTTAATAAAATAATACTTATGAGGTGAGGATAATGGAGTTATTTATACCAGACATTGCATATATAGATCCTAAAGTTCTGAAATATGATGCAGCAAAAAAAGTTATAGAGCACTTAGAAAGCTTAAAGGTACCCATAGTTAATTCTAAAAGAGTAATAATAGATTGTGGATCACCTGAAAAAAATTATGCAATGTCTAAAAAGGTTGTTCTTTTTACGATAAACGGTCAAAAAAAATTATCGAGTTGCAAACCATCTGCTGATTATCAATTTTCACTATCAAGTTCATGCCCTGCAAATTGTGAATATTGCTATCTTCAGACTACTCAAGGTGAAAAACCTTTCATGAAGATTTTTATGAATATTGAAGAAATTTTAGAGAATATACAAACTTATATAGAGGATAACAAGCCGAATATTACAACCTTTGAATGTGCAAGTATAACAGATCCCATTGCGCTTGAACACTTAAGTGGGAACTTAAAAAGATGCATAGAGTTCTTTGGAGAAAGTTCCAATGGTAGATTGAGGCTTGTAACGAAATTTAATGATGTTGATCCATTTTTAAAGCTAAAACATAACAAGCACACAAAATTCAGATTTACTTTAAATTCGCGTTATGTAATAGATAATTTCGAACACAATACTTCTAGTTTTAAGGAGAGAATAGACGCAGTTAAAAAAATTGCTGCTGCTGGATATCCAATAGGATTCATAATTGCACCTATCATGATATATGATAATTGGCGTGAGGAATATAAGGAGTTATTTGAAACACTAAAAATAGCACTAGGTGATTATACTGGGGAAGTAAGCTTTGAACTTATTCAACATAGATTTACTAAAGCGGCAAAGGAGTTGATAGTTCAACGATTTAAAAATACTAAGCTTGATCTGAATGAAGAAAAAAGGCAATTGAAATGGGGGCCGTATGGAAAATTCAAATATGTCTATAAAAAACCAGACAGCGAGGATATTAAAAATTATATCTCAGAACTTATAAATAATAATTTTAAGCAGGCAATAATTGAATATTTTACTTAGTATTCTTTACCAAAGATAAGATGGTAGCATACTATTAAGAGTAGTGTTGATTTCTAACATAATAAAAGACTGCACTATTATATTATGAACGGCACCCTGCACAACGTGCAGGGTGCCGTTCACTTTTTTTAGATTCTGACTCTATAGTGTATATTGTATAATATTCGATAGCTTTTGTTTTTGTAATAAAATAAAAGCTATCGAATGGAGCGTGATAGTATGTCAAATTGGCGGATGCATAGAAATATCATCTTTGAGATAATTCTTTATAAGGAATAAGCTCAACAATAAGGTAATCACTTCTGCACACGGAATAGTTAACCAAACTCCTGTCATTTGCAGAAAATGCGGAAGAATGAAAATCAAAGGGATAACAGTAATAAAACCTCTTGCAAGAGAAACGGTAAATGCTTTTGCAGGTTGATTAATAGAAGCAAAAAATGAAGACGTTAGAATATTAAAACCCATGAAGAAGAAGGAAATAAAATACAGCCTTATACCTTGTGTCGCCATATCAGCAAGCGCAGCATTATACTCCTTGTTAAACAGTTGGATAATAACATTCGGGTAAACCGCCCCTGCAATATAGAAAGCGAAGCCAATACAAAATGCAAGTATCACAGCGTATCTGAATACTTTCTTTATATTGTCTTTATTTCCTGTACCGAAATTTATACTCAAAATGGGTTGTATACCCTGTGCAATACCAGTAAAAACAGCGACAACAATTAAAGCAAGGTTAGCGATAATTCCATATGCTGCAACGCCGATGTTTCCGATGAGATTTAAAATTTCAATATTGAACAAAAGTATAATGAGTCCTGAAGATACCTCGGTGAACAAAGACGGTAATCCGAGCGAAAATATTTTTTTTACATACTTCTTTTGTAAGGATGTTTTTACTAATTTAAAACGGTTTTTCTTCTGTATAAGATGGATAGACAGTATGCCAATACTTATGATAGGGGCAAGACCTGTCGCAAATGCGGCGCCGAACATACCAAGATTCATGTGAAATATAAAAATATAATCAAGAATGACATTGCCAAAGCTTCCTGCAAGCATGGCAATCATCGAGAGCTTCGGATTGTTATCATTCCGTACAAAACAAACAATCACAGTGTTTACCATAAAAGCACAGGAAAATAGCAGTATTGTTCTTAGGTATGAACTTGCCATTGGCATTACCTCTGCATCAGCACCTAGCAGTCTCGCAATATCACCAGAGAAGAATGCTCCGACTGCCGTAAATAGGAACCCAAAGGCAAGAGCCATATAGATGGTTTGCGTAAAGGTCTTGCTTGCATTTTTGAAATTTCCCTCTCCGCAGAGGATGGAATACCTTATGGCACCTCCCATGCCGAGCATTAAACCGATACCATTCACAAGACTATAAATAGGCAATACTAAATTCAATGCAGTTAAACCGTTATTACCCATATTTCTTGATACAAATATCGTATCTGCCAATATGTAGAAAGACAACCCTATCATGCTGATTACATTTAACAACACATATTTAAAAAATAATTTATTAATGCTTGTATTAGTTTTTGTTTTCATACTTTTACATATCCCCTTTTTATTAATTATTTTATGTTTAATGCTTGTATTAATTTTAGTTTTCATACTATAATCCTCCTAACAAAAAAAAGCATTAGGCGATTCATACCCTAAGACCTAACGGCATGAATTCCTAACGCTTATGATTTCAGTACATTTATCCGGTGACAAAAGTACCTAAGCAATATTTATTTAATCATATTATAATACTTGGAGTTTGTCAATGCGTTTCCATGCTTCAGTGTTTCTGTGTAGATTGCAATATAAAATGTCCGAAATTTTCAAGAAAAATATAATGTTAAGTTGTAATGGTTTTCTGTTCCATCATATTGGCAGATAAACCGTTGAAAATCCTTCTTGGATAATTGTTGATCCAGTGCTGTATTCGCATAATTTGTTTTTTAGAGAATGCTGAAATATCCACACCTTTTGGGATAAATCGTCGTATCATTTTATTGATATTTTCGTTTGTGCCTCGCTCCCATGAACTATATGGGTGAGCATAATACACTTTAGTTCTCTTTCGTTTATTTCTTACTGAGTTCTCAATACCCTCGAAATCAAGGTTCTCACAGCCGTTATCACAGGTGATTGTTTTAAATGTTTTCGAGAATAACATTCCCATTTTACGCTCCAATTTGTCCAATTCTTTCACGACAGCCGCCTGTGATTTAGATGGTATTTTAAAGACTAACTCCTTACGAGTTACTCTTTCACTTAACACCATCAAGACAGTTTTTGTACCCTGTTTGCCAACTACAGTGTCCATTTCCCAGTGGCCTATCTCATCACGTGCAGCTACCGCTGCAGGTCTCTCCGATATGCTAGTTCCTTTGGTATTGTTATACGCTGATCTTATTTTTTTATAGTTTCTCTTTTTAGCATTCTTTTTAACAGGCAGATCTTTGTTACTTATATTTAAAAACAAATTATTATCCAAATAGTTATACACAGTTTTGAAGCAAATAGTTGTTTCAAATTGTAGATCTTTATTTGTGATATTTTGAATAGCTGCATACGGAGATTCGCCATCTATACCAATAGCTTTTTCTAAGTACTTCACCAATTTATGATCTTTTCCTATTTTTAATGCAGGACCTTTAGCGGTACCTTGTTTGTCATGCTCTGACTGCCCAATTTCTGCGCTATATTCCATGCGAGTGGTTAAGTCACTATTCAATAGTTCTACAATTCCTTTAGCAATTTCACGCCTTATTGTACGTTCTGAACGCCCACCTATTTGCTCCGCAATACGAGTTGAATTAAGTCCCATTTTGTGTAAAGCTTCTAACTTTATGCGTTCCTCGTATGTTATGTGTTTACCTTTTCTGCTCTGTGTGATAAAATCTAATTGACTCATTTGAAATCCTCCCGTATATGTTGGTTTAGTCACTTAACATTATACAAGAGTATTTCTCTTGAGTCTTTATTTTTTGTTACTCTTCGGTCATTTCATTATACAACTTACCTGCTTCAGTGTTTCTGTTTGTAAGAAGTTTTAGAGCTTGAATAATTAAGGAATTGTGCAACTTAAAAGCACAATTTTAAAGGGTTTATTGAAATTTCTTTTTTCATAAGTTCCAAGAATTTTTCTCTTGGAATATAAACTGCTCCTAAACTTTCCAAATGAGTTGTATGAACCTGACAGTCAATCATAGAAAATCCTTTTTCTTCCAATGATTTGCCTAGAGTAGTAAAGGCTACCTTAGAGGCATTATCCATAGTTGAAAACATTGATTCACCAAAAAAACATTTTCCTATACTTATGCCGTATAATCCACCAACTAACTTATCTTTGTACCAGGTTTCCACTGAATGGGCATAGCCGAGTTCGTGAAGCTTGCAGTAAGCTTCAATCATTTCATTTGTAATCCATGTACCTGTTTCTTTTCTTGTATTAGAACAATTACATATAACATCTCTGAAACAAGTATCAAAGGAAACCCTATATGTACTCTTTTTAAGTAGTTTTTTCATAGAATGTGAAATTCTAATATCTTTTGGATAAACAATAAATCTTGGATCAGGTGACCACCAAAGTATAGGCTCGTCTTCTGAAAACCATGGAAATATTCCATTAGAATACGCAAGTAGTAATCTCTCGGGAGATAGGTCGCCTTCAATGGCTAAAAGTCCATCCGCGTCGCTTAGAGATGGATCTGGGAATACTAAATCATTTGATAATCTATAAATCGTCATAATAAACTCCTTTCAAGGTATATATTAATATTGCAGCTCCGAAGGAGATGATTTAATTACATAAACTAAGGGTCTGTAAAATTTATTATATACTATCTGTCTCATTGATACATACATTTCACCTTTATGATTATAGGAAATTGATATTTAAGTTATATTTTTCAATTTATTGAATGAATACCCCCTTATATGGACATAATTTCAAATAAGGAGTGGTAATATGAAAAACAGAAAAATTTTATATTCAATATTTACAATAATTTTAATAACTTTCGTTGGTGCTAACTATTCTCTTAATCACTATATGAATAAAAATGATTTAAAGCTTGAAGCTTGTGGCAAATTGCCATATTTAAAATTCACTGCGAAAAGTATTAATGATAATGACAAAAATAATTTAATGCAAACGTCCGTGAATACTAAATTGGTTAGGGTATCTCAGGATACAAAATTTATGTTTAAGATTAGATATAAAGACAATGAAGTTAGAAATATGGTGCTCGAAAAACAATTTAATGGTTCGGATGTGCTAAACAAAAAAACACAGTTAGAACTTAATGAATTTTTTAAAAACCAAGGTTACACAGTTTTTAGTATGAGTAATGATGAAATAGTTTTTGTTAATAATAGTAATAGGTACAGTTACAATGCTAACAGGTATTTTTTGGGAGTATATGAGGACCTTGTAACAATTTATAAAACAGATGAAAATGGAGACATAACAGCTCATAAACTATTTAATTCAAATGTTTATATAGCAAATGGTAAACAGCAGAAATATGACTTTGAAGCTCGAGACAAAGGGGAATTACAATATGTCAAGATAGGTGATTTGAAAGAGAAAGATGGCTTGGTGGATGACCTAATTCGCGGTAGAAAATATAGTAAAGACAGTGATGGTAGTAAGGATGCGGAAGAAAGCGCCGAATATGAAAAAGGAGAATTTAAAACACCCGAAAAGGCTTTTGATTATGCTAGGGGTTTATTAAAGTCTTAACATCCTAATGTGAAATAAAAAAATATGTACTAAAACCTTAAGAAAAATGTATTTCTTAAGGTTTTTTGGCTTATTATTTATTTTCATGCATCTTAATTATTGAATTAATACCGTTTAGGTGGTAAAGTGTTATGTAGCCTTTATAAAAATGTGATGATAGCAATTAATAATTTATATTCACGAAGAAAGCATCAAGGAGGAAATATATGTACGAATATATAAATGGAATTTTTGTAGGCATTAATAAGGACTATATTGTAGTAGATAATAACGGCATGGGTTACAAAATATATACCTCTGGAAGTACTATGGCAAAGATGCCCAAAACTAACGAGCATGTATTATTATATATAAAACAAATTGTTAGAGAAGATTTTATTGGACTATACGGATTTCTAACAAAAGAAGAGATAGAGATGTTTAGCCTTGTAATTAGTATAAATGGAGTTGGGTCAAAAGCTGGCTTATCATTACTTTCTATTTGCAGTGTTACAAATTTAAAATATGCGATTGTGTCGGGAGATGAAAAAACTTTAATACGGGCACCTGGAATAGGCAAGAAAATTGCTCAAAGAATAATTCTAGAGCTCAGAGAAAAAATTCATATTGAACAGTCAGCAGCTAACACTTTATCACAAATTTCAGGTAGTAATTTAGAAGATGATAGAAAACTTATAGAGGTTTTAGGAGCGCTTATTTCCCTTGGATATTCTGAAAAGGAAGCAGAAAAAGCATTAAAAGCTATAAGTAAAGAACAATCACTTGAAAATATGATTAAAGATTGTTTGAAATATTTGATGAACTAAGGTGGGAGTACACTATGGATGATATTGAGGAAAGAATTATTACTTCATCGGTCATTGAAGAAGATATGGAAGCAGAGTATTCGCTAAGACCCCAAAAACTTAGAGAGTATATTGGTCAACCAAAGATTAAAGAAAAATTAAATATATTCATTAAAGCAGCTCAAAATAGGGAAGAAGCTCTTGATCATGTGCTTTTATATGGTCCTCCTGGGCTTGGTAAGACAACACTTGCCAACATTATTGCAAAGGAAATGAAGGGTAACTTAAAAGTAACCTCCGGGCCCGCGATTGAAAGAGCAGGGGATTTGGCAGCTATTTTAACTAGTTTGAGCGATTATGATGTTATTTTTATTGATGAAATACATAGACTTAATAGAGCTGTAGAAGAAATATTATATCCTGCTATGGAGGATTATGTTTTAGATATTGTAATTGGAAAAGGAGCTTCAGCAAAATCTATAAGACTAGATTTGCCTAAGTTCACACTTATTGGTGCAACTACCAGGATTGGACTATTAACAGCACCTCTTCGTGATAGATTTGGTGTGCTAAGCGCCATGGAATATTATACGCAAGGTGAGTTAAAAGAGATAGTAATTCGTTCTGCATCTATTTTAAAAGTAGATATTACGGAAGATGCTGCAATTGAAGTTGCAAGACGTTCAAGAGGCACTCCGAGAATTGCTAATCGTTTGCTTAAGAGGGTTCGCGATTATTGTGATGTTAAGGGGAATGGAATTATTGATTTGAATTTAGCAAAGTCTGCTTGTGAACTTCTTGAAATAGACGACGAAGGATTTGATAGAATAGATAATAAAATGCTTGAAGCTATTATAGATAATTTTAATGGGGGACCAGTAGGCATAGAGACCTTATCTTATTTTATAGGAGAAGAATTAGGAACTTTAGAAGATGTCTATGAACCTTATTTAATTCAAAAAGGATTCATAATAAGAACCCCAAGGGGGAGGATGGCTTCTAATAAGGCTTATCAACATTTGAATAGGCCTTTTAAAAAATAGAATAAGCATAAAAATCTAAAACAATTCACAGTATTTAATGATGAAGTTTGAATGATTTTTGCTAAAGAAAGGATGTAGTTTTTTTGAAAGTAAAGGATTTTTATTTTGACTTACCAAAGGAGCTTATTGCTCAACATCCAGTTGAAAAAAGGGATGAGTCAAGGCTTATGGTAGTTAATAAAACAAATAAGGAAATACAGCACAAACAGTTTAAAAATATAATAGAGTATTTAAACCCAGGAGATTGCTTAGTGCTAAATGACACCAGAGTTTTACCAGCAAGGCTTTTAGGAATGAAAGAGGAAACAGGAGGTAAAATGGAATTCCTGCTCCTAAAGAGAATAGATGTTAATCACTGGGAAACCTTAGTTAAACCGGGTAAAAAAGCAAAGATTGGAGCTAGGTTTGTTTTTGGAAATGGAGAACTAAAGGCAACAGTCATGAGTGTTTCTGAGGGTGGAAGTAGAATAGTGGAATTTGAATTCGAAGGAATTTTTGAAGAGGTTTTAGATAAACTCGGAGAGATGCCGCTACCACCATACATAACTGAAAGATTAGAAGATAAAGAAAGATATCAGACTGTATTTTCAAGAGCTGCAGGATCTGCAGCAGCCCCTACTGCAGGACTCCATTTTACAGATGAGTTGCTAAGTCAAATTAAAGCTAAGGGTGTTAAAATTGTATTTGTAACACTTCATATAGGTCTGGGTACTTTTAGACCTGTAAAAGCCGCAACAGTGGAAGAACATGAAATGCATTCAGAGTACTATATGCTTAGTAGTGAAGCAGCAGCGATAATTAATGAAGTAAAAGAGACGGGTGGCAGAGTAATTGCAGTAGGTACTACATCTAATAGAACACTCGAAAGTATAGCAGATGATAATGGCAGAGTAGAGGAAAAATCCGGATGGACAGATATATTTATTTATCCAGGATATAAATTCAAAATTGTTGATGCAATAATAACAAATTTTCATTTGCCAGAATCCACGTTAATAATGTTAGTTAGCGCTTTTGCGGGCCAAGATTTAATTATGGGTGCATATGATATGGCAGTAAAAGAAAGATATAGATTCTTTAGTTTTGGAGATGCAATGTTTTTATATTAATTATTGTATAGAAAGTAGGGTAAATATGTATAAATTACTTAAGAAAAGTGGTAAAGTAAGACGTGGTGAGTTTACAACACCTCATGGAACTATTCAAACACCTGTATTTATGAATGTGGGAACTCAGGCAGTTATTAAGGGCGCTGTTTCCACTATGGATTTAAAAGAAATCAACTGCCAAGTAGAATTATCTAATACCTATCATTTGCACTTAAGGCCAACAGATAAGGTTATAAAGCAAATGGGAGGACTTCATAAATTTATGAATTGGGATAGACCTATTCTTACAGATTCCGGTGGGTTTCAGGTGTTTTCTCTATCTAAAATGAGGAAAATTAAAGAAGAAGGAGTTTACTTTAATTCACATATTGACGGGAAAAAAATATTCATGGGGCCAGAAGAAAGTATGCAGATACAAAGCAATTTAGGATCTACTATTGCCATGGCTTTTGATGAATGTATATCAAACCCATCTACTAGAGAATATGTAGAAGACTCAGTAGCAAGAACTACAAGATGGCTAATTAGATGTAAGACTGAAATGGATAGATTAAATTCTCTTGAGGGCACCATAAATAACAAACAGATGTTGTTTGGAATAAATCAAGGTGGTATTTGTGAGGATATCAGAACAGAACATGCTAAAACAATTAGTAAAATGAACCTAGATGGTTATGCTATAGGAGGACTTGCAGTAGGGGAGACTCATGAAGAGATGTACAGAATCATTGATGCAGTTGTTCCACACTTACCACAGGATAAACCAATATATCTTATGGGAGTGGGATATCCAAGTAATATTTTAGAAGCAGTATCTAGGGGAGTAGACTTTTTTGATTGTGTATTGCCAGCAAGAAATGGTAGGCACGGAAATGTTTTTACGAGTGATGGTAAAATAAATATAATGAATGCTAAATTTGAGCTGGATAGCGCTCCGATTGATGAAGGATGTCAATGTCCTGCTTGCAGGCACTATACAAGAGCCTATATAAGACACTTATTTAAGGCAAAAGAGATGCTCGCCATGAGGCTTTGCGTGCTTCATAATCTATATTTTTATAATAAACTTATGGAAGACATTAGGGATGCCATTGATAATGATTGTTTTGAAGAGTTTAAGGCTGAGAAACTTGCTCAGTGGAATGAGTAAATATAATTATTTACTATAATATGATTAACCTATAAATGTACTAAGGGATGTTGTGGTTCTTTAGGGATTAAGTTTATGGGAAATTATTTTATTATAAGTTTAAAAAAAATTTATTGAAAGGAGGGGAACATAAATGGGACAATTCGGTTCTTTAATATCTATAGTGTTAATGCTTGCGGTATTTTATCTAGTAGTATTTATACCAGAAAACAAAAGAAAGAAAAAATATGCTACACTTTTAAATAATTTAAAATTAAATGATGAAGTAATGACTAAGGGCGGTATAATGGGAAAAATAATCAACATTCAAGATGACTACATTATATTGGAAAGTGGTCCAGACAGAGCTAGAATTAAATTATCAAAAAGTGGAATAGGCACAGTTATAAATTTAAACAGTGATGAAGTAGTAGAGAAAAAGTAGAAAATTAGTAATAAACCCCCCTTTTTAATCATAATTAATACTATAGATTTCAATGAAAACAATATTGAAATCTATAGTAAGGGGGGATATACATGGAAAACAAAAAAAAATATTCTTATGCTGCAGAAGGAGTATTTAGGGCTGCAATTTTAACCTTAATTATATTAGTGATTTATTCTATAATAACAACCTTTTTACCAGCTAGCATGAAGGTAACATCCGTTTTTTACATTGTAATAACATTAGTCAGTGTGCTTTATGGATCTGTATTTGCTGCAAAAAAAGCTGGAGAAAAAGGTTGGCTAATGGGTATCATGGTGGCAGCTACTTACATGTTAGTTTTATACCTAGTTAAAGTAGTTGGTGGTGGAAGCACTGCTATAGGTATGAGGGAAGTAGTAAGAACAGCTTTAGCTCTAGGCACAGGTGCTTTTTCAGGAATGCTTGGAATAAATCTATAAGAATACTTTATTTAGCTAAGATATTATGATATAATTATGCAGAAACTTTACGATATGGAGGAATAATAATGAAACATATAAGAACTATAAACAAATCAAGCATTAAAGAAAGTTTGAAAAAACCAGGATGCAAAGAATGTGCTAATTCATGCCAATCAGCATGTAAAACTTCTTGCACAGTAGCAAACTTAGCTTGTGAAAACGAATAATATTAATGTGGCAGTAACTTAAGGTTACTGCTTTAAATTTGTTAGGAGGAATAAAATTGTCATTAATTCATAAATATATCCAAAATGGAGAATACTACGTAATAGATGTAAATTCTGGAGCGCTACATGTAGTCGATGAAATAGTTTATGATCTTTTAGATGAGGTTTCCCTTGGGGAAAAAGAAGAGTTAATAGAAAGTTTAAAAGATAAATATAATGTAGAAGATATTGAGGAAGCGTATAGTGAAATTCAAAGTTTAATACAGGAAGAAATGCTATACACAAAAGATTTATATGAATCAATTGCAAAAGAAAGTGGACAAGCGGAGTCGTACATAAAAGCTTTATGTCTTAATGTAATACACGATTGTAATTTAAGATGTAAATACTGTTTTGCTGATGAGGGTGAGTATCATGGCGCTAGAGAAGTAATGTCAGCGGAAGTTGGAAAGAAAGCAATAGATTTTGTTCTGGAAAAATCTAGAACGAGAAAAAACATTGAGATAGATTTATTTGGTGGAGAACCACTCATGGCTTTTGATATGATAAAAGAAGTAGTGGAATATGCTAAAGTGCAAGAGAAAAAATATAAAAAAAGTATAAGATTTACAATGACAACTAATGCTACATTACTTAATGATGAAATCATGAAATATATGGATGAAAATATGGGCAATATAGTACTTAGCATAGATGGTAGAAAATCTGTTAATGATAAGGTTAGAGTAAGAGTTGATGGAAGCGGTTCCTATGATAGAGTACTTCCTAACATCAAAAAAATGGTTGATATGAGAGATAAGTCAAAAGCTTATTATGCGAGGGGAACCTTTACCAGAGGAAATACTGACTTTTTTGAAGATGTAAAACATATGGCAAATTTAGGGTTTAAAGAAATATCTATAGAACCAGTAGTGTTACCAAAGGAACATGAACTTTCAATTAGAGAAGAAGATTTACCAGTCATTTTTGAGCAATATGATAAATTATATACGGATATGCTTCAGAGACATAAGGATGGAAATGAATTTAAATTTTACCATTTTAATATAGATTTAAAAGGTGGACCATGCGTCTATAAGAGAATTTCTGGATGCGGAGCGGGTCATGAATATATAGCAGTTACCCCTAAAGGAGAAATATATCCTTGCCATCAATTTGTTGGTAATAAAGATTATATACTGGGCGATATATATAATGGAATTACTAATAAAAAAATTGTGCAAGAGTTTAAAGAAGCACATATTTACAACAAACCTACATGTATGCAGTGCTGGGCCAAATTTTATTGTAGTGGGGGATGCCAAGCAAATAACTTTAACTTTAACGGAGATATGCATATTCCTTATGAACTTGGATGCAAGATGCAAAAGAAAAGGATAGAATGTGCTATAGCTTTAAAATCAAAAACTATGAATAAGTAGAATTATTTTGACAAATATTGACTAAATTAGTTAATTATAATATAATTCACTTATGAATATGCAGCGAAGGGGTGATAAAGATGAAAAAGAAAAAAAGTATGATGCTTTTTCTGACTAGTGTTTTAGTTGTGGGGGTATTGGCATTTGCAGGTTTCTATGGACTTGAAATAGGAAATTATAGGTTTAAACCATTTACTGAAACAATAAATAAAGGGTTAGATCTACAGGGTGGAATTTCTGTCTTAGAAGAAGTTCAAGGTGGGAAGGTTGATTCAAAAACATTGGACACAACAATTGAACTTATATCTATGAGAGTCAACAAAATGGGAGTTAGTGAGACACTAGTTGCCAAAGAAGGTGATAATAGAATTAGAATTGATATACCAGGAAAATTCGATTCTAAAGAAATTCTTGATACTGTTGCAAAATCAGGAGAGCTTAAATTTGTTGGTCCTGATAAAGTGACAATTCTTACTGGTAAAGATGTAAAAGATGCTACTGCATACATAGGTCAAGATAATAAACCTACTATAGGGCTTGAACTTAAGGAATCAGGGAAGAATAAATTTGCAGTAGCTACAAAGAAGTTTTTAGGACAGTCAATTACTATTTATATGGATGATGAGGTGCTAACAGATCCTACAGTAGACTCAGTTATAACAGACGGTAAGGCTATGATCTCAGGAACCAAGACATTAGAAGAAGCTACAACAAAATCTCAAATTATTAAATCAGGAGCATTGCCTGTAACTTTAAAAGCTGTTTCCGTTAAAACAGTTGGAGCTACTTTAGGTAAAAATGCATTGCCATTAAGTATGAAGGCTGGAGCTATAGGAATATTAGTTATATTAATATTTATGCTTTTATATTATAGAGTACCAGGTATGATTTCAGGTATATCTTTAATTTTATATGTGGTTTTAGTTCTTGGAGCATTCTCAGCCATTAATGCCACTTTGACACTTGCAGGGATAGCGGGATTCTTACTTACAGTTGGTATGGCAGTAGATGCTAATGTGTTAATATTTGAAAGAATAAGAGAGGAACTTAAAACCGGAAAATCAATAAAAGCCTCTGTAGATGCTGGTTTTCATAGAGCATTGTCATCAATATTAGATTCAAACATCACAACTATAATTGCCGCCTTAGTTCTATATACAGTTGGAACAGGCACAGTTAAAGGGTTTGCACTTACATTGATGATTGGTATAGGTATAAGTGTATTTACAGCACTTACTAGCACTAAATTCTTATTAAAATTAGCTGTCGAAATGGGACTACTAAGTAAGACATCTCATTTTGGCGTAAAAAGGGGGTAAGCATATGCTAAAAATAGTTGAAAAAACAAAACTATGGTTTGCTATGTCTCTATTCATAATTGTAATAGGAATGGGGTTCATGGTAACAAAGGGGCTAAACTTAGGTATAGATTTTAAAGGTGGTACAGCACTTACTATAAATATGAAGCAGGAATTTAAAAAAGCCGATGTAGATAAAATAATTGATAAGCACGCAAAGGGTGAATACTTATCAAAAACATTAGATGATGGTAAGGATTTGGAAATAACCATAAAAAGTGATGCTCTTTCTGCTGATGAAACAGCAACCATGCTAAAAGAAATTAAGAAAGAGTTTAAAGCTAGTGAATTAACTGCACAAGATACGATAGGCGCGTCTGTTGGTAGTGAATTACAGACAAAAGCTATGAGGGGCTTAATTATTGCTATGATTTGTATGCTAGCGTATATAGGATTAAGATTTGAATTTAAATTCGGAGTTGCAGCCATAATTGCATTACTACATGATATTCTAATTATGGTTGGAGTGTATGCAGTAGTCCAAATACCGGTAAACGCAACGTTTATAGCGGCTATTCTGACTATAGTTGGTTACTCTATTAATGATACTATTGTTGTATTTGATAGAATAAGAGAAAATCAAAAGAATATGAGGAAAGCGTCTATAGAAGATATTACTAATGCCAGTATTACACAAACCATGGCAAGATCAATAAATACAGTTGCTACAACTTTATTTACTATAATTGCGGTATATATATTTGTACCATCTATAAGAGAGCTTAGTTTACCATTAATAATCGGTATATTAGTTGGATGTTATTCTTCAATTTTTATAGCAAGTCCTGTTTGGGTGTTGCTTAAAAAAAGAAGTAAGAAAGCAACAGTCTAAGCTGCTTAAGATTACTAATATGTAACAGATAACTAAGCTAAGGATTGTTTCAAATGGTTAAAAATTAAAGCAGAGAAGTATGATGTATTAATTACTTCTTTGCTTTTTATTTTTATAAAAGGAAATTAGAAAATTTAAAATCAATTATTGAGTAGGGAATCATTGGAATATAATACTTTTGTATTTATTAAAAAAACTAATTTAAATTATACCAATGTGTTTTTTATTAACTTTGGGGAGCTTTTATGCTGGATTATCTTAAAAACATGCAAATGAATAAAAATAGCTATATAGATTACAATATGTATAATCCATTTTTATTAAAAGGAATGGAAGCTGCATTATATAGAGTTGTCAAAGCTATAAATGAGAGAGAAAAAATTGTCCTTTATGGTTTTTATGATGTGGATAGTATTACGGCAATTTCTTTATTGATGCTAGTACTGAAGTTTGTAAATGCTGATGTTGAGTATTTTATACCAAGTGAACTAAGTGAAAACCGTGATTTAAATGAAAAAGATATTAATAATCATATAAAATATTTAGGACCAGGACTTATAATAACATTAGGCTGTGGAATCAATTCTATCAGTGAAATAGAATCATGTAAATACATAGGAATTGATGTTATAGTCACAGATTTTCACGAACCTATTAAAAACGTTCCTGACACTATTGTTGTGGATCCACAACAGAGGGGTTGCAATTATCCATTCAAGGGATTATGTGCTTCAGGGCTTACATTTAAACTAGCGCAAGCAATTTCGTCTTACTACAAGATGAAGTCCATAAATAAATATATGGATTTGGTAATGATAGGTACTAGTTATAGTAAAACAAAGCTTGAAAGTGAAAATAAAATAATCGCAGAGGAAGGTATAAAGCAATTAAAGTGCACCAATAATTATGGAATTTGTGCACTTCTAAAAACTCATAATATTAAGATTATTAATGAAGATACAGTATTGAAATTGGCATTAAAGGTAATGCCTACAATTAATCCTGTTGGAAGAATGGATAATGCTAAAATTGTTGTTGAGTTATTTATTACCACAGATAAAAATAGAGCACTACAGATATCAAAGTACTTAGATAATGAACTAAAAAATAGTCTCGTATTTTAACGACAATTTAGAAGGAAAGTCTCCCACTTATATAAGTGGAAGTATATACCTTGATTTTACTTTAGGGGGAATAACTGTGGATTTAAAAAATAGTATAAGAATAATAGAAAATTTTCCGAAAAAAGGTATCAGTTTTAAAGACATAACTACGTTACTACAAGATGGTAATGCACTTAAGTACACTATAGATGGTATGGTAGCATATTTAAAAGATAAGCAAATAGATGTTATAGTGGGACCAGAAGCAAGAGGGTTTTTATTCGGTGTACCAGTGGCTTATGCTCTTGGCGCAGGATTTGTACCAGTTAGAAAACCTGGTAAGTTACCTTATGACTCAATAGAAATTGAGTATGCCCTTGAATATGGCACGGATAAACTTGAAATTCATAAAGATGCAATAAAGCCTGGACAAAAAGTAGCGATAGTCGACGATTTACTTGCGACGGGTGGGACAGTTGTAGCAGTAACAAAACTTATAGAGCAAATGGGTGGAGAAGTTGTTTCCTTAAACTTTGTAATTGAATTAACAGAGCTTAATGGAAAAGACAAATTGCAGGGTTATGATATAAAGTCTCTTGTAAAATATGATATTTAGTTCTTATTTAAATTTAGTGTAGTGAATTACTAAATTAAAATTGCAAAATCCTACAAGATATTATATAATATTAGTAAAAAGTATTGGCTGGTTATTTAACCAGCCTTTGATTTTAGGAGTGTATAAGCATGTTAGAAAAATTGTTACATAAGATTGAAACTAATTGTAATGCTGTAGACAAAGATCTTATTATTAAAGCCTTTAATTTTTCTTACGCTGCACATAAAGAGCAAAAGAGAGAGTCGGGTGAGCCTTATATTGTGCACCCATTAGAAGTAGCCTGCATTTTAGCAGAGATGGGACTTGATACTAGCACAATTGTTGCAGGTTTGCTTCATGATGTAATTGAAGACACCGTATATTCTTTTGATGATGTAAGCAGGGAGTTTAACATAGAAGTAGCAAATTTAGTGGAGGGTGTAACTAAGCTTGGACTAATAAAATATAAGACTAAGGAAGAGGAACAAGCTGATAATGTTCGCAAAATGCTCTTAGCCATGGCAAAGGATATTAGGGTTATCCTTATTAAGCTTGCAGATAGACTTCATAATATGCGAACGCTTAAATATATGCCAGTTGCAAAGCAAAAACAAAAGGCAAAAGAAACTTTGGATATTTATGCACCTCTCGCTCACAGACTTGGAATGTCTAAGATTAAATGGGAACTCGAGGACTTATCACTCAGGTATTTAAATCCGAACGAATATTATAATTTAGTAAGAAAAATTGCAGAAAAAAGAGCTGAGAGAGAAGAAAATATAGATAACATAGTGATGGAATTAAAGTTCAACTTAAATATTGTTGGAATAGAAGCTGAAATGGATGGAAGACCAAAACATTTTTACAGCATTTATAGAAAGATGGTTACTAAAAATAAGACTTTAGATCAAGTTTTTGATTTAACGGCAGTTAGAATTTTAGTAAATGATATTGGAAATTGTTATGCAGCTCTAGGTATAGTGCATACTGTGTATAAACCAATTCCTGGAAGGTTTAAAGACTATATTGCAATGCCAAAACCCAACATGTATCAATCATTACATTCAACGGTGATAGGACCGCACGGGAAACCTTTTGAAATACAAATTAGAACATACGAGATGCATAAAACAGCAGAATATGGCATTGCAGCTCATTGGAAGTATAAAGAGGGGATAGAGGGCAGTGGAGAGCAAAATTCTGACCCTAAATTTTCATGGCTTAAGGATATTCTTGAGTGGCAAGGGGAAACTTTTGACGCAGAAGAGTTTATGGAAGGGTTTAAAACTGATTTGTTTTCAGATGAAGTTTTTGTATTTTCGCCAAAGGGTGAGGTTATTAATTTACCACTTGACGCAACGCCAATTGATTTTGCTTATAGAATTCATACAGATATAGGGCATAAGTGCATGGGTGCGAAAGTAAATGGAAGAATGGTACCTTTAGAATACCACTTGAAAACTGGAGAAATAGTTGAAATTGTAACTTCATCTACGCCTAAGGGACCTAGTATTGATTGGCTGAATATTACAAAGAGCAATCAAGCTAAGAGTAAAATAAAAGCTTGGTTTAAAAAGGCTAAAAGAGATGAGAGTATTGAAAAAGGTAAAGAATTATTAGAAAGGGAATCTAAGAGACAAGGATATAATTTTGGAGAAATTGCTAAGGGCGAAGCAATAGAAAAAATATATAAGAAATATAATTTTAGAACTGTAGACGATTTATTTGCTTATGTTGGAGTGGGAGATATTATGCCTCCAACTGTAATTAATAGGTTGAGAGAGAGTTTTGAAAATAAAAACAAGCAAGAGAATATGACCATTGAGGACATTGAGCAAAAGATAACCAAGAGTGAATGTAAAGATGATAAAAAAATAATGGATTACCAAGGTCTAATAGTTAAGGGTGAGGGCAATTTACTTGTGAGGTTTGCTAAGTGCTGTAATCCAGTTCCAGGTGATGAAATAGTAGGGTACATCACTAAGGGACGAGGAGTTTCTGTTCATAGACGCGATTGCAAAAATGTTGAAGCTTTAATAAATAGTGAAATAAATAAAGTGGTTGAGGTAAGCTGGGGAGCGCCCGAAGGAAAAGGCTATATTACCGAGATTCAAATTAAAGCTGATGATACGTATGGACTATTGTCTCATATTATGGAGATAATAACGCTTACAAAAACACAATTATACTCAATCAATGCAAAAACTTTAAAAAATAATGTGGCTTTAATAAATATAAAGCTACGAGTTGCTGATATTGAGAATTTGAAAGAACTACAAAAGAAAATCACTAAGTTAACGGGTGTAATGGAAGTTTATAGAATAAAAAATTAAGAGAATTGTTTTGCTTAATTTAGGAGAGGAATATTTATGAGAGCAGTAGTGCAAAGAGTTAAATCATCAAAAGTTGAAGTTAGTGGTAAATTAGTTAGTGAAATAGGTTTTGGATTAAATGTTTTACTTGGAATCTGCGAAGGCGACACGGAGGATGATATAAAATTCCTAAAGGATAAGATATTAAACCTGAGGATTTTTGAAGAAGATGGGAAAATGAGTAAGTCATTAATAGACGTAGGGGGGGAACTTCTTGTAGTTTCTCAATTTACGTTATATGGAGATTGCAGAAAAGGTAGAAGACCAAATTTTATGAGAGCTCTTGGTGGAGAGCAAGCTGAAATATTATATTTAGAATTTGTTAAGCAGTGTAGTGAAGTGTTAGGTAAAGTTAAAACTGGAGATTTTGGAGAAGATATGCAGGTTTATATACAGAATGATGGACCAGTAACCTTACTTTTAGAGAGTAAAAAAGACTTCTAGGAGGATTAAAATGGAAATTAGAAAAGTCGTTACAGGAATATATGGATCAAATTGTTATATTGTAATGGATAAAAACACCAATGAAGCGATAGTGTTAGACCCAGGTGGAGATGTGGATGATATTGTTAAGGCCATAGATACTATAGGTGCAAAAGTTAAGTATATACTATTGACACATGGACATCTAGATCATACATCAGGAGTCGCGCAGCTTAAAACCATCACAAATGCAGTAGTGTGTATGAGTAAAAAAGACGATGATTTAATAACTAAAGGCGTAAATTTGTTTGGGCCGCTTATTGAAGGTGGAGCAGATAAGTTACTAAAGAATGGGGATATAATAAGAATTTCTAATTTGGAAATTACATGTATAGATACACCTGGACATACACCTGGTGGTATGAGCTTTTTAATAAAAAACTGTGCTTTCACCGGAGATACTCTTTTTGCAGGTTCAATCGGAAGAACAGATTTTGCAGGAGGAGATTTTAATACTATAATTACTAGTATTAAATCAAAGCTTTTATGTCTGCCAGAGAACACTATAGTGTATCCTGGTCACGGACCATGTAGCACGATAAATAATGAAAAATTAAACAATCCATTTTTACAGAATTAATATAAGGGATAATAGCACAAGGAATTTTATAAGCTATGTTTCATTAAGGAGTTAGGATGATTAAGGTAAAATTAAATAACGCAGAATTTAATTATGATGTATATCAAATCATAAATTTATTTTTTTTATTTCCAGATATTAAATTTGTTGAAGAAAATTATGATTTTAATATTGAAGTAAAAGAAGATATGGTAGTTATACAAAAGGGTTTTGAAAGTTTTGAGTACACAATTAATAAATTATACAAACTTAAAGAAGAGGTTAAAAAAGCTGTTTTCTTATATTTTTCAAAGGATACAACTCGTGAGCTACCGTGGGGAACTTTAATAGGAATTAGACCTTCTAAAAGAGCTCTTGAGCTACTCCAAAAGGATATTTCTGAGAAGGATATCATAGCTGAATTTAAAGAAAAACATATTACAAGGGAAGATAAGGCGCGACTTTGTATTGATGTTGCAAAGTTTGAAAAAAATATTGTAAACAAAGAGAAAGACAATATAAGTGTTTATATTGGTATGCCTTTTTGCCCTACACGTTGTTTATACTGTTCATTTGCATCTAATCCTATAAGCAGTTGCAAAAACATAGTAGAACCTTACCTTGAGGCATTGTCGCATGAAATTAAAGAGATAAGTGATTACGTTAAAGGTAAGAAGCTTAACATTGAATGTGTATATTTTGGAGGTGGTACTCCAACTTCCGTAAATGATGAGCAATTTGAATTTATAATGAAGTGTATTTATGAAGCTTTTATTCAAAATGATAATGTGAGTGAATTTACAGTAGAATGCGGAAGACCAGATAGTATTACCTTTGAAAAGTTAACTACAATGAAAAAGTATGGAGTACATAGGATAAGCATAAATCCTCAAACTATGAACGACGATACTTTGGAATTGATTGGGAGAACTCATTCTGTAAATAGTGTTAACGAAAAATTTGCTATGGCAAGGGAACTAGGCTTTGATAATATAAATATGGATTTAATAGTAGGGCTACCGGGAGAGAAGATTTCACATATAATAAGAACTTGCGATAAAATATCCCAAATGAAACCTGATAGTATTACAATTCATGGAATGTCCATAAAAAGAGCTTCAAAACTCCATGAAAATATGCTTAATAATTATAGGTTTCAAGTTCCAGCTCAAGAAGAATTAAACCAAATGTATGAGCACACTGTTGAATTATCTAAAAAACTTCATATGAAACCGTATTATATGTATAGGCAGAAAAATATGGTGGGCAATATGGAAAATATTGGATATACAACGCCTGGAAAAGAAGGAATATACAATATTCAAATGATTGAGGAGAAACAGACAGTTATTGCACTTGGTGCAGATGCAGTTTGTAAAGTTGTTTTTTTAGAGGAAAACAGACATGAAAGGTTTGCCAATATCAAAGATGTTAGAGAGTACGTAAAAAGAGTAGATGAGATGATTGATAAAAAAATTGAACTGCTCAATACTTTATATAATTGATAATTGAGAGTTGACAAATAAGTAATAAAAATAGTATTTAGAGAGGAAGGAAGTAAAATGGCAGAAGCATTAGATGGTTTAAAGAGAACCAATATGTGTGGTGATCTTAGGGAATCGCATATATCAAATAAAATAACAGTAATGGGTTGGGTTCAAAGAAAAAGAAATCTAGGAGGACTTGTTTTTATAGACTTAAGAGATAGAACAGGTTTATTACAATTAGTATTTGGAGAAGAAATAAATAAAGAGGCTTTTCAAAAGGCAGATTTAGTGAAACCAGAATACTGTATTGCTGTAACTGGGGAACTTATTAGAAGACAGTCTCCAAATGAAAATATGCCTACAGGACTTGTAGAGGTTAAAGGTGAAAACATAAAGATATTATCTGAATCAGAAACTCCGCCTATATATATAAAAGAAGGTTTAGATGCCTCAGAAAACGTACGTCTAAAATACAGATATCTTGATTTAAGAAGACCAGATATGCAAAAAATATTTATGATACGCCATAAAACAACTAAGGTTGTTCGCGATTTTTTAGATGAGAATGGTTTTTTAGAAATAGAAACACCTATGCTCACAAAAAGTACTCCAGAGGGTGCTCGCGACTATTTAGTCCCAAGCAGAAATTATAAAGGAATGTTCTATGCACTTCCACAATCACCACAATTGTTTAAACAATTATTAATGGTGTCTGGATATGATAAGTACTTCCAAATAGCAAGATGTTTTAGAGATGAAGATTTAAGATCAAATAGACAACCAGAGTTTACACAAATAGATATAGAAATGTCATTTGTTGAAGAAGAAGATGTTATAGCTGTTAATGAGGCTTTAATTAAAAAAGTATTTAAAGAAGTTGTAAATGAGGATGTTAAACTTCCTATAAAAAGAATTACATATAAAGAAGCTATGGATAAATATGGATCAGATAAACCAGATTTAAGATTTGGAATGGAAATAAAAGATATTACCCAAGAGGTAAAAGAATGTGAATTCGTAGTATTTAAAGGTGCCATAGATAATGGCGGCAGCGTACGAGCTATAAAGGTTAGTAATGCTGCAGATATGGGAAGAAAGAAGTTAGACAAATTAGGTGAATTTGTTAAGACTTATAGAGCAAAAGGACTTGCTTGGATTGCATATAAAGAAGATGGAATTAAATCGCCAATATCTAAATTTTTAAGTGATGAAGAAATGCAATCTGTTATAAATAAGGTAGACGCCAAAACTGGAGATTTAGTACTTATTGTTGCAGACAAAGATAGCGTTGCATTGCAGTCTTTAGGGGCATTAAGATTACAGGTAGCTAAAGATCTTGAAATTTTAAAAGATAATAAAGAATTTAACTTTGTATGGGTTACAGAGTTCCCATTATTTGATTATAGCGAAGAAGAAAATAGATATGTTGCTGCACACCATCCCTTCACGATGCCAATGGATGAAGATTTACAGTATCTAGAAAGTGAGCCAGGCAGAGTTCGTGCTAAAGCTTATGATATAGTCTTAAACGGAGAAGAATTAGGTGGAGGAAGTATTAGAATACATAATTCTAAACTGCAAGAAACTATGCTTAAAGTTTTGGGATTTACGCAGGAAAAAGCATGGGAAAGATTCGGATTCTTACTAGAATCATTCAAATACGGTCCACCACCACACGGCGGCCTTGCTTTTGGACTAGATAGAATGATAATGTTCTTAGCAGGAACTGAAAACATTAAAGATGTAATAGCATTTCCTAAGAATCAAAATGCCTACTGTCCAATGAGTGAAGCTCCAAATATGGTTGATGATAAACAGCTTAAAGAACTTGGTATCAAAAAAGCCACGGAGAAATAGGATACTGGCTTATTTTTTATTTGTTTGTGACTAACTGTCAATTGTCCACTATATTGTATAGGGGAGTGGTAAAATGATAAATGAAAAAGAAAAAACAATGAATGATGAATTAGTAAAAGATATCCAAGTGAGACTAAGAAAAATTGAAGGTCAGGTTAAAGGTATTGAAAAGATGGTTTCCAGCGAAGCTTGCTGCAAAAACATATTGGTGCAAGTTGCTGCAGCTAGAGCTGCTATGAATAAAGTTGGTGCTCTTGTTTTAGAGAGATATACAAAAAACTGTCTTATACATGAAGAGGATGCAATAGAGGAAAAAAAAATCGAAGAGTTAGTTTCAACTTTCCTTATGTTTTTAAAGTAAAAAATAAAGAAGTAAAATTTGATACTAAATTTTACTTCTTTATTTTTTTGAAAATTGAACTTATGGAGGATACGAATACAATTCCAATTGCAATTGAAATTGCGCTAAATAAAGTTTCAGCACCTTTGGATAGAGCAGCATTAAAATTACCCTTTACGGCCTCAAGAGTAGAATAATACATTCCACCACCGGGTACAAGTGGTATAATTGCGCAGATTACAAATATAGTCACAGGATTTTTATATATTCTTGCCATTATTTCTGAGTAAATACTTCCAACCATGGAGGCAAAGAATAATGAGAAAACTATGGAAGCTTGTAGTCTTGAGGCAAGAAGATAGGTGAACCAGCTTATGCCTCCACCAAGGGCGGCGATTACTAAGTTTTTACCTCTAATATTAAATAGTATTCCAAAACTAAGAGAACTTAAAAAAGCATAAAAAGAATTAACAATCATATAAGAGTACCTCCAAATAATAAGAACCATGTTTTGAAAACTATACTTGTGCCTGCAGCTATAGCAATGGCTATAAATAAAGCTTCTATTGTCCTAGAGATACCAGAAACTAAATCACCAGCAATAGTATCCCTTATTGCATTTGTTATGGCAATGCCAGGTGCTAGTATCATTATAGATCCTATTATTATAGTATCCATATTACCTACTAGACATAAAGACTTGGCTAAGAGGGCTATGAATGCAGCCAAAGAACCACCAAGCATGTATTTTAGAAAGCTATTTACATCTAATTTTTCTAAAAATAAACTTAAACAATTTATAAGTGCCCCAATTATAAGGGCTACAAAAAAGTCCTTATAATTTCCACCAAAAAGTAAAGTAAAAAATCCTGCGCAGATAGCAGAAAAAAATGTGGTGGTCTTCGGAGAATAAGGTGGTAAATTATTTATATAATCAATTTTTTTTCTTATATCACTCATAGATAATGGATTAGAAACTAATTCTCTAGATAGATTGTTAATCATGGCAACCTTACCAAGGTTAACTGTTCTAACATTTATTCTTCTAATTAATGATATAGTTTTATTTTCACTATTGGTTATGGAAACCATAATACCAGTAGGGGTAACAAAACTTTCAGTGATTGGTATGCCATAGGATTTACATATCATAGTGATTGTTTGCTCGACCCTGTAGGTTTCTCCACCATTTTCTAATATGATTTTACCAGCTTCAGTAGCTACATGAATGATATCATCAATATGCATGTTATCTCCTTTCAATATAAAATTAGTTTTTGTAGACTATTATAAGGCTTAAATATTTAATTTTGTATTGCATATAATAAAATTTCTACACTATTATATACCATAAATCTATTAAATAATTATTAGTTGAAAAATTATTATTATTTATTAGCAGTTGTAGTAGGGAAATTGATACGTATACATAAACGTGTATAATATGACCATGGAATTAGAAGTGTGAAAATCCTATAATAATTATAGTTATTAAAAAAATTAGAAGATTTTCATATTCTTGTTGATAAATATGCCATTAACTTTTATAATATAAGTATAATACATATTTATATAATTTTAGAGTATTATTCTTATTTATTTTAAATTATTAATGAAACCGGTTTAGTGAATTGTTTAATCTAAAAGATGAGAGGAAGGATATGACATGACGGAATATTTAAAAAACAATGATTTGAAGGTTTACGATATTATTAAAGAGGAAAATGCGAGGCAAGAGGATCATATTGAACTAATAGCTTCTGAAAATGTTGTTAGCAGAGCTGTACTTGAAGCAAATGGTTCTATATTAACTAATAAATATGCAGAGGGATATCCTGCTAAAAGATATTATGGTGGTTGTGAAGTAGTTGATAAAATAGAAAATTTAGCTCGTGATAGAATGAAGGAACTTTTTGGAGCAGAACATGCTAACGTGCAACCTCATTCAGGTTCTCAAGCTAACATGGCTGTATATTTTTCAGTGCTTAAGCCAGGAGATACAGTATTAGGTATGAATTTGAGTCATGGTGGACACTTAACTCATGGTAGTTTAGTAAATTTTTCAGGGATTTTATATAACTTCGTTCCTTACGGTGTTAATTTAGAAACAGAAACTATAGATTATGAAAAAGTGAGAGCTTTAGCTAAAGAGCATAACCCTAAAATGATAGTTATTGGGGCGTCTGCTTACCCAAGAGCTATAGATTTTGCAGCATTTAGAGAAATTTGCGATGAAGTAAACGCATATATGTTTGTTGATATGGCTCATATAGCAGGACTTGTTGCAACAGGAGCACATGAGTCTCCAGTGCCATATGCTGATTTTGTTACTACTACAACACATAAAACACTAAGAGGACCTAGAGGTGGAGCAATTTTATGTAAAGAAAAATATGCAAAACAAGTAGACAAGTCTATTTTCCCAGGAATGCAAGGTGGACCATTAATGCATACTATTGCAGCTAAAGCTGTTTGCTTTGGAGAAGCTCTTAAACCAGAATTCAAAGTTTACATTGACCAAGTAGTTAAAAATGCAAAGGTATTGGGAGAAGAACTTTTAAAATATGGATTTAAATTAGTATCTGGAGGTACAGATAACCATCTTTTACTTATTGAATTAACAAACAAAGATATTACTGGAAAAGCAGCTGAAAAGTTATTAGATATTGTAGGTATTACTGTAAATAAAAATACTGTACCAAATGAAACTTTAAGTCCATTTGTTACAAGCGGCATAAGAATTGGTACGCCTGCTGTAACTACAAGAGGATTTAAAGAAGAAGAAATGAAAAAAATAGCTGAACTTATAAATGAAACTCTAGAAAATAGAGAAGGAAACTTAGAACCAATTAGAGAAAAAGTAGTACAATTATGTAGCAAATTCCCGTTATACTAGGGGAATAGAAACATAATATTTGTGTGTAGAGAAGGGCATCTGCTTATTGGCAGGTGCCCTTTATTAAAATATGGCAGTAGAAATATTAACTCCATTATACATTACTATTGATTACTTTTATATTTTAGTTTCTGTGTTTTACACATTTATATCTTGGGTTTCAGCGTCGTTCACAGCAGTATCGTTAACTATTAATACTGATTCACAACTATTACAGATTTCAGAAGTCTCACTATTAAGTGCGGTGCAATTTGGGCATCTTATCATGATTTTAATTCCGTTTGCAGATTGAGGTGATGTGTTAGTATTATGGTTAGTGTGATTTCGCTTTTGAAATAAATTTTGTAGTTTATTCTTTAATAAAATCCCCTCGTCTGATTTTAAAAGGTGCTTTATTGATTCAAATGCAATATATCCTATAATTGCCGTGTCTATTAATTCATAAGGAGTACTATATTTGGAATGCTGTATTTTTGGCAAAGAGCTAGCTAACATGATTAATTTCGAGATAGTAATAACTACAAATGATAGAGAAAGAGCAATGTACTTTTTATTTATAAAGCACAAGGCACCTACAAGCAATAATATTGTTACGCTACTGTTAATCCATATAAAGTCAGTGAAAATGGATATTGCAATGGATATAAAACTTACAAAATATAAAATGAAATCTATAAATGGCATAATAGTTTTTAAGACTTTAAAGGAATAAAGCACTTCAAGAAGATTTTGACAAACTTCATCAAAAGTTACCCCAGTTGCTTCTTTTGCCACAAGGGAATTATCCATTTCTATTATGTTTTTTATATTCGAAGAGAAAGTATTTCCTAGTGGAAGACTTTTAGGCTGCGATGAGTTAATTTTTGAGAAGCATGAATTTGAATTAGTCGCGTTTTTGTGTAAAGTTAATTGTACCAATACTCCAACTATAGAAATGGCTACACTAAGAAGTATATTAGCTAAATCACTATCTGCTTTAAGTATTATAAGTAAACTCATGCCAGCCGCGAAGCCACCTGAAACACTGGTGGAGAGAATAATTACAGTTTTTACAAAAAATATACTTAAAATACCTACCACTAATGATGTAAATATTGATAATGCAATACTTTGTGTCAGCATATAAGCTAATAAAAATCCCATAAGACCACAAAGAGTAAAAACTCCTACATTATATATCTTTAATGATATAAAAGCTCCTCCTATAGCGAATAGCAATCCGAAAAATATCCCCGCTCCTAAGCTTCCTATAATAAATACGCTGACTAATCCCCCTAGCATACCAAATATTAAAAATCCAAAAACAGCAATCCAAAATTTTAATATCTTATACCCTAGGAAACATTGTAAAATTCCAAAAATAAATAATGTGATAGCAATAAGTTTAATAGATTGGCCAGACGTAGAGCTAAATTGATCTAAAATTTCAATCATTTACATGATCCTCCCATTATAATTTTATTGTTCCTGCAAATGAAATTATAACATATATTTACAAATTATAAAATATTTTACTGAAATATATAATTAAGAATATGGGCATCTTAATATATAAGAAGAGGTGGAGTTATGAAAATTAAGATAGCATGTGTTTTATTAATAGGTATGTGTATGATAGGGTGCAATCGTACTACTGAGGTAGCAACAATGGTAGAAGATTTAAATATGTCACAAAAACAATCTGTAATATCTCAAAGTCAATTAAAAATTATAAGTGAGGTATCAGTTGTTAAGCGTGGAGAAACAGGTGTTATAACAATACAAGGAACACCGAATACATTATACAACATAAAGACTTCTTATAAATTAGCAAATAAAACAGTCTCTGTCATTCAATGGCGTACTACTGATGGTACAGGGGTTACTACATTTGATTGGGTTGTTAGCATGGGAACTATGGCTGGAACATATGATGCCACAATCTCTGGTGGAGGAGATACATTAAAAACGAATCATAGAGTTAAAGGGTAAAGTTTTTATTGTAGATTATTAAAATTTAAATAGTCATAAGAAGACGAAGGGATTACATTTTATAATCCCTTTTTTTAGTGCATAATCTCAGGAGATGATTTAACTGAAAATTATATATTTATAAACTATGATATAATTAAATAGATAAAAGTAAATAATAGCTTTTACATTATATATAGGAATACTAGGAGGATGGCTTATGATTGACTCACATATACATACAGAATTTTCTTCAGACTCCCAAATGAAGATTCAGGATGCTCTAGAGCATTCGAGGAAAAATGGAATAGGAATGACTATTACAGAGCATCTAGATTTGAAATTTCCAACAGGAACAGGTTTTGTTTTTGATATAAATAAATATCTTAATGATTATGAAAAGTATAGAAGTAGCAAGTTTATGCTTGGGATTGAAATAGGTATGCAACTAATCTGCCTAGAGGAAAATAGAGAAATAGCTCGTAAATATCCTTTTGACTATATAATTGGATCTATACATGTAGCCAAAGGAGAAGATGTTTTCAATCCGAAATTTTATGAAGGTAAAACTAAAAAAGAAGCTTTTGAGCAATATTTTTCAAGTATGATTGATTGCATAAAACAGTACGACTTTATTGATAGTTTAGGACATATTGACTATATATCTAGATATGCCACTTTCAATGATAAGGAAATACATTATCATGAATTTAATCAATATATAAATGACGTTTTAAAAGCTATAGTAAATAATGGAAAAATAATGGAAATCAATACTAGAAGATTAGGAAATAAGGAAGCATATATTAATTTGCTTAATATTTATAAAGCATACAACCAAATAGGAGGAAAATATGTAACCATAGGATCAGATGCTCATCATGCAGAGGATATTGGGAAAAGATTCTTAGAAGCTACTAGGATATGCGAGATATGTAACCTCAAGCCGGTGTATTTTAAAAAAAGAAAAATGGAATACATTTAAATGCGAAAAAGTATTTTATTTTAATGAATAGTTGATAAGTGTCCCCCTTTATTTGGTTAATAGTAAATTACTGATATGTTTTGAACTAAGGAGGACAAAAATGAAAAATAGCCAATTAATTAATCAAGTTATCGCATTGTTCTTTGTTATGGCGGTAGGTTTTTATGCTAAGAAAAAGAAGTTTCTTAATAAGGCAGTTGATAAAGGTCTATCGGAATTATTATTGAATATAACTTTGCCATTTATGATAGTTACATCATTTAATATTAAATATGAAGCAGAGATGGTTAATAATGCCCAAAAGATTTTAATATATTCTTTTTTAATACACATAAGTTTAATATTTATTAGTAAGATATTTTTCGTTAAGCTTCCTAAAAACAAACAGCAAGTATTTAGGTTCATAACAATTTTTTCTAATACGGGGTTTATGGGTTATCCAGTGCTTGAAAGCATTTATGGAGGAAAGGGCATTTTTTATGCAGCAATTTTCAATATTGCATTTAACATTTTAGTGTGGACAGTAGGGATAACGCTATACACTGGCGAAAAAGATTTTAAATCAATGAGGAAAGAAGTGGTAAATCCAGCGCTTATAGCAGTAATTATTGGCATAATTTTATTCGCTTTTTCAATAAGATTACCTGTACCTATTGAAGCTTCGCTAAAACTAGTTGGAGTTACCACAACACCAATATCTATGATAATTATTGGCTCAATGCTTGCGGAAATGCAATTTAAGAATATCTTTTCTGATTTTTCTATATACTATGCTACAGTAGTTAGACTTTTAATAGTTCCAATGATCGTTTACGTAGTGTTAAAATTTTCAAAGGTAGATGAATTGTTACTTAACATATGTGTTATACTGCAAGCAATGCCGGCAGCGGTAATAACTGGAATAATGGCTGAAAAATACGGTGGAGATGGGTTGCTAGCATCACAGTGCGTATTTATAACTACAATAATTTCTGGGATAACTATACCTATAGTAATATTATTTTTATAGGGTAAATAAAAACAAAATTAAGAAGAGACAAGCTCCGCATAATGAGACTTGTCTTTTTGTAATTTCAGATAAAAACTAAAGTATATTATTTTTATTTACCGGTAAATGAGTTTAGAAGTTATACATCAAAAAGGGTTTTTTTCATATTTTCATATTTGGTAACATAAAAATTTTTGTTTAATGAAATTTTCTTTAGAGCATAAGCTAGGGTATCAATTTCTGAGTAAGTGTTATACAGTCCAAAACTGATTCTAACCATTCCAGGACGGCATAAATCAGGATTTGTTATGAGATTAAGTGTAAACTCATTAGAAATATTCAATAGCTTAGCAAGGTATGGCTGAGCACAAAAACACCCACTTCTCACTGAAATGCCCCATTCATAGGAAAGTATTTTTGCAACTAAGGCGTGGTGAATTCCGCAAATATTAAAGGGGATTATGCTAACCCGGTCAACTCCTTTAGAAGTATCACAATAGATTTTTAAGTTTGGAATATTTTTCATTTTCAAAATAGCGTATGCGGTCAATTTTTTTTCAATACATTCCACGTTGTCCATACCAATTTTATTCAATGTTTTAATGGCAGATGCTAGAGCTATAGATCCTATAACATTGGGGGAACCAGCCTCATGCCTTTGAGGAGAGTCATCCCATTTTATAAAATCATGAGTAACAATATCTACTGTGCCACCGCCTACTAAATCGGGCTCACATTTATCTAAGAAATTTTTAGGACCGATTAATACACCGGTGCCAAAAGGGGCATACATTTTATGAGCAGAGAATATTAAAAAATCTATATTATATTCTGAATTCTTATTACTCATAATAAAAGGAGCGTGGGGTATTAATTGTGCACCGTCCACAAGTAGTTTTGAACCAAATTTATGAACTAATTTAGCGATAGCATAAATAGGGTTTTTATATCCAGTTACATTTGAAGCACCTGTAATTGTAACTAATTTTATATGATTATTATATTTATTTAACTTAGATTCTAAATCATCTAAGGACAAGCGACCATCCGCATCTACGGATATATAATCGATAATAAATTTATCTCTCCAAGGTAGGTCGTTTGAGTGATGCTCCATATCCGTTGTTAGAATAACATTTTTTTCATATGGATCGTATAATAGGGTGGAAAGCTTGTTAAAGGCTTCTGTGGAATTTTTAACATAAATGACTGTATTATTAAAATCAGCATTAACAAATTTGCTGACGATATTTCTAGAATCGTCATATAATCTAGTAGTTAGTTGAGACTTATACCCTTCACCACGGTGAATGGAGGAATACCACGGAGCAAAATCAATAATATCTTCCATGACAGATTTAAAGGGAGGTGTAGTTGCTGCATTATCAAAATTAATTGCAGTAACATTTTTTCCGGATATAAGGGGTACCTTTTTGTTTATGCCAAGTATCAAACCCCTGTAGCTTGGACTATTATCTTTACTAGACATATAATCCTCCTCGTAAAATTATTTACAGTATATAGTATTAGTCTTACGAAGAAAAGGTGACTAAAAAAAGAGAAAACTTCAGGAGGAGCTATTGCAGCTTTGTAGGTAATGATTTAAAGTCTACGATCGTTTCATAAAAAAAGTAATATATTTTGCGAAAATATATTACTTTTTGTGAGTTAATGATTTATATATTAACTATTTTATGAGCACCATCAAAATCAGAAGTTATTTGCTCACCAGTGAGCATATTCTTTATAGTAACAGTTTTATTTTGAGCTTCCGTTTCACCGATTAAAAGTACAAAAGGGATGTTTAGTTTATTTGCATAACCAAGCTTCTTTACAAGTTTAGTATCCTCAAGGTATATTTCTGTGATTACGCCCTTATCTCTTAACGCATTTGCAAGAGAAATTCCATAATCGATATTATTATCTAATGGTATTACTAGTGCTTTTGTTATTGAAGAGATAGTGCTATTTTTAAAGAATCCAACTTCATTTAATTGATAAAATAATCTAGTAAGACCAATTGATATCCCTACTCCTGGTAGTTTTTGTTTTGTATAATACCCTGCTAAATCATCATAGCGTCCACCTGAGCATACAGATCCTATAGAAGGGTATTCGTTTAAAAATGTTTCATAAACAGTGCCTGTGTAATAATCGAGGCCTCTGGATATTTTTAAATCTATTTTAAAATTATCATCAGGAACTCCAAATAATTTAATGTATTTAGTAACTGTTGAAAGTTCACATACACCGTCTTTAAAGTTTGAATTAGAAATGTTTAAATTCTTTAATAATAATAAAATATCATCGTTGCTTCCACTGATATTAATGAATTCAAGAATTTTTTCTACGACTTCTTTACTTAAACCACTATTTAAGAGTTCCTCGGTTGCGGTTGTTACTCCAATTTTATCTATTTTATCAATAGTCTTTAAAACCTCAGATTTATCTTGGATTTCTAAAGATTCAAAAAAACCATTTAATAACTTTCTATTGTTTATTTTTATTGTGAAATTCTTAAATCCAAGATTGTTGAATATTGAATAAATAATGCTAGGTATTTCAGCATCATTCAAAATACTTAAACTGTTGCTTCCAACAATATCAATATCGCATTGGTAAAATTCACGGAAACGTCCTTTTTGATTTCTCTCTCCTCTATATACCTTACCGATTTGGTATCTTCTAAATGGGAAAGTTAAAGAACTAAAATTTTGAGCCACATATCTCGCGAGTGGCACTGTTAAATCAAATCTAAGGGATAAATCATTACTACCCTTTAAAAATCTATAAATTTGTTTTTCGGTTTCTCCGCCTCCCTTTGCTAGGAGTATTTCTGATTTCTCTATTACTGGTGTGTCTATGGGCATAAACCCAAAGCTCTCATATGTTTCCCTTATTGTATCTGCTAATTTGTTGAATTGAATTTGATCTGCTGGCAGTAACTCCATGAAGCCAGGTAAAATTGATGGTTTTACAATTTCATTTTTCATTTTTAATACCTCCTATAAAAATATAAAAAACCCCACGCAAGTGATGTACCTACGTGGGTGATATTCTTCCAAAGCTTTTTTTAAATTATACTATATATAATTAAATACTTCAAGGATGAATATGAACTTTTTTAGTTATAAGATTAAATACGTCTCATAATATATAAATTTGAGCATTATGGATATATATATGGATTATTAATGAATAATTCAATGATTTAGCTTATAAATAGGAATAATAATGAAAAATTGAGTTATTTATAGTTGACAACATTACTAGGATTTGATATCATTATTTTAGAAAGTATAGCAAAACACTCTACTTTGAAGGAGTGATTAAATGAAATTATCTACTAAGGGAAGATATGGGGTTAAAGCCATGGTGGATTTATCAATAAATTATGGAGAACAACCTGTATCTATAAAAAGCATATCAGAAAGACAAAATATTTCTGAATATTATTTAGAACAATTATTTTCATCACTAAGGCGCGCTAAACTTATTAAAAGTATAAGGGGAGCTCAGGGTGGATACATACTAAATAGAAAACCAGAGGAAATAACTATACAAGACGTCCTTGATGTACTTGAAGGTCCAATTGAGGTGTCAAATTGTTTAGAAGACGGAGCATGCAATAATATTGATTGTTGTGCTACTAGATTATTATGGAAGAAATTAAAAAATAGTATAGATAGTGTAACGTCATCAATAACTTTAAAAGATATTGTAGATGATTACAATGAAATTACATTAATTAAAGGAGTGAAAGATAATGAATAAATCAATTTACATGGACCACGCTGCAACCACTTATACTAAACCAGAAGTTTTGGACGCGATGATTCCTTATTTTACAAAATACTTTGGAAATCCTTCATCAATTTACTCTTTGTCAAGAGAAACTAAAAAAGCTATTGATGTCGCAAGAGACAAGGTGGCAAAAGCGCTAAACGCCAGCGAAAATGAAATTTACTTTACTGGTGGAGGTTCTGAAGCAGATAACTGGGCAATAAAGGGGATAGCTTCTGCTTATAAGCAAAAGGGAAATCATATAATAACAACAACAATTGAACATCATGCAGTATTACATACTTGCGAATATTTAGCTAAGAATGGATTTGAAATTACATATTTACCAGTTGACGAATACGGATTTATTAGCATTAAAGATTTAGAAAATGCTATTACAGATAAAACTATTCTAGTATCTGTAATGTTCGCTAACAATGAAATTGGAACAATAGAACCAATAAAAGAAATAGGCGCATTATGTAGAAGTAAAAAAATACTTTTTCATACGGATGCAGTTCAAGCAGTAGGCCATATTCCAGTTGATGTAAAAGAAATGAATATAGATTTATTATCCCTTGCTGGTCATAAATTTTATGGACCTAAGGGCATAGGAGCTTTATATGTAAGAAAAGGAATTAAAATAGATAATTTA
Organism: Clostridium sp. CM039; assembly: GCF_055081075.1. Lineage (NCBI taxonomy): Bacteria > Bacillati > Bacillota > Clostridia > Eubacteriales > Clostridiaceae > Clostridium > Clostridium sp. CM039. The sequence continues at coordinate 671,927 of NZ_CM143649.1, forward strand.
ATACATGGTGGTGGACAAGAAAGAAATAGAAGAGCAGGTACTGAAAATGTAGCTAGCATAGTGGGAATTGGTAAAGCTCTTGAACTAGCTGTAGAAAACATGGTAGAAAATAATAAAAAGCTAGTGTATTTAAGAGATAAGCTTATGAATGGATTATTAGAAGTACCTTACACAAGATTAAATGGACCAATAGGAGCAAAAAGGCTCCCAGGTAATTCGAATATATGTTTTAGATTTATAGAAGGTGAATCTATATTATTGATGTTAGATGCAAAAGGCATTGCAGCGTCAAGTGGAAGCGCATGTACATCGGGTTCCTTAGACCCATCTCACGTGTTACTTGCAATAGGCCTTAAGCATGAGATAGCACATGGATCCTTAAGATTAACATTAGGTGATGCTACCACAGAGGAAGAAGTAGATTTTGCATTAGAAACAATACCAAAAATAATCCAAAGATTAAGAGATATGTCCCCGCTATGGGATGACTACTTAAAGAAAGGGGAAAATTAATATGATGTACAGTGAAAAAGTTATGGACCATTTTACTAACCCAAGAAATGTAGGAGAAATTCAAAATGCTAGTGGAATTGGTGAGGTTGGTAACGCTAGATGTGGAGATATTATGAAAGTTTATTTAAAAGTAGAAGAAAATATAGTAGTAGATGCAAAGTTTAAAACTTTTGGTTGTGGATCAGCTATAGCATCTTCAAGTATGGCAACAGAGCTTATTAAAGGTAAATCTGTAGATGATGCATGGACACTTACAAATTTAGCTGTGGCTGAAGCGTTAGATGGACTTCCAGCAATAAAAATGCATTGCTCAGTACTTGCTGAAGAAGCTATTCACAAAGCAATTAATGATTATAGAAGTAAGGCTGGACTTGAAGTATGGGATTTCGTAGAACATGACGATATACATGGTGAAGTACACGGAGAATAGGTGATATTAAATGAAGAAAAAAGTAGTTATCGGAATGAGTGGTGGAGTAGATAGTTCCGTAGCTGCATATCTTTTGAAAGAGCAAGGATATGAAGTTATAGGAATTATGATGAAGCTATCACCAGATAATCAGGATTATGAAGAAAATGAAGGCGGATGTTGTTCTATTTCTGCAGCAAATGACGCAAGGCGCGTTGCAGACGTACTAGATATACCCTTTTATGTTATGAATTTTAAGGATGTTTTTAAGACAAATGTTATTGATAACTTTATTGATGAATATATGGAAGGTAGAACGCCTAATCCATGTATTGTATGTAATAAGATGATTAAATTCGAAGAATTTTTAAGAAAAGCGAAGGCGCTTGGGGCTGATTATATAGCTACAGGTCACTATGCTAAAATTGAAAAACAAGACGATCGATATATTCTTAGAAAATCAGAAGATGATAGAAAAGATCAAACTTATGCATTGTATACATTAACTCAAGAGCAATTAAGTCACACTTTAATGCCCTGTGGAGATTATGCTAAACCAGAAATACGAAATATTGCAGAGCGAATTGGACTAGAGGTTTTTAAAAAAAGGGACAGCCAAGAAATTTGCTTTATACCTGATAATGACCATGGAGCTTATATTAAGAAGTATAGTGGTAGAGAAATAAAGCCAGGTAACTTTGTTAATAAGCAAGGGGAAATTATGGGAAGACACAAGGGAATAGTGTATTATACTATAGGACAGCGAAAAGGACTTGGGATAGCGGTAGGTAAGCCTGTTTTTGTTACTGACATTAACCCTCTAACTAATCAAGTAATAATAGGTGATGAGGAGGATATTTTTAAAACTGAGCTTATAGCAAAAGATTTAAATTTCATTCTCTTCGATAAGCTCACCTCAAATTTAAGAGTTTCGGCTAAGATTAGATATTCTGCAAAACCTCAATTAGCTAATTTAATTCCTTTGGAAAATAATAGAGTGAAGGTCGTTTTTGATGAGAAACAAAGAGCTATAACCAAAGGCCAATCAGTAGTTTTCTATTCAGAAAACTTAGTAGTTGGCGGAGGGATAATCGAGGAAATTTTATAGGTGTACTAATTTAGTTTATAATTTAGGCAGAGGGATATTTAGTTAAAAAACTAGGTATCCCTCTGTATTTATAGTGGATAATTGTAACTATTTTAAATAGTGAAATTTCAGCTTTGAAGGTGATAATTTTATTATTTTGTTTATAAAAGGAGGAGCAATATTATGATGTATAGTGATAAGGTTATGGAGCATTTTTATAGTCCAAGAAATATGGGTATATTAGGTGATGCTAACGGTATTGGAGAGGCAGGGGACCCTAATTGCGGGGATATAATGAAAATTTATATAAAGGTTGAGGATAATATAATAACTAGTGTTAAGTTTAAGGCTTTTGGGTGTGGCTCAGCTATTGCATCATCTAGCATTGCGACAGAGCTTATAAAGGGTAAAAACTTAGAGAAGGCATGGGAATTAACCAACAAGTCAGTTATTGAAGCTCTGGAAGGATTACCGGCTTTAAAACAACATTGCTCAGTGCTTGCAGAACAAACTATACATAATGCGATAAATAATTATAGAGAGTCATGCATGCTTGAGCCTTGGAAGAATGATTTAAAATAAATATATTTCAGCTACGCAGGAGATGATTTAATGAAACTTCATTGGTGTTAATCCCATGTAGTTTGATTTTGATTTACTCTTTCAATAAGTTTTCTATTTTATTGTTAATTTCATGAATGTTTATTGAACTTATTGCAGCGTTATTAATAATATATTTTTCTTTGAGTTTCAGTATTCTATATACACTCTCATTTAACCTATTTTCTGATATTACATTATTTTGTACTGCAGCTTTTAGTGAATTAATTACTTTTAGCTCGTTGTCATATTCATGGCATACTAAGATAATGTCACTTCCAGCATTAAATGATTTAACGGCAGCATCGCCAATGTCATTATATTTTGTAATGGCCGCCATGGTCATATCATCAGTAATGACTACACCGCTAAACTTTAAAGTTCCTCTTAATATATCGGTTATAATAACTTTTGACATACTCGCAGGATAAACAGAATCTATTTTATTAAGTAATATATGTGATACCATAATGGCATCCACATTATTCTTTATAGCTTCATTAAAAGGAGTCAGTTCGAAAGCATTAAGTTTTGTTAAATCCTTATTTACTACAGGCAGGCCTACATGGGAATCAACTGAAGTGTCCCCATGGCCAGGAAAGTGTTTTACCACAGGAATTATATTGTTATCTATCATACCTTCCATGGTTTTAATGCCTAGTTTATTAACAATATCAGTGGTACTCCCAAAAGCTCTGTCTCCTATTACAGGATTATTAGGGTTGCTATTTATATCGAGTACTGGAGCAAAATTCATATTAAATCCAAAGGTTTTAAGTTCTTCTGCAATAATTTTCCCAATGTTGTAACTTAAGGCACCATCGTTCTTTTCCCCTATAACTTGATTGGATGGAAGCTTTTTAATTTCATTTGGAATTCGTGATACCCGTCCACCTTCCTCATCTACAGAAATAAATAGAGGCGTTTTGTTTTGTGAATTAGTAGTTTTTAGTGAGTTAATCAGGCTAACTAATTGATTAGAAGTAGCTACATTATTTCTAAATAAAATAAATCCACCAACTTTATGGTCTTTAATCAAATTATTTATATTATTATTCATTGTATAACCATCAAGCCCAACAATTACTAACTGACCAATCTTGTCATCTAAACTCATAGCATCAATCTTGTTTTGAACTACATCAATATTTTCAGGCTTAGGATTAACAACCTCATCCTTAGAATTAATATTAGGGCTAAGGTTAGAATTTGAATTACTACAGCCAGATAAAAATAAACCACCAATTAACAATATACTTATAACTAATTTTTTCATTACAAAATTTCACCACTTTCTTTTAATAAAATTAATAGGGTAAAGAAGTCATTAAAGAGTAAAATTATTATTAAAAATATTATTTAGAGCAAATATAAAAAATAGGGCTAACAGTAATTTAATATAAGAAATTGTAAAATTACAAAATATTAATCTTTAACATTATTTTTAGTATATGTAATAATTCTTAGATTATTTGGAGAATATAACTATAAATAAATAATAATTAAATTTTTTTCATTTAGGAGATAATATGTTTAAAAGCAGAGATTTTATATTTATGAATGTTGTTAGTATGGATGGCAAGAAAATTGGGTTTATCAGAGATTTGTTAATGGATTTTAATAAAGGAAAGGTAATCGGATTTGTAATATCTCCTTATAAACTTTTCCATAAAAATTTAAGTGTATTAAAAGAAGACATCATATATTTTAATAAGCATATGGTAGTTAAAAAAGTAGAGAAAAATAAATATCTATGTTTACATAGCTTTATTAATATGGATGTAATAGATAAATGTAGCAATGTATTTGGTATGGTGGAGGATATTACTTTTTCATGTGATACATTTGAAATAAAAGGAATTATAGTGTCTTCTGGATTTATTACAAATTTACTTAGAGGGAAAAGAATAATGCTAATAAATGAACTAATACTTGGAGAAGAAAATATTCTCTACATTCCCAATTTTGATGAATCATGTTTTAAAAGTATGCCACATAACTTCTTTGTGGAGGGAAAAGCCGATGAAAAAAATTAGCAAAAAGAAGTTAGCTATTACGATTCTCAGTATTATTATTTTTGTAGTTGTACTCTTTATGTTAATAAAAATCCCTATTGTTAAACAATTAATAAATTTAGTCTTTATTTCTTTCATTGTGGCATATATACTAAAACCATTATATATGCTTTTAATTAGAAAAGGAGTAAATAAAAAAGCTTCTGCTTGTTTAATAATAGTCGGTTTATTAAGTTTAGTATTATTAACGTTTATAGTGGTAATTCCATCAATATTTAGAGAAAGTTTAGACATAAATAAGGCAATAAATGATTTGCAAAAATATTTAATTAATGCAAATATGAAAATAAAAGTATTAAATAGAAGCAGAGTCATGAGTAGTATTATGACTACTATATACCAAAAATCAAATGCTCAAATACTTCTAATATTTGATAAAATATTAGATTCTATCATGGGCATCGGTGAGAATATATTAACTTACATGGTTTCGCCTTTAATAGTATATTACTTTTTATGCGATAGTGAAAACATGATAAATAAGGCATTGATAGTTTTTCCACCAGAGAGCAGAAATATAATAAAGAGAATCATAGCGGATATTGATAAAGTATTAGGAAGGTATATTATAAGTCAATTTATCTTATGTGGAATTATAACCATTGCTACATTTTTGATATTAATGTTTATGAAAGTTGATTTTCCTTTGATACTTTCATTGATAAATGGAATTTTTAATATAATACCTTACTTTGGACCTATATTTGGGGTAATACCTATCATTTTAATAGCTCTGCTTGACTCTCCAAAAATAGCTTTATATACAGCGTTGTGGCTATTTGCACTTCAACAAATCGAAGGAAGTATATTGTCACCAAAAATAATTGGAGATAGTATAAGTATGCACCCATTAACAGTAATATTATTGTTGGTTATAGGTGGGAAGGTTGGAGGGATTTTAGGTATGATACTAGCAGTGCCACTAGGAGTAGTGATAAAAGTTATATATGAGGACTTAAACTATTATCTATTCTAGGAATAAGCAATATATTTTTATTTATAATTTGCATATCTTGAAGTATTAAGGTAAAATGTACTATAGTATATATAAGTTAATATCAGGTAATGATAAGAATTAGTAAATATAGTTAGTCATTTAGAGAGGAAGTGGAGGGTGAAAACTTCTTGATAGCCATATTGAAGCTGTCTTTGAACCTTATTTTGTTGAGAGATATTGCAGTGTAATTAATTGTTATTAATTATATAGTGATATAATTAGGGTGGTAACGCGGAAAACTTTCGTCCCTTGCTTTAGGGAAGTGAAGGTTTTTTTTTATATTTTAGAAAATTATGAATTTTAAAATTCTATATATAAAATTAGCATAAATAGATCGTGTTAACACAGTCTATAAACAATCGGAGGAGATATTATGGAAAAATTAGGATTAAATGAAATTAGGGAATCGTTTCTAAATTTTTTTGAAGGTAAAGAGCATCTTAGACTAGAAAGTTTTCCTCTAGTACCTAAGAATGACAGCAGTTTATTGCTTGTAAATGCGGGTATGCAACCACTTAAACCATATTTTACAGGAATTAAAACGCCACCTAATACTAGAATAACTAATTGTCAAAAATGTATTAGGACAGGAGATATTGAGAATGTAGGAAAGACATCAAGACATGGCACTTTCTTTGAAATGCTTGGAAATTTTTCTTTTGGTGATTATTTCAAAAAAGAGGTTATACCATGGGCTTGGGAATATGCAACAGAGGTTTTGAAAATACCAAAAGAAAATTTATATATAACTATATATTTAGAGGATGATGAGGCTTTTGATGTATGGATTAAAAATACTGATGTTGATCCTTCACGTATTTTTAGATTAGGAAAAGAAGAAAATTTTTGGGAAATAGGTCAAGGACCTTGTGGACCGAGTTCAGAAATACACTTCGATAGAAATGTAGAACTCGGCCAAATAAAAACGGAAGAAGAGTTTATTAAGGCAGGCAATGAAGATAGAGTAATAGAATTTTGGAATTTAGTGTTCACTCAATTTAATAAGGATGAGCATGGTAACTACAACAAATTAAAAAATCCTAATATAGATACAGGTATGGGTCTCGAGAGAATAGCTGGCATAATGCAAGGCACAGATAGTATATTTGAAGTAGATACTATAAAAAATATTTTAGAAGAAGTTTCAAGAATTTCAGGCGTGAAATGTGGCGATAGCTGTAATGAGTCGATATCTTTAAAAGTTATAACAGACCATGTTAGAAGCACAACCTTTATGATAAGTGATGGTGTACTTCCGTCTAATGAGGGAAGAGGTTATGTTCTTAGGCGACTACTAAGGCGTGCGGCAAGGCATGGTAGGTTGATTGGAATTAAAAATACTTTTTTAAGTGAACTTTGCGATACTGTTATTGAAAACTCCTCTAAAGCATACCCAGAATTAAAAGAAAAATCATCCTATATTAAGAAAGTTATAAAAATTGAAGAGGAAAGATTTTTAGAAACTATAGATTCTGGTATGGATATTTTAAAAGTTTACATAGAAGAGCTTCAAAAAAATAACAATAAAATTTTAGGTGGAGATAAAGCTTTTAAATTATACGATACCTATGGTTTTCCATATGAGCTTACAGAAGAAATACTTAGCGATGCTGGTATAAAAATTGATTTAGAAGGATTTAATGCTGCAATGCAAAGTCAAAAGCAAAGGGCAAGAGCTGCTAGAGTACAGTCAAATTATATGGGCAGTGGAGAAAGTTCAATGAACTTAATTCCTAAAAATATAGAAACAAAATTTGATGGATATGATAAAATACAATTGGAATCTAAGGCTAAATTTTTAATTAGTGGCGAAGAGCATGTTACAGACCTTTCAAAGGGGTCAAAAGGGATTATTGTAACCGAAGATACTCCTTTCTATGCAGAAATGGGAGGGCAAATTGGAGATAAGGGAATAATTTTTAATGATAATTTTAAAGCAAAAGTGTACGATTGCCAAAAAGATATTTCTGGAAAAATAATACATTTCATTGAGGTGTTAGAAGGAATAGTGATAGCAGATGAAATAGTAACTCTTAAGGTTGACGAAGATAGGAGAGCTCAAATTTGTAAAAATCACACTGTAACTCACATGCTACAAGAAACGCTGAAAAGAGTTTTAGGTGATCACGTTCATCAATCAGGTTCTTATGTAAATGAAGATAGATTAAGGTTTGACTTCACTCATTTTTCTGCACTAACTGAGAAAGAGATTGCTAAAGTTGAGAAAATTGTAAATGACAATATTATGAAGGCGTATAAGGTAGAGACTGAGGTTATGACCATTGAGAAAGCTAAGGAAACTGGAGCTATAGCATTATTTGATGAAAAATATCAAGGAGATGTTAGAGTAGTATCTGTAGGAGAGTATAGTAAGGAATTATGTGGCGGTACTCATGTTAGAAATTCAGGCGAAATCGGATTATTTAAAATTTTATCTGAAGCAGGAGTAGCGGCAGGGGTTAGAAGAATTGAAGCTATAACTGGTAGTGAATCTATAAAATATGTAGAAGATAAAAGTAATTTATTAAAATATATTGGAAGTACATTAAAATGTTCAGAAAAAGACATAATAAATAAATTACAAACTCAATTGGTAGAATTAAAATACAAAGAAAAGGAAATAGTATTATTAAAAGAAAAATTAGCCAGTTCTTCAGTAGATGAAATTTTAGAGAATATTAAACAGGTCAAAGGTGTTAAAGTGATTTCAGGAGCTGTAAAAAATATAAACGGAGATGCTTTAAGAGATTTAGCTGATAAACTTCGTAATAAGATTGTTGATGGTGTAGTGGTAATAGGAAGCTGTACAGACGATAAAGTACAATTTGTTGCAATGGCGTCTAAGTCAGCAATAGATAAAGGAATACACTGTGGGAAAATAATTAAAGAAGTTGCTAAAATCGCTGGTGGTGGCGGTGGTGGAAGGCCTGACATGGCAGAGGCAGGTGGAAAACTTCCCGAAAAATTAGATGAAGCAATAACGAATGTATGCTCTATAATTGAAAGATTGGTAAAATAGTATACTTTTTGCAATAGTTGTTTTATAATATAATTAATAATAAGTAATTTAATTATAGTTAGTATGTAATTATGGAACTTATTACAACTGAAAAAAATTTACTATATTACCAAATGATTTCCTAGCGTATTCAAATGGGATAAATTTTAGTGTTTAGCGTATGATGAGGAAAGGGGTGTATATAATGGATAATAATCAAAATACAGTCCAATTTGATTTTGTAAAAGATAAAAAAGATTTAACAAAAACTATTTTGACTGACGTATATAATTCACTTATAAAAAAGGGCTATAACCCAGTGAACCAAATGGTAGGATATCTAATTTCAGGAGATCCGACATATATAACGAACTACAATGGAGCAAGAGCGATGGTAAGAAAGCTAGAGAGAGATGAGATATTGGAAGAAGTTTTGAAATCTTATCTAGACATAAAAAAGTAAAATGCCCATAGGGGGCATTTTATTTTTTAAAGTTAATGGCGTACATTAACTAGGCTATTATTAAAGGAGCATTTGGATGAGAATATTAGGGTTAGATATTGGAGACAGAACAATAGGGGTAGCTGTATGCGATCCGTTAGGATTAACAGCACAGGGAATTACAACAATTAAAAGGAAAAGCATAGTTCTAGATATAGAGGAACTTTCTAAAATATGTAAGGAATACAATGTAGAAAGTTTTGTATCAGGCCTCCCTAAAAATATGAATGGAACTATAGGACCACAAGGGGAAAAGGTTCAGCGTTTTTGTGAAAAGCTTAAAGAAACATTAAATTTAGAAGTGAAAATGTGGGATGAAAGATTATCAACAGTAGCTGCTAATAGAGTAATGCTCGAGGGCGATTTATCTAGATCAAAAAGAAAAAAGATTGTAGATAAAATTGCGGCTACATTCATTTTACAAGGATATTTAGATAGTTTAGGCACACATCTATAAAATGAAATTTACAAAAATATGCAACGGGTATTAAGATATTATTGATTGCATAAATTGAAAGGAGAAAATAAAATGGATAACAATGTTGAAACCGTATTATTATATGATGAAGAGGGTAAAGAAATAGAATTTGACGTACTAACGAAATTGGACATTAAAGATAAGGAATATGTTATAGTTGCGCCAACTGGTGAAGAAGATATTGATGCAATTGCACTAAGAATAGATAAGGACGCAGAGGGTGAGGATATTTTAGTTACAATAGATGATGATGAAGAGTTTGAAATGATTTCAGAGGCGTATGACGCAATTTCTTCAGGAGAACTATAATAGTATTTAAGCAAAAAGATTCTAAATTAAGACATTTTAATATATTTTCAAACTAATTAACCTATTTTCTTAAAACTAAATGATTATCAATTGACAATATTATAATAAAGGATTAAAATAAAAGTATACTTAATATAATTTTATCTATGAGTCAAATGATGTTTGTAGAAAAGGGGTATATATATGTCAAAGGTATCTCCAGAGAGCGTTGAGAGTTTAAAAGAAACTCTAAAACAAGAGGGCTATAAGCTTACTCCGCAGAGAAGGGCTATTTTAAATGGGATAATTAAGAGTGAAGGTAGCCATCTTACTGCGGAAGAACTATATGACTTGGTTAAATCTGACTGTCCAGAAATAGGTCTTGCTACAATTTATAGAACAGTTCAACTTTTAGAAGAAATGGGTGTAATTCGAAAGTTTGATTTAGATGATGGCTGTAGTAGATATGAACTTAACCATGAGAATGAGAGACATCAACATCATCACCTAATATGTAATCGCTGTGGTAAAGTATTAGAGGTGCAGGGAGATTTACTAGAGGAATTAGAGACTATTGTTGAAAAAAAATATAACTTTAAGATTGAAGATCATAGTTTGAAATTCTATGGTGTTTGTGACAAGTGTATTTGCAAATAATGTAAACGATAAATCCTACAGAGGAAGCATTTGTATTTATGTGGGATGATGTGATGAAAAAACCAAGTAAATGATGTAATTTAAGTAAATGTATCATTTTTTTAATAATGAATGCTATACATAGTTGACTTTTTTGCAAGATAACATTAAAATAAGTATAGTAAATGCGAAAGTTGGGTACTTAAAGACGTATCCAATTTTTGTTTGTGTAATATGTTTAACTTACGAAAAAAAATTGGAGGATTAATATGAATTTATTTACAAGAAATGATGTTAGAAATATAGCAATAATTGCTCACGTAGATCACGGTAAGACAACACTAGTGGATTGTTTACTTAAACAAAGCCATGTTTTTAGAGAAAACGAAAAAGTGCAAGAAAGAGTAATGGACTCTAACGATTTAGAAAAAGAAAGAGGAATAACAATTCTTTCTAAAAATACTGCAATAATGCATAATGGAATTAAAATAAATATAGTTGATACTCCTGGCCACGCTGACTTCGGTGGAGAGGTTGAACGAGTACTTAAAATGGTTGATAGCGTACTTCTTGTAGTTGATGCATATGAAGGTCCAATGCCACAAACTAAATTCGTTTTAAAAAAGGCATTAGAATTAAACCTTAAGCCAATCGTTGTTATAAACAAAATTGATAGAAAAGATGGTCGTCCTACACATGTTCTTGATGAAGTCTTTGACCTATTTGTTGAACTTGGAGCGGATGATGAACAATTAGATTTTGCAGTGGTATATGCTTCTGCTAGAGAAGGATTTGCTAAATTAAATGTTGATGATGTAAGTGACAACATGGAACCATTATTTGATTCTATAGTAAAGAATGTAAAGGCACCAGAAGGATATTTAGATATGCCACTTCAATTGCTTATTTCAACTATTGATTATAATGAGTATGTTGGTAAGATTGGAATAGGAAAGATCGAAAGAGGATCAATCAAAAGAAATCAACCTATCGCACTTATAAGAAAAGATGGCACAATAAACAATGTTAAAGTTTCAGCTCTTTTTGTTTACAAAGGTCTTAAAAGAGAAGAAACTGAAGAAGCAATGCTTGGTGATATAGTAGCAGTTTCTGGTATTCCAGACATTAACATCGGAGAGACAATAGCTGATATTAATGAACCAGAAGCTCTTCCATTCGTTGAAATTGATGAGCCTACACTAACTATGAATTTCATGGTTAATAATTCTCCTTTTGCAGGAAAAGAAGGAACTTATGTTACATCAAGACACATAAGAGATAGACTTATCAAAGAGCTTGAAACCAATGTTAGTTTAAGAGTAAAAGAAATTGATGATGGTTTTGAAGTAAGTGGAAGAGGAGAACTTCATCTTTCAGTTCTAATTGAAACTATGAGACGTGAAGGATATGAATTCCAAGTGTCAAAAGCAAATGTTATATTTAAAGAAGAAAATGGCCATAAAACAGAGCCAATTGAGTACCTTACAATTGACGTACCAGAAGAATTTATGGGCGTAGTAATGGAGAAAATGGGACCTAGAAAAGCAGAAATGGTAAATATGACTTCAGCTATAAATGGATACACTAGATTAGAATTTAAAATACCATCAAGAGGATTAATTGGATTTAGAAGTGAACTTATGACTGATACCAAGGGTAATGGTATAATGAATCACGTTCTAGATGGTTACGATAAATACAGAGGTGAAATACCAGATAGAAGTAGAGGTTCTTTAATTGTATTTGAAACAGGAGAATCAATTACTTACGGATTATTTAATGCTCAGGATCGTGGTACTCTTTTCCTAGAACCAGGAGTGCCTGTATATGCAGGAATGATTGCAGGAGAATGTGCAAGAGCTGGAGATATGGAGATAAATATTTGTAGAAAGAAACAATTAACAAATACTAGATCTTCAGGAGCAGATGAATCACCAAAACTAGTTCCAGTAAAACAAATGACACTAGAACAATGCTTAGAATTTATAGCTGTTGATGAGTTAGTTGAAATTACTCCTCTAAATATCAGAATGAGAAAAAGAATATTAGATTCAGGAGAAAGAAAAAGAGCAACTAGCAAAAAAAGCAAATAGCATAAATTATGGGGTGGTTTAATGAAAAAGATAGTGCTATTAATTATGGTTTTAATAGTTTGCGTATTAGCTGGTAATTTTCAGTATAAAAAGATAATACAGCATCCTATTAAAACTAATAAAGATATCTATGTTAATGTGAAAAATGGAGACGCTTTGTATAGTGTACTAGATGATTTAAACCAAATTGGTGCTATAAAAAATGCAAGTATTATAAAATTTTATATCAAATCAAACAAAATAAAATCTAATGTTCATACAGGAAAGTTCTTGATACCAAAGGATGTTACAGTTGTGGAGTTTATAAAAATTTTATCAACTGTAGGAAATGAAAAAGACATTATTAAAGTAACAATACCTGAGGGATTTGATATAAATAGTATTGCAAATATGCTACAAGAAAAAGGCATAATAAACAAAGAAAAATTTATTGATAGCTGTAAAACTTACAAGCTGCCTACTTATATTGCGGAAAAAGAAAACCGAAAATTTAATTTGGAAGGTTTTCTTTTTCCATCTACATATGATCTTAAAGCCGGTATGAGTGGAAATGCAATAATAAAATTAATGGTGGATAAGTTTTATAGTACTATAAATGAAATAAATAAAGAAACGCCTATAGAGATGAAGAAATTAGATGATATAATAATAATGGCATCAATTGTTGAAAGAGAAACTAGTGATAAAAATGAAAAAGCTAAAGTGGCATCAGTTTTTTATAATAGGCTAAAAAAAGACATGAAGTTACAATCTTGTGCAACTGTTTTATATTCTTTAGGTAAACATAAGGAAAAATTATACAATAAAGATTTAGAGGTTAAGTCACCTTATAATACCTACAAGGTGACAGGACTTCCTGTAGGTCCAATATGTAACCCAGGAAAAGAATCTATTAAAGCAGCCTTATCTCCTACTAAAACAAATTATTTATACTTTGTTTTAAGTAATGATGGAAAGCATTTTTTTACAGATGACTATAATGAATTTTTAAAGGTCAAAGATGTAACACAAGGATTTTAGTTAGTGTTAGTCACATGAGAATAAATAACAAGTCAGTATAATTATATCGTTGACTTGTTATTTGTTTTTATGTGCATTAATGAATTTTGGAGGAAATTAAATGAGTGGGATAACATATGATTATATGGAACAATATTTAAGAGATCTCATTCCAAGTAATGTTGGTATTTTAGATGAGCTAGAGAAATTTGCTCTCGAGAATAGAGTCCCTATAGTTCAAAAAGAAACTGCTAAATTTTTGGAATTAATGATAACTATAAATAGACCTAAAAAAATTCTAGAGCTGGGCACGGCTATAGGATATTCTTCTATTTTAATGAATTTAACTTCCGGTGGGTTAAGTGAAATTACGACTATTGAAAGAGATGAAAAAATGATAGAAATTGCAAATGCGAATATAATAAAATACGGAATGCAGAATAAAATTACTGTTCTAAAAGGAGATTGTTTAGAGATTTTAGAAAGTCTCCAAGATGAATATGATATGATTTTTATGGATGCAGGTAAAGGTCACTATAATCATTTTCTTCCTCACTGCTTGAGACTCTTAAAAAGAGAGGGAGTTCTTATTGCTGATAATGTACTTTTTCGAGGAATGGTTGCATCGAAAGAACTCGCAACACGTAGAAAAATCACTATAATAAAACGTATGAAAAGCTATTTAGAACTAGTATCTAATAATGATAACCTTGTAACTTCTGTAATACCAATGGGTGATGGTATCTCAGTTACAGTAAGAAAGTTTGCAGGGGGAAGTAAGGAGGCATGAAACTAATGAAACCAGAAATATTAGCACCGGCAGGTAATTTGGAGAAATTAAAAGCAGCTATAAATTTTGGAGCAGACGCAGTTTATTTAGGCGGAAGTAAATTGAATTTAAGAGCTTTTGCGGATAATTTTAGCAATGTTCAATTAAAAGAAGGTATAGACTTTGCACATTCCAAAGGTAAAAGAGTATATGTTACATTAAATGTATTTCCTCATAATGACGATTTAGAAGGCCTAGAAGGTTATCTAAAAGAAATATATGAACTAGGTGCAGATGCTATTATTGTTTCTGACCCAGGAATTATTATGACGGCTAGAGAAGTTGTACCAAATTTAGAAATTCATTTGAGTACCCAATCTAACAATGTAAACTACAAATCAGCTATTTTTTGGCATAAGCAAGGGGTCAAAAGAATTGTTCTTGCAAGAGAATTGTCTCTAGGTGAAATTAAAGAAATTAGAGCAAAGTTGCCGGATAGTTGTGAACTTGAAGCTTTTGTCCATGGATCTATGTGTATGGCATATTCGGGAAGATGTCTTATGTCAAATTATATGACGGGAAGAGATGCAAATCGTGGACAATGCGCCCAGCCATGTAGATATAAATATTTCTTAACGGAAGAAAAAAGAGATGGTGAGTACTTTCCTATAATAGAAGATGATAAAGGCACTTACATAATGAATTCAAAGGACTTATGCATGATAGAACATATACCGGAACTTGTAGAATCAGGGATAACGTCATTTAAAATAGAAGGAAGAATGAAAAGCTCATATTATGTTGCTTCTGTATGTAAATCCTATAGAGAAGCTTTGGATACATATATGAAGGATTCAGTAAATTATAAATTTCAAAAAAAATGGATGGATAACCTCTTGAAACCGAGTCACAGACAATATTATACTGGGTTCTACTTTGGAGATCCCAATAAACAGATACATGAATCCTCTTCATATATTAGAGATTACGATATAGTTGGAATTGTACGCGAATACCATTCGGAAAATAATATTGCATTAGTGGAACAAAGGAATAAAGTATTCCAGGGTGATACTGTTGAAGTATTAAGGCCTGTAGGAGATAATGTTTTAATTGTGCTTAATGATATGAGAAATTCTAAGGGCGAAAGCATAGCTGCTGCACCAAGTGCCCAGATGTTATTCACTGTAAATGTTAAAGAAAAACTACATGAGAATGATATACTTATCAAATCTAAGGAGAAAGAATAATGTATCGCCCGGTTTTAATAGGGATAACCGGAGGAACGGGTTCAGGAAAAAGCACTATAGCGAGAGAAATTTATAAACATTTTGATGAGACATGTATTACAATGATTGCACAAGATTCTTATTATAAGGATCAGAGTAATCTTTCTTTTGAAGAAAGAATAAAAACAAATTATGATCATCCGGATGCTTTTGATACTTCACTATTAGTGAGACACCTAAACCTTCTTTTAGAAGGAAAGGTTATTGAAAAGCCTATATATAATTTTGAAATGCATAATAGAATAGAAGAAACAGTTTCCGTGCAGCCAAAGGAAATTATTATATTTGAAGGAATTCTTGTACTCCAGGAAAAGGTTCTTCGTGACATGCTGGATATTAAAATATATGTAGACACAGATGCAGATGTTAGGTTTATACGAAGACTTACAAGAGATATTACCGAGAGAGGTAGAACAACAGATTCTGTTATAAATCAATATTTAAATGTTGTTAAACCAATGCACGAACAATTTATTGAACCTACCAAAAGACACGCTGACATTATTATACCTGAAGGCGGACATAATAAGGTAGCTATAGATATAATTACAGCTAATATAAGCCAAATACTGCAGAAACAGCAAAAGAAAAAATAACATATTTGAAGTATAAAACATCTCAATCTAGGCGAGAATTAGCCTAGGTGAGGTGTTTTTTTATGAGTAGTAGAAATAATATCTTTGGTTACTCAAATCAAAGAAGTGAAATTAAAAAAAGAACTTGGACGGTAATGGGTGTGTTTACGGTATTATTTTGTTTTTTAATTTGGAGAATCATGAATTACATGTATTTTAAATCTGAACCCTTGAAAACTATGTTTAATTCACAATATACAATAGATGAACAATATGGGTCGCTATATAGTTTAACTGACTGTAATGGGCGAGATCTTTTGAATTATGCTGTGAGTTACTATGCGATTATTGATCCTGTCGATTATTTGAGATTTAATGAATATACTAGCAAATATGACATGCAAGCATTAACTATTACTTTAAGAAACTATGATAAAGGCTATGATTTAGAAAAAATAAAAGGTAATGGTAATGGAGAGAAAATAAGATATAAAATTGATGAAGTGACTTATAATAAACTTAAAGATATTAAAAAAGTAAAAGGATTTTATACCTATGTAGCTAATGAAGTGATCAAGGATAGGAATTGGAAAATTGAAAATGTATTGATAGACCCGAAATACAATAAAGAATACGTTGATCCTGTATCTAAAAAAGTCGTTAGTGATTATGTATTCAAAGGTACTGATTCTTTGGAAATGGAAATATACAATAAAACTAAAAATAATGATTATACAAAAATTAGATTTGCTAAAGGGGTTAATGGCGAAATAGCTGCGGGCAAAATTATTAATCCTAAAAACAATGTTAATGTAAGACTTACCTTAGATAAAGAAATCCAAGATAAAGCCTGTGCTGTTATTCATGAGGGAATCTACAAAAAGTATAGTCAAATTGGTGTTGTAGTAATGGAGAGCAATAATGGAAAGATAAGGGCGATGGTACAAAAGGATGATAACGCTTATAATGCGAACTTAGGATATCCAAGTACTAATGGAGCTTTGCCGGGATCGATTTTTAAAGTTATTGTGGATGAAGCTGGTTTAGACACGAACAAAATAGATAACTATAAAAAATATACAGTAAGTCCTAAAATATTTCTAGAAGAGCCTTTTAAGGGAGAAACATTTACAGTTGCAGAGGCGCTAGCCAAATCTTCTAATAACATATTTGCTCAACTAGGTTGGAAAATAGGTTTTAAAAATATATATGATTATGCAGAGAAACAAGGGATGTTACATAAAGTATTAAATATTCATCAAGAGGCCAGTGGTAAGTTTGACATGGCGGATTTATTACACCCTACGGATGGTGATACAAGTCAAACAGCTATTGGTCAGAATGTTAGAATAACGCCGCTAGAAGCCATGAGTATTCCTAATACTATTATAAATAATGGAGTGTATGTTCAGCCAAGCATAATAGATGCATACGTAAATGACGATAATAAAATTCTAGGGGAAATTACCCCTAAAAATACGACCATATTAAAAAGAGAAACTGCAGAAGCTGTGAAACTTCATATGATGGATGTAGTAAACAAAGGCACAGGAACCCAGGCTTCAATTAAAGGCATGGATATAGGTGGGAAAACGGGCACTACTACATACTATGTAAATAAATTAGTAAATGGGAGAAAAGAAAGTCAGAAGTGTTCCGATGGATGGTTTGTTGGCTTTTTCAATTTAAACGGGAAAAATTATTCCATGGTTGTATATGTAAATAATATTGAGATGAGTAATGTAAAAGGTGTAGCAGATGAAGAAGGTGGAGGTACAGCGGCTCCGATATTTAAAAAAGTAGTTAACGCCATTAAAACATCTCCTGTGAGGCTGCATTAAAGATTTCGGAAGGAATGTTATTAGCTAAAGAAATTTATAAAATAATAAAATAAATTTCCATGTACAGGCACTTTTAGTAAAATAAATCATATTATATTATAAGCTCTATTAGGAGGAACATCTGTGTTTTTCATAAATTGTTTATTAGATATGATTGGAAATGTTACACTTTTGACGGCTTATATAACTGGAAGTAGTTCATTCCCTCAACCATTAAGTGAAGAAGAGGAGAAATCCTATTTAAAAAAGTTAAAGGACGGCGAGTTACTAGCTAAAGGTGTATTAGTTGAACGAAATCTAAGACTAGTTGCACATATAGTAAAAAAATATTCCTATCCAGGAAAGGATGTAGATGACCTGATTTCTATTGGAACTGTAGGTCTTATTAAAGCCATTGATTCCTTTGATATAAGTAAGGGAACAAGGCTTGCCACCTATGCTGCAAGGTGCATAGAAAACGAGATACTTATGCTTATTCGCAATAATAAGAAAACAAAAGGGGAGGTTTACCTGCAAGACCCTATTGGTATTGATAAAGAGGGTAATGAGATATCACTTATGGATGTGTTAAGCAGCGATGAAGATTCTATTATTGATATAGTAGAAAGTAAAATACAAATTAAAAAGCTTTATAATAAGATAAACGTAGCTTTAATGGATAGAGAAAAAACAATAATTCAAATGCGATATGGATTACTTGATGGTAACCCTAGAACTCAAAGAGAAATTGCATTGATCTTAGGGATTTCAAGGTCCTATGTTTCTAGAATTGAAAAGAGGGCATTAAAGAAGCTTAATAAGGAATTAAATAGTACTAGTAAAAATAGGTTGAATAGTTCTAATAAATTGTAACAACTATGGTATAATTATAAAATGTACACCGTTAGTCAAATAAAGCATCTTAACGATTTTCATTAAAGATACAAAATATTTCGGGAAAGAATGTATTTAAATTATTTATCTGAGAAAATAAAATTTCTGCAGTTAGGTGATGAAAATGGAGCAAAAATTTTAAGTGACAAGAAGATTCTAAAATTTAGAACTCAATTTGGCATATATATTTGGAAGCTTCATTAAAAGAACAGGAGGACCAATAATGATACCTCTTAGTGAATTACTAAAAAAGACAACAGAACAAAATGCATCAGATTTGCACCTTACAGTGGACTCAGTGCCAATCATTAGAGTCGATGGTAATTTAATACAAACAGGAAAAGATAAATTAACTCCAGCAGACACTGAAAAATACTCAAGAGAAATTTTAGAAAATTCTTATGAAAAATATTGTCAAAATGGAGAAATCGATACGTCTTACTTTATTTACGGACTTGGAAGATTTAGGGTTAATGTTTATAAACATAGGGGAAGCGATACTATAGCTATTAGAGTAGTTGCATTAAAAATACCTACTATTAAACAGCTTGAGCTTCCAGAGGTTGTTAGGGTTCTTACCACAAAACAAAGAGGGCTAGTTTTAGTGACAGGGCCTACAGGTAGTGGTAAAAGTACAACTCTCGCTGCTATGGTTAATGAAATTAATTCTACTAGAGCATGTAATATTATAACACTCGAGGACCCTATTGAATATTTACACAAACATAACAAATCCATTATTAATCAAAGAGAAATCGGAAAAGACAGTAAAAATTATAAAAATGCATTAAGGGCTATTCTTAGAGAGGATCCAGATGTTATATTAGTAGGTGAAATGCGAGATCTTGAAACGATTTCTATTGCTATTACTGCAGCTGAAACTGGACATTTGGTTTTCTCTACTTTACATACTATAGGTGCAGCAAAAACAGTAGATAGAATAGTTGATGTATTTCCTCCATATCAGCAGCAACAAATTAAAGTTCAATTATCAGCGGTAATGCAGGGAATAGTTTCTCAACAATTAATACCTAAGATAAGTGGAAGAGGGAGAGTAGCAGCGCTTGAGGTAATGATATCAACTCCAGCAATTCAAAATCTTATCCGCGAAGGCAAGACACATCAATTACAATCTTGTGTTCAAACTGGCGGGAAATATGGTATGAAAACTATGGATATGTCAATTGCAGAGTTATATAAAAAAGGTGTTATATCTAAAGAGGAAGCAATTAATTACTCAGTTGACAATGAAATGATTGTAAGAATGCTATCGCTTTAGTAAATAATTAAAAAACAAGCTAAAAGCATAGATAAATTATAGCTTTCAGCTTTATTTTTAATTTAATGTAAAATTAACCAATTTATATACTATTTGGTTGATTTACTTAACGATATGATATTGCTTTTTCTATATTTTGCTATTATAATTAGTCTAGAAGGACAAGTTAGCTTTTTAACATCATAATATAATGTATTTACTAATTTGAAATTAAGGTTATATATATCTGCAAATATACAATAAAATGAAATTAATTTTGATTATATTTAAATTTATAATAAATATTTAAAAAAATCATTTAAATTAAGAGGAAAATTTATCTTTTTGTTGAATATATACACTTAAGGTTTCTCTTATGAGGGGGGATAAACTTAATGAATGAACAAATAGTAGGGATTGATTTAGGATCATCAAAAATATGTGGATCAGTTGGTAAAATCAGTAGTAATGGAAAACTTCAGATTATAGGCATTACATCAGTTGTATGTAGTGGTTTAAATAAATCAGTTGTAATAGATATTGATAGTACAGCGGAAGCTATAAAAAAATGTATTACACAATTAGAGCGTATGACAGATACACAAATCAATGAAGGGTATATATCTTTACCTGGAGGAATTTGTGAACTAGTAAGAAATACAGGTATGATTGCGATATCTTCTGAAGACAGAGAAATAAAGCAGAGCGACGTGGACAGGGTAATTGAGGCAGCTAAACTCATCTCAGTTCCGCCCGATAAAGAAATAGTAGGTGTTGAGCCCGAACAATATATTGTTGATGGATATGATAATATCAAAGACCCTAGAGGAATGAGTGGTATAAGGCTAGAAGTTGAAGGACAAGTAGTCATGGCACAATCCACAGTAGTTAGTAATTTATTAAAAAGTGTGAAGCGAGCTGGAATTAAAGTTAATGGGATAGTACTTCAACCATCAGCTATATCAGAGGCTGTATTACGAAAAGAAGAAAAGGACATGGGAATAGCACTAGTTGATGTTGGAGCACAAACTATTGATATTTCTATTTACAAGAGTGGAAAATTAAAACATACTTCTATTATTCAATTAGGTGGAGATAACATAACCAACGATATCTCGGTTTGTCTTAAAGTTCCTTTTAGCGAAGGTGAAAGATTAAAGCTTAAATATGGAAGCTTAATTAAAGAAAAAGGAGAAAACGTTGAAAAAATTAGAGTCAAAGATTCTTATGATAATTTAATGGAAATTGATAATAATTTATTAGTTGATATAATTTATGCTAGAGTAGATGAGTTATTACATTTAATTAAAAGAAACCTAGTAAATAGTGGATTTTATAATGAAACTTCTGGAGTAGTAATAGTTGGTGGAGGTATAGCTTTATTAAGAGGCACTAATGAACTCAGTAAAGTTATACTCGATAAGTCAGTGAGAATAGGTTCACCAGAGTATGTAGGAGCAGCTAGCCCTATATATGTTACAGCAGTAGGTATAGTGCTTCAAGCTGTTAATAATATTAAAACTAGTAATAGTTCATTGGAAGAATCAGATGAACATTCATATGATAACAAATGGTCAAAAAACAAAAATATAAAAGTAGAAAATGGATTTGCATCAAAAATAAAAGGTTTTTTTGCAGATTTTTTCTAAAGAGGAGGTAGTGTTGTGCTAGATTTTGATGTTGATGTTCAAGAATTTGCTCAAATTAAAGTAATTGGGTGTGGAGGCGGAGGAAACAATGCTATAAACAGAATGATTATAGAGGGACTCAAAAACGTGGAGTTTATAGCGATAAATACGGATAAACAAGCTTTAATTCTTTCTCATGCAGTTCAAAAAATTCAAATTGGTGATAAGTTAACTAAGGGGCTAGGAGCAGGCGCTAATCCAGAAATAGGTATGAAAGCAGCAGAAGAAAGTAAAGAAGAAATTTCTCAAGCAATAAAAGGGGCGGATATGGTATTTATTACTGCAGGTATGGGAGGCGGTACAGGTACTGGAGCTGCACCTGTAGTTGCAGAAATCGCTAAATCCATGGGAATACTTACTGTAGGAGTTGTAACAAAACCATTCCCTTTTGAAGGCAGAAAAAGAATGATTAATGCTGAAATCGGAATAAAAACGCTTAAAGAAGTAGTTGATACTTTAGTAACAATTCCAAATGAAAGATTATTAACAATGGTAGATAAAAAAACTACATTGATGGACTCTTTCAAAATGGCAGATGATGTTTTAAGACAAGGTATACAAGGTATATCTGATTTGATTACTATACCCGGTCTTGTAAATTTAGATTTTGCAGATGTGAGAACAATTATGCTTGCTAAAGGTCTTGCACATATGGGTGTTGGTAGAGCCTCTGGTGATAATAGATCTCAAGAGGCAGCAAAACAAGCTATTTCAAGCCCGTTACTAGAAACTTCTATAGTCGGTGCTACAGGTGTACTTTTAAATATTACTGGTGGAATGGACTTAGGTTTACTTGAAATAAATGAGGCTGCGGAAATTGTACAAGGTGCAGCTGACCCAGACGCTAATATTATATTTGGTGCAGTTATAGATGAAGACCTAAAAGATGAAATAAGAATAACAGTTATTGCAACTGGTTTTGAAAGTGACAAAGTTGTGCAAAATAAAACTGTCCCAAAGCCTAAAGTAAAAGAACCAGTTAATCCTATTGAAGAAGTTGCATATACTAAAGAGTATGGAGATTCTGATTTAGAAATTCCAGCTTTTTTAAGAAGACAAAGCAAGTAATAAATAGTAAAGTGCCTTTTGGCACTTTATTTGCGTTTAGGGCAATTTTAATTGCTAATAGGACATAATCTCTATGCAAATTCACTGAGTTAACTTAAGTCGTTTTAGAGGGGCTAGTTAACGTGGTGAATTAATAAGGAATGGTCCTTTTTTTTACGTTGTATTTCCTAACACAATATGGGAAAAAATGGTGATTTATAGAAGAATAAAAATAAAAAAATATTGTAAAAAATGACAAAATTTTGATTGCATAAGTTATATAATAATTTTAAAGGAGGAAGAGCAAGTGATAGTATATATAGATGTCCTTATATTAGTGAATTTTATAGTTAATCTATTCATATTGCATATTACAGTTCAAACATTAAGAAAAAGAGTAAATCTTATATGGATGTGTCTTTCAAGTTTTATAGGCAGCTTATATGTATTAACAGTAGTCTATCCAAAGCTTAGATACTTGACATATTTGCCTTTTAAAATATTAGTACCAGTCGCGATGATTTTAATTGTTTTTAGAGAAAAAAACATTTTATTCAATATTAAGGCTTCTTTAATATTTATATTATATTCAATACTTTTAGCTGGAATGTGTTTATTTATACAAATGAACAATAGTAAAAATATGTCATTTGATATAATCATAATAAATTTTCCTTACGAAAAATTAATGCTTTCAGTAATGATAATTTATATATTGATATACAGGATCATGATTTTTATTGGAGATAGAAAAAAAATATCAACACTTATATACACTGTTGATATAATAAATAAAAGCTATAAAAAAACTATTAAGGCATTTTTAGATACTGGAAATGAGCTTCGTGAACCTGCTACCAACTTACCAGTATTAATTGTTGAACGGGATATTTTAAGCGAAATTTTGTTAGAAAGAAACAACACTTACTTTATTCCTTATAATGTAGTGAATGGCACTAATGGAAGGCTTATAGGGTTTAAACCACAGTATATTAATATTCATATTGATAAAAAGAATGTTGAAACAAGAGATGTAATTATAGCATTTTGTGAGTATAAATTAAGCAAAGATAATGACTATAACGCTCTTATGTCTAGAGGGATACTCAGTTAGATGATTTAATAGGAAATGATCGCTATGTGCTAATAATATAGATGGGGAGGAAATTATGTTCAATTTTAAAGTGATGTTAAACAAGTTATTTGCTAAATTCAAAATATTTTCAAACAATTTGTTTTATATAGGAGGGAACGATGCATTGCCACCTCCTTTAACTAAGGATGAAGAGTATGAGTTAGTAGTTAAATTAGATACAGGTGATAAGCAGGTGAGAGCTACCTTAATTGAAAGAAATTTAAGACTGGTAGTATATATAGCAAGGAAGTTTGAGAATACAGGCTTAAATGTTGAAGATTTAATTTCTGTAGGAACCATAGGGCTTATAAAAGCAGTTAATACTTTTGATCCTGAAAAGAACATTAAGCTAGCTACATATGCTTCAAGATGTATAGAGAATGAAATTTTAATGTATCTTAGGCGAAATAGTAAAATTAAAACAGAAATTTCTCTTTATGAGCCTCTAAATGTTGATTGGGACGGTAATGAATTGCTGCTCTCAGACATTATTGGAACGGACAACGATGTGGTTTATAATATTATTGAAGAAGATGTAGATAAACAATTGCTTTGGCTTGCTATGCAACGTTTAAATTCAAGAGAAAAAGAAATTGTTCAATTAAGATTTGGCTTAAATGGAACCATAGAAAAAACACAAAAAGAAGTGGCTGATATACTTGGAATATCACAATCTTATATCTCAAGGCTTGAAAAAAGAATAATAAAAAGATTACAAAAAGAAATAAATAAAATGGTATAGGGGCCGCAAGTGATATGCTCCCCTTATGGTAGACAGTTAAAATAATAAAACTGTTTACTATAAGGAGGGCTATTTTTTTATGGGAAGAAAATCAACTATATCAGACCAACAAAAAATTAAGTCTGTAACATCATATTTAAATGGAAAAGCTAGTATGTTAAGTTTATGCAACAAACTTCAAGTACATAAGAGTTCTTTTCAAAAATGGGTAATACGATATAAATCAGAAGGTGAAGCTGGGTTAAAACATTCTAGCAAAAATACTTCTTATACTGCCAAAATCAAGATTAACATTGTAAAAGAATATCTTGATGGGCATGGCTCACTGAATGATTTATGCATTAAGTATCATATTTCGTCAAATACAGTTTTATGCAATTGGATAAAGAAGTATAATGGTCATGAAAACATAAAATCTTCTGGAACAGGAGGAAAAATAATCATGACCAAAGGACGCAAAACTTCTTATATTGAACGCATTGAAATCATAAAGTACTGTATTGAAAACAATAACAGTTATAATAAAACTGTTGAAAAATATAAGGTATCTTATCCTCAGATTTATACCTGGATGAAGAAGTATAATCAGTTTGGTATTGAAGGGCTTTTGGACCGACGTGGAAAGCCAAAGGCTGAAGAGTTAATGACAGAAGATGAAAAGCTAAAAGCTCAATACAAGCTTTTAGAAGCACAAAATAGAAGATTACGGATGGAGAATGCTCTTCTAAAAAAAATCCAAGAGATAGAAAGAAGGCGATATTAAGCGAAGCTAGATACGAAGATACTTATCTTGCAATCCAAGAATTATCTAACAAAGATAAATTTCCTATAACTGAGTTGTGCATTATAGGCGGCGTTAGCCATTCTGCATATTATAAATGGCTACACAGAGAAAAAAGTAACCGAGTATTGAAAAACGAAGAATTATTAAAGCTTATTTGTGAGTTATATGAGGAAAAAGACGGTATCTTAGGCTATCGCCAGATGACGATTAAAATCCGTAGAGAATATAATAAAAAAGTTAATTATAAACGAATTTATCGTCTGATGCAGATATTAGGATTAAAATCCGTATGCAGAAAAAAAAGATATAATTATATTAAGTCAACTCCTGAAGTTACTGCAGAAAATATTTTGGATAGAAATTTTAAAGCAGAACAAGTCAATAAAAAATGGCTTACAGATGTAACCGAGTTTAAATATGGGAGAAGTGGACAAAAGGCTTATCTAAGTGCAATATTTGATTTAGGTGATAGAAGTATTGTTTCATATGTCATTGGTCATTCTAATAATAACCAATTGGTTTATCAAACCTTTAATCTTGCTGTTAAAGTATACCCTGATGCTAAACCAATATTTCATAGTGACCGAGGTTTCCAGTATACTTCAAAAATATTTAAAGAAAAACTAAAAAAAGCTGGAATGATACAGAGCATGTCGAGGGTTGGGCATTGTATTGATAATGGTCCAATGGAAGGATTTTGGGGAATCTTAAAAACAGAAATGTATTATCTTCATAAATTTGAAGACTATGAAAGCTTAAAGAAATCGATTGAAGACTATATAGAATATTATAATAATAGACGTTATCAAAAACGTTTAAAGTGCATGACACCAATGGAATATCAGCGATATCTATTAGGTAATGCAGCATAAATAAAGCGCCTACCAAATGATAGACGCCTTACATAAAATCTTTAATTATTTCCACTGTCTACTTGACAGGGGGCAGTTCAAAGTAGGACCCTTTTTATAAATTTATTTTAGAAACCGATTTTAAAAGTTATTATTTGAAGATTAAATATTAAGCAAAATGAAACAAATAAAGAAATGTTCTAATTATAAATAATATTTTTAATAACTTATGAATATAAATAATATAAAGTGCTAGGCCTCTAAAAATAGACTAGAGTAGTGACTAGCTGGTTTAAAAAAAGGGTTTATGAAAACTTATTGGGGGTGAACAAAATGGAAAGTTTAATGTTTGCAATAAATAATTTAAGACAGATGGAAATTATAGATATAAGTTCAGGCTCAAAAATGGGATATATCAAAGATTTAAAAGTTGATTGTGAAGACTATAGAATTATTTCAATCCTAATGCCAACCCAAAAGTCATCTTGGTTCAATAAAAATAATAGTGTTGAGATACCTTGGGAAAAAGTAAAGAAAATTGGGGTAGATGTTATTCTTGTAGATGGTAGTGATGTAAATATAGAAAACGAATAGGAAAAAGTGTATAATGTTAGTATATTTGCTAACTATACTATGAAAAGGACGTGAAGGCCATTGAAATGTCCATATTGCAGCTGTGAAGAAAGTAAAGTAGTTGATTCTAGATCAACAGATGAGAATATTGCAACTAGAAGAAGAAGAGAGTGCCTAAGTTGTTTTAAGAGATATACTACATATGAAAAAGTGGAAGATGTACCTATTTTAGTAATAAAGAAGGATTCTAATAGAGAATATTTTGACAGAACGAAAATATTAAATGGCCTTATGAAGGCATGCCAAAAGAGGCCGGTGTCAAGAAAACAAATAGAAGCTATTTGTGATGAAGTAGAAAAACAGTTAAACAATGAAATGCTTACAGAAGTGAAATCAGATTATATAGGAGAAATCATTATGAGCATATTAAAAAATGTAGATGAGGTATCTTATGTGAGGTTTGCTTCAGTTTATAGGCAATTCAAAGATATTAATACATTCATGGAAGAGATAAGGAAATTAATGTCTAAGGAATGAAAATGCCCTTAGGCATTTTTTTTATAATTTTTTTTTGAAAAACTACGAGAAAATTATGACGTAGCAGCTAAATATATTAGAGGCTGATGATATGAAACTATCAGGTAAGTAATAGAACAGTTTACTAGTGAGGATATTTAGAGTAATATTAAGGCTAGTAATAATAAACAAAAGAAAATGTATTATTGTTTATTTAAAACAATAAACTAACGCTGAAATATGGAGGGATTAACATGGCTGAAGAAAAAATATTAGTGGTTGATGATGAGGAACATATACAAGAGTTAATTAAATTTAATTTGGAGAAGAATGGTTATAAAGTTATGTGTGCTAATAATGGTATAGATGCTATAAAACTTGCTAAAGAACAATTGCCGCAATTGATGTTACTAGATTTAATGTTACCTGGAATGGATGGCCTAGATGTTTGTAAGGAAATTAGAAAAGATTCATCTATGTCAAATATGTCAATAATAATGATAACAGCAAAAGCAGAAGAAATAGATAAAATAATAGGGCTAGAGTTAGGGGCAGACGATTATATTACAAAGCCATTCTCAGTAAGGGAGCTAGTAGCAAGAATCAAAGCCATGCTTAGAAGAACCAATATGCAAGTAGCTGAAAAGTCTTTTAGTGTTGGAAATTTGACTATTGATTTTGGTAAGCACGAGGTTATTAAAGGTGAAATCAAAATTGATTTGACATTAAAGGAATTCGAACTATTGGAAATTTTGATAAAGAATAAAGGAAGAGTTATGACTAGAGACTTTTTATTAGATAAAATATGGGGTTATGAATACTTAGGAGAAACAAGAACTGTTGACGTTCACATAAGACATTTAAGGCAAAAAATTGAAGAAGATGATAAAAATCCAATGTATATCCAGACTATTAGGGGCATAGGATATAGATTTAATTTTGGAGAGTAATTATGAAAAAAAAATTACTTATATATTTGTTAAGCACTGTGATTTTTATATTTGTGGTAGTAACTGCATTATTCACGTCTATTTTTAATTATGAATATCAGCAAAATCTAAAAGGGAAGCTTCAAATTAATAACAATATGATTATTAGATTATTGCAAAGTAATAATTTAAGAGACCCTCAGAAATTTTTTATGGAGAACTTAGAAAGTTCGCAGCTAAGAGTTACCTATGTTGATAAAAATGGTAAAGTTATTTATGATTCAAATATAAGCGGGGAAACTATGGATGATCATAATGATAGGCAAGAAATAAAAGACGCAAGAAAAAGCGGCAGTGGATTTACAGTGAGATATAGTAAATCTACTGATCGGAATATGATGTATTTTGCAACCACTTTTGGTGATGGGTTTATTATTAGAAGTTCTATGCCTCTTGAAATTGTAAATGGATTAGGCAGTAAATATTTTAAGCTTTACATCTTAGCCATAATTTTTTCAGCAATAATGTCAATTTGGTTTTCTCTAAAACTATCATATATTATAGTAAAACCAATTACCGACTTGATTTTTATTACTTCAAGAATTAGTAAGGGCGAATTTCATAGAAGAGCTAGAGTATTATCAGATGGTGAAATAGGACAACTAGCTAAGAATTTTAATGAGATGGCGGATAAACTAGAGTCTACATTGAATGAAGTTACCGATAAGCAAAACAGGCTTGAGGCTATTTTGCAAAGTATGGATAGTGGAGTCATTGCTGTAGATAGAAAAAATAAAGTGATAATGATTAATCCATATGCTAAAAAAACATTTGGAATCACTAAAGATATTATAGGGCAGAATCTTCTGGATAATATAAGGGATTTTGAATTAGAAAATATCTTCCACCAAAGTGATAATGATTATAAGGAAATAAAGATAGTTTGGCCACAAGAAAGAGAACTTAGAATAAAAACTACAGATATAATTAACAGAAGCGAACATATAGGCACTGTGGCAGTTGTTCAAGATATTACAGAAGTGAAAAAATTGGAAAATATGAGAACACAATTTGTTGCTAATGTTTCTCATGAGCTTAAAACGCCTTTAACCTCTATTAAAGGGTTTGCAGAAACTCTAAAATATGTTGATGATGCTGACACAAAGGAAAAATTTTTAAATATAATCAATGAAGAAGCTGAAAGATTAACTAGATTAAGTACAGATATTTTAACACTTTCACATATAGAACAACAAAAGGAAGTTAAAAATGAAAAAATTAATATTAATAAAATTGTAGAAAATGTCTACAACTTAATGAAAAACATAGCAGAATTAAAAGGAATCAAGTTAAAGGTTGATCAGCGAAATGTAAAAGAAGTGATAGGTGACGCTGATAGGTTTAAACAAATGTTAATTAACTTAGTAGATAATGCAATAAACTACTCAGAAACTGGAGATAGTGTTTGCATTGGAATGGAGAGCAAGGATGATAGATGCATGCTATGGGTTAAGGACACTGGGGTTGGAATAGACAAAGAACAAATTCCACGTATATTTGAGAGATTTTACAGAGTGGATAAGGCTCGTTTAAGATCAAAAGGTGGCACTGGATTAGGACTTGCTATTGTTAAGCATATAGTACTTAAATTAAATGGAAAAATATATGTGGAAAGTCAGCTAGGATCAGGCAGTAAATTTATAGTTGAAATTCCGTACGCTAAATAAAAATAAAGCTATCGCGTTATTAACGTGATAGCTTTATTTTTATCATTGTAAAGTTTAATTAACATTAGCTAAACTTTAGTTAACTTTGCCTTAATACAAAGTTAACTTTCGGGGTATAATATTATAAGTGTAATGAGTAGCTAATAAAACAATCTAAATAAATGAACGGGGGAATTATCAATGAAAAGAAAAAACTTAAAATTAATGGTCGCTGCACTAGCAGTTGCAATGACAGCAGGAATTTCCACGGGTTGTTCAAGTAAAACTGCACCTAAAACTGAGACTAAAAAAAATGAGTTATCAGGTACAATAACAGCAGCAGGATCAACATCACTTCAGCCTTTAGCTGAATTAGGTGCTAAGAGTTTTTTAGATAAAAACCCAGGAGCAACTGTAAATGTTCAAGGTGGCGGTAGTGGTACTGGACTTAAATTAGTATTAGAAGGTAGTGTAGAAATAGGAAATTCAGATATTTATGCAAAAGATAAAGAAGGAATTGACGCAACTAAATTAAAAGACAATAAGGTATGTGTTATAGGAATTGCAGCAGTAACAAATCAAAAATCTAAAGTTGAATCTTTAACAAAGGCTCAATTAATAGATATATTTACAGGTAAGATAAAAAACTGGAAAGAAGTTGGCGGAGCTGACATGAAAATCACTGTTATAAATAGACCAAAATCTTCAGGAACTAGAGTAACATTTAAAGAATTTGGTCTGGATAAAAAGGAAGAAGTCGCTGGTTTAACTCAAGATTCGAGCGGAGCTGTTAAACAAGCAATTAAACAAACAGATGGGGCAATAAGTTACTTAGCATTATCATACTTCGCTGATGAGGCTAATAAAGAGGGTTTAACCGTACTGAAAATTAATGGTGTTTCTGCAAATGCAGAGAACATAAGCACAGATAAATATAAAATTTGGGCATATGAACATATGTATACCAAAGGTGAACCTACAGGAATAACAAAAGCATACTTGGATTATATGGTAAGTGATGAAATGAAGGCAGGTATAACAAAATTAGGGTATATTCCAATGGCAGATATGAAGGCTAAAAGAGATTAATATTCTCTAAATGCTGGGTAAAACCGGTCTTATTTTGCATTAAATTATCACTTTCGGTTCTACAATATTAACGACTTCAGAAGGAGATTTATAACCTCGCCGAAGTTTCATTTTTGTTAGGGTAGTAAGTCCACATTTATAGAAGGTAGGGGGACTTTCCTTCTGGAATATCGTTAAAATAATTTTTTTGAGGTACAATGATATGAAAAAAAATGCTATGAAAAAAATATTTTTAAAACTAAAGAATGAATATTTAGGACGTGGATTTGCAACATTTTGTGGTGCTGTTATAGTTATTCTTACTTTTTCAATCATATTTTTCCTAACGACTAAAGGATTAAATACCTTTATAAAGCACGGATACTCAATATTTCATTTTATATTCTCTGGAGAGTGGAATCCAGAGGTGGGGGGAGAATCTTTACCTCCTCAATTTGGAACTTTGATATTTATTCTTGGGTCTTCAGCAGTGTCTTTCCTTGCAGTGCTAGTAAGTGCACCGATAGGGGTAGCTTTAGCAGTGTTTATGAATGTAGTATCACCAAAACTTGGCACAAAAGTTCTTCAACCTGCCATAGAGTTATTTGTGGGAATACCTTCAGTTGTTTATGGTTGGATAGGTGTAAGTGTTTTAGTGCCTATTATTAAGCTTTGGTTCGGAGGAATTGGTTTTAGTTTACTCGCAGGAGTATTAGTTATAAGCGTAATGATTTTGCCAACAATCACAAGTATTGCGTCTGATGCTATAAAAACCATACCCAAAGATTATATAGAGGCATCTTATGGACTTGGAGCAACTAGATGGCAAACTATAATTAAGGTGATTATTCCTGCATCTAAAAGTGGAATATTAACAGGTATAGTACTCGGAGTTTCAAGAGCATTTGGAGAAGCATTAGCAGTGCAAATGGTTATAGGAAACTCAGTAGCATTCCCTAAGGGGTTACTCGGAACCACAGCTACATTAACAAGCATACTTACTATGGATATGGCAAATACAATCTATGGTACAGCTTGGAATGATGCGTTATGGTCAATGGCATTATTATTACTAATAATATCCTTTGTATTTATACTTATAATTAGAAAACTTGGAAGAAGAGGTGAGGTATAATGAGTTCTAAAGTTAAAGATAAAATAGCAACCATAGTTTTATATATAATTTCTGCTTTAGTAATTCTTTTACTCGTAAGCCTCATAGGATATATACTATATAATGGAAGGCAATCATTAAATTTAAAATTTATATTTGGAGAACCCCAAATTGGTGAAGCCGGTGGAGGGATTGGACGTCAATTATATAATTCGTTACATCTGCTTGTAGTAACACTTATAATCACAGTGCCACTAGGTGTAGGGGCTGGAATATATTTAGCTGAGTACGCAAAAGAAGGCAAGCTATTAAATATTATTAGATTGAGTATTGAGACTATGGCATCTCTACCGTCTATAGTAGTTGGTCTATTTGGACTTTTAGTGTTTGTTAATATGACAGGATGGGGATATTCTCTTATTGCTGGAGCATTAGCTATAACTATAATAAATTTACCTGGACTTACTAGAGTTAGTGAAAATGCTATTAAAGCCGCTTCGTCTGGTGTTAAAGAAGCAAGCTTAGGATTAGGTGCAACTAGATGGCAGACTATTAAAAATGTTATATTGCCATCTGCAATGCCTCAAATTCTAACGGGTGTTATACTGGCAGCGGGAAGAATATTTGGAGAAGCAGCGGCATTACTATATACTGCAGGTATGAGTGCACCAACTTTGAATTTTACTAATTTAAGTTTAACTAGTAAAGCTTCAGCTTATAGTTTATTAAGGCCCGCTGAAACCTTATCTGTATATATATGGAAGTTGAATTCTGAAGGGATGGTACCTGATGCTACTAAGATAGCAAATGGAGCTTCAGCAGTTTTAATAATTGCAGTGCTTATATTTAATGTATCTGCAAGGGTAATTGGGAAAAAATTGTATGAATCTCATACAGGAAGTAAATAAGGAGGGTATAATATGGGAATTGTTATAGCAAAGAATCTAAATCTATATTATGGCAACGTTCAAGCACTGAAAAATGTAAACATTAATATAGAAAAAAATTCTGTTACTGCACTTATAGGACCATCAGGTTGTGGTAAATCGACATTTTTACGTACTATAAACAGAATGAATGATTTAATAGATTCTGTTAAAATAGATGGAGAAGTATTATACGAAAATAAAAATATATACAATCCAGATTATGATGTTATAGATTTAAGAAAGAAAATAGGAATGGTATTCCAAAAGCCTAATCCTTTCCCTATGTCAATATACGATAATGTGGCTTATGGACCCAGAATTCATGGTCTAACTAATAAGAAACAACTTGATGAAGTTGTAGAGAATAGTTTAAAGGGAGCTGCACTTTGGAATGAAGTAAAAGATAGGCTTAAAAAGAGTGCGCTAGGATTATCTGGTGGACAACAGCAACGTTTATGCATAGCTAGAACTTTGGCAGTAGAACCTGAGGTTTTACTGATGGATGAACCAACTTCAGCATTAGACCCTATTTCAACTTTAAAGGTTGAAGAATTAATGGATGTTCTCAAAAAAAAGTATACAGTTATAATTGTTACGCATAATATGCAGCAAGCAGGTAGGATTTCTGATTATACAGCATTTTTCTTAAATGGAGAAATCATTGAGAATGGAAAAACAGAGGAGATTTTTTACAAACCTCGAGATAAAAGAACAGAGGATTATATTACAGGAAGATTTGGCTAAAATATAATAAGGAAGGTGATTTAATGGCAAGAAAAGTATTTGAAGCGAATCTTCAAGAGCTTCATAATGATTTAATTAGAATGGGAAGCATAGTAGAAAAACAAATTTATGACTGCATCGATGCCTTAGTTACTCAAAACACCGAAAAAGCTAAAAAAATAATGAAGAATGATGACATAGTTGATGAAATGGAGCGAGAAATAGAAGATAAAGCAATAAAATTAATCGCTATGCAGCAGCCTTTAGCAATAGATTTAAGAAATATTTTCACTATGACAAAAATAGTAACGGACCTTGAGAGAATGGCTGATTATGCCGTTGATGTTGCTAAAATCACATTAAGATTAAAAGATGAAAAGTATGTAAAGCAACTAGTAAGTATACCTAAAATGGCTGAAATAGTAGTGCTTATGATAAGAGATGCCTTGGATGCCTATGTGGCAGGAGATGTTAAAAAGGCTTATGCAGTTTGCAAAAGGGATGATGAGGTAGATACTATATATAAGGAAGTATTTAGAGAACTACTACAATTAATGATTAAAGATCAAAATACAGTAAATCAAGCTACTCAATTTATATTCATTTGTAAGTGGCTAGAAAGAATTGCTGACCATACAACAAACATATGTGAATGGACAATTTATCTAGTTACTGGTGAAAAAATTAATTTAAACGAATAGTTTTTAGATAAAATACAAAAACTACAATAAATACAAATTTAAAATATTGTAGTGGAGTTGTGATTATGAAGAAAAAAAAACTAAAAAATTTTTTTATATTTTTTTGCGTTAGTATGATAATGCTAAGTACAGGGTGTAAAAAAGGTGCAGAATTCAAAGAAAAAAAGTCCAAAAGCATTAAAATAATTTGTGAAGACACAGTTTTTCCTTTGGTAAATGATTTAGCACGTGATTATAATTTAAATAATGAGCATGCAGTTACTGTGGAATCTGCTGAGAAAGAAAGTGCTTTTAATAAATTAGATAATTCTGAAGGGGATGTTTTAATTGGATATGTTCAGCCAGATAAGAAGGAGATTGAAGCTGACATGCTAGCTTGTGATGGAATAGGGATTATTGTTAACGCTAGCAATAAAGTGGATGGTGTGGGAACTCAGGAATTAAAAAAAATATATACTGGAAATATAGTAAACTGGGAAAAATTAAATGGTGAATCAAAAACAATAGTACCTGTAGCATATAAAAATATGTTAAATACAGCCCAGCAGGGATTTAACATAAGGATAATGGATACTCCTGTAAAAGAACAAATGGGTAATAGCACTCAATATGTATCAAGTGTAGAAGAGATGAAGAATTTTGTTGCTCAGAATAAAAATTCTATAGGATTTATACCTGGACAGTGGTATAATAAAGAAAGTAAATTTTTAAAATTAAATGGTATTGAAATTACTAAATCAAATTTACAAAATGAACTTTACTTTCTAAGGATTCCAATAAAAATGTATTATTCTAAAGAGAAAGAAGACAGTTTAAAGGATCTTTTTCAGTATTTTAAAAGTGAAGATGGTAAGAAAATTATTAGAAAATATTGCATAGAAGCATTTTAATACCTCCTTCTTAGGAGGTATTTTTATTCTGTAGTAAATTGCATAGCAGGTTTAAATCCATTAGTATAAGATAGTTAAAAAACCGCAAAATGAGCGTAATTTGCTTTTTTTCTTCTTTTAACGACTAATAGCGTTGACTTAGGTATTTAATTAATGTAATATAACTTAATGGAATACTATAATTTATTACTTAACTAATTTCTTATTATAAATTTAAAGGTGTGATTTAATCTTAATATAATATTTCTAATTCCTCATAAAACCTTTTAGATGAAAGGTTATGGTTGAGCAGGAGGTAAAAATGAAAAACCAAATAGCTAAGATACTTCCAGGAAGTATCGCAGAAGAAATTGAGTTAGAAGTAGGAGATAGATTAATAAGTATAAATGGCAATGACGTAGTAGACATTATAGACTACAAGTTTTTAATTACAGATGAACTTCTTGAAATTGAAATTGAAAAGATAGATGGTGAGATTTGGGAAATTGAATTTGAAAAGGAATATGATGAAGATTTAGGAATCCAATTTGTTGATGCTATTTTGGATAAACCAATGAACTGTCATAATAAATGTATATTTTGTTTTATTGACCAATTGCCAGAAGGAATGAGAGAAACTTTGTATTTTAAAGATGATGATTCAAGGTTATCGTTTTTTCAAGGTAATTTTGTAACTTTAACTAATATGAAGGAAGAGGACATAGATAGAATTATTCGATACAAAATAAGCCCTATTAATGTATCAGTTCACACTACTGATCCAGAGCTTAGAAAGATAATGTTAAACAATAAATTTGCTGGAAATGTGTATGATAGGTTAAAAAGGCTGGCTGAAGCGGGTATTAAAATTAATTGTCAAGTAGTTTCTTGTCCAGGTATTAATAATGGAGAAGAGCTTATAAAAACCATTGAGGATTTATATAAACTTTATCCTAGCATAGAAAACTTAGCAGTTGTTCCAGTTGGTATAACAAAGTATAGAAAAGGCTTATTTAATTTAACATTGTATGATAAAAATACTGCAGCAAAGGAAATAGAAAGTGTAAAGCAATTACAAGAAAAATATATTAGAGAAGTAGGCTCACCTTTTATACGATTGTCTGATGAATTCTATGTTGTAGCACATAGTGATGTACCACAAGAAGAGTTTTATGATGGGTATGATCAATTAGAAGATGGCATTGGTATGATTAGACTACTTAGAAGTGTTATTGATAAAGATATAGCAAACCTAAAGCCGAATAATAAGGGAAGCTTTACATTTGTAACAGGGCATTCAGCTTATACAGAAATATTAAAGGTAGCTGAGAAAATTACTGCATGTAATAATAAAATAAAAACTGATGTTAAAAAAATAAATAATGTTTTTTTTGGAGAAACTATTACAGTAGCGGGTCTTTTAACAGGAAATGACATAATTAAGCAGCTAAGGGATGAAAAGCTAGGAGATTATTTAATAATTCCTAGCAATATGCTAAAAAAAGGATATGAACTAGGAAACTATGAGGAACAAATACTCTTGGATAATATTACGATAAGTGATTTAGAAAAAAGCTTAAATACAAAAATTTTAATATGTGATTATTCAGGAGAAGATTTAATCCATATAATAAACCAAAATAGTCGGGAGGAAGAATAATGGCAAAACCAATCGTAGCAATAGTAGGAAGACCCAATGTAGGGAAATCTACATTATTTAATAAGTTGGCAGGTAAAAGAATTTCAATAGTGGATGATAAACCAGGTGTAACAAGAGACCGAGTATATGCAGATGCAGATTGGCTTAGACACAATTTCACATTAATTGATACAGGTGGTATAGAAATTGAAAGTCAAGATATTATTTTAGCTCAAATGAGAAGACAGGCACAAATAGCGATAGAAACAGCAGATGTTATAATATTTATTGTAGATGGTAAACAAGGACTTACAGGTGCGGATACTGAAGTTGCACAGATGCTTAGACAAAGCAAAAAAGCAGTAGTACTCGTAGTAAATAAAATAGACCATCTTGAACTAGAAGCTAATGCCTTTGAATTCTATAATTTAGGTATAGGGACTCCTATAGCTATTTCTGCAACTCAAGCCCTTGGACTTGGAGATATGCTAGATGAAGTAGTAGCCCATTTTGAAAGTGTTTATTCAAACACAGAAGATGAAGAATATATTCAAGTTGCAGTAGTAGGTAAGCCGAATGTTGGTAAATCATCGCTTATAAATAAAATACTTGGAGAAGAAAGAAACATAGTAACTGATATTGCAGGTACTACAAGAGATGCTATTGATAGTAAAATAGAAACTGAAGAAGGTAAATTTATTCTTATAGATACTGCGGGAATAAGAAGAAAAAGTAAAGTAGAAGAAGGAATTGAAAGGTATAGTGTTATTAGATCATTAGCTGCTGTTGAGCGAGCTGATGTAGTTGT
The DNA here is from genome assembly GCF_055081075.1 of Clostridium sp. CM039. Lineage (NCBI taxonomy): Bacteria > Bacillati > Bacillota > Clostridia > Eubacteriales > Clostridiaceae > Clostridium > Clostridium sp. CM039. The sequence goes on from NZ_CM143649.1 coordinate 710,029, forward strand.
ACTTATCCTTGATGCTACGGATGAATTAAGTGATCAAGATGAGAAAATTATAGGTTATGCTCATGAGATGAAAAAAGCAATTTTTGTTATAGTGAATAAATGGGATCTTATTGAAAAAGATACAAAGACTATGCTTGAATATAAACAAAAATTACAAGCAGGATTAAATTTCATGGCATATGCACCTTATTTATTTATATCCGCAAAAACCGGCCAAAGAGTACATAAGGTTTTAAAAACAGTTAAAGAATGTTATGAGAATTATTCAAAAAGAATTTCTACAGGAATACTTAATGAAGTTGTAAATAAGGCTGTACTTATGAAAGAACCTCCAACGGTGGCAAATAAAAGATTAAAAATATTCTACGTTACTCAAGTAGACTCTAAACCACCAACATTTGTATTCTTTGTAAATAATGAAAATTTACTACATTTTTCTTATGAAAGATATTTAGAAAATCAATTAAGAAATAGCTTTGAGTTTATCGGAACAGGGATAAGACTTATATTTAGGGAAAGGAAGGAATAGAATGTCAAAAGTTGCTTTTTTAGGTGGTGGGAGTTTTGGCACTGCGTTATCAATAATGCTTGCCAAAAAAGGTACGAGCGTTAATATCTGGGATAGAAAGCTTAGTGTTATTGATGATATTAACATTAAGAGAGAAAACATTAAGTACTTACCAGGCATTATCGTGCCAGCAGGAGTAACAGCATTTACGGACATAGAAAAGGTTATAACTGATAGTGAGCTAATTGTATTAGCAGTGCCTTCGCATGCAATAAGAGGCTTAAGTAAGATGATAGCACCACATCTAAAAGAAAATCAAATTGTGGTTAGCATTGCAAAGGGGATAGAAGAGGGCTCAGCAAAAAGGATTTCAGAAGTTATAGAGGAAGAAATTGTAAGTAACCCTATAGTAATACTTTCTGGTCCTAGTCATGCAGAAGAGGTTGCATTAGATATACCTACAACGCTAGTAGTTACATCTAAAAAAATGGAGTATGCAAGTATTGTGCAAGATGCATTTATGTCTAGTAAATTTAGAGTTTACACTAATGAAGATATTGTGGGTGTAGAGATAGGTGGAGCAGTTAAAAACATTATTGCACTAGCTGCAGGCGTATCTGATGGTATAGGCTACGGTGACAATGCTAAGGCTGCACTAATGACAAGAGGAATGAGTGAAATTATACGAATAGGCACAAAGCTCGGAGGCAGAATTGAAACATTCTATGGCTTAACGGGTATGGGTGATCTTATAGTAACTTGCACTAGTATGCACAGTAGAAATAGAAGAGCTGGTATTTTGATTGGAAAGGGTGTTCCAATGGAAAAGGCATGCGAAGACATAGGAATGGTAGTAGAGGGTATAAAAGCTGTAAGAGCCTTCTATGAGCTTAAAGAAAAAGAGCAGATTTCTATGCCTATTACGGATGTGTTATACAAAGTATTATTTGAAGGTAAAGACCCTAAATATGGGGTATACGAATTGATGTCAAGAAACAAAAAAGATGAGTTTTAAGAAAACTATTAGTATGGAAAGACCAATTTTTTATTAAGAATTTAATAAAAAATTGGTTTTTTTTTATATATTTTTAATCTATAGTAATAATTCATTGATCTCTAAAATATATTTATAGTGATAATAATAAGTATTGGGAGGTATATATTGGATAATTTTGATATATATAAAGATATAGCGGAGAGAACGCAAGGGGATATTTATGTAGGTGTTGTGGGTCCTGTAAGGACTGGAAAATCAACATTTATAAAAAGATTTATGGAGCTTATGGTAATTCCTAACATAGACAATCCTCATAAAAAAGAAAGAGCAAAAGATGAACTTCCTCAAAGTGGTTCAGGGAAATCGATTCATACTACTGAACCTAAATTCGTACCCAACGAAGCAGTTGAAATTGAGTTTGAAGGGGGAACTAAATTTAAAGTAAGGATGGTCGATTGTGTTGGGTATATTGTTAAAGGAGCGGTAGGATATGCTGAAGGAGAGACGCCTAAAATGGTGACAACCCCTTGGTATGATTACGAAATTCCATTTGAGGAAGCCGCAGAGATTGGAACAAAAAAGGTAATAAATGAGCATTCAACTATTGGTCTTTTAATTACTACAGATGGTTCTATCACAGGCATAGAAAGGGAAGAATATTTAGAAGCGGAAGGAAGGGTAGTTGATGAACTTAAATCCATTAATAAACCTTTCATAATGGTATTAAATTCTAAAAATGCAGATGCTCCTGAAACACAAGTTTTAGCAAGAGAATTAGAAGAAAAATATGATGTTCCAGTTCAAGTTATGGATGTTGTAAATATGAAAGAGGAGGATATAGCTAATATATTTCAAAGAATTCTTAAAGAATTTCCAGTTAAAGAAATTAACATAGATATGCCAGAATGGATTGAAAACTTAAGTTCTAAGCACTGGGTAAAAATTAACTTTATGAAGTTCTTAAAAGATACGTGTAAAGATATTTTTAAAGTTAGGGATATAAATAAATCGCTACTAACATTTAAAGAAGTTGATTTTTTAGACTCTGCAATACTTGATGAAATGAATATGGGAGAAGGTACTGCTAGAGTCAATATAATTCCTAAACACGAATTATTTTACAAAATACTTGGCGAAACTTGTGATTGTGAAATAAAAGGAGAAAATGATTTATTAACATTAATGGGGGAATTCTCTAGAGCTAAAGTAGAATATGATAAAATTTCAGAGGCTTTAAAAGATGTTAAAGAAAAAGGCTATGGATTAGTTGCACCACAGCTTTCAGAAATGACATTAGAAGAACCTGAAATTGTGCAACATGGTGGGAGGTATGGAGTTAAATTAAAGGCATCTGCACCTTCTCTTCATTTTATTAAGGCAGATATACAAACAGAAATATCACCTATTATGGGTACAGAAAAGCAAAGTGAAGATTTCTATAAATCCATTTTAGAACAGTTTGAGAATGATAAATCTCAAATTTGGCAGAGTAACATGTTTGGTAAATCTTTAGAAGTATTAGTTAAAGAAGGCCTCCAAAGTAAGCTGTTTAAGATGCCTGATGACGTTCAAGTGAAAATTCAAAAGACTCTACAACGAATTATAAATGAGGGTAATGGCAGCTTAATATGCATTATATTATAATAAGATTTTTCAGGATATAGTAGCTTTGAGTTATAGGGAGTATTCCTTATGGCTCAAAGCTTATTTTCATTTGCAAATAATTATAATAATACATACAAAAAAATATTATAAAATATTTTAAAAGAGGTATAATAGCTATGTGGAAGTTTATCGTATATGAATATATTAAAATATACATAGAGGTGATCTAATTGCAATTTAAAAAAATACCGTTATTAATAGTATTAACACTTGTGCTTTGTGGTTGTGCAAATGACAGACAAAATCAGATAAGTTTAAGTAATGCAAAGCAAACAAATAGCAGCCTTAAAACGGGCAGTGATGGAAATACAAACTCTAAATCAACTTTAAAAGAGAATAGTCCGAATTTACAGACAAAAACTATTAACTGGTCATGGGCTTATTCACCAAGAGAAAATTCAACATTATTATCGAAATATCATGCTTATGCTTTTGGCGAAACTTCTAAAAAAGTAATTTATCTAACTTTTGATGAGGGGTATGAGAATGGTTATACAGCAAGCATTCTTGATACTTTAAAAGCTAACAATGTTAAAGCAGCTTTTTTTGTAACAAAGCCCTATGTAACGGGTTCTTTTAATGGTGCAAAAGATATTGATCTTGTAAAAAGAATGATGAATGAAGGCCATATTATAGGGAATCATTCAGTGCATCATAAATCCATGCCGTCTATAACTAATGAAATGGATTTTAATTCAGAGATTACAGAAAATGAAACTACTGTTAATAACATCCCCGGTTTAAAAATGTCGAAATTTTTTAGACCGCCTATGGGTGACTTCAGTGAACTTTCTCTTTATTACACTCAAAAGCTTGGTTATAAATCAGTGTTTTTTACACTTGCTTATAAGGATTATGAACCTAAGGATCAGCCAAACCCTGAAACGGCAAAAAAAAATCTTTTAAAGCAAACAAAGCCTGGAATGATATGTTTGCTTCATGCAGTTTCAGAAACCAATACAAAAATACTCGACAGTCTGATTAAAGAGTGGAAAAGTCAGGGATATGAGTTTAAAACATTGAATGACCTTCCTTAGAAAATAGCATAGACTTATATAGACATTTTTGGGCTTAGAACTGTTTGAGAAATTAAATGACGATGGAGGGGTGGAATAGTATGAAATTTACAGATTATATATTTGAAGAGGTAAAGGAATTTTGGAATTCATATTTAGAGCATCCATTTATAAAGGAGATAGGAGAAGGTACCTTAGATAAGGAAAAGTTTAAAAACTATCTTATACAGGATTATCTATATTTAAAAGAATATTCAAAGGTATTTTCTGTAGGGTTAATTAAGGCAAAAACTATGGACGAGATGAAATTTTATTATAATTCAATAAGGGGAATTATGGAGGATGAAACGGCTGTTCATATAAAATATTTAGAAGGCTTTGGATTAACTGCTAAAGAAACGGAAAAATGTGAATATAAATTAATAACTACAAGTTATACAAGCTATATGCAAGGTGTGGCGCTTACCGGAGATTTAAAGGAGATTGCCCTTGTTGCTACGCCGTGTACGTGGAGTTATAGCTACATAGGCAAATATATTAAAAAGACTTATGGACATAAGCTAGAGGGGAATTTTTTCAATCCATGGATTGAAGAATACGCTTCTGAAGATTTTGAAAAATTCACTAATGACTGGCTGGATTATATAAATGATTTATGCGAAGACATAGATGAGATAGAAAAGAAAAGATTATTAGCTATTTTTATGAAATCATGCATGTATGAATTAGAATTTTGGAATAGGGCATATAATTAATATTAGATTATAAAATTGGGAAACTTTCCTTCTGAAATGTCGTTAAAGTGAGATTATAAGAGTATAATGTATATATAAGTATAGTTTTAATAAAGTAACAAAATGACTTGTTAAAAAATATTGAATTATTTAGGAGGTAACACATATGTTAAAACAAACACTGAAAGATGATATTATTAAATATATGAAGAGTAGGGATAAGGTAAGACTGACTGCTTTAAGGACTTTAATGGCTGACGTTAAATATAAAGAAATGGATTTGAAAAAAGAACTTTCTGACGACGACTTAGTTGGTATTATTGAGAAAACAATTAAACAATTAAATGAAACTCTTAGTTATGCGAAAGAAGCTAATAAAGAAGATATTATAGCTGAAACAGAAATTGCTATCGAAATGTTTACATTTTATATGCCCAAGCAATTAAGTGACGATGAAGCAAAAATAATTATCAGTGAAGTTATTACCCAAAATCACTTTAGCGGAAAGGGTGACATGGGGAAGGTTATGAAGGCTGTTATGCCTAAGTTAAAAGGAAAGTATGATAGCAGGAAGGTAAATCCTCTTGTGAATCAATTATTGGCATAGGAAAAATGGAGTAATGATACCATTTATTAAAGGTAAAGGCAAATTAGTAATTATGAGTGAGTTTTATCCCATATGTAGGGGTAAGATTCACTTTTGAATTTTATTAAGAAAGTATTTTTTTATGTTAAAATTTATAAAATGGAGTTTTAATAAGTAATGAGTCCTTATTGAATAATCAATTTAAGGGTATAACAATAGTTGATAATACTGGATTTAAATTATATAATAAGTACTAAATAATTATAAATATAATAGTGTAAACAATTACAATATGATTTATTAACAGGTTAATTAATTCATTGTGATGTTATATGCCTATAAATATCAAAAAACTCTTAGTAGCAAGTAGTTATCTTCAGGTCATATCATAGTACCCTTGAGGTACTTATTTTTTTTATGTGGAATACCACTTAGAGAGCAGATGTAAAATTAATCTTAACGGTAATCTTGCAAAGTAAACAATATTCAAAATATTCAAACTTAAGGTTGTATTCGATATAACACTAGGTATATTAAGAATTAATTTTCAATTTCAAATGCTTTAAAGCGCCGTAAATCAATAAATATTAAGTAATAAATTAGTCTTAATTTAGTTAAAAGACTTACTTATGATACTTAAAAAGACAGATGTTTATTTGACAAAATTTATTTCAAAGGGTATTATTAGTATATTATAGTAAACAAGGAGGAAATATTATGAATGAAAACATGCAAAAATTTAGGGTGGAAAGCGATTCTGTTGGCTCTAAGAATGTACCTATAGAAGCATATTATGGAGTTCAATCATTAAGGGCGTCAGAAAACTTTAATATTACAGGTAGGAGGATGCACAAAGACTTAATAGTCAGTCTTGCGCAAGTAAAAAAAGCTACAGCTATTGCAAATAATGAAGCTGGATTAATGAGTAAAAAAATCAGCGACGCTATAGTACAAGCATGTGATGAAATAATAGTTGGTAAATTACATAATGAATTTATAATTGATCCTATTCAAGGTGGAGCAGGTACATCGGGTAATATGAATGCAAATGAAGTAATTGCTAATAGAGCAAATGAAATATTGGGTGGTAAATTGGGAGCGTATGATAAAGTTCATCCAAATGATCATGTAAATATGGGACAATCTACAAATGATGTATTCCCAACAGCAGGCAAGATGGCAGCTCTAAAACTTATTCCAAAAACCTTAGAGGAGTTAAGAAAACTTGGTGATGTACTTGTTGAAAAGTCTAAAGAATTTGATGATGTTATTAAAATGGGAAGAACTCAAATGCAAGATGCTGTACCTATTAGATTAGGCCAAGAATTCCATGCATATAGCTCAGTAATAAAAAGAAATATTGATAGGTTAGAAAAAGCCAGTGAAGGGCTAAAGAGTGTAAATATGGGAGCTTCTGCTATAGGGACAGGAATAAATGTGGATACAGGATATTTTAAAAAAATCGTGCCAGCAATTAATGATGTTGTTAATTTAGATTTACATCAAGCAGAAGACTTAATAGATGGGACACAAAATCTGGATGTTTTTGTGGACGTTTCATCAGCTCTTAAAACTTGTGCAGTAAGTCTATCCAAGATATCAAATGACTTAAGGTTAATGTCTTCAGGTCCTAGAGCAGGCTTTGGGGAAATCAATCTGCCAGCAAAACAAAATGGATCTTCAATAATGCCAGGAAAGATAAATCCTGTAATTCCAGAAGTTATGAGTCAAGTATCTTTTAATATTATAGGCAATGACATTACTATAACTATGGCAGCAGAGGCCGGACAATTAGAATTAAATGCATTTGAACCAGTTATATTCTATAACTTATATGAATCTATAGAAACACTAGGTAACGGAGTTAATACCCTTAGAGAAAATTGTATTGCAGGTATTACGGCTAATAGAAAAAGGTGCAAATACTTAGTAGATAATAGTGTAGGTATAATTACAGCGATAGTACCTCATGTAGGTTATAAGGCAGCTGCAAAAATTGCAGCTAGAGCGATTGCAACAGGCGAACCTGTAAGTGAATTGGTACTTAAAGAGAGTATTTTAACGAAAGCACAACTTAATGAAATACTAGATACAATAGCAATGACCGAGCCAGGAATAGCAGCAAAGCATTTAATGGCTATATAAATTATTTTATTAATTAAATGTAAACAATAGTATGCAATTAGGTATTTTTTGTGGTATTATAGTATAGTGAAATTGCAATCATCATGGAATAAAGTAAAGGCTCAGTTAGTTTCGAGGATTGAAACTAGAGATGATCTTAGCATTGCATATACTCCGGAAGTGGCTAAAACATATTGAGTGAATATTAAGAAAACGGTTACCAGTATGCTCCTAAACAACATTTGGTTGTTTAGGAGCATACTGACATGAAGGGCTCCTTTCGAAATTCATTTTTAGTTTATACCCATCTTGTAAATGTATATGCGCCCAAGGTGGGCGGATTACAGCCATTTCAATATATAAAAATGTGGTATTAATGCTGGCTGTGGCATTTCATAGCCAGCTAATAAAATATATAAAGGAGGGTTTTGTATGAGTAAAAAAAAGGTGAACTTGACAACTAGAATCCTTATTGCTCTATTATTAGGATCAATAACTGGAATTATTGTATTTCAATTTCCTAATGGAACTTTTAAAAATGCTTTTTTAATAAATGGTGTTTTCCAGTTAGTAGGTCAACTTTTTTTAAGAGGAATAATGATGCTTGTAGTCCCACTGGTGTTTATTTCCTTAGCAAATGGTGCGGCCAGTATGGGAGATGTAAAGAAATTAGGTAGGGTCGGGGGAAAGACTGTAGCTTTTTATCTATCAACTACAGCAATAGCTGTTGCTATTGCGCTAGTCTTAGGTTATTTTATAAAGCCAGGATCAGGGTTAGATTTAACAGCCGTAAAAGCAGTGAAAACTACAATTGCTACCAAAACTCCATTGGTACAAACGTTATACGAAATGGTACCAAGTAATCCAATTTTAGCTATGTCGGAAGGTAATATGCTTCAAATTATTGTAGTTGCTGTATTAACTGGTATAGGCTTATCTTTATTAGGTAAAAAAGGTCAGCCCCTAATTAATTTACTTGAAAGCCTAAATGATTTAATAATGAAATTAGTAGAAATCGTTATGACATTTGCACCTATAGGTGTATTTGGGCTTATAGCTAAAACCTTTGCTACTGTAGGGTATGTAGCTATGATGCCTTTAATGAAATATATTCTTACAATATATTTGGGTCTATTACTTATCTCAATATTAGGATATGCAAGTCTTTTAAAAAGTTTTACTGGGTTATCTATAAAAAAGTTTTACAAAAAATTCTTCCCAGTTATGTCTGTAGCTTTCTCAACAGCTAGTAGTAATGCTACAGTACCAGTGAATATGGAAACATGTGAAAAAGAATTAGGGGTATCAAAAGGTATTGCGGCCTTCACTATTCCATTAGGTGCAACAGTTAATATGAATGGTACTGCTATTATGCAAGGGGTAGCAACATTCTTTGTAGCTCAAGCATATGGCATTCCTGTTACACTAAATATGATGTTAACAGTAGTTCTAACTTCAACTATTGCATCTGTAGGTACAGCTGGAGTCCCTGGTGCTTCCATTATAATGCTGTCTATGGTATTTCAGGCTGTAGGTCTTCCCTTAGAAGGAATCGGTCTTATAATGGGTGTAGATAGATTGGTAGATATGGGCAGAACAGTTGTCAATATTACAGGAGATGCTATTTGCACTGTTATAATAGCTAAGCAAGAAGGGGAATTAGACGTTGACGTATTCAATAGTGAGAACGAAGAATTAAGTGGCAATGTATAAATAATACAATTTAATAAAAGGGGAAGTATTGAATGAATTATTTTGTAGAAAGTTTAAAACTGCATGAAAAACATACAGGCAAAATTGAAGTAATATCAAAAATAAAAATCCAAACAAATGATGATTTGGCACTTGCGTACACACCTGGTGTTGCAGAACCTTGCAAGAAAATCTATGAAAACGTAGAAAATGTGTATAAATATACATCTAAAGGGAATATGGTTGCAGTGGTTACGGATGGCACTGCTATTCTAGGGCTTGGAGATATAGGACCCGAGGCAGGACTTCCGGTTATGGAAGGAAAGGCTATATTGTTTAAAGAGTTTGGTAATGTAGATGCCTTTCCAATCTGCTTAGACACAAAGGACGTAGATGAAATTGTTCGCACAATACAGCTTATCTCCCCAGGGTTTGGTGGGATAAACTTAGAAGATATTAGTGCTCCAAGATGCTTTGAAATAGAAGAAAAGCTTAAAAAAATATTAGATATACCAGTATTTCACGATGACCAACATGGGACAGCAATTGTAGTTCTTGCAGGTCTTATCAATGCTTGTAAAGTAGTTGGAAAGAAGCTTGAGAATTTAAAGGTTGTAGTAAACGGTGCTGGTTCTGCGGGAACAGCAATATCAAAGCTTTTACTCTCCTCAGGAGTGAAGAATTTAATTGTCTGTGACAAAGTAGGAGTACTTTATAGAGGGATGGCAATAATTGATGATGCAAAAACAGCCCTTACAGAAATAACTAATCCAGAAAATATAAAAGGAAGCTTAAGTGATGCATTAGTAGGTGCAGATGTATTTATAGGGGTTTCTGCACCAGGAATAGTAACACCTGAGATGGTTAAATCTATGAAAAAAGATTCTATAGTCTTTGGAATGGCAAATCCAACCCCAGAAATCATGCCAGATGAAGCTAAAAAAGCGGGCGCAAGGGTATGTGGTTCAGGACGTTCAGATTTTCCAAACCAAGTAAATAATGTTCTTGTATTTCCAGGGTTATTCAGAGGTGCATTAGATGTGAGAGCAAAAGAAATAAATGAAGAAATGAAGCTTGCAGCAGCATATGCTATTGCAAATTATATAAAAGATGAAGATTTAAACGAAAACAATGTAATTCCAAGTGCATTAGATAGAGGTGTAGCAACAAAAGTAGCAGAAGCAATTGCGAAAGCTGCAAAAGAAACAGGCGCAGCAAGAATATAACCAAGCGCTGCTAGGATTACCTCTTCATGACCATTGAGAATCATGAATAAATTACAAATGATTTATTTTTTTAATTTAAAAAGATAGTAAAAACTTTATAATAAGGTTTTGCTATCTTTTTTTCTATTAATTTCTTATAGAATTTTTTAGAATAAATCTCCGCCTTATTACATATAATTAGTGGAGGTGGTTAAATATGTATAGAACTATGGTGTGCAAAACATGTGATAACAATAGAGTACTCATTGAAAAAGTTGGACAGGAACTAAATATCAAGTGCTCAAAATGTGAAAATACAATAATGCAGGCGGTTTACCTAGAGTCTTGGAATGAACATATTGCTAATACATATAAATTTAGAATCGGTATTGATGATGATAGGTTAATTGAGGCGGATATAGTTGAAATGAAAGTTAATAAAGAAGAGCCTCAAACTTCAAGCGAAGAGGGAAAAAAAATTCGGTTAATGTATGTAAAAGAATATGAATTCATAAGGCAACTTCCAGAAGATGAGTATGTGGAAATAATCAATTGAAATAGATTGTAGGGGGATGAAAGAGTCGAAGAGCTGCTTTGAATATGTATGTTTATATAGGGAAAATGAAAAAAAGAGCTCACTAGGGCTTTTTTTTGTTTTCAAAACAAATGAATATGGTGATAATATATAATTAGTCTTCACTATAGTAACTTAAAAATAAATATTGACAGTAAAAGAAAACCTATGGTATTATAAATACAATGCAATACATTACTAAAACGATAGGAATACTAGGAGGGTAATAAATGAAAAAAACATCTGTATTAATTAGTACTTTATTAATAGCAACACTGGGACTTGTAGGATGCGCCACAAGTAGTAGTAAAAACACTGAATCTAAGGACCTATTATCAAAAATAAAGAGTGAAGGGAAAATACAAATTGGTACTGAAGGAACATACGCACCATACAGCTTCCATGATAAATCAGGAAAGTTAACTGGTTTTGATGTTGAAATTGCAGAGGAAGTATCTAAACGTCTTTCCGTAAAACCAGAATTTGTGGAAACAAAGTGGGATGGTATGTTTGCTGGGCTCGACGCAAAGCGATTTGATATGGTAGTAAATCTAGTTGGAATTCAACCAGATAGACAAGAAAAATATGATTTTTCAGAACCATATATAGTTTCAAAAGCAGTGCTTATAGTAAACAGTGATGATAACACTATCAAAAAGTTTGAAGATTTGAAGGGGAAGAAATCTGCTCAATCATTAACTAGTAACTTATCTAAAATTGCAAAAGATAATGGTGCAATACTTCAACCAGTTGACAGCTTTAATCAAGCAATTGACCTTTTAGGTTCTAAAAGGGTAGATGCCACAGTTAATGACAGTTTATCTTATCTTGATCTTAAAAAACAAAAACCAGACCTTGCTATAAAAGTTGTTGATGAGGAAGGAAATGCACAGCCAAGCGCATTTATGTTTAAAAAGGGAAATAAAGAATTAGTGGATGCGGTTAATAAAGCACTTATTGATATGAAAGCAGATGGTGCTTATTTAAAAATTTCAAATAAGTGGTTTGGCAGCGATGTATCAAAATAAGAGGGTGATAAGATGAATTTTGATGTGCAAACACTAAGAATATTAAACATAATTAAAGACTCTTTTTTTCCTTTATTAATAGCTGGTGTAAAATTTACCATTCCAGTGGCAGTGCTTTCTTTCATACTCGGTTCAATTGTGGCTATGGCAACGGCTCTTGCACGTATATCCAAACATAAATCATTAGTTTTAATATCAAGTTTTTATGTTTGGATAATAAGAGGGACACCGCTTCTCGTGCAGTTATTTATAATATTCTACGGATTACCAGCTGCTGGTATAACCATGGGAGCTTTACCGGCAGCAATTATAGGTTTTACATTAAATGTTGGAGCTTATAATTCGGAAGTAATTAGGGCTGCAATTCTATCTATACCTAAGGGGCAGTGGGAAGCAGCATCTTCAATTGGTATGACTCATACTCAGTCGTTGATTCGTATAATTTTGCCACAAGCAGCTAGAGTATCTGTACCGCCGCTGTCAAATTCATTTATAAGCCTTGTTAAAGATACATCCCTTGCTGCGTCGATTACTTTAGCGGAAATGTTTCAGATTGCTCAAAGAATAACAGCAGTAACATATGAACCACTTGTATTGTACTGTGAAGTGGCCTTTATATATCTATTATTTTGTACTATACTATCTACAATTCAACAGAAAATAGAGAAAAATCTTGAAAAATATGTCGCTAGGTAATTGGAGGAAATTCATGATTAATATAAAAAATTTACACAAGAGTTTCGGAAATAATGAAATATTAAAAGGTATAGATTTGCGAATTGTAAGAGGCGAAGCAACCATTATTATAGGGCCTTCAGGTTCGGGTAAAACCACACTTCTTAGATGTATGAATTTGCTAGAACTGCCTAATAAGGGGACTATGAGCATTGGGGATAATGAATTAGTGTTTGGGGAAAATAAAAATCCAACTGATAAAGAAGTGATATCACTTCGCAGGAATACTGGAATGGTATTTCAAGGATTCCATTTATTTCCTCATATGACTGTGGTAGAAAATATTATGGAAGGGCTTGTTACTGTACTTAAGCAATCTAAGAAGGCAGCCCATGATAAAGCACTTAAGCTTTTAGATAAGGTTGGGCTTTTAGACAAGTGCAACAGTTATCCTCATGAGCTTTCAGGAGGACAACAACAAAGGGTTGCTATAGCGCGTGCTATGGCTATAGAACCATCAGTACTATTATTTGACGAGCCAACATCTGCACTGGATCCTGAGCTTGAAGCGGAGGTGCTTAAAGTTATGAAGGATCTATCACTTGAAGGTATGACAATGGTAGTTGTTACTCATAATATGAGTTTTGCAAGAGAAGTAGCAGACAATATAATATTTATGGATAACGGAATCATTGTTGACAGGGGAACACCGAAGGAGTTATTAATTAACACAACTAACCCAAGAATAAAACAATTTTTAAATTTAGTATCTGATTAGATAATAGATTGTTTGAGAAAAAATAATTTCGACACTAAGAATTTTATTAAGTTGGAGGCGTGAAAATGTTAAATAAAGAAGTTAAAGAGAATCTATTGAGAGAAGGCATTCATGAAGATGCTGTAAGTGCTTTAGATGAAAAGGGAAAGTGCCTATTTGATATAGATAGTACAAGGGACGTATGCTTTGAACTGATTGATGTGGGTGTTAAATTTAGTTGTGAACTAAGTATTTTAGATGATGGATTGTATTTGATAAAAATTTTAAATTAGATTATAGACATAACCATTATTAGGGCTATGTCTATAATTATTATTATGTGTAAAAATTACTATTGGAAATTGAATCCTTCAATTTCCAATAGTAATTTTTGTGTAGGCGTTCTATTACCAGCAAAGCCTACCAACTTACCACTTTTACCAATGACCCTGTGACAGGGTATAATTATAGGCAATTGGTTATATTTATTAGCTTGACCTACTGCCCTTACAGCTTTAGGGTTTCCGATGGATTCTGCAATTTGCAAATAATTCCGCGTTTCACCATAAGGTATATCTCTAAGGGCTTTCCATACTTTCTTTCTGAACTGTGTGCCTTCTATAGATAAAGGTATATCGAAATTTTTCCTTTTACCTTTGAAATATTCGTCTAGCTGAACTATAACTTCCTTGCATAACTCATTATCTTTGGGAATAGCTTCATGTTTTTTCTTGTATTGTATCCAATCTTCTTCAAAAATTTCTACTTTTATAACACCGATCTCATTCACTACTACATGGATAAGCCCAATAGGGGAATCATAAACATCATAACCGATTTTCACAAAACGCCTCCTCAATTGTATAATAGAAACCATAAATAAAAGGTAGCATAAGATTCATATTCTGTCCAGTTTAAAGCAATTTTTTTATCATATAAAATGAAAACGTGAATATTAATTTTCTCCAAATGAAAAAGGCCAGACTTTAAGGCGGGCCTTTCAATTTCTTAATCTATATAAGTTTTTTATTAAATATATTAGTTAAATTTAAATTTTCTATTTTACCTTTAATCTCATCTATATCTAAAGTATAGAGTCCAAGTTCCTGCATTCTTTTAAAATAGTATTATTACTCCTATGAGTATTCATTTATGAATATTGATTTATCAAAACTTGTTTTTGTAATGCAACATTGAAATCAAGAAAATGTCTAATTGTTGGTTATCAATTATAAATGCGTAAAAAAATATAATGTGGTAGAATAAATAAAATTTTTAGGGTATGAGTATGTAAAGAGTCCTCTAGTGGGTCCCTTCTGCATAAGCATTTTAAAAACCGGCCTTAAAAGTTCTTATTTAATAATTAAATAATAGGTACATGAAAACAAATAACAAATCATATTATATTTAGAAGCTCTAGTAGGAGGAACATCTGTGTTTTTCATGAATTGTTTATTAAATATGATTGGAAATATTACATTTTTAACAGCCTATATAACTGGCAGTAGTTCATTCCCTCAACCATTGTGTGAAGAAGAAAAAAAATATTCCTATCCAGGAAAGGATGTAGATGAGCTAATATCTATTGGAATAGTGGGACTCAATTTATATAATAACTAGCCCTTAAAAATCATCTATTTAATTATATTGGAATAGACATAATTTTCTATGAATATTGTTTATAATAATACACATGATAATAGTGTAATTGAAAACGATTATCAAATATAGAGGAGGTTATTATATGTCAAGAAATAGAGTATTGGTTCCGGAGGCTAAGGTTGGATTAAACAAATTTAAAATGGAAGCTGCTAAAGAAGTAGGAGTAAATCTTACAGACGGTTACAATGGAGATTTAACCTCAAGAGAGAATGGTTCGGTAGGCGGACAAATGGTTAAGAAAATGGTTGAGTCTTACGAAAAGAATTTGTAATAAGAAATGTGGAAGAAGTTAGCCTAGCATAATTGCTAGGCTTTTTTGTAAAATCATTTAAATTTGATAAACAGCCCCATAGAAATATGGAAATTGTCAGTTTGCGTGGGAAGAAAGAGAAAATAAATGGTTACACATGGTAAGTAAAGAAGCTATTGCACTAATAAAAGTTAATCAAGAATAAATATATATTCTTTAGAATTTGAAAAAGAGAGTGAAATAAGTTTTCCCATTAATAATGGAAGACAGGTATATTTAGTTCAAGTAGAGGGATGTTCAAGTATAAATAGTATTAAGATAGGAAAAAGATGCTATGGAAATGGTAGCGTGGTTAATGTGTATTTTAATAGAGTTTCGTGATTATCCAGGAAATATATCTTTCAAAATTGGACAAAACGTGATAAAATAAGAACAAACGTTTGTGGGGTGATGAAAGTGGATATAATGAAAAAACTTGAAATATTATCTAATTCAGCGAAGTATGATGCGTCTTGTTCTTCGAGCGGTTCTAATAGAAAGAACACAAAGGGAGGCATAGGTAATGCAGCATCAACAGGTATTTGCCATTCCTGGTCACAGGATGGTAGATGTATTTCGCTACTTAAAATTTTGTATACCAATAAATGCATATACGATTGTAAATATTGTATTAATAGAGCTAGTAATGATCTGGAGAGAACAAGCTTTACTCCAAAAGAAGTAGTAGATTTAACTATAAATTTCTATAGAAGAAATTATATCGAAGGATTATTTTTAAGTTCTGGGGTAGAAAGAAGCCCAGATTACACGATGGAAAATTTAGTGAGAATTTTAAAGGATTTAAGACTGATTCACAAATTTAATGGATATATTCATGTAAAAGCTATTCCAGGCTCTGATCCAAAGCTCATATATGAGGCGGGATTGTATGCAGACAGAATGAGTGTAAATATTGAGTTGCCGTCAGAAAAAAGCTTAAAACTCTTAGCACCTCAAAAGAATAAGGCAGATATATTAAAACCTATGCGACTTATTAAACACAGTATAATAGAATCTAATGAATATAAGAAAAAAGGATTTAAAGCTCCTAGATTTACTCCTGGTGGACAAAGTACTCAGATAATGGTAGGGGCAACTAATGAAAGTGATTTAAGAGTAATTAGTCTTACTGAAGGATTATATAATACTTTTGGGCTTAAGAGGGTGTATTATTCTGCTTATGTGCCGGTGGTGCAGCACGCAAATTTACCCGCTATTCAAAGCACACCTCCAATATTAAAAGAACATAGAATGTATCAAGCAGATTGGCTTTTAAGATATTATGGATTTAAGGCAAATGAATTATTAGATGAGCAAAATCCGAACTTTGATATAAATTTAGATCCCAAAGCCTTTTGGGCATTAAATAATTTGGATAAGTTTCCGTTAGAAGTAAATAACGCTCCCTATGAAACATTACTTAGAGTGCCTGGAATAGGAGTAACATCGGCTTTAAGAATTATAAAATCAAGAAGACTTTGCAATCTTTCCTATGATAATTTAAAAAAAATAGGAGTAGTGCTCAAAAGAGCTAGATACTTTATAACTTGTAGTGGTAAATTTTATGGAGATAAGGCGATGGAAAGAGGAAGGATCAAAAATTATTTATTAGACTATGAAAGTTTTGATAAGCCACAACAAATGAGCTTGTTTACTCAAAGGAGTGATTTATTTGTTTAGATACATTTATGATGGAAGTTTCGATGGGTTTTTATCTGTTGTATATGGTTGTTACTATGATAGAATACCTGAATGCATAGATAGGGTAGATAGATATACTTTTGACATGATATATAAGGACAAGTTTATAGAAACTGATATAATAAAATCAAATAAAGTATCTAAGTCAATACTAGAAAAAATATCAAAAGATGCATTAATTCATGTGTATCAAGCGTTTTTATCTGAGGTACAAGGAATAGAGTTAATATTATTTAAATATATTCAGTTAGGGTTTAAGTTAGGGAGTAAAGTTAATGATTTTTTAACAGATGACATTGTAAATGAAGTACAGAAATATTCTAGAAAAGTTGGCTTTGAAGCACATAGATTTTTAGGATTAGTTAGATTTCAAGAATTCAAGGGCATATTGTATGCAGCAATTGAACCTACTTACAATATTCTTGAGCTCATAGCAAATCACTTTAAAGCAAGACTTACAAATGAAAAGTGGATAATTCATGATGTGAAGAGAAAAACAGGTGTAGTTTATGAAAATCATGAATGGATATTAAGGGATTTGAAATTTGAAAAATTAGAAAGTAATGAGAAGGAAGAGTTATTCTATCGAAACCTTTGGAAAGTTTTTCATAAAAGTGTTGGCATACAAGAAAGGAGTAATAAAAGACTACAAATGCAACATATGCCAAAGAAATATTGGGATAATTTAATTGAAATGAAATAGTGTCACTAGTTGCACTATTTTAAATTTCAGTATTTTTAAAAAAAATGTTAACAATCATGTTATAATAGATATAAACACATTATTAGGTTATTGTAATTAAAGGAAGGAACGATGATTATGAAAAAATCAGTAGAATACACAGAAGTTGAAAGTCCTAGCATAAGTATTGAAAGAAAAAAACATATGATGGAAAAAATCTATAAAACACTAGAAGATTTGGGGGCTACCAGTAAAGAAAAAGGTAAAACGAGTAAAGAAATAAACAACTCTATTCCTAAGGAGCCTACTATTAAAGATATAGATAGTGTGAAAAAAATCAAGAAAGTGCAATTAAATACACCTTCATTTGTAGGTTCACTTGCAGGACTTATGTCTAAATCTCGAATACTTGGTAAAGTATCAAGCGTAGAGAAAAAGGAAGTTAAATGGTACATACTGGGGACTGCAAAAATGATTAATGATATAGATCCTAGAGATATGTAATATTTATCATTTGCTTTTCAGCAATACAAACACATAACTGCAATAAAAAACTAAGTCTTAAAAGTTAAGACTTAGTTTTTTTATTCGAATATATCATTAATGAACATATTGTATTATATTAGCACGTGGAAACTAACATAATTTACTCAAAGCTAAATTTAATTTATCTATCATAAAATCTACATCATTTTCTGTTATAACAAGAGGTGGCTGGAAAGCTAGCACATTTCTACCTATTCCATTTTTACCTAAAAGAATGCCTTCATCCTTTAATATCTCTAATACAAAGTCAGTTTCTTTAAACGCTGGTTCACCATTTTCTTTTACTAGCTCTACACCTAACATAAGGCCTATACCTCTAACATCATAAATTATTGAGTACTTTTCCTTAAGTTTAAGAAGGCCACTTTTTAAATTTACTCCTAAATTTTCTGCATTTATACATAAGTTATTTTTAGAAATGTAGTCAAGGACAGCTATAGCAGTACTTGCAGCTACTGGATTTCCACCTAAAGTAGATGCAGAAGCTTTGGTAAATGTTGCTGCAATTTTATCATTCGTGCAAAAAGCTGATATCGGCATTCCGTTTCCAAGAGCTTTTGCCACTGTAATTATATCTGGAATTATTTCATAATGTTCTATGGCAAACATCTTACCAGTTCTTGCAAATCCTGTTTGAACTTCATCAATAATTAATAGTATTCCATGTTTTTCAAGTAGAGTTTTTAATTTTTTGAAATACCACTGAGGTGGAGTTATAATGCCTCCATTACCTTGCACGGGCTCTGCAATTAAAGCAGCAATCTTATCTGGTCCTTTAGCCTCAATTAATTTTTCTACAGATTCTAAGGATTCTGTAGCTGCTGCTTCAATGCTTTTCTCTTTAGCATAAGTATTGGGGGCAAAGGTAACACAATCAGAAAGCGTAGGATCTGCTCTCCACATAGGTATTCCTGTAACACTCATAGTTAAATAAGTTCTACCATGTAAGCTATTATTCAATGAAATAAATTCATTTCTGCCTGTGTAAAGTCTAGCAAGTAAAAGAGCACCTTCATTAGCTTCTGAGCCCGTACAGCAGAAGAACGAATGATTAACATCCCCAGGTAATACAGATGAAAGCTTTTCAGCTAGATCAACTATTGGCTGTGTTAAATATATAGTACTTGTATGTTGAAGGGTTTTCATTTGTTCTATTGTTGCATCTAAAATTTCAGGGTTACAATGACCGCAATTAACAACAGAAACTCCTGCAAAAAAATCGAGATATTTTTTACCTTCTGAATCAAATAAATACTGCATTTCTCCACGTGTAATCTGAGGTGGGTTTTTATAAAAATGCTGCGAACAGGGAAAAAGGAATTCTTTTTTCTTTTGAATAATTTTTTCAGGACCTATATAATTACACATTATTATAACCGCCTTCATTATTAAATTGAAATGCTCCAAGGGTAAATCCAGCATCACTAGGACTTAGGGAATGGAATAATTCTTCACATTTGCTTAAGTCATTAATGGCTTCTCTGTAAATACTTAAAACTTTTCGTAGATTATTAGTATCATAATGACAAGCTTCAATTCTAAAATGGTTTACACCAATATCATTTAGTTCTTTTAAAAAGGGAAGATAACAAAGCTCTTTATAAAGCATCATATGATTCCTGCCATAGTTATCTTGATATATTGGGTGTTCATGTTTTTTTTCATCAACTAAAACTAACACCTTGTTATCTACGTGAGAATTATTCTCGCATATCACAGACTCTAAGACTTTGGTATTCTCATATAAATTATGATCCATATACATAACTGTTGGAGAGCCGTGAACTATGATTTCAATAGGAATTGGTGATTTAGCAATGGTCTGTTTAGCGTCTAGCAGTGGGGTCTCTACAGAAAGTGTAGCAACAGATAAACCTTGCTTTTCATAGAAACTAGTCGCATATTGATTATAAATGTTTAAGGAATAATCTCCAATAAGCTCAAGTCCTAAAGATTTGTATTTATGAATAGCTCCTAAATTGGTTACTAATAAGCCATCAAGTCCTAAGTTATTTTTCACAAGTAAATGATTGTATTTTGAAAAATCCTCTTCAAACATCATTTTTGGAAAGCCTAGATATATTTTTGTATTTCCTTTTCCATTTGTTAATTTAAGTATTTCACTCTTGCTAAAAGGAAGGTTTGGCGCAAAAACTTCTCCAGATAAATAAATCGCGTCTACACCGACCTCTATCGCGACTTTAGCTTGTGAATAGGAATTGACTTTTACACTTAGATTAGGTTTCTGTGCTAGAGAAGTTTTTTCATTCAAAAGGGTCTTGATTTGTTCTACCGTTTCTTTACTAATTTCGATTTCTTCTACAGGCTTACTAAAAACTTTACCATGGCTATAAAATTTCCCCGTACCTTCATAGCGTCTATTGATATTTGAGAGCCCTGGGTTTCCAAAGGCACTGCAGGTAGATAAGTCTCTAATGCGGGTTCCATAAATACTTTGGGCATCTTTTTTTCTATCATAGCAAATAGGGTCATCAATATATCTATTTATAGCATCGCTGTAGTAATTAATCATGGTAACTAGATAATCTGCATCTTTCATTCTTCCTTCTATTTTAAAGGAGAGGATACCTGCCTCAATCATTTCAGGTAGATGTTCATACATATACATATCTTTTACAGCCATTGGATATTCTGTAGGATAAGCTAGACCATCTTGTTTCATTGTAAAATTCCAACGGCAGGGCTTCATGCAAAGTCCTCGATTACTACTCTTTCCGAAAAGCATGCCACTATACAAACATTGAGCACCATGGGCAATGCACATATCTCCATGAGCAAAATATTCGAATTCCATATCGGTTTGGTAATGCAAGTTCTTTATGGTTTGTAAATCCATGTCCCTGGACGCAACAATCCTAGTAATTCCACAACCTCGAAGTGCTTTAATAGTCTCTAAGTTGTGAACATTCATCATTACAGATGAATGGATAGTTAGGTTTAAATTTAAACTATTTATTAACTCTAATATGCTAAAATCTTGAATAATTAAAGCATCTGGTCCAGCTTTTTCTAAGAATTTTAGATATTCCACCGCATCTTTTAAATCCTGCTGACTAAAAAGATTGTTTACTGTTACATAAACTTTTTTATTTAAAGAATGAGCAATATTGATTGCTTTTTCTAATTCATCATTTGACAGGTTGTAATCTTTTCGATGCATACGCATATTTAATTTTTTGCCGCCCAAATATACAGCATCAGCACCGCTGTGAATAACCTTTTCAAAAATTTCGAAAGTTCCTGCAGGAGCTAATAATTCTATTTCATTGTTGTTAAAAAATCTACTCATATTAAAGCACCTTCCTTTACTAGTGATGTAGCCTCTTTCTACACTAAGTGAAAAAGAGGTTATATATTATTACAGTGGTATATTATTTAATAAATGAACTATTTGATAAGTCTTGTAATTTGTAATTATTAGTAGTTAGTTTTTTTGCTTTAAGCCAAGTCATAACTTCCTGTAACTCTTTTTCTGGTGGCATAGAAGCCTTTGAATAATTCGGAATAGTTAGTGTGCTTTTTATTGTATCAGGGAAGCCAGCTTCTTTAATTACAAAATCAATATAGCTTTCAGGTTTTTCTTTATTCAAGTATTCAACAGCTTTATTATAAGCTCTATAAAATGATTTTATCTCTTCAGATTTTGAGGATACTGCATCTTTTGTGAATAACATTACACCAGGGTTTATACCTAGTTTATCAGAACTACTCAAAATCTTGCCACCTGCAGAAATCGCAGTACTTGCAAGAGGTTCTGGTAATGTAGCCATATCTAATTTACCATTAGTTAGCATCTCAAGGCGAGTAGGTATTTTTGGTATTGCAACTTTTTTTTGTGAGTTAACATCTATGTTTGAACTTTCTATAATTCTATCTGTTAAGTATTCAATAATAGTATTTTTAGAAATCCCTATGGATTTTCCATCAGCTTGTTCAATTTTAGAAATATTAGAATTCTTTCCAGAGATCAATTTAAAGCTACCTTCTGTCTTTGATGTGATTTTAACATCAAAGTTATTGTCGTTAAAAAATACTACCGAAAGCATATCAGATATTGCTCCATGAATTTTCCCGGTTTGAAGAGCTGTATCCCTATCCGATGCACTTTTAAAATGCTCTAGTTTTACCTGGAAACCTTCTTGCTTAAAATATCCATTGTGCTCTGCTATAATAAGTGGAAGGGAATCTAAATCAGGCATAACACCAATAGTTAGAGTCTTTAGGGATTGTGAACTTGTATCTTTTTTTTGATTGTTAGAACAACCAATGATGCTTATACTCATTATTAATACTAACATAAGTGTTAAAAAATTTTTTTTCATAAAGTGCCTCCAATAATATAATTTTAGAAAGTTTAAAAAAAGTGAAGTATGGATAAAATAATATAAAGCGCTGTAATGAAATGTAAATAACGCAGTTATCATAACACTTATTTAAACTAGTGTAAACAGCTATAGACCCAGCTCGTGGAACATATACATGAACTAAATTAACAAAATACATTATTAATGAACAAATCGCTTTCTTATTTGCTTAGCTAAAATTATTATGATAAAATTTTAACTAAGGAAGTTCAAAATAAATAAAGACTTGGTGATAGTGTTAATAACATATTTAATTTTTTATAAAGTAATATATTTTAATCTAATGTATTAATAATTCTATGGTTTGATATTTATAAACTATGATTTTTATAAAAACAGTCCTATAAAATAATAATTTTAAACAGAAGGGGATATAGTATGAGTGAAAAGAAAAGAATAGCTATACTTGGAGGCGGATATGGCGGAATATTAACCGCGAAGAAACTAGCTAAAAAGTTTAAAAAAGATGAGAATGTTGAAATTACTCTTATAGATCAAAATCCATACCATACATTACTTACTGAACTTCATGAAGTGGCAGCTGGAAGGGTAACGGAAGAATCAATCAGAATTGATCTGAAAAAAATATTTGCAAAAAGAAAAGTAGAGGTTGTACTTGACGAAATTACAGATTTAGATTTTAAAAATAATGTGTTAAAATCTAAAAATAATAACTATAATTACGATTATCTAGTTATTGGTGCTGGCTCCAAGCCAACTTACTTTGGCATAAACGGCGCGCAGGAATACTGCCACAAATTATGGTCATACGAAGATGCTGTAAATTTAAAAGAGCATATCCTTCAAATGTTCAGAAAAGCTGTGAAAGAACCAAACAAAGCAGAAAGACAAAAACTGCTAACGTTTATTGTTGTTGGCGGTGGGTTCACAGGTGTTGAAATGATGGGTGAATTAGGGGAGTGGAAAGAAAGATTATGTAAGGAATTTTACATAGGAGAAGAAGAGGTAACGTTATATTTAGTAGATGACTTGCCTAAAATATTACCTACTTTTCCGGATAAGTTAATTGCAAAAGCTAAGAAAAGACTTAACAAATTAGGAGTTAAAGTACTAACTAATGCCGGTGTTACGGAAGTTACAAAAGATTGTGCTACAATAAGAAATAATGGTACCATTAATACCTACACGGTAATTTGGACAGCTGGTGTTGAAGGTTCAGATATTGTCGGTAAAATGGATATAGCGCAAAAGGGTAGAAAAAGAATAGTAACTGACGACAAGTTACAATCTTTAGATTATAAAAATGTTTATATTGTTGGTGATAATATCTTCTTTATTCCTGAAGGTGAGGAAAGACCTGTTCCTCAGATGGTTGAAAATGCAGAAGCATCTGCTGAATTAATTGCACATAATGTTTATAGTGATATATTAGGCTTAGAAAAAAAATCTTATAAACCTACATTCCATGGTGCAATGGTATGCATAGGTGGTAAATATGGATTAGCAAGCATTGGATCCGGCAAAAAATTCTATAGTTTATCTGGGTTCTTCGCATTATTTGTTAAACACTTTATAAATATTGTGTACTTTATCCAGGTTGCTGGGTTTAACAAATGCTTTTCATATTTATTGCATGAATTTTTCCATGTTAAAGATAATAGAAGCCTTGTAGGTGGACATTTTTCAAAGTCATCTCCAAATTTTTGGCTAGTAGTACTAAGAATATTCGTTGGTTACAAGTGGTTATCAGAAGGGCTTGCAAAATTACCTAAAATAATAGCCGATCCTTCAAAAATATTCTTAATACCTGCTCCAGTAGTTGATGGAGCAACTGCAGCAACGGCTGCGGCAGAAGGAGCAAAGACTGCAGTAGAAGCGGCAACGACTGCAGTGGCATCCTTGCCAGTGCCAGGTTTTATAGGGAAAATGGTTAAATTGTCTATGGATACTTTCTTTTATACAGGGGACGGTGGATTTACGACTTTAGCTTCAGTTTTCCAAACAGGTATGGTAATTGCAGAAATATGCGTAGGATTATTATTGATAGTTGGATTATTTACAGCATTAGCTTCGCTTATGTCAATTGCTATGGGTATAATGATTTGGACTTCAGGAATGGCTCCTACTGAGATGTTATGGTACTTAAGTGCAGGAATCGCGCTTATAGGTGGATCTGGAAGTACTTTCGGGTTAGATTACTATGTATTACCAGTACTTAAAAAATATTGGAAGCGTATAGGATTTGTTAAAAAATCTTATTTATACGTTGATTAACAATTATACATTTAAACAACAGTTATATAATTAAAAATTGAATTTTATAAATCAAATGTCCTTTTAAAAATAATTAAAAGGACATTTGATTTTGTAGTGGAATAATTATAATAAGAAATTAATAGTTATAAAATGAAAAAAAGATTTTAAAATAATAATTGGACATAGGTGATAAAATGAGTAAGTTTTGGGGTGATTACCCTGATATTGCAGAGGAATTGAAAAGCATTCAGAAAATAATTAAGAACAATGTAAAATCTAGTGAGAAAAAGTTTGATGAAGCTATTTCTCCATTAGTTGACGCAGGAGGCAAGATGTTAAGGCCTGCCTTTCTGTTATTAGCAGCAAAATTCGGGGAGTATAACTGTGATAAAATGTATAATTTAGCGGCTGCCATTGAAATGATGCATATGGCAACATTAGTTCATGACGATATTGTAGATGAATCAAAACTGAGGCGCGGCACAGAAACCATACAACATAAATACAGTAAAGAATATGCAGTGTATATAGGTGATTTTTTATTTTGTCAATGTTTTATAATGCTATCTGGATTTGATTATTCTACGGAAAACTTAAGAGATATTTCAAAGGCTATATCTAAAATATGTATAGGGGAAATAAGACAATACAATATAAGATACGCAAGAAACACAAGCCTTAAAAAATATATAAAGATTATATCTGGAAAAACAGCAGCTTTATTTGCTATCAGCTTTTACACTGGTGCAAAGGAATCTAACTGTAGTGAGAAAACTTCAAAATTACTCGGAAGAGTTGGTTACTATATTGGAATGGCTTTCCAAATTATAGATGATTCGCTGGATTACAGTGGAGATGCTAATAAACTAGGGAAAAATCCTCAAAGTGATTTAATAAAAGGGTATTATACACTACCCCTAATATATGCTATGGTAGGGGACAAAGAAAATAGGATCGCTACTATTTTAGATAACTCTTCATTAAGTGATGAAGATGTACGCGAAATAACTATATTAGTTAATAAATACAAAGGAATAGATAAAGCTCAAAACTTAGCGAATAAATATACTAAAAAAGCTTTTGATTATATAGAAAAATTACCTGATTGTGAAAGTAAAGAAATAATTAAAGATATCACACAAAAATTATTAACTCGGAATTCTTAATGAATTCTAGAAAGGAGTCATTTTATGGCTTATAAAGATTTACAGGATTTTATAAATTATTTGAAAGAAAAAAAACTTTTAGATGAAATTGAAATAGAAGTAGATAGTGATCTTGAAATTACGGAGATAGCTGATAGGGTTTCAAAAAAAAATGGTAATGCATTGCTTTTTAAGAATGTGAAAAATTCTGACTACCCAGTATTAATTAATTCTTTAGGAAGCTACGAAAGAATTAACTATGGACTAGAAGTGGAAGATCTTGATGAAATTGCGGAGACTATAATGGATTTTATGGACGTTACTAATTACATAACGTTAATGAATAAGGTAAAATCTATTCCAAAACTTGCTAGGCTTGCAAGGGTATTTCCTAAAAAAGTCAAAAATGCACCTTGTCAAGAGATAATAGAGGAAGCGGATTTAAGTACACTTCCAATATTAAAGTGCTGGCCAAAAGATGGAGGACGATACATAACACTGCCACTCGTAATAACAAAGGATCCAGAGACTAACCAGCAGAACGTTGGAATGTATAGGCTTCAAGTATATGATAAAAATACCACTGGTATGCATTGGCATCTACATAAAGACGGCAAAGAGATATATGAAAAATATAGGAAGATTGGAATGAAAATGCCTGTATCTGTAGCCATAGGCTGTGACCCGGCAACTATATATGCAGCAACTGCACCACTTCCAAAAATGATAGATGAAATGATTTTTGCAGGATTTCTTAGAAAATCACCTTTAGAAATTGTTAAATGTATCACCAATGACATTTATGTACCTGCTAATGCTGAATTTGTACTAGAAGGATATGTAGACTTAGATGAAAAAAGACTAGAAGGCCCCTTCGGTGACCATACAGGATATTATTCTCTTGAAGATATGTATCCCGTGTTTCATATTGAAAAGATTACAAGAAAAAAGAATCCAGTATATGTTACAACCGTTGTAGGTAAGCCTCCTATGGAAGATTGTTACCTAGGAAAAGCTACAGAACGGATTTTTTTACCCCTAATAAAGGTTCAATGCCCAGAAATAATAGACATGAATTTCCCTTTAGAAGGAGTATTTCATAATTGTGTAATTGTTTCTATTAAAAAAGCCTATCCAAAGCATGCTCATAAAGTTATGAATGCGCTATGGGGTCTTGGACAAATGATGTATACAAAAATGATTATAGTTGTAGATGAAAATATAGATCCACATGATATTTCAACCGTTGCATGGAAAGTATTTAACAATATTGACCCTAAGAGGGATCTAGTAATTTCAGATGGACCTTTAGATGCACTAGACCATGCATCAAATACTCCTCATTATGGATCTAGAATAGGTATAGATGCTACAAAAAAATGGCCCACAGAAGGACATTTAAGACCTTGGCCAGATGATATAGAAATGTCGGATGAAATTAAGGAAATGGTAGATAAGAGGTGGAAGGAATATGGTATTAAAGAAACTTAAAAAATATGGAGAGTTAGTTATGTTTTCGCATACATTATTTTCACTTCCTTTCGCTTTAATAGCAATGATTTGGGCAGCAGATGGGTTACCTTCAGGTCCTACAATATTTTGGATATTAATTGCTTTGATTGGAGCTCGCAATGGAGCTAATGCTCTCAATAGAATTGTAGATAAAGATATTGATAAAAAGAATCCTAGAACGGCAAGTAGACATTTGCCAAAAGGAATAGTAAAGGATTATGAAGTCTGGGGAATCATAATACTGTGTTTTTCAATCTTTATTTTAGCAGCCTATGAATTAAATGATTTATGTTTTCTATTATCACCAGTGGCGCTTTTTCTTTTTATAATTTATTCCTATACTAAAAGATTTACATGGATATGCCATATTATTCTAGGTATTACTTGTGGAGGAGCTCCTGTGGGAGCATGGCTTGCAGTAACAGGAAAATTTGCGCTCACACCAATTATTTTAGGTGCTGTAGTTACTCTATGGGTAGCAGGGTTTGATATAATTTATGCAACTCAAGATATTGACTTTGATAGAAAGGCAGGTTTATTTTCTATACCTGCTAAATTTGGCCTAAAGGGGGCTTTATACATATCCACCTTGTTTCACTTTATTATGATTTTACTTTTATTTAGCTTATATTTTATAATGCATACAGGTCTTATATATTTATTTGGTATTTTTATAAGTGCTATTTTATTAGCATTAGAACATTATATTGTATCGCCAACAAACGAAAAGAAGATGAAAATTGCTTCTTATCACATAAACCAAGTTGTAAGTGTTTTGATATTTGTTTTTACTGTATTAGATATGTTTATATATTATAATTAAGAGGTGATTTATTTGGGAAGATATATAGTAGGGATTACTGGAGCTAGTGGTAGCATTTACGGTGTACGACTTATAGAAGAACTAATAGAAAAAGATAATGAAGTTTATTTGGTTATTACAGATAATGGTAGAAAGGTTTTAGAATATGAGGTTGAAATTAATTTTGAGGAATGGCTCCAAAATATGAATAAAACCAAAGGAACGCTTAAACTATGTGAAATAGACGATATGTTTTCCTCTATAGCAAGCGGTTCCTTTAAGACTGATGGAATGGTAATTGTGCCATGCTCAATGGGAACCCTTTCAAAAATACGAAGTGGTACTTCCGATAATTTACTAATAAGAGCTGCGGATGTAATTATTAAAGAAAAAAGAAAGTTGATTTTGATTCCAAGAGAAACTCCTCTAAGTTCTATTCACCTTCAGAACATGCTTTTTTTAAGTGATTTAAATGTTAGAATTATACCGCCTATGCCAGCTTTTTATCAAAAGCCTAAAACCATTGACGATATTATAAATATCACTGTGGGGAGGATTCTTGAAAACTTAGATATAGATAGTGATTTATGTCATGAGTGGAGTGGAAATAAATGATAAAAATAAATAATTTAAATGTTTGTTATAAAAATGTAGACAAAAATGTAAAGGCGATAGAAAATGCAAATTTAACAGTGAAAAAGGGGGAAATATGTGCTGTAATTGGCCCCTCAGGGGGAGGCAAATCAACCTTATTAAAAGTTTTAGCAGGAATTATTGTAGACTATGAAGGTGAAGTTTTAATAGATGGAAAAACAGTAGATCCTAAAAATCATAGAATTGGGTTAATACCTCAGAATTACGGACTAGTTAAATGGAAAAACGTAGAAGAAAACATATTTCTTTCAACTAAAATTAAAGATGGCAAGGTGAATATAGATATAGAATTTTATAAAAAAATTCTAAAAGAGTTAAAGCTTGAAGACTTTGTTAAAAGGTACCCCAGTCAGCTAAGTGGGGGACAAATGCAGAGAGTTTCCCTGGCTAGAGCTCTATTATTAAAACCAGATTTACTTTTAATGGATGAATCTTTTTCTGCATTAGATGCTATGACTAGGGAGGATGTTCAAAAATTGTTTTTAGAAGTATGGGAAGAACATAAGGTTACCACCATCCTTGTAACCCATGATATTAAGGAAGCAATATATTTAGCAAAGGACATAGCTGTAATCTCATCGTCTCCAGGAAAAATAGTTGAAGTTATAAGCAATCCATTGTTTGGACGTGTAACTACGGAGGTAGATTTAGAATATATCCATGTAAATAGTAAACTTAGAAAAATTCTTAAAGGGGACGCATAGTAATGAGACTTAAAGAATATAAAATAATTAATTTTGTTATTGCTTTTATCATTATTTTTAGTTTATGGCAAATAATAGCAATGATTATTAGTAAGCCTTTATTTCCACCACCATATGCAATAGTTATAAATATATTTAGAACTTTTCATAAGGATATTTCAATCCATGTTATTTACAGTTTTAATAGAATTATGGTAGGTATATTATTTACATTGGCAATAGGTGTGCCAGTGGGTATTTTAATGGGATACTTTAAAAAAATTGATTTAATATTTTCACCAATTATATATTTTAATTATCCAATACCCAAGATTGCATTACTTCCTATAGTAATGCTTATTTTTGGGTTAGGAGATTTGACAAAAATAGTTATGATATTTTTAATTACCTTTTTTCCCGTAGTAGTTAATATACGAGATGAAGTGAAAAATATTCCTGAAGATGTTTTTTATCCTATGTATTCATTGGGAGCAACAAATTTTCAAATAATAAAAGAAATTGTTTTTCCAGGGATTCTTAAAGCTATATTAACATCTCTTAGGATAGGCATAGGCACAGCAATATCGGTTTTGTTTTTTACTGAAAATTTCGGAACTGAATACGGCATGGGATATTTTATTATGGATTCATGGATGAGAATTAACTATATACAAATGTACTCAGGAATTTTAATTCTAAGTATAATTGGCTTATTTTTCTTTATTATAATCGACATTTTAGAGGGGATATTTTGTCCTTGGATATAAAAATATTAAAAAAATTCTCAAGAGTTTTATAATGGACTAGTAAATGGTATACTTGAAATGAGAAGAAGCTCAAAATCGATTTTATTATAATAACCGATATTTACTCCAGAGAAGGTCAAGGGTAATAACAAGAGGGGAGACTTATTTGAAAAAATTATTAGGACTAACTTTAATAATAGTTTTAGCAACTAGCCTAGTATCTTGTGGTTCTAAAAATATAATTTATAAAGAAGGAATCTATGAGGGAAATGCAGAAGGACATATTGGGCCTATAAAAGTACAAATAGCAACTGACAAATATGAAATAAAAGAAATTAAGATATTGGAGCAACAAGAAATACCAATAATAGCTAATATAGTTTATGAAAAGATCCCAGTGAGAGTCATTAAAGCCAATAGTTCAGAGGTTGAGGTTGTGGCAGGAGCTACATATACGAGTGATGGGCTCATAAAAGCAATTAAGGATGGGTTAAATAAAGCAAAAGTTAAAAAATGACAATATGAGGTGGAGTGTTATTGAAATTACAGTATAGATTAACAATATTTATGAGCATTATAATATTTATCGTGATCGGTAGTATAGGAGTTGTTACTTATTACCAAGCACGAAATTCTGTGGAAACTCAAATGGGAAATAATGCTATGGATTTAGCTGTAACTATTGCTTCTATTGATATAATTGAAGAAACTTTAGCAACCTCAAATGATTATGGAACTGTTCAAAAGACTATAGAAAGTTTCAGAGATAAAACTAGATTTAAATATATTATTGTTATGGATATGAAGGGAATAAAATATTCTTATCCCTTTGGAAATTCGCTAGGCAAAAAATATGCTGATGGTGGAGAAGAACGGGTAATTGCAAAGGGTGAGGCTTATGTATCTAAGGACAGGAATGTGCTGATTTCTGCAATAAGAGCCTTCGTACCCATATATTATAAAGGAGAACAAGTAGGAGCAGTTTTAGTGGGTCTATTAACCGATACCGTGTATGCTGAACTTAGCTTTCATTTATTTTGTTTAAAGATAGCTTTAGTAGGTGGACTTTTAATGGGTATAATTGCCGCAGCCATTTTATCAAATAGAATAAAAAAGAGCATATTTGGTCTAGAGCCAAAGGAAATTGCACTTCTATTAGGTCAGAGAGACTTAATTTTGCAGAATCTTAAAAATGGAATTCTAGCTATTGATAAAGATGGTAAAGTAATACTCTTTAATAAAATAGCTAAGGAAATATTACAACTAGAAGATGAGGATATAGGTAAAAAGATTGTTAATTTTAACTTTAATTATACAGATGAAATGATGGAAGTATTGAGGACTCATGAAGGGGTATATAATCAAGAAATTAAAATACGCCAGAATAGAACCCTTATGTGCAGTCATACCTTATTAAAAAATCATAGAGAAGAGATTATAGGTGTTGTATCCAGTTTTCAGGACTTAACAGAAGTTAAGAATATGGCAGAAGAATTAACGGGAATTAAAAAAATGACCTGTGCCTTAAGAGCACAAAATCACGAGTTTATGAACAAACTTCACACTATTTCAGGACTTATACAATTAGAAGAATATGATGAGGTAATTGAATATATTTGTCATATATCTAAGCTACGAGGCGAAGTTTCTGATATTCTCAATAAAAAAATTAAGAATGCGCACATAGCAGGGATCTTACTTGCTAAATATAGCAAGGCAACAGAAGCAAAGATTTCTTTAGAAATTGATTCAAATTCTTATATAGATAAAATTCCTGAAAACATAACAGTAGATGAAATTTGCTCTGTTATTGGAAACTTAATAGAAAATTCTATTGAAGAATTAGTGAAATTTGAAAATGGTAGGATATTTATAAGATTAAATTCTACTAATGAAGCACTTAGAATAAGGATTCAGGATAATGGGCCTGGAATTAGTGAAAATATAATGGATAGTGTTTTTGTTCGCGGATTTACAACTAAAGTTGGAAATAGAGGATTTGGGCTTAGTATTGTAAAGCAAATAATAGATTATGCTGGTGGAGATATAAATATTCTGCAAGAAAATGGAACTATATGGGATGTTTTTATACCGATGAAAAGGGGGTAGATGATATGATTAAGGTTCTTATTGTTGAAGATGACCCAATGGTGGCAAAAATCAACGAAAAATTTTTAAAAAAGATAGAGGGATTTACACTATATGATAGCGTTAACTCGATTGAAAAAGCAAAAGAAGTTGTATTAAGAGGGAAACCTGAATTAATATTATTAGATGTTTTTTTTCCTCAAGGGAAGGGTATAGATTTATTAAAGTGGATACGACTCCAAAATTTTAAATGTGATGTTATATTAATCACAGCAGATAGGAACACAGAAACGGTTGAAGAAGCCTTTCGATATGGTGCAGTAGATTATTTAGTTAAACCCTTTATATTCAATAGATTTAAAGAAGCACTTCTTCAATTTAAAAGTAGAAAGAATAGTTTTAAAAACTTTGATAGTATGGAGCAAGGAGCTATTGATAAATATACCATAAAAGAGAATAGACATGTGATAGAATATGATGGGAATATTGGTGACATTAAGGGATTTAATCAATACACCTACGAAAAAGTTTTAGTGGGTATATCTAACATGAAAGATAATTCTTTTACATCAGAACAGATGGCAAAAAATATCGGAGTTTCTAGAATAACTGCTAGAAGATACTTAGATTATTTAGAGAAAGAACAAAAACTTGTAGTTGAAATGGAATACGGTAAAGTTGGTAGGCCTAAGAACAAATATAGAATAAAAGGAGAATATTAGTGTCATCTAAGATGCACTAATATTCTCCTTTTATTATGAGGGTTAGAATTTAAAACTCTTCAGTTTCTAATTTAAAGCCTTCTATAACAATATCCTCATCAATTTCAATAAGTAGACATCTTCTACCGTCCTTATTTTTTACTTGTTTAATTGAATTTAGTT
The DNA here is from genome assembly GCF_055081075.1 of Clostridium sp. CM039. Classification (NCBI taxonomy): domain Bacteria; kingdom Bacillati; phylum Bacillota; class Clostridia; order Eubacteriales; family Clostridiaceae; genus Clostridium; species Clostridium sp. CM039. Next base: position 743,586 of record NZ_CM143649.1, read on the forward strand.
CCTTAGGTGTTAAAGTAATATTTGCAATTTCACTAGTAATTTTAATGGATTTTGCATTAAATTCAGGTACAATATTGTTTATCTTAAAATCATATTCGCTACCACAAGTTTCCTCAAAAGCAGTTTCTATATCGCATATAATCTCTGCACCAGAATTATTAAGGATATTTTTAATATCTTTAGCGCAAAGAGTAGGAGTTTCACCTTCGTCAGCTTGCTCCGCAAATTCGTGGATGTTCGCATAAATATCTTGCATAAGTTCAGGTTTTATTTTATCTCCAATTATAGATTTTAATATATCACTAAAGCAATTTTTTTCATCTTCAGCAGTAAATTTAAAAGCACAGTTAAGAACATTTTCAATAAAGTCTGTGTTTAATTCCTTAGGTTTTGAGGCGTAATATAAAATTTTATTAATATCTGAATACCCATTAGTTAGGCTAGGAAACATAAAGCCTTCCAAGGGGGCATTAAGATTAATAACCGAATCTAGGGCTGAATTTGCTTTAAATTCCTTATCAGTGTAGTCGAATTTTAGGGTTCTCTTTGGAATATCTATTTTGTTTACACTTGCTAGGATAAAGTTAAAGGCTTGGACAGCATCATCGATACTTTCATTTGCATCCATATTTTTGTGGCTAGAGCCTAGCCAGTATTCAGCTTTAATGAAAGTAACCACCACATCAGTTTCATATTTATAGTTAGCCGCAATCTTTTCAATAAGCTTATTAATGTAGCTTTGAATTTCATTTTTATCACTTGATTTTAAAGCACCACCTAAAATTTCTTGAGTATTATTTTCTTCTTCTATATTTTGAACATTCAACTCGAAAATTTTAGTATCAATAGCACCGGTAAGAACTTTCTTAAAATTACCTAAGAACAACTCTTTTTTATCCATATCCATTCTATCAAAGTAATCAAATTCTGAATGAATAACTGGCTCATAATCAATTCGTACATTATCTTTTTTTAGATAAACACTATAAATCTCCTGGATTTTCATCATGCCACTATCTAATTTAAACCCTTTTCTTATGTTTGCCAACTCTTTTTTATTCATCATTAAACCTCTTTTCATTGTTATTTTATAAGCAATTCAAGAAAATATTCTCGAAATCAGTGACTTGTTATTTTCTTTCATATACATAAAATTATACCACAAAATTATGGATTGGAATTATAAAATTTCCTTTGTTGATTAATAATAACTATTGACAAATTATAATTATCATGTTATATTATAAATATAAGAAGCGCAACTTATCATATATTTAGTAAAATCTTTAAACAAACTTGATACCCCCAATAAAATATAATAGAGTGGGGAGAGGTCATAAAAAATATATAGAAACTATACGTAAACTAAGAATTCAAAGATGATTGCCATTGCAATCGGCTAGGAAGCCATTTTATAAATTACTTAGGAATACAAAAGTTAAGTTTAACCGTAATAAATTAAGTATTAAAATTGTAACACTATACTGATTTATTGATTAAAATTTAAAAAGAAAATATAGTTTAAGGAGAAAAAATATTGTTAAATATATTAAGAACAAATAGAAGTTAGAATCTAATTCGTTGTGAATTAAGGATTCTAACTTCTATTTGTTTGTGTATTAGTATATATATTCTCTGATTTAATTGTTTTCAGTAAACCAGTCAATCAATTTTTTAGCTATGCTTATACTATCAGGTGTTAAAGGTAGTTCAGTAGAACTATACCATTTAGCATGCCCAATTTCTTTTCCGTCTACTTGTATTTCTCCGCTTTCGTATTCGCAAGTAAATCCTATCATTAGAGAATTAGGAAAAGGCCAAGGTTGATTTCCAAAATATTTTATATTTTTTACAGTAATGCCTGTTTCTTCACAAACTTCGCGAACAACACACTCCTCAAAAGTCTCTCCAACCTCTACAAAACCAGAAACTACACTATATAAATCTTTCGGAAATTGATTATTATGAGCAAGAAGTAATTTCCCATCCTTTACAACAGCTACAATTATAGCTGGACAAATCCTAGGGTAATTTACAAGTCCACACTTGGAACATTTTTTAGATCTTTCTCCACCAACGCTCTGAGTTAATGTGCCACATCTGCCACAATATTTATGATCATTATTAAAGCTTACTATTTGTTTAGCTCTCCCAGCTATCCAAAACATTTCGTTAGGTAACTGGTGAGTTAAAGATTTAAGGTCGAGCAAACACATACTGTTTGGGATAATAGCATCTTTATTCATTTCTCCACAAAAGCAATTTTCACCATTTATGGAGCCAAGATATTGAATATTATTTAATTTTAAATCTACTAGATCTCTAATTGTAGGTATTGTTGTTTTATTAGCGTCAGATTTAACTAATAACTCATCCTTGTAAAATAAAAAATAAATATCATTATTTGTTTCAGGTAAAATTGAAGCTACTGAGGGTATAAAAGTTGATATAATTTTATCGTTATGCATTAGTATCATATCTCCAATCTATAATTTTAAATTGTCTAAACAATTAGAATTCATTTTAATTATCATACAATTATATCATACACGAATAATTATTAATATTATAAAAATTAATAAATAAAAAGAATTTGAGATATAACGAAAATAGGTTTACATAATTGTAATTATGTAAACCTACAAAAATGTAAACCTACATTAATAATTAATATTGTAAAAAAGCCGAAATAACAATCTATATATTAGATATGCTTGAGTTTGTAAATTAAATCAAAAATATTGTCAAATAAATAGCATATAGCATTTTTTTATACTTTTAATTTGGTATAATATGAATGTACCTTAATTGTTATTAGTAGGAATACAGTTCACTATATTTCAAAAAATAAATATAAGTATAAGGAGGTTTCAATATGATACCAACAGCGCATATTGAAGTAAAAGAAGAAGGAATTATTGCAAAAACAGTCTTAATGCCGGGGGATCCATTACGGGCACAATTTATTGCAGAAACATTTTTACAAAATGTTTCCAAATTTAATAACGTACGAAATATATTTGGATACACGGGTACATATAAAGGACGTAAAATTTCTGTAATGGCTAGTGGCATGGGTATGCCTAGTATTGGTATCTACTCATATGAATTATTTAATTTTTATGGTGTAGAAAATATTATACGAATTGGTTCATGTGGTGCTTACACTGCTGATTTAAACTTATATGATGTAGTACTTTGCACTGAGGCTTGGAGTGAATCCACTTATGCAAAAACTCAAAGTGGATATGAATCCGATACAATTGCTGCATCATCTGTTTTAAATAGTAAGTTAGAGAAAACGGCAGAGGATTTAGGCATAAAAATTCATAAAAATAGAGTTCACTCATCGGATGTATTTTATCGTGAAAATTTTGATGAGTATAAGGATATTTATGAAAAGTACGGTTGTACTTGCGTAGAAATGGAATCATTTGCTCTATTCCATAATGCAAATATATTGGGGAAGAAAGCATCTTGTTTATTAACAGTCTCTGATAATTTAGTAACTCATGAGGTGACTACGTCTCAAGAAAGACAAGAAGCCTTTACTAATATGATGAAAATAGCTTTAGAGATGGCTGAATAATAGTCAAGTAGTAAATCTAGTTCCATTCATGCTTAACTCTAAAAAACCCTCAATATAAAATTATTGAGGGTTTTTTAGAGTTAATTTATTATCATATCATTAACTCTAATTTTAGGATGCTATCTTTTAATGTGTATTCATAGGATTCGTTATCTTTCTTCATAGTAGCTGCTATGGAAATTAGATTTTCGTTATTTTGCATTGCTATGCTTTTAGCAATATAAAGTGAATTACCAGTTCCTGAAAAATAAAATATCATAAAATACCTCCAATTAGCAATTACATCATACTTGCCTAATATTAGTAAAATTTCTTTGGTTAAAATTGTTAACAATACATTTCCCAAGGTAATTATATAGAAAGTAGCTACAATTCCTTCAACATATCTTTAAATTTTAAAGATATTAGGCTATAATAAGAAGATACACATTAAAATGAATAATAAGGAGTACAGTATGAGAAAAGTTTATAAGGACCCAAAAGCATTAGCATCATGTTTGAAGGATTTAGTGGATTTTTATTTGGATGATGTTATATCATATGAAAAGTTAAAAGAAAAAATAATGGTATTAGTTAATGCAAATGAGGATAGAATTTATAAGGATGGTAATATATCTTTAAAAATATCTAATATAATAGGTAGTTCCAGAGTAGATATTATTAACAAGGTATTCTCAGAAAGCCAAGATTAATTATGCAGCTATAAGAAATGAAAATAGGTAGCTCCGCAGGAGATGATTTAAGTAAGAGTCTTTTTATTTAGATGATGTTACAAATAAAACTAATGAAAACCGTACACGGGAGATAAAGTGTACGGTTTTTCACTTGTGGAATAGGATACATTCCCTTCCGCAGTCGTAAACCATCTCCTGCGGAGCTATTGTAGCTTCGCAGAAGATGATTTAAGAGATTAATAAATTACTTGTATATATCTTTCTAAAATTATATAATGGATTAAGGTTAAAAATGTTTATATAGTAAGTGATAGTACATAGATTAGATGACCATAATTTTTTTAGAGGAGAAATTTATGAACTTTGATATTCAGAGTAACAAGAGTAAGGCATTTAGCATTTTTCTTGCAGCTATTTTAGTTATAACAGAATTGTTTTTTCTGTTCCCAAGCATGGATACTTTTGCTAAAAGCGGTAATATGAAGATAATTGTTCATTATGCTAAAAATCCAAGCAGTGATTTAAAATGGAACATGTGGTTGTTGACTGATGATGAAGAGGGAAGTAAGTTCGATGTCGCTGGCAAGGATGCATTTGGTGAGATATGTGAAGTTAAATTCGATGATAAATTCGATGATAAAGTGGGGTTTATAGTACGCACAGACAAAGGGGAAAAGGACACTGATGAGAATAGATTTATTGAGAAATTCAATGATGGTGCTAGAGAAGTTTGGATTAATGGAGGCGACTCTAAAGTATACTATTCAGTAGCTGAAGCTAAAGTAGGTGCTCCAAAGGTGGTCGTACCTGCTGGAAATAATTTAGATAAGTCAGGTAAATTTATAGCTGCAAAATTAGATGACTTGAATAGCATAAGCATAGAAACAAGCTTAGCATTTAAATTTATCGCACAAAGTACTGAAGGCATTATAGTTAAGGCCGATGGTAAGTCTGTAAAAATAAAAGAAGTAACAAGTAATGAAGTAAAAGATGGTACTACAACAGTTGCGAAGATAGAGCTTAGTGAAAATGTTAAACTAAGTCAAAAACTTACGGTTTCTAAGGAAGGTTTTCCGGAAAAGGACGTAGTGATTGGGGATGTAATGGGAAGTGCTGGTTTTGAAAAAATGTTTTATTATGAAGGAAATGATTTAGGTAATACTTATTCTACCAATAAAACAAGCTTTAGAGTATGGGCACCAACTGCAACCGAGGTAAAGATTGTAACTTATAAAAAATGGGATGATAAAATTGGTAATGAATCTAGCATGAAAAAAAGCGTCAAAGGCACTTGGACCTTTGACTTAAATGGAGATCAAAAGGATATATTTTATACTTATAAGGTCAATATTGCAGGGGTTTGGAACGAGGCTGTAGATCCTTATGCTCGTTCTGTGTCTGTAAATGGAGATAAGGGCGCTGTAATTGACTTAAAGGAAACAACTCCTGAAAAATGGAAGCCAAGTGAAAAACCTAATTTCACAAATCTAAATGATGCAATTATATACGAACTACATGTTAGAGACTTTTCTATAGACCAAAATAGTGGTGTGGAAAACAAAGGTAAATTTTTAGCGTTTACTGAAACAGGGACAAAGGGAACAGATGGTACCAAGACGGGTGTTGATTATATAAAAGACCTAGGGGTAACGCATGTGGAGTTTATGCCAATGTTTGATTATGCTAGTGTGGATGAGACTTCAAAAAAGCCACAATTTAACTGGGGTTACAATCCTAAAAATTATAATGCACCTGAAGGAAGTTATTCAACAGATCCATACAATCCTATCACTAGAGTTAAAGAATTGAAACAAGCAGTACAATCTCTTCATGATAACGGATTAAGGGTAACCATGGATGTAGTTTATAATCACATGTACAATAGCTATGATTCTAATTTCAATAAATTAGTACCAGGATATTATTATAGATACGATAAAGATGGTAGCAACACAGATGAAAGTGGGTATGGGAATACCCTTGCTTCAGAAAATGCAATGACAAGAAAGTTTATTGTAGATTCCGTAATGTATTGGGCAAAAGAATATAATATAGATGGATTTAAATTCGATAATATGGGGCTCATTGATATAAATACAATGAATGAAGTTAGAAAAAAATTAAATAATATAGATCCTTCCATTCTCATTATCGGAGAGAGCTCTAATATTGGGACTACTCTTTCAGAAGATAAAGCAGCAATACAGAAAAATGCGAGTAAAATGCCTGGAATATCACATTTCAATGATAAAATGAAAGATGGAATAAAAGGTAGCGTACTTGAATCAAAATCAAAGGGCTTTATTAACGGTAAAACTAATGCGGAGACAGACATTAAAAAAGGAATAGTCGGAGGTATAGATTACTCAAGTGGTATAAAAACTTGGGAAAAAGTTGACCCTGTACAATCTATTACTTATGCTGAATGTCATAATAATAATACATTATGGGATAAACTTATTTTAACAAACCCAAAAGATAATGATGAAGCAAGATTAAAAATGCACAAAATGGCAGAGGCTATAATTCTTACTTCCCAAGGTATTCCATTCTTTCAATCAGGACAGGAATTTTTGAGAACTAAAGGTGGCGATAACAACTCCTATAAGTCTCCTGATAGTGTAAATAAACTTGATTGGACTCGAAAATCAGAAAACATCAACACTGTTAATTATTTCAAAGGTTTAATAGAGTTAAGAAAAGCACATCCGGCCTTCAGAATGTCTTCAGCGGATATGATTAAGAAAAACTTGAATTTTTTAACAGTCCCTGAAAATGTGGTAGCATACGAAATGAACTACAGTGCAAATATGGATACTTGGGCGAATATTGTAGTAGCTTTTAATGCAAATAGAGAAGACACAACCATTAAATTATCTAAGATAGGCACGTGGAATATTGTAGTAGATGGAGAACAAGCAGGTGTTAAAACTATAAAGCAATTTAAAGGTGATTCATTAGTAGTCCCTGCTCTAAGCTCTACTGTAATTTATTTCGAATCAGAATATATTTTTATGACATTAACCTTTTGGATTTATGCTGTATTAATCTTAGCTGGGATTGCTTGCATGATATATGTTTTAAAGGTTAGAAAGAAATCTTAGTATTATAACTTATTGTGTATTTTGAAGGGCCCTTATTATAAAATACAAGGGTCTTTTTTTTAGAGGGGGGTATTGTCATGATAAATATAACATTTTTTATGTTAATTTTAATTATTATTACTATTTTTATTATAGGGTGGCATTTTTCTAGTATAATTATATATCCTAGGGTTGCAAAATATAATTATACATACGATTATGAAGTAGAACAAGGTAAAATAGATATAGAAAAATTTAATAATTTGGAAAAACAAGAAGTATACCTAGATTCCCAATATGGTTATAAAATTCATGGTTTCTTCTTTCCAAATAACAATTCAAAAAAAGCTATAATATTGTGTCATGGAATAACTTCGAGTTTGTATGGCTCTGTTAAATATATGGATATGTTTTTAAAAAGAGGTTTTGCTATCTTTATTTATGATCATAGAAATCACGGTCTAAGTGGTGGGAAAAATACTTCTTTTGGTTATTATGAAAAGTTTGATTTAAAAAAATGCACCGATTGGCTGTTTAATAAATTAGGAAATGATATCATCGTCGGATTACATGGCGAGTCCATGGGTGCCGGCATAGTTCTTCAAAATATTGCAATAGATGATAGAATTAAGTTTTGTATAGATGACTGTGGATATTCTGATGCAGAAGATTTATTTAAACACAGATTAGAAAAAGATTACGGTATAAAGAGATTTCCACTCATAAAATTATCAAGTAAAATCAGCAAAATTCGAGTTGGATGGGACTTCAAAGATGTATCACCTATAACTACTTTACCTAATGTGAAAACTCCGATATTGTTTATTCATGGTGAAGAAGATGACTATGTACCTACTTTTATGTGTAACCAAATGTACTCAGTAAAGAAGGGCTACAAAGATATATATATTGCACCGAGTGCAGGCCATGCCGAGGCGTATTGGAAGAACAAAGATGATTACGAAAAAAAAGTTGATGGATTTTTAAAAGCTATCAATATAATTTAAAAGGATGTGCTTTAATGTTTCAGCTACCACAAAATGAAAAGAAGTATTTATACACAACTAATTATTCGAGTGATGAAGAAAGCCTATGCAAAATGGAAATAAAGTGCCTCTTTAATAAACACCTTGATGAAAAGCACTTGTTTTCTGATATTTATGTGGATCCATCTAGAAGTCCTTTTATAAAAAAATGCATTTCTATAATGTATACCGGAGAAACAATGAAACAGATTATCGATCAAATTGTTATGGATAAACTTACCGGAATAAATTATAAAGTTGCTTATATCAATGCTACTGATGAAAATATTGGTTTTCATGAGAGGCGTAGGATTGAGTTCGAAATAGGCTTTAATATACTAGGAGAAGCTGAAATGAAAAATCCCGGAATTATCTTTGGCATAACAAAAATAGCTAACAAATGGATATTTGGTGAATGTGAGAGCAATGCTTCTGAATGGCTATTGCACAATAAAAAACCTTTTTCTTATTCAAATGCACTAAAGGTGAATGTATGTCGGGCCCTTGTTAATATAGCTGTAGCTAATAATCTAAATTGCAGCGTTGTAGATCCATGTTGTGGCATTGGGACGGTACTAATTGAAGCTATTTCAATGGATATTAATATTAAAGGTTATGAGATAAATCCATACATTGGTGAAAATGCAAAGGCAAACCTCCGGTATTTTGGATATGATGATGTAATAACTATTTGTGATATGAATGATATTGCGAATAAATTTAATGTGGCCATAGTTGATCTTCCTTATGGTATATTTACTCAAATTACGACCGAGGAACAGCTAGCTATTATAAGTAGTACTCGTAGAATAGCGGATAGAATGGTAATAATTACTTTTGATGATATGGAAGAGGGAATTACTTCCGTTGGTTTTCACATAGATGATCGGTGTACGGTGTCTAAAGGGACCTTTAAAAGGCATATATTCATATGTAGTTAATATGGTGAATCATCTCCTGCGGAGCTCTGCAATATAGAACTGGGAGACTTTCCTTCTGAAATGTCTTTAAAAGTAATGTTAAATATAAAACTTCAAAAAATAAAGAGGTGTTAGATATGACAAAAAAAAGCAGTAAAAATAATGATCTTTTATATAATTATAAGGGAACGGCTTCTCCCCAAATATATTCTATATTAATTAATTTGATAAATGAGGATAAGGAAGACTTAGCAAAAGTAGTTATAAAAATTGATTATTTACTAGAATATGCAAGTTCTTGCATAAAGCAACTGGACTTTGATGAAGCAAAGGAAGTTCTAGATAAGGCTAAAAGTAGAATAGATATATTAAAAATGGGAGACGTTAATACGAATCACCTAGAATATTTATATGCTGGAATAGCAAAAAAGGCGAAAAAATAATGTTACACAGGATATTTAACAATAGATATCCTGTGTAGCATTATTTTTTCTCATGAATCCAATAGGATATGTCCCTAGGTTCTTCTTTTTCCTGAAAGCATATCCACGATGAATACAATTGCAGCTATTAGAAGTAATATATGGATCATACTGCCACCAACTCTAAATATAAGCCCTAATGCCCAAAAGAATACTACTATTCCGCCTATCCAACGTAAAACTCCCATATAAAACACCACCTTTCACATTTATATTTATTTTTTAAATTTATTTTAATATTATAATTACCTAAATTCAGATGAAATATGCGAAGTGATTTTAACGACATTTCAAAAAGATAGTCTCCCACTTCTACAATAGGGAGTTATATGCCCTAACAAATAGAAAACTTCAGTGAGAGTATAAATCTCCTTCTGAAGTCGTCAATGCATCTTCTGCGAAGATGTTGCAGCTTCGCAGGAGATGATTTAACTCCAGTTCTTGTATAAAAATAACGTATAAATATTTTTTTTATGGCAACCATATTATAGAAAGAGGTGGATACATGGCTAATAAACTTAAAACTACTAATAAACAAATGGCATCTTTAGGAATCAGGAAAAATGAAGTAGGTGATTATGAATATATAAATCCGGATGAAAAAAATAATTCAAAATATAAATCTGTTAAACAAGAGCCCAAGTAATTTAAAATTACTTGGGTTCTTTTTTAAATTTACAAAGTAAAAATACGTATATATGGTATAATTTATTCATATACAAAACCAAACCAATTTTAAAAATATTCACTACTAATCTGTCTGAAACTGTTTAAATTGATATCTTTCTAAGCCTTTATGAATATAATGTCAAAGCATATTGGAATAAAAACGATGAAAATTTAATTATTTTTTAGTTTGATGGCGAATACCTTTAAATGAAATTTATGGTTTTAAATTGAATATATATTTATTAAATAAAAGAACTGTAGCAGAGGCTATGAAAGGAAGAAGTATATGTATATAGGTATTGATTTAGGAGGCACTAATATTGCAGTTGGCATCGTTGATGATCAAGGAAACATAAAGTATGAAAAATCATGTGCTACAAGAGTGGGGAGGGACCCCAATGAGATAATAGAGGATATGGTAGTTCTAGTTTTAAACACTTTAGAGGATTTCAATATGCCACTAAAAAGAATAAAGGCGATAGGTATCGGTATTCCGGGCTTAGCTGATAAAAATGGGAATGTAATATTTTGTGTGAATCTTGGATGGAAGAATGTACATTTAAGAGAGATGTTGGGAAATGCACTTAATAAACCAATTTATATAGATAATGATGCTACGGTGGCCGCACTTGCGGAATATGAGAATGGCTCAATGAAGAATTGTAAAAGTAGCTTGATGCTTACATTAGGAACAGGTATTGGTGGGGGAATTATTTTAAATGGTGAAGTATATAGTGGATTTAATGGTATAGGCTCGGAAATTGGACATATGGTTGTTGGTGAAAATTTTTACAATTGCAATTGTGGAAGAAATGGTTGCTTAGAAACCTTCGCTTCATCTACTGCTATAATAAAACATACAATAAAACTAATTGAGGAAATGAATGAAAGCACTATAATAATAGAAAGGGCAGGAGGGAATGTTAACAATATAGATGCAAAAATAATATTTGATTGTGCTAGAGAAGGAGATATAATAGCAAATTTAGCAGTGAATCGCTTAGTGAAATATCTAAGCATAGGAATACTTAATATAGTCAATTTCATTGATCCAGAAATAATAGCATTAGGTGGCGGTGTTGCAGGGGCAGGCCAATATCTTTTGGATAAGGTTATAAATGAAGTTGCAGCGAACAAGTCTTATTCTGAATTACCTATTGCTAAAATTGTTTTAGCAGAACTAGGTAATAAAGCAGGTATAATTGGTGCAGCGATGATTGCAAAACATGGAACTATTGAATAAACATTAAAATAAGAAAGGTGAAATTAAAATGAGTAAGATTGCACTTATTACGGATAGTACTTCTGATGTTGATAAAGAAATGATTGAAAAATACGATCTATTTGTACTTCCTCTAAGAATAATATATAAGGATAGAGAGTACATTGACAGGGTAACTATTACCCCAAAAGAAGTTTATGATAATTTCGTATATGAGATCCCCTCAACTTCATTACCTTCAATGAATGATATGGAAGACTTGTATTTAAAGCTTGAAGCGAAAGGATATACACATGCCATTGCAGTAGTAATATCTGAAGCGTTATCAGGCACATATAATACATTGAGATTGGTAAGTGAAAATCATCCATCTATAGAAACCTGCGTTTTTGATTCTAAATCATTAACTATTGGCGAGGCGGCAATTGTTGAAGAATGTGGTGAAATGATCAGCTGTGGAAAAGGCTTTGAGGAAATTGTAAAAGATCTGCCTGAAATAAGAAATAGAATCACTGTTTACTATGCGGTGGATACACTAAAATATCTAACTAAAGGCGGTAGAATTGGAAAAGTTTCCGGTACCATAGGGGAAATTTTAAACATAAAACCAATAATATCAATTAATAAAGAGGGCGCATATTATACTTATGCAAAGGCAAAAGGAAAAAAGAAAGCTACAAGTAAACTTGTAGATATTGCAAGAGAAGCTCTTGCAATATCGCCTTGTAAAGTTTGGATTATGCACGGTGGCGCTTATGAAGAAGCAAAGATCTTTTCTGACACAATTGCTGGTCTTCAAAATATTACAAGATTATCCTTTGGAGAAATTAGTCCAGTGGCTGGAGTTCATACAGGGCCTGGATTACTTGGACTTGTGATAGTAAAAGAACGCCTCACTAAAAACTAAATAAATATATATAATTAATAAAAATACATTTTAAAACAGAAATTACTAAGGAGTGGTTATGTTGGAAATTCAAGATATAATTTCAGGAGATTTTTCTGCATATCCTGAAGAAACACAAATTTTTATGAAAAAATATACTGAAAAGCTACGAGAAAATATAAAAGAAGAATTAATAAAGGATATATCATATAAGATGCTTAAGGATATAGATAAAAGTAAAGATTATTTCATAAGTGTTTTAACTGATATATTGGACAATGGATATAAGGGCTTTAGTAAATTGTCTACTCAGTCACTTATAGACACATATTTAGAACGTAAAAATGAAGAAGACTTTTTTATTTTGTTAGAAAAAGTTAATGAACAAGTCTAATATTATAATCACTTTTAAATTTTCTATAAAACATAAAGTCCATTAAAATCTTAAGGTTTTAATGGATTTTATGTTTTAATATGAAAAGGTTTATTTTCAAAGAATAACAGCGCTTTAGTACTTAATTGATAATTCTCCACTTAAAATTGTGTCTTTAACTTGGTTCCAAGTAGCCTCAATTAAAAGATTTACTTTTAAGCTTGTTTTATAATTAAATGAAATCTCTTTATCATGTACCACATGATAATTTTCATAAACCACTAAATTTTTTCTAGCTTTATCTTTAATTTTAATTGTCCATTCTCCCGTTTCAGGCTGAAAAATTTTTGCTGTAATCATTAAAGTTGACCAAAACGCGGTGCTTACCCCAGTTTCGTAAAAGCCTTTTCCATCATGAATACTTATTTCAAAAGCTTGTTGAATATTGTCACTGCTACTTGTTGCTGCTTCTTCTGTTAATTCAATATTTTCATTTTTTATATTATTAATTAACTTTTTCATATATTTTCTCCTTTTTATTATTCTCATCGAATGTTAATTTTCTAAGATAAATTCATTATATTTTATTATACGTAAGTATATAAGAAATGTTATTATTAATGTTATTTATTATTTTCAAAGAATTAAATAGTAAAGAATGATATAATTATATTTTAAATTATATATTGAGATTCACGATTAAAGCAAAAGAAGGTGGAAGTAATGAGTGATAATAAATATTTACCTATTAGTAAGAAAGATATTATAGATAGAGGTTGGACTGAATTAGATTTTATTATAGTTACTGGTGATGCTTATGTAGATCATCATAGTTTTGGAACTGCAATCATTTCAAGAGTTCTTGAAAGTGAAGGTTATAAAGTAGGAATAATAGCTCAACCTGATTGGAAAGATATAGAGGATTTTAAAAAATTAGGCAAACCAAGGCTTGGATTCCTAGTTAACTCTGGGAATATGGATTCTATGGTTAATCATTATACAGTAAGTAAAAAAATAAGAGAAAAAGATATGTATTCCCCTGGTGCAAAGATGGGCCTAAGGCCTGACAGAGCAACAATAGTTTATTGTAATAGAATAAGGGAAGCATATAAAAATGTTCCTATTGTTATTGGAGGAATAGAAGCAAGTTTAAGGCGCTTCGCACATTATGATTATTGGAGTGACAAAGTAAGGAAATCTATGCTAATTGATAGTGGAGCTGACCTGTTAATATATGGTATGGGAGAAAAACAAGTCGTTAAAATTGCAAAAGAATTAAATGAAGGTGTAGATATAAAATTCATTACTCAGGTACCTGGAACATGTTATGTGGTAGATAATATTGAAAATATATGTGACTACATTGAAATAGAATCATATAAAGAGGTCTGCAGAGATAAAAAGAAATATGCACAAGCCTTTAAAATACAATATGATCAGCAAGACCCTATTAGGGGAAATGGTATAATTCAAAAACATTCTAATAAGTATCTTGTGCAAAACAAACCAGAAATGCCCCTTACTAGAGAAGAATTAGATACTGTTTATGGCCTGCCATATGAAAGAAATTATCATCCTATTTATGAAAAGCTCGGTGGAATACCTGCTATAGAGGAAGTTAAATTCAGCTTAGTTAGTTCAAGAGGATGTTTTGGTAGCTGTGCTTTCTGTGCCATAACCTTTCATCAAGGCCGAATTGTGCAAAGTAGAAGTCAAAATTCAATAATAGAAGAAGCAATTCAAATTACAAAACTCAAGGATTTTAAAGGGTATATTCATGATGTAGGAGGGCCTACCGCTAATTTTAGGCGACCTGCATGTGATAAACAATTAAAAGTAGGGGCTTGCATAGATAAGCAGTGTTTGCATCCAAGCCCTTGCAAGAATTTAAATGTTGATCATATGGAGTATTTAAATTTACTACGATCGCTTCGAGAATTGCCGGATATTAAAAAAGTTTTTGTGCGTTCAGGGCTGCGTTATGATTATATTATGGCAGATAAAAATGACACCTTTTTTAATGAACTAATTAAGCATCATGTCAGCGGCCAACTAAAAGTTGCACCAGAGCATGTTTCTCATAAAGTTTTAAAATTCATGGGGAAACCAGCAGGTAAAACTTATGATAAATTCAGGGAAAAATTTTATAAGGCTACTGAAAAAATTGAAAAAAAACAATATCTTATTCCTTATTTAATGTCTAGCCACCCAGGATGTACAATAAGTTCAGCAGTAGAACTAGCAGAATACCTTAGGGATACTAATTACCAACCTGAACAAGTTCAAGATTTCTATCCAACTCCAGGAACACCATCAACAACCATGTTTTATACGGGACTTGATCCAAATACCCTTGAAGAAGTTCATATACCTAAAACTAAAAATGAAAAAGCTATGCAAAGGGCATTGCTTCAATATAAAGATCCTATGAAATATGATTTAGTATTATCAGCTTTAACAGAGGCTAATAGAGAAGATCTCATTGGTTATGAACCTAAGTGTTTAATAAAACCAAGAAGCAAAAAAAATAAGGAACATTTAAATAACACAAATATAAACCCAAAACAACAAAATGGCAAAGATAAAGGGAAAAATATAAAAAGTAAGAGCAAAGATACTCCGATAGATAAAAACTTTAAAAAGAAAAGTAAGCCCCTAAGCACCCAAGACAGAGCAAATTATGGAAGCAGACAAGATAATAAAAATAAGGCAAAGAACAAAAAAAGAAAATAGAACGTTATAATAAATACCTACATCCACGCCGTGGATGTAGGTATTTATTACAATTCTGTTTTAACTATTTTGCTTATACTTTCTTCTTCAACCAGTTCACTTTTACTGAAACCCTTTTTAAAATATCTGATTTGCTTATATTTAATTCCATTCATTTCAAAATCTAAAACATCAATTCTGTCGCCTTTGTAAATAACAGCCTTTTTATTACCTTTTAAAAATATGTGTACTTCCATAGTTTTATTTATTAGCTGCAAAGCAGCTACTCCTTCCTATTTATTTTTGATTTATTAAGGCTTTTGTTTAAGCATTTTCAAAATTATATATTACTATTTAAATTATAATGCCATTATTTATATTTATCAAGGTTAAGAAGCAACAATTTAATAGAAGCTAGGACCTTCCTTCTGAAATGTCGTTAACCATTTAATTATTAATGAATATAATATAAATAAAACTAATGATTCAGATATCTTTTTATTAAAAATTCAATATAGACTTACTTAGAAAAGGAGATAGTACAATGATTTGTAAAGAGTATTTGTTGGATACCAATATAATTATAAAAATGTGGAATAAATATCCTACCTTGCTTGATACTATTGAAAATATGAAATGTATTAATTTTAAAATATCTGAAGATATAGCTGGAGAATTATCAGTGAAAGAGTATGTAAAATTCAATGAAGACTTTATACTCTCTAATAAATTTTTAAAATTATTAGGACATATAATTACTAATAATGGTCATACTTTTATTGAAGAGTGTGTAGGTCGTGATTTTATTAAATATGAGCAGAATAAAAATATATATTTAGTTAATGGAGATAAAATTTCTATAAATGACTATAGTTTAATTGATATTTGCAAGCAGAATGAAGACTACATCCTTGTGACGGATGATAAAAAACTAATTCGAAGCGCAAAAATTATATTAGATTCTTCAAGGGCAATAAACTTTCAAGAATTTCTAGATGAGTTAAGAGAATTAAATGTATTATAATAATACACTAATATAAGAGGCTGCTCCTTTAGTGGATTACAGCCTCTTATACTATTTTGATGTTCACTTATTTAATGGTTTCTTCTAAATACTGTTTGAATTTAAGATTCCACAACTTATAGATTTCAGGATTTTCATCACTAACTGTTGATAAAAATTCATCAACTACACCTAAGTTGTTTAGGCCTTTCATTAGATGTCTGGGGTAAATTACATTTTTAGAATAATTGTTTTTAGGATCGATTACATTAATCGAAAAATCATCCGTTAAGTATAAATCTTTACACCTAATATCTAGTCTTTTAAATTTAAGCTTCTTAAATTCTGCAATAAGTTTGATTATGTTGAGTGATATTTTTTTGTTTATACCATGCTTCTTGATATACTTATCTAACCGCTCTCCGCATGCATAATCTCGTACAATGTAGTAGGCACCATGTTCATAAACTTTAGGGAAGTATTTACTTCTTCTAGTTTTTATGAGAATATTATATTCACCCTCACAAACTTTCTTATCTTTAAAAATTTTAATTACTTTTTTGCCTGGAAGTAAATAAACTATTCCATTATGACCCGAACCTAAAAATTCTGATTTTCTAATCATTTTTTCAACCCTACTATTTAATTGAATATAATAATTTTTGTCCTCATTCATATTAGCATCTTCTTTATAAGAGATATTACTATATTATATGATTAAGTCCTGTAAATATTTCCTGAATAAAGATGAATAATATAGGTATTTCATTAATAAAAATAAACTAAGCTAGCCTTGATTAATATTATGTTTAATAATATAATGAGCATAGAATATTTTTAGAAATTAGGAAGTGAAGTTTTAATGTCTGTAACTATAAAAGAAGTGGCTAAGCTAGCCAATGTATCGCCATCCACAGTTTCAAGAGTAATTGCGGATAATCCGAAAATTAGTGACGCCACAAAAGATAGGGTTTATAAAGCAATGAAGGAAATAAATTATCATCCTAATGCGATAGCTAGAAGTCTGGTCAGCCAAACAACAAAGACTATAGGGCTTATTTTACCTAATACTGATGAAGATTTATTTGTTAATCCTTTTTTCATTCAAGTTATGAGAGGAATAAGTCACTATGCTCAAAAAAAAGGATATTATATCATGTATGCTTACAGCAGCAATGAAGATCAAGAGGTTGAATACATATCAAGTTTAATGAATAGTAGAAGAGTTGATGGGATTATTTTACCAACAGTAAGGAAGGATGACAAATGTGTTGCTTATTTAAAAGAAGCAGATTATCCTTTCGTAGTAATAGGTAAACCCGAGAGTACCGAAGGGGTCTTATGGGTTGATAATGATAACTTTAACGCTATGTACAATGTTGTTAATACGCTTATACAAAAGGGTGAGAGAAAAATTGCATTTATAGGAGGTTCTCCTATGCTTAATGTAACTATAAATAGATTAGAAGGTTACAAGATGGCTCTTAAAAATATCGGAGTGGAAATAGACGGAAATATGGTACAATTAGGAGAGTTTACAGAAATTAGTGGTTACAATGCTATGAAAAAAATTTTAAATACCTCTACCCCTACAGCTGTTGTCACTACTGATGATTTAATTGCCTTTGGTGCATCCAAAGCTATAAGTGAAATGTCAGAGCGTCATATTTCAATTGTTGGATTTAACAACACGCCACTCGCAGCTTATAGAAAGCCCTCGCTATCTTCAGTGGATATTAATTCTGAAGAATTAGGCTATTTTGCAGTTAAGCTGTTAATAAACAAATTAGAAAACGAAAAAGAGTCAATATACAATTATATTATTGAGACAAAATTAGTTGAAAGGGAATCAACTAAATAACTATAACTTTTTAGGATTATTTTTCATGCGTACTACATATTATGAATAAAGAATCACTTACTCTGTTTTATACCTATGCAAACGCATGTCCTATTTCATAAAATGTCTAACAGCATTTTACAATAAAGTCCGTCATTTTTATATGTGGGTGTTTATTGCCCTAGAAAAAAAGAACTTCAGTTGGAGTATAAATATCCTCCTGACGCCGTTAGTACATCTTAAAAAAGATGTACTGCTCTGCAGGTGATGATTTAATGGATTTTTAAGGAGAGAGATTGATGATGATAAAAGTATTAGAAAACCCAGAATTCACATACTATGGGAATGATTTAGGCGCAGTTTATACTATTGAATACACCACATTTAAGGTTTGGGCACCTACTGCTCAGAAACTTGTAGTAATAGTGTATGAAACTCCCGATGATGACTTAGGACAAAAATATGAAATGAACAAGGAAGAAAAAGGAGTTTGGGAATTTAAACTTAAGGGTGATTTTAAAAATAAATACTATAATTATTTAGTATCAGATGGTTCCGAGGAAAAGGAAACACCAGATATATATACTAAAGGATCAAGTGCTAATGGTGAAAAGGGTATGATTATTGATTTTACTTCTTTAAATCCCCCTAATTGGGATAATCATAAAAAACCTTTACCAATTAATAGAACCGAGGCAGTAATATACGAAATTCATGTTAGAGATTTTTCAGTATCACAAGATTCCGGAATGGAAAACAAAGGGAAATACTTAGCGCTTTGTGAAAAAAACACCAAAACTTCAAAGGGTGTTGTTACAGGACTAGACCACCTTAAAGATTTAGGAATAACTCATGTTCATTTGATGCCTGTTTTTGATTTCAAAAGTGTGGATGAAACTAAGGGTGGATATAATTGGGGATATGACCCTTATTTATATAATGTTCCAGAGGGTTCTTACGCTACGAATCCCTATGATGGTACTGTGCGAATTCGCGAGTTTAAGATCATGGTTCAAACTTTGCATGAAAATGGCATCAGCGTAATTATGGATGTTGTATATAACCACACTTTTACAACCGGTAACTCACCAATGGATATCTTGGTGCCTGGCTATTATTATAGAACAGATGGCGAAGGCAACTATACTAATGGTTCAGGCTGTGGAAATGAAACAGCGTCAGAGAAACCAATGATGAGAAAATTTATAGTTGATAGTGTTAAATTCTGGGCACGAGAATACAAGATAGATGGTTTTAGATTTGATTTAATGGCGCTTCATGACATTGATACAATGAAAGAAGTAACGCTACAAGCAAAAATTATTAATCCGAATATTATTATTTATGGTGAACCATGGACAGGGGGAACATCATCATTACCATCTTCTATGCAGCTTAGAAAAGGTAGCCAAAAGGGTATGCAAGTGTCTGTATATAATGATGCTCTAAGAAATGCAATTAAGGGAGATAATGATGGTATCCAATCAGGGTTTGTAAGTGGTAGGGTAGGCCTTGAGGTAGAAATTAAAAAGGGGATTGTTGGTGGCATTCAATATAACAATGAAATATATGATTTCTCGCAAGATCCTGGAGAAACAATAAACTATGTAAGTGCTCACGATAATTTATGCTTATATGATAAATTTGAAAAAAGCAATTCTAATAATACTCCTTTGGAAAGAGAAAAAATGAATAGATTGGCTTTATCTATAGTCCTTACATCTCAAGGAGTGCCTTTTATTCAAGGTGGAACAGAAATACTAAGGACCAAACAAGGAAATCATAATAGCTATAACTCTAGTGATGCTGTGAACGAAATACTATGGAGTAGAAAAGCTGAGTTCCCAGAAACCTATGAATATATTAAAGGGCTAATCTCTTTAAGAAAAAGCCAAAAAGTTATGACCTTAGACAATGCTTGTGAAGTAAGAGAATCCTTGATATTCCTTGATTCGCCTCGCAACTGTGTAGCTTATGAATTAACTTCCCCATTCAAAGATGGTTATAGTAAATTAATTATAATTCATAATGCTAACAAAGAAGAAATAAAAATAATTTTACCAGATAGTAAAGAATGGTCTATTATAGCAAACGAATATGAAGTTGATAAAACAGGGGTAAGTAGAGGCATTAAAACTTGTATTAATGAGGTAAGTGTACCTTCTCTTTCTACCTATATATTATGTAAATAATCATTAAAAAGAAAACCTAAAGGTTGTCTTGTTGGATAACCTGAAAATACGTAAGTTTATAATTAATATATACAAAAAACCTGCATCCTTATAGAAATGCAGGTCTTTGTATTTTATTCCAATTCATATGAAGAATTATTCATTACTTTGATATATCACCAAAACCTAAGGCTCTATCTCAATATAAGCTATTGCTTTCTTATTAAACAAATATTTTTTACCCATAGAATTAACTTCATGAGGCCTGGAGTTTTCAAAATTATAAAACCAACTTTTAAACAGATCACATTCAGATTGTTTTAAATCAAATAGTTCCGTATCACCGCTAATAAAAGAAATCGTTAACATTATAAACACTCCTTTTTAATTACATTCTCTCTACTAACACATATTCTCTACTTAAAAGAAATTTCCTCTATTTATAGCATTATTTATTTTAAAATATTCATTAGAGATTAAGAACTTGGTAATACTCCATAATATAACTTTAAAGTAAAAACTTATAAATTGTATTTTAATAAAAAAAAGAAACCTACACTAGAACGTCAATAGTGACAGATTTGCTTTTTTGTTGTTAGTCTAAACATTCTAAACATTCATTAATTACATCTTCTGTAATTTCAACTAGTTCGTCTTTTCTCATATAAACACCTCCTTGCTATTCTATGAGAGCACATGAAACAAATATTAATTGCTTTGCTTCCTTAGAGTGATTTGAAATACCGCTAAAACAAATTAGGATATGTTATAAGCGTTATCAGTACGTTATTCAACATAATTTTAATAAGGGATTCATTAAGAAATTTCAGAGTGAAAAGGGTAAGAATTTAAGAATTGGAATTTTAAAATTCAGGTCTTCTCTTTTGCTAAGTGTTTTAATGATCCGACTTTGCATGTATTTGCAGATATTCTATTTTTACTAGGTAACTTTATTATTATATATCATTTCGGTTAGAAATGCAAGGGTATGATCTATAATAAAAGTTAAAAGTCAATTTACAATAGTAAATTGACTTCAAACTATTAGTTTTTATTTTGATATAATGGCTTGGACTCTTCCTACCTGGCCATCTTCTAGCATAACTTTTATACCTCTTGGGTGTACTGCAGAGTTGGTTAACAACCTTTTTACTACACCTCTGGTTAGTTTAGTTGTTCTTTGGTCTTTTTTTAATACAACGTCTACTGTAATACCTATTGGTATATTATTTCTTATTTGTCCTCTGTTATCACTTTGTGTATTCATGAGTTTGTAGTCTCCTTCATTAAAATTACTTTAAAGTATATTTTTAATCTAGTAAAAATCGTATTTTTGTAAGCTTTACATACAAATAATACCCTAATTACCTCTTACTTGTCAAAATATATTTCAACCTGTTAATTCTTCAATGATTAGAATATAAACTAAAAGTATAGAAGGGTAGACGAATAAATTTAATTTGTAAGGAAACTATATTGTAGAAAATACTTTTTTAAAAAGGAGAAATAGGAATGCTAAAATCGTTACTATTCATACCTGCTAATCTTATAAATCCAATTATATCCTCTGTATCCATTATAATTGGCGCTATTTTAGGCGGCGTTTTTAGTTGGTTCATAAATAAAAATTCTACTAATATTGCAATTGAGAGGGAAAGCAAAATTGAAAAAGCTAATAGAGAGCATCAGAAGCAAAGTAAATCTTTAAGGCTCAGTGAATATGCTGCTATTATTCAATTAGATATATGTACCACTTTATTTCAAAGTTTAAGAATGTTGAAAGAAATTGATGGTAAGAATAAAATTAGTATTTATCCTATACCTATGAACTTTAAATATGCTGAAGCTATTGTAGCTTTAGATAAAATTTTCAGTTTAAAAGAAATGAGCTATATTTATCAATTATATGGAATTATAGAAAAATTGAATAATGATATAAAAGGGTATCATTGTGATGAAATACATTATACATTAATAAAAGGAGATTTTGAGACGTTTATTAAAAAGATTTACGGAAACAATTTCTCAAAAGCATTAGCCTTTGATATCGATAAAGCAACCTATGAAAATTTGTATGATAATGAAATTATAAAACCAGGATATAAAAATGTACTTATTAAGTTAAACAGAATTACTTATTAATTGCTATGTATATGAAAATCTAAAAATATTTTACAGACTAAATGGCATTTTAATAAAAAAGTACTGTTATCTTTCAATATTATATTGAATTTTTACAAGAATTGAGATAAACTGATTAGTAGGGAAAACAACAAGTTGAGTTTGAGTGTAGAAAATAAAAATGTAGAGATTATGAATTGAAACATAAATTCTATAGGATCTAACATTCTTTGATTTGATGCCAAAGGAGGAAAAATTTATGTCAAGTAATAATATTGAAATGATGAAAAAACTTATCGAGGAAAAGAAAAAGAAAAGTTCTGAGCAAAGTGGTCTTTCAAGAGCTGATAAAGTAATCGGAAAATCAAAAAAAGCAGCAAGGAGCACTAAAAAAACTGGCGGTTTATTTGATAAATAGGATTATATTATTAATGGGATCTTGTTTCGATAATATATTTATACGATAATACTAAAATTAAATTAGTAATGGTTAAAATAAATGAGCTCTTATTTTTAGAGGCTCATTTTTTGTGTTATTATTTTAATACATTAGTTTAAAATCCAATTTGAAATTTACAAATGGAGAATTGTCGTTAAAAATTAGATAAGTAAAAAAATTAACACTTTATTAAGCATACTATTAAGTATATCAAAATATTTATACTATATAAAGAATAAAACGCTATATTCAAAATAGGAGGATTTTATGATATATCTTGATAATGCTGCCACAAGTTTTCCAAAGCCTGTGGCAGTTTATTCCGAAGTGTTAAGATGCATGGAGAATTACGCTGCAAATCCTGGTAGGGGTTCGCATGATATGGCAGTTGAGGCTTCATCTAAAATTATGGATACCAGGCAAGAGATAAGTGAATTCTTCAACATCCCTGATTTATTAAATATTATTTTTACATGTAATGCTACCCAGGCTCTGAATATAGGTATAAAAGGAATATTAAAGTCAGGAGATCATGTTATTAGCTCAATAATTGAACATAACTCAGTTCTTAGACCATTAAATTATCTAAGTGAAAAAGGGATAGCATTTACCCTTCTTGGTGTAAATGAAAATGGATATTTGAATATGAATAATTTAAAAAGAAAAATACGTAGAAACACAAAAGCAATAATAATAAACCATACTTCCAATGTATTAGGAACCGTTCAAGATATAAGAGCTATAGGGGAAATCGCGAAACAATCAGGAATAATATTCGTAGTTGATGCATCTCAAAGTGCTGGTGTTATCCCAATAGATGTAGTACGAGATAATATTGACTTATTAGCTTTTCCGGGTCATAAAGGATTATATGGTCCCCAGGGAACAGGAGGCTTATATATAAGAGAAGGGATTGAGCTGGATTCGTTTATTCAAGGTGGCACTGGAAGTGAGTCCTTTTCTATGAAGCAACCTGACTTTTTACCTGATAGATTTGAAAGTGGAACCTTAAATACGCCAGCAATAGCAGGCCTATGCGCAGGTATAAGGTTTATTAGAAAAGTCGGAATAGAAAATATAAGAAAACATGAGATAATGCTCGTAGAATATTTAGTAAAAGAATTGTGTAAATTATCTTATGTTAAAATTTATGGAGGATGCGATTATAATAACAGAGGAGCTGTAGTTTCTTTGGCTATAGACGATATTGATGTTTCTGAAGTGGGATATTTCTTAAATAAAAAAGGAATAGCTGTGAGAACCGGGTTTCACTGTGCACCACTAATACATGAAATACTTGGCACAAATCGTAAAGGCACAGTTAGAATAAGTCCAGGATATTTTAATGATTTAGAAGATATTGAAAAACTTATTAAAGCTTTAAAGGATATACATGAAAAAAGGCCCTTTTTATAGAGCCTTTTTTATCTGTTATAGTACTAGCAGCAATGACGTTTGTTTTCTGCTACTAAAACTGAAAGTGTTGGATTGTTAAAAGTGATGCTTGCGGGCTTACGATCATCACCGGGTGTGCCCGTAGTAGTTGACTGTACAAAATAGGTGCAGCATTCGGAATCACAATCACAATCACAATCACAATCACAAACGATAAAAGTAACAATATCATGCTTCATTAATTGGAAATCGTCTGAAGGATTTGATAAATCAAATATCCATTCAGGTCCAACTTCGGTTGCAACTCTATCACGTTTACAAAGCTTAAATAGTTGGAATCTAACAGTTACACTTGCCATTTTTTTATCATTACCTTCATCATCTGCTTTTGGTAGTGTAGAAAATATATTGGTTGAAAATTCAAACTTAAAGCATGGATTACAAAATCTTTCAGTATTTATACTAAGAGTAGCAAGTCTTTTAGTAACTTCATCATCAGTTGCTGCTGCCACTGATGCTGCGGTTCCAGGCTTACACTTTAATAAAATTTCAGCTTCATTTTCTCTATCCCTATCTCTATCTCTGTCTCTTTTACAACATTCCTCTTTTTCTCTATCTCTGTCTCTTTTACAACATTCCTCATTTTCTCTTTCTCTTTTAAAGCAATCCTCTTTTTCAGATTTACAATGACATGACATTGAATTCATATATTAATTCCTCCTAAATTTTAAGTCGTTATATCTAGTAAAAGAATTCTAAATGTACTGTTTACGAGGTCGGATATCTTAGAATTCTCATATTACAATATATGAGATAGGCCTATAAATGTTCTAATTATTCGTAATTTTTCTAGAATTTACTTACTCATCATCTTCACATTCATCATCAAATAAAGGTCTAAGCTTTTGATCTGGGAAGAATTTTGGAACTGGTGCGCGATCAAATTTTTCACAAGCATCTTCTTCACATTCTTCTTCGCATTGACAAGGTACAGGACAATAACCATATGCAGGAATTAGTAATTGAACAATTAGTTCACATTTTACAATAAGATGGAATCCTAAAGTTATATCTAAAAAACTATGACAGTCATCATCTTTACAAAAAACTCCATCTAAACATTCTGCTACCAATTCAAGTTTTATAATTTCAGAATCAAGATCCTCTGATTTACCAGGCATAAAGCTAGCAGATATTTGGGCTATTGAATCTGGGCAATATAGTTTCGATATAACCTCTGTACGATTAATTTCAAAAAACTCGCATTTAGTCTCTCCATTACAATTTATATAATCTGCATAAAATGAAATTCTAAAGCAAATTAATACTTTCTTGTAACTAGGATTTTTCTTTAGTGGGATTTTCTCTACCGAAATAAGTTTAAGTTGAAAATCCCTACATCCTGTAAATATTTTCGGGTTACAAAGGGAGTCGCTTCTTAATTCTTCATCTGTATCCACCGTATCTTGTCCGCAAGAATAAACTAAACATCTTTTAATTAGGCACTGGTCAAAAACTTTTGGGATTTCAACGCAAACTAGTTCTGATGGATCAGGAAGGTGCCCTTGTTTGTTAATAATACCAGGTCTTGCAATAAACTCTTCACGAGTAATAGCCATAAATTATCCTCCTTTATTATGTTAAGTGATACACTTTTAATTCGTGTTCTCTATATTATAGTATGCAGGTGGTTATAAGTTGTGAATGATATTTTTATTGATTAAAATTTATATATGGAGATTTAGAACTAACCCTGTAAACAATATCAAGCCTCAGTACGTCTACCATTTGTACTGAGGTTTGATTTCAACACTTAAAAAACTTTAGTTGCTTTGTGTTTTTTTATTAGAATTCACTTATTTATCAGCTTCACTTTCATCATCTTCACAGTCATCATCAAATAAAGGTCTAAGTTTTTGATCTGGGAAGAATTTTGGAACTGGTGCGTGATCAAATTTTTCACAAGAATCTTCTTCACATTCCTCTTCGCATTGACAAGGTACAGGACAATAACCATATGCAGGAATTAATAATTGAACAATTAGTTCACATTTTACAATAAGATGGAATCCTAAAGTGATATCTAAAAAACTGTGACAATCATCATCTTTACAAAAAGCTCCATCTAAACATTCTGCAACCAATTCAAGTTTTACAATTTCAGAATCAAGATCCTGAGATGAACCAGACACAAAGTTAGTAGACATTTGCGCTATTGAATCTGGACAATATAATTTTGATATAACTTCTGTACGATTAATTTTGTAAAACTCGCATTTTCTCTCACCGTTACAATTTATAAAATCCGCATAAAATGAAATTACAAAGCAAATTTTTACTTTCTTATAATTAGGATTTTTCTTTAGTGGAATCTTCTCTACTGAAATAAGCTTTAGATCAAAATCCCTACATCCTGTAAATGTTTTTGGATTATCAAGAATGCCACTTCTTAATTCAGCATCTGTATCTAGCGTATCCGGTCTGCAATCATAAACTAAACATCTTTTAATCAGGCACTGGTCAAAAACTTTTGGAATTTCAACGCAAACCAGCTCTGATGGATCAGGAAGGTGTCCTTGTTTGTTAACAATACCGGGTCTTGCAATAAATTCATCACGAGTAATAGCCATAAATCATCCTCCTTTTATGTCAAGGGATACACTTCTAATGCGTGTTCTCGATATTATAGTATGCAGGTATCCAGGAGGTGTGATTGGTATACTTGTTTAGTAATACAAATAGTTCCTAAGTGTTAATTTTAAATTATCTATTACTATATTATGTAAATACTTTATATATGGCCTTTAATATTAATTTTTAGGTCATATATTACTTTGGAATAAAATATAATTTCTATAAGGAGATGAGTAATATGAGGATATGTAGTCCATGTTTATTTTATGATAGTGAAGATCATATATGGAGCTTCTATGTAAATGATGATAGGAATTTAATGTACAGTATTATGTATGATGAGAATAAATGGACTAAGGAAAACAAAATTGACAATGAAGTTATTGATTTTACCGTTAATTTTGATATAGATAACAAAATTTACATTATATATAGTGTTGGAAATAGCGATCTTAAGTATTGCGAATGGGAACAGAATAAATGGTTTGGAAAAACCATTTATAGTTTTGAAAATGAAGGCTATGAGATGACTGAATTAAATGTTATTACAATTGGTGAACAAATGCATATATTTTTCATTGGTAAAAATAGCATAAAGAGAATCCAATGTTCTTTAATGCATTTGTGCTTAAATAAAAATGAAAGTTTATTTAATACAATAGATACCATACCATTTCTAAAAGAGGTTTTCTGCCATTACCAGGTACAAAATTTAGAAAATGGTGATTTATCCCTAGTATTTATTAAGCATGAAAAAAATGAAATAGTAATTAATTTCACAGAATACAAAAACAATAACTGGAGTATTCCAAGAAGATTATATGGTATTATCGGCAATAGTATTAATTTTTGCACATTATTATATGTAAATAAAATAAATATAATAAATCTGTCTAAAGAGGGATCATTGTATTTTATAGAACATGTATTAATTGAACCTGATGGAAAAATGAAAAGCTATAAAATTCATGAAGGTTGTGATAAGCCAACTAATTTATCGCTAGTTGAAATTAGTGGAGTCCTTTGGTCGATATGGAGTGAAGGCAAAAACATTCTAACTTCTTCATATAAAAATCAATGGAGTGAACCCAATAAAGATTACACCCAATTAAACAATGAAATTTCACTGTATAAATTTTTATCTTTAAGTAAAAAGCATAGTAATATACAGTGTAAATATATGATAGGAACTAATCCTCCTGAAATAAATTTATTATTACCTCATTACAAAGATAATGACTCTAGAGATGACTTTCCAAAACTAAATAGTGTAGCTCCTAAAACTAAATTAGATTCTAATGTGAAAAAAAACAAACTAGATATTCAAGAAGAGATTTTAGCTCTAAAAAAAATTAACAAAGATTTAGAAAAAAAACTAATAGATTTACAAATAAAATATCAGCAAAAACTAAGAATTCTAGCGGAATCAGATAATAATTTCTTTAAGATTTCAAATGCAAAGAAAAAAGCTGAAGAGAAATTAAATATAATAGCTGAAATACAACAAACTTCTATAAAAAAATTAGAAGTAATGAAAATAGAAAAAACATCTACGGACAGAGTAATAAATGAGTTAAAGAATAAATCAGAGCAACTTACTAATGAATACGAAGGGTTGAAAAAACAGAAGATGTTCAAAGATATTGTAGTAAATGAATTGAACAATAAATTAGAGCAACTAACTAGTGAAAAAGAAGGTCTGAAACAAGATCTAAAATATGAAAAAAACATAGGAATTGTAGATAGAATTTTAAAAAAAAGACCGGTCAGATAGATATCACATTAAGAAGATATTTTCATATTATGGATTGGTCTACTAGTTTATCTATGATACAAATTAATTTATAAACTTGATTAGCTATAAGGGAGATGTTCAAGCTATGAAGGTAGAAGTAGTAGAAAGTGAATATTTAGTTGTTTACCCAGGTCATAATGTTGCAACACTTTTGTACCAAAGGCTTCTAAAAAAATCTTGCAAGGTTGAATTAGTATCAACCCCAACAAAAATATCCTATGGTTGTAGTCTATCCATCAAATTCAAAGAAGTCTATATGAATATTGTTAGCGATGAAATTCGAAAGATTAATATAAAAGCAAAAGGTGTGTACAGAATCGTTAAAAATGGAAAATTTGATAGCTACGAAAGGGTCTAGTTTGTATCCAAAGAAATTATTAGGATTTGGAATTTCCAAATCCTTTATAATTGTGCGCCCGGCATGGGCGCAATCTAATGGGTGAAAGTCCCTAGCACGGGTTAATAGTGCCAAGTGCATAGCTTAAGACAAGGGTGTCCATCGTGAGATGGAATCTGAAGGAAGTTGGCGGCCAAACTCCGGTCTGACGAACAGAAACTACATATAAGGCATATGCTTGTGGGTAAGTTTGCAATACAAAACGAAGCCCAAAACTATTCGAAACAAGTGGTGTAAATGTAGCAGATAGATGGAGTGAAAGATTGCGTTCTTACCCGGGGAGATCTGATAGGTAAGTTGTGGATATGAATTTAGAAATAACAACCCATACAGTGATGTATGGCTGAACTATCAGAAGTCAGCAGACGTCATAGTACCATGCAAAACGCGTTAGCGTGGGAAGGACTGAACAATAGGAGGTTTGGAATTTTGAAGGATACGAGAAAATATGATAAAAGCAGACAACTTCATAAAGAAGGCTCTCTACGAGAGAATAGAGTGGAACTCGAAGGTAATGTAGAAGTGCATAGTATTTCCTCTATGTCAGAAGAAGGAAGAAACGATGTGAATGAATATGATAATGGTTTACTCGAGCAGATATTATCGAGAGATAATATGAATAAAGCATATAAAAGAGTAAAAGCCAATAAAGGAAGTCATGGGATTGATGGTTTGACAGTAGATGAACTTCTACATTATCTAAAAGAGCATGGACAAGAATTAAGGCAATCATTATTAGAAAGTAGATATAGACCTCTAGCCGTAAGAAGGGTAGAAATACCAAAACCTGACGGTGGAATTAGGCTACTTGGAATACCTACTGTATTAGATAGAGTTATTCAACAAGCGATATCACAAACTCTAATACCAATATATGAAAAGAAATTTTCTGATAATAGTTACGGTTTTAGACCTTTAAGAAGTGGAAAACAAGCTGTTGAAAAATGTAGGGGATATATTAATGCTGGACATACATGGACGGTGAATATAGACCTTTCTAAATACTTTGATACGATAAATCATGATAAATTAATAAGGATACTATCGGAAGATATTAAAGATAGTAGAGTAATTTCTCTGATACGAAAGTATCTACAAAGTGGAGTGATGATAAATGGGGTATTTATGAATACAGAAGAAGGAGCACCTCAAGGCGGGCCTTTGTCCCCATTATTAAGTAACGTAATGTTACATGAACTCGATGTAGAACTAACAAAACGAGGACTAAACTTTTGTAGATATGCTGATGATGCGAATATATACGTCAAAAGTGAGAAATCAGCAAATAGAGTAATGAAGAGTATTACGAGATTTATTGAGGAAAAGTTAAAGCTTAGAGTGAATAAAGAAAAGAGTACAGTAGATAGACCTTGGAAACTTAAATTTTTAGGATTTTCATTTTACCGAGCAAAAGGTGAATACAG
Organism: Clostridium sp. CM039; assembly: GCF_055081075.1. Classification (NCBI taxonomy): domain Bacteria; kingdom Bacillati; phylum Bacillota; class Clostridia; order Eubacteriales; family Clostridiaceae; genus Clostridium; species Clostridium sp. CM039. The sequence goes on from NZ_CM143649.1 coordinate 774,440, forward strand.
AATGAGAGTTCCTCAAAAACCTATAATCAAATTCAAAGCAAAGCTAAAAGAATTAACTTCAAGAAGTAATGCGATGAGCATGAAATATAGGTTTATGAAACTTAAGCAAGTGATAGTTGGATGGATAAATTATTTTGCTATTGCAGACATTAAAAGTATTCTTAAAACACTTGATGAATGGTTAAGGCGAAGAATTAGAATGTGTTTTTGGAAACAATGGAAAAAGATTAAAACAAAATATGGGAACCTTGTTAAATTAGGAATACCAAACAATAAAGCTTTGCAATATGCAAATACAAGGAAAGGCTATTGGAGAACATCCAATAGCCCTATATTAAACAAAACATTGACCAATAAATACCTTAAAAATATAGGATTAGTTTCTATATCTGAGACATATTTATTAAAACATTAATTTCTATTGAACCGCCGTGTACCGAACGGTATGCACGGTGGTGTGAGAGGTCGCTAAATAAATTAATTATTTAGCTCCTACTCGATTTAGCATATTTTCTATCGTTAGAGCATATTTTCTATTAAGAAAGATAAAGGGTGTGATTGAAATAGCTGAAAATATTAGAAAAAGTTTTTATTTTGTTTCAAACGTTAAAACTGGAACCTTAACTATAATTGATAGTCTTTGCAATACTATATTAAAAGAAATATCTGTAGGGAAAAGCCCATTTAGATTAGCCTTGAAAGATAACAATACCATTGGCGTTGCTTGTGATATGAGTAATACTATCTCATTTATTAACTGTATTACTGGTGAAATAAAAGAAAATATTATTCCCAATAATGGCAACTTTCAAATTGATACCATAAACAAAAAAATATACATTTCAAATACTTCTGAAGTAACTGTATATGATATAAACTTAGACAATTTAATAGGTCGCATTAAAGGATTGTCAGCAATTATTGATTTAAGACTTAATAAAGAAGGGACTAAACTATATGTATTAGATACATTACTAAAGGAATTAAGAATTTATAGTACAGAAAATTATGGACTTATACATTCATTTAAAAACTTAGGTATAAATCCAACTTATCTTTTAATATCCGAAGATGATAAAACTGCATACATTTCAATGCGAAATACTATATTAAAAATAGATATTAACTCAGAAAAATTTACTGATTTAATTTTACCTAAGGGATCATTAATTGCTGGAATGATCTTAAAAGACGCTACCTTATACGCATCAAATTTTGGACTAAACAGAATAGAGTTAATAAATACTAATACTAATGAAGCATATGATTTTATTATTACCTCAAAACCTGAACCTACCAGACTTTTTATAACTGACGACAATACTAAGCTCTTGGTAGCTAACAGAAACCGTGAAAATCATGGCGGGATTGATATAATTGATTTAAAATCTAATTCTGTAATTGGTTCAATTCTGATGAATACACTTAATAGCCAGCCCTATGATGTTATTTCACTGAGACTTCCTTATACATATGTTCCACCAGCTGCAATAACTAATCTACAACCAGGCAATCAGATAATAACCATTATAGCAAAAAAAATATTTGCATCATACAATGAAAATCTTAATTTCCCTATCATAAATATAAATTTACCTAAAAATATAAATTCTTCTTATATTTTTGAAAAAATAAAATTTGAACCTGGTATTATTGTAGAGCATTCCGAATTTAGAAGCCTTTTATCTACAACATCTGGGTTCGCAAGTATTAAATTTATTGAAAGAGTTAATTATATAATTGATTATCTTGAAGACAACAAAAATAGCAGTATAAATGGATTTTTTGAAAAACCTATAGAAGTTTTTTTAGATATTCCTAAAGACCGTGAATTAAATGAATTTCAACTCAATATTAAAACAATCACTGAGCTTACAGATGCTCCAAAAATTCTTCAGAATGTTATAAGCTTTGGTGTAACTACTTTGATGGAGTTAAATATAATAGGTGACGATGAAATATCTATTATTAATTCGAAAGAAACCCCTGATAATGTGGAAGAGCACTTCGAAGCATTCGATGGTTTTAGCGGCTCAATTTTTCCAGATGACACAGTGTTTACTCTTTAAATAAACATGCCAACATATTTATTCTGCTTACAAGATGATTTCTGTAACATAAACAGAAGTCATCTTTTTTGGATTACATCAATATATCATTTATAGTGGTTTGATCAGATGTTTAAGTTTCTGTTATTATAATAATGTGTATCAGCGTGTATTACTTTCCAAAGACAAACCCTTCTGGATTATGTTATAATATTCTAATATACAGGAGGGGTGATTTTATGAGTAGCATTGCAGGAGAAGGTTGTGAAATATTAGTTCCATTTAATGATAGAAAACCACTAGCGGAAATAGAACGTAGTCTTATTACAACCTTTAGAAAGCCTATTTGGAGAAAATTCATTAAGGCTATAATAGATTATAATTTAGTTTGCGAGGGTGATAAAATTGCTGTAGCTATCTCGGGAGGTAAGGATAGTCTAATAATGGCTAAATTATTTCAAGAATTACAACTTCACGGTAAATTTAATTTTGAATTAGAGTATATTGCTATGGATCCTGGTTACCATAAAAATATAAAAGAACTATTAATTGATAATTGTAAACATCTAAATATTCCTGTGAAAATATTTGAATCAAGAGTTTTTGATATAATTGATAGTATAGCTAAGGATTATCCTTGTTACATGTGTGCAAAAATGCGAAGAGGTGCATTATATGCAAAGGCAAAAGAGTTAGGTTGTAATAAACTTGCCCTTGGACACCATTTTAATGACGTAGTCGAAACCACTATGTTAAATGTTCTTTATTCAGGAAATTTTAAGACTATGCTTCCAAAATTAAAAGCACAAAATTTCCAAGGTATGGAATTAATTCGTCCTCTTTATTATATTGAAGAACAATATATTGTGGATTTCACTCAGAACAGTGGTATTTGGCCACTAAATTGTGCATGCATGGTGGCAGCTAAAAAGATAGGCAATAAACGTCATGAAATTAAAGATTTAGTTAAAGAGTTAAAGAAGAATTTTAGCGGTGCTGATAAATCTATTTTTAGAGCCGCACAAAATGTTAATATGGATTCTATCTTAGGTTGGCAAAAAAATGGTGAGGATTATTCGTATTTAGACTTTTATGATGAAAATGAAGATTAAAAAATAGTGCTTATTAGCACTATTTTTCAGTTGGTTTTAATTCTTCTATCATAAACTTATCAAAGTAAATTTCCTCTATAAAATTATTTTCGTCAAAACTAGTTTTATGTCTTTTATTGTATTCATTAATATTAGATTTTAGCCAGTACGGTGTTGAAATATCAAATTTGTAACATAACTCTGAAATGCACGCTTTTAGATTTTCCTGGTAATTATCTTCTAGCTTCGACATTGACACTTCATCCATAATAATTCTATTATCTTTGATTAATTTACCCCAGATTTTTAACATGTTTGCCTCCTTGCTTATCTTTGCATATAGATAACAGCTGTTATCTATTATCCTCTTGGTTTAGAAAACATCAGTTGATTAAATGTTCCATAGAGTCGAATATTTTTTGCTAATCACAAGTTTATCATAAATGAAAGCTAAAGTCATGCAATATGTTATGTCCATAAACATAAATAGTAATACATTATACTAGCCTATTTATATTTATGTTCCTCAAAATATATTGCAAATTTTTTATCTTAATTGAAATAGTAAAAATTGATTATTTTCTTTGAATATTGCATATACTCAATTTAAGATATCTTAAAAAAACAACTAGATAGAGCATTTCGATTCTTAAAATAGTTAATCAAATTAATACACCAATATTTGTATGCATCGAGAATAAAACATAGGAGGGGCAACAACATATGATAAATTTAAGTGTAATTCATTATGCATATATAATCATTATTCTAATAATTACAGTTATAATTACACTTAAAAAAGATATAATACTTCTATGTATTTTAGGCATTGGCGTAATAGGTTATATTTTTACAGGTGATGTTCTAAGTGCTGTTCAGATTATATATAAGGCCGTAGTAGTGTCGGGTAAAGAATTTATTGAAATAGTTGTAGTTATTGCATTAGTTAATTCAATGTCTAGTTCATTACATGACCTGGGTGCAGATGAATTAATTATAAAACCTATAAGGAAATTGATGATAAATAAAACAATGTCATTTTTTATTCTAGGAATTACGGTTACTGTAACCTCGTGGTTTATTTGGCCCACACCTGCAATAGTTTTTATAGGTGCTTTAATGGTGCCTGCAGCAATAGAATCTGGATTGCCACCTGTATGGGCCGCAGTTGTTTTATGTTTATTCGGAAATGGAGTTGCTTTATCAAGCGATTTTGTTCTTCAAGCAGCACCATCAATAACCGCTAAGACTGCAAACTTGCCTAATGCATTAGGAATTATTAAAGAATGTCTTCCTTTTTGGGGTATAATGAGTATAGTTACTATAACTTTAGCATTTATACTTATGAAAAAAGATAAAACCTCTAAAATTATGGTTGATGCAACAATAATTGAAACTAAAAAATTAATACAAAATCATTCAATAGGAATAAAAATAATGGCAATTGTTACCCCTTTATCATTTATAATAGATATCATATTCATTAAAAAATTCAACTTCATAGGTTCAGACTCTACAGCTCTAATAGGTGGTACAGCAGCAATAATAATGATTATTTCATCTATAATACATACTGATTTTAGAACGTCATTAGGAGAGGTTACTAAATATATTAAAAGCGGTTTTACTTTTGGTATAAACATATTTGCACCAATTATAATTATTGGTGCGTTCTTTTTTCTAGGAAGTGAAGGGACCGCAGTTGATATATTGGGTAATGGAGCTAGCGGACTTCTAAGTGATATAGGAATATATGCTGCAAGCAAGATACCATTATCTAAATACTCTGTTATAGGCATACAAACAGCAGTAAGTACTCTTCTTGGACTTAGCGGTTCAGGTTTCGCAGGGTTACCGCTCGTAGGCACTTTGGCTAACACCTTTTCAAATACTATTAATATAGACAAGGAAAAGGTTGCGGCATTTGGTCAAATAATTACAATATGGATAGGCGGAGGAACTATAATCCCTTGGAGTGTAGTTGCTGCAGCAGGAATATGTAAGGTTGAACCCTTTGACGTAGCTAGAAAAAATGTTATTCCTGTTATTTGTGGAATAGTTGCTACCGTGCTACTAGCTATGATAATATTATAGTCTAACGACATTTCAGAAGTCTTTGCCGCGACACCGCAGGTGATTATTTAACCATTTTAAAAAAATAGAATAATATATTTTAAGGAGAATTTCAAAGATGAATATTCAATGTTTTGGAAGAAAAAAGTGTTTTGACACACAAAAAACTGAACGATATTTTAAGGAAAGAAATATAAAATATCAATTTATAGATTTAAATATTAAAGGACTAAGTAAGGGTGAATTACAAAGTGTGAAACATTCTGTAGGATTAAACAATTTAATTAACACGAAAGCAAAGGATTATAAAAAATCAAATTTACAGCAAATTAGAGGTGAGGAGACTAAAGAAGAAATTTTATTGAAAAATCCTCAACTTCTTAATACCCCTATAGTACGTAATGGAAAGGAAGCCACTGTGGGCTATGTACCAGAGATATGGACAACCTGGGAATAAGGGATATTCAAATAAATAATAAGTCAGTATACTAACAGCTTTGACTTGTTATTTATTTTCATGCCCCTAAATGATATTAAATATGTATTTTAGAAGATATCATTAGATTATCTCCTAAAATACTACAATAACTTATGAATATTAATTGGAATTCGAATGTTTTGATAATCTAGAGATTAATTGTTTAGCTATGATTATAGCTATAATTGCCTTTATAATATCTCCAGGTATAAATGGTATGCAAGCGTATTTAAGAGCTGCATAAAAATTTATATTTTTCCCTAAATAATTCGTAAAAATAAAATAAAAGTAGGGTATCCCCATAAGATACATTACGGAACTTCCTAAAATAATAGAACATATTATTGTAGAAAGAGATTTATTTTTCTCTGTAATCTTGCCAATTACATATGCTACAACAATAAAAGATATTAAAAATCCAAAGGTAGGACTTACTACAGAAGTTAATCCTCCTGTTCCGCCAGAAAAAACAGGTAATCCAATTAACCCTAAAATAAGGTATGTGATTTGAGATAGTGCACCTAACTTGGCACCTAATATAAGTCCAGATAAAAGAACAAAAAAAGATTGTAGCGTTATAGGAACTGGACCTAGAGGTATAGAAATAAAGCCTCCTACTGCTGTTAATGCAGTAAATAATGCAGTAATTATTAAATCTCGTGTAGATAATTTCAAAATAAATTCCTCCCTAAAAAATTATAAATATGATGTCTGAAACATTGTAAACCCGATTAAATTTATGGTTTACAATGATAATATCATGGATTATTTTGAAAGTCAAACAAACTATAGCTAAGAATTTATTATTCAACAGGAGGGATTAAAATTGTATTTGATTAGTTTTCTTGAATTTATTGAAATTAAAACAAAATTGGCCAGTATGATACCATTTATATTGGGAACACTTTATTCTTTATACCGATATAAAAGCTTTAATTTGAAAAATTTTATTATTATGGGTATCTCACTATTAACATTCGATATGGCTACAACCGCAATTAACAATTATATTGATTACAAAAAAGATTTAAAGTGTAACAGACATAATCATGAAAATAAAAATGGAATCATAAGATATAACATCAAAGAATCCACAGCTGTAGCTATAATTTTTACCTTACTTGCAATAGCAATTTTCTTTGGGATTCTATTAACTTTAAACACTAATGTAGTTGTGCTCTTAATCGGAATTATTTCATTTTTAGCAGGTATATTCTATACATATGGGCCTATTCCAATTTCACGTATGCCACTAGGCGAAGTATTTTCTGGAGTATTTATGGGATTTATAATTCTATTTTTAGCTTGTTACATTCATATATCTGATAGAAATATAATTTCTATCATGTATGTTAGTAATCTGTTAAACATCAGCATAAATCTAGTAGAATTATTTTATATCTTTTTGATCTCCATCCCAACAATCAATGGCATAGCAAATATAATGCTTGCTAATAACATTTGCGATCTTGAAGAGGATATAACAAATAAGAGATACACGTTGCCTTACTATTTAGGTAAGGGGAATGCACTTACCTTATTTAAGACCCTATATTATATTGCATACCTAGATATTATAATTTTAGTTATATTGAAAATTTCACCAGTTCCATCATTGCTGGTAATTTTAACTATAATACCATTGAATAAAAATATAAAATTATTTCACCAAAAACCTATTAAAAGTGAAACCTTCATTTTATCCGTGAAAAATTTTGCATTAATGAACATGACTCACATCATATTAGTATTAATAGCGCTTATATTTAATTGGTAGGTGTAAAGCAGCCCCCTTAAATCATCTCCTGCGGAGCTGCAAACAGCTTCGCAGAAGCTGCATTGACGACTTCAGAAGGAGATTTATACCCCCCACTGAAGTTTTTTATTTGTTAGGGCAAGTAACTCCTACTTATAAGTTTTCATATTACTTTTATGTTAGTTGAAATATAATAAATTATGATTATTACTGGTATTATTATATAATATAAAAGAAAGTTGAAAATTAGCAAGTGCTACACTAGATATATAAAGGAGAAAATATATGAATGAAACCATTTTAATTGTAGATGATGAAGAAAGAATTAGAAATCTTGTGTCCATTTATTTAAGGAAAGAACAATATAATATTTTGCAAGCAGAAAATGGCAATGAAGCTGTTAATATATTTAATAAAAATAAAGTAGATTTGATTATTTTAGATGTAATGATGCCTATTATGGATGGCTGGGATGTATGCAAGGAAATAAGAAAGACCTCAAATATCCCTGTTATAATGCTCACAGCTAAATCCGAAGAAGATGATGAATTATTGGGGTTTGAATTAGGCACGGATCATTATATTACGAAGCCATTTGTCCCAAAGCTACTAGTTGCTAAAGTGAAAGCAATTATAAGGCGAACTTACAGCACTGAACCTGTTCTAAAGGAAGGAAATAACTTTGACGGCCTTGTAGTTGATAATTTAAGCCATGAGGTTACTGTAGATAATAGTGAAATATATCTATCCCCAAAGGAATTTGAACTACTAAATTATTTTATACTTAATAAAAGTATCGTATTAAGTAGAGAAAAAATATTGGATGCTTTATGGGGTATTGACTACTTTGGAGATTTAAGAACTGTAGATACTGTTATAAAAAGATTAAGAGAGAAGCTAGGTGAAAAATCTTATCTTATAGCAACCATAAGAGGAGCTGGATATAAATTCGAGGCGAAAAATGAAAAGTAAAAAGAGCATCACTAGAAAGCTTTTCGCTATAACCTCTATAGTTTTTATAGTGTTTATAACTACTAATTTGATAGTACAGTCTGCATTCTTTGAGCAGTTTTATATAAAATGGAAAAAGAATAACCTTGAACATAATCTTGTTAAATTCAAAAGCGAATATTCTTTACTCCAAAAAGATGAAGATAAAATTAATTTAGTTAGTTCTTTTGAAGAAAACAATAACTATAAAATAATTACACGAGATAGATTAGGAAATTTGAAATATCTTACAAAAACAATTGATGAAAGAAAAGACTCTATAAAAGTTAGAATCATGAACCAAATAATGTCATCTGAAATAGAAAATAGCGGTGGTATTAATAAATTTAAAGAAGAAGGAAAAACCCTGATTTTTACTACTGAAGAAACCCCCGATATGGTAGAAAGTGTATCAGGTATATTATATGCTGAAAATAGCGATGAAATTGTGTATGCTTTTGCTTCGCTACAGCCAGTAAATGAAGCAGTTCAAGTTATAAAGGTATTTTACTTGTATTTCTACATAGGTGCCCTAGTTATAACTCTATTTCTTTCTTTAATTTATTCAAGCATGATTGCAAAGCCATTGATAAAAATAACTAAGACGGCAGCTAAAATGGCAAAGCTTGACCTTACAGAAAAATGTGAGGTTAAAAGTGAAGATGAAATAGGAGCTCTCGCGACTTCACTTAACCTTCTATCAGAAAATTTAAATGAAGCATTAACCTCACTTAAAGAATCTAACGTACAATTAGAAAAGGATATTGAGAAAGAAAAGAAACTAACAGAAATGAGGAAAGACTTTGTGGCATCAGTTTCCCACGAGCTTAAAACTCCTATAACCCTTATAGAGGGGTATACACTAGCGTTAAATGATGATATTTTAGAAGGCGCAGAAAAACAATATTTTATTGATGTCATAATGGATGAATCAAGGAAAATGAACAATTTAGTATCAGATATGTTGAATTTGTCTCAACTAGAATCTGGGAATTTTAAATTGATTGAGGAAGTATTTTTTCTTGATGAACTAATAAATCCAGTTACTAAGAAATTTTCATCCCTACTTAATGAAAAAAACATTAAGCTCGAATTAAATTTAATCCAAAATGTAAAAGTAAATGCAGATTGGAACAGAATAGAACAGGTACTAACAAACTATATGACTAATGCGATAAGACATAATTATGATGGCGGATCCATAACAGTAAAAATGATAAATATAGAGGGTGCTATCCGCGTCGAAGTGGAAAATAGCGGAAGTAAAATTGATGACACTGAAAAAAATAAGATATGGGATAACTTCTATAAAATCGATAAATCAAGGACTAGAAAGCTTGGTGGCACTGGTCTAGGTCTTTCCATAGTAAAAAACATAGTATTACTTCATGGTGGTAGCTGCGGAGTAGAAAACACAGAAATTGGAGTTCAATTTTATTTTATTTTAAAAAAACAATAGTTAGCCTGTAATTATAGCTACTATATTTCAAAAATGGTATGTAAAATGATTTGCTTTATCGTTACGACTCAGGCAGTCCAATAGTGAATAGCTGAGTCGTAACTATCATTTTACATGCCATTACATATTTAAATTATAATTTTTATAAACTTATTTTTAAAAAATGTATACGATTTGCTCCCCAAGAATCTCTATAAAATATGTTTAAAGCCTCAAAGGTATGTTGAGAAATTAAAGGCTGTAAATATCTAAAACCGGTGATAATCGCAGAGTGAAAAATATTTCCATTATTATCTTCAAAAAAAATCAAATCACCTAATTCAAGAAGGCGAGTATCATATATTTCAAGACCCTTAATCCCTGAAGCTTCAGATTGTTGATTAGTCTTTAAAGACCAATAAAGGGAATTTGCCACAGCCCATGGAACAGACCATGTGTCATCCTTTGTACTACTGGTATTAGCCTTTCTGTACCACCAAGGATGTGAGCCATTAAACCTCATAGGTGCTCCACCAGCGAGTAGGCACTGAGATACAAAGTTTGCGCAGTCGCCACTAGTCTCATTATTAATAAGAGAGAAGTACCTAAAACTGGGGTTTGGATGCAAGGCATAGGTCATTGCATAATTAACCGCATTTATTCTAGAATATTGATTTGATCTAAAAAAATCCATGTTACACTCCATAAAATTACTATTATTAAATTCTATGATAAAGACAGTGAGAATGTTCATAAAAATTAAAATTTCAAATTCTATTCACAACCCTAGCGAACGTTATATAATAACGACTTTTTGCTAGGGTTGTAATCTTGGTCCAACTCAAACATCAAGATCAAAACTCCGTAACAAAATAATTTTTTATTCATAATATATGGTGAAAACTATTTTTTATGGAGGATATACATGTACATGTGTCCCTATTTTTATAATATGATGAAATTAAATAAATATATGCAGCTGAACAATGAAATGATGCTTGCTAATACGATGCGATCCATAGCGCGAGCTTCTGATGTATCCTTAAATGACACCAATATAAATTTAATTTTAGATTTAAAAAATCATCTCTATGAAATTCCAAAACATTTTCGTAAGTCGACTGATATATTAAGTACACAAAGTAGTAAAGAATTAAATCTTAGTGGGTTAAACACATTAAACATTTCAGGTAGTCAACAATTTTCCGAGTATAATCTGCCTCTTCTAATAAATAGTCTAGGCACTTCATTACCTATAGCAGTTATTGACTTGAGGCAAGAATCACATGGGTTTATTAATGGAATCCCTGTTAGCTGGGCTAATGCAAGAAATGATGCTAACATAGGGTTAACAAAGGATCAAGTAATGTCTGATGAATATAATAAACTAAATAGTATTAAATTAAATGTGCCTATTACTTTTTACAATCATAATAATATAGGTATAGTTCCAAAAAAAGTTGAAGATGAAGAGCATCTTGTTAATTCTAAATCACTATCATATAAACGCATTCCTGTTACTGATGGTAAGATTCCAACAGATGATATGGTTGATTACTTCGTAGAGCTCGTAAAATCACAATCTAAAAATACCTGGGTTCATTTTCACTGTAAACAAGGTATAGGAAGGACTACTACTTTCATGATTATGTATGATATGATGAAAAATGCCCACCAGGTTATGGCAGATGATATTATAAATAGACAATTACTATTAGCAAATTTTGATGAGAGTCATATTAAATCTTTTTATAATAATAATGAAAGAATTAATTTTCTGCAAAATTTCTATAAATACTGTAATGGAAATATGGATGTCTAATATTAAATGGAGCGACTTTAAAAAAACTCTCAATAGTAGTAATTTTATGAAAAATCCTACAACTCCAACTTATTTATATGTTATTTCTCAAGATACAATGACGCCTTATGAGCGGACAATGATAGCAACCCTTCAAGGGCTTATTAATAGTCAATCATCTATTCAAATATATACACTTAATTCCTCACAACCAGATTATCAAATATGGCTAGATGATTTAAAAAATAGTTATGGAGTTTTATACGAAAATATATCAGATCCGTGGCGCTTATTAGATGTATTTAAGGATTATATTGATGGATATGTACTTTACAATAATAAATCGCTAAAAGATCCTTCGATAAATAATGCTTGTTCACTTGCCTCGTTAAATAATTGCATTGCAGTTGATGAAGCTATCCAAGACAAAGTACGCGCCTATGGAATTACAAATATTAAAGGCGATTGCAGAAGCACAGATGAAAAATGGGCGTACGATAATTTATGGGATTCTGGCCTCAATCATTCCATAATAATTGAGTTATCCCCGAGCAAAGATTCCGCCTTAAGAGATTATGGTATAATGACCAAATCCCTAATATTTTATGAGGATAAAATAAATGATACAACGCTACGCGATAAAATATTTTCATCCATGGAAAAGGACTCCATTTGCCTCGGGTGGGGACCCGATGAATTTATTAATATAAGTACGGTTTCGAAATATGGTATTAGCATGGTTGCTGCAGATTGGTCATATAATTTAACTGTATTAAGTTCATTCCCATCATTACCAATGACTCAAAAAACGTTAATGAACATTCCTAATAAAGAAAATGTTCATAATGTAACATTTATTGTGTCAGATGGAGATAATCAACAGTGGAACCTTGGAACTAATTATGGTTCTCACAAATGGTATGGTTCTCCTTATAAAGGTAAATTTAATTTAGGGTGGTCATTAAGCCCATCTTTATATTACCTTGCACCTACTGTATTTAGATTATATTATGAAAGTGCAGCTCATGGATCTACTAATGATTATTTTATAGTTCCACCATCTGGAAATGGGTATATGTACCCAAGTAAATTTGATAAGAATGCTCTCGGAATATATATTAATAGATTAAATGATTATATGAAAAAAGTAGATCAAAAATATATATCAATTATAGATGACTTGTCTTTTTATGACAAGGAGCTTTGGGGTAAATTTACTATTAAGTCTAATATACATGGGTTGTTTTATCTTGATTATCATAGGCACGATAATTATCACGGAGAAATTATTTGGTCTAATAATAAACCTATAGTGTCCTGCAGAGATTTACTTTGGGATACTCTTGAAAGTGAAGATGAGCTCGTGAAAAATATTAATCATAGAGTTGACTCTGGGCAAGTAGATATTTCTAATTCTAATAGCTACACCTTTGTCTATGTTCATGCTTGGAGCAAAAGCCTTAGTAATATTGAGAGGGTTGTGGATAGGTTAAAGGAAAATCCCAAAGTGGCAATAGTGACCCCTGAAACATTTATGGAGTTAATAAGTAAGAATGTTAAAAGCTGATAAACGGTATTATAACTTGCTTCCTCTTTTTGAACGATAAGTTTTTATGGACACTATCCCCGTTCCTCACACGTCGTAATTTATTCAATATGTTATTTAGTTAATATTACTTATAAATTATCATTATAACCACAATCAGAACCATTCAATATAATAAAAGTTATATTGAATGGTTCTGTTTTTACTTGTTTTCAAGCCTTTTTACTGATTTTATATGTATTTTTCAAAGATTTCATGGTATACTTATAATGTAAACATAAAGTATACATAGTAAAATGCATTGTAAACAGTGGTATACATGCGTTAACAATTAAAAATTATTTATATTATATAAAAAAATTCAATGATAAATATAAGTAAATCACTAAAAAATCATTGAAACCAAGCATCCTAGGAATTATACTGTTTATAGAGCAACTTCTAAGAAGATGAACAGCGCCGAAGGTGATGATTTAACGACATTTCAGAAGGAAAGTCTACCACTTCTATAAGTGGTAGTATAAATCTCCTTCTGAAGTCGTCAATGCATCTTCTGTGAAGATGTTGCAGCTCCGCAGGAGATGATTTAACAAGCTGTAGATAAATTTAGAGTATAAATGCCATTAAGTTATGAAAATAATTAAATTTATTCTATATATTATAGAAAATACAGGCCTAAGAGAGGAAGTACGAAATGGATGCAATATTAAGCGTAAGAATCAGTGATGAATTAAAACAAAAATTTAACGAGTTAGCTCAGAGTGAAGGAATAAATAATAAGGAATTGATGGAGCAAGTAGTTAAGTATTACGAATTAAATAGAGCAAGAGAAGGGGACAGTACTATGTCCGAAGATATAAAAGAATTACAAACAATAACCAGTAGAATGGCAGATATATACATAAACATAGTAGAAAGAAATAATATTAAAGCCTTAGAGGTAAAAAATATCCATAGAAATGAGTTAATAGACAATAATAAGGAAAATGAAAAACTAAAAGGAGAAATTACATTATTAAAAGAAGACAACAAAAAAATAAGCTCATTGGGAAAAGACCTATCTGATGCAAAGCATATAACTAAAGAATTACAAGAAAATATTAAGAACTTAAAAACCCTTAATAATATGCAGGAAGAAAAAATATTAAGCCTAGCTAATACCAATGAAAAATACATTAAATTCGAAGATGAGATTATAGAGCTTAAAACATCCCTTGATAAATCATTGAATGAAAATATGCAACTTAAGAATGAATTGTTAAGTAAAAAGGATGAACAAGATAAATTAATAAAACAGATAGATCAATTAAACCAAATAAACAAAAATAAAATAGATGAGCTGCAAATTAAAGCTAAGCAAGATGTTGAAATGCAGCGGGAAAGAACAATCTTTGAAATGGACAAAGAACTTTTAAAATTAAAAGAGGGGCAACAAATCAAAACACAGGAATTACAAGAAAGCTTTAATGAGAAAATTACTAATTTATTAAAAGAAAAAGAGGAAGCGGCGGAAAAATTTAAAAATATGATTTTAGAAATGGATAAAAAAGAAAATGAAGCTAACGTTATTGCTAATAATAAATAACACACCAACAGAGACTGATATAACCTATATTTTTAAAAGGTAAAATTGAATAAAGAAATAAGAGGTATACTTTACTATAAAATATCCTGCTTCTAAACTGTACATTCCATAATATTAAATAAATTGCCACCATTAATCTTATTGGTGGCAATTTACTTATAACATAGTGACTTTATACTACGTTTAATTGTATTAACACAATTAAACGTGAGGTATTTTTATAATGGCAGATGAGAAATGTACAGTATTAGGAATTAGGATTGATACGGAAGAACGTAAAAGGTTTGATGAGTTTGTAGGAAAAAAAGGTCAAAACACCCATTTAAGAAGATTAGATGATTTTTTCTATTAATCCATATTGCTCTATCTAAATAAGAAATTGATTAATACATTATTAAATCAGTCATTATAACAAATAATAGGAGTATTAGCGTCAATATTATTAAATATAGTTTTTGCTAAACTAGGTGTACAATTTATAGAACCACGAGAACCATTTGCCCAATATACACTTCCGCCAAATAAAGGTCTAGAACCTAGATCATGCATTTCAATTCCATCATTAAAAGTCATAAAAACCGATGCAGGCACACTATAACCCGGACTATTTAATATAAAATTTCTTTGTTTATATTTTAATTTCCAAACCCATGTCGGTGTTTGATGATGATTGCTAACACCACCAGTAACAACATCTCCTTGTACAATAAGCGAATCATTCTTATAAAACCATAAATGCTGTCTTGCCAAATTGCGACTCAAACCACTATTCAAATAAGTGATCACTTATCGCTATAATTCCTATATATTCCAATTTAACACAATATAATTTTTCGGGGTTTTAGGGGTACCGCCAACTAAACCGGCAAGCCACTCATGGCACTTTTTTTATTTATTGAATATATTGGCTATGCATTTAATCTCAAATTTTGTAAATGGTTGTAAGTATTTTTATAAAATTGTATTATTATGGTTACCATGGTATTATTATTTGAAGTTAATGTTAAATAAGGGGGAATTATTAATGCGGAAAACAACTTTAAGAAAGATGAACCGACAGCCTCGTTAGATGCACAGGGTGAATATGAACTATTTAATAATTTTAAAGAGCTTATAAAAGATACAAATAGTATTATAGTTTCACATAGGTTCTCAACAGCAAAGATGGCTGATAAAATTATTGTTATAGAGCAAGGGGAAGTTGTAGAAATAGGATGTCATGAAGAGCTTATTAGAGATAAGGGTATATATTATAGATTGTATAGGATTCAATCAGAATCATATGAAGAGAGTTTTATAGTAGATAATATAAGACAGGTTGATGTAGAAATGAAAGACTGTACAATATCAGTTGGTTAAAAAATAAACAACAAATTATAAGTGAGAGTGATTAGAGTGGAGCAGAAGTCAAAGTATAAGAGTATATCAAAATTTATAATTATATGTATTTTTGTAGCATATATTGCAATAATATTTAAGATAGTTGTATTTAAATATCCTGGATCTATACATATATTTTCAACAAGAGCAGCTAGTTTAAGACGCTTAAATTTAATTCCATTTAAGCTATGGGTTGATTTCTTTGAAAATGCATCCAGTCTGGGATGGGCATGGGCTATATCTAATTTATTTGGTAACATAATAATATTTATTCCACTAGGATATTTATTACCTTTAATCTTAAAAAAGGCTAAGAGTATATTGCCGGTAGCATGTATGTCATTTGTATTTAGCTTAGTGCTTGAGTCTTTACAATATGTATTAGCAATAGGGAGTTCTGATATTGATGATATTATTTTAAATACATTAGGTGGAGTAATAGGATATTTGTGTTATAAAGTAGTTACTAAAATATTAGTAACTAATAAAAAAATATGTATAGGTACAATAACACTAACAGTTTTATTTTTAGTAAGTGGATTTACAGTTGCAAAGGCTGAATTCGGAAATATGATTGGAATAACAAAATTTGAGCACGAAGTAATCGGAGGAGATGTTATACCAGAATCAAGGGTCGATTATATAGGAGCTTTTATTAGTTATGATGCTAATATTATAAATATGTATGATGGTATGATTGTAGATAGCAATGTAGACACTTCATTAATGGAAAAATTAAATGTAAAAGTTAATGAAGATACAAAGATATATCTAAATACAATGGAAAGTAAAAAAAATAAAATGACTACTGAATATAATGAATATACGGACTCAGTAAGTAGTATAGAAAAAAATTCTACTTTATCTATTTGGGGGAAAAAGGTAGAGGGTAAGATAGTAGCGGAAATAATTGTTATACAAAAACCAATCATAAATCAAGAAGGGTCTACTATAAGTCATACAGAGGATAAAAGAAATAAGAAGACTACAGACAATAAATCAAAAGATGATATTCAAATTCCAGAAGCGAAGTCTCATATAGAAGGTTGCTTTAAAGAGTATGAAAATGATGTAATAACAATTAACCGTATAGATAATTTCGAAAGTGGGGAGTCTACTATTTCCGTTTCATCCGATAATAAGGTGAAAATAAAAGTACAGGATGATACAAATTATATTATTAAAGTTATAACTTCAGCAGGAGAAGTAAGGTCTATAAAATCAACTTCTATAGATGATATGAAAAAGGGCGACAAGTTAGATGTTTGGGGAGAAAGTTCTGATGGAGCACTAATAGCTGATAAGATAGTAATTATAAGGATGGAATAAAATTAATATTAGCAAACTCTCCATAGTAAAGTAAAAACCCTGGTAGCATATCAGAAATACAATATTTAAAAGATAAAATAATAAAAAATAGACAATGATAATTTTATAATAGAGTAGAAACAAGAATATATATAAGAAAAAGATGTACCGATTGAATTATAATAATCCTATAAGTGGAATTTAAAGAGTAACAGGATATTTAAGTTTGGATGAAAGATTTGGACTAGGTAAATATCATGAAAGACAAGATAGGAGATCACATACAGGAACTGATAAAAATAATTATCAAGTTTTATAAAAGATATACCTAGCAGGGTGATTCGTGTTGATTAACATGAATTACCCTGCTTTTGAAGTTGATTAATTAGAAAAACAGGAACCCACTGATAACAGAATTTATGAAATATATATGGATAAAAATATAGTAAAATCAAGATAATAATAACTTAAGTTTCGGAGCATAGAGTAATTCTTTCTTCCTAAACCACGCCAGTATACGCTTAATAATTCTAAATTTCTTTCTGATAATAAAGTATATCTCTCTTTATTTCCTTTACCACTTCTAATTCTAATCTTCATGTCATTAATTTAACTAGAATCGATGCACGCCGTCGGGTACCCAAAAAAGGACTAGCTTTATCATTAGTAGCTCTTAGTTTACCATGGTTTGAGGGACGAAAACACTGGGAAGCTTAGAGAGTCTTATGCTGAAGCTTGTTCTCTTTTTGGGTGACGGTATACGTGCCCAGACCTTGTCCTTCCAAATTCCCTATACTACTAGTAGCTATAAAATATAATAATTATTATAATAAGGTTTTATAAAATATATATACTATAATAATATTTCGATATCCAAGAAGGAAAACACGAAGACTAATTACTTTTTTAAAATTTGTAGGATGCTGGTAAATGGACGAGTTTGTGACCTCTACTATAAATTTATTTTTTTGAAATTCTAAATTTTCAGAACTGAAAATAGCCAAAGTGATGATAGAAAGAAAGGTGTAATCATAACAAATTCTTCAGGCAAATTAGATTTACAACATATTTATATTTTGGATAAAGAAAATAACATACTATACGAAAAAACATTCCAGTAAAAATAAAAGGATAGCTTTTAAAATCTATCCTTCATATTCTTACCATGTCATGTTAGGCGACTTAATAGTTCCATCAAAATTACCATAGTAACTATCCATAAAATAATTTGCACTCAAACCATACCAAAAAGTACCTGCAGGCCTACCGTAAATACATGCAGTGGCCGATGCAAAATTCTTATTATAATTTCTACTATAACCCGATTTTATAATTTTATAATTATTATTAAATACGTAAGCATGTGATGAACTTATGATTGCAAAAAAACCTAATTGCTCTTGACTCTCATTCAACCCGTTAACAACCTTCTCAATGTCTTTTCCTAAATTACTAACAGTAAAAATTTGTATTTAATGCTAACTAATAACTCCATATTTTTAGATTGAGTATCTGCAAGTGACTTTTATACTGTTCCACTTCAACTTTATATTTTTTATATTCCTCAAGTATTCCTGTAAGAGGGGTAGTAACCGCAAAGCCAGTTATTTACAGTTGGATATTATTATTTGAATATTGCGAGTTAGAATTAATATGTAAAAGTTCTACCTCAAAAAAGTATATAACATCAGTGTAAATCATTGATATACCAAGGATTTAATCACTAAATGATAAAGCTCTTATTTTTTTGCTCAAAACAAGTTAGTTAAAGTAGAATTATAGTATTGATAACACTAACTAAGCGAGAGATAAAAATGGCGATAATTCTGATTATGATTTAGTAGATAACATGAGACCTTTGAAAGTAATTTAACATTACTCCGATAATGGGTATAATATTCCTAAAAGTTACGTCAAATTGATAAATTAATGCGTCATATAAAGTATTAATAAACACATGTAAGTGGTAATTTAGTAATTTAAAAAAATGTCTTGTTTTCTATTTTAAAGCATTATATGATGTTTATAGACATCGATGTACTTTATAAAGAAAGGAAGAATTATGAATATAGAAATTGAAAAAACTTCATTTTATAGAATTGCTTATATAAGGCAGGTTGGATCTTATGGGCAGAATAATATTAAAGTAATGGAAAAATTAAAGAAATGGGCTAAGTCTAATGGACTGCTTAATGAGCAATCTATCATACTAGGAATTGCCCATGATAACCCTAAAATAGTAGAACCTGAAAATTGTCGTTATGACACAGGTCTCGTTATTTCAAATGATTATTGCATTAGTGATGATTATATTAGTGATGGTAACATTCTTGGAGGAAAATATGCAGTTTTTAAAATAAGACATACAGCTGAAGAAGTTCAAAAAGCGTGGCTTGCAATTTTTCCGGAATTATTCAAGAAAGGGTATCAACTGGATGAGGCAAGACCTATTCTTGAAAGGTATAAAACTGAAATGGTTAAAAACCATTTTTGTGAAATTTGTGTACCAATTAACTAAAATTTAGTTTTAATAATTTATAGGTTATAGAATTTAATAAAATACGTAAGTCTTACGCATTAGTTGTGTCCCATTCTTCATACTTTACATCATAACAGCCACGAAATAGTAGTTCCGTTTTTGATTTATAGTTCATCAAAAATGGAGAATACTGTCTTATGGCTGTTTTTTTCACGAATCGTCTCAATACCCCATATATTTAATAACTGTTTTATTGCATCAGCGTCTTGGGAATATATGCTTAACCGGGCGAAGTTACGCTTTGCGGTTTCTACCCCAATAACATCTCCATCCTAAAGCATTATCAAATATATATGATGCTATAAGCAATGTATTCTTGAATTTCAAATCCATTTATTTACATGCTTATAGCCGTTTTTGGTTCCGTTACTACATATACCCATAGTAGGTTGAAAACAAAAAAACAGATCCTGCTGTAGTGCAGTAGGATCTGTTTCCCTTGGGGGAAGGGGAAATAATTTCATTTGCTTTAGACAAGTTTACTGACTGCTACTAAGATTAAATAGAATGATGAATGCTTAGGTACTTTAATAGATTAGTTTACTTTTGGGCAGTGAGTAGGATTGTCCAAAGCTTCATTTGTGACCTAGAGTAGTGAAAGAGCTTGTGCCACATCAGGTTTTAGTATGAAGAATGAAGGAGAAAATATGCTGTGGATCAGCCTTTGACTGCGGAGTAAAATAATTAATGTTTTAAAATATATTTACAATGTAATGATTAAGGCTGTAAAGTGCTTAGTTTAACAATTTAAATCTTTAAGATGTCAATTTCAATATAAATTAAATTTATGATGTCCTAAACAATCAATATTATTCATCAAGTGAGTGGTTATTACTATCATAAATTCACTCCTAAAAAGTGTCCCTGAGAACACAAAATCAATGTACTCCATTTATAATATATCAGATAAAACAATACATTCAAATATACAATAAGGGAAAAGGCGTTAGTTTAATTTGATATAAACCTTTATATATCAACGCTTTATGTTGCTTTTATGAATGTAAGGTTTTGCTTAAAAGATTACATTCGTACATAAGAATTTAAAACTTGAGATTTATAAAAATAATCTGATCTATGAATTCAGCAAGTGAAATAATTACATTTATGTAACTACACTTTCCTTAGCGTACGAAATAACATTTTTGCTGACGATACCCCAACATTATATTTTTCTTTTAATTTCCGGACATTTTATATTGCAATCTACATTCTCAAAGGTTTGAGTCACAAAAAGTTGACAAAGTAGTATATTACTAATATAATACCCATTAAACATATAGGTATTATAAAAAAATTTAATGAGGTTCACCAGAAAACTGGAGGATGAAATTATTTCTAAATTATAGAAGCTGTTTTGACCTTTTTATTTATATTTTAAACAAATAAATCAAGAAAGGAAATGAAAATATGAATAGGCAAAATTTAAAAGATGAAATGACTCCAAAAGAAAGAGCGGAAGCAATAGCAAAAGGTAAGTCTTACGATAGAATTCAATGTGGACCTAGTATTGGTGATCATGCTGCAAATCTTATAAATGTAAAGGTGTCTGAACTTCATTTTTCAGTAGAAAAATTTTTACAGGGACAAATTGCAGCAAATGAAAAATATGCCATTGAGTCAACCATTATCGGGCCAGGCCTTGGAGGAATCGCAGAAGCATTGGGAAGTAAACTTGTTTTCCCTGACCATGGGGCTCCTTATGTTGCAGATTACGCAATAAAGAACTTTTCGGATTTGGACAAGATTTCCTTGACAGATCCTCAAAAGTCCGGTAGGTTTCCCTTTATTTTACAGACTGCTGAAGCTCTTGTAGATAAGTTAGGAAAAGAAATACCAGTTTCTGTTGGAATTCCAGGACCTTTTACAACTGCAGGAAATCTTAGAGGTACAGTAAATTTCTTACGAGATTTAAGAAAAAATCCAGAATTTGCACATAGGATTCTTAGACTTGTAACAGATACAACTATTGCGTTTATTAAGGAAGTGGCTAAGCGTGATGTGAGCATAGAAATTGATGAACCAACTGCTTCAGGGGCTTTAATAAGTAAGGACATGTTTGCAAAATTTACTTTGCCATATTTAAAAGAAGTTATTGATGCAATTATCAGTTCTGGTAAAAGTGCTCCTTCCCTACACATTTGCGGAAATACAACAAAGATTTGGACACTTATGGCAGATGCCGGGGCAGGCGCTTTAAGTCTTGATGAAACTATAGATTTAAAAGAAGCAAAAAAGGTTATAGGTCACAGAGTAGTCCTTGTAGGCAATGTGAAGCCTACGGCCACCATGTATTTGGGTACTCCTCAAGATGTTGAAAGAGAAGCAAAGGATTGTCTTAGAAAAGCTTATGACAGTCCAAAGGGATATATACTTGCTTTAGGTTGTGGTTTGCCAATAGATACTCCGCCTGAAAATATTCTTTCCTTACGTGCTGCAGCTAGGAAATACGGCAAATATCCATTTGATCCTGAACTTTTTAGATAAGGGGGGATTTATATGACTATGAAAATTATTGCTTGTGAGGTTATGAAAAAAGAGTTGCTTTCTATAACGCCAGTACTTGATGTTGAATTTGAGTTTATATCTATGAATCTACATCTTTATCCTGAAAAACTTAGGAAAGAATTGCAGTGCATAATTGAAAGATCAACAGGGTATTCGAGAATTATTTTAGCTTTCGGCTTGTGCGGTGGGGCAGCTAAGGGTTTGGTGCCCACCCATTGCACTCTAACAATACCTAAAGTACACGATTGTATTTCAATTTTTCTTGATTCAGGTAAATTAAATCAAGGTATTTATGAAAAGAAAACAGGTACCTTTTATTTATCTTGTGGTTATATGAACTCAGAGAAATCAATACTTGCTGAGCACAATCGTATTAAAGATAAATATGGTGAAAAGAAAGCTCTAAAAGTCCTCTCAAGAATGTATGAAGGTTATAACCAGATATTGTTTATTAAAACCGGTTGTTGCAGCGAAAAGGCTGATATTGAACAATCCGAAGAAATAGCAAAACTGCTTAGCCTAAGTCATGACACAATTAAAGGAAGTGATACTTTTATTGAACAGATTGTAAAAGGTCCATGGGACAATGATAAATTTATAAATATAAGTCCCGGGGGTATTGTTAAAGAGGATGATTTTAATATTGGTATAAAATAATGCACTAAAAATGGAGGGTATAAAATGTCAGATAATAAAGAAATATTATTTAAGAAACTAGCGGAATCAGTGGTTGATATGGATGAAGATGTAGCAATAGCTATTTCAAAAGAGGTAATTGCGCAGAAGTATGATGCATTTGAAGCAATTGATAAAGGATTATCAGCAGGTATGGAAAGAGCAGGAGAGCTTTTTGAGGAAGAAGAATATTTTATTCCAGAGCTTTTAATGTGTTCCGATGCAATGTATGCAGGACTTGATATTTTAAAACCACATATAAAAATAGATAAAAATGAAGTGAAACACAAGGTTATTATAGGTGTAGTTGAGGGAGATACTCATGATATAGGGAAAAATCTTGTAAAGATTATGCTTGAGACTTCAGGCTTTGATGTTATTGATCTTGGAAGAGACGTTCCACCTTCAATATTTGTAGAAAGAGCGAAAGAGGAAAATGCAAATATAATAGCACTTTCAACTTTAATGACTACAACTATGGATAACATGGCAGAAGTTATAAGAATTTTAGACAAGCAAAATATCAGGGATAAATTTAAGATTATGATAGGTGGAGGTCCAATTTCACAAGGGTTTGCGGATAGAATTGGAGCAGACGGGTATTCGGTAAATGCAGCAGAAGCTGTAAGACTGGCAAGGAAATTAGTTGCTGCTTCAATTGTAGTCTAATTACTTTTTAAAATTAAAAAGAAAAGAGGGTTAAAAATGGAAGTACTTACTCAAAAAGAAAGATTGCTAAGAGTTTTAAATAAAGAAAAAGTAGATAGGCCTCCTGTTATTTGCCCAGGGGGAATGATGAATGCGGCTATAATAGATGTAATGAAAAAAACCGGGCATACTTTGCCTCAGGCACATAAGGATGGTAAGCTTATGTGCTTGCTTTCAAAGGATGTTCATACTCATACAGGCTTTGAAAACTTGGGGATTCCATTTTGTATGACTGTAGAAGCTGAGGTTCTTGGAAGTAAAGTAGATTTTGGAACACTTGCCTGTGAACCTAAAATTATTACAGAAGTATTTTCTTCCGTTTCAAATGTAGAATTTAAAAATATAAGTGAAATTCTTAAAAACGGACGTGTTGATACCATTATTCAGGCAGTTTATTATATATCAAAGCAAAATGATGACGTGCCTGTAATTGGCAGTTTGACTGGACCTATAAGTACTGCTGCCTCTATGGTTGACCCAATGACATTTTTGAAGGAGTTAAGAAAGAATAAAGAAGGATCACATAAAGTTATTGATTATGTAACAGATTTTTTAATAGAGTATGCAAAACTTATGATTGATAACGGAGTTACTGTTATATCCATTGCAGATCCTACAGCAACTGGAGAAATACTTGGACCTAAAATGTTTGAAGAATATGCTGTAAGATATTTAAATAAGCTTATCAATGGTATTCATTCTTTGAATGTACCTGTTATAGTTCATATTTGTGGTAAATTAAATGCTGTAAAAAATCTGTTGCCCAATATAAAATGCAATGCTATAAGCACAGATTCACTAGTGAATTTGCGTATTCTTAAAGAAGAGTACCCGTCTCTTACTACTATGGGGAATTTAAGTACCTACCTATTAGAATTTGGTTCTACAGAGAAAGTTGCCAGTCAAACTGAGAAGCTTTTGCGAGATGGTATAAATATTATATCTCCTGCATGTGGGTTAAGTACTTCTTCGTCTCTTGAAAATATATATACTTTTACGAAAACAGTTAGGGAAGGAAGTGTAAAATAATGGTGCAGGTAAAATTTGTTCCGGATAATATAACAATTAGTGTTGAAGTTGGAACTACAATTCTTCAAGCAGCGCGACTTGCAGGGGTAGTAATAGAGTCCCCTTGTAATGCAGCTGTAACCTGTGGTAAATGCAAGGTAAAGCTTGATAACATCTCAATAAAGAATGTAATTTCAAATGGAGTACATCATTTATCCAAAGAAGAAGAGACGGCAGGATTTGTATTATCCTGTGCTACAAAAGTTATAGGGGATGTTTTAGTTGAGGTAACTCGTAAGGAACAAAATGAAAGCTTAAAAATTCTAAATCATGGCAAAAGTTTTGAATTTAAAATTAACCCTATAATTAAAAAGAAGTATTTTGATGATGAAGGCGTAACGAGAGTATATTCAGGGGAACAAATTATTGGAATTGAAGCAAATAATACGGAAAATAAGAATTTTGGTGTTGTAGTTGATATTGGTACAACTACCATGGTTGCTTCTCTTATAGATTTATTTAATGGAGTGGAAATTAGTTCAACTTCTTGTCTAAATCCACAAGCAATTCATGCACAGGATGTTTTGTCGAGAATAAAGTTTGCATCTGAGAAAAAGGGCTTAAATACCATGTATAGTGGTGTTACTCGTGAAATTAAAAATATGATAAGTGAAATAAGTAAAAATGCAGGTATAGCCAATGAAAATATCTATGAGGTTATTCTAAGCGGAAACACTTGTATGTTACATCTAGCAACAAATATAAACCCTAGTTCGCTTGGTAGGTATCCTTATACTCCTAAAATTTTTGGCGGGAACCATGTTGAAGCGTTGCATCATGACTTTAATATTTCCCCTTTTGGACTAATATATCTTCCACCTATAATTTCTGCTTATGTTGGATCAGACATAACATCAGGTATCCTTGCAGCTAAATTATATGAAAAAGATGGTGTTACACTTTTTGTGGATATTGGGACAAATGGTGAGATGGTTCTAAGTTTAGACGGAGAATTATCAGCGGCCTCCACTGCTGCAGGCCCCGCCTTTGAAGGAATGAATATAACTCATGGCATGAGGGCGTCTAATGGTGCTATAGAGTTTTTCAATATAGAAGATGACGGAAACATAACTGTCAAAACAATTGGTGATGACAAAGCAATTGGAATTTGTGGAAGTGGACTTTTAGACATTGTTGGTGAGCTTGTTAAACATGGAGTAATTAAGAAAAATGGTAAGTTTGTTGATACAGATAAAGAAGAAGTGAAACCTCTATTGAAGGAAAAGATAGTTAAACATGAAGGCAAAACGGTATTTAAAATAACTGATAAAGTTTACTTATCACAAAAGGATATAAGGCAAGTACAGCTTGCAAAAGGTGCAGTTAGGGCTGGAATAGAATTTTTACTGAGGAGTAAAGACATTACGGCTAATAAAGTAGACAAAGTACTGATTGCAGGGTCTTTTGGCTACCACCTCAGAGCAAAAAGTTTAATAAATATAGGTCTACTACCCTTAGAACTTGAAGACAAAATTGACTTTGTCGGAAATACTTCAAAATCTGGAGGGCAAATATTTTTATTAAATAAGTCTTATAGGAAGGAAATGGAGACAGTAGTTAAAAAGGTTGATATTATTGAACTTTCAAACTATGAAGACTTTGATAAAGTTTTTGTACAAAGCTTGAGCTTTAGATAGAGTGAAGAAATAAGTGTTGATAGTGTTAACTAATTTATGTAATAACTAAATATTAGGAGGAATTAATAATGAATAAAGAATATTTAATTAACAAAGGATTTGCTACTAAAGCTATACATGGAGGAAGTAAGGTGGATCAATACGGAGCACTAGCTACTCCAATACATCAAACAGCTACCTTCGTTTTTGACTCAGCTGATCAAGGTGGTAATAGATTTGCAGGAAGAGAAGATGGCTATATTTATTCAAGACTGGGAAATCCCACTAACACAGTTTTAGAAGAAAAACTGGCAATACTTGAAGGTGGAGAAGCATGCATGTCTATGTCATCAGGCATAGGAGCCATAACTTCAGCAATGTGGTCATTATTAAAGGCTGGAGATCATGTAGTGGCATCAAAAACTATTTATGGCTGTACTCATGCATTTTTAAGTAATGGGATTGCAAGATTTGGCGTTGAGGTTACTTTTGTTGATGTTACGAATCTAGAAAATGTAAGAAATGCTATGAAAGAAAATACAAGGGTTGTTTTCTTAGAAACACCTGCAAATCCAACGTTACTCATAACAGATATTGATAAAATATCAAAGATTGCACATGAAGTAGAAAATTGCATAGTAATGGTGGATAATACATTCAGCACGCCATATATACAAAGACCATTAGAACTAGGCGCAGACGTGGTAGTGCATTCTGGAACCAAATTTCTAAATGGACATGGTGATGTAATTGCTGGCTTTGTTATCGGATCTAAAGTATTTATTGATGAAGTTAGATTATTCGGTGTTAAGGATATGACAGGAGCTTGTTTAAGTCCTTTTGATGCATATTTGATTATACGAGGAATGAAAACACTAGAAATTAGAATGGACAGACACTGTGAAAGTGCAATGTCTGTAGCTAAATTTTTAGAAGCTCACCCAGCAGTAGAAAATGTATATTTTCCAGGACTTGAGAGTTTCCCACAATATGCATTAGCAAAAAAACAAATGAGCCTTCCAGGAGCGGTAATTGCTTTTGAAATAAAGGGTGGAGTAGAAGAAGGCAAAAGGGTTATAAATGCAGTTGAAATGTGCAAATTAGCTGTTAGTTTAGGAGATCCTGAAACTTTAATTGAACATCCTGCTTCAATGACTCATTCTTCATATCCACAAGAAGAAAGATTGGAAGCTGGTATAACTGATGGTTTAATAAGGTTGGCAGTAGGGCTTGAAAATGTTAAAGATATTATTTCTGATTTAGATGGAGCACTTAATTTGATTGTTAAATAGTAAGTCAAGATTTATAGATAAACACAGCTCATGACTGTGTTTTTTTGTTAATTACCAAGACAAGTTTTAGGTGGATAATCTAAATTTTTGAGTGTATATAAATTGATAAAAAACAGTAAATGTTTTTTTTAAAAAGTAAAAGAGCATACTTTTATTAAAAGTAGGCTATACTAGTAATGGTACGAATATAACTTTTAATGTCAAGACAGGAAGTTACTCTTATAATAGCACTGGAGCAGCTACTAATAAGTCAAATACTGTATTTAATAACTATAATAGGGGGTAAGGCAACAATTTGTCAAAAAACAGCCACAAGACAGTATTTCCCATAATGAATTATAAATCAAAATCGTGACTACTATTTTGTGCCTATTATAACGTAAAAAAAGAGAATTGAGAACTAATATATAATCATTGTTTGAAGTCCATCCTTATAAATTCTTTGCCATCTGGTAGCGTATATCTTTTGTGTTTAATACAATTAAATTTAATGATAGAGAATGCTTCTTTAAGTCTGTACTCATTAATGTCATGATGAATGGATAAAATAGGTTCTAAATGTGAATCATTCTTTGAATTACTTACAAATGAATTGCTATTTTTTCAGGCGTGTAAATTATTTTGTGTATACTCTTTCTATAGGCAAAAAATCGATCTATTAATTTTTGTAAAATAATATTATTTAAAGTCGATTAAAGTTTTTTATCTATTCTACGAATATAATCTGGAAATACAAAGAAAGTTATAAGATTATCCCAATTATCTTCCCAACTCTTAATAGCATTTGGATATTTACTTCCCCATTTTTCTTTTGCAGAAATTAAATTTTCAAGTGCAAATTGTTAAAATCATGCCATTTTATAAAGCAAGAATGTGGGGTGGGGGGGGACCGGCTGGTCAATGAATTCCACTATGTTGGGAGAAGTATATAATGTTGTGGCTTTAAAGAATCATGCAGATTGTGAAATCCCGGAAATGAAAATGACATTATCTGAATTATATGAAGCAGAGCCAAAATGGTTTCAATGTAATACCAGTGAGTTGCCTGTTCGTGTAAATATTTTAGATCCAATTGCTGATTTACCAGTGCAGGTCCATCCGGGTGATGAATTCGCAAAGAAATATAATAATGGAAGAGGAAAGCCAGAGGTCTGGGTTATTTTAGCTAGGGGTAGGGCTCGCAAAGCGTAAATTTACAACATTAAGCCAGTTATTTACAATTTGACACTATTATTTGAATATTCCGAGTTAGAATTAATAGACAATAGTTCCAACTCAAAAAAATATATAATATCAATGTAAAGCTCTTATTTTTTTACTCAAAACAAGTTAGTTAAAATGCAGTCATAGTATTGATAACGCTAACTAAAACAGTAATAAAAAATATATATTAGTTAATGTGAAATTTAAGAAAAACATTAAATTAACACGAGTATATTTAATAGGGGGTAGCATACGCAAAAATGATATTTC
This sequence comes from Clostridium sp. CM039, assembly GCF_055081075.1. Taxonomy (NCBI): domain Bacteria; kingdom Bacillati; phylum Bacillota; class Clostridia; order Eubacteriales; family Clostridiaceae; genus Clostridium; species Clostridium sp. CM039. The sequence goes on from NZ_CM143649.1 coordinate 803,813, forward strand.
GTACGTTAAGGAAACTAAAATGCCATAAATGTAAATATTTTACTCGTTAATTAACGGTAATAATAGTATAATTAAATAAATGTTTTGTGTCGCAACAGTAAAAAAGTACGACATAAAGATTATATATATTTTATGGAGGTGACTAAAGTGAAAAATATAGGAATGATTGTTGCTGTTGAAATAGAATCTGTTTTAAATAAATATGGAATACCGATAAAAAAATTAGAATTTATAGGCTATTCGGTATATCAATATAAATTGGGTGAAAATAATTTATTTGTTATACATACCGGAGCTGGACAAATTGCTGCGGCTACGTCAACACAGTTTTTAATATCACAATTTAAAGTAAATTTCATTGTAAACTTTGGTATTGTAGGTGGGTTGACACATGAGATGGCATTAGCGAGAACGTGTATTGTTGAAAGTGTTGTTCATTATGATTTTGATACATCAGAGGCTGATGGATGTAGTGTTGGAAGACATCTTGAATACCCGAGTGTCTATATATCCACAACAAAAGAAATTGTGGATAAAGCCCTTGAAATTGAACCGTTGTTAAAAAAAGTAATTTGTGCTTCAGGGAATAAATTCATTGCATCAAAAGAGAAAAAAGAAGAATTACATAATAGTTTTAATGCAGATATATGTGAAATGGAGGCTGCTGGAATTATATTGACTTGTAATAAAAACAAAATTCCCTGCTTGTTGATAAAAACTGTATCTGACAGCATTGCTGGTGGAGTTAGTGAATTTAAAAACGCGATTAATGAATCCGCAAGAATTTGTATGGAGATAACAAACAAAATCCTTAACAATTTATAAACATAAAATATATAAACATACTTATATTTTGAGCATATTAGTTCACACTCTTCATAAATTACGTCACAAACGAATGTACGATTTTGACTAAAACCTTACATTCGTAAAAATAACATAAAGCGTTGATATATAAAGGTTTATAGTAGGTTTAACTAAAGCCTTTTTTATTATTGTACATTTGAATGTATTGTTTTATAAGATATATTATAAATATAGTACATTGATTTTGTGCCCTCTGGGACGTTTACTTTTGGGCAGTGAGTAAGATTGTCCAAAGCTTCATTTGTGACCTAGAGTAGTGAAAGAGCTTGTGCCACATCAGGTTTTCGTATGAAGAATGAAGGAGAAAATTTGCTATGGACCAGCCTTTGACCGCGGAGTCTTATTATTATATTAAGACTGATTTGTAATACATTCAAAGTAAATAGTCAATACGTTATGTTACATTCAAAATGAAATTTCAAAGGAATAGGCAATAGATCCAATGTGAAAGTAACACAATTAGTAATGTGTTACTTTCAGTGTATAGATATACACTGAAAGCAAGTACCACCCATAGTTAAGATCTTGGGGGTACTTGCGACGAAATATATGAATATTACCTACCACTTTATCTTCTTATATCGTTTACTTTAAGACTGCATAATTATTTTTTTATTCTACATTTTTCATCCATATCATATATACTTTTTATAATTCCTAGTATGAAAATAACGACCTGTGCAATAGTTAAATAATTATAAAATTTGCTACTAAAAAAAACCCCACCAACCCCTATAAGAATAATTAATAGACCAGTATACAACATATCTCCGCCTACTATCCTTGATACTTTATCTTTATCATATTTTTTCGCATCAAATCCATTCAGCATATCTCCTGCATTTTGACTTTTAATTATCAATCCTAAAAATGTAAACATCCCTCCCATAATTAATGTAATTATAATTAACCCATATACATCCGTATTCCTCATATAAAATCTCCTGCATTTTATTATTGTTATATTATATCAATTCCTATTTCTCTATTAGTTTGAGAGACAACTAACTCTCATAAAAATACGAGCACGACACAAAATACTTGCTTAATTAGCTTATTCTATATTATAGATCTACAATCCTTTAAAAATATATTTCAAAGATACAATGCTGTGAAACCAAAATTTCACGGCATTTAAATAGGCTCCATAACTAGTAGCTTGCTTTTAGATTTTTTTATATTTTCATCAATGCTTTCTCTATCGTTATTCTTTTCTAAATCAGTCATATCGAAGTCCTCCTTATATTCCGCATAATTTTATTAATTAGCTTATTTAGGGGGAGCGCTAACATTTCCGACAAACCCCACGCTAAGACATAAAATGGATATAAAACATGACTTTCGCCTACGTTAAGCAAATAATATTTAAAAATAAGTACCATAAAAGTTATATTAGAGTTGTTTTGATACTTTGTTTTTGGTAATAGTTTTGGAACTGAAAATCACGTATAAAGTGACTATTCCTAAGGTTTATATTTAAGTACCGAAAACGAAGGTTTATGGAACTATATTCATTAACGTGGGTTTTGTCGGTTCCGTTGGCTCCACGCCATTTGCTTGATTATACTATATATAACATATATTCCATATAAAGAATTTTGCGGTTTTAAATGATAAGAGGGGTCCCGCCAACATTTCTCTGAATCACACCAACAAGAATAAAAAATAGCCTAAAACTAACTAATATCAATGTTTATCATCAATATAAGAAAAATGCGGATTATTCTATTTATAGATAATGCTATTAATTTAATTTAAAGTTATCCAATATCTTTGAGTAATTCTACTTCCTTCTGGTATTTCATTTGCCAATTTAGCTCCATTATTTATCATAGTCTTTACCGATACAATATTATTTTTGTCGCAAGTAATTAAGACTTTTTTAATATCTAATTCGACACATTCTATTAAGAGTAATGCTAACATTTCAGTTGTATTAGTTTTAATATCCCCAATCGTCAACTCGCCAATTACCTGTTTTACTATCCCTTATTAATGTCCAATTCCAATTAGAATAAGTTGAATTTGGATTAAAACTCCCATCACCTCCTGAAAAATCTACATTAAAAGTAGAAGGCAAAACAATTACATTCTCAGACTTGACACCATTCGCTGAACCTTTTCCATATTTCAAGTAACCTCCAATAAAATAATTTGATTTCTTTTCGTCATACCATAATTTTGTAAGACTACATCCCCTAAAATCCTTGAATTTTTTCTTTACACAATTTGTTGCATCATTCATTTCCCCTTGGCTAAACTTATCTGATTTTCCAATACTTACTACAGCATTGTTGGTTTTACCAACTTGTTTATAAACCAATAAAAATAATACTACTAAAATTAGACAAAGAAAAGCTATTATTTTTTTCATATAAAAACCCTCTTCATTTTAAAGTCATTTAATGAACAATATTTTACCGTTGTGACTTAATCACTAGAAAAATCATACCATTAAACACCATTTTTATAAACTATAGTTTGATGTTAAAACGAATTGCCCTACGTAAAGGTATACCTTTACGTAGGGTTGAAAAAAGCTATAAAATATATTCGTAAAGTATAACAAAACATTTATGAATATCTACGTAAAATACATTAAGATTTACGTAGATATTATAAAATTGCTACTGGTGTGATTCAAAATTATGTTGGTGAGACCTCTTAATGTGGTAATTCTTTTTCTTTGTTGGTTATTATTAAGTCCTTATAAACAAATATGATAGTAATAACACACCCTAATACAGCAAAGCCCACAAAGAAAACTTCATTATTTGTGAACTTTTCTATAATAGGCATTCCTACAAAAAAATAAGTTGTAATTATAGGGTATACTAATTTTCGCAGTTTTTGAGTTTTTATAAATTCAAAGGTGCTACTAATAATTAAAAGCATTGTAATTATTGTTAACATGGCTGTTGGTAATCCCATTTTCATAAACATCATTGTACATCCAGCCACACCAACAACAAATAAAAGTATTTCTAGTATCATTGTTATTGATTTGAATTTCATAAATAACATCTCCATCCTAAAGCATTATTAAATATATATGATGCTTTAAGAAATGTATTCTTAAATTTCAACTCCATTTATTTACATACTTATAGCCGTTTTTAGTTCCGTTACTACCTATACCCCTAGTAGGTTGAAAACAAAAAACAGATCCTGCTGTAGTGCAGTAGGATCTGTTTCCCCTGGATGAAGGGGGAATAATTTCATTTGCTTTGGAGAAGTTTACTGACTGCTACTAAACTTAAATAGAATGATGAATGCTTAGGTACTTTAATAGATTAGTTTACTTCTAGGCAGTGAGTAAGATTGTCCAAAGCTTCATTTGTGACCTAGAGCAGTGAAAGAGCTTGTGCCACATCAGGTTTTCGTATGAAGCATGAAGGAGAAAATCGGATGTGGACCAGCCTTTGACTGCGGAGTCTTATTATTATATTAAGACTGATTTGTAATACATTCAAAGTAAAGAGTCAACTCGTTATGTTACATTGAAAATGAATTTTTTAAGGAATAGGCAATAGCCCCAAAGTGAAACATATATTGACAATGAAAACAATTTAGAATATACTAATTTTAATTAAAAACTGTGAAGAGGAAAAGTAAATAGTATGCTGTTCTAAGAGGGAGAAACTCACCGGCTGTAAGGTTTCTTGAACAAGCAATATTGAAAACCACCTCTGAGTTGATTACTGAACTTAAGTAGGTAATTCCGCGAGCCGGCGTTAGTGGTGTTGAGTGATAGAAGTGTTTTTATTTATGCTTCTGTAATTTGGGTGGAATCGCGATAAAACTCGTCCCTTACTTTGGGGCGGGTTTATTATTTTTTTAAAGAGGAATATTTATGTTAAAGGTTGTAATAAAGGATGGCACTGTAATAAATTCTAATGAAGAAGAAGAAGGGCACTTAGACACACCGCCTCTCATATACTTGCTATTATATCCAAATGCTAAATTAGCTATCGGTCCTGCAATAGATAATGGATTTTATTACGATTTTGATGTAGTAGAACCCTTTACTATGGATATACTCGAAAAAATAGAAGTAGAAATGAGAAAAATAGTTAAAGAAGACTTAAGATCAGAGCGATCAGTAGTTTCTATAAAAGAAGCTTTGAAGATTATGGAAGATAAGGGACAAATCTATAAAATAGAACTCATTAATGATTTACCAGAAGGAGAAGAATTAGTTTTTTTTAAGCAGGGAGATTTTATAGAACTCTGTGCAGGGCCACATGTATTATCAGTTGCAGGAGCTTACTGGAGAGGCAGCGAAAAAAATAAAATGCTTCAAAGAATATATGGAACGGCATTTGCTAAGAAAAGTGAACTTGATGAATATTTGAATATGATTGAAGAAGCGAAGAAAAGGGATTATAGAAAACTTGGTAAAGAACTAAAATTATTTGCTTTAATGGGTGAGGGACCAGGATTTCCATTTTTCCTTCCCAATGGTGTAGTTTTAAAGAATAATTTAATTGAGTACTAGAGAGAACTTCATAAGAAAAATGGTTATGTTGAGATAGAAACTCCTATGATATTAAACAAAGAAATGTGGAACTATACAACTAGATTTACAGCTTCCCCAAAGATTTGACTTACAATATATCGGCAGTGATGGAGAAAAGCATAGACCTATTGTTATACACAGAGTGATTTTGGGTAGCATAGAAAGATTGCCCTATATCATAGTTATTGGTGAAAAAGAAGAAAACTCAGAGAGTATATCCCTCAGAAGTAGAAAAAATGGTGATGAGGGTAACTGTTCACTAGAGGCCTTTATTTCAAGGATCACACAGGAGATTGATGGTAAAATGCTAGATAATTAGGTGTATCATATGAGTCATAAATAGGAGAAAAAGCATATAACATAATTTTTATTGTGTTGTATGATTTTTTATATTAGGAAACAATAACTTCAAATTTAAAAGACTGATTTTAAAAATAGAGTATATTTACAATTCTTTCAAAACGAGTAATAGACTCAATGTGAATGTAACACAATTGTTTATTGTGTTACATTCAGGTTATTAATTACTAATTCAGGAAATTCTTCTACAACTTTTCCACCAGAATTAGTTATAATATTTTTTACATTTTCATCAATAGTATTATCATCAAATAATATTACTAAATCTATATTTTTAGGACTTATAGTTCAAGAGCTATTTAATAAAGGAATATCTGTCCATGTAATTAATGTTGGACTGCTAGAGAATACAATTATTGAACGTACCCAAACAGGTAAAGCAATTGCAAAAACTAAAGAAGGCTTTAAAGAGGGTAGACCTAAGATATATACATCAAAACGAATAAATAATGCGATTGAAATGCTAAAAACAATTCATATACAGCAGTTGCAGAGATAACTGTAATAAGTAAGTCAACACTAATTCGAGGAGTTAGGAAAAGAAAAGTTTAATAAGTACATTGTGTAACATTGGAGATATTAAATTTGAAAAAGATGAATACCATTATTTTCTGTTCTTATACCAGCTTTCTGTTCCATTACTACACAAACCCCTATAAATAGGCCCTTAGGGCGTCTCGCCAACATTTCTCTGAATCACACCAATAGGAATAAAAAAGAGTGATTTAGAACTTACCCTAGAATATAAAGAAAAGTCATTTTAGATAAATTGCTTAATCCATCTTTTCGCGAGGATAGGCAAAAACACCCTATTTATAAAAAACAAAATAGGCATGATCTAAAGTTACCTCCCCATATTTCATCTGTTTATCTGCGAAATATTGGAGGTTTTTGTCACTTCTTTATGAGTCCTTTTGGCAGTTAGAGCGATCCAATGACTTCAGAAATCCCACGAGCCTTTATTCTCTTCAATGGGCTGATGATAGAGGACGATGCAGCTAGAATGGAAATAATGAATATCAGTACGACTTGCAATACAGGAAACTCCCAGTTAGAAATAAGTAAGGACATCAGGGTTTTCTGTAGTAGAACCCCTAGGGTGCATCCTGCTATGCAGCCGCTCACCGTATAGACGACAGCTTCTGCCAATGCCATTCTTGTGAGTTGTCTCTCAGACATGCCTATTGCATGCATAATTCCCAAATACTTAGTTTTGGATGTGATGTTGGTATTCATCGTATTGATAATGTTTAGAATACTGATGAGTGTAATTATACCTACAAATCCGTAAATAAATACTGCGATAGTCATAAATGAGTTATTTGCTTCTGCGCTTAGCTGACGAATGTCATGTAGTGTCACTGAATTTCCGACTAACGCTTTTATTTCATTTATGGTTTGTGCTTGATTATCCTTGTTCAGTTGTATATCGATTGTCTTATAGTTAGAGGTTATATCTCCAGTGATTTCTGTAAACTGCTTTTGGGTGGTGATAAATGTAGTTAATGCCTGTTTTTCGCTTTCATAAGGCATAGAGCTCAAGACTCCCATGACTTTATATTCTTTAGTCTCTGTAGCAGTTTTAATATAGACAGCATCACCAACTTTCAGGCTTGCGTCTGCCGCTAATTCTCCTTTTCTGTAATTTTTAACAACGGCCACAATACCATTCTGAGCATTGAGTTCATTTTCATCCATACCTCCAGCCATTAATGATTTCTTTGCCCATTGCATTTGCATTGAATCATAGGAAACAATCCATGACCTCTCCGTTGCAACCATAAGGCCATTGCTTTCTGTCTTGATGGGACCCATTTCCTTTTTATAGGTGTCCGTCAGCCTTGTAACGTCAAACGTAGCATACACATAGTTTGACATTCTTCCATACACCCTTTTTACACCGCCAAGCGTTGACAGTTTCTTGTATATATTTTCGCCAATACCTTGCGAGGATGTGATTGAAACGTCAGGAGTATAGACTTCCGTAGCTTTCATTCCCAAAAACGTGGGATTGACGATTACACTAAAACACATAAACATAATGATGCTGAGAGCAATAGAACTAGATATCAAGAAAAGAGTTTTCTTCTTGTAAACAGCGTTGCTAATGCCAATAACAATTTCAGCGTGAAATATCTTCATAAGAAGGCCTCTCTTGGTCTTTTGGGATATATTTGTATCCCCGCTTCCGTTCAAGGCACTTACAGGAGAAACTTTTGCAGCTTTTTTTGCAGGTAATAAGGAAGAGATAAAGACTGTCAGAAACCCTATTACAATACCCGCGCCAATGCCGAATGCGCTGAAATTAATCAATGAAATATCACCAAAAAGCTTGTTATTGTAAAATTTTATTATTGCCGAACAAATAAAGGTTATCAAAATACCGGCGAATACGCCAAGGGGGATTGCTCTCAAACTTATGGATAAGCCTTCTCTTTTTACCAAACGCTTTATTTGTGTCTGTGACGCCCCTATACATCTCAGAATTCCGAATTGGCGAACTCTTTCCATTACTGAAATGTTGAAAGTGTTATAGATCATTACAACGCTTGTAATAAGGACGATAAAGAATAAGACGCCGCCGATAGCATACATCTTCAAAATGGTATTGTTTTTTGTTTGCATCATGAGGGCTAAAAGACCTTCGTTGCGCCCTATGCGGTCATCTGCTATATTCAAAGTTTTCTTGATTTCTCCTTCAACCTGTGTGATATTTACACCATCTTTAAATAGCACAAAATATTGGCTTGATTTCGGTTTTAGCTGTTCCGACATTTTTGTTGACACGAATACGGCAGGTATAGCAGCAGCTTTGGTAGCACCCCAGTCATTGTATATACCGCTAATGATGAACTCTTGAACTGTTTCGTCTGGTAAGGTAATTGTCATTGCATCACCGATTTTATGTGCCGGCTTAGATTTTTCCATAAACCATTTTTCAAGCATAATTTCATTTTTAAAAGTCGGGTAACGGCCTTGGTTAAGATTAAAGTTGATATTTTTCGCGAAATTTTCATCTAGAGATGTGAGGGCACAGTTCTCACTGTTGATGGTTCCTTCACCAAGGTCTTTCCAGGTTCCAGCATTTTGTACATCAATACGGCTACCAATGACTTGAATCTCTCTTGGGGACGGATTTCGAATTAAAATATGGTAGTTACCTTGATCCTTTAGTACTTGTGCTTTTTCAAATTTCACTAACGCATCTACCATAGAAAAAATACCGACAACCAGTGCAACAGCCATGGCAACGCTGGTGATAGTCAGGCGTGTTTTTCGTTTATGGGCAGAGAGGTATTTTGGTGCGAGCTCAAGATAGTTTTTCATTTTTTAGCCCTCCCTAGTTCGGATACAATACCATCCTCTACGTTTAGCACCCGATCCGAGAAGGAGGCAAAACTCGGATTGTGGGTAATCATAATTAATGTCTGATTATATCTTTCGACAGAAAGCTTTAAAAGATTGATTACCTCTTTGCTGTTTTTTGTATCAAGATTTCCCGTGGGTTCGTCTGCCAGAATAATTGCCGGACGAGTTGAAAGGGCACGCCCGATTGCTACGCGCTGTTGCTGTCCCCCAGAAAGCTGGTTTGGAAGGTGGTGTTTCCTGCTGGAGAGCCCAAGTATGTCCAAAAGTTCAGCAATATATTTCATATCCGGTTTCTTGTAGTCAAGTAGCAGTGGCAACAAAATGTTCTCTTCTACATTTAGTTCGGGAATTAGATTGAATGCCTGAAAAATAAATCCAATGTTACGTCTGCGGAAGACGGAGAGATTCTTTTCCTTCATGGTAGAAATGTCTTTGCCATCAAGAAATACATTTCCAGAGGTTGGAGAGTCCAATGCCCCAAGGAGATTAAGCAGTGTACTTTTTCCTGAACCGGATGGTCCTACTATTGAGACAAATTCCCCTTTTGCAACTGAAAAAGATACCTCTTTCAGTGCGTCAACTTTCACTTCACCCTTTCCATAAGTTTTACTTAAATTTTTGGCTATTAAAATATCCAATATAAACACCTCTTCTGAATTTTTATTAAGATCATTTATTGAACATATCCCACCCGAAACAATGATGCACAATGTTCTAAATTATTATTAGCATAACAAGCTAAGCTTACAGATAGGTGTATTCTTTCTTACAGATTTGTAAGCTTTGGAAAAGTCAAATAGAAAGTCGTTCCTTGGTTCAACGTGCTTTCCACCGTTATAGAGCCTCCATGTTTTTCGACAATGGTTTTCGCAAGGGTAAGTCCAATGCCGATACCATCCTTATCCTTGGAAAATCGGCTTCTATAAAATCGTTTGAAAATATAATGGATGTCCTCTGGGTGGATGCCACTACCGTTGTCTTTAATTGTGATACAGATTAACACAGGCGTTTCGTCGCATAGAATTTGAACTTCATTTCCCGAAACGGTGTGATCCAATGCATTTTTCATAATATTACTGAAAGCTTCCAGTATCCAACCTCCATCACAATTTAACAGGGTATAGCTATTGCACATTAGCATAATTGACTTGTCCTCTGATTTTGCACGGGTGGAGAAACCTATAACGATGCATTCTAGCAAATCTTTCATAAGGCAGTTGCTTTTCTCTAATTCGATGGTGTCAGCATCTAGCCGTGCCAATTTCAGAAGGTTCCGAATTAGATACTCCATCCGTTCCAGTTGATTACTGCTTTTTATGGTGAAGCTGTCGACAACACCGTTGTTTATGTTTTCTTCCTGAATAATTTCATTGTACATTTTTAGCGCAGTCAATGGTGTTTTTAACTGATGTGATATGTCAGATATCGTATTCTTTAGGAACTCCTTTGTCTGTTTTTCCTTTGTTATATGGGCAGTTAGAGATGTTGCCATTACATCTATAGAGGAAAAAAGCTGAGATACAATACCTTCCTCATTGTCGCTGAAGCGGATATCTTTATTGCCATGCATAAAACTTAAGATATCCGTGTTGGCCTTTTCAAGCTTTCTGTCCTGCCGGACAAAAAAAATAAATAATGTTGAAAGCATGAGAAGCGATACAACAACGGAAAGTATCAGTACCAGAATCTCGAGTTTGTGATGGAAACTTTGAATTTCAGGCAGAAGCTTGTTATTTATACTGTCTGTATACCCTTTAGGCTGCAAAAGCTCCCGCCCAATGGTATAATCTTTCATACCTTTTTTACCAGTGAAGGCAGGTACAATCTGGTCTGTTGTTGCATCCTGTTGATATAAATATCCGGCAATGGCATAATCGTGTGTAATGATTTCCTTTTTATATTGGTTTGTCATGAAATATACCATGACCTGTGTTATTAGAATAAAACACAAAAGAATTATGGATACGATTGAAAATAGTCTCCTTATATTGTAATTAATAAAAATTCTCATATAATAGCCTCACTTTAACACACTCCATTTATAGCCTAATCGTCGTATTGTCAATAAAAATTTCGGTTTATCAGCGTTATCTTCAATTTTCATTCTTAGTCTTCGTACATAGACGGATAGGGTGTTATCATCGATGAAGTTGCCGTTATTGTCCCAAAGCTTGTCCAATATAACGTTTCTCGTGAGCACAATATTTTGGTTTTGCATGAGCAGGCGCAGAAGACGGTACTCCGCCGTAGTAAGTTCTATTTCTTTAGAATCCTTAAATACTCGGCTTTCCAACAGTTTGATGGTAATATCATTAGATTTCAATTCAATAGGTTCTTGGCTAGGAATGTGAGAACGGCGAAGCAAAGCATTGACTCGCGAAATCAGTTCATTTAATTTGAAAGGTTTTGTAATATAGTCATCCCCACCAATATCCAAACCCATTACAATATTGACCTCTTCATCGGAAGCCGTTAAAAATATAATTGGTACATCGGAGGATTGCCGTACTTTCTTACAGATGTCAAAACCGCTTCCATCGGGTAAGGTCAAATCGAGTAGCAACAAATCATACTTCTTATCACTAAGCATCAAAAAGCATTCCCTTACGGTTCGTGCTAAGGCAATATGAAAGCCATTCTTTCGGAGTGAAAACTCTAGCCCAGCAATAATACTCAAATCATCTTCTACCAATAAAATTGTATTCACTGTTGATCCCTCCCTGCTTTTTCTGTCTAATAATACTACAATGTATCAAAATTGCATAATGCCTCTTATATTATTATCGTTTCAAATTACAGAAAAAGCAATAGAACTTAATTTGAGTTTTCGTGTTTCAGCTATAAAAAAAGTGTTTTCTACCAAACTTAAAGATAAAATGGAAATAATAATTTTTATCAAGCTATACATAAAGCCGTTTAATCAGCGCCTCATCATCCTGGCAGGTTGGTTTTGACTGACTGGTTGAAATAAGGCAAGGGATGAGAATTTAGACCCATTTAAAACGTTAGAATCTGTAATGCCATGGTGCGAGCTTGTAGCCTCTGTTGAGGAAGCCAAGAAATTAGTAAATATATACTTTATTAAGTTGTATTAAAAATTGAGAAAAAAGTCAAGGCAAGGGACTGAAAAAAAGTTAACATGAATATATCAGCTGATGAGGGTTACGTAATGAATTATATTGAATTAAATATTAAAACAAGTTTGAACTACAAAGCGTTGCTAATGAAGCCTGTATGTAACTTGCTGGTTTATATAGAATTTTTTATTCTCTGGACGGATACACAATTAAGGAATATATTCAGTTTCATCAAGAACGATTATTTCACTTGAAAAAGGACAGTATAACCCCTCAATTATGCTTGCATATAAGATAGCTTCCGTTTTCAACACCACTATTGAAAAATTATATTGTTTAAAGGAGAATTTAGAAAATGAAGAAAAAAACATATAATAAAAAGAACTTTTGGAGTGGTATAATATTTTTATTCTTAGCAGTAATTAGCATTCCAGATACAATTACGCGGTTTAATACTTTGAATGCTTTAAGAATTACCAAGTCTATTATATTGGATATTTTTTGTATTCTATTTGGAGTTACAGAAATATGGAAAGGTTTGAGTAGCAGATGTACAAAACAAGATGTTCAAAATGATGATGAAAGAGTAAATTTAATTAATATGAAATCAAAAACCAGTGCTTTTAATATTACACTGATCATTTGTGTTACTTTTTTAATACTATCAATGGTTGTATGGGGAGTAACAAAAAATGATGTGTGTCTCGGCATTTTCAGTTGTTTCGGCATCATTTTTACGATTATGATGATTGCTGAAATAAGTAGTTATTTTTATCATGACAAGCGGAATTAATTTTATAATTGGGCACTTCATTAGGCCAATTTTCTTGAAAAAGATATAAAGAGAAGCAATGAAAAAGAGGAATCTTCTAGTATTAAAACGGTAAAGTCAAATTTAGACCAAACTGAGATTTCAAAGCGAGATATATAAATGTTGATTTCTAAGCGAATTTGAATAGTAGTAAATTTATGGTAACAATATTACTATCAAAGAATACACTGAAAATGTTATGTCATAAAAATTCATCTTATCTTACTGATCTATAATAGATAAATAATTTGTACTAAATATTATGATCATACTTTGTATTAATATGTGTCAGCTAGATCATTCCTGCCTTTTAATACATCCTGCTGTATAATCTGTAACACTTTTTCAGACTCTTCAAATATTGGACTGTGGGCAGATTCCTTAAAAAGATAAAATCCTTTTGCAGGTGCACCAAGTTTTTTAAGATAAGCTTCCGACATCGAATAGTTTACCGTATAATCATATATTCCCGAAAAGAAATATACCGGAATATCAAGTTTTGTTATCTTGTTACTCAAATCCGTTCTGTAAAGCTCCTCGTTTAAAACAGTAGAATTTGAAAATGCTTTTCCACGCCATATATTAATTTTTTCTCTCAAGGTATATTCGCGATTCTGCATAACTGGCATAAAAATTCCGGTGACTACTGATTTCATCTTATGCGTTGAACCAATTCCTGCTCTATGCATCACATTATCCCTTATTTTATTGTATGCATCTGGCAGATGATCTATTGTTTCAATAGGTATTGCCTGAAGCTTCTTTACAGTTTTTTTATCACCTGTTACCTTGTAGTACTTAAGCATATATTTATATGCAATTTTTTCCGATTCCATTTGATTTGATATTTGTCCGACACCAATATAAGCATGGTATAACTCATATGATTTTGCCGCTGCCTCTATAGCTATGTATGAACCCCATGAGTGTCCCATAAGGTATATTTTATCTTGTCCAAACCGTTTACGCAGATAGTTCGTTACTTCTATTGTGTCAGATACAAACTGTTCTGTTGTCATTGTTTTTGCTGAGATCTCACTGCTATAGGACAAACCCGCGCCACGCTGATTCCACCATACTACCGTAAAATATTTCTCAAGTCCCGTAGGGTATGCTTCGGTAAGTGGATATTCCGGCATACCAGGGCCTCCGTGAACAAAAAGCAGTACTGGATTTGATGCATTCTCACTTTTAATAATCATTCCCATCTTAGCTCCGTTAATTTTAACATAAACTTTTTCCGAAATACTGCCCTCTATAACATTTCTTTGTCTTTTCATAATATCCTCCTTTTCGAATGTTTCACCTTGAGTTTAACACATAAATAAAAATATGGATAATATAAACAATCAAGACAAAGAAAATTAGTAGTATGTATAAATTAACTCATCCATTTTAAAAAACAGTAATTTATGGTTCATAATGGTATAATTGACTTAAAATTATTGCATGATTTGAATTACTAAAAACAAAGTGTCATAATTTACAATATCTAACGTGTTTGTACTATTTAAGTGAATTGAGAATCAAATTATTTTATGTTGAAAGAGTGGTGATTCATATGTCCATTAGTATTAGAAAAAAATTTCATGACTTAGTAAATAAGGCAGAATATAATAGCTATGAAAAAACAGTAGAACAAATAAATCGTCTTAGATTTGATTCATTGGATAATACTGAATTTCTAAATAAATCACATGGGCTCAGGAGTAAGCTTTTAGAGTATACATCTATGGATGACATAATTATAGAAGTCTTTGCACTTACAAAACAGGCGGTTAAAAGAGTACTAGGACTCATTACTTACGACGAGCAACTGATTGCTGGCATAGCTATGCATAATGGAAGATTAATAGAGATGCAACTTGGATGGAACCCGTATATGAAATGCTTGGATTAACTGTGGGGTTCGTACAGGAAACTATGAAACGGCCTGAAAAACAAAGAGCTTATGGTTGTGATGTTACATATGTAACTGCCAAGGTAGCTGGATTTGATTATTTAATGGACTCACTTTCTTATAAAAAAAGTGAAATTGTGCTACGTCCATTTAATTTTGCCATAATAGACGAGGCAGATTCCATAATAATTGATGAAGCCAGAATACCATTAGTTATTGCAATAGGAGGGAACGCTGCTGATGATACTCTTTGTTTAACAATGGAAGCTTTAAGAAAACTAGAGCCTGAAGTTGACTATGAGAAAGATGAAGTTAAAAGGAACGTATTCATGTAATATTCACGCACAAAAAAGCCAAATACAAAGCTTTGAGCTCGGAAATCAAAAGAGTACATGACACAGGACAGCCTATTTTAATCGGCACTTGTAGTGTAGCAGAATCAGAATATTTGGCTGAAGAATTAAATAAGCTAGGCGTTAAATATAAAATTTTAAACGCAAAAAATGATGAACTTGAAGCACATATCATTGAACAAGCAGGTACTCTTTATGCAGTTACTGTTTCAACTAATATGGCTGGCAGGGGTGCTGATATAAAACTTGGGGGCCTAGATGGAGCTAATAAAGATAAGATAGTTTCCCTTGGAGGATTATATGTTATAGGTACTAATAGGTATGAGAGTAAACGCATTGATAAGCAGCTTAAAGGAAGAACTGGCCGTCAAGGTGATATTGGCATGTCAAAATTCTTTATAAGCCTTGAAGATGACCTCATTAAAAGATATGGTATCAATGAAATAGTGCCCGTGGAAATTAGACCTTCTATGCAAGAAGAACCGTTGATTAATACTAAGATAGCAAGTAAAATAGAACACGTTCAGAGGATTATCCAGGGCCAGGATTCTGATTTACGTAGAGAATTATGGCAGTATTCCTTTATCATAGAAAATCAGCGACTTGTTGTTCACCAAAGGAGAATGGAAATAGTATATGATATTTTACCTTTTAATATATTAAGCCTGGAAAATCCACAGCTATTTACAAAATTAATTAACTTCTTTAGTGAAGACATCGTAAAGGAACTTGAAAAACAAGTAGCACTATATAATATCGATGAAGTTTGGGCTGATTACCTCGCTCATGTAGAATATCTTAAAGAGGGAGTAAAGTTAAGTATACTAAGGCTTAAAGATCCGTTGCAAGCATTTCAAATAGAAACAGCTGGCATATTTCAGACGATGCAGCAAGAGATACAAACGAGAATTTTACAAGATTTTGAAACGTTAGATTTATCAACGCAGGGACTCATTAACTTAAAACAGCGGATAAACCCACCCTCTTCAACTTGGACTTATCTTGTTAATGACAATTCACTAATGGATCCACTTTCTTCATTATTTATTGGTAACGCAATTGCATCCATAGGAATGTTTCTTGCCTTACCAATTCGATTTGGAACTTTGATTTATAGAAAAATTCTTAAAAATAGAATTTAAAATAGTGTTAAACAATATAATAAGGCTTAAAGGAATCACTGGAAATAGGTATTTGTAACAAAACAGCGAAAGCAGAATAATATAAATGGTGAATATTATTTTGGAGGTACTTATGTACGACTACCGTTATAAAGACTGTGAAAATGTTGGACAAAAAATTCCTATGGCCAATATGCCTATGACGAAAATCCCAATGGCCAATATGCCAATGGCCAATATGCCAATGGCCAATATGCCTATGGCCAATATGCCTATGGAGAATATGCCTATGATGAACATGCCTATGATGAACATGCCCATGATGAGCATGCCCATGATGAATATGGCCATGATGAATATGGCCATGATGAGTATGCCTATGATGAATATGGCAATGCATGATGAAGCTGATGAAGATTTAAAAAGCATGTATCCTAAAATCTATAGAATGATATATCCCATGGTAAAAAAACATTGTGATATGATGGAATCCAAGTATGGCCCAATGTATTGCCCTAGTAAGGATGAAATGGAGCATATGTGTAAAGAAGTATCTGAAAAGTGTGAAAAACATTATAGGGATGACGATGATAATGATGATGAGGATATGAGAGACACACGCCGTCAAGGCAGAAGAGGTCCGATTCAAGATTTAACCAGAATACTGTTTATCAGAGATTTACTTGGACGAAGGAGAAGAAGACGGAGAAGAATGTTCCATCATGGATATTAAAATAAACGTCTGTTGACATAAAGAACACGAATATCTAATTTGTTAAAATGTTTTGTTATACTTTATGAATACATTTTATAAGTTTTTAACCCTACGCAAAGGAATACCTTTACGTAGGGTTATTCATTTTAACATCAAACTATCGTTTTTATTTAAATTATGAGATAGATAATGTGATAAAATAGAAGAAAGATAATACTTACTAGGTATACAAAGGAGATTTACACAATGAAAATACTATTTGTTGAGGATGATAGAATAATTGCATCAGGGCTTTGCTACTCACTGACTCAGGAGGGGTATTTTGTTACCCACTGCTTGAATGTGGAGTCAGCAAAAACTATGCTGCATAAAAATAGCTTTAACTTGGCAATACTTGATTTATCTCTTCCAGATGGAAGCGGCTACGATATTTGTAAAATAATTAAGGCAAAGGAAGATATACCAGTAATATTTCTAACGGCAATAGATGATGAAGTTAATGTAGTTATGGGGCTTGATATGGGGGCAGATGACTATATAACAAAGCCATTTCGTATAAGAGAGCTTCTATCTCGAATTAAATCTGTACTTCGCAGATATGATAAAACAGAAATTACAAAAACAATCATTGAGTTTAGCGGTATAAAGATAGACACTACACAGGCAAAAGTGTATAAAGAAGCGAATGAAGTTACATTAACATCTCTTGAATACCGACTACTTCTAATCTTTGCAAATAATCAGAGGCAAGTTATTGATCGCAATCAACTTTTAGAAGGTCTATGGGATTTTGCAGGGGATTTTGTGAATGACAATACTTTAACGGTATATATTAAACGTTTGCGTGAAAAAATTGAGGATGACAGCAAAAATCCAACAATTATAAAAACAGTTCGTGGAATTGGATATAAGGGAGGTGATTAATATTCTACGAAATAAAGAAATAAAGATATATATAACTCTTTTGGTTTCAATTTCACTAATAGGATCAGTTGCCTGTTTTTTCGTTAATATAATTGCAGGAATTATAGCACTTTTAGTTTTGCTTTTAATAATTGTTATATCTTTCATTTTTACCAGATGGAGATATAATCAATTAGACCAATTATCTGAGTATCTAAGGATAATTACAAGTGGAGATTATTCCCTTGATATTAGAGATAATGATGAAGGCGAGCTTAGTATACTTAAAAATGAAATATACAAAGTAACTGTGACTTTATATGAACAGGCTGAACTATTAAAGAAAGATAAACTTTTTCTTTCGGATTCAATTTCTGATATTTCCCATCAACTTAAAACTCCAATAACTTCAATGTTTGTTATGACAGACCTTATATGTGACAAAAGTCTACCCCAGGATAAACGCCAAGAATTCACCCAAAATATTCGGTCACAACTTGAAAGACTTAAGTGGCTTGTTGCGTCACTACTAAAGTTATCTAAGATTGATGCAGGTACAATTGAGTTAAAAAAAGAGAATGTAAATGTACGGGAGCTTATCAGTAGGGCTACGCATCATCTGCTAATTCCTATGGAACTTAAAGATCAAACCCTTGAAATTAGCGGTGATGAGCATACTGAGTTTATTGGCGATTTTAATTGGTCCTCAGAGGCTGCTTCAAATATAATAAAAAATTGTGTTGAGCATACACCTTGTGGTGGAAATATAGGTGTTGATTTTTGCGAAACTCCAATATATACAATGATGAAAATATTTGATAATGGTGAGGGGATCCATAAGGAGGATTTACCACATATATTCGATCGCTTTTATAAGGGCATCAATGCTCCCAACGACAGTATAGGTATTGGACTCGCCATGTCAAAAATCATTTTGCAGAAACAAGGTGGTACAATTGAAGTTACCAGTGAGAAAAACAAAGGTACAAAATTTATTATAAAGATTTATAAAAGTGTTGTGTGACAAAATCGTCACACAAATAGTCACTGTAAAGTCATATTAGACAGATATACTAAGGTTACAAACTAACAGAGGAGTGAGCAGCAATGGAGATATTAAGAGTAGAAAATCTGTCTAAAATATATGGTAGGGGTGAATCATCTGTAAAGGCTCTAGATAATGTGTCGTTTTCAGTCAATAAAGGGGAGTTTGTTGCAATTATTGGACCATCGGGGTCGGGCAAATCAACACTTTTACATATATTAGGTGGCGTTGATACGCCAACAAGTGGAAAGGTCTTTGTAGAGAATGCTGACATTTACGAAATGGATGAAACAAAGCTTGCCATATTTAGACGTAGGCAAATAGGTCTTATCTATCAATTTTATAATTTAATACCAGTTTTGAATGTGGAAGAAAATATTACCCTACCGCTATTACTGGATGGTCAAAAGATAAAAAATGGGCAACTAGATGAGATAATTAACACGCTGGGCCTTGTAGATAGATTAAATCATCTGCCTAATCAGCTTTCAGGTGGTCAACAGCAACGTGTATCAATAGGAAGGGCATTGATTAATAACCCAGCGCTCGTACTTGCAGATGAGCCTACAGGAAACCTTGATAGCAAAAACAGTGGAGAAATAATAGAACTTCTAAAGCTGTCAAATAAAAAATACCATCAGACCTTAATAATAATCACTCATGATGAACGCATTGCTTTGCAGGCAGACCGAATAATTTCAATTGAAGATGGCCATATCGCGAAGGATGAGGTGATTCGAAGATGAATATCATAAATTCTTTGACCCTTCGTCACATGAAATTAAATAAAAAGCGTACTATTGTTACAATTATTGGTGTTATATTATCAGTTTCTATGATAACAGCCATACCTACCTCCGTGATGTCTTTCCTTAGTATGATGAAGAAAAATACCATAGAGGATACAGGAAATTGGCATGTACGCTATAACAATTTACGTAGTGAAAACATTAATGAAGTGATGAATGATAAAAATACGGCAAATGCAGCTTTAAGCAGGAATATAGGATATTCAAAGCTTGAAGGTTCTAAAAATAAGAGTAAACCCTATCTTTTTATAGAAGAATATGATAAGCAGGGCATGGAAAGCTTTAATTTAGATTTAGTTAAGGGTCGTCTCCCTAAAAAATCAAATGAAATAGTTATATCTTCTCAGATTTCAGAAAATGGTGGCGTGGCATATAAGGTTGGCGACGTGCTTAAATTAGATGTCGGAAAGCGTTATGAAGATGGAAATAAGGTAGCCCTTGGACAGATTTATAGCTTCCAAAAGCAAGGCAAAGATAAAAAAGGTGAAAAACTTATTGAGGAATATAAAAAAGAATATACTATAACAGGAATTATAAGTAGACCCAACTTCGAACTCTACTGGTCACCTGGCTATACAGTGATATCCTATCTTGATAAAACGGAGCTTGCGCCTACTGACACTGTTGATATATCAGTAGTTTGGAAAAATGTGAGCAAAAAAGTAAATACACAAGCAAATAAGCTTTCAGAAAGAATAGGAATTCCTAGCGATAATAAAATCTACAATAGTAGCCTTTTAAGGTACTATGGAATTATTAATGATCATTTACTCTTAACTCTATATATTCTTGCAAGTATAATGATGGTTATTATAATTATAGGTTCCGTAGCGCTTATATATAATTCCTTCGCAATTTCAATTTCGGAACGTAGCCGTTATTTAGGGATGCTTGCAAGTGTAGGCGCAACAAAAAAGCAAAAGAGTAAATCTGTATTTTTTGAAGGTTTTGTTGTTGGGGTTATCGGTATTCCTATAGGTGTATTTTTGGGGACAGTAGCAATGGGTATAACTTTTAAGCTTGTGCAACCGCTAATAGAAGGCTTCGGAATAGTTGTTAAACTAAAGCTTGTAATATCTCCAGGTGCAATACTAGTGGCTATATTACTTTCTATTATTACTATTTTAATATCAGCTTACATTCCCGCAAAGAGTGCATCTAAGATATCGCCTATTGATGCGCTGTGTCAATCACGAGACATCAAGCTCACCAGTAGAGTTGTGAAAACATCTAAACAGACAAGATTTATATTTGGATTTGAAGCAGAGCTTGGGCTTAAAAACTT
Organism: Clostridium sp. CM039; assembly: GCF_055081075.1. Classification (NCBI taxonomy): domain Bacteria; kingdom Bacillati; phylum Bacillota; class Clostridia; order Eubacteriales; family Clostridiaceae; genus Clostridium; species Clostridium sp. CM039. Next base: position 824,947 of record NZ_CM143649.1, read on the forward strand.
AAAGCGCAATAGTCGCAGATATAAAACTACCATATTTTCCTTAGTTATTAGTATTGTCCTATTTTTATCAGTTTCATCCCTATCCTTGCTGTTTCAAAAATCAGCAGAAAGTAAAGTTAATAATATGCCTTATGATGTTAATGTTTTTGTAACATCCTCTGCTACATTACAAGAGAAAAAGTATTTTTATAATGCCATAACAAAAATGAAATATGTGGATGAAAGTATTATTGAAGAAACTATGACTAATGCTGTAGTAGATGTTAAAAGCAGTTTAATTCCTGATGAAATTAAAGCAAGGATTTCACCAAATAATAAAGATGAAAAGGCTAAAAATTATAAAACACATTTTACGATAAAATCTATTGATGAGGCCGCACTTAAAAGATACGCTAAAGAAACGGGAACTGATCTTACTAGTTTAAAAGATATTGTAAATCCATCTGGCATACTCATTAACACTGTGTCTATCAAAGCGGATAATAAATACCTACGTATGAACCGATTTAATATTAAGCCAGGAGAAAAATTGAAATTTACGTATACTGTAGGTAATAAGCCTAATGAATATAGTGTTTTATTAGAAATAGCAGCCCTTGCAGATAAGACGCCTATTGGTGAAACCAAGTTAACTAATATAGAAGAACCTATGATCATAGTATCAAAGGATGTGTATGCTAGTATACAAGGGAAGCTGCCAAAAATATCTGAGATTAGCCAGGTTGATATGCTTATTAAAAGTTCTAATCCTACAAAGCTTGTGGAAAGTATTAAGGAATATGAAAATAAGACCTCAATTGCAAGTGTAACTATTACTGATTTTACAATGCAAAATAAACAAGCCAGGCAACAAATGACCTTTATCTATGTATTTTTCTATAGCTTTATAGCAATTATTACCTCTATTTGCGTAGCTAATATTTTAAATACCATATCAACTAGCATATCCCTACGTAGACGGGAATTTGCAATGCTTAAATCCGTTGGAATGACACCAAAGAGTTTCAATAAAATGATTAATTACGAAAGCTGGTTTTATGGAATTAAGAGCTTGATCTATGGGCTTCCTATTAGTTTTGGAATGATGTATTTGATTTACAGGGTTTTGAGGGACTCATTCGATATTCAATTTGCTGTTCCATGGGGTAGTGTTATTGTGACTATAATTGCTGTATTTGCAATTGTCCGTTCAACGATGATATATGCAACTTCAAAGATTAAAAAAGAGAATATTATTGATGCACTAAAAATAGAAAATATATAATGTAACATTAATGTTTTTCTAAAAAGCTAGTTTGGAGGTTAGCATCTCCTGGCTAGCTTTTTAATATTGCAGCACCGCAGGTGATAATTTAACTCACATGGAAATTTCTCTTATAGTGTAACTTTTTATGAACTTATACGTGTAAGAAGTATAATAAAATAGTTAGGCTATGGTTTTTTCGCAAAGAGGTGATGATTTGATTGATGATAATATAATAATGGATCTAGTCAAAAGTGGTAATAAAAAAGCTTTTGAGGAGATTGTTATTAGGCACAGATTAAAGGCTTTAAGGTTTGCACAGAAATATGTAAAAGATGAAGAATTTCTAAGCGTAATGTGGCAGAAGGTTGAAATAGTTGAAAATGAACAATTGGAAATAGAAAGAATTTTAATAAGAGATAAGGAAATTAAGAAAAGACAGTGTTTTATCTATTTCGCTTTAATTCTAATGTTTATAGGAATTTCAGTTCTCTCTTTATTTGTTTATATTGATATATCTATAATCGCCATTTTATCATTTATTGCTCTTTTATCGTCAATGAATTATGAATCTAAATCAATGAATTTTACACAAGTAATTAATTAGGAGGTAGGAATCATGCAAATTAATATAAATAATTTATCAAAAAAATTTAGTGGTATGAGTGCCTTAAAGGATGTTAATTTAACAATAGATCAGGGGATGTTTGGACTGCTTGGAAGAAATGGCGCAGGCAAAACTACTTTGATGAGAATACTAGCAACTCTGCTTAATAAAAGTAGTGGCGAAATCAGCATTTGTGGAATAGATATTTTAAAAACTAAAGAATTAAGAAAACTTATTGGATATCTTCCTCAGGACTTCTCAGTTTATCCAAATCTATCCGTTTATGAAGCTATGGATTATTTAGGAGTTTTATCAGAAGTTCCCTCAAGTGAGAGGAAAAGAGTAATTCCAGAACTTTTAGAAAAGGTTAACTTGTTAGATTGTAAAAAAGTAAAGGTTAGGGCTCTATCTGGCGGAATGAAAAGAAGACTTGGAATAGCTCAAGCGATTTTGCATAATCCAAAAGTCTTAATAGTTGATGAGCCAACTGCCGGGTTAGATCCAAAGGAGAGAATTCGATTTAGAAACCTTCTTTGTGAACTAGCAAAGGATAAGATAGTTATTCTTTCAACACATATAATCGGAGATATTGAAGCTACCTGCAAAAACATTGGAATATTAGACAATGGGAGCCTTATATTTAAAGGAACTGTTCAGGAATTAAAAAGCAAAGCAGAAGGAAAAGTTTTTTCTATGAACGTTAACCCCGATGAATTAGAAAGAATAAAACAAAAATATATTATAACAGGTATGATTATGTTAGGGGACACTATCTCCATTAGGGTTATCTCAGATGTTCCTCCAAGCGATAATTCCCAAATCTGTAAACCCAATATTGAAGATTCGTACATGCTTATGATTGGAGGGATAGATAATGTTTAATCTATTTTCAAAGGAATGTAAGCAATTAGGTAAGAGCTTAATTTATATAGTTTTTATTTGTATCGCCATAGTATTTTATAGTACCCAATACTTTTCAGAAATAAAAGGAAATGATCCACAGTATCTAGGAAGTGCATTGATAAAGCCTTCTTATGTTCAAGACGTTGAAAAGTACAATAAAGAGAATGATGGGTATCCTTATGGATCTACCCACGAAGAAATACCAGAACAAGTTATGTCTAACTCAACATTAATGATGTATGGGGAGCATATGCAAGGAACATACATGGCTTATCCACATGGCTTGGTCAAAAATGTTAAATTAAATAAGGAAGACACGAAAAAGATAGAAGAGATTTTATATAAAACAACAGGAAAATCTCTAAGTGAGTTAGACAAATTGCATAAAACTGAAAAATGGAGTGAAATACATTTCAGTAGCAGCTCAAAAGACTATGCTAGTTTTAAAGTATTAATGGAGGAAGCTAATAATATAATAGGAGAGCAATCCAATTATTCAAAAGAAAATTTAAGAAGGTTTGGCTTTAAACCAATAACATATGAGGAAGCAATGAAAACTTATAAAAATCTAATAGAAAAGGATAAGATTACAAATGGGTTTGCAAGGATATTTTGCGATTATATGGGAATCGTAATGGGTTTATTCCCAGTGTTTGTTATAATATATTTTTTTATGAAAGATATAAAAAGCAATATGAAACAAGTCATTTATAGTAGAAGAGTAAGCTCTACTAAGTTAATCCTGTCGAGATATAGTGCCTTAGTTATAATGATGATGATTCCAATTTTTTTACTTGCAATCGTCTCAACGTTTCAGGCCGCAAGTTTTAGTAGAAAACTTAATTTAACGGTAGATTATTTTGCGTTTTTTAAATATTCAATAGGGTGGCTTATGCCAACGCTTATGGCAGTAACTGCGGTAGGGATGTTTTTAACCCTTCTTACAGAGACAGCAATAGCTATTCCAGTTCAGATGATTTGGTGGTACTCCTCTATATCTAAAGACGTATTAATTGGAAGTTATGATTTAAGTCAATTAATGATAAGATTCAATACAATAAAGGAGAGAGATGAATTTGTTTCTATTATAAATAATATATTTTTAAATAGAATGTTCTTTATTTCATTATCGGCAATTTTTGTGGTTGCATCTATTTATATATTAAATCTAAAGAGAATAGGAAGGATTGATTTTTATGATAAGTATTCGAAATGTTTTACAAATTTCAAAGGTAAATTTAAGAATAGCTTTTCGAAATAATATATTATTCTCAATTGTATTATTAATTGTAGCTCCCATAATCTTTAGCATTACCAACTTGGATTTTCCAATGGCTGCAAGAATATGTGAGCAATTTATTGTAATGATTGGAGTAGTAATTCTAGTGCCAATCTTTACACCGGAGGAAGATGGAAATATAAAAGAGACAATAAACGCAAAGGCTATTTCTCCTATATTGGTTTATATAATAAGAATACTAATATCAGTAATTTTACTAGTATCACTAATAGCATTATTTGTTAATATATTGATTTATCTTGGTGGAACCTTTACTTCAGGAAGGTTAATAATGGGAACATTTGTATCTGCATTATTTCTAGGTGGATTAGGGTTATTTGTTGCTTCCCTTACTGAAAATGTAAGCATAGGGTATATGATACCAATAGTTTATTTTGTCTTTGATATCATGACAAAGGGTAAATACACAAAGAACTTTTGTATATTTTCTTTAATAAATAATAGCTTTAAAGAAAAATATTATCTGCTTGTAGCAGCAATAGTTCTAATAATTTCATCATTATTTGTTTATTGGGTTAAGAATAGCAGGGGTGTCGCCAACATTTGAATTTGTTTCTATTATTTGTTTATTGGACATTAGGAGCAGGATGCATTAACTCCTCAAAAACCTCCAGAAAATAAAGTTATTAGAATCTTATCTAAAGTAGGATTTGGAGGGAATATAGTTTTATTTATATGCTCTATATTAATTATTATTGGATTTGGTATTATACCTTAATAATTAAGTGACATAAAAAAGGTGTTCATAATAAATTGATACAAATTTATTATGAACACCTTTTAATTTTTGATATAAATAAAAATAATATATATTTGAAACTTTATTCATTAATTATGTGTATATAATAGAGAGAATTATTTTAACGTTTAAGGACATTTCAGAAGGAAAGTCTCCCACTTCTATAAGTGGAGTATAAATCTCCTTCTGAAGTCGTTAATGCATCTCCTGCGGAGATGTTGCAGCTCCGCAGGAGATGATTTAAGGTAGAAGCCGGAGGGGATGTTGTGGAGATTGAAAAAAAATTAATATCGAGATGCAAAAACTATGACAAATCCTCCTTTATGGAACTTTTTAAGATTTACGAGCGGTATTTGTATAGCATTTGCTATAGTTACACTCAAAATGAACAGGATTCTCTTGATATTGTACAAGAAATTTATATAAAGATTTTTAAAAATATATCAAGTTTTGATGAGACAATGCCTTTTCGCCCCTGGTTACGAAGGATTTCAGTAAATACTTGTATTAACTTTAAAAGAAATATTAAAACCAACGTCATTTCATTAAATTATGAATATGCTAATAAACTTTGTTTAGAAGATACTATTGTTTCTGACTACAATTTAGAAGAGGAAGTTGAGAAAAAGGAGTTTAAAAAGATTATTGAGGCTGGACTTAAGAACTTATCTGATAATTATAGAATGGTAATTGCATTAAGATATTTTGATGATCTGAGTTACTTGGAAATTTCAGAATTGTTAAATAAACCACTTGGAACAATTAAAACGGACTTGTATAGGGCTAAAGCGATATTAAAGAAACAACTAGAAAGTGAGATGGAGGCGTAATTATGTGCTGTAAATTTGATAAGGAACTGTTATATGCTTTTGATGATAAGACAATTGAACCATTGGAGAAAATATTCATTGAAGAGCACATAAAATACTGTACTGACTGTCAAAAAGACCTAAAGCTAATAACTATTATTAATGAAAATATTAAAGATGAGCTAAGTCATATTGAATTTCCTGATAAACTAAGCATAATTTCACAACTTGTTGCAGAAAACTGCATATCGGAAATGGACAATATTAGCATTAGGATGAAGGTTCACAATATTATTGTGACATACAAGGGCATACATAACGTTATAACAGAATCAAGCGAAGCATATAAAAATAATCCATATAATAATTTCATAAGTAATAGAATTGATGCTACTTTTAACTATATTAAAACGCCTGTAAAACATATGATTAAAAACAAGATAAATGAAATGAGTATAGTAAAAAAATTAAAATTAAAAGTAGGTTAGACTGCTAAAGGAAAAGGAGGTGCAAGCTTGTTTGTTTTATTTTCAATAATAAAAATACTACTTTATTTATTAATCACTATATTGGGCTTGATTTTATTGTTTATAATAATACCATTTGAATATGAATTCAATACAAAAATTGATGAAAAAATTAGGACAGATGTAAATCTATCATTTTTTAAAAATTTTTTAAAGATGATGGTGGCATATGAGGATAAAGAAACATTATTTTTAATAAAGGTGATGGGATTATGCATTATTAGAAAAAAAATTAAAATGTCTAATAGAAAAAAAGAAAATGAAAAGGTAAAACTAAAAAAGAAAAAGAAGAAAAATGTTGATTTTAATATAAAGGATTATATCCAAGGGGCATTCATAAATGATTTAATTAATTACTTTAAAGATATAATAAATATTACTAAACCAAAAAAAATCAAACTCAATGGCGTTTATGGATTTGAAGATCCTTCATTAACGGGTATAGCTTGTGGAATTGTCCCTTTAGTATCAAGTTTTATTCCTACAAGCGATATTAATTTGCAACCAGTGTTTGATGATGAAATAATTGATATTTATTGTGAAATTCATGGCAGAATTTCTTTATTGGTAGCTACAATAAAAACACTTAAATTCATTCTTAAGAAAAATAATAGAGGAAAAATATTTAAAAACTTTAGAAAATCTGAAACTTATTAATAATTTATGTGTATTGTTAAGTATAAAGTTAATAATGATTGCGCAATCAATAAATACTTAAATTTAAAATATTAGGGGGATTAAGTTATGATAAATATTACAGAAAATACCGAAGCATTATTCTCAAACCTTGAAAAATTTTTAAAAACAGAAACAGTAGTGGGGGAGGCAATAATTATAGGGGAAACAACACTCATACCACTTATTACAGTTTCATTCGGATGTGGAACTGGCGGTGGCACAGGCAACTCTACTAAGGATGGTGAGGGTTCTGGAGGCGGACTTGGAGCAGGAGCTAGAATAACCCCAACTGCTATTTTAGTTATAAAAAATGGAGAAGTAACAATGCTTCCTATAAAGGGTAAATGTAATCTTGAAAGTCTTATTGAAATGGTACCAGAAATAGTATCTAAAGTAAGCTCAAAAATGGGATGTAGTAAGAACAAAAAAGAAGGGTCTGAAGAAGATACTAAAACGGAAAAAGAGTAATTAAACATTATTAAATACATTACAAAAAAGCATCTATAATATATTTATAGATGCTTTTTTGTATTGATAAAAAATATGAAATCAATTTATACATAATTTTACTAAATATTTGAAACTTATATTAATATTATGTATAATTGAATAATTACGCAATGGTAATTTAATGGGGAGGGATCTAGCCGTTTATGAGAAAATTTAACAAAATATATTTAGGTATTATTTTAGGTGTGAGCTAATTGGTCCTAATGCTGGTTGACAGTACATAAAAATGTTTATTGAAAATAATGACACCTATGCTGTTGTTTTGTAATCAGTAAACAAAGTTATTGGTAGTTAACATAATGAATAGAAAAAAGGAGTTTAGAATTATGCTGAATTTACGCTACAAAGGATATGCAATGGCTATAGTCGGTGCGATTTTGTGGGGGATTTCTGGTACTGTTGCACAGAAACTTTTTCAAAACGAAGGATTTCAACCTGGCTGGCTAGTAACAGTAAGAATGATAACATCAGGTGTACTATTGCTCTTATTCGCAAGTATTAAAACTAATGGACAACATAAGGTTTGGTCTGTATGGAAAGACTCTTCTAAACGATTACATTTGATTATATTCGGGATAATTGGGATGCTCGGAGTACAATATACTTATTTTATGTCCATCAAATCAGGTAACGCTGCGACAGCCACTTTGTTGCAATATTTAGCTCCGATATTTATAGTAGCATATTTGGCAATACGATTAAAAAAAGTCCCAAGCCCAAAAGAATTTATTTCAGTTGGTTTAGCTATTTTGGGAACATTTCTTCTTGTGACTAACGGCACGGTTGATAGGCTTACTATTTCGTTACCTGCCATCGCTTGGGGAGTTGGGTCAGCAATTGCCCTTGCCTTTTATACATTATATCCACATAGTTTGCTTAAGGAGTGGGGGGCTGTGATTGTTGTAGGTTGGGGTATGCTTATAGGCGGAGTTGGGCTGAGTTTCATAAACCCGCCATGGAATATACAAGGTCAAAATTGGTCTTTGCTTTCTAGTTTATTTGTTGGATTTGTGGTTTTATTCGGTACACTAATTGCCTTTTATTTGTACATAGCTAGTTTACAATATATTGCACCTACTGAAGCTAGCTTATTGGCAAGTGCAGAACCTTTATCCGCTACACTTGCTTCTATATTTTGGTTACATGTTCCTTTTGGATTGTTTGAAGTAATCGGAGGAATGTGTATTATATCTACAGTAGCAATTTTAACTTTAGGGTCTAACACTAATAAAAAACCCTTATAAGAAAAAGAAAAAACCAATTATAAAAGGTTATGTTTTAAAAAACAAAAATATTGTATAATGTTGTATAGAATGATCGTTAAGAAATTTTTAGTGGCAACTTTTTATTGTGAGAGGGGTATAAAAATGATAAGAGAAGCAGTAGAAAATGATTTGATTGATATTTTAGAAATTTGTAATGATGCAATATTAAATACAACAGCTGTCTATGATTATAAAGTTCACACAATTGATGACAGAAAACAATGGTATGAAAAAAAGAAGAAAGAGGGGTATCCAATATTAGTAGTTGAAGAAAATAATAAGGTTATCGGATTTGCTACATTTGGGCCATTCAGAGCATGGCCTGCATATAAATATACTATTGAACACTCTATTTATGTTAATGGTAACTGTAGAAACAAAGGCATAGGAACACTACTAGCTAAAGAACTAATAAGATTTTCCAATGAAAGAGGATTTGCAACCATGGTGGCGGCAATTGATGAATCAAATGAAAAAAGTATCAAATTGCACGAAAAATTGGGGTTCGAGTATTCAGGTAAGATAAATAAAGCTGGATTTAAATTTGGGAAGTGGCTCAATCTTGTTTTTTATCAATTAGAGCTTAAAGGCCCTGAAAACCCAATAGATGGTTAGTGTGTAAGTTATAATAATTATAAAATACATAGAGAGTAGGAAATAGAATGGCTGCAATGATATGATAGCAATTTATTGTAATAATTGGAGTAGTAATTCTAGTGCCTAACTAATCAAAAATTCATTTAGACAAAGCATCTATATTAATTTATACATGCTTTTTTTTGTTAATAAAAAAATTTCAAGTAAAACTTGATTAGTTTAATCACATATATCTCGCAAAATATAATATTCTCTTTATTGAAGAAACTCAAAATGGGAACAAGAGAATACTAACAATGGAACAAATTTAATCAAACAAATAAATAAGGCATCAAAAATAATTATTAACAAAATTATTTTCCAACTACAACTTAAAATATCCTTTGTTGAGACATACTTGTATGTTATTTAAATCAGCAAGTAGAAAAAAGCAATTAATGTTACTATACGGGTTAGCGTCAACATCATAATGAAGTATTTTATGATGTTAAATTTTTATTAATGATACCACATTTGGGGAATTTGATTTGCTATCATTCGATATATGGAATATAATGAAACAAGTATTTTAACGATACTTCATTATATTTCTAGGGGGACTACAAAGAGAAAATTTCAGTGTAGTGAGCAATCAAAAGGGAGGCGTTGGCAAGACCATGTCTACATTAAGATGCGTAGCTACTATTACTTAGGCTCTTGTATAAATCTTCTCAATTCAATTTTTAAGTTTGTCACAAGTATCCATCTACTTTATAATTTACTGAAAGTGAATTATATAATTATGTAGCTGGAAAAACAGTAAAAAATAAGGGAGCGAAAATTAATTTTATGAATATTATTAAAACTGCAATTATAACTATAATAATATCATTTATATCTGGATTACTATTAGATTATTATAGAAATTTAGGACCTAGAATATTATGTAATGTACGAAATGGTAAACCTATAAAAACGGATGGAAAAGAACATTGCACATACATTATTACTGTTAAGAACCCATCAAATAAAACAATTCATGAGTTAACTATAAATATACAGGGTTCACAGACTAACTTAAAGAGTGCGGGTGCCACAATAACAAAAGGTTTAAAATTTGATTCTTCAATAAAGGATAACATTTTAGAGGTTTATATCCCTTTTATAAGTAAGGGTGATGAGTTTTCAGTTACAGTATATGTAGAAAAACAATCTAATTACAATAATAAGCCTATTATTGTAATCAGATCACCTGAAAATTTTAAGGAGATAGACTCTGTAGAACAAAAGGGAATACTATCATTTTTGTTTAATATACCTAAAAATGTAAAACAGGTAATCCTTAAGGCAGTGAGAAAGAACGAAGCAATAGTTCCTAATGAAAAAGAAGATTTTACAGCGGTTATGAATAAGGTAACAGGCGCTGAACAAACAATAAATAAAGAAAATAGGGAAGCGCTCTCTAGAAATAAGAAAACTAGTAAGAATAAAAAGGCAATTATAATTATCGCAACAATTATTTTAGTTATAATTGTTGGGGGTTTAGGAAGATTTTATTTTAAAGGGACATCTCCTAATGTAAAAACTCCCGTTCCCAAACTATCCACAGATGAAAAAAAATCAACTGGAACTCCAGATAAAAAAGGATCAACTGGAACTCCAGATGAAAAAGAATCACCTGTAACTCCAGATAAAAAAGAATCACCTGGAACTCCAGATGAAAAAGAGTCAACTGGAACTCCAGATAAAAAAGAACCAACTGTAACTCCAGATGAAAAAGAACCAACTGTAACTCCAGATGAAAAAGAACCCACTGTAACTCCAGACGAAAAAGAACCAACTGTAACTCCAGATGAAAAAGAACCAACTGTAACTCCAGACGAAAAACAATCAACTGTAACTCCAAGTAACTAGTTAGCTAGGATGTGATAATGGAAAAAATCGATATATCAGAAATTAAAATAAAAGTATTGGAACGTAGGCCAGTATAACTTAGCAATTGTGAACTGAGCCCAATTAAGAGGGCCTAGAAACCCAATAGATGATTTAATATAATCAAAAATACTCCATAATAATTTACGGAGTATTTTTCTATTAATATTACACTATTTAAGATAATATTAATAGAAAAGAGGATCTAATTTTTTTTATTTCTCGCTATGAAAACAATAATATTCACAGCAGATAATCCTACTAAAATGTATATTGCTCTAGCAAGGAAGGGAACAAATCCAAAGATAAGACTAACTAAGTTAACATTTAACAATCCTAAAAGTCCCCAATTTAAAGCACCAATCAATACAAACACGAATGAAAGTTTGTCGATAATACTAAGCTTATACATAATTACCCCCAGACTAATATAATTATTCTATTTGTATAAATTATATTATAAATATAATATTTTAGAACTGTTTAATAATTTCTTTAAAGCGTATATAATGTTATGGTATATAAATTTATATACTAAAAAATAATTTGGAAAGTACAAATTAAGTATACGAACATTTTCATTACTTTTAGCACTATTGTATGTTATAATATGAATGAAACTTGTTTTATATTTAAAATTGTACGTATGGAGGCAGAATATGAGAAATTCTTATAATACACCATTAAATAGTAGATATGCATCAAAAGAGATGAGTTATTTATTTTCAGATGATATGAAGTTTAGAACATGGAGAAAGCTTTGGGTTGCACTAGCTGAAGGTGAAAGGATATTAGGAATCAATATTACAGAATCTCAAATTGAAGAGCTTAAATCCTATGTAGATAATGTGAATTACGAAGTGGCTGAAAATAAAGAAAAAGAAATACGACATGACGTAATGAGCCATGTATATGCATATGGGGTTCAATGTCCTAATGCGAAGGGTATTATTCATTTAGGGGCTACTAGCTGCTATGTAGGCGATAATACAGACTTAATAGTCATGAAAAAGGCTTTACTATTAATTAAGAAAAAATTAATTAATGTAATTAGTAAATCTTCAGAATTTGCATTAAAGTATAAAGATGTTCCTACACTAGGTTTTACCCATTTACAGCCAGCTCAATTAACTACTGTAGGTAAAAGGGCAACCCTATGGATTCAAGAATTAATAATGGATCTAGAAAATTTAGACTTTGTAATAGATAGAATAAAGTTACTAGGGGTTAAAGGAACAACTGGAACCCAAGCGAGCTTTATGAATCTATTCGAAAATGATGAGAAAAAAGTAAAAGACTTAGATAAATATGTAGCGAATAAAATGGGCTTTGAAGATACATATCCCGTTACTGGTCAAACTTATTCTAGAAAAGTAGACTCTATAGTATTAAATACTTTATCAGAAATAGCTCAAAGTGCATATAAATTCAGTAATGATTTAAGGATACTTCAAAGCATGAAAGAAGTGGAAGAGCCTTTTGAAAAAAATCAAATTGGATCCTCTGCAATGGCATACAAAAGAAACCCTATGCGTTCTGAGCGAATTAGCTCTTTATCAAGATATATTATAGTGAATTCATTAAATCCTGCTATAACAGCTGCAACACAATGGTTTGAAAGAACATTAGATGATTCAGCTAATAAGAGAATATCCGTAGCTGAAGCTTTCTTAGCACTTGATGGAGTATTAAATTTGTATATGAATATAGCTGGAAATATGGTAGTATATGAAAAAGTAATTACTGCTCATGTAAACCACGAGCTTCCATTTATGGCTACAGAAAATATCCTTATGGAAGCTGTTAAAAGGGGCGGGGACAGACAAGAACTTCATGAGAACATTAGAGTTCATTCTATGGCTGCAGCAAAACGCGTTAAAGAAGAAGGCTTAAATAATGATCTTATAGAAAGAATAATAAATGATGATAGTTTTAGGATGTCAAAAGAAGAGATATTTGCTGTAATTGACCCGATTAAATTTGTAGGTAGAGCTCCAAGTCAAGTAATAGAATTTATAGATGAATATGTAAAACCAATAATCGAGGCCAATAAAGATGCATTAGGAGTAGAAACTTCTATAAACGTATAATCCTTAGTATTGGATAGAAATTATACTATAAAAAGCTATCAGTGATGCAAACAAAACTGATAGCTTTTTTAGTTTAACGACATTTTAGAAGGAAAGTCTCCCAATTCTATAAGTAAGAGTTACATAACCTAACAAATAGAAAATTTCAGTGGTAGTATAAATCTCCTTTTGAAGTCGGTAATATTGTAGCTCCACAGGCCATGATTTCACTATAACTTTCGAAGAATAAAATTCAAATTGCATGTGGAAATAATAAAAATAATAAAAACATTTGTTTATTTTTATTATTTTAGAAAAATCAGGATTTTGCTCCCCCTCTTGTAGTATAATAATGTCGTGAAATGTAAGTTTCACGACATTATTATGATTTTTGGAGGTACTTATGAAATCGAATATAAATACTATTTATAACAATGAACTCCCACCGTTTCTAAATGATTATCTGAATTATTTATCTACTATTAAAGGATGTTCTAGTTCTACTGTTGTTGCTTATACTGCTGATTTATCATTGCTATTAAAGTTCTTAAAAATATACAAAGGTCTAGTCTCTTCAGAAAATGCTCTACCTCTTGAGACCATTATAATTAGTGACCTAACTTTAGATACATTAAGAACCCTTACATTGCAGGATTTATATGCCTATATCTCCTATCTTGGGAAATATAGGGCTAATGGTAACTACGCTAAAGCAAGAAAAATTGCATCTATAAAGTCTCTATTCAAGTATTTAACCACTAAGGCTAAAGTGCTAACTATAGACCCGACAATAGATTTAGAGTCACCAAAACTTGGTAAAAGAAGTCCTGTTTTTTTAACATTAAGTGAAAGTAAGGCACTACTCGACGCTACAAGCTCTAGAGATAAGCATTCTATTCGCGACCATAGTATTATTACATTATTCTTAAATTGTGGTATCAGGCTGTCAGAACTTTGTAGTATAAATATATCCGATTTTAAAGATGATACATTATCTATTATTGGGAAAGGAAATAAAGAACGAACCATTTATTTGAATAAAGCTTCATTGAAATCAATTTATAAATATTTGCCTATTAGAAATACGAACATAGATAAAATTCATTCTGAAGATAAGGATGCCCTTTTTATAAGTGGTAAATATGGAAGAATTAATAAACGCACTGTGGAGAGAATTGTAAAAAAATATATAGGTAATGCTGGACTTAATAAAGATAAGTATACTCCTCATAAATTAAGGCATACATCTGCTACTCTTATGTATAAATATGGAAATGTAGACATTAGAAGTCTACAAGAAATATTAGGCCATGAAAATATATCTACCACCCAAATATATACTCATGTAGATAATGATAAATTAAGAAATGCGGTTAAGTCAAACCCACTTTCTGATGAATAAAAAAAAGTATATATTACTATTAATGCATTATGCGTAATATATACTTTCTAATACTTATATTTTTTTTAGTCTTATAAGCCCTGGGAATTCTTCTTGAAGTAATCCTGAGTTATCATCTTCATTTTCAAGTAGCTCTTTTGCCCCGTCTATGTCATCTATAAATTCCCAAACCTCATTGTTTTCAGGTATGAACTCATCTTTATGTAGTTTTAAAAATTCATCGCTGGCTACCACTGAGTCATAATCTTCAAGTTTTGGTAGTTCATCATTTTCATTTTCATCATTATCTACTTCTTCCGCTAAATTAATTTCAGACCTGTCACAAATATTTTCGTCTACCTCTTCTACCCCTTCAATCTCATTATCCTCAAAAACTTCATCAATTTTTATAGCTTTTACATCGTAACCTTCCATTTCTAAGCATTTACCGCAATTATTACATTTCTTATTTGAATTTAATTCACAGACTTCACATTCTCCACAACTATTACAAATTTTCTTATTATTAAATATACAATTTTTAGACATACAACACTCCAATCTATTTATTTCAAATACTTTCATAATAGACTATTATAGCAAATATATTTTCAATAATCAAACACTAACACCCCTTAATAATGACTTATGTATTCATACATAATAATATATAATTTTTTATTTTTATTAATAACTATAAAACAGAACGTAAGTTTGATGTTATTAAATTTATATGGTATAATTATACTATGAATGGGAGGCGTTTACATGTTAACTGAAAAAAAAGATAAGCAAAGTGAAATATATAACTTTATAAAGAAACAGGTACAACTAAAAGGATATCCACCTTCAGTCAGAGAAATATGTGATGGCGTAGGATTAAGATCTACTTCGACTGTTCATGGGCATTTAGCAAGACTAGAAAAAAAAGGATTTATCCGTAGAGACCCTACCAAGCCTCGTGCAATTGAATTAATAAAGGATTCTGTCATAAGAAAAGAACTTATAGATATACCTATTATAGGGAAAATCACTGCTGGCAAACCAATACTCGCAGTTGAAAATGTTGAAGATACATTTACACTTCCTTTAAATTTCACTAAAACCAATAATGAACTATTTATGCTTAAAGTTTCTGGTAGCAGCATGATTGAAGCAGGAATATTGGATAAAGACCTTGCTATAATTGAGAAAATCAATACCGCTAAAAATGGCGATATAGTTGTAGCTCTTATTGATAATGAAGCAACTATTAAAAGATTTTTCAAGGAAAAAGATCATATAAGGCTTCAGCCTGAAAATTCAACTATGTCCCCTATCATAGTTGATGACTGTGTAATTTTAGGTGTACTTGTTGGTATTTACAGAAAGTATTAAATATCCACCTTTAAAGATTTTATGTAACAAAAAAGTCCTGCAATGAATATATCAATTGCAGGATTTTTTTATTCTATTATTAAGTCATAAATATTTACTTTCTAGTTCAAATAACTCTTGAAAGTGCTATTAGTATTCCAATTTTAGCATGATCAAACGTTAATCCACCCTGTAAATATGCTATATAAGGCTCTCTTATTGGAGCGTCTGCAGATAATTCTATAGATGCTCCCTGAATAAATGCACCTGCTGCCATTATAACCTTATCTTCATATCCTGGCATGTCCCATGGTTCGCATTGAACAAAAGAATCAATGGGAGACCCCTCTTGTATACCCCTACAGAAATTAATTAACTTTTCCTTATCATTAAATTTAATTGCTTGAATTATATCACTTCTTTTATCAGTATACTTAGGAAGAACTTCAAAACCTGCAAGTTCCATAATTCTTGCACAGAAAATAGCGCCCTTCAATGCTTCCATAGCTATATGTGGTGCTATGAATAGTCCTTGATATAAAGAACGCATAACTCCAAACGTAGAACCACATTCCCCTCCTATTCCAGGAGTTGTTAGTCTGTAAGAAGCTTGTCGTACATATTCTTCTTTACCTGCAATATATCCACCTGTAGGTGCAATTCCACCACCAATATTTTTTATGAGGGATCCAGCAACTATATCTGCTCCTACATCTGTAGGCTCCGTAACATCAATAAATTCACCATAACAATTATCTACAAAACAAATAACCTTTGGATTTATAGCTTTTGCAGCGCTTATAATATCATCTATTTCAGAAATTAATAATGCTTTTCTCCAGCCATATCCAGTAGATCTTTGAATATGAATTAGCTTTATTGACTTATCTTCAATCAGTGTCTTTTTCATTAAATCAATATCAACTTTAGAGTTATCGTTTAATTCTAATTGTTTATATTTTACACCATAATCTTTTAATGAGCCTATATCCTCCTTAGCATTTATACCTATTATATTAAGAAGTGTATCATAAGGTGTTCCGCATACCGATATCATGGTATCATTAGGTCTTAAATTACCAAATAAGGACGCTCCAATTGCATGTGTTCCATTTACGAAATGCGGCCGAACGAGTGCACTCTCACAATTGAAAATTCTTGCATATACTTTATCTAATGAATCTCTCCCAATATCGCCATAACCGTATCCAGATGAATTTGTAAAATGGCATTCGCTAATTCGTTCATCTTGTAGTGCGGTCAAAACCTTAAGTTGATTAAACTCTCTTATTTCATCAAGAATTTTAAACTCATCTTGTACATCTTGTATTGCTATATCATAGAGTTTTAGCGTTTTTGAACTTATTTTATACTTCTTTTGAAGGTATTCTTTTGTTATGTCTATCATGATTCCAGGTCCCCTTTTTATTATGTATATATTATGTGTTTTAAACTTTAACTACCGTAATAATAGTAACATAAATAATACCGATGTAGAATAGTTTTATTTATATATCAATCATATTAGTATGTATTTAATTGTCTCTTTCTTTACTATTACAGCAACGCAGGTGATGATTTAACTTTTTCAATAATCTCTTCAACAGTTTCCTCTAATTCTTTTCCAACTTTTTTATACTCAATTTCAGATTTTTCATTTTGATTTTTCATAAAATACATTAACGCATAATAAGTAGGCTTAAATTTATCCTTTAGCTTAAATTCAGCTTCATTAAACATTTTAAATAAGGAATTGTATTGTTTTTTAGCCATTAGAAAAATTAAATATTCATTAATAGATTTATTATATTTATCTGTATTATTAGCTGATCTTAAAAATAAGCGAGCTTTTTCTAAGGATTCTTCTATTCGATCATTAGAAAGTAAGGTTTCAGATAAAACATAAATGGTATTAAAATCATTTTCTTTTTTTTCACTTTTGTTAATTAGTTCCTCTTTATTGCACCAGCTTTCAAAAAAACCCACAAGCCATTTCACCTGCTGTTTTTCTTTTTCTCCCCCAAACCTCATCATATACCATATGTTAAAAAATCGTTCTTTTATTTTGTACATATAATTTTTCTTATTTACAGGTGTTTTATTTATTACTCCGTTTTTTTCTAATTGATTTAACTGAGCGGATACTTCTTTACTTTGCATTCTTATTTTATCTGCTATTTCTTTTGTGGTTATGGCATCAAAGCGTAAAGCTATAACATCAACAATTTCCTGTTGCACTGGAGATAACCTATCCATTGTATGTTTATAAAGAGGTGTTACTCTATCTAGTAATGTATCTAATTGTTTAAATACGGGTCCGTTGTCAACATTTAAAATATCGAAAAGTAATGCCATGATTCTTGGCACCCCACCTGTTAACCGCCTTAAAGCTTCTATTTTCCCACTGTTACTTTTAAGTATCTCATTTATACCCTTCTTATTAAAAATTCCACCTAACTTTTCAAAAAATTCCACAGTTTCTTCTGAATTTAATCCTTCTAATTTTATCAGATTAAAGAAGTTATAGAAGGGCTTACTATAATCAAAAGTAAATTCTAAAACTTCTGAAGATGCTCCTATAATTCGAATTTCAGCAGAGGTTAATAGAATTTCTCTAAGTTTTTGCTGCTCATAGATTTTAAACTTCTTTAGAATACCGAAAGTATCATCTATTAATAGTATTAATTTTTTATTTTTTTCTTTAAGTTTTTGCTCAAGTATTTTAAAGCATATATCTTCGTAGTCTTCTACCTCTGCATATTTATCCATTTCATCATAAAGCCCTACAAACTCATCATTTTCCATTTCAAGATTCGCAGCCGTTACCTCCCAAAGTTTAAACAGTCTCCGTATACTGTATTGCTCCTCAGGAAATATAACAGGGATAAACTTTGCTTTTAGCTGCTTATCTCCTTTTATTTCAAAGTATATTCTTTTTAATAAAGTTGTTTTACCATATCCTCTTTGACCTTCTATGATATAATGCTGCTCTGGATATTTCATGTCAGAATTTTTTATATCTTTAAAAATCTTTTGAAATTCTTTTTTCCTTATTACAAATCTATCAACTAATTCTTGATGCGATAAATTATTGGGATTATAAAAACTTAAAGTACTAGTTTGCATTTTTTTTACACCACCACATTCTTAATATAGGAGAGGTAAATGTATATAATTTTTCCTCCTCATCATTATTTATATATCCATCATCAATAATAGTATTTAAGAGATCTTTATATGTTTCGCAAAGATTATATTTTACAGCTAAATCATATATTTCGTTATAAGTTATCTTCTTAGCTTCTGTTATAGCTATTATGTTTAATACTTCTATAATAAACTTATAGTCATTATTTTTGTACACCTTAAGCCTCTCATGCCAACTGCTAAATTTATTATTTTCCTCTATCATCCGTTTAATTGCTATATCAACCGATTTATTATATATAGAGCATATTTGATCTTCATCATAAATATCCTGAATTTTATCCATAGCAAGTTGAATATAAAAAGGAATCAACCACTTAATTTCATGTAGCATATGATTTATAGTAGCGGTATCCATTGTGAAATCAAGCCCTTTAAGTAGTTCATTTATAAGACTTTTCCCCTCTAATTCACTTAGTGGAGTGACTTTTAAAATATCTAGATCATTTATAAACTTTGAAGAGTCCATTCGTCTTGCAATACCCTCGAGGCTTATGGACCCTGTATATATGAATTGAAATTTATTATTTATATCACTATTTTGTCTTAATGCTCTATTACTTTGAAGAAGATGAACTGCATATGTAGTGCCTTCATTTTGTTGAATATTTTCTATTGTTTGAGCAAATTCATCTATCATTATAATTAATTTGTGCCCTTCTAAATCAATAGATCTCATAATTTCTATAAACTTTTCATAATAATTAAGTTCAATAGTCTTAGTAAACTTAACAGTGTCTATGCCTACTTCGTCAATACTTTTAAAAATGGTTTTAGCTAAATCTTTAATTGAATTTATTACTTTGTCTCTTTTCTTTATTGAATCGCAATTTAAAATGGCCTTTACAATTTCCTTATAATACTTATTTTCGTTGTAAACAGACTCCGTAATTACATAGATTATATAATATTTATCCCTTGGGTTATCTTCTATATACCTCATTAAAGATGTTTTCCCAACCCTTCTTGGAGCTGAAATTATAATACTACTAGCTGAATCGATTTTTCTCCATAATTTATTTATTAAAATAGGTCTTTTAAAAAAATTTTCACCTCGTGCAGCTTGCCCTGTTGTAATTTTCATAATTAGCACCTCCGCAATTACTTATATTTACAATTATATCTAACAAAAAATATTTTGTCAAGCATTCTAACAAAATATTTTTTGTCAAAGTCAAACCCCTTATTCACTTTTTTTACAATTACTAAACAATTTAAGAAACATGTAACCTAACTACTTAAAATAATATCTGAGGATTACTATAGCAAATAAAACTTCCTATTAATAATATCAATCCTAAAATTCTAATAATTAAGATAGTTTTTTTAATCCCTAATTTACTAAATGTTTCTGGTGTTCCAAATGGGAATACAATAATACAGCACTTAATATCATAACGCCTACACATATGTTATTTTCTCATTTTATTATTTATGCTCTTTCCATAAACAATCCCCTATCTTCATTTCAGTAAAAACAGCCTTAAAAGAATTTTTACTTGGTGAACATGCAAGTAACCCAATATTAATTTCTTTTTCACCTTCAAACAAGTGGAAAATCCGCATCTGTTTGAAATTTACACCATCAAAGGAATTTTCAAGACAATAATCACTCTCTCGTCTGCTTAATCTATACCACATACAATTTACAAATGCTCCAATATCCGTAGTTGCCCAATCAGAATATCCATGATTTGTTACCACACTTCCAAGCCATGCAGTATTATTGTCATGAAATTCTATTCCTGCCTTTACCCAATTTTCACTGTTTTGATAAATTGCAACTCCACATTGGTCAAACAATGCTGTACTATTAAACTCTGCCTTTACTGTAAATGAAAAATATCTTTCATCTGTTGTAATATAAAGAACATGAGCATTATCATTTCTAAATCCATAATAAGTTCTTTGCCAAAAATCAGTGTTAGGGTCTGTTATAATTTCAACTCTATCTCTTCCAATTACATAATTTCGAGGTTTAAAAAACCATTTTTCTTCTTTATCACTAATTTCAAACATCTTAATCCTCCCCCAATTCAAATAACTTTTAATACATAATAAAATACAACTGCGTCGTAACTAATGTAATATTATCATAATTTACCACACTTTGGAACAATTTCCTCATAAATAAAGATCATACATTGTTTATATATACGCAACACTAAAATCAATTGTCCAAGCCATTTATATGTGAATTAGTATAGATAAACAAGCAATGTTGGCGCTACTACGATAATAATAGGGACGACTCATAGTCCCCACTTCATTGATATATCAATAATGTGGAGACTCAGTACAAGAAACGGAAAACAGTCCCATTTCAATAACTCTGTTACTTTATCTTTGTTTCCTTCAATATCAAATTTATCATCAAATCAACAAACTTGTCTGGTTCGTTTCTCCATGGCTCGTGCCCTGAGTGTTCAAACCAAATGAGCTCTTTAGAAGGGGCTTTTAGTGAATTGAAATACTCCTCAACCATTGTTGGTGACGCGTTGACATCGTGACGACCTTCCATAAAATAAACTGGAACATTTAATTTTATAGCTTGTTTTCGTAGATCAATATTGTATAACTGTGGATATACGTGATTAAAAGTAGTAACTAAACCAATTAGAAAATTTGCTTTATCGTATAACCCATATTCAGGACCTCCAATTTCGCTTAGTGTATTATATCCTGGTCGTTCAATTTCAAGATTTTTTGTTATATATTTACTCAAATACTGTGAGAGGGTAGCAAATTTCCAAACCATTCCTTTACCATAGTATGGGGGAAGACCTTGATTTTTCATTTTCTCAATTTGTTTTGTATCTCTGCTATCTTTTGCCATCTTAAGCACTAGTTCATACATACCAACATCGGTTTTAACGAATTCAACCATCTGACCAGTACCAATAAAAGCAGAAAATAGTTCTGGGGAACGTTGTACAAGCAATATACCTAGTGCACTTCCCCACGACTCACCAAGTACATATATCTTTTCTTGTTTAAATCTATTGCACAGATACTGTGTTAGCTCATGTCCATCAGAAATATATCGCTCAGGGGTAATTGATTTAAGAGGTACAGCATTAATTGACTTACTCGCCCCTGGTTGATCCCAGTTAACAACCACATAATTATCTTCAAGTTTTTTTAGTTGCTCTCTGGTTGCGGCTAGCTGTGTTCCACCGGGACCACCAGCTAGAAAAAGTAGCACCGGATTATTTTTATTTTTTCCATGAATAGTTATCCACTGATCACTACCACCTAGACTTACTTTCTCTAAGGTAGCAATACTACCCACTAATGGTTTGCCATTATCTCCAAGTATAGGTGGCGTGTATGCCATCCACTGGCTACATAGTATAGAAACAACATTCACAAATAATAATACTACTGCTACAATCAACTGACTCCGCAGTTTCAAAAGCCAGGGCGTTATCCTTGCTTTTTTACGTGTACAAACAGCAATAATTACTGTAATCAAAATTGAGATGAAAAGAGTTGCTATTGCTACAACCAAAGAAAGTATCAATATTAACGCAAACCCTAACTCTATAGGGACAGTTTTCATTGTAATCATAAGATGTGGGCGTATAACAATAATATACAAAGCGATTATAACTGCTGTGAGTAGCGGTAAAAGAAAACGTAGTTGAAGCAACAAATTGGTTTTTGACCCACGAGAAGTTGTATCTTTTTTAAATAATGATTTCATATTAGTCTCCCTTCTACAAATATTTAGTCTGTTTTCTCAGATACCTCCAATTCTTATTTGACACAAAAAAAAATGGAAAACAACCCCATTTAGTACCCCTTGCTATTACTATAACAAGGTATACTTAACTGGGGCTGTTTCTAATCTTAAATCCATCTTAAATTTTGGGGATATTGATAATAAACTCACACCCACAGTTTACCTCTGTGTTTAGACGAATACTACCTCCATGTGTTTCAATGATTTTTTTAACTATGGCCAGTCCGAGGCCTGTGCCACCTGTTTGTGAGTTTCTTGCCATATCCGCGCGTACAAATGGATTAAATATATCTTTTGCGATTTCTGAAGGCATTCCAATCCCATTATCCTTAAAGATAATAACGACTCCATCACCCTGCTCAAATAAGCTGATCATTAAGAGTGTTCCTTTGGGATTATATTTTATTGTATTAGAAACAAGATTTTGGATTACTCTATTCATCTGCTTTAAATCGATGTCAATAAAGATTTCTTTTTCTGGTATCTCAAAATCATATGTAAATTGTGCCTTATCAAATGTAGTTATAAAAAAACCTATTTCTTCCCTCATATACTCACATATATCAACTCTGGTTTTATTCAATAAATATTTCGAACTTTCCATTTTAGACAGCTCAAATAGGTTAGTAACTAAATTATTTACTCTTACGCTGTTTTCACATATTACTTTCATGTATGTACGGTATTCTTCTTTTGATAAATCAGGTTTGTTATAGCTAAACTCTGCATAACCCATAATACTTGCAAGAGGGTTTTTAAGATCATGAGAAATATTAAGTATAAGCCTTTTACGGTTTTCTTCAGACTGCTTTCTAAGATATATTTCCTGTTCAATTTGTTCTGCCATTTCGTTAAATATATATTCTAATTCTCCAAACTCATTTTTCAAATTAAGCTCAACTCTTGAAGAATAATCTCCATCCTTCAATCGACCAGCACTGTTACAAAGTTTCTTTAATGGGCTTATAATGCTTATAGATGATAGCTTTGAATATATCACGGTGCATATTGCAAGCAGTATGAAGTAAAGTAAGGTAACAGCAACAATAACACCAACTACTCCCTGTTTATCAACGGAATTGTATTCTTTGTTGTATACGAAATTCAAATCAATTCTAATAGAAGTTGGAAACGTCACTACCAGCCAAAATTGCTTTTTAGAATTATATTTAATACTATAGCTATAACGTCTTTCAATACTTTTACTCTTCATCAAAAAATCAGTAAACTCCGCTGTGGTAAGTTTACCTTTTGAAATAGTGTTAAGCCCTAAAGAATATGCAACTTCATAATCGGTGTTAATTACCTGTACACCGCCGCCATTATCAATAACCTGTTCTACGTCAATCCTTTTATAATCATCCTTCATTAGGCTTTCTGCGGTATAATTATTCTTAACAAGATTCTTGGATATAACATCGTTTGTAAAACCTAAAAGCATAAGTGCGAATAGAGCTATCATTATGGAAATAATAAACATGAGGACATAGTTTGCTAAGAATCTGCTTTCTATTTTTCTGTTCATAAGCTAACCGTGCTCTGTTTATGAAACTTATATCCAATACCCCTAATGGTTTTGACATATTCCGGATTTCTTGGATCAGTCTCAATCTTATTTCTGATATGACTTATATGCACCATAATGGTGTTATTGTCACAATAAATATCCTCATCCCATACTGCCTTGTATAACTGCTTTCTGGTAAAAACCCTTTCCGGATTCTCCATAAGGTACTTAAGCAACATATATTCTTTTGCATTCAGTACCACCAGCACATCCTCTTTATAGACGCAGCAGGCATCTTTATCCAAGCACAAGCTGCCATACTTTATTTTGGAGAATGCGTGCGTATTTTGCACCGAGTATTCAAGGTTTCGCCTAAGCTGTGCACCAACTCTTGCAAGCAGTTCTGGCATGCTAAACGGCTTTACTATGTAATCATCAGCACCAATCCCGAGTCCTAAAATCTTGTCCATATCATCACCTCTAGCGGTTAGAAATATGACAGGAAGATTACTTGTTTGACGGATTTTTCGTAGCAGATTGAATCCATCCAGTCGTGGCATCATAACATCAAGGATAGCAATATCAATTGCTTTGTTTCGTATGATTTCTAAAGCCTCAATGCCATCCTCTGCAGCAAATACAGAGTATCCCTCCTGCTCAAGCTCTAACTTTAAAAGGATTCTGATGTCCTTTTCATCTTCTGCGATTAATACATTCAAAAAACCACTTCCTCATCGTGTATATTTGTTTGCGCTGATATCAACATCTACTCCTCCTTAATTAATGCCTACCTTTAAACAAAATAACTTTTATGTTTCCTCAATCTACATTTACGCTTGTTCAACAAGCAATTTAATATTTTCTTCCGTTGAAAGCAAGGCATTTTGTATACTATCGAGCTTTTCTTTCAGTGAACCTATTACATTTTCTACATTGTTTGCAACACGATGTACACTATCTAATGATTCACAGATCCTTGATTGTACAACCCAATCAGATATAAGACCATCAATAAAATAATCTGCAAATGTTTCGAAAGACCCAATATTTATATCTATATTCATTATTAAATTCACATCGGATAATTCATTTTGGAATCGTATCAATGCAATTTTTGTATTATTTGCATATTCCTTAGCTTCATCAATATGTGAGTGCTTAGCTGCAGTTGCAAGTAAGCCTCCTCCTAGTATATCCCATGTTCCCCAGCCTTCAGCGCTTTCAAGAGAATTTTTTACCCGTCCAAGTTCAATTTGTACAGCCTCACCTGACGCAATTGCTTCCTTCAATTCTTTCTTCTGTGCTTCAAGGTCAGCTAGGTTGTCTATAAGTTGAAGTAACTTTTGAGATTTACCATCATTTAATCGCAGTATAAACTCTTCTTTGTGCTTCAATACAGTTTCATATTCACACTCTACGCCAAGTAGACTGTTTAATGAATCTTTATACGATACAATTTCCCTCTCTAATGCTAAAACTGATTTACAACACTCATCATACTTTAACCTAGCAGAAAGCAACTCTTGCCTCTCTTTTTCAAGCTGTTGATGTTTACTCCCGAGTATCGAATAAAATATACTAGTAATACTTAATGATTCAAGTTTTTTGACATCCTTATCCTCATCTTTAAGAATATTTTCGAGCTCTATCTTTCTATCTAATTCTTTTTGCAACACTTCCCTAGTCTGGTTAACCGAACTTTGAAATTTCTTTTTTCTCAACAATTTTTCTTTGACATTTATAAGTTCCCTGTTAAGTTCTTCAAACATACTAAACTCCCTTTCTGCATATAACTTTTTTATACACAATAAAGTACAATACGACCATGATACTTTAAATATTCATTAATAATTAGTTTAATTTGCTACCGGACTCCCAAACTGACTATTATAGAGTTTTTCATAGAAACTGCCCTTTTTCATTAACTCATTATGGGTTCCTTGTTCTATAATATTTCCTTCATCTATAACCAATATTAAATCTGCATTACGAATAGTTGAAAGTCTATGTGCAATAACAAAGCTAGTTCTTCCTTTCATTATATTCCTCATAGCCTTTTGAAGTAATATTTCTAATCTAGTGTCAACTGAACTAGTTGCTTCATCTAATATTAATATTGCTGGATTTGATATTATAGCTCTTGCTATAGTCAAAAGTTGTTTCTCTCCTTGAGATATGTTAGAAGCCTCTTCGTTTAGAAACATGTTATACCCATCTGGAAGTGTTTTAATAAAGTGATGTACGTTAGCTATTTTAGCCGCTTCAATAATTTCTTCCTTGGTAGCTCCAAATCTACCATACTCAATGTTTTCATAAATTGTTCCATTGTATAGCCAAGTATCCTGAAGAACCATACCGAATATAGAACGTAAATCTTCACGTTTCATATCTCTAGTATCCACTCCATCTATCTTTATAGCTCCCCCTTGAATATCATAAAATCTCATTAATAAATTTATTAATGTTGTTTTACCTGCTCCTGTTGGACCTACAATAGCAACCATCTGACCACTTTTTATCTCTGCGTTTAAGTCCTCAATTAAAATCTTATCTCCACTATATCCAAATTTGACATGTTCAAAAGTAACATTTCCACGTACATTCGCGAGCTTTATAAAAGAGGCTTTATCTGGAATCTCCTCCTTCTCATCTAATATTTCAAATACACGTTCAATTGCCGCAAAGGCTGATTGTATTGCAGCAGATAATTGTGTTACTTGAGAAATTGGTTGGTTTATTTGCCAGATATAACGAATAGATGCTTGAAGATTACCCACTGTCATTATTCCATTTATAGCATATGTTGCGCCAAGAATTCCAATGGCTGCAATTCCTAAATAACTTACCAAAGAAACTAATGGAGAAATTATACTAGATATAAATTGCGCCTTAAATCCAGTATTAAAAAGTTCTTCATTAATATTTTCAAAATCTTTTATAGCATCTTCTTGCTTTCCATACAGCTTTATTTCATTAAAACCAGTATATATTTCTTGCACTTTACCATTTAATTCCCCCAAAACATTTTGCTGTTTATAAAATAAATTTTGTGATTTACTTACTATAAATTTTGACACTAAATAACTTATCGGTATTATAAGTATAGCTACCAATGCAAGTTTTATATTAATTGTAAACATCATCGCAATAGCTAGAGTTATTGCCAATATTGAATTTATAACTTGGCTAAAACTCTGTTGAAGTGCATTAGAGATAGTATCTATATCATTTGTTATGCGGCTCAGCATATCCCCATAGCTATTTTTATCAAAATAACTTATAGGTAATTTTCTAATTTTACCTTGTACAGCATTTCTTAAATCTTCCATAGTGTTTTGAATAGAATTAGTTAACAACAAACTTGCTGCATATGTTGATAATGTTCCAAATATATAAATAAAAGCCAATATTACCAATACCCTTAAAATATAATTAAAGTTAACTGAAGCTCCTTTTATACCTTTTGCTATATTCACAACATCTTTGGCAAGACTAGTTGTAATTAATCCCTCTATTTTTGGAGCAATAGCAGTAAAAATAGACGCTACTACTATAAATAAAATTGCGCCAATCAGTGCTCTCCTATATGGTTTTACGAAGGGAGAAATTTTTCTTATATTATCCGTTAACTTTTTCATTGTTCCAGTTCCTCCTTTGTAAGTTGAGATGATGCAATTTCATAATAGATTTCGCAGGTTTTTAGTAATTCTTTATGAGTTCCTATTCCTACTATCTCGCCTTCATTCAATACTATAATCTTATTAGCATCAATTATGGATCCTATCCGTTGTGCAACCATTAAAACTACGGAATCTCTAGTTTCGTCCTTTAACTTTTCTCTAAGCATTGCATCTGTTTTAAAATCTAAAGCGGAAAAACTATCATCAAAAATATAAATTTCAGGCTTTCTAACTAATGCTCTTGCAATAGATAATCTTTGCTTTTGACCTCCTGACATATTAGATCCACCTTCACTTATTAATTCTTCAAATTTTTTATGTTTACTATTAATAAAATCATAAGCCTGGGCTACCTTAGCCGAATGTTCAAGTTCTTGTTTATCTGCAGCAGCTTTACCAAATTTAATATTAGTGCCTATACTGCCAGTAAACAACAATGTTTTCTGAGGTATAAACCCCATTTTTTCACGTAGTGCTTTTAAATCATATTCTCTCACATCTACGCCATCTATCTTTATGCTACCCTTTGTAACATCATAAAATCTTGGAATTAAATTAATTAACGTACTTTTCCCACTGCCTGTACTTCCTATAAATGCAACTTTTTCTCCTTTTACTGCTGTAAAGGATATATCACTTAAAACTGGAATCTCTCCATCTGGATAAATAAAGGTAACATTATCAAACTCCACAATCCCCCTAATAGCCGTATTTTTAACACCATATTTAGGATTTTTAATAATAGGCTCTTCAGCTAATATCTCGTTAATTCTATTAGCTGAAATTTGTGCTTTTGGATACATGATAAACATCATTGAAAAAAGCATAATTGAGAACATTGCATGAAACAAATATTCTATAAATGCTACCAGTTGTCCAACTTGTAGCGTTCCTGCATTTATCATTTTGCTAGAAATCCAAAAAATAGCGAGCACTGCTAAATTCAACAAGAAAAAGAAAGTTGGCTGAGAAATTGCCATAAGCTTATATAACTTCTTAGATAGATTTGTATACTCATTGTTAATTTCTTCAAATCTTTGGTTTTCATGATCATCGTTACCAAATGCCCTAATTACTCTCGCTCCAGTTAAATTTTCTCTTGATATTCTATTTAATTTATCTAATTTTTTCTGTTGCTTTTCTGATATTGGATAAGATATCTTAGATATAATAATTACCCCAAGCACTATGAATGGTACCGTTATCGCTAATACTACAGACAAATGTAAGCTCGTTCTTATAATCATTACCAAACTTACAATAAACATAACCGGTGCAAGGAATGCTACTCTTAATAATGTATTTGTAAATTGTTGTAATTGAAAAACATCATTGGTTGTTCTGGTTATCATTGACGATATCCCAAACTTATCATATTCACTATGTGAAAATTCCTGAGATTTTTTAAAAATATCGTTTCTTAAATCTCTAATCATACTAGTAGAGATTTTTGAAGAACAGTATCCTAATAATATTGTACCCATGGCTCCAACTATAGATATTCCTACAATTACAATACCCATATGCTTTGTGTATTCTATATCCTTATTAGCTATTCCTGTGTCAATCACTCTAGCCATTATTGTTGGAATTCCTAATTCCACTAATACAAATCCAAAAACGGATATTATATTCAGCACTAGAAGCAGTTTATATTTTTTTATATATTTTAATATTAGTTTCATTCCTTCTATCCACTCCTTTTTTAAGTACACTTGAAATCTTGTTGCAATAATATTATAATAAAGTATACAGTTACCGTATAGTCAAGAGGAGTAATTACTATGAATGAAAAATTTAATAAATATTTTAATACTGGAGATTTTGCGAAGTTATGCAATGTAAAGAAACAAACTCTTTTCCATTACGATGACATTGGCATTTTTTCCCCTGAAATAAGAGATGATAACGGATATAGATATTATTCCTATCAACAATTTGATGTTTTTAATGTCATTACTATTTTAAAAGAAACACATATGTCTTTGAAGGAGATTAAAGCTTATCTTGATAATAGGAGCCCCAACACATTAGTTGAGTTATTTAAAAATAAAGTATTGGATATAGATATTGAAATAGAAAATCTAAAAAGAATACGTAAACTTATGGAAACAAAAATTTTTATAACAGAAAATGCGTGTATAATAGATTATTCTAAGATTAGTTTAGAATTTTTTGATGAGGAGTATCTACTTCTTAGTAATTCGATTGAAAATGTAAGCCATAAGGATTATTTTAAAATTGTGTCAGATCATATGAATTATTGCACTTTAAATAATCTTAACTCTGGGCATTCTATTGGAGCGATGATTAGTAAGGATAATATATTAAAAGGAGTAGCTGAAAATTATTCCTTTTTATATACAAAGCTAGATTCTAATAATGATCTTGTTTTTACTTTTACTAAACCAAAAGGACTCTATTGCGTTGCGTATCATGAGGGCGACTATAATGCTATCGACAAAACCTATAATAAAATACTACAATTTTTAAAAAACTCTAATATAGCTATAGGAAAATATTCTTATGAAGAATTTCTTTTAGATGAAGTAACAGGAAAAGGCTACGACAATTATTTAACTAAAATTTCAGTTGAAGTTGAAATCCCTATTTAAGTGAAGAACTTAAAAAAATCTACGTCATTTATGGCGCGGACCACCTTTGATAATCTTATCTTTTATTTAAACAAAAAGTAAAAACCACGCTCCTTATCGTATAACTTATCTTACTAATCCTAAATTTACTAAAAAAATGTTATAATTACAGAAACAAAGATTACGAATATTCCACTTAGAATTAACAAAATTGATTCTCCTTTTTTGTTATTAATATATGAGTCATACCCATTTGATATGCTCAAGATACCTAATAATAGTAATGCAATTGGCATTATAATTTTTATATTAATGATATTAAATAAACCTAAAAGCGATAATGTAATAACTATTGCTGAGATTAATATTTTTATAACTCTAGCTTTTTTCAAGTTATTACCTCCCAATAAAAATAATCTTCTCAATTTTCTACAAATGTTTAGGTATCATGGATTTATGATTGACGACGAACAATATTTTACAAGTTTGACATATTACCGTTATTTTTTTAACGAAGACCTTACTTTTTAAAAAATAAATTTTCCGCTAACTACGATATTCCCTACACTAATCAATTAAGTATTCATTTTTCCATCTTCCTATTATAGCCACACTCAGTATAGACATACCCTGTCCTGTTCATCTAATTTCTTTAAAATTCTTGCAGTTGTTTATGCTGAACTTTATAAAAATCGGACTTAACACAACCACACATTGTGCTCATGCTCTTACCATATTAAATACTTTAAAATCACAAAACATATCCCTGAAATAACAATCGACCCAATTACTGATATTACACTTCCCTTTAAGAACCCGATAAAATGGAATTTATAATCTTTGTACGCTTTATTTCCCTCACTCCCAGGAAGTACAATAAACTTCGGCTGCCAAGTGCAAAAAATAAGCCAGTCCATCACGATTAAATCAAATATATTCCAACACAGGCAGACTATAAGTATATGGCAAAAGATTATCCAATAACTTACTTGATTTTTATGATATGTATATATCCCACTCCAAAATATAAAAGCTACGATTAAAAGCATCGTTATTGTTTCAAACATATATGCAGCTTTTTTATTTGTAAATGGAGGAAGATTAATAACCTCCTGTAGTACTTTTGGATAATCTTGTAGAAATAAATGAGGCCACTTTATTTCAATAAATGTAACCGTACTGCTCCACATAAGTGCCCAAATTAATCCATGTATTAATGCTGTTCCCAAATTCACTAACATACACATCCTTTCATCTTCACATTATAGGCATATCCTGTCCAATTCATCTAATTTCTTTAGTAATTCTTACAATTGTTTATGAAAAACTTTATGGAAATTGTGTACTAATTAAAACTAAATATTACGCTCATTTGTTAAAATTGTTGACACAGTTTTTTATCATCAATCATAGATTTATGATTGATTCGCTTATTCTTACATATAATAATCAAATCTGCTACAAATGTTCCTAATAAAGAAATGAAAGTATATATAAAACAATAAATTAGAAAAATTGAACCCATTACAGTAAATGTTTCAATCAAACAACATATAAAGCTAATCAATAAAATAATCACCCTTTTTTTTACTATAAGTTCTAATCCTAAAGATAATACAAAAACTAATAATGGATATGTGAATAAGAGCATTCCCATTGGGTCATTTTTAGTTTTTTTATATTCTATATAGAATTAAGAAACTTTACTGCTTCATCCATTGCTACTCTGGAACATTTTCTTTTATAAAAATTCAAAAATGCATGTTTTGCTTCAGGATACTCCTGTTTACTTAGCATTAATAACTTATAATTCACCTTATATTTACTTAATTCTTTAGCAAGTTCAACCGATTGAGGATGTATAATATCTACTTCACCTGTACATATAAAAGCTGGAGGGAATTTTTTGTTTATGTAAAATATTGGCGAAGTCAACTTGACTCTTTTTTTATATAAATCTAAATCCTTACCTAAAAAACTTTCATTTTGTATTTTTATAATCGGGGAGTTAAGCTTATCTAAATTGCTTTTATATAAATATTAGGCTATGTTTAATCATAGTGTTGATAATATGCCAATTTTAAAGGAATCCATTTTAGGATTCCTTTAATCAATATTTTACAAATTCACGAATTGTTGTTTTTCAAGTTTATCAATTAAATACCCTAATAAACCACCGAAAATCAATGTCATTACCATAGTCCAAATTGCTCCTGTTAAATTAGATTCTATTACAAAAATAGTTGAGGGGATAAATATAAGTATAGAAATAATAATTCCTTTTATAACTCCATGGAATCCCAACTTTGTTGTTGAAATAAAGAAGCCCACTATAACCCAAGTCAAGAAAGTTGATATATTAGCATCCCAAGCTACCTTTTGCAATATCATCGGTAAAACATTTATAATTCCTACAATAGTGCCTAAAATAATACCCAAATATGTTTTATTAAAAATTTTCATAAACAACTACTCCTTTCAATTTATTAAATCATTATGTCTTTATTATATTATACAATAATTAAGTATATATTTCAAATATTTAACATTATTGCATATAAATCGCTTCCCTAATTTTAAAATCCTTTAACTTTGTATCAGAATGAGATGTATGTGATTGAACTAATAAATGTTTGCTTTTTTCAGTATCCTTCTCTGTTTTAAAGAACTCTAACCACTTAAACCAGTACATGTAATTAGCAAGATATTTTGTTGCAACACTATGAAACTGATACATCCACTCTTTTAATTTGCTATGGAACGCATTAATATGCTGTATATGATATATGCCTTCCTTGCGCTTACCACGTTTAATCTGTTGTAGTTCAACATTTTAATTTTGAGCAAATTTAATATACCTCTTATGTGAATCAGTACACAGAATAGATTCATCCTCAATTCTGTCTTTAAAAAGCCTTTCTAAGTCTGTGTGCTTTATTCTAGCCTTACAAATTAGTTCTGTTATAATATTTCCAGTTCTATCAATAGCACAAAGAACACAAATTTGTTCTTTGAAAACTCCTCTTTTTCGCTTTTCATCTTTACTACCTCTATTACCCTCAACCCCTCGCATATGAGCTTTTCGGGGCATGATAAAAGTCGTGCTTTTCTTGTGGTTACCTTTAAACGATTCTCTAAAAAAAGTTTCGTCCACTTCAATTACACCACCGACATTACCCACACCCATGTAGACTCTGATAGCATCTAAAAATTATGTCTCCAAAAGAATGATGTAGGTATGCTTATTCCAACTAGCTCTGCACATTTTCTTATAGAATAACCATTTACCATACATTTAGAATATAGTATCCATTTCTAAACGAACTTTTCCTATGTTTTATTATTAATTTCTGCTATATAAGTAATTGCGCCACATTTTTCTTCTTCCTCAAACATACAAATATCCTCTTCTTTGAATTCCACATTTGAATATATATAATCCTGCACTGCAATTTCTTTTGCATCCTTATTTGTAGTTTTTCTTAAAACTACATCATGTTCTATTGTATTTTGTTTTAATTTAGTTCTTAAAAACATCTCATATTCAGAGTTATCAAAGCTGGCACCTGTGGATTTAATAAACTCCTGTCCAGAACTAGAATTATTATCACTTAAAGAATATACTTTTCTTATTTGCTTGCAATTCATTTGATAATAGATGAATGAATAATTCTTCAAAAGCAGCGGCGCTTGCAACCATACAAATTATATACATCAGCACATCTGATTGGGAAAAAGCAAGTGATAGTGGGAATGTAAATAGCACAAGCCCTGTAATTTTATTCCCATAAGTATGAAGTATCCCAAATGTTTTATACTTTATAAACACCACTATCATTGACACTACTCTAACTATTCCGATGATAACTACCCAAACAATGATTTGAACTGTTGGATTTATAATTGAATTAATAATTGGATATAGCACAAGTGTCAGTATCACAACCATTATCAAATCTGCAACAGAGTCAAGTTTTTCACCCAATTTACTTGCGGTATCTGTTTTTCTTGCTATATATCCATCAAAAACATCACTAATTCCACAAACGAGATAGATTGCGAAGAACACTATACTTAATGGTTTTGCCACAAGCAATGTAATGGAAAAAAATATTCTCGCAATTGATATATAATTTGCTATTGGCTTCACTTCATCACCTCTTAAAATATAAATTAGCTTTGCTTCCTATAAGAATATAAGTTTGACATACCCCCGTTATTCTTTAAGAATTCTTGCAGTTGTTTATGACGAACTTTATGAAAATTATAAAGTAATATGAGACCATTAAAAGCAATTTAGGAAAAAAAACAGTTACCTATTTCAATTAAATTGAATTTATGGTAACCGTTTTTTCTTAATGGGACTTTTGCACAAATTGCGAGCCCTACCCCTAATATAAACAAACTTACTTTTTGTTATTTTCAGTTGTGGTAAAAGAATCGAATACAATTTTAGAAGCTTGAGCAATTAGTTTGTCATCATGTTTAGCCTCTTTTGTATCGTGAGTTGACAATATTGCAATAATTATAGGTTTTTTGTTTGGGGGCATTACTATGGCAATATCATTTCTTGTTCCGTAAGAACCACTTCCGCTTTTGTCAGCAACTACCCAGCCCTCTGGTGTTCCTGCACGAATTAGTGTATTACCTGTTGCATTACATGTCATCCAATCAATAAGAATTTTTTTCTTATCGTCTGTTAATATATCTCCAGTTGTGTATGCTTGTAAATCAGTTGCCAATTGTCTTGGTGTGCTAGTGTCCCTAATATCTTCAGGTATGGCTTCGTTTAGATCTGGTTCTATACGTGTAGGTTGCGTAACGTTATCCCCTAATTGATTAAGTGCTGATTTAAAACCATTAGGTC
Organism: Clostridium sp. CM039; assembly: GCF_055081075.1. Taxonomy (NCBI): domain Bacteria; kingdom Bacillati; phylum Bacillota; class Clostridia; order Eubacteriales; family Clostridiaceae; genus Clostridium; species Clostridium sp. CM039. Next base: position 860,442 of record NZ_CM143649.1, read on the forward strand.
CACCTATATGATCAAATAAAAGATTTGCAGCTGTATTATCACTAAAACGTAATGCTGCATTGCAAATTTCTTCAATGGTCATGCCTTTATCAACGTTATCTTTTGTAATTGGAGCATAAGAGAGAACATCTTCTTTGTTATATTTAACTACTTGTTTAAGCTGCTCTAATGAATCTTGTTTTAAAACAGCACCAGCGGCTAAAGCTTTGAATGTAGAACAGTAAGCAAACCTATCATCAGCACGATATACGACTTCTTTATTCGCCTCTGTATCAAAAGCATATACACCAAGTTTAACACCATAATCACTTTCAAGTTGTGAAAATGCCGAATTATATTGTGTGTCAGACTTCGTGTTTACAGGTGTCTGAGTTGCTACCTTTCCACAGCTAGTAAGAGAAAAGATCATAAGCGGCATAAGTATAGCAACTTTAAACTTATTTACCTTGAATTTTGAATTTACTAATTTTTTCATATAAATTCTCCTTGTTATTTAATCGATCTGTTAAGTTATTTTTTCATAACTACTTAACAAAATATATTTAATAATATCATATAAACAATAACGTGTACATCCGACATACGTGGTGAATTCAGTCGCTTGTTAGCAAATTGCATCATTTATTATAATGCCAGCATATTAATCTCTATGGTCGATATGAGTTTAATAAAAACCCTGAGCTTATCAACATGGATGTAATCATTAAGGAGTTATCTCAGTTTCAGGTATTACCTGACTAGTAATTTGCTTATTTCCCATTTTTGGGGGGATGGGCAAAAATACCCAACTTACAGGTGCAGTGCAAAGTGAAAAGCAAAACTCAGAGCTTAAATTAAATGCATCCGAGCTTCTTCTATAAATTCCTACTTATATTTTTCTATCATACAAACACATTTTGACTTCATTTGAATATATATAATAGGGTAACATAATAATTTTTGGAGGAACAATATGAATCAAATGTACAATATGGAAGAACCTATGATGCCGTGGAGGATGGCACCTGCACCTATGCCTAATATGCCAAACATGCCCAATATGCCCAATATTCCTATGCCCATTATGCCTATATCTAACAGTACTATGCCTATGACTATGCCTGAGCATATGCAAATGATGCACATGCATATCATGATGCAAATGTATATAACTATACAAATGAATACTATGAAAATGATGGATAAAATGAATAAGATTGAGAATATGGATAAGAAATAAATGCAGGAAAAATTAATAAGTATGTAGTAGTTAAAATTAGAAAAGCATGAGTCTTAAACTATACTTATGCTTTTCTAATTTTTGTTAACAGCCTAAACCCAATTAATTACAATAAATTGAACTACTATATTACGTAATAAAAAAGAAGCCAATTTTTAAGCTTCTTATTATTCCATATTTATTTTATTATTTTTCTTAATAATTCTTTTTCCTTAATAAAAAATTCTTCTTCTGTTATAATTCGTTCATCTAATAATTCTTTATATTTCATAATTTCATCTGTTACACTTTGTTGTTCCATTAAACTTTCCATAGGTTGTTTAATAAGCATCTTGCACCTCATAACCCTTTCTTTTCCCTTTAAAGTATAATCTTAATAATTTATTTTGCTATCGATTTAAATAATACTGTCTGTTCTTTAATACCTTTCTCAGCTGCAAATCTTTCAATACTTGATGCACCAAAGAAACCATCTATCCCTTCTGTTCTTTCAATTACGTATGTAGCATCTTCTGGTTCTGCAATCGGTCCACCGTGACAAATTACCATAATATCTGGATTAACTTCTCTACCCGCTTTAATAATAGCTTCAATCTTCTTAACACAATCATCTAATGTAAGAGCTGTTTTTGCTCCAATTGTACCTTTGGTAGTCAAACCCATATGTGCGACTAAGATATCTGCTCCTGCTGCTGCCATAGCTTTTGCTTGATCTGGATTAAATACATAAGGAGTCGTAAGCATGTCTAATTCATGTGCTGTTCTAATCATTTCTACTTCTAATCCATATCCCATACCTGTTTCCTCTAAATTTTGTCTGAATACGCCATCAATTAAACCTACTGTTGGGAAATTTTGAACTCCATTAAACCCTTGATCCTTTAGTTGTTTTAAATATATTTCCATAACTCTAAAAGGATCAGTACCACATACCCCTGCTAAAACGGGTGTATGTTTTACAACAGGTAATACTTCTGAACCCATCTCAACCACAATTTGATTTGCATCACCATAAGATAATAATCCTGCAAGTGATCCGCGGCCTGCCATTCTATATCTTCCAGAATTATATATAATTAGCATATCAGCTCCACCAGCTTCGCTGCTTTTAGCAGTAATACCTGTACCCGCTCCTACTCCTAATAGTATCTTTCCATTTTTAACTTCATCCTTAAACTTTATAATAATTTCTTTTCTCGTCATTTTATTCATTTCCAAATCCTCCTTAAATAGTTTGAATTTTGGTCACTAGTTTTTCAATTTTGGGATTATTACCTAAAATCCCTATTACTACGCTAATATATCCGAACATTATAGCCTATTTACTCATTAAATCTATTAATTTTTGTGCTGCTGCTTCTGCAAATACTGCATTGTTAATCTCACAATCCATTTCAATTACTTCTACAATGTTTTTATTCACACCATTTCTTAAGGTGTCAAATAGCATCTTATCTTCTTCTACACCATAGAACTCTTGACCTTCTACATCAATGCCCGATATGCCTCTAAGTGGTAAAAATAAAGCAGTTCTCTCTTTTGCCATATTTAATTTCTCAACAAGCTTTTTCCCGATTGCTTCATTTTCTGCTACATTTGTTCTCATAAGTGTCACTGTCGGATTGTGCTTGTAAAAATTACGTCCCTCAAACTTTTTTGGTACTGTATCGTATGTCCCAAAGTTGCACATATCAAGTGCCCCTACTGACACAACTTGTGGAACATGATTTTTACTTGCGGCTTCTAAACGATGTGCCCCTGCATTCAAAACTCCACCGATAACTTCATCTGCCCACTCTGTTGTTGTAAGATCTAAAACTCCTTCAATAAATCCAGCCTCAATAAGTGCTTCCATCGACTGTCCACCTATACCTGTTGCATGGAACACAAGCACTTCATATCCTCTATCCTCAAGATATTTTCTGGCTGCCGTTACACATGGAGTTGTTACCCCAAACATAGTTGCAGCAATCAATCTTTTTTTCTCTACTACTTTTATGTTTTCAAATTTAACCATACCTGCGATTGCAAATGCTGCATTTGCAAAAATCTTAGTTGAAATTGAATTAAGCCCTGAAACATCTACTACAGATGGCATCATAACAATATCACTTGTTCCTACATATGGAGCAGTATTTCCCGATGCTACTGTAGATACCATAACTTTTGGAACCCCAATAGGAAGTGCCCTCATAGCTGGTGTTACTAGTGAAGTTCCTCCAGTACCTCCAAGGGATATGATTCCACTAAATTTACCTTCTTTATATAATTTAGGTACTAATTTTTCCATACCTTTTGATAATATTTCCGTTGCTAATGCTCTGTCCTTTTTATCAACGAGAGTTTTAATGTCTACGCCTTCTGCCTCTGCTACTTTATTGTTTGATACATCAGGTTTAAATGTTGGCTTAAACACGCCTGTGTGAATCGTAAGAGTACTTATCCCCAAACTTTCAATCAATTCTTTTACATATAAATACTCATCACCTTTAGTATCAAATGTTCCTGCAATTGCAATTGTTTTCAATTTTTAACCCCCTATACAACTCTAAATTAATCATACTGCCATAGCTTCTTACCGTAAACGCTTTTATGTCTTATGTTTTTGTGCTTATGTATTATTTTTAGCTTTATATTGTTTGGGAGACAATCCCTTGTACTTTTTAAACATTTTGCTAAATTGTGAATAATCATGATAACCAACTAATGATGCTAACTCTGATAACTGGATATTTTCTCTTTCTAAAATTTCTACTGCTTTATTTATACGGAATTTAACTATATACTGTGGAAAACTGCAACCAATTTTCTTTTTGAATAGACTGCTTAAATAACTCCTAGATACATGCGCTACTGTAGCTAAATCTAAAAACGAAATATCATTCATATAATTTTCAGAAACGTATTCCTGCACAAATCCAACATAATCATAGTGTTTTGAAACTCCATCCAACATCTTAATCATTAAATCTTCTTCATTCAGCTGCCCTGCTATTTTGAAGGCTTTTGTTATATTTGTAATCGCCTTTTCTGATGGAATCCTCTCAAATGCAGACCCACCTATATATCCCATTAAGCTTTTATTACTACTATACATATACTGAATATCAATTGGTGTCTTTACAGGGCCACCATAAACCAACTTAATTACTTCTGGCTTTAATTCATTACATTTATTAAATATCTTGTCCACTTTAACCTTTGCAGCTTCCAGAGAGAATACTTTTTTTGCCCCTAATAACCCGCCTCCCGTTAATCCTAAATGTGCACAAATTATATCAGCTCCAGCATCAATCATCTGAGCTGTTTGTACCTCGTCAAACACAAATGCAACTGTAAACATATCTTTTTCATGGGCTATTCTTATTGCTTGTACTTCAATTAGATAATGCTGTCCATTGTCTTTAAGAGCCTCGCTAAATTGACCGTCAATTAGTCCAACTGTCGGGTAATTATTAATACCAGAAAAACCCATGCCCCTTATTTCATCTATGTAACTATTTATGTTTTTTGTAGGGTCTGTTGCATTAAGGCCAAAAATAATAGGTATGTCAGTTACCAAAGGCATTATTTCTTTAGAAGCAAAGTCCATTACCATATCATTGCTATTACAAAACGGTAAAAAACCTGCTAGTGAGCCCCTCCCCATTTGGCGAAACCTACCTGAATTTAACATCAAAAGAAAATCAGCCCCACCCTGTTTGGCATACGTTGCTGTTATTCCTGCACCTGCAGCTACCCCAATAATATGATTACCCATTTTTATTTGTAATTTTAAATTTTCTAGTATTTTTTCTCTTTTCATGCTTTCTAAGCCCCTTATTTTATTCATAATTCATTTCTTTGCTCATATTTTCTCTTCCAATATAATCCTCGCAGTCCTCAACCTTATTCTATCTTCATTATACTGCAAATTTTATCATTTTATCTTTATTTTACCTAAAATATCTTTTTTTACTTTTATCCATATTTAACGACATTTCAAAAGGTGATGATTTAACTAAAATTCTTCCCTCTAAATCACTTTGCTATCTTTTCTTATTATGGCATATATATTTTTTTTATTAGCATCAAACATCACACCACATTTCAAGTTTCTTACTCATTTGCCTAAATTGAAAATTAAGCCTAGATAAAACACCCTGGTCATAATCCACCATGTTGAAAGAATAATTCCCCTTCATTATTTCATCTACCTCTAAAGAAAAGCTATCTAGTTTCCGAACAAAATATTTTATTATGTACCACAAAAAAGCGATGCCAATCACAGCTATTACTGTAAACTTCTTATATTTACAGCTATAGTATTTGGATCTATAAAATCCCCATCAATATTCCACAATTCATTTAAAAGCTGCTCCTTTGCTAGAAATTGCTTAGGATTAATAATTAAATATTTGAATAATTTCAGTTCTGTATTACTTAAAAATATCTCCTCTTGATTTTTTTATATCTTCATGTCCTTAAGAGAAAAAAATATACCTTGAGACATAATCTTTTCTTCTCCTTTTTTCACACAATTCTTTCTAATGAGAGCATTACCTCAAGGTGATAAAAATTGAAAATATTATTAGCATATATTAGCTAATGTAATATCTTTGAGAACAATATTAAAATAACACGAGTATATTTAATATTCCCCTGGATTTATCGTTATTTTAATAATATTTTCTTAACGTGGTAAATTTACGCTTAGCGGTTACTACACCTTTTTCAGTAAGAATGGAAACAGATGATATAGAAAAACTCATAGAATTCATTCAAGAAAAGGGTAAGAGTAGTAAAGAGTTTAATCCTAGCGGTGAAGTAAAGCATTTTGATCAAGAAATGTAACTTTAGATACTAGATTAAGTATAATATATTCACTTGAATTTAGAATCAATTCTATTATATTTGTCATATTATGAACTAAAGATGCAGTTATATATTTGAAATTATATCTTTCAAAGAGCTGGATCTGTATACAAACTACTATATTTCTTTCAATATTGATCAAAAATAAATAAACAGGAGTGATAAGAAAATGAGTGTTAGACATTATGTGCTTGTTGCCACTGATGGGTTTATAGAACTTCCTACTTCTCCAGACCTACCGCCAGTAGGAACTGAGCGTAGAAAAGTGTATGTATTTGGTTTTGTTGGTGGGCTGTTAAGTGTTAATGGTAAAGTAGTAAATGAAGACCTTGATTGGACAAAGCCCTCTAATTGGCCAAAATTTAAAGACTTGATAGGAACTGCTACCATACCTTCACCAATGATCTGGGGGGAAATGGGCGATAGAGTTTATATAACCTTGATAAATTTAGGCATGCCTACCGCAGGTATTATGGATAATCACACTGTGCATATGCACGGTGCCCATGTAGCGACTCAGCTGGATGGCTTCCCGGAATCATCCTTTGGAGTTCCTATGTGGATGGATTTTGATAAAGCCCCATCCGTGGCAACTTATCTTTTTGATACGGAACATCCCGGAACCTATATGTATCACTGTCATGTTGAGGCATCTGAGCATGTTCAGATGGGTATGTACGGAGCCCTGGTTGTCTATCCGTCCATGAAAAGTCTTAAATTGGTAGGTATAAGTAAATTATGTAATGGCGGCTGGGTATACAAAGGAAAACTACAACACCATATTTCTAAAACTGCTACAAATAGAAATTTTGCATACAATGATATACGTTCTTATTTTGACAAGGAATATATCATGTTACTTTCTGATATAGATACCAGATGGCATGATAGTGTTCAAACCGGTGGTAATTTTAATCCTGTGGATTTTAAACCTGACTTTTGGCTTGTAAATGGTCGTGCCTTCCCGGACACCTTACTTCCACATCCCTTAACTCCTTCTCCAGGCAGTAATAAAGATGTATCTCAGATTAACTACGAATCCTATGTGCATGTGAAAACAGGAGAAATGTTCCTGCTTAGAATGATTAATATGGGCTATCAGGTCGTACCATGGCATATACACGGATGGCATTTTGCAGTAATAGGTAAGGATGCTAATCCAAGCCCATTCTTAAAGATGTCTGAAACACTAGTTTTACAAGGACATGAGGGCCTTGAAAGAGGCTTTACAGCTACAATAGGTTCAGGAGAAACGTTTGACCTATTGATAGAAGCCGAAGATAAACGTCCACAATATAGAAACTATATTGTAAATGGACAAGATTGTATACCCTCTTTGTGTAAGCAAATGCATGAAATAAAGAATATAGACCCAAACGCAATAGCTAATATTCCAACTGAACCAGTCAACATCAATAATATAAATACAGTCAATTATGTAGATATCTGCGATGAACCTTCAGCTGTTAATGACAACTTTTTCCCTCAATTTTATCCTATGCACAATCATGATGATTATAAAGTTACTAACAATGGAGTGTATCCAGGAGGACAATTGACCTACATTCAAACTGATGCTCCTGAGTCAAAGCGTGAAAAAAAGCATAATCACGTTACTTGTCCTGAAGATGGGTGTGATCCTTGGTGTGAAAAAGAAAATTAGTATAAATGTAGTTGAGGTAAGGCCTTTCTGTAAAAGGCAGTGACTTCTTATTTATACTCCTTCATAGCAAAAGCACCATAAAATCCATTCCTGAATAATACGGTGTTTTCATGCTCTGCTGTGTTTTTTAATGTAATACAAAAGTTGAACTGATCCCTATAAAATAGACAGTGGAAATAATAAAAACTAATCAAGCGGCCTGACCCCTAAATTTCAAAGGGCTAAGGCCGTTTAATCTTTTTGTAAACGCTTGGTATTGTAGAATATAATATATTCATCAATTGCATTAGACAGATCTTCATATGTATTATATTTGTGTAAATAGTACTCTTCACACTTGAGAGGTAACACCAGTAATTGTAACCTCTCTATTTTTTTCTTATTATCAGCAAACAACAAATGTGCACTATATTACGAGATAATTCAATTAAAATAAAATTACACTAAGCTTTTTTTAATCTCTAATAAATAATTTTTTCTTATAACAAGGAAATATATAATTTGGACAATCAACATAATTCCTATGACCTGTAATGCTGGTACAGTAATCTCAAATCCAAAAGCAGATTTTAATGAACTCATTGCAAAGAAAAAATGTACAACAGCAATTATATATGGGAGTAGAAATAATACCCCTATCTCAATATTTAATACCTTCTTTATTTCACTATAAGTTAATCCTATTTTATTCAATTGTTTATACTTCTTTTTATCCTCTATAAGATCCATGTAACACTTGTTGTATAAGAAACTTGCGGTTGTTACAAAGAATATAAGTCCTATAAATATTGCACTAAACAAAATCACCCCATAGACTATTTTAGTTCTTTCCAATATATAAGCTTTTAGGAAGTTATTATAAAATTTATCACCTTTATCATCGCAAAACTTATAATAATAATTATTACCTATACTTAATGTATCCTTGTAATTATTTACATTAAGTGCTCCAAAGTAGCACTTAGACCCCTTCATTTTTTCATATACATCATCTTTAACCACATATACCTTTTCATAAATTGCTGGGATTACTCCTTCATCACCTCTACTAACAACCTTTAATTCCTTATTTTCTAAAGTAACATTTTCTCTTTCATCTTTTGCTAAAGCTTCGACTATTCTGGTCTCATTTTCTTTTAAAATAATAGTGTTTAAAGATAGTTCCACTGCTAATTTATTATAAATATCTTCTTTAATTATAGTTACTTCATCTTTACCACCATCAGGTATAACAAACTTCATTTCGCCATTAACCTTAGTATAATCTATCTCTTCATTTTTCAATGAATCTTCTATAAAATCGACTTTATAATCAACTTTAGTTTTATTATTATAAGTATCAACACAGAAAAATGCTTGTGGAGAAATTTTATTTACCTCCGCCTCTTTATCTCTCCAATAGGAATAGGTAAGGCTTTGAGATTATCTCCACCTTTTCCCCTCCTTCACACCGTGCATGAGATTTTCAAGCTCACACGGCGTTCCAACATTTTGTATTTTATTCTATTAAATAACTGAATTTCCTACTAACTTTCTTAGAGAATTAATGTATTTCAATCCTTTAGCATTCAAATCCAACTCATTCACATATTTATTAATTGTTTCCACTGTTGAACAGTGGACTAATTTATGTGCTTCATGACTTAACCACACTAGATTCTTATATTCATCTGTACCATTATCACTTTTCTGTTTTTTATGATGGCACTCCATGTTACCTATTATCAGTCTTTTACCCGTTACATAGCAATTACCCTTTTGTCCAATCATTAGGGATATACGATTATCATTAAACTCAACACTATTTTTAATATCTATATTTATCAAAAGATACTTAATAAGAGTATTAAATCCTTTTAGTTTACTATGTATTAGCTCCCTTCCTTTTGGGGTATAATTACAGATGCTCTGAGTAAGGCTTGTGGCATTTTTGGTCCTCACAAAACTTATAGGGAAGATTGTCACATCTCTAATTGAATGGGTTTTACCTTTGTAATCTCCATATAATTTTTCATAACTTTTGGATTTTTTATGCTTATTACTCATTAACCCTCTTAGTCTTATATTCAAGGTTTTTCTTACTAAGAAATTTATTTCACCAAAATCTATACTAACCCTCGTTGCTATTTTATAGTAGTTATGGATACCTAGTATTATTGCATTTAATTTACATACTTCTTTAGGTGTCGGTTTTTTCTGTATTTTTCTTATTTGCTTTTTTAACTTATTTATAGTATTGATTTTTGCTTTATCACACATGTTACTTTGACAAACAAATTTCTTGTTCTTTGGTTTAACCATTAACTTAAAGCCTAAAAACTCTGTATGATTTTTTCTAAGATTGGTTATTTTAGATTTTTCCATACTTATGTCTAATCCTAATCTTTTTTTAAGCCATTTCTTAGTTGCAATAAAAATGATTTGTGCAGTTTTTATGTCCTTACAAAAAATCTTAAAATCATCCGCATATCTCACTAGCCAAAGTTCCTTTAGTTTAGTGGTTCTCATTGCCGTATATTTATGACTAACATCTATTTGACCGGATTTTCTATAACTTCTGTAGTCATGAGAAGTTTCAAATGTTTCCCATTGAGAACTTATCCACCAATCTAATTCATTCAACACAATATTGGATAGTAATGGACTAATAATCCCGCCTTGAGGCGTTCCTTTATATGGAATACCTATACCTTCTATCTTTGATTTAAGGATTTTTTCCACTATGCTTAATAAATTTTTATCTTGTATTCCCAAATTCCACATTTGCTTTTTTAATTTGCTATAATTAACATTATCAAAGAAACCGCTAATATCTATGTCAACCACATAATGTAGTTTACATTGGTTCATCAAGAACATACTTCTAGCTATCGCATGTTGGGTTGACCTATTCGGTCTAAATCCATAACTATGATTGTGGAATTTAACTTCGCATATTGGTTCTAATACTTGTTTTATACATTGCTGAATTATTCTATCATCAATACAAGGTATTCCTAGTGGTCTTGTTTTTCCATTAGCTTTTGGAATCTCAACTCTTCTTACACTCTTAGGTTGATAGTTATTGAACTTATCTTGAATATGTTTTACATATTTTTCTATACCCATATTCTTGATATAATAAATGTTTAGTTTATCAGTACCAGCAGTTATAGATCCTTTGTTTTTCTTAACGTTTCTATAGGCTAATAAAATATTTTGCTCAGATGCTATATATTGCATCAACTTAGTAAATTTTTTACCTTTACTACTATCTTCATATAAGCTATCGAATGTGTTTTGCATAGTGTAGTACTCATTATTTCTTAGTATCTGTCTTTTCTCTAGAATGCTTTCCTTCAAGTCTACTACTTCCTCCTTTGTATAAATACAAATTTAGGTTCATATCTATAGTGATAGGTAAATCTTTGAAGTTATCTCCAACTTTTCCCCCACCTCACACCGTACGTGAGAGTTTCCAGCTCATACGGCGTTCCAACAATTTGTTTTTATTTAATTAAATAACTGAATTTCCTACTTGCTTTCTTAGAGAATTAATTCGCTTTAACCCTTTTTCATCAAGGGACAATAAACCTAGATATTTTTCAATAGTTGTGGGTAGTGTGCAATGTATTAATTTATGTGCACTCATTTTTAACCATACAAGATTTTTATATTCATCCATTCCGCCTAATTGTTTAGGCATCTTGTGGTGACATTCCATATTTCCAATTTCTAGTGGCTCACCAGTAACGTAACACATGCCTTGTTGTCCTGCTATAAGTGAAATACTATTATCACTCAATTCAGTTGTCTGACTTTCGTGTACAGTGCTCAAATAGTATTTTATTAGTTTAATGCTACTACCTTTAAGTTGTACATGGATTGCCTTTCTTCCTTTTTCAGTATAATTGCATTTCACTTGATTAAAACATAATGCGACTTTAGTTCTACAACCATAGATTGGAAATATAGTCATTCCTTGTATCGTTCTTATTTTACCTTTATATTGACCGTATAACCGTTTATAGGTTTCCGAAAGTTTCGGTTTATCCGATATATAATTCCTTAATCGTATTTCTAAGGTTTTTGTAACTAAGAAGTTAATGTAACCAAAATTCTTTACAACATTGGTAGCACACCTGTAGTAGTTGTGACTTCCTAATATTATGGAGTTTAACTTTGATATTTCTTTTGCAATACATTTTTTTTGTGCTATTTTAATTTGTTCTTTTAACTTATTAATAGTCTTTTGAACAGATTTATCACACATTCTACTTTGACATACATACTTATTCTTTTTAGGTTTAACCATTAGTTTAAAACCTAAAAACTCTGTATAATTCTTTCTTAGATTAGTTATCTTAGATTTATCAGGACTAATTTCTAACCCTAATCTTTCTTCTAACCATTTTCTTGTAGCATTATAGATTTTTTGAGCAGTTTTAGCATCTCTGCAAAATATTTTAAAATCATCTGCATATCTTACGAACCAAATTTCTTTTAAATTAGTTTTCTTTTGGGCATTATATCTGTGTTCAGGTTTAGAGTATTTATGTTTTGTCACAAATGTTTCCCATTGAGAACTTATCCACCAATCAAGTTCATTTAATACCACATTGGCTAATAATGGACTAATTATGCCCCCTTGAGGCGTTCCTTTTGTCGGTATTCCAATTCCTTGTATTTCTGATTTAAGAATTTTACCAATGATGCTTATGAGGTTTTTATCTTGTATTCCCATATTCCATAGTTGCTTTTTTAGTTTACTATGGTTTACGTTATCAAAGAAGCCTTTTACATCTACATCTACAACGTAGTGTAATTTAGCTTGATTCATTAAACTCATACATCTTGCAATAGCATGTTCTGTTGACCTATTCGGTCTAAAACCATAACTATGTTTGTGAAATTTAGCTTCACATATTGGTTCAATTATTTGTTTAATACATTGTTGCATTATTCTATCATCTATACATGGTATTCCTAGAGGTCTAGTTTTACCATTTGGTTTTGGAATATCTACTCTGCGAACACTTTTGGGAAAATAATTTTTGAATTTATTTTGTATATATTTCACAAATTCATCATTATCCATTTCCTTAAAGAAATCTATATTAAGTTTATCCGTTCCAACTGTTGCTGAACCTTTATTTTTCTTAATATTTCTATATGCTAGTAAAATATTTTCTTTAGACGTTATATACTGCATCAAGTTTGTAAATTTATTTTTACTACAAGCTTTCTTATACAATTCGTCAAGTATTGGTTGCATTGCGTAATATTCATTATTTCTTAGTTTTTGCTTTTTCTCTAATTTTAAGCTTTCCTTCAAGTCTATTACTTCCTCCTTTGTTTGCACAATTTCGGTTTCATATCTCTTCTTCTTACTCGAACCTTGAAATTATTCAGTATTTAATTTTTAATCAACATTTTGTCTAGTGGCTATTGCTAGAACATCATTACAATATTCATCTTTGCTTTATGCCACCACTTTCGCTTGGATTAAGATAAGTTATACTTACGTTTTCCTTATCACTACTTCATTGGTAGTAAAACCTCCGTATTCCAAGTTTCCCTTGTTCCATTATTACTATCTTTACATATATCCTTAGGTAATCGGTATGAGCCTGTAAGCTTGATAATGCCTATAACATTATATGGACTTTCATAACTAAAAGTTTTACTTATCCACACTTACTACACTTATGTGTTATACTCATTTCTAAGTATCGTAAGTTAAGACCCTTACCTTCCCGATTTCGTCAGTTCCTTATGGAACATCCTAACCATAGATATTTTATAGACACTGGCTCTATCACTACTCGACCACCTCTGGTTCGCATTTCGTGTAGGGATTATTTTTCTTCTACTTACGGTAGCTCTCAAGCATTTTAACGAGCTTATAACATTTTACTATTTATTTAGCTAAACGCTATTCGTATACCTTTGTGAAGGCATTTCAAGGCGTTACCCTATCATTCTACCTATCGTAATAACAGTTCTAATTTCCAAGTTTTAATTGGCTGATTAGGCTAGTTTTGTAGTAAACCCACGCTTACTTTTGTCTAGCAACAAGTCGCACCTTAGTCTTACCCGAACCTTGAATTATTCAGTATTTAATTTTCAAATAACAAATTGTCTAGTGCCTATCCCTCCACCCCTTATTATCAAGGTTTTATCGGTACTGTGGCACCACTTTACTGAGATAAAAATAAGTTGTACAGCTTTATGCTGTTTTCCTTATTACTACTTCAAAGACGGTAAAATCTCCGTATTCTCAGCTTACCTTGTTCCATTATCATTATCTTTGCATATATCCTTAGGTCATTGGATTAAGCCTATAAGCTTGATAGTGCCTTTAACACTATAAGGATTTTCATAACCTATAATTTTACTAGTCCTCACTTATCCCACTGTAGTGGTATACCCAGTTATGAGTATTCATATTTTAGACCTGTACATTCCCAATTTTGTCAGATACTTAGTATCATACTAACCATAGATATTTTATAGACCCCCGGCCTATTTAGTACTCGACCACCTCTGGTTCGCTATTCCTCAACATCCTATCGGATTTGTTAGGGTACTATCTCAGCCGACTTCAACGAGCTTTTAACCCTTTAGTATTCACCTACTAAAACGCTAATCGTAGTTTTAGGGAGGCATTTCAAGGCGTTACCCTATCATTCTACCTATCATGATAATAGTTCTAATTTATTTCTAAATTAGGCTAGTTTTGTTCTGAACCCTCGCTCAGTATTGTCTAGCAACAAGTCGCACATAAGCATATACTGACCCTATTGACGAAAGAGCAACTGTTGAAGTTATTGTAATTAAGAAAAGCATTCTTGTGTTATCTTTTATTCTATATAGTAAATTTGACACCCATAGTACTGTAGTTTTATTCATATAAAAGTTTCTGCTTTTTTTAAGTAACTTGAGTACAAATACACTTAATTGAGAAAATAATAGATATGTTGCTACAATCACCATTATTGTTACAGGTATTATTCTATAGGCTAGTGTCTTTTCACTTGATGTAATTGATAGATAATATCCTACTGTAAGCAATACTATACATATAATCGAGAGAATAGCCGATGATTTTGGTTCTGCTTTGGGTTTTTTAGTCCCTTTAAGCAATCTTAAAACCATATCTTCTTTTATAACAAATGAACAAAATATTGAAATTACTATTCCTATCAATACAAATGCAATTAAGGTAATAATCATAGCTTTAACTGGAATATAAAATCCTAGTGCATTAAATCCTAACAACTTTCCACTGACTGCTAAAAGTATTTTTGAAAATACAATTCCTACTATTATCCCTACTACTGCAGATACTGAACTAATTATTATATTTTCAATGGTTATAATTCTCTGTATTTGCTTTTTTGATGAGCCTATAATATAAAGTATTCCAAATTCTTTATATCTACTTTTTAAAAAGACACTTACTGAATAGAATACAAAAAAACACAAAAATAAGTATGCAATTACAGTTGTAACATAAAGAGCATTTCTTATGTTATTAGGTAATTTAAGCCCCACAAAGTCAGGATGAACTATAATCATAGTAAAAGAGAATAATAGTGTTGCTGATATACTACTACTTAAAAAGTAGGCAAAATATCCTTTTATATTTCTGTACACATTTTTAGTGGCAAACTCTCTAAGATTCATTAGTTTCCACCTCCCATTAGTGCAATCACGTCAATAATTTCCTGATAAAACTGTTTCCTGCTATCTCCCCTATAAATTTCATTATATATAGTTCCATCTTTTATAAATAGAATTTTATTACAATAACTTGCTGAAAATGTATCGTGAGTTACCATCATTGTAGTTACTTTTTCATCTTTATTTATTTTTTCAAATAATTCCATTACATTTTTAGCAGCTTTTGAATCCAAGTTACCAGTTGGCTCATCAGCAAGTAATAGAGTAGGATTATGTATTAATGCTCTTGCAATAGCTGTTCTCTGAGCTTCTCCTCCTGATATTTCAAAAGTTCTCTTGTTAATTAGATTCTCTATTCCAAGTATCTTTGATATTCTATTAAGTTCCTCATCCTGATCTTTAACTAGTACTCCATCTAATGTTAGTGGAAGCACTATATTTTCACCAACAGTTAAAGTATCTAATAGGTTGAAATCTTGAAATACAAAACCTAATTCTCTCCTTCTAAATAAGGCCAGATCATCGCCCTTAAGATTCAGTGGATTTTTATCTTTTATTCTTATTTCTCCTGATGTTGGCTTATCTACTGTTGAAATCATATTTAATAATGTTGTCTTACCACTTCCTGATGGGCCCATTATCCCTACAAATTCTCCTTCGTCAATTGTGAAACTTATATTATCCAAAGCATTGAATGATATTTTATTACCATATACCTTGCTTAAATTCTTTACTTTCAAAATATCCATATTACTTATTCCTCCTATTATGTTAAAATGATTATGTTAAGATGATAATCTTAGTTAATACTAATACTCCAAGTAAAATCCCTACTACTATTCTATATATTGCAAATACTTTCATTGGTTTCTTTTTTAAATAATCAACAAATTTTTTCATAACAATTAAAGACACTATGAAAGCCACAACAAATCCAGTTATTAATGAGCTCCATAATGCTTTCGTCATTATAGAATAATCAAATTCAAATAAGTCCTTACCTGTTGCCCCTATCATAGCTGGAATCGCTATGAAAAATGAAAATTCTGCCGCTATCGGTGTTGATAATCCTGCAATCCATCCACCCATAATCGTAGATGCACTTCTTGACATTCCTGGCCACACGCAAAGAAGTTGTAATATGCCAATTTTTAATGATTGTACAGGTGTTATATTATCTATACTATCTACTTTATGCTTCTTACCTACGAAACTCTTTTCGACTATCAGTAACAATAATCCACCAACTATAAATCCTACTATGACAGCTTCGGGTATAAATTTCGATTTTATTTTATCGTAAAATGTTACTCCTACAATAGCCATGGGAATAGAAGCTGCAACAACATTAATCCCAAATCTAAATCCCTTTTCCCCCTCTCTTCCTTTAGTAAATATAAACTTAAAAAATTCTATTACACTTTCGTTAATCTTCTCCCAATACAAAACAACAACTGCCATTATTGCCCCAAGTTGAATTACAACTTCAAACATCTTTGCAAATTCTCCCTCAAACCCAATTGCCCATCCAATTAATATCATATGGCCTGTAGAAGATACTGGGATAAATTCAGTTACCCCCTCTACTATTGCTATTATGATTGCTTTTAATAAAAATATTATATCTATGTCTTATCACTCCTTACAAACTAATTATTACTTTATATATAGTTTATAATAATAATGTATAAAGTACTATCTGCAAAGCTTACAGGAATGTGACATGGTTGTAAGCTTTGCAATTATTAGTTGTTGCAGCTCCGCAGAAGACAATTTAACGCCCTAAAAAAAAGCATATAAAATAATACTATTTTATATACTTCCATTCACATATTATAGAAATCCTATTTTCTTCGAGTTTTGATATTACAACTCCATTCATCTTTTCCATTAAACTTTTTACAATAGACAGCCCAAGTCCTACACCATTCCCCGTTCTCACTTTGTCTGCCATATAGAATCTATCAAACATATGTAATACATCTTTTTCATCAATGCCTGTACATATATTTGAAATTTCAAAAGTAACTTTAGCATCACATTCTTCTAATTTTATTTCAATAACTTTCTCAGCATATTTTAATGTATTAGATAGCAAATTATCTATTATTCTCTCTAGACTATCCTTATCCCCCATTATAAAAATTGGCTTATCCGGAATGCATATTTTGGGCTCTATCCCTTTTCTCTCAAAAGATTCATAAAGTGATAAAATTTCGTCTCGTACTATATTAGTTAAATTTATTTTTACCATCTCTAACTCATAATCTTCAGTCTCTATTGAAGCTAACTCAAAAAAATCATTTATAAGAACATTTAATTTGTTAGTTTTATTTTCAATTATCTCTAATGCCTCTTCTTTATCTATGGTATTTTGTTTAAGAAGTTTTAAATATCCTATTATTGATGTTAAGGGGGTCCTTAAATCATGAGACATATTAGCTATGCCTTGTTTTAATGTATTTTCAAACATTACTTTTTCTTGTTCATTTCTTCTGTAAAGTTCTAAATATTCATTAATTTCAAAAGCTAAATTTTCTATATATTTATCAGCTATTTCAGTATTAACTTTTTTATTGGTTTCTCGCACTCTAAAATTTCTGATTTGCTTAGTTATAGCTCCTATTTCTCTTTTATATAAATGTAACTTAATAATTGCTACTGCCAAAATTAATATTAGAAAAATAATCATTAAAATAATAGCTAAATACATTTCATTTCTCCTACTCATATAATAAAATTTTTACTTATCTTTTACTTAATATCTTCACGCCGTACATATAACATACTCCCTCCAATTGTTATAATAAAAGTTAAAAGTGATGAAATTATCCCAAATATAATCTCTTCTTTAGGTGCAAATTTTGATATTGCCACTCGCCCAGCAACATAAGGAAGTATATATGCACATATGTTGCTTGGCAATTGAAAACTCAGAAAGAATATAACTGGTGAAACAAATGTACAAAGAGCACTCTTTGTTATCATAGCAATCATACATATTGTGACTGCACTATACATTATTCCAATAATAATTACTCTGGTTAAGTATAAAATAGTACTTAAATTTAAGACTTCACAAAACCCATGATTTATTGAAACATAGATAACTAAAATTGTTGTATAAATTATTTCTAAAAATAAACAAGCAATTATAAATACTATTAATTTACTTAATATAACTTTACTTCTCGTATATCCATAACTGAAACTTTTAATTATATTATTATTCTTAAAATCCTTAGCAATAAATTCTCCGCCTAATAATGCAAATATAAAACTAGTATATATAATATACTCGAATGCGTATTCTATTGAATATGCTCCATTCATAAGAAAATTAGAATGTACTTTCTGCAGTCGTTGTATATCCTTATCCCATACAGTAGTTAAAAAAAATGATAGCACTATTGCCATAAATATCATTCCAATAAAATATCTGCTTTTTCTTAATTTATAAAATTCTCCTCTAATTAGATTACTCATTATCCTCCCCTCCAACTAACTTAGTAAAATAATCCTCCAGTGATTCACCCATTTGCATTATTTCTTTAACGCCTATGTTATGTTTAGATAGAGCAATAGTAATCTTTTCTCCGTCAAATTCATCATATATTCTTATGATATTATTTGGAAAAACTTCAAAGTCTTTTATCCCAATCTCATTTTCTAAAATAACTGAAACATCCGAAGTATAATTTACTTTCAAATGAAGATAAGTTCTACATTTGTTTGAAAGTTCACAAGACGTCATTTCTTCAATTAATTTCCCATCATTTATAAAACCATATCTATTGGAAATATGAGTAAGTTCAGATAACATATGACTTGATATTAAAATAGTTGTTCCTCTTTCTTTGTTTAATTTAATTAAAAGCTCTCTTATTTCTTTTATTCCAATTGGATCTAGCCCATTCATAGGTTCATCTAAAACCAAAAATTCTGGCTCACTTAATAATGCCATAGCAATTCCCAGTCTTTGTTTCATTCCTAGCGAGAAATTCTTAGTTTTCTTTTTCGCGACATCCTTAAGTCCTACTAAATTTAAAGTCTCATTAATACATTTGTTTCCTGGAACTCCTCTTTGAATTTTGACAAGTTCAAGATTTTCATACGCCGTCATGTTAAGATAAAGAGCTGGTGATTCTATTAATGTACCAATTCTACTTCTTTCCTTAATAATCTCTTTCTCCTCACTATGTCCAAATAGTTCAACTTGTCCAGCATTA
Organism: Clostridium sp. CM039; assembly: GCF_055081075.1. NCBI lineage: Bacteria > Bacillati > Bacillota > Clostridia > Eubacteriales > Clostridiaceae > Clostridium > Clostridium sp. CM039. The sequence goes on from NZ_CM143649.1 coordinate 880,072, forward strand.
GGTATAACAAGACCTGTAAGCACTCTAATCATAGTTGTTTTTCCGGCACCATTTTTCCCTATAACTCCATATATATCACTTTTTTTATCTTTATGGACAAATCATCTAAAACTTTGCGACTACCATATGTTTTTGTAATGTTACTAGCTATAATTACATACTCACTCATTTTATTACCTCCTTATGAATCATTCTTTTATCATAACTAATGTTTCATAAGAAAACTTTACTAAAGTCTTTCAAAAGTCTTAATTCTTCTTAATTTATACCCCATTGCCCAAATTGTTTCTATGTAATCTTCACTATCATTTGCAATAAACAGCTTATTTCTTAGTCTACTCACATGTACATTTACAGTATTATCATCGCCCAAAAATTCTTCTCCCCATATACTTTCGAAAATATTAGATTTACTGTATACCTTATTGGGATTTGTTAATAACAGTTCTAGTAATGCAAATTCTTTTGCAGTTAGCGTAAGTATAGTTTGTCCCACTTTTACTTCTTTACTTTCTGTATTTAAACTAATATCTTTATAACTCAAAATATTATCTCTATTTTTGTTTCCCTCATCCTTAAAAAATTCTAGATATCTTCTCAAATTACAATTAACTCTTGCAACAACTTCATCTGGATCAAATGGCTTACAAATAAAATCATCTGCTCCACTTTCTAATAATTCTATCTTAGTTTTTTTAGATGTTTTTGCACTTACTACAATTATTGGTGCTTTTGTTATTTCTCTAATTTTTAATATAGCTTCTTCTCCACTAATCCCTGGGATCATCAAATCTAATAAAATCATATCCCACCGTTCATTTTCTACACACATTAAAGCTTCTGTCCCTGAAAAAGCTGCTCTAACTCTATAACCCTTATTTTCAAGAATACTACAAAGTAATTTATTAATTTCATTTTCATCTTCAACTACTAAAATCTTAGCTCTTTTATCCATATTCCACCCCATTATAATCTATATATAAAGCTATTTTTCATTTTGTAAATCTTATTGTAACCACTGTTCCTTCATGCACAGTGGATTCTATCTCTATTGCATGGCCTAAATTTACACATACCTCTTTGGCTATATATAATCCCATACCAGTTGATTCTCCATATCTACGCCCATTCTCTCCAGTAAAGAATAGGTCAAATACCCTTTTAATATCTTTCCTTGGGATTCCTATTCCCTCATCAATAACACTTAATTTAATTTCTTTTTCTTCTTCCCATGCTTTTATAATCAATTCTTTTCCCATGCCTTTTGAATACTTCACACCATTAATAATAAGTTGATCTAATACAAACTTTATCCACTTTACATCACTGTATACTTCAATATCTTCATCTATTTCTACTCTAGGAATTATTCTGTTTTTTATGAAAATCTTCTTTTCTTCATTTACTGTATCAATAACTAACTTCTTCAAAGAAATTCGCTCTGCTACAAAATCTTTTTGGAAAGAATCTATTCTTGCAAAATGCATTGCCATATTTAAACCTTTATTTAATTTATTAACCTCTTCTTCTATACTTCGCGCCTTTTCTTCTCCTGCGTATTCTTGAAGGAGAAGTTGTATTACAGAAAGAGGTGTCTTCATTTGATGTACCCACTGATTTATAAAAGTTAAATGCTCATTATGATTTTTGTTACACTTTTGTATTTCAGCTTCATATAAATTATGTTGCTTCTTTAATATTTCAGAAATATTTTGACTCAAATCCGAACTATCAAGTTCCAAAAAAGCATCATTCAAACAATTTAATCCATTTCTTAATAATTTGTATAACTGTCTATTTTGATAATACCTAAAAGCTAAGAAGCATACCAGAATAAATGTATTAAATACAAGTATATAAATGATTTCACCAAACTCTATGAACCCCATAATATTACAATACATAACTGTAAGAGCTAAACTTGATAAATATATAAAAACATAACCTCTATTATCCTTTAAAAATAATTTCATATCATTCCACTACCAGGTTTTATTTAATCTATAACCTGCTCCTCTTATAGTCTCTATGCCCATATCTATTCCTAAAACCTGCAACCTCTTTCTTATTCTACTAATATTTACGCTTAGGGTATTTTCCTCTACAAACTCAATGTCATCCCATATTCTTTCTAAAAGGAAATCTCTACTAACTACCTTAGGATACTTTTCCATAAGGCATTCTAGTAGTACGCCTTCCCTTTTAGTGATAATTAAACTTTCACCATTAAATTCTACTTCTGACCTTTCTGGGTAGAACTTAAGACTATCGGCTTCAACTATTCTTTCCTCTACCTTAGGTGCATAATCTCCAAAAGCTCTTCTTATATGGCTTTTTATCTTTGCAATAACAACATCAACATAAAAAGGTTTGGTTATATAGTCATCTGCGCCACTCTCTAAAGCCATAACCTGATCCATTCCACTATCTCTTGCAGATATAAATATTATAGGAATCTTTGATTGCTGCCTTATCTTTCTGCACCAATAAAATCCATCAAATTTAGGTAAATTAACATCTAATAATACTAAGTCTGGGTTACACCCATTAAATCCTATCATTATTTCTTCAAAGTTTTTTACCGCTATTACCTCAAACCCATACTTAGCTATGTATTCTTGTAATAAAGTACTTATTGATAAATCATCTTCTACAATATATATTTTGTATTTCATATTTATTTCTCCTTAATTTAATAAATTCAAAATTATTTTCAACGACATGCTTCTAAACCATATTTCTACAAAGTACCCTGATTACCCTTCTAAATTTGTAGAAAGAAGTAAAAAACATAGTAATCTCACTTTGCAAATTCCTCTTTTAGCCTTAGAATAAGCCACACATTTTTATGGGGAATCCTGACGAAAAAAAGGTTTTGGTTAAGCTTGTAATGTAAATCTCTTACGTATATAATAAATCTATACGGTTTAGGTATACATTCGAAAAAAAATCCAAGTATGGTTAATGCAGTAAAACATATTGATTAGATGTATTCCAAATGTAAAAATAATTGGAGGAGTTTGATGAGTTTTGCTTGCAGCAGCTCAATGTTGTGGTTTTACAGATTTCACAAAGCAACATTTACGAAACCGTATTAATTAAAGGGGGGTATATTTATGTTTTTTAAGACTAGGCAGCAACATGAAAATTTGAGGACAAAGATTAGAGAATTTGCAGAAGAGGAAGTTAAACCTATTGCATTTACCTTGGATCAGGAAAATAAATTCCCTATGGAAGCAATTAATAAGTTAGGTAAAATGGGAATGCTGGGGATCCCATATCCAAAAGAATACGGCGGAGCAGGTCTGGATGTAATGAGCTATGCAATTGCCGTTGAAGAATTATCAAGAGTGGATGGTGGTACAGGCGTAATTCTTTCCGCTCATACATCTTTGGGCACCTACCCAATTTCTGCCTATGGAACAGAGGAGCAGAAACAAAAATACTTAGTGCCACTCGCAAAGGGAGAGAAACTTGGTGCATTCGGTCTTACCGAAGAAAATGCTGGTAGTGATGCTGGCGGTACGGAAACCATTGCCGTACTCGATGGTGATAATTACATTTTGAATGGTGAAAAAATCTTCATAACAAATGCTGGTAAGGCTGATATTTACGTTGTTTTTGCAATTACTACGCCGGATATAGGTATTCGTGGTATAAGTGCATTTATTGTGGAAAAAGATACAGAGGGCTTTACCTTCGGTAAGCATTACGACAAGATGGGTATTAGATCATCTGCAACTGCAGAGCTAATATTCAATGACGTGAAAGTCCCTAAGGAAAATCTACTAGGAAATGAAGGTGACGGGTTCAAGATTGCTATGGCAACTTTGGATGGTGGTCGTATCGGTATTGCAGCTCAGGCTCTAGGAATAGCTCAAGGCGCGTATGAAAATGCTTTAGAGTACTCAAAAGAAAGGGTTCAATTTGGTAAACCTATTTGTCAGCAACAGATTATCTCTTTTAAGTTGGCAGATATGGCGACAAAACTTAGAGCAGCTAGATTACTTATTTACAGTGCAGCAGAGCTTAAAGAAAATCATGAGCGTTACAGTATGGAAGCTGCTATGGCGAAACAATATGCTTCAGATGTTTGCCTTGAGATTGTAAATGACGCTCTTCAAATATTTGGTGGAAACGGCTATTTGAAAGGTATGGAAGTTGAGCGTGCTTACAGAGATGCTAAAATTTGCACAATATATGAAGGAACTAATGAGATTCAACGTGTCGTTATCGCTGCTCACATCATTGGCAAGATGCCGAAAAACAAGAATACAGGTAAAGCTACTGAACGTGGACCTGCAACAGGTTATCGCAGAAAAGTGATTTTCAAGGAAGGAACTGCGAGTGAAAAAGTAAATGCACTTGTGGAAGCCCTTAAGGCTGATAAATATGATTTTACAGTTGGAATTCCAATGGATACTCCTATAACTAAGGCTGAAAGAGTAGTCAGCGTAGGACTAGGTATAGGGGAAAAAGAAAATATGAAGCTTATAGAAGACTTGGCAGTTCAAGCTGGTGCAGCTATAGGATCTTCGCGTCCAGTAGCTGAAACACTTAAATATTTACCACTCAATCGTTATGTTGGTATGTCTGGTCAAAAATTTAAAGGAAATCTCTATATTGCTTGTGGTATTTCAGGTGCAGGTCAGCATTTGAAGGGCATAAAGGATGCTGCTACAATAGTTGCTATAAATATTGATCCCAAAGCGAAAATTTTTAAGAACTCTGATTACGGTATCGTTGGCGATTTAATGGAGATATTACCATTACTTACTGCTGCTTTAGATAATGGAGAAGCAAAGAAAGATGCTCCACCAATGGTGAAGATAAAGTCAGCTACTCCTAAGAAAGTTGTTCCAACCTGGAAACATTATGTATGTAACGGATGCGGTTATGAATACGATCCTGGTATGGGTGATCCCGAAGGCGAAATAGCTGAAGGCACTCTCTTTGAAAACATACCTGAAGGGTGGACTTGTCCGTCTTGTTATGAAGAAAAAAATATGTTTATAGAAGTCTAATTTTTATAATAATTAAATATAATAATGTGTTTTTAGTATAAAGGAGGATTATATATATGTATTGTGTTAGAAATATAACTGAGGATCTTTATTGGGTTGGTGGAAGCGATCGTCGCCTTTCCCTTTTCGAAAACATTCATCCAATTCCACGAGGAGTTTCTTATAACTCATATTTGCTAATGGACGAGAAGACAGTACTCTTTGATACAGTAGACTGGTCAATTTGCCGTCAGTTCATTCTGAACATTCAATCAATTCTAAAAGGCAAGCCTTTAGATTATATGGTAATTAACCATATGGAACCTGATCATGCAGCGTGCATTGAAGAGATTATTCTTCGTTATCCTGATGTAAAGATTGTATGCACCCAAAAAGCTTCCTTGTTCATGCATCAGTTCGGTTTCGCTATTGATGGCAAAATAATGGAAGTTAGTGAAGGAGATACAATGTCCTTTGGAAAACATAACGTTACATTTGTAGCTGCTCCAATGGTACATTGGCCAGAAGCTATGGTGACATTTGATACTTACAATGGTGTATTATTTTCAGCTGATGCCTTCGGTTCTTTCGGCTCATTAGATGGTCAGCTGTTTAATGACGAAATGAACTTTGACCGGGATTGGATTGACGATGCCAGAAGGTATTATACAAACATTGTAGGAAAGTATGGTCCTCATGTTCAGAATCTTTTAAAGAAGGCGGGCACTCTCGACATCAAGATTATCTGCCCGCTACATGGACCAGTATGGCGTAATGATTTGGGGTACTTGTTAGATAAGTACGACAAGTGGAGTCGATACGAGCCTGAGGAAAATGGAGTAATGATCGTTTATGGAACAATGTACGGCAATACGGAGGCCGCTGCAAGTGACCTAGCAACAAGGCTCGTGGAAAAGGGAATGACTAATGTGGTTATGTATGACGTTTCAAAAACTCACGTCTCCTATTTGATTTCTGAGACATTCAAATATAGTCATGTGGTTCTTGCCTCTGTAACCTACAACTTGAAGATTTATCCACCGATGCTGAATTATATGATGGATATGAAATCATTAAATCTTCAAAAACGTACTTTCACTCTTATAGAAAATGGCTCATGGGCCCCTCAATCCGGCAAATTGATGCGTGGACTTTTGGATGAGATGAAAGAAATGACTATTTTAGATAATGAGATGTCATTGAACTCCAGCATGAAAGAAGATGATGCGGATTCAATGGATGCCATTGCAGGCAGCATTATCGAGTCAATGAAGTAATTTTAGAAAAATATAAATTTAGGACCTGCTCATAGATAAAGTTCATGAGCAGGTCCCTTTTGGTATACATCTTACTATTAAATTTATATTTGTTTTTTTATATAATTTATCAGTAAGATTAGGCATGCATAACTAATCTTTATTTCATACCTAAACTTCTCCCTCTACTAGTTGTTTAAAATTTATACTTTCTAATTCCGCATTTAAATTCTTTTGTACTTTTGTCATAGCTCTATGCACAATGCATTCACCACTTCTATTCAAATTACAAAAGCTTGGTTCAATTACGCATCTATTAACACATATTGGACCGTCTATTGCTTCTATAACACCTTTTAATGTTATTTGTTCTGGCAATTTGTTTATAGCATAGCCTCCCTTGACTCCCCTATAAGATTTTAGAATGTTTGCTTGTATAAGCTTTCCTAAAAGTTTTAAAAGAAATCTTAGCGGTATACCCTCTTTTTCTGAAATTACTTTTGCCTCTATCTTTTCACCATAGCCTAATTTACATAAGTAAATTACTACTCTAAGAGCGTAATCTGCTTCTTGTGTTATTTTCATATTATATTTCTCCCTAAAGTATATACATTTGGTATAGTTTCATCTTAAAACGTTTACCCTATTTTGTCAATAGTTTTTGATGTTTTTCATACTAATTAGGTTTCAGAGTAGCATTGTTATAAATATTATACCATTTATATAAAATATTATGATATTATATAAATAAAAGTGTTATCTGCACACAGCAGGCTAGGAGATATTATGGAAAATAAGGGCAATGTTTATGTAGTTTTAGGTGTATTATGTGAAGTCTATTTTATAGGAACTATAATATTTGGCGGGAGAGTAACTTTTGCAGAATTTTATCTAGGCCTCGGAGTATTATTAATATCACTAGGATTAATTAAACGGAAAAGTAAACGTGAATATATTTTAATAAAACCAGGAAAGATTAGAACAGCGATAAAAATATGCTTTTTTATGGGACTAGCTTCTTTTGTATTTATTGAAGGTTGCATAATTCAATCAGCTATATCAAAGCATAGAGAAAAAACAGATTATCTAGTTATTTTAGGGGCTGGTATTAGAGGAGAAGTTCCTTCAACTGCACTTTATCAAAGGCTTTATGCCAGTTTAGAATATATTAAATTAAATCCTAATGTTAAGGTAGTGGTTTCAGGTGGAATAGGTCCTGGTGAAACTATTACGGAAGCAGCGGCTATGAAAAGATTTTTAATAAAGCACGGAGTGGCAAAAGAACAGATAATACAGGAGGAAAAGTCAACCGATACTTTAGAAAACTTTAAATTTACAGCAGCGCTTTTAAAAGGATTAGATAAAAAAGAAAATATAGAAGTAACTATTGTTACAAATAATTTCCATATGTTTAGAGCTAAGTTCTTAGCAGAAAGGCAGGGGTTAAAAGTATATGGGTATCCTGCCCCACTTCATCCAATTCTAGTGCCTACTTGTTTTGTTCGGGAATATTTAGCAGTAATAAATTCATTTATTTTTGATAGATAATTATGGGCTAAGAATTTTTAAATCTTTTTTTCTTTAAAGATATTTTTAATGTCATAATTGTAAACTAGATGGGGTGGTGACAAAGTGAAAAAAAAATTTGTTGTAATTTTAATAATGATTTTTTTAATCTTAACTTGTGCTTATATATATTCACCTTTTAAATCCATCATTAATGAATATGTTTTTAGCATCTTTAAACCCAAATTTATAGTATCTGAAAATTTTTCGAAAATTGATAACAATAAAAACGGAGTAGCAGATGCACTAGATATAGTTAATGGTGCTAATAATGAAGTTCTTAATAAAACAAAATATATAAGTAATTATTATAATGGTGGCTATCCACCTGAAAAAGAAGGGGTATGTACCGACGTAATTTGGCGAGGTTTTAAAACTGCTAACATTAATTTAAAAGACCTTATTGATGAGGACATAAAAAGCAATATTAAACTTTATCCTAGAGTAGATGAAAAGCCAGACCCTAATATTGATTTCAGACGAGTGCCCAATCAAGATATATTTTTTAGTAGGCACGCTCAAAGTTTAACCACCGAAGTTAAATCTAGGAATGCTGAAAATTTAAAAGAATGGCAACCTGGTGATATTGTGGTATTTACTAAGGGTTATGAACATATTGGTATTATTTCTAATAAAAGAGATAAAAATGGTATTCCTTATGTCATTCATAATACCAAACCTCATGCTAGTATACTGAAACTTTCTTACTTTACATCTCCTATACACGGTCATTATAGATGGAAATTTGATTAAATAATTCATATTTAAATTAAGTATACTGATTTAAAATTATATTTAGTTTCCCTTTTATGCATGCAATTAACTCAAAAGGTTTTTTGATAATTGCATGTTTACTATATGTAATAAAGTAATCAGAAAAAAAATCAATATCATGTTTTGAGATATTACCATTCAAAAATCCTGAACCATCTTCTTGTTTATTCAACTCAATCTTTGGCCATTTTGCAGATTGATATTTTTCTACACCTTTATTAGTTAACTCCACATATAATTCAAATGTTTCTTTAGTGTCATTAAGGATTGAAAAACGGTTCTTTAAATTAATATTAGACATGTCGATAGTATCGGTTTTTTCATCAAGTTTTACAGACTTTATACGGTCACACCTAAAGACTCGATAATCTTTAGTTAAAAAGCAATAAGATGGACAATACCACATTCCTTCATTTGCATATATACCAATTGGTTGAACACTTCTATTGCTGGCTTTCTCATTTGTCACATAGTTAATTATAATAACATCCTGCTTTATTGATGCATCTAATAATTGTCTTAAAAATGGAATTTCCTCTTGTTGATGTACTGACAAAAAATCAACACGGTCTTTTATTCTATCTATCGTATCTCTAATATCTCCAGAAAGATTTAAATAAAATTTCTTTTTTATTGATTCATACTCACCGTCATTATCTATATTCACCAACAAGACCCACTTATAAAGTGGAGGCTAGTTCATGGTCCAAAAATTAAAGTTCCTAAAGTCCAATATAAAAACGGTAGTGTTATTAATATAATATTGAAAATAATACTATATTTTGCAAGTTTATTACGTATAATCGCCATTGACAAAACACCAAATAACATCCCTATTGGACAGATTAAAGGCGTCAACAATAAAGGCATCCCTTCTAATTTTTGATATGGAGTTATCTCAAAGAACCAATTCAGTATAAACATAAAATTAATTAAAGGTATTGTAAAAGAAATAATAACTAACATATTTCCAATGTTTTTAGTTGAAATTTTACCCTTCATATTCCTCCCCTCCTCATACAGTTACAATTTTAATGTACACTATCTAACAAATACATCTTAACCCATACCACTTATATTGGTATTCCAAAGCAAATAATAGTCCCATTCAATGAAGATTCAACGCAATTTATAAAGCCACCATGAGCCTCAACAATATACTTAGAAATGGAGAGACCAAGGCCGGATCCTGGAATATTTTGATTTCTGCATTTCTCGGCTCTATAGAATTTATTAAATATATAAGGAATATCAGCCGAAGAAATTCCCATTCCTGTATCTTTTATGTATACATTAAGATACCTACCAGTGTTTTCAAAATATATTGAAATGGATCCATCTTCTCTTGAATACTTTATACTATTTGAAACTAAATTGTACATTACTTGAGAAAGTCTTTTCTTATCACCATTTAACAAAAGGTTAGGTATTTTATCTGGGAAAATAAAATGAATTTCCTTACTGGTTATCTCTACAGATAAATCATCTAATATATCCTTAAAGAAATCGCCACAGTAGAACTCAACTAATGATATGTTCATTTTGTTAAGCTCTGCCTTTGAATGCTCTAGTATATCCTCTAGAAGCTTAGATAACATTTTTACTCTGTTTAATATTATTATACAATAATTTTCAATACCCGCCTTATCTTTAACAATGCCATCCTTAATCCCTGACACATATCCATGGATGGCAGTTAGAGGGGTTTTAATATCATGAGATAAGCAAGCTAAAAGCTCCTTTTCACTTACCTTTATTGATATTTCCTTTTCCTTTGAAGATTTAAGTTCATCTCTCATAGCTTCGAAATCGTGGCAAAAAACACCCATTTCTGTATCATAATCATAATGAATTTCATATGTGAAATCACCCTTTAAAATTCTCCGCGCACTTTCATTAAGAGAATCTAAGGGCAATAAAATATCCTTTTTCAATAAAATATAAGTGAGGATTATTAGTATAATTATTGCAGATAAAGAGATGATAATAGGTAATACATCTCTAAAGGTAACTAGCTTGGGTGAAGTAGATAAAAAATCCTCCTTAGGAATTAAAAATATTGCTGTGGTCCCGGATGCTGCATCGAAGCTTTATTATCATATTCCATAAATTCATTTAAATCAGCTACAGCATCTTTTTTATAAATACTTATAGAAGAGTACAAAACCTTTCCATTTAAATCTATAACAGCATAGGGAAAATCACTTTTCAAAGAAAATTCAGAATTATTACTCACTAATGCTTCTTCTACACTTATTTTTATAGAACTTGTTAAAAGTCTGCCCTTATTAACTGTAGGATAAAAGCTGTTTTTATTATATATAAGATTTGTTGAATAAATAATTACAAAGGCTACTAATACAATTACAGATAAAGTGAAAACTTTAACTTTCAAAGCTATGCTTTGCTTATTCATCTATTGCTTCCTCCCATTTGTAACCAACTCCCCAAACAGTTTTAATGTAATTTATATTGTGCAGAGAAAATTTCTCGCGAATTCGATTTACATAAACAGCAACTGTATTTAAATCTCCAAAGTCGCTAAGTCCCCAAATATTATCATAAAGCTGCTGCTTAGAGAATACTTGGCATGGATAATCGGATAAAAAGTCTACTATTTCAAATTCTCTGGATGTTAAGTGAATCTCTTTTCCCTTAAAGGTTACTTTATAGCTTTTACTATCTATAGCTAACTTACCAAACTCTTTTATTTCAGAATCATACTTTTTAGAAGGATAAGAATCCTTTAATGGAATTGAAAAAGTTTTATATCTCCGCAGATGTGCTTTTATTCTAGCTATTATCTCCATGGGAGAAAAAGGTTTAGTTATATAATCGTCAGCGCCAACTCCCAGGGATAATATCTTATCAATATCCCCACTTTTAGCAGAAAGCATTATTATGGGTACTCGCGAGGTGGTCCTAATAATTCTGCAGATTTCTATGCCATCCACCTCAGGAAGCATTATATCTAAAACAACAATATCCGGATTAAAAGAATTAAACGCGACAAGAGCTTTTCCTCCATTATCACAATAATCAACTATAAACCCTTCACTATTAAAATAATCTTTTAATATATTTCTGATATCTATATCATCTTCAATGATAAGAATTTTTTCATTTGCCATAATTACCCTCCAAATGCTTTATAATTACATTTTACCATAAAAATATAAAAAAGAGAGTTTACCACCCTCTTTCTTTCAAAAATTCAAATATTAAAACCTCTCTATTTTTTCCATCGTCTGATTTAAAGAATTTATCTAAATCAAGTTCTCCATCTATTCTACCATCCTTTAAATATATTAATCTGGAAGCACGAGCAGCAGCCTTTAAATCATGAGTAACCATAACTACTGTTTGACCATTATTATTTAAGTCCGACAATATGTCTAGAACCTCTTCTCCCGCAGTGGAGTTAAGTGCTCCTGTGGGCTCGTCTCCAAATAGTATTTTAGGGGATGTGATTATAGCTCTTGCCACTGCTGCTCTTTGTTGCATACCACCAGAAATTTCTGAGGGGTATTTTTCCTTAGCATCTTTTATACTCAGGGTTTCAAGAAGCTTTAAGGTTTTCTCATTTACTTCTTTTTTATTTTTATTTACTCCATAACCACAATAAGCTATGTTTTCAAAAACCGTTATATCAGGTAATAAATTTATACTTTGAAATACAAAGGAAACGTCTTTTTTTCTAATTGATGAAAGTTCATCCTCTTTCATTGATGTAATATCCTTTCCTAAGAGATTAACGCTGCCACTAGTGGGTGAGTCCATACCACTTAAAGTATATAATAATGTAGATTTACCAGAGCCTGAGCTTCCCATAATTACAGTAAAGTCCCCTTCATAGATGTCTAAACTTAAATTTTTTATCACATTTAGCGCAGTTTTACCTGTGACAAATGATTTGCAAAGATTATTAGCTTTTATAACTGATTTTTTCATCAAATCACTCCTCCATTAATTCAGTAATCTTAGTATTTTTTATAGAGTTACAGCATATAAGTGTAGTTACTAATATTAAACAAACCATAGTAGTTATTAGTAGTAACATTGTTACTGGAGATATTATTAACACATCTAATTTACTAACTGCTGCAGCAATCATAGGTCTTGCTAGCGTTAAATTAAATATGATAGCTATAATTGTGCTAAATAATGTTAATATTAATATCCTATATAGATATCTGTTTCTTATTTCTTTAGATGTAAATCCTAGGGCCTTCATTATTCCAAAGTTTCTTCTATTATCTCTAATATTGATTATGATAATATTTAATATCGTTATTGCACCAAATGCTATAAATACCACAATTAATAAATTGGTAATAGGGAGTACTGTTCCAGGGATAGATACTATGACATCTTTAATTGCAGGTGGAATTTCACTGGCATCTAAATTAGGATATATATTGTTAATCTCTTTCTTAAATTGTTTTATATCTGTACCAGCTGTTAGAGTTATAAAAATTTCACTGCCTATAAATTTTGGAATCTCCTTTTCTATTGCAGCATTTAATATTCTTATACCATATCCATTTTGCATCATTGAATTATAAGCGCCTGTTATTAAATAGGAGTCTTTTTTATTATTTATAGATAGTTCTATATAGTCTCCTACGGATAACCCTGCATCTTTTAATATTTTTGAAGAAACAGCTACTTCTTTAGAATTTTTGGGATTATGCCCATCTATGATAGTAAAGCCTAAATCACTGGTGTAAGAATTCATCACAAATATATCGTAAAGTGTACTCTTTATAGGGTATTTTTTAGTATCAAGTTCTACTACATCCGTTAGCATCATAGATCCATAAACATAATTTTTAATTCTATTGTCCTTCTTTACATCATTCAAAACCTTATTTAAAACTTCTGATTGTCTAACCATTTGCGGAGCACTAATGGTTACATTACTTTTAGGTAGTCCAAACCAAATAGGAGCATTTTCCTTCATCTTTGACATAGATCCATTTGCATTACCAAATATCAATACCAGTGTTAGGGATAATGTTAATGTTAATGTGATAAAGGCAGTAGTCTTTTTATATTTAAACATATCGTTTATTGCAAAGGCTAAGGAAGATATATTATCTTTGATCAATGACTTTGTTAGCTTTCGCCTTGAAGATGTAATCCCTGTTCTAAGAGCCTCCACAGGTGTAATCTTATTAGTTCTTCTAATTACAAAATACAGATTAATAATCACCACTAATGTAAATAAAATTACTGTAGCTAAAATAACATATGCATTAATACTTACACCTTTAAAATCACCAATATACTTTAAAACTTTCGAGGCTGTATAATTTAATATAGGGATACTACACAGAGCTCCAAGGATACTTCCAATAAATGCAATTATTGAGTAACCTATAATATAAAATTTGAGAATATCTCTTTTAGAAAAACCAAGAGCTTTGTATATTCCAATAGATTTATATTCTTTTAAAATATTATTCCATAAAATAAATCGCATAAGAAGCACTGAAACAATAAACACTAGAATTGAAGCTAAGGTTGCAATGCCACCTATCATAGAAGAAGCCATCGTTGAACTTAAGCTTAATAAATCTTTATCAAATACAAAGCCACCAACTTTTATAGCCCCGGTCAAATCCTTTTCTACATTAGCTACATTAGTCCCACTTTTAACATCTATAAAAATTAATGATGCTTTCCTTAATGAAGAGAATTCCTGCTCACTATTCTTATTGGTATATAGATTAATTATACCAATAGTAGAAGATGGCTCAAGAGAGTCATTAATTAAGGAAGAAACCTTTAAAGTAACGTCCTTTGTCTTTGTTTTTATGGTTAAGTTATCTCCAAGGTGAATATTATTATTTTCTGCTAGAATCTTAGTAATCCACACTTCACCTTTTTTAGGACAACTGTCATTATTTGATGAGTTACCCTTAGTTAGTCCAAATGGAATATTTTTGCTATCTTCTATGGGAACAACATCGTACATTGAAATCTTTAAATTTACACCATTGTGATAAAGGTCGTTACCAGAAGTGAACGCCTCAGTAGCTTTAACATCATTAACCTCTGTATTATTTTTACCCCACTTAAGTACATCATTTGTAGAACTTTCATTAGCGTTATAACAAATTATATAGTAAAATTTATCATTAGAATAAAATTTATTAATATACCCTTGAATAGAAGTTAACATAGACAAACTACTTGTAAATATTAAAGAGGATAAAAATAATAACGCTCCTATTAAAAAACATTGAAGTTTTTTCTTTTTTAGTTTTTTAAGCCACATCTAAACACATCCTTTCTTTAATTATATAATACATAAGAAAAGTTAAAGAAATATATTTAAATTATTAATGAAATCTTACAATAATACTTATTCAACAAATATTTCACCCGACTACATCAAAATTATAAATGAATATCTGAAAGTTCCACTTTTACGCTTTCATTTTTGCTTGATATTTTGTTACTATGTATCACATTTTCATGAGATATATTTCTTGAAGGAAACTTAACTATGCCATTGTTAAAATATTACCATATATTACAATTCATTCATATAATTGTTACTGGGTTTAATATGAAAAGGAGCCCTTAGGCTCCTTAATTGATTTGATACGATAAGCTATTAAATTTAATCTAATAGCTTATCGTATTCATTTAGTAGTTCATCTAACTCTTGACTAAGTACTACTAATCTGGGATCAGTTAAGGTTTCTTTTTCATCCATTAACTGATGCAATAAAGTTCTGTGTTTTTCAATTTTTTGTAATATTTCATCCAATTGTGTCATAATTTCCCTCCTTCCTCTACCAATTATAGCGAAAATTGGCAGAGGTTTGACTGCCATTATGTAACACCCATATTTTAACGACATTCCAGAAGGAAAGTCTCCCACTTCTATAAGTAGGAGTTACTTACCCTAACAAATAGAAAACTTCAGTGGGGGGATAACAATTGAGAATTGTTATCTACTCCAGAGCGCTACAAAGGGGTAAATCTCCTTCTGAAGTCGTTAATATGCAGCTCCGCAGGAGATGATTTAATGTAAAAGAAAAGACACCCTTTCGAGTGTCCTTAGTCTATTTTTACTTTCTTAACTAATAACTGTAAATATGGGCTTTCTTACAAAATAGTAAGATAACTTTTTTATTTGTAAGTGTAGCGACATTGAGTGTTAGCAGCTCGTGGAGTATACTATGGTTATAGTGATGAGAAATGAAAAAAATTCAGGGGGCATATTATGGCTAATGAAGTATTAAAAATCAAAAAACTAAAAAAAGTAATTGGTAAACGTACAATCGTTTCAGATATTTCCATTGAACTTAAAAAAGGAGAAATATTCGGTTTTCTTGGACCTAATGGCGCTGGAAAATCCACTACTATTAAGATGATTGTTGGATTATCCAAAATTACTGAGGGAAATATTTATGTAGATGGATGCTCAGTAAAAGAAGATTTCAAAGGAGCAATGCGTAACATTGGGTGCATAGTTGAAAATCCGGATATGTATAATTATATGTCTGGACTCGATAATCTTAAACTATTCGCTAAAATATATAAAGATGTAGATGAGATTCGAATCAAAGAAGTTGTAAAAATTGTGGATTTAGAGCGGGCAATAAATGATAAGGTGAAAACTTATTCGTTAGGTATGAAGCAACGTCTAGGTATTGCTCAGGCCATACTTCATAGTCCAAAACTTCTTATACTTGATGAGCCTACAAATGGTCTTGATCCCGCAGGAATCAAGGATCTGCGTGAGCTACTTCGAAAGCTTTCATCAGAAACTAGTCTTACGGTGCTTGTATCTAGTCATATATTAGGTGAAATGCAGCAGATGTGCGACCGTGTTGGTATAATTAATAAGGGGAAAATTATAACGGTAAAATCCATTGACGAACTCCTTAACATGTCACAAAAGGGTGATAAAACTGTTCTGATATTAGAATCTGATAATAATGAAAAAGCAGCTTCACTTCTAACAAGCGTTAATATAAGTAACTGCATCTTGGAAGGTGGATTACATATTGAAACAACCAAAAATCGTGTTCCAGAAGTAGTTACAACATTAACTTCTGCAGGCATAGCTATTTTCGCTATGGACAGACAAGTGATTCAATCACTTGAAGATGTATTTATGAAGCTTACAGGGGAGGAAAAATAACATGGGGAATTTTTTTACACTTATTTCACTAGAAAATACAAAACTTTGGAAAAGACTTTCTACAAAAATAATGTTACTCATAATGATTGTAATTGTAATAGCGGCAACGAGTATTTATAAATATCACAAGGTGTCTCATAATAGTTCAACTACTACAAAAATTTCCGAAAATTGGAAACAGGACTTACTGGCAAATCTTCCGGTAGAAAAAGCTGCTCTAACGCAAATTGAAAAAACAGATAAAACGTCAGCATCCATAGGAAATATGAAAAAAAGCATAGCTGAAGATGAATACAGCATTGTTAACAATATCAGGCCAGAATCCAAAGACAGCATTTGGACAAGAATCACAAAGTTTGATTCATATGTTCCATATAGTTTAATTATTGCACTTCTTTTAATAATAGCATGTTCAGCTTTATTTGCAGGTGAATTTTCAGAGGGTACAATGAAAATGATGATATCACGGCCTTATAAACGGTTTGAAATTCTTACTGCAAAACTAATTGTTACATTATTTTATGGTCTTGTACTTTTGGTAACAGCATTTTTGTTAAACTTTATATTGCTGGGTATATATTTCGGTTTCAATGGCATGGGTGCTAAGGAAATGATGTGGACGAGTACCAAAATAATATATATACCAGCCGTACTAAAAACAATTATTATTTATGGCCTTAATTTTCTTACTGTGCTTGTGTATGTATTAGTAGCTTTTGCACTTTCAATAATATCTCGTTCACGCTCAATTGCAACCGGATGCTCTTTATTCTTGCTTTTAGCTGGTAGTTCTATGGTGCAACTATTCTCAACCCGTTTCAGCTGGGGTAAATATCTTCCTTTTGGACTGTCGGATTTTACTAACTTTATTATTAACGGATCATTCGTCGTTGGTACAACACTTGCATTTGCTATTGGCGTATCAGTTATATATTCTGTTATATTCTGCGCTGCAGGTTTTTTAGTTTTTGAGAAACGCGATATTTAACGACATTTCAGAAGAAAGTCTCCCTCTTCTATAAGATGGGGTTATGGACTATAACAAAGAAAAAACTTTAGGGGGAGTATAAATCTCCTTCTGAAGTCGTTGATATTACAGCACCGCAGGTGATGATTTAACTGGTAATCGTACTCTACCTAGATTCTCCTAAAAAGCTCTGATTTTCTTAAGAAAATCAGAGCTTTTTTAATAACCACCATGTTCTGCTAATGTTAATATTGCAGCTCCGCAGGAGATGATTTGATTATTATTTATTTAGATATTATCTCTATACCATCCTCAGTTACAAGAAGTGTATGCTCCCATTGTGATGAAAGAGATCCATCAGCTGTAAGCGCTGTCCATCCATTATCTTCATCTATATATATTTTATGACTTCCACCATTTATCATTGGTTCAATCGTAAATACCATTCCTGGTGCTAGAATCATACCTGTTCCTCTAGTTCCAAAATGAAAAACAAATGGATCCTCATGCATATTTAGCCCAACTCCGTGTCCGCCAAAATCCCTAACTACTGAGCACCCATTACTTTCTGCATATTCTTGAATAGCTGCCCCTATATCACCTAAAAAGCCCCAAGGTTTTGCTGCTTCTATTCCCTTATTTAAACATTCCTTAGTTATTTCTACTATCTTCTTAGCTTCATTACTAACTTCTCCTATCAAAAACATTCTTGATGCGTCTGAATAATATCCATTAAGTATAGTAGTTACATCGACATTTATAATATCACCATTTTTAAGTACTACATCTTTACTTGGTATTCCATGACACACTTCATCATTGATTATGTACAAATACTTTTTGGAAACCCATCATAATTAAGAGTAGCTGGAGTTCCACCCCTGAATATTGTATATTCATGAGCTAGCTTATTAATTTCTTCTGTGGTCATTCCTTCTTTAATATTCTCACTAACTAAATCTAAAAGAGCATTATTAATTTTAGCACTTTTTCTTATTCCTTCAATTTGATCCTTGCTCTTAATAAGATTTCTTGTTGGAACTATGCAGCCTTGTTTCTTCAAGTTTTCTAGCTTTTTATCAAAGTCCAAATGGCAATTCTTATATTTTAGTACACTTCCACACCAGCATTTATCATTTCTATTTAAAATCATATACATCCTGGTTAATTAAATCTGAACATAATTGTACATTTGATTTAATTAACCAGTTCACCTCCTTATTTTTAATATTATATCCACCGTATACATTTTGGTCTTGATAATAGTTTCAAGCTTTTTAGACCATATCTTTTTAATATCTCACCATTTGTTTGTGTCATGTTAAATTGATTTTTATTTGGGTATAATGCTGTAATATATCCAATATACTCGGTTCCATTTTTCTTGGTATACTTTACATAATCTCTATGCTTAAATCCTTTTACAATTAGCTCCGCTTCACCCTTAGATTTTTTACGTAAAGGTGATATTTGCCAGTCTTTGATATCAATATTATTTATTTTGATATCTACGTTACATATAACTAAAGCATCATTTGAGTGTGTTTTTTCTATATCCCAATCATTTCTATGGTTTGCAGTATCGCCACCCGTAGTTAAATATAATGGGGCTATTTTCTTAAGTTCAGTTTGTAAATTTTTTTTACCTTGCATAACATGCAAGGCATCACTAAGATTTAATTTTCTACCTTTTATTATAGCTAAATATTGATCTATTAACTCGATTTCTCTGCCAAAGGTTTTTGTGTGACATGACTTGCATAATGTTACAACATTATGTATGCTGTCGGCTCCTTTAGCACGTCTTGGTTTAATGTGGTGTTCTTGTAGATTTTCTTTAGAACCACAATCAACACAAGTAAAGTTATCCCTCATGAGTGCCGCTATCCTAATGTTGTTATCCAGTCTATTAGATTTTTGATATTGCCATTTGTATAGCCTTCTACCTTCAGTTAGAACTCGTATGTCTATTAACACATTTTCTAAATATATCGAATCTATCTTAATCCATTTGGTTATTTTGTTTACAACTCGTAAAATGATGGTGCACTGAATTTCGGTGTGTCTAATCATAATTAAGCCGTAGCAAAACCTTAGATTATTTTCCTCATTATCGTAGAGCATCAGACTGAAGTACATCTAAAGGTACGTCTTTAACCTGTCATTTCACGTAGTTCATCGTGCTACAATCTTTTCAGATGCTACACTCACTTAAGCTTGAAAGCAACGTTCACTGCATGAACAACTAAATATGTTCACTTTTATTTGAAATTGTTTAGATTTTTTAAGCAGTTTAGTAGCTCCTATATTAGTATTAATCTATTATTTAATAGTTCCACCATGAAAAAAGCACTCATATACCTTTGTATCATCAAAATAAATTTCCTCATATCCTTGAAACCATTTAAATTCTCCATTAACAATGCAATGATATTTATATTGTCCATTTTGATATACCATAGGTCCACGATATGGATTTTCTTTTGGAACTAAGCTCAAGGCTTCTTTTAAAAAGTTTCCTGAAAATCCTTCCCCTATAATTCTGCCTGTATAATTCATTGACCAAAATGGAATATCATCCTTCCATAAAGCCTCTTCTCCTGCGAATTGCCCTCCCCCTAAATAGGTATCAATATATTTTAGATTTCCTTCTACATACTCTAAATCATGTGAATTAGGTCTTGAAGATTGGATCTCGGCACCCTTTCCTGCATATGTAGATCTCTTTGCTGTACGTAAAAATTCTATTATTTTTTCATGTATAGAAGCAACCTTATTCTCTTCTATACATAAACGGCAATTTTCTTCATAATCATTAACTAATTTATCAATACTCACTTTAAAGAAATCACTTAATGCAATTAGTCTTGCAATGTCAGGATATGAATGTCCAACTTCCCACTTTGCAACTGCTTGTCTTGATATACCTAACATTTCAGCTAATTTTTCTTGTGATAATCCTTTTCCTTTTCTAAGGATTTGCAATTGTTCCTGAAAACTCATTTTTAATCACCCCTATTTAAGTCTACTAATAAAACAACCATATTGCTACCAATTAAACATAACATTTTTGTCAACTATAGGTTGCCTTTAAATTTTAAATCTCTATAATTAAATCATACTTCACTACTATTATAAAATATAGTTGCACTCACAACTATATTGCTCTATTATATAATTAGTAGGGATTGCAACTAATTTAGGAGGAATACGACAATGAATAAAAATATGAACTCATTAGGAAGATGGATTTCTCTTTTACATAGAAATGGTCATGTATACGTAGGAAGGCAACTTAAGCCATATAATATAAGTAAGGGTCAATATACATTTTTAAATGCATTATATAAAAAAGATGGAGTACGTCAGGAACAATTATCAGATTACCTTAAAATTGATAAAGGTACCACAGCAAAGGCTATAAAAAAGCTGGAAGATGATGACTATATCATTAGAAAAATAGATGCAAAAGATAAAAGAGCATATAATGTTTATCTTACAGAGAAAGCATTAAAAATAAAACCTCTGGTTAGAAAAGCCATGATGGATTGGATATATATTTTATTTTCAGGATTTAGTGAAGATGAAAAGAAAACATCGTTAGCATTACTCGAAAGGATGGGAGAAAATGCTACAACTTTCACACATGATTATTCTAAAGATGATTAAGCTCATTAGGAGATGATAAAAATTAATATAGTGGTTAATACTAAGAGAATTATTAACAATAATTTTCATGCTCTTACACATAAAAATTATAGATATTTTTGGATGGGTCAGTGTCTTTCTTTAATAGGTACCTGGACACAAAATATAGGGCAATCTTGGCTAGTACTTTCTCTGACAGGATCTCCATTTTTACTTGGACTTGTCGGAGCAATGCAGTTTTTACCCATAACCTTTTTCTCATTATTTGCGGGGGTACTAACTGATAAGTTTCCAAAGAAAAAAATACTGATTTTCACTCAGAGCGTATCGATGATATTAGCTTTTATATTGTCTGCCTTAGTCTTTACGAATACATTAAAGTATGAACATCTAATAGCTTTAGCTTTGTGTCTTGGATTTTGTAATACTTTAGATATGCCAACTAGGCAAGCTTTTAATGTTGAAATAGTAGGAAAGGACGATTTAATGAATGCCATTGCTTTAAACTCAGCCACTTTTAATTTAGCAAGAATTATTGGACCGGCTATTGGAGCTCTACTCATGGGCTATCTCGGAGCAGGATGGTGTTTTTTATTAAATGGTTTTAGTTTTATGGCAGTTATCTATGGACTGGTCCATATTGAAGCAATCAATTATGTTAGAAAGAAAACTTCTGAAAAAGGGATGCTTAAAGAAATATTGGATGGCCTTAAATATATAAAAAGCAAATCTATCTTACTCGAAACCTTGATATTAATTAGCATTATGGGAATATTCGTTTTTAACTACAACGTTTTGATACCTGTATTTACGAAAAACGTACTACATATGCAGGAAAAAACCTATGGAATTTTACTATCTGCACTTGGAGCAGGTTCCCTCATTGGAGCACTTCTCATGTCTTTTAAAAGCAAAAATGGTCCAAATAAAATTCTTATGATTGGTAGCTCTATTGGAATTGGCATAATGTTAATTTTTACAGGTATAAGTAATTTATATTATTTTACTGCCTTAAGTTTAGCTATAACAGGAATATTTAATATGTTTTTTTCCACCACTGCAAATTCAATGTTACAACTAAATTCTAAGGATGAATACAGAGGACGAGTTATGAGTGTATATTCACTTGTATTTGCTGGATTCACCCCCCTTGGAAGTCTTCTTTCAGGGTTTGTGGCTGAAAAATACGGTGCTAACACTTGTTTCATATTATCAGGTATTTCTGCAATAATGTTGATATTGTTACTTGTTACTTGGTCTAAACTTAGAAAAAATGGTAAAGTTCCATCCGTATAAATTAAAGCAATTGCTACTTCCTTTTCTAGTATTGTTAAAATAATTCTACTATGCTAAAATTATATTAACTATAATTTAATAAAAAAAGAGGTGAATTATTTATGAAATACTCAACTGGTGAAAAACCCGGAAATGGTACATACGTTTGTAAAATTTGCGGTCAAAAAGTAGTATTAGATGATAATACTGATACTTTACCTCCCTGTCCTAAATGTAAAAAAACAAACTATAGGAAATTTTAAAATAAAATAATGGTACAATATAATCAAAAAAATAAGCCCTAGTCTTGGGCTTATTTTTTTCTTGTAACAACCTATGCATTTATTAGCATGTATTATTCTACAATAGAAATCTTATAACTATATGTAAACTCTTCTCCAATAGTTAATGAAATCGAGCCCTCTTTATCTTTAAATTCACCAGTAAAATCTTCATAATCTGCATGTCCAAACCAAGGTTCTATGCATAAAAATGGTGCTCTGCCTTTTGGTGACCATATTCCCATGTAAGGGAATCCCTTAAATTCTACTGATACCGACTTTTCATGATTTTTTGATTTTATAGTTATTTTATCAGATTTCAAATCATCAAATACTAAAGCATCATCTTTAAATAACTCTTTTGATAGTATCATGATATCAGTATCCTTTAAACATTCTTTTCTCTTATGTGAAAAATAGGCATCTTTAGTTAATTCCATAATATCACTTGTTTCTTTCTTATTAAATTCAAGGTAATAATCTTCTAATTTTTCATTTTTTTCAATAGGACACATAAATGCAGGATGTGCACCAATTGAAAATGATATATCCTTATTATCTAAATTTATAACATTATACGTTACTTTAACTGTATTCTTTTCAATTGTGTAATTAATAAGTAAAGAAAATTTATATGGATATCTTTTTATAGTACCCTCAGAATATTTTAGTTCAAAAGTAATTGAATCATTAGTTTGTGATATAAATTTAAAATCTGATATCCTACCTAATCCATGAGATGGCAATTCATATAGCTTTTCATCAATTTTATATTTTGAATCAACTAACTTTCCAACTATTGGAAATAAAATTGGTGAATGATATTTCCAATAGTTTTGGTCTCCATTCCACAGATACTCTGTTCCTTCTTTTTTTCCAGTTATTGAATGTAGTTCTGCACCATGAGCGCTAGCCGTTATTTTAATTGTTGAATTTTCTAAAGAATAAATCATCAAAAACACCCTTTCATTATTTAGTTTACATAAAGCCGCATAGGCACATCCTTTAGCCTTAGGACTTCCATTAATAAGTAATACTTTCATCTTTACAACTAATTTTATATTCAAAAATAACTATCAACTACTAATATACATCAGTATAACTATAAATAGTAGAATGAATAAAAAATTAAAAATAAAAGTAACTTCTTTGTAATAACTCTCTATCAAAAATCAGTTATAATGTACTTAGTTGCAACAAAATATGTATTAATATGCGGATTATAGTCGAAAAACAATAATTGTAAGGAGAGGTGCAAAAAACATGAGTTTAAATATTATGTCAAAAGCAAGCAAAAAAAGAAAAAAAAGGTTAAGAACAACCTTGATTATAGTAGGAATAATTGTGTCTCTAATAGGAGTCCAATTAATTATTATGTATTCTACTATATTAAAATACGACTTAAAGATCTATCCCGAGGTATGGGTGGAGGATATAAATTTAGGTGGCATGACTAAGGATGAAGCGAAAAATGCTATTATTAAAAATCGTAATAATATTATTGCTAAAAAAGATATAACAATAAATCTTAATGAAAAACACTATACCGTCCATACATCAAAACTTGGAATAAAACAGGATTACAATGTTGTCATTAATAAAGCTTACGATATTGGTAGAAAAGAGAATTTATTTAAAAATTATTTTGCTATAACGTCTCCTGGCAAGCAAACTTTTGATGTTAAATATACCTACAATTATGCCATTCTAGATACCTTACTTAAAGATATTGCTAAGGACAACAATAAAAATGCAATAGATGCAACTATTTTCAGAAACAATTCAGGTCAATTAGTTATAACTGAAGATGAATATGGTCTTAGTGTTGATTCTGCCAGTTTAAAAAAAGCTATAATTAACAAAGTTAATACTATTGAAAAAGATCAAAATTTAGTAATCGAATCTAAATTAAAAAAAGTTGAACCTAAAATTAAAGAAAATGATTTAAAAGGTATAAATGCTGAAATATCTAGTGTTACAACTAACTTTAGAAATTCAAATGAAAATCGTTCAGAAAATATTAGAGTATCTTCTAATGCTATAAATGGGAAGCTACTTATGCCGGGAGATGTTTTTAGTTTTAATGATGTAGTAGGTGATAGAACTTCTGAACGAGGATATAAAACATCAAAAGAAATTGTAGGCGACAAATATGTAGATGGCATAGGTGGTGGAGTATGCCAAGTTTCAACTACACTTTATAATGCAGTACTTAGAACTAATTTAACATCTGTAGAAAGATATCCGCATACAATGCATTCTAGCTATATTGGTGCAGGATTGGATGCTACAGTTGCCTACGGTTCTCTCGATTATAGGTTTAAAAATACTACTTCTTATCCTATATATATAGAATCTGCAGTACATAACAAAAATGTAACATTTAGTATCTACTCAAATTCAATTCTTAACAATAAAAAATATGATATTGTTAATGAAATTGTAGGAAAGAAAGTAAATGTATTTAGAATAACATATGAGAACGGTAATCAAGTGTCTAAAACCTTTCTTTATACTGATAAACTTTCATAGAAAATATTAACATTAGTTGGACAACCTACCTTTCCTATGAACTGAACCCCTAAAAATGGTCATTGCGAAATCCCCCCAATTGTAGGATAAGAAAACTATGATTGGGGGGATTTTTATATTCAAGGCAAATTTTCTCTAGACAGAAGCTTTTCTTTTTTTAATTTACTCTATATCTAATCCTATTTTCTTAATATTCCTAATTAATTCCGACATTTCAATGTTTAATATAATTCTATAAAAAATTTAAAGACCCTTTAATATTATCATTTAAGTTCGGTAAATAAAAATTTCTTTGTACGAAGCTTGATCAGTAATATTACCTTTTATATCTGAATTAAAGAAAAATTGTATATCTGTCATATCATTTTTACTTAAATCGTCCAATGAAAGTACTTTTTTTATACTTTTCAATCCATCTTCAAGATATTTTTTTGATAAATTCATATTTCCTAATTGCTTGTATTTATTAGAAAGAAGTATATAACTATTTTTAGCATGTTTATCAGTACTAATAGAAAATTTTAATAATTGTATTATATTATCTGAATCTATACTTGAACATTTTTCAAAATCAAATGCTTTTAAATAATAAAGCATAGATTTTATATATGAATCAGTACTATTCATTAATATATTATCTAAAAATTTCCTTGTAAAATCTGATCTCTCGCTAACACCATCCTCAATCCAAGCTAATAATATTACAAGATATGCCTTGTACTTCACATCATCTACATTATGTTTTTCTAATAAATACTTAAGACAATTTATACATTTTTCATCATCATATAAATTATGTTCTAATAATATAAATCTAGAAACTAAATTATAATCTAATTTAAAATCACATTTTATGTGATTTTCCATATATTTTTCTATTTCAGCTATTACAGCTAAATCGATATTATCATTATCTTTATTTCCCTGTTCAATAATTTTATTCAATATATCATTCGTATATCTCACCTCCTTTTAAACTCTCACTACTAGATCAAGAATAAAACTTAAAAATCAGAATAAGTTAAAACATTAAATATAGACAATCAAAATATATTTGTAAATAAGAAAAAGCCTAGCGGAATTGCTAAACTTTTCTTGTTTTATGAATTATACGTATAATACTTTTAGCCAATTACATTTTTTTGTTTTTTCAGTTTCCATTTTTGTTCCTTCGAATTCCATCTTTAGTAATGTCATGTCTTTTTTAAATCCCATTAACCCCATAGCTATTAATACACTACCGATAACTCCTACTATAATATCTGACCCCATATGATTTTTCATCTCCTAAAATATCTCATAATTTCAATCTATGTTAAAACTATACTATGATATACAAAGGCTTAGCAACTTCTCAAATGGGTAGTTAATACGTTTACTTAGGTAAAATCATTTAAAATGATCTTAATTGCTATTATAAACTGAGATTGTGAAAAAATACTTTCACGAGATTAAATGACTCCTTTTAATCGGAGCAACAGCTGTAAAAAAATCACCAGATGTAATGGTTGACCTGCTAAAGCAAGCGGTAGCTTATGCCATACCTGGAACCTATGTTTTGTTCGATAGTTGGTTCACCTATCCGAAAACTTTAATAAGAATTTTGGAACTTAAATTTCATACAATGGCTATGGTTAAAGCTATTGTATGAGTTTGCAAAGGCAGAGAACCACTTTTTAAATAATCCAATCCCTTATAATTGAAATTTATGTTATAATTAGTAATTAATTGAACTATAATTTAGTTAACACCTGTAAAAATGACTGAATTTACTTATATTTATTTAAAAATATTAAATGAGGTGAACTATGAAAGATTATAAGGAGAAATCAAAACAAAATTTCAATATGCAAGCTAAAGTATATGATGAAAGTAATTATAGCAAGTATCCAAGAGAATGTTATCCTAACGTTATAAAAATATTATCTGAAATAGAGTTTGACACAATCTTAGACTTAGGATGTGGTACAGGCAGTGTTTTAGCTTTATTATTAGAACAAAAGCCTAATATACATGCTTATGGGCTGGATTTATCAGATGAAATGCTAACAATCGCAAGGCAAAAATTAGAAGAAAAAGCAGAACTAATACAAGGTGATTCGGAAAATCTACCCTATAAAGACAATAGCTTTGATGTAGTGATATGTACGGAATCCTTTCACCACTATCCTAACCCATTAAAAGCTTTAGATGAAATTCATAGGGTATTAAAACCACAGGGTAAATTTATTCTTTGCGATACGTGGATGTTTACTCCAATAAGGCAGATTATGAATGTTTTTATTAAATTCAGTGATGGTGGTGATGTAAGAATATATTCAGAAATTGAAATCACAAAAATGTTTAATGAAAGAAAGTTTAGAAATATCAGCTGGCATAAGTCAACAAAATATACCTATATATGTATCGGCGAAAAATAACTTACTTTCCATCTGAGTAAGAGTTTATTTTTTATCAAATAATTAATAATGTATATGCTGGAAATAAGCTTCCTGGTTTTCTGATAACTGGTGGAAGATCTCTTTTTAAAAGTTCTCCTAAGGGTTCAACAGAATCATAAAATTTATCACCTATACTTTTATAGTAAAGTGGCAATCTATCATCAAGGCCTGCAGTATGAGTTAACAAATTTCTAAGTGTAACTGGTTTTGGAAAGTCATTTTTGATTTTAAAACCAGTTACATATTTATTACCATACTTTAAACTTCTTGATATATACATTACATTTTGCCTAATTGTTAAAATTATTTACCAACATCTAACAACTATTAGTATATAGGCTATTTTTCTTGCAATGTATTTCAATATTTCTTAATTTTTTCTTACGATTTCCATACAACATGTAAGTATAAATTTGATACTCCAATCAATTTTTATGCTTTTACATTAACTATTTTCCAATAAGAATTAACAGTTAATATATAATATATTAAATAAATCAGAGTGTATACTCCCACAGTTATAAGAAGGGGATATACTAAGCTCGAGCTAAGCATAATTTGCAGAATTGTTAATGCAATAATACTATGTGTTATTCCAACAACTAAAGGTAGTGCAAATATAAAAATCATTTGCTTTGCTATAGAAATCCTTATTTCTGATTTTTTCACACCAATTTTTTTTAGTATATCGTATTTGTCCTTATCCTCACCAGCCTCTGACAGCTGTTTGAAGAATATTATACTTCCAGTGCATATCAAAAACACAAACCCTATAAATGATGCTAAAAATATTATAATACCCATACTAGTCATAGTATGTATGTAGCTCTTATAATATGATGATAGGGCTTCTTTACTACCTAGTGCTGTTTCTATTTCTGATGTAAGCTTTTTACTTTCTTTCTGATTTTCAATATTTATAAATCTTCTTTTTATAACCTTATCTTTATCATATAATTTATTGTAAACCTCATCCTTTACAACTACGGTATCTTGCATAAATGAATCATTTATATCAATTGAATTAGTTAGAAGGCTCTCTTTGAAATCTTTTATTTTTAAGGGAACTGTTCTATCCTTTATTTTAAGCTGTATATTCCTCCCAACAGGATTCTCCATCATCTTATCTGAATACATACGCATAAAAAATAATACTTCATCTGAATTTAAAGATATATTGTAATCTATTCCTCTTGCTTTTGATAATTCTTTCATAGTACTTTCTGATATAATAAAGGATTTTGAATTTGTTAATGGCTGCGTTTTCATCTTTGATATCTCAGGCCATTTACTATCTATAATTAAAAATTCGCTATTAGTAGAACTTTTAATTTTATTATTCGGATATTTATTTATGATCTGATCAATTTGTTCATCTAACGTTTTGCCATTGCTCTTATAGTCATAACTAAATGGGGTTAACTTATTTATACTATTTACTTGATCATAATAAAGCGATGCTGCGGTTCCCATAGCCGTAATAGTTGTTGCACTAAGCACTGCAATAGTAGCTAAAGATCTTCCATTAGCTTTTATTCTATATAAAAGCTGAGAAGTACCTATCATATTTAAGCCCCTAAAATATTTAACCTTATTTTTCTTAGAAAGCTTAACAATAAATACTATAAGTGAAGAGAAAAACATATAAGTTCCAATAACTGTACTAACTAATATAACTAACAATTTAGATAAATTATCAAATTTATAGGTTAGTGCCATATAATAACCCGTCCCAATAAAAATTATAGAAAGTAGAGCCAATATTAGTGAAGCTTTTGGCTGCTTCTGTGCCACCTTCTCTGATTTAAAAAGTTCTATTAGCTGAAATCTATAAATTAGTGTATATGAATGCACGGATGCTATAATAAATATCACTAAAAATACTATAATTGTGCTAATAATAGCCTTTAACGATATAGCAAATTTAACATTTACATCAAAGCTCATAATATGAATTAAAATCATTACAAATAATTTTGAAAATAACGTTCCTATTAATATGCCTGCCACAAGTGCCAGCGCTCCCATTACTAGATTCTCATAAAATAACATTCTTCCTATCTGCTTTTTCTTAACTCCAAGCATGGAGTATAAAGCTACTTCCTTTTTTCTTTTTTTAGTAAAAAATGAGTTTGAATACCATATAAACATAGCTACAAACACTGCTATAACAATGGAGGCTGCATTAAAAGCAGTACTTACTTTCATAGAATCCGCCGCTAAGTCTGTAACCTGTTTATTGTACTCGATGGAGGTAAAGGTATAATAAATCATTATGCAAAATACCATGGATACAAAATATATTAAATAGTTATGAAAATTTCTCTTTATGTTTCTAAAAGTAATATTAAATAAATTCATCTGTATATCACATCCTTTCTAAGTTAAATTGATACTTCATCGAAGTTCCCGCCTAAGGCAGCCAATACATCTAGTATCTTTTTAAAAAATTCTTTTCGTGATGTTGTGCCCTTGACAAGCTCCGTAAATAGCGAACCATCTTTTATAAATATTATCCGTTTGCAATAGCTGGCAGCAAAGGCATCATGCGTTACCATCATAATAGTAGCCCTTTGAGTTTCATTTAAATCACTTAAAGATTGTAAAAGTTCTGTGGAAGATTTAGAATCCAACGCACCTGTCGGTTCATCGGCTAGTATAATCTTAGGTTTAGTAATAATAGCTCTGGCAGCAGCTGCTCTCTGTTTTTGTCCCCCAGATACCTCATAAGGATATTTATTGAATATATCCTTTATACCTAAAGTAGCTCCTATAATACTAGCCCGTGCTTCAATATCTTTTATGTTTATTCTAGCAAGAGCTAATGGAAGCACCACATTTTCTTTTAATGTTAACGTATCGAGTAAATTAAAATCTTGAAATATAAAGCCTAATTTGTCTCTTCTAAAAGAAGCTAACTTATCTTCATTCATTTTTGCAAGATCTTCCTTATCAATAGTTACTACTCCCGAAGTTGGTTTATCTATAGTTGATATAATATTTAATAATGTAGTTTTTCCTGCACCTGAAGGCCCCATTATTCCAATAAACTCCCCTTCTTTTATTTCAAGGTTTATATCATTCAATGCAGTGTAAACATTCCCCCTTGAGCCGTAAACCTTTTTCAAATTTCTCGCAACTAATACATTTTCCATTTTTATTTCCTCCTTAAATCATCCTCTTCGAAGCTGCAATATTAACGACTTCAGAAGGAGATTTAGATTTTTACTGAAATTTCTCTTTGTTGTAGTATACCCCCACTTATAAAAGTTGGAGACTTCCTTCTGAAATGTCCCTAAAACCCTTTCGCTCCTTTCGCTTATTACAATTCTATTTTATAACAAATCTAATACCCAATCCATTGTGTAACATTACAAAGTCCATTCTAAACTTACATTGTTGTAAGTTTTAAAAAAATAGGGCTACAAACCACATTTTTAGTTTGTAACCCTATAATATTCTATAAGTTTTGGAAAATGAACTGTTACTCTAGTAAATTCAGAATGCATTGATTCAATAGTTATATGGTGACCAAGCTTTGTAGCAAGATTTTTTGATAGATAGAGTCCCATACCTGTGGCTTTAAAATCATCCCGTCCATTATATCCAGTAAATCCTTTGTCAAAAACCCTATTAATATCCTCAGATTTTATTCCAATTCCATTATCTTGGATAATAAGCTGTTTCTCATTGTGCTTTAATACTCCACTAATTTTAATAAGTCCATCGCTTGTTGTATATTTTAATGAATTTGATAAAATCTGATCCAAAATAAAGAAAAGCCACTTTTTATCTGAGTCTATAGTAAATTCTAAGTCACTTAATTCTATCTTTATTTTTTTACCTATAAATTCCTTTGCATGTTTTTTCACAACCCCAACAATTAGACTATGCATATTTATTTCATTTACTAAATAGTCCTTTGAAAAGCTATCTAATCGTGAATAGTACAATGCTTGTTCAACGTAATTCTCTATATGATCTATTTCATCCTCTAAGTTACTTAAGGTCTCCTCCTTAGACTTGTACATACTGTTCTCTATAACCAATCTACATGCAGAAATAGGCGTTTTTATCTCATGAACCCAGGAATTTATAAAGTCTACATTTTCTTTTTTCCCTTCATGTAATCTATCTGTTTTTAAATTGAATTCTTCGTTAACTTTCATAAGAATTTCTCCAAATAGCCTTTGTTCATAATTTAATGGCATAGGCAACGAATTAACAATATTCTCTTTCTGGTTATCTATAATACATTTAATAACATTATAATATCTTCTATTTTTTAAATACTCAAATATTAAGTAAAGTATAAACATAATAAACCCTACTATATTGATATAGGCTATATCGCCAACACTTATTTTTACTTCATTGTTAAAATACACCACCGATGAAATAAATAGCATCAATATAAAATAAAACAAAATTAAAAATATCCTGTCCCTTAAAAAATTTCTAAATCTCATAGTATTGTATACCCTTGCCTTTTTTTTGTTTTAATTAAGTCTTCTAGTTCAATATTCTCTAATTTTTTACGCAGTCTATTGATATTCACTGTAAGGGTATTATCATCAACAAAACTTTCATCCTCCCAGAGACTTCGCATAATTTTATCTCTGCTTATTAAATTGCCATTATTTTTCATAAGTAGATATAGAATGCTAAATTCATTTCTACTTAGTTCTACCCTCTTATCTTTAAAAAACACGCTATTATCCTTCATATTTAAAACAATGTTTTTATACTCAAGCACATTAGTCTGCGCATCTGCGTAGGAATATGTTCTTCTTATCAATGCATTTATTTTGGCCATCAATATTTCTAAGGAAAAGGGCTTTTGAATAAAATCATCTCCTCCCATATTAATTGCCATTATTACATCCATATTGTTATTCCTTGAAGAAACAAATATTATGGGAACCTTTGATATTTCTCTGATTTTATAGCACCAGTAAAAACCATCAAAATAAGGAAGGTTTATATCCATAAGAACTAGATGTGGAGAGTATTTTGAAAACTCGATAAACACCTCATTAAAGTTCTCAATGGCTTTTCCATCAAAACCCCATCTCATTACATTTTCAAGCAATATTTCTTTTATCCTAATATCATCTTCTACTATCATTATCTTAAACATGTAAAAACCTCACTTTAAAATGGAATTTGATTCTTCTCCATTATACTATAAAATGGGTATCTACACCATTATGTTGGCTTACAACATTAACCAAGTACTGTAATGTAAAACTATACTTTAAACATTAGTGGCTTTAAAAACTTAATATTACATGGCCCTTTACTTCCGGTTAGTTTAAAATATTTTGTATATTTATGTATTCACCATAAAGTTTAATTATATAAGTAATTAAAAAATATTTATTTAGCATAATATTAAATTTGCTTTCTATTAAATTGCTCTTTTAGATATGTTGAAATTTCGATTAAAGCCTCATCTGATTTATTCGTAATCTTATCCATTGAGATAAAGCCATGTGTAACACCTTTATATCTGGTAGAAATTACATTCACACCTGCTTCCTTTAATTTATTACCGTAAGCTTCACCGTCATCCCTTAATGGATCAAATTCGGCTGTGATTATGAGTGTGTCTGGTAAATCTTTAAAATTTTCAGATAATAAAGGCGAGGTATATCCACTTTTTCTTTCTTCTAAACTTGGAGTGTATAGGGATATAAATTTTTCAGAGTTTTCCCTTGTAAGATTATAATCCATACCAAAATACGACCAAGATTTAGTATTTAGTTGATAAATGTTTGTTGATGGATATATTAGTACCTCAGAGATTATGTGTGGGCCACCTTTATCACGTGCCATTTGTGCAACTACTGCAGAAAGGTTGCCCCCAGCACTGTCCCCTACAACACATATTCGACTGGAGTCCCCATTAATACTCTTAGCATATTTATAAACCCATTGGAGCACATTATATACGTCATTAAGACCAGCTGGGAATGGATCTTCTGGCGCAAGACGATAATTTACAGATACAACTATAGCCCTTGAATTTTTTGAAAGCTTCCTGCAAACATTGTCATAGTCATCAATACTACCGCTAATCCAACTGCCGCCATGTGAATAAATTATGATAGGCAATTCATTCCCATTGCCGTCAGGCGTATATATTCGCACTGGCACTTGATTTGAATCTGTTTTTATATCCATATTTTTTATATCGGAAAAGGGTATAGGTTTGGAATTCCATATAGTTGTTGACTTATGCAATGCTGCACGCATTTCATATATTGATTTTCCTTTAAGTGAAATAGGATTAAAATGCTCTTCTATTTTTGACATTACACCAAATAATGTATCAAGCTTACCATCACCTGTTCTAGAAAAGTTTTTAATTAAAAGAAAACAGTATATTGTAACAATCAAGACAATAGCAGAAAAAATCCAAAATATTTTTTTCTTTTTCATTCAATACCTCCACCATTAACTTAACTATTTACAAAATTCATTTTTATTTATGATTGGTACCAATCCTATGCAGTACTATGGATGGATTAATAAATAACTAAACTCATTGATATATCCATAAGTTAATATCACGAATAGATAGATATGTTAATCGCCTTTGTATTTTATATCGACTATATTATATTACCCTATTCAAATTTTGTTTATACTGACCATATAATGAACATAGGTTAATAATTATATGGAGTGCGCTTATTGGATATTTTATTTGAACATCGTTTAGTTACCAATTGATATTGGAAAGTTAATAGTTGTTTTATAGCTTTCTACATTTAAGCTAGTTGCAACTTTGATAGTTAATCAAACAGTAGCACAATAATTTAAAGGGCAGCCTCTTAGGAGATTGCCCAATTTGTTGTTTTATAATTTCTTTAATAAGGTGTTGGATAATCATAATCATAATCGTAATCATAATCATAATATGGATAAGGATAGAATGGAAAAAAATCAAAGACACCAAAAAGTCCACCACCGTGACCGAAGTTACCACCATGTCCAAAATGTCCACCGCCACCTCCGTGACCGTGTTGTCTTACAAGAAAGTCTTCATCTTCTTCTCTTTCTGTTGGATTACTCATAGACATTTGTCCCATCATACCAGTATAATCCATAGGTTGTTGCAACATAAATGGGCAAGGTTGATATGTTGGTTTACCATCTTTTATTTTTTCTTCCAAAATAAATCCTCCTAAATAAATTCTATGATATTATTATATTCACGGGATATGAAAGGGTACCTACCAGCAAAATTATTGATTGTTGAAAAGGATACATTATCATATTATGCAAATATCTTATTAGACTTGATGTATAAATAAAATACTGCATTAGGACGAATGCCCAATGCAGTATTTTATTGGAATTGCCTTGTAAAATATAATTCCAAGGTGACTTCCTTCCATTGCTAAAACTCTAGTTTAGACTTGCTTTATTTAATCTTCACGGCTTATTAGATTTTTCATAGATGTAAGTGATAATAATTCTCCTTCTGATATTAAAATTGCACTACGTTATATTATGTGTAATATAAAATTAATTAACTAAAAAAATTTAAAATAAAATGGTTCCTACCATTCATAAAAACCATACTCACTATAAAATACCATTTCTTCCATTTGATTATCGATTAGAGCCACCATTTGATTAATTTCATATATGGCATCAGCTTTAATCTCTTCAAGTTTTTTATATCCATAATTTATATTTATCCTCTTAATCTAATACTTAGTTTATTTTTTGCCTGCAGCTATAATAGCTTCTGAACGTTCATTAAATTCTTTTACATCTTCTGGAGTGCTAAAATTAATATTATTAGTCATAGTAGACATATCAGTGCTTGGATCGTCCTTTGATGCATAAGATTGTTCATTACTTAGCACTTTTACTGAACCAACCTTAAAACCAGTTGATTCTTTACTTGATTGTAATGTGGCGCCACTAGTGCTACTGCTTACATTAGCGTTTTTATTTTTATTATTCATAAGTATTCTCCCTTCAAATATATAAATTACACTGTATTAATAAGTGTATACTATAGCTTACCCAATTCTATAAAATATAGTTTAAGATAGCTATTATTATATGGTACAATCTTTAAGTGATTTATCGTCGCTGAATCTCACAAAAACCAAGAACTCCATTTTAATTAATTTAAAACTTTTATTGGTAATATTTTTTTAATATATTTGACAGATTATGTTTTATTCAGTAAAATATAATTGATAATGAGTATCAATGCTACACTGAGGATGTTTAATAATATGGTTGATTACGCTGATATTAATAAGGAAAATAAGAAATAAACTTTTGAGAATATAAAATAATTTAGGAGGACTTTATGGAGTTAAATGAAATAGTAAACAAAATAGAAGCATTTGGGACACCTCAAATAAAAAATGTATTGTCTAATCATGGAATATGCGAACCGTTCTTTGGAGCTAAAATAGCTAATTTGAAAAAGTTAGTTAAGTTTGTAAAGAAAAATGATGATTTGGCGAAAGAATTATATAAAACAGGGATTTATGATGCTATGTATTTAGCAGCATTATCTATAAATCCTAAAAGCATGTCAAAGGAAGAACTGAAAGGGTGGATAGATAAAGCTTATTGTTATCCAATTGCGGAATATATAGTTGCAACTGTAACGGCCGGAAGTGATTATGCAGTAGAACTTGCAAAGGAATGGATAACATCTGAAAATGAAATGATTGCAGCTTGTGGTTGGAGTACATATAGCATTTATATATCTGTAGCAGAGGATAATCTAATTGATATTAATGAAATAGGATATCTTTTAAATAAAATAGAAGCAAATATACGTAATGAAAAGAATAGGGTTAAATATACTATGAATGGGTTTATAATAGATGTTGGAACTTATATAACAGAATTAAATGAAAAAGCATTAAAGGTTGCTATTAATATAGGTAAAGTTAATGTTTTAATGAATAAAACTAGTTGTAAAGTGCCACTAGCTAAGGAAATTATAGAAAAAATGATTAATATGGATAAAATAGGAATTAAAAGAAAGAAATATATTTGTTAGGGGTTTAGCTCAAAACAATTAAAAAATAGCAACCAAGTGAAGGAAGAGACCCTTCCCTAATAAATTTGGCATAAACAAGTAAAAGAAGAAATTAAATACCAATTTATTAAAATTTATGAATGTAACACAATACTTTTGAGTTACATTCACAAAAACTACTTTTTATTTTAAAAGTTGTATTATGGTTATTGGCCCGACAATTCCATCTGGTTTTAACCCTCTTGAAGCCTGAAAATGCTGAACAGATAATAATGTGTTCAATCCAAAATTTGAATCAGATCCTGTTTTACCACAACTAAATCCTAATGCAATAAGTCGCTGCTGTATCCACCTTACAAGTTCATTATGGGTGCCTCTAGTAACAAATGTCTTAGCTACAACCTCATTAGTATGTGTACCTTTGATGCCATCTTCAACAAGCTTGTCCCCGTTTTTATCTTTTAAACCGACTAAGTTGACAGCATGTTGAAAAGCTACTACAACAATATTTACAGGTACATGTGAGACTGAATTAATAAATATATCAGATTTAAATTCATTTAAATCAACAGGTCCATTTATTCCGTCTACTCCCCCAGAGCTTGAATATTGAAATCCTATATAATTAATTGCATCGGGCTTTGCTACTCCATAATGGGCCACCCACAAAGGTATATCTTTAACTGAGCTATTTAAATTGTTTGCGTAAAAATAATCTCCTGTATAAATGCATACTTCCTTATTATTTGATATTAGATAATTCGCGAAAAGTCTTACATTAGAGCTTGTCTTAGTTACGGTTTGCCCTAATGCCACTTCTACATCTATAACGTATTTACAATCGGATGAAAGCCCTTCTATAACACTTAGAAAATGTTTTGCTTCTAATATTGGATCATTTGCTCTTAAAAAATGATAAAACCCAATTTTAAATCCTGCTTCAATTGCTCCACTATATTGTGATTGTAACAGTGGATTTTTATAATTGATTCCTTCCGTGGCTTTAATATAAACTATTTCTATTCCACTGTTTTTTACTTTTTTTAAATCTACATTTTGTTGGTAACTAGATATATCTATTCCTTTAATAAAACCCATCTCCAATTTTAATTATTTTCTCGTAACAATATATGTTTCAACCCACATCTTTGATACCGCTCAGGTGTTTATAATATTTTTATGTAACAAAGGAGTATCTTGCTGGTGAAAACTTCTCTGATATTTATTGTCCCCTGCCACATAGCTTAGTAGCTGTAGTATCAAATCAGCAATTAAACTTTCTATACCTTTCATATCCACAATACTATCCTCAATTACCTTTAAAAGTCACTCTGTTTTTAAGTTCATTGTAACTTATTGTACTTGCAATTATATATAAAGGTCTGTCTTTACTCTCATCAGATATTCTTCCACTATATTGCCCTATAATAGCGAGAAAGCAAAACATAATGCCAAACATAATTAAGTTAATGGAAAGTATTAGACCTAAATTTAATATATTGCTTTGCTTAAACAGTGAGGTTGTAATACTACTAATTAATAAAATAGTACCTATTAAACCTGCAAATGCTCCAAAGTAGCCAGTAATCATTAATGGTTTATAATAAATAAAATTTCATGGTTTTCAAGTGTTTGATCCATGACGGATTTTAATCTTTTGTAACTCTCATTTATAACAAGTTCTTCATTATACAAAGGCACTATTACAGAAAAAATAATTCCATTACTCATTATTATCATTCCCTTCACTTTAATTATTAAATGTTTCTCCACAATTAAAATTATAAGGGTAAATTGTATCAGCAGCATCAAATTAATATGTGAACTTTATGTGATAAGTTATATAAAAAGGCTACCTAAGAAAGGCAGCCAGTTACTGTTGGAGTGGTTACTACTATATTAAATCGTTTTTAAATCCTTTACCTCTCACCTCTGAAGCATCAACTATTATCATAAAAGCATTATTGTCTATTTCTTTAATTATTAATTTTAATTCGGGAATTTGATGGAGTGCTACTGTACAGAATAATATTTTTTGATGATTACCAGTATATGCACCTTCTCCATATAAAAAAGTAACTCCTCTATGCATTTTATACAAAATTCCACTACAAATTTCTTTTTCTTTTGTAGTAATAATAAGAACTAATTTTTGTTTTTTCATTCCATGAATTATTCTATCGGTAACTTCAGCCGTTATATACATAGAAGCTATAGTATACAACGCGCTAGTTACTCCAAAAAAGAAAGTACCGATACAAACAATTATCATATTAACACAAAATGATATTTGTCCTATATTAAAGTTATCATGTTTTACTTTTATCAAAGCTGAAACAATGTTGGCTCCTCCTCCGGAACCGTGATTGCTGAATATTATTCCTATGCCAATTCCATTTAATACTCCACCGTATAAACATAATAGTAACGTATCGTTTGTGCCAATCAGTTCTTTTAAAGGAGCAGTTAAAATTAAGAACAAAGAAAATGAGATTATACCTATAATTGAAAAAATAGTAAATCGTTTGTTAAGATATTTATAACTTAGTATTAATAACGGAATATTTAATAAGAGTATAGTATATCCAGCAGGAAATTTAAATAAATATTGGATAATTAACGATATACCAGTTGCACCACCACTTAGAAGTTTGGCTTTGGAAATAAACAAATTAATTCCGAGTGAAGATATCAAACTTCCCAGTAGTATAAAGAAGATATTCTTAATGATATTTTTGTTTATATAATTAAACATATTGTTTCCTCCTCCAGAGTAAAGCTATTTTTCAGAGTCTATAATAGTCTTTAACATGAAAACTTTATGAATTAATCATATAGACCTTCTTGTTATAGTGTGTCATAACAGTATCATTATATGAATTAAATGTAAATAAGAATAAAAAACCACCATGTACCTAATACAGTTCTACTGCATAGTAAATGGTGGATTAAAACTAGATTTTTTTTGTTTTATGGCGTTATCCTAATACATAAGCTTGTTATTTTGTAGTATCGGTTTTTGAATCCCCCTTTTGAGAACTAGAGATTAAACTAAGTTCTGCAGATGGGAAAATTTTAATATTTTAACTATTCTTAAACATACCTAAACTATATAAATAGGTAAAATCATATTGTTTTACTTTTTATATCGGTGTTTTATCTTAATTTGCTTTGTCTGTACACCTTCATAAGATATGAATATATACACTAATAAGAGAAATAATAAATAAAAATAACGTTCCGTAATAATACTTTTTTATTGATATATTTAAATGTACGTGCTAAGGTGTTAAAGTAACAGATACAAATTAATTTTACCTTTTAAATAAATTTGATATCATTTAAACAGTACTCTAATTTTGTAGTACAGATAATTGTTTAATTAAAGATAAAGAGGAGTGATATGCAGTGGCAGAGAAAAATAAAAGAGAGATGTTTTCTACAGGATTTGCAATTTTTTTTGCAACATTAGGTTCAGCCGTAGGTTTAGGTAACATATGGAAATTCCCTTATTTAATAGGGTCTAACGGTGGAGGAGCTTTTCTCTTAGTATATCTTTTATGTGTTGTATTAGTTGGTATTCCCATTATGGCATGTGAATTTTACATTGGAAGAAAATCAAGGAAAAATGCAGTCGGAGCTTTTAAAAAATTAAATGCTGCTAAAGGCTGGAAAACTATTGGATTAATGGGGACATCTACAGCATTTCTAATAGCATTTTTTTATAGCTGTGTTGCAGGATGGGTTTATTCCTATGTATTCAAGGCAATAAAGGGCGATTTTAGGGGGGTTACTTCTAGTACTGCTTCGGCAAAATTCATGTCAACCTTAATTGGACCACTGTCTCCAATAGTATGGCAATTTATAGTTCTCATCGTAGTTTCAATAATCTTAATTGCAGGAGTTAAAAATGGAATTGAAAGAATAACAAAGACACTTATGCCTGTATTATTCATACTAATTATTATATGTGGTGCAAGGGCATTAACACTTCCAGGTGCATCACAAGGATTAAAATTTTTATTTCATGTGGATTTTTCGCAATTAACTGGACGTGTTATATTAGCAGCTCTTGGTCTAGCCTTTTTCAAACTGTCCCTCGGAATGGGAACAATGATTACTTATGGAAGTTATTTTACACCTGATAATAATATGATAGCAACTTCAGTTAAGGTTGCTTTATCTGACTCACTAATTTCAATATTGGCAGGAATTGCAATATTCCCAGCCGTATTCTCTTTTGGTCTAAAACCTAGTGAAGGTCCTGGTCTTTTATTTATGACTATACCACTTGTATTCTCAAAAATACCTTTTGGCAGTGTATTATTAGTCGCATTTTTCTTTTTAACTGCAATAGCCGCTACAACAGCACTGATATCTATGGTTCAAGTCCCAGTTGCGTATTTTACAGAAGAAAAGGGTATGAGTAGAACGAAAGCTGTATTATTTACAACAAGCATAATGATGGTGTTTGGAATTCTCGCAACATTATCGGCTCATCCCACGAGTGCCCTTGCTAATATTCATATAATAGGCCAGAGAGGATTTTTCGATACCTTTGACTACTTATCTTCAGATATATTACTTCCAATAGGTGGGCTTTTAATAGCGATTTACGTTGGATACTTTACTAAAAAGGAAGATTTCAAACTAGAACTATCAAATCAAGGAACTTTAAATAACGATTCTGTGTTAAACATTATATATGTATTTATTAAATTTATATCACCAATCCTTCTTTTAATTATTTTCTTAAATTCTATAGGAATAATTAAATTTTAAATAAAAATATTTATTAACAAACCACTTCATTACTGAAGTGGTTTACCTTTCACATCTATGCCACTAATTTGGTTTTCAACCTTAATAACATCAACTACTGTGATGCATTTCTTCGGCTAATTCCAGTTCGTTATCAATCTTTTCAAATCTATTTACCATTTTACCATCAACTTCTTTTTTCTCTAAAAACATACTTAATGGTCTAACCCATATTCCTCTTTCTCCATAAAGGGCCTGATAAACCACCATATCTTCACGCGTTTCTGAGTGTTTTGCTACATAAAGCACTAAATACTCATTGCCTTTAAAATGTCTATATTTTTTACCGATTACAATATTATTTTCATTCATTAATACATACCTTCTTTATAGAAATATATTTTTTAGGCTTTAAATCTTCCAACTTATTATCTCTTCTAAATTGAAATGAGTGAGTTTAATTACATGCTTGATCTGAAGACATTACTGCCACTCCCTCATTTTTCTATTTTTCACGGTTAATAAATATTTATTTTTTTATAAAATTTAAGTTTAATACGTAAGTTACCATTAGAATTATAGACATACTTAGCTTACTTCATTATACCCGCTTTTCTTACCTTATGCACTCAATACTTTCTACAGTATTACCTTCTTCTTGCCAATTTAAAAACATCATCAATATATCACTAATAATTTCTTCAGGAATCGTTTCGCTCATTTATAGATATATAACAAATCGAGTAGGAGCTAAATAATTAATTTATTTAGCGACCTCTCACACCACCGTGCATACCGTTCGGTACACGGCGGTTCAATAGAAATTAATGTTTTAATAAATATGTCTCAGATATAGAAACTAATCCTATATTTTTAAGGTATTTATTGGTCAATGTTTTGTTTAATATAGGGCTATTGGATGTTCTCCAATAGCCTTTCCTTGTATTTGCATATTGCAAAGCTTTATTGTTTGGTATTCCTAATTTAACAAGGTTCCCATATTTTGTTTTAATCTTTTTCCATTGTTTCCAAAAACACATTCTAATTCTTCGCCTTAACCATTCATCAAGTGTTTTAAGAATACTTTTAATGTCTGCAATAGCAAAATAATTTATCCATCCAACTATCACTTGCTTAAGTTTCATAAACCTATATTTCATGCTCATCGCATTACTTCTTGAAGTTAATTCTTTTAGCTTTGCTTTGAATTTGATTATAGGTTTTTGAGGAACTCTCATTCTGTATTCACCTTTTGCTCGGTAAAATGAAAATCCTAAAAATTTAAGTTTCCAAGGTCTATCTACTGTACTCTTTTCTTTATTCACTCTAAGCTTTAACTTTTCCTCAATAAATCTCGTAATACTCTTCATTACTCTATTTGCTGATTTCTCACTTTTGACGTATATATTCGCATCATCAGCATATCTACAAAAGTTTAGTCCTCGTTTTGTTAGTTCTACATCGAGTTCATGTAACATTACGTTACTTAATAATGGGGACAAAGGCCCGCCTTGAGGTGCTCCTTCTTCTGT
This sequence comes from Clostridium sp. CM039, assembly GCF_055081075.1. NCBI lineage: Bacteria > Bacillati > Bacillota > Clostridia > Eubacteriales > Clostridiaceae > Clostridium > Clostridium sp. CM039. The sequence goes on from NZ_CM143649.1 coordinate 923,300, forward strand.
ATTCATAAATACCCCATTTATCATCACTCCACTTTGTAGATACTTTCGTATCAGAGAAATTACTCTACTATCTTTAATATCTTCCGATAGTATCCTTATTAATTTATCATGATTTATCGTATCAAAGTATTTAGAAAGGTCTATATTCACCGTCCATGTATGTCCAGCATTAATATATCCCCTACATTTTTCAACAGCTTGTTTTCCACTTCTTAAAGGTCTAAAACCGTAACTATTATCAGAAAATTTCTTTTCATATATTGGTATTAGAGTTTGTGATATCGCTTGTTGAATAACTCTATCTAATACAGTAGGTATTCCAAGTAGCCTAATTCCACCGTCAGGTTTTGGTATTTCTACCCTTCTTACGGCTAGAGGTCTATATCTACTTTCTAATAATGATTGCCTTAATTCTTGTCCATGCTCTTTTAGATAATGTAGAAGTTCATCTACTGTCAAACCATCAATCCCATGACTTCCTTTATTGGCTTTTACTCTTTTATATGCTTTATTCATATTATCTCTCGATAATATCTGCTCGAGTAAACCATTATCATATTCATTCACATCGTTTCTTCCTTCTTCTGACATAGAGGAAATACTATGCACTTCTACATTACCTTCGAGTTCCACTCTATTCTCTCGTAGAGAGCCTTCTTTATGAAGTTGTCTGCTTTTATCATATTTTCTCGTATCCTTCAAAATTCCAAACCTCCTATTGTTCAGTCCTTCCCACGCTAACGCGTTTTGCATGGTACTATGACGTCTGCTGACTTCTGATAGTTCAGCCATACATCACTGTATGGGTTGTTATTTCTAAATTCATATCCACAACTTACCTATCAGATCTCCCCGGGTAAGAACGCAATCTTTCACTCCATCTATCTGCTACATTTACACCACTTGTTTCGAATAGTTTTGGGCTTCGTTTTGTATTGCAAACTTACCCACAAGCATATGCCTTATATGTAGTTTCTGTTCGTCAGACCGGAGTTTGGCCGCCAACTTCCTTCAGATTCCATCTCACGATGGACACCCTTGTCTTAAGCTATGCACTTGGCACTATTAACCCGTGCTAGGGACTTTCACCCATTAGATTGCGCCCATGCCGGGCGCACAATAAAAGCCCTATGTCTGCTTTTGCAGACATAGGGTAATTAAAAAAAATCATCTAACTCATAATTTATTTAGTGTTTTCAGCATAGGCATTATCCCAAGTATTCAAGAATACATAATCTTTTGCATCTTTTTTATTGTTATGTTCTTTACTTTCTGCAATTTCCCCAATAGGAGTCATTGCAACTACTTTGTAATTTTGTGGAATGGCTAATGCTTTTTTTATAATATCTTCATCAATTGCAGCAATCCAACAAGTTCCATAACCCTCATTAGTAGCTGACAAAATAAAATGCTCCATAGCAATGGCACTATCCACTAAATAATACTCTCTGTTTTCAACTTCTCCAGAAGCATCTGGCTTTGCTACTATAACCGCCGTCATCGGAGCATCTAATATTGATTGTGCTGCTGAATTGTCCTTATTCATTATAGATTTAGAAATTTGTTCTAGTTTGTTTTTTTCATCCACTAAAATAAATTTGTATGAAGTATTATTTTTCCATGAAGGGGACATCATAGCTGAATCAATCATTTTTGCTAATTTTTCTTTATTTACTGGGGTATTCTTAAATTTTTTAATACTTTTTCTACTTTTGACTACATCATAAAATTCCATATAACACACTCCTTTAATTATAGTATGTGTAATCGCTTCATAAATAATGTAGTTGTTTCACCTAAAATTTTAAAGATAGAATTAAAAAAATAAAAAAGTGTACTTATTATTTTTTTAGTATACTCTTATAAATTTCAAAATAATTTTTCCAAAACTTCTCTATAGTAAAATTATTTACAACAATGTTATATAACTTTTCACCCTTTATGTTTAAATTGCTCTTATCTAAATATGCTTCTTTCATAGCTTTATAAATATTTTCGTTGTTTTGATTCTTCACTTTATACCCGCTGTCTTCGCCTAATATACTTTGTAAGTCGCCCACTTCAGTATAAATCAAAGGTTTCTTTACAATTGCTGATTCTAAAACCGTTAAGGGTGGTGCTCCACCCTCGCTTAAAGAAGCTAAAACACTAACATCAGAGGCGTTTATATAGTCTATTGGATTAGAAACATTTCCGGTCATTATAACTTTATTTTCTATTTTTAGCTCCACTATTAACTTCTCTAGTTCGGATTGTAGCTCACCATCACCAACTAAAAGCAATTTTACATCATGAAATTCAATAGTAAGTTTTCTAAATCCCACTATAACTTCTCTATGATTTTTTATAGGATGTAATCTCGCAACCATAACATATACAAAATCATTCTTCTTTAAATTCAAATTATTTCGTATATCTTCTGTTGGCGTCACAATACTAATTTTCTTTATATCTATACCATTATTTACAACTGATTTACTTCCTTGAATATTTTTTTCTTCTAATAAAACCTTCAAATTATTTGATACACAAATATAATTATTAAAGCTCTTTAGACCCTTAATACTCAGGGGAGTAAAAATAAAATATTTCACTTTATTATTAAGGAAATCATATCTAAAATCACTGTGAACTACAGCTACTGTAGGTACGTTTAATTTACTTTTTAAAATTAAATGCATTAGGAATGGCTTTGCCCCATGGAAATTTACTAAACTTATCGAATTGCATCTTATAAAATTCACTAGCTCAATATTATTAAGCTTCTTACTAAAAAGTTTGTAGCTAATATCCATAACTCTAACTTTTGAGTAAAGTGGACCTTCTCCCAAGCAACCGACTATATTCTCAAATTTGTTATTGTATTTACTGCATATGTTTAATACGTGTTTTCCACCACCACCATTATCATTTCCAGATATGACATGCAAAACTTTAATATGGATCCTCTCCTTTACTTCTCTGATGTTAATAACAATTATTTACGTTTATACTTGTCCTTTATTACCATTAAAATAAACTTAGGTATAGATGATAATCTTTTAATTCTAAATGGTTCTTTCGCAACTCTGTAAAACCATTCCATGCCTATATTTATCATCCATTTAGGTGCACGTTTAACATTACCAGCTATAATATCAAAACTTCCTCCAACTCCCATAAATACTTTGCAAGGAAGTCTGTCCATATATTTCGCTATAAATACTTCTTGCCTTGGGCATCCCATAGCAACAAATAAGACTTGTGGACTAACTTTTTCTATTTCTTTTAATAGTTCTTCACAATTGTCCATTTCGAAATATCCATCATGACTCCCTAAAATATTTAATTTGCGATATTTAGTTCGCAGATTAATATTGCACATATTCACTGTTTCCTGGGTGGACCCTAACAAATATATTCCTTGGCTTTCTTTTTCACATTTTTTTACTATACAATCCATAAGTTCTACACCAGCAATTTTTTCTTTCACCGGTTGACCTACAATTTTAGAACATATTACTGTACCAATTCCATCTGGAATAATGATTGAATTTTTACTAGTGAAATTTTTTAACAATAAATTATTTTGTAGCCCACTAAAAAGAACTTGTGGATTTCCTGAAACAATATGTACCTTTTTAAAACTGTTTATGTTTTTAAACAATTCTTCTATGGTATCATTAAAAATTTCGAATTGAAAAATTCTTGTTATCATAAATAAAACCCCTCCAAATTAACAACTACCTAATAAGCGCCGTCTTTTTTAAACACAGATACAACTGTTAAGAAGATAATTTTTATATCTAATTGGACTGAAAAATTTTTAATATAATCCAAATCATAAGTAACTGTTTTCCCTAGTTCGATTTCTCCTCTTCCACTAATCTGTGCAAGTCCAGTAATTCCTGGCAAAACTAAGAGTCTTTGGTAGTAGCTTTCGGGATAATACTTAACTATCTCTGGTATTTCAGGCCTAGGACCTACAATGCTCATTTGTCCAAACAAAACATTGAAAAATTGTGGAATCTCATCTAGGCTGTTGCACCTTAAAAATTTTCCAACCCTTGTTATTCTAACGTCCGACTTGTCTTGAAACACAAAATTCTCCAAATCAAACGGATCTATATTAAGTTCTATTTTGCTTTCAGCTTGAGCTATCATAGTTCTAAATTTATAAATATTAAAGTTTTTTCCATCTTTACCTACCCTAACCTGCTTAAATACAGTTGCTCCTTTTGAATCTAGTTTAATAGCAATAATGATAATTAAATATATAGGCAATAATATAATTATACCTATAAAAGATAATGTAATATCCATTAATCTCTTAAGTCCAAATTGAAGCCTCTTATTCTCAATATGCGCTTTTTTATCTATATTTATCATATTGCGTTAACTCCTACTTTCTGATGAATATTTAAGCGTCCCCCTGTATTTCTAAATTTCTTCACCAACTTATATATTCAAATTATTTGTTGATGCGTTTAATAAACTTTCAGCTGTAGCTACTATAAACCAAAAATATGTTGTAACTTTAGGCACAAAAAATAGATTGTCTGATAAATTCATAAAATAGAATGCTACCATCGATGCCAATGCACCCATGTAAAAAGCTTGCAAAAATTTGTCATCTGTTATAGTAATTAATTTTTTCAATCTAATAAGCACTGTTATTAAAATTACTAAAAGAGATGTTATTCCTATTATGCCCAATTCACTTTGAGTCTTTAAATAAGAACTATGTGTAGGATATCTTGTATACGAGTTGTAGCTTAGGCCTTTATACTTATTAATATATTCGTTATACCTACTGATATAATTACCATTACCAACTCCTAGAATTGGATGTTCCTTAATCATCATTAGAGCCGTTTTCCACAATTTAATTCTAGCCACATTTTGTCCATTATTTGTTAAATCCTTAACTGTATCAAGAACCGCCGGACTAAATAAAGCCAAAATACCTACCCCTCCAAAAACTACAATTAATTTTAAACTATACAGCACACATAAAACCGCTGCACCGATACAAACGCCTAATAAAACATTTCTAGAATAAGTCATAAGTATATTGAGAAATATTAGAATTGATATTATTCCATACATACTTTTTAATTTTTTATTTTTTTCATAAATTGTTAGCATTACTAATGGAAAAATAATTAAAATAAGAAAGCCCGCATATGCATTAGGATTTTGCATTGTTGCAGCAATCTTACTTGCTCTATATCCATAGGAGTATTTCACAATAAACCTTTTATCTAATCCAATTATTGTAAAGTATTGAATTATACCAAAAATACTCAAGACTCCTGATGTGAATATAAAGCATCTCAATAAGTTTTTCACTAATTTTTTTGTATTAAATTCATACTTAATTATAAAAAATATAAATACATATGTTAAAAATCTTGCGCTTTCGCTTAATGCTAATCCCTTTTCTAATGCATAAAAGGTTGATAATAACATAATACCCAATAACATCACTATGCAAATACTTAAAGTACTACTAAAGAAGTCTCTAATCCCATAAAGAAACCTTCCCCTCGTATCCTTATTAAAAATCAACTTTATGAGATATAAGCACATAATTATTCCTAATAAAATATCTGAAACAGATACTCCTTTTAAATTTGTTCCCTCTTGAATCAGAGGCATTATCACTATATAAGCACACATTAAATAATACAAAATACTACACTTAGCTTTCATTTTTTACACCTCTTTATAGACTAATATTATAATTTTTATAAATTCATCAATATTTTTTCTAATTTTCTTGTTATATCCTCTCTAGCATAATTCTCCATAACATAAGCCCTTCCATTTTCACCCAACCTATTTCTAAGCTCCATGTTATTATATAACTTTAACACCGCTTCTGCAATTTCTTTTGAATTTTCTGGTTCTACTACAATTCCTGCATTTGCACTGTTTATTAGTTTAGCAGCTTCACCCTTTACTGGTAAAATAATAGGTATTTCTGAAGCTAAGGTCTCAAACATTTTTGAAGGTAGAGCACCTTTAAAAAGTTCTAACTTCTTTAAAGGAATTATTGCAGCATCCATAGAAGCTACAATTTTAGGCATATTTACCTTTGGCTGAAGAGGTAAAAAGGTAACATTTTTTAATCCTTTTTCTTTTGCCATATTTACAAGATCTTGTTTTTCCGGACCATCACCTACAAAAACAAATTGAATGTTTTTTTCCTCTTTTACTATCTCTGCTGCATTTATTATAACTTGTAGTCCTTGTGCAAGTCCATGAATACCAGCGTAACATAGTGCAAACTTATTTTCCACTCCAATTTCACTTCTAAAGTTCTCATCCCTATTTTCACTTTTAAATAGCTTTGTATCAACTCCATTAGTTAGCAGATGTACTTTGTTTTTATCAAATCCTCTACCGACTATATCACCAACTATTCCTTCTGTTTGACAAGTAACAGCTACTGCACGTCTATAACAAAATTCTTCTAACCATACAGACATTTTAATGAATAACTTATTATGAAGCACACCTAATTTTATAGCTGATTCTGGCCATAAATCAGATATGTTAAAAACAAATTTAGCTTTTTTAAGCTTAGCTATTACATACCCTGAAAAGCCTAGAAACAGTGGTGGAGATTCCGTTATTACTACATCCTGCTTATTTATATGAATAGCCCCTTGAAGTACAGAAGAAAAAGTAAAAGATAAATAATTTCTTAATCTCTTAGTAAAACTCTTAGATTTTGTAGCATAAATACTAGTTCTAATTATCTTTATACCTTCAATTTCTTCTAGGACCACCTTATTACCTTTATAATCATCAAAAATCTCTCCTCTAGGGTAGTTAGGCATTGCTGTTAATATTGTAACTTCATGGCCGAATTCCTGTAATTTTTTAGCAAACTCAAAAATTCTATTTTGAGGTGCCCCCACCTCTGGGGGACAGTACTGAGTTAAAAATAAAATACGCATGTTTTCACCTCTATTGTTTGTTTATAATTTTTAAAATTTTCTCTGCAGCATGGCCATCTCCAAAAACATTTTGCTGAGATTTATTTGGCATAAAATTAACTATGCCCTCTAAAATCTTAGTTTTATCAGTTCCAACAATAATATTCCATCCATTTTCTACTGTTTCTACCCATTCTGTTTCTTCTCTCATAGTAATACAAGGCTTACTCATAAAGAAAGCTTCCTTTTGAACTCCACCACTGTCTGTGACAATCTTTTTACAGTACATTTCTAAAATGATCATGTCTAAATACCCAACTGGGTCAATTATCTTTATATTATTATTAAATTTCAAACCATAATCATCCATATATTTTTTTGTTCTTGGATGTAGGGGTAATATTATTTTTTTGCCGCTCTCATTTAATGCCTCACTAATATTTCTTAATCTATTTATATCATTAGTATTTTCTGCTCTATGTATGGTAGCTAAAATAAATTCTTCCTGGTATAAATTAAGTTTCTTCATAATCTTAGACTTTTCTTTTGAAATCTTTGAAAAATTAAGGGTCGCATCATACATTACATCCCCTACATTATGAACACCCTTAGTTATGCCCTCAGTACTTAGGTTTTTAACCGCTGAAGTTGTAGGTGCAAACAGATATTTTGAAATATGATCTGTTAAGATTCTATTTTGTTCCTCCGGCATATTCATGTTAAAGCTTCTAAGTCCCGCTTCTATATGTGCTACTGGAATACGTAACTTACTTGCACAAATTGCTCCAGCAAAGGTTGAGTTCGTATCCCCATAAACTAAAACCATATCTGGCTTTTCTTTTATATAAATTTCTTCGAGCTCTATTAACATCCTACCAGTTTGCATGCCGTGTCCACCTGAACCTACCTCTAAATTATAACTAGGCTTAGGTATTTTAAGTTCTTCGAAAAAAATCTTTGACATATTTTCATCATAATGTTGACCTGTATGTATTAAAATTTCTTCATGCTCATTTCTAATTATATTCGATACTGCAGCTGCTTTTATAAACTGCGGTCTTGCTCCTACGACTGTTAATATTTTCATATAGACTCCTGACTTTTAATAAGTTTTTTTAATAAAGTTTTTTATAAAAATTAGAATTGCACTTCCTTTTCAAATCATCATTTATAAACTTTCTATAATACTCATCAGTTCTCTAGTTAAATTTTCTCTGTTGTACTTTTTAACTTTTTCCCAATGAATATCTAACTTTTCCTGCGTGCCTTTCCAAATGCCATAGGATTTATATATAACTGCTTTAATTTCATCTATTTGTTCAGGATGACAACAAAATCCTGTGTTCGTATCAAGTATTAAATCTTTAGCAACACCGTCCGGTACAATGCCTATAACAACCCTTCCACTTCTTATGTACTCAAATATCTTTCCTGTATATACGCCTTCGCTTCTTTCAAAAGCTCCTATAATTAGAAGCGCTGCTGAAGAATTTTCTAATTCCCTCAAACTTTCTTTATGGGGCAAATATGATATAAATTCAATAACCTTATCATATTTTGCAAGAAAAAACGTAATATCTTCCTGGGCATCCTTGCCTATTTGCCCGACAAATCTAATGATAAGCTCTTCCAGTTTTATTTTTTTATCCTCAATAAGCCTATCTATAGCTATTAAGAAATTCTTTGGTGATATCTTCCCATACAGGGTTCCATTATAAGTTATAATATATTTGGGAGGTATCCTATCTATATTATAATCATCAAAATCATCCTCATCATATCCATTAGTAATTATTTTAAATTTATCTGCCCTCTGATTCTTATATCTATCAATAAAATCATCTATTATAGGTTTGCTTACAGATATTACAACATTCGCTTTTTCAATAACTGTCGTCTCCATCCTTTCATTTTTTCTCTTAGCATAGGGCGTGTAATCTGCGAATGGGTTAGTTACCCATTGGTCACGAAAGTCAGCAATCCACGCTATGTTAGATTTTTGCTTTAATTCACAAGCAATTAAATGCCCAGTATATGGTGCTGAGGTAGAGTATATTATATCAATTTTTTCTTCCTTAATTATTTTAAGTCCTAATTCTACCGCATCTTTTTTCCATGAAATTTTATCATCCGGTATGTACATATTTCTATAAATATTTAATAAGGTTTTTTTTATTTTTCTCTTAACTTTAGATTTAAGTGTAATTTCAGAGGTTATTTTTATTATATCCTCTTTATTTTCAACCTTCATGGTTTTAACATGGGTTATATTCCTATTAGCAATAGTATTGACAATAAAATTATCTCTTTGCATAGCCCTAAATACCTTTATTCCATCCGTTGATTCAGCTTCCAAAGACTCATCCTTTATAGTGCTCTTTTCATTATTTACAGTAAGCACGTTTACGTTGTATCCAAATTTCTTTAGAAACTTAGCAAATTTTAAAGTTCTCTGAACTCCTGCACCTCCTAGTGGTGGGTAAACATAAGCTACAATTAATATGTTTTTCATTATTAACACCTCTCATTGTCCTAACTCTTAACTAACAGATTTCCCTTCTGAATATATCATTAGTATCATCACTACAGTAAAAACAAAAGCAGGCACTACACTTATTGGATCTCTTGAGGCCATAAAAGATTGGCCTGTAATATTTCCATAAACTAAGAGACATAAAAGCCCAATAATTCCTGGCCATTTAAATTCTTTGAAATCTTTCTTATTATTTTTAATTATATCCAATACTGACTTTATTAAGCTGCTTAGCCAAGCTAACATAAAAGTAAAAGTAAATATAATTCCAAATTCTGTAATTAAATTAAGAATTATATTATGAGCATCAATGTACAATTTTTTAGGGTTTCCACCATATTGTAAATAGTAATATTTAAAGTGCCCTGGTCCCACACCAAAATAAAAGTGGTCATTTATCATTTCAAAAGCTAAGGCCCATATTGGTCTTCGACTTTTAGTTTGCTCTATTAATCTTTTAAGCATTCTGGCATTGTTGCTGACTAGGTCTTCTATACTGTTTATCTTTATGTCTGTTGCAATTTCTTCAACTTCCCACCTATGCATAACATTAAATGTCATGCAAAAAATCACAACTATAGAAATTAGTATATATTTTTTCCAATTATTTATATCTACTATAATTACAATAAAAAAACACATAGCTAATGTTAGTAGAATGCCCCTTGATTTTTGAGTACTAAAATTAATTATTTGAATTAATAATAAGAATATATATATTTTATTATGTCTCCCTGATAGCTCCTTATTTATAGCATATAACAATATAAAAGGCATTACTATTATAGTATATCCAAGCATGAAATTGCTACCTAATACCCCATAGAGATGCTGATTATTGCTACGTACAATTAAATTATATAAAGTTACTATTATATCTGGTATTGATGATAACGTAACTCCAATACATAAATAGAGCAATATATCCTTGTAAAACTCTTTATTGCTTTTTTTATAGCAAAGTATACCTATGCTATAGGTCATCATTGAAACCATGTTAAGTAGCACTAGCTTAAATGCTTCTAAAACATGAATACTTAGCATAGAAGATATAGTCGCTAATAATAACAATATAATATAGAGTACACTTAGCTTGGTGTATTTAACCGTAAGCTTTGAAAAATCAAATCCTCCATATTTAAATTCGCGAGCCATATTTGTTAAATATATAGCAAAATAAGCTAAATATACCACTTCACCTATCCCAGCTATATTTAACCTATTCATAATATACAATGCCATAGGTATTATTGGTATTGCTACCGCGTAAACTAAACTTGCGGTAACAAAATCTTTAAACATTAAAATCAAACTACAAATTACGAACAAGGTTACAAATATGCTACTTACGAACATGAGCACATTTGATGTACCCATCTTTATAAACAACCCTATTTCTATAACAGCATATAATATTAGAATTATGTGAATATACTTTTTCAAATAATAGTAATACTCTTTAATCTCTTGCGTTAATTGCATTTTTATCCTCCTACATAGTTTCTGATATTTTCAAATGACAAGTGCATTGCAAGCTAGAATATACCATTACTATTTACTAACCTTCTCAAGTGTTTTATATATATCATTCATGATTTTTGCATTGTCAAACCAATTATACCTCTCCCGGACTAATCTTCTTGCATTTTTTGAAAATTCCTTCATTTGATCTTCATTTTCAATGATTTTCATAAGTTTTAATGTTATATCATAACTACTCTTTTGCTTGATTACAAAACCGTTATAGTTATTAAAAATTATCTCTTTTAATCCACCTACATCTGTAGTTATTATTGGCCGTCCACACGCACAGGCCTCGACAGCTGAAACTCCAAAACTTTCACTTAAGGATGGCAGACATACTATATCCATCTTGTTTATGTATTCAGGTACTTTTTCATTATCTATTTTACCTGTAAATGTAACCTTAGAATTTAAATTTAATTTCTTTACTAAAGACTTAAGCTCTAATTTTTGGGTACCATCTCCAACAATTAAAAGTCTTAAATCTTTGGTTCCACTGTATTTACGTATAAGCTCTGAAAATCCCTCAATAAGATAATTTAACCCGTATATTTTTTCTAATCCCTTAATAACACCTATGGTAATATAACTACTATTTAGTATAGGTGTGTTACATTTAAATTTATCTAAATCTACACCAAAGGGGGTTACCACTATCTCTTTGTTGTAGTATTTTTTTGTTTCCTCAGTCATACTATAACTTGTAGAGCAAACTTTATCCGCTCCTTTTAATATATACTTAAGTAGCAATTCTTTAGCTTTATTATCTTTAGGGAACTCATACACATCGCTACCCCAAACAGATATTACAAATGGATGGAAATTGCACATTCTCCCATAAAGTCCATAGCTAGTAGCATAGTGACTGTGTAATATATCTGGATTAATGTCTTTTACTAATTTTTTAATTGATTTAATTAATAAAAAATAACTTAACTTATTTGTACCTATAGTTCTTAACACATGCAAATTTACATTGTTTTCATACACATAATCTGTTTCTCTCATAGAAATTATATGAATCTCATTACCAAGTCTCGCAAAATATTGAACCCATTTTCTTGTATGTATACTATGTGCATCTGCTAAAAAGCAAATTTTTCTCATAAATTTCCTCCTGTTCTTTTACACTATTTAAGTATAATTAAGAATCTTAGAAAGTTATCTTTAATTACTCATTCTTTATTGTTTCTAAAAGCTTCTCAGGAGAATTTACTATAATATTTATTATCCTCTCTGTTACTTTTCCATCCAACTTATAGAAATTTTCATGGATATACTTTTGCATGTCGTGGTTTAGTGTCACGTCACCTATATTTATTTTAATCATACACTCTAAAAGCTCATTTTCATCCTTAACTCCAAAGGATACCCCCTCTTTAACAAAACCACCAGCATCATTATATTTAGGGAGTAATATACATATAGAAGGTTTATTAATAAGTGCCGCTTCTACAACTACTGTAGAATGTACGCTTACTACCAAACCACTCCATTTAATTAATTCATACAAATCTCCATCCTTCATTATTTTACAGTTTTTAATGTGGAACTTTTCCACCATAACTTCATAAAATTCAAAATTCAAATCTACAGGATGAAGTTTTATAATTAATTCGTAATCTTCCTTCATTAAATTTAATGCCTTAAATAGCATTAAGGTAGCCGGTTCAAGTAAATCCCTAAAATATTGGGTGGCATAAAGTATTCTCAGTGTCCCATTTTTTTTAGACTTTTTCAAATATCCATTTTGAACTAAAATGTCTGTTCTTACTTGACCAACTACATTAACATTTTCTTTATTATATACATTTGTATAAGCTATCAATAATTCTTTATACTTTCCCCCCCAGACAAATGTATTACGTGGCACCAACAAATCTTTATACTTTGAATTAATTATGTAAGTAGATGAGGTTTCATTTATTATTCCATGTTGCACAGCATAAGTATCTATATTCAACTTATTTCCTGCGACTATAAAGCACCTTCCCCTGTCGCCTTCTCCTACTACCAAACATTTTTTACTTTTCAACTTTCTAATAATTTTTCCTGCCATTAATAGTTCATATAAATAGGAAAGATAACTCGTTCTTAAATCCTTCATCACAAATCCTAAAAGTATATTTTTAAGATCAAGTTCATTTAAGTGAAAATCTAACTTATCTAAATAAATTAAATTATCTACTAATAAATTATTATTTACATTTTTCTTGGCTTTAAGCCTTTTGTATAAAATAAATAATTCAAATGGTACAAAATTTTCATGACAATTTAGAGTCTTATCTATGATGTATTTATTGTTTAAGAGTTGAAAATTTAAAATATTATAAGTGTCTTTTAATTTATTTATAACTTTCCCTAATTGAGTATCGTAATAGCCATCGGTATTGCCTTTAACTAAGTTTAAACTTGAAGCATGTGAAATAATTAAAAATGGTTCTTTATAATTTCTACTCTTCGTTAAAAAGTTTTTAAATATAAATTTGCAGTAACTCCCTATTCCCCTAATAAACCGTTTAGTTAACTTGCCTTTACTTATAGCTTGAATGTTTTTTTTACTATAAATTCTCTCACATTTAAGGTTGAATACCTCTACACAAACCTTTTCCATAAAGTCATCATCTGTTTTTACTTGTATTTCTTCATTCGTTTTATACTTAGCATATCTTATAACCATAATACAGAAAATCAAACCATTTAATTTTCTATAAATAGTGGGTCTACTAAAAATATATAATGGTATTTCATCATATAAATATAACTCTTCAAGCTTTAACCCATTAACCTTTTGATTTTCTAAATAAGTTAAATACTCAAAAGCTTCCTTTTCTGCGTTTATATTTCCTATATATTCAAATAAATCCACAACTTTTCTATCTATTATCAGTTCTTTTTTTTGTGCTGTATAGATTAATTTAACCATTAAATCATCTCCTGCGGAGCTGCAATATCAACGACTTCAGAAGGAGATTTGTACTCCCACTTATAGAAGTGGGACACTTTCCTTCTGAAATGTCGTTGAATCATCTCTATTAACTTATTTTTGCATTAATTTTCCACTGATTTTTTTAATCTCATATCCTAATACAATTAATGTTGCTATTAATATTCCATATCTCAAAACCCAATTGTTTTTGACTATAAAAAATATTACACTGCTAAGTACTATGTATAAAATGCCATATGCAAAAGGTTTAAACGTATAAATTCTTACGTCTAATATGCGTAAAGATATATAATAATGATATAAAAATAATAAGATATACGATATTATTGTTGTCCATGCCCCTGCAACTGCGCCGTATCTTGGAATTAAAATATAATTTAATACACCATTTATTAAAGCTGCAATAAGGGTTCCTAGGGAAAGGAACTTTGTATTTTTAGTATAGAATTCAATATTAGCTGGTATACTGTATAGAAATTGAAAATAATATCCTATTATGATTAATGGAACGTAATCTAACCCTTTATAAAATTTTTTTGTACCCATTAGTTTTCCTATTTCAGGAGATATAAATATAAGTATAAACCCCATCACAGAAAACAACATAATATAACATTTAATTTTCAGCTTTATGTCATCATAATTTTTTTCTTTCATATTCTCATAAAACCACGGTACCCAAGCCTTATTACACGCCAACCATACAATATACATTATCATTCCAATTTTATATGCAAAGGTATATATTCCTGCAGCACTAGATCCTATCATACTATTTATCATAACCGTATCCACAGACTGCAAAATCACGCCTGATAAAAGATGTACAATTGCCGGTATAGATATGGCTAATCCATACTTCCAGTATTCAAAACTAATTAGTTTTTTGCCTTTTTTCATAGCAATTACATATAAAACTGTACCGTAAATTAAAGCTACAATAATTAAAGAACCAATCCTACCATAATACTTATCACTTTTAATATTACTTATGAGTATTATAGCCAGAATTGTGTTTATAATAGCACTACTTATTGATATAAGTAAATATTTCTTATATTTATATTCAGCATTTAATTTGGCATTAGAAAAATCCACGATAAATCCAAAAAAACCTTGAATAATAAGGAAGATGACTAATATAGAATTTAAATTTATAATAGAAGATATTTGCTTTTTAAACACAAATCCAATTATAAGCCACATAATAGCAAATAGTGTGACTAAAAAAAGTATAGATGAAGCATACTCATCATATCTTTCCTGAAAATCCACTTTGGCATTATTAACTGTAGCCAATAGCCCTAATGTAATTATAGTTGTAAAAACGGAAAGCCATGTGGTATATACCCCAGTTATTCCATAATCACTAGTACTAAGTAACCGCGTAAAAATAGGCATAGTTACAAATGAAATGCCTTGAACAAAAAAGGTCCCTATAGTAAACCAAATTCCACTTCTCACCAATCTGCTTTTGTACAATTTCTTTATAAAATCTATATTCATATTATCTCCTATCCACCTTACCAATGTATCATAACCCTCCACTAAAGCGGCTTAATTAATGACTTTCGCCCTTAAATGCAAATAAATAACAGAGTTATTTATTGCATTCTTTTATTATTTCACATACCTTTGCAATGTCTTCTTTTTTAAGTCCAACAGAACTTGGAAGATTTATTCCACGCTGATAAAGCTCATTTGTAATACTTAAATCCCCATGTGTACAAGTTTTATATGGAATCATATCATGTATAGGCATAAAGAATGGTCTTGCCTCTACTTTTTCTTCATTAAATTTTTGTATAAGCGCGTCGCGAGTTATACCATACTTTTCTTCAACTAGGATTGAGTATAGCCAGAAACAATTTTCTACATTCTCTTTTTCTATCGGTAAGGTAATTCCTTTAATTTCACTTAATAGTTCATTGTAATATGCTGAATTTTGTCTTTTAATTTTTAAATATTCTTTAATATTTTCAAGTTGAGCCACTCCAAATGCAGCCAAAAGATTTGGCATTCTAAAATTATATCCTATTTCTGGATGATAGAACGCTTTATTTTCAGTAACTACTTTTGTTTGAGTGGATAAAAATTTCGCTCGTGCGCCATATTCTGAATTATTAGTTACAAGCATTCCACCTGCTCCAGTAGTTATAATTTTGTTCCCATTAAAACTAAAACAGCCTATATCCCCTATGGTACCTGTCATTCTGCCATTAAAAGTAGATCCTAATGATTCAGTTGCATCTTCTATAACAAATAGATTATGTTTTTTAGCTATTTGCATTACTCTATCCATATCTACAGGATGGCCATAAATATGTACTGGCATTATAGCCTTTGTTTTAGGTGTTATTAATTCCTCTATCTTTTCTGCATCCATGACAAAGGTATCTCTACATACATCTACAAATACAGGCTGTGCTCCTACGTATTTTAAAGTGTTAACTGGTGATATAAAAGTTAAAGATGGAACTATAACTTCATCTGCGTATCCTATTCCAAGGGTTACTAACGCTAATTGAAGTGCTGATGTACCATTATTTGTGACAACTGCACTTTTGCTACCTACATATTCACTAAATTTTTCTTCAAATAAATTAACATAACTACCTACTGAAGATACCCAATTAGTATCTATACAGTCCTTAACATATTTAAGTTCATTTCCTCTAATTTCTGGTATACATAAAGGTATCATAACAAAACCCTCCCGCTTTTTAAACATTATTCTTTTGCTAAATATTATATATGTCTGTCTTAAAATGTTGCATATTATTTTTTATCCAATCTACTGTCGCTTCAAGACCTCTGTCTATAGTGTAATTAGGCTTCCAGAGCGTTAATTCCTTTATTTTAGTATTATCAGCCCATAATCTATTAACTTCGCTGTTTATAGGTCTTAACCTTTCATCATCGCAAATAATTTTTACATCCTTACCTATTATACTTATTATTTTTTTAACTGTTTCTCCTATAGTTATCTCGTGATTTGAACCAGCATTTATAACTTCACCATTAGTTTTTTCACTCTCTGCTATTTTTATGAATGCCTGGGCAGTGTCCAATACAAAGTTAAAGTCTCTAGTCGGAGTTAGGCTTCCAAGCTTGATTTCTGTTTTCCCTGCGAGTATCTGTGATATTATTGTTGGAATTACAGCCCTTGCAGATTGTCTTGGTCCATATGTATTAAACGGTCTAATAGTTGCTATAGGCATATTAAAACTTTTATAGTAACTTTCCGCCATTTTATCTGCTCCTATTTTTGATGCTGAATATGGAGATTGACCCTGCATTGGGTGTTTTTCATCAATTGGTACATAAAGTGCTGTTCCATAGGTTTCAGACGTTGATGTGTGTACAATCTTTTCTACCCCATATTCTCTGCAGGCTTCTAAAACGTTAGTAGTGCCTTCCACATTTGTTCTTACATAGGCCATAGGCGATAAATAAGAATACGGGATTGCAATTAGTGCAGCAAGATGAAACACTACCTCTTGTCCTTTAATAATTCTTTTCATTCCATCGTATTCTCTTATGTCTCCAGTAACAACTTTAATACTTTCTTTTACTGACTTATCAAAAGTATCAATCCATCCCCAGTTATTAAATGAATTATATTGAGCTAGGGCTGTAACATCTGCTCCAAGTTCCACCAATCTTTCTGTTAAATGGCTTCCTATAAAACCTTCTGCACCTGTAACTAAAACTTTTTTCCCTTGCCAGTTCATTTCATCTACTCCTTTCTTATAGTTTAAAATATTTGTTAATATCCGTGTTGGCCATTTTATAGTCTTCCATTCTACCTATATCTTTCCAGTATTCAGTTATCTCATAAATACCTGACGTGCAATTATTGTTAATTGCATCTTCTATTAAATCAGTCATATTATAGACTCCATCTTCCTGTATGTATTTTATAATTTCAGGATTAACAGCATATACTCCACCATTAATGTGAAATTTATATGTAGGCTTCTCTTCTACAGACTCTATAATCATATTATCAGTGACTAAGACTCCATAAGGAACGTTAATTTCATAATTTCTAACACCTACAGTTATATTAAAGTTATTATTCATATGATGATTTAAAAATTTTTCAAAATCAATTCCTGTTAATATATCTCCGTTTATAACTATGAAAGGTTTTGTAAACTTTTCTTTTACTAATGCTATTGAGCCTGCTGTGCCTAGTTTTTTAGTTTCTCTAATGTATTCTATGTTTACATCAAATTCTTTTCCATCTTTAAAGTGTTCCTCTATCATTTTCCCTTTGTAATTAAGAGAAATAATAAAGTTCGTAAACCCATATTCTTTAAATTGTTCTATTATAAGCTCCAAGATAGGTTTATCACCAACTGTTAGCATAGGTTTAGGTAGTGATTCAGTTAATGGTCTTAACCGGGTTCCCAAACCTCCTGCTAAAATAAAAACATAATTTAGCTTTTTATCATAAGATAATATGTCATCTAAAAAATATAAGTCTATGAGCTTTTTATTTTTATCAATAACAGGTACCTGCCTTATCTTTTTCTTAATCATATACTCTTTTGCTTTCTTTTTGCCATACTCTTCTGTAACAAATTTAAAATCCTTAAAATATGTATTCTCTATACCCTCATTTATACTGTGGCCTTTAAGTATAGCACGCCGTATATCCCCATCTGTAATAGTTCCCACTAATTCATTATTTCCATTTACAACTAAAGCTCCCCCTGTTAAGTTTTTATCTATAACCTTCATAGCTTCTTTTATAGTAGAATTCACTCCTATACAATAATCATCAATTGGAAATTTCATAACATCACCTACACTTTATAATTTTCGATGGAATTCCTACAGCAACTGCATTATCTGCTATATTTTCAATAACCACAGCTCCTGCTCCAATAATTACATTATTCCCTATATGCACTGATTGAATTATAGAACTTCCCATACCTATATGGGTGTTACACCCTATGCTAACTCCGCCAGCTAAACAAGCCTTAGGTGAAATATGTGTATTCCTTTGCAGCTTGCAATCATGTTCTATTACTGCACCGGTGTTTACTACGCAATTTTCTTCTATGTAAGCTCCTGGATTGATTATGGCTCCAGGCATTATACAAGTTCCTCCTGCAACATTTGCATAAGGTGAAACCATTGCATCCTTATGTATAAGTACCGGTATGTTAAACCCTATAGCTTTTAAATTATTATATATATTTTCGCGAGTTAAAATGTTTTGGAGTGCACCAACACATACAAATGCATTTTTTACACCAGTATTATATAATTCTTCTAAAATGCTATCATCGCCTATTATAGGTATATCTAATACAAATTTATCGTAGTTATAATCTTTATCAGTTACCCCCACAATATTATATCTAGAAGCACTTTTTATAATGTCTATAATAACCTTGCAATGGCCACCTGCACCTACAAGTACGATTTTCTCCATAATCTCACCCCTAACTATCAACTAATACGTTATCCTTTTTTGTATAAGTTCCCTATCTATCTTTATCTCACTTAAAATTTGTGCTATTTTACCACTTGCATTCCCATCACCATAAGGGTTTGTGCAGTTTTCTAATTGCTTCTTAAAGTTCTCATCGTCTATTGATTTTTTAACGCCTGCTTTTACAGCTTCCTTTCCATAAGGTACGTCTATTATATTGAGGGCTCTTAGTCTTCCGTCCTGCCTTGACCCTATGTTTACTACAGGCAGTTTAAAGCTAGGTGCTTCAATTATACCTGACGATGAATTTCCTATCATTACCTGAGCTATACTTAAAAAACTTAGGTATTCTACTTGACTTAAATTTCTAAATACTTTTAAAAATGGATATTTAGCGCTATACTCCTCAATAACCCTTATAATTTCGCTTCCTCCATTATCACTGTTAGGATATGAAACTATAGTTTGATATCCAAGTTCTACAACCGCATCTAAAGTTTCTCTTACTTGCCATTCCACCATGTCCCTTTCTGTAGTTACTGGGTGCTGAGTCATTAAAAATATCTTATCATCTTTTAATTTAAATTTTTCTAGTATTTCTTCCCTTGATAAATATTTTGCTTTCGCAATATAATCAAGTCCCGGCGCTCCTACTACAAAAATATTTTTTTCCTTCTCCCCTAATTTAATTATTCTTTGCATGCTGTCCTCATTTGCTGGAAAGTGAATATGAGAAAGTTTAGTTATAGCGTGCCTTACAGACTCATCTACTGTTCCCGTTACTTCTCCTCCATGAATATGAGCCACAGGAATATTCATATGGATAGCTACAGTTGCTGCCGCTAGCATTTCTCCTCTATCACCTAGTATTAGTACTAGGTCCGGTTTTATTTTATCAAAGCTTTGAGCCATACCTATAATTGAAAGTCCTATAGATTTAGCCATTGCCGCCCCTGTATCAGAAGCTAAAACAGTTTCAAATTTATCTGATACTACAAAGCCATCTTTTTCTATTTCATTTATAGTCATGCCAAATTCAGGACATAAATGCATTCCACAAACGATAAGCTTAAGATCCAATTCCTCATGTTTTTCAATTTCTTTAAGAACATGATAAAATATACCATAATCTGCTCTCGTACCTGTTATAACTGCTATTTTTCTTTTCATATTTAATCTCCCATTCTATAATTGCATATTCTATGTACTCATGTTCCATGAGCTCGAAATAATTTAGCTAATTTTTATTCCACCATGTTTAAGGATATTTGCTCATCAATTTTTATATCTCTATTAGTTTTTCGCCCAACAATATCAATGTAGAATTTAGGCGAAAGTCCGTTTCCTGGTCTTTTATAATCTAAGTCCGAGAATCTTATACTCTCCCCTGCTTTTATATATCTAACTGCGACTATACTTTTTCTAGCTGCCTTAATGGTATCAACTTCACTAAAATTATACATTTTAATTCCAGTTCCGAGTGCTATTTCTACATCTCTAATCGCTTTAACCATCTCTTTTAGCTCTATTGGATTCAGAGAAGCTTTATGATCTGGCCCTTCCATACTTTTGTCCATTGTAAAATGCTTTTCTATTATATTTGCTCCCATAGCCACTGCTGCAATAGGCACTGTTATTCCTTCAGTGTGATCGGAATATCCAGACACAATTTCAAAAGATTTTTTTATGGTATTCATTGCATTCAAGTTAACACTTTCTAATTTAGCTGGATAATTTGAAGTACAGTGAAGCACTGCTATTTCTTTATTACCCAGGAAATTTATTACATTTATTGTTTCTTCGATTTCTGAAAGTGTCGCCATGCCAGAAGATAAAATTATAGGTTTATTAAATCTTGCTATATGTTCTAAAAATGGAATATTAGTTAAGTCTCCCGAACTAATCTTAAAAGCCTCCACGCCTATAGACGCTAAAAAATCAGCGCTTTCAAAATCAAAAGGTGTAGATAAAAACATAATTTCCTTATGTATACAGTATTCTTGTATTTCTATAAAACTTTCGTGCGATAGTTCTAGTTTCTTTAACATATTAAACTGTGAGTCAATTTTTCCTATGTTGTCCTTTTGATATTCAGCCATTTCTGCATATCCAGTAACTAATTTTTCTGTAATAAATGTTTGAAATTTTATGGCATCGGCCCCTGCAAATACAGCTTTATCTACCATCTCTTTTGCTATTTTTATGTCTCCATTATGATTAACCCCAGCCTCTGCTATAATAAAAGTTGAATTTCCATCGCCTATAGCCTTATTTCCTATCTTAAACATGAATACTCGTATCTATTATCATCTCTACAATTCTTGCATCGAGCATCGTGTCAATATCTATAGAGCTTTCCTTGTTCATTACATAAGGGATTGTGTTTTCATCAACAAATTTTTTTTTGTTAACTAACATATCATTTGAATTTATATATAGTGCACCATTAAATATATAAAAAGCAGGTAAGTCTTGCCTTCTGATATTTGTTCCTTCAAAACTTATAACTTCTTTTAGCTTTTCATTTTCTATGCTTCTCATAAGTACAGGATTTTCATAGGCTTCACATACACTTACTAAAGAGGTACTATTACTCTCAATAAGCTTTTCTATAGATTCATCCAGGTGCTTAAACGTTCTTAATGGAGATGTGGGTTGCAATAATATTACGTAATCAAAACTTATATTATTTTTTTTGTAAAAATCTATTGAATGTATAACTACGTCTATGGATTTTGAAGTATCATTTGATAGTTCTTCTGGTCTTAAAAAAGGTACCTTAGCCCCATATTGCTGTGCTATAACCTTAATAACCTCACTATCTGTTGATACAATTAATTCATCTATATATTTAGATTTTTTTCCTGATTCAATTGTATAAGCTATAAGTGGTTTACCACTTATAGCCATAATATTTTTATTTGGTATACCTTTCGAACCACCTCTTGCTGGAATAATAGCTAGAAACTTC
Source organism: Clostridium sp. CM039 (assembly GCF_055081075.1). Taxonomy (NCBI): domain Bacteria; kingdom Bacillati; phylum Bacillota; class Clostridia; order Eubacteriales; family Clostridiaceae; genus Clostridium; species Clostridium sp. CM039. The sequence continues at coordinate 945,656 of NZ_CM143649.1, forward strand.
TTATTCTTATACATAATTATCACCTTTTGCTTCCTTTTATTGATTTTTAAGCAATTGATCCTCTGGTACAGATCGAAGCACTTTAGCTGGATTACCAACTACGATTTTACCTGCTTCCACGTCTTTTGTGACCACACTACCTGCTGCCACAAAACCATCTTCATGTATAACAATACCTGGTAGGATAACTGCTCCTGCTCCAATTCTACCACCTTTTTTTATAGTTACCCCTTTGAACTTTCCAAATCTTTCTTTTGATCTGCCTGCATAATTATCATTAGAGGTTGTAACACATGGCGCAATAAATACATAATCCTCAACTTCTGAATAAGCTGTTAAATATACATTAGTCTGTATTTTGCAATTAGAACCAACCTTACAGAAATTTTCAATAGTTGCTGCGCGGCCGATAATTGTTTTTGAACCTACAATTACATTTTCTCTTATTACAGCAGTGTCAGCAATAAGTGTTTTTTCTGCAATTGCGCATCCACAATAAATAATCACTCCTGCCCCTATAATGCAACCTTCACTTATTTCAGCTGGAAGCAATTTTTCCTCACTTTTGAATATACTGTTTACTGATCTCATAGGTTGTTTACCTATTACCGTATTATCATCTATTCTAACATTATCTGCTATAACAGTTCCTATGTGAATAACTACATTACTTCCTATAATACAATTTTCACCTATTACTACATTATCTTCTACTACCACAAAATGTCCCATTGTTACATTATTGCCAATTTTGCTTTTTTCTGAAACATAATTCATAAAAATACCCTCTTTTCATATAATATCTTCAAAATTATTTTTTCATTTCGAGTGTTGAGAAATCCCCCATTGGAAATTTAACTGGGAGACCTGTAAGTCTTGATTTATAAGCTGCAAGTATAATAGACATACCTTTTTTTCCTTCTTCGCCATTTATAAGCGGTTCTCTATGCATATTTATAGCATCTATCATATCTTTAAATAAGGGGGTATGTCCGAAGCCATATACTGAATCTGGATTTCCCTTTTGCTGCGTTAATATTTCCTGCTCAGTATCCTTATTATCAGCAAATCTCCAAGTTTCTATTGAATTAACTGCAATGCCTCCGATAGAAACAGTACCAGTTTCACCAAAAATGCTCAATGTTTCTTCCAAGTTCTTAGGATATACACAAGCCGATCCTTCAACTATACCTATAGCTCCATTTATAAATCTTATAATTATTGCTCCAAAATCCTCACCTTCTATATCTCGAAGGAAAGTACCACACTGAGCATAAACCGTATCTATTTCTCCACCCATCATCCATTGTAATAAATCAATATTGTGAATACATTGATTCATTAAAGTACCACCATCCAGGCTCCACGTTCCTCTCCAAGGTGCTTGCGTGTAATATTCCATATTTCTATTCCAAAGAATTCTCGCTGTTCCATTAACTAATTTTCCAAACCTGTTTTTGTCGACTGCAGCTCTAAGTTTTCTTATTGGCTCATTAAACCTATTTTGGTGACTAACACAAAGCTTTACATTATTTTCTCTTGAGCATTTAATCATTCTATCAGCATCTTGAATAGATAATGCCATTGGTTTTTCAACAATTACATGTTTCCCACTATTCATGCAATATATAGCTATTTCTGGATGATACCCACTTTCAGTAGCTATAGAAACCATATCAATATCAGTTTTCTCAAGCATTTCTTTATAATCTATATAAACTTTTACATCTGAATTTTCACCTATTGCTTCTATATACTCATCTCTTTTGGAATTAGCATTAACTTCTAACACATCGCAAACTGCTACAAGTTCAACTTCTGTTTTATTTTGTGTTATAGCCTCCACGTGTTTGTATGCTATTCTTCCACATCCTATTATTGCAATTTTTAATTTTTTCATTTAAACCCCTCCTTGCAATTACTCTTAAAGGTGCCTTCCTAGGATTTTGGCATGCAATATTATAAAATATTTTACAATGCTTGCATGCATTATTTAGAGTTTATTTATCTTTTCTCTATTATTTACAACATGCTTTGTAGCATTTCTAGTATCATATAGTAAGCTAGCTTCTTCAACAATTTTTTCATAATTATAACCACTATGATCTGTGGTTATTACTACTATATCCGCATTTTTTATTTCATATTCCCAAGTTACAGATACATATTCTTTACCCTTGTGTGTGAATTTTTTAATAAATGGATCATTTATAATTATATCCGCACCATTTTTTTCTAATTGATCAATAACCTTTAATGTTGGTGATTCTCTCACATCATCTATGTCTTTCTTGTAAGCTACACCCATAAGGAGAACTTTTGCTCCGTTTAGTGCCTTTTTATTACCATTTAAAAGTTTCATAACATTTTCAAGCACAAATTCAGGCATATAATCGTTAATTATACCCGACGCTTCTATTAATTTTGTATGATAATCATACTCTTTTGCTTTCCACTCTAGATAGAATGGATCAAGTGGTATACAGTGTCCACCAATCCCTGGGCCTGGGTAGAATGGCATAAATCCATAAGGCTTAGTTTTAGCTGCATCTATTACTTCCCAAACATCTATATTCATCCTTTTACACAGAATAGCCATTTCATTAGCTAGTGCTATATTTACATTTCTAAAAGTATTTTCAAGAATTTTTTCCATTTCAGCCACTGCTGGAGAAGACACTTCCAATATTTCTCCCTCTAGTACACTTCTGTACAACATTCCTGCTACTTCAGTACAATTAGGAGTACATCCTCCAACTACCTTTGGGGTGTTTTTTGTATTAAACTGCTTATTCCCTGGATCAACTCTCTCTGGAGAAAATGCCAAGAAAAAATCTACTCCACATTTTAAACCTGATTCTTCAAGTATTGGTTTTAGTACTTCCTGCGTTGTTCCTGGGTATGTAGTGCTTTCGAGTACTACTAACATCCCCCTATGTAAATACTTAGCTACACTTCTAGTTGATTCCACTACATATGATAAATCCGGTTGCTTATATAAATCTAGTGGCGTAGGGACTGCAATACACACTGTATCAACATCCTTAACAAAGCTAAAGTCTGTGGTAGCTTTAAGTTTTCCTTCTTGTACTAATCTAAGTAAATCTGAATCTACAATATCACCAATGTAATTGTGTCCCTCATTTACCATTTGAACCTTTTGATCTTGAACATCAAACCCTATTACTTCATATCCTACTTTAGCCTTTTCTACAGCTAATGGCAATCCCACATAACCCAAGCCTACTACACCAAGTTTAGCTGTTTTATTTTTCAATTTTAATAATAACTCCTCTTTAAATTGAAACATTTTGTTACCTCCTATAGCCTTAGATCATATGATTTTGACAAATCTTTTATCAACAGCTTCATGGCTACATTTTACCACATTATAAGTTCCTACCCAAAACCTCTCAATATATTTTTTATACTAGCATATAATATTTTACCCCAAATATTTCTATTTGTTCAATCTATGGGAGTTTATTAACTATTTATTTAAAATTTCTTAAAAATCAAGTAATCTATTTTCTAATAAATTTACTTGGTTCATCCCCAATACTGAGCGCACCAAATAAAAAAAAGCCAGTTTCACTTGGCTTTTTACTAATACTCTCTGTTATAAATTATTACTACATTTATTATAAATTTCTTTAAAGGTATCGTTATCCTTAATAGTTAGGAGATATTTCATAAATGCTTCTTTAAGATCATCTCTTTTAAGTGCATATTCTACATTTGCTTCTAAAAATCCTTCTTTATCCCCTACATCATATCTTCTGCCATCAAAATTATAAGCATACATATTTTCCTCTGCTATTAAAGTTTTTAAAGCATCTGTAAGTTGAATTTCCCCACCCTTACCAGGCTTTGTATTTTCTAAAATATCAAATATTCTAGGTGTTATAATATATCTTCCGAGTATTGCTATGTTTGATGGTGCTTCGGATGCGTTAGGCTTTTCAATAACATCTTCAACCTTATAAACTCTATCTTCTACTGAAGTTCCCTTTACTATGCCATATTTGCTAACTTCACTTAAAGGAACCTTTTGAACTCCTAAAATTGAAGTTTCATATTTGCCGTAGCAATCTATGAGTTGTTTTAAACAAGGTACTTCACTATCCACCACATCATCGCCCAACATTACAGCAAAAGGTTCGTTCCCCACAAAGGTTTTTGCACAACCTATAGCATGACCTAGTCCTTTAGGTTCTTTCTGACGTATGTAATAAATGTTTGCCATATTAGATATATCCCTAACCATTGTTAAGGTATCTTCCTTACCGTTCTTCTCTAATTGTTGTTCAAGTTCAATCGACTTATCAAAATGATCTTCGATTGCTCTTTTATTTCTTCCTGTTATAATTAATATTTCCTCAATCCCAGACGCAACCGCTTCCTCTATAATATACTGTATTGTTGGTTTATCAACAATTGGTAACATCTCTTTCGGTTGTGCCTTTGTTGCTGGCAAAAATCTTGTACCAAGCCCCGCTGCTGGAATTATAGCTTTTTTTACTCTCATAGTTTTTCTCCCCTCAAATAATGCATTTCTATATTTCAACCTTATTTCTCAAAATTCATTTGATAAAACTTAAAAATGAAATCTTGCCTTTTTCTTTTTTAAGTTTTATTTCTAAGACTTCCAATGAGGAAACATTATTAATAATGTTAGTTTGATTTTCAGCAATCCAGTTATATACAGCTTGATTTTTATGTTTTATAATTGCATAAGCTTCTTTTATCTTCGTTTTTCTGCTCGTAATATTATGTCCGTCACTACCCACCAAATGTATCATGTTCCTTTTTACAAATTCTTCAGCTGTTTTTTTAACTTCCTTACCATAATCACCTAATAAACTACCAGAATTTATTTGCATCAATACCCCTTGGTTAATTAAATTAATAACTAAATCATAATTTTTCATAATCCTAAGATTTCTCTCTGGATGTGCTAAAATGGGTTTTGCCCCAAGTAACATTAACTCATAAAATACATCTTCAGTGTACAGAGGAAACTGCCCCATAGGAAGCTCAATAAGTAGATATTCCGAGTCGTTAATTCCCCAAATCTTCTTTTCTTTATAGAGTTTTGGCAAATCGGGGTGCATATAAATTTCTAGTCCAGATAAAATCTTAATATTAAGATTTTCTTCTCTAGAGGCTAAAACTAATCTATCTATTTTTTCAATATATTCCTCGTGACTAAATTCAAATTCTTCAGTTATAAAATGAGGAGTAGCACAAATATATTCTACACCTTCACTATCTGCTGTTTTCAACATTTCTATGGACATGTCTAAGTTTTTTGATCCATCGTCAATAGCATATATTATATGACTATGAAAATCTATCATAAATTTACACCTTTTAAACCTTTAGTTTTCATTTCCATAATAGCCCTTATAATATTTTCCATAATAACCGCTTACAGATTGAGGAACTTTATTAAATACAACTCCCAGTATCTTTCCACCAACCTTATCAATCAATTGTTTCGCATCTACCAATGCTTTTTTTTGAGCCTCACCATATGAAGCTACAAAAATCACGCCATCTACTATTGTAGATATAATTTGTGCATCCGTTACCGCAAGAACTGGTGGTGCATCAATAAGAACTAAATCAAATTCACTTTTTAGCACTTCAATAAAGTCCCGCATTTTTTTACTTCCTAATAATTCTGCTGGATTTGGGGGCACCGGACCACTAGTTAGTATAAAAAGATTATTAACAGTTGACTTAACAACACATTCCTCTTTTTTCACACCTTGAACTAATATATTTGTTAATCCTACAGAATTGGTAATTCCCATTTTCTTGTGGATTGAAGGTTTTCTAAAATCACAATCTACAAGAATAACATTTTTACCACTTTCAGCCATAGTTATAGCTAAATTTGACATTACTGTACTTTTACCTTCTCCAACGCCAGATGAAGTAACTACTATGGATTTATATTCTTTATCCAAGGAAGAGAATTGAATATTTGTTCTTAATGTTCTAAAAGCTTCTGCCGTTCTAGATTTTGGATTTCTTAATGTTACTAATTTTTTTAACATATTCTCACCCTCCTATTTTTTATCTTGAGTTAAAGGAATAATACCTATAACTGGTAACCCAGTTAATTTTTCTATGTCCTCTTGGCTTTTTACAGTGTTATCTAAGTACTCCAATAAAAATGCTATTCCAAGCGAAACCATTAGTCCAATAAAAAATGCAATTGCTATGTTTAACTTTGAATTTGGACTATCTGGTCTTGTAGGTTGTAGTGCTTCATCTAAAAGTTGTACATTATCCACTTTTTTGACATCGTTACTTATGTATTTTAATGACTTCGCTAACTGATTAGCAATGTTCATAGCTTCTTTGGGATCCTTAGATTTAACTGTTATCGTTAAAAATTCAGTATCTCCTTTAGGTGCTACTGATATCATTCCTTGAAGCTGATTAGGCTCTATATTTAACTTAAGTGCTTTAATGACATGTTCTGAAACTTTTCGTGATTTAGAAAATTCACTATAAGTTTTGACTAATTTTTGATACATAATTACATCATTATAACTATCCTGCGGCGCCGCAGATTTACTTTCTGGTTTTCCAATTATTACTGATATATCAGATTTATAACTAGGTGTAATAACAAAATAGCTTAAAACCCCACTAAGCACCGTTGCTCCTATTGTTACTAAAATTACTAATAGTAACCTCTTTTTTATAATATTAAAATACTCCACTAACTCCATTATTTACCCTCCGCCAATTGATTTTCTAGTTGCATTACAATTTCATCTTGTGGATCTATTTTTTTAGCCATATCTAAATGTATTCTCGCCTGCGCAAAGTTTTCAACATTTAAATAACACATAACAAGATTTGTACATATCTCTATAGACTTTGTAACCTCAAATGCTTTCCTAAAATATTGAATAGCTGCTTCGTAATTTTCAAGACAAGCATAGTTAATACCAAATTCATTTACTACCTCTATCAAATCGTTGTCAATTGCTTGTGCTTCGTTTAAATAGTATATAGCCTTCTCATAATTTTGTAAATTCCTGTATGCTACAGCAGTGTGATAATATATATCTGCTCTATCTCCTAATTGTTCCATTAAAGGAATAAAAATTTCAAGTGCACCTTTAGGGTTATTAGATACTAAATCTTTCGCTTTATGAAAATTTGTTATGGTTTCCAAATCGTTTTTAAGTTCAATAACAGCTTCCGTTTGTTCTCCACCATTTATAGTATAATTGCTTATTGCTATTAATGCTAATTCATGTTTACTTTCACTATTTAAAACTAGTGCCTCATATAAATATGGATTACTGTAATTAGTGATTTGTTTAGCTTTTTCTACAAGTTTTAGTTGCTCATCCTTGAATATACTATTTGTAGCTCTTAATTTATCAACTAACAAAAAAATCTTATCGTAATTATCTTTATTTTCTTCTATAGTTAACAATCCTTTTAAGAAGATAAATGCTTCTTCGTACTTTTCATTCTGAATTTCTTTAAATATCACGCCCTTAATAAATCCTATTGAATTTGGAATAGTATTTATAATTTGTTTATACTCTTTATTGTATTTAAAAAGTTCATCTGCTCCTAAAACATAGAACATCCCTTCTATAAATAGATTAACTGGTATATTATCGAAATCTTCTTTATTCTTTACTTTTTGGATTATCTCATTAGTTCTCACTGGGAAATATATGTCCTCCAAAATCACAAAATCATTAATTTTGCTGTCTTTTTTTATTTCTAGAAAAAGAAGAACTGATAATTTTTCAGAAAAATATGTTTTAATATCCATGATTACACCTTCCTACTGGTTTAAAAATTTATGCTACAAATGTTACTATTAATAATAATAGTATACTGAGGTTGTTTTGTAAACCATATAAAATCATAAAAATGAAAATTATGGTTTTTTATGCATTTAATAACTACCTACGATACGTTTTTAATTTATGCCTGCTTCATCAAATATTGACATAACATTTTCTTTTAGCTCAGTTATTTTTTTATATGTATTCTCTAATGAATTCCCTTTAACAGATAAATAAATTTTCATTTTTGGTTCAGTTCCAGAAGGCCTAACTACAAACCAAGAACCATCCTCTAAGACAAACTTTAATACATTTGATTTTGGCAATTTAATTATTTTTTCTTTATTTGTGATTAAATCCACTTCTAAACCAGCTCTATAATCCATTTTTTTTATAATTCTGTTATTACCTATTAAGCCATTCATTGAATGTCTTAAATGTTCTATTATATTACCTATTTTTTCTGCGCCATCTTTTCCTGCAAGTTCTATTGAAACTAAACCTTCCTCGTAGTATCCATGTTCTTTATAAATATCCATCAAAGCATCATACAAACTCATGCCTTTGTTTTTATAGTAGAGTGTCATTTCACAAATTAGCATTGCAGCTATTACTGCATCTTTATCACGCACAAAATTTCCTGCTAAATAACCAAAGCTTTCTTCAAAACCAAATATAAATTCTTTTTCACCCGCATTTTCAAACTCTTTAATTTTTTCTCCAATATATTTAAATCCTGTGAGTACATCTAACACTTCAACATTATATTTTTTCCCAATACTCTCTACCATATTTGTAGTAACAATAGTTTTTATTACTACGCCATTTTTAGACAACCCATTAGTTTCACTTAATGAACTTAAAATATAATTACTTAATAATACACCTGTCTGATTTCCTGTAAGAACCTTATACTTTCCTTCTTTGTCTTTAACTACTACTCCAATCCTATCGCAGTCAGGGTCCGTACCAAAAATAATGTCAGGATTAATGTCTTTTGCCATAATAAGCGCCAATTCAAATACCTTTGGTTCTTCTGGATTAGGATATGGCGCCGTAGGGAAATTCCCATCTGGCATTTCCTGCTCTTTTACAACAAATACATTATCATATCCTAATTCTTTTAAAACTCTCCTCACAGGTACGTTTCCAGATCCATGAATAGGAGTATAAATTATTTTTAAATCCTTGGCATATTCCTTAACTAGGTCTTTTCTCATAGTTAAATTTTTAACCTTATCAATGTATGATAAATAAAGATTTTCTCCAATTATTGTTAACATTCCATTGGTTTTAGCTTTATGAAACTCCATAGTTTTAACCTTAGAAAAATCTTTTATGCTAGCTGCACAATTTATAATTTGGCTTGCAGCTTCATCAGTGACTTGTCCACCATCATCTCCATAAACCTTATATCCATTGTACTCTTTAGGATTATGTGATGCTGTAATAACAATACCGGCTTTACTTTTTAGTGCGCGTACAGCATAAGATAAAATTGGAGTTGGTGTTAATTGTTCAAATAAATTAACGAAAATACCATTCCCACAAAGAGTTTCTGCAGCAGCTATTGCAAATTCCTTAGACATATTTCTTGAATCATACGCTATGCTAACTGATATATTCCCCTTATATCTTGAGTTCAAATAATCTGCTAACCCTTGAGTAGCTTTACCTATGGTATGTATATTCATTCTGTTTGTTCCTGCTCCAATTACACCTCTTAATCCCCCTGTACCAAACTCTAAATCCTTATAAAATCTATCTTCAATTTCTTTTTCATCTACTAATTGCTCTAGCTCTTTCTTTAATTTCAAGTCTATCAAATTAGAATTAATCCAACTTTTATACTTTTCTTTGTACATTTTATATTACCCTCCTTATATTCCCCTGAGGAAGCAAACAATTATTATCTTCCTTTCTATTCCTCCTAATCTATCTTTAGTCTATTATATTATACTATCAATGCATTACAAATAAAAGGCATTTTTTACAAATAACCCACTTTTTCATGTTTTCAATTACTGTATTTCTACTAAAAAGCTTAATTGCCTAGCATTTACGACATGATTATCTTTTATTTGAAGATTATAATTGCATTTATATATCTAATCATTTATAATTATAAATTGGCTGAATGAATATACTATAAAGAACAGTTTTAAAAATTTGGAACATTTAAATAAATAGACTAGGATATAATAGTCTAACATACTGACTCGTTATTTATTTAAATGTTTTCTAATATAAATTCTTTTGAAAGGGGTGTATAGATTGTATAGATTAAATCAAAATGAAACTCCACTATTTGATGCTCTAATGGAATATGTAGACAGAGAAACCTTACCTTTTCACGTACCTGGGCATAAAAAAGGAATAGGCGCTGATGAACAATTTAGAAATTTTATGGGGGAAAACCCTTTTAAAATTGACGTTACGGTTTTTAAACTTGTTGATAGTTTTCACCACCCAACTGGACCTATCAAAAAGGCACAAGAATTAGCAGCGGATGCTTATGGTGCTGATGCATCATTTTTCTCAGTACATGGAACTTCTGGCGCTATTCAAGCTATGATTATGTCTGTAGTTGGATCTGGTGATAAAATCATTGTACCTAGAAATGTACATAAATCCATAACTGGTGGTATCATTTTATCAGGTGCAGTTCCAGTTTATATGCAACCAGAACTAGATAAAAAAATAGGTGTTGCTCATGGAGTTTCACCAGAAACAGTGGAAGAAACCTTAAAGAATAATCCTGATGCAAAAGCTGTACTTATAATTAACCCAACATATTATGGAGTTTCCACTGATATTAAGAAAATTGCAGATATTGTTCATGAATACGATATTCCTTTTATAGTTGATGAAGCTCATGGCCCTCATCTTAATTTTAATAGCAAATTACCAATGTCAGCAATGGAAGCTGGTGCAGACATCTGTGCTCAAAGCACTCATAAAATTATAGGTTCATTAACTCAAAGTTCAATGCTACATGTTAATTCAAAGCGTGTTAACCCCGCTAGAGTTAAACAACTAATAAACCTAATGCACACAACGTCACCTTCCTACATTCTAATGGCATCACTGGATTGTGCTAGGAGACAAATTGCATTAGAGGGCACTCAGCTTTTAGAAAAAACTATTGATTTATGTAATTATGTAAGAAATGAAGTAAATAAAATCCCAGGATTTTATTGTTTTGGCGAAGAGGTTTTAGATGGTTTTGGTGCTTACGCTTTTGATCCAACTAAAATAACAATAACTTGTAGAGATTTAGGAATAACTGGTTATGACTTGGATATGATTTTATCTAACAAATATCATATCCAAATGGAATTATCTGATCTTTATAACATATTAGCCGTTGGTTCGTATGGAGATACAAAAGATGGAATGGAGCAATTACTTCAAGCTTTAGTAGAAATAAGCAATGAGTACTATGGCAAAGGCACAATAAAATCTGATTTTATTGATATTCCTAGTATTCCAGAGCAAGTTCAAATTCCACGCGAGGCTTTCAACAGCGTAAACACTGCTGTTGAAATCAAAAATAGTGTTGGTATGATAAGCGGAGAATTCTTGATGGCTTATCCACCTGGCATTCCAGTACTTTGCCCCGGTGAGAGAATAACTCAAGAAATCGTAGATTATGTTGAAAAATTAAAAAACACTGGATTATATGTTCAAGGAACTGAAGACCCTGAAGTTGAATATATAAAAGTTGTTAGAGAAGAAGATGCTGTTTATATAACTGTTGAATAGAAGAAAAAGAACTCCTAAATTAGGAGTTCTTTTTTCTTCTATTCAATTTTACTCTATAATCAACATTTGCTTTTTCAATAGTTCCTAAATACTTGAAATATTCAGTGTCTTGCATTTCACTTATTTTTTCACAGGTATTAACTGTTTTAATAAAATACTCCATAACATGAATTATCTTTTTTAAGGGTTCAGCTAATTTTTGATTAAGCCTAATGGACATTTGTTTTCTCTTATTTTCGGAAATTCTTTTAATATTTTCATAGCATTCGCTTGCAGAATATACCAATCTTATCTTTTGTAAATTTATGCTTAAGGCATCTCTGTATGTTGGCAATAATTCTTGCAACATATGTTCATTAAAATATTTTTTCTCCTCTTTAAATTCCTGAGATTTATCTATAAGTTGTTTTAAAGTTTCATTATTCTTTTTTCTAATATCAGGCAATTGAGTAACAATTTGTTTTACCTGCTCTGAGTCCACAACTCCTTCTTTAGTTAATAACTCTAAACCCTTAGCCACTAATTTATACTCTTTCTTATCCTTTTCAACTGTAGATTCATCTTGAAATGAATTTACTATGCATGCTCTGTTTTCTGTATTATAAAATATTTCTGAAAAATAAGCTAATTTCGCTAGTCTTTCTTGTAAAAATTTTTCAGTAGCAGTTTCATTTTTTTCATTAATATAAAGATATCCCAAATTTTCTTTACGAAAATTTCCGAACAATTTCTTAGAAAATACAATCTCTCTATATAATATATTATTATATTCTAAAGGGGTAGAGATCCTAACTACTTCACCTTTCTTTGTATATTGCTTTATATGCTCTAATATTTCTTTAGATGCTAGTATGTATATTGGCATTTTTATTCCTCCTTTGTTTTCTCATTTACGATTCTAAGGTTTTTACAAATGTTTTTGCCAATTTAACGACATTTCAGAAGGAAAGTCTCCTACTTCTATAAGTGGGAGTATAAATCTCCTTCTGAAGTTGTCGATGCATCTTCCTCGAAGCTGTGAAGCTCTGCAGGAGATGATTTAATCTACTAAAAGGAGTAGAGAATTAAAAAGATCACAATATTTCAGTGACCTTTTAATAAATTTAATATAAAATTCTATTATTAACATTTTGTATAGATTTACACCCTGTAAGCACCATAGCTGATTTTAATTCACCTCTAAGGTAATCAATATAAGATTTTACGCCTTCAGCCTTGCCTCCAAATGATGCGGTTACAAATGGCCTCCCAATAAGTACCGCGTCTGCACCTAGTGCTAGCATTTTAAGTATATCTGCTCCACTTCGAACTCCACCATCAGCTAAAATAATTACTTTACCCTTAACTTCCTTCGCAATTTCCGTAAGAACATCTGCTACACCCGGGGTTTGGTCTAATACTCTCCCACCATGATTTGACACTACAATTGCGGATACCCCTGCATCCACCGCAAGTTTTGCTTCGTCTGCTGTCATTATTCCTTTTAAAATAAATGGAAGCTTCGTTGATTCAACAATTTCTTTAATCTCTTCTACGGTTTTAGGCATAACTGGTTTGCCATGAAGTGCTAACGTAATAAGACCGCAAGCATCTATATCCATACCTATAGCAAATGCGCCTGCTTTTTCTGCTAATTTAATTTTTTCTATAACGTTTGCATTTTCCCAAGGTTTTATTATTGCAATGCCGTTTCCACCCTGTTTTTCTAATTCACAAAGATTAGTTGTAAAAAAAGAATCTACAGCAGTATCTCCCACCATTGGGATTATACCACCCTTAAGGCATCCACTAATAACCCAAGATATATATTCTTCTTCACTAAATTTACCACCCATGTTTAAAGTAGTTCCAGATACGGGAGCTGCAAATACAGGTATATCCATTTTTCTTCCAAATAATTCTATAGAAGTATCTGGATTTTTTGCATCATGTATAGTTCTCATATTAAGTTTATAAGCTGCCAGTGACTCTATATTAATTTTAAAAGCATCCCCTGTTCCTTTTCCGCCCATTCCAGGTACCTCTCCAGCACAAGCTACTCCATTACATATAGGACAAACTCTACAGCTTTTGTTTAAATTCCCTCTAGCATCTTTTAAAACATCTTTATAATTCATTTTATTTCCCCCTTAGTTATAATCTAAATCATCTAGATTTTCTTCTGTAAAAACTTTTATACCCCTGGATAATAATAACTCCGCAGTAACTCCATTACCTTTTTTTTTGGTTCCACTAAAAGTTCCATCGTATATTTGGGGAGTTCCACAAGAAGGACTTCGTGCTTTTAAAATAGCAATACTAGCTCCAACGTTTTGTGCAATTTCAAGAGTTTCATAAGCCCCTTTTATAAACTTTGCAGTTACATCATCATCCTCTGGCCCAAGAATTCTAGCTTTACCTTCTAGCACATCTCTACCATTCCCGTTTACAATTTCATGAGGAGCCCTAGGGGTTTCTTGTCCCCCTAACTGTTCTGGGCAAACAGGCATAACTTTTCCTTCTTTCAATAGTTTAAGCACCCTTAAATCTAAATTATTGCCACCATTATATTTACAATTAACTCCACATAAACAAGCACTTGCAATAATCATATCATAACCATCCTTTATTTTAGTTCTACTACAGTAACTCCACTACCGCCTTCACCGTAATTTCCCAATCTATATGTTTTAACATGGCCATGCCTCTTTAACATATCTGTAATAGCTTTTCTTAAAACTCCTGTCCCCTTGCCATGAATAATGGTAGCTTCTTTAAGTCCTCCTAAACAAGCTTCATCTAAATATTTATCAACAGTATAAAGAGCTTCCTCCGAATCCATACCTCTTAAATCTACAGAAGTTGACACACTTCTTATATTTAGCTTCATTTCTCTCTTAATTATCTTTGCCTTTTTCTTATCTTCCTGCGTAAGCTTTGATTCTCTCAGATCACCCACTTTGACATTTATCTTCATAATGCCAGCTTGAACCTGCACCTCACCCTTTTTATCAGGTTTTGAGATTACAATAACCTTTTGGTTAAGAGATGGTAAATATACTTCCTGACCTTGTTTTACATTTTTTAATTTTTCTCCTAGTTCGTCATTGCTTTTTTCTACATGTCTATCTAATGTTTCAAGCTTATTTTTAATTTTCATTCTTTCCTCTTCAAGCTTTTGCCTTGCTTCAGAGGAATATCCAAGCTTTTCAAGTTGTCTCATGTTTTTAAGAATGACATCTGATTCTTCCTTGGCATCTTTTATAAGTCTCTTTGCTTCCCTTTGAGCTTCATACATTGCATTTTCTCTAATGTTTTCAAGTTTATATAATTTTTCCTGGTATTTGTCTTTTAACTTACTAGCTTCTAGCTTCAAAGCTTCAGCTTCCCTAGCATCACGCTCTGCCTTTATGCTCTTTTCTTGCAAACTTTGAACTAATTCTTCAAACTCTAATGTATCTTTAGAAATATTCTCTTTTGCATTTTTAATAATGTAATCTGGGAGACCTAGTCTCTTAGATATTTCAAAAGCATTTGATTTACCTGGTACTCCAATTATCAGTCTATATGTTGGGCTTAACGTGTCTACATTAAATTCTACAGAAGCATTTTCAACCCCTGTAGTTTTTAAAGCATATCCTTTTAATTCACTATAATGGGTAGTCGCAACTACTTTTGTACCTCTTGCCCTTAAATTTTCGAGAATCGAAACAGCAAGTGCTGCTCCCTCTGTAGGATCTGTTCCAGCTCCTAATTCATCAAATAGAGCTAGAGATTTTATATCTGCTTTTTCAATTATATTTACTATATTTGCCATATGGGAAGAAAAGGTAGATAAGCTTTGCTCTATGCTTTGCTCGTCACCTATATCTGCGAAAATCTCATGAAAAAAGCTTACCATGGACCCTTCTCTAGCTGGAATTAAAATCCCACTCATAGCCATTAACTGAATTAAGCCTACAGTTTTTAAAGTTACTGTTTTACCCCCGGTATTGGGTCCTGTTATTACTAGTGAAGTAAATTCTCCTCCTAAATAAATATTACTAGGTACTACAACCAACGGATCTATCAAAGGGTGCCTTGCTTCAATTATATCTATTACTCCCTCTTCATTAACCCCTGGAATAATAGCATTAATTTCTATTGCATACCCTGCCTTTGCAAAAATAAAATCTAATTCCCATACTATATTTGCATTGTTACCAACAATATTTATATTTTCATATATCTTATAGGATAATTCAGCCAAAATTCTTTCAACCTCAGCCTTTTCCTTTAGCATAATTTCCTTAATTTCATTATTTAGGTTCACTAAACTCATTGGCTCAATGAATAGTGTAGCCCCTGAAGAACTCTGATCATGCACAATTCCTGGCACACTACCCTTATGTTCTATTTTAACAGGAATTACGTATCTATCCCCTCTTATAGTATAAAGGCTTTCTTGAAGATATTTTGCATTTGATCTAACTAGTGAAGTTACCTTATCTTTTACTGAAGCATTTTTCTCTTTTAAAGATTTCCTTAAGCTAAAAAGCAAACTACTAGCCCTATCAGAAATTTCTTCATCACTAATTATTGCTATAAAAATTTCATCTTCTAATTTTTTTATTGGGACAATCCCTATACATATATCTTCTAAAACTCTAGAGGACTGCTCATCTGACTTGTTACCAACATAATTTTGAAATAATCTAGCACACCTAAGCATTTGCGCTATCCTCAAAAGCTGCGTTGGCATAAGTGATGCTGCTTTTGATGCCCTTATTATTGCAGATCGAACATCATATATACCTTCAAATGGTGCACTTCCTTTTTTTGATAAAAGCAGTAATGCCTCATTAGTTTCCTGTAAGTGTTCTTTTACTTCATAAATATTAGTGTAAGGCTCCAAACCCTCTATAAGGTCTTTACCTGCCGTAGTGTGCGTGTATGCTTTGATTTTTTCTTTAATTTTATAGTATTCTAAAACCTTTAATGATTTTGTATTCATAATAATTCACCATCTTTCCTTTGTTAAAAAATTTAAAAGCCTACTATTATTTATTCGACTCCTCTTTTATAGTGCCCTCTAGTATAATTTTTAAATTCTCCTTGCCATTCTTTATTGATATAATTTCTAAGAACCTCTATAGTTTCCTCATAATTTTCATGGATAAAATCTAATCTAAAAGAGGAAATATTATTTTTCTTTATTTCATCCATATTTGAGATCAAATTCACAGGCACATTGTTATAAATATAGCTTCTACAATATTTGTCAGTATCAATACTAAATTCTGCGCCCATTCTATCTTTAAGTGTATACAATCCTTTGATGCATTTCTCTTTGCAGGTATTATTATCACTCTTGTTTCCAAAAACGCTTCCTATAGCACAATATTCACTAACCATAAGCTCATATTTTCCGTAAATCATAATTTGCAGTGGCAAAGAACTTTTAGTTGCAATTTTCTTGATTTCCATTTGGTTTAACTCAGCACTAATACAAGTTCCCGTTAGAAAATCCTTGTAAAAATCTCCTGCATAGCTATTAAAAATATTCAATTTATAATCCCCAATTACAGTGATTTTTTTATAAAATCTACTAATTATTCCTAGATTAGCAGTAATAATACCTTTTAATTTACCTAAGTTATTCTCAATAAATTCACAAATACTTTCAAATTCTTCTTTGATAATATTGGGAGCCTTAAAATAAATATTTACATCATACTCATTAAAGTTGATGTTACATCTTCTCATAAAAGGATTTATAGCAATATTATCAAAACCCATTTCAAGTACCGCTTTTAATTGCTCTTCATTTGTTACATATATAAGTGTCTCAGGTATAATGTTATTTTTATTCTCATTAAATTCTAAATAATTCTTTTCTCCCTGTAGGCTAAGTCCTTTATTGTAATTAATCTGCACATTATTTTTTTCTCTTTTATATTTTGCTATTATATAATTTTGAACGTCATCTATTAATTCTCGCCTAACTAAATTCAATGTTGCCATTGGCACAAAACCTTCTTCAAAGCTTTCAAAATTCACTTCATTTATTTTGAAAGGAGTATCTCCTGTTTTAGATAGATTTTTGGTTATACGTTCTCTTTCAAGTGGTTTATTTAAAGCTTCTTGAACAATATCTCCCTTAACATTAAAGCCTTTTCCCATATAACTTGTACTTATACTTAAAGGCTTATTTGTGGCGAACTCAATCGAAAGATTTATTTCTATTTTCCTCTTAAATTTATCCTTATACCTATTTGAAAGATCATCCATTAACTTAACATCAGAAATTTTGTATAAAAAGTCTCCAGCTTTAAATTTAGCTGGTTTTAATAAAACTCTATCGGAGGTCACTGCATTTTCGACCTCTATTCCATTCTTTATTATTTTTGAAATAGCAAACCCATCCTCTAAAAACATTACACCATCTTTTAATGCTACATTCTCTAAAAGTGTTACTGACAAATCATCATTTGCGATGCCTATTGGTAGCCCAGAATTTTTAGGCACTTTATATGCCATCATATCTTTTCCTTTATTACCATATAGGTAAGCTTTTGAAAACCCTTCTCTATTAAATAATTGTGTTAAAACTTTAGTATCCTTATCTAATTTTTGTATTTTATTATTACAAATATTGTCCAGCGCTCGTCTATATATTTCCACAACACCTGCAACATATTCCGGTTTTTTCATTCTTCCTTCAATTTTTAGTGAAGACGTGCCACTTTTAGCTATATCTTTTAAGTTTTCTATTGTACAAGTATCTTTAGGGCTTAAAAGGTATGCCTTATACATTTTGTCAGTGTTTTTATCTGTTAGTGTATAAGGTAATCTGCAGGGTTGAGCACATCTGCCCCTGTTTCCACTCCGCCCTCCAATAATACTACTCATAAGACACTGTCCCGAATAACATATGCATAAAGCTCCATGAACAAAAACTTCTGTTTCCACTTTTAAAGTGTTAGATATGTAATCAATTTCTTTTAAACTAAGCTCTCTTGAGAGAACTATCCTAGTAAATCCCATCTCTTTTAAAAACAAGGCAGCTTCGCCATTATGAATCGTCATCTGTGTGGACGCATGAAGCTCAAAATCAGGAAAATTATTTCTTATTAAGTATATTAATCCTGTATCTTGAACAATCAGTGCATCTACTCCTACACTATATAAAAAGCCTACATACTCCATAATTTCTTTTAATTCGTTATCCTTTAGTAATGTGTTTAAAGTAACATATACTTTAACTCCATAAATATGACAGTAATCTACTGCCCGAGCGAGGTTCTCATTATCAAAATTAAAAGCATAAGCTCTTGCTGAGAATTTACTTCCTCCTATATAAACTGCATCTGCCCTCATTTGCACTGCTGCATATACGCTTTCCATACTTCCAGCAGGGGCTAGTAATTCAATCTTTTCCATTTACATCTCTCCTAATTAGTGTTGTAAGTCTTATTATACAGTAAATGTTGTCATCAATACAACAAAACCTCCACTGGATTTCCAGTAGAGGTTTCAATACTTATTTAATTATAATAGACTTAAGAAACTTCCATTCATTAAAATTTTATGATTGTAATTTCCAAACATATTCCCCTAATTTATTAACATATCCAATTCTTTTACCTAATTCAACCCTTGCAATTCCACCAATAAATTCATATGCTTCTTCAAAACTTGGCTCTATAACTATTTCCCCAACGCAATCTATGTAACCCCACTTTTCTCCTATTTGAGCTGCTATTAAACCTTCACTCATAATATCTACATCTTCAAACTTAGTGGGTATTATAATGCTTCCATTTTTATCAATGCAACCATATTTTTCATTCTCACAAATTACAGCTATGCCTTCATAGAAACTATCTGCCCATTGAAACTTAGGTTTTATAATAAGCTCGCCGCTGCAATCTATATAGCCGTATTTTTCCCTCATTTCAACTGGTGCGAGTCCATCATTGAACTCCCCACAAACATTATATCGAAGGGGTATAATTATTTCTCCCTTATTGTTTATATAGCCATACTTTCCATTAGCGCAAACAGATGCCATCCCATCGTTAAATGCATGGGCATACTCATAGATCGCATCTATTATAACTTTTCCATATTTATCAATATAGGCTATTCTACCACCTATTTGCACTGCTGCTAACCCTTCACTAAAGTCGCTTGCATCTAAAAAGTTTACCGGCACTATTTCCGTACCTTCAGCATCTATATATCCCCACATATATCCATTCTTTACTGCTGCTCTTCCCTCCATAAAGTAGTTAGCTTCATCATATTTAGGCTCAACGATAATTTCACCGTTTAAATTAATATAGCCTTTCTTTCCTTCCAACTTTATTACTGCAGATCCTTCGCTAAACTGTTGAACTTCATCATATTTAGGTTCTATTACAACCTCTCCAGCTTTATTAATAAATCCATACTTTTCCTCTATTCCAATTATGGCTAGTTCGCCTTCAAACTCCTCAGCATAATTATATTTACATTCTATAACTACATTGCCTTCCTTATCTATATACCCATACCTTTTTTTTGATTTCACAGGATATAATGTTTTCTCATTCTTCATACTATAACTTCCTTTCTTATATATATCTATAAAATAATGCTCACAGGACAATGATCCGATCCTAAAACATCATTTAAAATATTAGCTTCTTTTAATTCACTTACTAACTCCTCAGTTACAAAAAAATAGTCAATTCTCCATCCTACATTTTTTTCTCTAGCCTTAAATCTATAACTCCACCAAGAATATTTGGTTTCTGCCCCGTGGAGATATCTAAAAGTATCAACATAACCATATGATATAAATTTATCCATCCAAGCTCTCTCTACCGGTAAGAACCCTGAATATTTTTCGTTTGCTTTTGGATTTTTAAGATCTACTTCTTTGTGTGCAGTATTGTAATCCCCACAAATAATTAATTTTTTCCCTTTTAGTTTAAGCGTCTCACAGTAGGAGAGCAGTGCATCATAAAAGTCCATTTTATAATTTAACCTTTCTTCGTCTCTCTGCCCATTAGGAAAATATATGTTAAATAGAGTAAACTTTTCAAACTCAGTTATTAATATTCTGCCTTCACTATCAAATCTTTCTATTCCAATACCGTACGTAACAGATATTGGTTTTTCCTTAGTGTAAGTAGCTACACCACTATACCCCTTTTTCTCCGCACACGAAAAATATGAGTAATAACCTTTTATATTTTTAAGCTCCTCAACTATTTGGTTTTCTTGGATTTTAGTTTCTTGAACACATAAAATATCTGGCTGTTCTTCTTTAATCCATTCAATAAATCCTTTATTTTTTATAGCTCTTATGCCATTTACATTCCATGAATAAATTTTCATAAAAAAACCTTCCTTCTACAGTTATTTCATACAAGTGCATTACCTATATAATTTTCATATATTCTTTATTTAATATATCATATTATTGAATATTATTGAATTATTTATTTAGCTATGCCTATCAACAAGTATTATATCCTAATTTCGCTATAATTAAATCATCTCCTGCGGAGCTGCAACAGCTTCACAGAAGCTGCATTGACGACTTCAGAAGGAGATTTATACTCCCACTAAAGTTTTCTATTTGTTAGGTTATGTAACTCCCGCTTATAGAAGTGGGAGACTTTCCTTCTAAAATGTCGTTAAAAATTGCTTTTTAGTAAAAATACACACAATTACTATCACCTTTATGATTAAATCTGAATATTATTATAATGAAAGGGGGTTTATACATGAATTCTATAGAAAGATATGTTGGAAGCAAAGAAGAGTTTTACTTTTTCCTAAAAGATGAAGTTATAAGATTATTCAAAGACAAACTCAAAATAGACGGAACCCGTGTTTTAATACCTGACAATGAAGAATTAGGTTATGAATTTAAATTTGTTAGGGACGAAAATTATGGTGATTTCTCAATTAAAGTTAAATGGGGACAAAAACCAGAAAAAAACGAAGATTTCGAAGAAAATTTCCAAGAAAATTTTCAAGAAGACTCCGAAGAAGATTCAAAAATGATTATAGATAAACATTTTACCATGAATAACTATTAAATTATTTATCAACTAGTATGTTTATATAAAATTTTTCTTTTCCTCAATTTAACGACTTCAGCTCCGCAGGAGCTAATTTAAGCAAATTCATTATTTTTTTGATATTTAATAAAAACACTATATTGTATATTTACAATATAGTGCTTTATTACATATTATTAAAACTTTACATTTAAGCAGATAATTCATCTTTACTATCCGTCTTAATATTTTTCTTTAATCTAACATTGGGTTCAGTCGGCAATTTAAATAATGGTATAAATCTATCTAGTCCTGTTATAGTAAGTAGTAATAATGAACCTACTGCCACCATAGCCATAAAGTTATATCTTATTATATCAAGAGGTACAAACTTGTGAAGTGGATAAACTGATGAAGCTATCCCCATATAAAAAGCTATATATACATGCCATGGAATAAGCTGTGACCCAAATACACCAAGCGCATCACCGAAAGTAGCATTTCTTAAACGTAATGTATACATATCTTCTTCGCTACCCTCTACGTTATCTTCAAGTAAATTTTTGATTATTGGTCCAACTGTTACTATTTGTGCCATTTCATCTGCTAATGCAGCATTACCTAAAATTGACAACATTCCATTCCAAAACATAAGTTGGCGTACATTTTTTGAAATTTTAGAAACTAATCTTGATAACGGAGCAAATGCATCCATTTTACCCATGATGCCTCCAAAGGCACCAACCCACATCATCATGACAATAACCCATGAACCTGCATCTGCGAAACCTATTTTCATTAATCCTAAAAATTGAGGTACAGATTCTACTGTTCCCGCTGTCAATCCAAGGATTAAAGATGTTATTATTCCAAGCCCTAAACATGCAAGTGTTGGAAGTCCTTTAATTGCTACTACAAGTACAACCAATAATGGAATTACCATATAATATGGAACCCCGGTTTTAACTTGATTTAAAAGTTCAACTGCTGAAGGTCTAGCTTTTTCAAGTGATACCCATACATCTTTTGGAATTTTATCTATTGCATCCGCTGCATTACCAATTACTGTTGGAAGTCCCATTCCAACGCTTACAGCATAGAACATAATTGCAGTTATTGTTAAACATATTAGTGACCAAACACCTTGATGCCTTATTCTATCAATAACTTCCACTTTTTGAATACCTGAACTTACGACCGTTGTGTCAGAAATAAGCCCTATATTGTCTCCAAAACAAGCTCCACCAGCAATTGCTGCTGTAGTAAGTAATAAATTTCCTCCTACTATATGGTTTAGCCATAGAAAAATCGGAGCACAAGCTGCAAAGGTTCCCCATGAACTACCAGTTGCAACTGAAAGCACTGCCGTTACCATAAATCCTGTTACAGCTACAGTTCTAGCTGTTAATCCAAGTGTTAATGAGAAATTAATTATTGATGCACCCACTCCTGTTGACATAAAAGCCTCTGCCATTGCATAAGCTGCCATCAGTATAAAGAAAACTAATTGCATTTCTTTTACGTTATCCACCGCACCATCAACAATGTCATTAAATTTAAATTTACATACTAATGATGCTATTATAGCTGCGTAAATAGTTGCTATTGGTGCCGCTAGTAATGCATCCATTTTAGACATCATTAATCCTGCCATTAAAAATACTGGTGATATTTTTAGTAAAGCGTTTAAGAAGCCAATCATGTATAAGTCCCCCTTTTTTGATTCCGTTTACATAAATAATAGAATATGTATATAATATATAATGTACACACTTTCTTGTGTACATTATATATTATATATTATATTAGTTCAATTGTTTTTTATTTAGTAATTTAATACATATATATATATATAATATAGCAGGTTATGTTATAATTAAATTAGATTTTTTAATCTTATTATAAAACGAATATATTAAAATTAAGAGGTATAAAATGAGCTTTAATAAATTCCCGAAAATCTTTAAATATATGTATGAATTACATCGTAGAAACTTTAAATTGTACTTCAATCCCATTAGTGTGCCATCGTATGAGCCCGTAGTAACAAATTCTATTCATTGGGTAGGCCATGCTACTGTAGTTATTAATTTAAGTGGTAAGGTTATAGTAACTGACCCTGTAACTAGTATATATCTTGGTCAATTAAAAAGATTAGTTAAACCATCTTTAAACTTAGCCTCCATTAATATTGATTATATATTGCTGTCTCATGGTCATATGGATCATATGAATTACTCCACTCTAATGAAACTAAATAAAAGTGCTATAATTATTGCTCCTAAAAACCTAAAGGTTCCTTTAAAACTTTTAGGTTTTAAAAGTATAATTCTTCTAAACAATGATGAAACGTATAATGATAATCACATAAAAATAAAGGCTTTAAAAGCAAATCATGATGGTAGACGTTATCCTTGGGGAGCTGAAGCTGAGAGCAATTCCTATATAATTGAAAGTAGTTCAAAAAAGATTTTTTTTGCTGGTGATACTGCATATACTGATACATATAAAAATTTAATAGCAGATGTTGCTATCATGCCTGTAGGCTGCTATAAACCTGATGAGTTTCAAGAAATGCATTGTACTCCTGAGCAGAGCTTTAAAATGTTTAAAATGACAGAAGCTAAAATCATGATCCCAGTTCATTATAAAACCTATATTTTAGCTCAGGATGAAGATGAGGTTACCTGTGATACTTTAAAAAGAATAAATGATGGAAGCATAAAAATTATTGATATCGGTCAAACTGTAAAATTATAATGATTTAAACAAAATAAAAAACAGGCACTAGAACTTTCAAATAAGTCTAGGCCTGTTTTTTTATAAACAAGAAGTTATATTTATGATATCTTTAATTAATTAACTATAACTTCTTAATCCGGTAGATAGATAAATCTTAAAATAAATAACGCTGCAAGCACATAAACTATTGGATGAACTTCTTTCCTTCTTCCTGTGCTAACCTTAAGTATAGGGTAAAATATTATTCCCGCCGCTATACCATTAGCTATGCTATAGCTAAAAGGCATTATAGCCATAGTAAAAAAAGCTGGAAGTGCTTCTGTAAAATCATCAAAATCTAATTTAGTAACTGCACCCATCATAAGGACTCCAACCATTATAAGCGCAGGTGCTGTTGCTTCTGGTGGCACTATCCCAACTATACCTGCAAAGAATAAAGAGAATAGAAATAAAACGCCTACCACGCAAGATGTTAACCCAGTTCTTCCTCCTTCAGCTATGCCCGCAGTAGATTCAACATAAGTTGCCATAGTGGGTGTACCAATACAGGCACTTATAGTTGTTGCGATAGCATCTGATAAGAGCGCTTTTCTCATATTTCGAACTTTTCCATTTTCATCTAACATCTGGGCTTTTTCTGCTGTTCCAACCAAAGTACCAATTGTATCAAATAAGTCTACTAAACTAAAAGTTAAAACCACCATAATTATGCTAGTTATCGCTCCTATAACACCTGTTCCTCCAGCTCCTAAAAGACCCTTAAAGTCAAAAGCCATAAAAGTTGGAGCAATGGATGGTGGTGTACTTAAGAGCTTTATTCCAGCTAAATTTGTTATACCCATAGGTATTCCAATTATTGTCGTTGCGATTATTCCAATAAGCATAGCTCCTCTTACATTTCTAGCCATTAAAATTGCTGTTATAATTATACCGATAATTGTAAGAGCAGCGTGTGGATTTGTGAATTCACCAAAACTTATAAGAGTTCCTGGATTCGGAACTACTATGCTTCCAGTTTTAAAACCTATTAACGCAATAAATAATCCTATACCACCGCAAATAGCTATCTTGAGATTTGCTGGTAGCGCATCTACTATTTTTTCGCGTATTGAAGTAACCGTAATTATTATAAATAAAATTCCAGAAATAAATACAGCTGCTAAAGCCTGATTCCAAGTATAGCCGAGTGTTAAGCATACACTATATGTAAAGAAAGCACATAATCCCATACCTGGTGCAATTGCAAAAGGTAAATTTGCATAGGTACCTATTAAAATAGTACCAATTCCAGAGCCTACACATACTGCTGTAAAAATTGCTCCTACCACAGGGTCATTTGTTGCTGTAAAAACTGCAGCACCATCGCCCTTTATTCCAGGAAGATTCATACCACTAAACTTTAAAATATTAGGAATTACTAATATAGTATATGCCATAGTAATAAAGGTAGTAACACCCGCTAATATTTCGGTCCTAACGTTTGAATTATTTTCTTTGAGTTTAAAAAATGATTGCAAAAATGATTTCATGCCATTTCCTCCTAGGTAAAATATAATGTTGAATTTATAAATCCTTATTAAGCAAAAAAAAAATGCCCATGGAAAGGATTAATCCACGGGCATAATTTCAGTAAAAATCTTTACTTATAGGATTAATCCATAGTTAGAAGGTTAATGGCCTTCTAGTAGAAACTCTTGAACCTTATTATCAAGATTATACGGATTATTATTATTCATTTTTCAAAATAATAACATTCATTTCTACATAAGTCAACATTTTTTTCGTTTTTTCACTAAAAATCCCAATATTATTTCCCCATAGCAAGATACTACTTAATAAATTTATTCAGTTAAATCATCTCCTGCGGAGCTGCATTATTAAACAAATAGATCTTCAATTTCATTTTGGCTCATCTGAGAAAGAAATAATTCTGCTCCTGTTTCATCATTAATAACGCTTTCAACAATTTCTTTTTTCTTTTGTTGCAACTTAAATATTTTTTCTTCTATAGTCCCTCTTGCTATTAATTTTATCACCTCTACTGTCTTCTTTTGCCCAATTCTATGAGCCCTATCTGTAGCTTGAGACTCCACAGCCGGGTTCCACCAAGGGTCAAAGTGTATTACCATATCTGCACCTGTAAGGTTTATACCCGTACCCCCAGCTTTAAGAGAAATTAAAAATACCTGTGTGTCTCCTTCATTGAAGGTTTTTACCATTTCTACTCTTTTTTCTGCCTTAGTAGAGCCATCTAAATACATGTACTTTATCTCTTTAGGATCTAACCTCTTAGAAATGTTTTTAAGCACCCTAGTAAATTGAGAAAATATTAATATTCTATGACCTTCTTCTAAGCTATTTCTTAAAATTTCATCTAGAGCTTCCATTTTACCGCTACCCCCAACATAGTCCTCTATAAAAGTAGAAGGGTCGCAACATATCTGTCTTAGCCTTGTTAAAATTGACAGTACTTTAAACTTGCTTTTATTAAACCCTTTCGCCTTAATATCTTCTTCTAGTTCTCCCTTTGCATCCTTTAAATAGGCTAAATACACCTTTTTCTGCTGCTCCGTCATTTCTACTGAAATTCTATGTTCTATTTTAGAAGGCAAATCTTTTGCAACCTCTAATTTAGTCCTTCTAAGTATAAATGGTTTTACATGATTATTTAGTTCTTGTAGCGCTTCATGACTTCCATCCTTCACAATTGGCGCTTCGTATTTTTTTGAAAAAGCACTATGATTTAAAAGATAACCTGGCATTATAAAGTCAAAAATTGACCAAAGCTCCGTAAGAGAATTCTCAATAGGCGTTCCTGTAAGTGCGAATTTACTTATAGCATTTATACTTTTCACAGAATGTGCATTTTGCGAATTAAAATTCTTAATATACTGTGCCTCATCTAAGAAACAATATCTAAATTTTATCTTTTGATAGTCCTCAAGGTCTCGCCGTATAAGTGCATATGATGTAATAATCACATCAGTCTCATCAATGCTTTGTTTTTGTTGCACTCTTTGACTTTTATTTCCGGATATTACTATACAATTTAGTGATGGTGCAAATTTTTCTATTTCATCCTTCCAATTGTATACAACCGACGTAGGGCATACTACCAGGGATGGTTGCTTATTTTCATTTTCCTGCACTTCTGATTGAATAAATGCTATAGCCTCAAGTGTTTTACCCAGCCCCATTTCATCCGCTAGTATCCCTCCAAATCCACAACTTGCAAGCGTTTTTAACCACTTAAACCCCACCTTTTGATAATCTCTCATTATACTATCTAAGGTTTTAGGAACTATTACTTTCAATTCTCTAATATCCTTAACAGTATTAACTAGGTCTCTAAATTTTTTATTTGTATTCACAAAATCCATTTGTTCTCGTTTTAATTTTTCTTCTATATATATGGCATTATATTTTGAAAGTAGAATTTTATTCTTCGCAATATCGCTATCCTTTATATTTAGATACTCTATCATTTGAGCAACTTTTAATAAATTATTTGAATCTAATAAAACAAAACTGCCGTTTTTAAGCCTATGATACTTTCTTTTTTCTCTTAAAGCTGAGAAAACATTACTGAGTTCAGTATTATCTACCCCCTCAATGCTAAAGCTGAATTCTAAAAGATTATCCTTATTAAGCTTTATATTCGACTTATATCCAGCATTTCCGTGCACCTTAATCTTCTTGAATTCTTCAGAATAATATACCTCCGCCACTTGCTGAAGCTTTTCCAGTCCTGAAACTAAAAACTCTAGAAGCTTTGCTTCATCTCGAATATCAAACCCCTTATTTGTACTAACAAAACCAAATTCAAGAAATTGATTTATGATACCCATTTCCTTCTCTATGTCTCTTATAAGTACTCTTCCCTCTTGTGCTTTGTTTTCTTTACTATTAAAAGGATTTATCTCAACCTCTCCATACTTGAAAGTTATGAACACCTCTACATTTTTAGACTTTTTTTCAAAATGAACAACCGCCTTAAGCTCTTCTATATAAAATTCTTTTTCTAATGATGTGTCTATGGCAACTCTATCACTTATCTTGTTTAAAGTTGGAAGTACAAATGATGCTACATCATCTTTCTCTTGTTCATAAAATTCTATGCAATTATTATTTTCCTCTTTAAATCTATTATAAAAAGGTAAATATGCGTCCCTTTGAGCAATAGGTGGCTGATATATTTCACCTTTATAGAAAAAGAATTCCCCATCATTGCTTATTGCAATAGGCATATCTTCTTTTTGCTGAAGTATAAATTTACTATCTTCTCTATTGATTTCGAATTCTAAGGGCATGGCTTTCTGCCTTATGTGTACATTAGTAAACGTTTCGCCTTTTATTACCACAGTTAGATCCCTATTGTATAAGCATTTAAATAACCTTTTAACCATGCTATCTGTAAAATAAGCTTTTTTACCAGACAGAAATTTCACTGTATTTCCCTTATATGTATTTGCAGCCCCAGCCACCGCTTCAAGTTCACTCGCTTCTTTAAAAAGTTCTATGATATTTAAATCACCTTCTTTAAATGAGTGCAAATAGGGATTGTATGTAAATTTTTTCCCAAACTCCATAGACTCAAAACTTTTATTATAGCAAATAAAAAATTCTTTTATGTTTTTAACTACGTATTGCTTATCCTCTCCAACCTTTAGACTCACAAAAGATTTTCGGTTATCACTATTAGGATCATGCTCATATTTTACATCTACATTTAGATATGATTTTATCCTTTGATCACCATTTATACTTTTAGTTATTTGTTTAATTAAACTATTTGTTTTAGCCATTCTTTTTGCTTTAATAATTTCGTCTTTCTCATAAAAATACTTTAATAATGTAGCCACTACATGCTTGCACATGCTCACCTCTCCATAATAACTATAACAATCATTACATTGACAATGATAACTTATAAAAGAATTACTATTATTAAAACTTGTGTCTACTTTATACCGAGTGAAATTTGTTGACTCCACATCTGAAGTTATCTTAGTTTCCCTGTAATCTTCCCGCTTCTTTATTTCTATATCAATATGCTTAACCTTATTACTTAAATAATACTCTGTTCCACTTTTATAAGAATCTTTATCACTGTGTTCTCGTATAATCTCTTCATTAATAGCAATCAAAAGTTTCACCCCATCGAGTTTTTTCTATTTTTATATATTATAAATTCCAGAATGTGTTACCATTATAAACTATACGCACGCCCATATTTTTCAACCAAATAAATTCAAAATACATTGTAAAAAAGCACACTCAAAGGATTAAATGAGCGTGCCGGAATTTTTCCATTTATATTGTTTAATAATAACGAATATTTTTACATTTTTTGAACATTAATAGCTTGAGGGCCTTTAGGTGCATCTACAACATCAAATTGCACTTCTTCTCCCTCATGTAAATCCTTTCTTGGCCCTTGTTCTTTTATTGCTAAATGATGAACAAATACATCTTCACCCTCTTGAGCGGATATAAATCCATATCCTCTTTCAACATCATACCACTTTACTATACCTGTTTTCATATATTTCCCTCCTTGTCCTTCTCTGAAGTACAAAACAATTCAAAGTTTAAATATAGTATTAACTATAAATGTCTAACTAATACTTTTTATTATGCCTAACTTCTTCATCTAACAATATAATTATTAATATTATTTCAAGGAAAAAATATACAAAAAAATAACTCCAGCAAAATAAACATTATGCTAGAATTATTTATATTCATCATGATAATATATTTGGCTGAGATGGCAGGATTTGAACCTGCGGATGCCAGAGTCAGAGTCTAGTGCCTTACCGCTTGGCTACATCCCAATAAAAAAAAGTGTTAATGGTGACTCCTAGGGGAATTGAACCCCTGATCCCACCGTGAGAGGGTGGTGTCTTAACCGCTTGACCAAGGAGCCTTATTAGTAATTAACACTACGAGATCTAGTATACTTCATTATGTAGTATAAGTCAACTATATATAAAAAATAAATTTCCAATTAATTATTTATGTGAATATGCCTTAATAAAAGATAGGGTATACAGTTTTGCTGCACACCCTATCTAATTTTAACTTATAAGTTTTTTTCGTATTGTTCTACCATTAATTTAACCATTTGTCCACCAACTGAACCACATTGTCTTGATGTTAAATCTCCATTATAGTCCGTAAAGTTTACTCCTAATTGATTTGCTGTTTCCATTTTGAATTTGTTTAATCCTGCTTTTGCTTCTGGTACTAAACTCCTGTATGACATACTATGTGCCTCCTTTAAGTTGATTTTTTGTTATATTAATATAATGTACATATTTAATATATTTTATAACAGCGTTTTGATGGGCACAAAGGTAAAAAAAGTATAGCAAGTAATAGCTATACTTTTAAATATTATTTTCTATAAGAATCATCGATGTTATCATTTGTTTTATATACTTTTCAAAATTTTATTAATATCTTCACTGACTTTTATTCTATTCTCATATACCCATTGTTCATCAAAATTTAATTTAAAAACTTTTGAGAAGGAATAATAAATATTTAGTTTTTGGTAGTAAAGCTCTAATTCATAAAGATCCTCTAATAGACGCTGTGGTTTTGAGATAATCTCTCTTTTAGTTATAAACAATTCATCTACATATTTTAAAAACGCATTCATCATCTTATCATTAGATACATCAAAAGGAATTTTTAGTAGTCTCCATTGAATTCTTTCTTCCAATTTGTAACTCCTTAAATTATCTAATACCACTAAATACTCGCTTATATCCATTTTTCTATAAAAAGGTGTTTTTTCTTCTTTTGTACTCCATAACGCTAATTTCTCTCTAAGAGAAAGCGAACTGATTTTTAATATAGCTTCACTTGGGCCTATTACTCCTTTTTCTATAGTTGCATCCCTTGTATCTAAACTTTCTCTTATAAAATCTTGAGAATCGCCATAAGATGCTACATATCCAACCTCATATATCCCTTTTCTACCTGCCCTTCCCGCGATCTGTTTCACTTCTTGAGAAGTTAAATACCTTATCTCATTACCATCAAATTTTTTAATATCCATAAATATTATTCTTTTTATAGGAAGATTAACTCCCATACCTATTGCATCAGTAGATATTAAAATTGTGCTTTCCTTGTTAATAAACTGATTGTACTGTTTTTTTCTAACTTCTGGCGGTAAATCTCCATAGATTAAACTTACTTTTATACCTAGGTTTGAGTAATGATAAGCTAGTTCTAATACTTTCTTCTTCGAAAATGTAACAAGCGCATCACCCACCTCAATACTTTTATATACAAAAGATTTATTTTCCATTACAAGAGGGGTATCCCTTTTATACTCTATAATCTCGTACTCCTCAGAGCAATCCTCTATTATTTTTATTAGCAATTCTTTCGCATTCGTAGCCCCGCAAATGTGTATCTCTTTACTTTTTAATCCTAAAACAGCTCTTGTCCAGGCAGCTCCCCTCCGGTCATTATCTATCATTTGAATTTCGTCTATAATACCAACTTCATATTCCTCATTTATATTTAATTTTTCTATAGTACAACATACATGAGCTGCATCTTCAATGATTATTTCTTCTTCTCCAGTTGCAAGATTACATTTTACACCTTCTCTATTTAATCTTTCAAAATTCTCAAGTGCTAATATTCTTAAGGGAGAAAGGTAAATTCCTTTTGTTGCCTCTTTAAGCCGCATCATTGCATTATATGTTTTCCCAGTATTAGTTTCACCTAAATGGAGATAAAATTTTCTTTTAAATTTTCTTGATCCCTCATATTCATTTTTAGGATTAGTTGGAAACACGCGTTCAAACTCACTAGATATAATCTCAGGAATATGCTCCGTTATTAACACACTTATAATTCCTGATTTTAAATAGCTTTCACCCTTGTCCTTTAAAATGTTCTCAAAATTAAAATCTGTATTATTTTTCTTGTTATAGTCCTCAACAAGCCTTATTGATATATATTTAAGTAATGCTGAATAATTTTCATGAACCCTTTTATAGTCTTTAAAATTTTCTTTCTTAAACTCATTTAATTCCTTTAGTTTCTTTCTTACAGCAGCTTCATGTTCCCATAGTACATTTGACTTAGTATGCTTTACTATTTCTTCAATCTGAGCAAATTGACTTTTTATTTTTTTAAAATTCCTTTCTATAGCTCCTTGTTTCATTTTGTTTCCTCCAATATTGACTTTTTATTTATTTCCATGTGGCTTATTGTTCTATTTTCTCACAACTATAAATTTATCATACATTTTTCAATCTCAATATAAATGAAACACCCAACTTAAATGCTTTTAAGCTGGGTGTTTTCCTTATAATGTCTGTAAAATGATTTTCTTTATTTCATTGAATTTTTCTGATGTAACAATATCCTTATTTCTGTTTTTAGGTAAATCAACGATTATTTCTTTTTTTATAGTTGCCGGTTTATCTGATAATACATATATTCTATCAGATAAGAATACTGCTTCTTCAATATCATGAGTTATAAATATTATGGTAACTTTTAGCTCTTTAATTACGTCTATTAGCCAATAGTGCATCTTTGCCCTAGTAATTGCATCAAGTGCACCAAAAGGCTCATCTAACAGCATAATATCAGATGATGACATATATGTTCTAAGCAATGCAGCTCTCTGCCTCATACCTCCTGAAAGTTGAAAAGGATATTTATATTCGAAGCCTTCAAGCCCAAATGTTTTAAAATGACTAAGCGCCTGAGCCCTTGCCTCTTTTTTAGATTTTCCTTTTATAATAAGAGACAGTGTAGTGTTATCCACAATGTTTTTCCATGGAAGTAGCAGGTCCTTTTGATGCATATAACTTACTTTTTCAAAAGTATCGCAGCATTTTTCTCCGTCAAATATAATTTCACCCGAATCTTTACGCAAAAGGCCTGATATAATATTAAAAATTGTACTTTTACCACTGCCACTTGGTCCTAGTAAACTTATAAACTCATTCTCTCTTGCATAAAAAGAAACATCCTTTATTATATTCATACTTCCAAAAGTTTTTTTAATATTTTCTACTCTTAATTTTTCATTACTAGTTCGGTAAGTACTCATTAGTAAATGCCTCACTCGCCTTCATATCTTTTCCTATAAGCTTTTTATCTAAAAGAAATTTGGTGTAATTATTCCAAACCGATTCTTTCATTACGCCCCATTTTTCATCTTCAGCTTTATATTGATCCTTTAAATATTTTTGACTTGCGACGGCAAGAGCTTCATCTGTCTCCGGTGCATTTTTCAGTAAAACCTTAGCACTTTCCTCAGGTTTCTCCATGCTGTATTCATATCCTTTTGTAACTGCTTTTAAAAATTTCTTTGCCATTTCAGGATCCGCTTTTAATTTGTTCTCATTGGCTATAATTACCGGAGTATAATAATCTAAATCTTTATTTAATTTTCCAATATCAATATAGTCAATAGGAATATTTTTAAGCTTCGCTTCTATTCCTGTCCATCCATAAAATACCCATTCAATATCAATATTTTTCTTAGTTACAGCAAAGAAATCCTCTGATCCTGCATCTACCATCTTTAGTTTTGAAAAATCCGCATTATCTTTTTCCATAACCGCCTTTAAAATTGCATTTTCAGAAGGCGACCCCCATCCGCCATAGGTTTTTCCTTCAAAATCCTTAGGAGATTTAATATTTTTTTCCTTAGGCGATGCAAACCCGGAAGTATTATGCTGAATAATAGTGGCTATAGCTTTTATTGGAAGTGGATCTTTAGCAGTTCTAGCATAAGTTACATCTTCTTGATAGCTTACGCCAAAATCTCCTTTGCCCGCTGCAATTAAACTTGCAGTACTTCCCTGCGCTGGTTGAATAATTTCCACGTCAAGTCCTTCTTCTTTAAAATATCCATTATCTTTCGCTACATATAATCCAGTATGATTAGTGTTTGGTATCCAATCTAAAATAACAGTAACCTTTTTTAAAGTTTCTTCCTTCTTTACATCTTCTTTTTTTGCAGCACAACCCACAAATAAAACCGTAGTCATTGAAACTGTTAATAATAATGAAATTACTTTCTTTAGCATGATTTTACCTCCAAATAAAATAATATGTCCTATTTAAATTTAGTCATTGTTATCTGCTTTATTTCTAGTCCAAGGAGTAAAAAAATATTGTAATAAATTCAAGAGTCCAAATAGTCCCATGCTTAATATTACAATAATTATAATCACTGCAAAAACTTTATCAAGTGCATATGAATTTTTAGCTCTAATCATATATACCCCAAGACCCTCATCTCCTCCAAGCCATTCTCCAATAACTGCCCCCATAATACTATAGGTTGCTGCTATTCTAAGGCCCGAAAAAAAATTTACAGTAGAGGATGGCAGCTTCACCATGGTGAAAATTTGAAACTTACTAGCTCCCATAGTCTTTAAAAGGTTTACCATATCCGCGTCTACTGATTCTAATCCATCAATCAAACTAACAACTATAGGGAAAAAGCACACTAACACTACTACAATAATCTTAGGCAATATTCCAAAACCAAACCATATTATGAAAAGTGGTGCTAGAGCAATAATTGGAACAGTTTGAGATACTACTAAAATTGGATATATGCATTTTTTAATGATTTTCACATTATCCATTAAGATGGCTAAAATTAACGCAATCAAAATTGATATTGCGAATCCAATCAAGGCTTCATATAAAGTCGCATAAATATGCTTAGTAATGCTTGGAACTATATTCACCAAGGTACTAATAATATCTTTTGGCGAAGGCAATATGTATTGCGGAACCCTCCATTTATCTACAGCTATCTGCCATATAAAAAGAATTATTAATTGAAAAACTATAGGAATAAGTTTATTTTCTATACTTATATGTTTTTTCATTCATAGTCACGCCTTCAGCTTTATAATCGATTTTCACTATAGAAACAACCCTACTTGCTCCATGAACTACACAAATTTCCTGGGCCTTTTTTACTATATCTAAAAGCTCATCCATTTCACCTTCCATAGTGGTTTCCATTGGTCCTACCTCATATTTCACTCCACTAGATTGAATATATTCTATAACCTTATCTACTACTGGGTAAATTTTTTCTTCCGCAACCACTGGTATAACTTGAAGACTCACATTTACAACTGACATTTCAATTCCCCCTTATAATATTGTTAAAGTAAAATAAACCCTTTGCTCATTTTTAAGCGAAGGGTTCTATAATCGAATAACTTTGCACCATTTATATATTCTTATTTTAACCTAAATGCAAATTATGTTTTCCCTCCGCTGGCATTATCCAATTCAGGTTATAAGGGTCGAAACTTAACTGTTTCCTCTCAGACAAAAATATTGACTCCCCTAGTTTTTAATATTAAATTACTTTACACGTATATACTACCTAAAAATTCTTATAATGTCAAACCATAAAAAACGCATCTTTTATTCAGTGCGTTTTTCTTAACAATCCATATTATCTTCAAACTTTTTAATATCTTCCTTTAGTTCATCTATTTGTTTTTGTAAATCCTTATTATCGCCCTTAGAATTACTGTTTCCATTATCTCCAGATTGATTGCCATCCTGCGATTCAAGATTTTGAGACTGAGCTGCAATTATCAAAATACTCTGCGCCAAACCCGTTAAAAAATTACCTATTACATTTTGTTGATCAACATTAAGTTTTCCAGCAATTATAATCCCTATTACTGTTGCTAATGTGGCTAATTGACAAGGCGTGAATTCTTCTAACTTTTTCATACATTGCCTCTTTTATAAAATGGTTGTAATATATTATATTCTTTTAACAAAAAAAAGTGTAACTAATATTATTTTTTAAATATATGACATGAAGATATTTTTATTCATATATTACTCATAAAGGGGTGATATATATGAATATATACAACAATAGAAGATTTGCAGATATTGTGTTTGAAGGTGGCGGAGTTAAGGGCATCGGTCTTGTAGGTGCCTTAAAAACATTTGAGGATAATGGATATCAATGGAAAAATATTTCAGGAAACTCTGCCGGATCTATTATAGCTGCACTAGTTGCGGTAGGCTACCCAGCTGACGAGATAAAAAAATTAATGCTAAATCTAGACTACACAAAATTTGCTGATAAAAGTCATTTTAATATGCCTATATTCTCTGATGCTTACAATCTACTTTTTAAAAAAGGCATTTATAAAGGTGACTATATAAAAAATTGGATTGACGAAGTTCTATCGCATAAACTTAAGCTTACAAATAGGAAAAAAATAACCTTTGGAGATTTGATTATTCCAGGAGAAAAGGGTATTCTTTTAAATAATAATAAGTATAAAAGAAAATACAAACTGCATATTATAGCAACTGATATTAGCTGTGGAAAGATGCTAATACTACCAGAGGATATTGCGGGATACGGGATAAATCCTGATGAACTTGAAGTAAGTTTGGCAATAAGAATGAGCATATCTATCCCCTATTTTTTCCACCCTGTAAACTTATATAATATAAAGACTAATAAAAAGTCTCTCATTGTTGATGGTGGTGTTTTAAGCAATTATCCAGTTTGGATTTTTGATGTGAATGGTGTTCCTCTCTGGCCAACCATCGGTTTTAAACTCGGAGGGAACAAAGAAATACGAGAACATAAAATCACAAATATCTTAAATTTTACTAGCTCAATTATTGAGACTATGTTAGAAGCACAAGATGATATTCATATAAGCGAAATGGATTTCTTGCGTACTGTAAAAATCGATACCCTTGATATTAAAACCACAGATTTTAATATTGGGAATAAAAAAATTATGGAGTTATATAATTCTGGTGAAGTTTGTGCAAAAGAATTTCTTAAAAATTGGGAAGATAATTATAAAAAGCATAGAATCTTTAGAAGTAATTCTTTTAAATAATAATCGTTGCTAAAAACACTAAATCTTTTTATTCATATATACACCATCTTGCATTTATTTATTGAACAATACTAAGAATCTAAAAGTGCACTAAGCTTAATAATTATTATTATTATTATTATTAAGCTTAGGTGTTTTTTTCTTAGTTCACAAATTTAGTCACAGTTCAAATAATGTGATATTATAATATTAAGAAAAAAAAATGAGGTGAGTTCAATGAAAAAAGTATTATTAACCGGCTCTAATGGTTTCTTAGCATCAAGATATTACACATATTATAAAGATAAATACGAAATAATCCCATTAGGACATGCAGAGTTAGATATAACAGACGTGAGTAAAGCCTTAGAAATTATACAGAAATCCAAACCTGATTACGTGATACATACCGCTGCTATTGCTGATACAGGTTTGTGTGAACGAAACCCAGAACTATCTTATGAAATAAATGTAAAAGGTTCAATTAACATTGCTAAAGCCTGTAGTTTAACAAAATCTAAATTAATATATTTAAGTTCTGAACAAATTTTTAATGGCAATTTCGAATCAGGACCATATAATGAAAATCACATTCCAACTCCAAATACCATTTATGGGAAACATAAACTTAAAGCTGAAAACGAATTAAAAGGAATTATTGATGAACTATGGATTTTAAGACTTACTTGGTTATTTGGATTTCCAGAAAAAAATTGCAGGGTAAATTCTAATATACTATGGAATGTTGTATCTTCTATTTTAAAGGATAAAAAAATGAAATTACCCTCAAATGAATTTAGAGGAATGACCTATGTTTATGATATAATAGCAAATTTTGATAAGATTTTTACTCTTCCATACGGAACTTATCACACTGGAAGCGAAAATAACTTAAGCACTTATGATATAGCTTTGCTCATATTAAAAGAAATTGGCTTAAATCATAAAGCAGGTAATTATTTAGAAAAAGATACCGAAAAATACAAAGAACATCCAAGGGACTTACGAATAAGTAATAGCAAATTGAAGAATTATGATATTGTTATGCCTAAAACTGAAGATGGCATTAAAAAGTGCCTTAAAGATTTCAACTATTAATTGTCTACTAAAGTAGCTTTATCTACTAAAGTAGCATTATCTACTAAAGTAGCTTTATCTACTAAAAAGCACGTAACAGGTGGGGATTTACCTGTTACGTGCCTTATATTTAAAGGGGGTATTCTGCCACCTCTAAGGCGGCCTTTACATTTCTTTTTTTATACCGCGGCTTAAAGTCTTTTCATAATCTATAAATTCATACACATCATTTTGAAATAAATCGCTAAAACTTTTAAGTTCTTCTAAACTTAAATCTTCTATAGCCTTATGTTTTTTTTCACAATTTATAACTATAGCGCCTATAACACCATGAGCATCTCTAAAGGCTGCCCCTTTGCTTACAAGATAATCTGCAGCTTCCGTAGCATTTAGAAAACCTCTTTTAACTGCGTTATACATATTATCTTTTTTAATTTTTAAAGTACTTAACATTTCATTCATAACCTTTAAGCATTTTAAAACTGTGTCAACTGCATCAAAGAAAGGTTCTTTATCTTCTTGCATATCTTTATTATAGGCAAGTGGTATTCCTTTCATAGTGGTAAGCAGACTCATTAAATCTCCATATACTCTTCCAGTTTTCCCTCTTATTAATTCTGCTGCATCTGGATTTCTTTTCTGTGGCATTATACTACTGCCCGTGGAGAATTCATCGCTAATTTCAATGAAATTAAATTCTTTAGTACTCCATAAAATGAACTCCTCACTTAATCTACTAAGATGCATCATTATTATAGAAAAATCGGATAAAAGTTCTAATAAATAATCTCTATCACTTACTCCATCCATAAAATTATCTGTAGGTTTTTTAAACCCTAGCTCGCTTGTTGTAAACTTCCTGTCTGTATCATATGTTGTTCCCGCTAGTGCACAGCATCCAAGAGGATTTTCATCCATAATCTCTGTAGCGCTTATAATCCTTTTCTTATCGCGACGAAACATATTAAAGTACGCCATAATGTGCTGTTTAAATGTCACTACTTGTGCTCTTTGCATATGTGTATACCCTGGCATTATAACCGCATTATCATTCCCAACTTTTTCAATAGTGTTTAAAATAACATCTAAGTTATCAATAACATCCAATGCTTTGTATTTTGAATATAATCTCATATCTACTGCAACCTGATCATTTCGACTTCTAGCTGTATGGAGTTTTTTACCTACATCCCCTACAAGTTTTGTAAGCTGTATTTCCATAAAACTGTGAATATCTTCATAATCACCTTCAGTTTTAAGTTTGCCTTCTTGAATATC
Source organism: Clostridium sp. CM039 (assembly GCF_055081075.1). Taxonomy (NCBI): domain Bacteria; kingdom Bacillati; phylum Bacillota; class Clostridia; order Eubacteriales; family Clostridiaceae; genus Clostridium; species Clostridium sp. CM039. The sequence continues at coordinate 985,259 of NZ_CM143649.1, forward strand.
TGAAAGAATAGAATTCAGACCATTAACTATAGTCACACTTTCCTCATTTGTTAAAATACTACATTTAGCAAGCATTTTAACATGGGCTATGCTACCCATAATATCTTCATAATATAATCTTTTATCAAAACTTAGAGAACTATTAAAGTCCTCCATAAGCTTGCTTTCTTTTTCCTTAAATCTTCCACCCCAAAGTTTCATATATATCACCCGCTCTTCCTTCATAAATTTTATAATTTTTCTTAGCTATTGTTTAAATTTTTATATGCTTTAATTTTGCTTGGCAATGAAAATAAGTTTATAAATCCTTCTGCATCCTTATGATCATATAAATCACTTGCTCCAAACGAAGATATACCCGCGTCGTAAAGAGCATTAGGTGATTCTTTACCTGCTGACATGATGTTTCCCTTATAAAGTTTTAGTTTAACCGTCCCTGTTACTGTTTCTTGAGTCTTATCCACAAATGCATCAAGGGCTTCTCTCATAGCGCTAAACCAAAGTCCATTATATACTAATTCCCCATATTTTTGTGATACTAAGTATTTAAAGTGGAGTGTATCCTTGTCTAAAGTTATTTCCTCTAGTTCTTTGTGTGCTGCATAAAGTACAGTCCCACCAGGAGTCTCATATATTCCTCTTGATTTCATCCCCACAAGTCTATTCTCTACTATATCTATAACTCCAATTCCATTTTCTCCACCAATTTTATTTAATGTTGAAACAATATCAATTGGCTCAAGTTCAATTCCGTCAATTTTGGTCGCAATTCCCTTTTCAAAATATATCTCTACATAAGTAGGTTCATCCTTAGCTTTTTCTGGAGGTGTAACCATAAGATACATATCTCTTTTATGCTCATTATTTAATTCTTCAATATCTCCGCCTTCATGACTTGCATGCCACAAGTTCTGATCTACTGAATAGATTTTTTCCTTGGTAACTGATATTTCTATGCCTCTATCATTAGCATAATCTATAGCATCTTCTCTTGATTTTATATCCCAAATTCTCCAAGGAGCAATAACCTTTATAGAAGGATCAATGGCTGTTATCCCAACTTCAAATCTAACTTGATCATTTCCTTTCCCAGTACATCCGTGACATATATATTTTGCCCCTTCTTTATGAGCGATTTCAACAAGTTTTTTAGCTATTAATGGTCTTGCAAATGCTGTACCCAATAAATATGTTCCTTCATATGCAGCATTTGCTTTAACTCCTTTAAATACGTAATCTTTTATGAATTCAGCTGTTACATTCTCAATATATATTTTTTGCGCGCCTGAACTTATAGCCTTTTTCTCAATTGCCTTCATATCATCTTCTTGACCAATATTAATGCAAGCTGCTACAACGTCCATATCATAGTTTTCCTTAATCCAAGTTATTATTATAGAGGTATCTAATCCTCCTGAATACGCTAAAACTACTTTTTCTTTCATTTTAATATCCCCCTTCGATTTTGTTCTTTTATGTTTTAATATATTTTTTATTTTAACAATTTTTTTTAAATAATTATATTTAATAATTTGAAACTGAATATTAGTTATTACATAGGTGCTACTCTAAAGTATTTTATTTAAAAATTCCTTAGTTCGTTGCTCTTTAGGATTATTAAAAATTTCTTTTGGTGTTCCCTCTTCTACTATTTTTCCTACATCCATGAAAATCACTCTATCTGCCACTTCCTGAGCAAACCCCATTTCATGAGTTACGACAACCATAGTCATTCCTTCTTTTGCAAGGCCCTTCATTACTCCTAACACCTCTCCAACAAGCTCCGGATCTAAAGATGATGTAGGTTCATCAAAGAGTATTATGTCAGGTCTCATAGCTAAAGCTCTCGCTATAGCCACTCTCTGTTTTTGTCCTCCCGATAACTTCGACGGATAATCATCTACTTTTTCTCTAAGACCTACCTTCTCTATAATTCCCTCCGCTCTCTTTAATACTTCCTCTCTATTTTCATTCTTAACGGTAATTGGAGCCTCTATAACATTTTGTAGTACAGTCATATGATGGAACAAATTAAAGTTTTGGAATACCATTCCTACTTTTTCAATGTTGTTTCTCATATGCTTTTTATTTTTAACATCCAGCTTTTCTCCTTCAATGAAAACTTCTCCCATATTAGGCTGCTCAAGATGATTTAAACACCTTAAAAATGTGCTTTTTCCTGAACCAGAAGGTCCTATTATAACTAGCACTTCTCCTTTTTTAACTGTTACATTTAAATTTTCAAATACTGTTAACGAGCCAAATTTTTTAGTTAAATTTTTAGTTTCTATCATATACATTTCTTCTCACCTCTATTAATATACTGACAGTTTTTTTTCATAATGCGAAAAAACTGTAGTGAAAATTGTTGTCATTAAAAGATACAAACATCCTGCTATAAAAAAAGCTTCCATTGGTCTAAAAGTTGATGCAGATAAAATCTGTGCTTTTCTCATAACTTCCGACATAGTAATAGTTGACACTAAAGATGTATCCTTAAGCATTGTTATAAACTCATTACCAACTGACGGGATAATTATTTTAAATGTTTGAGGTAGTATTACTCTTTTCATAGTATCCAAATAAGTAAACCCTAATGACTTGCAAGCTTCAAACTGTCCTTTGTCTACTGAAAGTATTCCACCTCTTATTATTTCTGCCATGTAAGCCCCTGAATTCAAACTAAGTCCTATTATTGCAGTTAGGAAGGGAGAAAGCTGAACACCTAAAAATGGCAACACATAATAAAAAGCAATTAATTGAAGAAGCATAGGTGTCCCTCTAAATATCCATGTATAAAATCCCGCTACACCAACCATCAGTTTGTTTTTTGATAATTTAAGTAATGCTGTAACTATCCCTATTAAAGTTCCAAATACCACCGATATTATAGTTAATTCTATAGTCAATATACTTCCTTTTAATAACACAGGAAACATTTCTTTTAAAACATTTATATCCATTCTTATCCCCCTAGCTATTTCTTATATACGTCAAATCCGAACCATTTCATCGAAAGCTTAGAAAGAGTTCCATCAGCTTTTAGTTCATTAAGTGCCTTTTGCACCGCTGCTTTTAATTCTTTATCCTCTTTCTTAAATCCAATTCCCATAGGTTCTTCACTAATTTTTTCTGTTAAGACCTCATATTGACCCGGCTTTTTTGCTACATAATATCCACCAACTTGAGCATCCATAACTACCGCATCTACTCTTCCAATTGACAATTCCTGAAAAGCTTCTGTTATTTTGTCATACTTTTTAACTTCTTTTAACCCTTTCATTACAGAAGCTGCAGCGTCTCCTGTAGATCCCAGCTGACAAGCCACTATTTTACCTTTTAAATCTGCTATGCTTTTTATTTTTGTATTCCCCTGTTTTATAGCCGCAACCTGACCACCCATTACATAAGTGTCTGAAAAATCTATACTCTTTTTTCTTTCATCTGTAATACTCATAGCTGAGAGTATAATATTAAATTTTGATGAGGAAAGTGCTAAAACCATTCCATTAAAGTCATTAGAAGTATATTCTGCTTTTACACCTAATTTTTTCGCTACTTCATTACCCAAATCTACATCAAAGCCTACTAAATTATTTTTAGAATCTCTAAACTCCATTGGTGGATAAGAATCATCTAATCCTATAGTTAATTTGCCCGCCGTCTTAACCGCTTCTAGCGAATTAAGTTTTTCCTGTTTTTGCCCACATCCCACAAGTAATACACCCGACATAGAAATCGTTAATATAATTGACATTATTTTTTTCATTTGTACCACTCCCCGTTATAATATACTATAATAGCTTTGTGAATATTTATACACTTTTTTATGCACAGTGTATCTTCTTACGTTTTTTTATTTTTGGTATTTTATAGCTTCTGTTATTGATGTTGCTGGCTTGTTTTTATTTATTATATATGGTTTTTTATATTAATGCAATGCTTTTTTCTTATTAATTATTCATTTATTATAATATTTATACATAAAGCAAACCAAGATGAGGTTTAAAACTACCCTTAGCTTAATCATAAGCTAAGGGCAGTTTTAATTTATAATTCAATATTTTTTTAATAAAATCTACTAATCCGCAATATTAAATACCTCTAAATTTACACTCACAATATTTTTCTTCATAATCTCTACTAAAGCCTTCGCAGTATCTAATGAAGTAATAACAGCAATGTTATTTTCTATAGCTGTTCTTCTAATTCTAAACCCATCTGTTTTCGAATCATTTCCCTTAGTAGGTGTATTTATCACTAAGTCAACCTGCCTTTTCTTTATCACATCAATGATATTAGGGGCTCCATCCGTAATTTTTTTAACATCTAAGGCATCAATTCCATTATTTCTTAATAACTTAGCCGTACCTTTCGTCGCTATAAATTTATAATTCAATTCATTAAACACCTTTGCAATATGCAAAAATTCTTCGTAATCCTGCTGATTTATCGTTGCCAAGATAACTCCTTTTTCTTTTTCAACCTTCATTCCAGACGCTACAAACCCTTTATATAGAGCTTCTTCAAAATTTCTTCCTATTCCCAGCACCTCTCCTGTGGATCTCATTTCTGGCCCAAGGCATACCTCTACCTCCGGAAGTTTTTGAGTTGAAAATACCGGAACCTTAACTGACACCAACTCCGCCTCTTTATAAACTCCACTACCATACCCTAAATTTTTTAATTTTTCTCCTAACATTACTCTTGTGGCAAGCTCTACAATTGGTACTTTGCTAACCTTACTAATGTACGGAACCGTTCGGCTAGCTCTTGGATTAGCCTCTATTATATACAATTCACTTTTAAATTCTATAAATTGAATATTAATCATGCCTATCACTTCGAGTCCTATTGCTAACTTCTTAGTGTATTCTAATATCTTTTCTTTTATATCATATGATATATTTCGACTTGGATATATTGTAATACTGTCTCCAGAGTGAACTCCAGCTCTCTCTAAGTGTTCCATAATGCCCGGTATTAATATTTCCTCACCGTCACAAATAGCATCGACTTCTATTTCTCTACCCAATAAATACCTATCTATTAAAACAGGATTTTTATTATCTTTCTCAAATGCATTCTTTAAATAATGCTCCAATTCTTTTTCCGAATAAGTTATTTCCATTCCTCGTCCACCTAATACATACGACGGCCTAACCAAAACCGGATAACCTATGCTTTCAGCCTCTTCTAATCCTTGTTTTAAATTCCAAACAGCTTTTCCCTTTGGTCTATTTATATTTAGCTCTTCCAAAAGTGCATCGAATTTTTCTCTATCCTCAGCTACGTCCATTTGTTCAGGCTTAGTTCCATATATAGGTATATTTTTTTCCTTTAAGAATTTAGCGAGTTTAATAGCGGTCTGACCTCCAAATTGAAGTATAACCCCATCAGGATTTTCTTTTTCAACAATATTAAATACCTCTTCTTCTGTTAATGGTTCAAAATATAATTTGTCCGAAATATTAAAGTCCGTACTTACTGTTTCCGGATTGTTATTTACTATTATAGTTTCAATCCCCAGCTTTCTAAGAGCAATTACACTATGAACAGATGCATAGTCAAACTCAATGCCCTGCCCTATCCTTATAGGCCCCGATCCTATTACCATAACCTTCTTTCTATCACTTATCTCTACCTCATCATATTCATCATAAGTCGAGTAGTAATATGGTGATAATGCTTCAAATTCCCCTCCGCATGTATCTACCATCTTATAGACAGGTTTGATATCCCATATATTTCTCAGTTCGTAAATTACATTGGGATTCACCTCTAATAAATCCGCAATGCCTTTATCTGAAAATCCCTTTTTCTTTAACAAAAGCAACCAATCTTTATTCATATCTTGCACTGACGTTTTTTTAATCTTTTCCTCTTCATCCACTATCCACTTAATTTTATTTACAAAGAATTTATCTATTCCTGTAATTTCCGAAACCTTTTCCACCATATAATCACGCCTAAGCATTTCAGCCAAATGAAATATCCTCTCATCATCAGGAGTCATCACTCTTTTCTTTAATTCGCTTAAACTTTTTCGCGCTAGGCAGTCGTATTGTAATGAATACTTTCCTATTTCTAAAGAGCGAATTCCTTTTAATAGTGCTGCCTCAAAATTGCTTCCAATTGACATTATTTCACCTGTAGCCATCATCTTCGTACCCAAAACCCTATTCGCACCCTCAAACTTATCAAAAGGCCATCTAGGAATTTTAACTACCACGTAGTCTAGCGAAGGTTCAAAACAGGCATAGGTTTTTTGCGTTACTGCATTTTTTATCTCATCTAGTGCATATCCTAGTGCTATTTTCGCCGCTACTTTGGCAATAGGATATCCTGTAGCCTTCGAAGCTAGCGCAGACGACCTACTCACCCTCGGATTAATTTCTATAACTGCGTACTCAAAGCTTTTGGGATCAAGCGCAAGTTGCACATTGCATCCGCCTTCTATTCCTACACTGTTTATAATATCAATAGATGCACTTCTAAGCATCTGGTATTCTCTATCAGAAAGAGTTTGGCTTGGCGCTACAACAATACTATCTCCAGTATGTACTCCTACAGGATCTACATTTTCCATATTACATATGGTGATGCAATTGCCATTTCCGTCCCTCATAACTTCATACTCTATTTCTTTCCACCCTTTAATACTCTTTTCTAAAAGAACTTGCCCTATAGAGCTTAACTGCAATCCCAGTTCTAGGATTTCAAGTAGTTGCTCCTCTGATTCTGCAATTCCACCCCCACTTCCTCCCATAGTATATGCCGGTCTTACAATTACGGGATATCCCATTTCACTCGCAAATCTTAGTCCTCCTGCTATATCTGTAGCAATCGCACTTTCCACTACCGGTTGATCAATTTCCTGCATAAGATTTCTAAAAAGTTCTCTATCTTCACCTTTTTTTATCGCTTCTATCGAGGTTCCAATTACTCTCACATTATATTTTTCTAAAATTCCATTATCAAATAGTTCAACCGCTAAATTAAGTCCCGTTTGCCCACCCATACCCGCAAGTAAACTGTCCGGCCTCTCCTTATCAATAACCTTCTCCAAAAATTCTATAGTTAAAGGTTCTATATAAACTTTATCAGCAACTTCTTTATCAGTCATTATAGTTGCCGGATTACTATTCACAAGTACAACCTCTACGCCTTCCTCTTTTAACGCTTGACAAGCTTGTGTTCCAGAATAATCAAATTCCGCTGCTTGCCCTATTATTATCGGCCCCGACCCAACTACTAATACTTTTTTAATGCTTTTATCTAATGGCATATGAATCCCCCTATATGTTATTTCTTCTTAAATTCTATTCACAATCCTAATTTCATTAGTTCTTAACTTTCCTTCTCAACTTTCAGTTTTAAATATCTACCCTATATCAGTGACAGAAATTTATCAAAAATAGCATCTATATCTTTAGGCCCCGGACAAGCCTCCGGATGGAACTGCACGCTAAGTATCGGTAGTTTCTTATGTCTCATTCCTTCTATCGTTCCGTCATTTACACTTACATGCGTAACCTCCATATCTTCCGGCAGTTCACTCACATAATATCCGTGATTTTGCGATGTAATATAAACCTTATTCTCTTCTACATCTTTAACTGGATGATTACACCCTCTATGACCAAACTTAAGTTTTTCAGTTTTCCCGCCAAGGGCTAACGCTAAAAGTTGATGCCCTAGGCAAATTCCAACTACAGGTTTTTTACCTATAATCTCTCCCAACGTCTTGATCACTTCTTGCAAATCCTCCGGGTCCCCAGGTCCATTCGATAAAAATACTAGATCAGGGTTAACCTTTAATATTTCTTCCGATTTCTCGCATGCAGGAAATATTGTTAATTTGCAATTTCTCGCAATAAACGAGCGAAGTATATTTTCCTTTATTCCAAAATCTATAATAGCCACATGTCGTCCTGTGCCCTCAATCGTGTAGCGCTCTTTCGTTGTAACTTTCATCACCGCATCGTTATTATTAAAACTCGCAAATTTTTGATTTATTTCAATTTTAGTAAGTTCCTTTGTAGCAATAATACCTTTCATGGTCCCGTTATTTCTAAGTATTTTCGTTAATGCCCTTGTATCAATCCCTTCGAGTCCTATTATTTTATTTTGTTTAAAGTATGCTTCCAAATCCATTTCACATCTAAAGTTATTAGGATAATCACATTTTTCTCTAACAATGAACCCCTTTACCTTCGGATACTTCGACTCTACATCCTCCAAATTAATTCCATAATTCCCGATGAGCGGATACGTCATTGTCACTATTTGTCCATAATAAGATGGGTCCGTTAAAACTTCTTCATATCCAGTCATACCCGTATTAAAAACTACTTCCCCAACATTTTCTTCTAAACACCCAAATATATCCCCTTCAAATATTATTCCATTCTCTAAAATCAACTTACCCTTCATACTAAATCCTCCTTAGTAAACTAAAAACTTTCTCCAATTAATAAAAGACATTTATGAATAATTATTCATTTTTATGAATATTATATGTTTTTCTAATATATATGTTTTTAAATTTATTTTTAGCCATATTCCTCATACGTACAGGCTTAATTCTATTTATTATATATTGTTTTTTATAATAATGCAATGTTTTTTCTTATTTTATTATTCATTTAGCATAATATTTATGCACAATAAAAATCAAGTACTTTCCAAATTAATTGGTTTTGCTCATTTTTATTAAAAAAATCATTATGTTTTTTCAATAAAATAAAGGATAACAGAGAGATTATTTAAATAATCTCTCCGTTATCCTTTATTAATATATTAATAGCATTTATTAACAAAATAGAAAATAAATCTATAGCATTATTCTGAATATTATTAATTGTATTATATTTAATAGTATTAAATTCAAAATTGACAGAACAAAAAACACATGCCATAATTATCTATACTCCTTCCTAGTCTCACAGGACTAATTTAAAAGTGTACTTTACTTTTATTTGTAATTTTTATGTTTTATAATTTCTTTCTATTTTAATTTAAATTTTATTATTTGTCAATGTATAAATGTAATTTTAGGTTGCAAGTTTATTCATACTTTATAAGTTATTCTATACATCTATCACTAATTCTAATTCACTAAACTATATCCACCCTACAGAATAAAACAGGAGGCAACAGTGTGCAAAAAATAGGAATGAGAAATATAAAGACTGCAATTTCAGTTTTTTTATGTATAATTATACTAAGAGCTTTTCATAATACATTTCCCTTTTATGCATGTATAGCTGCTGTAATAACAATGCAAAGTGCTATACATGATTCCTTTACTGCTGGTAAAAACAGAATGATTGGTACTATTGTAGGTGCAATTTGGGGGTTAATATTCACACTTATAAGTCCTAACAATGTATTTCTTACCAGCATTGGAATAGTATTTGTAATTTATTCTTTGAATCTTCTTAATAGAAAAAAGTCTATTATAATTGCATGCGTAGTTTTTTTAGCAATAATGACGAATCTTAAACAAGGCACTCCTCTATTTTATAGTTTAAGTAGGGTTGAAGAAACTCTTATCGGTATTTTTGTATCAGTTTCAGTAAACTATCTTATATTCCATCGTAAATACTTAGATAACTTACATAGGGATGCAGAAAATCTAACCCATAATGTTTTTATAATTTCTAAAGAGATGATTAATTTCAATACAGATATTAATCTTTCTAGTTTAAACATCCAAATATCCAAATTGGAAAAATCATTAGACTCATACTTAAGTGAAATACAAAGTGAGAATGTTGAAAGCCACCATATACTTAAAATTAACAAAGTCATAGATACTTCTAAAACTGCTTATAATCACCTAGTTATACTTAAGTCTTTAACCTTTACGCCTTCTCATTCTAATTGTTATATCAACGAGAGTAACTGTATTAGAATAAATGAATTATTTAATGAAAATATGTTTAGTTACCCGTACATTAGTAATGATATAAATATAGTATTTAACTTTCACCTTCAAAATTTAATTGAAACTTTAACTATTTCAAAAAAAATATACTAAAAAACTACTTAAAAACATAACTTACTGAGTGTATTTCGTGTTTTATACAAATTATTTTATAAGCAAAGCCGTACTATATATCCACAATACGGCTTTGCTTAATTTATAAATCTGTCTTTGTATAATACACAATACCTAATGCACCAGGTCCAACATGAGTTCCTATTACAGGTCCAATTGGAGCTATGTCTACTTTTTTTCCTATACATTCTTCGACTTTTTTTGCAAAAGCCAGTGCTCCTTCAACATCATTTATGTGATGAATCATTACCTCTCCAAGTCCATGTTTTGTTATGTCCTCGATGAATTTATCAATCATAGTTTGTATTGCACGTTTTTTAGTCCTTACTTTATTAAATAATCCTGTTTTTCCATCCACTACGGTAAGAATAGGTTTGATTTGAAAAATAGTACCTAACAGTGCACTTGCACCACCTATTCTGCCACCTTTTTTTAGATACTCTAAATTATCAGGAATAAACAGAAATCTACTTCTCTTTATATTGTTTTTTACTATATCAACTACTTCATTTATTGATTTTCCTTGTTGCGACGCAATCGCCGCTGTTAAGGCTGCAAATCCTAATTGCATGCAATTGGATCTAGAATCTATAATCTCAATTAGTGCATTTGGGTAGTTTTCAAGAATCATACTCTTTGCAAGGCATGCATTTGAATAAGTTCCACTCATGTCTGAAGAAAGGAAAACACCAACCACTTCATTATTATCTCTTACCTGATTTTCTATCATATTGTACATTTCCACAAGCGATGGTTGTGATGAAGTAGGAATACTTAAGTTCTTATCAAGTTTTTCGTAAAAACTTTCATTTTCAATAAGGGTTTCTTTGAACTCCTTATTTCCAAAAATAACACTTAATGAAACTATCGAAATATCATATTTTTTCCTTAAATCCTCACTTATATATGAGGTACTATCAGTGACTATTTTTACCGCCATTATACATCCCTCACTTATTAATTTTAATTATATTATACTACAGTCTTGTTCTAAACAAAATCAATCTTTATATTACATTATAAACACAATAACTGTAATATATTTCACAAAATATTAAATTACTTTAAACTCCTACAAATAGCACTCAAATACCTCTTAATATGTTATAATTATAATATAAAAAGTAGGTGGTGTAAATAATTTAGTAAACTGTGTCAGTTGATAAATAATTTTTAAAATTAAAGCTTTGATATAATCAATATAAAATAAAGGGAGGTGCTGCAAAAATATAGGTTAACCGATAAATTTCTACCTATATTGACAAGCAGAAAAATATGAATAAAGAGGACCTAGTAAACAATGAAAATAATGAAATTATAAATAATTTGTATTCAAACAAAAATATTCCTGAAAAACCTGACTCTGAAACTGACAATAGTGAAGTTGCTAAGTTAAAAGATGATGAGGAAAGTGAAAAATACATAAAAGAAATGCATGAGTTAGCAGACAAAAACGAGTTTAAGAACAATGCGGTTGTTTTAGGACTTGGTATAGTTATAGTATCTATAATTATATTTTCTATTTTTATGAACACCTCATTCATGAAACCCAAAGCAGATGTAGCTACCATTAAATCAGTCCAAAAAAATCCCGATGCTAGCCCATCTACTAAAGCTCCTGAAGTTACTGAAACTACTAAACCTGACACCATTAACCCTACCGTAACTTCAACTAAAATTTATGAATATTTAAAAATAGACGCAAATAGAACATCTGTCCTAAAAAAAGCAATTACTTTAAATAGTGGAAATCAAAAGGGTGTTACTGTATGTCTCTTATCAGAGATTTTGAGAATTAATTCCATTGCTATCCCTGCGAATACAACAACAGTAAAGGGATTAATGGAATCTTTAACTTCTATGGACTGGAAAAAGAATACTGACTTCACTAAATTAAAAAAAGGTGATATATGTTTCACTACAGATATGCCAGAAAGTCCTGGTACGCCTTCCCATGCCTATGTATTTATGGGTTGGGTAAAAGATGGTGAAACTGATTATGCCTATGTATGTGATGGTCAACTTGAAGTATTTGATAGTATACTTCATAAACGAAATCTATCTGTTACAACTACAACAAAGGATCAATTTAGCTTTTTTCTTAGAAAATAAAAAATAATACCTCAGGGCACCCTGAGGTATTATTTTTTATAATTTTATTTCTTTTATAACAGCGCCATCTAAATCTTTTATTTGAAATAAATCATCTTTGAGTATTGCATAAGAATTAGGGTTATTTTCCTTAGGTAAAGATACCGAGCCAGGATTTAACACATATATTTTATTGTGTTTTTTAGCTACAGGGACATGCGTGTGTCCAAATACCAAGACATCATTTTCACTTAGTTCGGGCAAATTATCCTCATTATATATGTGCCCATGAGTCAAAAATAATCTTCTATTATTGCATAATATTATAGAATAATCAGACATCATAGGATACTCAATAATCATTTGATCCACCTCACTATCACAGTTCCCTCTAACAGCTATTATTTTGTCTTTATATTCGTTTAAGAGACTAGCTACTAATTGTGGATTGTAATCCTTTGGCAATTGATTTCTTGGGCCATGATATAACACATCTCCTAAAAGCACTATATAACCCGCTCCCTCTTCTTTATACCGCTCTATAGCCTTTTTAAGATAGTATAAAGAACCATGGATATCGGAAATAAAAAATATCTTCATCATAACTTAGCTCCTTTCAAATAGATTAATTTTCATGCTTTATAATTCCTATAGCTACTCCTAAAATGTATGTATCTTCACTATCTACTACAATAGGCTGATATTTTTCATTCTCTGGCATAAGTAATATTCTATCTTTGTTTATAGAAAGTCTCTTTAAAGTAGCATTTCCGCCTATGTCAACTGCTACGATATCCTTATTATTTGCAGCTTGTTCCTGCCGTATTACTACATAATCTCCATTATTAATGTGAGCCCCAATCATACTGTCACCTTTAACCTTTAAAATGAATGGGTTTTTTACTCCCTTTAACCAATATTTCGGGATATAAAATTTACCTTCCATTTCAGAATTAATAAGCATAGGTTCGCCTGCTGCTATATCACTATACACGGGTAGCTCCAATAATTCCTCATTTATATACTCATAGTTGCCTTTTTCATCATTTACTATAATATCTGATCTTCTACTATAATCCCTCATAAACTCATATGCTCTGTTATGTCTTATATCACAATACTTAAAGTTCTCAAGTGAATTAATATTCAAGTTTTTGCTTGTTATTTCATCACACTTTTTTTGGAGCTTTTCTTGTGTTTTATAGTATTTTTTGAATGAATAAGACTTTCCTTTTTCTCCTAGCGGTTTAGTATTAACTCTTTTGCCTTTCACCATCCATGAATTAGTATAGTGCGTTCTATCCACATCAAGAAGAAACACCATGTTCGAATAAGATTTTTCATTAAATAATGCATTAATAAAATCCACTTGTATCTTAGTTAAATTATTACTTTTGTCAATTATGATATGAGAATACCTGCCCACTGTAGTAGTTTGTGCCATTCGCAGAGCATATATATTAATATCTTCATTGTCAACTAAACCCTCTGATTTAAGCTTTTCATTATACGTGATCATAAGTTGAAATATTGCTTTCCTAGCAGTTGAATTTTTAAGAATTCTTTGAGGCCCTTGTCCTTTTTCGCATTTTCTTCCTCTTCTATTTACTTGCAAGTACAAATCAGCTTTTAAGTAATTGCAACTTTTTATCCACTTTACTTCTTCTATAAAAAATTGAGCATAATCTGTATGTAATATTCTTAGTCTTGGATAAATATTTTTAATTTCTAAGATACAATCTTTCATAATGCTATTCTTTTTATCATTATCTACAATTATTTTATTTTTTAATTTATGTTTGTTTTTATATTTAATAAAATATCTATGTAAAATACTTTCTAATGTAACCACATGAAAGTTTCTTTCATTATTAGAAAATAGACTTAAATAATCTAACCTAGTTTCTTCTTCTGCTCTGTTATATATATTTTCAATATAATTTATGTCTTCATCCTTAGATGCTAACATTAATATTTTATCCTCTTCATATAAACAATAGTTATTTTTTAAATAAAGGCTTCTATAAATGGCCGCTGTCGTTTTACCTGAACCTTGAATTCCTCTAATTAAGCTATATCTTGAGGGTTTGCTATGAATCATTTTTTGTTGCTCTAAACTTAATTCCATTTAATCGCCTCCACTGTAGACATACTAATAGTATACAATAATAATAACCTTAAAGTAAAATTTTTATGAAATTGTAAATTCAAAATGTTGTGAAAATATATTTATGGGAATATTAATAAAAATTACTAATTATGTAACATTAGATTCAAGAATATCTACACACATCTACTGAGCATACTAAGTTATATATTAATCTATCTAAATAAAATAAACTAGAGGTGATTGTTCTGAAAGGAAAGATGTTAAGTATTATTGTTTCTTCAATGTTTTTTGTTAACTCTTTTTCAAGTGTTGCTTATAGCAAAGATTTAGGCAATATTTCAATTAAAGACTCAAACAATGGATATTATAATAATCAAGGTTCAAAAACACCTACCATAGTAAATTTTTTCAAAAGTGTCTTTAGTATTACTACGCCCTCTACTGGATTAAGCGCCAAAGAATATAATTGGTATTTCCAACCACGTAATGACAATAATCCACCTGAGGGTCCTAAAGAAACCAAAGGCTTTATATCAAAGTATGGATGTTATCATTTAGGAGATACATCGAAAAAGATATTATATCTAACTTTTGATGAGGGTTATGAAGCTGGATATACTGCTCCAATTTTAAATGTTTTAAAAAAACATAATGTAAAAGCAGCATTTTTCGTTGTAAAACCCTATATTACTTCTAACCCAGAATTAATTAAAAGAATGGTAGACGAGGGGCACTTAGTATGCAACCATAGTAATCACCACCCTTCAATGGCTTCTATAAAGGATGAAGATAAATTCAATAAAGAATTATCTGATGTAGAAGAAGCATTTGAAAATATTACTCATAAAAAGATGTCTAAGTATTTTAGACCTCCGATGGGGAAATATAGTGAGTTATCCTTACAATATACTCAAAACTACGGATATAAAACCATATTTTGGAGTTTCGCTTATATGGATTGGCTTACAGACAATCAACCATCCCATGAAGCTGCAAAAAAACGTATTATGCAAAGAACCCACAACGGTGGAATTATGTTACTACATGCAGTGTCAAAAACCAATGCTGAAATATTAGATGATGTAATTACCGAATGGGAAAGCAAAGGCTATGAACTAAAAAGCTTAGATGAATTGCCTGCTAAACATTAAAAAATTATATATTTTCTATAGCTTAAATTAAACCCTATCTATATTAGACAGGGTTTAATTTGTTTTTTGTAAAAAAAACCGTAAAGATGAATCTGATGCTAATATATAATTAAAGATTTTTATATAACATTTCTATATGTGGAATGTTATCTTCCAAATATACCTCAGAAACCCTCACAAACCCTAAACCCTCATAGAAATTTACCAAATACTCCTGTGCGCCAATCCTAATTACCTTCTCATTTAAATTATTCTCGATAAATTCTATTGCTCTTATCATCATTTGCTTTGCTAAACCTTTACCACGATGTTTTTTATCAGTTAATACCCGTCCTATAGATATTTCATTATAAGAAATACCTTTTTCTAAAATCCTTAAGTAAACAATGATTTTCCCATTTTCTTTTGCAAATAAATGATAAGAATTATTATCTTTACCATCACACTCCTCATAGATACATTGCTGCTCTATAACAAAGACTTCACTTCTAAGTTTTAAAATTTCATATACTTCCTCACCATTTAGTTCATTAAATTTTTTTATTTCCCATTTCATACTACTTAAATCTCCTTTTCTTAATGTTATCTTCTAATAATTTCTCTGTGTATTCATTATTGATATTACAATAACGTTTTACGAAGGATCCTTATTAATCCTATTACTAATAAATGCACTGGATAAAAAGCATAAAAAAAGTATTTTAAGTCTTTACCCTTCTTATCGTTATACATAAATATAAAAATTAACGCTAATAGGGATAATGCTTGATTAAACCAAACTAGCTCTATTGTCGTAACTAAGAATTACCCCCATAATTAGGTTTTCATTTAATTGTATTTATAATATGATACCATTTATTTCATGTTTTTGCATTACTATGTTTTTAACACTAATAGTATTGTTAATGCTAAAAATCCTGAACTCTTTTTGAGCTCAGGATTTTTTTTGCTTTTTAGGTCATTTACTTTTTAGGCCCCTTATTTTTTTGATTCTTTTTATCACTTTTCTTGCCATTATTTTTGGTTGAAGCACCCTTACTTTTGCCCTTGTCTGACATAATATATACCTCCTTTTTTATTTAGATCGAATACCAATAAACTTACCTCAACTTTGTTCCTCTTAAAAATAGTTGTTATTATAAAGACTATGCTTATCGTTATTAAAAAGACTCTATTTTAGTATTTTATTATCAGTAATACCTTTATTTACAAAACTATTGGTTTTTAGTAATGCTTTTATTTAAATACTTTTCAATAACAGGAATTAAAGGCTGAGCATATTAAAAGAAAATAGGAAAACAGCAAAATAAATTAATAATTATAGATTATAATAAATATAGTGAACTTATTAATCAATATTTGCGTTAAAGGATTGCTAGGAGTGATTATTATTGGATGAACTAGAACTTATTAATAAAGCTAAGGATGGAAATAAAAGCGCGCTAAATTCTCTTTTAAAAGATAATTACAATATTTTAAAAGGCTACACTGTTAAAATGGTAGGAGACCCACACTTAGCACAGGATATTATTCAGGATGCATTGCTTAAAGCTGTGATTAATATAAATAAGTTTGAGCCTAGAGCAAAGTTTTCTACCTGGCTCATAAAAATAGCCACTAATGTTTACAGGGATTATTTAAGAAAGAATAAATCCTTTGGACTAATAGAGGAATGTGTGGATGATAAAAGCAAACAAGTAGAGGACATTGTGATCGCAAATTACGAGTACAAAGAGATAATGAAAATAATTTTAAAGTTACCCTATGAGAAAAGGGCTGTATTTATTTTAAAGCATTATTATGGTTACAAATATGAGGAAATATCAGAAATTTTAGGATGCCGCCTTGGAACGGTTAGGTCAAGGCTTCATAATGCAGTGAAATATATAATAAGTGAAATTGAAAGGAAGGAGATTATATAAATGAAGGATTCTGATAAGATTAAAAACTCTTTAATTGATGAATTTTACAATGAAGTTCAAGACACCGTTTTTAAAAATATAAAGTATAGTGACGAAGATAAAGAATTTAAAAGTGTCCTTAATTCCACAGCTAAAAAAATGGATGTTTTAAATGAAGATATATTTGATTTTGATATAGATACCTTAAGTATAATAGAGCAAGGAGTGTGTATACGAGGCAATAGTAATGCTAGAAAAGAATTTATTCTTTTTATATTAACATCCTTTATAATTCTTTCTGTGTATGCTATAGCCACCATTTTCTTAGGTACTAAACTACTAATTATTTCACAGATTTTTATTATTACCATTATTCCTTGGATAATAATACCTGTTTTAGCAATCAAAAGAAGGGAAAGTGAAGGTTAATGGTGATTTTAAATAACAAACTAACTATAGTGCTTGCAATAGCTATTCCTATATTATTAATTCAAGGAGCTTGGGTATTTTGTGATGCAAGAAGGCGTAAAGAAAAATACTATTGGCTTTGGGGGATTTTTGCACTGATTAATACACCAGGTAATCTCCTTATTTATCTACTGGTAACACGAGTAATATTAAAAAATAAAAAATAAGAGTGCAAGACCTATGAACTTTCTCCTGCGTGACTTGAAATAAGAGCTTGAAACGTGAAAGTTGATTAAGAAATTCTATTGTTTGGCAAATATAAAATCCTCTAACACTCACATTCGACTTACAGGCGGTTCGCTAGCCTTCCTTCCAGTCGGGCTCACGAGGATTTTATATTAGCAAAACAAGAATTTTAAAATCAACTTTCAATGTTTCTGCACATCTTATTTCAAATCACTTCCGGAGAAAGTTCATACTATTATGCAATTATCCTAATATGTATCTAAGATGGATGGCATATAAGGAAAATAATAACTCTCAATCCGCTTCACAAAGAAAGTCTTTTGGTAGGCTGAGGATGTGGTACATATACTTTGGATTTAAGCTGTTATTACTTTCATGTGTTTTATCATTTAAATAAGTGTTTTTACATTCTCATCCACATCCACTTACGCAATCTGTTTCCTAATATAAAAATAAAATGAACTTTTTTATTTTTATTGCGTTAAAGTTATGAAAATATAAAAAGGGGGAATCGAATATGTTTGACGGAATGGCGCTACTCGAGATAATAAAATTACTTGCACCTGTAATTATAATAGAGATAGTTCTTGTTGGTTTCTGCTTATATAGATTAACACGAGACAGGGTAAAATTTTTACCTAAGTGGGCATGGGCTTTAGTTATAATTTTTATCCAATTAATAGGTGGCATATCCTTTTTATTAATAGGAAGAGAGCGTGATTAAGATGCTTAAAGTGGTAAATATCAACAAAAAATATGGAGACTTTGAAGTTCTAAAAGATATATCCTTTGAAATAAAAAAGGGAACCATATACGGATTTCTAGGTCCTAATGGAGCAGGTAAAACTACAACCATGAATATACTTTCAGGGTTAATTGATTTTAATGGTGGAGAGATACATTTAGATGGAGGGGATTTCAAGAAAAATAAAAGGCAATTATTAAGGAAAGTAGGATATCTTCCACAAAATCCAGTGTTTTATAATTACATGAGCGCTAATGAGTATCTGCATTTTATTGGCGAAATAGCTAATATGACAGAGAAAAACATAAGGGAGCGAACTGTAGAGATTTTAGAAATTGTTAAGCTTACTGAGGTAGCAAAGAGAAAAATAGGGCAATATTCAGGTGGAATGAAGCAGCGATTAGGAATTGCAGTGGCACTATTTAATAAACCAGAAATAGTTTTTTTAGATGAACCCACATCTGCACTAGATCCTGAGGGAAGAATGGAAATACTAGAGTTTATAAAAGACTTGAGGTCAAATGGAACCACTGTTTTTATCTCAACTCATATTTTGAGTGATATAGAAAGGATTTGTGACGAGGTAAGTATTTTGGATAAGGGGCAAATACTCATATCTGATAATTTAGAGAGTTTAAAGAGTAAGTATATTCAACCTATATTCGATATTGAGTTTGAAAAACACTGTGTAAACTTAGATAAAATTCTTTTAAACTTTAAGTGGGTGGAAAAAGTTTTGATAAATGAAAATAAGGCCTCTATCTATGTTAATAATTTAGATGTTGCTAAATCTGAACTTTTAAAACTACTTGTTAAGGGAGAAAATAATATTTTATCTTATAATTTAAGAAAAAGTAATCTTGAAGATATTTTTATAAGGCTGGTGAATAAAAATGACAACCTTTAAGGCGTATTTTAAGAAAGAAATAATGGAATCCAAAAGACAATTTAAATATATAATACTTGCTGTAGGAATAATTGCATTCGCTATTTTAGATCCATTTATGTTAAAATTACTTCCAAAAATATTAGAAAAGCAATTACAAGGAGATTTAAGTTCACTTTTTATTGCTACTCCTAAGAGTGCGATTAATAATTATATTAAAGATCTTTTTCAAATTGGAAACTTATTCATAATATTCACATTGGCAAGTACTTTAAATGATGAGATAAATGGCGAAAAACTCGTGTTTCCATATTCTAAGGGAAGTAATCCAGTTGGTATAGTGCTTGCTAAAATAATTCATTATACTATTGTGGTAACCATATTGACCTTCATAGGATTTTTGACTTGTTTTTACTATGGAAGTATTTTATTTAAAGGAGAAAAAGTTGCTTTATCAGGTGTAATGAACTCGGCTATTCTAATGTCTGTATACTATTTTTTTAATATTGCCTTGGTGACACTTTTTAGCAGCTTTGTGAAAAAAGGTGTAACAGTAGGTTTTATAACGCTTATGATAACTTTTTTGAATGCTGCACTTGTAAATTTGAATACAATTGGAAAGCTTATGCCATACAAATTAGTGGAAGGAGCAAATTTATTTACATTAGATAGCTATTTATATACTATAGGATTTTCAATTTTTTGTAGTGTAATATTTATAATAGCCTCTATCTTTAACATGAGCAAAGTTGAAGTAATTTAATGGTTTTTTTATGAAAACAAGTAAAAACATTTTAAAATTTATAGGTAAGAAGGGGAATTGCCATGTTAGTAATTAAAAATTTTTCAAAGATATATAAAGGCGAAAAAAGAGCTGTTGATCATTTTAATCTTACAGTGGAACCTGGAGATATTTATGAATTTATTGGTCACAATAGAGCTTGAAAGAGTACAATGATAAAAGCGATTGCAGTGGTACTTGATTTTGAAGAAGGTGAAATTTTTGTTGATGGTAATGATGTTCAAACATCCTCGGTAATCACAAGCAGATTTTTATTGATGTATGGAATGAATGTGATTTTTTCCCTTGTTATTATGCTTCAAATGGGGGTTGCTTATTGTTTGTTATCGTGTCCCCAAATGATATTTTATGGGATGTGGCTTATCGCTATATTTATAACCCCTTTAGTGTCAATGACAATAGCCGCAGTTCTTGGTGCACTTATTAGGGCAATCTCCTCTAAATTCAAAATACTCATTATCGTTTTCACTTAATTCTTTGTAATCCATGGAATAAACTATTTCTCTTGGTTCACCTTTTACTAATTTATACCTAAACCCGGACATTTCCTTAAGAATCCAACCTTCTTTTGCCCTTTGACACAATTTTTTCATAGCTCTATCTTCGTCAAAGGCAAATCCCATATTCAAAATATACCTATTCTTCTTTTCCATCAGTATCATCCCCCTCTAAATGTTTTAAAGCTTCCTCTCCATGTCTTACCATCGTTATTCTTCTCTTAATGTCTTTTTTTAATATTTCTTTCCCCTTAAAAGTCAGTGTATAGGTTTTACGTCTCTCTTCATCATCATCTACTAATTGGATTAAATCTGCATTTTGCAATTTTTTTATAATTGTATAAAGACTTGCTGGACCTATTAACATTTCGCCTTTTGAAAATCTTTCAATCTCCTGCATTATCCCATATCCATGCATAGGTCTTACTAAGGTGAGTAAAATACAGTAGGTAGAATCCGTTAATATATCCTCGTCTAAAGCTTTTCCCCTAGCCATTTTCTTCCTCCCTTCATTTGTCATTACATATATCATTAAATGATATATCTTTTAATGATATAATATTCTATTTAAGTAAAATTGTCAATATTTCATAAAAATATTTTTTTTCTTAGTTATATATTAGTTAGTACATCCTAGTTAGCATATAAATAGGGATAAAAATAAACCCTTGAAAATCAAGGGTTTATACATACTTTCTATTTACCTAAAACCTTTATATAAAAGCATCACAAACCTGGTTACATCCACCGAATTCACAATATTTGCACTGCGCGCTATATAGTTCACTATTAAAATCCAAACTAAAATCATAATTGTCTAATGAATGCGTAATCTCCATAATTTTATCTTCGTGAATTTTATGATTACTCTTTGAATAATTAATAGTAATAATATCATCTTTAAACTGAGGCTGCCAAAAATTCATACTTATATTTTCTAGGGGTATATCTTTATCAAATATTTTCAAAGAACTCTCACCCAATATATACATATAAACAATAGTTTGCATTCTTTTACACACTTCTTTATAGTCAAGTTTTCTATTTTCGGTCTTCCAGTCCCATATTTCTATTTTGTTATTTGGCTTAATAATTATCAAATCATACTTTGCCTGAATCCTGATGTTATCTTTTCTCATTTTTATTTCATATTCAGTAAAATATATATTTTCATCTAAAAGAGTAAATTTTCCCTTTAATGAATTGAACGAATTCATTAAATCGATATTGCTATTATCAATACCAGCAGGAATATTTGAAAAATATCTTTCACAAATGAGATGAAAATCGAGTCCCATATTCATATTTTCATAATAATCCTCATTATCTATTGAATCCTTTTTCCACTTAACATTATCTAAATACTTGATTTTGAATCTTAAAGGGCATTTATCAAAAGTGTTTAATAAATTTTGACTATAGTAAACGTGATTTAATTTTCTAATATCTAACATTTACCATCGCCCCTTTGGCTGTTTATGTAGTCTTGAAGCACATAAAAGTACTTTGAAGGTTTACTTTCATTCCATTTACCTTCATTACACTTAGATGCCATTAAAATTAAATATTCTTTAGCTCTTGTTATTCCTACGTATAAGAGCCTTATTTTTTCATTTATTATCTGTATTTTCGCTTCCCCAATTGGATCTTCGCAAATATTATTACCAAGAATTTTTGCAATTTCAGCTTTACAAAGAACTGTAGGGTTTTT
Organism: Clostridium sp. CM039; assembly: GCF_055081075.1. NCBI lineage: Bacteria > Bacillati > Bacillota > Clostridia > Eubacteriales > Clostridiaceae > Clostridium > Clostridium sp. CM039. The sequence continues at coordinate 1,007,873 of NZ_CM143649.1, forward strand.
AAATTGTTGTTTCAAGTAATAGTACTCCCTAAATTTATCCGTTGTCATATATGGGTATTGGTAAGATGTGATGCTTAATATAAATACACAATCCCATTCCAGTCCTTTTGCTTTATGACAAGTAGAAACTGTTATTCTATCTGAGGAAGGTTCATATCCTTCTAGGTCATAAATTATACCTGAAATATGACTTAATATACCATTTTTTTCATCTAGCAACTGATCCACTATATGCTTTAAACAAAAGTCACTTTCATCTTTTGATAGAAATCTAATATACGATGCAACTGCATCTGCCATCGCTCTATCCTCAAGACTGAAATTTAAAACATCACTAATATGCAAAATCAGTCTATCTAAATGTGTTTGAGGATATTGAAATATTATTTTAATCTGCTGCATGCACTTTATAAATTTTTGATAGACCTCTGAACCTAATATTTCGCGAGGAACATCTTTATGATCTATGACTCCTCCATTGGGATACATTAGCTTTTCTACTTTATAATCTTGTATGAAATCAAACAACCTTTCACTTTCTTCGTTGTTTTCTTCTATAAACACATTCTTTACTAAATCTTTGAATTTAAAACTATCATGTGGCTCTGAAATAAACTGCAATATATATCCTAATGTAAATGCAGCCTTACATCTTTTATCTGATTTATTTGACAATTCATCACACTCAATATTTAACTCTCTAAGTTTATCCGCTATTTCTTTAACTTGATTATTATACGGAACTAATATGGCACAGGTTTTATTAGGATATTTTTCTTTGAATTTCATTGTTAGCTTAGTAGCTTTATTAATTTCATCCTGATTTGAACTACAAACCATAGTGCTTATTCCGTAAATGTCCACATCCTGCTTTTTTATTTTAAAAAACTCTGGTACCGTTTTAATTTCTTGATTTACTAATGCACACCTACATTTTTCTTCACCATGATGATTATTGATATGTCGAACTAATTCGTTTGCTAAATCAATAATATGTTTTGTGCTACGTCCTGCCATATACATTTCAAACTTTTTATTTGCATTTTCACAAAATTCTCTGAAAAATTTTGGATCTGAAGATGTAAATGTACCTGTTATGCTTTGATTAACATCCCCTACCCTAACTAAGTTTCCGTTTTTTTCAGAAATTAAACCCAATATTCTTCCCTGAATTAAATTAGAGTCTTGGCACTCATCTTCAAATACAAAAGTATATTTTACATTTAATTTTTCGCGAAGCACATCATCAGTTTTCAGAAGCTTATATGCAAGAATTAGCAAATCGTTATAATCTATATAGCCCTCTCTTTTTAGAGTTTTAGTGTATGAATCATAAATTTCAGATATATGCTTTAAAATACTGCCTTGGTTTAAATTTTTCACTTCATCTTTTAACTTTTCTGGAGAAATATCATTTATCTTTAACTCCCCAATAATTGTATCCACCGTCATGAAAAAATCATTCCACCAATCATTTTGTTTTCCTGCGTATTTATTTAGGGATTTATCTAATATCATAGCCTTAAATATATTTTCTCCACCGTTTCTTCTCCAATGCATAATGCACTTATTTAAATATAAGCTTTTATTTACATCATCTAATATTTTAAATTCTTCATTAACTCCCACTACATCCGGTCTATCTTTTAAAATCTTTAGTGCTAAACTATGAATAGTCATAACTTCATAATCATTACTCGCTGTTATTCCCTTATTTTGTAAAACTATTGAAATTCTATGTTTAAAGTTATTCACTGCACTATTCATAAAAGTAACTATAAGTATTTTCCCAGGTTTATGAATTTTATCTTCTATAAGTTCACATACTAGATTACATATTATGAAGGTTTTCCCTGCTCCTGGAACTGCTGGAACCGCCATGGTTCCTCCTCTATATTCCATTATAGGCAATTGATCATCCCTATAACTTATTTTTACCTCTTCATTACTCATATCCCCTATCATAATTTTCACCTCTTCCACTTAAGATTTCTGCAAGGATATCCGCAAATATACTTTGTTGTTCATATCCATTTAGAGAATACTCACTGCCATATATGTATAATTCGCCCCTACATTTTCTTAAAAGGCCATCAACAACGGACATTAAAATTCTATATATATTATTGTTTTCTGTTTCCTGCGTATAGATATCATTAATATTCCAATTACTTCTTAACACGTAATAATTTGATAATTCCTTTATATTTCTTGAACACCACATATTACTGTTAATATCTGCCCATATCTGAACCACGCTACTTAAATTTGAAGTTAAATATGTATATGGCGATGTGAAAACTATACTATTCTCTTGTAATAGCATTTCTTGAATATCATTCAACGAATAAAAATCTTTTCCATCACGCCTTATAAATTCTATAAATCTCTCCTCAGATGACTTCCCTTTAAATTGTAATTTATCTAAAGTATTTACGAAGCTTTCACAGTTTTCATCTATACTTATATAGTCACCTACATGTTGTTTAACTTTAGGTATTGTTATAAGAACTTCTAAGAATGCTTTTCTAAAAAATTCTCCTAGTGGTATATTGCGTGTAAGGTTACTTTCTTTATAATCACTTATCCATTTTTTTAATTCATTATAATTACTTGCGACCTCAATGCCTACTCTATCTTGGATTGCTTTATTAATATCTCGCATCTCTCCACTCGAATTTACTAAATCAGAAAGTAGCGAGCTCCTGATTATATCTAGCTGTAACATAAAAGAAAAAAAGTTTTTATAATCTTCACTTGTTAACTTTATGCTTGTAAAAGAATTACACAATACTGCTAATATAATTAATGGCTGTAAATATTCATTGTCAATAAATCTATATTTTTTAGAAGTCTCCATGACTGATATACCTAATTCTTTTGTTTTTTTCTGTAGTTCATGAGAAATGACAAAATCATTAAATGGACATATTACAGCTATATCCTTAGGCTTAACTCCATGATTTATTAATTCTTCAATTTTAAATGATATTTTTTCAACCATTTCGCATCGAAGCTGTGAAGTCAAATCTAAATAAGCTGGTAGGTTGTCGCTTATTTTCTCCTCTTCGTAATTATTATGTGCTCGGTTTTCTATCGCACGCGAAAAATCAATAAATTCATCATTACAGCAAAAATGCTCATCTAAAATAATTTCATCATAATCAATATTTAATTTTTGTCTCAAATAATTAGTATTAGCCCCATAATAACTACAAAATCCACCGCTTGGGTTGTAAAACAAGTATGCCTTGTCTACATTATCAATAAGCTTAAATATCAGATCTAGCTCTGATGGTGAAGCCTGATCTATATCGTCTACTATAAGATATTTTATTTTATTCATATTAAAGTATCTTGCATCTTTAAGTAAATACTTATTATACAAGTAAAAACACAATCCATAATCTACAACACCATTTCCCAATAATTTTGAGATATAATATTGAATTACTTCATCCAATTGATTATATGTTTCTTTTGCACAAAAATCCTTTACCTCTAATGAATTATATAGCCTAGTTCCTATTTCATTAAAAGGCACTAATGATAGTGCAGCATTATTAATGTTAGAAATCAAATCTGAAGCTATTTTAGAAGAAGTTGATGTAATATCTATAAAGTACCCTTTAGACCTTCTAAAATGCTCCACTAGTGCTTTCATAGCATAATTTGTAGCATCAAAAGATGCGAATTCAGGTTTCAACAAACTAATTTTTAATTCCTTGCAATTTTCTACTACATATGGCCAATAAAGTGATAGTTCTTTTCTGATAAATCCATAGTAAGAGTTTTTTCGAATCTCACTAGTCATGTTAAAATCCATCTCTCTTGTCCATGTTATATTTTGATATTTATTCATAAATAAGCATAATATATTTGAACTTTTTATATTTTCATTTTCTATCATATTCTTATATTTAGAAACTGCCATAGTTGTTTTACCACTAGCAGATTTCCCTTTAACTAATATGCATCGGTGGATAAAATTATTTCCATTTATTTTGTTGTAGACTTCCGCATATTTAATAGTATCACCTCCATATAATCCATTATTTTATATTTTACCATATTTATTATGAATTAAACAAAAGCAAAAAAGAAAATAAAAGAGAACATTTCTGTTCTCGATGTTTAACGACATTTCAGAAGGAAAGTCTCCCACTTCTATAAGCGGGAGTTACATACCCTAACAAATAGAAAACTTCAGTGGGAGTATAAATCTCCTTCTGAAGTCGTTAATGTTTCAGCTCCGCAGGAGATGATTTAATCTTATTAATTTTCTATAATAACAGACCACTCTCCATTATTATCTTTTAAAATATTTATATTTGCTATTTGATCTCTACTAAAATTTGACGTAAATTCTTTGCTACGAGTACTCTTGTTGTTTTTATCTTCAAATTCCACTTTATAAGTACAATTTTCTTGTACCCCCATATCAAAATAGCCATGCTGGTTAGCCTTAAGATGACTAGCTATAATATTAACTTCATCAACCCTTTGAATTACTATATCACTAATAATTTCGGAGCTTTTATTTCCTATAATGAGATTATTCTTCATATTTTTTTTACCACAAGCAGATATTAAGTTGGTAACAATTATGCATCCCAGTAAGATTATATATGGTATTCTTTTCAACTTAAACCACCCCTTAAATTAAAATTAAAATATCTTCACCATCTATTAATATATTTTTTTCTAAAATGTCTTTAAAACTGGCTATAAATTTCATTTAGTATATCTATTAACGTATCTTTATCAACACCTATATAATGTGCCTCTATAATTATTTTCTTCATATGTTCTTTTATTTCTCTCATCTTTTCTTCATTCATGATAGGTTTGAAATTTTCTACTACAAATGTTCCTTTTCCTCTTATAACTTCAATTGCCTTCATTCTTTCTAGCTCATTATATGCTTTGCTTATAGTATTAGGATTGATTGTTATAAGCGATGCAAGTTCCCTTACAGAAGGCAATTTATCTCCCGGTTCTAATATTCCTTTTATTATATTTTCCTTTATTCTCTCAATAATCTGTTCATAAATAGGTTTACCGCTTCTGCTATCAATGTTTATCAAGGTTTCACCTTCTCTCAAATAATTAACTCTTCACTATTTGCACTATGTGTACTGCGTGTACTATTTGTTGTAGTACACTATAAATATAATACTATATACTTATACTGTCAAGTACTAATTAAATCATCTCCTGCGGAGCTTCAATATTAACATTTTTAGATATAGTGAGAATATAAAAAACCAGTAGGATAATTTATCCTACTGGTTTGTGGCTTTCTAGTTTTATTTATCAGAAACCTTTTTTATAAATTTTACTCATCCGAAGCATTAATAGTAGCATTACCTGAAGTTGTATTTATTTTTATTATTTTATTTCCATTACCTACATCCCCTTTTATTTCATGCTTGTCAGCTTCTCCTGTCACTGTTATAGGAAAATCATTTCTAAGATCACCTGATGTACTGTCAAAGTCTAATTTAAATTCTGATTTTTTAGGAAGTTTTAATTCCACATCTCCTGAAGTAGAGTCTATATTAATATCATTGTTAAAGTTTTTATAATTAAACTTGAACCAACCTGAAACTGATTGACCTAATATATCTCCTGTAATATTTTCTATTTTTGTGTCCCCTGAAGTTGTCTTAAATTCATTCTTCTTACTTAATAAGGATTTTACATTTACTTTGCCGGAAGTACCCTCAAATATTGTTTCATTAGCTGTTAATAAGTTTATCTTAGCATCTCCTGATATTGTATCAAATTTAAATTTATCTAATCGTAGGTCTCCTATAATAACATCCCCTGATGTTGTATTTATTTTTAAATCCTTTTTATAGTTTTCCGGAACATATATATCTAAATTTATTTTTGTGTTTATATTTATACCAAAAATTTTACCTGGATATTTAATTAAAACATGTGCCTAAAACTACCACTATTCCACTTATAGTAAATCCAAACGCCGTTGCATACAATCCTATGAGCACCCCAACAATACCTATAAAAGGTCCTAACAATATTATATTAAAAAAACCTAAACCGACTGCTGCAATTATAGCTCTACCAATATTTCCTGAAGATTTTGTATTTTGTGCTTTCTCAATCATATAATTTGCTCTTAACTGTTTTGCAATAGTTCTAGGCTCTCCAAGAGATATGGCTATGTCTTCTTCACTTCTTCCTTTTTCTGCTCCTATGGTAAAATATTCATCATAATCAGTTAAAATATCTTGTTTTTCTTCTTCGCGAAGATTAGATAAATTTCTTGAAAGTTCTTTCATAAATTCATTTTTATTCATATCCTCATCTCCTTTTTCTGTTCTATCTTTAAAACTTTGCTCACTGTGATTACAAAATCCAACCACTCATCTTTTAGCTCTTCTTTTGTATTCTTACCCAGTGTCGTAATGCTGTAATACTTCCTTGGTGGCCCTTCTTGTGATTCTTGAAGATAAGTAGTTACAAATCCATCACTTTTTAATCTCCTAAGCAAAGGATATATTGTTCCTTCAGATATATCTATATCTTGTGAAATTTCATTTACAAGCTCATATCCGTAGCAATCTCTGCCATCAAGTACAGATAATACACATAATTCAAGAACGCCTTTTTTAAATTGTACATTCATTAATTCACCTTCTCTTAGATTATTTACCTTTATTATATACTAGCACATGCTATTGTACATTGCAAGATACTGATTAAAGTTCGTTACCGTTTTATACTTAGTACATATTAAATTATCTCCTACCTATATCACTTACCCCTAAGTTTCATATACTATAATTAGTATATATAGTTTTTAAGGGGGTTATTATTATATTTAAAACAATAAATTCATGTCACCCCAGAAAAGCCTTAGTAGATGGAATTAATAATGCTATCTTCAAAGCAAAACTAAAAGATATTAAATTTAACACATACCCAGCCATAATAGGTTGTATAATAGGCTGTATATTGCTAAAACCAGATTATGTATATGCTAAAGACACTGTACAAGAAAGTACAGAAGTCATTAATTTTTTATCTAAACTAGGACCACCAACATTACTTACAGCAGTAGAAATTTTTAAGGTAAGAGCTTACATTAAAAATTTAAAATCACACTTACATGAACCGTCCATATCACCATAATTATTTAAAACAAAAGAACATTCCATAATTAGTCCAACTAATTATGGAATGTTCTTTTTTACTATATTTCAACTAACGTATATTTATATTTTTGGTTTATGCAATGATTGTTATATCTATTCTATGCATATTAATGTAATATGGAATTCCTTTACTTTTTATAGAATTTCTTAATAGTTTCACAAACAAATTCTACTTCTTCCTCAGTTATCTCTGGGTATATAGGAAGTGCAATGATATCATTTGCTATTCTTTCAGATACTGGGAAATCGCCTTTTTTATATCCTAAGTATTCAAAACATTTTTGAAGATGAAGAGGTATTGGATAATAAATACTATTTCCTATTTCATTAACTTTTAGATATTCGCAAAGTTCATCTCTTCTTTCGGCTAATATATTAAATACATAATACACCGGCTTTAGATTTCCTTTAATTTTAGGTATTTTAATAAACTCACAATCTTGTAATCTATCTATATATAATTTTGCAATATGATTTCTCTTTTGAATTGCTTCGTTTATATATTTCATTTTCACTTGTAATATAGCCGCTTGAATTGAATCCAATCTTGAATTATATCCAATGTAATCATAATGATACTTCTTAGAAGCCCCATGAACCCTGTACATTTTAGTAATACGTGCTAAGTTTTCATCGTTAGTTACTATCATACCAGCGTCGCCATAAGCTCCTAAAGTCTTGGTAGGAAAGAATGAGAAAACACCAAAGTCTCCTATTGTACCTGCATGTCTAAAGTCTGATCCATTCCCTTTCCATCTCATACCAAACGATTCCGCAGCGTCTTCTAAAACCTTCAAATTATTTCTACTGGCTATGTCCATAATTTTATCCATATCACCCATTTGTGAAAATAAATGAATTGGAATAATCCCTACGGTATCCTTTGTTATTTCTTCTTCTATTTTGCCTACATCTATACTAAAAGTTTCTTCATCAATATCTACAAATACAGGTTTTGCCCTATGCTTTGCAATGCAAGATGTAGAAGCTAAGAAAGTAAAAGGTGAAGTTATTACTTCTTTCCCATCTTTAAAACCTAGTATATCAGAAGCCATTACTAAGGCATCTGTACCCGATGCAACACCAATTGCATATTTAGCTCCAGTAAATTTTCTAACTGCTTCTTCGAAGTCAGTTACCTCTGTGCCTAGCATCGATATTCCTCTTTCCATAACTCCTAGAACAGCATTGTTAAATTCCGACTTTTTATTAGTATATTCTCTTGTAGATGTATAAAATTTAACCTTCATAATAGGACCTCCTTTTATATAGTTGGCAATGTCAGTTAAATTTGAGCTTTATCCCATTATCTCTTCTACGCATCTTATTACTTTTTGCACCACATACTCTGCATCTTCTAACTTAAGCGTTGAGTATACTGGAAGTGTTATTTCATTTGCATATTGATTATATGCATTTGGATAATCCTTTATAGAATACCCAAGATTCTTATAAAGTGTAAACATTGGCAAAGGTGTAAAGTGAACATTTGTAGCTATGCTTATATCTGCAAGTTTTTGGATTACCTCATCTCTTTGCATATCATTAATTCCTTTTACTCTTAAAGGATATAGATGATATGATGTCTCTCTATTTTCATCCTTTATAAAAGGAATAATCGCCCACTGTTTAGTTTCAAGAGCTTTGGTATACACATTAAAAATATCTCTTCTTTGCTCAATCATTCCTTCATATCTTTGAAGTTGTGAAATCCCTATAGCTGCACTAATATCTGTCATATTACATTTCATCCCATCTGTTATAATATCATATTTCCAAGCTCCTGCTTTCATCTTAGCAAATGTATCCTTTGACTGACCTTGATAAGACGTTATTTTAAACTCTCGCAATAAATCTTCCTTCCCCTTAAATTTATTATCATTAAAAACAATTGCTCCCCCCTCTGATGTTGTTAAATTCTTCACCGCATGGAACGAAAAAACATTAAAATCAGCCTGTGTTCCAACTTTGTTTCCTTTGTATATTGCTCCAAATGAGTGAGCTGAATCTGATATAAATATAATATCTTCTCTATTTTTTTCCCTAAGTACTTCTTTTATAGCATCATAATCTACAGGAACCCCTGCAAAATCCACAGTTATTATAGCTTTCGTTTTAGGTGTAATTGTCATACCTAATTTTTGCTCATCTATTAAAAAACTGCCTTCTTTAACATCTACAAAAGTTGGCTTAACTCCCCTATGGATTATTACACTTGCTGTAGCTGTATATGTATAAGGTGTTGTAATAACTTCGTCACCCTCGCAAATGTTATAAACCTTTAATATAAGTTCTAAGCCTGCACTTGCACTTGAAAGTGCTACTGCATTATTTGCATGACAATACTTAGCAATTTGATCTTCAAATTCCATAGCCTTAGGCCCACTTGTAATCCACCCTGAATCTAGCACCTCCATTACAAGCTTTTTTTCTGTATCAGTTATGTCTGGAGGTGAAAAAGGAATATTCCTTATTTTCATTCATATCCTACCCTTCAAATTAAATTTTATTTTAATGTTTAACTATTCTAATTTATTTTTACTTAAATCTATAATTTATTCACAAAAATTTGCAGATATAAATCAATATACTTACTAAATGTCGTTAAATCTATTTTATCATAGTACTGCAGTAATCCTTAAATATTACAACAACCTTTTAAAAATTATTATACATTACTACCAATAAAAAAACTAAGTGATTATGAATTTATCTTCCATAATCACTTAGTTTTCATTAAATCATCACTTTTGCAGCTACAATATTAAAGCATTTCCTGCGGAGTTGCTCATGTTCTTATAATCTGAATTAAAATATCGTTAACATTTTCCAATCAATTCTTTCCTGTCAACATTAGAATTATATATTAGCCCAAATAGAATTAATAAGCCACCAATAATTTTCCCTTTTGAAATAAAACCCATTCTGAAATAATCAATAAGTATACCAGTAAAAAGCTGACCCATAAATATCAGCAAAGTAGTATAAATAGTAGGAATTTTAGGAATTACAATGTTCGAACTTGCAACAACTATTACTCCTAGTAACCCCCCTAAAAAAGCCCATGCTGGTATTGTAGTGTAACTACTAAGTGATGTGTTTACAGTGGTTTTCACTATAACTATAAGTAATATGGTACTTAATAATCCTACAATATAGTTTATAAGGGTTCCTTGAAAAATCCCTATTTCTTTAGCTAGATGTGAATTTACAATCATGGATATTATAGTAATACAGCCACATAAAATTGCTAAAATTATATACAACATACTTCCCCATCTCCTATTTAATATATTATCATTGTGACTAGCCCTAAAAATATTATAAAAAAACCGACAACTTTTTTCTTTTTAAACTTATAAATATTTAAACCAAATAGGCCATAATGGTCTATAAAGCAGGCTAATACTAATTGTCCAAATATACCTAATGATAAAGTTAGAGAAGCGCCAAGTAAATTGAAGCATAAACTATTTAAAAACACCATAAAAACTCCTATGAATCCACCGCTAAACAAATATAATGGAATGTTTTTGGGAATCTTAAACTTTTCTTTTTTAAATAATAAAACAGTAATAACAGCAATAAGTCCAACTATGTGAATTATTAATATTGATACATACTGATCTGTATAATTTGCTAAAATCCCATTAAAAGTCACCATTATAGCAATTAATATACCTATAAATACCGCAGATGCTTTATACATTTAATTTCCTCCACTCTTTAATTTGTTCATATGTCCCTTTTATAAGGTTACCATAGAAATTAAAAAAAACACACCATTTCCAATCTAAATACAAGTGCATTAGAAAAACTTGCAGGGGATTTATACGAATAAAGGGTATATATTTATATATAAATATATACCCTTCTTGCATATATTCCTATAAGCTTATTCACTTATAATATTATATACCTTTTATTCCCAAATGGAGTTGCACAGATGATTATTAACTTAACTTCAATTAGTTCATTATTATTTATAAAATAGCAATGCTATCTATTCCCATTCATTTTACCCTTTAATGCCTTAACTCTCCCATTTACATAATTTATAAGCTCACGCATATTGTCTTTTATTTCAGTTGGGGCACTAGTAACCATGGTAATTATATCTAATTTATTACCTTTTATTTCTTTGGCAACTTCATAAGCTAAGCACTTATTTTTCATTTTCCAATATGTAATGTTAAATTGATCTGCTTGGCGCTTATTATAATATCCTTTTTCAATACCAAATTGAAATAAATCTGCTGCTGATTCTAATTCCTCTAAATCTTGAACATCTAAAGTCTCATTTACTAAATCTTGAAATGTTTTCATTATAGCTCTCCTTTTTAACAAGTAATATTATTGATAATTTATATAATACTTAATATTACCTAGTTGTTTGTTTTTTTTAAGTTACCTTGACGAAATCTTTCCCACAACTTTTATATTTTAACACATATTAAAGAGTATTTAAATTGTATTTAAAAACAATTTTATAACTCTATGTTTAATCTATAACATTAAGATATATATTATCGCGTGAAGCTCACATGACTGAAGTCACATGCTTCTAAGATTGCTCTTAGATTTTCCCACATCATTGTCCTCGTTACCTACTAACTCCATGGGTGTTAAATTTCGGATACTTCCTACCCGCTTTGTTTATATTATATTAGCAAACTTCTTCTATATCTCACTTACTGTTGCAGCGAAATATGAAGGTCTTCATAAATGGCCTCCACATAATTTCTTCTTTAGTATTATTCCATATTCTTTAATTAATAATCTAGCCGATACTCCTTTTAATGCTTTCATTATATCAGGAATATATTGTTGAGTAATGAATTCTATTAATAAATGAATATGGTCTAAGTCACCACTCATTAAAACTACAGTAAATCCATTATCTTCAGCCATTTTATACGCTATCAAACAGAAAACTTCAGTGGGAGTATAAATATCCTTCTGAAGTCGTTAATACTTCAGCTCCGCAGGAGATGATTTAATATAAAAATGAGGTGGATAATTAGATTATCTACCTCATTTTGCATTCTATAGTATTAAGTACTATTTGTTTGCTTTTTCTACCCTAATTGTTTTTCCCTTTATTGTCCCGTTTTTAAGGGCTTCTAATACTAACTTGCCTTTTCCAGCCATGATATCTACATGAGAGAAACTATCTTGAATATCTATAATACCTATATCCTCAACACTAACACCCTCAATATTGCAAATAGTTCCTACAATATCTACATTTCTTATTTTTTTCCTTTTACCTGCACTGATATATATTTTCATTATATCGCTACTAAAATTAGATGCTTTAGTCTTTTTAATAATAGGCTTGGCATCATTTTTTTCATAAAATGCTTCCCTATATGGCTCAGACTCTTCCTTTGATGGAATTGGTTTTTTAGGTATCTCCATACCAATATAGTTTTCTATGTTTTGTAAAAATCTTTTTTCATGACGCGTTGTAAAAGTTATAGCTTTTCCCTTTTTGCCTGCACGTCCTGTTCTTCCTATTCTATGCACGTAATTTTCTTTTTCTAAGGGTAAATCATAATTTATAATATGAGTTATATCTTCTACATCAATACCTCTAGCAGCAACATCCGTAGCCACTAGAAATCTAAATTCACCTTTTTTAAATCTTTCCATAGCATCTAATCTATCATTTTGAAGTAACCCTCCATGTATCTTAATACATGAATAATGGCGATTTTTCATTTGATTTGTTATTGCATCAACATTTTCTTTTGTTCTACAAAATACTATACATGAATCTGGATTTTCAACATAAAGCGTTCTCTTAAGCAAACTGAGCTTCTTATCTTCCTCTACTTCATAGCAAACTTGATCAATTTTTTCAACGGTTAATTTTTCAGGGTTTATTTCTATTTTAACAGGATTCACCATGTATTTCATGCAAATTGCTTCAATAGATTCTGGTATTGTAGCTGAAAATAACATAGTAACTCTATTTTTAGGAACAGCTTTGATAACCTCTTCTACTTGTTCTATAAATCCCATGCTAAGCATTTCATCTGCTTCGTCTAATATTAAATATTTTATCTTGTCTAAATTAATAGTTCCTCTTTCAATATGATCTAAGGTTCTTCCTGGCGTACCTACTACTACGTGCACTCTTTGCTTTAACTGTTTCTTTTGCATTTCTATAGGTTGTTTACCAAAAACAGCTACGGCTCTAATTTTCTTATATCTACCTATTTGTGTTATATCCTGGCTCAATTGAAGAGCTAGTTCTCTAGTAGGTGTTAATACTAATGCTTGAGGCTCTGTTTCCTCTATATCTGCACTTTCACAAAGTGGAATAGCAAAAGCAGCTGTTTTCCCACTACCTGTTTGTGATTTTACTATGATATCATTACCTTTTAGGGCTATAGGTATTACCGCAGCCTGAACCTCTGAAGGATTTTTATATCCTAAATTATTAATTGCTTTTAATATTTCTTCACTAATATTAAATTCCTCAAATTTTATGTTACTCATTTTAACTTCCTTTCTTTTGTTCCATATATAATTTTTAAGTATAACTTAAATATATTTTCAACTCATAAGTTTATATTATACCATGTTTAAGCTTATAATTTCTATTATAAGTTTTAATATTCGACAAATTTATTTATTTGCATGCGACTAGTTTTAATAAAAAAAGAGATAATGAAGATTAAATCTTCATTATCTCTTTTTGTAGTTACATAGTTATTTTACTCACATGGAAATAAATAATTAGCTGCAATACGTACGTCTACTTCTTCTGGCTCTTCAATATCATCTGGAAGTACAAACACAAGTTTACGTCTAATCGTACCACATTGATTGCATTCATCCTCTTTACATAATATTGTAGTAAACCCTCTAAAAGTGATTATTCTACCAGCATTATCATATATAATACATGCAACAGCTACTGTTTTGCCAAAGCATACGTTATTTACTTGTATTCTTACAGTTAATAATTTTGCACCATGTTTTTCTATATTTACTGGTTCTGCATTAATAGAATGACATAATTCACATTCACAGTTATTATTATTATTTGAACAACCTGATTTACAATTATTTTCATCTCTACTCATTTTATAAAACTCCTTTTTGTATAAATTTAGAATAAGACGATACACACAGATACCGATTTATAAGTTATTCATACTTTTATAGATACATATATCACTAAAATATATTGTGGACATAATTTTTATGCGTTGATATATGTACTAATAAATCGGATTCATAGTTGAATTTGTCTTTATTATAAATTTACAATTTGTTTTATTAATGAGCTAAATATACTATATAATTCATATTTTTTATTATACTATACTATATTCACTGGTGCAGATATTGGTTAATAAAAATTACAATTTTTAAGAAAATTTTTCTTAAAAAACAACAAAATAGTAATTAATAAACCCTTAAGGAGTTATTAATTACTATTTTGTTAAGAGTAGCTTACTTATTAAGTAAAATAATTCTAACTACATTTTCACTAGCTCTTTCAATATTTTCCGGACCTTTTTCAAGTGCCTTATCAATTGTTTCAGCTTCTGATAATATGCCTATTATTGAATTTATTCCATGTGCATATAAAGCCTCTGCTCCATCACCTATTCGTCCTGCAAATGCAATAACAGGTATATTATATTCTTTAGCTATTAAAGCCACTCCAAGAGGTGCTTTTCCATAAAGTGTTTGTCCATCTATGCTTCCTTCTCCAGTAAATACATAATCTGCATCTTGCATTTTTTCTTTGAGATTAGTATGCTTCGTAACTAAATCTATTCCCCTTTTAAGTTCTGCGCAGAAGAAAGCAAGAAGCCCTGCACCTAGTCCCCCCGCTGCTCCTGCTCCAGGAATACTTTCAATATCTAAGCCTAACTGTTCTTTTATAATTTTTGCATAATGACTTAAATTATCATCTAAAATTTTAACTATTTCACCTGTTGCACCCTTTTGTGGTCCAAAAATATAAGAAGCACCATTTTTGCCTGTTAAAGGATTAGTAACATCACAGGCTACTTCAATCTTAGTATCTTTTATCCTCTTATCTAGTCCATTTAAATCTATCTTATGAAGAAGATTTAAATATCCACCGCCTAAATTAATCTCTTCATTATCCTTTGTTAAGAGCTTTCCACCAAGTGCTTGTATCATTCCCGCACCGCCGTCATTTGTGGCACTACCGCCTATTCCTATAATCAGATGGTTAACACCTGCATCAAGAGCCGCTTTAATCAATTCTCCCGTACCATAAGTTGTAGTCAAAAGAGGGTTTCTTTTTTCCCTAGGCACAAGATGCAACCCACTGGCGCTAGCCATCTCAATTACTGCTGTTTTTTTATCTCCAAGCACTCCAAATGTAGCTAGAACTTCATCACCAAGGGGTCCTTTAACCAGCGTTTTGTATAGTTCACCTTCTGTTGCATCTACAAGAGACTGCACCGTTCCTTCTCCACCGTCAGCCATTGGAACCTTCACACATTCCGCATGTGGAATGATTTTTTTGATTCCTCTCTCCATGGCCTCCGCTACTTCTTTTGCTGTCATACTTTCCTTAAATGAATCTGGTGCTAACACAAATTTCATATATATCTATCCTTTCCAAAGTGAATTACTAATTTAAACCTGTGAGATATTCTTTATTATTAATTGTTATAATCAATTACTTAGAGCTCTATTTCATTATTCCAAATATTATAGTTGACACTAAAGTCATAGTTAAACCTACTAATGATTCATATGGTATAAGTTTTAATCTTCCCTTCATATCCATAAATATACTTCCACCTGTTGCATGAAAAAAACTCCCGTGTGGAAGATGATCTAAAACTGTTGCTCCACTATGAATCATTGCCGCTGCTGAAAGAGGTGAGATTCCTAGTTCTAATATAGTTCCACCAAATACTGTACTTGCTACTGCAGTACCAGATGTAGTTGATGCTGTAGCCGCAGACATTAATATTCCTGCTATAGGCGCTAATGCATATGCAGGAAGGCCTGAAGCACTAAGTCCTTGCACAATTACATCTTTTAACCCAGAATTAGCTATAATTCCTGCAAGCGTTCCTGTACCAATAAGTAAAATAGCTACTCCACTCATTTTTGTTAACCCAACAATTGAGTATTTATTTAAGTTTTTTATTTTTCCCATAGCAAGAGCTCCAACGGTCCCTCCGATTGGTAATGCTATTAGTGGATCTATACTAATTTTGAATAAAGGTCTAAGAGAAAGTAATACTATAGCAACTATTGGTCCAGCAATTGCTGATAAAAAGCTTGGTTTTTGCTCAACTTCACAATCAACTTCGCCTTTTTCAACAAAATTTCCTTTTTTAATTAGCTTTTTCGCTATTATGCATGTAACAATAAGGCCAAATACTGCTGGCACTATACCTGCTGCCATAACTGATGTTAATGGCACTTTAAATGCATCCGCTGCTGCTATAGCATTAGGATTAGGAGACATAATATTTCCTGCTTTTCCCCCACCTATCATAGCAATAAGAATCGATGATTTAGATAAATTAGCACGAATGGCAATAGACATCGCTATTGGTGCTACTGTAATAACTGCTACGTCTACAAAAACTCCTACAGATGTCAGTACTAAAGTTGCGAGTGCTAGTGCTACTAGAGAATTATTTTCTCCTATTTTATCTACAATAGTTTCTGCAATCTTTGCAGCAGCACCAGATTCTATAAGGACTCCTGCTAAAACTCCGGCAGTAAGTATTCTAAGGATTGCCGGCATTATACCTTTTGCACCATCAATCATAAATACTACAGTGTTTGTTAGTCCTACTCCACCTACTAAACCACCTATTAATGCACCTAATATAAGGGCATATGCTGGATGAACTTTTTTAATTATTAAAAAAATTGCTAATATAAGTGCAATAATTGCGCCTAATGCGGTTACTTGCATATTAACTCCTCCTCTGTTGTTCTCTTTTTTATATTGTAAACGAATTCAAAAAAATAAACATTAGGCATTTGTTTAATAATCAAACTATAATTTTTGTGCATATGAACAATTATAGTTTGGATAAGATATACGCAGTATATAATTGGAACAAGTCAATAAAGTTTTTGGGGTTTTTCCCAGTAACTTCTTCAACTTTATCTAACCTATAATTCAATGTATTTCTATGAATATGAAGTTCCTCAGAACTTTTATTTACTTGTCCATTCATATTTATATAAGTACTTAATGTCGATAGTAAGTTTAATTGATTCTCAGCTTCTAAATTCTCGATTATTTTTTTCATATCATTATTTCCTTTAAAACTTGATAACAATGAAATAAAGGCTATATCTTTGTATAAATAAATTTTTCTTTTGCTTTCAATTTTTTTCCCAATTCCAAGTGCCTTCGTTGCTTGCTTAAATGATGTACCGAAAATATTTTCACTATATCCTATTCCTATTTGAAAGCAACAGTCCTCTTCTTTGCATAAGAACCTTTCTAATCTCTTAGTAACAAAACTATCGTAATACATAAAAGTTACTATAGTAGATGGATTTAATTTCAAATAAAATTCATCATTCCTTAAAAAATTCATTAATTTACTCTTTACTTTCCCCATGTAGTCCTCTCTAAAAGTTAAAACCACAGCTACCCTTGGAATAGATACATCAATTCCCAAAGAATCTCCTCTTTCTTTAAAATCCTGACTATAGTCATTGTTTAGATAAATTAATTCATATAAAAACTCCTCTTTTAGCTGTTCATTAATTTTTCTTTGACATAAAACGTACTCCTGATTTACTAGAAGTTCCGCAGTTATTCTAACCAACTCAACAAAAGGGCGAACCTCCTTTGGTACACCTGTAATCCCTATAACGCCAATGATTTTGTCTTGAAAAATTATTGGCGTATTTACTCCTGGTTTTGTACATAATCCACCTTCTGAAATTGCAATCATCTTTTTATTAGATATAGCTTCCATAGCTCCCTCATGCAACTTATAAAGTCTATTTTTATCTCCACTTCCAATAATCATTCCCTTATCATTCATTATATTTACGTTATATGGTATTACATTCATCATTCTATCCACTATACTTTGTGCTTGTTGCTCTGTCAGCGTAATCATATGTTTATCACTCCATTCTTAAAATATATACTGATATTAATATTTTACACCAATTTTCAATGTTATTCTAAAATCAAGACCTAAAATTTAAATTTCTAATGTAATTTTAACGTTCTACTAATAAATCTTTAATCCTCCAATCTTATAATGAAAACATAGAAAACAAATAAAAACGAGGAGGAATTAAAATGTCAATAAATTTAGAACAAATTGATGAATTAAGAAAAAGAGCTAATGTAAGTTATGAGGATGCTAAAAACGCCTTAGAGCAAAGTGCCGGAGACCTTATTGAAGCTTTAGTATATCTTGAAAAGCAAAACAAAATTAAAGCGGAGGAGAATCCTTGCAGTGAAAGCATTTTTTTTAAAGAGGTAAAAAATCTTATTAAAAAAGCCAATGAAACAAAGCTAATAGTTAAAAAAGATGATGCTGTAGTATTAAATATCTGTGTAACACTAGCCATTATAATAACTATAGTAGCTTTCCCCCTAGTAATTGGAGCATTAATATTAGCCTTAGCAACTAATCATAAAATAAGAATTCAAAAGAAAAACAATGAAGATTCAGAAGCAAACAAGATTTTTGATAAGATGTCTGTTGCTGTTAATAAGGTGACTACAAAAATTACCGAAGAAATGAAAACTGAATAAGGCACACGAAAATAAAATACTAAAAACCTACACCTTATCAATGTAGGTTTTTTAAAAAATTTAAAATATGTAGTTAATTGTCTGTAATTATATATGAAATAATATATAATAAAGCTATTAATATAATATATTTTGGAGGTACAGTCTATATATGAGTGGGCAAAAGATTTTAATAATTGAGGATGAAATAAAAATAGCACGGTTTCTTGAGTTAGAATTAAAGTATGAGGGTTATATTGTTGAGCAATGTCATGACGGACGTGAGGGTTTAGATAAGGCCATTAATGATTTTTTTGATCTCGTAATCCTTGATGTTATGTTGCCTTCCTTAAATGGCCTTGAGGTATTAAGAAGACTTAGGCAAGTGTCCTCAGTTCCTATTATAATGCTTACTGCGAAAGATGAAATAATGGATAAAGTTATGGGCCTTGACATAGGTGCCGATGACTATATGACTAAGCCTTTCGCTATTGAAGAATTACTTGCAAGAATAAGAACAGCATTAAAAAAAACACTTGTATTCAATGAAAGCAGAAATATATTGTCTATTGGAGAATTGACCATAGACTTAGATCAACATGTGGTTACATTTAAGGATAACTCTATAGAACTAACTAAGACAGAATTTGATTTACTTAAGTACCTAATGGATAATAAAAATATTGTTCTTACAAGAAATAAAATCATAGATATTGTATGGGGATATGAATATATGGGTGATACTAATGTAGTAGATGTATATATTAGATATTTAAGAAGTAAAATAGATGATAAGTTTAACTTGAAGTTTATTCATACGGTGCGAGGGGTGGGATATGTTTTAAAAGATGAATAATTTAAAATCTATCCTTAAGCTCTTATTACAATCATTACGGTTAATTTTTAAGTTAATTAGAATAATCCTTTTGTTTATGCCAACATTATTGAAAAAATTATCTCGCATAATACATAAACTGCTAAGATTTTCAATTAGTTTTAAGATGACTGCAGTCTATACTCTCATTTTTTCTATTACACTGTTACTTTTAAGTGTTGGTTTAATTATAGGCTTTAGATTCTATCTATTGAATGAAGCTAAGGGTGAACTTACTAAATATAGTGCAGTAGCTATTAAATATGCTAAATTAAACAAAGACCCTCAGGACATTAATGTTGATATTTTTTCTAATATAAAATATGTAACCTTCAGTATTTTTGATGAAAAAGAAAGTCTTCTTTTAACTACTGAAAAGGATAAAAAAAATGTATATTTTAATAAAGATAGCTCACCTAACCCAGCTACAAATGAAACAAATCAACAACTTGTTTTTGTTACTACTAAGTTAGACCAGAACAATAAAATATTTTTCCTTCAACTTTCTAAAAATCTAGAAAATGAAAACAAATATTGGGATGTTTTTGCATTTATTATTTTCATAATAAATATATTCTCTTTAATTATTACATTAGGTATTGGCTCTAAAGCAAGTAAAAAAATGCTTCTGCCTATAAAAAATATGACAGAAACCACAAAATCTATTTCAATTAATGCCTTGGAAAAGAGGCTAAACGTTAGCAATTCTCACGATGAGTTAAAACAGCTAGCCGAAAACTTTAATGAAATGCTGGATCGCATTCAAATTTCCTATGAAATGCAAAATCAATTTGTATCAGACGCCTCCCATGAACTCAGAACTCCCATAGCCGTTATAAAAGGCTATGCAAATATGTTGTCCCGTTGGGGAAAAGATGACAAAGCGGTACTCGACGAATCTATAATCGCTATTAAAAGCGAGTCTGAAAATATGCAGCAATTAGTAGAAAAACTTCTCTTCCTTGCAAGAAGTGACAAAAATACTCAAAGACTTTCCAAACAAGAATTTTATTTCGATCAATTAGTATTTGAAATCGTAAAAGAAACAAAACTAATTGATGGCCATCATGAAATTTCAACTGATATTAATGAAACTGTAATTATTTATGCAGATAAAAAATTATTAAAACAAGCATTACGAATTTTCATTGATAATAGCATAAAGTATACTCAAAGTGGTGGAAGTATTAAGTTAAATAGCTATATTAGAAAAAATAATTTAGTAATTGAAATTATAGATACGGGAATAGGTATTTTTAAAGAAGATCTCCCCTATATTTTTAATAGATTTTATAGATGTGATAAATCAAGAGCAAAAGAAAGTGGCGGAACAGGCCTTGGCTTATCTATTGCGAAATGGATTATTGGTGAACATAACGGCTCCATTATAGTAGAAAGCAAACCTAAAATGGGGACAACTATAAGGATTGGACTTCCAATAAAGAATAAATTATAACATAAAAAAGAGATGATAATTACTACAATTAATTGTATAATTCAAAAAGCAGTAGTTCACTTTCATGTACTGCTGCTTTTTTTGTATATTAGTTGTAATAAACTCCTCAAGATTGGCTTTTAAAGTTTATCTGATTAATTAATTTTTTTAAATGAGTTAACTCTTCAATTCATCACTAAATCTTCAGATCTTACTTATAAATGTTTGGGTTCTTGTTTGCATGTTAATTATATCACAATTTTATGATAGTTGTAAATAGTTTTTATGATTTTTTTACCATTCTATTATGCTTTAGTATCAATTAGTCTCCTACAATACTTTAAAATTCTCTGAAAACGATTATATATATGGGTTTTATTCTAAATAACATCAAATTTTTTTCATCATTATTAATTTATGCCAAAATGAAAGTATGTTATCTTTTAAACAAAGTGTTATCTTTTTTCATTTAGCTTAGTGTTTTATATGCTTTTTATAAAAAACCATAATTTTAAAATTTCATAAAATAAATTCTCTTACATTTGTGTTTTTATCTTTTTTATAATGAAATTCTCTAAAATATACAAATATTTATTAAATCATAGTTTATATTGTTTTACATACACTATGATTATGTGATATGATTAAATTTGAGTTTATTATTAAATCTATTCAGATATTATATTTATTTAATAAGATGTTTTTAAGGAACGTTTAAATATTGTTTATAACTTTTGAAATATGGGATTTATCTCATTAGCAAATTTTTAAACCTTTACTTAATACGTTTTTACAATAGTAAATTATCTTCGCTATTGTACTTTTATTGCTATAAAATTATGCTTATTAAAATATATTAAAAAATATCGGTTAGTAGAGATGTTTTAATTTATATTCAAATTTATAACTATATTATATGAGGAGTGATATTATGCAAATAAGATTAGGCTACGTGGCTACTGCCTTAAAGTCAGCAAAGATAACTTCTGCTAGCACAGTAACTTTTTCTACATATACCAAACAATCGACGGCTAGAGATAAGCTTGAAAAGCTACAAAAGGTAGCTGTATCAAACGTTAATGATTTGCATAAAATTCTAGAATACGTTGTAAAAAACAATGTCCATTTTTATAGAATAACTTCTGCTTTAATCCCTTTAGCAACTCATCCTGAAGTTACAGATTGGGAATTTAGAAGAATTTTAAAAATGGATTTTGAATGGCTTGGAAATTTTATTAACAACAACAATTTAAGAGTAGATACTCATCCTGATGAATCTAATGTCATAAATAGTTCTAAGGAAGAAGTAATAAAAGCTACTGCAAAAAATCTACAATTCCACGCCAATCTTTTTAAGGATATTAACTATCCCTTAGGAAAAATGGTATTACACATTGGTGGTAAAGAAGGCGGAAAGCTCGCTGCTACAGAAAGATTCTTTAAGAATTTCAATAACTTACCAAAGGAAATAACTGAGTTATTAGTATTTGAAAATGATGATAAAAGCTTTACTACTAAAGAAGTATTAAACATATGCAAAGAAATAAATGTGCCTATGGTACTAGATGTACATCATCATAACTGCAACAACGGTGGTGATGAACTAGAACCTATGTTGAAAGATATATTTTCTACTTGGGAAGGTGAGCCTTTAGCACCAAAAGTACATTTTTCAAGCCCAAAAACTAGTGAAAAAGATAAAAAGCATGCTGATAACATTGATGCAGCATCATTCATCGAGTTTATTGAAAAATGTATTCCTTTAGGAATAGACTTAGATATACTATTAGAGGCAAAACAAGCAGATTTGGCTTTCAATCAACTTTTAGAGGATGTAAGAGTTTTTAAACCTGAGTGGACTTGGCTTGATAATAGTACTTTAGAATTTCAATAAAACAGATTTATAAAAGAGAAGATTTTAACAATAGAAATATTGTTGAAGTCTTCTCTTTATGTAAAATTATTTACATATCTTAGTCGTTTCTTATCAAATGTAAATAATTCTTAATGAAAAAATTGTTTACATTTAATAATTTTAATGCTATTATTATAATAATAAATTCGTTGAACAGGAATAGTAGTTAAAGTCATGCAAATTCAGAGAGCTGAGGATAGTGTAATCTCAGTATTGATAACTTTAGTGAATGGACCTGCTAGAAGTAACCCGAAATCAAATTTTGAGAGTAGTAGTTACCGGACGCCCACTGTTAAAAGGGCTAGAGCATTTCAGTGCTCGAATTATAAGATATGTTTAGTTTTTTTGTAGCATAATTTAGGTGGTACAGCGAATATCCTTCGCCCTAATACAGGGCGAAGGTTTTTTTTATTTTAAATAATAAAGTAAAGGTGGTGGTTAATTTGATGTTCTGAAAGATATTTGCTTTTAAAATAATAATAAACCATTTAACGACATTTCAGAAGGAAAGTATCCCACTCCTATGAGTGGGCGTTCTATACTATAACAAAAATAAAACTGTATAGGGAGTATAAATCTCGTTCTGAAGTCTTCAATTCATCTTCTTCGAAGCTGTGCAACACCGTAGGTGATGATTTAACTCTAAATTATTTTGAAAAGGAGCTTTTTTTATGAAAACAAATAAACTAATAATAACGTCTCTATTACTTGCAATCGGTCTTATATTGCATCAAATTGTTCCAGGTATCTTTTTAGGAATGAAACCAGATTTTTTATTAGTATTTATGATTTTGTCCCTAACATTAACTAAAGATCTTAAGATAACCATTATTACAGGAATAGTAGCAGGTATTTTAGGTGCCTTATCTACGACTTTTCCAGGCGGCCAACTTCCTAACATTATAGATAAGGTTATAACTTCAATAATTATATACGGGTTATATAAGTATCTCAATCCTAATTCTCCTCTTAAATTAGGGTGCATTTATTTTCTTGGAACTATAATAAGTGGAAGTATTTTTCTTGGTTCAGCTCTTATTCTATTTGCTTTACCTGCACCTTTTTTAATCCTCTTCGTATCCATAGTGCTTCCTACTTCAGTGATTAATTCTTTTATCGGGTTTTCCCTACATAAACTTATTATAAGTAACCCAGCAATTAAGAATTTATTTATAAACTATTAAAAATTAAAGAATCAAGCTCTAAGATCTTGATTCTTTAATCTAAAATATATATTGTTTTATTTCACCTTAAGAACTTATTTTCCATTTTATTGAAACTTTAAAGATACTATGACTTATTTTTGTTTTGGATAGTATCCTTTAAAAGCATCTTCATAATCCTCTGGTTTATGGAATTCTTGAACTTCACTCGTAAAAGTTTTTTTATCCTCACTTTGCTTTTCTTTTCTCACTTCTCTATTCTTATCGTTACCCAAAATAACATCTCCTTTTGCTTATTTTGATATCTAAACATTTATTGTATTTTCTAACTATTCTACATATAGTATTTACAAAAATACATTAATTATATGTTTTTAAGTAAATTTTTTTAAATTAGTATTAGTGCAAATGATAAATGGAACGATACTATTTACCCTAGGGACGCACTTACAATTTCAAGCATCCCATCAAGTGGACAAGTTAGCACCACAAGGCACTCTACAAAGC
The DNA here is from genome assembly GCF_055081075.1 of Clostridium sp. CM039. NCBI lineage: Bacteria > Bacillati > Bacillota > Clostridia > Eubacteriales > Clostridiaceae > Clostridium > Clostridium sp. CM039. The sequence goes on from NZ_CM143649.1 coordinate 1,032,694, forward strand.
ATTACGAAGAGCACACCTGGAGCTGTAGCCGTAAATAGGGTTCAAAGTTCACAGCAGCATCTGAAGCTTCAAAAGGAACAGACCCAACTAAAGGAGCCTTGTATTTTTATGATAGTACTGCAACAAATGAGTGGTTAACTTCAAAGACAGTAGCTACTTCCGTAGGCAATTTAACCCTTGATTACTAATGAATCTATTTTGAGTATTTATTAAACATAAAAAAAAACTTCCACTATCTTGTGAAAGTTTGCTTTTTTATGTTTAATGTTTTTTTCATATAAGTGTTAAAGTTATACTTCGCGTACTCATTACATATTATTAACCTAATCAAAAAAATGTAATGAGCAACTATAAACACCAAATAGCGCTTTTATAATTGTTCATTACATTTTTAGACTATTAGTCTCTCAAAATTAAACAGAGAATTAGGTACGATTAATTACAATAGATATTTTTGAAGAACAAATTAACATTCTTCTATTGCATCGACCGAAATCAATACATCTACTCCCTAGAAAGGAGGTGATCCAGCCGCAGGTTCTCCTACGGCTACCTTGTTACGACTTCACCCCAATCATCAATCCCACCTTCGGCCGCTGGCTCCTTACGGTTACCTCACGGACTTCGGGTGTTACCAACTCTCATGGTGTGACGGGCGGTGTGTACAAGGCCCGGGAACGTATTCACCGCGACATGCTGATTCGCGATTACTAGCAACTCCGGCTTCATGTAGGCGAGTTGCAGCCTACAATCCGAACTGGGATGAGTTTTTGAGTTTGGCTCCACCTTGCGGTCTTGCATCTCTTTGTACTCACCATTGTAGCACGTGTGTAGCCCTAGACATAAGGGGCATGATGATTTGACGTCATCCCCACCTTCCTCCCGGTTAACCCGGGCAGTCTCACTAGAGTGCTCAACTTAATGGTAGCAACTAATGATAAGGGTTGCGCTCGTTGCGGGACTTAACCCAACATCTCACGACACGAGCTGACGACAACCATGCACCACCTGTCACCCTGTCCCGAAGGACTTCGCCCATCTCTGGGTTATGCAGGGGATGTCAAGTCTAGGTAAGGTTCTTCGCGTTGCTTCGAATTAAACCACATGCTCCGCTGCTTGTGCGGGCCCCCGTCAATTCCTTTGAGTTTTAATCTTGCGATCGTACTCCCCAGGCGGAATACTTAATGTGTTAACGGCGGCACCGAGGTTCGACCCCCGACACCTAGTATTCATCGTTTACGGCGTGGACTACCAGGGTATCTAATCCTGTTTGCTCCCCACGCTTTCATGCCTCAGCGTCAGTTACAGTCCAGTAAGTCGCCTTCGCCACTGGTGTTCTTCCTAATCTCTACGCATTTCACCGCTACACTAGGAATTCCACTTACCTCTCCTGCACTCTAGACACCCAGTTTCAAATGCAGCACCCAAGTTAAGCTCGGGTATTTCACATCTGACTTAAATGTCCGCCTACGCATCCTTTACGCCCAGTAAATCCGGACAACGCTTGCCACCTACGTATTACCGCGGCTGCTGGCACGTAGTTAGCCGTGGCTTCCTCCTCTGGTACCGTCATTATCGTCCCAGAAGACAGAACTTTACAACCCGAAGGCCTTCATCATTCACGCGGCGTTGCTGCGTCAGGGTTTCCCCCATTGCGCAATATTCCCCACTGCTGCCTCCCGTAGGAGTCTGGACCGTGTCTCAGTTCCAATGTGGCCGATCACCCTCTCAGGTCGGCTACGCATCGTCGCCTTGGTGAGCCGTTACCTCACCAACTAGCTAATGCGCCGCGGGTCCATCTCAAAGTGGAATTTTCCGAAGAAAAATCCTTTGATGTTTCGATCATGCGACCAAAACATATTATGCGGTATTAATCTCCCTTTCGGGAGGCTATTCCCCTCTTTGAGGCAGGTTACCCACGTGTTACTCACCCGTCCGCCGCTAATCCACCCCGAAAGGTTTCATCGCTCGACTTGCATGTGTTAGGCACGCCGCCAGCGTTCGTCCTGAGCCAGGATCAAACTCTCAATTTAAAAGTTTACACTTTTTTAGTTGAAATGATTAATCTGCGACAACTGTTAAGTTGTTACGCAAGCTCATTACATACTTTTAGTCTTATGACTAAATTTTACTTTATACTAAAGTAATTAACTGGTTTAACGAAATATTATTTCGCTATCTTTACCTATTTCTCTGTTTAATTTTCAAAGACCAATTTACGTTATACATTCGTCAACAAGTGACTACATTTACTATTCTATCAGTTAAAATTGTACATGTCAACACTTTTATTTGTTTTTAGATGTTTAGCAACATTTTATAAGTAAATCCCATACTTTTATAAGTGAAATAATAACAATTGATAATTGTCATCTCCCCTAGAAGTAATTGCTACAAAAAAAGAAGCCTATCAGCTTCTTTTTGTAACATATATATTTTATTACTTTTATAGGCCTAGTTTAGCAACTACTTTTTCCTTATCAAACCCAACCATTTCTTCTCCATTTATATCTATTACCGGTACAGACCTATAGCCTTTTTTTATAAGCGCTTTTTTTGCTTCTAAATTTTCAGAAATATTATGCTCTATATATACAATATTATTTTCTTCGAAAAACTCCTTAGCCATATGACAAAATCCACAAGCATTGCTTGTATAAATCTCAACTTTATTCATAAATAACCTCTCCTTTATTCTTGTTTTTTAACTTAAATTGCATATAATTAAACTTATTTTTATAGTAGCACCTTTCTTTTCTTAAGTCAATAATATTAGATGCTGTTTTTTTACAATAACTACTAAATCGTATTAATAATAATTCTTATTTAACTAGTATGGTCTAAATTTATTAATATGTTTTCTTCTTTTATATTTACATATATTATTTATAATATTATGATAGTCTTAACACTATATGTTAGTGACAAAATAATTTATAATTATTTTATATTCTAGATAACTACAATAATAAATATAAGGAGATAACCGATAATGATGAAATTATTAGAAATAATAAACATGGCAAAAACAGAGCATAAATTGTGTAAAGAAGAAATCATTGCTCTTTTGAGTTGCAATGATATAGACCAAGAACTATTTAATGCAGCTGATGAAGTTCGAAAAAAATATTTAGGGGATGAAGTTCATCTTAGAGGACTTATTGAATTTACGAATATATGCAAAAGAAATTGTCATTACTGCGGACTAAGACGAGATAATAAAAATTTAGTTAGATACAGATTAACGCAGGAACAAATTTTAGACTTTGCCACTAAAGCTAAGTCATTTGGCTATAAAACTATAGTACTTCAAGGTGGTGAAGATGATTATTACACAAGAGATAGAATTATCAGAATAATAAAGGGAATAAAGGCTTTAGATTTAGCTCTAACTTTAAGTATAGGTGAAAAAACTTATGATGAATATAAAGCTTTTAGAGACGCTGGTGCTGATAGGTATCTTTTAAGAATTGAGACAACGGATAAAAACCTATATGAAGATATAGACCCAGGCATGAGCCACGAAAACAGACTGAATTGCTTAACGATATTAAAAGAATTAGGCTATGAAGTTGGAACTGGTGTTATGGTTGGTCTCCCAAACCAAACTATAGAGTCCTATGCGAATGATATATTATTTTTCAAAGAAATAAATGCTGACATGCTAGGCATAGGTCCTTTTATTCCAAATGAAGACACCCCACTTGCAACTGCCAAGGGTAAGGAGCTAACTATGGCCCTTAAAGTTATGGCTATAACACGTTTGCTCCTACCAGACATTAACATACCTGCGACAACTGCTATGGAGTCCTTAAACAAAAATGGAAGACTAATGGCTCTGCAAAGCGGCGCCAATGTAGTTATGCCTAATGTTACAGAAGGCGAATACAGAAAGCATTATGCACTGTACCCAGGTAAAATATGTACTGGGGATACTCCCGCTCATTGTCGTGGATGCATAACCGGTAAGGTTAATAGTATTGGAAGAACGATTTCAACTAATTATGGTTTTAGAGGAGATCAACCTACTAAGTAATTTTACAATGCAAAAGAGCCCTAAGGCCCTTTTTTTAACGAAATGTTTTTTTAGCTTCTTTTATTGGTTTATTATTGACTGGTTCGCCTTCTGCATCCACAATTCCAGGCTTATTATGTTTTTTATTTAAATCATGCTGTATATTCATTTTTGTAGCTTTATTTGGCATTAAAAACTCCCCTTTCTAAGATTATATTATCCTAGAAAGGTAGTTTTTATTCTATACTTTTGATTTTTAAAACTTCAATATATTAAAACAACTTCAAAATTAGTAAATGGAGTAATAGATCTAATTCTGTAAACAAAATGGAAAAGAACTGCTCAATTTAAATTAAGCAGTTCTTTTCCATCTTATAGAACACTCTATTAGCGAATAAAGTTCATGAATATTTTTTCTTCTCTTTCTGGCGCTTTAATATTTTCTTTTCCATTTTCAACTAATTTCATAAGCCATGCCATATTCTTCCCAAGCACTCTCATAATTTGCACCCCTTCTTCATCTTGTAATGCCTCACCGGGGCTTGTACCGTGAATAACATTCCAATAATTCGAAGTTGGCATTAACATTTCCGAATAATTAATATAATTGTTTATCTGATTAAAAGTTGGAATTCCACCAGAACGCCTTACAGCAATAACGGAAACACCAACTTTATGTCTTAGCATTCCCTCATTATTACCCGCAACATAGAAAGCTCTATCTAGAAATGATTTCATAGTTCCTCCAATTGATGCGTAGTGTACAGGAGATCCTAAAATTATTCCATCTGCTCCATTCATTTTTTGAATCCACTCGTTAACATCATCACCTGGAAGCACACATTTTTCATTTTTATTTTTTGCACATTGATTACAAGCAGTACATCCCCTAATTGACTTGCCACCTACATGAATGATTTCCGTTTCTATTCCTTCTTTTTCAAGTTCATTTGCAACCATTTTTATTGCATGATAAGTATTTCCTTCTTTATTGGGACTACCATTAATAGCTACAACTTTCATTTATTCTACCTCCTAATTTTATTCTCCGAATAAAATATTTTGTTATATCAATTTATATAAATTAACCTCTGACTGACTTTCTTGTAAATCTTCAAATTGGGGAACAATGCTAGTGAAATGTTCTGAGATGTTATGACTCTTAATTACATCTTCATTTTCCCACTCTTCTATAAATGTTAATACATTACATTTGTTAGCGTCTTGATATAAATTGTACGATATATTTCCTTTTTCTTTTCTGCTTTCTTTTATAAGTTTTTCTGCTAAACGCTTGAATTCTTCTACTTTGGCTTGTTTAATTGAATTTTTTGCGACTATAGTAATCATTAAATTTTCACACTCCTTAGTATTATATTAAATACATTTCTACTTGAAAGTATACGCCATTAAAAAACATAGAACAAGTACACATTTTTTTGTAATATAACTTACCAAAAGGTATGAAATGTTGCATTGTTTTTTTACTTTAATGAATTTTCAATAGCCTTTAAATATGCTTTGGAAGTTACTGTTGCCCCTGAAATAACATCTACATTAGTATTTTGTTTTTCTAGAACCTTACTTAGCAGGGCTTTTGTAACCTCTGGTTTTGAGAAAAAAACATCCTTTACCACATCTATTTTAATAATTTTATGTTCTTTAATTATTATATTCATCTCATTAGACCATCTTCCAGCATTATATTTCCCATTGTACATTCCATCACTTAATGATGACAAATTCACATCATTAACGACTAGATTGATACCCGATTCGAGCCCACGAGTAACAAAAAGCACTCCGACTATAGCAATTAAAAATAGGAGAATGGATATAGATACTGTAACTTTTAAAATTTTCTTCATTTAATCCCACCCTCCCTCAACTTAACCATTGTTTATTACCTGTGCAAATTTATTAATATTTTCCTTTGAAAGCGTTGATGTATCCTTATTAGTTTTACTAATCTTCTTAATAATAAATCTTTCAAGGACATTCATTTTTTTAAATATGAACTCTCCTCCGAAGTATTGTGTTGCAATTGCATCTGTTAACAATTCTTCGGGAAAAGATGTGTGTATCTGTTTTTCTGCCATCTCATTTTCACTCATACAACAAATAAAAAATCCAAGTTTCTTCTTTTTTAATGCACTAATATTTTTTAAACAAAACGAATTTACCTCCTTTTGAATTCTCCCCATGTAGATTGATCCGCCGATAATAATGTTATCAAACAAAATCATTTCCGGCATACTTTCCTTTTTTATATCTACAATTTTCACTTCACCATGTAGCTTACCTTTTAAAATATTGCTACATTTTTCTGTGCAACCATGCTTAGATGCATAAATAATAACTGTTTTCATACTTGCCCCCCCCTTTATTTTAATAATCCATTAATAAGAATTTCAAAATGATGATTTATAAGTCTCTCTTTTTGTTGCTTAGTAATATTTTTTTCTAATATTAATCTAGAAACAAGCCCATGAGTAGATGTCCATATTATTTGTGCAGTAAGCTCAATATCCATTTTTCTGAAAATGTTTTTTCTGATCGCCAACTCTACTAACTTACAAAGCCCTTGTATACTTTTTCTTTCCTTTGAAATACCCTCCTGCAGCATATTTACCTTTTCTTGTATAGTTTCAATATCATTCATTAAAACAACCCTAAATTGCTGTGGATTTTCTAGCATAAGTTCAATATAAGACTTCATCCCATTTACTATTGTCTTATCTGGGTTTTCAGTATCTATAGGAATCTCACTTATAATTTTTAATATGTTTCCATACCCTTCCGCTACAACAAAAGACACTATTTCAGCCTTATCCTTAAAATAGTGATAAATAATACCTGGAGAATACTCAATCCTACTAGCAATCTTACGAATAGATAAATTTTCATAGCCTTCTTCCACTAATATATCATTTGTGGCATCTATTATTTTTTTTCTTATGATCTCTTTTTCGAATTGTCTTCTTTCTGTTATTCCCATAATCCCTCCAATAGTTAATGTTTTATTAATCACTGTAATTATATTAAACATCGTTTAATGTAATTTTACCATTGTCTTGATTATAAGTAAATAGATTGAAACATATAATTTTTGCGTAATGACGATCCAAAGAGATTTCTAGAACTTCAACGAATAACTTACAGAGTCAGCCAAAAATAGCCTCTCCCATTATTAGGAAAGGCTATGCTTTGTTTTAAACTCATTAACTAATTGTATAAAAAGCATTTATTTCTACAAAGAAGCTATTACATTATAAACGCCATCTTCATTATTGCTTCCTGCAATAAAGTTAGCATGTTTTTTCACATCTTCTGGAGCATTCTTCATTGCATAACTATAATGTGCTGCTTTAAACATAGTCAAATCATTATAATAATCCCCAAAAACCATTGTGTTCTTTTGATTTATTTTAAATTTTTCTTGAATCATATTTATAGCCTTTCCTTTGCTTATACCTTTGTTCATTATATCTATCCACTTGTCGCCGGATACAACAAATTCAAGCTTATCACTCAAATTCCCCTTTACATAATCCACTATAGATGGTTTAACTCCATCAGTCATATAATAAGTAATCTTATATATTGGATTTTTTATTTCGCTAAAAGATTTTAATATTACCACAGGCACCTCAAAAGATGTAAAGTTATTCAACATATCTTCTGATGGATTTACTATATATGCCTCATTTTCTCCAGCTAAAAATAATTCCTCTCCTAGCTTTGGATTTAAATTCACCACAGAGTCTATTTCTTCTCTATCAATACTGCTTGAATACAACGTCTTACCCTTATTATTATACTTAACAAGGGCTCCATTATGAGCAATAAATATCATATCTGTATTGACCTTTTCAAAATTTTTGCTTAGTTGAGAGTAAAATCTGCCACTTGCTGCTGCAAATTTTATATCCTTTTCATTAAACATATGTATTAAATCAAATATTTTTTCATTTATATTTCCATTGTCATTTAATAAGGTACCATCCATATCTGTTGCGATGAGTTTTACCATAAGTATTTTCTCCTTTGTTTACCAGAGCATTCACGAAAACTCCTTAGAGCCTGTGATTTGAATGGAATAAACATACCCTCTACCATGATATATTTTACTCACATGTTATTACTCCGTTTTTTTATTTGATATATTTATAATAACATATGTTTATAAATAAAATAATCATGTATAACGATTTATCTATATTTTTTTCGACATATGCGTCCGCCACTAACTCATGACTGAAGTCACGAGAGTGCGTGGCGAGTCGGATGTTAAGAACATTTTTAGTACAACTTAAAATATTACATAATTTACTTATTGTTGAATAATTATTTTAATTTTATATAAAAGATAATGGAATATGATCTTCTCGAACGAAGGAGAGATATGCTTATGATAATATCTTGACCAATAGGACTGCATAATTCGGATTATTATGTTACAATATGTAATAATCAGTGTTGAAATAACTTTAGGAGGGTATACAATGCTTGGTATCATAATTTGTGAAGATAATGAACATCAAAAAAAACAAATTGAAAACATTATAAAAGATGAATTAATAAATTTGAAAATTGATTTAGAAATAGAATTATCAACAAGAAAATATGAAGAAGTCATTGCTTATGTAAAAAGCAATAAAGAGAGAATCTTTATTTATTTTCTTGATGTAGACCTAAAAGATCAAATATCAGGAATAGAACTTGCTAAGATTATAAGAAAGTATGATTCAAAAGGATATATTGTTTTTATTACAGCACATTCTGAGATGTCTCTTTTAACTTTCAAATATAAAGTACAAGCTTTAGATTATATTTTAAAAGGTGATATTAAAAGTATTAAGAATAAAATTAATGAGTGTATTTTAGAATCATGTAATGATTACAACAAAAATAATACTAAAGAAAAAGTAACTATAGCGATAAATTTAGGAAATAGAATAACTAATTTCTCTTTATGCGACATGTTATTTTTTGAAACAACAACTATAACTCATAAATTGAGGCTCCATACAAATAATGGACAATTTGAGTTTTATGGAAAATTGAAAGATTTTGAGGTTGAATTAAACTCATGTTTTTATAAAGCTCATAAATCATATTTGGTAAACATAACTAACATAAACTCAATTGATAAACAAAATCGTATTATATATTTTGTAAATGATGAAACTTGTTTTGTTTCTGCAATGTATCTAAAGGGACTGATAAAAAAATGCTTAGCTTAGTTTTAAATATAAGTACTATAATTTCTACTATTGTAATGGTACTCTATTTATATCCAATTTTTTTATAAGTCATTTAAATATCTTCATAAAATTATTCATGATAAATCTATTTATTGTATTAAATTCTTTAGTTTTAATAATTATACTTACAGAATTAAATAATGAAAATGTAAAAAGAAATTTTGAACAAGAATGCAGAAACGAAGAATTGTCTAAACTTATGGAATACACAAATATGTTAGAATATGTTTCAAAAGACTACGAATCTTTAAACATGATTATAAATATTTTAAATTATTCACTTTATTCCTTTAATAAACAAATTGAATATATATAAATAAGGAGTTTAGTTGGTTAACCAGCGTACATCATAAATTTTCATCCATTACTCTTTATATTATTTTTATCATGAGAAAATACCACTTTTATTTTTTAGTGGTATTTCCTCGTGAATTAACTAATTGATTCATGCTTTATTTTCACCACGATGATATATGGTAGCACAAGAGTATCGCACAATAACATAACGGTAACTAATTGATGACCATAAACTGTTTTACCTTTTAAATGAGAATGGTGGAATCCACATTTTTCATTTGAAGTTTAAATGTTATCCCTCACTAAATTTAGTCTCTAATATGTTGAATTCATCTTGTAAGATTTTTTCTAAATTATTAATGCATTTCTTATAAATAGGAAATGATATAACTAGATAGTTTGAATAACAATTAACAAAAATTTCTGTTGCCCTTCTTATCTTATCTAAACTTAACATTTTTTGTACTATATCATATGTTAATTCAAAAATACCATGATAATTGATTGACAAAACAGATGCAGTTAATAAATAAAAATCTTGCTGTTGCCTGTTAAAAAGTTCTAAATAATTAATATTTTCATCTTTTTTAATATTTTGAACTTTTTCTACGTATTTTTGCATATCGCATTTAATTGCATCTTGTGAGCAATCTATTAATATTGGTAATATATCTAAAAATTCACCCATTGTATTGGTATAATTTCTCTCCTTACCTCTTCTATCTTCTTGTAAAATAAACATTGGTATAATAGTTTTATCTAGTGAGATTAATTGATTCTCCCTTGCTACAATTCTCAATACATGAGTTAATAAATTCCATGGCTTTTCTTTTAAAACCTTCAACGATTTTGGTCCCATTTTTATTGTTAAAAGTATTGATTTTTCGAGATTATTATCTATATTACCTCGAACATATTCATTAACATTTTCTATAAAATCTTCAATTTTTAATTCTGCCATATATCCAATATTTTTTGTAAATCCATTACAATTTTTAATCTCTTCAATATAATTTTTATACGTTGTTTTAATTAATGTTTCAGTTGAATTAGATTTAATTAAATCATTTAACCTATCATTTAAAATTTGTGTACTGGCTTTATCCCATCCACTATGATGTGCTATAATATGGAGTTTATGACATACTTCCGACTCTCTAGTAATCACCATTCTAATCAAATTATTTCGACCATCACAGTTACCTTCTCCATTTTTCATTCCGTAAATATCTTTATGAATGGTAGTGATATATTCATAGGAACTGTATCTTAAGTCAACATATGGAACATACCATGAAGTATCATATTTATGTTCGGAAATAATATATTCTCTATCACACTTCTCATATGAACTTCTTAATACACTTTGTTCTTGAACAACTAATTTAACTGCTTCCATAATTTTATCTTGGGTATAAATTCCATTAATTGTTATCACTTCTTCTATTATAGTGCCCGTTGCTTCAAGAAAAGATTTTTGCATACAAGAAGCTATATATTGGTCTATAATTTTGTTATTCAAATTATTATTAAAGTTCTTTAATTCAATCTGTGAAAAATCTTTATTGCTTAAAGAGTTATTATCGCTACACATCTCTCTAAACATCTTTTCATCCATTATGCTTTGTGAGAGTTGATGTTTTCTCATATTAATACAGTAATGTGGCATATGTTTTATTGACAATTTTTCAGTTATTGTGTTAATAATTTCATTTCTGATTTTTTGATCCATGTTTTCTACAAATAATATAGAATATGCTTGCTTATCTACACTAATAACCTTAAGAATACTATCAACACTAAATCTTGACCAAATAAACTGATTCATATCGAAATTATTGTAACTATTATTCATTTCTAGTCCATTTACTTCTATACTCTCTCTTTTTCTTACCTTTACACAGTGCCCTATTATATCAAGTAATTGTTTTTCATACTGTCTTTTGAAATCTTCTATGAAACATTTACTGAATCTCTCCTTATCAAAATTGATAAGGAGATTAAGTTCTTTGTTAATAATAGCACCATTAACTGAAATAGGTGTTCCAAATCTATTTTTTTCTGATATCTCTTGTCCACAAGAGATATTGCTTAATAAAAAATCCTCAGTATTATTTTCCTGTCCAAATTCCCCTAAATAATTAAATGTGATATCAGGCTCTATTCCCTCCAGCACATCATCTCCTAATACTTTTAGCACTCCATATCCAATTCCATGATTAGGAATTTTTCTTAGAGTCTCTTTTATTTTACATATGTCCTTTACTATTGTTTCTCCGATTTCATTTATTGCTACAGGATAAACGCTTGTAAACCATCCTACAGTTCTGTCAATTGCCATGGAGAACCCTATTGGCTCTCTTCCATGCCCTTCAACGCTTACAGACACACTCTTAATTCCTGTAACTTTATTAACTGCTCTAAATAATGCTGTTAAAAGCAAATCGTTAATTTCTGTCCCATAAGCTCGTCCCGCTTTATATAGTAAATCATTTGTTTGTTCACTAGTTAAATGAACAATAACATCATTTATTCCATGTTCGACTTCATTTACTGTAAATCCCATCTTACTCTCTTTAACCTTTTGTTCAATATCTTTCCAATAAACAATCTCTTTCTTCAAATCATTGCTCTCTCTATATCTTCTTAATGTCTCACTCCATTTCTTGAATGAAACAGTTTTTGCTGGAAGTATAATTTCTTTTTTCTCTTTTGATGCTAAATATCCTCTGCTTAAGTCTTCTAAAATGATTCGCCACGACACTCCATCTACCACTAAATGATGAATGGAAATGAATAAATAGTCTTTGTATTCTGTACAGAATACTCCTACTTTCATTAATGGTCCAGTTGAAATATTAATACTCGATTGTATTTCATTTGCACTTTCATCTATTTTTCTGTATAATATTTCTTCTTCTTTAATATCAGAAAAATCATAATACTTAAAGTTATACAAGCTACCTTCAGAATTTGACCTTATTGTTAGTTCATCATCTTTGTACACTGCTCTAAGTATATCATGATGCTCTACAATTGCTGTGAGTGCCTTTTTAAGACTTTCTTGCTTTATTCTTTCTTTACTTTCAAGAATAAAGGATTGATTAAAATGATTTGGAACTTCAAGCTTATTTGTAAAGATGTCTATTTGTATTGGTGTTAACCCAACTTTACCTACTATTTCTGATTGTTCTGCATTACTTATTTCTACTTTACTAATTCCTGTACAAATTGCTCGAATAGTTCTATCTCTCATAATATTTCTTATACCTATCTCATAACCGTATTCTCGCAGTTTCGATATCATACGAATGGCTTTAATTGAGTCTCCCCCTAATTCAAAGAAACTGTCATCAATTCCTACTTTTTTTACTCCTAATACTTCAGACCATACCTTTACCATTTTCTCTTCTATTTCATTTCTTGGTACTGCATATTCTACTCCTGTACTTATTTCTCCATCTGGCTCTGGCAGTGCTTTTCTATCTATCTTTCCATTTGGTGTTAGTGGTATCTTCTCTATCTGTATAAAATACGCCGGTATCATGTAGTCTGGTAGTTCTTTTGACAAACTTTCTCTTAATTCTGCTACTGTCATTTCTTTTTTAAATACTATATATGCACATAAGTATTTATTCCCTTTTTTGTCTTCTCTATCTACTACTACTGCTTCTTTTATATTTTCTTGCCTTAATAACTGATTTTCTATTTCACCAAGTTCTATTCTAAATCCTCTTATTTTCACCTGATGATCTCTTCTACCTAAAAATTCAATATATCCTTCTTTACGAAATCTCCCCCAATCTCCAGTACTATACAATTTACCAAACTCAGGATGATTAATAAACGCATTTTTCGTCTTTTCTATATCATTCATATACCCTTTTGCTAATCCAATTCCTCCAATATATAACTTTCCAGGGATTCCAAATGGACATAACTTCATTTCTTTATTTAACACATAGAAACTTTGATTAGATAAAGGCATTCCATATGGAATGCTATTCCATTCGATTTTAACCTCCGTAACCGGATAATAGATAGACCAAATAGAAGCTTCTGTTGCACCACCTAAACTTATTATTGCTGCATTTGGAAAATATTTTTTTATTTTTCCAGGCAATTTTAAAGGAATCCAATCTCCACTTAACATTACTAGTCTCAAATTTTCATTTTTAAATGGCTCTGTTATACTTTCTATTAACATATCCATAATAGCAGGAACTGAGTTCCATATAGTTATACTTTTATCCTTTAATACTTCAATAATTTTATTTACATCTCGTTGATCTTTAATTTGCACAAGCTTTGCTCCTGTACTCAAAGCCCCAAAGATATCATATACTGATAGATCAAAACACACAGAAGAAAGTCCTATGATTTTATCATTTTCTTTTACTGCAAATTTACTATTTATATCCTGTATTGTATTTAACACTGCCTCATGCGTAATTACAACACCTTTAGGTTTTCCAGTACTCCCTGATGTATAGATTATATAAGCTAAATCTTGGGGTATATTTACTTTCCCCAAATTCTCTTTATCAGTATTATAGATTTCAGTATTATCCATGTCTATTATTTCTACCTCAATGTTAAATAGATCCATATATGCTGACTTTGTAATAAGTATAGAAGACTTACTGTTTTCCAATATGTATTTTATTCTCTCTTGTGGGTAACTTGGTTCTATTGGTAAATAGGCTCCTCCAGCTTTTAAAATTGCAAGTATTCCTACTATCATCTCCGGAGAACTCTCTATCATTATTCCTACTACACTGTCTGGTTTAACGCCTTTTTCCCTCAATATTCTTGCCAAACAATTGGCTTTCTCATTTAGTTCTCTATAAGTTAGCTTCTCATCTTCAAATACTACTGCTATATTATCTGGCGTTTTTTCAACCTGTTCCTCAAACAATTCATATATTGTTTTATCTTTTTGATATTCTGCCTTCGTATTGTTAAAATCTACTAGTATCTTTATCTTTTCTTCTTCTGAAATCATCTCTATCTCTGATATCTTTATTTCTGGATTCTCTGATACTTCTTTTAATATATTTATAAAGTGTTGTATTACTCTTTCTATTGTTTCTCTCTTAAACAACTTTGTGCAGTATTCTATGTTGAATGATATTTCTCCTTTTGCTTCTATTGCTGATAATGTAATATCAAACTTAGACATTTTATATTCAAAGCTATATGGTTTGAATTTTAAGCTATCAATATCTATACCGTAAACATCAGTATTCTGTAATACAAACATAGCATCAAATAGTGCATTTCTACTTAAATCTTTTCTTATATCTAACTTTTTTACTAATTCATCAAATTGATAATCTTGATTTTCGTATGCCTTTAATGCATTTTTCTTTACATCCTGCAAAAAATCTTTAAAGGTTTTATCTGCTTTTGGATAGTTCCTCATTGCAAGAGTATTTACAAACACGCCTACTATTTTTTGTAAATCGGCATGTGGTCTTCCCTCTATTGGTGAGCCTACTATTATATCTTCTTGTCCACTATATCTTGATAGCAGTATATTGTATGTTGACAATAATGTCATATACAATGTTGTTCCATTATCCATTCCTATTTTCTTTGCCTTTTCTGTTATATATTTATCAATCTTAAATCCTATACTTTCTCCTTCGAAGCTTTTCATTGTAGGTCTTTTATAATCTGTTGGCATGTCTAATACAGGTATTTTCTTCTTAAATACATTTTTCCAATACTCTTCTTGGTTTTTCATATTTTCTGAGCTTAAAGCTTCATTTTGCCATGCTGAATAGTCTTTATATTGTATTTTTAATTTTTTTAATTCTTCTCCTTTGTAAAGCTTTGAGAATTCTTCTATAATAATTCCTATAGATGTACCATCTGATATTATATGATGCATATCTATCATTAATATATGTTTTTCTTCTTCTATTTTTATTAGTTTCACTCTTAATAAAGGTGCTTTTGATAGATCAAATGGTTTTATAAAGCTTTTTACTATTATTTTTATTGTTTCTTCTTCTTCTTTCTTTAATTCTATGTATTCTAAATAAAATTCTACCTCTTTGTGTATTTTTTGTACTATTTCTTTATCTCTTAATTCAAAAGAAGTTCTAAATGCTTCATGCCTTTCAACAAGCTTTCTAAATGTTTCTTCTACTTTTTCTTTTTCTAAATTTCCTTCTACTACCATTACTGATGGCATATTGTAGCTTGTTTTTTCTTTTTCAAACTGATTTAATGTAAATAACCTCTTTTGTGCTGAAGATGCTTTTATTCTAAATATCAAACTCATAGTACTTCCTTCTCCCATTTTTCTTCTACCACTTTTATTGATGAGTATATGCTTTCCTTTGATTTGCTTATATATTCTCCTATCTGTCTTATAGTTGTATTACTAAATACCTCACCTACAGGCACTTCTACATTTAGCTCTTTATGTATCATTGACACTACCTGTATAGCCTTTAGTGAATGTCCTCCTAATACAAAAAAATTATCATCAATACCTATTCCTTCTACTCCTAGTACTTCACTCCATACCTTTACTAGCTTCTCTTCTGTCTCATTTGTTGCTGATGCATACTCTACTCCTGTGTTTATTTCTCCATCCGGCTCTGGTAATGCTTTCCTATCTATCTTTCCATTTGGTGTTAGTGGCATCCTCTCTATTTGCATAAAATATGCTGGAATCATGTACTCTGGTAATTCTTTTTTCAACCCTTCTCTTAATTCTGCTACCGTCATTTCTTCATCACATGCTATATACGCACATAAGTATTTATTTCCTTGATTATCTTGTCTATCTACTACTACTGCCTCTTTTATATTTTTATGCTTTAATAACTGATTCTCTATTTCACCAAGTTCTATTCTAAAGCCTCTTATTTTTACTTGATTATCTGTTCTTCCTATAAATTCTATATTTCCATCAGGTAGCCATCTTGCAAAATCTTCTGTGTGATACATTTTAGTACCTAATTTAAATGGATTTCCTACGAACTTTTCATCTGTCAATTCTTGTTTATTTATATATCCTCTTGATACCCCATCTCCACTTATGAATAACTCTCCTACTACTCCTACCTGAACTATTTTTAAATATTTATTTAAAATATAAATATTAGTATTTCCTACACTTCTTCCTATTAGTACATTTCTATTTTGAGGCTCATTTTTAGTTACCTTATAAAAAGTTGAACATATAGTTGTTTCAGTAGGTCCATAACCATTTACTATCTCTAAGTCTTTATTTAGAGTATAAAATTTATTTAATGTCTCGCCTCTTATTGCTTCAACACCAACCAGTAATTTCCTTAGCTTTACCTTTCTCTTATTCATCTTTAAATTTTCATAGACTTCTAATAACAGAGACGGTGGAATATACGTAAACGTTATTTGATTATTAACTATTAATTTTGCTATTTCAATAGGATCAAAGGTCTTTTGTTTATGATTAATAACTAAAGTTGCTCCACTGATTAATGACACAAAGAACTCGCATACACTTACATCAAACACATAGTTTGTTAATGATAAAATCCTATCATTTGAATTAAAACCCTTATCAAATTGTTTAGCTAAGGAATGTATAAAGTTATTAAGGTTAAAATGCTCTATCATCGCCCCCTTAGGTTCACCAGTTGTACCTGAAGTATATATAATATACGCTAAATTACTTGATTGATTTACTTTCTCTAGATTACTTAAATTACCTTTAAATAAATATTTATCAACTAAATCTATAACTTCTCCATCAAACTCTATGTTATCTACTAATCTTTCTGCGCTTAATAATACTTTGACTTCACTATCCATTAGCATATACTCAATTCTTTCCTTTGGATGGCTTAGATCTATAGGTAGATATGCTCCCCCCGCTTTTAATATTCCCATTATCCCTATCATCATCTCCAGAGATCTTTCCACCATTATTCCTACTATAGAATCTGGCTCTACGCCCTTTTCTCTCAATATTCTTGCTAAACTATTTGCTTTCTCATTTAGTTCTCTATAAGTTAGCTTTTTATCTTCAAGTACTACTGCCATATTATCTGGTGATTTTTCTACCTGTTCTTCGAACAATTCATGAATTGTTTTATCCTTTGGATACTCTGCTTTTGTATCATTGAACTCTACTAATATTTTTGTCTTTTCCTCTTCTGAAAGCATATCTATTTCTGATATCTTTATTTCTGGATTCTCTGATACCTCTTTTATGACATGTTTTATATGACCTGCTATCATATTTACATACTTATCATCATAAATAGATGCATTATAATTTAATTTTATAAATATTTCATCAGTCATTCCAATTATAATATTAAAATTATAATTAGTTTGTTCAACAACTTCATCCATTTGTATTTTAAAATCTAATTTTTTATTATGTTCAATCACTGGATAATTTTCAAATACCATTATATTATCTATTAATTTTTGTTTTATACTTGTATTTGATTGTACTTCTGCTAATGGCACATACTCATACTTTTTAGACTTAACATTAGCATCTTGTACTTCTTTTAATAATCCTATAAACCCCTTGTCTGTGCTACTTTTTATTCGTACTGGAACAGTATTTATAAACAACCCTGCCATATTTTCAATTCCATCAATTTCAGCCGGTCTACCTGACACTATGGCTCCAAACACAACATCATTTACATTATTATATCTTTGAAGTAATATTCCCCATATAGTTTGAAACACTGTGTTTACAGTTGCTTTATTCTTTCTTGCTATATTTTCTAACTTGTTTGTTGTTTCTTTATCTATAATAAATTTTATATCACTGTTTATGTACTTAACCTCTTTAACGGACTTAGCTAATTGTGAAATCTGCGCTTGTTGTTCGTAGTCTTCTAAGTATTTCTCCCAATATAAAAGAGCTTCTTTTTTATCTTGCTTTTCTAACCATTTTATATAATTACTGTACTCGTTTACTTTTTTAAACTTTATAGGCCTATTTTCCTTAAGCGCACTATATATATACATAAGCTCATTAAATATAATTGGAATACTCCATCCATCTAAAATTATGTGATGAAAACTTAATATAAAAATATACTTTTCTTCATCTGTTTTAATTATCGAAGCTCTTATTGAAATTTCCCTCGACAAGTTAAATCCTTTAACTGTATCCTTTTCTTTAAATTCCTTTATGAATATTACTTTCTCACTACTTCTTAAGGACGATATATCTTCAAAGCATATTTTTATTTTGGCTTTTTTTAGTACAATCTGTAAAGGTCTTTTTTTATCTTCATATATAAATAAGGTTCTTAAAACATCATATCTTTCAATGAGTTTATTTATACTTATTTCAAATAATTCCACTTCTAAGCTTCCAATTATTTTAGAAGATGATTGTTCAAAATATGAATTTTTATCATTACCCAATAATTTATGAAATAGCATACCTTCTTGCATTGGAGATAAGGGATATATATTTTTTATCATTTCATTATTACTCACTATTTATCATCTCCCATTTTTAATATATACCTTGCTTCAGTCTAACTGAAACACGAAGCAAGATATATTAGTAGTAATTTCAAATTGCACTTCAATAGAGATCAGATTTCATTAAATAAACTTCCAATTGTTAACTTTATATCTTGAAGTTCTTCAATAGAAACTTCTTTATAGTCCAAGTCACTTGGTGTCATTTCCGTCTCTTCTTTTTCAACACAATATTTAATAATATCTAGTAGTGCTTCTTTATAATTTTTAACAAGTTCTATAATTGTGCTCTCATCATACTCATCTTTATTATATTCAAAGTTTAAACACAATTCTCCCTTTACTACCATGCCATTTATGTCTATATCATATAAACGTTGACATTCCTTACCTATAGCATCTCCTGTAGGAATAAATGATGCATTAAACATTTCTTGGTTTACATCATTATCAAATTGGCCTAAATAATTAAAGCTTATTTGAGGGTTTTGTTTAAATTCTAAATCTTTTATATACTCATTAAGTGTTACATATTTTAATATATTGTATCCTACTCCCTTATTGGGAATTCTCCTTATACCATCCTTTGTTGATTTTATATAGTAATTTATATCCTCAGATTTTTCACAATCTAAAATTACAGGATAAGATGATGTAAACCATCCTATTGTTCTTGTTATATTCATATTAGGTATTATTTCTTCTCTTCCATGCCCTTCAATACTTACTAAGACTTTATTTTCACCTGTCCAATTTTTTATTGATAATCCTAGTGCAGCTAATAAAATATCATTTATTTCTGTATTATAAGCTCTATTTGTATCTGTTAATAGCTTATCTGTCTCTTCTTTTGATATTTTCATTTGTACCTTCTTAGAACTATACCAATTATTACTTGTAGTTTGATGATCTTTAGGAAGTTTTATTACTTCAGTATCTTCGACATTTTTCCAATACTCTATTTCCTCTAATAGTTTATTACTCTTAGCGTATTTTTGAATATTCTCTGACCATTCCTTAAATGAATGTGTTTTTATAGGTAGTTCTATTTTTTCTTTATTTACAGCACATCTATATCCTGCCGAAAAATCTTCAAGTAAAACTCTCCACGAAATACCATCCACTACTAAATGATGTATTACTATTAACAAATGATCTCCATCTTTAGTTTTAAACAACCCTAACTTTACAAGAGGTCCATCAATTAGATTTATACTTGACTGTATCTTTGTTGCCTCTTCTTCCATTTCTGCTTGATATGATTCTTTATTACCCAAATCCATAACTGATAAATCAAATAATTTATCTTCTACTCTCCTGTTGTACTGAATTAGCTTATTTTCTTCTTTTCTAATAACTATCCTTAATGCATCATGATGTTCAACTATTTTCGAAAATACCTTATCTATAATTTTTTCATCAAAACACTCTTTTGAGTACATCATAAATGCTTGGTTCCAATGATGCATATTGGTAAATTCCTGTTTAAAAAACCACCTTTGTATAGCAGTTAGTTCTACTTCTCCTTGTATAACTTTTTGATTTATTTGTTTATCCTCTTGCTTAGCATTTATACTTAATTCTCTTATTGTTGGATTTGCAAACAACTCACTAACTGTTATCTTCAAATTATATCTGCTTAAACGAGCGCAGACCTGTATAGCCTTAATTGAATCTCCCCCTAATTCAAAGAAACTGTCATCAATTCCTACTTTTTTTACTCCTAATACTTCAGACCATACCTTTACCATTTTCTCTTCTATTTCATTTCTTGGTACCGCATATTCTACTCCTGTACTTATTTCTCCATCTGGCTCTGGCAGTGATTTTCTATCTACCTTTCCATTTGGTGTTAACGGCAACTTTTCTATCTGTATAAAATATGATGGTATCATGTAGTCTGGTAGTTCTTTTGACAAACTTTCTCTTAATTCTGATAATGTCATTTCCTTTTTAAATACTATATATGCACATAAGTATTTATTCCCTTTTTTGTCTTCTCTATCTACTACTACTGCTTCTTTTATATTTTCTTGCCTTAATAACTGATTTTCTATTTCACCAAGTTCTATTCTAAAGCCTCTTATTTTCACCTGATGATCTCTTCTACCTAAAAATTCAATATATCCTTCTTTACGAAATCTCCCCCAATCTCCAGTACTATACAATTTACCCAACTCAGGATGATTAATAAACGCATTTTTCGTCTTTTCTATATCATTCATATACCCTTTTGCTAATCCAACTCCTCCAATATATAACTTTCCAGGGATTCCAAATGGACATAACTTCATTTCTTTGTTTAACACATAGAAACTTTGATTAGATAAAGGCATTCCATATGGAATGCTATTCCATTCGATTTTAACTTCCGTAACCGGATAATAGATAGACCAAATAGAAGCTTCTGTTGCACCACCTAAACTTATTATTGCTGCATTTGGAAAATATTTTTTTATTTTTCCAGGCAATTTTAAAGGAATCCAATCTCCACTTAACATTACTAGTCTCAAATTTTCATTTTTAAATGGCTCTGTTATACTTTCTATTAACATATCCATAATAGCAGGAACTGAGTTCCATATAGTTATACTTTTATCCTTTAATACTTCAATAATTTTATTTACATCTCGTTGATCTTTAATTTGCACAAGCTTTGCTCCTGTACTCAAAGCCCCAAAGATATCATATACTGATAGATCAAAACACACAGAAGAAAGTCCTATGATTTTATCATTTTCTTTTACTGCAAATTTACTATTTATATCCTGTATTGTATTTAACACTGCCTCATGCGTAATTACAACACCTTTAGGTTTTCCAGTACTCCCTGATGTATAGATTATATAAGCTAAATCTTGGGGTATATTTACTTTCCCCAAATTCTCTTTATCAGTATTATAGATTTCAGTATTATCCATGTCTATTATTTCTACCTCAATGTTAAATAGATCCATATATGCTGACTTTGTAATAAGTATAGAAGACTTACTGTTTTCCAATATGTATTTTATTCTCTCTTGTGGGTAACTTGGTTCTATTGGTAAATAGGCTCCTCCAGCTTTTAAAATTGCAAGTATTCCTACTATCATCTCCGGGGAACTCTCTATCATTATTCCTACTACACTGTCTGGTTTAACGCCTTTTTCCCTCAATATTCTTGCTAAACTATTGGCTTTCTCATTTAGTTCTCTATAAGTTAGCTTCTCATCTTCAAATACTACTGCTATATTATCTGGCGTTTTTTCAACCTGTTCCTCAAACAATTCATATATTGTCTTATATTTTTGATATTCTGCCTTTGTATCGTTAAAATCACATAATATCTGATGTTTTTCTTGTTCTGTAATTATTTCAATATCATTAATACTTTTTTCATCACTATCTATAATATGTTTAATTAAATATTGGATATGTGTAATTACATCTTTTATAGGCATAAATTTTTTAAATACTTCAATATTATAGTCAAAGTTAATCTCAACATCTTTACACTCGTCAAACTCTCGTATAAATACGCTCATGGAATTTCTTTCATGATGATTACTTAACGTTTTTATATCCGTTTTTGCCCCATTAAAATTTGCTGCGTAATTATGATGTTCATAGGATAAAGTTATATCAAATAAGCCGTCTTTTCTTTCTTTATAAATGCTACCGCAAATTTCACCAAAAGAAAGTTTTTGATGTCTGTAACACTCTCCTAATTCCATCCTTATTTCATTTATCATATATGAAAATGTCTTTTCTTTTATTATAGCTATCTTTAATGGTATAACATTGGCAAAATGTCCTACTATTTGCTTATTGCTAGCTTTTGTTCTGTTTAATATGGGAACTCCTATTACTACCTCTTCTTTATTGCAAACCTCTCCGAAATATACAGCTAATATACCAAGAAAAAAGTGAAATACGGAACATTTTCTTTTGTTAGAAAATTCAATTATTTCATCATACACTTTTCTTTCTATTACTAGGCTTTCTCTATTACTAACTATACCTCCATTACTATTCACACCCTTAGTAAATAGAGCTTCTGGAATATGTTTGAATTTATCCTTCCAAAACATTTTGTTTTTTAAATATGTATCTGATTCTTGGTATCTTTTATTTTCTTTTATAAATTCTAAATAGGAATACTTTTCTAACTTGCTTTTTGTCTCAGTTATATTGTTATAATTATTAACTGTCTCTTTAAATATTAGTGAAAATCCCCATCCATCTGATACTATATGATGCGATTCCATAAAGTAGAAATACTTATTATTATTTACTTTAATAAGAACAAATCGAAATAAATTCTCACCATTATCAAAAATAAATGGTTTTAAAAATTCCTTTTGCATCCAATTCAAAGAAAATTTCTCCGCATATTCTTTTATGGAAAAATCATAAAACGGTACCTCATATTTCAATTCTTTTAATATTTTCTGCGAAGGTTGTCCATCATTTTCAAATATTCTAATTCTTAAACTATCATTGTCTTCAATTAGCTTTTGTACCGATTTTTGAAACATTTGGTATTCGATAGGACCATTAATATTTGCATAACCACCAATATTATATATTGGTTTATCTTTATATAAGCATTGTTCAACCCATACATCTTTTTGATATAAACTTAACGGATAAATTTGTATTTCTTCTTTATTTAATTGTTTTTTTACCATTTTTATACCACCTATTCTTCTTATTCAGTGATTAACCACTCCTTCTATGAACTACAATATGCTGCTTGCTCATTGCACTCCATACTAAATAATAGTTTTGTAAGACATGTTAATACTCTTTCATACATAGGGCATTACTTTATAATAATCATTTTACACAGATGTACAAATAGTGTAAACTCTATTACCATGAAATACATATTTTAGACCATAAGTCGTTATATAATTTAAATTTGTTAGCTTTGAGACAAAAAAATGTATTCACGATATATTATTCAACTTAAAATATCACATGATTTTTCAGGCGGTAGCCTGCTATTCTAAAAGCGTAAAAAATGAAATTAAGGACTATGCGAACTATTATAATAAAGATAGATATCAATGGACTCTAAAAAAGCCCCTATGGATTTCTTTAGGCATTGTGGATTTGACATATCTATAATAGAAAAGCGAAACCCAGTCAATACGCTGGCTCGCTGGAGAAAAATCTATGATCATTTGGGGGAAGCTGGATTAATAAATGAACGAATCACAAACGTATAAGAAGGCTTATGAAAAAATATAGTTTAATTACTAAGGTAGGAAGGGCAAAGACTTATGCTAAGATGTTAAAAGCAAACCATGAACATAAAACACTATCAAACCTATTAAAACGAGAATTTAAACAATATCAGATTGAGTATAGTGTTAAAAACGCTTAATAGGTTAGAATGCAACCTTAATTTGGAAGATAATTCAGATACAATTATACACCCTGATCAAGGATTTCATTATACAAATGCAGATTTTCAATCTCGTGTTAAAGAATTAGGACTGACACAATCAAAGTCTAGAAAAGGTAATTGTTTAGATAATGCTCCTATGGAATCATTTTTCGGGCATATGAAAGACGAGATGGAATATAAACAAGCTATGTCATTCGGTGAGTTAGTAGGAATAGTTGATAGTTATATGAGTTACTATAATAATGACAGATACCAGTGGGGATTAAATAAAATGAGCCCTGCTCAATACAGGACTCACTTTTTAGTGCTAACATAGGTCATTTTTTTTAAACTGTCTAGTTTATGGGTTATATTTCACAATACAGAAACCATCTTCCAAATATAGCATATGCTTTTTTTATATATTTGTAACGCTTTTGCAAAGCTCTCTTAAATTTTTATTGAAAGCGTATTTTTCTTATATCATTACTTTACATATATTGTTTGTGAATTCTACCGGATCGTTAATCGGTAATCCTTCAATAAGTAGCGCCTGATTATATAATATATTAGTATATAAATCTAACTTAACTTTATCTTTTTCGAAAGATTCCTTAAGTACTTTAAACATATCATTATTTATATTTATTTCTAAAACCTTATCTGCTTTTATGTTTTCATTGTTAGGCATAGAATTTAATGTTTTTTCCATTTCTATTGTAAGGTCACCATCATTTGATAAACATACTGGGTAGTTCTTAAGTCTTTTTGATGCCCTAACATCCTTAACTCTACCTGTTAAAACACTTTTCATATGTTCAAATAATTCTTTATTGTCTTTTTCATCAGTGCTAGAAGGATTTTCTTTTTCATCTACTTCTATACCTAAGTCACCACTTGATACAGATTTAAATTCCTTTTCTTTGTACTTCATTATCATTTTCACAGCGAATTCGTCTACCTCATCCGTGAAATATAAAATTTCGAATCCCTTATCTGATACCATTTCAATTTGTGGTAATTTTTCAATTCGCGCGTTTGATTCTCCTGAAGCATAATAAATATATTTTTGATCCTCTGGCATTCTAGAAACATATTCATCTAAAGTAACATTCTTTTTCTCCTTTGATGAATAAAACAACAATAAATCTTGCAAAACATCTTTGTTACTTCCAAAATCGCTATAAATACCATACTTCAATTGTCTTCCAAATGCTTCATAAAATTCTTCATATTTTTCTCTTTCATTTTTAAGTAAACTATCTAACTCATTTTTAATTTTAGTTTTAATGTTTTTAGCTATAAGTTTAAGTTGTCTATCATGTTGCAGTACTTCTCTAGATATGTTAAGCGACAGATCTTCTGAATCAACTATTCCTTTTACAAAACTAAAATAGTCAGGCAATAAATCTGCACACTTATCCATGATTAAAACACCACTTGAATATAATTCTAAGCCTTTTTCATATTCTTTTGTATAGAAATCATAAGGCGTTTTTTCTGGAATATATAAAATTGAATTATAACTTATAACACCATCAACACTAATATGGATATGCCTTGCTGGTTTGTCAAATCCATAGTGCTTTTCAGCGTAAAAATTATCATAATCTTCATCAGTAAGTTCGCTTTTATTTTTTCTCCATATAGGAACCATGCTGTTTACAGTCTTTTCCTCAACGAAGTCTTCGTAGTCTGTTTCACTACCTTCTTTAAGTCTTGACTGACTTATATCCATTTTAATTGGATACCTAATGAAATCGGAGTATTTCTTTACAATAGATTTTAGTCCATTTTCATCAAGAAATTCATCAAAGTTATCATCTTCTGTATTCTCTTTTATTTTAAGTATAATTTCTGTTCCAACAGTATCTTTTGCGCAAGGTTCTATGGTATAACCCTCTGCACCATTAGATTCCCATTTATGTGCTTCATCACTACCAAAAACTTTACTTATAACAGTAATATTATCTGCTACCATAAATGCAGAATAAAATCCCACTCCAAATTGTCCAATTATGTCGTACCCATCTTTTATTTCATTTTCTTTTTTGAATGCTAAAGAGCCACTTTTAGCTATAACTCCTAGGTTATCACTAAGTTCAGCTTCTGTCATTCCAATTCCTGTATCAGAAATTTTTATTGTTCTAGTTAACTTATCACTGGCTATTGTAATATAGTAATTACCCTTATCAAAATTCAATGAATCATCCGCTAATGTCTTATAATAAATTTTATCAATAGCATCACTAGCATTAGAGATAAGTTCTCTTAAAAAAATATCCCTATGAGTATATATTGAATTTACCATCATATCCAGAATTCTCTTAGACTCCGTTTTAAACTGCTTTTTTTCCAATTAAAATTTCCCCTTTCGTACCAAATCTTCTTATTTTTTATTTTGTTAGCACTCTATGTTATCGAGTGCTAACGCTAGTTATAAACTACACCTTTTTTTATAATTTGTCAACGTACATAATATATTTTTCTTCCATCTCAAACATTTATTAATTTACTCTCTCCATTTTAAATATAGATAATTTGTTGTTTTGAATTTAATCTTATATATATATTACTTTATTTGAATTCATTTCACAATAATAATTTCCATATTACTCAATGCTAAATGATAAAATACTTGTTTACAATTATTTTTCAACGATACTGTTTAATAATCAACAGCTTTTTTTCTGTGTTAAGTTATTTAATTAACGACATCTCATTTATATATATTTCTATGATATTATTCACTACATCGTAAATATCACTAGTATTCATAACCTCATAGTCACAATATTGTTTGTACAAGTGACCTCTCTCCTCAAACAATCTATAAAGCTTAGATGGATCTTTTGCTAGTAAGGGGCGGGTCTCAACATCTATATCCGCTACTATATTTTCAATAGGACGGTTTATGTAAATTATAATACCATTTTTCTTTAAATTTAAAATATTTTCATGTTTTTTAATCACTCCACCGCCAGTTGAAATAATTACTCGATTTTTTTTAGATAATTTCTCAACTACTTTAGATTCTATGTCTCTAAATCCAGCCTCACCATTTTTAAACATTTCAGTAATCGTAAGATTTGTACTAGCTTCAATATATGCATCTATGTCTATAAATGCCATTTCTATCTTTTCTGCGATTATTTCTCCAATGACACTTTTACCACAACCGGGCATCCCAATTAAAACTATATTTTTCATCTTTTAATTTTCTACTCCCTTTTCTAGTTCATCATAAATTTCATCAATTATTATCTTTGGGATCTTAATATCATTCCAGATTTCCTGAGCAGCAATTGCCTGGCCAACTAGCATATAAAGACCATTAACTGCTTTTAAACCCGTCTCCTTCGCATACTTTAAAAATAGGGTTTCCTTAGGATTGTAGATCATATCTACAGCGGCGCCAAATTTACCAATATGTTTCTTTTCAATTGGAGAATTGTCCAAATTAGGATACATTCCAAGTGGTGTACAGTTTACCACTATATCTGACTCTTTAAGCCCTTGAATTTCATTATAAGAAATCAATTTACAACCATTAAATTTGCTGTTTTCCTTAATCCTTGAGATATCTCTTGTAACTACAGTAATTTCAGTTATTCCCTTATTTAATAAATATTGAACCACAGTAACTGCTACTCCACCGTTTCCAAGTATTGTTGCTTTTTTATTTTTCACTTCAATATCATACTTATTGAAAAGCATTCCAATTCCAAAGTAATCTGTGTTGTATCCAATAGTTTTGTTTTCCTCAAACTTTAGGGTGTTTACAGATCCTATCGCTTTTGCTTCTATGCTAACCTCATCAAGTAATTCCATAACCTTAATTTTATAAGGAATAGTTACATTAATACCTCTTGGTTTAATAACATTAAATCCGGCCATTGCTGCTTTCAGATCTTTGCTTTTAAATTCGAAGAGATGATAATAACCCTTCATATTCAATTTATTAAATACCATTGAATGTATTTGCGGCGAAACACTATGTGATAGTTTTTCTCCAAGTAAACCATATAACTCTGACATAACTCACCCTCATTTCTTAAGTAAAACTTACTAATATCATTTATTCATTGTCAATCATTTCACTTTTATAATTGCCCAATATTTTAAAATAACGGCTATTCTTTTTAATTAACTTAATTGAAGATATAATTTTATCTTCATCTATGTTTCCGTGGAAATCTATGTAAAAGAAATATTCCCATGGCTTATCCTTTATTGGTCTAGATTCAATTTTCAAAAGGTTTATACCATTTTCTTCAAAATGCTTTAAAACATGATAGAGCGAACCTGCCTTGTGGGTAGTAGATAAAACTAGGCTTGTTTTATTGTTTCCGCTAGTTGACTCCAACTCTTTACCAATAACAACAAACCTAGTCATATTTGTTGCATTTGAATTTACATTTTTCTGCAAAATCTCAAGGTTGTATATTTCCGCTGCCTTAGCGCTAGCTATGGCTGCCAAGGTTTTGTCCTGTCTATCTTTAACTAACTGCGCACTTTTTGCAGTGCTGTTATAGGGAACTAACTTCCACTGCTTGTAGCCTTTTAAAAATTCCATACTTTGCTCTAATCCCTGTGGATGAGAGTAAACCTCTTTGATATCATCTAGTGTTGATCCTCTAATTCCCATTAAGTTTTGGCTTATTTTAAGATATTTTTCTCCTGTTATATAAAAATTATATTTATTTAGAAGGTCATAAACCGCGGATATTGCTCCTGTGGAAGAATTTTCTATAGGGATAACACCATAATTTATCTTCCCATATTTCAATTGCAAAAATATATCTTCAAACTCACTTATTGCTTTTGCGTCCACATTTTCACCGAAATATCCCTTTAAAGCTTGTTCGCTAAAGGAACCTGTTACGCCATAAAAACCAACTGTTAGCTTTTTCTCAGTAGCAAAAGCCCCCTCCCGATTTAAATTTTTGTTTTGAAACCCTCTACTTATTTCCATAACGGATTTGAAAAATTCTTCTACCTCTAAAAACAAATTTTTATTTTTAACTAAGTCTAAATTCTTCTTTATAACTATTTCTTCTCTAGCCTTATTTAAAACTTCCATATGATTATTTTTTTTATATTCAGCTACCTTTAAAACTACTTCCATACGCTTTTCAAATAATGATACAAGGCTTGAGTCAATTTTATCAATTTCACTTCTTAAATTATCTATATTAAAATCATCTAATTTACTCATTAAAGCACATCCTTCAAATAAAATCTAAAATACTCATTGCAGCGCAAGCTTCTATCACTGCTAGCGCTCTTAAAACTATGCAAGGGTCATGCCTTCCTGTAACAGATACTTCCGAATTTTCACAAGTCACCATATCAATGGTATCTTGAGTTTTTGCAATAGAAGGTGTTGGTTTCATAGCTACCCTAAAAACTATCGGCATTCCATTAGAAATACCACCATTAATTCCACCATTATTGTTAGTTTTCGTCAATACACTCCCATTTTTAATGCACGGTACATCATTTGATACGCTTCCCCGAAGTTTTGTTATTTGAAAGCCCATGCCAAATTCTACCCCCTTAACTGCAGGCACAGAAAATAGTAATTGAGCTAAATTGCTCTCTATAGAATCAAAGAATGGTTCCCCCAGTCCACAAGGCACATTTAATATAGTAGCTTCAATTATACCTCCAACCGAATCTGTTTCTTCCTTCGCCTTTAATATAATGTTCTTCATTTCTTTTCCCTTTGAATCATCAATTACAGGAAAATCTTTCTTTAGAATATCTGCTAATATCTGTTTCTTTAAATTGACTCCATCAAAATAACTATCAAACACATTCCCAATACTTAAAATGTGACTTCCTATTTCGATTCCCTTATCAAAAAGTATCTGTTTCGCAACAGCACCTGCAAAAACAAGTGGTGCTGTAATTCTTCCTGAGAAATGTCCGCCACCTCTATAATCGTTAAAGCCTGAATATTTAACCTTTCCTGTAAAATCAGCATGACCCGGTCTTACTAAATCCTTTAACTTATCGTAATCCTTCGAATTTTGATTTTCATTAAAAATAACGCTACAAAGAGGTGTCCCTGTGGTATATCCATTAAAATATCCACTTAGTATTTCAAATTTATCACCTTCTTTTCTTTTAGTTGAAAATTCATCTCGTCCTGGAGCGCGTCTTTGCATTTCACTATTAATAAAATCCATATCAAGCTTTATACCTGGCGGTAATCCATCAATAATTATTCCTATTCCTCTTCCATGCGATTCTCCAAAGATGGAATACTTTACTTTTTTACCCCATTGTCCGCTCATTAACTTTTCCTCCTAACCCCTTAAAATCCTCATAAAACTCTGGATAGGATTTTTTCACTGCCCCACTATCCTCAATTGTGAGCTTCTGCGTGCATCTAATTGAAGCAATTGCCATAGCCATAGCTATTCTATGATCATTCCAACTGCTTACAATTCCGCCCTTAAGCCATGGTTTACCATGAATTAGAAGTGAATCCTCTCTTTCAATAACCTCTGCTCCAATTTTATTTAGCTCTGTTGCTATAGCTTTTAATCTATCAGATTCTTTTATTCTAACTCTAGCAGCATTAATGATCTCTGTTGTTCCATCGCTTAAAGCACCAAGCACCGCAGCAATTGGTACAAGGTCAGGACATTGTGATGCATCAATAACGGTGCCTTTTAAATTTGATTTTGAAGCCCTTATAATACCATCTTCAATAGTAATCTTTCCGCCCATATTTTTAATTATGTCCAATATTACTTTGTCTCCTTGAAGTGATTCCATATTTAAATCAATGCATTCAATTTCTCCACCTAAAACACCAGCAGCAAGGTAAAATGCAGCTTGAGAAAAATCGCCCTCAACTCTATAATCTCTTTTCATGAAATGTTGATTTCCTTTTATTTTAAATTCTCTATAATTATTATTTTCTACCTTTATCCCAAATTTAGAAAGCACATCTAGGGTTAAATCTATGTACCCAATAGATTCTATGGAACTAGTAATTTTAATCGTTGACTCTCCATTTAATAGAGGCAGCGCATAAATAAGACCGGTAATGAACTGAGAGCTTACATCTCCTCTTAGTTCAAAAATCCCAGGTTTAAGGCTCCCGTGTATTGTTAAAGGAAGACAACCATTGTTAGTAGTGTACTTTATATTCTGCTTATCAAAAATTTCATAATAAGGTTTAAGTGTTCTTTGTACTAGTTTGGACTTCCCTTTAAAGATTATTTTTTCTCCAGTTAAAATTGCTATAGGAATTAAAAAACGTAGTGTTGATCCACTTTCATTGCATTGTAGCTCGCTTCCCAAAGTTCCACCGCATGCAAGCTGAAGCTTACCTTTTCCACATACCACAAGATTGTTTGGGAATTGTTTAATCTTAACTCCAAGTTTCTCCATTATTTCACAAGTAGCTATTATATCCTCAGACATACTAATATTATTAATGGCACATTCATCGCCACTTAATCCTGCAGCTATAACCGCTCTATGGGATAATGATTTTGAAGGCGGAATTTTGACTTTTCCATTCAAAGAAAAAGGTTGAATTATAACTGACTTCATCGACGAACACCTCAATTCAATATAATAATTATTTAAGAATTTTTTGCAGATAACCCTTAATATTAGCTTCATTAATTTTTTCAATAAAACTATTTCCAATGGATTCTATTAATATGAAATTCATGGATTCCCCAATGTTTTTCTTATCATGACTAATAGTCTCAATTATATTCTCACTTTTTATTTCAGGTAACATCCAAGGCAAATTATACTTAATTAAAATATCTTTTATAGCACTTGCTGTTCCAGTTTTAGTCATTCCTAGTTCTTCTCCTAGTTTTGTTATAGAATACATCCCCATTGCCACTGCTTCTCCATGGGAATACACCTCAAAATTAAAGAATTGCTCAATTGCGTGACCGATGGTATGACCATAGTTTAATAACATTCTGCCCCCAGTATCCAACTCATCATCTTCAACAATAGCGGCCTTAATACTAAGGCAAGTATAAATGATTTTATCTATCTCTTTTAAAAGGGCTTCTTTGTTTTCATAATTCATTAATGTATAAAATAGCTCACTATCTTTTATTGCTCCATATTTTATAACTTCACCCATTCCATCACTAAAAAACTTGTCATTAAGTGTTCCAAGCAGTAATGGATCAATAAAAACTGCTGTAGGGCTATAAAAACTTCCCACAAGGTTCTTTCCACGAGGCAAATCTACTGCAACCTTACCACCTACACTACTATCCACCTGTGCTAGTAATGTAGTTGGAATTTGTATGAGTGGAATCCCTCTTAAAAAAGTTGCGGCTGCAAAACCACTCATATCTCCAACAACTCCACCACCTAAGGCAATTATAATATCTCCTCTGTTTATCTTAAAATCTAAAAGTTTATCATACACCTCTAAAAGAGTTTCGAAGGACTTGCTTTCTTCACCAGCTTTTACAACAATTTTAAAAGTTTCAAATCCTGACTCTTTTAATGAACAAATAAGCTTTTGCCCATAAAATCCATTAACATTAGAATCTGTTACTACGGCTATTTTTCTTCCTTTATATATCTTCTTAACTTCTGCTCCAATTTCCTCTAGTAATCCATTCTTAATGTATATTGGATAGCTTCTGCTAGAAGCTTTAACTTCTATACTATACACCTTTGCTTATCTCCTTTCTCTTATTAGTTGCATTCTCAAACCTTTTCTTTAGAAAAGCTTCATCATGATTTATTATTGCATCTTTTATTTCTTTTATATTATTTTCAAAGTCTTCGATTTTGCTAACTATATTTTCTTCATTATAAAAAAGTAATTCAGGCCATAATTCACCATTTATAGTAGCAACTCTAGTGGTATCCTTAAAACTTCCTCCAACAAACTGGGGTATTCCGACAATTAAACTATTACAATCTATTAAGGAAACAGCTATAACATGTGGTAACTGGCTTGTATAAGCAATTATATCATCATGCTGATTCGGTGTAAGTCGTACCACACTTTTACACCCCCTTCCCCTAACTATCCCCGTTACTAAATTTATATTCTCCTCTTTATTTCCATTAATTGGTGTCAAGATATAGTTAGCATTTTTAAACATATCTTTAGTTGCAGCCTTGAGCCCTGATTCTTCTTTTCCAGCCATTGGGTGACCACCGATAAAATCTAAATCATCTCTAAGTTCAATCATAATTTCACTTATTAAATTACTCTTAATTCCAGCAGTATCTGTAATAACTGCTCCGCTTTTAAATAAGTTCATATTGTTTTTCACAAAATCTATAGTCTTTTGAGGATAAACTGCAAGTATCACAATATCCGAATTACTAAGTGGTATTTCTGGACTTGTATATCCTTTATCAATAATGTTCATTTCCTCAGCTATATCTAAAACATCTTTATCAATGTCAATAGCCCAAATATTTTTAGGTTTTAATTCTCTTAGTGCCATAGCAAAGGAGCCACCTATAAGTCCTAATCCTACAATTGTAATGTTAAAGTCTGTACAATCCAAATTTACCACCTCTTAAACTATTCTATTTTGTGTTTTTGCAATTACTCTTATGGAATTTACAAGATCCTCAAATTTCTCCGGTTTTAATGATTGTTGTCCATCACACAATGCATTGGTAGGATCGTTATGCACCTCAATTTCAAGACCATCTGCACCAACTGCTATAGCTGCTTTCGCAAGTGACTCTACTAACCACCATTTACCAGCGGCATGACTTGGATCTACTATAACTGGCAAGTGACTAAGCCTCTTAAGTACTGGAATTGCACTTAAATCTAAGGTGTTTCTTGTGAAAGTTTCGAAGGTCCTAATACCTCTTTCACATAAAACTACATTTTGATTTCCTTCAGACATTATGTACTCCGCAGACATAAGAAGTTCTTCAATTGTTGCACTCATACCTCTCTTTAAAAGTATTGTCTTATTACATCTTCCTACTTCTTTTAAAAGATCGAAATTTTGCATATTTCTAGCTCCAATTTGAAGTACATCAGCATATTGCGATATTTTATCAACTAGTTCAACACTCATAACTTCAGTTACTATTGGAAGCCCCGTTATTTTTCTTGCTTCTAATAATATTTTTAATCCTTCTTCCTCCATTCCTTGAAATGCGTATGGAGAAGTTCTAGGTTTGTAAGCTCCGCCTCTTAGAAAATTAGCTCCTGCTAGCTTTACATCTTTTGCAATAGTTATCAATTGCTCTTCACTTTCCACAGCACAAGGCCCTGCAATTATCGCTAGTTCTTTTCCACCTATTATTCTGTTATCTACCTTTATTAATGAATCATCAGGATGAAAAAGTCTATTAGCTCTTTTGTAAGGAGCTTGAACTCTCATAACATTATCAACACATTCCTCTGCTTCAATCTGGCCTGCATTTATTGAACTTGTGTCTCCAACAATCCCTAAAATGCAACAGTTTTCTCCCTGTGTAATAAAGATGGCACAACCTAACCCCTCAAGTTTTTTCTTAATATTCATAATCTGTTCTTGTTTTGCAGTTGATTTCATTACGATTACCATTTAAAATTCCTCCTAAAATATTATTTTGATCTTAGTCTTAATAAGTCATTTAACTTATAAAAAATTATAAAAAAAGGAAGACCCCTTATAATGGGTCTTCCTTTTAAAAAAGGAGAACCCCTATAATGAGTCCTCCTTGCGTACAGACTTAGTTTACTTTCTATAAATCAGCATACGCTGGTATCATAGTTTTATTACTAAACTCATTATTTAAAAAAACCATATATTTTTTTTTGCACAAAAAGTAACTAACGCTAAAATAACGATAGCCCCAGCTAAAATAAAAATATACTTTTTTATTGATTTCCTTAATAATGATATTTTTCATAATAATAACACCTCACAAAAGTTTAAATTAATATCTTCAAATTCTTTAATGTTTAAATGATATAACATGTTAACATGTTTGTCAATGGTCTATTTCTCAAAAATTATAGGAACATAAGTTGATAACTAATTACCAACTTATGTTCCTATAAGAAAATCTCATCTTTACTATTCTTCAGATAAACCCCATAATTCTTGTTTTGACGTTGAAATAGCCATTGCTCCTGCGCTAATTGATTCCATTATATCCTTCTTATTTTGAATCAATCCCCCTGCTATAATTGGTACTCTCACTGCACTTCCTATATTTTTAATAATCTTACTTGCAACCCCAGGCATAACCTCTACAGCATCTGGAATTACAGATTGTATATTTCTTATTCCCGTTTCTAAAGCCAAAGAATCTACTGCAAATATTCTCTGTATAGCGCAGAATCCTAGCTTTCTCCCATTTTTTATATTTGTTGCCCTTGTAGTTATAATTCCATAAGGTTCTCCACATTGTTTTAGAAAAAGCAGCCCTGCATAATCTGCCTTTAATCCTTCTATTAAGTCCACGTGAACAAATACTACTTTGCCCGCCTCTTTAAGGTCCTCACATGTTTTCTTTAAATTTATTATGCTCCCATATAAGACAAACACAATATGAACATTACTAAGAATCACTTTTTTTAAATCCTGCTCATTTCGTATGGCTGCAATAACTGGGTTCTCTATTAATAATTGTTCTAGGTTTTCCAATGATGTACCCTCCAAAAATTTATTTAGGTTTATAAGATATAGTTAATTAAATACTATCACATTCTCATTTCTCATTCAAGCAAATTCACATCATTCTGTTGTTGTTTCGAAATTATGTATGTTTTTAATTGGGACTTGTACTTCTTTAATTATTATGTTAGTATGTACTTAAATAAGTAAAGGCGGAGAAAAGAGAGCCTTGATGTATGGGTATTTTATACCTATTAATCAAGGTTCTCTTTTTATTTGCATTTAGGAGGTAAAAGGATGTTTGACGTAACTATTATTGGTGCTGGCATCATTGGCTGCTCAGTATCAAGAGAGCTATCTAAATATAATTTAAAAACATGTGTTATTGAAAAATCTAGTGATGTTGCTTCTGGTACAACAAAAGCAAATAGTGCAATAGTACATGCAGGGTATGATGCTAATCCAAGTACTATTAAGGGAAAATTAAACGCAAAAGGTAATGAAATGTATACAAAGCTTGCAAAGGAATTAGATTTCCCATTTAAGAGGAATGGATCATTGGTTCTGTGCTTCGACGAGAAACACATGAATGATCTTAAAGAATTACTAGAACAAGGCGAAAAAAATGGAGTACCTAATTTAGCTATTCTTGATGGAGATCAAGTTAGAGAAATGGAACCTAATGTAACATTGAGCTGTGTCGGTGCCTTATATGCTCCAACAGGAGGAATTGTTTGCCCATATGAAATGACTATTGCTATGGCTGAAAACGCATACACCAATGGCGTGGAATTTGAATTTGGAACTGAGGTCCTTAATATAGAAAAAAAACAAAGTTGTTACGTTATAAAAACTAATAAAGGCGACATTGAAACAAAAGTAGTAATAAATGCAGCCGGTTTATTTTCGGATGAAATTAATAATATGGTAAGCAATAATAAATTTAAAATACTTCCCAAGCTAGGAGAATATGTCTTATTTGATAAAGCTTGCGGAGATTTAGTTACAAAAACTATTTTTCAACTTCCAACTAAACTTGGAAAAGGAGTTTTAGTTACCCCTACTGTTGATGGTAACCTTCTAATTGGACCTAATGCTGTAGATCAAGATAACAAAGCTGATCTTAGTACAACTCGCGAAGGCATCGATGATATCGTTTTAAATGCTCAATTAAGTATCCAAATGCCACTTCCTATGAATATGGTTATAACTTCTTTTGCAGGGAATAGATCAAAATGCGAGGGAAATGATTTTATAATTGGGGAAGCAGAAGACGCTAAGAACTTTATTAATGTAGCAGCAATTGATTCTCCAGGTTTAACTAGTGCTCCAAGTATTGCTGCAATGGTAGCTGATATAGTAACAGAAAAATTAGCACCGCAGGAAAATGTAAAATTCAACCCTATACGAAAAGGTACAAGAAAATTTAGAGAAATGTCAAACGATGAGCGAAAAAAAATAATCAAGGAAATACCTGAATATGGAACAATTGTTTGTAGGTGTGAAACTGTAACAGAAGGTGAAATTATAGACTCTATAAGAAGACCTCTTGGAGCAAAAACACTTGATGGAGTTAAAAGAAGGACAAGAGCTGGAATGGGGAGATGCCAATCGGGCTTTTGTGCAACAAAAGTTGTAGATATTCTTTCAAGAGAACTTAATATACCACGATGCGCCATCACAAAATCAGGCGAAAATTCTATACTGCTCACTGGCAAAAATAAACAATCTTTATAAATTGGAGGAATATATATGCAAGAATATGATTTAATCATAATTGGTGGAGGTCCAGCAGGCCTTGCAGCTGCAGTTTCTGCAAAGGATCAAGGGATAAACAGCATTTTAATTATAGAAAGAGATAATCAATTAGGTGGTATTCTCAATCAATGTATTCATAATGGTTTTGGTCTTCACACCTTTAAAGAAGAACTTACTGGTCCTGAGTATTCACAACGGTTTATTGACAAGGTTATTGCACTTAATATCGAGTATAAACTAAATACCATGGTTCTAGATGTAAATGATAGTAAACAAGTTACTGCTGTAAATACAGAAGATGGTATATTGGAGCTCCAGGCAAAAGCAGTTATACTTGCAATGGGATGCAGAGAAAGACCAAGAGGAGCTTTAAACATACCAGGTGCAAGATGCGCAGGTATTTATACAGCTGGAACAGCTCAAAAATATGTTAATGTTGAGGGTCTAATGCCAGGAAAAGAAGTAGTAATACTTGGTTCTGGAGATATCGGACTTATAATGGCAAGACGAATGACTCTCGAAGGTGCAAATGTAAAGGCTTGTGTAGAACTAATGCCTCATTCAAGTGGACTTAAGAGAAATATTGTACAATGCTTAGACGATTTTAATATTCCTTTAAAATTAAGCCACACTATAACAAATATACATGGGCATGATAGACTTTGCGGAGTTACTATAGCTCAAGTTGATGACCATAGAAAACCAATTAAGGGAACTGAGGAATACATTGCTTGTGATACATTACTTTTATCTGTTGGCCTTCTACCCGAAAATGAACTTTCTAGAAAAGCTAATGTTAAACTTTCCAGAGTTACTGGGGGTCCTGAGGTAGATGAAAGCATGCAGACGAGCATTTCTGGAATATTTACCTGTGGCAATGTGCTTCACGTTCATGATTTAGTAGATAATGTAACCACTGAAAGCTACACTGCTGGTAGAAATGCTTCTGATTACATAAAAGGAATTTACCATGCCGGAAAGAGTATTGAGATCTTCGCGACAGACGGAGTTAGGTATACAGTACCAAGTACTATCAATCCTGAAAATATCGATAACATAATAGATGTTAGATTTAGGGTTGGTGAGGTACATAAATCTGCTTATATATCTGTTTATTTTGATGATGTGCGCGAAATGCATTTAAAGAAAAAGATTCTTACACCAGGCGAAATGGAAAGCGTTAAATTAACTAAAGCAGTTTTTGATAAATATAGTAACTGTAAAAAGATTACCATAAAGGTAGAAAAGGAGTAGTTAACTATGAGTACAAGGGAATTAACATGCATAGGCTGTCCAATAGGTTGTGCTCTTGTGGTAGCGCTTGAGGGCAAAGAAGTTATTAGCGTTAAAGGAAATACCTGTAAGCTGGGAGAAACCTACGGCAAGAAAGAATGCACTAATCCAACAAGAGTCGTTACATCCTCTGTTTTAGTTTCAGGTGGGGAAAATGAGATACTTCCTGTTAAAACTGAGAGAGATATTCCAAAGGATATGATTTATGACTGCGTAAGAGCATTAAAAAATGTTATAGTAAAAGCTCCTATTTCTATAGGTGATGTGGTTCTAGAAAACATACTTGACACCGGAGTGAATATTATAGCAACTAAGAACGTTAAAGTGGTCTAATAGTATTACTTTAATAGTATATTAGTAATAGTATATAACCCCTTCTTCTATAAGAGGGGGTTATACACTATAATAAAGAAAAAACTTCAGTGAGAGTATAAATTTCTTTCTGAAGTCGTTGATACTGCCGCTGCGCAGGTGATGATTTAACATTAACAACTAATCCAATAATAATTCACGATATTATATTAATTAATATCGTGTTTCCATAAATCATTAAGTAAACGATTACTATTAAACCGAAAAAGGAGTGTACAAATTATGGCTAAGTATGTAATGGCACTAGATCAAGGAACAACAAGTTCAAGATGCATTTTATTTAACAAAGAAGGACTTA
Source organism: Clostridium sp. CM039 (assembly GCF_055081075.1). NCBI lineage: Bacteria > Bacillati > Bacillota > Clostridia > Eubacteriales > Clostridiaceae > Clostridium > Clostridium sp. CM039. The sequence continues at coordinate 1,072,430 of NZ_CM143649.1, forward strand.
TTGCAAGCGTAGCTCAAAAAGAGTTTACACAAATATTTCCGAGTCCAGGTTGGGTTGAGCATGACCCTATGGAAATTTGGGCTACTCAATTAGGTATGGCACAAGAAGCTATGGCCAAAATTGGTGCCACAGCAAAAGATATCTCCGCTATTGGTATTACTAATCAAAGAGAAACTACAGTGGTTTGGAATAAAAACACTGGAGTTCCTGTATACAATGCAATTGTTTGGCAATGTAGAAGAACCGCTGGCATGTGTGATGAATTAAAAACTATAGGCTTTAATAAAGTAGTACGCGATAAAACTGGACTTATACTTGATGCTTATTTTTCTGGAACAAAAGTTAAATGGATACTTGATAATGTCGCTGGTGCTAGAGACGAGGCTGAAAAAGGTAATTTAATATTTGGTACTATTGATACATGGTTAATTTGGAAATTAACAAATGGAAAGGTTCATGTAACAGATTATACAAATGCTTCAAGAACACTTCTATACAACATTCATGAATTGAAATGGGACGATGAAATACTTAGTACTTTAGATATACCTAAATCAATGCTTGCAGAAGTAAAACCATCAAGCTGTGTTTATGGATACACCGATAATTCAATATTTGGTTCTCCAATTGCAATAGCTGGCGCAGCCGGTGATCAGCAAGCTGCCCTGTTTGGACAAACTTGTTATCAAGCTGGAACGGCTAAAAATACTTATGGTACTGGTTGCTTCCTATTAATGAACACTGGTGAAAAAGCAGTTGATTCCCACAATGGTTTACTTACAACTATAGCTTACGGCATTAATGGCAAAGTTAACTACGCTCTTGAGGGCAGTGTATTTGTTGCAGGTGCAACTATTCAATGGCTAAGAGATGAATTAAGAATGATAAAGACCGCACCTGAATCAGAGGAGTATGCCTGTGCTGTTGAAGATACAGATGGTGTATATATGGTGCCAGCATTCGTTGGACTTGGTGCTCCATATTGGGATCCATATGCAAGAGGAACAATAGTTGGTTTAACTCGCGGAACTAAGAAAGAACACTTTATACGAGCAGCACTTGAATCCTTAGCTTATCAGACAAATGATGTATTAAAAGCTATGCAAGAAGATTCAGGTATTACACTTAAATCATTAAAGGTGGATGGTGGTGCATGTGCTAATAACTTCTTAATGCAGTTTCAGTCAGATATATTAGATGTTCAAGTTGACAGACCAAAAGTAATTGAAACAACAGCGTTAGGTGCTGCCTATTTAGCAGGCCTGGCAGTTGGATATTGGAAAGATCAGGAGGAAATTGCGAAAAATTGGGCACTATCAAGATCCTTTGAACCAAAAATGGGAGAAGAAAAGAGATTAGAACTTTTAAAAGGATGGCATAAAGCTATTGGAAGATCAAGAAATTGGTCGAAATAAGGAAAATAAAGCTATAATATGATATGATATGATATGTATTCAAATATAGATGCAATGCAATACATTTCATCTATAAAGATATTCGAAAATTAGGGGGAAAATAAAATGTCAACAAAACTATTAGCTGAATTTTTTGGTACTATGATACTTATTCTTTTAGGAGACGGTGTAGTTGCAGGCAGTGTACTAAACAAAAGTAAGTCTCAAAATAGCGGATGGATTGTAATTGCATCTGGTTGGGCAATGGCCGTTATGTTGCCAGCGTTCATTTTTGGTGCAATAAGCGGTGCTCACTTTAACCCAGCGCTTACTATTGCTTTAGCTGTTGCTGGAAAATTTTCCTGGGCGCAAGTGCCTGGTTATGTTATAGCCCAAATGTTAGGAGCTATGGCTGGAGCTACACTAGTATGGCTTACATACTTAGAACACTGGAAGGCAACAGATGACCAGGCTGGAAAACTCGCAGTATTTTGTACAGGACCAGCAATTAGAAAGTATTCTTCAAACTTTTTAACTGAAGTAATCGGAACATTTGTATTGGTTTTTGTTATATTAGGTATAGGTGGTGTTACAGCTGCTGCAGGATTACCAACATTTGTTGTTGGAGGATTAATTTTGGGTTTAGGACTTTCTTTAGGTGGACCAACGGGATATGCAATAAATCCAGCAAGAGATTTAGGACCAAGAATTGTTCATGCAATATTACCAATAGCCGGTAAAGGAGATTCTGATTGGGCGTATTCATGGATTCCAGTATTTGCCCCAATAGTTGGAGCAGTACTTGCAGCATTAGTTTGGGTAGCTGTATTTTAGTAAATCATGTAGTCATTAAATTGGAACACATAGATCCTCAATAAACTAAATTAAAAGTTTACATGCAAGCCGTAAGTATTTTCATCTTATGACTTCCATGTAAACTTTTTTATTTGTAAAATATATTAACTTTGTAAGTATAAATTATTTTAGATTAGATTATTTATCAAACTTTGTTAAATAAGCAGATAGCTCTTTTAATCCATTTATTAATATATTTGAATGCGAACAGTATCCTAACCTAGCATGCCCCGGAACATCAAAACGATTGCCTGGAACTAAAAGAACTCCTTTTTCTTTTAAAATATCTATGCAGAATTGTTCAATATCAACAGGTATATCTAATTTTATAAATGATGTAGAAACATATTTCGGAAACACTAATGAAACGCGAGGTTCATTTTTAATCCATTCCTTAACAATTTCTAAATTCGTATGGATAATTTTTTTATTTCTATCTAGGACTAATTCTTTATTTTTTAATACATGAACAGCTAGATAATCATCAAAAACACCTGCGCAAATCATAGTGTAATCACGATACTTCCTAAATGAATCTGCTAATTCTTTATTGCTAGCAATCCAACCAACACGTATTCCTGGAACTGAATATGTTTTTGATAGACTATTTGTAGAAATCCCTTTATCATATAGGTCTACTATTGATGAAACAGAAATGTCAGAATCTAAAGGTTTATATACTTCATCAACTAAAATGTAAGCACCCACAGCATCCGCAATCTTAACTATTTCTTTTAGAAAGTTATCATCAAAAATAGTCCCAGTAGGATTATTTGCATTATTCAAACAAATCAATTTTGTATTTGGACGCATTAATTTTTTTAATTCATCTAACTTAGGTAGCCAGTCATTATCTTCATAAATTTCCCAAAACTCCACTTCAGCACCAAAAGACTTTGGAATCTCATATAATTGTTGATAGCTAGGATGCATGGCAATCACATGATCATTTGGCTCAATTAATGAATATAAAGCTAATAAATTTGCGCCAGTTGCTCCATTAGTTTGTAGAATATTTTCAGCTGGAACATTTTCATATAATTTACTAACCTCTTTTTTAAACTCTGGGGACCCTTCTATCCATCCATAGTTCATTTTTGTTTTTAATAGTCCATGGAAAAATTCCTCTGGAGTTGTCCCATCTATAGATATTATTTCCTCTAATGAAAATGAAGCTATTGAGCTTCCTGCTATATCATAGATAGCATCATTTTCCCAAACATTTAACCATTCTTCAACGCCAAAATTTGCAATTTTCATATTAAAAACCTCTTTTCAACAATTTAAATTGTAATTTTACTTATTGCTAATAGATAAATAACATATATTGATCCAATAACGATCAAAGAAGTTAATACAAATTGGTTTTTTGTTAGTAATTTCTTTTCACCATTTTCTTTTCTAGCCATTACAAAAAACGCAATCCCAGGAATATAAGCCAAAAGACAAAGCAAAGTATAGTTTATTCCTGAAGCTAGAATTCCCCAAATTTCAAAAATTACTGTAATTAAACCTATGATTATTTGTTTTATTTCACCTTTTTTATGTCTGTCGATATAAGATATTTTAAATTGATACATTCCAACGAATAAATAACATATTAATATTGCAGCAGTACCCATTGAATAAGCAAACTGATATGCTTTATCTGTAAATAATAAAGTGAAAATGAATAATTGAGTTAAAGCCGCCGTGATAATTAATGAAAAAGTAGGCGCACCAGCTTTATTTACTTCACCAAATTTTTTCGGCAGTAGGTTTGCACGTGCCATTAAAAGAGTGGTTTCAGCGGGTAACATTGTCCACGATAACCATGAACCTAAAATAGATATTATTAAACCTATGTTTATGAATGTAGCTCCCCATGGCCCAACAATATCTTTTAAGATATACGCCATTGTAGGAGTTGGTAAATTTACTAGTTGCTCTTTACTCATAAGACCATAAGGAATCATAGAAGCTAAAACATAAATAATTAATAAACCTAATAGTCCTAGTACAGTTGCCCTGCCTGCTTCAGATTTCTTATTAGCACGAGAAGATAACATAGAGGCCCCTTCTATACCGACAAAAACCCACATCATTACCATCATACAACTTTTAACTTGCACGAATATATCTGATATCTTAAAATTAGTAGATATGTTTCCCCAAAAATGATATGTAAATAAATCCACCTTAAAAGCTATAATACCTATTACTATGAATAAAAAGATTGGTATTAATTTAAATAAGGTAACTAGTGTATTTATAACAGCGGCTTCTTCAACTCCTCTATTAACTATGTAAGTAAGTAACCATATAAAAACACTTGCACCGATAATTGATGGTATATTATGACCATTTCCAAAGACGGGAAAGAAGTAGGAAAGTATACTCATAAGCATTGTGGCAAAGGCTACATTGCCAAGCCAAGATGATAACCAGTATCCCCATCCACTAATAAAACCTCCAAATTTTCCAAAACCATCTTCTGCATAGCTGAATATGCCATTTAATTCAGGCTTTTTTAATAATAAATTGTTAAAAGATAACGATAACATTAAAACACCAAAACCAACAATTATCCATGCAATAATTGCAGGTCCTGCTGCAGCACCAGATACTAAATCACTAGATATACTAAATATACCAGCACCTATTGAGGACGTAATAACTAATGCTGTTAGTGAAAACAACCCTAGTTTTTTTGATCTATCAGACATTTTGTAATCTCCTTTTGATTAATGTATTAGCCATATTTTAAATTGGTGAGAGCAATAATATTGCCCTCACCAATTAATTTTATAATTATTTTAGGCTAGTTTCCAAGTGTAGCAACCATAATTGCTTTGATTGTATGCATTCTGTTTTCTGCTTCATCAAATACTATAGAATGTGTACTTTCAAATACTTCATCTGTAACTTCTAAACCTTCAAGACCATATTTTTCAAATATATCTTTACCTACAAGTGTTTTTAAATCATGAAAAGCTGGTAGGCAGTGCATGAATTTAACGTTTTTATTACCTGTCTTATTAAGCATTTCCATATTAACTTGGTATGGCCTTAATAATTCTATTCTTGATGCCCATACTTCGTCTGCTTCGCCCATAGAAACCCATACGTCTGTGTAGATTACATCTGCACTTTTAACTCCTGCATCAACGCTATCTGTAATGGTAATCTTTCCTCCTGTTTCTTTAGCAATTTCATTACATTTTGAAACTAATGCTGCTTCTGGGAATAAGCTCTTTGGTGATACAATTCTAAAGTCCATACCCATTTTAGCAGCGCCTATCATCAATGCATTTGCCATGTTGTTTCTTCCATCTCCGGCATATACAAACACAATATCGCTTAATGGCTTGTCAAAGTGTTCTTTTATAGTTAAAAAATCTGCAAGAATTTGTGTTGGGTGGTCTTCAGTTGTTAATCCGTTCCAGACAGGAACTCCTGCATATTTTGCTAGTTCTTCAACTATTTCTTGGCCATATCCTCTATATTCTATTCCATCATACATTCTTCCAAGAACTCTAGCTGTATCTGCTACAGATTCCTTTTTACCAATTTGAGTTCCTGTAGGTCCAAGGTAAGTTACATGAGCTCCTTGGTCTAGTGCTCCTACTTCAAAAGCACATCTTGTTCTTGTAGAACTCTTTTCAAATATTAGCGCAATGTTTTTACCTTTTAATTTCTGTTGTTCTGTACCTGCATACTTAGCTCTTTTTAAATCTCTAGCTAAATCTAAAAAGTAGTTTATTTCCTTTGGAGTAAAGTCCATCAAAGTTAAAAAGTTTCTGTTTCTTAAGTTAAACATAATAAATTCCTCCTAATATTGTTGTTTTTATATTGTTTTTATATTGTGTTTATAAGTTGTCTCTATTTAGTGGCATACTCATACATCTTGGGCCGCCTCTTCCTCTTGAAAGTTCGGCACTTGGCATTGTGAGCACTGTTACACCACGTTTTGATAAAATTTCATTTGTAACATAATTTCGTTCATAAGTTATAACTTTTCCTGGTGCAATAGCTAGAGTGTTTGATCCATCATTCCATTGCTCTCTTGCCGCTACAATAGCGTCACCACCACCACATCTTATTAAATCAACTGAAGGCACTTTTAATGCAGATTTTAATACATTTTGTAATATATCTTTTTCTTGCTTAATATTTAATTCTCCATTGACACCTTTTGTAATTTCGAAAACATTAAGTGGTCCTTCTATCTCTGGGTGTATTGTAAATTTATCATAATCAACCATAGTAAATACAGTATCAAGATGCATAAATGCTCTGCTAGATGGAATTTCTAGTACTAATACTTTTTCAAAAGTAGTATGTATTTCAAACAAATTTCTTGCTACAACTTCTATAGCTTCAGGGGAAGTTCTTTGACTGCATCCTATTGCAAGGGTTGTGGCAGATAATATAAGTTCGTCCCCACCTTCGATATTATTTGGGAGGCTTCTATCATACCAAAGTGGCACTTCATTTTGTTTGAAAGAGCTATGATATTCATGAATAAATTCTAGGAACAAAGTCTCACGTCTTCTAGCTTCAGTTTGCATAGTATTTATAGTAATCCCATTTCCAATTGAAGCACCTGGATCGCGAGTAAAGTAAAGATTAGGCATAGGATCTAAGTAGAATGGATACTGGGTTCCTATTAATCCTCTTAGAGAATGAATCTCCTTAACAGCTATTTCGTTTTTTCTAACTCCAGCCATAAGTATATCAATCATTTCTCTTGTAGGCTTTGACATTAAATAATCATAAAGAGATTTATATATTTCTTTATTACTAATGTGGCTTTCATGTAAAAACTGTTGTAAAAATATTTTTTTTGTTTGATCCTCATTCAAAGCCTCTGTAACAAGTTCTTCTAAATAAAGAACTTCAACATCGTTTTCTTTTAATATTTTTGCAAATATGTCATGTTCTTTTCGCGCTACTTCTAAATAAGGAATATCATCGAAAAGCAATCTTTCAAGAAGATTTGGTACTAAATTTTCTATTTCTCTACCAGGTCTATGTAGCATTACTTTATTAAGTTTTCCTATTTCAGAAGTTACATTTATAAATGATTCCATTTAACTTGGCCTCCTATTCATTTTTATTTATACTATCATTATAAAGTGTACGATTTTATAAGGGAACCCCATTATTTCACTGTAATTGCATATATATCTTGATTATTAGCTTTGCTCCTGAATTATCACTATATGGTTATGAAAATCTCTATTTTGCGCAATAATACTACATACATCTCCTCTTGATAAGTTAAAACGTCAGATTGTTTGTATATATATTCGCAATTATCTAATTTGCTATGCATAATAATAAAACTAAAGCATAAATATTCATTAAACTTATTTTTGGTTATTTATACTTATAAATGTGTTTAATGATTTTTGTTAATAATTTGTTCATAATTCTGTTAAGATTTTACCATCTTTGTATATGGAAGTCAACCGCAAATTTTTTTTATAAATTAAAAGCTTAGGATTGTTTTCACAATCCTAAGCTTTATTATCATTTATATGTGTACTTATAATTCATTATCTCATTGTAAACAAACGAGGTTCCTGTAAGTAATCTTGAACAATCCTAAGAGATTCACCAAACCTTTGATAGTGAACAATTTCTCTTTCTCGTAGAAACTTCAATGGATCTAATACATCAGGGTCATCTGCCATGTTAATTAGATATTCATAAGTGGCCCTTGCTTTTTGCTCTGCTGCTAAGTTTTCTGTTAGATCTACAATTGGATCCCCTTTTGATTGAAGATAAGAAGCATTAAAGGGTACTCCTGAAGCACTTACAGGGTATACTCCTCTACCATGATCCACATAATAGCCACTCATGCCTCCTTTTTCAATTTCTTCAAGACTGGCACCTTTCATTAGCTGTCTAACCATAGCACCTACCATTTCTAAATGGGCCAATTCTTCCGTACCAATATCAGTACATGTTGTTATCGCTTGAGGCGTAATCATAGAAAAGCGCTGACTCAGATATCTTAATGAGGCACCTAATTCACCATCCGGTCCGCCATATTGAGTAATAATAATTTTCGCCATTGCAGGATTTGGGTTTTTAATTTTCACTGGATACTGTAAAAACTTATCGTATGTCCACATAAATTACATATCCCCCCTTTCAAGTTTGAAATTAGCATCAGTTTCCCAAGGCCATGGATTATTTATCCACTGCCATGGATAAGGGCTCAGCGAGTTGTCAGACAACATTCCGTAATTCATCTCATAGCTTTCTCTTAATCCTCTTGATTCCATCACATAAAAATTATATTTTGCAAGAGCCTCTTGATCCATTGGATGGGTATTAAGAAACAAACCTAGGTCATCTTTCATAAATTCTGAAGCAACAATTAGTTTTAAAAGTTCCATTTTAGTCTTCATAAGTTCTCCCCTTTTTACTTGATGCAAATGGACTATTTTTTTTGTTTTCCCCCTCAAACGGACTATAAAGTTCTGGGAAAGCAGTTCCTCTTTTAAGTGCTTCTAAAGGCGCAAAAATCGTGCAAAGTTTTTGGTACGGAACGTAAGCTGCGGCTAATCTAACATTTTCTATTATAGTTTCTTGTGGAATACAATTACTCATTGTTGGGCAGTTTGTTTTTTTTCTCATTTCATTCTGTTCCAATTTAATCCTCCATATAATATTGTTTAGTACATAATATTATATTCACGTATTTAAAAATGTGATAGTTTTCTTTTAATTAATTATTGACTTTTATTGAAATTGTGTATACTATTTATAATGAATGTAAAAACTTCTAACCACCTTAAAATTGGTTAGAAGTTTTTTTAAGGTATACTAATATTAAGGAAGGCAAATAAATGCATTTGCCATGGAGGTAAAAATGGGTAAGAATCAAAGTGTTAAAGGTAATTTTATTTACAACAACATAGAGAAAATAGGTAAGAATTTTATGTATAAAAATCTTGAGAGAAGCAATTGTTATAATAGTGATTTTTCAAACTCTAATTTTAATTTTGTAAATTTTAGAGGTGCGCATTTTAAATCATGTGTGTTTTTTGAGTGTACCTTTAAGTGGGCCGAATTTATTGGAACAAATCTAAAAGGCAGTGATTTCAAAAATACTATATTTGAAAATACTATATTTGATTCTGTGAATCTAGACGGTGTTGATTTTAAAGATGCGGAATTTAAAAATACTATATTTTTGTCAACTGATGTTACAAAAGCTAAGAATCTTAGCATTAAAAACTCAGGCATCAAAATTTTTGATGAAATGCCACAATTTGAAATTAGTGAGGACCTTAAAATAGCTATTCTAGATGCAATGAAAAATAAATATGTAAAGGCTGCAAGGGTTCTAGATACAAAAGATGGTAGCATTAACATGATAAATTTAACAATATTATTAGAGAACTTTGATGAGGATACCTTAATTAAAGGATTAAATATCATTAAATCCGATTTAAATTGTGATTTTCACACATTAAGTTATATAATTAAGTTTTTAAAAAACAATATGTAATGTAATTTATAAAAAAATTTACAATGACATCAACGGAAGTAAGGAGTACATAAGATGAATGGGCGATCACACCAAAAAATAGCGATATTATCATATGCTATAGTAGCGACAATACCTTTAATTAATTCAATGCCAATATTCAACAATAAATATATACATGTTCCAATGGGAATAAGCATTATTGGCCTTGGAACTGCCTCTCTGGCGGGATTACTTGTTGATGCAGATAGTCAAAATAGTAAGATAAACCAAATGAACCCACTTTCAGGCACAAGTACTAAAGTAATAAATAATATGGAAAAATCATTAAAGTTATTACTAAAATTATTATTAAGTATTGGACTTGGGGCACTGATTTTGTGGTATTCAAAAACTATTGTACAAGAGTTAACAATGATAAAATATATAGGTAAATATGCTGAGATATTCACATATTTTATGTCTTTCCTTTTTATAGTTTTAGGAATCACCAATGATAGGTATTACAAAAGGATTCCTATCATTGGTTTAGTTTATAAGAAATTATCCGCCACAATTAGTAAAGGAACAAATAATTTCAAAAGGTCGACCATGCTTATAACTTATATTGGTTCGAGTGCAATTTTAGCAATGTATAACGTTACTAATTTAAACGATGCATTTATTTATCTTATTTGTATTTTATTAATTTGTATAGCAATATTCCCACACAGAACATTTTTGCACTCAATAGAAGGCGTTACTATTTTTACTATTTCAGCTTCATATGTATTTAATAAATTAGGCTATGAGTATTTAACGGGGTGTTTTTTCGTTGGATATATAAGTCATATTTATTGGGCTGATATATTTACTAAAGAAGGAGTACCAATACTTTCAATACCCAGGTTTCTTGCGCAGTTATTGAAAAAATTAGGTATTCATAATAAATTTGTTAATATATTAGAAAAAATAGGTAAGTTTAAACTTAAATTCCCACCACATATTACCACAGGCTCTGATACTGGAAATTTATTTGAAGTAATATATATTGTAGTATTATTTGTAGTAGTCGTGATAGGTTTCAATGTTTATGGTGGAGAATTCAGAGTAATATAAGTAAAATATATCCCCTTTTTAAGCACTAGCATGGATTTTGGGATACAATTAAATATATACAGATGGAAAAGTGAGAGGAGAGATTTTATGAAGTTTATTGCTGATTTACATACCCATACTATAGTTAGTGGCCATGCATATAGTACTTTAATGGAGAATGCGAAATATGCTAGTGAGAAAGGTCTTGAGATATTAGGAGTTACAGATCACGGTCCTAATATGCCAGGGGCTCCCGACCCTTGGTATTTTGAAAATTTTAAAGTGCTGCCAAGAGAATTATACGGTGTTAAAATGCTTTACGGATGTGAAGCTAATATAATTGATTATGAAGGTAATCTTGATATACCAGTAAAGCTACAAAATGTTCTTGACATAATGATAGCAAGCATGCATGAACCTCTAATGGAAGGTGAAAAGAGTGCAGACTTAAATACAGCTACTATTTTAAAAGCTATGGATAATCCTTATGTGAATATTTTAGGACATATGGGAAATCCTAAATTCCCTATACATGCGGAAGAAATCGTAAAAAAAGCAAAAGAAAAAAATATACTAATCGAAATAAATAATAGCTCTTTTGTAACTTCAAGAAAAGGCAGTGACAAAAACTGTCTTAAAATTCTAAAACTTTGCAAAGAATTTGGAGTAAGGATTATTGTAAACAGTGATGCTCATTTCTGCTATTCTATAGGAAATTTTAGTGTTGTAGAAAAACTACTTAGAGATATAAATATGCCTGAAGAACTTATTATTAATACTAATAAAAAAATGTTATTATCATTTCTTAAAGAAAAAGGTAAAAATATATAATACAGTAGCTAAAATCATTAAACAGACATAAATAAGACTGTTCAAAAAGTTCTTACCATTTACAGAGATTGGAAGCTTCTAAAAGCTTCCAATCTCTGTTGTTTTTAATCCTCTTTCTTAACTATTAGCATATAATCATTTTTTATAACTCAAAGTTTAACGACATTTCAGAAGGAAAGTCTCCTACTTCTATAAGTGCGGTATTAATCTCCTTCTGAAGTCGTCAATTCATCTTCTTCGATGCTGTGCAGCTCCGCAGGAGTTGATTTAATATATACATATTATTTTATAACCTCATCCTTGCTTTGTTTCTCATCTTCCAAGTCTTCAAAGGCCCTCTCCATTGCAATTCCTACGTCACCTACAGATTCATCAAGTGCTTTATCCAATGTTTGCTTAATTTCATCCCTTTTAGTATTTGTATCTTCTTCAATATCCTCTTCAATATCTTTTGCATTACTAATAATAATATTTTTTATTTCGCCACAACAACTTCGAACGAACAAACCTGCAATAGCTCCTCCAATTGCGACACCTATCACTGCTAAACTGTTAATAGGGCAAACCCTTTGTTTTCTTTTTTTAAATTTATTTTTATTTGATAGTCTGTCTAAAGAATTCATACAATAATCCTCCTAAATATAATAAATATTTTTGCAACATTTATTATATTATTTCCCCATTATTATAAAAAAATTCAATTAATGAATAAGAATAAATATGTAAATATATACACATACTAAAGAAAATGAGGTGCTATAATGAATAAAAAACTAAGTCTTATAATGTTTAGTGGAGAATATGACAAAGCTTTAGCTGGATTAATACTGGCAAATTCAGCTAAAGAATTAGGAATGGAAGTGTCTATGTTTTTCGCCTTTTGGGGTCTGCTTTTATTGAGAAATCCAAATATAAATACAAGTGAAGGTAAGTCTTCGCTGGAGAAACTTATGGGTGCAATGACTCCAAAAGGTCCAGATGAATTACCCCTTTCCACCATGAATTTTAGTGGTTTCGGAAAAAAAATGCTTGAGGCTATGATGAAGGAAGACGGAACACCTACCCTTTCTAAATTTCTAGAAGGTGCTGTAAAAAAAGGTGTTAAGTTTTATGGATGTAAGCTTTCAATGGAAGTTATGGGCCTTAAAAAGGAAGAACTCATTCCAGAACTTGAGGTAATTGAGGCTAAGGACTATCTAAAGGATGCTCTCGAATCAGATATACAATTATTCATATAAGGGTAAGTGCATAAATAAACTGGCACCTATAGGGTAAGCACATAAAAAAGTGTTTACTCTACAGGTGCCAGCTTACTTAGGATTTACTTCCTTATTGCTAGAATAAAACTCCACTAAAGCCATTCTCATGACTGCCCCTGTTTATTTAAAACTTTGGGCTTTGGGCCAATCTAAGAATATTGAAAGTAATCCGCAAACTATCATTAAATAAGAATATATTGAAAAAGGAATAATTTGAATAGGTGATATCTTCCCAATTGTTGCTGCTAATAGCATTTGCCCTGCATAAGGACTTACGCCTTGAAACCCAGCCGAAAATATATCTAAAATACTTGCTGCTCTTATTGGACTAACCCCATATTTCTCTGACAAATCCTTTGCGAGTGGTCCTGCCGTAATAATAGATATTGTATTATTTGTTGTAGTTATATCTAGCACGCTTACTAGTGCAGCTATTCCTATTTCTGCTCCTTTTTTTGTTTTAACTTTAGATGCTAAATTTTCTAGTAGATACTCAATCCCCCCATAATAATGCATAAGGCCAACCAATCCGCCTACTATAATAGATATCAGTGCTAAATCTTCCATCCAGCCCATCCCTCTTTGCAATATTGCAAACATCTCAACTATATTAAAACTACCCATTGCAAGTCCTATTATTGATCCAGTAGCTATACCTATTCCTAAAACAACCATAACATTTAGGCCGATTGCCGCACTAGCAATAATTGATATATATGGAATTATTCTAACTAACGAGTATTCAAGTGCTTGCAACTGAACATTTCCACCAGATAGAAAAGTCAATATTATTACAGTAATAACAAAAGCGGGTAAAATAATTAAACCGTTTGATTTAAATTTATCTCTCATTTTTACTCCTTGCGTTCTTGTAGCTGCAATTGTTGTATCTGAAATAAAAGATAGATTATCCCCAAACATTGCACCACCGACTACAGTTCCTAATACCAAAGGTAATCCCATACCCGTTTGCGATGCTATACCAACTCCTATTGGCGCTAAAGCTGTTATAGTTCCCATTGAAGTGCCCATAGAAAATGATAAAATAGAACAAACTATAAATAAACCTGGTAACATCATATTGGCTGGTAAAACACTTAATCCCATATTTACTATGGAAGTAACAGCACCCATTGCATCTGCAATTGAATAAAAAGCGCCTGCCAATATGAATATAACTACCATTAACATAATAGTAGGTTCTCCAGCCGCTTTCGCAAATATATCAATCTTGTCGGACAACGATGTTTTCTCTCCTTTTTTATCCAATAATAAAGCAAAAGCAGTAGCGAAAACAAATGCTAGCAATAATGGCATACTAGAGAAGTTTCCCGTTAAAATACCAACCCCCATAAACAATATTAAGAAAAATACCAAAGGTAATAATCCTATAAAATTAGTTCTTTTTTCCATTTAATTTTCCTCCTATGTATAATAATAATTATTCTTTCATGTTAAATCATCGCCTTAGTCTGTTCTAAAGCTTTTGTTTAGATATAACCATTTATTTTGTATATCTTTTTACTATTCTATCATTTAATTTCGTTTATTTCGATGTATTTTGATATATTCCGGTATTTTTTTATGTTTTGTTTAAATAAACACAGCCCTTAATAACTTTTACTATATTAAATATTCATATATTGTTATTATATAGGTATCTCTACCATATACTTGTCAAAAACGAACAAAATCATATGGCGTAATATTAAAGTTTAAGTTTAAAATATTATAGTAAAGGAATCGGTGGAAAATATGAAATCACAATCATTTAAATTTAGGGTAATAATGTTTGCTATTCTTTCTGCTATAGTGATAGGTATAATGGTTAATGCTACAATGAAAAATAACAGTGTGATTGTATCGAGCAATAAAAACGAAGAAATAAAAAAGCAACAATTAAAAGAAAAAGAAAAAGAAAAAGAAAAACAGCAACAGATAAATCAAAAACAAGAAAACTTAGAAAAGGTATGGAAGAAAGGGTATGATGAATTTTTTGATAAAAAATATAAGCAAGCTATTGAAACGGAAAGACAAGTCATAAAAGAAGATCCTACTTTTTATAAAGCATATGCTGTAGAAGGAATTGCCTTAGCTTATAGTGGAAATTTTGAAAAAGGTATGCAGCAAATCAATCAATCATTAAAACTTAACCCTAATTACGGATATGCAAGATTTAATAAAGCACTAGCCAATGAATTATACGAACATTATGATGAAGCTATAACATGGTATAAAAAAGATCTAGAAGTCGAAAAGTTTGAATGGAGCTATTATGGTATAGCTAGTATCTATGGAAGAAAAGGTGATGTTAATAATACCGTAAAATACTTAAAACTAGCTATTGATATTAATCCAAGTGTAAAAAATAATGCAAAGAATGAGGAAGATTTTGATAATGTACGTAACCATATGGAGTTTAAGGAATTAATAGAATAACTTTTCTTTGCCATAATACTAATAATAACCACCGATTAAGATGCTGCTTGCATCTTAACCGATGGTTATTATTACTATTTTACAGTTGACTTTGTAATATCTAAAACATTGAGAACTTCAAAATAAATGCTGCAAATACTATTGATACCATTGAAAGTAATTTAATCAATATGTTTATGGATGGACCTGAGGTATCCTTAAATGGATCTCCTACAGTGTCACCAACAACGGCAGCTTTATGACAATCCGATCCTTTTCCACCTAGGTTTCCGGCTTCAATATGCTTTTTAGCATTATCCCAAGCTCCACCTGAATTTGCCATCATAATAGCAAGTACAAAACCTGTTACAGTTGCTCCTGCTAATAATCCTACTACGCCATTTACACCTAAAAGTAAACCAACTACTATTGGAATAGTAATAGCGAGTAGTGCTGGCATAATCATTTCCCTTTGAGCTGATTTTGTACAGATATCAACACACCTTGCATAATCAGCTTCTGATTTACCTTCCATAAGACCCACTATCTCTTTAAATTGTCTTCTAACTTCTACCACTATAAGTTGTGCTGCCGTGCCGACTGCATCCATGGTGAGTGCTGCAAATATGAAAGGCACCATTCCACCTATAAATAACCCTATAAGAACCTGGGGATTTAATACTGACAAATTAAAAACAAAATCCAAATTTTCTTTTTTTATAATAATTTCTACTTGATCTCTATATGCTGCGATAAGCGCAAGAGCTGTTAGTGCTGCAGAACCTATAGCAAAACCTTTGCCTGTAGCTGCAGTAGTATTGCCTAAAGAATCAAGAGCATCTGTTCTTTCTCGTACTATAGGATCTTGATGAGTCATTTCTGCAATACCACCAGCGTTATCTGCCACAGGACCATACGCATCCGTAGCAAGTGTTATACCTAGTGTGCTAAGCATACCTACTGCGGCTATTCCTACGCCATATAACCCCATATTATAATCTACTGCTCCTCCAGCAAAATAAAAACTAGTTGCTATAGCCACAGCTACTATTACAACTGGAAGAAAAGTAGACATCATTCCAAGTGAAAGACCACCTATTATAACTGTTGCTGCACCGGTTTTTGTTGTTTGTGCTAGTTTTTGGGTAGGCTTGTATGTGTCTGAAGTAAAGTACTCTGTACAAAACCCAATTAAATTACCTGCTATAAGACCACTTAATATTGCAAAGTAAACTCCAATATGATCCCATCCAAGTACATTCCAGACTAGGAAGAATGTAGCTATCCCAATTATTGCAGAACTAACGTAAACACCTCGTCTAAGAGCTGATAAAAGACTTTTTTGCTCAGCTTTCTCCCCTGATTTAACAAAGAAGGTTCCAATAATAGATGCAACTATACCTATAGCTGCTATGATCATAGGAATTGTAACACCTGAAACTCCAAGTCCAGCTGCTACGGCAAGAGCAGCAGTAGCTACTATTGACCCAACATAGGATTCATATAAATCTGCACCCATACCAGCTACATCTCCAACATTGTCTCCAACGTTATCCGCTATAACTGCAGGGTTTCTTGGATCATCCTCAGGAATTCCTGCTTCAAGCTTACCAACAAGGTCTGCACCTACATCTGCTGCTTTAGTAAATATACCGCCACCAACACGTGCAAATAATGCCATTGCACTAGCTCCCATTCCACATGTAATCAGTGCACTTGTTATATTTTGAATTCTTATACCCGCTTCTAAATCTCTATAGAAAAAATCCAATAAGTAATAAAATATACTAACATGAAGAAGTCCAAGACCTACAACGGTAAGTCCCATTACTGCACCGCTTGAAAAAGCAACGTTTAAAGCACTATTAAGACTTTTCCCAGCTGCATGTGTAGTTCTAACATTTGCACGGGTAGCAATTTTCATTCCTATAAAGCCTGAGAGACCTGAGAAGAACCCCCCACTTATAAATGCAAAAGGTGCAAATGGGGTAATAAACCCAAATGATGCAAGTATTCCTAGTATTACAAACATAGCTGCAAAGAAAATAATCACTCCTGTATACTGTCTTTTTAAATATGCATCTGCACCATTTCTAATAGCAGTCGCAATTTTTTTCATCTGCTCGGTTCCTTCATCTTTTTTTAGTACTTTAGCTGCAAGATAACCGGCAAAAGCAAGGGCTAATATGGAACAAGCTGGGGCTAAAATCAATAAATTCATAATAATTCCCTCCCAAGTATTTTAGTAATAGTGTTTCATTATCTTTACAATATTGTCTTATTATACCACAAATTAAGCTTAGTTGAAAGCTTTAAGCTATCATCAATTTTTTCTACTACTTTCCACCAACATTAAATGCTCTAGCAGCTTACTTCTCATAAATCGATTTTTGAAAATCATTCGTACACCTAATTATCATTATAAATAAAAACCCTCAAATCCTTATTTAACAAGTTTTTGAGGGTTGCGAACCTTGAGTATTAATTCCACTTATATAGTTCACTTATTTTAACAAATATACTCTTGCTTCATAAGGTTTAAGGTTAATTTCATCTATGGACTCAGTCTCTACAATATAATTTGAAATTAGAAGATCCTTATGCTCATATTTTATATTGTTGGAAAGAGCAAATTTAGCAATGTTCTCACAGAAATTACATATTACTAAAAGAGTCTCATTTTTTAATTCTCTTTTATATGCATAGATATCTTTGTGGTCCCCCAAAATTAAAGTATATTTTCCATATACTATTATTTCATTATTCTTTCTAAGTCTTATAAGTTTTTTATAATAATTAAAAATAGAGTTTTCATCTTCTAATTGCGATTGCGCATTAACATATTTATAATTTGGATTTACCTTGATCCAAGGAGTTCCATCAGTAAAACCTGCATTTTTTTTATTATTCCACTGAAATGGCGTTCTTGCGTTATCTCTGCCCCTTTTATAAATAGAATTCATAATCTCATCATGACTTTTCTTACCACTTTCAGTAAAATCTCTATATGCATTTAGTGTTTCAATATCTTTGTAATCATTGATGTTATCAAATTTGACATTTGTCATACCTATTTCCTCACCTTGATAAATGTAGGGAGTACCTTGCATCATATGAAGAAAGGTTGCTAACATTTTTGCAGATTCAATTCTATATTTATTGTCATTTCCAAAACGTGAAACCATTCTTGGTTGATCATGGTTATTTAAATAAAGACTATTCCATCCTTTAGCTTCAAGTTCATTTTGCCATTTTGACATAATAGTTTTAAATTCACTCAGCTCAAATTTTGTTTTGCCCCATTTCCCTTCTGGCCCATCTCCTACACTCATATGTTCAAATTGAAACACCATATTTAATTCATTTCTATCTTCATCTACGTATTCGATAGCTTGCGCAGGTGTTACATCTGGCGTTTCGCCAACAGTTATAACATCATACTTGCTTAATACTTCTTTATTCATTTCTTGTAAATAATCATGAACCTTTGGATGATTTTTGCTGAAATTACCTGGATCTGCATAGTTATTATCTCCATTAAGAATACCGTCAGGATAGCTTTGATCTTTTCCAATCATATTAATAACATCCATACGGAAACCATCAATTCCTTTTTCTAGCCACCATTCCATCATACCAAAGATTTCTTTTCTTAAATTTTCGTTCTCCCAATTTAAATCTGGTTGTTTTTTCGAGAATAAGTGTAAATAATACATTTGTGATTGAGGGTCTAATTCCCAAGCAGAACCACTAAAGCACGATCCCCAATTATTGGGAGGCAAGCTATCTTTTGCATCCCTCCAAATGTAATAATCTCTATATTTATTTGTTTTAGATTTCTTACTCTCAATAAACCATTTATGCTCATCAGAACTATGATTTACGACAAGATCCATCATTATCTTAATCTTTCTATCATGAGCTCGTGATAGCAATAAATCAAAATCCTCTATGGTTCCAAATTCTTTCATTATCCCCTGGTAATTACTTATATCATATCCATTATCATCATTAGGTGATTCATAAACAGGCGACAACCATATTACATCAATTCCTAGTTCCTCAAGATAATCAAGTTTTTCTATTATTCCTCTTAAGTCTCCGATTCCGTCGCCATTACTATCTTTAAAACTTCTTGGGTAAATCTGGTAAACTACACTTTCTTTCCACCAATATTTATTCATAAACTCTCCTTCTTTCTATTGTTTTATAACTTCCTTAACATTTGGTAACAATACCTCTATAATATGGCTAGTTTTTGTCTTTAAGTTCCTACCAATTGCAGTTAGTCTATATTAAATTTCCTCTACCACATTTTACCATATAAACGTAAATTAGTATATATTTTTTACTTGCTATAAAAAATATTTCATGAAAATTAAATTTATTTAGATAAAACAATCTTTGATATAGTAGCAACTATTAATAAAAAAGCTCTTGATTTTAATCAAGAGCTTTTACTGAATTTCTTTCTGCTACGCTAAGTACTTCGTTCATACTTCCAGTTCTATAGCCTAACAAATCAAGGGTTACATATTTAAAACCAATACTTTTCAATTTGTTTCCAACTTTATCCATCATTTCAATATTGAAAAATTTATTTCTTTCTTCAACATTAACCTCTACCCTTGCTATATCTCCGTGGTGCCTTACCCTTATCTGTCTGAACCCTAAATCCAATAAAAACTGTTCGGCTTTTTCAACCATACTTAGTTTTTTCACCGTTATCTCATTGCCATATGGAAATCTTGAGGATAGACATGCAAATGCTGGCTTGTCCCAAGTAGGTACACCCAATCTCTTTGACAGTGCTCTTATATCATTTTTCGTAAAGCCAGCATCCTTTAATGGGCTAATAACTTTTAATTCCTTAGCTGCCTTCATTCCCGGTCTGTAATCGGAAGAGTCATCAACATTCGAACCATCTAAAACTGCATTAATGTTATTATCATCAGCAACTTTTCTAATCTTTGAGAAAAGTTCTTTTTTACAAAAATAGCACCTATTAACAGGATTTTTAGCAAATCCTTCAATTTCTAATTCTTCCGAAATTATGACTATATGCTTTGCCCCGATACCTTCAATATATTTAACAGCTTCCTTAAATTCTCTTTCCGGGTATGTTGATGACTTTGCCGTTATTGCTATAACCCTATTCCCCAAAACATCAGCTGCTACCTTTAAAAGAAACGTGCTATCAACACCCCCAGAATACGCTACCGCTACACTTTCTAAATCTTGAAGAATCTCCTTTAACTTTTGAAATTTCAAATCTAATTCCATATTTCGTCCTCCTGTTCTTATAATGCTATTACTATTTACACTAAAAATATATCACTATATTTAATTTACCATAATATCTAAGCAATAGCATCTTTTTCTTTTGGAGTTTCAAGTTTATGTCCTGAGATTTTATTTATTATAACAGCAATTGCTCCATCTCCAGTTATGTTGCAAGCAGTACCAAAACTATCTTGGGCTACATATAGAGCTATCATAAGCGATGTCAATGTTTCATTGAATCCGAGCATACTTTGAAGAAGTCCAAGTGATGCCATAACCGCTCCGCCAGGAACTCCGGGAGCCGCTACCATTGTAACTCCTAATGCTAAAATAAATCCAAAGAAAGTTCCAAAACCATAATTCATACCATTTAACATCATTATTGCAAGAGAACAACTTACCAAAGTTATTGTGCTACCTGAAAGATGTATAGTTGCACAAAGTGGTATTACAAAATCAGCTACTCCATCACTTACCCCATTTTTTTTAGTTTGAGCAAGAGTAACAGGAATAGTTGCTGCAGATGATTGAGTTCCTATAGCTGTTAAATATGCAGGAATCATTTTCTTAATTAATCTGAATGGATTAGCACCTGATATGCTTCCAGCAACTACATATTGAAGAACAATTACTATAATGTGAAGTAAAATAACTAAAATGAATACTTTTGAGAATACCTTTAATATAGATTCAACTTGACCAGCATAAGTCATATTTGCGAAAGTACCCATAATGTATATAGGTAGTAGTGGAATTATTATTCCAGAAATCAGTTTACTTATAATTTCTTGGAATTCCTTCATAACACTCTTTATGGCAGTAGATTTTATTGCAGCAATTCCTATACCTATTGTAAATGCAAGAACTAAAGCAGTCATTACATCCATTAAAGGTAGTATTTTAAATTCAATAAAGGCTTTAGCAAGCCCACTCTCACTACTACCAAAATTTGCGCCTAGTGCTCCAGGTTTTAAAAACATTGGAAGAATAGTAATATTTGCAAAGTATGCTATTGATCCGGCAATTATAGTAGATGCATACGCTATTCCTGCAGTTAAAGCTAGAATTTTACCAGCCCCACTACCAAGATCACCTATACCAGGTACTATAAATCCTATAATTATAAGCGGTATAGCAAAACCTAAAAATTGACCGAATAGTCCATTGAATGTTGCAAAAATCCTAATCCCTGTTCCTGGAAGTATTTTTCCTAAAATGATACCTAATATGATAGCGATAATAAGTCTAGGAAGTAATCCTATTTTTTTCTTTTTTACTGTTTTTTTCATTTATATTCCTCCTTATAAATAAACTTAATTTGACGTTTAAATTTTAATTTTAATAATTACTTTCATAAATAATGCATTTTTGTTATAGCTTCATTATAGTTCTTCTAAGGTTATCACACAACCATTATTTTACTTTTCTTCCTGTTTTTTAAGTTTATATTCATAAGAAAGATAAAGTTCTTCTAGTTTAGTATCCAAATATTTAGGAGCTATTTTAACTTGTGTTATATTCCCAAGCTTATTTAAATCCTCAAAGAATTTTTTGATTCTATTTTCTATCATTTCTATATTACTAAATTTAACCTTTTCAATTATAGAATCACACTCATCATTAAAAATCCTAAGGACTAATTTAATCATATCCTCTGTCATATCTCCAACTAGTTGATTGCCTTCTTTTATACTTCCATTAACAATCCACTGCTTAAATTCTATAGCTTCCTTTGATTTTATCATCTCAATTTGCTTTTCTCTTATATCCTGAAGCATTGTAGAACATTTTTCTGAATTCATTAAATTATATTCAGATTTATAAACTCCAAAACTTTGCATTAAAATATCATCATCTAAATTTATTATTTGAGACTTTAAGCTATCCACACATGTTTTTATATCGTTATATTCTGCATTAAGTTCCTCAATGAATTTTGTTTTAGTTTCAATTAAAACTTCATATTCATTTGATTTCTGTTCAATTTCATTAGCTTTTAGTTTGAACATATCCTCATATTCTTTGCTTTTCATTTCAATAAAGTCATCATACTCTGTTGATTTATCTTCAAGTTCTTTATCTTTTAACTGGATTAAATTATCATACTCTTTACTTTTGTTTTCAATTAATCCATCGTATTCTGTTGATTTGTCTTCAAGTTCTTTACCTTTTAGCTGAATTAGATCATCATATTCTTTACTCTTGTTTTCAATTATGCAATCGTATTCTGCTGATTTATCTTCAAGCTCTTTACATTTCAGCTTAATTAAATCATCATATTCATTCGATTTTTGTTCAAACTCTCTAGACTGATACACAGCTTGATCATTATATTCTGTTTTAAGTTCTTGTATGTCTTTTGCTTTTGTTTTAATTATATTATCATATCCTTCGAGCTCTGCTTCAAGTTCTTTAGTTTTAGATAAAATTTGACTCATTCCCATTTGAGTTGGAGTTAATTTTATATATTTCAAATTTTTATTTTCCTCGATTAGTTTTTCAACCTCAGATTTATATTGCTTCGCATTTAAAGCATCTTTAATAGACGTAAGTATTGCCATTGAAAACCCTCCTATTTCTTTATTAATTTACATTATACCACAAAAAATTCACTCGTAAATATAGTAATAAGTCAAATTTTAGCTCAATAATTACCAAACTATTAATATTTTCCTAATTTTATCCTTATGTATACTGTAGCTCACTACCCTAAATATAAAAAATACACCTATATCTAGGTGCATCATCTTGTTATATAATCTCTTACTTGTCTATACACAACCATAGATAAAATTATTATCCTTTGACAGCACCGTCAGTAAGACCCCCTACCAGATATTTTTGGATAACACCAAACATAATGAATATAGGTATTAAAGCAATAACAGAACCTGCTGTCATCATTCCCCAGTCTATATCATATTTCCCGATAAAAGCATTAATCCCTGTTGGCAGAGTTTTAAGGCCTTCACGGCTTATAAACAGAGTGTTGAAGAATAATTCATTCCATGCTCCCATAAAAGCAAAAACAAAAGTTGCAATAATACCTGGTTTCATTACAGGAAGTATTATTTTTATCAATGCTTGTATTCTTGAACATCCATCAATCATTGCAGCTTCTTCCAAAGTATAAGGTATTTTTTCGAAAAATCCCCTTATCATCATAGTGCAAAAAGGGATGTTCAAAACTATATAAATTATTATTAGCCCCAGCAAATTATTTATAAGGCCTAATTTTGAAAAAAGCATAAATATAGGCACTATAATCGCTGCCACAGGAACCATCTGAGTTGCAAGGAATAGAAAGAGGGTAAGTTTTTTACCTGCAAATTTAAACCTTGCCAGAGAATACCCTGCAAATAGTGATATAATCAAAGTCCCTATTGATGCAGTAGTACCTACAATCACACTATTTTTAAAGTATACTGGAAAGTTTGTAGTTTTTAATATACTTTCATAATTTTTTAAAGTAAAGTGTTTTGGAAAGTATGTTATAGGTATAGTCACTATCTCCTTAACTGACTTTACTGATGTAATAAATATCCAGATGATAGGGGAAGTCATAAAAATAAAGAATGCTACCATTAAAAAGTATGTCAATGCTCTGCTTAATTTATTTTCCTTGTTCATTAAAAATCACCCGCTTTATCAAATTTCGTAATTGCTAGATAAAGTACAGTATATATGAGTAGTATTACTAAAAATATGACACTTATAGCTGACGCCTGACCAAAATCAAGGGCTTTATATGCTTTAAAAATAATATAAGAAGCCAAATTATTTGATGAATTCAAAGGCCCACCATTTGTCATTATATATATAATATCTGCAAAACTAAATATCCATATGACTCTAAGCAGCAAAGTTGTAATGATAGTGGGTTTTATGTATGGCAAAGTTATTTTGAAAAATTTTGCTACTTTTCCTGCACCATCTATTTCTGCAGATTCGTATAAAGTCAACGGTATTGACTGAAGTGCAGCCAAAATCATTATGGTGAAAAATGGTATACCATACCAAATATTTGCCACTATTGTGCTTGGAAGTGCAGTATTTAATTGTGCCAAGAATGAAATAGGCTCTTTTGTTAAATGCAATTTAATAAAAATATCATTTATAACTCCATATTGCCCATTAAGTAGCCATTTCCATATAAGTCCTATTAAAAAGCCAGGTACTGCCCAAGGCGCAAGAACTAAGGCCTGATATAAGCCCCTAAATTTAAATTTTCTATTTAGTAGCAGAGCCAAAATTAGCCCAAATGTAAACTGGAAACTTATCGAACCTGCAACCCACCAGAATGAATTTTTTAAAATCTTCCAAAAATCTTTTTCTGCAAGTATTTCTTTGTAATTTTCAAAGCCATTAAAGTAAATATTGGGATCATTTAGCCTATAATGATAGAAGGAGGTTGCTATCCCCTTTGCAATTGGATATCCAATAAAAACAAACATTAATACTAATCCCGGCATTATATATAAATAAGGCTCAATATTCTTTTTCTTAACACTGTTTATAACCCGTTTTTTTTGTGCTAATGATTTTTTACTGTCCAAACTACTACCTCCTATCAAGATAAATGGATAATTTCTCCATTTCTCTTTATTTAATACTACTTTTTTTATTGTATTTCGCATTTGCATTTTCTAAATACGTAGATATATTATTCATAGTTTTTTCTGCAGTTTGCTTTTTCAAGAGATATGACTGAAGTTCCTGCCCAGCAACCTTTCCTGTAAATTCTCCCCATTCTGGCAAATATTCAGGAGCGCTGAACAATACTGTATTGGAATCTTCTAAAGTATTTGTATATGCAGAAATATAACCTTTTTTAAACTCAGCGCTATCATTAGGCACTTTTGTTGCAGGAATTACAGAGTTTTTAACACCCCATTTAAGGTTAACTTCAGGGCTCATCATATAAGAAATGAATTTCCAAGAAGCTTCTTTCTTATATGAAGCAGATGGCATTGAGAACCCAATGTATCCTCCTTGTAAATATCTCTTGCCATCAGGACCTACAGGACATAATCCTGTTTCAAATGTTCCTTTGTCCATTTTTGTTTCACATGATTTTATTACTTCAGAGTCCTGTATGATTAGGGCTGTATTACTTGATGTGAATGCATCAACTGTTTCCGCATATCCCCAGTTAAGAGCATCCTTTGGAGCAGCCTTTAGATACATATCAGTGAATTTCTTAAATGTTTCAACGGATTCAGGTTTTCTAAACACACATTTACCATTTTCATCAAAGTAATTTGTAAATCCTCCATTAGTCATAATGAAGTTCGACATAAGGGTCCAGCTTCCCGCTCCTCCTCTGAATGAATATCCATACCTGTTTTTTGATTTATCCGTGATTTTTTCTGCAGTATTAAAGAAATCCTCTGTTGTTTTTGGAACATCAACACCTGCTGCTTTTAACCAATCGTTCCTATAATACATTGCCTGGAAATATAAACTATGAGGAACGACATACAATGTGTCTTTGTATGCTTTACCAAGCTTAAGGCTTTTCTCTGTCAATGTATCCTTTTTGTCCCATTTATTATAATATGGCCCTAAATCTTCAAGCTTTCCGGTTGCACCGATTTCAGAAGCCCAATTTGCAGCCATTTCCATTACATCTGGCAGTTGATTTGCAGCTGACATTGTAATGATTTTATCATGGGCTTGTTCCCATGGCTCAGAGATTAGTTCCACTTTTACATCTTTATTCTTTAATTCAAAATCAGATATAAGCTCTTTTACAAATTTAGTCCTCTCAGGACTGGTTAGAGTCTCCATAAACTGAATAGTTGTTACTTTTGGCTCAGTAGATTTACTGCATCCGATAAAAGACATGGAAGCAATCATAACAAACGCTAAGGTTATTGATAACTTTTTCATTATTCTTCATCCTCTCTTTTCATAAATTTTGATTTCTCCCTCATCATATAAACTTCATGTCTTATAATTTATATTCGAACGCAATAACCAATATAATCTTTTTATATAAATATTTTCTTAAAAATTCATAAATTAGTTTCAAACGTGCATTAAACCTTAATTAACAAAAAAATAAGAGTAAAAAACACTAAAGCTTAAAAACTTTAGTGTTTTTTTTACTCTTATTTGAGTTTTATTTGCTAATTTTCTAAGCTATTTTAAATTTATTAAAAGTTCTCCAGCCTTTACCTGTTGTCCTTCAATAACATTAATTGACTCAACCACTCCTGTTACACTGGCGCTTACCCTTGTCTCCATTTTCATAGCCTCCACTGTCATCAATGGTTGATTTTCAGTTATTGTATCTCCTTCTGCTACAAGAATGGCTAAAATAGTTCCTGGTATAGGTGCTCCGATTTCTAAAGGATTTGATGAATCTGCCATTTCTGGTCCTTGGAAATCTTGCAACGCTTTATTGTTTCTATCTTTTATTTTTATTTCGCGTCTATTTCCATCCACCTCGAAAACAAGAACTTTGTTACCCTCTAAATCCAATCTACCAATGTGAAGCAACTTTATCATATAGGTTTTTCCTTCAGCAATTTCGACTTCGCAGGTTTCACCCTCATTGAGCCCGTGGAAATATACATCGCTTCCGATTCTACTTAAATCTCCAAACTCCTTAACATATTTTATATAGCCATCGAATACCTCAGGGTATAATGAATAGCTAAGTACGTCTTTTTTATTTGGAGCAATATTAAATTTCTCTATTAGGTGTTTCTCTATCTTGCTAAAATCCTCATCAGGGAGTAATTCACCCGGTCTACATGTAATTGGCTTCTCACCCTTTAAAACTAATATCTGAAGTTTTTCTGGAAATCCTCCCATTGGTTGACCCATCATGCCTTTAAAGTATGCTACAACGGAATCTGGGAAAGACATATTAGTAGCTTTTTCGTATATATTTTCTGGTGTAAGGTCATTTTGAAGCATAAATATTGCAAAGTCTCCAACCATCTTAGAGGATGGAGTTACCTTTACAATATCCCCTACCATTTCATTTACTTCTTTATACAGTTCTTTAATTTCATTAAATTTATGTGAAAGTCCGAAACTTTCTACTTGTGGTTTGAGATTAGAGTATTGGCCTCCTGGAATTTCATATCTATAAATTTCAGCGGAACCAGAATTCAAATCTGATTTAAATTGGTCATAAACTGGTCTTACTGCATCCCAATAATCTGAAATTTCCTGAATTCCTTTGGGTTCTATCCCAGTATCCCTGTCAGTATTCTTAAGTGCTGCAACAACTGAATTTAAAGCTGGTTGACTTGTAAGCCCTGACATACTGTTAAAAGCAGTATCTACAATGTCAACGCCTGCTTGAGCCGCCATCAAAACTGTAGCAACTCCATTTCCTGTAGTATCATGGGTATGAAGATGAATAGGCATTCCTACTTCTTGCTTTAGTGCATTTATTAACTTAAACGCAGCATGAGGTTTAAGCAGTGCTGACATATCTTTTATTCCTAAAATATGAGCTCCTGTTTTCTCAATTTCCTTTGCTAGCTTAATATAATAATCCAAATTATATTTATCTTTTTTATCATTTAAGATGTCTCCTGTGTAACAAATACAAGCTTCTGCAACTTTACCACTTTTAATAACTTCATCTATTGAAACTTCCATTCCTTTTAACCAGTTTAGAGAATCAAAAATTCTGAAAACATCAATGCCTGTATCTGCAGATTCTTTAATAAATTCACGGATTACATTATCAGGATAATTTTTATAGCCTACTGCATTTGCTCCACGTAGTAGCATCTGGAAAAGCACATTAGGAATTTTCGATCGTAGCTGTGTTAATCTTTCCCAGGGCGATTCGTTTAAAAAGCGGTATGCTACATCAAAAGTAGCTCCTCCCCACATCTCAAGGGAAAACAAATCTCCTCCATAAACAGAGGTAGCACTTGCTATTTTTAACATATCCTTCGTTCGCATTCTAGTTGCCATTAAAGATTGATGAGCATCTCTCATTGTGGTGTCTGTTAACAGTAATTTATTTTGATTTTTAATCCAGTTTAAAAGACCTTCCGTACCCTGCATATCTAAAATCTGTTTTGTCCCACTAAGTTTATTTGGCATTATAATTTTAGGAACTACCGGCACATCATAAAGCTTTTTAATTCCACTTACTTCATTTACCATTTTGTCTCCAATGAATTTTAACACTCTGCCTTCCTCATCTTCCTTAGGTGCAATGGATATTAATTCTGGACTTTCTTCAATAAAACTTGTATTACATTCGCCCTTCAAAAAAGTAGGATGATTTAATACATTAATTAGAAAACCTATATTAGTCTTTACTCCTGTAATTCTAGTTTCCTCAACAGCTCTTATAGATTTTCTTATAGCATCTTGAAAAGTTCTAGACCATGATATATTTTTTACCAAAAGGCTATCGTAGTAAGGGCTAATTACCGCCCCTGCAAAACCATTACCGCCATCAAGCCTTATTCCAAAGCCAGAACCTGTTCTATATTCTTCTATTTTTCCAGTATCCGGTGCAAAATTATTAGAAGGATCCTCTGTTGTTATCCTGCACTGAATAGAATATCCTCGAAGCACAACATCTTCTTGAGACGAAATTCCTATTTTAGAGGAATTTAAAGCATAATCTTCTGCTATAAGTATTTGGCTTTGAACTATATCAATACCTGTTACCATTTCTGTAACGGTGTGTTCAACTTGAATTCTAGGGTTCATTTCTATAAAATAATGATTCCCATAAGTATCTACTAAGAACTCCAAAGTTCCAGCACTTCTATAATTTACTGATTTAGCTATTTTTAATGCATCATTGCAGATTTCATTTCTTTTTTCTTCTGATATTGAAAAAGCAGGACTGTACTCTACTACCTTTTGATGTCTTCTTTGAATAGAGCAATCTCTTTCAAATAAATGAACAATATTACCAAACTTGTCTCCAAGAACCTGTACTTCTATATGTTTAGACTTTTCAAAATATTTTTCTATAAATAAATGGTCGATACCGAACGCTTTCTTTGCTTCACTTTTAGCACTTCTATAAGCAGAGGCTAATTCGCCTTCATTTCTTACAATTCTCATGCCTCGTCCGCCGCCGCCAGCAACTGCCTTTAACATAATAGGATATCCACATTCCCCTGCGAGTTTCTTTGCAATGTCTACTGTTTCAATTTCTTTTTCATAACCAGGTATCGTAGGAACTCCTAATGATTTTGCCACAATTTTGCATTTAATCTTGTCTCCAAGTTTATCCATCATTTCAGCTGTAGGCCCGATAAATTCAATACCTGCTTTTGCACATTTTTTCGCGAATTCAGGGTTCTCTGATAAGAATCCATACCCTGGATGAATTGCATCTACACCTTTTTTAAGCGCAATACTGATTATCTCCTCAATATTTAGATATGCCTCAACAGGACTTCTGCTTTTTCCAATTAAATAAGCTTCGTCTGCCTTAGTTTTAAAAAGTGAATACTTATCTTCATTGGAATAAATCGCCACCGTACGAATCCCAAGTTCATTACAAGCTCTAAAAATTCTTATAGCAATTTCGCCTCTGTTTGCTACTAGTACTCGTTTAAATTTTTTCACATTTGTTACCCCCTGTTTTAGCCTTTAATCTACTTCATTATTCATAAGAATACAGGATTTTTAAAAAAAATGCAATAAATAAAAATGTCATTGATTTATTTTTATTCCAAATTCTAGTTATATCTTTTTATATTTTTAGGTTTCTGTACCTATTATATACTGCCATTATTTCTTGCTTTCGCGGCATGGCTAAATCTCCACTTCCACCTTTTAATTTATCCATGGATATTAACCCATTTTTCTTTATTTTACAAATTATATCATCAACCATACTTTCAAATCTTAAGCCCTTATTCATAATATTTACCTCTGCCCATTTCATAATTGTGCCTATAGCATTTACTTGTTCACTATCAACTATTTGCTCTACAGCTCTTAAATCTATGTCATCTCTGTTTATACACAATATATTGAGCCCCATTGTTTTGATTTTAACTCCCCTTTCTCCTTGTGAAATAGTTCCGGCTTTAACTACTCTGTTAAATGAGATATCTATTTTTAAATTTCTTTCGTTAATTCTTTTTGTAATATGACCACTACTTAGTTTTTTAGCCTTTTTTGTGACGTCCTTGGCCTCATAATTATCAAGCTGCACTACAGAATCCGCTACATCAAAAAAATCTCCAGAGCTTCCTACTACCATTATTGTTGAAATACCTTTCTGGTTATATAAAGATCCCACTATTTCAATAAACGGTGTGATTGGTTCCTTTTCTGTGCAAACTAATTTTTGCATTAAATCATCTCTCATCATGAAATTAGTAGCTGAAGTATCTTCATCTATTAAAAATACCTTAGTTCTGCTTTCTATCCCCTCAATAATACTCGCCGCTTGTGATGTACTCCCACTTGCGTTCTGCGTAGAGAATTCTACAGTGTCCTTCCCGTTAGGTAAGTTACTAATAAATAGTGATATATCCGTTTTAGTGACGCATCTACTATCTTCTGCCCTTACTTTTAAAGCTGATTCATCTGTTATAACAAACTCTCTACCATCACCTTCAATATGATTATAAACTCCAAGCTCTATTGCTTTTAATAATGTTGATTTACCATGATATCCTCCACCTACTATAAGCGTTATACCTTTTTTTATTCCCATTCCGCAAATTTTGCCACGGCTCTTTGTATTAAACTCTACTTCTAATTCCTTTGGTGAGGCAAATACCATGCCAGCTTTTAATGCTTTTGTAGATATTCCACTTTCTCTCGGCAGCATTGATCCATTGGCTACAAATGCAACTAGCCCTCTACTTGCAAGCGACCTTCTTATATGCTCTTGATCTTCTACTAAATTTACTCTGCTTATTAATTTTTCACTATTAATATTTTTATACATTAAAGTCCTCTCTACAATATTTGGTATAACATTATACAAAATTTTCTCAAGCTCTCTTGATAAAACGCTTCTTCCTCTCGCTGGAAATCCAACATAAAACCTTGCTTCTATTTTATCCTCATCTATAATTATTGAAGTTCTATTTAGTATCTCTTGTGGACATTTGCTTATAGCTATTAATCCACTCTTCCCAGATCCAAAAACTTTTACGCAGCACTTATTTATATTAGAATAAAATTCTCTTGTTAAATAATCAGCTACTGCAATATTTTTTATTTTATTATCAAAAGTATCCTTTGGAAATTTAGCAACCCTCTGATTTACTATTACCCTAATTCTTGATGGTGATGCAAAAGGATCACCTTGAACATGATCTATGCAAAGTGCAAAACCCCCAAAATCATACTCTCCCTCTAACTCCTTGTACAACCTATAACTTTTCCCATCAATTCTAGCTAGTTCTTTTTTTAACAACTCCAAACTTTTCATTAAACTCTCCTCTTATTCTTTATAAAATAAATTTCACTTTCTTATAATATAAAAAAGCTACTAAACTATGGATTTTTTGTTTAGTAACTTATAATCTACAATACAATGTCTTATTATTTAATACACCTATATTAATTATACACATCTTTATTTGTTGCATCAATAATCATGTAAAATCCGATAAAAATAGTTATTCTTTTCATAAATTAAAAGGAGGATTATACCCCTCCTTTTTGATTTAAATCTCGTATTCTACTATTTCTTCTATAATATCTCTAAACTTTATAGTTCTATATTTAGTGAAATTAAGCCATTTATTTGCAAAAATATCGTTAATGCCTTTTTCGTAATCAGCGATATAGTCCAATAAATCTTTATCAGCGCCTATATTGATACCAAACCCATTTTCATTAATAGTGACTACGGCCTCATAAGAATACTTATCTATTGAGATAACATCCATTAACTTACCAGCCCTTATTTTAGCAACAATGCTAGCATTTAATACTATTACATCGAAGTTTTCTTTAAAATCATAACTTTCTCCAAGGAAAGGTACATTATCACAAATGTTATATTGCACGACTTTTGACAAGTTCTTTTTAACTTCTGCTGTTTTAATATCATAATAATATTCATCAAAACAATTTATTGGAATCTTAATTTCACCTTTAATAAAGCTAGTCACCGTTACTTCATCAGGATCAATAGCGCCTGAAATAATTCCACCACCACATGCTTCATAACCATCCACTATTACAAATCTACCAGTGTTTTGGTTATCTGAAAATTTATCAAAGCATATATTCTCCTTTGTTTTTATAGTAACTTCAGCTACATCATTAGTTTTTGCCTCAAGTGCATTTTCGTAAGTACCTAAAGTAGTTGCATCTATAACTTTATTAAACGATACAATTTCACATTCCACTTCTTGAGTTACAAGCTTTATCTTATATTTCCTACCTTTTACAAAATTGCTTTTCCCCATCCAAAATATATTGGTCTTAAAAATATTTGAGACAATAGGTGTATTTTTTTTATGAGAGATTATTTCTCCTCTTTTATTAAAAAATTCATCTTCAAAAGTAATACCTACCGACATACCTGCACTTACAGTTTTTACATTATCTTTTTCTACAAAATATTCAATAGTTTTAACTTTTGTAGTTTTATTTTCTGGTGAAATAAGAATCTCATCCCCAATATTAAGTGTACCTGCCTCTACTCTTCCTGCAATTATTCTCCTATTATCAAACTTATATACATCTTGTATAGGTAATCTTAGAGGTTTTGCTTCGAGGCCTGTTTCTTGGGTAAATAAATCTAATGCTTCAAGCACAGTTTCCCCCTTATACCAAGATAATTTATCGGATTTTGAAGTTAAATTTTCACCGTAAAATGCTGATATAGGGATATAACTCATAGGGTGTACATTTAGATTATTTAAAAAAGCATTCATTTCATTTTTTATAACATTAAACTTTTCCTGGCTATAATCAATAAGATCCATTTTATTAACTACAACGCACACCTGCCTAATCCCTAAAAGAGAAAGTATATAACCATGTCTTTTAGATTGTTCTTGAATTCCTTCTTCCGCATCAATTATTAAAAGTGCAGCTTCAGCGCTAGCTGCCCCTGTAATCATGTTTTTAAGAAATTCTACATGTCCTGGAGCATCTATAATTACATAATCCCGCATGTCTGTATGAAATTGAAGAGAAGTTGTATCGATTGTTATTCCTTGTTTTTGTTCTTCTTCAAAAGCATCTAATAGGTATGCATATTCAAATGGTTTACCTTTTTCTTTAGCAATTTTTTTAACTCTGTCTATTGCACCTTCTGGCAATGATTTTGTATCATAAAGCAATCTTCCAATTACTGTAGACTTGCCGTGATCTACGTGTCCTACCGTAACTATTCTTAATACTTCTCTTGTATTTTCCATTAGTAATAAACCCCTCCCTTACATATACCCATCTTTACGAAGCTTTTGCATTGCGTAAGCATCCTCTTGATCTTGAGCTCTACCTGCGCGTTCACCTGTTGTAGTGTTTTTTAGTTCTTCAATAATTTCATCAATAGTCGTAGCCGTAGAATCTATCTTACCAGTACACTCAGCGCAACCAAGACTTCTATATCTTTTGCCGTCTTTAGCAAAATACAAATCTATAATTGGTATATTTTCTCTCTGTATATAAGCCCATATGTCAATTTCACTCCAATGAAGTATTGGATGAACTCTAATATGATTGCCCTTTGGAAAATCAGTTTTAAATTGATCCCAAAGTTCTGGTGCTTGATTAGTATAATCCCATTCCGAATCCTTATTTCTTTCACTAAATACTCTTTCCTTTGACCGCGAACCTTCCTCATCACTTCTAATTCCTAGAATTAATCCATCAAATTCATACTTTGTAACCACCTGTTGAAGGCCATCTGTTTTTAGTGCCTTGCAGCAATTAAGTCTTCCACAATGTGGCCCCATACCATTCTTTATAGCTTCCTCATTCGTGTGTACTATAAGGTCAATATTAAACTCTTTAGCAATTTTGTCTCTATATTCAATCATTGCAGGTATTTTATGTTTGGTATCTACATGAATAAAAGGAAAAGGACAATGTCCAAAAAAAGCCTTCTTAGCGAGCCACAACAGTACTGTTGAATCCTTTCCAATTGACCATAACATCCCAAGTCTACCTAATTTTTTATAGGATTCTCTTAATATAAAAATACTTTCTGCTTCTAATGTATCTAAATGATCCATAATTTTACCTCCCTAATATTTGTTAGCCTCTGCTACATTTGTTGTAATAATGATTTCTTCACTATTTGGTTTAAACATGTGCCAATGAAGAAGATTTTTTTCTTTTTTTGTATTTAAATAAGTTCCTTTACCTCCAATATCTGCTCCAAGATAATAATTTATAGCCATAAAAGGACATTCTTTAACGCAAGCACAACATCCCCAACACTCCTGTGGGTATTCTATAAAAGCTTTTGAGTCATTCTTTTTAAATATAAGATTTCCCGGGCAAACGTCCATACATTTTCCGCAACCCACACATTTTTGTGGATCTATTTTAATGCTCATAAACTTCATCTCGCTTTATTAAATTTCTAAAAACAACTTTAACCTTTCCATCTTTATATATTGTGTTGATATATTTAAGTAAACCATCATCTTTATATGGAAAATCCGCATTATCTCCATAGCATTTCCAGCGGGTTTCTTTTCTTTTTAGAAGATGAACTATTAAAACTTTGCAAACATATAACCTATCTATGACTTCAAATATTTGCAAAAGTTCTCGCATGTCCTTGGCCCTCAAATCCTTTGAAAGCACTAAAAGCTCATCTATTTTACCACTTGCAATTCGCAATTTTGAAGAATTAAAAACATAGTTTTTAGATATACCACCTGCATATTCATCCATTACCTTTTGCATAGCCTCTTCAACACCATTTATAGAAAATAAACTGTCATTATCTTCAAGAAAAGTTTCTAATAATTTAGCTTTAGATAAAATTTCTTCTTCCTCTATTAATTTATTTTTCTTGTTTTTTATAAACTCCGTTGCGGCATCAGCTGCAATTTCACCTTCGACAAAACAACCAGTTACATATTTTTTAGGGCTTCCCCCTGCCACATCCCCAGCTGCATATAATCCTGAGATAGTAGTAGCTCGTTTTGCATCCACCCAATAACCGCTAGCAGAGTGACCACCTACTATATAAGGTTCTGTACCTTCTATCTCCAAATTTTCTGTACTAGGCCCCAAACCATCTTCAATCCACTTTAAAGTCTGTGCTGGAGCCATATTAAGATATGCCTTGTAGAGTTCTTCCTCTACTTCCTTTGAAATGCCCTTAGTTTTCAAATAGCAAGGTCCTAAGCCTTTTTTATTTTCCTCTACAGTTGCAAATAATCGTGTAATGGTTAAAGGTCTCCCATAGTTTTGTACATACTCCGTATCGTAGGCATTAATTTGCTTAGCACCAATACCTTGAGCCACAGTGCCTGTAGGTGCTATGGTGTCCTTGCATCTAAGCGCAATAAACCTCATTTCAAAAGATGTCATCTCAGCCCCTGCTCTTATTCCCATTGCATACCCTGCTCCGGTATTAAAAGGTGAATACCACATCTTATGTTTAGAAAATCCAGGATTATTAGGTTTATAAAGGCCTGAAGCTCCACCAGTGGTGCAAATAACTGCCTTTGCATAAATTACATAAAAAATATTTTTTTCTATATGGAAACCATAAGCACCTATAACTACTTCATCTTTAACAATGTAATCTATTATATTTACCTTGTTTAAAACCTTTATGTTTTTCTTTGAGTTAACCTCATTTGCAAGAAGAGGTTTTATATTTTCCCCATTGATTTTAATACTTCTTTTGCCACGAGTAACATATTGGCCCTGTGAATCCTTTAAGATTGCAAGCCCTAGTCCCTCCATATTTTTTGTAACTTTGTTTAAATTTTTAGCAATAGAATATACCAGGTCTTCCCTTATTATTCCCTCAGCTTCATTTTTAACATAATCTACGAAGTCTTCTGGGGTATATCCTTTATTAATATAACCATTGATTGCATTAACTCCTGCCGCTAGACATCCGCTTCTTTTTATATTAGCTTTGTCCACTACTATAATGCTTATGTCTTCTCTCTTAGTTAAAGTAAGTGATGCATAACATCCGGCCGTGCCTCCACCAACAACTAATATATCTGCTACCAAAGTTTTCATTTCTAGCTTCATCTTAACCTCCTAAACTATAGCTTTAAATAATCTAATATTTTATCTACACATTGATCTATAGTTTGCTCTTTTGTATTTATCACAATTTCTGGATTTTCTGGGTTTTCGTAAGGTGAAGTTATTCCTGTAAATTCTTTAATTTCAGCGAGTCTCGCCTTTTTATATAGATTTTTAGGATCTCTTTTCTCACATTCGCCAAGTGGGCAATCTACAAATATTTCAATGAAATCTTCACCAAGAGTTGCTCTTACCATTTCACGGTTTACAATAAGCGGGGATATGAAACAAGCAATAGTTATTAGTCCTGCATCTACAAATAGCTTTCCAATTTCACTAATTCGCCTAATATTTTCACTTCTATCCTCTACAGAAAATCCAAGATCTGAATTTATGCCAAGGCGAATATTATCACCATCCAATAGATAAGTTGATTTTCCTAGATGATTTAATTTTATCTCTAAAGCGTTTGCCACCGTAGACTTACCAGAACCTGATAACCCAGTAAACCATAATAACTTAGATTTTTGTGTAAGTGTGGCTTCTCTATGCCTGCGAGTTACAAACGTATTATGCCAGGTAAGATTTTCTGTACTCATTTAACTTCACCTCCATCAATTTTTAAAAACTAGACCCTATCAAGACCCCAAATATGTCTCATGCTTTTCTCTAATCTTGAAAAAACAAGTTTATCAACTAATAACCCAAGAATTATTATTACTATCATTACTGCTACAACCTGGCTAATGTCTGCTAAATCTCTTCCTACCATTAGTACTTGACCAAGCCCCTTTGTAGACGAAAGCATTTCCCCAGCCATTAGAGCCCTCCATGCAAAGGACCATCCCTGCTTTAATCCACTAACTATATCCGGCAACGCTGCCGGCAGGATTACCTGAGTATAGATCTTTCTACCCTTAGCTCCCATCGTTCTTGCAGCTCTTATATATAAGGGATTAACATTTTTTATTGCATAATTAACTGATATTGCCACCGCAAATGTGGAACCAATTGCAATTACAAAAATAATCGAACTCTCACTAAGCCCAAACCATAAAATCGCAAACGGCAACCAGCAAATACTTGGCAATGTCTGAAGGCCTAGAATTAATGGACCCAGGTTCTCTTCTAAATATTTAAATTTAGCAATTGTGAGCCCAAGAGTAACTCCTATTACTACTGAAATAAAATATCCCACTAGTATTCTCTTTAAACTTGCAACAATGGCTATCCCTATAGTATTATCCTTTATTAGAACTGCCAGAGTCCCAAAAACATCTATAGGTGATGGTAACGTATAAGGCCTCCAAATTCTTAGAATATCAACTCCTACTTTATAAATCGCCTCCCATATTAATATTAGAAGAATATAAAACAGAATTTTCTTCAATATTCCAATCACCATCGTATTCTGCTTTTGCAACCTTCTCCACCTCCTCTTTTAATGCTTTCATTATTTTAGATGTGTAATAAGCAATATCACAACTTTCCATCTGTCTTGGCCTTGCAAGCTCTATAATAAACTCCTGCTTTATTCTACCTGGATTTGCTGCCATCACTACAACTCTATTGGCCAAATAAACTGCCTCTTCTGCGTTGTGAGTAATAAAAATGATGGTTTTTTTTGTATTTACCCATATGCGTTGCAATTCTTGTTGTAACATCATTTTAGTCTGACTATCAAGAGCCGCAAAAGGTTCATCCATTAAAAGTATTTCGCAGTCAAGAGATAGTGCGCGAGCAAGTGCTACTCTCTGCTTCATTCCCCCCGACAGCTCATAAACATAGGAATTCTGGAACTTTGAAAGATGAACCATTTTCAAATAATGTAGTGCCTTCTCGTATCTAACTCCCTTAGTCACACCTGCCATTTTCATTCCAAACTCTACGTTATCAATTACCTTAAGCCATGGGAATAATGCTGCTTCCTGAAACATCACTGTCCTATCTGGTCCCGGCCCAGCTATCTCATTACCATTAAGTATAACCACGCCCTTAGTGGCCTTTTCAAGTCCTGCCAAAATATTTAGCAGTGTTGATTTCCCACAACCAGACGGTCCTAGTATACATACGAAGTCGCCCTTTTTTATCTCTAAATTAAAATTTTCAAGTGTGCTTGTTTTTTTATGTTTTGAAACAAATTCTTTGCTTACGCCCTTAACAATAAGACTCAAATTTATCACCTCTTTTATTTGATTTGATCTTGCCCTTTTTCTTTTAAAACTTTATTCAAAATACTAAGATTAAACAACTCCTTAGTATCTGGCTCTAATTTTAAGAAGCCTGCATGGAGTGAATATTTAACAAAATCAATTACTGAGTCTTTTTCCGGATTATTTGTAATTGTTAATCTCTTAAAAGCAGCATCTAAAACATCATTTGGTATTCCTTTTTTAGTTAATTCAGTAATTTGTTTGTTTACTATTTCCTTAGCATTATCTGGATTTTTATTAATATAATCAGTTACTTCTACATGATTTCTTATAAAATTTTCAACAATTTGTGGATGCTGCTTTAAAAATTCAGTTCTAACAACTACTACAGCAGTAGTATATTTTCCTTTTCTAAATATTTCTTTATAATCTAAAATAATATTTGCTTTCGCCTCTTTAATAAATCTTGAACCCCATGGTTCTGGCACTAAGGCTGCATCTATATCCCCTTTTTGCATCAGAGATAAAATATCCGCATTTGCTGCTTGCCTTACTTCCACGGTTCCACCCTTTGTCGTGTCTTTAAGCCCATTCGCAGATAATATATTTCGAAGTGTTAGATCTTGTGTATTACCAAATTGTGGAACTGCAATTTTCTTGCCACTTAACTCTTTTAGATTTTTAATAATTGTTCCTCTTTTAGATACAAATATTGCTCCTGCGTCGGTTGCCCCTGCAATAATCTGAATGTCGCCTTTGGATTTTGCATATCCATTAATAGCTGGACCAGGCCCTATATATGCTATATCAATAGCTTCTGCAAAAAGTGCTTCTATTTCTGCTGGGCCTGCATTGAATAATTTCCAATCTATCTTATTTTTTCCGCCGACGGCTTTTTGAAAACTTCCCTGTGCGCGTCCTACAAGAGCTTGTGAATGAGTTATGTTTGGAAAATACCCAACTCTAAGATTTACATTATCATTTTCTACTTTTTTAGATGAGCATCCTGCTAATCCCCCAAGTATTAAAACACCTACGAATAATACCATTGAAAATTTAAGACTCTTTGAATTTTTCATTTTATCTCTCCTAATTTAAATCCCCACTTTTAACAATATTTCAAAAGGAAAGTGTCCCTCTTATATATTTTATATAAGTATATATTCCATCCCCTATAATGTCAATAGGTTTACTATGTTTTATTGAAATGTCTTCCACTTCTATAAGTGAATGGATACAATTAAGATACATACTATAACAAATAAGATGCATACTATAACAAATAGAAAACTTCAGTTGGAATATAAATCTCCTCCTGAAGTTGTTAAACCCTTCGAAGCTGCGCTAGTTATAATTTAATTGATAGCAAAGTTTTTTATTCAATACGTAGTTTCAATAACTACGTATTGAATTATTTATATTCATATGATATATTATTAATATATATAAATTAGCGCAATCAATTTATACGATTATAATTTAATTTCATGGAGGTATATTATGGAAATAAAAGATAGTTATATTTTTATAGCATTTGGTGATTCTATTACAAAGGGAATCATTTATGATGATGAAAGATCTAAATACGCAACTTTAAAAGAAAACTTTACGAGCATCATTGAAAATAAAATAAAAGGCCCAGTATATAATGCTGGTAAATTTGGTAGTACCATTATGAGAGGCGCACGTAAGATGTATAATGATGTCATCAAAAAATCACCTGATATAGTGTTAATAGAATTTGGTGGTAATGACTGTGACTATAACTGGAATGACATCGCTAAAAATCCTGATATGGAATACAGACCTAATACTGATATTTCTATCTTTCGTGAAACACTACTTACAATGATAGACACATTGAAAACTAATCACATATTCCCTATACTTATGACGTTGCCACCACTCGATCCTTTAAAGTATTTTAAATGGATTACAAAAGAAGATTCTACTTCAGAAAAAAATATCTTACAGTGGTTAGGCACGAAGGATAGACTCTTTAATTGGCATAACTCATATAGTAAAATCATTACTGAGATAGCCGCTGAAACTAGCACTGTTCTTATTGATGTACGCACAGAGTTTTTAAAGTACAGCGACTATAGTCAATTTTTATGTAAAGATGGAATACATCCCAATATTGAAGGTCAATCATTAATAGCAAATGTTATATTAAAATTTTTAAAAGAAAACTACAACTTTTTATTACAACATTAAAAATGTTGATACGCTCATAGAACATATATTCAGACGTATCATATAATTCCTTAGCAACAAAGATTGGAAATTAACTTTCAATTTTTGTTGCTTTTGTTATTTTTTAAACACAATTTATTAAGTATAATTTGTTAAATATGATTTTTTTAAAAATGAAACTTGCATTTTCATAAAATCATGGTACAATTTATATAATTCATTTATAAATATAAAGGGGGTAATATCATGAGTAATAGCATTGGTTATCCTGAAAAGCAAGGATTGTATGATCCGGCCTTTGAAAAAGATAATTGTGGCGTTGGCTTTGTAGCAAATATCAGAGGTGAGAAAACCAACGGTATTATAAAAAAAGGGTTAAAAGTTCTTGTGAATTTAACTCATAGAGGTGCAGTGGGTGCAGATCCTAAAACTGGAGATGGTGCAGGTATTTTGGTACAAATTCCTGATGAATTTCTTAGGATTAGCTGTGACAATTTAGGCCTAGAATTACCAATGGCAGGAAGCTACGCCGTAGGAATGATTTTTTTGCCAAAGGAACCTGCATTAAGATTTCAATGTGAAGGAATACTTGAAAGAATTGCCGAAGAAGAAGGACAAAAAATATTAGGTTGGAGATCTGTTCCTATAGATAATAGAAACATTGGAGACACGGCAAAAGGAACAGAGCCAATAATTAGACAGATTTTTTTAGGATCAAATTTTAAAGATCCGACTCTAACAGACGAGCAGCTTCAAGAAGAATTTGAAAGAAGACTTTATATTATAAGAAAAAGAGCAGAAAGAGAAGTAATCAAATTGGTTAATAGAAGCACAGAATATTTCTATATCTGCAGTCTTTCTAGCAGAACAATTGTTTACAAGGGACTTTTACTTGCCGACCAAATAAAAGGATTTTACATCGATTTACAAGACATAAATTTTAAGAGTGCGATTTGCCTTGTTCATCAAAGATATAGTACAAACACCTTTCCAACTTGGGATTTAGCACAACCCTTTAGATATTTGGCTCATAATGGCGAAATAAATACAATTAGAGGAAATAGAAACTGGATGAATGCTCGCGAAGGAGTTTTAAAGTCCAAAGTGTATGGAAAGAACATAAAGAAATTGTTTCCAATTATTAGCCCTAATGGTAGCGATTCAGCTTCCCTGGATAATATGTTAGAACTTTTAAAAATGGATGGAAGATCTCTACCTCATAGCATAATGATGTTGATTCCTGAAGTTTGGATGTCAAATAATGATATGGAAGATTATAAAAAATCTTTTTATGAGTATCATGGTTCGTTAATTGAACCTTGGGACGGTCCTGCTGTTGTTGCATTTACAGATGGTATTCGAATAGGTGCAACACTCGATAGAAATGGACTTAGGCCCGCAAGGTATATAATAACAAAGGATGGCTTTGCTGTTCTTGCATCTGAAGCTGGAGTACTTAAGTTTAAACCAGAGAATATCAAAGAAAAAGGCAAGCTTCAACCAGGAAAGATGTTTTTGATTGATACAAATGAAGGCAGAATAATTGAAGATGAAGAAGTAAAAAAAGCAGTTTGCACAAACAAGCCTTATGGTGAAATGATTTTAAAAAATAAACTTTATCTAGAAGATTTTGATGCTGTAATTAATGACGTTAAAATAGACAAAGATATTTTAAAGGAAAGGCAACAAGCCTTTGGATATTCTCTAGAAGATTTAAGGATTATACTATCTCCTATGGCAAGAGATGGTAAGGAACCCATTGGCTCTATGGGAAATGATACACCACTGGCTGTATTATCTAATAGGCCTCAACTCTTATTTGCTTATTTCAAGCAACTTTTTGCTCAGGTTACCAATCCACCAATAGATCCAATTAGAGAAAAAATGGTAATGTCACTTATGAACTATTTGGGATCTCAAGATAATGTTTTAAATCAAGATCTTACTGATAACCCATTTATAGAAATAAAGAGTCCTATCTTAACTAATTTAGAAGTAGCTAAGATTAAAAATTTAAAAGATAACGCTTTTAAAACTACAACAATTCCCATAACTTTTAAAGCAGATACTGGAATTGAAGGGTTTAAAGATGCCCTAGACAAGCTTTGCAAAAGAACATCTGCAAGAATTGAAGAAGGCTATAATATTATCGTTCTTAGTGATAAATCAGTAGACTCTTATGATGCTGCAATCCCAAGCTTACTTGCATTATCTGCCGTTCAGCAGCACTTAACCCGCAAAAAGACCAGAACCTCTGTTTCTATTATAGTCGAAACAGGAGAAGCTAGAGAAACAATGCATTTTGCCTTATTAATTGGCTATGGGGCAACAGGTGTTAATCCATATCTTGCATTTAAGTCTATTGATAATATTATAAATGATGGCGATATAGAAAATGTTTCTATAGAAAAAGCCCATGAAAACTATATACATGCAATATCACAAGGGCTTCTAAAAATATTATCAAAAATGGGAATTTCAACTATACAGAGTTATCATGGAGCACAAATTTTTGACGCAGTTGGCTTAAGTTCTGATTTACTCCAAAAATATTTTGGTGGAACCTCTTCTAGAATTGGTGGAATTGGTGTAGATACCGTAGCAAGAGAAGTATTAATTAGGCATAAAAATGCCTTCAACAAATTAAGAAAACCTATAGCTGAACTTGATGTAGGAGGGGCATATTCTTGGAGAAAAGGTGGAGAACACCACTTATTTAACCCGGATACAATCTTTAAACTTCAAGTTGCTACAAAATCAAATGATTATAATTTATATAAAGAATATGCAAAAGTGATAAATGAGCAGGACAAGAACTTATGTACAATTAGAGGATTATTTGAACTTAATTATGGGAACGGAATTCCAATAGAAAGTGTTGAACCAATTAGTGAAATAGTAAAACGCTTTTGCTCAGGTGCAATGTCCTTTGGGTCCATCAGCAAGGAAGCCCATGAAACTATGGCTATAGCTATGAATAGGCTTGGTGGAAAAAGCAACACTGGTGAAGGTGGAGAGGATGCCGAAAGATTCAAAGTTGATGAAAATGGTGATTTAAGAAGAAGTGCAATTAAACAAATAGCTTCCGGTAGATTTGGTGTAACTGCTGAATATCTTGTAAATGCAGACGAATTGCAAATAAAAATAGCTCAAGGAGCAAAACCTGGTGAAGGTGGTCAACTACCAGGCAAAAAAGTTGATGCAAATATAGCTAGGCTAAGGCATTCAACCCCTGGGATTGATTTAATTTCCCCACCACCTCATCACGATATATATTCTATTGAAGATTTAGCTCAGCTTATTCATGATCTAAAGAGTGTAAACCCTAGGGCCAGAATAAGTACAAAATTGGTTTCAGAGTTAGGTGTTGGAACCATAGCCGCTGGAGTTGTTAAGGCACATTCAGATGCTATAGTAATAAGTGGTCATG
Organism: Clostridium sp. CM039; assembly: GCF_055081075.1. NCBI lineage: Bacteria > Bacillati > Bacillota > Clostridia > Eubacteriales > Clostridiaceae > Clostridium > Clostridium sp. CM039. The sequence goes on from NZ_CM143649.1 coordinate 1,116,973, forward strand.
ATGGAGGAACAGGTGCTTCCCCACTTTCCTCAATAAAGCATGCGGGGCTACCTTGGGAGCTTGGACTTGCTGAAACCCAGCAGGTATTGCTTTTAAATAATTTAAGAAGCAGAGTAACCGTTCAAACTGATGGTCAGCTTAAAACAGGACGTGATGTTGTTATTGCAGCACTTCTTGGAGCAGAAGAATTTGGGTTTGCAACTACAGCTCTTGTAGTGCTCGGTTGTACTATGCTAAGAAATTGTCACTTGAATACTTGTGATATGGGCATAGCTACGCAAGATCCAGAACTTCGTAAGAATTTCAGGGGAAAACCTGAATACGTGGTGAATTTCTTTACATTTATTGCCAAGGAAATAAGAGAGCATATGGCGAGACTTGGTTTTAGAACTATGAATGAAATGATAGGTAGAGTAGATAAAATTAATCAGAAAAAGGCTATAGACCACTGGAAAGCAAAGGAACTAGATTTATCAAATATTCTATATAAACCTGATATGCCCAAAAGGATTAAGCGGTACTGTGTAATATCACAAGATCACGGGTTAGATACTTCTTTAGATTTCAAGCTTATTGAAATGGCAAAAATATCCCTAGAAAATGGAATGAAAAGCACCTCTAATTTAGAAATTGAAAATGTTAATCGTTCTGTTGGTGCAATGTTAAGTGGAAGAATTGCTATGAAATATGGCGCCGCTGGACTTCCTGACGATACAATAACATTAAATTTTGTTGGGGCAGCAGGTCAGAGTTTTGGAGCCTTTGGTGCTAATGGATTAACATTAAACTTAGTAGGAGATGCAAATGATTATGTTGGCAAAGGATTATCAGGTGCTAAAATAATTGTAAAGACACCAGAAAATTGCAGTTTTATTCAAGACGAAAACTTCATCGCGGGTAATACAATTCTTTATGGAGCGACTTCTGGTAAGTTGTTTATAAACGGATTAGTAGGCGAACGCTTTGCAGTAAGAAATTCAGGAGCCCAGGCTGTAGTTGAAGGAATTGGAGACCACGGTTGTGAATATATGACAGGTGGAATTGTAGTTATTATCGGAAGAACAGGCAGGAACTTTGCAGCCGGAATGAGCGGTGGTATAGCATACGTTATCGACGAAGATGAAACATTAAAATCAAACTGTAATATGGAAATGATAGAGGTAGAATTAATAACTTCAGAACCAGATTTATTACAGCTCCATTCGATAATAAAAGAACATTTTGAAGCAACTAACAGCCATAAAGCAAGTAAAATTCTAAATAACTGGAAAGAATACAAGTTAAAGTTCAAAAAAGTAATACCAACCGCTTACAAAGCAATATTAGAAGGTAAATAGAAGCTATAGAACTGTCTCTCTTTAGGGACGGTTCTCAGTTTTCAATTTTTGGAGGTGTTAAATTTGGGAAAATTGTATGGTTTCAAAGAATTCAAAAGAGAAACTGCAAATAAACGCCCTGTAAAAGATAGAATTAAGGACTCTAAAGAATTATTCATAGAATTTCCAGTTGAAAAACTGCGTCAGCAAGGTGCAAGGTGCATGGAATGTGGTGTTCCTTTTTGTAACTGGAGTTGCCCTCTAGGAAACTTAATTCCAGATTGGAATGACATGGTATATAAAGAAAAATGGGAAAAAGCATATAACAGGTTAACCCTTACAAATAATTTCCCAGAGTTCACTGGCAGGATTTGTCCCGCCCCTTGTGAAGGTTCATGTACATTAGGAGTTAATGGAGACCCTGTTGCAATAAGGGAAATAGAATTAAATATTATAGAAAAAGCATTTTCACAAGGATGGACAAACCCTTTAGAGCCTAGAGTTCGGACTGGTAAAAAGGTCGCTATTGTTGGTTCGGGTCCATCGGGCCTTGCGGCAGCTGCTGAACTTAACTCTGTAGGCCATGATGTAACTGTTTTTGAAAGGGACGATGAAATAGGCGGGCTTTTAAGATATGGCATACCAGATTTTAAATTAGATAAAAGCATAGTTCAAAGAAGAGTGGATTTTATGATTGAGGCAGGAGTTAGCTTTAAAACTAATGTAAATGTCGGAGTTGATTATTCTGTAGACACTCTTTTATCTGAATTTGATGCAGTAGCTTTAACTGGTGGTAGTACAATTCCTAGAGATTTATTAGTTGAAGGCAGAGAATTAAAAGGTGTACATTTTGCTATGGATTATCTAAAACAACAAAATAGAAGAGTTTCAGGCAAAACAATAGAAGCTAGTGAGATAAATGCTAAAGGCAAAGTTGTACTGGTACTCGGAGGCGGAGATACTGGCTCAGATTGTATTGGAACTGCAATAAGGCAAGGAGCTAAGAGCGTATATCAATATGAAATTATGCCAAAGCCCCCTGTAGATAGAGACGACACAATGCCATGGCCTTCATACCCTAGAACACTAAAAACTACTACTTCTCATGAAGAAGGTTGCAACCGCGATTGGAATATTACTACAAGAAAATTCACTGGTGAAGATGGCGAAGTTACTACGCTCCATGCATCTAAAGTTGAGTGGACACGTAATGAAAAAGGTATGCAACAAATGAGTGAAATACCAGGTTCAGAATTTGAGCTCAAAGTTGACTTGGTTATTTTAGCTATGGGTTTCTTGCATCCACAACATGAAGGTATGCTTACGGACTTAGCTTTAGACTTTGATAACCGAGGAAACGTTATTGTAGATGATAATTATATGACTAATTTACAAGGCGTTTTTGCAGCTGGAGATATGAAAAAGGGCCAATCATTAGTTGTTTGGGCAATATATGAAGGTCGCGCAGTTACTAAAAATATTGATAAGTATTTAATGGGGGAAACTTCATTAAGGGGGTAAGAGCAAATAGTACAATCAGTATGAAATCTCTCCTGCGTGATTCGAAATAAGAGCTTGAAACGTGAAATTCCATCAAATAATTCTAATCTTTTGCCAATATAAATTTCTCTAACGCTCACATTCGGCTTACAGCCGGTTCCCTAGCCTTCCTTACAGGAGGCTCACGAGAATTTTATATTGCCAAAAGAAGAATTACTAAATGAATTTTCAATGTTTCTGCTCTTCTTATTTGAAGTCACTTTCGGAGAAAGTTCATACTATATAGTAATTAGCACATCCTATGGTATGTATTTTAATAATATAAAAGATAAGAAGAAGGTTTTATTTAACACAGCCTTCTTCCTATCTTTTATATTTTTCAACCTTTAATAAGATCCACAAATGTTGACTTAACTTTGCATCTTACGAAAAATGTAAGTAACGAGAAAGCATCTATCCTCGTTATTTTCAATTTTCGACTAATGTTTTTTCTGGACTTAATGGTATGTTACTTCTATTATCAAATTTTTTATCCCAGCATTCTTTCTTTTATTTTGTTCCCTTTTTTTTTAAATTGTTCATTACTCGCAAAAATCATTAACAAAACCACTGAAAAACTTGTCCACTCCCATTGAGTTGTAATAATCCCTATCAAATTCAAAAGCCTACCACATAGTAATCAGAGCAATAATCAAAGTGCCAAATTTCAAATTTTTCTTCATATAACCTCTATCTCCAAATATAAATTATCCTTGCAGCACATAATTAAAGAACAGTTCAAATTAACTGCCCCAGCGGTTAAAGCTATAACTTTATTTTACACTCTTTTAATATCCTATATCCACTGCAATTTTTGAAAGTAAATCCCAATTCTCCTTATCATTAGGATTAATACTCATAAAATACAAATACCGTTGTATTTCTTCTTCTTTTTCAGTAAAAGCTATCGATCTATTAGTAGATTGAGGTGTAGCATTTATTGAAATGGACATATAAAGTTTAGATAGTGCAGTTGAACCTCCAGTTTTATTTTCAACGTTAGCATAGGACGTAAAAGGTAATATAGATATAGCTGTATGTAAATATGCAGATGCCTCCATATAGTAAGATATTTTATCTTCCTCATCAACTTTACTGTAACCAATCCCAAAGCAACCTACAAGTTCATAAATGCAATGTATAAATACCTCATTCGCTTTTTTTCTTTGTATTTTTTGATTAATGAAAGCGTAAGTTGCAAATAGAAAACTGATTATCAGAGCTATTATTAATAAACGTTTTTTCAAAATAATTCCGCCTTTTTATTTAATGTATTTTCATATTGATTCGTCATAGCTTACACTTATGTATGTATCGTCCTTTTATGATATAAATAACCTATAATAAAATTATAACATATTTTTCATATTATACTTAAGTAATTATTTAATAATCAACATAGAATTAGCACACTCATGAATTGGATAAACTTCGCCTTCTATACACACTCATAATAATGCCTACGGATACCATATTAATAATCCCTAAAGAGCCTCCATAGCTTATGAAAGGAAGTGGAATTCCTATCATAGGGAATAAATTTAGATTCATTAATATATTCGTTGCGAATTGAACTATAAATATACTAATCAAACCGCTTATAAGTAATCGTCCATAATTATCTCTAACATATTTTGAAACATGTAGAATTCTATATATGAAAGAAACAATAATAGAAATAATAACCGCGGCTCCAAGCCACCCAAAAGTATGTACTATATAAATAAAAACAAAGTCTGATTGCATCTCAGGTACCTTTAACAGTGCCTCATTTGCAGAAAACCCATGTCCGAAAATTCCAGATGTATGAGCTATTTCGTACATCTGTACATTCAAGAACCCTACTCCTCTCGCATCCGAGAATGGGTGTAAAAAAGTAAAAAACCTACTTATTCTATATGGTTCTGATATAATATAATACAGAAAACAAATAGTATTAAGTGCAACAATGTAAATTACATATCTTTTTTTCATATTAGATTTAAGAGCTAAAACTATAAATGTAATAAAATAAATTCCACAGTAACCTAATCCTTGAGCAGCTAGCATTAAAAGCATTGGAATAATTAAATACCATACAGCTTTAATTAAATTCATTTTTTTATTCCAGTCATCGTTATTGAATATACCTGCTAGTGCTATTATAAATACATATAAACTAATTGCTTTAATATCAAATGTAAATCTTCCTACACTGATAAAAGGACTTCCATTTATAGGGTGGCTTATAAAAAATGATAAGGTAAATAATAAGCACATGCCTACAAAGATATGTTTCGAATACTTTTGAAGTTTTCTATAGTCAAAGAAATATAATAATACTATACCTATAGTACCAATAGCAGCATATAATAAGCTGTGCTTAAATAGATAATCACTACTTCTGAATGAATTTTTATATTGCATGAGATACATCAATGCAACACCTATATTAACGAGTAGTATGGTTAAAATTAATGTAATCCAATCCGGAGTTCCCTTATGTGCTATGTTTAGCTGTTTACCTACTGCTTCGCCATCTCCCATGCGTTCAACAGCTCTAATTACTGATTCTTCTTGTACTATTCCTTTTTCAGCATATTCGCCTACAATATCCTCAATATGTGAGGATAGCTCTTGTTTTATTTCTTTATGAGCTCCCTTATACTTTACATAAGAACATACATAATCTATATATTCACTAATTTTAGAATTATCTCCTACGTCCATAATATAGCCCCCCCTAATATTTTATCAACTGTAGAACGGAAAGTTGTCCATTCTTCCTCTTTTGCCTTTAATGATAATCTACCTTCCTCCATTATCCTGTAGTACTTTCTAGGACGTTTTCCAGAACCCTCACCCCAATATGCCACAACTAATCCTTTTGCCTCCAAGGTATGAAGAATTGGATAGAGAGTTCCTTCCTTCAATGTAAACACACCGTTTGATTTTTCTTCCATTTCTTTTATCATTTCATAGCCATACATTGGTTTTTTATCAATTAATTTTAAAATGAGGATTATCGTACTTCCCTTTAACAGTTCCTTGTTTATTGACATGTTATTGCCCCCCTTATATTTTTATGGCATATGATACCATTTATACCTAGTAATCCGATACATTGATATCATAAGTATAATAATAACATTATATTCCAAAATGTCAATATAGAATATAAATGAGAATTAGTATATTTTTAATTATGTTTTAACAATACCTCTTCTATAAGCTACTTCCAAACCCTTCAAATCGAGTAGGAGCTAAATAATTAATTTATTTAGCGACCTCTCACACCACCGTGCATACCGTTCGGTACACGGCGGTTCAATAGAAATTAATGTTTTAATAAATATGTCTCAGATATAGAAACTAATCCTATATTTTTAAGGTATTTATTGGTCAATGTTTTGTTTAATATAGGGCTATTGGATGTTCTCCAATAGCCTTTCCTTGTATTTGCATATTGCAAAGCTTTATTGTTTGGTATTCCTAATTTAACAAGGTTCCCATATTTTGTTTTAATCTTTTTCCATTGTTTCCAAAAACACATTCTAATTCTTCGCCTTAACCATTCATCAAGTGTTTTAAGAATACTTTTAATGTCTGCAATAGCAAAATAATTTATCCATCCAACTATCACTTGCTTAAGTTTCATAAACCTATATTTCATGCTCATCGCATTACTTCTTGAAGTTAATTCTTTTAGCTTTGCTTTGAATTTGATTATAGGTTTTTGAGGAACTCTCATTCTGTATTCACCTTTTGCTCGGTAAAATGAAAATCCTAAAAATTTAAGTTTCCAAGGTCTATCTACTGTACTCTTTTCTTTATTCACTCTAAGCTTTAACTTTTCCTCAATAAATCTCGTAATACTCTTCATTACTCTATTTGCTGATTTCTCACTTTTGACGTATATATTCGCATCATCAGCATATCTACAAAAGTTTAGTCCTCGTTTTGTTAGTTCTACATCGAGTTCATGTAACATTACGTTACTTAATAATGGGGACAAAGGCCCGCCTTGAGGTGCTCCTTCTTCTGTATTCATAAATACCCCATTTATCATCACTCCACTTTGTAGATACTTTCGTATCAGAGAAATTACTCTACTATCTTTAATATCTTCCGATAGTATCCTTATTAATTTATCATGATTTATCGTATCAAAGTATTTAGAAAGGTCTATATTCACCGTCCATGTATGTCCAGCATTAATATATCCCCTACATTTTTCAACAGCTTGTTTTCCACTTCTTAAAGGTCTAAAACCGTAACTATTATCAGAAAATTTCTTTTCATATATTGGTATTAGAGTTTGTGATATCGCTTGTTGAATAACTCTATCTAATACAGTAGGTATTCCAAGTAGCCTAATTCCACCGTCAGGTTTTGGTATTTCTACCCTTCTTACGGCTAGAGGTCTATATCTACTTTCTAATAATGATTGCCTTAATTCTTGTCCATGCTCTTTTAGATAATGTAGAAGTTCATCTACTGTCAAACCATCAATCCCATGACTTCCTTTATTGGCTTTTACTCTTTTATATGCTTTATTCATATTATCTCTCGATAATATCTGCTCGAGTAAACCATTATCATATTCATTCACATCGTTTCTTCCTTCTTCTGACATAGAGGAAATACTATGCACTTCTACATTACCTTCGAGTTCCACTCTATTCTCTCGTAGAGAGCCTTCTTTATGAAGTTGTCTGCTTTTATCATATTTTCTCGTATCCTTCAAAATTCCAAACCTCCTATTGTTCAGTCCTTCCCACGCTAACGCGTTTTGCATGGTACTATGACGTCTGCTGACTTCTGATAGTTCAGCCATACATCACTGTATGGGTTGTTATTTCTAAATTCATATCCACAACTTACCTATCAGATCTCCCCGGGTAAGAACGCAATCTTTCACTCCATCTATCTGCTACATTTACACCACTTGTTTCGAATAGTTTTGGGCTTCGTTTTGTATTGCAAACTTACCCACAAGCATATGCCTTATATGTAGTTTCTGTTCGTCAGACCGGAGTTTGGCCGCCAACTTCCTTCAGATTCCATCTCACGATGGACACCCTTGTCTTAAGCTATGCACTTGGCACTATTAACCCGTGCTAGGGACTTTCACCCATTAGATTGCGCCCATGCCGGGCGCACAATAAAAACACCTAGAAGAACTTCTTCTAGGTCAGACCGTTGACAAACATAAAATGTAAAACACTCTAATTTAAAATTGGAGTGTTTTTTTTTATATTCAAAAAGGATTTTAGGACATCAATGTCGAATATATATAGTATACAAACTTTATAATTCGGAGGGCATTATTATGATTAATGAAAAGAATTTTACACAACAAAAACTAGAAATGGTGTATTTAGAAGATTTAGTTCCTAAAGACCATATTCTGAGAAATATAGATAAATACATGGATTTCTCTTTTATAAGAGAACTGACTAAAAAATATTACTGCTTAGATAATGGAAGACCTGGCGTAGATCCTATTATACTTTTTAAAATGCTGTTTATTGGGTACTTATTTGGAATAAAATCTGAACGACAACTTGTAAAGGACATTGAAGTAAATGTGGCTTATAGATGGTTTCTAGGACTAAGTCTTACTGATCCTATTCCAGATCATTCAACAATTAGCCAAAATAGACGTAGACGGTTTAAAGGTACAGATGTGTTTCAAAAAATATTTGACGAAGTAGTATTTAAGGCTATAAATCTTAAGATGGTAACCGGTAAAATACTTTACACAGATTCTACACACCTAAAAGCAAATGCTAATAAGCGAAAGCTTGTGAAAATTGAAGTTGAAAAAACGCCGAAAGAATATGTAGCTGAACTTAATAAAGCAGTGGAAGAAGATAGAATAAACCATGGTAAAAAACCTTTAAAGGAAAAAGAACCTGTCACCAAAATAAAAGAAACTAAAGTTAGCACAACCGACCCTGACAGTGGATATATGATGAGAGATGGCAAGCCGGAAGGCTTCTCATATTTAGATCACAGAACTGTCGATAGCAGACATAATATAATTACTGATGTGTATGTTACTCCTGGAAACATAAATGATGTTGATCCTTATATCGATAGATTAGATGTGCAAATAAAAAAGTTTAATTTTAATACAAAATATGTTGGTGCAGATGCTGGTTATGCTACAAATCTTATATGTAAAGAACTATATGAGAGGGAATTAAAATCTGTAATGGGATACCGTAGGTCTCCACATACAAAAGGAATGTACACAAAAAATAAATTCCAATATCTTAAAGAACAGGACATTTACGTATGCCCTGACCTAAGGGCTTTACATTATAAAACGACAACAAGAGAAGGATATAAAGAATATGTTGGTAATGCAAAATATTGCGAGATATGTCCAAATAGAGCTCAATGCTTTTCTGCAAAAAGCAAGTTTAAAACTATTAGAAGACATGTTTGGGAAACGTATAAAGAAGATGTTGTAAAGTTCACCAGAACAGATAAAGGCAGAAATATATATAGAAGAAGAAAAGAAACTATAGAGCGAAGCTTCGCAGATTCAAAACAACTGCATGGGCTTCGCTATTGCCATATGCGTGGATTAGAAAATGTGCAAGAGCAGTGTCTGCTTACAGCAGCAGTGCAGAATATGAAAAAGATAGCTAGCCTGCTATCTTTACTGTTTTTTGATTTTCTAACTAAGAAGATAGTTGTTATTTTACATTTATCCATAACTCAAAATGCTATCGCATAATTGCATGTAAAAAGCCCAGTATAATAAAAAAATTATACTGGGTTTGTAAACAACCTGACCTAGAAGAACTTCTTCTAGGTGTTTTTATTTTGTCATATATTACATATCATTACTTTTAGGAATTCATGATTTTCTACCCTTCCATTGCCTGGCAGGGGTCACTCATTTGAATAACTTTCTTTAGAACTAGCACAGTTCTACTAGGTGAATACACTATAATCCCAGGTTTATTCCCCTTATTTCGTAATGTTTTCGCGCTGTATATATAATCTGTTGCAATTCTGTGTTGGCCACCAAATATCGTTTCATCACTATTAAAGATAATCTTATATTCACCCATCTCGCCAGTAGGTAGTTCATATTCTGAGAAAGAAGCAGATGGATTAAAATTAAATAAAAATACTAATTCACCTTTTCTGAAAGCAATCATATTTTGCTTATCATCAGTCCAAAGATTTTGGAGGTCTGTTGCACTTAAAACATTATATGTTTTTAATAAAATTAGCATTTCTTTATCAAAATTTGACAAATATTCATACTTAAGATCTTTATTTTCCATCAGACTCCATTGTCTTCTTGCGTAATTATAACTCCAATTATTACCTTCTCTTGGGAAGTCAATCCATTCCGGGTGACCAAATTCATTCCCCATGAAATTTAAATAGCCTTCACCAGCTAAAGTTATAGTAATAAATCTAATAAGTTTATGAAGTTCTACTGCTCTATTTATTATTAAATTATCATCACTTTTTAGCATGTGAGAATACATTTCCTTTCCGCCTAAACGGAACATTAAGGTCTTGTCACCTACAAGTGCTTGATCATGTGATTCAGAATACCCTATATTCTTTTCCTTAGGCCGTCTATTAGTTAACTCGTGCCACAACTGACACATGCTCCATTTTTCATCTGGCAGTTCTTTTAACAATTTCACCCAAAGATCAGGCACTCCCATAGACAAACGATAATCGAAGCCAATGCCACCAAAATCAACTGGCAGACACATTCCAGGCATTCCGCTCATATCCTCTGCAATAGTTACTGCATTAGGTTTTACTTCTCTTACTAAGTCATTAGCAAATTGAAGGTAAGTAATTGCTTCTATATCCGTATCCATACTAAAGTATTTACTGTAATCCGAGAACACTACTCCAAGCCCTTGGTGGTGATATAACATCGATGACACACCATCAAATCGATAACCATCAAAATGGTATTCCTCTAGCCAAAACTTAATATTCGACAAAAGGAAATGAAGAACTTCTGGCTTCCCATAATTAAAAAGTTTTGTACCCCATGCTGGATGATTCCCCTTAACTCCAGTATGGAAGAATTGATAATCAGTTCCGTCAAACTCATTAATCCCCTCAGCTATATTCTTAATTGAATGAGAGTGTACTAAATCAAGTAATACCGCAATTCCCATAAGGTGGGCAGCATTAACTAATGCTTTAAGCTCTTCAGGGGTTCCAAACCAAGATGAAACAGCAAAAAAATTAGATACTTGATAACCAAAAGAGGCATAATATGGATGTTGCATTACCGCCATAAGCTGCACAGTATTATAACCAGCAGCCTTTATTCTTGGAAGAATATTTTCTGTAAACTCGCTAAAAGTACCCATTCCTTCTTTTTCCTGGGACATACCTACATGAGCCTCATATATAAACAATGGCAATTCGCTATCAACATGAAATTCACTATCCCGCCACTTAAATTCAAAGTCTGGTTGCCAAATTTGTCCTACAAAATCATTAGTAATAGGATCCTGCATCGTCCGCTTAATATAAAGAGGAATTCTATCTCTTGATACACCTTTAGCCACTACCCTTACCTTAACATAGGATAAATGTTTTAGGGCTTGTACCCCTGGCAAAAAAATCTCCCAATTTCCACTTTCTTTTCTTATCAATGGATGTGTTTGAGGATTCCAAGAGTTAAAATCGCCAATTAAATAAAGAGCATCAGCCATAGGGGCCCATTCTCTATAAACCCATCCCCCCTTAATTAAATGGAACCCGTAAAATAAGTCGCCACTCGCAAAAGAGTCAAAGCTTTGATTATTACCAAGTAATTCTTTTTTACAAGATGTATAACGGTCCACTCTAATCCTAATATCACTTTCAAACGGCTTGAGATATGGATCAATCTCTATTATTTTGATGTTTTTATTTTTATAATCCTCCATTTAAAAATTCCTTTCGTATTTGAAATTATTGCAAGTCAAAATATTTATTACTAATATATCTAATTCGACTAAATATTATCAATTCCTTTGTTCTTCAAATAAATAAATAAATAAATAATAAACTCAAAAATAATTATAACGACTTAAATTTAGTCTATTAGTAATGAAATTATTATATCTATTATATTTTTCTCAATTGATATTATCTTGTTTTATAAGGGCGTTTATTATAGCTGAACTAGCTATAAATAATAACCCAGCTTGTGGTGCAATCATTGTAAAGTCAACCAGTCCATGCCCAATTATTACAGCTTGAATACCTGCCAGCATTGGAACTAATCTACAATTCTGTGCATGAAGTATCTTTAAATTTCGGAATAAATTAATTTTCATATAGGTATATATGAGAAGCCCAACAGCTCCAAGTGTTGTCATAATAGTAATCCAGATATTGTGACCGTGGTATAGGGTTGCATAATAATACCCTTTCATGAAGCTTTCTCCATGGTCAGTTATCCCCATAATACCCCAACCCGTAAAAGGCTTAAGTTTTATCATTTTTAAACATCCATCCCATATTCCAAAACGACTATTGAATGAGGTATCGAAATCATGTCCGGTTAAATTTTTAAGCATTTCTGGTGGTACAAAAGTAATTACAGCCGTAATTATAAATATTGTGATAAACAGCCATATATCTTTTTTATTACCTTTAAGTAGATAAAATATAAAAACGCCAAATAATAGCCCCATAAAAGCACCCCGAGATCCCGTTAAACACAATGCAATAACAAAGAGGATTGTCGCTGTCTCATAAAATAATTTTGCAGTTTTTGATTTAATGCTACAAAAATAAATACCTACAAGAATCATTATAGCAAACCAGTTCCCCGCTACATTAGGATTACCAAAGGTGCTATATATTCTACCATTAACTGCTGGCTGAGCTGTACTTTGAAGAAATGCCCCCCAAATATTAAAATTAAAATACTCATATAACACTTTCTCAATAATTCCAAAAATTGCTGAGAACAGAGAAAAAAACACTAAATGCATATATATCTTTTCCACCATATTTTCATTTTTACAATAATTTTGCAAAAAAATACTAACACATAGATATATAAAGAGAGCAAACGATGCAACAATTGATGTAAAACTATAATTTATAACTCCTACTATTAAAGACCAAATAAATAGTAAACAAAGTCCTATATTCCAATAATTTTTATCTATCTTAATTTTTTTAAATAACACCATATATATCATATATAATAATGGTATTATGGTCGTATAAGGAGAAATGATTGTTAATAAAACTAAAATGCCCATAATAAAGCCACCTTCATCTCTAGTATTTTTTTTCGTAAGCATAATGATAAGTGCCCAAGAGAATTACCTTATCATTTTGTAAACTGCAATTCCATTAAGTACTAATATTAACCTTGTCACCTCTTTCTATTATATACTAGCCTTGGTATTATTGTTTACTTTATTAAAAGGGTATATTATTATTCTACAACATATAAGCCCTAAAGCTACACCGACTAAAATATCTGTAGGATATCATTTTTATTATCCCCCTTCCTCCATTATATCTCTTTTCCCATATTGTTTCAAAAAAATAAATGTAGCAAAGGATTACCCTTGCTACTAAAATGGCATAATAAAAGTTTTACCCGTTTTAGGATTTTTAGTTATATATACATCTAATCCGTAAACCTCTTTAATTATATCTTCTGTTAATACTTCCTCTGGAGTTCCATCTTTGTAAACTAAGCAATCATGCATTAGTATCATATGATTGCCATATGCAGCCGCTATGTTCAAATCATGTAGCACAGCAATAATTGTTATGTTTTTATTTTCATTTAATTGTTTTAATTGATTCATCATTTCAATTTGATGATGAATGTCTAGGTGAGAAATAGGCTCATCTAAAAGAATTATTCCTGTTTCTTGGGCAATCGCTCTTGCCACTACCACTCGTTGTCTTTCTCCGCCACTTAATGCATTTATGCTTTTATTTCTAAGACCCCAAGTGTTTGTCATTTTCATAGCTTTCATAGCTATTCCCATATCTTTTTCACTTTCTGAGCAGAATCTAGAAATATGAGGCGTTCTTCCCATAAGAACTATATCTTGTACTGAAATATCGAATTCGATTTCTGTGCTTTGCGGTACCACTGCTATTTTCTTTGCTAAAACCTTTGATTTCATTTGGGCTAAGTCCTTTTCATCAATAAAAACTTCACCTTTTTCAGGTTGCAGTGATTTTGATAATATCCTTAGAAGTGTAGTTTTACCTGAACCATTTGGACCTAGAATAGTGTGAAATTTTCCTCTTTCTATGTTTATACTAATATCCTTTAATACTTCCTGTTCAAAGGAAAAACTTACGTTATTTATCTCTATCAATTACATCGCCTTCTTCTTTGTTCTATATAATAAATATATAAAAAATGGAACTCCAAAAATTGAAGTAATAATTCCTACTGGTATTTCTGATGGAGGCACTACTGCTCTTGCAAGCGTATCGCAAATTATTAAAAATATAGCTCCCCCAAGTGCAGAAAATGGTATAACCACCCTATTATCTGGTCCAAAAATCATTCTAATAGAGTGCGGCACTATAAGACCTACAAATCCAATTATTCCACTTACAGATACGACTGCTGCCACCATCAAAGTACTTATTAAAAGTATATACTTTTTTAATCCATTTACATCTACACCAAGACTTCTAGCACTCTCTTCTCCAAGAACCATGATATTCAGATCTCTTGAAAATGTAAAAATAAATAAAATTGAGGGAACTACTATTATAAACAGTAAAATTACCTCGTGATATCCAGCCGTTGAAAAACTTCCCATCGTCCACATAACTATTTTTTCAATATTATCTCTATTAAAGGTCATCATTAATGAAATAATGGATGATAATAAATAATTTATGGCAACACCCGATAGTAAAAGTGTGGTAACTGGAACTTTAGTACCGACTCTCGCAATATTATAAACCAGAAAAGTAGTTATTATAGCACCTACAAAAGCATTGAATGCCACCATGCTCATCCCTAAAAAATTGATTTCATTAAGAAAAACCATGGTTATAGTGGCCCCAAGTGCAGCCCCTGATGAAACTCCGAGAATAAATGGATCTGCCATTGGATTTTTGAAAATACCCTGAAAAGAGGTACCAACCACTGAAAGTGCTGCTCCTACTAAACAGGATAAAATGATTCTAGGAAGTCTTAACTTTACCAATATGATTGCAGATGTAGGATTAATTCCATCTAAGGATACACTGTTATTTAATATTGGAATTTTGCTTATAATAATTAGGGCTGTCTGTTTTAAAGAAATATCTGCTACCCCAAAATTTGTTGCTACAATCATTACAATTAGGAGTAAAAATACCCCTACTGCAAAAACTCGTCGATAATAACTCTTATTTTCTATAAACGTCATGGTTATTTAACCCCTTTTATTTAAAAAGTTCAGGATGAACTAATTTAGCAATTGCTTCAAGTCCTTCTGCAAGTCTCGGTCCCTGCCTAACAATAATGTTTTCATCAATCTCCAATAATTTGCCGTTCTTAACTGCATTCAAATCTTTGTAACCATTGGTAGCTTTTATACCTTTTTTTGAATCATAGAGCTTTGAACAAATTAGCACATCAGGATTCTTTTCTACAAGCTTTTCTACACTGTAGTTCCAACCAACTACGTCGCCCGCAGCATTTTTTCCGCCAGCAATGTCTATCATACTACCTATAAATGTATCTTTTCCTGCTGTAAAATCACCACTCTTGCCAAATCCTGCTACATAGTACACTGTTGGCTTCTTAGCATCCTTAACCTTATCAGTTATTTCTGCAACTTTCCTTTTCATATCTGATACTATTGTCTGGGCTTCCCCACTAGCATTTACAACCTGACCAAGTTTTGACATTGTGTCATACACACCATTAAAATTTTCTTCACCACCAAGCGCTACAACCTTTATATTAAGAGCCTCTAATTTTTTAATAATAGCCTTATCAAAAAGAGCTGATACAATAACTACATCAGGTTTTAATTCAACAATTTTCTCTACACTTGGTTGCAATAAGTCACCAACAGATGTAACCTTAAGGGCCTGAGCTGGGTAATCATCGTAATCACTTCTACCAACTACACTGCTTCCTTTACCAAGTGCATATATTCCCTCTGTTATATTTGGTGCAATTGTAATAATTCTTTTAGGTTCTTTTTCAATGATAACCGTTCTATCATATGAGTCAACTACCTTTAGCGGATATACTACAGCGTTAGTTTCCTTTTTAGTAGTATTAAGCGACCCTTTATTCTCACCTTTGCTGCCACACGCGCTAAATACAACACAAACAAAAACAGCTAAAACTAGACTTATTATACTTTTTCTTTTAAACATAAGTTGCCTCCATAAATTTTAATTTTTTAATTACTTATTTAATTTTAATTGGGATACCACAAACCACCATGTGAACTTCCTGAGCCCTTGATGCAATATACTGATTAACTCTACCCGCAATATCTCTAAAAACCCTTGCCATCTTGTATTCTGGTACAATTCCAGAGCCAATTTCGTTAGTTACAAGAATTATTGTTTTTAAGTTTTTTTCTGCTTCGTCAAGAAATACTGCTACCTCTTGTAAAATCCCTTTTTCCATTGCGCTTATAGCTTGATTATTAAGATCATCGAAATTATCCCCCGCTTCATCAAACATAAGATTTGTAGTCATTATTGTAATACAATCTAATAAAATCGTATCAAACTGCATTTCTTCGTTATAGAATACCTGTTTTAAATTCTTATAGCCTTCAAAGGTATACCAATTAGCTGGTCTTCTTTCTTTATGTTTTTTTACTCTGTCCTTCATTTCATCATCAAACGGAATTGAAGTTGCAATATAAAGTACGTTGCCCTTCTCTTCTTTGGCTAGCTTCTCAGCATATGTACTTTTCCCACTCCTTGCGCCACCTGTTATAAGTATAATTTTTTTCATAGTATGCTCCTTATTATTTTAATAATATGCTCTAATGTAAAAAAATCAGAAAATAAAAAAACCACATCTCAAGGATGTGGAATAATGCAATTAAATTTTTCATATATTGGATAACCCAATATTATTGTTAAATCACGCATTTTTCATCCTCCCTCCGAAGACTAAAATTTCAAGCAATAGGCAGGTTTACTGGCTTTAGCATCATCTTACTCTCCAACCTTCTCAGTTTCCCAATGGTTCTTTGGATTTCATCCTCTAATACAGTAGCGGTGGGCTGCAGTGGTTTTTTAGTCACTTTCCCTTTTAACCCCTGTTACAAGGCACCTAAAACAATATTTAATTTTTATTAAGTTGACTATTTTTATTGTAACATCAAAAAAATATTAAAGCAATGTAAATCATTCTACCTACTTTCTAACGCTATTTCAGTGTTTTATTTAAGTAATATTCCATTACTCCTTTTACAATAGGTACCACATGGTGACTTCCACCTTTCTCTTTAACGTTTTCCATTAACATTGATACTACTATTTTAGGATTAACTGTATCCATACATATAAACCATCCATTTTCTTCTGCAGCTTTATCCTTGTCATCTTTCTTAAGTTCCGCTGTTCCAGTTTTACCCGCGAGAGCTTGCCCATCAACTTTTGCCGCATGACCTGTACCATTTGGGTTATCGATAACTCCAGTGAGACCATCTTTTACAAATTTTATATTATCCGCGGAAATTGCATTAGCTTTCCATACCTTAGCCTTTACCTTTTCATTCAAACTTTCTAAAGTTGGAGACATAATATTTCCATCGTTAACAACTGCGCTATACGATAGTGCAAGGTGAAGTGGGCTCATAAGGACCTCCCCTTGACCATAACCAGTATCTGCTAATGCTACATCATTCTTAATGTTGTTACCATTGGCTACTTGTGAATTTGCTATTGGATAATTTATTGGAAGCTTTTGACCTATTCCAAAATTGTTGCATCCTTTTATAAATTCCTCTTTACCTATATTAAGAGCTGCCTTTGCGAAATATATGTTATCAGAGTATACAAATGCATCCTGTAAATTCACTGACTCTCTCGGTTCACCAACCCTAGTAACCTTATTGAGTCCCCATGATTTATCCGGTTGCCATTCGTTTCCCGGTATGTTAATAAGTTCACTAGGTTTTATCTTCCCTTGCTCTAACCCAACTGCAGCCGTTATCAGTTTAAATGTAGACCCTGGAGAATATACAGCCTTAAATCTATTATTAAATGGATCCCCTGCTTTTTCCCATTCTGCCTTTTGGGTATTAGAAACATAAGTAGTAATTGCATTTGTATCATATGACGGCGAGCTTACTAAAGCCAATACCTCTCCAGTTTTTGGATTTATTGCTGCACTGGCTCCCGGCTCTTTATTCATCCCTTCATATATTTTCTTCTGTAGTTCACTATCTACTGATAATGTTATATTTTCACCTGCTTTTGATTCTTTTTTAAGAATTACAACCTTATTGTTATTATTTTGTTTTGATATATATATTGTTGCCCCATTTTCACCCTTAAGCTTGTCCTCATAAACCTGTTCAAGACCTGCCTTTCCTATTAAACTAAATGAGTTATACCCTTTACTAGAATTCTTTTGTAGTTCCTCAGCAGTTATCGGCTTTATGTATCCTATAAGCGACCCCAAAGCTTCCCCACCTGGATATACTCTACCTTTAGTCTTGTTCGGGATTACCCCATCAAGCTTCATAACTCCATCTATTTTTACTTTTTCACTACGCAATATGTTAATAATCGGTATAAATTGATCAGAATTTTCATTATCCTTTAGTTTATTTTCTATAACCGAAGCATCAATATCTAGTATCTTAGCCATCTGCGATATATTAGCATCCTTATTTTTAATAAATGTAATGGGTTTTATTCCAATCGTAACAATTAAATCATTTATTGCAAGTGGTTTTTTACTCCTATCATAAATTTCTCCACGTATAGCCACTTCTGGCTCTACCCTAACCTTATCTCCCGCTTCCATACTAGGAAATATCATTTTCTCATTCCAAACTAATGTCCACTGCTTTTTATTGTTAACTTCTTCCTTCACCATAGTAGCCTGGTAGCCTGGCATTTTTAATTGCCCTGCTGCAGTATCCATAACTATAGAAAATGGTATATTTATAGCTTTTTTATTTCCTTCCTTAATTTTATCTTCATTCTCCACATTAATAGATATACTTTTAGCCTCTATTCCACTATAAATAGCATTGTATTTGTCTACAAATTCCTTTTCAGTTATTGTTTCCTTAGTTTTAACTGAAAGCATGCTATACATTGTTTTGAAATCCTGCTTTACCCACTTGTTCTTATATGTATCAAATGTTTTTGTTGCACTATCCACTTTTGTAAAAAAATTAAACATAAATACTGCCATTACTATTAATATAATCCCTATCGTTGTAAAAAGTACTACTTTTAAGTTTTTTTTCGACATTTTTTTACCACCCCTTACTTATTATAACACTTGAACCGTATAATTAAATAGTATGATTTTTAAAAGTTTATTTTTTTGCATATTAAACAAATATATTATAAAATAAATTATATTAACTAGAGAATTAATACCCTCAGGATACTATTTTCAACACATCTTTACCCCTGTTGCTTATAATGTATTTAGTATATAATAACTATTAATTGGTGCAATAAATATTATACTCATTATTAAGGAGGCATTATTATGGATAATAAAGTTTATACTAAAAAAAGTAAAGAAGAACTAAAGAAGATCTTAACTCCAATTCAGTTTGAAGTAAGTCAGGAAAGCAGCACAGAAAAATCTTTTGAAAATGAATTTTGGAATAATAAAGAAGAAGGCATTTATGTAGATATTAATAGTGGAGAGCCCTTATTTACATCTCTTGATAAATTTGATTCAGGTTGTGGGTGGCCTAGTTTTACAAAGCCTGTTGAGGATGCTAACGTTAAAGAAAATAAGGATGCAACCCATGGTATGATGAGAACAGAAGTAAGGAGCAAATATGGTGACAGTCATTTAGGACATTTATTCAACGATGGTCCGATTTCCCAGGGTGGATTAAGATATTGCATAAATAGTGCTTCACTAAAGTTTATACCAATTCATAAGCTCTGCGATGAAGGATATGGAGATTACTTAGAATTATTCAATAAATAAGGAGAGCGTTTCTCGCTCTCCTCCAAAACTGTCGTTACAAGTATACCTATACTTGTAATCCATTAATAGCTACTTGCTGATTATCCAAAGCAAATATCTTATCTTTCCATTTTAAAGTATTTAAAACATATCCTAAGGAGTCTGCATGGTATCTTCCAGCTATTTTTTGATAACCCAATAGCTCATATACTTTATCTGAATCAAAATCCACAGGATATAAGCCGCTTATAGGATCAACGAATCCGTTGATTGGATTCTTTAGCTTTCCGTTTTCGTCGTATATTTCATTTAAATAATCGGCGTCCTTGTTGGATATATCTATAATGTATTTTTGGTTATTTTTCTTACTGATAACTTCAACCTTGTAATTGTCTTTATAAGTAACATCGTATTTGTATTGCTCATTATATACATTAAAGTCAAATAGTAATTTTGCTTCATTGTTAATAAACGAGTAAATGTAATAGTACATTATTCCACCACTACCACCTGTTGCAATACTTATTAAAATATCATCTACACCATCTCCAGTAAAATCCCCCAAAAATAGTGTAGGATTGTATCCTGTATTTTCACTAAGTGGTATACTAGCAAAATCACCTGTTATTCCATCTTGAATTACAAGGACGATATTTTGAGTATATGGACTATCTGGTGTCTTTATACCTGTTAAGTACACAGCATCTGTTATTCCATCACCATTTACATCTCCACTTGCATAACTAACAATGCTCGGATTTATCCTATTATATCTATTATACATAACTGCTCCTTTGCATTATAAGATTTATAAAATATCTTATGAGCCAAGCAATAAATTGTTCCATTTATTGATTTTTATAAGCCTTGTAATTGGGCGAATCTTCGCCAACTAATTTATCTAATTTCCAGTTATATCCCTTGTCAGCATCGTAAACAAGAAAATAAAGCGCTACAAAAGAAACGTTTTTGTTTTCATTCTTTTTCTCATCTTTATAAGTAATACTTCCATAAACATATTTTATATTATCTAATCCCTTCTTAGACAATATTTCATTAGATTTAAAGGTCTTCGCTTCTTTAGCTGTTATTTTATGGTTATTAGACCACCAGAAAAATAAATTACTCCCTTCAATTTCGGCATTGGTAATAGAGGGTACTATTATCTCCGTAGGCACATTGTTTATTGTCCCACTATCAACGGTAGTTTTTGACCTGTTTAAAAAAGATATATTGGCGAAAGATATTGAGAAAGTATAATTAGTTGATAATACCAACTTTATTTCTCCCACTATACTCTCCCTCTTAGCATTAACAATTAATGTTCCATTTTGTACATCAAACTTTTTATCAGATATATTAATACTCTTAGTAAATCTATCATTTATAGCAAACCCTTTGCCACCAAAAAAACTTGAATAGGATACTGTTTCTCCCACTCCTTGTTCTTTTATAGTTTCAATAACCTTTTCATCAGAAAAAGTTGGTGATAAGACTAATTTAGATCCCTCTGCGCTGTTTTCTTCAATGTTATCAATTCTCCAAGTTTCATTTTCAAAAACAAGGTTACACTTTATCTTTCCTGTAGAAACCAGAAGTCCACTGTCTATAGAAGCTGTCACCAAAATTTCTTCTTTTTTGTTTTCTAAATCCGGTGTTCTTGAAACCATGCCAAGATTTGTGACATCTTGTCCACCTAATACTTTTGGTATATCTGCAATATTAATACTTAATTTTTTTAATCCAACCCAAAACTTCTTTTCATTCATACCTACCAACGGTTTCAATGAATTAACGCTCTCAACTATAATTTTAGGGCTAATCTTCCATTGATTTTTTCCTTCATCATTATATACTAGAGCCAAAGAAGTCTTTGCCTCAATAGCGCCATTGTTTAAAGTTAAATCTACTTTTATGTCATCCTTGCCCTTATATGTATTCCTACTATTTATCTTAAAGCTTTTCATATCATTTTTGCTTATTTTTATTACTGTTCCTTTAGGAAGAGTTACTACTTTTCCTAGCAAGTCGTCTTTTATTTTCACTTCATCCACTGGTTTAACAATAAAAACTGTGTATGCAAAGACTGCGACTGAGGTAACAACTAATAATGATATTATAGGTATAATTACTTTCCTATGCACAAATGTTTTTTTAAAATAAGCAAAAAACTTATCCCTTTTATCCTTTTTTATGTTTTCCTCAGTTATTGCAGGCATCGCTATCGTCTCCTGATGTTTTTCCTCTTTTTTGTCCGCTCCAACTGTCTTTTCTTTATCCCTGTTATTATTTTTATTAGTAATCCGTTCATCTTCTAAATCTATTTTTTCTTCTATTTTCTCTCCACAATATGGGCAAAATTTTAATCCATTAATATTAGTAAATTCATTCTTACAGCTGTTGCAAACCATTTTCTCCCTCCAAACATTTATATAAAATAAACAATATGTTGTATTTAATATATTATAGCCTGTTTGCATACTATGTTCAAACATATTCACATCACTGACTGTAGATAATATTAAAAACTAATATAAATAGTAAAATAAAAATATAATTTTGACTTACTAATTTTCTTCATATGAAACTGGCACGTTATTTATTCCAAGTTCTTGCGCTGCTGCATATTGATCATGGCCCGATACAATTACAAAGCTTCCTTTTTTAATAACAATAGGTTTGTTAAACTTTTTATTATTCTTCATATAATTTATTGCTTTGTTTTTTGAACGTTTTATTGACAAATCTTCATTTTCATTTACTAACTTTGAAATATCCATTATTTCGTCTGTTCCAATTGGCATTTCGTAATTTAAATCTATTTGACCATTCGCATCTTTTAACAGATTGAATATTTTAATTGATGATGCTTCAACTGAAATAAAAGGGGTTCCCTTGCTATTTACGCACGCTTTTAATTCACCTTTAATTACAAAATAATTTACATCCTTCATACCTATTACTGCATCTCTCCAATAATCTTTTTTGACAATTACTCTATAAATTGAATTCATATCATCATAAGTTCCTATTTTAAATAGTAAATTAACATCTCCATTCTCTAACCTATTTGTTTTTACAGGTAATCCCTTAATTATAATCTCACTCTTATTCATATTTAAACTCTCCTTTTAATTGTATATATTTTAGCTGTTTAATTCCAAAAATAAAACACCTAGAAAGCTCATAGCCCTTTCTAGGTGTTTTTAACTATATTATAATTTAACTTCATATTAGTTTTCACGCAAGTAAATTTACCTATAACTATGTTAGACGTTTTTAGATATTTTTCAACTGTAGAATTTTTTTCATTATAAGCTAACACAGACTTCACCCCATTCGTAAATTCAAAAATTTTATTTGTAAATCTTAACTATTACTTATCACTATTCTTACCTATACATCTATTATATCATTGTATGCATAAAGTTACAATTCAAACCCTACAATTGCAGGAAATAGCATACTTTTAGGGGTTAAACTATTTTTTTATACTACTATTTTCCACTTACTTAACAAAACTTTCCAGTACTTAAATATATTTAAGTGCTGGGATTCTTAACTTAAGTCATCTCCTGCAAAGCTACACAGCTTCTAAAATGACGTTAAAATACAGTTCTAAACTGTTCAATGTGAGTAATTGTATACTCCATACATCCCATACCCATTGCAAAGAATGATACCATTATTATCAGTATTATTGCGCCAAAATCGTATTTCATTGCTTCTTTTTTGTTTATTAAGTAGGCTACAATAATTTCAATTCCTAGTAGAACTAAAACTAGGGGCCACATCGATGCTATTAGTAAATATTTAATACTTGGATTTATTAATCGTAGTAAAAACATTATTCCAAATATAACTAAAACTATTCCAGTAGTAAATGTTCCCGCTCTACGTCCCTTAATCATTCATATCACACTCTTTTTTCTTGCCTATAATAAGTTTCGCACCCACAACAATTATTACAATACCTATTATTACTTGAGGCACCACTCTTGTTACATCATTAATAAGACTATATAGTTCGCCCGACATGTTCATACGTCCAAGTAAGCTGTTTATGATGTTATTCCATATTAAATAAATTCCGGTAAATACTAGTAATATCCCTGCAATCAAGCTGTGCTTCTTAAATAAACCTTTATCTATTTTCACTAATTCATCGAGAGAAAATAAATAATTATCCTCTAAAAGTAAAAACTCCTCATCCGTTGAATAACGTTTATTCATACAATCGAAAAACGAATAAAACCAAATCAATGGTAAAACGAATAGTAGTGGCCCTATAGAAAGCCAGCTAGAAAGAAATATTAAAAAGAAGAATGCTGTCATAAGTGATAAACCCATCTTCATAAATCCCATATACATGTGACCTGCGCCAGGTAACATTGAAAAGCTAAAGGTTAAAAATTTATTTTTTTCCTTTTTCATTATTAAAAACCTCCAAGTTAATTATTTTTTGCGAGAAATTATTAAGACTTTCATTAATTGAGTTTATGGTACTTAAACTCATAGGGGTTACCTCCAGTGTTTCACTTTTAGCATTGGCCACAAAATTTAATGGATTTGAAAAAACAAACATTAATGCTATACTTGCTGCCATTACTACCCTCATAGAATAAAAGATAAATTGAGTATTAATTTCTTTTTCCTTATTTATTTTGTTTAGTATTTCCTGCTCAAATCCTAAAGGAGCATCAGTAAGTTCATTATCATCGAAACTATTAGCTAAAGCATCAGCACAGCCTTCACAATGGCAAATATGTTCTGATAATAAAATTAGTTCATTATCACTTAGAGATCCCTCTTTAAGCCCTTTTATTGATATTTTACTTAAGTGTCCGTTTTCTTTAAATAATGTACCACTCACATAAACTCCTCCTTCCATAAAACTTTCAACATCTTTTTGGATCTATAAAGATGTGTTTGCAATGTTTTCAAACTTTGACCTGTGTTTTTTGCCATATCAGAAAGTTTAACATCTTCACAAAAATAGTTTACTGACACCGCCCTATAAGGCTCTTTTAATTTCTTACATAAACTATATATTCTTTCGCTACTATGTTTTTTTAAAAGCGACTCCTCAGGTGTTTCCCCCTTATACTTTATACCCTCAAAATCTTCATCAGGTATGCTGTGAATTTTTCTTGCAGGACTTTTAAGAAAATCTTTACATTTATTCACTGCAATTGTTGTAAGCCAAGCTTTAAAATTTACCCCATCAAATTTACCAAAGCTTATATATGCAGACAAAAAAGTTTGTTGTGCCAAATCCTCTGCATCAAAGTAATTTTTTGTAAAGGATAGACAAATAGTAATGATTAAACGTTCATATTGTTTTATATAGTTTGCAAACTGTTCTTTTTGAACAACCATCACCCCCTTTTTTGCCCTTACACTTAATATAACGATTGAGAAATAAAAAACACTTCAATTATAACATTTAAAATGTAATGTTATTAAAATTAATGTTACAATTACCATATAAATAAAGTACAATTTAACGACATTTCTGAAGGAACGTCTCCCACTTCTATAAGTGGGAGTTACCTACTATAAGTAGGCGTTACTTACCCTAACAAATAGAAAACTTCAGTGAGAGTATAAATCCCCTTCTGAAGTCGTTAATATACAGCTCCGCAGGAGATGATTTAATAAGCAATAGCTCTGTCAGGCTATCGCAAATGTATTTATATGATGGGAGGTAACAGTATGTTTAAATTAGCACTGAGTTCACTTATAATAGTTCTAGGAATAACACTCATTTTATTAGGAATTTATAATACCAAAAAAAAAATACTAGAAATGAACATTCAAGACAAGAATGTACTAAATAAATATCTAAAACAACAAAAAGTTTCAACTGTTATAGCGGGATTTAGTTTTCTACTATTAGGTATATTATCTATATTAAATTTACTAACTGGTGAACAGATCGGGTTTTTGGGCAGTTCTATTTATCTATTAAGTAGAGTAACCGATTTTGCATTTGAAAAAAAATACCCAACAACAAATTTGTAGTTAATACTAATATAGGTTGTTCCCTATCCTATCTGCTTCTAATTGATTACTTATGCACTTTTTAATAATTACCTTTAAAGTAGTACCACGTCCAAGGCAATATTCGATACAAAGTGTGCACTAATTATAATAACCCTCATATTATATCAGTAGATATTAATACTATAGGAGTTAGTAATAATGAGTAAAAAAGTATCAATTAACCTGCCAGATCATGTGTATAAATTAGCACTGCGAAAATCTAAATTAACTCATGGAGAAAATAATTTTTCAGGTTATTTACGTGAGTTAGTATGCAAGGAATTTACAGATAATGAACTAGAACATGAACTTTTAAAACTTAATGAACCCCTATGGTTAGGGATTACAAAGACAGCTGAGTATAACTCTACTTGTCAGGTATGTACTAATTCCATTTCTCCTGGAGAATTAATTTGTTATACTGACTTAGGATTTCAAGAAGACTATAAAAATTGGGTTCACAAGAATTGCTGCAGAAAAGATTAATAAGTAGAACTAGAGATGACAATTTAACCTCACTCTAACTTGCTACATACACTGAATCTAATAACGTAAAAAAATAGGCCTTTTGAAGGCCTATTTTTAATAAATAATCTATTTAGCTAAATCTTCTATAGAATTAATGTTCATATATTTAGGAACAACTAACCCTATTTTAGCTCCCTCTAGGTTTGGACCTAGATCTTCAACTTTACCTTTGTAGTCAGCCATATATTTAGCGTGTGTTCCTGGTAACCATGCTGCAACAATAGCATCTACATCTCCAGTAGCTACAGCCGCCCACATAGGACCTGATTCTACTTGCGTAAGTCTAACTTTGTATCCCATATCTTCAAGTACTAATGCAATTACATTAGTAGATGCAATTTCTGTATCCCAAGAAACATAAGCAAGCTTGACTTCCTTACCATCCACTTTTTTTGCACCCGCTGTCCACTTACTTACTTTATCTTTATTGTCAGTAATCCATTGTCTTGCAACTTTCTTTACAACTTCACCCTCGTTAACTTTAAGCATAACAGCTTCCATATCATCAGCTGTCCATGAAAATTGGTCTAAAATTTTATAAGCATCTGGCTTATCTTTTTTTAATCCTAAGCGTGCAATTGTATTTATATTTTCAGCACCACCGAAAGATCCTTTAGGGTCCTTTAAGTATTTCAAATCATATTTACTAAACATCCAGTGAGGTGACCAACCAGTTATTATAATTGGCTCCTTATTTTTAATTGCATCTGAAAGTGCTTGTGTCATAGCAGCACCTGAGCTA
This sequence comes from Clostridium sp. CM039, assembly GCF_055081075.1. Lineage (NCBI taxonomy): Bacteria > Bacillati > Bacillota > Clostridia > Eubacteriales > Clostridiaceae > Clostridium > Clostridium sp. CM039. The sequence continues at coordinate 1,144,256 of NZ_CM143649.1, forward strand.
GTTTGCACTTTATAATCTAATTTATAGTCTTTAACAGCTTTTTCAGCAGCTTGCACTACGCCCGCGCCCGCATCTATACCTGTAATCTTATAATTTAATTGTTTTTCAATACTTGAATTATCAGTCTTTTTTACTTCGCCACTTTTACTACTACATCCTACAAAAGTCAGAGCTATTAGACTAAATGTTACTATTCCAAATTGTTTCCAATTATTTTTAATCATTAATTTACTTACTCCTTTTATTTTATTTTGAAATGTCGTTAAATCATCTTCTTCGAAGCTGCAATATTAACAACTTCAGAAGGAGATTTACACTCCCAATTATAGAAGTGGAGACTTTCCTTCTGAAATGTCGTTAAAACCTTATGTAGTGTGTTTTTTATTTAGCGCTTGAGTAATACGATCCAATATCATCGCTAATATAACAATAGCTAAACCTGAAGCAAATCCTTGTCCGGCTTCATTTCTTGTAACCGCTCTAAAGACTTCAACACCTAACCCGTCAGCACCAATCATAGAAGCTATAACAACCATAGATAGTGCTAACATAATTGTTTGGTTAACCCCTGCCATAATTGTATTTTTCGCAATCGGAAGTTGAACCTTAAATAATTTTTGTGCAGGAGTTGACCCAAAGGCATCTGCTGCCTCAATAAGTTCTGTTGAAACTTGGCGAATACCAAAATTAGTTAACCTTACAACTGGAGGCATTGCAAATATAACAGATGCAATAATTCCAGGTACCATTCCTATCCCAAAGAAAGAAACAGCTGGTATTAAATAAACAAAAGCAGGCATAGTCTGCATAATGTCTAATATAGGCGTTACTATATCTTGCACCATTCTGCTTTTTGACATCCAAACTCCAAGAGGAATACCAATCAAAATTGATATTGAACTAGATGTCAAAATCAATGAAAGGGTAAGCATGGTTTGTTCCCAATATCCAAGATTTAGGATTAATAGCAACCCCAATAATGCAAATATAGATAAACCCCATTTTTTCTTAGTTATAAATATAGTTAATGCTACGATAATCAGTATAAAAACCACTGGAGGGATAGCTATTAATGCGTCACTTAACCCATTTACAACAGCATTTAGAATATCTTTAATTGGTTCAAAAAACCACTGAGCGTTATCTCTTAACCATGCTACAAGCATGTCAGCCCATTTAACTATTGGTATCGTTGGTATTTGTTTCATCGTTATTCACCTCATTTCCTGCAAGAGCCGCTAATACTGCACCTCGAACTATAATTCCTTTTAATATTTTTTCTTCAACAACAGCTACTGGTACAGGAGAATCGTGTATTATCTCAAACAAATCATTTAATGACAAATCTGGAAGAACTACAGGAACATCCGTAATCATAACATCATAAATATCTTTAGTTCCATTTTTCACTGCTTCAGCTGCCGCATCTGCAGTTACAACTCCTAAGAACTCTTTGTTTTTATTAATAACATAGATACTTGAAATTCCAGCCTGTCTCATACGTTTTAATGCAACTCGTGGACCATGTTTTTCTACATCTATGGTCTCTGGGCGTTTCATAACATGTTGTGCAGAAAAAACCTTGGATCTATCTACATCCTCAACAAACTTTCTAACATATTCATCAGCAGGATTTGTCATAATTTCTTCTGGAGTACCAACCTGCACTATTAATCCATTTTTCATAATTGCTATTCTGTCTCCAATTTTAAGTGCTTCATCTAAGTCATGCGTAATAAATATAATTGTTTTATGCATGGTTGCTTGTAAATCTATAAGCTCATCTTGCATCTCTTTACGGTTTAAAGGATCTAGTGCTGAAAAGGCTTCATCCATTAATAAAATATCTGGATTATTAGCTAGAGCCCTTGCAAGACCTACTCTTTGCTTCATCCCTCCTGATAATTGACTAGGATATTGATCCTCGTATCCTTTAAGCCCTACCAATTGTAATGATTCGAGGGCTTTTTCCTCAATTTCTTTTTTATCCATACCTTGTATTTCTAATCCGAATCCGGCATTCTCCAAAATAGTACGATGGGGAAATAATCCAAATCCTTGAAAAACCATGCTTAGTTTCTTTCTTCTAGTTTCTCTTAATTTATGTTTATCCATTTTCGCCAAATCCTCACCATCCACTAACACACTACCTGCATTTGGCTCGATTAGACGATTAATCAATCTAACAAGGGTGGACTTCCCACTTCCTGACAATCCCATAATGACAAAAATTTCTCCAGAGTGTACTTCAAACGATACCCTATTTACACCTACAGTCATTCCTGTTTCTTTTAAGATATCTGGTTTTGTTTTTCCTTCTTGTAAAAGCTTTATTCCTTGTTTAGGGTTTTTACCAAAAATCTTGGTCAAACCTTTAACTTCAATTTTCAACATTTATTCACCTCTTTGATTATTTAATCTATGTATTATTTGTAAACACATCCCTTTAGATTTAAGCGATATTCTTACATTGTACTAGACCTCGACAGTAAATACAAGTTTTCGACAATCGCATTTCTCCTATTATATTACATATATGCTATTAATAAGGTATTTGCATACTTATTCAACCTCCTGAATTATTAAAAATAATTAACATAAAAAGGTGTTCTTTATAAACACCTTTTTTTGTTGGATCTATTTTGTTATTGTGTTACATTTGTTGTTTTTCTATACAATGTTTTTACATTTAAGTTTTTTAATACTTTTCCATAAGAAGAATGCGGTTAGTGCAGTTGCGATCAAATCTGCACAAGGTTGTGAAAGCCATAATCCATCCAATTTAAAAAATAATGGAAGTATAAGAATAAGTGGAATTAGTACTATGACTTGTCTTAATATGCTTAAAATCATTGAGGTTTTTGCCTCATTTATTGCTTGAAAATAGCTTGCCCCTAAAATTTGAAACCCTAATATAGGTAAAAAGATTAAGTCTATTCTAATTCCACGTGCACCTAGATTTATTAGGTCAGTATTATTACCTACAAATACGCCAATAAGCTGCTTCGCAAATACTTGTACTCCTATAAATCCAATTATAGCAATGCAAGTGCCAAAAGTTATGGCAAGCTTTAAAACCTTTAAAACCCTTGGATACAATTTAGCCCCATAATTATATCCTATTATAGGCTGAATCCCTTGACTTATACCAAATATAGGCATAAAAATAAGCATTGATATACTATTTAATATTCCCATTGCAGCTATTGCAAGATCCCCTCCGTAAGAATAAAGACCTTTATTATATAAAATAATTACAAAACTTGATGCAATTTGCATAGAAAAAGGAGCCATGCCAATAGCAAAAATATCTTTTATAATATGTTTATGCAGCTTTAAATTGGCTTTCTTTATTTTTAGCACGCTTCCACTGCTTTTAGATGTAAAATATTTCAATACTAATATAGTATTAAAAGCTTGAGAAATTATGGTTGCTATTGCAGCACCTTGAATTCCCATATCAAAAACGAATATGAATATTGGATCTAATATAATATTAATAATTGCACCAAATACCATTGTAAGCATTGCCATTTTAGGATTACCCTCTGCTCTAATTATATTATTAATACCAAATCCTATATTTTGAAAAACAGCTCCCATAAGTATGATTTGTATATATGCTTTTGCATAGGGGATACTATTTTCACTTGCTCCAAATAAGATTAGGAGTTTATTTAAAAACAAAACTCCAAGTATACTAATCACTAATGATATTATCGTTATAAGTATAAAGGCATTTCCCAAAATATTATCTGCCGCTTCCTTGTTTTTTTCTCCTAGTTTTATTGATATAACTGCACTAGCACCTATCCCAATAAGCATTCCAAAAGCCATTATAATAACTGATATGGGGAACGTTATAGCAAGTCCTGAAAGTGCATAGGATCCTACCCCTTTAATATGCCCTATATACATTCGATCTACAATGTTATATAACGCATTTACAATCATCCCTGTTATAGCTGGCACCGAAAACTTAACCAGTAGTTTTCCTATACTTTCTGTTCCTAATTCTTTTGTTTGATTCATAAAAACATTCCTCCATACTAAAAATATAAATTTAAAATGTCAGTAAGAAACTTTTACAATTTCCAGTAATTTTATATTATTCTATTTGAGTCACATATGTTTAGATATGCGGCATTAACCATTGATATACCTATTTTCTAGTATAACACATGTTCTACATTTTTTCTTATTCTGCAAGCCTAAATTATTCAATCTACTTCAGGGCTCATTAACAACAAAATATATTGCAGTTTTTATAAATATAGTTTGTAATGTTTATTAGAATACATTTAAATAAACATTAACTTCAAAATTACATTTAATATATTGTCCAAAAATGTGATATAATAATTCTTTATTGTCTTCTCTATATTTAAAAAAATTTGATATGTCTAATTTATTTTAAAATAGAAGACAGAATCATATACGCAAAAATTGTTAGGAGTGACAAAACTATGAAAAATACAATATTAACACCTAGTGGAGTAATAAAATTAGAGGAAGAATTATCCTTTCGCACAGGAGAAAAAAGAAGAGAAATAACAGCCGCAATTAAAGAAGCAAAGGGCCATGGCGATTTAAGTGAGAATGCAGAGTATGATGCAGCTAAAGATGAGGAAGCAACCAATAATGATAGAATAATTGCAGTTCAAGAGTTACTTAGGAACTCTACAGTCGTAGATGATTACAGTAGTGACGACCAATTAGGTCTTGGAGGTCAGGCTGATATTAAATTTCTTGACACAGGTGATATTGAGAACATACACCTGGTATCAACAGTAGAGACCAACCCTGATTTAATGAACATAAGTATTGAATCCCCTCTTGGAATGGCAATATATAAAAAGGCACTTGGAGAAAAGTGCTCTGTTATATCTCCTGAAGGCAATTATGAAGTAAGTATAGAAAAAATTTACGAGTAAAAAAATTTAAGCAGAGATCACTCTCTGCTTAAATTTTTTTTATTAATTCTTGTTTTGTAAATTTAAAATTACCCCTTATCATTGCTTTTATGAATTCACATTTCAAACCCTTATTTCAAGGCACGGCGGAGAAACTTCATACGGATGCACGACACCCTTTACTTATTATCCACCATATTTTTTTCTGCTGCCTCTACCATTCTCTTTACCATTTCTCCGCCGACATTACCTGAATTTTTTATTTTATTTACAATATTACTTGGCACATCGCCCATATCTACATTTCTGCTTTCAATATTATCTACTGCCATATCTTGTGCTACTTCCATCTTAAATTTTTGAAGTTTTCCCGCTGCTTCTGGTACTAATGTTCTTTTAGTCATTTTACTACCTCCATATAATTTTATATTGTAAATACCCAAGATATATTGTAATAATTTTGATCTCAACCTTGTATATCTACAACTAGTATTTTTTAAAACGAACTTTTTATTCATTAATTCATCTTTAAAATTTTTATTTAGGTTTATTAATTTTGATTGTGTTTGAAATAAAATAAAGAAGATAACTTTAATTATCTCCTTTTTCTATTATATTTATTTATAATAGTTATCTATTTTTTTATGCGGCTTATCAACTCTACCATTAATGATTTTTATCAGTAGAAGATGTCTTGAAACTTTTTTCAAGCCTATCCACAACTTTAGTATATTTGTCCTTTTCATTTGCTGGAAATTTAAAAATAAAAGTATTTGTTGAAGCTTTTCCTACTACTTTTTTTTGATATACTATTTCGTCACCTTCAGTATAAGATATTACAAACCAACTACCACCTTTAGCTTTATAATACATATTATTATTTTTAATTGCTTTATTGTATATTGAATCAATAGTATCATTTGGTGCATTATTAGTTCCATATACCTGCAAATAAACCTTTCCATCGTCAGATTTAAATATATTACCATTTGCAGTATCATTAACTACTTTAAGATCATTAGGATACATAATTGAATATGAAAATTTTTCATTACTATAACTTTTATATTCATCTTCTTTAAGTTGATTACCCTGAGACTTTGCCTCTAATATTTTTTTAGTCTCGATTGCTTTTAAATCCGATGTTTTTTTTTCCTCCGCCACTTTTGCATCTTCTATTATTTTATCTGCTACTATTTTTGCATCTGCTATTTTTTTATCCGCTACTATTTTCGCATCTGAAATCCTTTTATCCGCTATTTGCTCTGGTGTTCCTGTTGCAGCTTCTGATGATACTTGTGATGGTGGTGTTGAGACTATTCTGTATATACTTACTACTATAACTAATAGTACTATGAGTGATAAGATTACAAGTGCTTTTACTGACTTTTTCATTTGTTTTTTCTCCTCGCATATGCTTTTATAGTGATAACTTTATAATCATAATTATTTAAAAGTTATTTGTTTTTTTTAATAAAAATGCTAAATACAATTGCTATAATAAACCCAATTAAAAACGACACCCAGATTGGCATAATTTAAACCCTCCTTAACCATCACATTAAAAAGGATACAGACTTCATGTCTATACCCTAATCAATTGTAGTCTCTAAACTTTTAAGCTCAGCTTTTTCTATTTTAGATCACTTATGAAATTTGGAAGATCAAAGCAAGATTTTGCAATCTCCTTTGTTAAATAACGAGTTTCAAGAGGCAATTTATTTACGTCCATGTTACTAGGATCATAAACATCTGAAGCCATTGTAAAACTCCATAATCCACCTGGATAAGTTGGAACAAACGCTATATAGGTTTTTACAATTTTAAAGTTATTCTTTAATATCCTTCTTGTATTCTCAATTATATTACGATGAAGCATTGGAGATTCACTTTGACATACCATTACTCCATCAGTTTTTAATGTTCTTTTTACATTTTTATAAAATTCTTCTCCAAACAAGTCCTTAGCAGGACCCTCAGGATCTGGTGAATCGACCATGACTATATCATACTTAATATCGGTCTTCTTTACGTATTCAACTCCATCTCCGAATTTAAAATTGATTCTTTTATCAAAACCTGCGCCTCCGCTTATTTCCGGAAGAAATTTTATGCTTTCTTTTGTTACTACTTCGTCGAGCTCAACCATGTCAATTGTCTCAAGTCCTTTATACTTTGATAATTCTCGTACCGCTCCACAGTCTCCTCCACCAATTACCAATACGTTTTGTGGGTTTTTATGTGTGATTACTGGAATATGAGTAATCATTTCATTATATATAAAACCATCTGCTGAAGTAGTCTGCATTGACCCATCAAGCACAAGACATGGACCAAATGCCACAGTATCAATCAAAGCTACCTCTTGATAGGGCGATTTGCTATATGAAAAACATTTATTAATTTTGTAAGTAATTTTCAAACTTTTTTTCTCAACTTCAACTTCCTCAAACCACAGTTCATTATCAATTTTTTTAAAATACTTTGGCAATTCATCCATTTTCATAATAATTCCTCCATTATAATAAATTTAAGCTTGTAAAGATGCAACTCTATTATAGTTAATTCAACAATTACAGCTTTAATGTTTTCTTTTGTATCTCCGAAAGCCACCACTTCAAGTATATCATAGATATTCGAAAGTTCAACTTGGATATGCTAATGATAACCCAACACCACAATATCTTATTCTATTTAAATCTCCATCAACCCATAATAGCTAACTGAAAGTTATCCAATGGTCACTCAAGAAAAAAAGCTGAATATTATAATTAGGTTAATAATATTAATATAATGTTATTTTTTTCTAAAATCCTTTTTAAACCATAATTAAGAAAAAAGAATAACAGAAGATAATTATATTGTTTTGCACAAACTAGAGGATGTAGATGTTGCTACTGTGGAGACGAAAATAAATAGAAATTAAACTAAATGATGAAAAAGGCAGTGATAACTCAAAAGAAACAAAAGCCACCTGCATAAAGGTGGCTTTCAGACCGTTGACAAACATAAAATGTAAAACACTCTAATTTAAAATTGGAGTGTTTTTTTTTATATTCAAAAAGGATTTTAGGACATCAATGTCGAATATATATAGTATACAAACTTTATAATTCGGAGGGCATTATTATGATTAATGAAAAGAATTTTACACAACAAAAACTAGAAATGGTGTATTTAGAAGATTTAGTTCCTAAAGACCATATTCTGAGAAATATAGATAAATACATGGATTTCTCTTTTATAAGAGAACTGACTAAAAAATATTACTGCTTAGATAATGGAAGACCTGGCGTAGATCCTATTATACTTTTTAAAATGCTGTTTATTGGGTACTTATTTGGAATAAAATCTGAACGACAACTTGTAAAGGACATTGAAGTAAATGTGGCTTATAGATGGTTTCTAGGACTAAGTCTTACTGATCCTATTCCAGATCATTCAACAATTAGCCAAAATAGACGTAGACGGTTTAAAGGTACAGATGTGTTTCAAAAAATATTTGACGAAGTAGTATTTAAGGCTATAAATCTTAAGATGGTAACCGGTAAAATACTTTACACAGATTCTACACACCTAAAAGCAAATGCTAATAAGCGAAAGCTTGTGAAAATTGAAGTTGAAAAAACGCCGAAAGAATATGTAGCTGAACTTAATAAAGCAGTGGAAGAAGATAGAATAAACCATGGTAAAAAACCTTTAAAGGAAAAAGAACCTGTCACCAAAATAAAAGAAACTAAAGTTAGCACAACCGACCCTGACAGTGGATATATGATGAGAGATGGCAAGCCGGAAGGCTTCTCATATTTAGATCACAGAACTGTCGATAGCAGACATAATATAATTACTGATGTGTATGTTACTCCTGGAAACATAAATGATGTTGATCCTTATATCGATAGATTAGATGTGCAAATAAAAAAGTTTAATTTTAATACAAAATATGTTGGTGCAGATGCTGGTTATGCTACAAATCTTATATGTAAAGAACTATATGAGAGGGAATTAAAATCTGTAATGGGATACCGTAGGTCTCCACATACAAAAGGAATGTACACAAAAAATAAATTCCAATATCTTAAAGAACAGGACATTTACGTATGCCCTGACCTAAGGGCTTTACATTATAAAACGACAACAAGAGAAGGATATAAAGAATATGTTGGTAATGCAAAATATTGCGAGATATGTCCAAATAGAGCTCAATGCTTTTCTGCAAAAAGCAAGTTTAAAACTATTAGAAGACATGTTTGGGAAACGTATAAAGAAGATGTTGTAAAGTTCACCAGAACAGATAAAGGCAGAAATATATATAGAAGAAGAAAAGAAACTATAGAGCGAAGCTTCGCAGATTCAAAACAACTGCATGGGCTTCGCTATTGCCATATGCGTGGATTAGAAAATGTGCAAGAGCAGTGTCTGCTTACAGCAGCAGTGCAGAATATGAAAAAGATAGCTAGCCTGCTATCTTTACTGTTTTTTGATTTTCTAACTAAGAAGATAGTTGTTATTTTACATTTATCCATAACTCAAAATGCTATCGCATAATTGCATGTAAAAAGCCCAGTATAATAAAAAAATTATACTGGGTTTGTAAACAACCTGAAAGCCACCTGCATAAAGGTGGCTTTTTATACTATAAATATTAATTATTTATATCGCTGAAACATTCTCACATTTCAACAATTGAAGTAGCATCTTCTTTCGATTTTATTAAAATGTTTGAAATTACAAAAGCTAGTAAAGAAGGTACAAGCCATGAGAATCCTGCACTTGCTAGAGGAATAAATTTAATAAATGCGATGTTATTCCCAAATAAACCATTTACTGTATCTAAAATAGTTATTATTAAAGCCGTGTATACAGTTATAGCAACAATCTTATCATTTTTCACTTTATCACCAAGAAAGGTAATAGCTATTAGAATAATTACAATTGGATATAAAATTTGTAAAATTGGAACTGCCAATATAACTATACTATCAACGCCTTTTGTAGCTATTACTCCACTTACTAACGCCATAGAAATAGCATTAGTCGTGTATGATACTTTACCATTTGAGAGTTCAGTAAAGTATTTTGCTCCACTTGAAAGTAATCCTATAGAAGTTGTTAAGCATGCAAGACTCACAGATAAACTAAGAATAACGCTACCAATACTGCCTAAGTCTAGTTTTACAATTTGTGTAACTAGATTAGTTCTAGCTATATCTTCAGAGAACAAAGTAGATGTTTGAGATCCAAGATACATAAGTCCAGAATATACAAAGGCTAAACCCACTACAGCCACCATAGATGCCTTTATAGTCATCTTCATTATATCCTTTGGATTTTCATAACCCTTTGCTCTAACAGCTGAAAGAATTATTGATGCCAATATAACAGAGCCCATACCGTCCATCGTTTGATAACCTTCTAATAAAGATTTTGAAAATGCACCTTGGTAATATGTATTTACAATTGGTCCAATAGGAAATATTATCCCTTTAAATATAATTATAGCGAGCATTAATAAAAGTGCTGGTGTAAGTATTTTACCTATATTATCAATTATTGAAGAAGGTTTAAGCACGAATGCAAGTGTTATTGCAAAATACAATATAATAGTTATGTTTTGCCCCATAAATGGGAATAAAGGCTGTATTCCAAGTTCGAAAGTCGTTGCGGCTGTTCTTGGAACTGCAAATAAAGGTCCTATAACAAGAATTAAAGCTACACCTGTTATTATTGCAAATTTTGAACCTACTCTATTTGCCATTTTATCGAAAGAACCATTAATTTTAGCACAGGCAATTATTCCAATTAGAGGAAGACCAACTCCTGTAAGGAGGAACCCTATAATAGCTATAATAAACTTGCTTCCTACCGCTTTCCCTAAGTATGGTGGAAAAATTAGGTTTCCTGCACCGAAAAACATTGCAAATAGTGCAAACCCTATAACCAAGGAATGTTTTGTTGAAGTTTTCATTTGTGTATACCTCCAGATGATGAATTTATGTAATTTTAAAAAATAATTAAATCCATACTATTATTTTAAGAATAAGGCTTACCTTATCTTTTTAATTTCTAATTGAGCCATAATGCATGGTAATGCTAGGTTGAACAATAGTTTTCCTATTTTACCGTTTTCAAAATCTGAATTCATGAGAAAATCTCCTTATTAAATTATTTGAATAATAGCATTGTATAACAATGCGTGAATAATAACAACTATGAAAAGTATACCAATGAGCTAACTTCCGTATCACTGCGATGCAATCAATACATTTTTTTGCTGTTGCAATTCCCCTAGGCCATTACCATAACTGCGCATATTTTTTTATTTACAAACAAGCCTTTAAATGCTAAAATTAGTCCATAATTGTTATAAATTGTGAAGTAACAACATTTTTTTACACCTAGTATTAGTTACTGTAAACCTTACAGCATGATAGATTGTAGAATCTAATAAATTAAAAGTAAAAACTTGAAAATTTACATTAGTCAAGTGTATCATTATTTGAATATGTTCTTTTATCATCTAAGGAGAAGTGATTTAATGTATGAGTATTAAAATTAAAATAATTATTAGTTACCTAATATTAATTATACTTACATCAAGTTTTTTAGGTATTTTAATTGGTAAAATATCAAAGGATGCAGTATTTAAAGAAGTTAAAGAAAAAAGTCAAACTGTAACAGAATTAATTAATACTACAATAAGTGTAAGAAATGATTCCATTATAGAAAAGTCTTATAGTAATTTAGATTCTGCTGAGAAATTATTATGTAGTTTTGGTAATATAAACGTAGATAATACCCAAAGTATAAAAGTAGGGGATTATTATTTACCAGTTTTATATGCTGGAACACATAAGCTATCATTAGACACTAATATTGTTGATGATATACATAAATCTATAGGTAGCACAGCTTCTATATTTTTATTAAGTAATAATAAATTAATAAGGGTATCTACAACCCGTATTAAAGGCAACCAAAGACTTGAAGGAACATACTACCCTGCTGGCTCAGATATTTACAATACAATAATTAATAATCAAGAGTATTGGGGCGTAAATTTATCTGAAAATGAAAGTTATTTGTCAAGAATCAAACCATTACTTAATAAAGATAAAAAGGTTGTAGGAGCGATAGCTGTAGGGAATACGTTACTTAATGATTATTTAGAAAAAACATTAAATAACTTTAAAATTGGAAAAACAGGTTATGTATACATAATGGATTCTAATGGAAAAGCGATTGTCCATCCTACTGATAAGGGAAAGAATCTAAGCAACTATGAATCAAGTAAAAAAATAATTTCAAAAAGAGATGGATTAATTGAATACACATATAAAGGTGTGCATAAATTAGCTTACTCTATGTATTTCGAACCTTGGGATTGGTATATTGTTACCACAGCTAACTATGATGACTTAGCATCGTCAAGTAAATCAATTTTGAATACCACATTATTAAGTGGGTTATTAATGATTTTATTAGGTGGGATTATAGCTGTGTTTATGGCTAACAATTTGGTTAAACCCATTAATAAATTAAAGTCATATATGGAGATTGCGGGCTCAGGCGATTTAACAGTACATTCGGACATAAAAAACAAAGATGAAATAGGGGTATTATCCGATAGTTTTAATAATATGATAACTGAAAATAAACATTTGATAGAAGAATTAGTACAATATGATAAATTAAAAACTGAATTTATTGCCAATATGTCTCATGAATTAAAGACACCGTTAAATATAATTTTTTCTACAGCACAATTATTTTCTGTATATATAAGCAAAGATATAACTTCAAATAACATGGACAAGTTAAACGAATATACAAATTATATAAAACAAAATTGTTATAGACTGTTACGACTCGTAAATAATATAATTGATATTAGTAAAATCGATTCTAAATTTATGGAGTTAAATTTAAAGAATCAAAATATAATACAAGTTGTTGAGGAAATAACCCTGTCAACTATTCCGTATGTGCAAGGCATGTCAAGAATAATTATTTTTGATACGGATATAGAAGAAAAAATTATGGCTTTCGATGAAGAAAAGATGGAGAGAATTTTACTTAATTTAATTTCTAATGCAACTAAATTTACTAGGCCTGGAGATAAAATCGAAGTTTGCGTTTACGATAAAGATAGTCACATTATACTTTCTGTAAAGGATAATGGCATAGGAATTCCAGAAGATAAGTTATCACAAATTTTTGAAAGGTTTAAGCAAGTGGACCCTATACTAAGTAGAGCACATGAAGGTAGTGGTATAGGACTTGCTCTAGTTAAATCTTTAGTTGAAATGCATGGTGGTATAATTAATGTACAAAGTAAGTATCAAGAAGGTACAGAATTTACAATAAGCTTGCCTGTTAATATAGTTGACGGTAACGATAATCCGAATTCAAAAATAGGTTTAATGAATCAAACAAACAGTGAAAAAATTCAAATTGAATTTTCCGATATATATAAATAAAAAAGCTGCATTGAATGCAGCTTTTTTATTATACCCTTTACTTTTTCTTTAATATTTGAATTTGTCCTAAAGATCTTTCCTCGCCATCATTCCCAACTCTAGTCATTATGTATATTTCATAAAAATCTCCGCTTACCTCAATATTATTTCTATCTATATACTCAATAAGACTTTTATAATACTTGCTAGTATCATTATAATCATCATCAAAATTTAATGTTATATATTCCCCCTTTGGCAAAGTTATTAAATTATCATCATTTGTAACACACTCGAAACCATTAATTAGCATATTATTATATATTAGTTCATTATATTTTTTTATATCTTCATATGATACAGCAAAAGCAAGTTCTTTAATTGAACTACTATACTTCTGCTCCATCGATACTAATATTTCACTTAGATTTATTTCAAATTCTTCTGTATATCTCTTTGTATTATTATATTTTTTGAATTTTCTTTCCTTGTTATATTTAATAAAAACATCATTAATCCCTTCTTTTAAAGAATTTTTTATACGCTTCTCAAGAAAACTAATATTATTTTTTACTGCGTTTAAATCTTTTATTTTGGTATCTATCATTTCCTTTTGCTTACTTATTATATTAAGTATGGAATCAAATGAAGTATAATTTTCTATTAATTCCTTTATTTCATCTAAAGATAAGCCCATAGCCTTACATTGTTTTATTGAATTAAGTATTACAAAGTGTTTTGCAGAATAATATCTGTATCTGCTCTTCTCGTCTATATATGAAGGTTTTAGTAATCCAATTTTATCATAATATCGTAATGTCTGAACTGATATATTTTGTAACTTTGACATTTCTCCTATTGAAAAGTTTGTCCCCATATTCTCACCTCATTTGTATTTAATATTTCCAAATAATGATGCTATTTTTTATTTTTAATGCATCTTCAAACTATTATTTTCCTTTAAGTTCCACATTTAAATCGGTTAAAACCGCTTGTGTAGAAGTTTTTATGTTTGCAATTAGTTTTATAGTTATAAATGTTAAACTTTCGGATACCATCGCACTTACCCATATTCCATTTATCCCAAACATACTTCCAAATAAAGTTAAGCATATTGGCAAGAAAATAACTGATCTACATACACAACTTATATTTGCATACTTTGGTTTTTCTATAGCTTGATAATACACAAGGGTATTTAAATTTATTCCTACTACAAAATAGCTAAAACTTGCTATTCGAAGGGCCTTATATGCTAACTGCGCTATGTATGGATCTGTTGTGAATATTCCTATAACCTTCTGTCCAAAGATAAAACTTGTTATAACAAAAAAAGCACTTATTAAAATTGATGCTACGCATGTTATTTTAAAGAATCCTATCAATTTCTCAACATCTTTTCTTCCATAGCTGTAACTTAAAAGTGGTTGTACTCCAAGTGTTATTCCATAAAGAACCATATATATATTTGTAGTTAAATAATTTATTATACTATATGCAGAAATTCCTACCTCACCTACATATTTTGCTAAAGCTATATTATGCAATAACACAATTATTGAATAACTTGCTTGTGCAAAGAATGATGGGAATCCTATAAGTGAAAACTCTTTAATAAGTTCCTTACTAATCTTTACATTCCCAAAAGTTAATTGACCTTCTCCTTTTAAGAAGTGAGGTAATAGCATACATACCGTAACTATTTGACCAAGGCCTGTAGCTATAGCTGCTCCTTTTATTCCAAAACCAAGTTGAAATATAAATATATAATCTAATATTACATTAGTTATTGCACCACTTATTGTAGAAACCATTGCAAGTTTTGGTCTTCCATCGTTCCTAACAAAACTACTAAGAACTATTCCCGTTAAATTAGGAATACAAAACAGTGCATAAAACCTTAAATATTCTACTGATAAACCCTGTAGCCTCTCTGTTGCTCCTAATAACTTTACTATTGGTTCTGTAAATATAACACCAATTACACTTATTACAACACTAATTATTAGCAGAAATTTAAATACTTGTCTAAATATATTTACTGCCTTTTCAGTATTACTTGCTCCAAAATTTTTAGAGACTAGAGCTCCTCCACCTATTGCAAACATAGAAGCTAATCCAAATAACATAACTGTAAATGGTAGCACTATGTTAACTGCTGCTAATGCTGAATCACCAACACCTTGTCCTACGAACATTCCATCAACAACTGTATATAAAGATGAAATAAACATAGCAAGTGCTGATGGAATAGCATATTTCAAAAATCTCTTTGTCATATATATCCACCTTTTTTCATTATTTTCACACTTTCTTATTATAAACTGTATTGTTACTATAGAGTCAACTTCTTTCTAAATAAGCAAAAGTATTACTAAAAAATAGAGCCAACAGATAAATTTTTATCCGCGACTCTATTTTTTATTTTTTTGAATACTACAGAAATAACATTAAAATGTCTAATTTATTATGCTCTATCCCTTTTAGAAAAACGTGTTTAAATAAATTTTTCAGCACTCTTCCAATGTTTTGAAGCTAAATCATACTTTTTAAAGTCTGGTATAGTTCCACCTGTTTCAACTAAAGCTTTTGCTACTTTTTTAAAATCCCTTCTTGTTTCACATTTAAAAGAATTTGATTCCTCTATTGATTCCATTACATCTCCAATTTTTTGCTGAAAGCTATTCATTCTTAAACCTCCTTCTATTTTGATGTGATAGAAAATAACCCTGAATTTTATCTACTGGAGAGTCATTTGATAAACGCTAATGCCTTGATTGTGTAGAACTATCACTTGATTTTATTTTTTCTTCTAAAGTAACATCAGTAATGTCACTAGTCATATTAGATATGTTATACATAATAGACATCTCAGTATTTGAAACGCCACTAATTCCTTTATTAGCATCTAATTGATTAATTGATTTTTTTGCTTTTCCTAACTTATTTTTATTCATTAGTATCTCCCTTCCAATACTGAAATTAAACTATATATTACACTATATAGTTTAACCATTTTGTTATAAAGTATAACAGGAAACTAATGAACTCTATTTTAATAGGTTATTAAGTATGAGTCATATATAAAAATCAGTTATAAGTAAATATGTTTCAGCAATAAGTATAAATAGTTTTTTTACACATACTATATTTATAGTAAAATTGGCGGTGAAGAATAAATGAAAATTTTATTTATGACAGTTACCCTAAGGGCATCATGGTCGCATTCATTAAAAGAAAAAAGAATGGTTGTAAAAAGCATAGTTCAAAAACTAAAAAACAAGTTTAATATATCAGTAGCAGAAGTAGCTGAGCAGGATATTCATCAAACAATAGTTATCGGTATCGTAGGAATATGTGGAACTTCAT
This sequence comes from Clostridium sp. CM039, assembly GCF_055081075.1. Taxonomy (NCBI): domain Bacteria; kingdom Bacillati; phylum Bacillota; class Clostridia; order Eubacteriales; family Clostridiaceae; genus Clostridium; species Clostridium sp. CM039. Next base: position 1,160,997 of record NZ_CM143649.1, read on the forward strand.
CTCAGCTAGATTCTACAATGGAGCATATTATAACTTTTATAGAATCTAATACTGATGCAGAAATAATTGATATTCAGAAAGAGGATATCCAAGGTATGTAGACTTTCTATTGATGCTATAATTAGTCTTGTTGAAAAAAAACTGCATAACATATTCAATGTGAAGAGTTGTTGAATATGTTATGCAAGTGTTTTTTGTATGTGGGTAAAAATCTTTTCCCTTACATTTCTATATCCTTCCAGTTGACATTAAAACTAGTTTTCCAAAGAATTACATTAAATATCAAAAGCGCGACCGCATAAACACCAATATATATCATATTATTTCTAATAGCTACATGGATTCCAGCAAATACTAAAAGCAGCATAATTGTAATTACTGATGGCTTTATAAGCTTACCACTATCCGATGTAGCAAACTTTACACTAAAGGGCATTGCCTTATTTGATGCTTTAAAATACACCAATAATAATATTAAAAGAACTAGAAACATTACTATTAAGTCTAAAATTATTGACGGTCCTTTAAAAATTGTGAACACTATAGATTCTAATATATAGAGTGGTAGTATTAGTTTGAATATAGTTCCTTTTACTGCCCCTTTTAATATTACTCCTGGATTTTCTATTGGCAATACCTTGTATATAAATGCCCCCTTATAATTATCACTATTATTTATAAACGCTGTACAAAAGCAAAGCAAGAATATAGTTATATACATTAACAAATGAATTTTCCCACCATATCCTGTTTTAATATTAGCCATGAATGATTTATCTTGTCCGTTACCCATAAACATAAATAGCACTGGCATAAATACTGCCATTGCAAGCGTTGGATACACCTTAAGCTTCAAGTTTCTCTCTGTAGCTATCATATTTTGAGTAAATTTAAACATACCCTTTTCAATCTTGTCCTTGCAAACAAGTCCTGCTATAAATTCTTTTCTAGTTTCACTTTTGCGGCTTACGGCTCCCCCTCTATCATTTAATTTTTGAAGGTTCTTTTCAAAATAAGGCACTACGCTTTTAATATAAAGCGTCATTAACATAATCGGTCCTGCTATTGCGAGTGCAAATAAAAATATTAGAAAAGGTTGTTTATTCCCATCTATTAGTATACCAAATGGAGATGCAAGCCACATAGATGGAAGTAATGCATGCCACAATTTGGGCATATATTCACTGTTCATATTGGTAGCATCAAAGACTCTTGCAACTAGTTGGTATCCAAAAGCAAATACAAACGCTAATAATATTTGAAAATAGTTTATTATATCCTTTAATTTTTCTCCATCAAAAAAATTCAAAACTAAAGTATATAGTAAAGATGTTAAAGCTATAACTAAGAACACTACAAGTATATTGTCTATAAAAAATATCACAGAAAATAAAGCTCCATATTTTACGCTGCCAATAACTAGTGGAATCAAATTTAATGATAGTGATAAACCTATTAAATATATACATATATGAGTAGTCTTTGCTGCATTAAATGTTTTACTATCGATTGGCTTAGGTAGTAATATATTTTTCTCTTTTACATCTAGTAATACTGCTGAAAAATCAGATATCATAAGTGAAATCATCATAAATAGATTTATACCTATTACAACATTCGCAGATTGCATAGATGACATACCACCCGTCATTATTATTAATCCAATAAAAATGCTCATAACTGAATTGAACATCAATAATGATAGATAATTATTCTTGTCCTTACTTTCATCTCTCTTTTTATTATTCCCCATAACAGTACTTACTCTACGACCATCTGTGGTTAATTTTATCTGAAGAATCATTCTCATAGTCTTATAGTTAACGCCTAATTTTTCATATAAAGATTGAAATTTATCCAATATCGCGAGTACTGTGAAATTCTTCATAATTACACCTCGCAAACCAAAGAAACAAATTCTTTAGCAACCTCTGCATGCTCATTAAATCCTGTTAGCTGATTGAATATTTCTTCAAGTGTTCCTTCCTTCTTATTATTCTTAAGCTCTTCAAAACTTCCATCAGCAACTATCTGTCCCTCATTTAAAAGTAATATTCTATCACTTACCTTCTCTACAACATCCATTATATGTGAAGAGTAAAATATGGTTTTTCCGCTCTTTGCAAGACTCTTCATAACCTCTTTAAACACCATTACACTATTAGCATCTAGTCCCCCTAAAGGCTCATCAAAAAATAAAATATCGGGATTATGAATTAAACTACAGATTATAATTAACTTTTGCTTCATACCTTTTGAATATGAGGATATTCTAGAATCTATAGCATCCTCAATTCCAAATAAGCCCATTAGCTTCGTTACTCTCTCGATAAGCTTTTTTTCTTCTAATCCATATATTCCGCCTAAAAAGCTTATATACTCATAAGCAGTTAAGTTTTCATATATATCTGCAAGCTCTGGTACATACCCTATTTTCTTTTTATACTCTATGCTTCCATTACTTATATCTTGTCCTAATATTTCTACTTTTCCCGAGTATCCTTCTAATATCCCAAGCATTATCTTTATAGTTGTACTTTTACCAGCGCCATTAGTCCCTATATATCCGATTATTTGACCTCTAGGAATTTCTAAATTTATTCCGTTAAGCACCTTTTTACTCCCATAGCTCATTTGTAAATCTTTAATTGATATTATACTTTCTAAATTTCCCATCGTACCCTCCCCTTGGATGTATTTTTTATCTGTTTATGTAATTTATTATACTGCTTAATTGGGTAATTTCAACAAGTTTTCACTTGTTACTTGTATGTAAACATTTTAATTCTAATTTATATAAATCTCTTTAAAATAAGATTTCCACCTAAAAAAAATAGCACCAGCCTAAGCTGATGCCAACTCTTATAAATAATCTTGATTTCACAAGGTGCTTTCTAATGTTAATGGTTACTCACCTGTTATGTCACTCACCGAACAATTACTACATACTTTTTATTATTACCAGTTAATATATTCCTTAACCTCTGCTTTCTCCCCTAAAGTTACGTCTTTTAAAACCCATTCCTTAAACACTGGATATCCTGTTCTATCAACAATATACCCAATGTGTTCTTTTCCTCCTGGAGCATTTCCATCAATATACTTATCGATATATGAATATGTGTTTTTTATTATTTTGATTATATTTTCCTCGTCCACCCAAGTTATAAAATCTTGAGCCAGCCTAGGATTTTTCTTGCCAGTCCTACCCATTATCACAAGTTTATAATATTTCTCATAACTTCTGCTCCAGCAACTAGTCGGGCATTTACCTATGCATTCTCCACATCCAATACACTTGTCTTGGTTGCGTACTACTTTAAAGTTCTCCATTTTAAGTGCACCAGTAACTCTTTTTTTACAGTTAGTTACGCAAGATTTACAACTGATGCATCTATAAGATTCATATTGGGGCTCTGTCATTCCTATGATCCCAAAATCTTGTATTCTAGCCTTTATACAATCATTAGGACAACCTGTTAAAGCTACTTTCACATGATAGTCATTGGGAAATATTTCCTTTTCAATCTTTTTTGCAAAATCTGTAGTATTGTAATTTGCAAAAGGACAGACATTTGCCCCTATACAGGCTGACACATTTCTAGTACCTGCAGACAAGTATCCTGTATTTTCTGAAATCTGATTTATATCAAGGCCTTCTATAACTGATTGAATCATCTTATTAACTTCTGGTATTTTATCTATATCAATATTAGGTATTTCAAAACCCTGTCTTATAGTTATATGAATATTTCCATCTCCGTAAGTTTCTGCTACCCTTTGCAAAACTTCTAAATGTTTGGCTTCTATATGGCCACCAGGCACCCTTATTCTTATAGCTGTTTTACCTCTTTTTTTAGTTATTCTGTATGCATTTTTCTTCATCAACTTGGTATTTATATCCATTAAATTCTCCCCCTTAATCTACTAGATGAACTGCATCTAAATAGTTAAAAACAGGCCCATCTAAACATATATATGTATCATCAATTTTGCAGTGCCCACATTTCCCAACTCCACAACACATTTTTCGCTCATAAGATACCCATATATTTTTTTCTTTTACTCCTTTTTTTATAAATCCAGCTACTGTAAACTTAAGCATCATTGGTGGTCCTACTACAATAACCTGTACTTCATCCATATTCAGAACTTGAATATCTGCAATATATTTTGTTATGAGTCCTACAGTTCCAGTGTAGCCGTCATCAGCACTGTCTACAGTTAACGTTACACTGATACTCTTTTCCCAAACTTTGAAATTTTCTTTAAATAAGATGTCACTAGGCGACTTAAAACCTGCCATTAAATTAAAGCCCGTACATTCCTTTGGATTTTTAGCAAAATAATCTACTATCCCTTTTACTGGTGCCAGTCCAGTTCCCCCAGCAGCTACAATAACTTCTTTATTTTTATAAAGGTTAACATCAAATCCATTACCATAAGGCCCTCTTAAAAACAAGGTTCCTCCTACAAAAAAGCTATGAATTACATCCGTAACAGTGCCGACACGTCTAATTGTAAAATCTACATAACCCTCACCTATCTCACTAACGGATATAGGTGATTCTCCAAATTTTGGTATGGATACTTCAAAAAATTGACCCGGCTTTACAACACCTTCGAACTCCATTCTAAATGTATAATCCGTTTCTGTATGCTTACTTATATTAAGTATCTTAGATTTAAAAGGCATGTATATATTTTTCATTTATTCCACCTCATCCATTGCTTTATTTAATTTGTTTACACAATTTGAAAAAGATATATATTCAGGGCATATATCATCACATCTACCACAACCTATACACATATGATATCCGGCTCTCTTTTTAAAATCATATACCTTGTGCATAATTTTGAATCTCATTCTGTCTTTTTTATCCTGTCTAAATCCATGTCCGCCTGCCATATCACTGTATCCGTCTACATGACAAGATGCCCAAACACGCCTTCTTTCTCCCACGTTTTTATTTTCTTTATAGAAAATGTCCTGCGTAGTAAAACAAGAACAAGTACCGCAGACAAAATTACACCTGCCACAAGCAATGCATCTTGAAGAATATTCATCCCACATCTTTGATTTAAAAATTCTTTGATCTAAGTTTTCAGGTATATTAACCTTTACTTCATTAGTCAAAACAAATTCAGGCTCTACCACGACGTTACTAGGTTTATCTATGTTAAAGTACTTCATCAGTTCCTCGGATTTACAATTCACAAAGACCTCATCATCTTGAATTTTAGTGTACATATCATAATCTTCTATCATATTCGATCCCATACTTGCGCAAAAACAATTTTCAAAACTTTCACTACAACCCATAAGTACAAATTTAATTTTATCTCTTAAAACCTTATAATAATAATCTTCATTTCCATTTTTAAGGTAAATTTCATCTAATCTCTTTATAGCATGAATATCACAACTTCTTAAGAATATTAATATTTTCTTCTCATCGCATTTTGGCTCTACGCAATCATTTTCAGTAAAGTAAAATAATGTTTGAGTAATTGGCAATGTTATTTCTTTAGGAGAAAAACTAGATTTTAAATCAAACTCTACTTCCCTTATACTCTTTATTTCCCTATACCTAACAGTATCTGTATCCGCAAAAGTTCCTTTTCCCTTGAGCACTACTGGTGCATACACCTTATATTCATGTCGCAATGTTTCAAGATACTCATCAAACTTCTCTATTTTCAACTTAAAGCCCATAAATGCACACCTTCCATTATAATAAATTTTACCTATTCGCTAAATATTGTTAATTAATTAACTTCATTAGTTAGTTCCTATAAAAATTAAATTTATAACTAACTATGCATATTGTATTTTAAATCATAAAAAAAGTATGTGATTTTCATCACACACCTTTAAAGTATTTGCTTAACTTTTCTCTATTAACTATGAATTTTCTATATTTTATTCTAACCATATCCATGTTTTCAAGCTCTTTTACTGCCCTTGAAATAGTTTCGCGAGAGCTACCTAACATATCTGCTAAATAAGTTATGTTTATTTTAATATCTATTAAAACGCCATCTTCTGTTTCTACACCATAATCTTTAGATAGCTTCCAAAGCTTTGCGGCTACCCTTTTGTCCATTTTAGTAGGAACTGTGTTCTTAATTTGTCTATACACTCTTCTTATTTTTTTACTCATAGAGTTTAATATAATCTCTGTAAGCTTAAAATCCTGTTTCATAATATTTAATAAGTCTACTTTTGATATACTTATAATTTCACTATCTTCAAACCCTTCACAATTAATAGATGTCGTAAAATTGTCAAAATTGACCTCGTTTATAATCTCACCTTTGTTTAGGATATAGATAACCCTCTTTTGACCCTTTTCCGATACTCTGTACATAGTTACCTTTCCCTCTAGCACTATATATATATTATTTGTGATTTCTCTTTCAGCAAATAACATTTGTGATTTTTTCAATTTTTTTACTACAACACTCTCTCTTATTAAATCCAAAGTTTTATCCTCAACACATTTAAATAAAGGAAGGTCTTTTAATTGCCTAAGCGATATTTGTGTCATATTAACTTCTCCTTATGATTTCATTTTATAATCTCATTATAATAAAAATACTAATATTCTTATTATATAGCAATAAATTTTAAAATAAAACAAAAAAAGAAATTATACATTACTTACCTTTATTAATCCTAGCTTTAATAATATATATTTTTATTGTTTTATTTCTCTTTTGCTACGTACCAATATGCTGCTCCAATAAATACAGCTCCACCTACAAAGTTTCCTAGGGTAACCCAAATTAAGTTGTGCGCTAATCCTCCTATAGAAATCGCTGCGGTGTGAGGAATCATTAGTGCCGTTGTAAGCAAAGTCATATTCGCAACACTATGTTCGAACCCTATAGTTATAAATGCAAATAGGCACCAAAAAATCATTATAAGTTTAGCCGTTTCTTCCTTTAATTTAATAGCACACCATACGGCTAAACAGACTAACATATTACAAAGTAACCCTTTTAAAAATAATTCTATGCTTGGCGTTGCCATTTTCCCTTGTGATGTTTTTAAAATAAAAGTTGCTGTGCTACCCTTTGCAAGCCCAGAACCTACAAATATTGCTGCTAGCACTGCTGACCCTATAAAGTTTCCTATAAAACTGTATATCCAAATATTTATTGAATCAAGTAAAGGAACTTTCTTTTCTAGAGACCCTATGGTCATAATCATGTTATTTCCTGTAAAAAGTTCGGAGCCCGCCATTATTACAAGACTTAAGGCAATCCCAAAGGAAGCTCCCATAATAGTTTTCGTTGCCGGTGACTCAGCCGCTGCAAATGATCCTCCAATAGTAAATATCAATAAAATTCCAAATCCCACATAAGCACCAGCTAGGGCCGCTGCAGTGAGGTACCTCATTTTACTTTTCTTTAAAAGTTCAGATTTTTTTACCGCCGATATTGAAACTTTGTTAATTTCTTCACTAAACAAGACATACCACTTCCTTCTATAAAAGATACCCACATTATATCATTACAGAAAAAGAAAATATGTGACTAATATCACATATTTTCTAAAATTATTTTTTACCAACGATCTAACTTCCAGGACGTTAGTTATTAATAAAAAAGAGCACTTAAGGTAATCAATCCTTATGTGCTCTCATTTTAATATAAAATTATTTTTTAGGTCCTTTTTCTAATATTTTTATTCCAAAATCAGGAAAATCAGTAAATAAACCATCTACATCAGCTTCAAAGTAGAATTTTTGCATTAACTCTTCTACACTAGTTACATATTTAGGGATTTCATCTTTTCTAAATGTATATGGATGAACAACAAGATTATGTTTATGTGCATCTTTTACTAAATTAGGATTAATAACTGGTTCTTTATCGTTCTTCCCATTTTCATCTATTATTTGTTGGTACCAAGGTCCAATACCATTTGCATATTCAGCTACTTTTGCTAGTCCTTCATCCGACATCATTTTTTTATAATTTGCCCCTGGACAATCTGCTTCTTCACCAATTAGCTGGACCATTTTCATTTTTGCGCCCATTTCTGTCCTAACTTTTCTTAAGTAAGTTGGATCAAAACATTGTAAATAAATTTTTGATTCAGGCGTATCATATCCATATTTTCTAAGAACTTTTAATACCACAGATCCAATATCTTGTCCATTATCTGTATGAAATTTAGGCTCTTTTAATTCAGGGTAAATTCCTTTTTCTTGACCTGTACTTTTATTCAGCCCTTGTACAAGTTGTATCATTTCTTCTAATGTTGGAACTTCAAAATGAGCACTATTTAAAGGAAATCTATCAGGGAAAACAGGATCCTTAGACCCTTCTTTTGTACGTTCGTGCACGTTAAGTGTTTTAATTTCTCCTAGCGTGAAATCAATTACATAGTAATGTCCATCGCTTCGTTTTCTATTTGGGTAACGCTTTGCTACATCTGTTGTCGTATCTAACATATTATCATGCATTATTACTGGAACACCATCTTTAGATAAACAAACATCACTCTCTATGTAATCTGCCCCTAGTCCATAAGCTAAAGCATAGGACTCTAAAGTATGTTCAGGTAAATATCCAGAAGCACCCCTATGTCCAATCACTATTTTATTGCTTTTATTTTTTGTTGAAACAGTTGTGGTATTACTTGCTACTGGAGGAGACTGTTTAGACTTCTGTCTACATCCTGCGAATAATCCTGCTGTTATGGTAAGTGTACATGCTAGAGCAATTAGTTTTTTTTCGTTCTTCATGTTATATCCCCCTTGTATAATCTAGTTATACGTTTTCAAATCTTGTAGATGTGATAACGTTTTCTGTTAGCTACCAAATTGATTATAACTAAACTAAACGAAGAATTCAAGAAAAAAACAGAAAATTTTTCTAGCATTTTCATATTTTATCACTAACTTTAAATTAACAGCGTATTTTACATAAATGTAAAAACAAGTTACTCGACGAATATTTATGAGGGAAGAACAACTGAATTCGCTACATCATCCATTATTTTGCTTTGCATTAATTTGGTTATTATGGTAATATAACATTAAATAATTAAGGGCGGAGAAAAGAGAGCCTTAATGTATGGGTATTTCATACCTATTAATTAAGGTTCTCTTTTTATTCGCATTTAGGAGGTAAGATAATGTTTGACGTAACTATTATTGGCGCTGGTATTGTTGGATGCTCAGTATCAAGAGAACTATCTAAATATAATTTAAAAACATGTGTTATTGAAAAATCTAGTGATGTTGCTTCTGGTACAACAAAAGCAAATAGTGCAATAGTACATGCAGGGTATGATGCTAATCCAAGTACTATTAAGGGGAAATTAAACGCAAAAGGTAATGAAATGTATACAAAGCTTGCAAAGGAATTAGATTTCCCATTTAAGAGGAATGGATCATTGGTTCTGTGCTTCGACGAGAAACACATGAATGATCTTAAAGAATTACTAGAACAAGGCGAAAAAAATGGAGTACCTAATTTAGCTATTCTTGATGGAGATCAAGTTAGAGAAATGGAACCTAATGTAACATTGAGCTGTGTCGGTGCCTTATATGCTCCAACAGGAGGAATTGTTTGCCCATATGAAATGACTATTGCTATGGCTGAAAACGCATACACCAATGGCGTGGAATTTGAATTTGGAACTGAGGTCCTTAATATAGAAAAAAAACAAAGTTGTTACGTTATAAAAACTAATAAAGGCGACATTGAAACAAAAGTAGTAATAAATGCAGCCGGTTTATTTTCGGATGAAATTAATAATATGGTAAGCAATAATAAATTTAAAATACTTCCCAAGCTAGGAGAATATGTCTTATTTGATAAAGCTTGCGGAGATTTAGTTACAAAAACTATTTTTCAACTTCCAACTAAACTTGGAAAAGGAGTTTTAGTTACCCCTACTGTTGATGGTAACCTTCTAATTGGACCTAATGCTGTAGATCAAGATAACAAAGCTGATCTTAGTACAACTCGCGAAGGCATCGATGATATCGTTTTAAATGCTCAATTAAGTATCCAAATGCCACTTCCTATGAATATGGTTATAACTTCTTTTGCAGGGAATAGATCAAAATGCGAGGGAAATGATTTTATAATTGGGGAAGCAGAAGACGCTAAGAACTTTATTAATGTAGCAGCAATTGATTCTCCAGGTTTAACTAGTGCTCCAAGTATTGCTGCAATGGTAGCTGATATAGTAACAGAAAAATTAGCACCGCAGGAAAATGTAAAATTCAACCCTATACGAAAAGGTACAAGAAAATTTAGAGAAATGTCAAACGATGAGCGAAAAAAAATAATCAAGGAAATACCTGAATATGGAACAATTGTTTGTAGGTGTGAAACTGTAACAGAAGGTGAAATTATAGACTCTATAAGAAGACCTCTTGGAGCAAAAACACTTGATGGAGTTAAAAGAAGGACAAGAGCTGGAATGGGGAGATGCCAATCGGGCTTTTGTGCAACAAAAGTTGTAGATATTCTTTCAAGAGAACTTAATATACCACGATGCGCCATCACAAAATCAGGCGAAAATTCTATACTGCTCACTGGCAAAAATAAACAATCTTTATAAATTGGAGGAATATATATGCAAGAATATGATTTAATCATAATTGGTGGAGGTCCAGCAGGCCTTGCAGCTGCAGTTTCTGCAAAGGATCAAGGGATAAACAGCATTTTAATTATAGAAAGAGATAATCAATTAGGTGGTATTCTCAATCAATGTATTCATAATGGTTTTGGTCTTCACACCTTTAAAGAAGAACTTACTGGTCCTGAGTATTCACAACGGTTTATTGACAAGGTTATTGCACTTAATATCGAGTATAAACTAAATACCATGGTTCTAGATGTAAATGATAGTAAACAAGTTACTGCTGTAAATACAGAAGATGGTATATTGGAGCTCCAGGCAAAAGCAGTTATACTTGCAATGGGATGCAGAGAAAGACCAAGAGGAGCTTTAAACATACCAGGTGCAAGATGCGCAGGTATTTATACAGCTGGAACAGCTCAAAAATATGTTAATGTTGAGGGTCTAATGCCAGGAAAAGAAGTAGTAATACTTGGTTCTGGAGATATCGGACTTATAATGGCAAGACGAATGACTCTCGAAGGTGCAAATGTAAAGGCTTGTGTAGAACTAATGCCTCATTCAAGTGGACTTAAGAGAAATATTGTACAATGCTTAGACGATTTTAATATTCCTTTAAAATTAAGCCACACTATAACAAATATACATGGGCATGATAGACTTTGCGGAGTTACTATAGCTCAAGTTGATGACCATAGAAAACCAATTAAGGGAACTGAGGAATACATTGCTTGTGATACATTACTTTTATCTGTTGGCCTTCTACCCGAAAATGAACTTTCTAGAAAAGCTAATGTTAAACTTTCCAGAGTTACTGGGGGTCCTGAGGTAGATGAAAGCATGCAGACGAGCATTTCTGGAATATTTACCTGTGGCAATGTGCTTCACGTTCATGATTTAGTAGATAATGTAACCACTGAAAGCTACACTGCTGGTAGAAATGCTTCTGATTACATAAAAGGAATTTACCATGCCGGAAAGAGTATTGAGATCTTCGCGACAGACGGAGTTAGGTATACAGTACCAAGTACTATCAATCCTGAAAATATCGATAACATAATAGATGTTAGATTTAGGGTTGGTGAGGTACATAAATCTGCTTATATATCTGTTTATTTTGATGATGTGCGCGAAATGCATTTAAAGAAAAAGATTCTTACACCAGGCGAAATGGAAAGCGTTAAATTAACTAAAGCAGTTTTTGATAAATATAGTAACTGTAAAAAGATTACCATAAAGGTAGAAAAGGAGTAGTTAACTATGAGTACAAGGGAATTAACATGCATAGGCTGTCCAATAGGTTGTGCTCTTGTGGTAGCGCTTGAGGGCAAAGAAGTTATTAGCGTTAAAGGAAATACCTGTAAGATTGGAGAAACCTACGGCAAGAAAGAATGCACTAATCCAACAAGAGTCGTTACATCCTCTGTTTTAGTTTCAGGTGGGGAAAATGAGATACTTCCTGTTAAAACTGAGAGAGATATTCCAAAGGATCTGATTTATGACTGCGTAAGAGCATTAAAAAATGTTATAGTAAAAGCTCCTATTTCTATAGGTGATGTGGTTCTAGAAAACGTACTTGACACAGGCGTAAATATTATAGCAACTAAGGATATTGGAGCTGCATAGTGGTATTAACTCAAGGCAGTTAGATGGAGGAAATTCACGGTATTAATAAATGTAATACCGTGTTTCTATAAAATTCAAGTAACCGATTATTAATAAAATTAAAAACGAAAGGATGATGAAAACGTGTGGAATTTATTTAATTTTTTAAAACCTGCTGCACCTATCGAGAGATTACCAAAAGAAAAAATTGACCCAGCTTACAAAAAATATCGTTTACAAGTATTTATAAGTATATATATTGGTTATATGGGTTATTACTTTGTTAGAAGTAACTTTTCATTAGCTAAGATGTATCTCATTCAAGAGGGCTTTACAAAAACACAACTTGGTTTTGTTGCATCTGCGCTAGGAATGGCTTATGGTGTCAGTAAATTTGTTATGGGTAACGTATCAGATCGATCCAATGCGAGGTATTTTTTAGGTATTGGTTTAATTTTGTCTGGTATTACAAATTTATTTTTCCCAATTACCTCAAGTCTTACAATAATGTTTATGTTGATGCTTGTGAATGGTTGGGTTCAAGGTATGGGTTGGCCACCATGTGGAAGAATCATGACCCACTGGTTTTCTGATAAAGAACGTGGAGTTAAAATGTCTATTTGGAATACCGCACATAATGTTGGTGGTGGATTTATAGCTACCATTGCTCTTATTGGTGTTCATATGTTCGGAGGCTGGAAAGGAATTTTCTATTTGCCAGGTATTATTGCAATCGTAATTGGAACTTTGTATATGGTTTTTGCAAAAGATACACCTCAATCTGTAGGACTTCCTCCTATAGAAGAATATAAAAATGATTACCCTGCTGTAAAAGTAGAAAATAGAGAAAAAGAAATGACTGGAAAAGAAATACTATTTAAATATGTACTCAATAATAAATATATATGGTTTATTGCTCTTGCAAATGTGTTTGTATATTTAGTACGATATGGTGTCATTAATTGGGCTCCATTATACTTACAAGAAGTAAAGGGTTTTAATATTAAAGAATCAGCGCTTGCATTTTCTTTATTTGAATATGCCGCAATTCCTGGCACTATACTCATCGGATGGATCAGTGATAAAATATTCCATGGTCGTCGTGCACCAGTAGGCGTAGCTTGCATGGTAGGTGTTACGGTTGGTGTGTTCGTTTATTGGCAATCTTCAAGTATTTTAGCAATAAATATTACCTTAGCTTTAATAGGTGCCTTAATATATGGACCGGTTATGCTTATTGGAGTAAGTGCCTTAGATCTAGTTCCTAAAAAAGCCGCTGGAACTGCTGCTGGATTTACAGGACTCTTTGGATATCTTGGTGGGCAAGTTGCAGCTGAAATTGTACTAGGAATGATTGTAGATAAATACAACTGGGATGGGGGATTCATGCTTCTTATGATTTCTGCTGTACTTGCTATTGTATTTCTATCTCTTACTTGGAACGTACATGATAGGTCAAAACCAGAATCTGAAGATATTACGGCGGTTTAAAATTAATATTGCTTGGCTATAAACATTTGAGCAATAGCAAATAAAATTAAATCTTACATAAAAAAACTATTGATTTAATTTATTTCTTGTATTATGCAATTAAGACTGCATTTGATTAAACTGACATCAGTTAAATTAAATGCAGTCTTTTGTTATGTAATCTTGCATTAACAAAATGCGAATACCATACTCATGTCGAAATAGGCAATTTTCCATAAGGGTATGAAAGTAAAATTTATTTAATAAAAGACGAAAAGTTATTATCTCTATAGATAATAACTTTTCTTATAATAATGTGGAGGACTAAATGAGGAACAAATATCCTTAAGGATGTAGATATGTTCTTTATAATTATATTAACAGTCACTGCTATTTTATGCATAAAAATATCTAAAACTAAATATATTTAATTTAAAGTTTTTATGTTTTCACCATTCGGTTAATTTCAATACAAAATCTGAGTTCAGAACTTCTTTTTATATTGTAAATATAAGAATTAACACTATTTATATTGAGGCTCTTGTTTTTGAATATATTTCTGTCTTCCCTTTAAAATGTCCATTGCAGAATCAAGTTGCTCTGCGATTTGTGTAAAATCATTTTTTGCTTGTTGATCCTCTGTTTCTAGAGAAAAAGTCTTCATTGTAGCAGAAGCGCTTTGCATTCCTGCAATTGCTTGTTGCATTTGAGTTCCTACAGTCATAGTTTTCACCTCCCTTCAAATATGTATTTAACCTTTGGGTTTAAATAGTATAGCGCCAATAAATCCAAAAACTATCGCAGCAGAAATCCCCGAACTTCCTGTCTTGAAAATGCCAGTAAATATCCCTATAAATCCTGTTTTTTCAGCATCAATTAGAGCCCCTGTTACTAGAGTATTTCCAAAGCTGCTTATAGGTACAAATGCCCCTGCACCGGCAAGTTTTACTAAAGGATTATATAAACCTAGTCCTCCTAAAATTGCTCCAATTACAACTAGTGTACACGTAGTATGTGCAGGCGTAATCTTTAAAATATCCATTATAAGTTGGCCAATAACGCAAATTAGACCGCCTATTACAAATGCATAAATAAATTTTTCCATAAATAAACTCACACCTCTTTTTTACATTTCAATAGAAACTGCATGAGCAATGCAAGGTATGCTTTCCTTTTGTTGATAGGATATTGGAGACATTAGAGCACCAGTTGCAACTATTAATATTCTCTTTAATTCCCCTCTTCGCATACGGTTAAGAAAATGCCCATAAGTTACAGTAGCAGAACAGCCACAGCCACTACCTCCAGAAAAAACTGGTTGGTCCTTTTTATATATTAAAAGTCCACAGTCTGTAAATATATCTGATGGCATTTCTATACCATGGCTTTTTAATAAACTAATAGCGAGTTTATGCCCTACCTTGCCTAAATCACCAGTAGCAATAAGGTCATAATAGGAGGCATCAACATTTAAATCTCTAAAGTGTGCTTCAATTGTATCTACAGCCGCGGGTGCCATAGCTGCCCCCATGTTAAATGGATCTGAAATTCCCATATCTATTACTCTTCCTATTGTAGTCGAAGTAATCTTAGGTCCAAATCCTTCTTTGCCAAGCACCGCAGCTCCAGCCCCCGTTACTGTCCATTGAGCAGTAGGTGGTTTTTGTCCACCATACTCTGTAGGATATCTATATTGTTTTTCTGCAGCCGCATTATGGCTACTTGCAGATGCTATAACATATTTAGCTGACTTACTTTCTATCAATTGAGCGGCCATGGCTAACCCTTCCATGGAACTAGAACAAGCGCCAAAAACTCCTAAAAAAGGTATCCCTAATGTTCGCGCAGTAAAACTACTGGAAGTAATCTGATTCATCAAGTCTCCACTTATAAAAAAATTTATATCTTCTTTTTTTATACTTGATTTCTTTATCGCTCTTTCACAAGCATGTTCAAGAAGAACTCTTTCCGCCTTTTCATAACTATCCTGTCCAATCCATAAATCTTCATGAATTATATCAAAGTCATCAGCTAAGGCCCCATTACCTTCAAAAGGACCACCAACTGCCGCAGAACCTAATATTGTAGGTTTAGAATTGAAAATCCATGATTGATGTCCTTTAAGCATCTACATCACTCCCAACCATTTTATTGTGATTTTTATCGTAGCAACCACAAAAGCAGAAAAAACTCCATAAACAATGATTGCTCCAGCAAGCCTAAACATATTTCCAGCGACTCCAAGTACATATCCTTCGCTTCTATGCTCAATTGCAGCAGAAGCTATCGAATTAGCAAAACCTGTAATTGGAACAGCAGATCCAGCTCCAGCCCATTGGCCAATGCGGTCGTAAATCCCAAGTCCAGTAAGTAACGCTGAAACAAAGATTAAAACTACTGAAGTCGGACTAACTGCTGTTTTTTCACTAAAATTAAAGTAGGTGATAAAGAACACCTGTAAGCATTGACCAATGGTGCATATGATACCACCTACAAGGAATGCTTTAATACAATTTTTAAAAATAGGTCTTTTAGGTTCTATGCTTTTCACCACTTCACCATATTGCAGTTGAGTTGGCGTTAGTTTTTTCTTTTTCATATTAGACATTATTTCACCCTCTAACGTAATAAATATGGTTTTATTTTTTTCATAACCTTTTCTAGATTTTCAGCATTTTTTAAGTACATAGATTTTGCTTCTTCAGTTTCTGTTTCTAAAGCAAAGGACATAAGGTCCGCCTGACTTTTTTGAATACTGGCATATAGCATTTCTTTAATTTGTGATTTTGGGACTTGAATCAAATCATCAAAAAGATCCAGATATAAATCTCCAGAAGAATCTACTTGACCAATAAAAACATTCTCAATTGCTACTCCTTTGTTTTCTAACTCAGTCTTAAGCCACCCTTTACTCAATCCAATATTGGTAAGACCTTCATTTAACATATTCCCGTCTAAAATAACTGTTTGTGATTCAGCCTTAGACGCAACTTTTATTCCTAAATCATATGAAGTAACAGGCTTTTTATCAGCTTTTAAACTAACATTGATATCTCCTGTTGTTTCCATAACGGCAAATTCAACATCGGCTAAATCAAATGCTTTTTTTGAACGTAATTCTTGTAGAAACTCTTGCCCAGTCATCCTTTCTTTAGCTAGATTATCTTCCATAATTTTACCATTTTTAATTAATACCCTTTCTTTTCCATTTATTACATTGTAAATCCATTTACTTTTCATGGAGGAATAATCTAAGATAATAGGCATCAGTACCCAAACAGCTAGTGCAGTTAGTCCAAAATAAATATTCGTAATTATACCCAATGAAATTAAAGCAACTATAAGAGCAATAATTACATAAGAAATAAACTCAAAAGGCGTAACCTTAAATAAGTTTCTTTTTTTCATAAATCTTGTTAAAACCAGTGTTAAAAAATATAAAATTATCGTGTTGAATAATATTGTTAACCAATTACTCATCATTTCACCTCACTTAGTCACCTTTGTATTGAGGCTCCTGAAACTCTATAGAGCCTACTCTTTTTTCCAAATCTATTTTAATTTTACCTATCTCTTCAAATGCCTCAGTATAAATAGCCCTAGCTTCTTTATTTCGTTCTTGCAATGAATATAATCTTAAAGTAGCTTCAGAACCTTTTAAAGTGGCTAATGTTTGCTTTACCTTAGAGCCAACAGTCATATGGACCTCCTTAATGCTTATCGATTCTTTTTCTCACGCAGTATAACTAACATGCTTTTATTAAAGTTTTATCTTTTTTATTATTCATATATCTTCTCCTATCTTCAATATTTTACTCATTAAACTTTAAATAGTTATTTATTATTACTTAGTTTTATTGAATTGACTATCTTTATGTTATTATGGCCAAAGTTTTCTTTGAAAGATGAAAACAATTGGTATTTGAGATAGTAGAAGAGACAAGGTGGAAACAACATGATTTTAAAAATTTTAAAACACCATAACTGCAATAGTAGAAATTACAAGTGAAAAAGAAGTTAAAAATGAATTGAACAAGTATATTATGTCTCTAAAATATTCAAATAATATTATAGAAGATATTATATATATATATATAGATAATATTATTTTTAAAGCTATAATCTACAATAAATTATGTGAAGCGAATAGATTAAATATAAAATTCTTATTTAATGCGGCCAATAATACACTAGAAAATAGTCTAAATGATTATGAAATTTCAGATATGCTAAATAATCTATTGGACAATGCTTTTCAAGCTGTCATAAATAGTACTAAGGATAAGGTCTTTATATTAAATATATGTGAAGAAGAAAACTCTAATATTGTAGAAGTTAAAAATAGCGGAATAACAGTAAAGTTTGATAATATAGAACAAATATTTGAAAGAGGTCTTTCTACTAAAGAAGGGGTTAATAGAGTCTATGGACTTTACAATATAAAAGAAATAGCTGAAAGAAAAGGCAGTGATGTTCAGCTATTCTTTGAAGGTAATTATACTGTTTTTAAAATATTGTTCAAACAAATTATTAGGGGGGAGTAAGTTTTCAAAAAAAATCAAAGCAAGTAGCTGAGTTATGTAGAGTCATAGAAGTTAATTTTGTTACATATCTTCTATGGAAATAGCTCTGACTGGTGAACCATCAGCATTTTTATTTTTAAGTGGCATAATACTTAAGATAAAATACTCACTGCTGATGGAATCTAAATTCACTAGGTTCTCAATAATTATAATGTTCTTTGGCATTAATATTTTATGAACTGCAAATGTGGTTGAGTTTATATCATCAATTGAAATTGCATCAATACCAATACCCTTTAAATTAAATTTTGACAACCAATTGGCTGATTCTTCACTTAAAGAAGGAAAATCCTCAAAGTATTTTTTATCACCCCAGTATTTACTCCATCCTGTTTTTATTATAATGAACTCAACATTTTTTATCTTTTCCTCATAGGACCTTAGGCTATCAACATCTATTAGTTTCATGTTTTTATTTGAAAAATCAAGAATAGTAGCATTTCCAATAAAATGTTCTATATCTAAATCATTTAAATAAGGACCATCACTGAGCATATGTGCAGGTGCATCTATATGTGTGCCTGTATGTGAGTGCATAGTGATTTTAGCCTCTTGAAAACCATCCTTTTCCAAAGTATTTGACTTTTCAAAAATCGGTTTCTCAGTTCCTGGAAAAACTGGCATGTCGGAACAAATAATATGTGTTAGATCAGTGACTTTCATAATAGCCCTCCCATAATATCTATGTCGTTAAATCAGCTTCGAAGCTGTTAAACCCTTTTAACCACAGCTTTTCTAACAAGCAAATAAACAAAAACCATTGTTATTATAAATAAACATATGAATGTTAATACAGCCATATAAGAGTTTCTCGTGCTTATCCCAAGTATCTTATCAATAAAAATCATTTCCTTTTCTCCAAGGTTAGGATTATTGCATGAAGCTCTTCCATATATAGTAATAGGTATTAAAGAAACTAAAATTTTCATTATTTTATTACACTTATAATATATCATAGTTATTAATAATCCTATTGCAAACGCTACAATGTAACCAGCAAATAAAAATATAACTGTCCCAAATAGTGTTTGCATGCTATTGCTTTGTATCCATACTGTGCCTACACTATAAGACTCGTTATAGACCATATCATACATTGTTGGACTTACCATAAATATATTATACACTCTATTTATTATGACATCCAATATTGACATAGCGAGTCCTATTGATAAAATAGCTACTGCTGCAGCTTTAAAATAATCTACCCTAGTAATATTATTAGCTTGGGCAAAATGAAAATTTTCTTTAAAAAAGTTTAACCCTATCACAAATAAAAATACTACAGATGAAAATTCTAATCCTTTTGTATAACCACTTCCTCCATTTGAAAATTTGTTTGTCATTTCTATACATGTTAATGCACCTATGAAAATAGTGTAATAAATTATTATTGGTTTTAGGCTGCTTTTAATATTGTATTTAGCAAGTTTAAAGCTTGTCATTATTTTACCCTCCCGTCAGTAGTCAAATGAATAAATAGTTTCTGTAGTTCAACCTTTGAAACTTCTAAATCTAGTTTTTTCTGTTGCCTTTTTTCATCATCTGCATTTTTTCCTATTATAATAGCTGATTTAAAAGATGCTATTCCATCTACACTTACACAATTTTTATCTTCAATATAAGCATCTATATTTTTATTTAATCCAGAAACGCAGTAGCACCCTTTTAATAGTTCTTCTACACTTTCGTCCTTAATTAATTTCCCATCTTTAATAATAACTACCCGCTCTATTAGTTGTGCAACTTCTTCTATAATATGAGTAGATAATATAATAGTCTTAGGATTTTCTATATAACTTTCCATAAGTTCTTTATAAAACAGCTCTCTATGATTAGCATCTAATCCTAAAACTGGCTCATCGAATATTAATATTTCGGCACCTGATGCCATGGTATTTATAATTTTACATATGGAGGAATATCCAGTTGAAAGTTCCTTAATCCTTTTATTTATATTTAGTTCAAACTTTTTACAAAGCTCTAATGCATAAGACCTATCAAAGTTTGGATAAAATTCTTTAGTCCAATTAAATAGCTCTTTTACTTTCATAGACTGTGGATATAAGTTTTGCTCTGTCATAAAATGAATTTTCCCTAGACCATTTCCATCCGAGGGCGAGCTATTATTATCTATAGAAATAGTCCCCTCATTCAAGAAAATTCTTTTGTTTATAACGTTTAAAAGAGTTGTCTTACCTGCACCATTTCTTCCTAATAATCCATAAATTTTATTTTCTTCTAATGTTAATGTAATATTATCTAATGCAAAGGTATCCCCATATTTCTTACTTGCATTTAAAACCTTTATTGTGCCCATATTAAATCCCCCCATCAATCATTTTAATAATATCAGTACTTGAAATATCTAATTTTTTAGCTTCCTCTATTAAGACTAATATATAGCTTTCATAAAAATTTTCTTTTCTTTTTTTCATTAACTTTTCTTTACTTCCAGTTACAACAAACATACCAACGCCCCTTTTTTTATATATAATGCCTTCATCTACAAGTAGATTAAATCCTTTTGCTACTGTAGCTGGATTTATTTTATACTTAACAGATATTTCTGTTGTAGATGGAATTGCAGTTTCTTCCTCAAATACCCCCTTAAGAACATTGTTCTCAATAGCTTTAGCAATCTGCATATATATAGGTAGCTCATTATTAAAATCTAATTTCATATTATCACCTTCTTCACTTACTTGGTTAATTACTTATGTAACTAACTATATAACCAAATGACTCCATTGTCAATAGTAAATTGGTTTATTTTAGGTTGAAACTAATAAGCTCACTTAGAAGATCCCCGGGGATATTAATAAATTACGAATATAATTTGTTTTGCTAATAATACATAAAAGACACAACAATACAGTTTGTATTATTGTGTCTTTTATGTATTATTCATTTTCTAAATTCTTAAAAGTATCACTATTACAGCAAATACCACAACTACATCTAGTATCACCAAATTGTAGAGAATAAGCTTGTGAAAGTTCGATATTTGATTTAGCTACTCCTTTAGCGAAATCCTCATTACTTTGTGATACCATTGCTAGAGCATTGGCTTTTTCTTGAGTATTTATTATGGCACCAACAGGAACATATCTATTAGCAGGAATTCTTACCCCATCTGTAACAACAGCTGCCAAATCAATGTAACAGCTATCTTCCACAATAGAATTAAAAACAATAGCGTTAAATCCAACAAAAGTATTATTTCCAATAATACATGGACCATGAACTAAAGCTCCATGAGCAATACTAACTTCATTTCCTATATAAATAGAATATTCTTTTTTATTTACAGAGACTTTCATGTTTTTCAACCCATGTAATATTACTCCATCTTGAATATTAGTTTTAGTTCCAATATAAAATGGTGTTCCTTCATCCGCTCTAAGAGTTGTATTACATCCAATTAATACTTTTGCGTCGATTCTTACATCGCCTATAATGCTCGCGAAAGGGCCTATGAAAGCAGTTTTATCAATACTGGGATACATACTAATAGGATTAAAAGACGTAGGTGGATTACTACTAACAAAATATGAATATACATTAGTTGGGCCTACAGGATTATATCTAACAATTTTATATTTACTCATAATATTTCTCCTAAATATTTGATACTATATTATACGTATCCTTTAGAATAATTGTGATAAAGTATTTTATGATGTAATTAGATATATTTATTATAACCAAATAAAAAACACTAAGTTAAACTTAGTGTTTTTTTCTTACCTGGCGACAACCTACTCTTCCACAAGGTCACCCCTGCAGTACCATCGGCGCATTGAAGCTTAACCTTCGTGTTCGGTATGGGAACGGGTGTTACCTTCATGCCATAATCACCAGATTGAGAATATAAATATTCTCTGAAAATTGCACAGTGAATTAGTCTTTTCGCTCACGCTCAAAGCCTCGCTTCTTTCTTACGAAAGAAGTATATCGCATTATTTTTAATTATTTAGGTCAAGCCCTCGACTTATTAGTATTAGTCAGCTGAACATGTTACCATGCTTACACCTCTAACCTATCAACCTGGTGGTCTTCCAGGAGTCTTACTAACTTGTGTTAAAAACACGCATTATGGGAAATCTCATCTCAGGGTGGGCTTCACGCTTAGATGCTTTCAGCGTTTATCCCTTCCAAACATAGCTACCCAGCGATGCCACTGGCGTGACAACTGGTGCACCAGAGGTTTGTCCATCCCGGTCCTCTCGTACTAAGGACAGCTCCCTTCAAATTTCCTACGCCCGCGACGGATAGGGACCGAACTGTCTCACGACGTTCTGAACCCAGCTCGCGTGCCGCTTTAATGGGCGAACAGCCCAACCCTTGGGACCTACTTCAGCCCCAGGATGCGACGAGCCGACATCGAGGTGCCAAACCTCCCCGTCGATGTGGACTCTTGGGGGAGATCAGCCTGTTATCCCCGAGGTAGCTTTTATCCGTTGAGCGATGGCCCTCCCACGAGGTACCACCGGATCACTAAGCCCGACTTTCGTCCCTGCTCCACTTGTAAGTGTCGCAGTCAGGCTCCCTTCTGCCTTTGCACTCTTCGCGCGATTTCCAACCGCGCTGAGGGAACCTTTGGGCGCCTCCGTTACTTTTTTGGAGGCGACCGCCCCAGTCAAACTGCCCACCTAACAATGTCCTGTGACCAGATTCATGGCCTCCAGTTAGAACCTCAGTACTGTCAGGGTGGTATCCCAAGGATGACTCCACACAGGCTGACGCCCATGTTTCTCAGTCTCCCACCTATCCTGTACAGACAATACCGAAATTCAATGCTAAGCTACAGTAAAGCTCTACGGGGTCTTTCCGTCCAATCGCGGGTAGCAAGCATCTTCACTTGCACTACAATTTCGCCGGATGTGTTGTTGAGACAGTGCCCAAATCATTACGCCATTCGTGCGGGTCGGAACTTACCCGACAAGGAATTTCGCTACCTTAGGACCGTTATAGTTACGGCCGCCGTTTACTGGGGCTTAAGTTCATACCTTCGCTTGCGCTAAGTAATCCCCTTAACCTTCCAGCACCGGGCAGGCGTCAGCCCCTATACATCAGCTTTCGCTTTAGCAGAGACCTGTGTTTTTGCTAAACAGTTGCTTGGGCCTATTCTCTGCGACCTACTTACGTAGGCACCCCTTCTCCCGAAGTTACGGGGTCAATTTGCCGAGTTCCTTAACAACAATTCTTCCGATGGTCTTAGGATTCTCTCCTCACCTACCTGTGTCGGTTTGCGGTACGGGCACCAATATCCTCGATAGAGACTTTTCTTGGCAGCGTGGAATCAGATACTTCAGGAATAAATTCCCTTCCCCATCACATCTCAGCGTTAAGAGCAAACGGATTTGCCTGTCTGCTCCGCCTAAATGCTTAGACACACATCCAATAGTGTGCACATCTTATCCTCCTGCGTCATCCCATTTCTAATAACGTCCATTGGTGGTATCGGAATATCAACCGATTGTCCATCACCTACGCCTTTCGGCCTCGGCTTAGGTCCCGACTAACCCTGAGAGGACGAGCCTTCCTCAGGAAACCTTAGGTTTTCGACCGTTAAGATTCTCACTTAACTCTCGCTACTCATGCCAACATTCTCACTTCTGTACCGTCCACCACTCCTTACGGTATGACTTCAGCCAGTACAGAAAGCTCCTCTACCGCGTACACAATTGTGTACACCCATAGCTTCGGTGGTAAGTTTTAGCCCCGGACATCTTCGGCGCAGGATCTCTTGACTAGTGAGCTATTACGCACTCTTTAAATGAGTGGCTGCTTCTGAGCCAACATCCTAGTTGTCTTAGAAATCCCACATCCTTTTCCACTTAACTTACACTTTGGGACCTTAGCTGATGGTCTGGGCTGTTTCCCTTTTGACTACGGATCTTATCATTCGCAGTCTGACTGCCGAAATAAAAGTATATGGCATTCGGAGTTTGATAGGGTTCAGTAACTGTTGTCAGCCCCTAGCCCATTCAGTGCTCTACCTCCATTACTCAATTAATCGACGCTAGCCCTAAAGCTATTTCGAGGAGAACCAGCTATCTCCGAGTTCGATTGGAATTTCTCCGCTATCCACAGCTCATCCCATGGTTTTTCAACACCAACGTGGTTCGGACCTCCACGGAATTTTACTTCCGCTTCATCCTGGCCATGGATAGGTCACCCGGTTTCGGGTCTACGACATGCAACTATGCGCCCTATTCAGACTTGGTTTCCCTTCGGCTCCGTACCTTAAGTACTTAACCTTGCTACATATCGTAACTCGTTGGCTCGTTCTACAAAAAGCACGCCGTCACACATATAAAGTGCTTCGACCGGTTGTAGGCACACGGTTTCAGGTTCTATTTCACTCCCCTTCCGGGGTTCTTTTCACCTTTCCCTCACGGTACTTCTTCACTATCGGTCACTAGGTAGTATTTAGCCTTGGGAGGTGGTCCTCCCAGCTTCCCACAAGGTTTCACGTGTCTCGTGGTACTCTGGATTAGATCTGACTGTTTTTCCTTTTCATTTACAGGCCTATTACCTTCTGCGGAGCAGCTTTCCAGCTATCTTCAATTAAGGAATTGCAGTATTTATGATCTATCCTCAACCCCCAGGTCAAAGACCTGGGTTTGGGCTCTTTCCCTTTCGCTCGCCGCTACTTAGGAAATCGATGTTTCTTTCTCTTCCTCCGGGTACTTAGATGTTTCAGTTCCCCGGGTCTACCTCTGCATACCTATTTATTCAGTATGCAGTACATAGTTGTTACTATGTGGGTTCCCCCATTCGGAAATCTTTGGATCACAGGCTATTTGCGCCTACCCAAAGCTTATCGCAGCTTAACGCGTCCTTCTTCGGCTCCTAGTGCCAAGGCATTCGCCATGCGCCCTTTGTAGCTTGACCTTGATTCTGTCTATTTACATAGACGGTTATATTAATTTTGCGAAATTGTATTAAATCAATTTATAAACTACTTGCGTAGTTTTAATTTTTTTAAAACAACTTTTTTCACTGTGCAATTTTCAAAGAACATTTTAAGAAAAACTATTCATTATCTAACTCCTAAGAGTTAGATAAAATTAGTCTCTCAAAATTAAACAGAGAACTAGGTACGATTAATTACAATAGATATTTTTGAAGAACAAATTAATATTCTTCTATTGCATCGACCGAAGTCAATACATCTACTCCCTAGAAAGGAGGTGATCCAGCCGCAGGTTCTCCTACGGCTACCTTGTTACGACTTCACCCCAATCATCAATCCCACCTTCGGCCGCTGGCTCCTTACGGTTACCTCACGGACTTCGGGTGTTACCAACTCTCATGGTGTGACGGGCGGTGTGTACAAGGCCCGGGAACGTATTCACCGCGACATGCTGATTCGCGATTACTAGCAACTCCGGCTTCATGTAGGCGAGTTGCAGCCTACAATCCGAACTGGGATGAGTTTTTGAGTTTGGCTCCACCTTGCGGTCTTGCATCTCTTTGTACTCACCATTGTAGCACGTGTGTAGCCCTAGACATAAGGGGCATGATGATTTGACGTCATCCCCACCTTCCTCCCGGTTAACCCGGGCAGTCTCACTAGAGTGCTCAACTTAATGGTAGCAACTAATGATAAGGGTTGCGCTCGTTGCGGGACTTAACCCAACATCTCACGACACGAGCTGACGACAACCATGCACCACCTGTCACCCTGTCCCGAAGGACTTCGCCCATCTCTGGGTTATGCAGGGGATGTCAAGTCTAGGTAAGGTTCTTCGCGTTGCTTCGAATTAAACCACATGCTCCGCTGCTTGTGCGGGCCCCCGTCAATTCCTTTGAGTTTTAATCTTGCGATCGTACTCCCCAGGCGGAATACTTAATGTGTTAACGGCGGCACCGAGGTTCGACCCCCGACACCTAGTATTCATCGTTTACGGCGTGGACTACCAGGGTATCTAATCCTGTTTGCTCCCCACGCTTTCATGCCTCAGCGTCAGTTACAGTCCAGTAAGTCGCCTTCGCCACTGGTGTTCTTCCTAATCTCTACGCATTTCACCGCTACACTAGGAATTCCACTTACCTCTCCTGCACTCTAGACACCCAGTTTCAAATGCAGCACCCAAGTTAAGCTCGGGTATTTCACATCTGACTTAAATGTCCGCCTACGCATCCTTTACGCCCAGTAAATCCGGACAACGCTTGCCACCTACGTATTACCGCGGCTGCTGGCACGTAGTTAGCCGTGGCTTCCTCCTCTGGTACCGTCATTATCGTCCCAGAAGACAGAACTTTACAACCCGAAGGCCTTCATCATTCACGCGGCGTTGCTGCGTCAGGGTTTCCCCCATTGCGCAATATTCCCCACTGCTGCCTCCCGTAGGAGTCTGGACCGTGTCTCAGTTCCAATGTGGCCGATCACCCTCTCAGGTCGGCTACGCATCGTCGCCTTGGTGAGCCGTTACCTCACCAACTAGCTAATGCGCCGCGGGTCCATCTCAAAGTGGAATTTTCCGAAGAAAAATCCTTTGATGTTTCGATCATGCGACCAAAACATATTATGCGGTATTAATCTCCCTTTCGGGAGGCTATTCCCCTCTTTGAGGCAGGTTACCCACGTGTTACTCACCCGTCCGCCGCTAATCCACCCCGAAAGGTTTCATCGCTCGACTTGCATGTGTTAGGCACGCCGCCAGCGTTCGTCCTGAGCCAGGATCAAACTCTCAATTTAAAAGTTTACACTTTTTTAGTTGAAATGATTAATCTGCGACAACTGTTAAGTTGTTACGCAAGCTCATTACATACTTTTAGTCTTACGACTAAATTTTACTTTATACTAAAGTAATTAACTGGTTTAACGAAATATTATTTCGCTATCTTTACCTATTTCTCTGTTTAATTTTCAAAGACCAATTTGCTTTGTCATCATGTGACGACTTCTACTATATTACTAGGTATTTCTTGTTTTGTCAACATTTTTTTAATTTATTTTCATTGAAAAATTTATTTAAAAGTTATTAACAGTTAGCTTATCGTGCCACTCGGTTGTGACGACAAGGAGTATTCTATCACATAAATAAGAGCATAATTTCACAACATAGGTACTCTAGCTAGATTATACTCATATTACTACAAATTGGTCTAAATAATTCAATATTTCGCATCCTGATACGCATGGCTAAATGCTACAACTACCTCTTTATCTACCATAAAAAAACTTACGTCATTTGTAGTACTAGCTAAAAAAGCCACTACTCCTATAAGTAGTGGTTACATTAAGAAATATTTTTTCTAATCTTTAAAAGACATACTCCGTACAATTCTATCAAAGCCAATAATAGTGTTTTTAAAAATGCCTTCTGCTCTATCTTTATACTCTTCCGGATTAATCATTGAAGGGCTAAAATGCGTTAATAAAAGTTCTTGTACATCTCCACTTAAAGCAAGTTCTGCCGCCTCACTAAATGTCATATGTTTGTTCCTTATGGCTTTTTCAATATCATTTTCATTACCATAAGTACCTTCACAAATGAACAAGTCACTTCCTTTAATAAAAGTTGTTATTTTAGGAGTTGGCCTTGTATCTGTTATAAAACTAATCTTTATCCCTGTTCTTTCTTTTCCCATCACCATGCTTGGAAAATATGTTTTATCATGTTCATTTATAATCTCATTTTTTTGCAATCTACTCCAAAATCTCTTTGGTATTTCATTTTTAGCTGCACTTCCTACATCAAATTTTGGTTTTCTATTAAAATAGAGGCTATAACCCAAACAATTAGTTGAGTGCTCAAGTTCTAGTGTTGAAATTATTAAATCATTAAATTCTCCTACTGAAGTATTAATACATTTTAATGAAGCTTGTATTCTCACGGGTTCTTGAGGATTTTCTAAGATATTAAGTTCGTAAGGAAGGTAAGGTGCTGCAACCCTTAGCCCTTTCACAATATCAGTAATACCTTTAGGCCCAATTATAGTAATGGGATCAGTTCTACCACTGTTACCAATCGTTGCAAGAATACCTGGAAGTCCTACAATGTGGTCCGCATGTCCATGAGTTATACAAATCACATCTATCGACTTAAACCCCCAGCCAAGTATTTTCATGGATACCTGGGTACCTTCTCCGCAGTCAATAAGTATTTTTCTTCCTTTATAGTTTATGAGAAGTGAAGATAAATATCTTTCGGGAATTGGCATTCCCCCTCCACATCCTAGCAGTGCTAAATCAACCAATTAAATCACCTCATCTATTGTTTCAACATGAAAAATATGCAAAATTCTATGCTAAAGTCTCCAAGTTGAATCCTATTATTCCTCTTTACAACTTAATAAGAATATCAATTTCGAACTTAAAATCCACAAAAAATATAGGGTATTCCTTATATAATTATATACTATCATAGTCTTCTCATATTCACGAACCTTCATCCAAACTCTTTTATTCTAAACTTATTTAGAGGTGCTATATATGAAGGAATTAATAAAAGTTGTAAGAACCATTATGAAAAATAATAAGAAAATTTATCAAGAAAGGTGTTCATATATAATACAAAAACACATCCAAGCTGTAGAATTACAAAACTACAATTGGATGTGTTTTTGTGGTATTGAATAACCAAATACAGATGTTCAATACCCCGAGGAAACTATAGGAGACTTTCCTTCTGAAATGTCGTTAAACTTCTTTAACTATCTCATCGTAGCCTCTTCTATATGCCCTTGGATAAAGTGTCTTACTTTCATCTAAGTATCCAAGTGAGATTAGCATTACTACTGTCTTATTCTCATCAAGTCCAAATTCTTTTCTCACACCCTCAAAATCCATGCCACTCATTGGATGAGAATCTACTCCAAGGTTCTTAGCTGCATACATTATAGACATTGCTAGAAGTCCTGCATTACTCTCAGCGAACTTTAATTTATTTTCCTCTGATGTACCATATAAACTATGTGCAAACCCTTGTGTACCTGCTAATTTTTCTTTATCACCACCAAATAGCTTTAACATATCCTTCCATGTAGGATTTGTTTCATCATATCCAGTTTTATTACCTACAATTATTAGGGTCACTGGAGCCTCTAATATCTTAGGCTGACTACTTGAAAGTTTATACAATTTCTCTTTAGCTTCTTTAGATTTCACTGCTATAATTTCCCAAGGTTGAAGGTTAAATGCTGATGGAGCTAATACCGCAAGATTAATTATATCCTTTAGTGTTCCCTCTTCAAGACCTTTATTTACATCAAAAAAATTGATAGCTCTTCTATTTTTAAAAACTTCTTTTAAATTCATTTAAATACACTCCTTAATTTCCTTTTTTAAGATTATTCGTTACTAATAATTATTACTTAATTTATATTATTATACCGATAGTTTACTGATTATGTCAAGCATATATTGAAATTATTAATTTCTTTAATACTAAAAAATCGTTGAAATTTGATATTATGCTCGCATTCTATTCATATATCCTTTGAGTCCATAAAAAGTACCTATAGCTATTTCGCTATAGGTACCAGTTTATTTAATCTACTTAGGCATCTTTGACTTGTTATTTTGTTTCGGGAGCCTTAAATATATTCAATACTGAGCTAAGTGATTCACGGAGATTATCATCCCTTAGCATAGTCATAGCTGAATCAATTACTACACGGGTATCATATTGGCCCTTGTAAATAGGAGTAACCTCTTTATCTAATTTGAGAAGAGAATAAACTGCTGTTTGTGCTGATCTAACCGAGTAATCAACTGTAAAAACAACATCGTCAGGCATTTCACAGAACTGTCCAATAAATGCCAAATTAGTTGATCCTTTTGGTACAACCGCAGGCCTATCTCCCATTGATCTAGGTAAAAATTGACTTGTTATAAAAGGCATTATACATGGTATACATGTAGATGTTTTAAGAATTAAAGGCATTTCTTCTTTCAAAGCAAGATGGCAACATAATTCTGTTAATATCTCTTCACCAGTACATTCAGACATCTTTTTTTGCACATAGTTACCTTTTTTATTTGGAGACAAGCAATAGCCCCAACATATATTAACATTTTCAGGTTGATTATTATAATATGGTTGATGAGGTAAAACAACTGACATAAGCCAATTGGAGTCCTTGAAAGTAAATACAGAATTTTCATTAAAACTCTCCATTAATCTGAAAAATGTTGGATCTCTAAAAGTAACTGTGAATGATTCCCATAGCGATTCATCTATATGATCATCAAAAACGGATGGCTTACCAAACTCAGGTCTATTTTTCGCTATATTTTCCCAAAGTTTCCACGAGCCTCCTAAGCTCTTAGCTTCAACCTTAGGTACAGTTGACATTGATCCAAGGCTTGATCCTGCCGTCATAGATCCAATGGTTGCAAGAACATAGTCCCCGTTTTCAATGTGAATACTTTTTGGTTTTCCATTACTAGTATAATGAATACGTTCTACAGTTTTTTCATTTTCAGAAGTTTTAAAATCTAGATTAGTGACTTCACAATTCATTTCAAAGTGGACGCCTTGTTCTTTTAGCCATTTAACTATTGGCAAAACCATAGAATCATATTGATTGTACGGCGTGCGACGGACACCAGATAAAGTGTTAATACGAGGCAACTCATGAATAAATCTATGAAGATATCTCTTAAATTCTACTGCACTATGCCATGGTTGAAACGCAAAAGTTGTGCACCACATAAACCAAAATTTACTTTTGAAAAATGAATCTCCAAAACAATCTTTTACCCTACTTGTTCCAAGTGATTCCTCAGATTGAGCCATAATTTTAATTAAATCCAATCTATTCTGTTGATTAAATCCAAGAGAAGATACATCAATTACCTCTTTATTTTCACCAACTAATCTAGCTTTAGCGCTGGACTTAAATTTCTTATTGAATTCAACAAATTCATCATATAATGTTTTTTCTGAATCAGTTAATGACGGAATGCTTGATAAAAGATCAAAAGTGGCGGTGTAGGCTTCTTCATCGAACATTCTTCCACCACGATAGACATACCCATTTTCAGCTGAACCTTGGGCATCTAGACTACCACCTGTTATATTAGACTCTTCAAATATTGATATATTCTTTCCAGAAACATGTCCATCTCTAATAAAATAAACAGCACTAGCAAGGGATGCAATTCCACCTCCAACAAGATAAGCTTTTATTTTATAATTATCACCATTAGAAAATTCATTTATATTTTTATAGTTTTGTTCCATTTTCGCCTCCTATTTTTTGGTTTATTCACTAATCCTTTATCATATACTGTATTAAAATCACTTAACGCCTCTTATTACATTCATAGATGGACTTCCACCTTCAAACATGTTTTTTACTCTCAGACCTATAAGTGGATTTAACTCTTCATGTGTTAAGATATAAAATTTTTCTTCTTCAATTGCCTTGAATATAGTTGCCCCAATTGTGTCAATTGGTATACCGCCTTTGATAACCTTATGTTTCTTTTGCTCTTCTTCTTTATATAAATCACTTTGATAATAAGGCTGGCTCATATCATTTTTATAAATATTTGGTCTGTGCCTCTCACAATTATCAAGGTCTGTTTGAATAAATCCTGGACAGAATACTGACATTTTTATTTTGTCCGTTTCGCATTGAAGATCTAAGTAGGTAGATTCAGAAAGACCAACCGCTGCAAATTTCGAAGTATGGTAAGCTGACATTCCATTCAAATCCAAAAGCCCAGCTACAGAAGAAGTATTAACAATATGGCACTCAGTATCCTGTTTTAACATTATTGGAATGAACACTTTTTCGCCATGGATAATGCCCCAGACATTAGCTTTCATAACCCATTCCCAATCATTTAAAGATAGTAACCAAGCTGGCCCTGCAACTACGACTCCTGCATTATTAAACAATAAATCTATGTGTTGAAATTTTTCAAGGGCAATCTTCGCTAGCATCTCCATGTCCTCAAATTTCATGACATCCATTTCAACAGCTAATACTTCAGCTCCCTCTGCCTTAAGTTGTTCTTCCGCTCTTTTTAAGTCCCTTCCATCAATATCTGCTATAACTATTTTAATCTCTCTTCGTGCACATTCCTTAGCTATTGCAAATCCTATTCCATTTGCAGCCCCTGTAATAACTGCTACCTTACCTTTAAACTCTTTCATAATATAACTCCTCCTTTTTATACTGTTTTATAGAGTATCTTCCCACCAATCCCATTTTGAATTTGAATATGGTAAATACGCAATTGGATCTACTTCTGCCAAAACTTTACCCCTTAAAAGTACTGAAGTTCCTACAGTGTAAGTGCAACCTAGCATCTTTACAACTTCTAATTCTGCCCAAGGGTCATGTGGTGAGTCTTTCAGATTCATCTCAAATTCTCCAGTTTTAAACACTTTATTATCCATAGTTGCACCTTGCTCTATAAGTAGTGGGCTTAAGTCGAATCCACTGCCATCTGGTGACTTAGAATATTTGAAATTAAATATAGGTAATCCCTCTCCATAATTATCAGCAATTATTTTCTGTCCATCTTCAGCATTACATTTTCCATTAAGATTTGCTTTTACACTAAAGAAGTTTATTCCATTTCGAGATACACTTCCGTAAACAGAGTCTCCATCTTTCTTAAGTTCGATTTCTGCCATCTTCTTTGGAAAACCATAAATTTCTCTGCCAAGCCCCATAGCCATGCCATCACTTATAGGCATTGAAAGACAATACATTCCAATTCGACCATTAAAATCTGCTGGTATAAATAAAGCTGCTTCCTTGTATGGAGGGCAAAAATTTGTTCTAGGATAATTAGCTACAAAAGCATGTACCAAAGGTACTTTTAGAGGCTTTAGAGGTGCTGGAAGTATACGTGCAATAATCTCAGGCTTTGTTTCCCAATAAGCTGTGAGCATCTGAGCATCGTAAAAAGTTGTAGGTTTACTAATATATTTTTTAATATCATTTGGATTTTTTACAAAACTATTCATTAATGATACCTCCCTATATTTTATATTTCAGGTTTATTTTACTAATATTATATCATCGCCATCCTTTCTTTAAACTTATATTTTTATATAAGAATTCTACATTTATAATATAACGCTAATAAAAAAGGTGTTAAACAATCAATTTCCTTAATTTGTATGAAAAACATACACTGTACTCAAAGTGTATGTTTTTTGGCATTAGCGGAAACTAAAAGTTAATTATTCCTTGCTTTATTAAGAAAAATAGCTATAATAGAACTAATTTAATTTTTAAATTACATATATTAATTAATTTGGAGGTATGCATTAATGAAAGATTCAACAAAACATTCCGTGATTATAGGTTTTGCACTATTTGCAATGTTTTTCGGTGCAGGAAACCTAATTTTTCCACCATTCTTAGGAAAAACTGCAGGAAGCGCATTTTTTGCATCCATAATAGGATTTCTCATTACAGGCGTTGGTCTTCCACTAACTGGAGTAATTGCCTGTGCCAAAATTAATGGTACTTACGACAAAATGGCCAATAGAGTAGGTGAAAAATTTGCTATAATAACTGGTGTAGCTTTAATTCTTGTTATCGGTCCGTTATTTGCAATTCCAAGAACCGCTGCATCAACTTTCGAGCTTGGAATACATCCAATATTTCCATCTGTGCCACAAAACATAGTAGTTATATTGTATTTTGCAATAACACTTGCCTTTGTGCTTAAACCTTCTTCAATAATTGATAATATAGGTAAAATACTTACCCCCGCACTTTTATTAATGCTAGCTATAATTATATTTAAAGGAATAATAGATCCTATTGGACCAGTTGTAGCTACATCTTATAAAGGTGGATTCTCAAAAGCTTTAATAGAAGGTTATCAAACAATGGATGCTATGGCTTCTGTTATATTTGCAGGAATAATTATTTCATCTGTTAGAGCAAAAGGTTATAAAAATACAAAAGATATAATGAATATGACTATAAAATCAGCACTAGTTGCTGTAGCGGGTTTAACCTTTGTATATGCTGGACTTATGTATCTCGGAACACAAACAAGTACTTTGTTCCCCGCAGATATATCTAGAACTAAGCTAGTTACAGAGCTTGTTAAGTTAGACCTAGGTAGCGTTGGTGCAGTTATTCTTAGTTTATGTGTTGCTCTTGCATGCTTAACAACCGCTATAGGGTTACTCGCAAGTGGAGCAACATTCTTTGCTAATCTTTCAAATAATAAAGTATCTTACAAGACTGCTGCTGTTATTATGGCTGTAGTAAGTGGATTAATAGCTACGAAAGACGTTGATAGTATAATTACATTGGCAGGGCCTGTTTTACAAATTTTATATCCAATTGTAATTGTTCTAATAGTTATTACATTGCTTGGAGATATTGTGAAGAGTAATACGGCTGTTGCTATAACTACATACACAGCGCTAATTATAAGTATTTTAGATACTATAAATAGTATCTACGCAAATAGCATTGGATTTATTAAATTTATTCCTCTATCAAGTGTTGGATTCTCATGGCTTATACCTGCTTTAATAGCTTTTGTAATTTCTAATATTTTAATTAAACCAAAAGAAGTTATAAATGAAGATGGAGCTACTTCAATTTTTGAAGGGTAAGTTAATGTAATACTGTTGATTCATAATTAATATTGTTAGGATAAAAAGCCACCTTTATATGAAGGTGGCTTTTTATCCTAAAATATAGTTTCTCAACGACTCCAACTAGCTTTTTATGAGCTAAAGTCTCTATTGCAGATGACAGAAAAAGAATTGATATTTTACTTGAACATTACTTTAATTTATTATTGCAGAATGAGGCTTATGAATTATAATTTGCTAATTTAGGTAGTAATTCTTGTTTTGTCTATTAAAATAAAAAGTATTCGAACATGGAATTTGAATTTTGGAATACTTGTGTATTTTTAAATGCGCCATCACTTTTACATTCACCCCTTTTATGCTAAACTTATTTAGAGGTGTTTTATATGAAGAAATTAATAAAAGTTGTAGGAGCTATTATCGAAAATAAAGAGAATGAAATCTTATGCGCTCTTCGGTCTCCAATAATGGCTCTTCCAAACATGTGGGAGTTTGCTGGCGGTAAGATAGAGTGTGGTGAAACTTTAAAAGAAGCTATTGAAAGAGAAATAAAAGAAGAGCTATCATGCGATGTTGAATTCATTGATATATTTAATGATAACACTCACGAATACGATAAATTCATAGTAAATTTAATTACTGTTAGGTGCCGCATAGCATCTGGTACCCCCACTGCGAGTGAACATTCAAAATTGATATGGTTACATAGAGATAATTTACTTTCTCTAAAATGGGCTCCAGCAGATATGAATGCTGTAAATCAGCTTGCACTAGAAAAGGTATAGCAAAAATTTTGCTATACCTTTTTTATGAATTCTGTATACAAACCTGCTGGCATTTCATTTTCTAATTTCATTTTAACAGTTATAGGTTTCTCTCCTTCATACTCTATTACATCACCTTTGCCTATGTAAATGTAAGGCTCGGAGGCTCCATCAATTTGCTTATACTTTCTTACAAAAATATGAAGGTTAATTCCTCTTTGTTTATTAAAAATAATATTTTGTCCTCTTTCTGAACTTTGAGCTGTACTATTTGGACTTTGCCATTGAAAATATTTGCTGCCTTTAAATTTATCTTTATAATTTATACTTTCTTTAACATCTTCGTCCTTATGTAAATCTATAAAAAGAAAATATTCTTGACCGTTTGCTATAAGTCCACTCCCTCTAAAGGAGCTATGAATTTTAGTATAATTAGAAAGTAGTGCTGCATCTGTCATTTGATACTGTTCGTATAACTTAAAGAATGGCACTCCATAATACTTACTTTCAAACTCTTTTTCATATCTTATATGAGCATAATTTATAACATCTTCAATGTATATTCTATATTTCTTATTATGTATTACCATTTTAAAATCCCATGTACAATTTAGAACGTCACCATTAAGCTCAAAACATTTAATATTGTTTTTAACTTGAGCTGAATCATAATAGTTTTGATTTAAACACTGGAAAGCATGAATAATACTATTATCATCTACAAACTCAATATACTTTAATATTTCATTTTTAGCTTGATTTAAGCATATTTCTTCATGGCTTAGTAAATATTTAATTATACTAAATTCATATACTCTTTTTATAGGCAATCTTGTTGAAAGTTCTTTAAGGATTTTGAAGAAAACATCCTCTTCTAATAGTTTTTTTAAAGCTTCATCATTCTCCATCTTTGCCACAAACCCAATATAAGTTTTTTCCTTATTTAAAAATCTTAAAGGATTTGGAGCTCCATCATACTTTATATAATCCATAAGAAAATAAGGAGTCTTTCCAGAATTCATCATCTTAAATTCTAAATATTCTTCCTTTAAGTATTTCATGGAATTAAAATTTTCTTCAGTTAACTGTTCTAATATTCTTTCCTGAGCAATTCTATCCATTTGAATATTTGAACATCCAGGTATATTACCAAATTGAGTTGCAACAGCTACCTTTAAACTATCTTTATCATAATATCTTGCACCATTTAGAGCTAATGCTATTAAAAATACTTTTTTATGATTTCCTATAAAATCTAGTACAGTTAAAAAAGATTTTTCTTTATGATTTCTAAGTCCACGACCCAGCTGTTGTATAAATATTATGGGAGAGTTAGTTGGTCTAAGCATTATGACTAAATTAATAGCTGGTATATCCACGCCTTCATTAAAAATATCTACAGTAAATATAACTTCTAAGTCATCCTCATCTGCTTCTAATTTCTTTATGTAATGTTCTCTTTCATCAGCAGAATTCTTTCCTGTTAAACAGGTACTTCTTATCCCTCTTTTGTTAAATTCAGCTGCCATATACTGCGCATGATCAATACTGGCACAGAACCCTATCCCTTTACGTTTCTCTCCATCATAACCGTAAAATTCCATCTTATCGATAATAAAGTCAACTCTCTCATTAACCTTTAATCTCTTAACTATTTCATCTATATCCTGAAGATTTACATCACTTAAGTCAATACCCTCAATATCAGATATACCAAAATAGTGAAAAGGAATAATTAGTTCTAGCTCCAAAGCTTCCCTAAGTCTCACTTCTAAGGCCACATTATTATCAAAAATATCGAATATATTTCCTCCATCACATCTTTCTGGCGTTGCAGTCATCCCAAGCAAAAACTTTGGTTTAAAATATTCCATAACTTTTTCATAAGATTGGCTCGAAGCGTGATGAGCCTCATCTATAATCATGTATTCAAACTCATCATGCTTAAAATCCCCAAGATTATTATTCATTGATTGTATAGTTGAAAATAAATAATCTACGTTTAATTCCTTACTTGTACCAGTTAAAAGCCCTGTGGTTTTATCTTTATTCTTAACGAGCTTCTTAAAAGCACTCTCTGCATCTCTTAATATTTCTTCCCTATGAGCTAAGAAAAGCAACTTTTCAGGTTTATAGCTAACAGCATCAAATGCTGACATATAGGTTTTCCCTGTAGCAGTAGCAGCAATAACTAATGCTTTATCTTCACCAGAAGCTCTTAATCTATGTAAATTCTCCATAGCTTTCTTTTGCATAAAATTGGGTTTAATTAATTCATAGCTGCTAAAATCCAAGCTATTGTTTTGTTGAGTTTTTTTTATTTGCTTTAGAAAATCACTGTATCTATTAATAAATTCATCATCAACAATAGAAGTTGTTTCCCACAAACTTAAATACTCCTCCAAAACCTCGCGGGTAAAGCTATCATCCTTTTTAGAAATAACTTTAATATTCCACTCTACATTACTTTTTAAAGCTCTCTGAGTTATATTAGAAGATCCTATAATTATTTTATACTCATCTTTGTTTTCAAAAATATAGGCTTTAGTATGAAAACCCTTTTTATTAGTAGCAACAAAAATCTTTAAATCAATATTATTAAACTTATTTATCCTCTCAAGTGCCTTTGGTTCAGTAAAATTAAGGTATGTAGATGTTAATATTTTACCCTCCACGCCTTTTTCCTCAAGTTCCTTAAAAGTGTCTAATAAAAGCTGAAGTCCACTAAAATTAATGAATGCTACACTAAAATAAAACTTTTCACACTCATTTAAGCACCTCTTAAGCTCATCTAATAGATTTCCTTTTTCTGAATTCACTATTAACTTATTATTTAATAGAAATTCGGTGTTTTCTATTTCTTTATATTCAATATCAACAGGATTAAGTTGTTGATATTCTTTAATATCTATTTTATCAAATGTTAAATTCATTTTATCCCCCATAATTTCGTATGTAACTCAAGAAAATATGTACACCATCTTAGACTATTATTTCCCCAATATACCAGCGCTAATATACAATAAAATTACTATCCATCTCTAAAAGCTGTTAAAATTGTTAGTTTTCTCATATGAATTTTGTTAATAATTTTATCTATTTTTCAGAAATTGTTTCGTTCATATCTTCATTATAAATTTATCTATTTAAAGCCTACCTGTATCCTATTATTAATAAGTCTATACTTTTCTGATTTTGATCCGATAGAAATACTCCCATTTTCGCCTAACACTTCACTTTTCCAATTATCACATAAATTTTTAATTAATTCTACATTCTTTGACATGATTATCACCCCACTTATAGCATATTATACCATTATAAAGGTTAAATCATTTACATTTGTTATTGGCAAGTACTTTTGGAGAAATTTCGGCAAACTATTTTACTGAATTTATCCCAGTATATTTTTACCATTTAACTGCTAGAATATAGATTTTCTGTGCTCCAATCTATAGCTCTTTCCAATCATGTTAAAAAGTTCGCACCTATAAGATATTCTATCTAATACAGCTGTTGTTAATGCTGGGTCTCCTAAAAGTTCTACCCATTCTTCGAATCCTTTGTTAGAAGTTATAATTAGTGATGCCTGTTCATGAAGGGATGATATTAATTGAAAGAACAAATTAGCCTCATCTCTAGTTATAGGAAGATATCCGACCTCATCAATTATAACGAGGCTTGAAGAAAGGATTCTATTTAGTTTACCTTTGCTTTTTCTTGATATCTGCTGAGTTTTCAAAACATGCATCAGATTATCCATAGTTACAAAACTTACCTTATAACCTGCCTCAACGGCTTTATAACCCAAGGCAATAGCTGTGTGAGACTTCCCAACGCCCGGTGGGCCTAAAAATATAAGATTATACATCCTATCTATCCATTCCATTTCCATGAGTCTGTTTATTTGTTTCTTTGTTATTGATTTTTGAAATAGAAAATCAAATTCCTCCATTGTCTTTTTAACTGGAAAGCCAGCATATTTAAGTCTTTTTTCTTGTGTTTTCTGATCCTTCAAACCAACCTCATTTTTAAGTATTGATAACAGAAAGTCTTGATAGGAAACATTACCTAACTCGCCTTTTTCAATAATTTTATCTGCATCTACATTTAAATAGTTTAGCTTAAGATTTTTGGCATACTCTTTGATTAATTCTAATTTCTCCATGATTGCTTGTCCTCCTTCAAAGCATCAATATAGTCACTTATACTTCTTACTTCCGGTTTTAACCCTCTATACTTTGATGGTATAGATAACTTGTCAATTACAGATTTTTTATCAACTTTTGCAATATCCTGTATCGCAAGATATTCAAGGGTTTCTTTAAACATTCCAGCACTCCACAAGTTTCGTATAACACAATAATTCAATGCTTGTTCTATTAGCGAAGCTTCATATGAATGTACTATATTTAGTATTGATCCAAATTGATCTTTGCAGTATCTTGGTTTTTCACGTTTTATGCCATCTAGTAGCATTTTTGCATTTTCAGTTTTACCGAGAGCAAAAAACAATCTTTCATAAACTTGGTCAATAGAACTGTGAATATCCCTTTCGGGATGAATTATTTTTATAAGTTCACCCTGCCTTGTACTTACTTGATGACTTGCTATTAATACACCTGTATCAAAATCAACTATATTCATTTTGGAGCCTTTTATCATTAATTTAAGTTCTTTACCTGGGCTATAAGTTCCTTTGGGCACTTGATACCTGTTCTGTTTATACAAAATTACATTGTTTTTTCGTACAGCATAAGTTAAACTAGTATTAGATGAATTTTTTTCAAAGAGTTCAGGTACTGGTAGCAAGTGTTTCTTTTCGAGAGCAAACACTTCTGCCGGTATTTTTTTCGTTATTTCATGTTTTTTACCATTGCCTGTTCTATCTAGCCATTTGAATGAGTCTTCATTAAAGGAATCAACATCTATAAATACTCTGTTTATAGCAAAGTTATATTTTGAGTATTTTACCACAGATTCTATTTTCCCCTTACTTTGAGGATCAAAACCTCTACAAAGCCTAACTTTATATTTCATAGTATTAATATAATTTTGAAAACCTTCGGTATAAATAATGTCTCCAGAATTCTCGGCTACTGCAAGCACACGATCTTGGTCATACACTATTTCAATAGGCATACCACCAAGATATTCAAAAGCTCGATTATGAGCATCAATAAAAGAGGCGGTAGTAAATGGTTTGTCTGTCCAAAGTATGTATTTATACCTTGAATGTGATAAAACCATTGCAAAGCAATACACTTTTACTTTGTTTCCATTTAATCTTTTGAGCCATATTTGACCCATATCAACCTGAGCTTGGTAGCCCATGGGAAGTTCATGTACTTCCTCAAATTGTCTTATTGGCGAAGCCTTAGGCAGATTGTATTCTTTCCTTAAATTACTAATATAAAGCCTTAAAGACCTTTCTTTAAATTTTACATCACCATATCTTTCCTTTATCCAATCAAGTACTTGTGCTGCTGACATATCTCTGAAATCAGTAATCCATTCTAAAATATCATCTTTGTAGATATCAATTTTTTTATGTCTATTCTTCGATTGAATAGTGACTTTAGCATATTCACCAGGATCCATGTCCCAATACTTTTGAACTGTTTTGTAATTTATATTTAGAGCTCTTTCAACCTGTGATTTATTAAATCCAAGTGCTTTATATTGTTTTATTTCACTAAACATATTCCATCCTTTCAATTTTAAATTCCCCCTCTGTAAAATATATCTCTAATTGTATCAGAGAAGGAATTATTATTGTACTTAACTGGAAATTATTCTCCTTTTTTGTTTGCCGAAATATCACCCTTTTAGTTTACCGCTAACAACATTTTTACAACTCAATCACAAATAACATCAATTTCATTAATTTCATACATTAAATCAGGATTATTATCTATACTGTTTTTCATTTGAACAGCGGTTTCTATATGCAAGAAATAATTTATTGTATTAAATTCATCATAACTGCTATCCTTTTCTCGATATACTTTCATTTTTTATACCTCTATTAAATAAATTTCTCACCAACTTCCAAACTTCATACACTATATGGTATATTATGTCCATAAATGAAATAGGACTATTAAAATCTCTTTAACTATTATATTTAGCTATTATAGGAACGTGTTAAAAACTAAAAATAAAGCATAGCTTACAAATTTAATTCTCGTCCATTATTACACAACAACACTTATAGACTGATATATTAATATATTTATCAATAAAAGACAAATTTATTAAATCTGTCTTTTTATCTTATTATTAATTATTGTTTTAAATGCCAAAAGAAATATATTTGAGAACACTCCATTTTTAATAGCGTCTTCAAACATTTCTATGAATTCATCCTCAGTAACATCAATTGGTCGTGGAGCTAGTTGAAATTTTCCATTTTTATTTTTCTTATAATAGCCAAATCTTATTTCTCTCCTATCAAGATCTTTGATAAAAATTTGATCTAAACTAAACCTAGCATCACCCAGTGAAAAAGATCCTCTAGCATAATATCTACAATAATCGGTATCACAAAATGCTTCGTCATAAGGATTACCAACTTTTGTATTTTCAATAATCTGATTTATTCTCTTAACAAACCCATCGCTAATTACATCTTTGTTTATAGCCTTTTGGAATAACTCAAATAATTCATCTTCGGTTACATCAAGTGGCCGAATAACAAGCTTGTAGTTATCCTTTATATTTTTCTTATAATATGCAAATCTAATCTCATCTCTTGCTTTATCATTAATATATATCTTCTCTATTGCCATTTTACGTCCTGCGGCCTCATATTCTATACTTGCCTCTTTTAAGATATCGCAGTAATCTGTTGATTTAATCATAAATACATCACTCCTTTGGTTTTTCTTAATTAAAGAATACCACCTGTATGTACTAATTCATAATCTAAAATTACATGTAATTCACTCTTAACTTCATCTATTAATGCTATAATACCAATCTTGGCCGTAGCTAAAATAAACTTATTCGCATTTTTAACAATTTCTTGTTGAGCTTCCGATATCTTCTCATTATTCAAGTTGGCCATTACAAATGCACTACATACATCCATGAAATCCTCGGAGTTATATCCCTTTTCTAGCTTTTCATCAAATTCAAATTCTATAGCACCTTGAGGAGTTCTATCGTGATTTTCATCAGTTAAAGGTTTCAATCTATTGGGTATATATTTAATTATATTTGATGCTGCTAAATAATTACCGAACTTACCATGTTCCTTTTCTCTTAAAGCCTTTGTCAAACTAGATAATCTAAAACTCTTTGTCCATCATCTAATACATAACATGGTAAATCATTAAATATTTCTAATACTCCAGATTTTATAACTTTTGGTGTCTTCATAATATTTATCCTTCCATCATTAGTATTGGTTGTTTATATATATCTAGTATGCTACAGTTGAATATTTTTCTTTTAATACCTAGATACCATATCTCTTTCAGTGACTTTATATTTTTCTTTATTAGCTAAATCATCCCATCTAATCGCCTCTGTTGCCCCACTTTATTTATTTTTAGCCTTTCCAACTAGTTTTCCCATGATAAAACACAGCCTTTAAAAATTTCCATATAGAATATATTCAAAAATAATTTACTGCTATGCTAGTCCCAATAACTGTTTTTCTAGGATATCAAAATCGTATGTTCTCTGTTCATAGTCGCAGAACCCACCACTCTTAACGTTTTGACGTGTCCTGCTACTTTTTTTATTAGCCCATTGTTTTTGATATATTATTACTTGCTCATCAGTTTTTATGCCATTACTTATCCAGTTATTTAGTATTTTTGCAATGTATTTAATGGTCTTGGCATTGTAGTTCACAGCCTCATAGATGGCCATAATGATGACTTTACTACTCACCTGTCTTGTAAAATCTAATATTTTTTCATACACAAAAGGAGTTATGACATGTATGTTCTCTTCGAAAACTTTAATGATTTTTTTTAGGCCTTCTGAAGTAGCCGCAGATTTATTTTTATAGTCTATTGCCACTGTTTCTTTACTCTTTACTTCTTCTTCTTTATTATTTAATCCTTGTTCTTTATTTATTACTTCTTGTTCTTTACTTCTTATTCTATTACTTGGTAGCCTCATGTAAGGGGCTTGTAAGTGGCTATCAAGTGGCCTATTAATTGAAAATTCACTGACTTGTCCAGTTTCTTTCTCTTCTACATCATCATCTGAATTGCTCTCTAAAAAAAAATCATCATCTATAAATTTCTCTACAATAATATTTTCAAAAATTTTCTCCACATCGAGTTGATCTGCCTTGCATTTTTCAAGCAAAACTTTAAGAAATTCTTTGTTTTTAACCTTTTTTAATTCTTTTTGAACACCTAAAATTGCGTTAATATTATTAGGAACATTGTATTTTATCCAATTTAGCACCATAATCTCTTTTGTCTCTTCACAGTATAAGATTTTGTTGTACTCACAGAATTTTTCAATTAATTCATCTACAGTTTCCCTGTTAATCCCTGTTTCCATCTCTATAAACCTTTTGGAAATTTCATAAATACCACTTTGCGTTGTTTTAGTATTTGTTAAAAGATATAAATAAAAAAACTTTTCCTGTGGAGTAAGTTCAAGAACGAAGCTATCACTCCAAAATTCTGTATAAAGCTGTCTATATTTAGCCATTATTTGTTCCTCCTAATGTTTTATCTAAGACTTTTAATTAGTCCCTCTACTATATAGCCACGAGAATGGCAAAACCGAACCCCCTATTATCGCTATACTTT
The DNA here is from genome assembly GCF_055081075.1 of Clostridium sp. CM039. Classification (NCBI taxonomy): domain Bacteria; kingdom Bacillati; phylum Bacillota; class Clostridia; order Eubacteriales; family Clostridiaceae; genus Clostridium; species Clostridium sp. CM039. The sequence continues at coordinate 1,205,370 of NZ_CM143649.1, forward strand.
CTATACTTTCTCTTCCTATTTATAATAATTTAATATATTTATTAATGTGATGCATATATAGTTCTGTGGAACTTATCCTTTTACAATACATATATGCTTTTGTTTACAATTTTGGCGCATATATCAAACTATTTTAAAAATAATTTATAAAGGGGATCAGTATCAATGAATAAAGCGATGTATGTTGGACTTTAGAAAAAATGTTAGTTTGTTAAATCATCTGCGCAGGACTTGATTTAAGTACATAACAAGAACATAACAACAGTTAACTTCATAATATATATAATGTATTTATATTATGGAGGGAATGCTTTGAGCAAATTTAATACGGAAATGTTACACGTTAATTTTGGCATGGGAACAGGTGAAACAAAACCAATTATTCCTAGGAAATATACCCTTACTCATTCAGACGTTACCGGAGAATTATTTTTGACTATTGCAGCAAAGTATGATTATGATAAAATCACTGCCATGAGGGATGAAGTGCTGGCAGAATGGATCATAGTTAATAGTGAGTACGCACTGCTGGTTAATGTTATGGTAGATAAAGAAAAGAACCCAATAATGTCAGCTGTACGTAATAGCATTTTCACAAAAGAATTACCGCTAGCATTGCAGGCGCTTAGATATGGAGATAGAGAATTTTTCAGAGAAAATCCCTCTTTAGATAAAGCACCTATTTATGTGAAATTTAATTCTGTTTATCCTATGTTTAATCGTTTAGAACTATGGGGAACTCCTTCAGATTATAAATAAAAATTCTTAATTTAGTATCCATATAACATAACTTAAAATGTAAGAAAACCCACAACTAATTAAATAGTTGTGGGTTTTACTGTATAATAAATACGATTTTCTATTCTTCCTCTAGCTTTTTCCATCTAACAAGTAAAGTTTATCAGCATATTTAGACTCATCTGAAATCTTCAGCTCAGAATTTTTAGCCGCTTGTTTAACCTGAGCACCAGCTATGTTAGGTTTGACAATACACCCAGCTCCAGCCACACAGCCGCCCGGACACGCCATTCCTTCAATGAGATATCCATCATACTTTCCTTTTATGGCATCATTACACATCTCCCTACATTCTCTCAGTCCATTCGCAGCTTTAATCTTTACTTCTCGCCCTGGATGTTCTTTTTTTATCAAATCAGCTACAGCCTTAGCGACTCCACCTGCAACCGCAAAGCCTCTTCCTGAACCAGTTGCTTCATTACTCAAGCTCATATCTGTACCAATTATTTCTACTTCTTTGGCTGTAAGCATTCCAGATAACTCCTCATATGTAATTACAAAATCAACTTCACTTTTTACGCTTTTTCTGGAAGCTTCTAATTTTTTCGCACTACATGGCCCAACAAAAACAATCATTGCATCTTTATGTTTTTCTCTCACAAGTCGAGCAGCAAAAACCATTGGAGTCAAAGTCATTGAAATATTTTCAGCATATTCAGGATATAATTTTTTAGCCATAACAGACCATGAAGGGCAGCATGAAGTAGCCATAAAGGAAAGTTTTTCAGGTACATTTTCTATAAAATCTTTTGCCTCATCAATTGTACAAATATCTGCACCAATCGCAACTTCAACAACATCTTTAAATCCAATTGTAATCATCGCTCTTTTAAAATCATTAAATCCAACATTTTTACCAAACTGCCCCACATATGATGGAGCTACAATTGCAATTACTTCTTTCTTTTGATTAATTGCCTGAATTAGTTGAAATATTTGGCTTTTATCAGATATTGCTCCAAAAGGACAATTTACCAAACACATTCCACAGCTAACACATTTATCATAATCTATTGATGCTCTGCCATATTCATCCGTATATATTGCATCCACTCCGCATGCCATGGCACATGGGCGCCCATGTTTTATTATTGCTGAATACGGACACACTTTAGCACATAAACCACACTTTATACATTTTTCCTGATCAATAACACTTTTCCCATTAGCTATACTAACTGCGCCTTTAGGACAAACTTCTACACAAGGGTGTGCTAGGCAGCCACGGCACATATTTGTAACTTCATAGCTATTTGTTGGACAAGAATTACAAGCAAATTTTATAATATTTACAAGTGGCGGTTCATAATATTTTGAAGGTTTGGTTGCCCCCTCTAATCCCTCCGTAATTGATCTTGGTTTATCACTTGGTCTTAAATTTAGTCCCATTGCCAAACGGATTCGCTCACTAACTATTGCTCTTTCAAGAAATGTACTTTCTCTATACTTACCCACCTCTCCACGAATGATCTCATATGGAATATTCTCTATATCTTTTAAATTGTCTTCAAAGGCCATCTTACTTACGGCCGTAAAAACTTTGTGTCTAATATCAGTAAGTGTTTTATATTCGTATTTCATTTTTACTCCTTTTATGCTTTGATATTTATAAAAACTACATATATATATTCTTCGTTAGAATATCATATAGTATAATTCAGTCAATTTTGTTTGTGTATTTATTTTACTTATAGCTTTTTATATTATAACTGGTTAATTATCATGAATTTTTCTTTAATTGCTGTGATTGCACCTTGAACAGCGCTCTTACCTTTTTTCTATATGACTATCCCATCACAATGGTCTACTTCATGTTGAATAATTTGAGCAATCCATCCTGAGTATTTTCCCCTTCGCTTCTTAAATCCCGAATCAAAATACTCTACTTCTATCTCTTTGAATCTATTAGTTTTTCTAACACCTATAAGTGAAAGACATCCTTCTTCTGTTTCATATTGACCCGATTTATTCGCTATCACAGGATTAATCATCGGAACGTTCATATCACCCATACTGATCACAATAATTCTTTTTTTGACACCAATCATATTAGCTGCCATTCCTACACACCCTTCTTTATTTGCTTTAAGCGTATCAAGCAAATCCTGTATCACCTGAGCATCTGCTTTTGTAGCAAGTTCTGATTTTTGATTAAGAAAAAATATGTCTTTCATAATTGATCTAACCATATGTTATACTCCTTCTTTAGTCTTATTTATATTTTTAAATGATTCCTCTATTGTACAAATACATTATGGAGCTTGTATTAGAAAATGCATAGCAAAATTTGATTTTACTATACACTTTCTATGAATTCAATATAATTTCTTAATTAATAATGGTAACTTATCTAATTTTTCACTATATCTTTCTTCATTAAATAACTCCTCGTTTTTCAAAACATAATATAGCTCTTCCACTAAAACTGCTCCAATCATTTTCTTTGCCATATCTTGTGCATATCCACAAGCTACTAATTTTTCAAAAACTTCAGTTGTACATTTAGGATTGTTATCCTTTATTTGATTTTCAACAGTTTCCATAATATGGTCTTTTAATTTATCCTTTACCAAGATTGCATTTCCCCTTTATTTAGTTATTGTTTATCGCAAACATTGTTCTCTAAATGCTAAACATCTATATCAATGATAACATAGCTGATAAGAAATATTAATACATTCATCCCTTTTATACTATCTTCTTTTATTCTGAAACTCCCACGATTAAAAGCATGTGGTTCTTAGGTACTAAATAACTTTCTTTAATATCACGAATGATATTAACACTAATTATTTTCCCCAAAAATTTCACCATCAAGGATTGCAACCAACCCATTAGCGATAGCATAATGCCCGTTTCAAGACATTTTTTTATTCTAAACTCCCATACTACTTAAATTATCTAATCCTTGCAATCTTTTAATTTCTTTACTATGCAATACTAAAAACTTTTCAAAATCTTTATTACATGCATCAAAATTTATACTGCATAAATCATCATTAACATTTTTAATTAGGTATGCCGAATATATATCCCTTTGGACTTTGATTTGTTTGCCATTATATTCAAAATCATTCCACCTTTGAGATAATTTCTTTTTACTATATTGTTGATTTAAGTGGTTATACTGTGAAGCTTTCACTTGCCACGTATTAATTTCAAAGTATTTTCCGCCTTTAGATTTTAGCTTATTTTCTAGCATTGTTAAAAATTTACTAGGTGCTTTATTTGCTAATGATTTACCAAATCTCTTTTTCTTGTTAATCCTTCCAGTCTTATCATTAGTAGTTGCATTTTTAACACGTTTTTGCAATCCTTTAAAATTCATTTCTTCAACATAGACTACATTGCAATTTTTTACTATTTCATTAATCATTATATTATGATCTTGTTCTCTTATATCCCTTTGTTTCCTATATATATCTTTAAGTTTATTCTTAGCTTTTACGTATCTCTTTGAATATTTCCATTCTAATTTAACACCTTTTTTTATACTGCAATTTTCATCGAAATTATTAGGATTAGTTTTTCTCTTACTTCTATCCATATATCTTTGAATTCTACGTTTTTCATTTTCAATATTTTGTACATGTGGAGCCAATTCATATAGCTTAACATCAGATTCACAAGTATAAGCGATTGTCTGTGTGCCTATGTCAATTCCGCAATCTCCAAGGCCGATATCATTTCTAATTTCTCCTGTCTCTTGGTTAAACTTAGTAGGAGCTACTCCATCCAAAACTATTTGAAGTATATATTTATAACGCCCTCGTACAAATTTCCTTTTAATTCTACAGAAACATATTTTATTCCTTAAAGCATCTATCTCATATTGGTTATTTATATTAAGCATTGTTTCAATCTTTAACCCATTCCATTTAAGCGTATTTGTTTCAATATCATATTTTATTCCAGTGCCATTAGATTTACCTTCTAATGAATTTAACGGATTGTTTCTACCTTTAAAGTGAACTTGTTCACCTTTGCCAAATAAATTATTTTCTAAAGATTCCCATACTCTTGATGCAATCTTCTGAGCAGTGAAGCTGTCTAAATTATGTTTAAATGTATGTTGCGTTGATCTTACATCTTCATGAAGTGAATATTCGGTTAGCCTAAATTCTTTAAGCATTGCATTTTTAATATCAAAATACGGAGTGCAAAGCTTGTTCAATTCTTTCTTGTCCAATTTATTTTTATAAATATTTGATAATTCAGATTGATTTTTCCTCCAGTTTTTAGTCTTGCTCATTTCATTATACCTACTTAAAGCTTTACCTAAAACTGAATTATAGATCTTCCTTCCAATCTCAAATCTTTTATCCAATATCTTTTCTTCAAATTTTTCAAGTTTAAGATTTAGGTTCAATACGAACCGTTGTTTAGCTTCTTTTTTTGCCACTGAATATTCACCTCACTTTCTATAGTTGAAGTTTCAATTTTAACGACATTTCAGAAGGAAGTCTCCCACTTCTATAAGCTGGAGTTACATACCCTAACAAACAGAAAACTTCAGTGGAAGTATAAATCTCCTTCTGAAGTCGTTAATACTTCAGCTCCGCAGGAGATGATTTAATCCCCTTAGTTATGTATTTAAGTCTTCTTCTACACTATGTATTAATAATATTTTCTCCTATCCCTTGGACAATATACAAAAATGATAATTAATTATAGTGTTATATTTGTTCCTTTATTATTTTTTTTATAATTCTTTTATTGCCTATCGACAAGTGCTATCCATCCCACACCTTAAGGAGTGGGCTTTCCGCACAAATTCATTGTAAATTCAAAACTGTAATTAGTTTTGAAAAATATATTGACTTCAAATTGAATAGTAGTTTGTAAATGTTACAATAAGCCTGTGAATTTTTCAGTGAGACAATAAAATCCAAAGAATAAAAAGACATTTAGGTGTGCAGTGGTTTATATTAATAAGCTTAGGGAGAAGAATGTTGATGTAGATTTTATTGCAGATGATAACATGGTGGATTGACTATACGAATATATTAAAAGGGAATTCATTTGAACTGCCCCCTGTCAAGTAGACAGTGGAAATAATTAAAGATTTTATGTAAGGCGTCTATTATTTGGTAGGCGCTTTATTTATGCTGCATTACCTAATAGATATCGCTGATATTCCATTGGTGTCATGCACTTTAAACGTTTTTGATAACGTCTATTATTATAATATTCTATATAGTCTTCAATCGATTTCTTTAAGCTTTCATAGTCTTCAAATTTATGAAGATAATACATTTCTGTTTTTAAGATTCCCCAAAATCCTTCCATTGGACCATTATCAATACAATGCCCAACCCTCGACATGCTCTGTATCATTCCAGCTTTTTTTAGTTTTTCTTTAAATATTTTTGAAGTATACTGGAAACCTCGGTCACTATGAAATATTGGTTTAGCATCAGGGTATACTTTAACAGCAAGATTAAAGGTTTGATAAACCAATTGGTTATTATTAGAATGACCAATGACATATGAAACAATACTTCTATCACCTAAATCAAATATTGCACTTAGATAAGCCTTTTGTCCACTTCTCCCATATTTAAACTCGGTTACATCTGTAAGCCATTTTTTATTGACTTGTTCTGCTTTAAAATTTCTATCCAAAATATTTTCTGCAGTAACTTCAGGAGTTGACTTAATATAATTATATCTTTTTTTTCTGCATACGGATTTTAATCCTAATATCTGCATCAGACGATAAATTCGTTTATAATTAACTTTTTTATTATATTCTCTACGGATTTTAATCGTCATCTGGCGATAGCCTAAGATACCGTCTTTTTCCTCATATAACTCACAAATAAGCTTTAATAATTCTTCGTTTTTCAATACTCGGTTACTTTTTTCTCTGTGTAGCCATTTATAATATGCAGAATGGCTAACGCCGCCTATAATGCACAACTCAGTTATAGGAAATTTATCTTTGTTAGATAATTCTTGGATTGCAAGATAAGTATCTTCGTATCTAGCTTCGCTTAATATCGCCTTCTTTCTATCTCTTGGATTTTTTTTAGAAGAGCATTCTCCATCCGTAATCTTCTATTTTGTGCTTCTAAAAGCTTGTATTGAGCTTTTAGCTTTTCATCTTCTGTCATTAACTCTTCAGCCTTTGGCTTTCCACGTCGGTCCAAAAGCCCTTCAATACCAAACTGATTATACTTCTTCATCCAGGTATAAATCTGAGGATAAGATACCTTATATTTTTCAACAGTTTTATTATAACTGTTATTGTTTTCAATACAGTACTTTATGATTTCAATGCGTTCAATATAAGAAGTTTTGCGTCCTTTGGTCATGATTATTTTTCCTCCTGTTCCAGAAGATTTTATGTTTTCATGACCATTATACTTCTTTATCCAATTGCATAAAACTGTATTTGACGAAATATGATACTTAATGCATAAATCATTCAGTGAGCCATGCCCATCAAGATATTCTTTTACAATGTTAATCTTGATTTTGGCAGTATAAGAAGTATTTTTGCTAGAATGTTTTAACCCAGCTTCACCTTCTGATTTATATCGTATTACCCATTTTTGAAAAGAACTCTTATGTACTTGAAGTTTGTTGCATAAACTTAACATACTAGCTTTTCCATTTAAATATGATGTTACAGCCTTAATTTTTTGTTGGTCTGATATAGTTGATTTTCTTCCCATAAAAAAATAGCCCTCCTTATAGTAAACAGTTTTATTATTTTAACTGTCTACCATAAGGGGAGCATATCAATTTGAATTCCCTTTTAACTTGTTAAAGACTAGAAAGGCAGTAAAAATAAAATAAACATTATCTACTCTGCATCAACATGATTTGATTAAGCCACTCAAATGCTGCAGTATATATAATTAAAATATCCTCTTTAGATTCTCTAAAATTCACATTATATCTTGGCTCTGATACCCATCTAATAATTTCAAATTTCCTTTCGACTATTATATTCGGCACCTGTGTCCCTTTAGGAAGAGACGAAATTAAATAACTTATATTATGTGTCTTATACTTTCTGTCAGTCAAATCATTCCCATTAAGCTCTAAAAGTGCTTTAATTATTTTTTCAATTGCTTGATTTACATGATAAGCCGCATAATTAATTTCTACTTCGTCTGTGCAATTTGTAAGACCAAAATTCGCATACTTCAAATCACTCTTAGCAAGATGCAGATAATTGCTCATATATTCTTACCCCTTTCGCCCAAGCGTTCCTATAAAAATTATTATTTTCCATATCACTAAGGAATAGTTTTTTATTATATCCAAATAAATCAATTTCTCCAAACTCATGTAAATCTACAGTTGGATAAAACTCAGAAAAATCACCTAAAACGATTATATCAATATCACTAAAGCTACTACAGAAAAGCGTTGTGGCACTACCAAACACTATAATATCAGTGATGTGCTTACCAACATTATCTTTTAATAATAGATTAGCAATTTCATAAACTTTCCTTTGTTTGACTGGATGTATACATTCATAATTATCCAACCCAATTAAATTTTCAAATTTATAATTGGTATTATTACTTGTATTAAAAATATTATCTAATGCATAGAAATCTTTTAAACATTCTATCATAATATTTCACCTTCCTATTCTTATATTGTATCACTACATAAATTGAGTGTAAATAACAAAGGGTGACTGTCACTTGTCGAAAGGTGTAAAGTTAGTTGTTTTAAATCAAATTATCTATACCATTAACCGTAGTTTGTTCATTGTCATTAATAGGAATAACTATGCATTTTTGGCCATTAATTATTTGAGATTTTATTTGAGATACTTTTTCGGGTTTTACTTGTAGTATAACATCATAATGAGGGGTAACATTATTATCTTCTGAAAATGCATCTGGAACTTTCTCTAAATTAGTTTCTAAAGTTTCTTCTAAATTAGTTTCTAAATCTTCTTCTAAAACCACATTATCATCATTAACTTCTGTAGACAGGTCAATTTCATTATCTATAGTATTCTCTTGTTTAACTTGATCAAGTCTAGCTTGAAGTATTTCCACTTGTTTGTGAAGGCGTTCTTCCTTTTTTCTTTGCACATTTGCCTTAAGAGCCTTTGCGTCAATTAAATTCTTTGCTAAAGTGATATCATCACCAAAGTTCTCTACATAGGAGTTTTCAATCTCAGTAGTAATTTCCTGCGGAACTTCACTTTCTATTAAAAGTTTTTGTATATCCTTCTTTGTTAAGCTTATAGGTTCACAGTCTGCATCATCGTTTAAATCATTGTATTCTTCTATCATTGTGCTTAGGTTTTCTTGTATATCCATAAAAATTTTATCAGCTTTATTTTCATCAGAACTAAAAGAATCTTTAATAATTGATTGGAATGTTTCCTTTTGCACCGTAGCCGTTTGTTTTGAAGGACAACCTAGAACATTTTCCATTAATTCAGAATGTGTATCCTTTGCATTTTTTGTATAATACATAATAGAGTTAACATCGCAGCTACGATCAATAAAAGCAGGAAACACAAAGCCATTAATCGGGGACTCGACTACCCAATCTCTAATACGTGCTTTTATTTCGTTTTGCTGTTCAAAGTATCTAAGACCAGGCTCTGAAAGTGAAACTGGACATATTGCACATAACACATATTCATATACTTCTTCAGATTCATCTATCTTTATATTATCTCTGGTTTTGCTAACAACATCATAAGCATCATGAAAAAAGAGTATTAAAAAATTACCAGTGTAATCATAATTGTCTATAATCAAATCATAAAGGTTATCTACAAGAGCATCATCTTTTAATTGACTGTTTTTAAGCTGCATAAGTGAAGTCTGTCTTTCATTTGTAAATTCTTCATTAACTTCAAAGTTAAGTTCTAAAATATTATTCCCAATAGTTCCAGACAGTACTTTTTTAGCAATTTCTAAATATTTAAAGTATTCATCCTCATCTAAATTTAGAAAGCTTTCTCTAAATTTTAAAATAGTATGTTTTTCTCCATTAACATAGCAGCCACACATTTTAGTGAAGGTGCATTGCTCTTTTTTAAAACGTCTTTTTAACTCAAGTATATCTTTTCTTCTCATGTATAAGCTCCTCAATTTATAGACAAACCTTACGTAAATTTATAGTTGAAGTGGTTTGTCTTTAGTATTTTTTGTTTGTAGCTATAATTAATATATTATCGTTATTAATTATAGTATTTTTTTTACAGAAAATAAAGGATTTATATATCAGTTTTTTAAATGATTTCTATTGAGAATAGAATAGCAACACAGCTCGTACATTTTATTTCCAATTTATGGTATTTGTTTTTCTAACCCTACAGTATGAATTATTGGTAATTAATCTTTGCAATCTCACCAATAGACTGTGCGAAAACACAACATCATGGTATAATTTTATATAGTATAAAATTTTATAATAAAAAAACAATATGAAGGAGCAAAAAAATGAATGGATTAATGATACTTATTGCTATTTTATTTATTTGCTTGTATGGAAGCATAAATTATTATATAGGTTTAAGGATGTGGCAGAACCTATTTCGCCATATTCCTTGTATAAATCCCAAAATATATTGGATACTGTTTTCAATAATAGCATCATCATATATTGTAACAACGCTTATACCTTCTTTCATACCAGCAATAATATCAACTAAATTAAATATTATAGGATCATATTGGATGGCAATAATGTTTTATCTTATTTTAATATTGCCTATAATAGATTTAATAAGAGTTATAAATAGAAAAATTATAATTCTCCCAAGAAGTTTATCTGGCGATACTAATGTTTCGTTAATAGTAATGGGTCTAGTAGTTGCCTTTATATTTGGTGTAATGATATATGGTACTTGGAGTGCTCGTAGCGTAAGAGTAACAAAGTATGATCTAAATGTTGATAAAGTTGCGGGTAATCTAGAGACCTTGAAGGTTATTATGGTCTCGGACATTCATCTTGGGATTATGGTAGATAATAATAGGCTTACAGGTATGGTAAATAAAATCAATGATTTAAAACCTGACATTGTGTTAATACCTGGAGACATTATTGATAGTAGCATTGACCCTTTTGTAAAAGAAAACATGCGTGATAACTTTAGGCGAATTAAAAGCAAATATGGAGTGTATGCCTCCCTTGGTAATCATGATGGAATGGGAAGTAATGTAGATGATGTAGTTAAAAATTTTGAGAATGCAGGTATAACTGTGCTGCGTGATAATTCAGTTTTGGTAAGTGATAGCTTTTATGTTATAGGTAGACAAGACCCATCCTTAGAGCGTGTTACAAAAATTAAAAGAAAAGATTTGTCATCCTTAGTAAAGGACTTAGATAAGACAAAACCATTTTTGCTTATGGATCATCAGCCAGTAAATTTAAGTGAACCTGAAAACCAGGGGATTGATTTACAACTATCAGGTCACACCCATAGAGGTCAGATATTTCCTGCAAATATTATAACCAATGGAATTTTTGAAATAGACTATGGGTATTTAAAAAAGAACAATTCTCAATTTATTGTATCTTCAGGTTATGGAACATGGGGACCTCCAATTAGGATAGGTAGCCGCTCGGAAATTGTTGAAATAAATCTTAAACTCAAATAATAAATAGTTATTTAGAATGTAGACGAAGCTACTATATTTCTTAGTTTAAAGTAATGTAGTAGCTTTTCCTTAATGGTTTATGGTTTAATTAGTAAGTGGGTCCAGCAAAGCGTGTCCCCACAACAGGGTCAGACCCTTGGCAATAAAAATACATCTGACAGACTTAAAATACTATAGTAAAATAAATATGAAACAGAAAACTTGAAATAATTTATATACAAAGGAAGTATACAATGGAAAAAAATATAAAAATGAGATATCCGAGCTATCTTAAAGAATTTAAATGTATAGGTGGAAAATGTACAGATAGCTGTTGTATTGGATGGGATATAGATATCGATAAGGTTACCTTTAGGCAATATTATAAGGTTCAAGACAAAGAAATGAAGCGAATGATTCAAAAAAATGTACATAATAATGATGAATACCTAAGTCCTGATATAGATTATGGAAAAATAGAATTAAAAACTGGAAAAAGGTGTGCTTTTTTAGATGACGAAAATTATTGTATTATTTATTCCAAAATTGGAGAAGAGTATCTTTCAAATGTTTGCACATCTTTTCCTAGAATAATTAATAAAGTAGATACATGTTATGAAATATCACTTGATATTGCCTGTCCGGAAGCTGCAAGAATTATTTTACTAAAAGAAGAAGGAATTGGGTTTAAAGAAAGTGAAGAAACTTTAGGCAAACATATACTATCAGGTGATATTGAAACCAGCTCTAAAGAATATGATAATTCGCCTTTTAAATATTTTAAAGAAATTAGAAATCTAAGTGTTGAAATAATACAAAACAGAAAGTTCGACTTAAGTAAAAGACTTTATATATTAGGTGATTTTATAAAAACATTAGAAGAAGAACTTAAATATAAGTATACTAATGTACCTAAATTTATTAGGGAATATGATATGAACTTAGTTAGTGATGGTTATGAAAGAGATCAATTAAGTTATATTGTTCAGATAGATTTTTTCAAAAAGATGATAGGCTTCTTAAATGTATCTAAAGAAGTGGATAGTCTTTATTTTAAGGAATATACTAAGCAAATTATAGCTGGATTCAAGTTTGATGAAGGTGGCGACATTAGTAAACATTCAGAAATGTACATAAAAGCATTTGAAGATTATACTGAAAATTTTATGAATAATAATAGCTATATTTTCGAAAATTATTTGGTGAATTTTATGTATAACTATATGTTTCCATTTTCTGAATCAGAATCAATATTCGATGGATATATTATGCTTTTAGTAAGATATTCATTTATTAGATTTTATTTAGTTGGTAACTATCTATATAATAAACAGGATAACAAAGAAAATATAGTTGAATTTATTCAATCTTTATCGAAGACCATAGAACATCACAGAACTTTTTTAATTGATTCAATAAATTATATGAAAGAAAATAAACTTGATAATATACAATTTGCTAAAACACTTTTATAAAAATAAAAAATATTGAGTTCTCAATGTATATACAAGAGAGCTCAATATTTCCACTTAAACTTTGCTAAATTTAGAGTAACTTAATCAGCTCTTCTAACTCCTGCGATAAAACTTTTGCAAGCGTAAAATCAATATCTTTTAAAGCCAATTCTATTTTTGTTTCGACTAATTTTTTCTTTTGTTCAATTTCTAAATAGTCTTTGTCAAAATGATTAGCATAAATCATCTTTCTAAATTTTCGCATACTCATTTTTCTAATTGTCTTATCTTCTATGATTAAAACAAAATCCATACAGTTTACTATAGAATAGAAATCATGGGAAATCATGAGAATCGCACCTTTATAGTTTTCTATGGCTTTTTCCAGTGCTATTTGTGAATATGTGTCTAAATGACTTGTCGGTTCATCAAGAAGCAAAATGTTTGCTTTACTAGCAGAAACTTTAGCCAGTTGAAGCATATTTTTTTCTCCACCAGATAAAGCCCCTATCTTTTGATTAATGGCTTCTTCTTCGAAACCATAACCAGAAATATATGCTCTAACCTCTTGATTAGTTTTAAAACCAGCATCTAAGAACTCTTCAAGTATCGTATTAGACTCATTTAGTGTTTTGCCTTGAAGTTGAGACAAATAAGCCACTTCAACATCTTCATTTATCTCAATAGAATCATGATTGTTTTTAAATATTTCTCGAAGTAACGTCGTTTTCCCGGCACCATTTGAACCGATAAGAGCTACTTTATCAGTAGATTTAATCTCAAAGTTAACATTTTCTAGAAGCATATCATCAAAGGCAACACTGTAATCATTAACTTTTAAAACAATGGTTTCTTCGATTTCATTATCTGTAACTAAACTGATATTTGGTTGTTTAATATCTACAAATGGCGATTTAATTCTACTTTTTTCTAATCTTTCTTGAATTTTAACTCTAGCATTTAGAGCTTTCCCTTTAGAAGATTGATTATACTCAGTTGCGAGAAATCTTAACTTCTTTATTAAGATCTCGTTTCTCTCAAGTTCTTCATTATCAGCAGCAGCTAGTTCTTGTAACTCAATTTTCGTTTGAAGTAATGAGAAGTTATACTCAATATAGTTTCCATCAAACTCTTGGATCTCCATGTTTTCAAGGTGTAGAATTTTATTAAAACAATGATTCAATATATATCTGTTGTGCGTAATAATTAACATTGTTCCAATGTGCGAATTAATTAGATCTTTAAGCGAATTAAGGTTTTCAAAGTCTAAAAACACATCGGGTTCATCCATAATCATTAAGTCTGGACTATTTAGCATTTCCTTAATTACTTGAATAAGCTTGAATTCCCCACCACTAAGTTCAGATATCATTAGATCTTTATACTTGCTTAAGTTTGCAAGATTTAAGTTTTTATTAATGATATTTTCGAAATCATCCCCATTAATTGCATCAAATGCGTCTAAAGTTTGTTGATACTTTTCTAGTAAAGAATCAATATCCGAAGATGTTTCCATTTCACTGCAAATAGATGTTATTTCATTTTGTAGTTTAATAAATTTTTCCCCTATATATTCGAAAACTGTAATTTCTTTCATTTCGCCCTGTTGCGAGAATTGACTTACATACCCAATTCTACAATTTAGGTCAATCTCGAGCTTTCCATCGAACATATATTTTTCTGGATCCATAATTATATCTATCAGTGTACTTTTTCCACTGCCATTTGTTCCTATAAAAGCACAGTGTTGACCATCTTCTAATGTAAATGAAATATTATTATATAGATCCTTTTGCGGAAATGAGTAGGACAAGTTATCAATTTTTATCATATTATTACCTCTCTTTATCACTAAAAAAGAGCCTATAAAAATAAGCTCTTCAATATATTGTATTTTCAATTGCAATTTTACACTTATTTTTATGTAGTAAAGACATTCTACTGAGTTTACCATTGTTAGCATAACATTTTTTACGACTAAATTCAATCATTTCATATTAAAGCTTCTCGTGATATCCGTTAATTCTAAAAAGTCTTTGCGAGCCGGGTACCCACTAACATGTTGACAAAAACACAACCTAAGTGTATAGTGTGTATTAAGTTAATACACACTATACACTTAGGGAGGTGATAAGGTGATATGAAGATTTTAATTTCAAATATATCCAATATACCCCTATACCAACAAATAAAAGACCAACTAAAAGATATTATTTTTAAAGGTGAGATGTCTGAGGGTGATCCACTTCCATCTATCAGAAATTTTGCCACTGATTTGAAAGTAAGCATTCTTACTATTCGTCGTGTCTACAATGAATTAGAGCAAGAGGGATTTATTACAAGTCAGGTGGGCATTGGCACTTTTATTTCTGCTGGTAATTTAGAGCTGCTTCGTGACTCTAAACGGCGTATTGTTGAACAAAAAATGCAGGACTTAATTCAAACAGCAAAGACGTTAAAAATTTCTAAAGAGGAATTAAATGCAATGATGAATATTTTATATGAGGGGGATGAACAATGAACAATGTATTAGAAGTATCAGGATTAAATAAATCTTATAATAAATTTGCCCTTTCCGATGTTAGTTTTTCTTTACAGGAAGATTGTATTACAGGTTTTATAGGTATTAACGGGGCTGGTAAAACAACCACTATACAGACCATTCTTGGTCTTGTAATGAGAAGTGCCGGTACTATCAAATTCTTTGGAAAGGATATTGATAAACATGGGCATGAGTTGAAAAACCGTATTGGAGTTGTGCTGGATGATGGCTGCTTTTATGATGAATTGACAATGAAAGAAATGAAAAGCATTATTGCACCGTCGTATTCAAGTTGGAATGAGCAGGATTACAAAACCTATATGGAACGTTTTTCACTCAATCCACGCCAAAAGATTTCAACACTTTCAAAAGGTATGCGTATGAAGTTCGCATTAACTTTGGCACTTTCCCATGAGGCAGACTTACTTATTATGGATGAGCCTACAAGTGGACTTGACCCCTTAATTCGAAGCCAATTCATGAATATCTTGACAGATTATATGAAACAAGGTGGCAAGAGCGTTTTCTTTTCAACTCACATAACTTCAGATCTTGATAAAGTTGCAGATATGATAATTCTTATTAACAATGGCAAAATTTTATTCGAGGAAGAAAAGGATACATTGATTGATACCCATCGATTAGTAAAAGGTGATAGCAAGGATTTGACTATTGAAACCAGAAAACTGTTCTTAAATATTCAAGAAACAGGATTTGGATTTACTGGTATCACCAATAAATTATCTCAAGTTCAAAAAAGCATAAAAGACATTTTGGTTGAAAGACCTACCATAGAAGATATTATGCTGGGCTATGTCGAAGGAGGGGGAAAATAATGCTGGTACATCTTGTTAAAAAAGATATCTTACTTATAAAAAAATATTTACTGCTTTTAGTTACTTTTCCATTTGCTATACCCCTTTTTATGATGATACAACCATCCCAATTTTGGGGGCTTAGTGCTTTTTTGTTATCGGTGATTTTTTCGGTGTTTATGTTGTATCAATATGTTTTGATGGCCGAAATGAAATACCCTAAAGCTGAAGCTCTGCTGTGTTCTACGCCATACTCCCGTAGTAGTCTTGTAAAAGCAAGATATGCTTTTCTCCTATTGATCTTTGCTTATTGCTGTGTGGCATATAACGTATTAGCACTGCTATTTGTCAAAATTGAATATCTTACTCCGTACAACTATCTTATTGCACTGCTGATTTCAGTAATCCTATTTGGCGTATACACACCTGTACAATATAAATTTGGCTTTGAAAAAACAAAGTATTTCTTCATGATATTGATCATGGGAACTCCATTTTTATTGACTGTATTAATAAAAGCCAATATTAAACTCGATTTTACGGTATTGTCTGCAATGCCTATATTGGTCCAGTACTTAATGCCGATTGTGGCTATAATTGCTATCCTCTTTATTTCTATGAATATATCTATAAACATTTACTCAAAGAAAGAATTGCTATAACAGCAGTATAACTTATACATTTTGAGAAAGGAGCGATAACTATGCATGCTTTACCAACCCCAGTAGTAATAATATGTGTGCTGTTCCCCTTTGTGTATTTAACTACAGGCAATGGATTTAGTTAAATCAAAAGTAAAATTAGATACTAACGAAACTTTTAATACAACTAATCAAAGATTCCAGAGAACAGGTATTTATAATGGTGATGATTATTACGCGATAGGAAAATCTTACAAAGATCCTGTTAATCCTGAACAAGAATATTCCTTATGTTTATATTTAGTAAACATTAATACTGGCGCAATTACGCAATTTACACAAGGAATATGTACACCAATAAATTAACTTTTGTTTAATTAATTCACTATCTTGTAAATATATATAAAAAAAACACAGTAGAGAAAGTATAACTCTACTGTGTTTTCAATTTTAAGATTTCCAAGTAAATTAATTCATCTAGTTTTTATTTCTAGTTCCTTGATTAGCAGCTTGTACGCTAGCATTTCCATTAACCTTATATCCATTTTTAGCATTTTTACTATCTAAACTATTAGCCATAAGGCTTTGATCTTTTTGTTTCATGGTCATATTTTGGCTCAGACTATTTTCACTATTAGGTATAATATTTTGATTGTTTTCAGCTATGGTTTTATTTTGACTCATAAAAAGCATCTCCTTTACTAATTATTTTATATTATAATGCCCATAAGTTAATGATAATATCATATTTAGTTGAATTTGAGAGTTGCTAATCAATAAAAAAAAGCCTACCCCTAGATTTCTCTATGAAATAAACTTTTAGAGTTACATATATTTTATTAATAACAAGGGAATTTATTCATTGACCCCTGTTATTTTTACCAACTAAACCTCCGCCATTACCTGATGATGCGCTTTGTGATCCATAGATTGATGCTCTCTTATTATTTTTTTGCGTGGAAGATTTTGCTTTTCTTTCTTCAATAATTTTTTTCATTATTTCCATGTTTTTGTTTATATCATTTTTCATATTTTTACCCTCTTTTTTTTATTTTTTACGGCTTAAAAAAACTTCATAACTAATACCTTCTAAATTAATATTCACGATAAATATTTTCAAGGTAGGTCTTGTTATTTTACTAATTTATTATACCCTACAAACAGCCTTTTGAGCAACACTGCTTGTCTGTTTTATCTCTGTAATGGGCCAGACCCTTGGGAAATTATACAAGTTAAAAAAGCTCTTCAAAGATATTTATGCTATGACATACAGTTGTCAATTTTAAAATGCTATCCTACTATTTTTCATATAATTCTATAGGTAAATCATCTGGATCACTAAAAAAAGTAAATTTTTTCCCCGTAATCTCATCAATTCTAATATGCTCAGCAATTACATTCTTATCAGCCAGTTCTTTTATCGCCTCATCTATGTTATCTACCTCAAAAGCAAGATGCCTTAGTCCTCTTGCTTCAGGATAACTCGCCCTTTTAGGTGATTGCGGAAAAGAAAATAATTCTATTTGATAATTCTCTCCAACACCTAAGTCGAGCTTATATGATTCTCTATCTTTTCTATATGTTTCTTTAATGATTTTCAAATCTAAAACATTAACGTAAAACTCTTTAGATCTTTCATAATTTGAACAAATAATAGCTATATGATGAATCTTATTTAACTTCATTTTTTTATCTCCTTCTTTATATTACGTACGCAATTTCTTTCGACTGCACCACAGTTTAAGAATACTGCGAAGCATTTAGTTTTCTATTAATATATATGATATTTTAATAATAACATATGTCCTCTACTTAAATCACTAGTTTGCAACTTTTTCACACCAGCGTATTATTAATATAGGAGATGTAAATGCATATATTTTTTACTCATACTCATCATTATTATTTATATATCCCTCCTCCACTAACAATCATTGAAATTTCTTCTTAAATAACATTTATTATTAATTGAAAATAGTTGTTTACAAACATCTATTACTATGATATTATTAATTTATAAACAAAACAACAGAATTTAATTAGTACAAGAGATGGAAGTGATTCCACAAAGATATTAACCTTCATTAGATAAACTAAAAGAATTGCTAATAGAAAGGGGATAGTCCAATGTTTCAAATTAAGTTGTTAAAGTTTTTAGAGGTTAGTACAATTTATAAATAAGAGGTCTTTAAGATATGTGATAAGACAAAGAAAAATACTTTAGTTAAAAAAATTACTAATCTCTACTTAGTTCAAAATTAAATATTTGTATATATATAAGGGAGTTCACAAAGTGAACTCCCTTATTCATAATAATTCTCTGTACCATCCCAGTAAGAATATTTGAGTTTAAGATGATTAATAATTATGTAGTCCTAAGCAATAAATATATATGATTGTATTAAAATTAAATCTTTAGTTAAGAAGTTATCAAAAATACTCTATAGTCAGTCTTTTAGCATTTTAATAAATGTTAAATCGTCTATTCTTAATGACACTGGTTGTGGTAAAGTCAAGCCCTTAGGTGCACTACCACTATAAAAAAACAGTGCATTATTTGTTGGATCATTTCCACTGAGTGCTTCATTTGCAGCCTTAACAGCACTTGCCTGTGCAGGTCTGTTAATGTTACCATTTAGTATTGGAGTAAATTGATAAAAACCATTTGTTTTTTCATTAATAACAGCACTGATTGAATTTGGAAAACTGCTGCTCTTAACTCTGTTTAAAACTACAGCGCCTACAGCAACTTGAGCTTTATAAGATGCTCCTCCTGCTTCGGCAGTTATTAATCTTGATAGCAAGTCCAAATCACTTGAGTCATTTTTGATTGCTATAGGTTTAGTTTGCACTGAAGTATAACTAGCTATTTCTGGAGTTTTTACAACTTGTTTAGGGGATTCATTCCGTTTGTTATTAGCTTTTTTTGAATCAATTAATGCTTGTTTTTCTTCTGTTGCTTGTCTTGCTTCATTAGCTTGATCTATTACCAGTTGTGCGCCATATTGATTTTCTAGGGCATTCAATTTTAATGCTAATACATCTTGGTCTGATTTTTGTTCTGTTAAAATCGCTAAATTCTTTTTATTCTCAACCCTTAAAGATAGCAACTTTGTATTTTCTGCATCTAGCGCTACCTTCTTTAAATTAATTGCTGCTTCTTTTGTTTTCATATTTTTCATAACCTTTTGATCAAATGTTACTACCCTTTTAATATTTTCTACTCTGGATATAAAATCATCCATACCATTTGAGCTTAGCATAATGTTTAGATAGCTTGATGACCCATTCATATACATTACTCTCATTCTTTTATTAAAAATAATCTGTTCTGCTTTGATATCAACCTCTGCTTTTTCAATATTTATTTTTGTTTGCTTAATATTCTTTTGTGTTATAGCTATACTGCTTTCATTACTATCGATATTAGACACAATTGTTTCACGCTTATTGTTCATAATCTCAACTTTGCTTTCAAGGTCGTTTCTTTGAGTTTGAACCTGATGAATTTTTGCCTTATCTGATGCAGAATCTGCATATACGGTAGTAGAACCAACGCTTATAATTACACCAAGTGCCATTACGGCTGAAATAATTTTTTTGTTCAATTTTCCATTCCCCCTACATAATATTTTATTTTTAAATATATTATGTTTAAAAGTATTTATCATCTGAACATAATAACATACAGAGATATGTTTAGCAAATATTGGTCTTTGAATTATTTGTAATATGGCGCCCAGTTATCAAATTGTCTATCATATATATTCTGTTCATTTTGAGGCTTTTCTGTTCATTTTGAGGCTTTTCTGTTAATAGCTTCTTAAGCTTTTTTCTTCCAATATAAGTAATAAAAAGACTATAATTAGCTTTATATCAAATCTAATCACAGTCCTATTTATTATATGTTTAGATCGCTTCGTCTATTTTAGAATTTTTGGAGATTTTATCCTCAAGAAAAAGAAATTTAAAGTATCTTGCTAAAACATAAATAACGATTAAAACAGCTAGTACTTCTTGAAATTTAACCAAATATTTTAACATATATATTGGTTCTTTAATATTAACTAGATACCCATTAAGTTGCTTCATAGCAACTGCGCTTATCACCATTGGAAAAGTAAAAGCAGAATAACTTGGGTAAAATTTAGTTTTAAGTAGCTTTGGTAAATACAAAATCACCACTAAGAACATTATAAATGCTAGACCTCCTAAAAAGCCTAATATAAAATTATTTTTCACTGTAAAACATGCTAAATATCCAGCTAAACATAAGCTAGCTGGAGCCGCGAATATTGAAATAGTTGGTAGTGCCTGCTCTTGAATTCCCTTAATAAAGAATGTCCTATAAATCACAATAGGCAACAATAATAAATATGATATAAGGCCAAACCAGAAAATACCTTTTCCAAGGCTAATTAAATTATAGGTAGGTGCAGTCATACTTGCTACCACAATACCAACATAAACTACAAAATAGCTTGGAAAAACTTTTTTTATATCAAAGTTAAAAATAAATTTTGCAGTAAAACAAATTAGTAAAAAACAATGCAGTAATAAACCAAAAGACCACACACCAAAGGATATTGAATGAGCATACGGAACTATGTAAGTTGCCAAAATCATTAAACCCATAGTAAAAGTAATCATTACGCTGGCAACAACTGGGTTTTTAAAAGACTCTACTACACTTTTTGTATCAAAAAATATCTTAAATATAAGGAGTACTAATATTAATGAAGCTACAACTCCAAAGATGTTCCTGTATATATCACCATAAGATAATAATAGATTACCAGTTGCTGCTAAAGCTAACATTAACCCTGCAATTGGTACAGGAGTTTTTTCTATCAGGCTTTTCATTTTTTTACCACCTTATTCATCAATATTTACAAGGCCGAGCTCTCTAACTATAATTTGCGCAGCTTTTTCAGCTATTTCCCCAGTAAAGGAAATGCATTGTGCTTGATGTTCTCCAGAAGTCATGTCCATTCCGTGAGTAAGGACTTTACAACATAACACCTTATGGTTATTTTTAAAGCTCTCTTGTAATTCATTAGCAAACTTAAGAGCATTTTGCACCTTAGGATCTCCAGCTGTTGTTCTCCCAAAGAAATAACCTATGCACATTACTCCGCCTGATACAGCACCGCAAACACATTTTGATTTTCCTATTCCAAGAGGAAATCCTGAAGACATTGCAATCATCTCATCTGGCATTGGAATTTCAAAATTGTTTTTTATTGAGCTAACAATAGCTTCGGAACAAAAAAAATCACCTTTTCTGAATGACTCTTCTGCTTCTCTTCTTATTTTTTTAATACTAACTTCATTTCTCATAAATTGCCCCCTTTTAATAAAATATTCCACATACTATTATATATGTAATATTACAGCAAGTCCACTAGTTAATTGAAACACATGGACACCACCAATGGCCGCAAACAAATTGTGAACACAATTCCTTTTGTTATGGGTAACTTTTTAATTAAATCAAAAAATAAAAGGTGTATTCTATACCATAATTAGGTATAAAATACACCTTTTATTAAATCATCACCTTCTGTGCTGCAATATTAATATGCTTATAAGTTTAAGAATTCTCTCATAATATTACTTATTTCATTGGCCATAGCTTCATTTTCCATTTCAGAAAATACTCTTAAAAGCGGTTCTGTGCCAGAGAATCTTGCTATAATCCAGCCACCATTTCTAAAATATACCTTTAAGCCATCTTCGTAGTTTGTTTTTTCTACTTTATAACCAAAATTTGGGATTAACTTATTTACGAAAAGTTTTGTCCTAATCTGTTCCTTGTCTTCTATGCTGAATTTATAATCAGATTCTGTCATGTAGAAGTATCCATATTGCTTATGAATTTCTTCAAGTAATTCCGATAAGCTTTTTCCTGTTACACTAAGCAATTCGATTAGAAGGCTAGCAGCAAATATTCCGTCTTTTCCCTTAATATGCCCACGAATAGTTAATCCACCACTGCTTTCTCCTCCGATTAATGCATTCTTTTCTTCCATTTTTGAGCTTATGTTCTTGAAACCAACTGGAACCTCGTAGCATTCCTCACCAAAGCTCGCTGCTATTTTATCTAGGAGGTGAGTGGTTGCAAGGTTTCTTACAGCTCCACCTTTCCATCCCTTGTACTTTAATAAATAGTAATATAACACAGAAAGAATATCGTTTGGATGAATAAAGTTACCTTTTTCATCTATGATTCCAAGTCTATCAGCATCCCCATCTGTCCCTATCCCGATATCATATCCTTTTTCAACTACTAAATCCTTTAAACGATGTAGTGTGTGTGTGCTTGGGGAAGGTAATCTTCCACCAAATAAGGTATCGTGTCTATTATTTATTATTTCAACCTCACATCTTGCAGTTAAAAGTATAGTTTGAAGGCAAGTCTTTGAAACTCCAAACATTGGGTCAAGAGCTACCTTTAGTTTGCTATTCCTTATAGACTCTATATCTATCATGCTGATAATTGAATCTATAAATTCATTAAACGGATCTATAATTTCAATTAAACCATCTGCTATTCCTTTATCAAAGATAACAAGCTTAACATCATCTATAGTAATATTGTTTATAATTTCTTCAAGACTTCTTGTAACGTCTTCTTTAGCATCTCTTCCACCCCTGGTGAATATTTTGAGTCCATTGTAATCAGCTGGGTTATGGCTTGCTGTTACAGCTGCACCATAGTATGCATCTAAAGAATTCACAGTGAACATTATTAGAGGGGTAGGTGCAGATTTTCCTACTAAAAAAACCTTTATTCCATTTCCAGCCATTACTTCTGAAACCCATTTTGCTGATTTGTCAGATAAAAATCTATTATCATAACCTATTACAAAACCACTGCCCTCACATTTTTCATTTTTCATAAGGTTTGCAAGAGCTTGAGAAAGAAGTTGTACATTTTTTTTTGTAAAATCTTCGCCTATAAAAGCTCTCCATCCACCAGTACCAAATTTAATCATATTTTTAACTCCTTTACTAATTTTAATATACTTACTTTTATTAGCCCATTATAGCAACTATAATATTTTGTGAACCAGCTTTTTGTGGCTTAATAGCACCTTCCACTGCCGTTCCATTTAAAATTATTTCTTTAATACCCCTCTGTACTCCATTTGGATTTTTTATGGTTATATTATAAGTTGCTCCACGCCATAGACGAGTAACTTCGAATTCTGTCCAATCTCCTGGTATACATGGATCTATAATCATGCCATCAAAGTTAAGACGAACTCCTAGCATGTAGTGAGTTGCTGCATAGTATGCCCAACCAGCACTTCCTGTAAGCCATGGGTGCCTTGCTCTACCGTGAGCTGTATGATCTTTTCCCATCACGAATTGACAGTATGAGTATGGTTCGGCTTCACGAGTCTCTATCATATCATTTTGATTATAAGGTAATAATGCGTCGTAGAACTTCATAGCACTCTCACCACGTCCAATCATACATTCAGCAACCCAAGCCCAAGGATTAGGATGACTGAAGATAGCTCCATTTTCCTTAACTCCCTTGTATACACGAGTTACGAAACCTATTCCATCATTTGGTTTGGTATAGGATGGTGACGTTAAGTGTAGACCAAAGTCTGAATATAAATATTTATCTACCGCATCCATACAAGCCTTAGCCCTTTCTGGGCCCGCTACACCAGAAATAACAGCCCAAGTGTTTGACTCAAGGTGAACCTTTCCTTCTTCATCTTTTTGAGTTCCTATTTTTTCTCCATCCGATGTAATTCCACGAATATACCATTCCCCGTCCCAAAGCTCATTTTCACATATTTTTTTAACTTTACTCGCTATTGCACTATATACCGATACATCTTCTGTTCTACCTAAGAAGTTAGCACATTCAACAAAGTTGTTTAGTGCCCAAAAATGCAGGAAAGATACTAGAGCACTTTCCCCTCCTACAAGGTTTAAGCAGTCATTCCAGTCTGCTCTAAGACCTTTACATATCCCTGTAGCTCCAACCTGCGACCTTGAGAAATCAAGTATTTTCTTCATGTGATCATATACCGTGGCTTCTCCTCCATCAGCAAAAGTAACCATCGTATCAAACAACTGGGCTTCACCAGTCTCTTGTACATATTCACATATTGCTGCAATCAGCCATAATGCGTCATCTGAGCATGCATCCTTTAATCCATGTACTACATCTGACATGTTTGGAGTTGGTACAACTGTTGGTGATTTTGAAGGTGAGATTTTAGCAACCTCTGGATCAAACCATTCTGGTTGGAATAAATGTAATCCGTAACCTATGCTCGACTGTGCACGAAGAAGTTCAATTATACGTTGTTTGCACTTTTTAGGATTTGTATGAGGAACACACATAACATCTTGAGCAGTATCTCTATATCCAAGTCCTGTTCTTCCACCTACTTCTATAAATGAAGCAAATCTTGAGAACACAACGTTTGTTTCTGCTTGATAAAGGTTCCATGTATTTATCATGGTATTCATGCCTTCATTTGGTGTCTTAATCTGGAATGCCGATAATTTCCTTTCCCAGTATTCGTTAAGTTCATCAAATGCTTTATCTACAGTAGCAACATTTGAATATTTAGCCTTCATTTTCATGCCTTTAGCCCTTGCACCAACACCAACCATAAATATAAGTCTAGTTTCTTCTCCTGGAGCTAAGATTACTTTTTTATGTAAAGCACCACAGTGATTTCCACCGAGTTCTGAGCTCCCACTACAAATTCCCTTTTCTACAGCTATTGGATTATCTTCAGTGTGGTAGTTTCCTAAGAATTTATCTCTTAAACAATCATAGCTCTCTGGTTTAAAACTCGATGCTATGTATTGATAACCTGTCTCACCATTATCATAAAAAAGATCATTTTCTATAACTCCATCTTCACAACTAGAACCTGATGCGTATAAGCTCATCTGGAAGTTTTCATTATCCATATCAATATTTTGGAATGAGAACTCTACATAAGAAAACACACTTAATTTACGTGGAGTTGTTCCATTGTTCTTTATCTTTACATCCCATAATTCTACATCATCGTTTACTGGAATAAACAAAATCTGTTCTGCACTTATATCGCTATATTCGCAGGAAAATTTGGAATAAGATAGCCCATGACGGCATTTATAATTTGCCTTTTTAAGGTCTTTGCCAACTGGCTGCCAAGAAATTGTCCAATAGTCGCTAGATTCATCATCACGAAGGTAAACATAGTGGCCAGGTCTATCTAGTGGTACGCCGTTTGGTCTAAAACGAGTTATTCTATTGTACTGTGGCTTTTTATAGAATAGGTACCCACCTGCATTTTGAGAAATTACAGCACACATATCCTTTACCCCAAGATAGTTCGTCCAAGATACTGGTACATCAGGGCGTTCAATAACATATTCCCTGTTTACATTATCAAAATATCCATATTTCATTTTATCTTCTCCCTTTACTATAATTTAATTGTACTACTAACTTGATTTAGTTCTTCTTTAAATAACTCCTTAGCATTGCTGGATATTTCTATAGTACAAGCACAGTAATATTATCAAATCCTTTCAGTTAGGTTGATTTTCCTTATCCCTTAACAGCACCAGCCATCATACCCTTAATTACATATTTTTGAGAAATTACATAGAGTGCTATCACTGGAATTATTGTTATTGTGAGCGCTGCCATCATCGCACCATAATCCGTGTTAAACTGGCTTGAAATTTGTGTTAAAAGCACACTTATAGGTCTTAATTCCCCTGTAAGATATACAAGTGGGAGAAGTAAATCATTATAAGACCATAAAAAAATCATTATACCTGAGGTTGCGAGTATTGGAGTAGACAATGGGATTATTATTCTCATAAATATTTTTGGTATACTACACCCATCTATTATCGCAGCTTCTTCAAGCTCAACAGGAAGAGACTTCATAAATCCTGTCATCATAATTATAGCAAAATTTAAAAATCCAGCAGTATGTGGTACTATTACAGCTAAATAAGTGTTATTAAAATGAAAAAACTGCAATATTTTAATATTAGGAATAATAACTGCAAACTGTGGAACAAGCATACTAGCAACTAAAAGTATCATTATTGGTCCATTTAAAAAGAACTTAAATCTTGCTAGTACAAATGCAGCCATTGCTCCAAGAATTAATACTAATACAACAACAGTACCAGAAATAACAAGACTATTAAAAAACCCCCTAGGAATGTCTATTTGAGAATATTTTCCAAGCGATTCGAAGTTATCTAAATTAAATTTAGTTGGAAAACTAAGAGCGCTAGAAATTATTTCAGATGAACTCTTAAAGCTATTCATAATAACCCATGCTATTGGTGCAATGGTTGTTATACCCCATGCTATTAATATAAAATGTGTAATAATCTTCGACATCTTAACTTTTGAATTAATATGCTTTTTTTCTATATAAATATCTTTTGAAACTTTCGAATTTAACATACTCTAACACCCCTCCATAACAACTAATAACTTATTGGATCTTTCCTTGATATTAATGTAGTAATAATAGTCAAACCAATTCCTATAACAACCATAAGAATAGATAGTGCAGACCCATAGCCTTGATTCATAGATTGGAATGTAGTTTGATATATATATGTGCTCAAAACCTGACTTGAATTCATAGGACCACCCTGCGTTATTGTAAATATAATATCAAAAACCTTTATAGCTGATGTAATTACCAAAGCAATAGTTGTAATTATTACATCCCTTATAAGTGGAAGTGTTATATATATTGATTTGGTTAATCCCGTTGCACCATCCAAAGATGCTGATTCATATATATCACTTGGTATTTTTGTAAGTGCGGTCATAAATATTACAAAATAAAAACCTGTCATTTGCCAAATATACGGCATCATAGAAAGTAATGCTGAAGATTTTTCAGTTAGCCATATTGTCTTTGACATACCAAATACACCTAAA
Source organism: Clostridium sp. CM039 (assembly GCF_055081075.1). Taxonomy (NCBI): domain Bacteria; kingdom Bacillati; phylum Bacillota; class Clostridia; order Eubacteriales; family Clostridiaceae; genus Clostridium; species Clostridium sp. CM039. The sequence goes on from NZ_CM143649.1 coordinate 1,233,151, forward strand.
ATGTTATTCAAAAGACCTGCATCATACTGATATGTAAGTGAGAACAAAAGTCCTATTGCGGAACCTGATACTACAACAGGAAAAAAGAAAACTGTCCTATAAATCTTAAAACCCCTCTTGACTCCATCCATTAACATAGCAAGGAGTAGAGCGAATCCAATTTCAAATATAATACATAATACTATTAATAATAGTGTGTTTTTAATTGCTATCCCAACTACTGGGTCATGTAGAAGTCTCCGATAATTTTCTAAACCAATAAAAGACTTTTTCATTGAAAAATAATGCCAATCAGTTAAACTAAAATATAATGTTTGGATTAGCGGATTGAATAGAAAAACCGTAATTAAAGTAAGGGCTGGCGCTAAAAATAAAAAAGCATATTTTTTATCCTTTAAAATCATATTCATTACTCCCCGAAACATTATTTTAAAATACACAATGATCAATAAAATTTATTATATATTGAGCATTGTGTATTATTAATTAGAGATATTACTACTGAGTCTTGACTATTTTACTAATTTTTGTGCCTCATCGAGTACTTGTTGTGATGTCTTCTTTCCAGAAGCTATATATTGCATACCTTTCCATATAGCTGTAAAGGCTTCCTGATTCATATTATCTCCAGCAGGACCAGTCATGCTAGTAGCTTTAGTCGTAAAGTCACCGATATTTTTTGCTAGTGCACCACCTGTAGTTGAAGATGGTACATTTTCAAGTGGAACCCCTCCTTTTTCAGCAAACTTAGCGAGTTGTTCTGGCTCTGTCATAAACTTAACAAATTTAATACCAGCTCCATTTTTCTTATCATTAAGAGCCTTAGTTACATACCAACCTGTGCCTGTACCACCAATGATGTCATTAGCATTAGCTTTTGCACCTGGTACTAGTGGGAACGGTATTACACTAACATTTTCCATACCCTGAAATGCTCCACCTGCCCAAGAACCTGAAATAAACATTGCAGCTTTCTTATCAGCAAAAGCCTGAGAACAAGCAGCTTGTTTAATTGTTAAGGCATCTTTTGTAAATGCTTTTTTATCATAAAGGTCTTTAGTTAATGCAAGTGCTGGAGCCCAACTCGCATCAAATAATTTACTATGACCGGAAGCTCCACCTTGTGAAAGTAATAATGTCTCAATTAAATAATGTGGTTCTTCAGCAAACGAACAAGCGATTGGGGTTATGTTCTTTGCATTAAGTACTGGAATAGCCTTTATAATATCTTCATAAGTCTTAGGAATCTCAAGTCCGTTATTCTTAAATAAATCGGTATTTATCCATACTCCTTCAAAAAAACCAATGTAAGGAAGTGCATAAAGCTTACCATTATACTTTGCAGCATCTAGTCCTGATTTCTTAAAGTTTGCAGCCCAAGTAGCATCCTTAGCTAATTCATCTTCCCAAGAAATTACCTTACCGGAATCAACAAGCGGTTTTCCAGATGCGCTATTAAATCCGTATGTTACATCTGGTTCATTACCTGAAGCGAAATCAGTATTTATTTTTGTTTTAAAAGCCTCACTTGCAGCAGAAGTAGCTTCATCTATAACTTTAATTTTCGGATTTTTAGCTTGGAAATCTTTTATAGCCTGTTGCCATACTTCGGTGTATGGGTCTGCACCAGTAAAAGTTGTTTCTACTCTAATTGTTACTTCCGTCTCCTCTGCAACTGTTGTACTTGTAGCTGAATTCTTGCTACCGCATCCAGCTAAAGCTGAAGTTAAAACAGCAGTTGTCATGAGCAAACAAAACAATTTTTTGGATTTCTTCATTTTGATATCCCCCTATTTTTATTTCTACAATATTATTAAAATATTAAATTATGAGCTTTGTGCTTATTAATAATACTGATTGAATCTTTTCAAATTAGCAAGTAAATGTTTACATGATACTTCTTACTTACAATCATATTATAACATTCATATCAAAAACTTAAATCAGTCCATATTGGTATTTATTTGTTTATTTTGGCTTGTCTCCAAAATATGGTAATTTACACATTTGAATCAATGCTTTTTTTGTGATAATTTCTTTTTAATATATAATTAGTTCCGGAATTCATTCAGCCTAATATAAGGTATACTTATAGAAAACATATTAAAATTAAAATCAGCTTATGAAAGGACTTTTATTATGACAAAACATTCTATGAAATCCAAGCTTATTATTATTGCAATTCTATTCATTCTTTATCCTATAATAATTATTGGCTATTTAGGATATGTGAATTATTCAAAAACGATTAAAGAAAAAGCTATAATGGACTATCAAAGTGCGGCCCAACAACTAACCCATTCGCTTTCAGACAGAATGGATAAGCTTAACCTTTACTCTATACAGCTTTTTTATGATAGTAAAATAATTGATACAAACACTTTAATTAATACTAATAATTTAGATTTTATATATGAAAACAGTTTTCAACGGTATTTACAATCTTTACTTTTCGCTAAATATGAGCTAAACGAAATTCTCATTAAATACTCTGATAGTGGAAAGGTTTTTCAAGCAAATAGAGCCTTTGCTGCTACTACGGATTGTTACGCTAATATGGATAAGTTAAATGAGATAGCCATAAAAGGAAAAGGCTCTCCAGTGTGGTATGTAGCAAGTAAAAACGGGAAAATAGATGGTATATACTTAGCAAAATCCATATACGATTCATTAAATGTGAATAAGGTAGTGGGTCTTTTAGCACTTAAAATAGATAATCAATGTTTTATGGAAATATTTAACAATGCCATGATTAACTCAAAGCAAACTTTGGGTCTCTATAGTAGCGATGGCCAATTAATATTTATAAATGATAGTTTTGATGTAAATACTAATAAATCCATACAATCTTTTCTTAATTCTAATTTAGACAAAGGTGAAGGAGAGATAAAGACTAAAAGTGACTCTCTATATATGATATATGACACAATTAAACCAACCAAATGGAAACTTGTTGTTGGAATTTCAGGAAACGTATTGTTTAAAGAGATACGAAAGGTAGCCAAATTTAGTATAATTCTATGTATAGCCACTCTTCCCATTTGCTTATTACTTATAAATTACTTATATAATACAATGATACATCCACTGAAGGTATTAATAAAAAGAATGAAGGAAATAGAAAATGGTAATATGGGTGTAATAATAGAAAGTGATCGCAAGGATGAATTTGGTTTCGTATTTCGTACCTTTAATAAAATGTCGAAAAACATAAAGACCCTAATTGATACAGTATATAAAGAGCAAATTGTAATGAAGCAAGCTGAAATTAATGCATTGCAAGCTCAAATTAATCCTCATTTTTTATATAATACACTTGAGTCCATTAACTGGAAAGCAAAAATTCACGGTGATGATGAGGTCAGTGAAATGATTTCTGCTTTTTCGTACATTATAGAAGCAAACCTAAATAGGAGCAACGAGAAATTTATTCCTGTTTATAAAGAAATCGAATATATCCAAAGCTATAAATTCTTAATACAGAAACGATTTGGAAAGAAAATAGGATTTAATTTAAATATTGATGAAGACACCCTAAATAACAGGCTTCCTAAGCTTTTAATTCAACCTATAATTGAAAACACAATATACCATGGACTTGAAATGAAAAAGGGTGGAGGAACAGTAGATATTATAATAAAGAAGGAAAACAATCAACTAATTATTACTGTGGCAGATGACGGGTTAGGTATTGAAAAAAGCAAATTACTAGCCCTAATAGAAGACATGAGTGATGATAAATTTCCAGAGTCAGAAAATTTCTTGGATAATTCTAAGATAGGCGTAATTAATGTGCATCGCAGAATTAGACTACTTTATGGTAAAGATTACGGACTAAAAATAGAAAGTCAAGAGGGTATGTGTACGATTGTTACAATTAAAGTACCCGCCGACATATAAAAGGGAGTGTATATTAAATGTTTAAAGTACTTATAATTGATGACGAAGAAATCATAAGAGAAGGCCTAAAAACTGTTATTGATTGGAATTCATTAGGGTGCAGCGTTATAGGTGAAGCCTCAGACGGGGATGAAGGACTAGAAATGATTTCATCAATGCAACCTGACATTGTCTTCACTGACATTAGGATGCCAGGTTTAAATGGTTTAGAAATGATCTCTAAACTAGAAAAACATAAGCATGAATGTAAAATAATAATATTATCTGGCTTTAGAGATTTTGAGTATGCCCAACAAGCTGTTAAACTTGGAGCCTTTAGATTTCTTCTTAAACCCACAAATACTAAGGAATTAATCCTCTCCATTAAAGAAGCTATTATTGAACTTAAAAAAGTAAAATCAAATGAAGAAATCTTCAAGAATTTGAAAAGAAAAGTTAAAGAAAATTACAATTTAAGTGATGACGTTACAATCATGGAAGATAAATCACTTAATACTAATGAAAAAAGTTCTAAGTTTCTTGTAGTTAAAGCCCTGTCTTTTATGAAGGAGAATGTAGCTATGGGCTTAACCTTAAAAGATGTATCAGCCTATTTATATATCAGTACCTGGTACCTTAGTAAGCTGATAAAAAAAGAGACTGGTAGTAACTTTATTGATATCTTAAGTGAAATACGTATTGATGAGGCTAAAAAACTATTACTTCAACCCCAATATAAAATTTATGAGGTTTCAGCAATGATAGGTTTTACAGACGTAACTTATTTCAATAAACTCTTTAAAAATAATACTGGTTTAAAACCTACGGAGTATCGAAATAAGATTTTTAATAATGAATAGGAATCAAAAGCTTCCAGTTTTTATGTAGTCTTTATAACTTAAAAGATTCTAGTGGATTAATCCACTAATCCTCTATTTTTAGTAATTTCATTTAATTTCACTAAATTGTTAGAAATTACAAAAGCAAGTATAGCTGGTATAATCCATGCAAATCCTAGATTGGATAAAGGAACATATTTAAAGAACCCAATGCTATTTGCTGTTAAATCATTTATAGTATTTAAAACACTTACTATTAAAACTGTGTAGGTAGTTATAGCAACTACCTTATTATTTTTCACTATATCGCCAAGCAAGGTAGTAACTATTAGAACAATTACAATTGGATATATAATTTGTAAAACTGGACCTGCCAATTTAATTAAACTATCAACATCCTTTGTAGCCATTACTCCACTTACTAAAGCCATACTAATAGCAATACTTTTATAAGATAATTTCCCCTTAGAAAGTTTAGCAAAGAATTTTGATCCAGCTGAAAGTATTCCTATAGCAGTCGTTAAACATGCAATAGTAACACATAAACTAAGTATAACACTACCAATACTACCTAGGTCTAATCTAACAATTTCTGTAACCAGACTAGTTCTAGATATACTTTTTGAGAACAAAGTAGTCGTTTGAGTTCCAAGGTACATAAGTCCAGTATATACAAAGGATAAACCGATTAAAGACACTACAGCCGATTTCATAGTTATCCTCATTATATCTTTTGAGCTTTCATAACCTCTTGCCCTAATAGATGCAAGAATTATTGATGAAAATATAACACCAGTCATAGCATCCATTGTTTGATATCCTTCTATTAAAGCTTTTGAAAATCCACCTTGGTAAGATGTAGATACAGTTGGCCCAATAGGATCTATTATTCCTTTAACTATAATTATAGTTAACATTAATAAAAGTGCTGGTGTAAGTATTTTACCTATATTATCAATTATTGAAGAAGGTTTAAGCGCAAATGCAAGCACTATTGCAAAAAAAGCTATAATCGATATGTTTTGTCCAATTAATGGAAATAAAGGATGTATTCCCAGTTCAAAAGTTGTTGCAGCAGTTCTTGGAATTGCGAATAAAGGTCCTATTACAAGAATTAAAGCAATAGAGACTATCACAGAAAATATTGGACCTACCCTATCTGCCATTTTTTCGAAAGTACCATTAATTTTAGCACAGGCAATTATTGCACATAGAGGAAGACAAACTCCTGTAATAAGAAAGCCTATAATTGATAATAAAACTGAGTTCCCTGCTGCTTTTCCTAATGTTGGTGGAAAAATTAGGTTTCCTGCGCCAAAGAACATTGCAAATAATGCAAAACCTATAACTATTGAATGCTTTGTTGAATTTTTGATTTATGTAACCTCCCTCTTAATTAATCTTTATAGTTTTTATAATAAATAAATCAGTACTTCTTTTAAAGATGATTTACTTTGTACATATTAACTTCATATTCATATTCATATAAATAGAAACAGAACTTGTCGGTAAATTGTAATTCAGCTATTACAATGATTACTTTCTCCTTAAATACAAACAATTACCTGTACTCGAAAAAAATTATACAATTCTCCTTTCAACTTTAGATCTAAAATTATTATTAATATCCCATCTTACCATTTTTTCAGTTTACTGTCAATTTCCCTTAGTAATGGAATTAGACTACAAAAAAAATTAAACGGCCTTAGCCCATGGAATTTAGGGCTTTATCCGCTTAAGTCAATTTTTATTATTTCCCCTTAGATTTTAAGATATATTCTAAGATTTTTTTGTAATATTTGTTTTATTTATGGTAATTCGTTTATTTGATATTTTTACAATTAGAGGCAATATTAATCCTAAGCATAAAAGTATAAATGGTGTTAATAAATTAAGCACAAGTTGGAAAGTATACTCTGATGAGCTTGGTTTTACTTTTGGGAACATTCCCATAATGCATGCAAATGCAGTAAATGCAAAACACCATGAACCTATTATGAATGCTATCTTATCATTTTTTATAAATTTATATTCAGAAGAGAATTTCTTTTTAGCAAAGCCTCTTAAAGCCATGTATGCTAAGAATACCCACAAATATCTTATTGGCATAACAATTGAATTTAGATCTAATAACCAGTTGTACAGGGTATTCATATCTCCAATACCTAAGGCTGGTACAATTATTAAAACTCCAACTAAAACAGCAGTCATTTTGTATCCATTAATTGGAGCTCCATATTTATTTGTTTTCATTAGACTAGCAGGAATATATTTTTTATCTCCTTCTGCAAATAATATTTTTAAAGGAGCATCAATGGAGAACGCTAATGCAGAAATTTGAGCAAGCATATTCGCAATTGCATATAAAATTAAAAATAAATTTCCTACGCCATAGTAATTACCCAATGTTTTAAATGCGTAGTACTGTCCATTCATTTTTAAATCTACTGGAATGTTATTTCCATCAAACATCATTCCCATTGCAACTGAACCTAATAATGCTGACATTGCTACCATTATTGCAAGTACAATCATTCCCTTTGGGAAATTTTTTGATGGCTCTTTTGTATCGTTAACATAAGGTGCTATTTTTTCACAGCCACCTATCGCAAACACCAGCATAGATATTGTAGTAAAGTATGCAAAGTTAAAGTCCGGAATAAAAGATTTTAATGTTATGTGTGCTGTTGCAATTTTCACTCCTGTAATTGAAGGTGCTGCAATCATCATCACTATGTATAACATTGACATTACAAATACTGATGTTCCTGCTATGGTTCCTATTTTTTTCAATGAATTAACACCTCTTGAAGCAAACCACAGGAAAAATAAAAATAGTACTAATGTTACTGATTGTAACACTAATGGGCTAAAACCATTAATGAATTTTCCATTTTGTGTTACTACCCATCCTAATGCTATTAAAATTGACTGGGGTTTTTGTGCTAAATATGGTACATGCACTACCCAATAAGTCCAACCTGCTAAGTAAGCTAATTTTGTACCCATTGTAGATTTTATCCATGTACTAACTCCTGCTTTTCCGTCCTTAAATGTAGAACCTAATTCCCCTACCATTAATGCATAAGGTATAAAATATAATGAAATAATAATTATCCATGATCCAACAACTTTTAACCCTTGATTTGCAAAGTTATTAACAACATTCCCAAATCCCCATACCATAACAAAAGCCATCAGCGCTAGATTTTTCCATGTAAGTTTTTTAACCCCTGTCCCATTCATATTATGAACCCCCTCCAATTAATTAATATTCTAGGAATCGTTTACAAATCTTTCATTTCCTAAAATTTTCTATAAATCCTTTTCATATTAACATCATTCACACTTTTTTGCAATATTTTACATTGTTTTATATATTATTATTAAATTCACTTAACTCAATTCGTTTTTCTACTACGAGCCCCTAAAATTAAGAATAACAAAACCTATAAGTAATCATATACTGTATTGTAAATACTTTAAGGAGTTAGTTAAATGTATATTGATGAAGATACTATTAGATTTTATAATCCAACGTATAACTATGAACTAGAAACTCAAGATTTCCCTTTAATGTATCCATACAGACAAATGGATGATTTTACATCCTTCGCACAAGGGCCTCAGGGTGGACCGTCTTCTGCACCTCCAAACTTTACACCATCGCAGCCTCAATCACAACAATTTGGTGCTACCCCTCTAGCTATAGACCCAGGTGCAATTAGACCTTGCCTCTATAGATTTGTATATATATGGCCAAGGAGAGAAAGAGGCTTCTGGGCATGGCTTACATTTGTTGGTCCTAGATCTATATCCGGTTTCCGCTGGAATAGAAATAGATGGAGATTTTTCGGAATGGATTTGAGAAATATTAATAGTTTCCAATGTTTTTAAAATATTAATTAAAGAATCGAGGAATAAAGATGGAAAAATTCCAACCTTTCCATGGTATGATTACCATGATTAATGACTTTTGGATAGGGGCAAATGAAGAAGGCGTGGGATGTTATAAATTAATGTCTGTAGAAAACGGATATGGAGCTTTAGTTAATTTCGTGGTGACGCCAACTACTTACTTCGTAGACCATGTAATGGTGACACCTGGAGATATGGTAACTGGCTTTTATGATGCAAATGCACCTGTTCCGCTCATTTTTCCGCCACAATTTAGAGCAATTGTTATGGCAAGAGATACACAACATCAAAATGTGAAATTAGACTATTTTAACGATAAGTTGGTTAGTAGTGATAATAATTTAAGATTAAACATTGCCCCAACCACTCAGATAGTTTTAGAAAATGGGCAATCATTTAGCAATAGCCCTGCAAATCGAAATCTAATTATTGTCTATGGTGCTACCACAAAGAGTATACCAGCTCAGACCACACCATATAAAATTATTGTTATGTGTTAGATGAGTTTTTTGCATTTTTAATGTCGTTGAAAAATCCACTTTGGCTCCCATAACTATATTAACATAGATTGTTCGTTTCATTTCCATTCTTTCTCTCTAAAAGATTGGTGATGTGACGGGCAATTTTTTATAGTTTTTATCAACACAGCTTATCTGAATCAATTCCAATCTCTGCAAGGGAAATAAGCCATTCCTTTTGTGTTTATTTATATTATTTAATAATCAATGAAATAATTTATCACCTAAAAGCATATAGATATTTTATATGAATTAAGTTTAGATGCTATGGGGAAAGTTATACATTTTATTAATTATGGTAAATTATTATTAGGGGGCGTTAATTTCGAACAAGAAAACTTTCAAAAAAGGAAGCTTCGTAATTAGTTTTGTGCTTATTTTATCCTTTGTTCTTTCATCTTTTTTATTTAACTTATCATTTGCAGCTACACAAAACAACACCTTAAAAGCAGTACAAGGTCATCTAGCTAGGCAACCTACAGCTTCAAGTACTACTTCACCATACGATAATACCTACTATGCATCTGCAATTGGTAAAACAGGCATAAGTCTTAAATCAACATTAAATGATATCATTGATAATCATACTAAGCTTTCTTATAAACAGGTTTGGGATGCATTAAGAAATACAGATGAAGACCCAAACAATGCAAATAACGTGATCTTGCTTTATACCGGACGTTCTCAAGGAGAGCTTACAAATGGAGGCGGAGTAGATAATTGGAATAGAGAACATGTATTTGCAAAATCACATGGTAATTTTGGAACTACCGCAGGAGCTGGAACAGATTTGCATCACCTTAGACCAGCCGATGTATCTGTAAACAGCGCAAGAGGGAATTTAGACTTTGATATGGGTGGTACACCTAACTCTGAAGCACCTCTATGTAAATCTGATAGTGATTCCTTTGAACCAAGAGATAGCGTAAAAGGGGATATCGCTAGGATGCTGTTTTATATGGCAGTCCGCTATGAAGGAGAGCATGGAGAAGTGAATTTAGAGCTAAACGAATTAACTAATAATAATACAGCTCCTTATATAGGTAAATTATCTGTTTTATTACAATGGAATGCCCAGGATCCAGTTGATGCTTTTGAAAGACACAGAAATGATGTAATCTATAAGAATTATCAACACAACAGAAATCCATTTATAGATCATCCAGAATGGGCAAATTTGATTTGGAACTAATAACTAAAAAAACTAACTCAAAAATAAAAATTCGAGTTAGTTTTTTTAATCCTAATCTATTAAATTATCACAATCAGCATCAAATAGTCCATTCTTTACTTTACTCCTACTGCATCCCAAGCTGCATTTACCGCAGCAACTTCTGATCCATCTGCACCGTAAAGATCTGTTGCGGATTGAACAAGTGCAAGTCTTGCATCGTGGAAGTTAGAAGTTGCAATTAAATAATTAGATAAAGCACTGTAATAAATTTGTTCTGCTTTAGCTATCCCTACGTTATCATTAGAAGCTATAAGATAACAAGCTTTGTTTGGAATTCCACTGTTTGTATGAACTCCACCCCAATCTCCCTCTAGCGTATTAGGAGTAACTACAAATTTACTCATATTATCTGGATCGCCATATTTAGTTGGATTGGATATATCTCTTAATGCATCACCCTCTACTTTAGGTGTCCAAACATCTTCACCCATTAACCAGTCAAATTTATCAGCTTGTCCATAATTTTCGATGAATGCACCAAAAGCATCTGACATAGATTCATTTAATGCTCCAGATTGAAATTCATAATCAAGATTTGCTGTTTTTTCATCTACTGCATGTGTCATTTCGTGACCCACTACATCTAAAGCTCCAGATAATTCAATAGAATCAATACCATCCCCATCTCCATAAATCATTCGAGTTCCATTCCAAAAAGCATTAACATAGTTCTTAGCGTAGTGAACTGTAGATTTAATTTCCATATCTTTTCCATCAAAACCATTTCTATTGAATTTAGTTTTATAATAATCATATACAACTCCTGCATAGTAATGTGCATCTACAGCAGCTTTATCATTAATTACGTTTGTAGTTGAATAGACGATAGAACCAATTTTGTTAGTAGTATTAGCCGCTGAAGTAGTAGTTATGCCCTTACCTCTTGTTGTATCTCTTAATTGATATTGAACCTTGTTACGTACATCAACCTTGTCAAGATTTAATGATTTAGAATCATTAAGTACACCTAAACCTGTTCCTGTAGCAGCAACCTTAGATATTTTATTGCCTTTTTTTACTATATCTCCATTTTCAGCATTTATAAAGAACTTCCAATTTCCTGGTGTTGGTGATAGAAAGCTTAATGAAACAACATAAACTGGAACATATTTATCATTTATATTGTATAGGTAAAGTTTAGTAGTTGGATCCGCCTCAAGCTTATCAAATTTAACTTGCGTTTTTGCAATTTCAAGAGCTTTGTTTTCACCTATTAACTGTTCTTTATTTATTTTTGCATTTTTTGCGTTAGCATCATATTTACCATTTACAGCATATACTTCACCCTTTTGATTAAAATGAACGATATATTCATTACCATAAACCGGAATATCATTTACCATTTGTTGAGTTTTGATATGTTTAAAACCCAATTTATCATCATTTGATTTTACTTCTTCCAACTTATTCACTGAATCTTCAACTACGGTTTTATTTCCCTTAAAGAATTTATGCACGCCATTCATGTCTTTTGACAATTTTTCTGATGATTGTACCTTTACAAAATTTGCCGGCTTTCCTTGTGATGCATTTGCATTAGCTGGATTAATTAAAACCACCATTGCCATTGCAGTTAAGATTGAAATTGCTTTTTTCATATAATCTCCCCCTCTATAATTTGTATATACAGTGTTTTTATGTATATAACTACTTATATAATAAAGAGAATATTCTTTATAGTCAACTAATTTCGCAACATAATATATGACATTTTTTTTATTTTTTTGAATAAAACAGCAAAAACCAGCAGTCAAAATAAAACACTGCTGGTTTTTGCTTATTAGTATGATTTTCCCCAAAGCGCCTCTGCCTTAACTTCCCATTGCAGAACTCGACCTCACATTCTTCTATAATAATTTTTTAAGTCTATCTCCCTCATTACTAAATAATATTGCGTCGTCTAAACACTCAATATCTTTATTATTTAATTTATACAATTCAACTCCTAATTCAGATAACATGTCATTTTTATATATTTCAAGTTTTATTTCATCAATTGTATTCATAAACAATTTGTGCCTCCTTTATTATTTACATTTATTATTTAATTTACCTGACTTAGTTCTCAATACAGTGTAATTACATATCTTTATTATTTTCTATCAATCCTTGTATTTTTATACCCTTATTTTTATACTTAAAATTCCAGAAAGAAAATCTCCCTATTAGGTTTGCAAATAAATTTGTTACACAATTTAACTGTTTTGTAGTAACATTGCACAAATTTACTTTATTGGTAATATTATTAATCTTTATTATAGGCTATGATAATGCTAGAAATCAAATCAATAAAAAAATCAAGAAAGGCATGGTGTAACATGGGGAACTATCAAAGAATCAATTCACTTAAAAAGGATGGTATTGAAAACAAAAAAGCATATTTAATCGGTGGAGGTATTGCCTCTCTTGCAGCCGCAGCTTATCTGATCCGCGATGGACATATGGATGGTAAAAACATTACTATTATGGAGGAAACTCACGTTTTGGGTGGTGCTATGGATGGTGCAGGAGATGCCGAACATGGATATATTATCCGTGGTGGTAGAGAACTTGTGGAACATCATGAATGCTCCTGGGATCTGTATAGCTTTATCCCTTCATTGAATAATCCAAGCAGAACCGTTTTAGATGAATTTCGTGAACTTAATGTTGCAGAGCCTAATGAATCTCACTGTCGCTTGATTCATAACTGTGGAGAAAAAGCAGATTTTTCAACTTTAGGCCTATCCGATATTCATATTAAACAAATTACAAAACTTATTCTTGCCACTGAGGAGCAACTTGGCGTAACGACAATTGAACAATTTTTTGATCCCTCCTATTTTGAAACAAACATGTGGTATTTCTGGCGCTCCATGTTTGCTTTTGAAAACTGGCACAGTGTTGTGGAGATGAAACGCTATATGCAGCGCTTTATGCATCTTATCCCTGGTATGAACCAGCTTAAAGGAATTATGCATACCCAGTATAACCAGTACGATTCGATGATTCTTCCACTTATTACCTGGCTCAAGAACAAAAATGTAAACTTTGACCTCCACACACAGGTTACCGACTTGGATATCAGCACTGTTGGTGAGCAAAAGACCGTAATCTGTATTCATCTACTTCGTAATGGCAATTCTGAAAGAATTGCAGTGTCTTCAAGCGACCTCGTTTTCGTTACCAATGGTTCAATGACAGAAAACTCAACTTTGGGCAGTATGTATACACCTGCTGTTTTAAATAGAGATAAGGTAAACTGCGGTTGCTGGAATTTATGGAAGAACATTGCAAAGAAAGACCCTTCATTTGGTCACCCAGGGGTATTCTGCAATGACATTGACAAAACAAAATGGGAATCCTTTACAATGACCTTTAAGGGGCCGTTTATGGGCAAATTTCTAAAGAAATTAACTGACAGAGATCCTGGCGTTGGTGGTGTTGTTACCATAAAGGATTCTAACTGGTTGATGAGCTGGACCTGCTCTAAGCAGCCTCACTTTATTAACCAACCTGATGATGTATTAGTTTTATGGGCATATGGCTTATTTCCAGACAATGTCGGTGATTACATCAAGAAAAAAATGTGTGATTGCACCGGCGAAGAACTTGTCTCAGAATTATTATATCACATGGGGCTTAAGGATAAAATTGACGATATTCTAAAAACTGTAAATGTTATTCCTTGTATGATGCCTTATGTCACCAGTCAGTTTATGCCTCGTGTTAAGGGAGATCGTCCTGATGTTATCCCTGAAGGCAGTACAAACCTTGCATTTCTTGGACAGTTTGCTGAAGTTGCCGACGACTGTGTATTCACTATAGAATATTCCGTTCGTACGGCGATGATGGCTGTTTATGCATTGCTAGACCTTGAAAAACAAGTAATTCCGATTTATGCCTCAAAATATGATATACGTGTGCTATTGAGCGCCGCTAAAACACTATACAGCGGACGACCTATTCCGGGAGAAAAAATCATCCAAAAGCTGCTCAAAGATACTACACTCGAAAATTTACTGTAACAAATAAAAAAATATTGAGCTCTCAATGTATATACAAGAGAACTCAATATTTTTACTTAAACTTTGCTAATATTTCTTCCATTTTTTTAAATTCCTTATTTATAGACTCTTCCGGTTTTTCAGTTATAACGCTAACAATTATAACAGCTATGAGCGATAATATAAATCCTGGAACCATTTCATACATATAAGTAGATAGTCCAGAAACAATCCATACAATAACTGTTAAGCCTCCTACAACCATACCTGATAGAGCACCCCACTTAGTCATTCTCTTCCAATAAAGACTTAGTAAAAGAACAGGTCCAAAGGATGAACCAAAACCAGCCCATGCTTGCCCAACTATATTAAGAATAGTTTTGTTTGGCAAATATGCAAAGAATGTGGCAACAGCTGAAACTATAAGTATAGATATTTTCCCTATCTTCATTTGCTGCTTGTCTGATGCCTCTTTGTTTAAGAATGTTAAATAAAAGTCCCTTGTTATAGAACTTGAACAAACTAATAGTTGAGAAGAAATAGTACTCATAATAGCTGATAGCACTGCTGCTAATATAATACCCGTAATAAATGGATGGAATAAAACATCTCCAAGACGAAGGAAAACTGTTTCTGGATCCTTAAGCGGGATGTTGTTTTTTGTAAAGTATACAAGTCCTATAAGTCCACTTGATACAGCACCTAAAAGACCTATGGTCATCCAGGTAATCCCTATTCTTCTTGCTGACTTTAATTCCCCTGCAGATTTAATTGCCATAAAGCGAACAATAATATGTGGTTGTCCGAAGTATCCAAGTCCCCATGCCAAAAGTCCAATAATAGTCGCAACACTTGTTCCTCTAAACATATCAAATAAAGCTGGGTCAATAACTTTTATCTTATTAACAAATGTACCAGCATCTACTCCTATATTCATATATGCTACAATTGGCACTACAACTAGTACAACAAACATCAGGGATCCTTGGAAAAAGTCTGTAAGACTTACTGCTAAAAACCCTCCAAAATATGTATATAGCACAACTACAGATAATGTGACAACTACACCCGCTGTATATGTAGAGTTAAATATACTTTCAAATAATTTCCCCCCTGCTACAATTCCAGATGAAACATATAGCACAAAGAACACAAGTATTATTATCCCAGATACAAGTCTAAGCATATTAGACTTATCTTTGAAGCGGTTTTCTAAATAATCTGGAACAGTTAATGAATCATTCGAAACCTCTGTATAAATTCTAAATCTTGGAGCAAGCAGAAGGTAATTTAAGTAAGCCCCTATTGTTAAACCGATTCCAAGCCAAATGCTAGATATTCCTTTTGTATAAACCGCACCAGGAAGTCCCATTAGCATCCAGCCACTCATATCGCTTGCACCAGCAGATAGTGCTGTTACCATAGGTCCAAGCCCTCTTCCACCTATCATGTAGTCTGAAATATCATTTGTTTTTCTGTAAGAATAATAGCCTATTAAAAGTAAAATAAGTATATATACCCCCATAGCAGCAACTGATTCTATTTCCATATTAATTCTCCTTTCAATACTATAATGTCATTCGTCAATTTCATAAAGTTTGTAGTATAGCATTTTACAAGACAATTGAAAATATGAGTTTTTAACAGATAATATTTGAGCGTACAAAACAATATTATACCACATATGTTTATTAGCCCATTGCCATTTTAATCTCGTTTCATAATTTATATAATGAATTTCACAACTTTTTTAACACTGTAATTGACATAGGCACCAATTTACTTTATAGTAATTAACTATATATAGTTAAAATTGATATAAAGGAGTAGAAATCATGTGATTAAATTTTTGTTAGAGCTAGGCTTAAAGTTTGAAACCGTAGGTGTTTTGATAAAAATCATTATAACTTTAATGTTAATAATGATATTTTATTTAGTAAAAAAAAGTATATGTTCATTTATTAATAAATCCAATCTTGATTCCAATAACATAATAAAATATAAAAAAACATCCTCGCTATCAATAAATATCTTAACTGCTGTAGTGATTATACCAATATGGATGTATGAGTCTAAGTATATACTCACATTTTTAGGATTTTTCTCAGCTGGACTAGCCTTTGCCTTTCGTGATCTTGTAGCAAGTTTTTTAGGTTGGCTTATAATTAATACTCATAAGCCTTTTAAACTTGGGGATAGAATAAAGCTTGGGGAAAGTCTTGGTGATGTAATAGCTATAGACTGGTTTTATACTACCATAATTGAGGTTATGGAAAATGACAACAAAATCTACGGGCAAAGCACTGGAAGAATTACTCATATACCAAATATAAAAGTTCTCACTGAAGATCTTATAAATGAATCTAACTCATTCCCTTTTACTTGGAATGAACTTGAAATAAGCCTTACACTTAAAAGTAATTGGAAAAAAGCTAAAAGCATATTACTATCTATTGCTAATGATAAAGTAGGAGATATTGAGCAAGAAGCAAAAGATTCACTAAATATAGCCTCAAAAACTCTTCCTATTTATTACGAGAACCTTTCTCATACAGTATACACTTCTATGAAACCCGGAAAAGTTTGTTTAAACTTAAGGCTTATTTGCAAGGCGAGAAATTATAGAAACTTACAACATGCCCTAGTAGAGGATATCTTAGATGAATTTTCTAAACATGAGGATATTGAATTATTATAATTAAGCGAATAAATTAGGAATAACTTCTACATTAAGTGGAATTGGTGAATAGAAATTAAAAAAATGGCCAAGCAAGCTACTGCACGAGGAAAACTTGGAAATTTCAAGCCACTTGGCGCACAAAATGTACTAAATATATATAGATCTTCTCTATAATAAGGGGTATTTATAATTGTTACTACTCAGGCATTTACTATATGTTATGCCTAAGTAGTAACTTATTTTCTTTTCATGCTTATTATAAACACATTCCCAATCAAGTCCTAATATCCCATTTATTTATAGACACAATTCCATTACAGGTTACTTTTACTCCTTCATCTTCCTCGCATTGATAAAATCTTGTGGTAAACACCTCTTGTCCCCCATTTATAAATATTTCTATAGAAGATGTATCTGAAAATATCCATATTGATTCTAATTTTTCTAATTTGACTATCCTATTCACTCTACCGTATCCACTCTGCCCTAAAGAAAGCTCAAAGATTTGTTCATCCTCATTGAATATCACTTTGCAGTCATTTCTCATAATTAATTGAAAATCGCCAGAAAGCTTCTCTACATCTAGTTTTAATTCTAAAATCTCTCCCTTCAATTCTTTAAATACTTTTTCTCCGTTAATGCTGGTTTTAAAAGCTATATGATTTTTTCGCAGTTCTTCCATTTCTTTAATAGGCCTCTGTATAAGTTTTTCATTCACTATAAAAAGCTCTCTAGGCATAGTTAAAGCATGTTGCCAAAAGTTTTTTATAGTAGGATTACTATACTGAGTTACATCAGTAAGCCCCATCCACGCTATCATTATGCGCCTACCTTTATTATCCTTAAAAGTTTGAGGGGCATAAAAATCAAACCCTCTATCTAATTCTATAAATTGTTCATAATTAAAATTCTTCTTATTTTCAGTAAAGCTTCCCAATGCATATCCACTTTGATATATATTCTTATATAAATACCCTTTTACAGAAATTCCTTGTGGTGATATGATCAAAACATCTTTCTCCTCAAGTGTGAAAAAATCTGGGCATTCCCACATGTACCCTAATCCTTCTAATCCTCCCGCTGGTGTGCTTTGAAGATTCCAATCCACTAAATCTTTAGATTTATATAAAAGCACGTAACCTTTATTATCTTTTCCTCTTGCACCTAATACCATATAATAATTATTGTTTTCCTTCCAAACCTTAGGGTCTCTAACATGTAACGTAAAATTTTCAGGAAAATCCTTGTTTGTTAATACTACTTTCTTTTCGCCAAAATTAATTCCGTCAAGACTCTTTACACAAATCACATTTTGCTGCCTACCAGTAAGTACATAATCGTGGTTACCTTCTTCTTTTACATTACCAGTATAAAATAGATATAATTCGTCTCCTTCTACTAAGGCTGATCCCGAATAAACTCCATCACGATCAAATTCACTGTCTGGATATAAGGCTATTCCTAAATCATCCCACCTCAAGAGATTCTTTGATTTATAATGTGCCCAAAATTTTAATCCACCTCTAGCATCGAGTGGTGAGTATTGATAAAACACATGATATTCACCTTTAAAATAGCACAATCCATTAGGATCATTTAACCATCCTATTTTAGGCATAATGTGATATTTTAATGCCCATTTATCTCCATTTACTATGTCTTTAACATTATTTATTGCTACAACTATTTCTTCATTTAATAATTCAATTTTTCTTTTCATAATTAGCTACTTCTTCATAATGTTATATACTTGTTCTTTTTTAGGCAATGCATCAATAGCCCCTCTTTTAGAAACTACGAAGGCTGCTGTTGCATTTGAAAAGTTTAACATTTCTTTAATTATGTCTTCATCTAAGCCCAAAATATCCTTTAATGATAAATCCATGCTTGCTATTTGATATAAAAATGCGCCTATAAAAGAATCTCCCGCTCCTGTAGTATCTTCAACTTTTATAGTAAAACCCTTTGAAAACACTTTTTTATTTTTTACAATAAACTCTGCACCACTGCTACCTTTAGTATAAATAACAATAGCTACATTACCTTTAAATAGACTACTTAGTGCAGTCTCTTCATCTTGAATTCCTGTTATAAATTGGAGTTCCTCATCACTTATTTTCAATATGTGAGCCTCTGGCAAAAACTCCAATATTGCTTGCCTACACTCATCTTCACTATTCCATAAAGGTAACCTTATATTAGGATCAAAGCTTATAATTCCGTTTTTTTCGCTACAATATTCTATAGCTTTTCTATGAGCCTTTTGGATTGGAGCATCTATTAAACTAACGGAGCAAAAATGAAGTATTTCTCCTTCCCCAAAATCGCTGTCTTTTATTTCTTTTTCATCTAGCAACATATCCGCACTTGGATTTCTATAAAATGAAAAATCTCTATCCCCATTTTCGTTTAGCGAAACAAAGGCTAGTGCTGTTTTAGCTAAATTGGTTCTTAAAACACTTGATACATCTACTCCTAATGGTTTTACAGCATCTACTATTACATCTGCAAATGCATCATTCCCTAGTTTTGTAAGTATTTTGCTCCTACCACCAAGTTTAGCGACTGTAGCTGCAACATTTAAGGGGGCTCCTCCTGGAACTCTTAAAAAGCTATTAACTTCTTTTAGGGCTATCCCTTTTTCACACGGAATAAAATCTATTAAAGCTTCGCCTATACAAATAACCTTTTTCACTATTTAGCAACTCCTTATTTAATATCTTATTTATTATTATTATTCTTCTATACCTAAAACATACGTTGTACCAAATGAAACAACTAATGCTATGATTAATCCAATTATATAATTAACCATTGAATCAGGTTTTACTATAGTAAGTCCTGGAATTGCAGTTAATCCTATAGCATTCATAGCTACCTTTGTTAATACTACATAAGCGCCTGCAACAGCTCCACCTGCAAGTGCGGCTAAAAATGGTTTTCTAAACTTTAAATTAACACCGAATATTGCAGCTTCTGTTATTCCAAGAAAAGCACTTAAAGCAGATGGTAATGCTATAGCTTTTGTTTTTGCATTCTTTGTTTTAAAGTATACAGCTAGTGCAGCACCACCTTGTGAAAAGTTTGCCATTGCCCATATAGGAAGTAATGTATTAGCTCCTGTATCGGCTAATAATGAAAGTTCAATAGCATGGAAGCTATGGTGAATTCCAGTCATAACTATAATTGAATAAGTTCCACCAAATAATACTCCAGCTAATAACCCGAATTTACCAATTGCAACAGTTAAGAACATGCTTATTCCTTTCCCTATAACCATTGCAAAAGGTCCAACTATAGATAATGCTAAAAATCCTGTTATTAAAACAGTTAAAAATGGGGTTAAAAATATATCTAGTACTTCTGGAACAATTTTTCTAATTCTTTTTTCTATAAGACTCATAATCCAAATTACAAGTAAAATTGGTATGACAGTTCCTTGATATCCTACTAGTGGCATATCTATTATCCCACCTAATATTCGCATAGACTTATACCCGCCACCTATTGTCCACGCATTTTGAAGTTCAGGATGAATCATTATTCCCCCAATAACAGCCGCTAAATATGAATTAGTTCCAAATTCTTTTGCTGCACTAAATGCTACCAATATTGGGAGGAATATAAATGCTGATGAACTAAACCAATCTAGCATTAACCACCACCAAGTCCCGGACAATGACTCAAGACCAAAAGCCTTTAGTGCTCCTAATGTTCCCATTAATAGTCCCGATGCTACAATTGCAGGAATTATAGGAACAAATATATTTGATAATACCCTTGCTATCTTTTGAATTGGGTTTAGCTTTTTCATAGCATCTCTTTTTACATCTGAAGTACTAACTTCATCTATATTTGCTTCTAAATCAAACTGTTCATAGACTTTATTTACAATACCCTGACCTAATATTATTTGGTATTGTCCCCCATTTAAAAAGCTTCCTTTCACTAACTCTAAATTTTCAATTTTATCTTTTTTTATAAGACTTTCATCTTTTAGAACCAACCGTAAACGAGTTGCACAGTGCGCTGCACTGTCTATATTTCCCCTTCCACCTATAAGTTCTAATATTTCACTAGAAGTTTTCTTGAATAACATATCCTTACTCATAATACTTCCCCCTTTATAATTATAAATTGTTTAATGATAATGGTATCGTTCCCATAACGAATAAAAAAATAAGTTTTAATTAAATCTTCTCCTGCGGAGCTACAATATTAACGACTGATCTTAAATTTTATGGTATCGTTCCCATAAGCCCCTAAAAAAATGTAAGCTACTTAAATGTTTACATTTTCATTTTATACTATTTCTTACCTCAAGTCTATAGCCTAATTTAATATTTTTTACATTTTCTTTTACATAGTCTATATTTTTGTTTAACAACTCCATCATTATTTCTGCACTTTTTTCTCCAGCTGTTTTATAAAAATAATGCGCTGTTGTAAGTTTAGGAGTTACTACTCTAGATATTTTTGAATCTCCGATACTACAAATGGATATATCTTCAGGGATCTTGTATCCTATCTCTGTGAGGTATTGCATTGCTCCTATGGCTATATTATCAGTTACAGCAAAAATTGCTTTTGGTTTTTCAGTTTGACCCATTAATTCCGCTGCTAATTTATACCCAGAATCCATAGAAAAATCACCTTTTTTCAAAAACTCTTGTTTACATGAAACACCATATTCTTTTAATGCGTCCATATAGCCTCTTTTTCTTTCAAACCCAACAGAAATATCTTCTTCAGTAACTCCTATAAATGCTATTTCTGTATGCCCTTTGTTTAAAAGTAGCTTAACCATGTCCTTAGACGCATTGTAATCATCATAATAAACGCAATGAAAATTTTCAGTTTTTTGAGCTACTACAACTATTGGAAATTCTATACTAGCCATAATCCTTAAATGCTTTTCTGTTAATTTTGTTGCCATGAATATTATGCCGTCTACTTGATTGTTTTTAAATATCTCTAAATACTCAATTTCCTTGTCTACACTTAAATTTGCATTTGCAATGAGTATATCATAACCATATTTAGATACTTCATTTGATATCCCCTCAACAACTCTAGAAGCAGTTTCTGTGCTTATTTTAGGAACAATAACGCCAATAAGGTTTGTTATTTTGGTTCTTAGAGTTTTAGCCTGACGAAGAGGCGTATATCCTGTACTCTCTATTATCTCTTGTATTTTGAATCTATTTTCACTACTGACGTATCCATCATTTAAATACCTAGATACCGTAGACTTAGATACACCAGCTAACTTTGCCACTTCTATAATATTCATAATTATCACCAACTAAATATATTTTACTCTTATCTATATAGTATACTTTTACTCCTATGTATAATCAACCTTTTAATGAACTTTAAGACAGCTACTAAAAAGGGGGCGTATTTGTATTGGGAGGTATAAGTTAAAAATTAATATTAGAGAAAAAAAATAATTAACAAGGGAATTTGAACAAATCCCCTTGTTAATTATGATAATTTCCATTTTATACTTATAGATTATCTACCAACTAATCCTCCACCATTACCAGATGCTGGACTTTGTGGTCCATAAATTGGTGGTCTCTTAGCATTCTTTTGACTTGAAGATTTCCCTTTTTTTTCTTCAATAATTTTTTTCATTATTTCCATGTTTTTGTTTATATTATTTTTCATATTTTTTACCTTCTTTTCTTTATTTTTTACATCTTTTATATATAAAAAAACTAACTTCTACCTTCTAATTTAATATTAATAGTAAATATTAATAGTAAATATTTTCAAGGTATGATTTATTATTTTATTAATCTATTATACCCTAAAAACAATCCTTTGAGTGACACCTATTAACTAATATTTAAAAAGTAATTATCTTTACTTCCAATCTTTATAAAGAGTCAGATTCTTGTCAAAAACTGGGTCAGTTTTAATAGTAATAGGTAAGTTGTATAATGAAATGACCGAAGAGTAACAAAAAATAAAGACTCAAGAGAAATACTCTTGTATAATGTTAAGTGACTAAACCAACATATACGGGAGGATTTCAAATGAGTCAATTAGATTTTATCACACAGAGCAGAAAAGGTAAACACATAACATACGAGGAACGCATAAAGTTAGAAGCTTTACACAAAATGGGACTTAATTCAACTCGTATTGCGGAGCAAATAGGTGGGCGTTCAGAACGTACAATAAGGCGTGAAATTGCTAAAGGAATTGTAGAACTATTGAATAGTGACTTAACCACTCGCATGGAATATAGCGCAGAAATTGGGCAGTCAGAGCATGACAAACAAGGTACCGCTAAAGGTCCTGCATTAAAAATAGGAAAAGATCATAAATTGGTGAAGTACTTAGAAAAAGCTATTGGTATAGATGGCGAATCTCCGTATGCAGCTATTCAAAATATCACAAATAAAGATCTACAATTTGAAACAACTATTTGCTTCAAAACTGTGTATAACTATTTGGATAATAATTTGTTTTTAAATATAAGTAACAAAGATCTGCCTGTTAAAAAGAATGCTAAAAAGAGAAACTATAAAAAAATAAGATCAGCGTATAACAATACCAAAGGAACTAGCATATCGGAGAGACCTGCAGCGGTAGCTGCACGTGATGAGATAGGCCACTGGGAAATGGACACTGTAGTTGGCAAACAGGGTACAAAAACTGTCTTGATGGTGTTAAGTGAAAGAGTAACTCGTAAGGAGTTAGTCTTTAAAATACCATCTAAATCACAGGCGGCTGTCGTGAAAGAATTGGACAAATTGGAGCGTAAAATGGGAATGTTATTCTCGAAAACATTTAAAACAATCACCTGTGATAACGGCTGTGAGAACCTTGATTTCGAGGGTATTGAGAACTCAGTAAGAAATAAACGAAAGAGAACTAAAGTGTATTATGCTCACCCATATAGTTCATGGGAGCGAGGCACAAACGAAAATATCAATAAAATGATACGACGATTTATCCCAAAAGGTGTGGATATTTCAGCATTCTCTAAAAAACAAATTATGCGAATACAGCACTGGATCAACAATTATCCAAGAAGGATTTTCAACGGTTTATCTGCCAATATGATGGAACAGAAAACCATTACAACTTAACATTATATTTTTCTTGAAAATTTCGGACATTTTATATTGCAATCTACAGTTTTAATAGTAATATTATTTATTTATTGACAATTCTTTTTTAATATGATATATTCTTTTTTAATATAACTTATAATTTGATGACGAGAAAGAGTACGTTTTAGTATCTGTTCTAAAGAGAGTTGACATTTGGTGAGAGTCAACGTTCAGTCTATATCCGAAAATCATCTCTGAGAAGTAAACCTGAAATCTAATAAGGTTTAATGGTTGTCCACCATTACAAGGAACAGATATCGATTGGTATCTTGCTAAGTGCTATTAAAGTTATTCATTATAATTTTAATAGATTTAGGGTGGTAACACGTGCATACTCGCTCGTCCCTTTTATAGGGACGGGCTTTTTTTATTTTTAAAGGGGGTGGTTTAGTGGATAGCGACATTGATATTAGCGATATAATACTAAAATTTAAAAAAAATAATATTTTTGGAGGAATTACTATGAATAAATTATCAAGAAAAAGTTTAATGCTAGTTAGTTTAATGCTATTTTCAATGTTTTTTGGAGCTGGAAACTTAATCTTCCCTCCTGTACTTGGACAAATGTCAGGTACAAATCTTTTACTTTCGTTATCTGGCTTCCTTGCTTCTGCAGTAGGTCTACCGATCCTGGCTGTAGCTGTTGTTGCAAAAGCTGATGGTCTTCAAAATTTAGCTGGCAGAGTTAATAAAACCTTTGCGCTCGTTTTCACATTGTTAATATATTTATCAATTGGACCATTTTTAGGCATACCTCGTGCTGCTAGTTTGTCTTTTGAAACAAGCATAGCACCATTTTTACCAGCATCAGTTATTGGTGGAGCTTTACCTCTTTTTCTATATACATTGTGTTTCTTTGGTTTAGCTTTTTGGCTAAGTATGAATCCTAATAAATTAATGGATCGTTTTGGGAAGGTACTAACCCCCGCTATCTTAATACTTATATTAATTGTATTTATAGGTAGTTTAGTAAAACCAATTGGTAGCTTCAATGCTCCAATTGGAGATTATGCTAGCTTTCCTGTGTTAAAAGGATTCTTGGATGGATACATGACTATGGATGCCATCGCTGCACTTAATTTTGGTATAGTTGTTGCATTAGTTTTAAAGAAACAAGGAATTACAGATGAAAAAGCTTTAAGCTCCTATACAATAAAAGCTGGACTTATAGCTGGTCTTGTTTTAACTGTAATATATCTAATGCTTTCATGCCTAGGCGCTGCTGCTCAAACTAGATTTGGTGCTACAAAAAATGGAGCGCAAACATTAACAAATGTAGTATCTTACCTTTTTAATGCAAATGGTCTTATAATACTTGGTTTAACTTTTGGACTTGCTTGCCTTACAACTTGTGTTGGTCTTATAACATCATGTAGTGAATACTTCTCAAGGATGGTTCCAAAGGTTAACTATAAAATTTGGGTTACTGCAATAACACTATTTAGTATGTTATTTGCAAATGTAGGCTTAACTAAACTATTAAGTATATCTGTACCTGTTTTAACAGTCATATATCCTATGGCGATAGTACTTATTGTACTTGCATTCTCCCATAACCTATTTAAAGGTTATAGCTCTGTATATTCTTTCAGCATGCTATTTACTGCTGTTTTTAGTATATTTGATTCATTTGATCAAGTTGGACTTAAAATGTCATTTTTGAGTTCTATACCTTTATTTAAGCAGGGTCTTGTTTGGGTAGTTCCATCGTTAGTTGGTGCTGTAATAGGGTGGTTTTTTAGCATGGTAAAAGAATCTTCTTTTTCAAAAGAAATCTCTTTAAATAAATATAATAAATAATAAAATTCAAGGGGATGCCACAACCGTGTGCATTCCTTTAATTTTTGTCTAGTACAATTTTTCCTTTTCCTTCATAACTCGCTAATAAAAACTTGTTGTGATATAATTAATCTAGTAGATCATTGCAAAGATACTATTTAAATTTCATATTGTTTAATTAACGGAGCGCCAACTAATTTTAATGTCTCATTAAATAATTAGTTAAGGGGTCTTTTTTAGTATGAAAAATAACAGTATTGATCTTACAACTGCAAATTTAAGTGAATTACTTTAGCACATTTCAGAAGGAAAGTCCTCCACTACTCTAAGTGAGGCGTTAGAGCACAATTCGTTAATCTTTGCTTTTATTAACGAATATTTTACATGAATGTAAAAATATTCGCTAAGGTTACTTTACATTTCCTACATATTGGAATATGATTAATATGAAATACTAAATTTACATTAAAAGAGGTGCCTCATGGAAATACAAACAATAAAACACAAAAAATCTATTCGCATTAGTATAATTTCTTTTTCGATTATCTTTGTTCTATATTTAGGTATGTCAATATATTTTAATAACCATTTTTATTTTGGTTCTGTAATTAATGGCATAAATGCTTCTGGTAAAACAGTAGATGAATTAGATAAAGCCTTATTATCAAAGTGCAAAACATATACACTGAACCTTCAAGAACGAAGTGGTGTGAATGAACAACTTAAAGCTGCTGACATTGGACTTAAATATAATGCAAAGGATAAAATTCAAGTTTTAAAAGACAGTCAGAATTCTTTTGCGTGGATTTATGAAGTTTTTAATTCAAAAGCTTCTGAACTACCTGACATAGTGACCTATGATGAAAAACTATTAAAAAAACATTTTGATAAACTCTCTTGTTTTGATAACAAGAAAGCAATTAAACCTAAAAATCCTAGTTTTAAATATTCAGATGCCGGCTATGTGATTGTAAAAGAAATTATGGGAAACAAAATCAATAGCAAGCATTTGTATGCAAATGTAGTAAATGCAATTCTCAAAGGCGAAACAACAATAAATTTGGAGACAACAAATCAATACATTAATCCAAAATATAATTCAAGTTCCAAAGAAGTTAAAAACACTAAAATTTTGCTTGATAAATATGTAGCTTCAAAAATCACTTATACCTTTACTGGAGGCAAGGAAGTTTTAGACGGTTCTATAATACACAATTGGCTAGTAGTTAATGACAACCTTGCAATTTCATTTGATGAAATTAAAATGAAAGATTATGTAAGTGAACTGGCCAATCATTATAATACCTATGGCAATGAAAGAGATTTTGCTACATCATTCGGAACAACTGCAAAGGTTAGCGGTGGCGATTATGGATGGTTAGTTGATCGCACAGGTGAAGTCAATGATTTAATTGTATCTATAAAAGGTGGACAAACCATAACAAAGCAACCCAAGTATGCCCAAACCGCAGTATCTCATGGTGTAAATGATATCGGGAATACCTATGTGGAGATCAATTTGACAGAACAGCATATGTGGTTTTATAAGAATGGTGCTCTTATTGTAGATGGAGATGTTGTTACTGGTGATGTAAGCAGAAATACAGCAACACCACCAGGTGTTTATAAATTAAAAGATAAAGCAAAAAATACAAGCTTAAAGGGACCGGGTTACAATACACCTGTCAATTGCTTTATGCCATTTAATAATGGTATTGGAATACATGGTGCACCGTGGAAACACTCCTTTGGTGGAAATGTATATTTGACAAATGGTTCTCATGGTTGTATAAATGCATCAGACGATTTTGCAATGACGATATATAATAATATTGATGTTAATACTCCGGTTATTTGTTATAACTAGAGATTTAATAAAGTCTTTTTATAATATGTTTACCAAATAAAAGCAAATCAAAAAAACGCAAGTTAGTTAACTTGCGTTTTTTTGATTTGCTTTTAGATTAGAGGTATTAAATCATCACCTGCAGTGCTGAAATGTCGTTAAAATCATAGATTTTAAAAGAAACTATTCTTCATCCCAACATTCCACATTTTTTAATCCTTCAATAGAGTTCTTTGTGAATACAGGATTCTTACCCTGCTTTTTCTGGAAGGTGTAGTCTTTTAATGCTGCAAAAGCAATTTTACCAAGTTGGAATATAGCGATCAAATTAATTATTGCCATTAAGCCCATAAATAAATCCGCTAAATCCCAAACTATTTGAATCTTTACTACAGAGCCAACAAAAACCATACCTACAACAGTAATTCTATATAATAAAACATATATTTTATTTGAGTTAATAAATTCTATATTTGTTTCGCCATAATAGTAATTTCCTACAATTGAGCTAAATGCAAATAAGAATATACATACAGCAATAAAGGTACTTCCCCAAGCCCCAACTTGTGAGCTTAAAGCATTTTGCGTAAGCTGTATTCCAGTTAATCCTTTAGTTGTATAAGTTCCAGATAATAATATTATAAATGCTGTTGCACTACATATTAAAATTGTGTCTGTAAATACTCCTAAAGTTTGAATCAGTCCTTGTTTTACAGGGTGAGTTACTTCTGCTGTTGCTGCCGCATTAGGAGCACTTCCCATTCCAGCTTCGTTTGAGAAAAGTCCTCGTTTAATTCCCATCATCATTGCCGCACCTACACCACCGCCTAAAGCTTGTTCAAAACCAAACGCACTTCTAAATATAAGTGAAATTACTGATGGTAGCGAAGAAATGTTTTTAAGAATAACAAATATAGCTACTAACAAGTATGCAACAGCCATTATAGGAACAATAATCTCTGAAACCTTAGCCACTCTTTGAACTCCACCAAAAATTATAATTGCTGTAGATATTGATAAAATTAAACCAGTAATTACAGTTTTAACACCAAAAGCTTCTTGAAAAGCAAGTGATATAGTGTTTGATTGAACAGAGTTAAATACAAGACCAAAACATACTGTAATTAATATAGAAAAAACAATTCCCATCCATCTTTTATTAAGTGCTTTTTCCATATAGTATGCAGGCCCGCCCCTATAGCCATGCTTATCTTTAACTTTATAAATTTGAGCTAGAGTGCTTTCAACAAAGCTAGAAGCACCGCCTATTAAAGCAATTAGCCACATCCAAAATATTGCACCAGGACCACCAAGCGCTATAGCAATAGCAACTCCAGCAAGATTTCCAGTTCCAACTCTAGAAGCAGTACTTATGCAAAATGCTTGAAATGAAGATGTACCTTTCTTTTTATCAGATTTAGAAATAGATTTCCCCACACCTTCAGTTAAAAGAGAAATCATTTCTTTTAAATATCTAAATTGAACAAATTTTGTTTTAAAAGAAAAATATAGCCCCATAAAAATAAGTAGTGCAATAAGTATATAGGACCATAGAATATCATTTGTCTTTCCGATAATTGCTTGTAAAAAGTTCATCATTTTATCCTCCCCTTCTTTTGTAAATTTAATATTTTATAGATATGTATGAGTTAAATTCAAAGTTATTGTACCACAGAAAAACGTAAAACCCAAAAATTAGAATATTCCGAAAGTAATGTTTTTAAAGTTATGTTAGATAATGTAGCTTCAAATTGGTTATATACAATGAATATTTTTTTTAAAAAACTTTAAACCTTTTTTCTTATTAACAAAAATATGAATATATTATTTATGCAAAATGCAAAATTCTTATTAATATTATCACCATTTTCAATTCGCGCTAAAGTAAACGCCATATGTTTTTAAAAAACCTCTCTGTAGCTACAGAGGGGTTTTTGTATTATTTAGAATGTTACATATAGATAGTACTGCATGCATAATTGTCTAGCTTTAAAACTGATTATATATATAAGAAATTTTAACATCTGGCTGAAATAAAAATACATAACTACAGCCTAAAATGACAATAATATAAATAGTTGTCATACAAATTATATTAGTTTTCATTTTTGTTATAAAATTTATCAATAGCTTCATTAACATATACCCAACCTTTCCAGCCTAAGTGGGAACTATCCATTAGAAAGTATTTTTCATTTTCATATTTTGAAAAATCAGCAACTTCAAATCCATAGGAATTAACCATAGTGTTTATTTTTTTATAATAAGCTAGCCTATCATTTTTATTAAATCCAGCATAGTCATACCACTTGCCGTTTACAGGAATATTTAGAAATAGTGGTTTAATTCCTTGTTCTTTACAAACATCTAACAACAATTTAAAATCCTCATATTCTGGAGATACTTTATAAGAGTCCTTCTTCATAGACCCCTTTATTTCATAAAGATTTCCTCTAATCGCGTGTTTATACGCATTATTGTCCATACCAAATTTATTATTATTAGACTTTGATTCGGCAATCTCCGTAGCTTTTTTTAATTCCGCATTCCAGTTAATATTTGTATGCTGCGTCGCATTATATTTTGCAAGTTTAGGCTTAAGATATTTAATGCTATTTATATTGTCCTTTAACATTAATTGCTCGTATTTTATCCTGTAATAAGGAGTCATTAAATATCTCTTAGATGTACTTAATAAGTCATTATTACTATAAAGAGAGCAGTAGTCTCTCATAATATCAAAGTGTTTATTGGCCTTTTTGTCAGTAATTGATATTATTCTTTTAGAAAACTCTTGCTTTGTAGTTAAACTAATATCCTTATTAAACAAAAATCCATATACCTGTGCTTCAGAAGAATTGGCTTCGAACTCATTTTCATTAATGCCGTTCTTTAAAAACCATTGTGGAGAAAGTACGAAAACCACTTTTTCCCCCTTAAGTTCCTTACCAATTGCTCCAAAATTAGCAGTATGTACTAAGGATTTATAACCTCCTTGTCCTATAAGATTGATTTGGAAACCATTTTTTTTATCATTAAAAACTTTAATTGGATGAGTAGAATATGCAGTAGTCTTTACAACTTCAGAGGAACCAAACATAAAAAGATTATCACCTTGTCTTGCTCCCATGCTTTGAAGTGCTACGCTTTTAAATTTATATGCAGATAAATTTTCTCCGAATTTATCATAATATTTTTTTGAAATAAGACCTTTATAATAGCTTTGATAACAAAATAAAAAACCAATACTAATAATAATAGAACAAGCGAAAGCTATGACCTTTTTCATTACATTCTACATTCAGAGAGAGTTTGAATGTAGTCAATAATTTTGTTTGGTGTTTCTATATCTCCTCTTTCAACAATTGCAGGATCAAGTTTGATTTTAGCTTTATCCTCTAATTCTACAATCAGTTCAATAATTCCTAATGAATCCAATCTTCCGCTATCAAATAAATTCACATCACTTTCGTTATGTAAATCCTCACCAGTAATTTCTTCTAATATACTATAAATTAATTCTTGCATATAAATTCCTCCTTCTATTTAAATAAATATCCTGAAAATATTAAAAAACTAAAACATATCAAATTAAAAGTTACAAAAGTCGAAGCAATTTTAAAATAACCCTTTCCTTTGATTTTTTTGTAGAGTACTTTTCTCTGAAAATAATCTGTAACTATGATTAAAATCCCATGGAAGGCACCGTAAACAACATAATTCAACTGAATCCCATGCCATAGCCCCATGGTTATCATGTTTATCATGAAACCAATGTAGGAAGCTGTATATCTACTCTTGAACCACTTTTTCTTAATGGCAGTCATTACGAATCTATTATAAATAAAATCTCTAAACCAAAAAGATAAGCTCATGTGCCATCTGTTCCAAAAATCTTTTATATCTTTACTTATAAATGGAAGATTAAAGTTTTCAGGCGTTTTTATTCCCATTATGTAGCTTACGCCTATTGCAATTAAACTGTAACCGGCAAAATCGAAAAACAAATAAAAGCTATAAGAATACATATATTTAGTTGCATTTATTAAAGTGTGTGGTCTTAATGATATTACATTAATAAAATGTTGTTGTATATAATATCCTATTAAGAATTTGTAACCTATTCCCTGTAGAATCTTAAATAGTCCATCACCTAAATATTCAACATATTGTCTGGGCTTTATAACCTTATTGCTTTCCTCAGTAAATCTAAGTGAGCGGTCAATGGGTCCAGAACTTAACGTTGGAAAAAATAACATAAAATAAGCAAGATCAAAAATATTTATTTTGGTAATATACCCATCAAAAATTTGTATTAACATCTGAATAACTTTGAAAGTTAAATAAGAAATCCCTAGAAATCCAAGCTCTCTGTGTATAAGTATATTGCTAAACTTTGAGTATATTAAAGGTGACAGGCCTATAAATATCATTATCCAAAGTAACCATCTTTGTTTAAACTTTTTCACTATAAAGCTGTAAATAATAATTAACAAAAATTCCATTATAAAAAATATAATTAAATATTTAATTTGCTGTTTTGATTTGCCAAAAATTAAATACATCATAAATAAGCTAGCCGGTAGTCCATACCATTTTATCCTTTTGCCAAGCAAACCAACAACAATTGCTGGAATTAGCACTAAAATCATTATATAGAAATACAAAAAATCTCCATAAGGAAGCATTTAAAACTCCTCCATTATCTTTTTTCTGTCAATTTTTCCATTTCCATTTATCGGTAAAACTTCTATTACCTTTACTTTGCGAGGTATCATATATGAAGGCAATAAATCCTTCAAGGAATTTTTAACTAAGATAATTATGTTTCCTTCGTATTTATCATTTAACACTACAGCTGTTGCTAAATATTTAATTTTACCTCTTTCTTTAATAGGTACTACAACTGCATTTTTAATGAAAGGAAGTATTCTTATATTGTTTTCAATATCTTCAATTTCCACTCTATAACCATGAAGTTTAATTTGATTATCTATTCGTCCCTCATAATATAATAGACCATTAACTATATAACCCGTATCTCCGGTCCTGTATCCCCTCTTTTTAACATCTAAAATTTCTTTTTCAAAAAAATTTTTTTCTGTTAAAATAGGCTCAGCAAAGTACCCTATACTTACACTATCACCTACTATTAATATTTCATTTGTATTTTCTTCTATGATTATTTCACAGTCTTTTTTTACGTACCCAACTGGAAGCTTTTCTTTACTTAAAAGCATTTCTTTCTTTATTTCAATTGCAGTTACTGCTACTGTTGCCTCTGTTGGCCCATAGAAATTTATTATTTTAATTTTAGGGAATCTTTCGAATAATTTTCTTACGCATTCCTTAGAAAGTGTTTCTCCACAGAATAACAACTGCCTCAATTTGGGTAATAACTTTTCATTAAATTGCTCACTTTGTAAACACATTTCTGCGAAGGACGGAGTGGAAACCCAAGTTGTAATTCCCGAAGACTTAAAATCAATAAAAAGCTCAGGTAAATTAGCTATCATCTCTTTATCAATACTATATAGTATTGAACCAGAAACCAATGATAAATAAGTATCCATAACAGATAAATCAAAAGAAAAAGGTGCTTGATTCATAAATATTTTATCTTTTTTATCAGTTAAATCCATACTCCAATCAATGAAGCTTTGAATACAATTTTTAGTTATCTGAACTCCCTTTGGATTACCAGTACTTCCTGAAGTATATATAATATAATAAACTTCTTCATCCTTAATTCTATAACCTATATTTGGTATTTTATTCCCATGTTGTAATAAATGTTCTTCTATTTCACTCTTATTCAATATTGTTTCTGCTGGAATATCAATTAAATCATCTGATGTGTTTATAATTAGTTTAGCACCAGAAATAAATACAATATCTTTAAGCCTTGTAGTTGGTGTTGAGCTATCCACTGGAATATATGCATGTCCACTTTTTACACAAGCTAAAAAACAGATAAGCATTAAATGATCTTTATGTCCAAAAACTATTATTGGAGTTTTATCTTTTCCAAATAAATCTATAATATTTACAGCAAGTGAATCAGATTTTGTTTTTAATTCCCTATAGGTTAAGTTACTATTCCTATACATATGAGCTACTTTATCGCCAGTACTGTAACTTTCGATTTTATCAATAAAGTCCATAAATGTGCCTCCTCTCTATATTTCAAAAATCTATGTTTTCTTTTATTTCCTATTCGCTAAGCAATAATTATGTACATTATATAATCTAAATATATTAATAACTCTAAACATTCTATTTAACATAATTCAATGTTTTTGTTTACACACATACATTCGTTTTGCTTAATTATCCACTTTCCCTTGCCTCCATTTATATTCGCTCTTACAATTTATGGTATAACGCTACTCTATGTAAAACTTCCCATGTAATTATAAGGCATATTGGGTACAAATGTATACATAAAAGTAAAAAAATAAATAAAATTGTATATTGCAATATAAAATATCCGAAAATTTCAAGATAAATATAATATTAAATTGTAATGGTTTTTGCTCCATCATGTTGGCAGATAAACCGTTTAAAATTTTTCAACAAAGTAAAATGCATATTCCTTGCTTTCTTATATTACAAGAAGGAGTTTAAGAAAATTGTAATTAAACCTTAAGATTTCTTAAGATTAGAGTATACAACTTACCAAAGAGAACTAAAATACTCTGTAATATCGTTCAATTTTGTAGACCCTTTCTACTTTATAGTAAAATAGAAACAAAAAAAATTCTATGCTTATTTAAAAAAGCCCTCAAATGATTGGTTTTCAATCGCTTGAGGACTTTCTTTATCTGTATGACCTTCCCTTTAGAAAGACCTGTAGCTTTAATTATTATATTCTGAACTTGCTGTCAAAAAAATCACCAATCCCCTATTCACAAATTGGAATCTCTATTGTTACCTGTGCGCCACCAGTTACAAGTGAATTATCCATATGGAGGGTCCCCCCATGGAGATTTACAAATGATTGGGTAATGTACATCCCTATCCCATAATGACTTTTCGATGCGCGGCTACAATCACCCATATAAAATTGTTTTGTGGCTGATTTGATATCCTCGCTTGAAAAACCCTTTCCACCGTCTGTTGTAATGAATCTTATTTTATTATCCATGGATTTTACCTCAAAATAAATTTTTCCGTTACTTGGGGAGTAATCCACCGCATTTGAAATAACATTCATAATGGCACGTTGAAGTAGCAACTTATCAATCATAATCGACCTAGGAATATAAGTTTTAGTAAACTCAACTTTAAGTCCCTTGGTATTTGCAATGGCTTCAAGCTGCTCTTGAATTGTGCCAATAAAATTTTCAAAATCTATTCTTTCCAGTTGTAGAAAAAGAGTTTTTTCTGAATTTGAAATATCAATCAGTGTTTTGATATACTGATCAATCTGCCTTGTATTTGTTGAAATATAATCAATATATTCCTGTTGCTCCTTATCTAATGTTGAATCAGACAGCAATTCAGCATTTCCTTTGATAATTGTTAGTGGAGTTTTAAGATCATGGGCAAGAGCGGAAATCTGCTCCTTCTTTGCTTGTTCTATATTCCATTGCTGTTCTAATGATTTTTTTAATTCTGTTTTCATGTCTGATATTGATAAAAGTACATCATTGAATTCTTTAATTCCTGAACATTTTATGTCAAAGTCCAAATCCTGCTCCTTGATTTTTTCAGTAGCTTGCAGGAGGGGCCTTAGATGCTTATTTAGGTTTTTCGCATAAATAGTAGTAATGATTAAAATAATGAAAAAATATAAAGCGGCAAAAGTTATAATCATGATTTTTTCGGGATCCGGTAAATGCTTATTTAAAAACTCAGATTGGTAGCTCATTTGAACATAGTACTCTAAAACACAAAACCCATCTTCCCTTTCAATGAAATAGTAGTTCTTTTTGCTTACACTTTTAAGGTAAGTACCCTTAGCATATTCTGTTGCGGTAAGTAAGTCCTGACCCTCTAAATTTGTTTTTACAACCTGATATTCTTTATCGAAAACAGCAAATTTACATCCATAGGGTATCATGTTTTCTGTGATTTTCGGTGTAGATGCAAGTAATGGTTTAGCGCTCCTAGCCAAATCCTCGCAGTAACTCGGTATAAGAATCACACCATTTCTTACGCCTAGATTAAAAATTCCCATATATACTCCTGCGAAAACAATAAATGTAACTCCTAAAATTAATAGATACTTAAAAAAGACCGCCTTTAACGTAAAAGCTTTTTTCTTTACTTCCATTTGTACCCTATCCCCCATACCGTCTCAATTGGTGACAGTTCAAACACAGCTATCTTTGCCCGTATGTTTTTAACGTGCTCCGTAATAGCTGAGCTGTCACTTTCTCCATCATACCCATAAACACCTTCGTATATTTTGTCCTTTGAAAAAACCTGGCCTTGATTTCTGGCAAGAAATTCGCATATGTTATATTCACTTTTGGTAAAAGGAATTTTTTTATCATCCACTAAAATGTCCTTACCAGCTAAATCAAACTTCACCCCGGATACACAAAGAGTAATTCGCCTTTCACGGTTTTCCCGCCTAAGATAAGCATTTACTCTGGCTCTTAGTTCCCCCACTCCAAATGGTTTTGTAATGTAACCATCCGCGCCAAGCCCTAACCCGTACATAATATCTATTTCCATAGTTTTTGCTGTAAGAAAAATAATAGGACAGTCTACAATACCACGAATCTCCTTACAAAAAGTAAATCCATCCATACCCGGCATCATGACATCAAGTAAAATCAAATCAAAGTTTGAAAATTCACTAGTTAAAATTTTTTCAGGATTCACAACCGTAGTTACCAAATGATTATCTTTCTGAAGAATATTTTTAATTAAAGCCAGAATATCAGGTTCATCATCGATAACCAGAATTTTTGCCATATTCCTCACTCCTCGTATGTTGTCTATAACTAGTATAACGTCAAAATATTATCAAATCAACTTATATTATCCACAAATTCCAAATCATAGCGAAGCTTATTATAAGCACTTTTATTTTTACTCCGCAGGATATAATTTGATGGCTGTTTTATCAGTATACGCGCTACCTACCGGAATCGCTTTGTAAAAGTTGTTATCCACTTGGACGGCGATGGCTTCTTTACTATCTATACCTTTTATTGAACAAACACTTTGAAAAGATACAATAAACTTTGCATTTTGGGGAAGATCCTTTTTTACATCCTCTATTGTTAATTGGGCAGACAAATCAATTTCCTTTTGTTTAAGTATACAATTATTTTTATCAAGAACTGCCACTTTGTCAATAATTCCGTTCCATCCCCCAAGTTTAGACCGATCCAATGAAACATTTGAAATTTGATAAGTTACTTCTTTATAACTGATTTGAGTAGCATTTTTAACATTTACCTTGCAAACAACTTTATCTTTAATTGCATGGTTTCTTGCTTTTTTAATTATCCCATCTTTTGGAGAACATCCTATTGTTAGCGTACAAAATAAAACTGTGAACAAAAGTACAAATACTTTTTTTATCTTCATAACAAATCCTCCTTATTCATATGACTTTCTTCCTTCCCACTTTCTGAACCAAAATAAACTTGCAACAAAGGCTATACATATGGCAAATAACATTATAAATAATCCTTGCTTCGTATCAACCGCCAATTGAGTAGCGTAGGAATTAACTGAAGGATGATAAATAAATTTGAAAACGAGGTAATCGCAAAATCTCACGCTCCACGCGCATGGAATAAAATGCCATATTCTATTTCCAAGACCAGTAAGCATCAGAGCAGAAATCAGACTTTCGAAAACTCCAAGCCCTGTGGAAGCTCCTTTTCCAAATTGAAGACTTATGAACATATGCAAGATATAGATGAATATATTTCCTAGAACCAATGCTCCTGAGGCTTTCAAGTAAAATATATCAGGAATTGTTTGGAATCCAAGTGCAAAGATTCCTACAGCAAGTATAATAGAAAAGCTTCCCAATAAAAGTAAAATAATTAGCTTACTCAAATACGTGGTGCATTTTGATTTTGTACTGCACAGTAGTGTTTGAAAATTTCCAGCTTGCTCTTCCTGCTCAATTACTATCCCACTGATTATTCCTATCAGCAAAGGAAATGCAATTGCTAGGAGCTCCAGATACCCGCTTATTTTTGTTACTGTGTCCCATGAAGTCAATCTATAATACACCAAAAACATAAATGCTCCCGCTAGTGGAATAAGTAAATGAATCCACGGAATAGAAGTATGTCTTAATTTATAAAAATCCGATTTTATACACCTAAGTAAAGCAATCATATTAATTAACCTCCTGTTTTTCAAACCAATTAGCAGTAACAATCATTAGCAAAGCAAACAGAATAATGGACAAAATAGTTCCAATTGGAATCACGACTGGATTTCGCAGTGGATCTCCTATGCCTGCTGGCGTTCCATTTGGCAAAATCCCAAGAATGGAACACATAATACGTGACGTCCAACTATAAGGAGAAATCCACCACATTGATGTACTTACAGCCATAACATTTAATACAGTTCCAACTCCAACGTTTATCAAAACCGTCCCTAGCATTCCCAGTTTCTTCGCTAAAAACATACAAAGTGGAATCTGCCATAAAGATGTAACTGCAATCAAACCAGCTCCGGCAAATGCACTAAAAACTGGTACGGGAGTGATCATTAGATACCTTCCTAAAAAAATTCCAACTATAAAAACCATACATGAAAAAGTCATATAAATCCCGTTTGTCAAAACTTTTGAAATCCACACTTTTTTTAGTGAAATTGGCAGACCAAATACAGCCCTATAGCGTAACTTTTTTTGCTCCTTTTCGTTAGTCATTACTGCCATTATTGAAATATATCC
The DNA here is from genome assembly GCF_055081075.1 of Clostridium sp. CM039. Lineage (NCBI taxonomy): Bacteria > Bacillati > Bacillota > Clostridia > Eubacteriales > Clostridiaceae > Clostridium > Clostridium sp. CM039. The sequence goes on from NZ_CM143649.1 coordinate 1,271,845, forward strand.
CGGTAGTATCAGCATATACCACCAATTGAAGCTATTGGCTTCGAAATATTTTTCGGTCTTAAATCCAAATAACAAAGTAACTATAGGTGCGATAAGAATCAGCTTTTTTATAAATGTTCTTTTGAATTTTAAATTTTCTGATTGTAAACATTTAAGCATTATAAATCCTCCTTCCTATTCTTTTTCACAACCTCTGTGAAAAGTACTTCCAGATCTTCACCAGGATTAATTTTGCCGTTATACCCCAGCACCCCATTGCCTATGATACCAATGTGATCTGCAATCAATTCAACCTCAGACAATATATGACTAGAGAGGATGACTGTCATTCCCTGCGCCGGGAATGAACATATTAACTCACGTAAATCTTGTATTCCAAGAGGATCCAGGCCATTTGTAGGCTCATCCAAAATTAGCAATTTGGGTTTATTTAGTAGTGCAATTGCAATTCCAAGCCTTTGCTTCATTCCCATAGAAAACTGTCCTGCCTGCTTTTTTCCTGTATTCGTCAAATCCACAATTTCCAGTACTTCTTTAATACGGGAATCTGGAAGTCCTAAAAGAATAGTTCGTACTTTCAGGTTTTCAACAGCCGTAAGATTTTCATAAAGAGGTGGAGATTCAATCAAAACTCCTATATTAGAAAGATCCTTCCTGCTCCACTCATGACCTTCGAAAATAATTTCTCCTGATGTTGGATGAAGCATTCCCGTAATCATTTTTAATAGAGTTGATTTTCCGGCACCATTCGGGCCTAGCAATCCATAGACAGAATTTTTCTCAATGGACAGCGAAATGTTGTTTACTGCACGCTGTTTTTTGAAAGTTTTGCAAAGATTTTTTGTTTGTAAAATGTAATTTTTCATATATACTCATCTTCCTTTCGTTTACTATAGTTTTATAATACTAAGTAATTATAAGGATTCTATAAGGATTTTGTTTTTTCTGCTATTAATTGAATTCTTAGAATGAATACTTCGCCTTGATGGCACTTACAGTACAGATACATCAGCCATCCACGTAAAAAAAGGCCCTATCATGGATTTAATATCCACAATACAGCCCTTTCTTCACTTCATTTTAAAAATTCCTTTTAAATCTATTGTTCCTTCTTTTTCTCTTATTTAAATTAATCATTCTTATTATAACCGCTATTCCTATTAAAAATAAAATAAATATCCCAGTAGCCATAATGTATATATGTATATTGTTTTTTAGTAAAGATCCTTTCGAAACTGTTGAATACAGCTTGTAAGTTTTGACCTTCCCTTTTTCAGTTAATGTCAAAGTTCCAACGCTCTTATTTCCTTTAAGACTAGAAACAGACATACTGGTTAAGTTTATATTTTCCTTCAAATCTTTTTTGTTTGCTTCGTTGTTGTAATAGCTAACATCCTCTTTAGCTACCAGTGGTACACTAATAGTTTTCTCTGGACCAAAGAATCCAAGCGGTTTGTATTTTAATGTTTCAGTTCTTATTACAGAATTATTTGCATGTAATACTTCTTTCTGCAAATTATAGCTATAGTTAATTATGTTTTCCATATCATTGAAAACATAAGTGTCTTTGGCATCCATAACTGATCCCATAACAACCCCCATAATTTCTCTACCATTTCTTTCATAAAAGGCTACAAGACATCTTCCAGCTTGTGAAGTATATCCTGTTTTCCCACCAATACAACCATCTACGCCAAGAAGCTTGTTGCTATTTTCAATTTTAAATGTTGTACCTTTTGATGTTGATATGGTACTTTTCTTTTTAGTCATTGATTCTTTTACCCATGGGTTTAAAAATGCAGCTCTAGCCAATATACTCATATCATAAGGCGTAGTATAATGATTGGGACGCGAAAGCCCATTAGGAGTTACAAAATGAGTTCCTGTCATGTTCAATTGGGCTGCCTTATCATTCATCGTTTTCTCAAAGTTTGTACCATTTCCTGAGACGTCGTCTGCGATCATACAGGCCAGATCATTCGCTGAAAACAGTGACAGTCCATCCATTACGTCAGCACCTGACATAGTTTCATCAAGTCCAATTGGATGAAAATTAACATTTAATGAATCCGCAGGCTGGATTTTTGCACTTTGCGTATATTTTATTTCATCAGTTTTTTCCCTGTTCTCAGCGAGCAATAGCGCGGTCATTAACTTTGTTGTACTTGCTGGGTACGTTAGCTTGTCAACATTTTTCGCGTAAATTATTTCGCCAGTTGCAACATCTACAGTGATGGCTGCTTTCCCATATATTGTTGGTAAACTAGCAGTGTCATTACTACTAACTGCGAAAACATTTAAGTTCATAGAAAATACTAGAAATAAAACAATCAGAGTAAATTTTTTTTTGTATTTCAACTTTCATCTCTCCATTACTATAATTTATTTGCATTCATTATAAAATACAATTGAAAATAAGACTTTTCAACAGATAATATTTGATTGTATAAAGGTATATTATATCACATATATGGTTATTAGCACATTACCATATTAATCTTGTTTCATAAATCGACTTTATTTTTCTGTTAAAATAAGCAATGCGCGCCTACCGAGTTTCGCAAAATAATTTGCACTTGGTAGAATTGCCGCATCATCTACTGTAAATTTAGGATGATGAAGTGAATATGACACACCTGTACCTATACTAACAAATGCACCCTCTATTTGCTCTTGATAATAAGCAAAGTCTTCTCCAATTAGGGTTTGAGGAAGTTCCTTAATAACATATCCCTGTTCTTTTGCTACTTCTAATGCAACAGACGTCCACTTCGCTGTGTTATTTGTTGCTGGCGGTCCGCAATACCATTTTAGCTCGGCAGTTGCACCAAATGAGTCAGCCATTCCTTTAACTATTTGCAGCATTTTTTTAGGGACGAATTCACGTGTTTCAGCCTTAAGCGTCCTCACAGTTCCTTCAAAATAAGCTGTAGTGGGAATTACGTTCCATGTATTACCACTTTCCAAGTGAGTAACACTAATGAGTACTTGATCAAATGCACTAACATTACGACTAACAATTGTTTGTAATGCTGTAATCATATGAGCTGCAACAATAATCGGATCTGTTCCCTTTTCCGGTGATGACGCATGTGTTCCAGTGCCTGCAATTTCGACTTCAAAACGATCAACTGCTGCAGTCAAAGCTCCCACATTTGTTCCTAAACTGCCTACTTCTAAATCTGGTGAGCTATGCAATCCAAAAATTGCATCAACACCTGATAGGACTCCGCTTGCCAAAATGTCTTCTGCACCCTTCCCTATTTCTTCAGCTGGTTGAAATATAACCCGTACTGTTCCAGATAATGTTGATTCTTATTGTTTTAATAAATAAGCTGCACCTAAAATAACAGTTGTATGAAAATCGTGTCCACAAGCATGCATTTTTCCAAAAACTTCTGACTTATAATCTAAATCTGTTTCTTCAATAATAGGCAACGCATCAATATCGCAACGAATTGCAATAATAGGCCCTTCCTTAAATCCTTTTATTTCTGCAACTAACCCTGTTTCAAGTGGTAGATCAAGTACACGAATTTGAGCTTCATTTAATAGCTTACGTAAAGTCTGCGTTGTTTTAAACTCCTCTTTAGATAACTCTGGATGCTTATGAAAATTATGACGTATCTCTATAAGTTTTTCTTCCAAATTATCATCAACACTTTTTAATAATATCTCATTCTTCATAAAATCATACCCCTTAAATTTATTTAAACACACGTATAAATTGAGCTTTATCTATCTTTTCTAATTTCTTACCATAATAACATGAAAATATAATAATAATAATTATAATTATCAAATTAAAGATGCTTAATATATACTGCGAAAGCAAATAAAATACCAGTATGTTTACATACAAAATTCATAAAAACGGTATAGCTAAATATTGCTATACCGTTTCTGATTATTGTATTCTTACTCTATCTATATCCGTTTTTTTTATCTATTGCCTCTTCTCTAATTTCTGTTCTCATGCCTGTAATAGCTTCTTTTCTTCTCTCATTCTTTTCCTCTAGCGAATTTATAATTTTTTCATCATCTGTTTTTTCAATAGCTTCTTCAGCAAGGTTAAAATTTTCAATAGAATTATCAATATTCTCCTGAATTTTATCTACATTATCTCTCCTGTCATCTGGTTTGTTTTTCATAATTTCATCTCCCCTTTTGTTTGATTTAATAAACTATCTTTTATTATTATATCTACAAAAATATTTATTATGCGACAAAACATTAAAAGAAGAAAGACAAAGACGTTAATGTTTAGATATATCTATTTGTTAGCAATGAATAAGTATATAGCTACATGCTCAAACTATATTATATGGAGTAAATTAAAGGAAGTGTATGACTATGCTTAAAAATAACATACTAAAAAATTTGCTGATTATTAATTTAATTTTTTTGGCCATACTTCTTTTCAGTAAGATGTTCTTTGTTCATAAAATTATAATTATACTTTTTAAATCATTTTTAACTCCTTTTATATTTTCTGTGTTTTTGTTTTATATTATGAACCCATTAAATACAATTTTCATGAAAAATGGTTTAAAACCAAGTACCTCAGCTCTATTAACATTAATCCTTGGAGTATCTATTGGCACAGGTGCTATAACCTTTTTTAGTAATTATATTGCAATTCAGTTTAATGGAACAATAGAAGAACTAACCAATTTTATGAAAAGCCAAGACCCTGTTAATCAAATAATGAATAAAATTAATAACTATATACCCCCTGAGATATATAAAACATTTGCCAATATAGCTAATACTTATACGCATAATTTGGGTCAAACCCTTATGTTTGCAGTAAAGTATGCAATGCACACATTTTCAACTCTATTTCTTGTGTTAATAATATTATTTTTTTTGCTTAAAGATGGTTGTAAATTTAAAGATAAAATCATGTGCATAACCCCTAAAAAGTATGGAAAACTTGTTCTGAAAATTCTTTCTGAGAGCAATAAGGTATTGGATGCTTATGTTACAGGTCAAGCAAAAGTAGCTCTTTCTTTATCCATTATGATATTTATTGCCTACAAAATAATAGGCATTCCCAATGCTCTACTTTTCTCCTCAATAACTTTTATTTTGGCTTTTATTCCTTTTATAGGTTTTTTTATTTCCATGATTATTCCCTCTATCATTGCTTTAAGCATGGGATTTCTCATGATAGTAAAACTTATTATTGTATTCATCATTGTACAAACTTTAAAAGGAAGGGTTGTTGTGCCTGCAATTATGTCTCACGCAATGAAAATTCACCCTTTAACTGACATCTTCTTAGTAATAGGTGCAGTTGCAGTAGGTGGACCTTTGGCTGCCTTTACTGTTGTCCCTATTTATGCCATCATTAAAACAATATTATCTAACTTGTATGAATGCGGCATAATTAAAAAACTCAACAATTAATTCCACTAAAAAAAGGATTTTAATTAAGTTCTGAAATATAATGATTACTTACCTATAGACTTTTAATAACTGTGTAATCCATAAGAATTAATAGCTCCATTATTAGCCATTAGAAAAGCACCTGTAAATTTTCTACAAGTGCCAATGAATTATATTACTATTATGTATTGTCGTATTATACTTTTATTTTACGCATTTCACTAAAGTAATACTTTACTTTTTTATCAATTGTACAAATGTCATATTACCTATTATTCTGGAAACTGGTTGTGGCTCAGTCAATCCTTTGGGAGTAGCTCCACTGTAAAAAAACAAAGCTTTATTTGTTGGATCATTTCCATTAAGTGATTCCATTGCAGCCTTCATACCGCTTGCCTCTGCAGGTCTATTAATGTTACCATTTAATACCGGGGTGAATTGATAACGCCCATTTGTATTTTCATTAATAACAGCCTTAATTGAATTTGGAAAATAACTGCTCTTAACTCTATTTACAACTATTGCGCCTACAGCAACCTGAGCCTCATAACTTTCTCCTCCTGCTTCAGCGGTTATTAATCTAGCTAGCAAGTTCAAATCGCTATCTGTATATTTTATTGCCGTAGATTTCGTTTGCGCTGTTTGCGCTGCAGTAGAACTAGTACCTCCTGAAATCTTAAGAACTTGTCCTGGGAAAATGGAATCATTCCATTTGTTATTATCTTTCCTTAAATCATTTAATGATTGTCCACACTTTTTCGCTATTGAAGATAAGCAATCCCCACTTTTAACAGTATAAGTTTTAAGTGAATCGCTCTTCGTTTGTGTTGTTTGTTTCACCGTAGCACTAGTTCCTCCTGAAATCTTAAGAACTTGCCCCGGAAAAATAGAATCATTCCATTTGTTATTAGCTTTCCTTAAGTCATTTAATGATTGTCCGTACTTCATCGCTATTGAAGATAGACAATCCCCACTTTTAACAGTATAAGTTTTAGTTGTTGATGTAGCTGCAAATATATTTTGTGATGTAAGCATTGATACACCAATTGTTAATGTTGTTGTTAATAAAATAGATTTAAGACTTTTAAATTTGGTCATTATTTCCACTCCTTTTTCCTCCCAGGTTAGTTGACAGGTTAGGGTATAGGCACCTTAATTTCACATAAAGCTTCACCCCAAAATTAAATCCCGTACTTCCTTTGGAGTATTATTTTATTATACCATAATACGACAACGATAAAAATCCAATGCATTTTTCGGAATTTTATGTCATATATAAATAATATTAAATCATCACCCTCGAAGCTGAAATGTCGCTAAATCATGGATACTAAATCCAGTTTTTTTATATTTTACGAATACTTTTCAGCTTAATAGTTCAGAATTAAAAAGTGCTAGTAAAAAAGGATGTAAGGAGGAAATTATGAAAGTTGGTATTCCTAAAGGCTTATTATATTATAAATACTTTCCTTTTATAGAAAAGTTTTTAATTGAATTAGGTGCAGAAGTAATTACATCTGCTGATACAAACAAAAACATTTTAAATGGAGGGGTTAAATACTGTGTAGACGAGGCTTGTTTGCCCATAAAGATATTTCATGGACACATACTAGATATAAAGGACAGATGTGATTTACTAATAATACCTAGAATTATGAGGGTCCGCGCACGCGAATTTATATGCCCTAAGTTTTGTGGACTTCCAGAAATGATAATGTATAGCATACCCAATTTGCCAAAGGTAATGACAGAACCTATATATGCAACTAATGAGAAAGAATTATATTGTTGGTGTAAAAAACTAGCTCGAATGATTACGAAAGATAATAGCAAGGTAAGCGTTGCATTTAACAAAGCCTTAGAAACACAGAGGAATTTTAAATTTGGGATTAAAGATGAAGGCTTTAAAAAAAATGTTGCTTTAGTAGGACATCCATATAATCTTTACGATACTTTCATTAATATGAATATAGTAAAAAAATTAAACAAACTAGGTGTAGGAGTTATAACAGAGGAATATATGGCGGAGGAACAAATTAAGGCAGAAGTAAAAACTCTTTTTAAAAGGCCCTTTTGGACTTTTGCTGCAAATTCTTATGGATTTACAACTAGTATAGCTAAAAATAATGAAATAGATGGAGCAATATACATATCATCCTTTGCTTGTGGAATAGACTCTGTTGTACTAGAACTTATTAAAGAAAAAATTGGAGATTTCCCTCTTTTAGTTTTAAAAGTTGATGAACATACTGGTGAAGGCGGCCTAGACACAAGGCTTGAGGCCTTTATTGATATGATTGAAAGGAAAAATAATAATGAAGATAACATTTCCACATTTAGGCAACACATATCTTGCAGCTAAAGCACTATTTGATGGACTGGGTATAGAATGCATAGTTCCACCATTTAGTAGTAACGAGGCGTTAGAGCTCGGTTCAAAGTTTTCTCCAGAAGAAATGTGCTTACCTTATAAAATTATGATGGGCAATTATTTACAGAGTATAGATCTTGGAGCGGATACCATAATTATCCCTGGAAGCTGTGGTCCCTGTAGATTTGGCGAGTACTGTGAATTACAGATGAATGCGCTAAAGAAATTAGGACACGATTTGACTTTTATCGTAGTTGATAGCCCTTTTGACATAGGTAAAGAAGAATTCTTAAATCGCCTATCCAATATCACGGGTAATAGCCCATTAGGTAAAGCTCAAAAAATTAGAGCGTTAAAGGTAGCCTATAATGTAATTGAGCTAATAGAAAAAATTGAAAGTAAAGCACATTATTTAACAGGATTCGAGGTAACCAAAGGAGAATTTAAGGGCCTTTTAAAAGAATGTACCCTTAATGCTTCGAAAGCAAGTTCGCCATCACAGATGGTGAATATTCTAAAAGAATATAAAAATAAAATAAACGAGATTCCTATTAATAAACATAAGTCCCCAGTAAAAATTGCAATTATCGGTGAAATTTATACTATAATTGAACCCTTTTCTAATCTTTATATAGAAGATAAACTTATGGATTATGGGGTCGCCACTAAACGAATGCTTACTCCTAGTTGGTGGATTAAAGATACAGCACTTCGCCCTTTAAAGCTTAACTCAATTGACATAAGGAGAGCTTCTAGAGAATATCTCCCATATTATATCGGTGGGCACGCTAGAGAGTGCATAGGAGAAGTACTCCTTGCTGAAAAAGAGAATTTTGATGGAGCCATTCAAATTTTTCCTATGGGATGTATGCCAGAAATTGTATCAAAATCAATTTTGACTGCAATTTCAAATGATAAAGATTTTCCGATAATGACTTTGATAGTAGATGAAATGACTGGAGAGGCAGGGTATATTACTAGAATAGAAGCATTTGTAGATATGTTAGAGAGGAGGAAAAACAATGTACTATATGGGAGTTGATGTGGGATCTGTAAGTACTAATATTGTACTATTAGATAATACATTAAAAGTTATTGAAAAATTATATTTAAGAACAAAAGGTAAACCTATAAAAGCAATCCAAGATGGACTTAAAATTCTAAGTGAAAAATACGATAGTAAGCAAATAAGCTCAGTTGGAACTACAGGTAGCGGAAGACATATGGCTTCTTTTTTAATAGGCGCTGACATAGTAAAAAATGAAATTACTGCTCATGCAGTGGCAGCACTCGAAATTGATAAAGATGTAAGTACTATATTAGAAATTGGAGGTCAAGATTCAAAGATAATACTATTAAAAAATGGCATAGTGACAGATTTTGCAATGAATACGGTTTGCGCAGCAGGCACAGGTTCTTTTATTGATAGGCAGGCGGAAAGGCTAGAGATACCTATTGAAGATTTTGGAGAGTATGCATTAAAGTCAAAATCACCTGTAAGAATAGCTGGGAGATGTGCTGTTTTTGCGGAATCTGACATGATACATAAGCAACAGCTTGGATATAATGAGGACGATATAATAGGAGGTCTTTGTGAGGCAATGGTTAGGAATTATCTAAGCAATGTAGGGAAAGGAAAACAAATTCGATCAAAAATATTTTTTCAAGGTGGAGTTGCAGCGAATATAGGCATTAAAGTAGCTTTTGAAAAAGCCTTAGGCACTGAGATTCATGTTCCAGAGCACTACGATGTAATGGGTGCTATTGGAGCGGCAGTACTTGCAAATGAAGCAGTTATGAAGACAGGAAAAACAAATTTCAAAGGGTTTGAAGTAGCTTTCAATGATTTTGCCCCTCGAAATATAGAGTGCAATGGTTGTGGTAACAATTGTGAAGTAATTGAAATAAAAGATGGTGAAAAAACTGTAGGCTGTTTTGGAGATAGGTGTGGTAAATGGAGCAGTAAGATGGTTATATGATTTTTTTGTTTTAATTTTTAAATATTCATATATTAATTCAACAGCTCTCCTATTTATAAATTGTATAGAGGAGCTACAAAAACTACAGTTACGGAGCATCCTATAATATTGCCTATGCATTGTGACTATATGCATAAAAAAGCTAACCATTAACATGGCTAGCTTTTTTTCAAATGTCTTAATATATAAAATATCACGCTAAGCATTACCTTATCACGCTAAATTATAACATCTTTTAAATATTTCTGTTAATTAATTTAAGTTGTTTTCTATTGTTTGTTATCATTGTATACTATTTAAAGTTTTTATTCAATATATTTTGTAAGTTTAGATAATAATGTTATAATATTAATCAGCAACAACACTAAATGATAATAATTGATGAGGTGCTTAAATGTTTACTGAAGAAAGACTAGAACAAATCTTAAGTATACTTAATGAAACCGGTAGAATAAAAGTTAAAGAACTAAGTGAACGATTTAATGTTTCAGAATGTATGATAAGAAAGGATCTACAAAGACTAGAAAAATCTGAGGCCCTTCAAAGGACCTATGGTGGAGCTATCCTAAATAGAAAGATTTCTAAAAACAGCTCTATAACTACTAGAATGAACGTAAACTTAAATAGCAAAGAGTTAATATCTCAAAAAGCTTTTTCCCTTATAGAGAATGGAGATGTGATTTTTTTAGATACCTCAAGTATCAACTTTTTGTTAGCTAAATTAATATCTAATAGTACTAAAAATTTAACTTTAATAACTAATATGTCACTAATACCACCCCTTTTTAATGATAATGAAACCGTTAAGCTAATATGTATAGGTGGAGTATATAATAATAAATCTGGTGGGGTTTTTGGTTCAGAGGCAACTAAGAGTATATCTAAATATACCTTTAATAAAGGTTTTGTGGGGAGTTCTGGAATAAACTTAATTACAAATAGCGTAGGTACTGTTACATTAGAAGATGGTAATGTTAAAGAAATTATAGTCTCTAATAGTAAAGAAGTATTTTTACTTGTAGAAAAAGAAAAATTTAATGTTGATGGCACCTATAAATTTGCTACTTTAGATGATATAGATGTTATAATTACGAGTTCGGACCTTACTGATGAGATTAGAGAAAAACTGTCTAAATCAACTATAAAGTTAATCTAGACAGTTTTATATTAATATTATTGGTCTTATTTCCGCTTATTTCTGCACATTCTTTTTGATACTGCCTTCTGAGTAATTCTTTATGAATTTAAGTAATCTATATTCCTCATCTTTAGAATTAACCCAGAAGTCAGGTAAAACTCCTAATCCATCTCTCCATTCTAAATCATTATCTACAAAAAGAGTATTTCCAAAAAAAATATCGATCTTAGAATTTGGTAGAACATAATATCCCACATTCCCTATATTTGACATCCCACTTGTGTTTGTACCTATAAAAAATGTGTTACTACAACTTTTTAATGCCTTTACAAAGCCTTCACCTGCTGAAGCTGTATTCTTATCCATTAAAACAAAAATTATCTTTTCATTATTAATATGAGTTGAATCATCATGTCCTACTTCTGACCAACCGATATATTTAAGATCACTTTTCTTATTTTTATACATATCATTAAGTTGCTGTTCAAATTTAGGATAATCCTTTGGTCCCACCATTTTTTTACCGTTGTAAAGCAATGCATCTTTTGAATTTTTAGTAAGTAGCGTTGAACTAAAGCCCGGTGATTTGTACTCTTGATTTGTAAAATTTTTAATCCAATCGAAAGCATATATTTCATTCCCACCGTAATTCCCTCTTAAATCAATTATAACTAAATCTTTCTTAGATATCTTTTTACCATCTTCCACAAATTTTTCAAGTTTTTCAGATGGTTCAAAAGAATTTAAATCAATTACTGGTATTTTATAAACTTCTTCATATTTATAACTATTATTACTTCCTTTATGCACGTAATTTTTTGATGTATTCTCTAAGTTAATGCTTATATTATTGTCCTTATTACCATCTTTAAATTTTAGGTCAATTGGTAACATATCTTCATTACTCTTATATAATCTACATAATCTATATACAATATTTCCATTTTCATCTATAGAAGGCTTAATGTATTTTTCAGGCTCCTCTTTATTTATAGTAACAATACCTTTCATATCGTTATTCAATTTCAAAAAATAAGAGTTATCCTTTTTTATAACTTCGTATTTTTCAGTAGTGTACATAATAGACTCCTTACATGTTCTGCCACCCCCTATAGAAAAATGCCCATCTTGAATAAAATCTAAATTCTCACACATAACTTTTTCTAATTCGTTACATTCAATTCTGCCATTCTTTTTCTGCAACTTCTTAAATTCTATTAAAATATTTTCTTTTGCTTTTAGAAACTTTTCATCTCCTCCAAAATATTTATAACCAGCATATCCATACTTCAATTCTTTAAAAATATATTCTATATCCTCTATAGCCTTTTCTCCATCTACCGAAATTCCTTTTTTTGATTCATCTACTTCTATATAATCCGGGGTATTTTTTAAGTTTTCATATTTATAAAGAAACTCTTTTTTGAAGTCATTAATTGTCCTTATGCTTTGATTTCTTTCACTCGTTGCATCCCTGCTTTCAACAATACTCTCCATAATATCTTTCGGAATATTATTTTTTATGCTCTTAGCTTTCTCAATATCAATGTTTAAGAATTTTTTTGCATATATCTTATTAGGTATATCAAACTTAAAAATTATAGCAGCAATAATTACTAGTATACTAGCGCTTACAAAAACTTTTTTCATTTTATGCATTACATTCACTCCCCTTACTATCTATCCCACCAATGAAATAGTATTCCATAACCACCAATATTCCAATCATAGTATGCAAAAAAAATTGGTAAGTTTTAATTTGTTATCTTATTAAGAATATTCCACATATTATCTTAAATCCCTTTGTTATGAAAATAGACATAAAAAAAGCACCTAATTATACAGATGCTTATCAGCTCAAAATTCATAGTTATTTTGCAGATTTTCCAACAAACACTTTTTCTCCATAACAAAATTCGTTAAAATTTGTCCTTTTCGTTCAACTGCTTGTTCTTTTACCACTTTATACCCTCGCTTTTGAAAGAAAGGTTTTGCAGTTATAGACGCGTAGGTTATAACAATTTTCATATCGTTTTTCTGTGCATATTTCTCTAATTCATCTGCTATTATAGTTGCAACACCCATTTCTTGATAATCCTTATGAACAAATAGTCTATCAAAATACCCAGAATCATCTAAATCACCAAATCCAATTATCATACTATCTTCTTCAATTACAACAGAATAATGTTCTGAAAGAGATTGATCCCATGCAGAAATATCAATGTCTTTAGGCGCCCACACATCAAGTTGTGCTTCGTTATAATCTCTTGCATTTACAGAATGAACGGTGTTGTAAAACAGTTCAATAATTTCTTTGCAATCTTCTGATTGGTACCTCCGTAACTTCATCTTAAATTTCTCCTCATTTTAAATTTATTATTACTTTTAGAAAATTCCATTCAAGCATAATTTATAATATCATAAATCTTTATTGGTTTACTCCTTAGTTCTATTTAAATAGAAATGTAATAATTATCATTTAGAGGAATATAGTATAGAATAATACAAATTACAGTTGTAATTGAAATGAGGTGATATGGAATGTGTAAAATTCCCAAGATATCAAATGCTGAATGGGAAATAATGAAAATAATATGGATTAATTCTGAAATTTCATCAACCAATATTATACAAGAATTAAAGGATAAATCCGATTGGAAACCAGCTACAGTTAAAAGTCTGATAAACAGACTATTAACTAAAAATGCAATTGGATTTACTAAATTAGGTTATGAATATTTATATTTCCCTTTAATATCAGAAGATGAATGTAAAAAATCTGAAAGCCACTCCTTTATTAATAGGGTATTTAATGGCTCTATCAAATCTATGCTCTTAACTTTTGCCCAATCAGAAGAAATATCTGAAACAGATATAGATGAGTTAAAAAATATACTAAACCAATCAAGTAAAAGGGAAGGTTGATGCGTGTGGATTTTTTAAATATTTTTGAGATGATTGTACTTTCATCTTTAATTGGTAGCATAATTGTACTAATGATATTAATTTTCAAAGGAATATTTAGAAATAAACTAAATTTTACTTTCCACTATTATATATGGTTAATATTAATTATAAAATTAATAATTCCATTTGGGCCACAAACCCCTTTAAATATCTCTAATTTATATGAAAATTTTCATGTACAGGGTACTACAAATAAATCTACACAAATAACACAAAGTAATTCTTCAAAAGAACTTACAAATGCAACTTTAAGCAATCCAATATCAATAAGTGCGATGCACCCTTCAAATAAAAGTGTAATTAGTAAGGCTAACCGTATTCCTTTAAACCACAAAGTTAATATTGAAAAAGTGTTTTGTTTTATATGGATATTGGGCACCTCATTATCAATAGCGATATTAGTTACAGGATATAAAAAATTAAAGGATATTGTTGGAACGTCTATAAAAAATATAAACAGCACACATAGAGAAATTCTAAATAAATGCAAGAAAGCTATGAATATAAGAACTGAGGTAGAATTATCATATTCGCAAAAAATAAATAGCCCTTCTTTGTGTGGATTGATTAAACCAAAGATATTAATTCCAGTCAGTGTAGCCGCCAATATTGGTGATGAAGAATTTAAATATATTATAATGCATGAATTAACCCATTTGAAAAACAAGGATATATTTATAAATTATGCTATTACTTTATTGTCCATAATTTACTGGTTTAATCCTCTCTTGCTCTATGCTTTTCATAAAATGAGAGAAGACTGTGAAATTTCCTGCGATGGTCAGGTTATTTCTTATTTAGGAGCTAGAGAAAACCTGCAATATGGAAATACAATAATAAAAGTATTGGAGCTGGCTGGCAAAAGCAATAGACTTATAGGAACTACTTCAATGATTTTAAATAGTTTTGAAATAAAAAGGAGGATTATTATGATTTCAAAGTATAGGAAGATAAATTTCAAAGGTATATTACTTGGGACGGTCGTTTTCGTTATTATAGGAGGACTCGGTATTGCCATAAACACTTCAAACATAATCTCTGATAAAAATATTGTTAAAGCTACAACATTGCAAGTAAAAACACCAGTAATAACTTCTAAAAGTACAGTTAAAAACACACCAAATACAGCCTCAGCAGCTATTATAAAAAAATCAACAAGTGATAATACTGATTCTATAGTACCATTTTCAGCTGACATAGTAATTTACAATAGTCACGCTGATGAAGCTTATCCCTCTGGAATGAAAGTATCTGATGTGGGTGCTTTATTGAGCAATAAACTTGTAAAAGAAGGTTTTAATAGCCATTTTATAAAGTGTGACCCACCGGCAGACTATAATAAATCATATCAAGCTGCACGTGCTTTAATAACAAAAAATGTCAAGCAATATTCAAATACTATTTTAATAGACATACACTCCAATATATTAGAAAATGAAAAATCTAATGCGAGAAAAATGGTATTTCAATTTACTAAAAGAAACCCGCGTTATAAAGCAAATAAAAAATTTGTTGACAGTCTATTAGGAAATATTAAAAATTCAAAAGAAGTTAAATCCGAAATGTACTTTTATCAATTTGGAATATCTTATTTCAATGAAGATTTATCTAACAATTCAACAGTTATTGAGCTTGGAAATAATATATCCAGCGACAGCGATATTGAAGTTTGTGTAAATGCACTCGTTTCAGCATTAAAAAATACTCAAAAGACTTCATCTAAATAAAAGATAAAAATGTAGTGGGGGGATCAAGATGAGGCGTAAAGTTGTTAAAAAAGATGATAGTGGAAGAATGTTTTTAAGTGTTTCCACGTTTCTCATTATTATTTTATTAGGCTTAATTTTAACTAAAAGTGTTAATGCAAGCAATGAACGAAAATTTCAAAATCACTTTTATATTAAGGTTGTTAACCTTACATTAGCTTCAATTAATTCCCCAAACACTGGAAAACAGGATGTTAATAATGAAATTAAAAATGAAAATAGCACTAACAATGAAGGCGAAAATATAAAAACAGTTATACCCTTTAAATTAATTGAAAATCAGGTAAATAAGTCTGAAGACCCAAATGTTGTTTCAAATCTCCCTGGTCCAGATTTGAAACAACCCTTAAATAGAAAAAAGCCTCGAGTCCTAATATATCATACTCATACCTCAGAAGCTTATCGGACCTCGGATAATGATACCTCTAAAACTAACAGTAGTACAGATCAAACAAGAAATGTATGTGCTGTAGGGGATGTAATAAAGGAGAAATTAGAAAAAAAATATGGAATCGCCGTTATACATGATAAAACGGTAAATGATAAGCCATATTATCCTAAAGCCTACAAGAAATCTGGTGTTACTCTAGATAATTATTTAAAAGTATATGAAAATTTTGATTTAATTATTGATTTACATAGAGATAGTGTAAACGATAAGAATACAGTAACGACGAAAATAGACGGGGAAAATGTTGCCCAATTTATGTTTGTAATCGCACAGCAAAACCCCAAATATGCTCAACAGAAAAAATTGATAGATTCCATGATAGGAATATCAAATAAATTATATCCTAATCTTTTAAGAGGGCTAGAAATTACTGTTGTTAATCGCGGAATTGGTTTTTATAACCAAAATAGAAGTGGTAATGCAGTATTAATTGAACTAGGCTCCTATACTAATACTACTTCGGAAGCAAAAAATACTGGTAAGTATTTATCAATAATTATTGCAGAGCAATTAAATAGAAAAAAGTAAATAATTTTTACAATTTTCAAGTTAAAAAAGATAGGAAATCCTATCTTTTATCTTATAAGCCATACTTTTCTAGTATGCCTTCAATAAACTTTCCATTTTCATAGAATAATTCACCATCAGCATAAATTTTCCCACCATTTCTCATATTGCAAAGCATATCCCAATGAATAGTAGATCTATTTAATCCACCGGCTTCTGGCATTGAATCTCCAATAGCCATATGCACCGTTCCGCCAATTTTTTCATCAAAAAGCATGTTTCTTGTAAAATCCACAATGCCATAGTTTGTGCCTATAGCTACCTCACCAAAGCTGCGCGCTCCTTCATCAGTTTCAAGAAGTGCCTTAAGTAGGTCCTCTCCTTTCGTGGCTGATCCTTTAACCACCTTTCCTTTTTCAACCTCTAGAACTATCCCTTCAATTTCTTTACCCATATATATTCCTGGAAAGCTAAAGGTAATTACTCCATCCACTCCGTCCTCAACAGGTGAAGTAAATATCTCTCCGTCTGGAAAATTTTCTTTTCCATCGCAGTTTATCCACTTTCTTCCCGATATATTTACTTTGATATCTGTTCCCTCAGAAATAAACTGTAATCCTTTTTTAGTATCAAGGTATCTAACCCATCTTTCTTGCTCTGAACTTATCCTTTTCCATTCTGCTACTGGATCTTTCGCATCAAGTAATCCTGCACCATAAACAAAGTCCTCGTAATCGCTAAAGCTCATTGAAGCTTCCTGAGCATCTGCATAAGTAGGAAATTGTGTGCCACACCATCTTAACGACCCATTGCCCATCTTCTCAGAATATATTTTTCTCCAACTCGCTTCCCCTTGGGAATACATTTTAAATTTATTTGCATCAATTCTTGAATTTGTCTTTGTATTTCTACTTCCCCAAGCGGAAATCCACACATCTGCTTTTTCAAGCATAGTTTTAAAAATCAGATTTTCTTGAAGAAGCTGTTCTTCACTGCTATATTTAAGTTTTATTTCTGATACCTCCTGTGAAGTTAATACAGTTTCCACATGAGCACCTGCCTTCACAGCTTCCTTTACTACCTCTACCATCCAAGGTCTTGCAACCTCATCACAAGATACAAATACAAAATCACCTGGTTTAACCTTAGTAGAATAATTCACAAGTAGCTTTGCAAGTTTGTTAAGTCTTTGATCAGCCATTTATACTTCCCCCTTAACTTTCTAAATTATATATACCTATTATTTTATCATATATATTGTTATTTAAAACTGTTATACTAATAATTTAAAATTGTTTGCACAACGACTTTCTGATTGAGACAATTAATTTTAATAATATTAATTGATAATTTCTACACCCTAGGGCATAATTAAATCATCACCTGCGGTGCTGCAATATTAACGACTTCAGAAGGAGATTTATACCCCCACTGAAGTTTTCTATTTGTTAGGGTAAGTAACTCCTACTTATAGTAGGTACTCTCGCTTATAGAAGTGGGTGACTTTCCTTCTGGACTGTCGTTAAAGAGTAAATTTTAGACATGGAGGTGGACATCTTAAATATTTTAATAGCAGAGGATAATCAGGATTTAAGGCAACTATTGGAATTACACCTTATAAAAGAATCCTTTACGGTATATGATGCAGAAAACGGGTTAAAAGCTTTGGAGATATTTAAGAATAACGAAATCAATTTAGCTATTCTTGACGTAATGATGCCGGGGCTTGATGGTTTCAATTTACTGAGAAAGATAAGAGAAACAAGTGAAATCCCTGTAATTTTTTTAACTGCAAGAGGTGAAGATTCAGATAAAATATTAGGACTGGGACTAGGTGCCGATGACTATATGGTCAAACCCTTTAATCCCATTGAACTAATCGCAAGGGTCCATGCGCAACTAAGAAGATCCTACAAGTACAAAATGGCGCTAAAAATACCCGATAAGTTAATTATTCAAATAGGAGATTTAACTTTTGATAAAAATAGTTACAGTGTATATAAAGATAATAAACAATTAGAATGTAATGCAAAGGAGCTAAAATTACTTCAAATTTTTATGGAAAACGTAGGAAGAGTATATACAAAAAAGCAACTTTATGAAGCGGTATGGGAAGATGCTTACTTTTGCGATGGCGATGATAATACAATCATGGTGCATATTAGCCATTTAAGAGACAAGATTGAAGATAACCCAAAGTATCCTCAGTATTTAAAAACTATAAGAGGAATTGGTTATAAGCTGGAAAACAACTTAGGGCTAAGGAATAACGTATGAAAAAAAAGAAAGTTGCAAACATGCTTTTGTTAAATTATTTATTACTATTTATTTTTTCTACAATAATCTTCATTATAGTGTCCTTAATCATTTCAGTAAGCTTTAAGGGATTAATAAAACATGATGAAATACCAGAACTATCAGCTTCTCAAATTATGAGAGATGACTATGAGAATATAGATTTTTCTCAGGTTTTAAAATATAAAGGTGGGGTTCAGGTAATTGACAAAAATTATAAGGTTGTTTTTTCAAGGGGAATAAATCCGAAGAATATAGAACAATATACTAAGAGTGAGTTTAGTGAATTCTTAATTAATAGCGGCAAGCATCAAGAAGAATATTATTATAATGTACGCTATAATAACAACGGTGATTTTTGGTTAAAAATAGTTATTCCTATTAAAACTCAATTCGTTAATGGCATTTTTTTCGATAAAAATGGAATTCCTAGAGCCATAGATAATTTTATATTTATTCTAATTTTAGGTGGTTTAATTAATATTACTTCTTTTATCCTTGGGCTTATTATTTACTCACGGTTAACCTCTAATAATTTTGTAAAACCTTTAAAAAAATTATTAAGTGGAGTTACAACAATTGCAGGCGGTGATTATTCTGCCAGGGTTGATTTGAGATCGACAAACGAATTTGGGGAGCTTAAAGATGCTTTCAACATAATGGCAGAAAAAATTGAAAGCGAGAAAAATCTAAAAGAAAAATCTCAAGATAATAGGAGAAAGCTAATACTAGATATATCTCATGATTTAAAAACTCCCCTCTCTAATATAATGGGATACTCTGATTTACTAATGAATAACAAGGATATATCGGACTGTGACAGAGAAAAGTTTTTGGGCATTATAATAAATAATAGTTCAAGAGCCAATAGTTTAATAGGAGATTTATTTGAATTATCTAAAATGGGGAGCTCAGATTTTAAGCTTAATCTTAAAAGCGTAGATATTTGTGAATATTTAAGAGAGCTTATAGCCTCATTAATACCTCAAATCGAAGAGGCTGGTTTTAAATATTCTTTTGAGATACCATTCGATAAAAAAGTTGTTCTTATTGATGTGAAACAAATGGATAGAGCCCTCATTAACATTCTTAATAACGCTTTAAAATATAATAAGCGAGGTACAGAAATAAAAATTTTATTAAAGAATTCTTTTAACAAAGTAGTACTAGAAATTCTGGATAATGGAATTGGAATTCCTCTGGACCTATCCGCTGAAATATTTGAGCCCTTTAAAAGAGTGGATAGCGCAAGGAACTCCCAAACTGGAGGTACGGGCCTCGGACTTGCAATTACTAAGACTATAATCGAGAAACATAATGGACGAATAAGCCTTGAAACTGCTATAGGAAAAGGCTGTAAATTTATCATCAAATTAGAATAACTAAAGGAACTATCTCACTTTAGAATTTGTTTCTATCTTGAGGGAGTTCCTTTGTTATTTAACGACATTTCAGAAGGAAGTCTTCCACATCTATAAGTGGTAATCAAAAGCTCCGTCAGAAGTTGTTAATGCAGCGACCCAGGGGATGATTTAAGGTAGATTTAAGATTAACACAGGGCTTATTTAAGATTCAATTGCTATTATAAATGTATAAGCTCAAAACTGGAAATACACTAATGGATTCGAAAGGAGTTATTTATGCTTTTATCATTAAACAATCTTTCAAAGGAATATACTATTGAAAAAAAGAAGAGTTTCAACGCTCTTAGCTCTGTAAATCTTAATTTTGAAAAAGGGGAATTGGTTTCAATTCTCGGACCGTCAGGCTGTGGAAAATCCACACTTTTAAATATAATCGCTGGCCTCGATAGGCCAACTTCAGGTGATTTAATTATTGAGGGAAAATCAACTAAAAAATACAAAAAAAAGAATTGGGATTTATATCGTAAAAACAATATAGGCTTTATTTTTCAATCCTTTAATTTAATTGAACATTTATCAGCACTTGAAAATGTTGAAATTGTTATGAATTTAATCGGTCTATCAAAAAAGGATCGTATAAAGCGTGCAGAAAGCTTACTTAAACAGGTAGGCCTGGAAAAACATATGGATCATAAGCCAGGTGAATTATCTGGAGGCCAAAAACAACGTGTAGCTATAGCAAGAGCCCTTGCAAATGATCCAGACATAATACTAGCAGATGAGCCAACAGGAGCCCTTGATAAAAAAACAGGGATTCAAATTATGCAGCTTATTAAAGATGTTGCTCGTGATAAGTTAATTATTATGGTTACTCACAACCGAGAACTGGCATATGAATACTCTACCCGCGTTGTAGCTATTCTAGATGGTAAAATTCAAAAAGACGAGAAAATTAATGAATCTGAAAAAAATAGTTTAAAATCAGAGCTAAAAAAGAAAGATGGTAGCATGTCTTTTGGAAATGCCATAAAACTATCCCTTAGAAATATTAAAGAGAAAATGGGACGAATAGTCGTAACCACTATTGCTGGTTCAATTGGAATAGCAGGTATTTTATTAGTTATCGGGCTTAGCAATGGGGCAACTAATTACATAGATATTCAAACAAATTCTTTTGCTAGTGCTAACATAATACAAGCATCTATGAAGTTTAAAGATGCGGCGATTGAAAAAACTGATTACCCAAAGAATATAAATGTCTATGACAGCATTAAGAAAAATCCCGACGTATTAAATGTTAGAGAAGACCTAAATGTTAAAGATATTACTTCTTTTGAAGCAAATAATAAAGAATTAAAGGATATTCCCTTTAACTCCTTAGCTGGTGAAAATTATCTTACAAACATTGAGCATGCACTAAAAGGTAGTGTACCAAAGGACAATAAGAATGAATTATTAGTAAATAAGGATATGGCTAAAAATGTAATTGAAATGTATGGCATGAACCCAGATAAAGATGATTATACAAAAGCCATTGGTAAGAAACTCAAGGTAATAATTCAGGAGAAAACCACAAATCCAATCACAGGAGATGAAATTCTAGGTAAAAAATATACACAGGATTTTAAAGTTGTCGGTGTTGTGGATGAAATAGCCTTAAGCTCAGCCTCTGCATATTATTCTTATGATGCAGTTAATACATGGCTAAAAAATGATGGCTATTTTATAGGAAAAGAAAACCGCATAGTAAATGCAGAAGTGGTTATAAAAGACGTTCATAACAATGAAGCTGTATTAAATTACATTAATGCTAAGGAAAATGGCGGTATTGGCGGAAATAAAATGACGGAAACAAAAGGCTTTTCCGCAACCTCACAAATTGTTATGGTTAAAACTGCTATCAAAACTTTAATTAATTTGGCCGAGGCGGTTATGATTGTATTTATATCACTAGCACTCGTAGTTTCAACAATTTTAATAGGGATTGTAATTTTCTCAAGTGTACTTGAGCGTAAAAAGGAAATAGGTATTTTAAAAGCTGTGGGAGCAAGAAATAAAGATATTGCTCGTATTTTCCAAGCTGAGTCTGCCTTAATTGGTCTTTTTGCAGGGGTCACTGGAGTTCTAGTAGCTTTTATAATACAACCAATTGCAAATAGAATAATCAATAATGTATTAAATATTAATGCAGATAATATCGTAAATATCCCATTAACCGGTATCCCATTTACAGATATTAAAATTCCCTTTGTAACTATTGCCGGACTAATTGTTATCAGTATATTAGTCGCAGTTTTAGCGGGACACTTTCCATCTAAAAGAGCAACTAAAATTCAAGTTATCGACGCATTGCGTGATGAATAGGAGGAATAGTAAATGTTACAAATTAAAAATTTAAGAAAAACATATAAAATCGGTAAGCACCAGGTTATAGCATTAGATGATGTTTCTTTTGATTTACCTAATGGAAAACTCGTGGCAATTGTTGGACCTTCTGGTTGCGGAAAAACAACAATGATGAACTTAATAGGAGCTTTGGATAAGGATTTTGAAGGTGATGTTATTGTTAACGGAAAATCTTTAAAAGAGGCCGGAGAAAAAGATTTAGACACTTATAGAAAAAATACAGTGGGTTTTATTTTTCAACAGTTTAACTTGCTTAATTCACTAACATCAATCCAAAATGTGGAACTCGCTTTAGATTTATCAGGAATATCTAAGCAAAATAAAACGAAAAAAGCATGTAGCCTCTTAGAGCAAGTTGGACTATCAAATCAAATGAAGAAGAAAGTAAACCTTCTGTCAGGTGGACAGCGCCAACGTGTTGCTATTGCCCGTGCTCTTGCTAATGATCCAGAAATAATTTTAGCCGATGAACCAACTGGCGCCTTAGATGTTAAAACAGGTGAGCAAGTTATGGAATTATTAAAAGAAATTTCAAAAGATAAGCTAGTACTCATGGTTACCCATGCACCGGACCTTGCTAAGGCTTATGCAGATTTAATTGTTAAAATGGAAGATGGTAAGTTAATTTCTATTGAAGAAAATATGGCCTCGGTGTCAACCGCTGCGCCTATTATAGATAAAATAGAAACAAAATCAAAAATGTCCTTTTTATCATCCTTAAAAATATCACTTCGTAACGCATGGCTTAAAAAAGGTAGAACCCTAGCAACAGCCATTGGTACTTCTATAGGTATTTGTGGAATTGCCTTAGCTATAGCTATTACTTCAGGTACAACTAATGCAGTTGATACTCAAGTTAAAGGCATATTTCCAACAAATGCAATAACTGTAGGGTTAAAAGAAAATACTGATAAGTCTCTAAAAAATATTAAGCCTCTAAAATATAGTGATATAAACTCAGTTATGTCCTTAGATAAAAATATATATGCCTATTACTTTCAAATTGGAGGCAAAGGAATTCCTGTTGCACAATTTTATTCTTTAGATCAAAGCATAATTAAAGATGAAAAATTGATGACTAAACTGTCCGACCAATCCACTAGAGAAAAATTGGTTATGATGATGGCTCCAGGGGTGCTAGAAGATGTTAAAAATGACATTCAATATGGCAGCCTTCCAGAAGCAGGTTCCACAAATGAAATTGTTATCTCACTTTCCACCGCGAAGGATTTAGAAAAAAATGGTGGTGATCTCAAGGACTTAATTGGTAAAAATATGTACGTTCGCTATTTAAAACAAGGTTCTAATCCACATAGTGAGCAAAGTGGTATTCCTGAAGTACCCATTGTGAAAGCTTGGAAGATCGCCGGAATTGCCAATACTACAACTTTAATTGATACCTATTACGCAACGAGTGATTGGGCAATTAATTTTTATGAAATAGAGTTTAAAATAGATAAAATAACTTTGGAAAGCCCTTCCTTAGTTTTATATTCTAGTAATACTAAAGACTTAGATGCAAGCCTCCAAAAATTAAATGATTCACAAGATAAATACAAATTTGAATTAACCGGTAAAACTATATCTTCGCAAGTTGATGGAGCAATGAAACAAGTGCGTTATGCACTTATGGGATTTTCCGGAATATCAATTCTTGTAGCAGCTCTAATGATATCAATAGTTGTTTATATTTCTGTACTTGAAAGAATTAAGGAAATAGGTATTCTCCGCGCCGTGGGTGCACGAAAAAAAGATATCTTGAATATTTTCGTTGCAGAATCATTTATTATTGGCGTCTTATCAGCAGGCATAGGATTACTATTTACTTTAGGTGCATCTAAACTCATCAATTCAGCAGTTTATGGTTTCTTAAAGAATATCTCTGCAAATGCTCCTTATATGGAAGTAGCTAAATTGCCACTTGCAGATGCTGGTTTAATTTTACTATTCTGCGTAGTTTTAAGTATGATTTCAGGCTTTTATCCATCTTTAAAAGCTTCAAAAATGGATCCGATAGACGCATTACGTAGTAGATAACACAAAAACTCATTGATTAGGATACTATAAATAGTATCCTAATTTTTTTATATATTAATACTACTCTCATTAGTTTTTCTCATCAGATATCCCTTTTTGATGTTATACACTTTTTCCATTGAAGATAATTCTTCACCTTATAAGGTTATAACCCATATATTAAAATGTAAATAATGAAAAGGGAGAACCTATATGTCATTAATTATATCAGCATTATCATTTAGCTTATCCTCTAACCTAGATAACGCTGTTGTAGGAATAGCTTACGGAATAAAGAAAGTAAAAATAGGTATAATTGCAAATCTTATAATAGCCATTGTAACATCCGTAGGAACACTTTTATCTATGTTAGTTGGAGCATATATATCAAAATTTTTACCTCACTCAATAGCTAATGGTTTAGGTGCTATAGTTATTATTATATTGGGAGTATATTTTATAATCCAAAGTATAGTAAATCTTTTAAATAAGACTAATTCAAAGGCACTTGCCTTGAAAAACATTAGTGAAATGATTGATTATGCTGAAGAATCAGATTTAGATAACTCTGGCGATATAAATATGAAAGAAGCTCTCATTGTAGCATTCGGATTAACCTTTAACAATTTAGGAACCGGAGTAGCTGCAAGTATAACCGGAGTTAATATTCAACTTACAGTCATATCTACATTTATATTAAGTATTCTTACAATTATATTTGGTGAGGCCGTAGGTAATCATGTATTAGGTGAAATTTTGGGCAAATACGCACCCTTATTTTCAGGTATATTGCTAATAATACTTGGTATTATTGAATTCGTTAATTAGCATTAACAAATTTACAAATATGACTTTGTCAAATAAACTAACTTCAATCAAGCTTAAATGACTTATATGTTTAGTATAATAAAATTTTGATAAAAGCGAATTCAGAAAACGTGCAGATATTCCATTTGGCTTGTTTTGGGACTTATTGGAGATAAAAAAAGAAGGCATATAATTGCCCTCGTGAGTATACTTTAAAAATAGTACCTGTTGAAACTAAAAAATTTTTAATGTTCATTTATAAAATTATTAAGTTGCCCGTGCCAATCATCTGGTTCAAATGTCCCCGGTATTGTATCCTCTCCAAATAAAAGGTCTACTAAGTACCTCGGTTTCTTACCACCTATATACATTGATTTAGAACAAGAAACACAATAAACAACAACATCGCTAGCAGGCATCTCGTGAGCACGTTTTTTCATTTGCTCCTTAACCTGCTCCACAGAAAGAACACCATAAAAGCTATCTCCACAACAAGTACCAATTGTTCTCGTCTTTTCTGGTTCTACCAAGTTGATATTCATTTTTTTCAATAGCACTCTTACTGCATTATGCACTCTTTCCTGATCTCGAGTAGGACATGGATCAAGTATAGTCATTTCCATTCCTTTATAATCTGGGAATGGGAATGTTTTTACCTCAGCTAATATCTCCCAAAGTGAAATTGTCGTTACTTCTTCATAAAGTTCCCTATACCGTCTATCACAACCAGCACAGACATTTATTATTTGTGTTCCATTTTCCAAATTAGGTTTATGATTACAACAAATTAAATATTCATCTATATCTCCTAACTCACTATTTAAAAAATCCAGTACTTTTCTCCCTAACTCTGGTTTATAAATCATTAATGCACATCCCGGTGCAAATACTCTTTTCATAACACTCGCCTACCAATCTTCTAAATTTTTTCAAAACTAATTTTCTAATCCTCGTCTATTGATTAACCCTACTACTGTTTCTTACTAATAATAGATTGTTCAACTAATAATTTTTCTAATCTATGGTTTATAATAACTATTTTGGGAATAGATTTTAAAGCCTCACTATAAGAAATCTCGACCAAAAAATATTTTGTTTAATTAATAATATATTTCTGATGATATATATAATCATATTTAGAAAAGCTAAACTCATAATTTCTCCTTTTATACTTTATGATAATATCCTATGATTATACAATAAATACATACTTTTAAACACCTTCAATAGATAATTAAGTTTTACTTTAATTACATTTATAGCTTCTTTACCTCTTTGACTATGGACGCATCGGAAATATTAATCTCTCCCTTATATTCTAAAAGCCCTATATTACAACCTTCACCTACCGTAATATTATCTCCTCTTACTATTTTTACATTGGTGTTTTGGATATATATATCATCCCCTTCTATTAGCTCTGTGGTTAACTCACTTCTTGAATTAAACATTTTATCAATTACTTTTCTAACCAAAGAATTATCAAAAAAATTAATTTTTATTTCAATATGCTCGCCACCAATTTCTTTTACAATGCATTTCCCACCTAGTTTAACATTTACTTGTCCTGCATTTAATGATCCTTGTATTTTAAAACCACCACTAGCCTTAAAACATTCCGTTTCACAATTTTTCCCTATATTCACTGAGCCCGCTACACTAACTTCTTCTCCGTATAGGCTTCCTTCTATATGAGTTGATCCACTTATTTTTATGCTTTTGCTTTTTACATTTCCTACGATATGAGAGGATCCACTTATCTTTATATCTCCTACTTCTACATCACCTTCAATTTTTGCAGACCCGCTGATTTTTATACTTTCTGCTTTTAAATTACCTGCAACTTTTGATGAACCACTAGTTTTAAAGTCTATGCACTCTAAATCACCGTTAATTTTTCCTGACCCACTTATAATTACACTATTATATTTTCCACCACCTGAACTTCCTGAGCCGTTTATTTTTATATCATTATTATTCATCTTTTCCATATTAAACCTCCCATATTTTTCTATATTAAATCATCTCCTGCGGAGCTTAAATGTCGTTAAATTTTAATTTTAAGATCCTCGATGCACTGTGAAATATTAAGCCTTAATACTATTTTTGCATCTTTTTCTATATAAACCTCATTAGGAACAGTTATTAAAAAACATAGCGCCATCCCAAATTTTCTTAAAAAAATCATCTCGCAATTTTTACCTTCTAACGACTTATAATTTCCTTCTAAAGTCTCTATTATAAGTTTACTTTCTTCTAAAGATACATTACCAGATACTAAGCTCTTTTCTAATAGTGAAATATATAAGATTTTTTTAAAAGAAAATGTTTTTATTTCTCCATAGATGTTTTTATACATTGTTAATGTCTGCTTCGTAACAATCTTCTTTTTTAATAACTCGCTCTCATTTAAAAACACATCCGCTAACTGTGGTGAAAACATTTGTGCCAGGTCATCTAATGATGCATCCCCTTTCATATTAATAATTTTTTCTATTCTATCTAATATTTCCTCCCTTGGGAAATAGGTTTCTTGACCAGTATAGCTAGATTTTTTTATAAACCATTCTTCTGGTATAAGATTTTTCCTTTTCCATCTATACAACTGCCCATAGGAAACATTCGTGACTTCTAGCAACTCTTTTTTCGTTATTAACTCTTTATCCATATTGCCACTCCTTTTATGCTTTGAGGTTATTTAACAATATTGTTTTTTTATTATACATTTAGTGTAACATAACATTGTTACGTTGTAAATAATAATTGAAGTAATTATTTGTTTCCAGATACTCAAAAAATTAACCTGTATTCACATATATATTGCAAATACAGGCTAATTAATATTGTTGAAAAGATCTACTTATCATTATGTTAGACAAATTTTCTTCCTGAGTATCCTCCCTATAAAAACATTGTCATAAAATGTACAATAGGATCCCATAATTTTGGATACTCTTCTTTGATTAAATTTTCTATCTGCGCAGCTGTAATATTGGCAAAATTACCATTAGATGATGTATCAATAATAGTTCTCACCCCATTGGCACTACTTCCTATTGCTATATGTCCCATTGCATAATTACCTATTGCTATTTCTGACGCAATTGAACAACCACCTACTGAATACATTCCAATGGATAACCCTCCAAGGGTAATTACTCCCATTGCTACTCCCCCTATGGCAATAGTGCCAATGGCAATTCCCCCTAGAGCGACTAAAATACCTATAGCTATACTTGCTATACTTATCAGCCCTATCGCTACAACCCCAAAACTTAACACGCCTAGCGAAAGTATTCCTAATGATATTAATCCCCTTGAAATATTTCCTATTGCAATAATTCCTTTTGCTTCATAAATTCCTAGTCCAATATTAATATGAACTAATGGAATTCCAAAAATTTTTCTCTTGCTTTTATATTCATAATGGAAACTTCTATTAATGACTTTTGTTATCTCTTCTACTTTTTCCTGATCTCCTTTTAGTAAAACGTCTAAACTTATTCCATATAATTCACTTAGCATTATTAAATTATTAGTATCAGGATTTGATTGACCTGACTCCCATTTTGAAACAGCCTGTCTCGATATTCCTATTCTATCAGCTAACTCTTCCTGAGAAAATCCTTTCTCTTTTCTTGATTTTCGTAGTCTTTCTGAAAAATTCACTATTAACACCTCCATATCCATCCTACGAAAATAGTTATAAAAAAGCTACCAACTCCAGCTTTCTTATTGTCAACTACTGGTTGCACTTATCTATTTTACTGAGATTCTACTTTATTTTCATTATTAAACAAACTAAAAATGCCCACTCATTTTCTAATCGCCTTTCATCATTATAAGATTTTTAGCTATTTATTACAATCAGCAATTACATTGATTTTTATAGCAATAAACCTGAAATTTAATGCAAAAAAATAACACCGGTATCTATCCGGTGTTATTTGTAAATATCTATTTTATAGGGGGATCCTATTCATTAATACTAGTCCTATTATGTGACAGTAACATGACAAATATGATAATAATTTATGAACAATACTATATTGCATTAAAAAATCGGTAGTTTATACTAATTCTTTACATCATTATGTTAATTTTTTAACCAACTTCATAGAAAGGCCCGCATTTTGATGTTAAAATATATATGAACAATAATGCCACTAAACAATAGGAGTTGGAAAAATGCTAAAGACAATAATATCACCTGGAAAATATATTCAAGGAAATGGAGAATTAAGAAACTTAAACGAACATACAAAAAACTTAGGAAAATCATTTTATATAATTGCAAGTTCTAATGGCATCAAGAGAAACCAACCAATTATAGATAAAAGCTTTAAAGGGACAGACGTTAAACTTACATTTCAAAAATTTAATGGAGAATGTTGCAACAGCGAAATAGATAGATTAAGAGAAGACGTAAAAACTAATAACTGCGATGTCGTTATAGGAATAGGCGGAGGTAAAATATTTGATACTGCTAAGGCTGTAGCTTACTATGAAAATTTACCCGTGGTAATAGTACCAACTATTGCTTCAACAGATGCTCCTTGCAGTTCACTCTCCGTTATATATACAGAATAAGGCAGTTTCAGCAAATATTTATTTTTACCAAATAGTCCAAATGTAGTTTTAGTTGATACAGGAATAGTAGCTAATGCCCCAGCTCGATTATTAGTAGCAGGCATAGGAGATGCATTAGCGACATATTTTGAAGCAAGAGCTTGCAAGCAATCTAATGCATCAAATATGAGTGGCGGTAAAATTACCAAAGCTGCTTATGCCTTAGCAGAGCTTTGTTATAATACTTTATTAGAAGATAGTATTAAAGCCAAAGTAGCGGTAGAAATAGGAGTTTGTACTCCAGCAGTTGAAAATATAATAGAGGCTAACACATACTTAAGTGGTATAGGCTTTGAGAGTGGTGGGCTAGCAGCTGCTCATGCAATTCATAATGGTTTCACAGTTCTTGAGGAATGTCATCACTTATATCATGGAGAAAAAGTAGCCTTTGGATTACTAGCTCAATTAGTTTTAGAAAATAGCCCACAAGAAGAACTCGATGATGTTATAGGCATTTGTATTGATTTAGGATTGCCTGTTACTTTAGAAGAAATGGGAATCAAAGAAATAAAAGAAGAAGATATAAGAAGGGTCGCTGAAACTTCCTGCGCAGTGGGAGAAACTATTCATAATATGCCATTTGCGGTTACTGCAGATGATGTATATGCAGCTATACTTGGAGCAGACGCATTAGGAAGACTTTATAATTAACTATTGATATGGGGCATATTATATATATAATATGTCCCATATCAATAGTTGGCAATGAAACAGGCACTTTTTATTGATTATTATAAAGCTATGTTAACAATATTTATGAACTAAACATTCAATTTACAAGCTTCAAAAATAATGGTAATAGTGACATAAGAGGGATAAATGTTGCTGGGAACCCCTTATACCATTTCTTATTATATATAAAACAAACTATAATCCAATTTATTGCACATCCTAAAAATATTAAACATGCCCCATAAAATACAAAATTAGAATCATTACTTACTTTATATATGCCTGAAAGTAGTATTGTATAAAATAAAAAATCTCCTAACCCTTTTGTTGGTATTGGATTATTATTTTTAAATGACTTACCATTGCATTAACCATAGGAGATGTTTATTTAGGCTCCTTTTTTATGAAACAAATTGGAATAACAAATACATTATATTTTAAAATTACAGATAGCATTATTACATTAGCTTTTCTTACAGTAGGAAATTATAGCAGTAAAACAAATTATCCTAAATTAAATAAAATTTTAAGAAGTGTTTTCGGTAAAATGGCATTATTATTAATTATACTACTGTTAATAAACCCCTTTCTAACAAGAATGGGATTGTTCAAATAATCAGTAATGCTTGTATAATTTCTTTTATAAATAAAAGAAAAATCATTTCATATAATAAGGATTTAGCTCAAGATACCCTTTATTATATGAAATGATTATTTAATCATAAAGAGATAACTTCAGTAGGAGTCTAACTCTTCTTCTGAAGTCGTCAATATAGTTTCGCTGAAGATAATTTACCCTTCTATCTTAATGTTATCTACTTATAATTTTAATATAGGATTTTAAAGTTATTAAATAGTATATACTATAAAGCACTGCATAAACCAAAATTATAATAATAAACTCTTTAGTAATATTAATTGTAACCATTTTTCCAATTGGAATTGATGCAGCAAAAGAATTTATCGTTGCCATAACGAAGGGTACTCCAAATAAAATCATTAGTTCCTTTGAGATAGCTTTTGTTATTTCAGCTTTACTAGCCCCTATATTTTTAAGAATTATGAATTTGTTTTTATCCTCCTCAGCTTCCATGGACATTTTAAAATATATAATGCTGCCTGTAGCTGTAAGAAATACTAATCCAATGAATAATCCACTGAAGGCCATCATACCCGCTAACGTTATGCCATCTGTAAAATGTTCATAGAAGGTTAAAAGCTTATTTTCAGAAGGTATTTTGCTTTTAAGGTCTTTAATAAAATTTTCTGAAAAGAAATCATTATTAAGTATATATCCCGTTACTTTATAGGTATTCTCTTTAGAAATTGTATTTTTAATTTGAGAGTAGACACTGTCCTTAACAACAAACGTTGGTTTAGAGTTATCAAGTGCCATAAAGTATTTCATATCAGTATCAGTTATCTTTAGATTATAGTCACTACCTCCCCCCATTAATTTAACCTCTTTACCAATCACGCTTTTATTAGTAACAGCCATGGCTATTTGAAAGAAATAGCAATCCCTATCATTTTTCAAATTTATTTTTATGTCCGATTTTTCATGACTATTAATTTCATTAAATTTACTTTCGTTTAAAACTAAAAATTCATGACTGCCAAGCAGGTAATCTTTAGTTTTTACCTTAAGAAACTCCATATTATCCTTATATACAACTGAAACCTTTTTGTGATTTTTAATAGTATCCTCAAAGATTTTATCTGTATTATTAGTACCATTTGCATATTCTATAGAAAATGGTCTCATATTTCTTGAATTTTCTTCAACTTGATTAAGAAGTCCAAAGCAGAAAATCATGGCACAAAGAGCTACAGTAGTTGTAACTGCTATTACACTTAGGGTACCTACATTACCTTTATATCTATAGTAAAGTTGTGAAATATATATAAGTTTTGTTCCTTTAAAGAGACTTTTTTCATTCTTTTTACTAATATAAATAATTAAAGAAGTAAAGCTTGTAAAAAATAATATAGTTCCGATAACAACTAACAATATTATCAAGGGAGCTAGGCGAATATC
Source organism: Clostridium sp. CM039 (assembly GCF_055081075.1). Taxonomy (NCBI): domain Bacteria; kingdom Bacillati; phylum Bacillota; class Clostridia; order Eubacteriales; family Clostridiaceae; genus Clostridium; species Clostridium sp. CM039. The sequence goes on from NZ_CM143649.1 coordinate 1,304,645, forward strand.
AGCAGCAACCTTTCTAATAGCCATATAATATCCATAGCCTAAGAAAACTAAAGAAAGGATGCTAATTATTAGGGTTAAAAAGGATACTTTTAAACCTTTTTCAGCTTTTTTTGATGAATTGAAAAGATCTATAAGGTTATCCCTGTATATAAGCTTAGAACCGTGAATACTAATTATTATAAACATAGCTCCAAATACTATAGAGCAAAATTTTAAAGCTTCTAAACTAATCTGAAAAGGCACATCACCTGTAACTCTTATCATTACATATAATAGCATTATAAAAAATTTATTGAAAATTAGTCCTAAACAAATTCCGCTGCAAAAGGCACCAAATATAGTTATTAAATTTTCTATAATGTTTAATGTTACTACCTGCTTTTTGGACATGCCTAGTAACATATAAGTTGCAAACTCTTTTTTCCTTGATTTTATAAGGAAAGAATTAGAATACCATATAAAAAACGCTGAGAAAGCTGCAATCATGTAGGCAGCAATGATAAATATACTCATACAGCTTTTCATCTCTCCTAGTTGGACTTTTACATCACTATTATTTACAATAGACATAAAAAGATATAATGCAAAAACACTGAAGGTAGAACTTAGAAAAAATGTCCAGTAATTTTTAAAGTTTTTCCTTATATTGTTTACAGCCATGCTAATTAAGGTCATCTGTACCACCTCCTATGACTGAAAGAATCTTTAATATATTTTGATAGAAATCCTTCCTTGATTTATCCCCTTTATAAATTTCATTAAATAGTTTACCATCTTTAATAAATACAATTCGCGTGCAATAAGATGCTGCAAAGGCATCATGAGTAACCATAAGAATTGTAGCTTTATTTTTTTCATTTAAATTCTCAAGGCATCCGAGCAATTCTTTGGAAGATTTGGAATCTAAAGCACCTGTAGGTTCATCAGCGAGCACCATAGAAGGCTCAGTAATCATTGCTCTTGCGGCCGCTGCTCTTTGCTTTTGTCCTCCTGATACCTCATAAGGATATTTGCTTAATATGTCCCTAATGCCAAGCTTAATACTTATGTCTTGTAACTTTGTCTTTATAATCTTATAAGGAGTTTTTGCAAGAGCTAAAGGCAGTACAATATTTTCCTTTAGAGTCATAGTATCAAGCAAATTAAAGTCTTGGAATATAAATCCAAGTTTTTCTCTTCTAAATTTAGACAAATTGGGCTCCTTTAGTTTGGTTATGTCATCACCATGAATTATTACACTTCCTGAGGTTGGTTTATCAATAGTTGATATTGCATTTAAAAAGGTTGTTTTTCCTGAACCAGATGGTCCCATTATTGCTACAAATTCACCATTTTCTACTTTCAAATTTATATCATCAAGTGCTGTATATTTTACACCACCAAATTTTGATCCGTAAACTTTTCTTAGATTTTCTATCTTTAATACTTCTGTCATTATAAATACCCCCCGTTAAATTATCTTCTGCGAAGCTATAGCATCAACGACTTCAGAAGGAGTTTTATACTTCCACTGAAGTTTTTTCTTTGTTATAGTATGTAACACCCACTTATAGAAGTGGGTGACTTCCCTTCTGAAATGTCGTTAATGTTAATTATTTTGAATATGTTTTACACTCTTAGTATACAAAAAAGCAAAATATACCGCCATTGCTTTGGCTTACATTTTGCTCTTTCATCTTACATTTTTGTAACATTTTATTTATATCTACTCACAATTCCTATTATTAAATAAATTAGTCCCATTATCTCTATTTTATAGGTGGCAACTTATATCCTTAAACACCATCCGCATAGTAGTACCCTTGCCTAAATTACTCTCAACACAAATTTTAGCATTATGAATCTCAGCAATCTGTGTACATATTGAGAGCCCCAAACCAGCACCATTATTACTCCTATTCCTAGATTTATCTCCCATGTAAAAAGGCTCAAAAATTTTTTCTATCTCATCTTTAGCAATACCTACCCCATTGTCTTTAACTTCAATTATTGCATTTATATTCATATAAGCCTTTAAGCAAATTTCATCCCCTATTTTAGATGCCTTTACTGCATTATCAATTATATTGCTTATTAAAATAACAAACAGTTCTTTGTCTATTAGTAAATCAAAATCCTCTGTTATAATTTTCAAATTTATTTCTTTATCCCTCAGCTTACAATGTAAATGACTATTAATTTCATATAAAAGTTTTTTTACATTTGTATTCTTCTTTTTTATGCTTTCTCTTTTTAAAATTATCAAATCCATTAATTTTGAAGATAATTTTTCTAATCTTTTGCCTTCATTATATATATAATTTAAGGATTCTATAGTGGTTTTCTCATCACATTTATTAGTCCTTAAAAAGTCAGCATACCCTATTATTGAAGTCAAAGGAGTCCTAATTTCATGTGATAAATTATCAATAAATCTTTGCTTATCCTCTGATACATTTTCTAGTGCATTTATCTTATCTTCTATTACGTCTGCCATATTATTAAAGTTTTTAGCAAGTAATCCAATCTCATCATCGGACCCTACACTTACTCTTTCACTGAAATTACCTTCAGATATTTCTTGAGTTGATTTTATGAGTTTATTTATAGGCTTCACAATGGCTTTACTTAATATTACCATAACGCCTGCTAATGCAATGCATATAATTATATTTAACCTGATTAAAAGGTTAAACATAGATTTTTGATTTTCATAAATACTTGATATATCCTTTATATAATAAATCCTGTAATAATAATTATTTAAATTTATTTTTTTATTTATAAACACATATGATTTACTATTTACATCTCGTATTGCATAAGTAACTTTATTTAAAGGTGTATTCAATTCTGCCTTTGTAATATTGGCATTTCCCTTAAAATCATTACAAATTTTTTCGCCGAACTCATCTGTTATATTTATGTATATTTTTTCACCTTTAAAATAACTCATGTATGTGCTTATAATTGAATCTGTTTCTTTTTTGCTAAATTGATACTGTTCAGGATTGGTATACTTATAGATTTTTGCTAAATACATATTAGCTTCCAATAAGCTACATAGTCTATTTTGCTCATTTATTCCAGAATTAATTTCACTATCTAAATTTAATGTAAAGCTTTTATTTATCAAATATACACTGGAAGAAATGAAAAAAACCTGAAAAACTATTAATGTACATATGAATATTTTCTCCCAAAGTTTCATTTACTCCTCCAATCTATATCCTAAACCAAACACTGTTTTTATATTGTCCTTTAAGCCTAATTTTTTTCTTAGTTTTTGAATATGATTGTCTATAGTTCTAGTTTCTCCAATATAGTCATAACCCCAAACTTTCTCTACTAGTCGCTCTCTTGTAAGTGCTATGTTTTTATTTTGTACTAAAAATGCCAAAAGTTCAAATTCCTTCAATGTAAGATCAATGATTTCCCCCTTTTCCTTTACTGTCCGCTCCCGAAGATTTATTTCTAAATTTTTGCATTTAAATGTTTCAGTATTTTTTTTATAATGCCTTAGAACATTTTTAATTCTTGCAATAAGCTCTATGCCTTCAAATGGTTTTGTAATATAGTCATCTGCACCAATTCTTAACCCATTAACTTTATTCTCAACAGAATTTTTAGCAGTTAAAAAAATTGCAGGTAATTCTAATGGTTTTATCTTCTCAAATAAAGTAAAACCATCCATATTTGGAAGCATTATATCAAGAAGTACTAAATCAAATTTTTCATTTTGTATCATTTTTAAAGCTTCTTCTCCATCATAGCATTGCTTACACTCATAGTTTGCCATATTTAAATTAAGTTTAATTAAATTTGATATTGGCACGTCATCTTCCACAATTAATATATTTATCATTCTTTAACCACCTACTATTTTTTTCTGCATTGGGAATTATATTGCAAATTTCATTGTATTTAAATTATAACGCGTAAAGCCTACAATAGAATTATTTGAACCACTGAACTCTAACATTATTCCGGTACCGCGAGCCTATATATGTCTAAAACCTGACCTGTTTGTGTATCTATCTCTACACAAACCCCACGGCCTCCACCGTTTTCAATTTCTTTTATTATATTTTCTATTTCTTGGATAGTTGCAAGGCTATCCTTTTCTGTTCCACCTTCAAATTTTTTCAACTTTTGGGTAAGCTCCTCTTTTGTAACATTATTCGTTACTTTTTTAGTGTTACCTTTTACAGCCAAAGTGTCCGAAATATCCTTCTTCACAGCAATCTCCGTCTTTTCACTCGCCACTTTAACAACATTTTTAGTCACACTAGCAGAATTTCGGCTTGCAAATGCGACTACTCCCGTACTTGAAGCTATTAATCCAACTGCCAATACTAATTTTATCAATCTTTTTTTATTCATTGTCATCAACCTCCAAAATAAATTTGCAATCAATATATATACGTCATTTTGACTACATTTTTTATTATGTACTATAAATGTGTTACACTCATCCTCAAGTTATCTCCAACTTGTAAATTTTCACGCACAATAAAAAGCGCTCAAACGCAAAAGATTGAATTATACAAAAATCAAAATATACCGTTCTTACTTCACCTTACATTTTTGTAACATCATAGTAATTATCCCATTTTAGAAAATGAATAATTACTTTGGTGCCTTTACCATATTCTGATTCTAGGGTAATATAATGGCCAAGTTTTTTAGCAATTTTTTGAGAAAGGTACAAACCCATTCCACTAGCTTTTAAGTTTTCGTTTCTTCCGTTAAAACCTGTAAAAGACTTTTTAAATAATCTATTTATATCTTCACTTTTAATGCCTATTCCCGTATCTTCTACTATTAATAAAACCTCTTTTGTGGCTTTAATATGTTTAAATATTATGCTTCCACCATTGCTGGTATATTTTAATGAATTTGAAAGGAGCTGATCAATTATGAAAAGCAACCACTTTTTATCGGTATCTATAATAAGAGTTTCAGGTACATTATTTATTAATTTAATATGTTTTTTTATAAATATAATTGAATGTTTTTTAATACTTTCTTTAATTACTTTGTTGATACTCACTTCTGAAAGGATATAATCTTCAGAAAAATTATTACTTCTTGAATAATAAAGTACCTTTTCAACATAATCCTCAATCTTTTCAAGTTCTTCTTTTAAGGATGAAGATGTAGCGCCTGTGCTCTCAATCAATAACTTTGATGTAGTAATTGGAGTTTTAATTTCATGAACCCACGCAGTCATAAACTCTGCATTTTCTTTGAAATCTGTTTCCGTGCTTCTTGCAATTTTCAGGAAATCTTCATAAATCATCTGAATTATTTGAGCATATATTTCATCTTTATAATCTATTGGACCCGGTAAAATAGGAGTTTTATCTTCTGAATTTTTAACGAATAAAAGCTTTTTAATATGCTGGGATTTTTCATAATAATCTATACTAATATAAATTATTAACATGAAAAAAGAAACAAATATTATGTAAAGTAAATTAGAAGTAAGTACGCGATTTTTTCTGTCAAAACATATAGTTAATGAAATAAAAGCCATGAGAAGAAAGTAAAATACTAAAAGCTTAAGGTTCTCCTTTAAATATTTAATAAAGCTCATTTAATAACATATCCTTGATTTATAATGGTCTTAATAAAATCTATAAGACCAATTTCTTTTAGCTTTTTTCTCAGTCTGTTTATATTAACTGTTAGTGTATTGTCATCGATGAAGTTTTCATCTTGCCAAAGTTCTTGCATTATATCCTCGCGGCTTACTATGGTTTCATGCTTTTTCATTAATACATATAATATTTTAAATTCATTTTTGGTTAGTTCAATTGATTTTTCGCCTACGTAAAGGGTGTTATCCCTTAATGATAGCACAGCGCCTTTATAATCAATAGTATCCAAACTTGTATCTCCATAAGAATAGGTCCTACGTAAAATTGCATTTATTTTTGCCATAAGTATATCCAGAGAAAAAGGTTTTGTAATGTAATCATCCGCACCCGTATTCACTGCCATAATAACATCCATATTTGTACTTCTTGAAGATAAAAATATTACTGGCACCTTAGAAACATTTCTAATTTTATTACACCAATAAAATCCATCAAAAGCAGGCAGATTTACATCCATTAGAACAAGTTCCGGCTTTACCTTCACAAATTCTTCAAATACATTATTGAAGTTATTAACTGCATAGGCTTCAAAACCCCATTTACAAAGAGATTCTTTTATTATATCTCTAATTTTCTCTTCGTCTTCAATTATCAATATTTTATACATGACATCCCCCTTAATGATTTTACGAATTATCGTTCATACTCCTATAATCTACCTATAATATACCATATTCTATAGATGAAATTAAATCTAAATTAAAATAACCATGAATACTTCATAAAACAGAAGTAACCATGGCTTTTTATTTCTAAATTATTTTGTTAAATATAGATACGTATCTAAGCTTCTATCTACAGCTCCTGAAATGATTTTTATAAATCCCTCTAACTTCCCCTCTAAACTAGCCAATTCTAATGCTTTCATATATTCCTCTCTATTTTCAGTCCTTATCACTGTTATAGGGTATCCATTTCTCATTAATATAAGATTCATAAGAAGCCTTGCAGTTCTTCCATTTCCATCAGTAAAAGGATGAATATACACATACCTAAAGTGAAACTCTGCTGCCAATTCTATTGGATGTTTTTTATTCTTGCTGCAATTATACCACTCTATTAGTTCTGTCATTTTTTCTTTCACTAAAAAATGTTCTACAGGTATATGCTTGCTACCACTGATAATTGCATTATTTTGTCTATATTCTCCAGCATACTTATTATCTATACTTTTCAATATTAAGTAATGTAAGTCTTTAATAACCCTTTCTGATATATCCGTATCTTCACTTACAATGTCTTCTACATAATCAATTGCTTCCTTGTGGTTAATTACTTCTAAATGTTCTTTTAAGCTCTTACCTTTTCCTATAGTTAAGCCATCCTCCAAGATTACTTTAGTTTCAGTTATTGTCAGAGTATTTCCTTCTATCGCATTAGAATTATATGTTAGTTCCACATCAAAATATTTTTTTAAATTTTCTACAGCAATTCTACTCAAGGGTCTCTTGCCATCTAGTGATTCCTTTTTATTATCTATGATTTCAAACATAATTTCCACTCCTATTCGTATAGTATATTACTTACCGCCTTCACCACTTGTTCAATTATTACTGATTTGCGATTGATGATGCCAATGCTTTAAACAAAAATGAATGTACGCTTTCAAATAAAACCTTACATTATATCTTTATTCAATTATATGATATATCCCTATAGTTATTCAAGCAGTTAACATAATTATGTATAAATTGTATAATAAAAGTTTTAAGAGTTGGTCTGCATGCTTGTATATGTTAATATGGTTATATAATGCATAAGTTAATTATTTGTTATAAACTATAAAAAAATTTACAGGAGGACAATTATGTTTAAAGAAATTAAAGTCGAGGAATTACAGTTCAACCCTTTCACAAAAATCGGGAAAGAATGGCTGCTGATAACAGCAGGGAATAAGGAGAAATTTAATACAATGACTGCTAGTTGGGGTGGTGTTGGTGTATATTGGGGAATGAATGTTGTTACCACATACATAAGGCCTCAGAGATATACGAAAGAATTTATCGATGCAAATGACATGTTTACGATTGCTTTTTTTGATGAGAAGTATAGGAAAGCCCTAAATATATGTGGTAGCATTTCAGGAAGAGACACAGATAAGGTAAACGAAGCTGGACTCACTCCTTATTTTGTTGACGATACAGTATCCTTTGAAGAAGCAAACATGATAATTGTTTGTAGGAAGGTATATCATTGTGCCATGCCGCCTGAAAATTTCGAGTCCAAAGAGAATGATGCAAAATGGTATCCAAACAAGGATTATCATACAATGTACATCTCTGAAATTACAAAAGTGCTCGTAAAGGCCTAAAAGAACTAAACCGCTAAAAACGGTGGCAGACAAGTGCTAATCATATTAATTTAATTTTTACTTAAATAAAATAGAAAGAAGTATCCTTATTTGACTAAGATACTTCTTTATTATAATACACACTTCCTATAAACTTTTATTGTCGAAATAAAAAATAAGGAAGTGTTATTATTTATGTCAGAATTAAAAGAAAAAATGAAAATGGATATGGAACTAAGGGGTTATAGTCCAATGACTATAAAAAGCTATATCAATCACGTTAGTAACTTTGCTAAATTTTACAACAAATCACCAAAGTATTTAGGTGAAAAAGAAATTTGTGACTATCTACATTATTGTATCATTAAAAAAAAATTAAGTGAAGGAACAGTTAATTATATTAATTCAAGTCTTAAATTTTTTTATACTAAAACTCTAAATAGATATTGGAATTCGGACAAAATTGCAAGGATGAAAGAACCATCAAAATTACCTGCTGTATTATCTCCAGATGAGGTTAAATCCATCTTTGATGTTACTGAAAACCTCAAGCATAAGGCAATTCTCATGACGGTCTACTCCGCAGGATTAAGAGTTAGTGAAGTTTGCAACCTAAAAATAACAGATATTGATAGTAAAAACATGCAAATATTAATTAGAGAGGGCAAAGGTAAAAAAGATAGATATTCATTGTTGTCTAAAGCAAATTTAGAAATCCTCAGAGAGTATTGGAGCAGATATCATCCTACGGAATATTTATTTTCTGGAAAGGGTCGTACAGATTCTATAAGTCCACGTAGTGTTCAGAAAACGCTCGAGAAATCTATAAAAAAAACTAAAATTACTAAGCATGCAACTGTCCATACGCTTCGCCATAGCTTTGCAACTCACTTATTGGATGCTGGTACGGATATCTGCTACATTCAAAGACTTTTAGGACATACCCGAATTACTACTACCACTATCTATTTACATCTTAGAAGGATGGATTTACTTAATATAAAGAGTCCGTTGGATATCCTCTTAGGAGAGAACGATGATTGAGATTCAAGATATATTCAATCAACATGGTGATGAATATAGGAGGAATCATCAGCTTCCGCTGAATATTTTAAAAACTATGATAGCTATTGAAGCTTGTAGAACAGCAGAGCTTGGTGGTCATGTAGACGAATGTGATGAATGTGGACACGTTAGGATTTCTTATAATTCCTGCCGAAACAGGCATTGTCCTAAATGCCAAACTTTATCCAAGGAAAGATGGCTTGAAAAAAGAAAAGAGGATTTATTATCCGTAGGGTATTTTCATGTAGTTTTCACTATTCCTGAAGAGCTTAACTATATAACATTAACAAACCAAAAGGAAATGTATTCTATTCTATTTAAATCTGTTTCTGAAACACTACTTGAACTTTCAAGTGATAAAAAACATTTAGGAGCAGAAATTGGATTTATGGCAATTTTGCATACGTGGGGTCAAAATTTAATGAATCATCCACACGTACATTGCATAGTTCCTAGTGGCGGATTAACTTTAGATGGTAACCGATGGATAAATTCAAAAAAAGATTTCTTTATCCCAGTGAAAGTGCTTTCAAGAAAATTTAGAGGTAAATTTTTATTTTACCTTAAAAGAGCTTATTATAGTAATGCACTTAAATATACTACAGGAATTGAGGAATTAACAAAGAAACATATATTTCAGAGCTTCATAGATAAGTTATATAAAAAAGAATGGATTGTATATTGTAGACCTCCTTTTGGGAGTGCGGAGTACGTACTTGAATACCTTGGTAGATATACTCATAGAGTAGCGATATCTAATCATCGAATTGTAAATTTAGAAAATGGATATGTAACATTTAAATGGAGAGATTATAAAGACCATAATAAAGAAAAGTTTATGACACTTACAGTAGATGAATTTATTAGAAGATTTCTCATGCATGTTTTACCAAGAAAGTTTGTTAAAATTAGACATTATGGAATATTAAGCAATAGAAATAGGTCAACTAAGCTTCAAAAATGCAAAGAACTTACAGGGACAATAGAAAATAAAAATCAAAATTTAGAAGTTAAGTTAAGTGCAGCGGAGCTTCTTTTAAAGCTTACAGGGATAGATATAAATATCTGTTCTTGCTGTGGTAAAGGTAAAATGATTACAAAAGAGAAATTAAATCGCCAAAATTATTCGCCACCAGGAGGAATAAATAAAATAGCATAAAGTTTTTATTTAGGGGAGGGGGAAATTACGTCTATTTTTAGAAAATAATCAAGGCTTAGAATGATTTAAGATGCATTTGTGGAAATTAAAGTTAATACTCTTAGTGTTAAAGAAAATTTCAGAAAGAGGGAAAAGATTGAATCTCCATAGTAGTGGAAACGCGGCATCGTTCTTTAGCTTGTTTCAGAAATTGAGCAACTTTAGTGGCTATCATCATTTAAGCATATACTTATGGTGATAGTTTTTATCGGCTCAACATCTGAATCCAAACCTATTCATATTACGTATCAATTTTAAATATTATATTAACAGGGATATAGTGTAGCCTGTGCTACACTATATATATTAAGGAGGCATCTAAAACTATGATAAAAGAAATTACAGCGCGTAGAAGTATAAGGAAATATATTGATAAACCAGTTGAAAATGAAAAAATAACACAGCTACTTGAGAGTGCAAGACTTGCTCCATCTGGTAGTAACACGCAGCCTTGGCATTTCATTGTAGTAAAATCCGAATTAAGTAGACAAAAATTAGCTAAAGTTTCTCATAACCAAAAATGGATGATTTCTTCTCCAGTTTTTATTGTATGTGTAGCAGATATACGTTGCAGAATAGAAGACGATGTAAATGTATTATTAAATGAAGATAGTTCACAAGAAGAACTTAAGCAGATAATCAGAGATACCTCAATTTGTATAGGACATATGCTGCTTGAAGCTGATAACTTAGGATTAGGTACTTGTTGTGTTGCATGGTTTATCCAAGAAGAAATAAGACCAATTTTAAATATACCTGATGATAAATATGTAGTTGGCATTATTACTCTTGGTTATGCAAATGAAACACCAAAAGCTCGTACGCGAAAAAAACTTAAAGAACTAATACATTATGAAAATTGGTAAAAATACATATGAACATCATTCAACATAATAAGTCTCCACGATTTAAAGTAATTTAAAGAAATGGAGACTTATTATCTATTATAAACTTAAAATTAAGTATACCATCCCATAAATTGTACTATTTCTATATTCAGCCTCAAGGATGCTCAAGTTAAGCAATGACCAGTATTGTTCATTTATTTTTCTACATTCCCTTAAGTTTCCTTCTATCTAACTTATCAATGTTTCCTGATTGAATATATTTAATATTTGCTTGGATTTTTTCATCTGTCCAATCCCACCACTTAATTTTCAATAATTTTAAAATTATATCATCACTAAACCTTTTCTTTATAACTTTTGCAGGTATGCCTCCAACAATAGTATAAGGTGGAACATCTTTAGTAACTATTGCTCTGGTTCCAATAATTGCACCATCACCAATTTTCACACCTGACATAATTATAGCGTCATAACCTATCCACACATCATTGCCAATTACAATATCTCCTTTATTATCCCAAGCATCTGTTACATTACTGACGTCTAAACCCCATTCCTCATAAAATATTGGAAATGTATAAGTAGATATTGATTTCATTGTGTGATTTCCACTTGTCATGAGAAACTTCGCTTTACATGCAATTGAACAAAACTTCCCAATTATTAACTTATCATTGTTTACAGGATACTGATATAATACATTATTTTTTTCAAAATCCCTTGGATCACTATAATAATCATTATATATTGTATAATCTCCAACTCTTATATTATCTCTTGTAATTACATTTTTAAGATATATTGTTTGGTAATCATTACTTCTTGGATATACTTTACCTGAATTTGGAATAACCATATTTAACTCCCTTCATTTATATTGTCTTACTCTTACGACACATTTTTTTACGATTGTTCATCAATCGTATATTTAGGATTAATCTACTCTTTATGAAAAATGAGTCTTATTAAGTATAAATTTTATACTTGTACCCTTTAAAGAAAATTGTACTCTAAGGAACTCATTATTTATTTTGTTTAAACTTTTGAATTGTAGTTAAGAGTATCCCTTCGTTCTCATACTTTTCTAATATTTTTGGCATCTTCCTCATATTTGAGGTTACTATTACATCCTCTAAAACTATTGATTTATATCCTTTATCTATTGCTCCTATTGATGTCCTGTATACACATGCAGTTGCATCTAATCCAACAATAAAGACTTCATTGATATGATTTTGTTTAAGGAAACTATCTAATTTAGGATTTGAAAAAGCATTTCCTTTATCTTTTGAATAAATATAATTATTAACAATCTTTATTCTTGAATCTATCTCACTTCCCTGCGTTCCTTTGATAAATCTGTTTCTGATTACAATTTTATTTAAAAAATTACTATTTATTTCATGCTTTATATATATAACAGTAATTCCTTTCTTTTCACTACTTTCAATAACTAAATTCACATTACTAATAAGTTCTTGTGAATTTTTATATGGTCGTTTTGCTGTTTTTCCTGTAGCATCCTCCTGTATATCTATCACAAGTAATGCTTTATTAATATTATCATTTTGATTATTCAATTCCGTCTCCCTCAATTGATTCATATTTTGACCCTAAAGTGATTTTCAATTAATCTTTTATAATAATGCCAACACTACGAAGGCCTAACAAACCCCCACCCTTATTCTCCATATTCATTCATTATCCCTGTTGTTCTTTCACCAGCCCCTGCTATAAAGACGCATTTATATTCATACTTTTTCACACAGACGCTTCCTTTATATATTTCAATCTATTTTATATTTGTTTATGACACCTTCGTCACAAAATACAACCGCTTCTCAATCCTTTATGTAATATTATCATTTTTTACCACACATTGGAACATTTTTTTCATAAATAAAGATCATACATTAAAAAAAATAAATAAATCACAAGTATGGTAATATCCCTTACTTGTGATTTATTTTCATATGCCTTAATGATTATTTAATAGATTCTGCAATCTTTATTAATTCACTCTTTGTAATTCCTGCATCTTTACCCGCTAAAAAATAAATCGCAGTTTTAGTTTCCCAATCAATGCTTCTATTATTACTTATTACAGCATTTGCACCATTAATTTTCGTTTTTTCAATTGTACCGTCTGTTGAAAGTTCACCTTTAGTGGTTCCATCTGGAAACCTTTGTTGCACATGTATACATTCTCCAGATTTCTCATTAGTGAAATACAACTCAATATATTTACTATTTTTAACTTTTGTTTCATTCTTCTCCTTATAAAATTCTGCTCTATCAAATTTATATCCTTCTGGCAAAAACGTTGGAAGCTTAACATCAAAGCAAGTATATTCATTTAATTTACTAGAATCTTTTACTTCAACAACTACACCTTCTTCCCTTTCTTTGTCCATTTTTTCTTGCTCAGCTACAGTTATTATTTTTCCATTCTGCATATGAGCAATTTTTTCACCTTTTGCTGTGAATAATTCGTTGCGATTCTCCTTCGTAACTACTTGTACTTGCTTTCCTTGTTTATCAAAAACTTTGCCTTTATACTCATCCGTAAGTCTCATCTCTTTTATTTTAGATGGTTCCGTTTGTATAACACTTATATGTCCTAAAGATATAGTTTTTATTACTTTCTCAGCTATCTCTTGAGCAAAGGATGTTTGCATTACAGAAACGCTTATTATACATATTGCTGCCACTGCAATAGCAGTTTTTTTAAATTTATTTGATTTCTTCATAATATTCTCTCCTTTATTTTCATTTATACTTTTCAAAGTTTTATTAAATATAGCTTCTTTATTGCTATCTTTGCTAAAATCTTTATCTGATATATTCTTGCTAAATTCTAAAAGTTCATTATATTCACTTTGCTCTATTTTTCTCTTATCCTCTATCCCATTAAAATAAGCATCTATTTCTCTAGAAAACTTATCTTCAATTTTCTTATTGCTCATATTGTTCCCTCTCTTCCTCAATTTTCTTTTTTAGCTTTTTCATTGTTCTATAAAGTATTACTCCAACATTGCCTTCTGTAATATCTAATATTTGTGCTATCTCCTGATTTTTAAGATTTGCACCGAACTTAAGAGAAACAATATTTCGATCCCTTTCATTCAACATCTTCAAAGCCTTTGAAAGTTCACTGTTACTTTCTGCTGATAATATTATCTCTTCTGGAGTTTTTCCTTTTGATACCAAGTCCTTAATTGTGTCAATAGAGAATAATTTATGCTTTTTTAAGCTTCTAAAATAATCATTTACTATGTTTCTAGCTATAGCAAACATCCACACCTCAAAAGGTGACTTATGTTTAGAATACATGTCTATTTTAAACATTATTTTTTCAAAAACCTGACTTGTAAGGTCTTCTGACGTTTCAATGCTATTAACGCGATAATACATATAGTTGAAAACTCTTTTGTAATAGATTTCAAAAATATGAGCAATTTCTTCTTTACATAATTCTTCTGTAACTTCTTTTTTATATGAAATATCACACAATGCAAGTTGCTTCATCTTTTTAAAGCCCTCCCTTCTTTGTTTTTTACCCGACCAAGTAATCTCATATGTTAATACGTAAATTTTTTCATTTCATTACATAAATTTCACTTTTTTAATAGCAACCTCTATCACAAACTATTGTTACAATAATATATTCTTATGTTATATTTTAAAAGCTTAATAAAATACTAATCTAAAAAAACAGATATAACATCATAGAATACTATGTTGCCTACCTATTTTTTCAGATTAGTTAAATGTTTTCTGTATTCATCTAAGGTTACTAAATCTCTAAGTTGGCCTCATTCAATCAGCACCCATGGTTGCACATTCCCATACTACTTATTCATTCTTTTAGCACCTGCATAAGTTATCATTAAATATATTCCATATATACAGCATACAATAGCAGAAACAATAATAATATTTGTCATCATATTCGTTGTGCCCAACTGTTTAATAAGCTTACCGATAACTTTTAATGCGATACATGAGTGTAATAATGCCATTGCAAATGGAACCAAGAAGTAAACCAAAATCTGCGCTAATATACTGTTATTAACCTGTTTTCTTCCAACCCCAAGTTTTCGAAGCATTTTATATCTTCTTTTGCTATCACTCGCTTCTGACAACTCCTGAATTGCAAGTATGGCGCCGCTTGACACTAAAAAGATTATGCCTACATATATTCCCACAAAAGAAGCCAACATTGATGTTGTTAAATTTCCAATCTGTCTCATTACACGACATGCAGCAATGTAATTACCGTAATTTAATAATTCATTATCATACTTATCAATAACCGCAATGTCTAAATCCTTAAATGTATTAATTACAAGGCCGCCCATGCTCGCATTAAAGTTTTTCACCTGATCATCGGCTAAAATAATGATTGCTGTCGAGGCTGGATCATTTATATTACTAAAATTGCTATATAAACACTCATCTTTTTCTGACTTAAACTGCTTTCCATTTATTGAGATCTCATTAGCTTTTCCTTTTAATCCATTCACAACAATTTTATTGTTAGAACAGATTGCGTAAGATTTATCATCAATCTGTAATTTTTCTCTGCCTTCCATGCCAATCAAATTATTATAATCTGACAGTTTCATAACTGCAATCTGCTGCTGTGTGTTTAATAATTTCATGTCATTTTTAGTAATGTCTGATAAATATTCATCACTCATTAAACTTTTAATCTGAATTCCACTTTCATAAACTTCATATGCATAGATTTCCTTTATGTCGTCTTTAATAACCGTGTCTTTATTATTCATTATTTCTAATGCTGCTTTTTTATCTGCTAATCCATATATTGTAACCTCAAAAGGCTGGTTAAATTTAGAATTCCCAATAATAGCTTTATTCACACCAATTCCACTTGATAAAATCGTAATTGTTAAAAAAAGCATGAGTGTGATAATTGTCAATGAAATCACATTTTTACTTATTTTATTCCCAATCTGCCTTATTGTAAATAAATTTATGTTTTTTAGATATAGCTTATCTACTTTACGTAAGCATTCTGTTATAAAGCTTCCCAATGATAAAAAGAATAAATATGTTCCTATTACGCCACACCCCAAACTTACAAAGAACAATTTATTTTTTGGTTTAAGACCTATATTCAAAATAATTGCATAGGAAATGACTAACATAATAAGCGATAATGTAAAAGCTAAGAAACCTGCTTTCACAGACATAAATTTTGTTTTATCGCTTTTTATATCATATAATAAATTAATCAGCTTATTCTTTTTAATTATCTTAATATTAAATGCGGCAACACATGCAAAAATACTTGCAAAACATATAGCAGTTTTACGTAATGCACTCCACGAAAAAACGAACTTATATTTTGATAAATCTAGCGATTTGTCGCCTCTAAACATCTCTATTGTTACTACCTGTAACCCTTTTGAAGCAAATATTCCTAAAATAATACCGAAAAACATTGCTATTATTCCAATTAATAAAGTTTCCATCAAAAGCATCCTTGAAATATCATTACGTCCCATTCCCAGGCTTCCATAGATACCAAACTCATTTTTTCTTCGTTTAATCAGAAAATTATTTGCATATATAACTAAAAAACCGATGACTACTGATACAAATAGCGAAATGATTCCTAGAATATTTTCCAAAAGATTAAGTATCATTTCCTGACTGCTTTGGATTTGCGAAAATCCAGCCTGTGAATCCAATGAATTAAATGTAA
Source organism: Clostridium sp. CM039 (assembly GCF_055081075.1). NCBI lineage: Bacteria > Bacillati > Bacillota > Clostridia > Eubacteriales > Clostridiaceae > Clostridium > Clostridium sp. CM039. The sequence goes on from NZ_CM143649.1 coordinate 1,321,422, forward strand.
AAAACATGGCAACCGAAAATGTCAGTGTAATAAAGTAAATAAGGTAATCGCCAAAACTTTTTTTAACGTTTTTATATACCAGCTTAAAATACATGATTGGTTTCTCCTCCCATTTCTGTTATTACTTCAATGACTCTGTCAAAAAAATCTTTTCTGCTATCTTTGCCTCTTTTTATCTCTGTAAAGAGTTTGCCGTCTTTTATAAAAAGAATTCTTTTCGCATAGCTTGCTGTAAATGCATCATGCGTAACCATTAGTATGGTTGCCTGCATATCCCGGTTTAGATATTCTAATGAATCTAAAAACTGAGCAGCTGATTTAGAATCCAAAGCTCCCGTCGGTTCATCAGCTAAAAGAAGGGATGGTCTTGAAATAATCGCTCTCGCACATGCTATACGCTGTTTTTGTCCGCCCGACATCTGACACGGATATTTATTTAATATATCTCTTATTCCTAATTTTTCTGAGATATTTTCTATCATTGCTGCTATTTCTTTTGGATTTTTCTTTTGAATCGTTAGTGCAAGTGCTATATTTTCATATGCTGTTAATGTATCTAGGAGATTTAAATCCTGAAAGATAAAACCTAACTCTTCTCTTCTAAACTTTTCTAATTTATTCTCAGACATTCCATCTATTCTTGTTCCATTAATATTTATTTCACCACCTGTAATATCATCAATCGTTGATATACAATTAAGCAGCGTTGTTTTTCCGCTTCCCGATGGTCCCATAATTCCAACAAATTCTCCCTCATTAACGCTAAATGAAATTCTGTCTAACGCCTTTGTCAGCATTCCTTTTGTACCATAATATTTTTCTATATGACTTACTTTTAATATTTCTTTCATCTTTTATTTCCTCCTCGTCTAACACTTTATGTACTAAGTATAATACGTATTTACATAATCCTATATTGATTTACATTTCAGTAATCTTTCATTTTTGAAAGATTACTGAGCAAAAAAATAAGTCATGATTATCATGACTCAAAACACATTGTTCCGCCTACTGGGAATACTATATTAAATTTTGTACCTTCTCCTCCGGTTGACTCTATGCTAAGAGCTATATTTAACTTATCTGATAACTTTTTACATATATATAGCCCCATACCTGTAGATTCGCCGTAAATTCTTCCATTCTCACCAGTAAATCCATGATTAAAAACCTGTTCAATATCCGATTCTGATATACCAATTCCATTATCTTCAATCGTAAGTATTATTTGATTATTTCTTTTTTTTGCTGTAACTCTTATGATTTTCTCGTCCTTATCTAAATATTTAATAGCATTTGTTATAATCTGCTGTAAAATAAAATTAAGCCATTTTTCATCCGAATATACAAAAACCTCAAGATTGTCAAATTCTAAATGTATTCTACTGTAAATAAAAGATTTTGCAAAGGTCTTAAAACATTTTTTGACAACACGCTCTAATGAAAGCTTTTTAATTAAATAATCATTCTCAGCATACTCACTCTTTGAATAATACAATACTTGATTCAGTAAACGTTCTATCTGCTTTAATTCAGTTTTAACATTCTTTGTCACCTGTGACGGATTATTGTCAATAATAAGTTCAGCGGATGCTAATGGTGTTTTTATTTCATGCAGCCATATTTCTAAATATTCTTTATAATTATCTGTCACCTGCTGGTATTCACAAATTTTATTAACAACACTTTTTTCAATTTTTCCAAATGTATTATATATAATATTTCCTTCGAAAAAGTCAGGTTCATCAAGTGTCTCCTTTATCAGATATAATTCATTTATTTTTTCTGTACTTTCAATAACACAATCATAAAATTCCTTTTTCTTCACGTAATCAATTGTCATAAATAAAAGAATTGGGAAATACCAGATTATTAAAATACCGAATAAACAGACACTCTCTATATTAATATAGATCAAGAACAGTATTAACAGAATGCTAAGTAGTGTATTACAGCATAGAAATAGCTTCTTATCATTCAAATATTTTCTAATATTCATTCTACTATGTACCCTTGTCCTCTTTTTGTTTTAATAAACTCTTTAAGGCCTATTTCATCTAATTTTTTTCTAAGTCTTGTCATATTTATAGAAAGGCTATTATCATCAGCAAAATATTCTGCAGACCATAACTCTTCCATTAATTCTTCTCTTGACACAATTTCATTTTTTCTTTTTATAAGGCTTGTCAATAAAATTAGTTCATTTTTTGTAATGTCAATCTTTACTCCATTTGCTGCCATTGAACTGTTACATAAATTTATGGTAAGTCCACTACATTCCATCCCCTCTTTAGATTTATTCCCTGCCTCGCTCCGTTTTAGTACTGCATTTACCCTAGCTAATAGTATCTCTGTGTTATATGGCTTTGTTATAAAATCATCTGCACCTAATTTTATGCTCAGAAGTTCATCCATGTCACTGTCACGGCTGGTTACTATAATAATTGGAACTTCTGAAAATCTTCGCACTTCTCTGCAGATATAATAACCGTCATATACAGGTAGGTTAATATCTAGCATCAGAAGTTCCGGCTGCTGCATTTTAATAACATCTATAATATTATCAAATGTTTCAGGAGCTATAACTTCATATCCATAACGCTCCAATAATACTTTTAGTTCCGTTCTAAGCCTTTGTGTATCTTCAACAACTAGTATTTTACTCATATTAAATTCCTCTTTATATGTTTTTATTTTGTGCTTTATACTTTACCTATACTTTAGGCTTTTGGCGCATCCACTGGTTACTATATTTTTTACAAATAATATTACTACCATATATCCATGCAACAACTTCTAGTGTTTCTTTATTATCTTCGGTATATTTTACCAATAAAAAACACTAATAGCAATCAGATTTTTGCTAATAAAGAAGGAGAGGTTTCCCTCTCCAATTTTCTATTAATGTCCTTATATGGATATTAAAAACTACCATATTAGAAAACCAGGCACATCATAGATAATAATTCCATGATGTGCCTGGCCTTTTAATATATTTATAATTTATGTTTATTTGCATATCCTGTAAGTATCAGTGTTAACGCACCATCCCCAGTAACATTACACGCAGTACCAAAGCTATCTTGCAACGCAAAAATTGTAATCATTAGTGCAGTACCCGTTTCATTGAAACCTAAAACGCTTACGATAAGACCTAAAGAAGCCAAAACAGTTCCTCCAGGAACACCAGGAGCACCTATTGCGAAAATACCAAGTAGAATAACGAATACTACCATAGATGTAAGATTTGGAAGCTTTCCATAAAGAATTTGTGAAACAGTCATAACAAAAAAAACTTCAGTTAAAACAGAACCACAAAGGTGAATATTTGCAAATAGAGGAATACCAAAGTCTACCATATCCGGTCTCAGTGAATCTGATTTTTTTGCACATGATAATGCAACAGGTAGTGTAGCAGCTGAAGACATTGTCCCAACTGCTGTTAAGTATGCAGGACCATAGTGTTTTAAAACAGACATAGGGTTTTTACCTGCGTATACACCAGCAATGCCGTATAAAGCAGTAAGCCAGATAATATGCCCAACAATTGCTATTAAAACGACACCTAAGAAAATAGGAAGTTGTTTTGTGACAGATCCCTCATAAGCAAGAGTCGCAAATGTTGAAGCTATGAAAACAGGAAGAATAGGAATGACTATTCTTGTAACAATTTCTAAAACCATGTTTTGAAATTCATCTAAAGCGGTTTCAATTGTTTTAGCGCTTGTCCATGTTGCAGCTAATCCAATAACCATAGAGAATACTAATGCACTCATAACTGGCATAATTTGAGGTATATCAAGTTTGAAGATTAATGCAGGTAGCTCTTTTAATCCCTCAGTAGCAGGTGTTATTGAAAGACTTGGTATAATTGCATATCCAGCGATTGCTGACATAGTTGCAGCACCAATTGAGGATACATAAGCTATAAAAACAGCAATACCTAACATTTTTGTAGCATTCTGTTTTAGCTTAGTGATAGATGGTGCTATAAATCCAATGATGATAAGTGGTACAGCAAAGAAGATTATTTGTCCTAGTATATATTTAATGGTAACAATTACAACCATTAAGCTTTTTGGACATACTAAACCAATACCTAACCCTAGTGCTACACCGACAATTAGTTTGATAATTAAGTTATTAGATTTTTTTTTCATAGTTTTCCCCCCTACCGTTATTACGGTTAAAAAATGTATTTTTATTTCCAATTTTTAATATATCATCAAGTATAACATTAAATCATCACCTGCGGTGCTACAATCTTAACGACTTCAGAAGGATATGTATACTCTCACTGAAGTTTTCTCTTTGTTAATGTATATAACTCCCACTTATAGTAGTGGGAGACTTGACTTCTGAAATGTCGTTAAAATTAAAATAAATTCAAAATGATGGTAATTCGTTTGCTTTACGATATAATAAAGGTACTAGTTATTCAATTGCATTGTATAAATATATAATATCATGGAAAATATAAGCCGTTTGCAACAAGGAATGAACGTAATATTGGAGTGACTTAGAGTAAAACCACTTTAAGTATTTCTGTTTATTTTAAAGTAAATGAGTGAAAGTAGAGGGTCTTTATGAAAATAAACATTAAGTATATATTGAGTTTTATTATTTTATTGATAACTGAAACAATTATTGCACTTTTTATAAATGACACCATTATTCGACCATACATTGGAGATATTCTGGTAGTTATTTTAATGTACACCTTCATAAGAGGGTTTATACAAAAACCAATAAAGTTTTTACCTATTTACCTATTCTTTTTTGCTTCAGCCGTAGAATTGGGTCAATATTATCATATTGTAGATTTGCTACATTTAGAAAACAATAAAATGATTTCAACAATTATCGGAACTTCATTTGATATAAAAGATATTGTATGCTACCTAATTGGAAGCATACTTTTGGTTGTGTGGGAAAAAATCACAAGATATACTATTATAAATAAGCCTTTAGATAGGTGGTGATGTTAACGACATTTCAGAAGGGAAGTCTCCCACTTATATAAGTGGGAGTATAAATCCCCTTCTGAAGTCGTTAATCTTTCAGCTCCGAAGGAGATGATTTAATTGAAAATACTAATTATCAATGGGAGTGCACATAAAGGAAATACCTGGGCACTTGTGGAAATAGTAAAAAAACATATGCAAGAACTTTCAGATAGAAATATAGATTTTGACGAGGTACATTTAAAAGAAATAGGACTCCCCTTTTGTGCCGGATGTAGTTCATGCTTTATTAGAGGAAATAAAAGTTGCCCTCATCACTTGGAAGTGCAAAAACTTATTGATAAAATTGAAGAAAATGATGCGACAATTATTACGAGTCCTTGCTATAGCAATCATGTGAGCGCATTGATGAAGAATTTTATAGATCATTTGGCTTTTAAAACTCATAGACCAAGCTTTTTCAGAAAGAAGATGCTCGCGGTATCCACTGCAGGTGGAAATGGCGCTAAAAGCTGTACCAAATACTTAAGAGAAACATTTATGTGTTGGGGATTTAATCGTGGATATGAACTTCCAGTTATATCGAATAGTTACGGAGAGTATGAACCTCCACAAAAAGTGACTAAAAGATGCGAAAGAGTTGCTGAGAAATTCTACAAGGACGTTGATAGTGGGAAGTTATATTCTCCAACATTTGTGAATTTATTGGTTTATAATATTTTTCGTGGGATGAGCCATGCTGGAACTGAGGATGAATTTTATGACAATAAGTATTGGAAAGAAACTGGACTAGTTGATGTTGCATATGCGACAAAAATACCCCTTCCTTTTTACAAATGTTTTTTTGGAAATATCACATATTCCTTTGCGAAGAGGATGGGGGCAAAGACAAAATTGACTTACAGGAAATAGAAATATTTATAAAAAGATCCTATTGTTTTTTACAAATGTAATATTGTCCATAATATATGTTATAATGTTTAAAAATAGCAAGTGAGGAGGTGTGTAAGTTGAATTATGACTTAATAAATTTAATTCAGTTAATGTTTTTAGTTATATGTTTTGCTAGCATAGTCTCTTATACTGTATACTCCTATAAAAATCTTAAGTATAAAACTGAAGAAAATGTTGCAAGAAATATTTTAATTCAGTGGCTCGGATTTATAAAGAAAATACTTCCAGAAGATTATATTATTTATGAGAAATATGGTATGTGGATATATACAGATCGTTTTAAAATTGAAATGATGTTTTAGCCAAAATTATTCGAAGGAGGATAAATATGAACATCATTTTTAATTTTTTAAGTAGTTTATTAAATTCAATTTTTAATTTCACTGGGGATTGGGGCCTAGCAATAGTTTTACTTACGATAAGTGTAAGATTAGTACTTTCACCAATGTCTTTCAAACAAAAAAAATCCATGCAACAGCAGCAAAGGTTTGCTATAAAAATGAAAGAACTTAAGGAAAAATATAAAGATAACAAAGAAAAACTTGAAGTAGAAGTTAAAAAACAATCTGTCCAAAGTGCAAAAAGTATGATGGGGTGCTTAGTAACACTACTCCAACTGCCTATATTAATGACTATGTGGAGTGTATTTAATAAAATCCCTGTGAGCGTAGGTACATATCTTATACCTTGGGTGTCTAGTATTAAGATCTCAGACAGTTATTTTATCGTTCCACTGATATATATGCTTGTATCCTTAACCCCAAGCCTGCTTTCATATGTAACTTTTTTAGAAATTAAAGGCCAGGCTACAATGAGCAAGAGTAATATCATAATAATGGCAGTAGTTGGTTTATTTGTTGCTAAAGCAGCTCCAATTGCAGTAGGGATATACTTGATAACCACAAGTGTGTTCAACTTTTTAGAAGAGCTTGTTTTTAGAATATATATGAGAAATTTAAAAACTGAAAATTAATAAATGTTAGAAAAAATCCTGCTAATTTATTTTATTAGCAGGATTTTTTAAATTTAACAGTCACAGTAGAAGACTTATTTCACAATTCCCTTCATAATATATAGTAAAAGTAAAACATTGCTCTCCATTTATCGTATATATTATTCGTTCTTTTTTATCAATTCTATTTATCTTATCCCTATTTACTATAAAATAGCGACTTGAGGTGTTGTATTTTGATGCTTAGTAAAATTAAAAGTATTCTCAGTATTAAAAAAAAGCACATTGTGTGCATGATATTAATTTTAGTTATTTTCATTTCTTTGAGTGCACTGTTTGTCTTTCATAAAACAAATAGTACACTGTCAAAGAACTCACTAAATTTAAGCAAAGGCGAATGGATAGTTATAACAGTTTGCAATTCTCAAAATAAAAGCGATTTATGGATGCTAAATACTAAGACACAAATAAAACAAAAGATATTAAACAATAGAGATGTAGTAGTAACCGGTAAAGTTAATACTAAAGGAGATATCTTACTTTATTCTGACGCCATCGGAACCAACCCATGGGATGTATTTAGGCTTAATATGTCTACCAAAGAAACATATCAAATTACTAATGATCCCTTAGGTCAATTTAACGTAAACTTTGGTGATGAAAAGGGAAATATAATTTTTGCGAAAAGTGGAGATAAAAACTCTCCTGTGCCCAAAACATCAAAAATAGATGTTGATAAAAAATATGGGAAAACTTTAGAATTTGGTTCTGATATTGCTGTACAAGATTTTTATATATATAAAAATAAGATTATTGCACTAACATTTTCTTATAATGAATTTATAACAAAGAGGTTTGAGGAACAAAATGAATCTTCGAAAATAAAGTACACTATTATGGAAATGAATACAAATGGCGGTGAAAAAAAAGAGTTGGCTAAGATAAATGCTGTGAGATTAGATTCAATTTCTTTATCAAAATCAGGCAACTTTATAATTTTAGGAGGAGCAGGCGTAAAAAACACTGAAAGAGGATTTTATAAGTTAGTTGTAAATGGAAATAAAGTAAGTAGCTTACTAACTCAAGAACAGCTAAAAAAAACAAATAAGATTATTGAAATTTCTCAACCATATATAGCCTGTCTCAGCTCTAATGAGAAAAGTATTTACTTTGTTGCAGTTCCCAGTGGGGCGCATGAAGCAAACTTTATGGGGCTAACAACTTATCCTAACAGCTTGTATTGTTATAACCTGAAAGAAAATAAGTTAAGTGAGGTTTTTAAAGTACCAGGTACATTTATCCCTTTGATATCTTTTACCTATCAATGAAACTGCAGTCATGGAACAGCAAATCACTAATAAGGCTACACTCCTTTAAATTATCTTAAAGGAATGTAGCCTTATTATATTGAATAGAATGTTTTTTATTTTAAAAACAACCGAAATGGTATAAATAAATTTCATGTTTTTTACAATTAATCATCTAGCCTTTTACTATCGATTTCCTGTATGATTCTTGAAATAAAGTCCTCAAGTAAGCAATTGCCCTCATCGCCATTCTTTCTACTTCTAAGGGATATACTCGCTGAGTTTTCTTCTTTTTCACCAATAACAATAATATATGGCAACCTCTCGTTTCGAGCATCTCTAATTTTATATCCTATTTTTTCTGCTCTACCATCTAAACTAACTCTGATATTATTTTCTTCCAGTTTATTTACTACATCTTTTGCATAATCATTATACTGCTCCGATATAGGCAGTACTTTAACTTGTACAGGTGATATCCATGTTGGGAACTTGCCTGCAAAATGTTCTATCAAAATGCCAATAAATCTTTCTATACTACCAAAAATTACTCTGTGTATAACAATTGGTCTGTGCTTTTCTCCATCACTGCCAATATATTGAAGGTCAAATCTTTGTGGTAGCTGTAAATCTAGTTGTATAGTTCCACATTGCCATTCCCGTCCTATGCTATCTTGCAAGTGAAAGTCAATTTTAGGTCCGTAGAATGCCCCGTCTCCTTCATTTATCTTAAAATCCATGTTCATTTCCGTGAGAGCGCCCTGAAGTGAGCTTTCTGCTAATTGCCACTCTTCATCACTTCCCATAGAATTTTCAGGTCTTGTTGAAAGTTCTACTCTATATTTAAACCCTAACCTTCCATAAACCTCATTTATAAGTTTAACTACGCCCTTTATTTCTTCTTTTATCTGCTCTGGTAACATGAATATGTGAGCATCATCCTGTGTAAATGCTCTAACTCTCATAAGTCCGTGCAAAGCTCCAGATAGTTCATGTCTGTGCACTTTCCCTAGTTCTCCCGCTCTTATTGGTAGATCCCTGTAAGAGTGAGTTTCTGATTTATATACAAGCATTCCTCCCGGGCAGTTCATTGGTTTTATAGCGAATTCTTCTTCATCTATATTGACTGTATACATGTTCTCTTTATAGTGAGACCAATGCCCAGATGTTTCCCAAAGTTCTTTGTTTAACACCATAGGAGTTTCTATCTCAACATAACCTGCCTTCTTATGAATTTCTCTCCAGTACTCAATTAATTTGTTTTTTAAAACTACACCATTAGGGAGAAAGAATGGAAATCCTGGTCCCTCATCCATTAAAGCAAATAATTTTAGCTCTTTCCCAAGTTTTCTATGATCCCTTTTCTTCGCTTCTTCAAGCATATTCAAATATTCATCAAGTTCACTTTTCCTTGCAAATGCCGTTCCATATATTCTTTGAAGCATTTTATTTTTTTCACTACCCCTCCAGTAAGCGCCTGCAACTGATAATAATTTGAAAGCTTTTACCTTTGAAGTTGATAGTACATGAGGCCCTGCACAGAGTTCTATAAAATCTCCTTGCTTAAAGAAAACTAGTTCTTCATACTCTGGCAAATCATTAATGAGTTCTATTTTATAAATCTCGCCCTTATCCTTCATAAGTTTTAAAGCTTCTTCTCGAGAAATAACTGATCTCTCGAGTCTTAAATCTTCCTTAACTATTTTTCTCATTTCTTCTTCAATTTTTTGGAGTATATCCATAGTAAAGGGTTCTTCCACATCAAAGTCATAATAAAACCCATTATCTATTGCAGGACCTATAGCCAATTTAGCATTTGGATACAATCTCTTTACTGCCTGAGCGAGTATATGGGATGTGGTGTGTCTAAGCGCCCTTTTTCCTTCTTCTTCATTAGAATTTATTACACTTCCATCTTTTATTACAACCTTTAACATAAATATTCCTCCTTCAAAAAATAATAAACCCGTCCCAAAATAAGGGACGAGTTTTATCGCGATTCCACCCAAATTACAGAAGGCTTAGTTTAAACTCACCTCTGTCACTCAATACCACTAACGCCGGTTTGCGGAATTACCTACTTAAGTTCAGTAATCAACTCAGAGGTGGTTTTCAATATTGCTTATTCAAGAAACTTTTCAGCCGGTGAGTTTCTCTCTCTTTGAACAGTATACTATTTACTTTTCCTCTTCACAGTTTTTAATTTAAAACTATTGTATTCCAACCTATTCCAATTGTCAATATGTGTTCTAATTATTATAATATGTCTATTCCACATATAAGTGATTATTTATATATTATATCCTAAAATTTCAACAACATTCTTGCAAATGACTTGATTGAAAAATATTTATTGGATGAAACATGGTGTACAGTTCAAACATGGGTACAATTTTATTTAGAAATTTATTTTAATATTTCATTGACAATATTTTCACTATGAAATATACTTTAATAAAGAACGCAAACGTTTGCACATGTTTAATATAAAAATACAATTGCGTATTGAAATTTTTATAAATACATATTCATTAAATCAATATTGGAGGTAATTGGACTATGGTTAAGAACAAATCAAAAATAATTTCATTCGATTTTTGGCAAAAATTTGGTAAGGCATTATTAGTGGTGGTCGCAGTTATGCCAGCAGGTGGACTAATGATTTCATTAGGATCAGTTATAGGAATAGCAGCACCTAATTCTTCATTTGTGCAAACGTTATCGCAAGTTGTGGGAGGTATAGGATGGGGGCTAATAGTTAATTTAGGGCTATTATTTGCTGTAGCTATCGGTGGTTCTTGGGCTAAAGAGCGTGCTGGTGGAGCATTTGCAGCACTCATTGCATATATTTTAATAAATAAAATTACTGGTAATGTATTTAATATTACCAATGAGATGCTCACGGATGCTCATGCAACAGTAACTTCCTTAACAGGTCAGCACTTTTTGGTTAAAGATTACTTTATTTCTGTTCTTGGATCCCCAGCATTGAATATGGGAGTATTTGTTGGTATTATATCAGGTTTTCTTGGAGCAGTTTTATTTAATAAGTATTATAACTATAATAAATTACCAAATGCACTTGCATTCTTTAATGGTAAACGATTTGTACCATTCGTTGTTATCGCAGGCTCCAGCGTTGTTGCACTTTTATTTGTAATAGTTTGGCCATTTGCTCAATCAGTTATAAATGGATTTGGCAAATGGATTGCAACATCACAAAATACTGCACCATTTATTTCACCCTTTATATATGGTACGCTTGAGCGTCTATTACTACCTTTTGGACTTCATCATATGATTACAATACCAATAAATTATACAGATCTTGGTGGAGCATATAAAGTATTAACTGGAGCTAATGCAGGCAGTCTTATACTTGGACAAGATCCGCTTTGGCTTGCATGGGTTACTGACTTAGGTAACTTAAAAGCCGCTGGAGATATGAGTGCATATAATAACTTACTTGCAACAATTCATCCAGCACGTTTTAAAGTTGGCCAAATGATTGGCGGAGCTGGCTCCTTAATGGGTGTTGCACTTGCTATGTATAAAAGTGTACCAAATGAAAAACGATCAAAATATAAATCAGTATTTTTTTCAGCAGCCATTGCAGTTTTCTTAACAGGTGTTACTGAACCATTAGAATTCATGTTTATGTTTGTTTCACCAATATTATATGGTACTTATGCAGTTATGCAAGGCTTTGCATTTATGTGTGCGGACATATTTAATCTGCGAGTTCACAGTTTTGGTGTTATAGAGCTTGTAGCACGTATACCGATGATTGTAAAAGCAGGGATTATAGGTGATCTTATAAGATATGTACTGGTGACCGTCGTATTTTTCTGCATAAATTATGTTGTATCTAAATTTATGATCAAGAAATTTAATATAGCAACTCCAGGCCGTAACGGAAATGAAATTGATATGGAGGAAAATTCAATTGATTCTACTGTAAATCAAAAAGTTGAGGCTAGTAAAAAAGGAAGTCAAGCCGCAACCATTATTGAATTACTTGGAGGGAACGAAAATATTGTAGATGTGGACGCATGTATGACCCGTCTTCGTGTAACAGTAAAAGATAATTTATTAGTTGCCGAAGAAAATGAATGGAAAAAAAATAAGGCTTTAGCCTTAATAATTAAAGGTAAAGGGATACAGGCTATATATGGACCAAAGGCAGATGTTTTAAAATCGGATATTATAGATATATTAGGAGTCTAAAATGAAATTATTAACTTTAAATTGTCATTCTTGGATGGAAGAAAGCCCAAAAGAAAAGATGAGCATTATTGCAAATACTATAAAAGAAAAAAATTTTGATGTAATTGCCCTGCAAGAAGTAAATCAATCTATAAAGGAAAATATAGCCTTTAATAACATAAAACAAGATAATTTTGCTTTAGTTTTATTAAAAGAATTAGAGAACTTAGGATGCAAAGAATACTCAATGCTGTGGGATTTTTCTCATATAGGTTATGGAATATATGAAGAAGGGGTAAGTATTATAACTAAACATAAAATAATAGAAGAAGATTCTTACTCATTTTTCATAAGCAACAGCAAGGACTTGGATTTTTGGAAAACTAGAAAGGTCGTAAAAGCTTCAATTAGAATAAATAACGAAATTATAGATTTCTACTCTTGTCATTTAGGCTGGTGGCAAGATGAAGAAGAACCGTTCAGTCAGCAAGTAGATAAGTTACTTAATAATATGAAAAATGACAGATTAACATTCTTTATGGGAGATTTTAATAATAACGCTTTTGCATCAAATGAAGGCTATGATTATTTAATGAAAAAAGGAATAAAGGATACTTATACCCTCTCTAAGGAAAAAGATTGTGGTATAACTGTAAAAGGTAAAATAGATGGATGGGATTTAAATAAAAATGATTTAAGGCTGGATCTAATTTTAACAAATAAATGTGTAGATGTTAAATATTCTAAAGTAATATTTAATGGCAAAAACGACTTCGTGGTGTCAGACCATTATGGAGTAGAAATAGATACAAGTTTGGGGTTATTCCCCTAAAACGGAAGGGTTTTGAGTATGCTAAATTATTCAATAGTAAAGTGTAAAAACACACAAGAGATAATACTTGAAAACGGAATAATAAAAGTAATTATAGTCCCAGAGCAGGGTGGTAGGATTTTAGAGTTTTCAACAAAAAATTTAAATGTGTTATATAGAAATGCGAATCTTATAGGAATTAAAGGTGATATAAAAGCTGAATATATTCCAGAAAACTGGCTTAATTTTGGAGGATATAAAGGTTGGCCTGCTCCACAAACAAAATGGGCATGGCCTCCAATATTTGATATTGATTTAAATGTTTTTGAATACGACATAGCTAAGTTAGAAAATTCATTAGTAGTTACATTAAGTAGTCCTATATCAAACATTGTTGGTCTTAAATTTATAAGGGAAATATTATTTGAAGATAAATGTAATCATATAACTATAAAGGAAACCATAGTTAACTTAAATGAAGAACCAGTACAATGGGCAGTTTGGGGTAATACCCAAGCATTATCTCCTGGATATATAGATATAAAACTAAACTCTGACGTATTTATAGGAGGAATAACATTTTATCAAGATTTTGATATACCTTCAAACAATGCTTATTCTTTGAGAAAAGAAGATAGAAAAATTTTAAGATTGAATTGTAACAATGAAGAGAAGTTTAAAGTAGGTGTAGTAACAGATGATGCGATACTAAGATATTATTGCAGTGCATATAAACACAAAACCCTCTTACTTACGCAGAAATTTCAGTATGAAGGACAAGTTGTATATCCACATGGAAGTAATGTTGAAGTTTATGTGGATGATAAGCTAGCCTACACTGAGCTTGAAATTCTTGGAGGTATGAGCAGCATAATGCCAGGTGAAAGTAAAAGTATCCAAATGGTTTGGCAATTAGAATTAGTATAAATAATATAGCTTTTTTAGATATAAGTATTAAAAGTTTATTAATAATAAAAACTGGAGGTAAAAAGCAATGACAAAGATTAAGGCTTGTTTGTTTGATTTAGATGGGGTGATTGTAGATACTGCTAAATATCATTATTTAGCATGGAGAAGACTAGCTAAGGAATTAGGGTTTGATTTTACCAAGGAGCAAAATGAAAGCTTAAAAGGTATAAGTAGAATGGAATCTCTTAAAATACTTTTAAATATAGGAGGTTTAACTTTAACTGAATCAGAAAAAATGACTCTTGCAGAGAAAAAAAATAATTGGTATCGTGAGTATATTTTAAAGATGACCCCTGATGAAATTTTACCTGGTACAGTGGAATTTTTAGAAGAATTAAAGAATAATGGGATTAAAATTGCACTAGGTTCTGCAAGTAAAAATGCCATGACCATATTAAATAATATAAAATTAGTTAATCACTTTGATGCAATAATCGATGGAACTAAAACAAGCAATGCAAAGCCCGATCCAGAAGTTTTCTTATTGGGTGCAAAGGAACTTGGTGTATCCCCTTCTGAATGTGTAGTTTTCGAAGATGCCAAGGCGGGTATTGAATCCGCAATAAATGCTGGAATGTATAGTGTTGGAATCGGCGATCCACTTGTTTTAAATAAAGCTAATATCGTTGTTTCTTCTTTGAAAGAAATGACATTTGAAAAATTAAACTATTAAATTTATTGTAAAGGAGACTCAATATGAAACAATATTTAAAATTAGATGAATGGAATATTATAGAGGAAGGTTTTAACCAAGATAATCATGAAGTATCTGAAGGAATTTTTAGTATAGGAAATGGGTATATGGGACAAAGAGCTAACTTCGAAGAAACGTACAGCGGAAAGTCTCTTCAGGGAAGTTATATGGCAGGAGTTTACTATCCGGATAAAACAAGAGTTGGCTGGTGGAAAAATGGATACCCAGAATATTTTGCAAAGGTATTAAATTCTACCAATTGGATTGGAATAGATGTTAGTGTTGATGGAGAAACACTAGACCTTGCAAAATGTGAAGTGAAAAATTTTGTGAGAATTTTAAATATGAAAGAAGGATATCTACATAGATGCTTTACCGCAAAGCTTACTAGCGGAAAAGAAGTAAATGTAGATGCAAAGAGATTTGTAAGTATTGCTGCAAAAGAAATAGGAGCAATTAGATATTCAATTACACCAGTTAATTTTGAAGGTACATTGTGTATATCCGCTTACTTAGATGGTGATATAAAAAATGCGGATTCTAATTATGATGAAAAATTTTGGGATGAAATCTCAAAGCAGTGCAATAAAGAACAATCATCTTTAATAGTAAAAACAAAAAAACTTGATTTTTATGTGTGTTCTTCAATGAAACTAGATATTTTTCGAGCAGATAAAAAGGTAGATTTTAATGCAGAATTTATAGAATCAGAAAAATTTGTAGGTAATATAGTTAATTTAAATGTAAAACAAAATGAAGAAATCGTAGTGTATAAGTATGTTTGCAATGTAACTTCAAGAGATTACGCTGTAGAAGAATTATTGGCTGTTAATAGAAAAATTTTAGATAAAGCTTATGGAAGCGGTTTTGAATTATTACTTAAAGATCAAGCAATAGCTTGGGGTGAAAAATGGAAACAAAGCGATATTGTTATTGAAGGAGATGTTTCGGCGCAGCAAGCTATTAGATTTAATATTTTTCAATTGAATCAGACATATTCTGGAGAAGATGATAGATTAAACATAGGCCCAAAGGGTTTTACAGGAGAAAAATATGGTGGAAGTACTTATTGGGATACAGAAGCATATTGCATACCATTTTATTTAAGTACTGCTGATCCAAGTATATCTAGAAATCTTTTGCTTTATAGGTATAAGCAATTAGAAAAAGCTAAAGAAAATGCAAGAAAATTAGGTTTTACAAAAGGTGCTCTATATCCAATGGTTACTATGAATGGAGAAGAGTGTCACAATGAATGGGAAATAACTTTTGAAGAAATTCATAGAAATGGTGCTATAGCATATGGTATATATAATTATGTTAATTATACTGGAGATAAATGTTATTTAGGTCAATATGGATTAGAAGTATTAGTAGAGATCTCAAGATTCTGGGAAGAAAGAGTTAGTTTTGCTTCAAACAAAGGAAAATATGTAATACTTGGAGTTACTGGCCCTAATGAATATGAAAATAATTCAAATAATAACTGGTATACTAATAGAATTGCTGCTTGGACACTAGAATATACTACTTGTGTAATTAATCATTTAAAAAATAATGAACCTGGGAGATATTCAGAGTTAGTAAATAAATTAGGTTTAAAAGAAGCAGAAGTTAGTAAATGGCAAGATATCATTAAAAATATGTATTATCCAGTAGATGAAGAGCTAGGGATATTCATGCAACAAGATGGATATATGGATAAGCAGCAGATTCTTGTAAAAGACTTGGATCGCAAAAATTTACCATTAAATCAAAAATGGTCTTGGGATAGAATTCTTAGATCTTGCTTTATAAAACAAGCAGATGTATTGCAAGGAATATATTTTCTACAAGATAGATATGATTTAGATACCATAAGAAGAAATTTTGAATTTTATGAGTCAAGAACAGTACATGAGTCATCTTTATCTCCTTGTGTGCATACTATCCTTGCCGCAAAATTAGGAAAACATGAAAAAGCTTATGAAATGTATCTTAGAACTGCAAGACTAGATTTAGACAATTACAATAACGATACAAAAGATGGATGTCATATTACTAGTATGGCTGGAACTTGGATGTCCGTAGTTGAAGGCTTTGCTGGGATGAGAGTAAAAGATGGAAAGCTTCTTTTAAATCCTTTTATACCAAAAAATTGGAGTTCATTCTCTTTTAATGTTTTGTTTAGAGAATCATTACTTAAAATAAATATCAAAACACATAAAGTTATTATTACCAGCGAAAATAAGCAACAAATAACTTTATGCGTTAACGGTAAAGATTATACAATAAACGGAGAAATTGAAATTTCCTCTTAAAAATAAAAAACAGAAGGCTATTTTACTTTTAAAAAGTAAAATAGCCTTCTGTTTTCATTTTTTATTGATAAAATTATATTGAAAATCAGATGCGGACATTGGTTTTCCAAAACAAGCAATTAAAAACTTAGTAGTTTAATTAAAGATAAACGTCTCATAAGTGCTACTATGTTATAATAAATACATTGCCGTTTTTCATGGGAGGCTAAATATGATAGGAAAATTACTTTTAAATAGATATGAGTTATTAGAGAAAATTGGCGAAGGCGGTATGGGAACTGTCTATAAAGCAAAGTGCCACTTGTTAAATAGATTTGTCGCTGTAAAGATATTAAAAGCAGAGTTAAGTAATGATGAAGAGTTTGTTTTAAGATTTAAAAGGGAAGCTACTTCAATCGCAAGATTGTCACATCCAAATATCGTGAATATTCATGATGTTGGTTCAGAAAACCATATTAATTTTATAGTTATGGAATATATTAATGGAATAACATTAAAGCAATTAATAAATGAAAATGTTAGACTTACTTCGCAAAAGGCTTTAGATATCTCACTCCAAATAGCCAAAGCACTTCAATGTGCACATATTAACAATGTAATTCATAGAGATATAAAACCGGATAATATCATGATAACAGAAGATAATATAGTTAAGGTTATGGATTTTGGAATAGCTAAAGTTGCTGATTCAAGAACCATAACCAATTCTAGTAAAGTTATGGGTACCGTACACTATTTTTCTCCAGAACAAGCAAAAGGAAATTTTATAGATTGTAGAACAGACATATATTCCTTAGGTATTGTAATGTATGAAATGATTACTGGACAAGTACCTTATAATTCAGAAAGCTCTATTTCCATAGCTATAATGCATATTCATGAACCCGTTACTGCGCCCAAAGAAATCATTACAGATATTCCTGAAAATATAAACCAGGTAATTTTGAAGGCAATGCAAAAAGAGCCTTTTAAAAGATACCAAACGGCTAAGGACATGGCAGATATAATAAATGCAATTAAAGAAGATTCTAATTATGAAGTTAAGGTAAATAATGACCTAGATGATGCTACAAATATTATGGGTGCAACAATATTTTCTGATATAAAAGACAATTTCACAACGGTTATGAGTGGAGCATCCATCGCTGAAAAAGCAGCAAATAAAAAAGATAACGAAGTAATAACGGGGAATGAGAAGACCGTTAATAATAAAAAGGCAGTAATTATTATTGCCTCAATTATTTTAGTTGTGATTGCTTCCATTTTAGGTAAATTTATATCCAACGGGACTTCTATTAATACACCAGCTCCCATTGTCGAAACTACAGTTCCAAAAGCAGATGAAAAATTACAGTCAGATGAGATACAGCATGTTGATAAAAAACAACAGGCAGATGAACAACTATCCGTTGTTGAAAATAAATTTGTGCCCTCACTTATTGGAAGGACCCAAGATATTGCAAATCAGACTGTAGTTAATAATGGCTTTATGCTTGGCAATATTTCAAATGAATATAGTGATAGTATTGCTCAGGGTTTAGTTATTAGTCAATCACCTGAGGTAAATACATCCTATGAAAAAGATGGCAAAGTAGATTTAGTTATAAGCCAAGGAAAAAAAATTGAACAGGTTACTGTCCCACAATTAAATGGCAAAACCCTTGATGATGCTAAAGAAATTCTAGATAACATTCAATTAGAGCTTGGGGAGAAAACACCTATAAATATGGATGACAAAGCCCGTAAGGGCAATCATTCCAAAAATAACAATAAAAAAATATTCATGCAAAATGCCGAGGCCGGTACCCTTGTAGATATAGGAACAAAAATAAATGTTTCTTATTATGGAAGTAAAAAGGATTTATCTAAGTAAATCAAAGGATTAGCAATGAGGAATTTTATGTAAAATTCTCATTACTAATCCTTTTAAATTCCATTTTGAAATGTCATTAACTAACTAATCATTTTTATCATTATATACAAAGTTGCAAGGTTTTCCTTCACAATTTAAAACTTCTTCATCATCTTTGCCAGTATAAATTTTTTTATTGTCTACGTCAACTTCTGATTTGTCAATTTCAGATATATCATTCTCCGCTAATAATTTTTCAATATCTGTTGACATAGCTGCCGGCTCAATTGTTGGTTCATATCTTCCGACTACATTGCCATCTCTACCAATAAGGAATTTTGTAAAATTCCATTTCACTGAATCCCCTTCTAGGAATTCAGGAAATCTTTTGTAGAGTATATCATTAAGTTTTTTTTCATTAGGCTTATTCAGATCAAAACCTCTGAAAGTTGCTTCCTCTGTCAAATATTTAAAAAGCGGAAGGGCATTTTCCCCTCTTACATCACCCTTCTCGAACAATTGAAAACTCACTCCATAATTAATTGTGCAGAAATTCTTTATTTCATTGCTTTCACCTGGTTCCTGCCCAGCAAATTGATTGCTTGGATAGCCTAGTATTTCAAAGTCCTTATCCTTGTACTGTTCATAAATCTTCTCCAAACCCTCATACTGTGGTGTAAATCCACACTTACTTGCTGTATTAACTATAACCAATACCTTTCCCCTATATTGTTCCAAAGATATTTCTTCACCATCGATTGTAATTGCTTTAAAATCATAAATTGACATTTGCTATCCCTCCATATTATATAAATTTATCCATATTAAAATGTTATCATTAACATTATAGTATTCCTATTTCAACAAATAATTCTCAACTTTTATTGGTTATAACGACAATTTTTTTAATAAACACCAATAAATATTTCTTAATAATTATTATTGTTTGTATTGTATAAAGATATTATATCATAGAAATAAAATAAAGTACACTTAAAATTCATTTTGAAAGGACTCAATAAAGAATGTAACAGATAGAACTTAATTTTACCCGCTCAAAAAAATATAAATAGATTTGCAAAAGCAACCCTACTTATATTTCCGAATTTTTTATCTAAATGAAGTTTTTAATGCTTCTTTTAATATCCTCGTATTCTTTCTATAAGGAGTTACTGGACAAATAGTTTTATCTTTTACATCAAATAACGTGTATATCGCAATTCTTGCTGCGCGTACAGAATATTCTTCTGTAAATACCATATCTTCTGGAATTTCAACGAACTGGCTAATCATAGCGAAATTTGTTGAGCATTCTGGTACAACACTTGGACGATCAGTCATCTTCCGAGGCTGGAACTGAGCATCTACATACGGCATCATACATGGAATAACATTAATTATAGTGTCCATAATTTCCTCTTGCTTGTCTTCCATATGCATGTGGTGTAGAAGTTCTATTAGCATTTCCTCACCTGTACAATCACGCATTGATTTCTTTACAAAATCACCAACTTTATCAGTATATATGCTATAGCCCCAGAACATAGTTGTATCAATGGGCTGATTTTTAAAGTGTGGTTGAGCTGCAACAACTATGCTCATTAACCAATTAGAATCCTTAAATGTCATTAATGCGCCACTACCTGGAATATTAGTGGAGAATTTTTCAATTAGGTTTAACAATTTATTACCCTTACAAGTCACGGTAAAGCTTTCCCAATTAGTTTCATTTGCATGTCCAAAGAAGGGTTCTGGATTTCCAAGACCTCTTTTCTTTTTAGCTATTTTCGCCCAAAGTTCACCAGATATTGGTTTGCTTGGATTATATTCTGCAGGTGTGTACATATCACCAAGAGTTGCGCAGTCAGTCATGCATCCATTTGTCATAATGCAAACGTCTCTAGGGTTTAACTGAATAACCCTTTCACCTTCTTTTTCTTCTATATGCATAGCCGTTACTGTAATTTCATCTCCTGATTTGAAATCTAAATCAGTTACAGTTGCATTTATACTAAAATCAACTCCAAAGTTATCTAAGTAAGCTTTTAATGGAAGAATAACAGACTCATATTGATTGTACTGAGTACGTGTAACCCCCTCTAAAGTTTCAATACGAGAAAATTCAAAAATCATACGTTCCATGTAACGCTTAAACTCAAAAAGACTGGACCATTTTTGGAAAGCAAAGGTTGTTTGCCACATATACCAAAAATTAGTTTCAAAGAAATGTGGCGTATGACTAAACCATTCCTCAATAGTCTTATTATCTAATTTTTCTCCTGAAGTAATCATAAGTTTTCCAAGAGCCATACGATCGGAATTATTAAAGCCCATACTAGTCACATCTAGAATTACTCCATCTTTATCAATTAACCGTGCCTGTGCATGTGTTGGGTGTAAATGATCAAAATTAAGAATTTCTTCTTTAACGCTTTTACCCGGCATATCTAGGGATGGTATACCTGAAAACAATTCCCAAAAATTCTCATAGGTTTCTTCATTTAACATTCTACCGCCACGGCATACATAACCATTTATGGCATCTCCTGCACCATCGTTACTGCCTCCTAAGATTTTCATTCCTTCAATAATATGAATATTTTCTCCTTTAAAGTTACAATCTCGTACAAGATAAGCAGCACCAGCTAAGGAAGCTAACCCTCCACCAATAAAATAAACTTGTCTATCTTCATTATTTCTATTTTCTGATAAATCTATCGTTGTTTTAGAATTATTTTTAAACTTCTTTGCACTAATAGTTGCTACAGCAGCCGCACCAGCTATTGCACCTAACGTAAGTAATACGTTCATACCATTTTTGCTTGATTTTTTACTCATAAAATTTCCCTCCATTTTGTCCCGTTAATAATAAATATCTTATCTATTATTATAAACCTAGTAACGTTAATTGTATTTACACACTTTTGAGTGTTTGTCTAAAAAACACGTGAAATTTAATTTTCTATTATAGAACTATCTACAAAAAATCCATATTTATGGTGTATAATTACTATTAAAACTAGTTTTTGTAGGTGATTATTATGTCTGAATCAATAATAACAGAAAAGGCCCTTGCTTTATCCTTAAAACAATTAATGAAAACAGTTCCTTTGTCAAAGATTTCAATTCAAAACATTGCAGACAATTGTAGACTTAATAGACAAACATTTTATTATCATTTTAAAGATAAATTCGATCTTGTGAATTGGATTTATTACACTGAAGTTACAGAATGCATCGCTAACTGCAATCGTTATGAAAATTGGACTGATGGCATGTATAGAACCTTGTGCTACCTAATGAATAATAATTCCTTTTATATTAATGCGCTTAACACACCTGGTCAAAATGCTTTTAATGGATATTTCTTTGACTTTAGTTGCGAACTTATTATGGGGATTGTTAATGATGTATCCTTAGGCATGAATGTTCCTGATATGGACAAAAAGTTTATTGCTGATTTTTATACCCATGCTTTTGTAGGTATAATCGTTCAGTGGATTAAAACCGGCATGAAAGACTCACCTCAAATCATGGTAGAAAAGATGCGAAATGTGGTTGAAGGCAGCATGCTTGGTGCTTTATCTAGACATTAATGAGGACGGTTGTCCAATCTTCTTTTTATAGAAAAATGGACAACCGTCCCATTAATTATCACCTTCGGTGCTATTTATCACCTTCGGTGCTATTTATCACCTTCGGTGCTATTCATCTTCTTCGAAGCTGAACTGTCATTAGCTTATTTCAATATCATAGATTTAAGTGCATTTATTTCTTTACTTAAGTTATCATCCTTCATCATTTCAAGGGCAGAATTAATTAGTACACGAACATCATGCTGTCCTTTATAAATAGGTGTAACTCTTTTATTTAGATTTAGGAATTTATAAACAGCAGTTTGTGCGCCTCTTACAGAATAATCCATAGTAAATACTACATCATCTTCTATTTCACAAAACTGTCCAAGTAATGCTAAATTAGTTGAACCTTCTGGAATAACTTGTGGTCTATCGCCCTTTTCTCTAGTTAAAAATTGTGCTGTTGTAAAAGGTAGTATACAAGGTATACAAATAGACGTTTTAAGAATCTTCTCCATATCCTCTTTAAAGTTTAGGTGATATAATACCTCAGTTAATATTTCCTCACCAGTACAATCCACCATCCTCTTCTTTATGAAATCACCTTTTGCATATGGGAACAAAGAATAACCCCAGAAAGTTTGTATGTTATCAGGTTGATTAAGAAAATGTGGTTGATTGTGTACAACTATTGTCATGAGCCATGCAGAATCTCTAAATGTCATATGAGCTCCAGTTCCTGGTTGATTTCCTGAGAATTCTATTATTCTTTTATACATTGTTGGGTCTTTAAGAGTAACTGTGAAAGACTGCCACATTGATTCTTCAACACGTTCATCAAAGACTTGAGGTTTACCAAACTCAGGACGTCCCTTAGCAATTTTCTCCCAAAGATCCCATGCTCCACCTACACTTTTGTCGTTAATCTTTGCTGGTGTAGTCATTGATCCAAGGCTAGTACCCGCTGTTAAAGAGCCGATAGTAGCAAATGCAAGGTCTCCCTCTCCAACTTCTATTCTAGTTTCTTTCCCATTTTTTTCACATTTGAATGCTGTAACCGTAGTTTCAGTATCTGATGGTTTAAATTCAAAATCAGTTACCCTGCAATCTAATTCAAAATTAACACCTTGCGCCTCTAACCATTTTGTCATAGGTAATAACATTGAATCATATTGATTATATGGTGTACGACGTATTCCAGATAAATCACTTAGACGTGGTAATTCTTGAATAAATCTATGAAGATATCTCTTTAATTCTTTAGCACTGTGCCAAGTTTCAAATGCAAAGAGTGTAGTCCATTGAAGCCAGAAGTTTGATTTAAAAAATGGTTCTGGGAAACATTCTCTAATAGTTTTTGTTCCCAAAGAATCTTCAGAATTAATCATTATATCCATTAATGCCATTCTATCAGCGCGAACAAGTCCCAAAGCTGATACATCAGTTATTTTAGCATCATTATCTATTAATCTAGCTTTTGCATGGGTATGAATTTTTTTATTAAAAGCATTAAATTCATCAAGTATTGAAACTTTAGGATCAGTTAATGAAGGAATGCTTTCCATTACTCCAAAAGTACAAGCATAAGCTTCCCTATCAAACATTCTTCCACCACGAATTACATAACCATTCTCAGCATCACCACTTCCGTCCATGCTCCCACCTGTGATGTTTAATTCTTCATATATATGAATGTTTTTTCCTGGAACATGTCCATCTCTAATTAAAAATACCGCAGCAGAAAGTGATGCAAGTCCAGCACCAACCATATAAGCATTTATTTTTTCTACATCAATAGTTTGATCAAAATTAAATCTCATTTTAAACCCCTCCATTTGAAAAATTATGCCATAAGCCATAAGCCTAGGTCAATTTTGTATTTACCAAGTTAACCAAGTACATGCACTTTCAATCACTTGCATGCACTTGCTATAGATACAATATAAATTCAAACGAAAGGATTGTATATAATCAAATTTGTAAAACTGTCTAAAAAACATACATATGTCTTATAGTGTATAGTAAATAAAAATTAATTTATTCTATAACTTTAATATTTAATAGTGGCATTGCAATTACTTCTTTGTATTTTTTGGGAGCTCCACGTGCATATTTTAAATCCACATTATCACCAACCTTGAGATTTAAAACTTCCTTTGCAACAGCCCTACCTGTGCTTGTATAATAAACTGTTTCTTTACTATCTTTACCGACAACTATAAAAACAATGTTTTCAATAGTTTCAATATTTTTTACAACGCCACTAAAAGTCTCTACCCCAGTAGTTTCAGGAAGTATAGTTTTAGGATTTTTATTCTTAGAATTTACACTACCATACATAAAAAAAATCCCTACTAAAACTAAACTTACAATAATCAAAGCATATTTAGATTTACATGACAAATCATTCACCTCTGCATTCATATTTCTTATTTTTCAAAATTCAGATTTTATTTCAACTAATATAGTTTATAAAATGCTAGCTAAAATCCAACTCTATGGAAGTTTCAAAATAATGATATTTCACTTTCAATCTTGATTCGTCGAGGGGGTTGTTAATAAGAACTATCTACCATATGGTATCCCCTCATTCTTTAGCAATATATCTAATTTATCAATCAATAAATCTATTTCTAATAATATTGTTATATCATTTACTGCTGAATACTTTAAAATATTATTAACGTTTATTCCCATATCTGTAGGCACGCTTAAATTATTATCTTTTATGATCTTAAGAATTTTTTTCTCACCTGGATGCGGCATTTCATTTATTGCAAATATAATATCAAAATAACTTGCAAACAATGCTGCTACTCTATGATTTACACTAATAAAATCATTTCTTTTTAAAGCCTTCTCAATTTGATAATAATATGAAGGCATTTGAAGCTTTAGTAGTGGATAGTTCTTTTTTATTATGTTTTGCTTTAATTCATAAGGATATCCTATCTCATATTTCTGTTTCAGCTTATTTAAATCACCATTTTTATCATACAGTATAATCGAATTTATGAAGTTAGCCCAAAAGCAAGTTGTATATCCTGCATCTGCTTCACATTTTACTAAGTTTCTATTTAATAAACCATCAATCCAATCTAAGTCTCTATATATAATTTCTACTGGGATATTACCTTCTTTTAGAAATCCATCATCTTCGGTTTCCCAAAAGGTATTATTTAGTTCCATGTAACTACAATATTTATCAGTAATTACCTTTCTCTTTAATATTGGTATTTCCTTAGATGTATAAATGTATATATCATAATCCGAATCTTTATCATTAGTTTTTGTTGCGTGTGATCCAGCTAATAAGATGCCCTCTACTTCTTCTATTTTTGAGAAATCATTAACCATTGACCTTATATTTGCATTAATATTCATAAAAAATTCACTCCTTTTCATTATTAAATTTGCGAATATATGTTTTAAATTTATTTACCGCTGCTAATTAATTCTTTAACTTCCTTTTCTTTCTCAAAAAGAAGGCAACCACCCGCATGTTCTCCAATCAGCATTCCTGTTTCATTAAGTTTTGTAAATAGTGGCGACTTCAGAGCCTCTCTTAAAGTACATTCCTTTAAGTTTGTATCAGAATAAGGTGAGAAAGGACAGGGTTCTGCTGAACCATCTACATTAATGTGGAAGAAGCCTCTTCCAGCTGCAAGACATCCCCCTGAGTATTTCTCATCACCAGGAAAGGATAGAAAAATAGCATCTTCATAGTGCTTTCTAAGTTTGTGCTGCTCACATTCCAATTTTTTGCGCTCATTCTCAGTAGGTGCAAGCTTCCATGTTTCTTTTGTCACGGGCACGTATTCTACAAAAACTAATGCCCTACAGCCTTTATTGTATAGCTTGTCAAAAAAAGCTTTACTGGAGACAGTCATGAAATTTTCAGTTGTCACCGTAGCAGAAGCCCCAAACAAAATACCTTTTTCCTTAAGTTTGTCCATTACATTCATTAAAACTTCATAAGTTCCTTCCCCTCGCCTACCATCTGTCTGCTCCATATCTCCTTCAATGCTAAGTATAGGTACAAGATTTCTATTTTCATGGAATAGCTTTATATACTCTTCCTGGAGCATTACACCATTGGTGAATATAGGAAACATAATCTCTTTCACCTTTGCTGCTTTTTCTATAACATCTTTTCTCATTAAAGGTTCTCCACCTGCAAGCAGTATAAAAGAAATTCCAATCTCCCTAGCTTCCATAAAAATACTTTCCCATCTTTCGGTAGACAACTGTTGTTTTTGTACTCCTTCTCCACAGGAGTTAAATTCCCTTGCATAGCAACCTTTACAAAACAGGTTACATCTACTGGTTATGCTAGAAATCAAAAATGCAGGAACATTTTCTCCTTTTCTTTCAAATCTCCCTCTCTTCTTTTTTGCTTCCCTACTTGATAATACATATTTTAATACAAATGCTGTTTCTTTTGTATTTTTAAAGGATGCCTTTAATATCCCCCTTACAACATTTTCAATGCCATTATTCATATATTCAGATAAATTGAAAATACTATTCATTCCTTCATCTCCTACAGCTATAATTACTTTATATTTGTCTATCAAACTGTTTTACAAGCTTTATGTAATCATCATTTTCAAGTATTACGACAGAAAATTCCTATTTAATTATACCATAATTACCTTAAATTGGTGTGCAGAGTTCAATCATTGTTCCTCTTGAAAATGGTGAAGTGATAGCACCCGTTATATCAGAAATTTTGCTGTAGCAGAATTCCTGAATATTCTTTATTTTGTATTTGTCTATTTACTGGTAGATGTCCTACACTTATAGGGTATGCACCATTACCATCAACTATAACATTTCTTTCAATACCAACATTGTCTGGTAAATCTAATAATGTACCATTATTCATCACGTTTAGCCGGTTTCTCATAATTATTCACTGTATATAAAACTGGCTTCCCTTTAATTTTCTCTATTCTTCCTTCTCTAATTAAAGCATTTAAATCACTGCAGGCATTAGTTCTTTGTATGTTTAATTTTTCAGCTATTTCAATAGCTGAAAATCCACTAGCCTTATCGTCACTTTCATAAATGACTTTGCATGACGTATTAAATAATTCAAATTTTTCAAAACATAATTCTCTATTTACTGATTTTAAATCTTTAGCTACATTCATAATTAAACTTTCCTTTTAAAATGACGTTAAAATATGAAATATAGTGAATTCCTTGAATAAATTGTATATAATAAGATTATAGGAAGGTGAATTTATGAAAAAGGGTTTCACAATAATTTTTACTAAAATGTTTTTGGCAATTGTTCTTTTTACTCTCTCTACATTTGGACAACAAGTATATGCTTCGGGAACTAAAACATATAATTTATCTAGGTATGCTATTAATGTAATAGTAAATAAGGACGGTTCAGCTGACTTTGAAGAGCGGCTTACTTATAATTTCGACGGTAAGTTTAATGGAGTTACTAGAGATGTTGATTTTTCTTTTACAAAAGGCATAAAAGACAAAAAAGTTTATGTACTGGAAAATGATAATTTAAAAGAACTTCAGCTAAATCCCGGTAATTCTCTTGATGCCACAGGCAAACCAGGCACCTATAACTTTATAGAGGAAGGAACCTTGGCAAGGCTTAAGCTTTTTGAGGTTTCAAAAAATCAAGAAAAAACCTTTGTTATAAAATACAAGTTAATTGATGCTGTTACAAAATATAAGGACACTGCAGAGTTTAACAGAAAGATAGTTGACTCTAGGTGGAAAACTAGATTGGATAACATAAAAATAAAAATAACACTTCCACCTGGAGCTACAAAAGAGGAGTTGAAAATATTTGCTCATGGGCCCCTTATAGGCGAATCTTCCATATTAGATAACCGTACTGTAGAATTTACTGTGCCTACAGTGTCACCGGGTACTTTTATAGAAACCCTGGTTTTATTCCCTATAAATCTTGTTCCTGGATCGAGTAATGTAGTAGATGAAACTGCACTACCTAGAATAATGGCAAATGAAGCTACCCTTGCGGATGAAGCAAATAAAACAAGAGAGGAATCAAGGAAGGAGGTGCAGCAGCAGGTTGAAATGCAATCGCAGCGTAAATCTGTAGGCAACCCTCTAGCAATAGTTCTCATACTGTTATGGTTTCCAATAATTTATTATATATATATAAAATATGATAAAGAAATTAAACCAAACTTTTATGGCAAGTATTACAGGGAGCTTCCGGGTGATTATACCCCCGCAGAAATGAGTGTTTTAATGTCCTTTGGCAAAGTAAATACTAGAGATGTAATGGCTACCCTTATGGATCTTGCAAGAAAGAAGAAACTTATAATTTCTCAAAATAAGATTACTAAAAAGGGTTTCTTTAATAGTAAGGAGATAGATAAATATGTAATTACCTTAAATGAAAAAGCACCATCAATAACTTTAAAGACGCACGAAGAGTTTTTGATAAGCTGGTTTATAGGTAAAATAGGAAACGGAAATTATGTTGCCCTTGATGAAATAAAGGATTATGTTAAAGAAAAGAGTGAAGCACTAGAATTTAAGGCTGATTATGATAAATGGAATACACTCGCATGTGAGGAAGCTGCTAAAAATGATTTTTTTGATCAAACCTGTAAAAAGGGAATCTTACTTGGAACATTAACAGGATTTTCTTATTTATTAATTGGAATAGCTGTTACATTACTACTGTTTACTCCAATTGCTGTAGTTGCCATAATTCAAGGGGTTATAATGGTGATTTTCTCAACATTAATAAAAAGAAGAACAGCATATGGAAATGAGCAGCATGCAATGTGGCAGTCCTTCAAAAACTTTTTAAAAGACTTCAGCAGATTAGATAAAGCTGAAATTCCGTCTATTATATTATGGGAACACTATCTTGTATACGCCATTTCTCTTGGCGTCGCAAAGGAAGTTATAAAACAGCTTCCTATTGTTTTCAGCGATGAGGATCTAAATAATAATAATAATCTCACCTATATGTATGGGGCAAGCTATGGTTACTTCAGTGGCTTTGGTGCAATGTTTGATGATACTATCCATACCGTGGAGGGTGCAATTTCCACAGCACAAAGCGTTGCAAGTTCTGAGAATTCATCATCTTCTGGTGGTGGTGGTGGCTTTAGTGGCGGTAGTTCCGGTGGCGGTGGCGGTTGTGGCGGCGGTGGCGCATTTTAATGCGTCATAATTAAAAAAGAATAAAGGAGCGATTTTTATGTTAATTCCAGTAATTATAATATCTGCACTAGTACTGATACTGATTTTTCTTTATAATAACCTCATAATCAAACGTAATAAGGTGAGGAATTCATGGAGCCAAATAGACGTACAGCTAAAAAGAAGATTTGATCTTATCCCTAACCTAGTTGAAATTGTAAAAGGCTATGCTAATCATGAACGTAGTACCTTTGAAGAAGTAACCTCAGCCAGAACTAACTATCTTTCCTCAAATACACCTGGCGATATGATGAAGGCTAATGGTGAGTTAACACAGGTTCTTGGAAAATTGTTTGCTGTAGCAGAAGCATATCCAGAACTTAAGGCAAATACAAATTTTCTTGAGCTTCAGGGAGAATTGTCAAAAGCAGAGGATAAAATTAGCTATGCAAGGCAATTTTACAACGATGTTGCTATGGATTACAATAACTCTGTACAAATGTTTCCATCAAGCCTGATTGCAAGCATGTTTAGTTTCAAAGAAGAACCTTTCTTCAATGTGGATGAGAAAGAAAAAGCTACTCCGCAGATTAAGTTTTAGCAAGACAAATTGTATTCCCAATTTGTTAATGTCCCCCGGGACATTCCCCTAAATAACTTGCGACTGAGATTGATAAAAGAGCATCCAAACGGATGCTCTTAATTTATTACTTCTTCATTTAATTCAAATTCATCTTCTCGAATCTGCACAGCTCTCCGCAGGAGATGATTTAACTTTTTGTAATCTATCAGTATCTATAACAATTTCTGAACCATCAGTAACTAATTCAATAAGTAATGGTTGTGTTCTATTGTGTAGCAAGTCCTTTATGTTATCAACTTCCTCATTTGAGGTTATCTGTATAGCTTCTACTCCCATGGCGTCTGCAATAGAAGCTATACTTTTTTTAGCAAATTTAACTTTGCCTTTGCAACTTCTACCATATAGTACATTTAATCCATTATTAACAAGTCCTAACATTGAATTATTTACAACAAAGTAGATAATAGGTATATTATATTCTTTAGCTGTTAGTATTTCCATTCCATTCATGTAAAATCCACCATCGCCTACCATTACGGCATATGTTCTATCAGGATTAGCTAAGTATGAACCTACAACTCCCCCTACACCGGTTCCCATACATGCGTAATTTATACTTGTTTGAAAATCCATTGTCTCTTTTATTGGCATATACTTAAATAAACAATTAAAAAAATCCCCCATATCACTTACGAAACAAGTATCCGCAGGCAGTAAGTCTGATATTTTTTCAGTAAATAGTCTTAAAGACATCCCTGTATGGTTCTTTACATAAGGCTTATTCATCAAAGGTTTAATGAATGGATTTTCCTTTACTGATACATTGTTACTAATCAAAGTTACTGCTTGTTTTAGGTCGCAACAAACAGAAATATCTTCTTTAAAAACTTTATTAAACTCCGCTACATCCCAGTCTATTCTTATAACTTTTCTATCTTTAACGAGAATATCATTGTAATCCCTTGTTGCAGCTTGTCCTAAAGATGAACCAAGGATTAATAGACAACCAAATTGTTCTTTCTCTACATACTCCACAGCTCCATCTGCTGAACAAAATCCATAATTTCCAATATAATAAGGGAAGTCTGTGTGCACAATCCCTTTACCATTGGGTGTAGACATTACAGGCCATTTAAGTTTTTCGCTTAATGCTTTTATTTCTTTACTAATACCTCTTGAACCTCTACCAACTAAGATTAATCCCTTTTGAGTATTATTAATCTCATTAATAGCTTCTTTTAAACTTTTTTCATCAAAATGCATTGCTTCAATGACTATTTTATTAGTAGGAAGAATTCCTTTAAATTCATTATTTTGAATATCAAAAGGAATTGATAATGCAACGGGACCACATGGTGGTGTCATGGCTATTGTAATCGCTTTTTCAATCTCTTCAATAACTTCATCTTCATTTAGAATATTTTTCGAGTATTTTGTTAAGCTACTAAGCAATTTTATATTATCAAATTCTTGCAAAGCACCTTTGCCCATGAAAGACCTTTTTATATCCCCATTTATAACAAGCATAGGAAGTTTATTTCTTTGCGCGTCTGCAATTCCATTGATGGCATTGTTTACACCTACACCACCTGCCAACATACATACCCCTAATTTATTTGATAAATCAGAATATTTTGTAGCGCAGTAAGTAGCCCCTGCTTCATTCTTTGTTATTATAAATTCTATATCACTGTCATTTAAAGCATCAAGTATACCCGCAAATGTTGCAGATGGTATTCCAAATACGTAATTCACTTCATTAAGTGAAAGTGTCTTTATTATAGCGTCAGCTATTCTCATATGTTATATCCTCCGTAAATTTCAATTATTTTTTATGAATTATGCTATGTTAGATAAAATTGAGCTTTATTTCTCTGTTATATTCATTATATACAATTAAGCTCATATTTCCAATCTATGCTATCATATGAATATTTTATACATTCTTATTCTAATTGTAGCATAATTTTCAAGTTTTATGCATTATATTTTTTGAAAATACTTAGGTTTATCACTGATTACGTTATTATTAATGAAAGCAAGAAGGATAAGGAATATATTCACAAAACATGAATGAAATGAAATAACTTTTTTTTAAAAAATACTTGAAATGCAATTTCAGTTATGCTAATATAATCTCATAAGATGAAACCGTACACAAAAGAAAAATGATCAGCAATAAAGGAGGAAATATGGATATATTAAACTTAAAAAAACTAACAACAGAAAGTAGAAATGAAAATACCATGGACATAGATAAAATTTCAACCTTAGAAATGGTGAAAATAATAAATAATGAAGATAAAAAGGTAGCAGAAGCCGTGGAAAAGGAACTTCCTAAAATAGTAGAAGCCATAGATTGTATAACTTTAAGAATGTATAAAGGTGGGAGATTAATTTATATAGGTGCAGGAACTTCCGGAAGACTTGGAATTTTAGATGCATCAGAATGTCCACCTACATATGGAATTTCTGAAGAACTAGTACAAGGGATTATAGCAGGTGGTAAACAAGCTATGTTTAGTGCAAAGGAAGGCGCTGAGGATTCTAAGGAACTCGCAGTAAAAGATTTGAAAAATAAAAATATAACAGCGAATGATACAATAGTAGGACTTGCAGCATCAGGTAGAACTCCATATGTTATAGGAGGACTAGAGTATGCAAATGAAATAGGAGCATTAACCATTTCAGTTACTTGTAATGCTAATTCACAAGTTTCAAAAACATCGAAAATATCAATAGAACCAGTAGTTGGAGCAGAAGTTGTGACAGGATCAACAAGATTAAAATCAGGAACAGCTCAGAAACTAGTACTAAATATGTTATCAACAGGGGTTATGATAAAGCTAGGTAAAGTATATGGCAACCTTATGGTAGATGTAAAATCAACAAATGAAAAACTAGTTGAGAGAGCTAAGTTAATAATTTGTGAAGCAACGGGAGTAGCTATTGAAGAAGCATCAGAAATATTAAATAAAACAGATTTTGATGTTAAGCTTTCAATATTCATGATATTATCAAAGCTTAATAAAGAGGAAGCAAAAATCATATTAGATGAAAATAAAGGATATATAGCAAAAGCACTAAATAATATCTAAAATAGGGAGGAAATATTATGGTAAATAAAGATATTGCTAAAAACTTAGTGGAGCTAGTTGGAGGGAAAAGTAATATAAAATCTGTTACAAACTGTATGACGCGATGCAGATTAGAACTTAACGATCTTTCAAAAGCTAAAATAGATAAAATAAAAAAATCTGAAGGAGCCCTTGGAGTGGTTGAGTCAGAGGGACAGTTACAAGTTATTTATGGCCCAGGAAAGGTAAATAAGGTAACTGAAGAAGTAACAAAAATACTTGGGGGAAATCCAGTTATAGGTGAAGATGCAGTAGCAGAAACTAAAAATAAATTAAAAGAAAAGAATAACACTAAGTTTAAAAACATACTTAAAAAACTAGGGAATATATTTATTCCCTTAATACCACTATTCGTAGCTTCTGGGCTTGTACTTGCAGTTAATAATATAGCAGGAGTATATTTGGGTGATGTATATAAAACCACAACAGCAGCTCAAATAATAGGGCTTATAGGTAATGGCGTATTCTCTATATTATCAATTTTAGTTGGTGTAAATGCAGCTAAAGAATTCGGTTCACAAATGCCAATGATGGGTGGAGTATTAGGTGGTATTCTATCATCAGCAGCACTTGCAAAGATAACTCTTTTTGGAACAGCATTAACTCCAGGACGTGGGGGGATTATTTCAGTAATATTAGTAGTAAGTTTAGCTTGTTACATTGAAAAGGTTTGCAGGAAGTTTGTACCAGATGTGTTGGATTTATTCGTTACACCACTCGTTACACTTACACTTTCGGTTTTAGTAGCAATATTTATACTTCAACCAATTGGGGGATTTGTTTCAGATAGTATAGGAATAGTTGTAGCTCAAACTATTGCATCCGATAATATGATAATATCAGTTATATCAGGATCAGTATCAGGAGGGTTATTCTTACCACTCGTTATGACAGGAATGCACCAAGCATTAACTCCAATACATGCAGATTTAATAGCTAATGTTGGATTTACAGTATTACTTCCTATATTAGCTACAGCTGGAATGGCGCAGGTAGGAGCTACTATAGCAGTACTTAGAAAAACAAAAAATGAAAGATTAAGGAAAGTAGCTAAAAATGGATTAATACCAGGATTTTTAGGAATAGGAGAGCCATTAATATATGGAGTAACATTACCACTTGGAAAGCCATTTGTTGGAGCTTGTTTTGGAGCAGCACTAGGTGGAGCAGTTATGGCAATATTTAAGGTAGGAGCAGTTGCATTAGGTGTATCAGGATTACCACTCGCATTATTAATTGCAAATGGAAAAATGCCAGTATTCTTATTAGGTGTATTGGTATCATATATAGGTGGATATTTCTTTACTAACATGTTAGGTTTTGAAGATCCAGTAGAATAACAATCTATGATTTGAGGAGGGATTTTTATGAGTTATGGTTTTTCTATTTATTTTGGACTAGACAATACAAAGGAAGAAAATATAAAGTTATTAAATGAGGCCCATAAACTTGGATTTACTAGAATATTTACCTCATTTCATATACCAGAGGCAAATTATAGTATCTTAAAGACTGAGGCACAAGAATTTTTCAAATTGGCTAAAAAATATAATATGGATATAATAAGCGATATTTCTCCTAACACATTTAAGTTTTTAGACTTAAATGATATGGATTTGAAGGGACTATTTGATATAGGGGTTAAGACTATAAGAATAGATTTTGGATATACAGAAGAAGAAGTATCTAAAATGAGCAAAAACACTTATGGAATTAAAATACAACTAAATGCATCAACAATAACTAAAAAGTTTTTTGAAAACCTAGATAGATATTCCCCTAATTATAAAAATGTTGATGCATTACATAATTTTTATCCAAGAGTGGGTACAGGTATTTCAGAAGAATGTATGAAAGAAAAAAATTCTATTTTAAGTAAAAGAGGAATAGAATCTTCTGCTTTTGTACAATCAAATAATAGAAAAAGAGGCCCATTATATGATGGCCTACCAAGTTTAGAAGATCATAGAGGTATAGAAGTAAGAGAGGCTGCGAATCATTTGTTTGCATTAGGAAATAAATCTGTATTTATAGGTGATTCACTTCCAAGCAAAAAAGAACTAGAAGATCTATCTGGATTAAATCCAGATGCAGTAGAGCTTTTTATAGAATTAAAAGAATATGATACTGTAACCCTAGGATTACTTACTGAAACTTACACCCAAAGAGAAGATGAGGCTAGAGATGCTATAAGAGCTAGTGAAAGTAGATTAGTTCTTAATGGAAATAAAATAAAGGCCTTAAATACAGTGGATAAAAATTATGGAGATATTATTATAGATAACGAAAATTACATGAGGTATATGGGAGAATTACAAATATTAAAAACAAGTCAAAAGAGTGATTATAGGACAAATGTTGTAGCTTCTGTTTTACAAAATCATATTTATCTATTAAAATATATAAATGGTGGTAAAAAATTTTACTTTAATATAGTAAATAAATAGAGCTAACATCAAATGTAAATAGGGTGTGATATTATGAATGTATTACAATATATAAGGCAAAATTACGATAGTTTTACAGATAGTGAAAAATTAATAGCAAATTATTTATTAGAAACTAAGAAAAGTATTATATCAATGTCAGCTAAGGATATAGCCTATACTACTAAAACATCAGCTCCAACAGTGGTTAGGTTTGCTAAAAAAATAGGTTTTAATAGCTTAAATGAAATGAAGCTTAAGTTATCTATAAATTTAGATAAAATGGATCAAGATATAGGGTTTCAATACTTGGATAAAGATTTAGGAACAAAGAATATAATTCATGTAATAAAAAATTCAGTAGATTCTATCATGGAACAGACAGTTAGATTTTTAAAGGAAGAAGAACTAGATAATGCAATAGAATTACTTATAAATGCTAAAAATATATATGTATTTAGTGTAGGAGTATCAGCTTTAGTAGGTCAAGATCTTTATTATAAGTTAAGCAGGATAAATAAGAGATGTATATCACATACAGATACACATTTGCAAATAACCTCATCTATACTAATGGAGCCAGGTGATGTAGCAATAGCAATATCCTACTCAGGGGAAACAAGAGAAGTTATTAAATGTGTAGAAAATGCAAAAAAGAGAAAGGTTCCAGTAATAGCAATAACAAAGGCTAGTGTAAATAATAAGATAGCTGATATCTCAGATGTAGTATTACGTGTGCCAGCAGTAGAAAAATCTTTAAGGGAAGGTGCAATTAGCTCGAGAATATCACAGCTAGCAATAATAGATATGTTATTTATAGGCATGGTTAGAAATAATATAAAAGAAGTAGAAGAAATCTTAATTGAAACAAGAGAAGCAGTTAAAGAATTGTATAAATAGGGGAAGTTAAGTATATTGGTGTGAAAAAACCAAGATGTTATATTGAATCAAAAAAGCCACAGTATATTTTTTACTGTGGCTTTTTTATTAGTTTGAATGTAGGTGGTCGGGTACCTCAACATCTATTAAATCTCTTAAAATAAAACCTCCAAACTATATTTATGCAAAATAAATTTAGCTTTGGAGATTATTGTTAATTTAAAGTATAATATTTATTTTATAACCACACTTTGGACAGATATCATCACTAGTATTAACATGAAGCTGGTATCCCTCTCTTGCAATAAGCTTGTAACTGCACTTTGGGCAGTAAGTCGAGTTATCTGTGCCTGCTACATTACCTAAATATACGTAGTTAAGATATTTTTTTGCTATTCGCCTATCTTTATACATTACCTCAACTTTTGTAGCAGGATTATCCATCTTATAGTTTGGAAAATATCTTGATAAATGAAGTGGAATATCTTTATTTAATGAGGCAATAAATCCTGCAATTCCCTCAATTTCTTCTGCAGAATCATTTTCTCCATTTACGAGTAGAGTAGTTACCTCTACATGACACTGTTTTGATGCTATTTTAATAGTATCCATAACAGGTGTCACACTGCCTCCGCATATATCCTTATAATACTTGTTGTTTAACGCTTTTAAATCAATATTCATAGCATCCACATATGGAAGAAGTATCTTTAGAGGTTCTTCTTTAATATAGCCATTCGTAACCACCACTATATTTATATCTTTTACCGTTTCTTTTAATAGTTTTGATGAGTTGTATACATATTCATACCAAATAGAAGGTTCATTATATGTAAATGCTATCCCAATATTACCTTCCAGACTTTTGCATATTTCCACTAATTTTTCTGGTGGTACATATTCGCTCTTTGCTCTCCCTTGGGATATGGAGTAATTTTGGCAAAACCCACAGCTAAAATTGCAACCAAAGCTTCCTACAGAAAGTATATTGCTTCCTGGCTTAAAATGATATAGTGGTTTTTTTTCTATGGGATCTTGAGCCATAGAAGTTATTTCTCCATAATTTATCGTATAAAGTTTTCCCTTGCTATTTACCCGTACATTACATATGCCATGAGCGCCTGATGGAATATGGCAATTATGAGGGCAAAGTTTGCATTTAACTACCTCTCCTTGTTTTTCATAAAACAAAGCTTCTTTTTCCATAATTACCACTCCTATTTATGCCTTATAACCTCAAACTTTTCTATAGAATATTTTTCATTTGGGGAAATTGATGCTTTATTTAATACTATACTTATTTGCTCCTCTATGGTATTAACACCAGCAAGATCTGGTAATAGTAGTCCACTCTTTCTACCACTTCTCACAATAACTCCATATTTTTTAGGATCTAATTGTTCTTTTATAGCTGCTATAGGCTCCGTTAAAACATCTACGGAAAACAGAATATCCTCAAGTTCTCCCTCCGATACGTGACTAAACCTTGGGTCCCCTTCTCCTGCTTCAATGGCATTTCGCATTATTTCACTTGCTACACTTTCTGTTACAGGAAAAATTGTACCTATGCAGCCCCTTAACTGCCCAAATTTTTTAAGAGAAACAAATACCCCTCTTTTATTATTTATCATTTCCTCTGTTACATAGTTTGGTTGATCCATGAAATTACCCTCTATTAGATAATGAGTAAGACTTTCTCTGGCAAGCCTAACATAAACATCTTCGTTATTTACTCTTTCCTCATATTTTTTTCTTTTTTCATTAGTAATTTCTGATAATGTATCTCTATCACTGTTTTTAAGGTCAAATTTCATTACCGCATAACCCACTCCGAAGGTGCCTTCATAGGAAAGGAGTTCTCCCTTTATTTCATTACCTTCCATTGCTCCAAGCATTATATAATAAGACCTTAAGCCACATTCTCCAGCATTTTCAACCATTTCTGGATTTATATTAAATACTCCTGCTACATCACCCTTTGTTAATAGACTTATTATTTCGGCATCAAACACTTCTCCATAGGGATTATAATCATAAGGTCCTTCATCTTTAAGATGATGTGAAAGATCACCACTTCCAATAAATACAGCATTTTCATTGCTCTCCTCTATTGCCTCTTTAATGAGTTTACCAAATTTATATAACTGTATAGGACTAAGCCCCCCATAGGTAATATGAACAAGCTTAAAAGAATTATACCTATCAACAACAAAGTACAGTGGAACTATGCTGCCGTGATCTAATTCATATTCTCTATCGTATTTTTTAAGAAAACTTGTGCTTACTTCTACCGTCGGTATATTATTACTGCGTGCCTTAGCCATAATTTTCCCTGTCAAATCCATGTCTATTTCAAAATTCATAGAAACTTTTGACGCCCCAAATTGCTTTAAATTTCCTGAAATAGAACTTTCAAAAGAAAGAGCTATGGCATCTGAAAACATAGTTCCATGTGGTGTCACTACTATTATTACTTCTGGTTTTAACTCTGATATTTCGCCTCCAATGCGCACGCAAGCATCGTATGTGTTTTTTATCTTTTTTTCCTCTCCACGTCCCACTTCTGGAATTATTATAGGTGGATGTGGCATTGTATAAAAAGCTTTTATTTTTCCCGTTGTAATCACCTCTCCTATTCATTACTTTAAATATCATTTAAAAAAATATCAAGTCAGTATTCTAGCCTAATCTATTTTTATATGCATAAATATTTTACCCACTACTTAGTGTTCATATCCATAAAGGTTTTTTAGCATTAGCTTAGTTTGGCCACTTTATAATGAAACAATATGTTTTCAATTTCCTCCACAACAACAAAGTTTTCTATTCTTATACCATGCTTTCCGTTAAGAAAAGATTAATTACCATGTGTATTTCTACTATTGTTAATGTTTTTCTATTGATTTTTATAATTATTGCTATATTAAATACATAATCTTTTTAGCCAATTTAATTTACATCCTTATGCTTTACAAGGTTTAAAGATGGTAGAGAATGTTGTAGGGGAACTTACGGAAACTGGACTCAGTAATGCCAAGCTATTAGGTATATTAAGAAATGGATACGAGAAAGTCTGTTAAATATAACATCTCATTATATGGAATGATTTTATATCAAATATGGGGGCATTTATAGCAACGGAACCGAAACGGCAGTATGACTACCTTTATTTGTAAATATATGATTAGATTAATCTTGCTGAGGATTACCGTATTTTTTACAAGTAAAGTAATCTAGTGCGGTAGATAAATAAATTAAAAATACAGGCCATAAGCAGTTGTGATAGTAATAATAAAACTCTTTTCTAAGATTTTCTTAACACTATTATTTACAACAAACGCCAGTACACTATCACCTCACCAAATGTTTCCTGGAATAACCATGCAAGTTTTTCTCTAAGAACCTCTTCCTTAGAGCTACCAACATTAGAACCCCTATCAAAATGTTACTAAGAGGTGGACATCCAACCATACTGGGTCATGCAATTGGAGAATTTGGACTAATTTTTAAGACCACTCATAAACTATCATTTTTGGATGACAAAGATTATCGTAGGCGTATTTTAGCACAGCTAAACCGTGGAGAATCAGAAAATGGTCTTAAAAGAATCGTTGTATACGAAAAAAAGGCATTGGATGCTATCAGAAATGAACATTAGTTAACACATAAAGTATTATAATAACAACCTCTTTAGAGCAAGGAAATTGTTATTATGGTAAAAATAAAAGTCAGATACGATTGGTAAGTACTAATAATTGATCTCTTAATTAGTTGGTTTGATTTTATATCCACTTTTTTGTCCACCCGTTTTACAAAGATTCAGAGGCGCCGTACCTATAGCCCCTTATTATCCATAGATTTTCAACAAAAATAAACTTAAAAATAAATAGATTCAATCTTTAATTTGTTCTTTGCAATATAACATAGGAAAAGCATGCTAATAACATTGATTACAGGTAATCCCATAGAAATAGTGTATAATATACGAATTTTTTTATTTGCTACTGCTACTGAAGTTACTCGAATAGTTCCATTTACAGATGTTATAAAGAATATAACTGCTAAAGTTAATATAGAAATTATACAAATTGCTAGAATAACATAAAGCTGTGCAGCTGCTGGAAAAAGCAATACACCCCATATGAAAAACCAAGAGAAGGTACCTAAAGCGTCTTTTCCATAATTTGGAGTGTTAATTATCAAATTAATTGCATATATTATGAATATTAATGTTGGTATTATATAAAGTATGTTACCAAAAATAGAATACTGTAAAAGTCTTACTCCTGAGCCAATTTTCTTAGCACTGTAATTTATATCTTTACTGACAAATGTAGACCCTGGGAACATATTAACTATACCTAAAATTACTATTACAGTTAATAGTATCTCCAAAGAATATATACATCTTGGAATTGAAAGTGATAAATTTTCAATAGAATAGCCTTTATATGGTGAAACTAATGCAGTAGGAATGACTAACAAAATAATAGGAAATAATCCTAGAATAATATATATTATTTTAGGATTTATTATTTTTATTTTCCTTGTAATAAACATAATAGTTATTGAAAGTAAGATAATTCCTCCAATTAAAACTAGAAAACCCATAATTAAAAAATCCTTCATATTTTACGCATACCTCCAAAAATAAAATTATTCTACAAATAATTACTATAAATATACTGCATTCATACTTATTCTACATTTTTCTTGCAATACCTCTAATTCTAAATGATATGCAAAAATATTAATATATTCGTTGTTCCATTTTTTCTACATATCTGTAAACATGAATAAAATTAATTTATTTCCATATGACATTGTTGGGTAATGTGGACTTCATTATTAGTGAAGTATTTCTCATCTGTTACCTCCCTTTGGAATTACTGCTTTTCGCTTTATTCCTGTTGGTTTGAACCATGGTAGCTTTTGCTTTTTCTAACGTTAATAGTAATCGTTTCTATACCCCAAGGAGGATTGTGGGCACTATAATATATACATTAAAAATTTTGAAAGCCGCTTTTAAATTAAACAAAATCATTCTTTGCTCAAAATGTATCGACCCGCAGGATATTTTGTACCGGACCAAGCGCTATAACCCTTACATAGTTGCGCTATGTAAGGATTATGCCATTGAAGTCTGCTTATTATTGCTTTGAAGATTCCTTATATTGAATCGTAAACTTTGATTGTGCATTACCTAAAAATACGATTGTTCCATTTTTAGACAATGTAACCTTTTTAATACCTGTAATTAGAGAATCATTCACTAAAACTCCATTGCTATCATAAACTACAAAGGCTGTATTCTTCGGTATATCTACAGTAATTTCCTTACCAGCTGATTCCTTATCTATTTTATACCAGCTAGCATATCCGTCTTTCTTAATTGTAAATTTGAATTTATTCTTTGTTGGAAAAGTTTCAATTGCATCTTCTGATACATAAGTAGCACCACCTGCCCTTAGGTATTCAACCTCATCCTTTTTATAAAATGTGTAGTCCAATAGGTCACGTGATAATACATCTGGACCATCTAATATAGCAACAGCTGAATTATTATCTATAATTTTGTTTAAGCGAAAATATCCATCAGGCCCTTTCGTAAGGCTAACTTGTACATCGGGACATTCCAACATATACATTAATGAAGAGTATTTTTCATTTATTAAGAAATATTTCTTCCCCTCTCTTTTTGCCCAAGCTTGTGAAACACTTTCTGTTAACTTATTTACTCAGTATACATAAAATTATTGGCTCCTATGCCGGACTCGAAAATAAATTTTTATCTTTTAAATTGCATTCTAAATGTTCCAATTGTTTATTATTTTCAATTTTAATACTAGATAATTAATCACAGTATATTTTTATTTGAATAACATAGAGTAGCAGTTAGAAAAACTGATACTGCTAGGAGGTAAAACTATGTATAGTTATTGGCACGCTGATATGAGCGAATATGATAAACAACAACGTAAAAAGTCCCTCATACACGATTGTAATGAATGTAAAAGACATGAATGCAATGAATGTAATAGACGCGAATGCAATGAATGTAAAAGACACGATTGTAATGAGTGTAAAAGACATGAATGCG
Source organism: Clostridium sp. CM039 (assembly GCF_055081075.1). Lineage (NCBI taxonomy): Bacteria > Bacillati > Bacillota > Clostridia > Eubacteriales > Clostridiaceae > Clostridium > Clostridium sp. CM039. The sequence continues at coordinate 1,364,295 of NZ_CM143649.1, forward strand.
ATGAATGTAAAAGACACGATTGTAATGAATGTAATAGACGCGAATGCAATGAGTGTAAAAGACATGACTGCGATGAATGTAAAAGACGCGAATGCAATGAATGTAAAAGACATGACTGCGATGAATGTAAAAGACATGAATGCGATGAATGTAAAAGACACGATTGTAATGAATGTAAAAGACATGAATGCGATGAATGTAAAAGACACGATTGTAATGAGTGTAAAAGACATGAATGCGATGAATGTAAAAGACACGATTGTAATGAATGTAAAAGACACGATTGTAATGAATGTAAAAGACATGAATGCGATGAATGTAAAAGACGCGAATGCAATGAATGTAAAAGACATGACTGCGATGAATGTAAAAGACGCGAATGCAATGAATGTGATTAACCATTTAAAAAAATTTGACAAGTAATAAATGTATTCATAAATAAAACCTATTATATTTATGAATGATTGATATAGATATGAATAAGCTGCTTTACACAAGCAGCTTATTTTTTAAAGTTTGCCTTGTCTTAAAATACAATAAGTTATATTTGACCTGGTCAAGTAAAATTGTAACACTTGTGTGTAAATAATTACTTAGAATATCTTTTCTCAAAAGGGGTTAATCCTCCCAGAGAACTATGAGGCCGTTTATGGTGATAATCTCTAAAAATATAATCATTTATTAGTTCTTCTAAATGTAGAGCATCTTTAATACTGTAATGCTTAATATGTTCATTCTTGAGTTTTCCAAAGAAACACTCCATAGGAGCGTTACCATATGGACAACCTGCTTTGCTCATAGACTGCTGCATTTTTTTATCCTCGCAAAAGGAAGTGAATGCCTTTGAGGTATATTGCGATCCCTGATCACTATGAATTATTAATCCCGTAGGGGGCTTATGATTAGATATAGCTTCACTAAGTGTATCAATAGCTAGTTCAGCGGTTATATTATTAGATATTTTAGTTGCTACAATACTTCTATCATATAGATCTAAAATAGAACAATTGTACATTATCCTACCACTTGAAAGATATATATAGGTGAAATCTGTACACCATTTTAAATTTTTAGCTACATCTGTAAAATCTCTATTTAGGATATTTGATAATACTTTATGTGAGGTTCCTTTTACATAATTAGGTCTTTTCCTAAATGAAACCGACTTAATATTTAATTCTTTCATATTTTATGCACAGTTAATAAGCTCAAATTAGATCCTTGTTTTTCTAATGAGCGTTTTACCATTCTAAATCTCATTTTTCCATTTTCACTGTGGAAAATTTTCTGTATATGTTTTAAAACTAATTTCTTTTGTTCATTATAGATATTTTTTCTGAATTTTAAATAATTATAATATGCATTAGGTGATAGCTCAAAGCGACGTAATAACCATCTGATGCCAAACTCTTTATTGTTGGCAAATATAAACTGGTAGATTAATTGTCTATTTCCTTGGCGAAGAATGCCGCAGCTTTTTTTAAGAAAGCATTTTCCTTTTCTAATTCAGTAGTTCGCTTTTTTAATAGTTTATTTTCCTCATAAACACTAGGAGATATTTTTTCTTCTGATTCTTTGCATTCTTCACAATAGCTTTTAATCCACACATTAAGGGTTGATCTAGATACACCATACTCTTTAATTAGACTTGGAATTGTTCTACTATTTTCTATATTTAATTTTACCAGTTTTTCTTTAAATACTTGATCATATATTTTCTTTGCCATTTGTAACACCACTCTCCTAATTTTATTATACTATTTTATTAGTACTCAGTGTTACAACTTTAGTAATGTCAGGTCAATTCGGGATAGCGCCAACATTTCCGACTTAACTATACTAGAAAAAGAGATAGCACTTATAGTTTAACCTTGATTAAAATTATAATTAAGAGCACTATTTTTGGGGCGCAAATGGCGGTTACGAAGATTATATGTATACAATGTGCAGTAGGTTCAGATTACTCGTTTCTTGCTCTCTTAGTTTAGATAACGTGAAATGTTGGCGCTGACCCTACTATCAGAAACCCTTTTTCCTCAAAAATTTTTACTGATTTCTTTAAATCACCGTAAATATTGTTTTTATCTTTAATATTATATAGCATTTTATATCTATTAATATCAATACAATATTCTACATTATGATCATCTTCAATTTGAGTAAATAGTATACCTAAAATATCATTTTGACGCGAGGTTAAAGTAAACCTAGCTTCTATAACCTTCTCAGGTCTTACTGCTATTAATTCGCCCCTTTTTTTATATGTAATCCCCCCGTCCATGCTTATTAATAATATTTCACCAAATACCCAGGTGAAATGCAAACACTTAATTCACCTTAATAATAACGGTCAATTTCTCACCTTTCAATTTATTCTTCTTTATTATTCACAAAAATATTCCACTAAATTAATTCTTTAGTGGAATATTTTTGCTATGGTCATTAAACTAATTTAATATAATCTACGCCAACAAATCCACCACGATTACCATAAAATATAATATATTAATTACCTACCTTAATCAATTTTGACTTTTTCATTTTTTTCTGAGTCCCCAGTTTACCCGAATTTGCATTCGCCATCGTCCTAATATTAAGTACGGACGCAGTAACTATACCATACTTTCCATGAATGAAGAAAAGCTTTGTAACTTTTACAAAGCTTTTTCCTATTTATAATTTACTATTTAATTATTACCATTTGAGCGGTTTCAGGAGGGTGTAAATTATTTTGTGTATTCTCTTCCTTTAAGCAAAATAATTGAATTATTTAATTATGAAAAAATGTTAGTATAGTTGATAAATGTTGTTACTTTGTAATTACTTTCAGTTTCTTCGCCCTTCACATTTTCGTATGCAGCATCGTCAACAATTGCAAACATATCTGCATAGGCACGGCTGTTACCGATGACTGTATTACCTTCATATTTCAATTTAGTTCCATCAATTGTCGTGTCTTTTACTTCTTCTTTCGCCAATAATGCGCCTTGCTCAGCTGTTAAAGCTGGTAATTTATCAATTGCTTTTGTGTCATCTTTGTTTACAATTCTCCTTAATAATTCTTTCTTTACTAGTTCTTCACCAGTCTTTTTATCCATTACAAGTACTTTCTTACCTTCTAATGTTGTATTTGTCAAGTGAAAACTCCCCCATATTCTAACCCAAAACTCCTCCACCAAAAATTGTAAAAAAAATAATATTCCCTCCAAATTAATTATATAGTGAAGGGAAATTTTATTATTGTTTTGCGAGCCATTCTTTAGTTTCCTTTAATCTGTAGGAGTTACCATTCATATTTACTATATATGCCTTATGCGTAAGTCTATCGATCATTGCAGCGGTCATAATAGGGTCTTTAAATATCTCATTCCACCTTTCAAAGGATAAATTTGTGGTTACTATAGTTGATTTTCTACCTGCTCTTAATGATAAGTGACTAAATAAAAGTTCTGAACCTTCTTTATCATAAGAAATATATCCCAATTCATCAGCAATAATTAAATCATATTTATCAAATTTATTTTCAAATGCTCTTAATACTTTCTGAGAACGACTTTCTTTTAATTGGGTGATAAGCGATGATACCGTAATAAAAAGAACTTTATAGCCAGCTAAACAAGCTTTTATTCCAAGGCCAATACTCATGTGGGTCTTGCCTGTCCCAGGATTTCCAGCTAAAATTACATTTTGTCCTGTACTAATAAATTCAAGTGAACTTAACGTCTTTAATTTCTTTTTAGCATCAACTGGTAAATCTTCAACTACAAGATCTTCGATATATTTTTTATAAGGAAACTTTGCTATTCTAATTCTATTTTGTTTACTACTTTCACTTCTTAAAACAGATTCTTTTTCCAATAATTTGTAAAGAAATTCTTCATAGCTTATGTCATTAATGCAAGCATCTTTCGCACCCACCTCAAAGTTGTTTTTTATACCTGCAAGTTTAAGATCTATTGCTAATTCTTCAATATCTTTATATAATTTCTTCTTATTTATCATATTATAGCCACCTCATTATTAAAATCTTCCGTTGATATTGGTATTAAAGATTTATACACATCTAGTAAACCGTTAGGTTCAAATTCAACAGTTGAATTTAGTTGGATAACATTATTTTCGATAAAATTAGTATAATCTCTATTACAAATAGACTTTATTTTTTCGGTTGTTATATCCGTAGGATTTATTTTATTTAATAAATTTATTGCATTTAGGACCTTAGAGATATTACTTTTACCTATAAATAAAAGTAATTCTATAAAATCTTTCTCTTTTTTGTTATAATAGGTATCATAGATGTTTTGAATCCTAGGGTCTGCTTGTAGCATTGCAGTGCTTGAAGCTAATGATCCTGGCTTTCTTTTAAAGGTATTAAGATAATGTTCAAGCTTAATAGACCATTCATAAAATCCTAACTTCCTTTCATGGGAAGCTATTTTTTTACCCTCACTAAAGCAAACAATGTCATTGGAATATATTTTTATGAATATTCTTTTTCCAACATATATATCAGGTACAGAATACCGACAGGTATTCACTGAGAATGTCGAATATTTATCCACTCTAGGTTCTTCTATCCTAGCAGTGTCAAGTTTTGCAATATAAGGCCCCATATGTTGTCTTTCCTCATTAAGAATTTCTTTTGCAGTCTTCATATTTTTTATTTTATGTGGTTGGCTATTCAATTTATCGCATGTTTCCATCAGATATTTATTAGCTTCTTCTAATGATTTAAAACTATCATTTTTACAAAAAGACTTACGTCGTACTACCTCTACACTTCGCTCGACATGACCTTTTTCATTTCCAGCTCGAGTATTGCAAAACCTAAAATCAAAGCCATAATACATGGACATTTTAAGCAATGCATCCGTAGGTTCTTTCTCAGTAGGTCCTACAAATTTTTTAACTGCAACTCTCATGTTATCATAAACGATTGTTCTATATACTTGTCCTATATGTTCAAAAAACAAAGCATGAGCTTCTTGAAAACACTCTGAATTTTGTTTAGCAAATAACTGTGCATATCTATAATTCCCTTTTGCAGATGTAAATACAGCCATTTGAAATGTTCTATCCACAGCATTAATAGTTAACTTTACTTCCCCCCAATCAAATTCACAAATATCCCCAAGCTCATATTCTGATTTTATAAATGCCTCGGCTCCATTCTCAAGTAATTTATTTATATAGTTACTCACAGTTGGATAACTTATATCGTAATCGTCTTCTTTTAACGCTTCATATATATCAATTTTCTTTTTTTGCTGCTTATGCCTCCCGGCATGCCGTTTTTGCTGGTTTTCTTCAATATACCCCTTTATCTTATTTATAATTTCATCGGTTAATTTTTTCTTTTTTCTATTTATGCAATTGTATTTAGGTTTCTCAACAATACTGTCCTGAAGTTCTCTTATATCATCAATTCCTCCATTAAAATTCAAAATTTCTTGTCTTGCCACTTCGTATTCTTTAACATATTTACTAATGGTTTTTCTATCAATTCCAGTCTCTCTAGCTATGGACCTTTGAGACTTTCCGTTTAGATGTGCCGATATTATGATGTGTTGTTTTTCACTCAATTTAATCATCTCCATTTCCCCCTCTTATGATGCCTCTCATAAGAAAGTTTACTGTAAGGTGGGGGATATTTCAATTAGAATTGTGGGGTAGTTTTAGATTAACATATACAAATGTTGCAAGTTTCATTTTGTATGTGTTTTTTTCTTTTATATCAGATTTGTTTTCATCGATTACTTTATTAACTTGTTGTTCACTTCCGTAAGCAATGATACCATTTGCCTTCTTTCCTAATAAAGAACAACCTGATAATGGTACTGTTCCTAATAAAATTGCTGCGGATAACCCGATCCCTACTAATTTTTTCATTTTTCTGTCTCCTTTATATAGATGTTTTAGTAAATACATATTGGACGTATGAGTTCTTTTTGTTTCCAGTTTTTATATTGTGCTTTATAGACTTTACAAGGGTGATATCCTCTAGGTATTATTAATACTTCATCTGGTTTACTCACTCTTACTTCGTTTGCAAAAATCAATAGTCTTGATTAGTAACTCTTGCTTATAGTTTTTTGACCCTGATTTTTACTTGAACTTTCTGTCGTGATTGTTTTTGTCCCTAGTAACTTTGAAACATATTCTGCAGAAGTTAAATCATTAACTCCTAAAACAGCTATAGTATCAAACTGCGCAATAAAAGTTTTAGTTCTATCATTTCCATACATGTTTTTTAATTGTGCTAAACTTTGCAATATTGCCATTGGATAAACTCTTAGACCTCTCATAGTTCCCAACATTTCAAGCATTTCCGGTATTCTTCCTATGTTAGCAAATTCTTCTAATAAAAAATACACTGGGGAAGGCGATTTATCTCGAGTTTTATGACCTTATTTGCATTAAGAATTACGGGGGTTAGGGCTCACAACCCCTACTGAGGTTTTTTTTGAACCTGGCAAGTTTTCTGAGTCCATAGGCTAAAATTAAATTTGCAGTGTAAATTTAATTGTAATTTTATGGTTATTAATTATATTATTGACATTTTTTTATCATTGTTATAGAATATATTTACATAACACATTCGGTGAATATGTTATGTAAATATTCTCTACGAGGTATATTGTCAATACAATTAGAAGGGGGCAATTATTATGGAAAGGAAATTTGAACATTTGGTAGTTAATGAAATTTGCTGGCAAGAGAGTCTTCCAGATCACGAGGGTTCTATAGGAGGTAAGGGTTTTCCTGTGATTATGAGTTCTAGCATTGTTCCAGAAGCTAAAGCTTGGGTTTGCCCAGCATTGATGCCAATTACTGAAGATCTAATTAAAGCTGCTAAAAGTGGATCTATAGGAAAGGCAAATCCACATATTCATTATGGCGATGAAATGTATTTAATTTTAGGAGAAGAAAATGCAGCTACTATCGCAGTAACTTTAGGTGATGACTACTACGAAATTAAAACTCCAGGTGCTGTTTATATTCCAGCAGGCATTCCTCATTCAATTAAGATGATTGATGGTATAATTGGTAAGTTTGGTGGTGCTTGTCCTGTTTATTTAGGAACTGAATACATCACTAATCCTGTTCCAGAAAAACCTTTTAAATTGAATGATACTAAACATCTCGTTGTAAATGAAATACACTGGAAAAAAAGCTTACCAGATCATCAAGGTTCTATAGGTGACAAAGGATTTCCAATCCAAATGAGTTCAGGCCTTGTTGAAGAAGCTAAAGCTTGGGTTTGCCCAGCATTGATGCCAATTACTGAAGATGTAATTAAAGCTGCTAAAAGTGGAGCTATGGGAAAGGCAACTCCACATATTCATTATGGCGATGAAATGTATTTAATTTTAGGAGAAGAAAATGCAGCTACTATCGCAGTAACTTTAGGTGATGACTATTACGAAATTAAAACTCCAGGTGCTGTTTATATTCCAGCAGGTGTTCCTCATTCAATTAAGATGATTGATGGTGTCGTTGGTAAATTTGGTGGTGCTTGCCCTATATTCTTAGGAACTGAATATATCACTAAGCCTGTACCAGAAAACTGGGATAAATAAAATTCAACAATTGAAAAGGAGAGTAAATAATATGAGTAAAGTAGATAGATTATTTGAACCTATTAAAATAAATAAATTAACCTTGAAAAATAGAATTGCTATGGCACCTATGGGGTTAATTGCCTATTCAGATTCCAATGGTGGATTTAATGAAAATGCACAAGAATACTACGTTGAACGTGCAAAAGGTGGTACAGGTTTGATAATTACAGGTATTTGTGCAGTAGACTACAATGAAATTCCAGAACAAGGACTTCCTTGCCCTACTTATAATCCACTATGCTTTAATATGTCAACAGCTCCAATGAATGAAAGAATTCATTCTTATAATGCAAAAATATTTTTACAATTGACAGGTGGTTTGGGACGTTCTGCAATGCCTGGACTCTATAAAAAGCCAATTGCTCCTTCAAAGGCAGAAAACCGCTTTGACCCAAGATTAACTCATGAAGCAATGACTACTGAAGATATAAAAGTTTTAATAGAAAACTTCATAAAATCAGCAGCAGTGGCAAAACAGTCAGGTTTTGATGGAGTTGAGGTCCATGCTGTACACGAAGGATATCTTTTAGATCAATTTGCAATCGGTTTCTTTAACAAAAGAGTTGATGAATATGGTGGAGACTTAAGAGGCCGTTTGAAAATCTCAACTGATATAGTTAAGGGAATCAAGGCACAATGTGGTGAAGATTTTCCAGTTTCACTACGTTTCAGTGTTAAGAGTATGATGAAGGGACTTCGTCAAGGCGCATTACCAGGAGAAAAATTTAATGAAGTTGGTAAGGATACAGAAGAAGGATTGGACGCGGCTAAAATATTAGTAGAAGCGGGCTATGATATGCTAAATGTTGATGCTGGAACTTATGATTCTTGGTATTGGAATCACCCACCAATGTATTTTAACGAAAAGGGAATGTACAGAGAATTCGGTAGACAAGTTAAGCAAGTTGTGGATGTTCCAGTCACTATTTCAGGTAGAATGGATGACCCTGACGTGATTAATGACGCATTTGATACTAATTCTTGTGATATTGTTTCCTTTGGACGTCCACTTTTGGCTGACCCATATCTACCTATGAAGATAAAAGCGGATGAGTGGGAAGATATTAGGCCATGTCTATCTTGTCATGATGGGTGTATGGGAAGAATTGCTCATGGGCTACCATTATCTTGTGCAGTAAATCCTCAATGTGGTCGTGAAAAATCATATCACTTAACACCAGCGATGAAAAAAAAGAGTGTTTTAATAATTGGTGGTGGACTTGCAGGTATGGAGACTGCAAGAGTTTGCAAGTTGAGATGCCACCATGTAACATTGCTTGAAAAGAGCGGTAAATTAGGTGGAACCTTAATACCAGGTGGAATACCTGATTTCAAGAGCGATGACCGATCTCTATGCAAATGGTATCAAAGACAAATGAATATATTAGGAGTTAACGTTCAATTAAATACAACTGCTGATGAGTCGATGATTGAGAAAACTGATGCTGATGTTATTGTAATTGCAACAGGTTCTAAGGCGTTTATCCCTAAATTTGACACAGATAGAAAGATCTTAAATGCAGCTGATGTATTAATGGATCCATCCTTGGCTGGTAAAGATATTGTAATAATAGGTGCAGGTCTTGTTGGTTGTGAAACCGGTCTTTGGTTGTCAAAAATGGGCAGAAATGTTAGCATAATAGAAATGCTTCCGGTTATTTGCGGTGGTCCTCACAATATGCCATTTATGAACTGGGATATGATGAAGGATTTACTTCCATTCAACAATATTAAAGTAATGACTAGCACAAAGATTGAAAAAATAGATTCGAATGGTGTTAAAGTTTCTAATAAAGATGGAGAAAGTATATTAAACGCAGACACAATAATAGCTGCAACAGGGTACGAGCCTCATAATCCACTACAAAGCATACTTGACAAAAGTAAAAAGGAAACATATAATATTGGGGATTCTAGGGAAGTTAAGAACATTATGAAATCTATTTGGGACGCATTTGAAGTAGCAATGAATATTTAATAATTAGTAGCTATTTATCTACTCCCTTGAGTTGCGGAGGTTATATTATGGAAGAGATGACAAACAGGCAAAAGCAGGCAATCAGTACCAAAAACCATATTCTGGATATTTCTTTGAAATTGATGAAAGAACAAGGCTATGATGCAATTACTATAAAACAAATATGTGAAAAATCAGAAGTGTCAACGGGAGCTTTTTATCACCATTTGAAGGGCAAGGAAGGTATAATAATCGAAGGCTATTCTGAATGTGATAAATATTTTGATGAATATGTGGTTAATCATTTGCAGGCCGAGAACATAATTGATAAGATAATAGAGTATATTGGTTATCAAACGAAATATGCTAAGATGCTTGGTGTAGATGCTATTACTCAAATTTACAAGGCTCAATTGACACATGGTAGTGAATTTTTTCTCTCAGATAATCGCGCACTTTCAAGCAATTTGTTGATACTCATACAAAAAGCACAGGATGAGAGTGTTTTGAGAACTGATTATCGAGCAAATCAAATTCGTGATGAATTGCTTCTAATCTCAAGGGGGACGATATACAATTGGTCTCAAAAAAATGGTGAATTTGATCTTACAGATTATTGTAAAGAAATAGTTTCACATCACATAGAATACTTTTTAAAAAAATGTCAATAAGAGCTAAAGAATTATTTATATAAAATACCTCCTTGTTAAGATACGATAAACTTAACAGGAGGTATTTTTTATATTGGGTGTTTCTGCCTATTCCGCCAAAAATGTATATTAGCTTGAAATAGGGGTACATTTTTCTATCCAATGTTAGATTTCAAATAAACTTCCCTCTTTTGTTCTTCAGTAATCCCAATGTATCTTAACGTCTGTGATTTTGACGAATGATTAAATATATCCATAAGTAATTCTAATGAAGATCCATTAATTAAGATTACTCATGATTTTGTGACTATTTTTTTAGTATAGTGTTTTCTCAAAAGCTATTCTTTTATTTCCATCTTCTAAATAAATTATTCCACAATACTGAAATTTGTTTTTCTTAAGCAGCTTTTGCATAGATAAGTTTTCTTCATGTGTATCCATTTTTATACTGTACACACCTTTATTCAAACAAATCTGCTCTATATTTTTGATAATCTGTGATGCTAATGCTAATCCTTTATAATTGTTGTCAATAGCGATTCTATGAATAACTGCATATTCATTATCACTAATCCATTGCCCCTCATAAATAGAGTCATATGTTTTTTCTCCATCAAAAGAAACTGCTGCCGTAGCAACAATATTATCGTCTTTTAACAGTACATAACCATTTTTATTATCAATATCATTACTTATTATTTCAACATTGGGATAGTTATTCTGCCATTGGTTAACCCCATGTTTTTTTAAGTATGCTTGTGCCTGCATGATAATACTCATTATATCATTAGTATCTGTTTCAACTGCTTTTCTAAATTTCATTTCACTCCTCCTTATAGCTACAAATAGCTCCTGTTTTGCCTATATATAAACTTCTGTATTAGTTACCATATTTCTACTTTGTTAATCTATTACTCCCAAATATCACCTTGAATTATTTTGATTTGCTAAACACTCATTAATAAATATAACACCTTGTTTTAAGTTTCTTTGTCTTAGTGCATTTACATCAAACTTAAATACTTTGTAAATTATTTGAACACAATATCCGACTCCAAATACAGTAATAAATGTTCCAATTCCAACAAATCCGCTTAATATCCAACCCAAAATTAAGGCTCCCATTTCTATACATAACCTTATTAAGCTTATTGGTTTACCAGTAAGCTTCACTAATGCAATCATAAGTCCATCTCTGGGACCACATCCCATCTCACATCCTATATATAAATAACTTCCTATGGCATTTACAAACATTCCTCCTATCATCATTAATATCCCTGTAATTAAACTACTACAAATTGGAATAATTTTAGTGTATATTATTAAATCTATAAAACACCCAATTACTATCATATTAGCTACAGTTCCTAGCCCCACCTTAAGTCCTAGTATACTAGTGATTATCACTACAACTACTCCTACTATAATACTAGCCTGTCCAATATTTATACCAATTACCTTTGCTAAGCCTTGATGTAATACGTCCCATGGACTTAATCCCAATTTAGAATTAAGAGCCATTACAGTTCCACATGCACATAATAAAAGTCCTAATGTCATTCTTATAATAGTATTTAATATTTTATTCATAATACTTCCCTTATGATTTATTTTTTATATCGAATATCGAGCCAATATTTTTCTATATTTTCACTCATTCTTTTTATTAATTCAGTTGCCATTTGCTTTTCGTGTTCACTAAAACCTTTAAAGGATATTTTTAACTGTTTAATTTCTTCATCCATAATAAATTCATATATTTCTAAAGCCTTTTTAGTAGGAGTTAATTTATATTCTCTCCTATCAATTTCATCTTGTTGTTTATTGAAATAGCCAATATCAATAAGCTTTTTTACTGCTTTTGTAGTTGTAGTTTTATCTACTTTTAGCATACTTGATAAATTAACAAAATTAATTCCAGGATTCTCACAAACTCTAGTTAGAAACATATATTGACCTTTTTGCAAATTAAATTTTTTATATTTTAAATCGGATTTAGAGTTTATAGCCCTAGATAATGTTCCTACAAATCGCAATACCTTACATTCTAATTTTCTCATTATTATACCTCCTTATGACTAATTATTAGTTGGACTTTCAACTAATAATTAGTATATCTTAGTTTAGTTGAAAGTTCAACTTATTTATTTGTCATCCCTTTATACAATATAAATTACATTGGACGTACAAAAAATAACACCGCTATCTTGCCGGTGTTATTTGTAAATATCTATTTTATAGGAGAATCCTATTTATTTAATTTTAAAGTTTTTAAAGTAGTATTTCTTATCTTCCTCTGTAACTTCTCTTATTATTTTACAAGGATTACCTACAGCTATAGAATTAGATGCAATATCTTTAGTTACAACGCTACCAGAGCCAATCACTACATTATCACCAATAGTAATTCCTGGATTTACTATAACACCACCTCCTATCCAAACATTATCGCCTATATTAATTGGAAATGCATATTCAAGTGCTGCATTGCGTGGTTCAAAATGAATAGGATGACCTGCGGTAAAAAGGCTTACGTTTGGCGCAAACATAACATTATCACCAATTGTAACCTTAGCGCAATCTAAAATAGTACAATTGTAGTTACTATAAAATTTTTCTCCAATAGAAATATTATATCCATAGTCACATCGAAATGGTGATTCTATATGGAACCCACTCCCAACTACACCTAATAATTTTTTTACAATTTCCATTTGCTTTTCACCTTGGCTTGGGCGTAGAGTGTTATAGTCAAATATCATTTCTTTTGCATATTGACGTTCAGATAATAGTTCTTCTCCGAATGCTTTATATGGTTTTCCACTTAACATTTTTTCTTTTTCTGTCATAGCCTCTTCCCTCCATATTATATAACGCTTGAAAATCGCATTTTCTCTTATTATTTTACCATATTTACTGTCATTTAAATCCAAAATACCAATAATATATTTTTAGATAATTTGAACTCAAAAGTTGTAAAACTAGTTTATTATGTTTATATATAGAACATTGAGAAATCTCAAGATAGGGAAATCATTAAATGTACTATAGCAAATAGAGAACTTCAGTTTACAAAAAAAGATATGGGATTCATTTTAAACTATGAATCCCATATCTTTTTTTATATTATTATTTTATATGACTAACTTTAATATTCTATATTGCAATAATTAAACCTACAATTAATGCGCTTAATATACTTACACAGAAACCACCTATCATTCCTCTAAAAGCAAGTTTTGATAGTTGTCCTCTCTTATCTGGACAGAATACTGATATTCCTGATACACAGATTCCCATACTTGATATGTTTGCAAAACCTGTTAATGATACTGCAAGCATAAGTCCTGTTCTATAATCTAATGTGCTAATTACTTTACCAAGTTGTCCAAATGCTACAAACTCATTTAACGCCATCTTACTTCCAAGTAATTGCCCTGCAAGTAATACTTGGTCATTCGGAACACCCATTAAATAACCTATTGGTGCAAATGCATATCCGAGTATTCCTTCCAGTGATACTCCAAAGATTCCAAGAAACCCATTAAGCATTGCAACTAGTGCTACTATTGCTATAAGTACTGCACCAATTCCAAGAGTCATATTAAGCCCTGCAGATGCGCCTTCTGAAATAGCTGATATTAAGTTTTCATTATCACCCTTATTATCTATTTTTAAATTCTCTATTTCACTCGCCACTTCTGCCTCAGGAATTAATATTTTAGAGATAATTATACTTCCGAGTGGCACTAATGTACTACCAATTAAAAGATATTCCATAGGTATTCCGAGACCAACATATCCCATTATTACACTAACGGACATACTACCCATACCTGATACAAGCACTAGCATTATTTCACTTTCAGTCATTTTAGGTAGATACTTGCTTACAAGTAATGGTGAATCTGTTTGCCCTAAAAACATATTTGCTACTGCCACAAAACTTTCTACTTTGCTTGTTCCAATAACCTTTCCTATTGCTCCACCTATTATTTTAATTACAAGCCCTAAAACTCCTAGATAAAATAAAGCTGAAACCAATGCTGATACAAATATTATGTTACCTAATACTTGTATACCAAATACCATTCCTGTTGGTGCAGCTCCGTCTGCTAATGATCCAAATATAAAGTTTAACCCCGCACTACCATAGTTTAAAACGTTACTAACCCCATCTGATACATTTTGTATAACTACCCTTCCCAATGGAACTTTAACTAATAAGATTGCCACTACAAATTGTATAGCAAATGCCTTAATAATTAATTTCTTATTAATATTGACCTTATTATTTGATACTAGATATAAAACACCAAATAACATTACAATCCCTAATAAGTTTCTTATTATTATCATAAATTATTCCTCCACCTTTTCCTTATTCTTATACAATTTTACTAATTATTGATAATTTAACCCTTTAAGAACCTTCAAAAATAACAAGTCAATACGCTTGTCTATTTTTTAACATGCCTTATTAGTTTATTTTATACAACTATTTTAAAATCTTATAACTATATTATACCAAAGGCTAGTAATTATTGGTGTCTTTATTTAAATAAATTGTCGAATTTAATAAAATAAATTAAGTTTCTAAAAAAATAGGATACTGCAGCTACTAGCCCTTATTTATTTTCTGGCAAACAAAAGCACTAAAAACTAATCAACAGAAAAGTTTTCAGTGCTTTTTTAAAAAAAAGCATATGCGGAGCTACTATTGCTACAACCTTAATTATTTAACCTTTTATCACCGTTAAAAGCATTTGGAATCTTACGCGAGCTTCAAGTCCATGAGGAACATTAGAAGGCATGATTATTGTTTCGCCTGCCTTAACATTGAAAATATCATTATCTATGGTAATTTCCGCTTCACCATCTAATACTTGAACCATAGCGTCTCCAGGAGTTACGTGGGTGCTGATACCTTCTCCTTTATCCAGTGAGAATAATGTAATACTCACAGATGGTGTCTGCGCAATCGTTCTACTTATAACCTGGGCCTCTTGATAAGATATTAAATTCTTTAAATCAATTACTTTTGAGAATTCTATATTTTTAATTAAGCTTTTCATACTGTTACCCCCTTAAATTCTTTAATTACAGTATATTACTATTAGTGATAAAAGTCCGTAACTTACGTTACCTTTTATAATAATTATCGGCAGTTGCAGTCTCCTTCAGAAAATTTCCCGGGGTATATTACCAAATTGCGGCACAACTTATTTTGCTAACTTTCTTCTACATGATCAATATAGTCAACATTTTTCAATTCGGATAAAGCATCTTCTACTGATATATCATCTATGATTCTGGCAGTAAGAATTAAACCTTCCTCTATACCTTCATCCCACTGAAAATCAGTCATAACGGCATCAATGCCTAAATTTTCAGCCATGTCTTTTGCAGTAATCGTATCAGCTTTATAATTTTCAAGCCCCTCTTCTGTTATTGTAACTTCATAAATTGTACTTTTCATTGACATTTTATACACCTCCATATCATTAATATTTTTTAACCTACTATATATATATAATGTTCTACAGAAGTTTTAAAATATACCTGTATTTTTGGTTTAAATATATAGTTGACGAGTCAACAAAATCGTTCTATAATAAGGTTGACTTGTCAATTAAAACAAGAAGTTTTTTAAGATACTTGAGTATAAGGGGGTTAAATTTTGAAAGAAGATATAATGCATTTAATTAAACTCAATAATAAAATTTTTAGAACCACCCAGGTTTATTTGGATAAGGTGTTAAAGAAATATGAATTAAGCAGTGGTTCTTACCCATATTTACTTGTATTAAATGAAAATGAAGGTATAAGCCAGAATAAAATAAGTAAAGAATTAGGTTTTGATAAGGCAATGTCAGCTAGGACTGTCACAAAACTTATAAACCTTGGATACTTAGATAGAAAAGAGGATGAGGCCGATTCTAGAGCATATAAATTATATTTAACACAGGAGGCTAAGATTATAATTCCAAATGTGCTCAATGAAATTCATAAGTTGGAAGGTCTAATAACAAATGATTTAAGTGAAAAGGAGAAAGTTATTACCCTAGATTCATTGAATAAGATTTTAAATAATATGAATAATTTTAAATTATAAGGATAAAAGGAGAATATAAATGGAAGCAGCAAATAATAGCATTAATAAACATAGATGGGTAATTCTAATTATAATTGTAATGGTAGTTTTTATGTCTACCCTAGATAGTAGCATTGTAAATGTAGCTTTACCTGTTATGGCTAAATCTTTAAATGTAACATCAGCAGGTATTCAACTGGTAGTAACCAGTTATTTAATTATAATTTCAGCAACTATATTAGTTTTTGGAAGATTGGGCGATATAGTTTCTAAAACAAAGATATTCAAGTTTGGTATAGCTTTATTTACACTCGGTTCTTTATTTTGTGGAGTAACAAGTTCACTGTTTGTTTTAGTTCTGGCTAGAGTAATACAGGCAATAGGGGCCGCAGCCACTATGGCAAACAGCCAAGGGATTATCACTGCAGTATTTCCATCAAATGAAAGAGGGAAAGCACTAGGAATCTCAGGAACCTTCGTGGCACTTGGAGCTTTAGTTGGACCACCACTGGGAGGATTTATAGTACAAGCCACTAGTTGGGAATATATTTTTTTAATAAATGTCCCAATAGGTATAATAACTTTACTTTATAGTTTTAAGATACTTCCTAAAGAACACAAAAGAGCAAAAGGAAAATTAGATGTACCAGGAGCGTTATTGTTTATGTTTGCTATAGTTCCTCTATTTGTAGCTTTAGGTAAAGGTCAAGAGGTTGGATTTACTCAGCCCATTATTTTATTAGGGTTTTTAATCGCAATTATTTCTTTTATTGTATTTGTTATGGTGGAAAAGAAATGTGAGGACCCTTTATTACAGCTAGAAATTTTCGAAAATAAATTGTTTTCACTTAGTATTTTTTGTGGATTCATATCCTTTGTAGCCATCTTTTGCTCAAGTATTATTCAACCTTTTTATCTTCAGGATGTGATGAATTTTTCACCTTCATCTACTGGTTTATTACTTATGATCTATCCATTAGTTTTGTCTGTGGTGGCACCTCTTAGTGGACATTTTTCAGATAAAATAGGCTCAGAAATTTTAACTTTTATTGGGTTAGTAGTTTTAAGTTTAGGTTTAATATTAATGTCAACTCTAAATGAGAAATCTTCAACTATAAGCATGGTAATTTTTATAGGGGTTATGTCACTGGGTACTGGGTTATTCCAATCACCTAATACTTCTTTAATAATGTCAACAGTATCAAAGGATAAGCTAGGCATTGCAGGAAGTATAAATGGACTTGTAAGAAATTTGGGAATGGTATGCGGCATAGCTTTATCTACTACTCTTTTGTATAGCATGATGAGCTATAAAATTGGATATCATGTAACAGATTACGTAGTAGGAAGAAATGATGCATTTATTTACGGCATGAAAACTGTATATATAACTGCAGCGGTTATTTGTATGATTGGGGCAATTTTAACCTCTTTGAGATTATTTAATCGAAAAGATAAATTAGAAAACTAAAAAATACCTGATCTACACAATATTATATTCCCGTATCAATAGTATTATTGATTATGTTATTTATTTTTAAATTAATAGTTTTTATACGTACCGCCAACATTCACGACAAAATCCACTTTAAGACATAAAATTGATATAACATGATAAAATAACGGCGAAGTCAACTAACGATATATATGAATTATGCATTAGGTATTCAATCTGAACATATTTTTCTATGGAATGTACATTATTAATAGTATAATTAAGTAAATATTAGTCTTATATAGATTAAATTAAAAAGGAGATGTAACTATGAGAAATACAGCCCTTTTAGTTGTAGACGTTCAAAATGCACTAGTCTTAGCCAAGCCTTTCGCAGTAGAAGAGGTCATTAGTAATATAAAAAAATTAATTAAAACATGTAGAGAAAAAAATGTAGAAGTAATTTATATTCAACATACTGATAAAATTGGGGGTGAATTAGAGCCTAATTCAGAAGGCTGGAAAATCTATGGAGAAATAAGTCCTGCTATAAATGAAACGGTAATAAGTAAAACTTTTAATTCTGCTTTTAAGGAGACAATTTTAAAAGATTATTTAGATAATAAAGGTATTAACAAATTAATTATGACAGGTATGCAAACAGAGTATTGCTTTGATACTACTTGTAAAGTTGCATTTGAGTATGGGTTTAAGTTAATTATACCTGAGAAAACAAATACAACATTTAATAATGGAAATATATTAGCTAAAGATCTATATGAACATTATAACTTTAATATATTTAATGGTAGATTCGGTATTGTAGAATGCCTAGATAATACAATAGAAAGATTAATAGGTTAACTAATAATAAAGCTATCCAATATAACGAAATTTATATTGGATGGCTTTTTTATTTTATTTATAGCTAATATTTGATATTATAGCCAATTAGCCTCTAACCCCAATATCGGAATTAGTGATGGACAAGAAGTTATACCTATTATGGTATTCTATTAGACTATTCCCAAGGTCCATGTACCTACATTTTAATAATATAATAAAAAATTCCACAAAATTTAAAAAAGTCTGTGGGTTTTTTCATAGTACATACGTCTAAACCTATGAGAACTAAATTAAAGGGGGATTTTTATGAGAAAAATAGGTACGATTACTTCTTCAATAGGGCTAATTTTTCTTGGTATCTGGATGATTATATATATGAATAATCCAGAACTTGGTAAGCAAATTTTTATATGGTGGCCTGGGATTTTCATTCTACTGGGAGTAGAGATATTAATACAGTCTAATAGAAAGCATGAGAGCTGTAGAAATCAATTTAATTACTTGACGATTTTAATTATATTTTTGTATTTAGGAATAAATGTATTCCTTAATTTATCCGGAAAATTTGGAAGCATAATAGATAAAGTTGGGTCTGGCATTGAATTTAACGACGAAAACTTTAAAATAGGTTCTTTAAATAACACAAAAAAAATAAGTGCATCTAAAACCTTATCTATTAATGGAAATAGACTTGTATTTAAAGCTCCCAATGCGGATATTAAGATTTGTAGATCACAAGACCAAAATATAAAAATCCAAGCAGATATCTATGTGAAAGAAAATAGTTCTGTTAACGATTATAAAATAGCTGAGGAAAAAACTATGGAGGGGTATGAGGTTAATATTAAAGAAAGTTATATTAAACATGTCAAGGCATATATATATGTACCTTATGGATACAATTTAAAAATCGATGCTGCTAATTGTCAGATAAAAACTATTGATTCAAATATAAAATCTAATATAGATATTGATGCAAGTAATGCAAATATTTCCTTAGAGGGAGATATTGAAAAAAGTAATATAAATGTTTCTAATGCTAATATATATTTTAGAAATAAACTTTGTAAAGATATAAATATGAATGCAAGTAATGGTAAGATTACTGTATACACAGAGAGTAAGAACTTAAATGTAGACGCGAATATAAATAGTGGAGCATGTATAGTAAATGGAGAGAAAAGAGTAAATAAAGGAATATCAACAAAAATTGGGAATGGGGACGGTAAATTAAAAGTTGATATTGCTAATGGGGTAGTGAGTGTTAATAGTCAGGAGTGATTTTTTTGGAAGAACACCAAATAGTAGAGAGACTTAGAAACAAGGACAATGAGAGCTTTATTGAAATAGTAAATAAGTACAAAAGAAAGGTTATCTCTTTATGCTATGCATATACTCAAGATTACTTTGAAGCTGAAGATTTGTCGCAAGAAGTATTTATTGCCTTGTATAATAATATAGCAAAATTTAGAGAAGAATGTTCGTTATCCACATATATTTATAAAATATCAATATCAAAAGCTTTAGATTATAAGAGAAAGAGAAATCTAAAGGGATTTTTAACCGGACTTTTTACTAATAATATTCAACCGACGGAATGTGACATAGATGAGAAAAATCATGTCAGGAAATGCATATGTAGCCTTCCACGAGATTTAAAAGAAGCTGTAGTATTATACTATTATGTAGGGTTAAAGGAAAAGGAAATATCTAAGGTTTTAAATGTATCTCAAAAAACTGTAGAGGGAAGAGTTTATAGGGCAAAACAAAAACTGAGGATAGAAATTCAAAGGGGGGATATCGAAATATGCACGAAAAATGGGATGATTTAGATAGACTAATACTAAATTCCTTTGAAGAACATGAGCTAAGTAGCAATTATAATGAGAAGCTAATAAACAGAATTGAAAAGAATAAAAAAAGTTCAATAGATATTCCTGCTATGTCACTAATTGTTGCAGGGCTGACTATGATGCTGATAATTAGTACTAACTTACAATATAAAATAATTAAAACACAATGCAGATTAAAAACAGAAATTATGGTTGTGCAATATAAATATAATGAAAACATGAATGATTTAAAATATTTGATTGGAGATGGATATAATGCAAAAAAGAAATGATTTTTTAACCTTTATGGCAGCCTTAGTTCCTGGGCTTGGATATATGTACTTAGGACTTATGAAAAAGGGAATACAAGCAATGGTTATATTTTTCATGGTGGAACCCTTATTTAGATTTATTGGGTTAGGAGGATTAACAAGCGTAATTCAAATTCCACTTTGGTTCTATTTGCTCTTTGACACATTCAATATCGCTCATAAGCTTGATAGAGGCGAAAATGTATGTGACTCTGACTTTATATTTAGTAATTATCATAATTTCAATAAGAAAGAAAATCTAAATAATGATACTATAGAAAACATGAAAGACAAAAGTGGGCTAATAGTCGGCTGTGCATTGGTGATAATAGGTGTTCTTTCAATTATTAATAAATTATTTGGAAGTAATGCAATATATGATTTTATAAAACAGAGCATAGGAATATACTTTGTACCAGTACTTTTTATATTTATTGGGGTATATCTTCTAGTGAA
Organism: Clostridium sp. CM039; assembly: GCF_055081075.1. NCBI lineage: Bacteria > Bacillati > Bacillota > Clostridia > Eubacteriales > Clostridiaceae > Clostridium > Clostridium sp. CM039. The sequence goes on from NZ_CM143649.1 coordinate 1,385,504, forward strand.
GCCACATCAAAAGAAATAGTATAATTCCTTTATAACATTCCTATATGTCATCCCAAGCTATTTCCTATACAATAAAAAGTTATATTTTTATGAATGTACGATTTTATATTAAATCGTACATTCGTTTATGACGCAATTTAAGAAAACTCTGTCTTAACAGAGTATTTCATCTCCTTCAATAACAATCATAACAGAATATTGAGTTGAAAACATACCACCAGTTGTACTATATTGAATGTCCTTAATTTTCAATTTATTTAATTACACATTGTCCTGGACTTTTGAACCAGCATAAATGGCGACCTCTACAGTGTTTAATATCTTTTTCTGCTAAAAATACATTTACCGTTTCTGCCCCTAATATTTATTTATATAACTTTAGGTTCTCTCCTTGACTTTCAATCCACATATTTAAAAGATCTTTTAAATCATCAACCTTTTCTTTATCTGTAGATACCTCATTAGGTTTAAGTTTTTCTACAACTTTGAACTCAAAGGCATTCTCTCCGTAAGCAGCCCAATCCTCTTGTAATCTTTTAATTTTAATCCTACCTAAATTTAATTGAAACTTAATTGATTCAAAGGGCTTATATAAATTTGTACATATATTCACATTAGAATATCCATTAACCGTATTATATATTTGAATTATACCCATCTGTATTTCTTGCTGCTTATAGTTGTTTATAATTCCTTTTTTATTTATATTTCTCATGATATTTTCCTCACAATTCTTATAATATTTGCTGCCATCATTGGTTCTGCTCAAGTATCGATGGTCTACCAGGTACCGTCGTATTATTGCATCATCTTCATAAATAGTTTTAATGATTTTCTTTACTTCAGCTTCCGTATATTCTCTATCAGGTTCAAACAAATCAGCAAACCTTGGTAATAATGCTTTCCGCTTCTCTTCTTTAACAGGGAACACACGAAGCTTCGGATTTTTTATTTTTGGCATCTTTTCCTCAGCTAATTCCATAACCGCCAAAAATGCCCGTGCTTGTCTTGCCCTCTCTCTCAATGCAAATCTCATATTTCTTACTGTGGATTCTGCACATGCAAGCTTCATTGCTATTTCTTTGTCACTATATTTATTAGATACCATATCTAAAAACTCTTTTTGAATTTCAGTCAATCCTGTATATTTCTTGTCCAGCATCAGCAGCATTTCAATAGGAGTTCCATGATTTGCAGTATGAATATTTACACTTTCATCATTTTCGCCAATATATTTTCCACATATTAAACAAATAAATTCTGCTTTTTTACCATCCCATACATAACTTCTTTTAAAATCTTCAATAGTTGCACTGCGAATAAACTCATTCATATCTTTCTCCTGTCTATTAATTTCATAGACAGCATAACATTTTTTCTTTATTTTTGTCAACTATAAATTTGTAACAAATAAATCGAGTAGGAGCTAAATAATTAATTTATTTAGCGACCTCTCACACCACCGTGCATACCGTTCGGTACACGGCGGTTCAATAGAAATTAATGTTTTAATAAATATGTCTCAGATATAGAAACTAATCCTATATTTTTAAGGTATTTATTGGTCAATGTTTTGTTTAATATAGGGCTATTGGATGTTCTCCAATAGCCTTTCCTTGTATTTGCATATTGCAAAGCTTTATTGTTTGGTATTCCTAATTTAACAAGGTTCCCATATTTTGTTTTAATCTTTTTCCATTGTTTCCAAAAACACATTCTAATTCTTCGCCTTAACCATTCATCAAGTGTTTTAAGAATACTTTTAATGTCTGCAATAGCAAAATAATTTATCCATCCAACTATCACTTGCTTAAGTTTCATAAACCTATATTTCATGCTCATCGCATTACTTCTTGAAGTTAATTCTTTTAGCTTTGCTTTGAATTTGATTATAGGTTTTTGAGGAACTCTCATTCTGTATTCACCTTTTGCTCGGTAAAATGAAAATCCTAAAAATTTAAGTTTCCAAGGTCTATCTACTGTACTCTTTTCTTTATTCACTCTAAGCTTTAACTTTTCCTCAATAAATCTCGTAATACTCTTCATTACTCTATTTGCTGATTTCTCACTTTTGACGTATATATTCGCATCATCAGCATATCTACAAAAGTTTAGTCCTCGTTTTGTTAGTTCTACATCGAGTTCATGTAACATTACGTTACTTAATAATGGGGACAAAGGCCCGCCTTGAGGTGCTCCTTCTTCTGTATTCATAAATACCCCATTTATCATCACTCCACTTTGTAGATACTTTCGTATCAGAGAAATTACTCTACTATCTTTAATATCTTCCGATAGTATCCTTATTAATTTATCATGATTTATCGTATCAAAGTATTTAGAAAGGTCTATATTCACCGTCCATGTATGTCCAGCATTAATATATCCCCTACATTTTTCAACAGCTTGTTTTCCACTTCTTAAAGGTCTAAAACCGTAACTATTATCAGAAAATTTCTTTTCATATATTGGTATTAGAGTTTGTGATATCGCTTGTTGAATAACTCTATCTAATACAGTAGGTATTCCAAGTAGCCTAATTCCACCGTCAGGTTTTGGTATTTCTACCCTTCTTACGGCTAGAGGTCTATATCTACTTTCTAATAATGATTGCCTTAATTCTTGTCCATGCTCTTTTAGATAATGTAGAAGTTCATCTACTGTCAAACCATCAATCCCATGACTTCCTTTATTGGCTTTTACTCTTTTATATGCTTTATTCATATTATCTCTCGATAATATCTGCTCGAGTAAACCATTATCATATTCATTCACATCGTTTCTTCCTTCTTCTGACATAGAGGAAATACTATGCACTTCTACATTACCTTCGAGTTCCACTCTATTCTCTCGTAGAGAGCCTTCTTTATGAAGTTGTCTGCTTTTATCATATTTTCTCGTATCCTTCAAAATTCCAAACCTCCTATTGTTCAGTCCTTCCCACGCTAACGCGTTTTGCATGGTACTATGACGTCTGCTGACTTCTGATAGTTCAGCCATACATCACTGTATGGGTTGTTATTTCTAAATTCATATCCACAACTTACCTATCAGATCTCCCCGGGTAAGAACGCAATCTTTCACTCCATCTATCTGCTACATTTACACCACTTGTTTCGAATAGTTTTGGGCTTCGTTTTGTATTGCAAACTTACCCACAAGCATATGCCTTATATGTAGTTTCTGTTCGTCAGACCGGAGTTTGGCCGCCAACTTCCTTCAGATTCCATCTCACGATGGACACCCTTGTCTTAAGCTATGCACTTGGCACTATTAACCCGTGCTAGGGACTTTCACCCATTAGATTGCGCCCATGCCGGGCGCACAATAAAAGGAGAACCCACATCATCAGAGGATTCTCCTTCTTTATTACTTCTCAAATATCTGTATATATTTCATCTAAAGTGAATTTCTACGTCTTTATTATTTTAATGGCTATCTCATTTATGATTATTGAAATACACTCTATATCTGCAATTTATTTAGATGATAATTTCATTATTTAAATTAAGCTATATCAATGCTTTCACAGAAAGCCTGTGTCATTTGTAATACGATTTATCCTATCTAATTCTAATCTTTCCAATATGCACTTAAGTCGTTAGATTAAATGGATAACAAAAGCAAGTGATAGTGGGAATGTAAATAGAACAATACCCTATATTTAAATCAGCTTCTCAGGAATAAATTTAGAAGAAATTCTCTTTATTAATATATAATCAATTATCAGGAGAACACCACCCGCTGTAAACATAATAAGGTTATTGAGCATAATTACACCTGTCATTTGACCTACCAATAGAATAATTACAGGAAGAACAAGAATGCCGCTTACCTGCTGTGCTTCCTGAAAGGTTTTTGACTTTGCTGATACCATTACAGTGAAGGTTAAGGATAACAAATTAATAGCAGGTGAAATCCAAAGTATTATAATGAGCCATTTTATATCCGGAAAAATAAGTCCTCCAAAATATATGAATCCACCTATATTGATTATTATGCCAAAAGCTATAAATGAAAGCAGGGTTATAATATAGGATGGTATAAAAACGCCTAAAATCTTTGCCCTTAGCAGTTGTTCCATGGATATTGGTGTATAAAGTAGTGTCTCCATTGTCTTATGTTCTTTTTCGCCTACTAAACTGCTGGCTCCAATAATCCCTGAACACATTATGGGAATTATAAGAAAGTATGATGGAAACATATAATTTATAGCAATTTTTATTACAAGTTGTGCAGGACTATATGCCTTATATTCAGAAGGTAGCTTTTTAAGAAGAGAGCCGAACCCTCTTAAGACATCTGAAGCATTCCCGATATAATTGACACCGATAATTAACGCCAAAGGTATAAGTACGGTGAGAACAATGGGTACAATAGCCATTGGCACAATTACCCGCTTTGAACTTGTTATCTCATTTAAATCTTTTTTAATTAATACTTTTTCATTTCTATTCATATTAATCCACCCCCATTATTACAATGTTACACCGTCGGCTGTGCCTTTTATATACATAAAATACAGCTGCTCCAGGGACCATTTCTGTTGCAGCACCTCATAAATTTCTCCGCCGTTTGCTATTATATTATGTATAATAGCATTCACTTCGGCGTCCCCTGAAATAGATTTACTATATAGATTATGATCTTCATGAATAAGTCCAAATTTCTCTGAAATATTTTTTCCCCTGATTTTTAATTGAAGACTTGCATTTTTCTTTGACGCGAGTTCATCAAAAGTACCGAATCCAAGAATATTACCATCATTTATAAAGCCATACAATGTGCAAATATTTTCAGCGTATTTTAACTGATGAGTGCAAAGAAAGATTGTAACTTCATTTTCTTCTGCAAGTTCTTTTATAAGTTTTGAGACATTAAGTGCATTTTCTGGGTCCAAGCCAGAAGTAGGCTCATCAAGAAATAAAATTTGAGGATTGTGAATAATAGCTATAGCTAGAGAAACTCTCTTCCTCATCCCTGTACTTAAAGCTTTAACCTTCTTATTTCTTATATCTAGTAATTCCAGCCTTTTTAAAATGAAATCTATGCGTTCCTTCAGCAGCTTTTCTTCCATACCATGCATTCTTCCAAAGAATTTTAGATTTTCCTCAGCCGTAAGATTTTCATAGCAGGAAGAACTTTCGGTCATAACTCCACATAATCTATGGAGTTCAAGATTATGTTCATTCACAGGCTTTCCTAAAATTTCAGCATGACCTGAGGTTGATGAAAGAATTCCATTGAGAATTCTAACAGTAGTAGTTTTTCCCGAGCCGTTAGGACCAAGAAATCCAAATATTTCACCCTTGGGTATGCGCAGACTTATATTGTTTATTGCATTAGTCTTTCCATCATAAGATTTTTTAAGATTCGATATATTTATTGCATTCATTTTTTTCACCTCACAATTATTAAACGTACACTGGGACAAAAAGTTCAAAAAATTTACTGCAAGCATAAAATTTTCACTTGAGATAATTTTCCCAATAAAATCATTTACAATATCTAGCATTACATCTGAATTTATAATCCACTTCTCTCCTTTGGTTTTTCCCATCCGTGGTAAATAATATATATTCTTTTATATCCATCTCTATTATATGAATGTAATTGTGTATAAATATGGATAATATGTTATAATTTATATGGGATTAGGTTGAAGTTGTAACATTAGACCGTGTAACTTTTAAATAAAGAAAGGAGAAGATTTCTATGAGTCCTTTAGAAACAAAGAATTTATACAGAATTGAAATTACAGAAAGATGTTACTGCACACTGATTGGCGCGACAGGTAATGCAATGCCATCATTTGAATCAGTTGAGAAAAATGGCAATTATGGTTCAATCCCTATTGGAGTTAAAGGATGGGTGGTAGAAAAGTTTGGGATGAAATATTTTAGACCAGATGAAAACCAAGGGGGAATAGATTTGTTTACACCTGCAAATCAGCCAATCGTTCTAATTCCGTATTATAAAATAAGTGGCCATTATAAAAGGATATAGAAACCGAATAATTTTCTTATAAAACGTCACAACTAATAAAACCGAATAATATTTAAAAATACTGTAAAATTCAAATGAATTTTACAGTATTTTTACGTCGTCTTTTTATACTGTTGCGACGCAAATCATTTATTTAATTATACTATTATTACCGTTCGTGGTTGTTGGACAATAACATAATAATGTTAAATATCAGCCTTATTCTGTTATCTCTATTCGATTTCCATCATGGTCTAAAATGCAACTCTCATAGTAACCATCTCCAGTATAACGTGGCTCACTTACTACCATGTAACCTGATTTTCTTAATGTATCAGTAAGTCTATTAACCTTTTCGACACTCCCTACAGAAAAAGCAATATGAATTAAGCCAATATATTGACTAATAGCATCATTTAAATTGGAAGGAATTGTCGTCATCTGCATAATTTCAAGTCTAGCACCTGATTCAAATTTAATAAAATATGATTCGAAATGTTTTTTTATATTAGTATATTTATCACCAGCAATGCCATCAAAATAATCCACATAAAATTTCTTTAATTTTTCAATATCTTTAGTCCATATAGCTACATGTTCGATTTTCATATTAACACATCCTTAATCCTATATTTTAGACAAACCGCCCTTGCGGGGTTCCAGAATGTGTATTATTTAATGAATTATTATCAACATATTCTTCTTCCAACCATTTGTATATAGTAGTAATTATAGCATGAATATATTTATAATATACAAGGAAAAGGCAATTAATATATAAACCTACATAAAAACATTATGTCGTGAAAGATCCGTATTACGTAGCAACTGATAAAAGATGTTCTTTGAAAATTAAATAGTGTGATATTTAAAAAATATGTTATAATTAACCAAAATACAAATCAGAATTTGTAAAACGGAAAAGGAGAATAATTATGCTTGAATACAGATTTGATACGCAGTTATTAATTGAAGGAGAAAATCTTTCAGAAGATAGAATAAACGAGTATATTACTAAAAACATTGAAGGCGATTGCTTACTTGCGGTTGGTGATGAGGAACTGATTAAAATTCATTTTCACACAAATACTCCATGGAAAGTACTTGAGTATTGTGCTTCATTAGGTGATATTTATGATATTGTTATAGAAAATATGGAACGACAGACAAACGGTCTTAAAGGTTAAACGATAAATATAAATTCCAATTTATAAGTGAGGTATAACCACTAAAGTTGTATCATGTTATTATCCGAAAAAATTTAATACTAAATTAGGATATCGCACTATTCTGAAAATGGATTTGCGATATTTTTTTGTTCTCAATATTCATAAAGTTTGATATATCCCCATTAATTACTTTCCCGTTTTGAAATAAAAAGTTACATCAGCTTTTAGTTGATGTAACCCGTATAATAGTTAAAAATCATTTTTTCTTAAATTCCTTATTATCTAAAATAATAACCCCTGACTTATCTTCCTTTGCTGCCTTTGCTGCCTCCTTTGTGTGATTTACAAGTTTTATAACGTCCTGGTATGATTGTTTTGCTCCCTTTACAAGCAAGGGCACTCCTATAAAATCAATTTTTAGCCATCTAGAAAATAATCCACCAAAGGTCATTGGTAATGGAACAGTTGGTGACGTATTGGAAAATATAATTTTTTCATTTAATAGATTTTGTTTATGAAGCATAGATGCTAAATTATATAATCCAGGAATTAAAACCTTTGAACGTCCCCTACCTACAACATAGACTTTGTTACCATCCTCATCACTTCCATAATAAAAAAGTTCTCCACGATTTCCATATACTAACTTATTAAAGTTAGGTAATTCCAATATTTCATCCTTAGTCGGTTCTCGGGTTTCATCTAGCATTTTTAAGTGATAAGCGATTGCTAAAATAGATGAGTGGGTTCCTCCATAACAATTATATATGTATATCATTTAAATCACCTTATTTCTTATTTTTTAGCTTTGTTTTATAATTGTAGTATATGCATTAAACATTGATATTAACCATTGATATTAAACATTCTTTGAACACACTTTCTCTAATGACTTAAATGTTTCTACAATTCTTTATACATAAAATAAATATAATATATTGCAACGAAAAAAAGGTAGCTCTTACAGACTCTAAAAGTAATTGTCGGAATGGAAATAAAGTTTAATCTAGCCACACTAATATCTTAATAATTTCATTGATCTATGTGCACTTCCATCAGCATTAACAATATCATCATCTGTAAGACCTGCCTCAACTGCAATATTATAAGCTTTACCAAAATACCCTACATCCTCCGATTTGTGTGCATCACTTCCCAATGAAAATTTAACACCCATATTCTTTAACTTTTTTATTGTTTCAATATCCATATTCTTATGACTTCTGTTAATTTCCAAAGCAGTATTTCTTTCAACAGCAACCTTTCCAATTTCGATAATATCTGGATTAACATGCTCTAAAGGATGATTTAATATTGCAATTTCATATTTTTTAATGGCATTAATCGCAGCTTCTGTATAATTCCTCAATAAAAATGGATTTTGCACTGCTCCAGGATGATAACCCACACAAATTATATCCAGGTAATCAATTACTTCATCTTTAATATCTATATCACCTTTTTTAGTAACAATATTACATTCTACGCCAAGAAGAATCTTAAAGTCATTCGCCTTCAATAATGAACTCTTATTAATATCATCAATTGATTTGCGTAATTTTTCATATTGATTTAGTTTCATCCCGAAGGTAATATGTTTATAACCATGGTCTGTTATAGCAATTTCTTTTAATCCTCTTTTTATTCCAGCTTTAACATTTGATTCAATACTTCCTTTTGCATGTTCTCCCAAAATAATATTAAATAAGGGAATATGTCCCTTTGCAATATTAGTATGAGTATGATAGTCTGCAATAATCTTAAAACTCATTTTATCTCCTCCATGGTTTAATATCTTTTAATTAGCCGCTTCATTATCAAATTGAAAAGCTTCTTGTATCCACATATGTAATTTCCCTATGGCATGTTTATCATCCAGTTTTAGTTTGCCCATATTACTGGATAATACTTACCTCAATTTTGTTAATTATGCGATAAAAGCTATCACCTTAAGTATATACTTAAATGACGATAGCTACGAAAATTGCTCAATTTCTGAAACGAGCTATTGAACGTTGCGGCGTTATCTCTACTATGGGGATTCAATCTTTCTCCTCTTTCTGAAATTAGCTTTAACATTAAGACTATTAACTTTAATTTTCACAATTGTATCTATATTCCTTCTTATTTTTGATTATCTTCTAAAAATAGACGTACTTTCCCCCTCCCCTAAATAAAGATTTCACGACATTAACTATTATTACATTTACAACAAGTGTTCATTATGAATATAATATTGAAAGCTCATTTGTATAATGTTGCATATAAGAATATACTAGAAGTAATAGTAATAATTTAAATCAAAATAAATAGGAGGTAGTTTACATGAAAAACAAAAAATTTTTGAATATATTTCTTCTTTGTTTAGGAGGAGGATTTAGTATATTAGGAAATAAATTTGGTATATTATATACAATACTTTCATCTTTATCATTTATTGCATGGGCTACACTTTTTCTCAATAAAAGAAAAAGTTCTTATACTTCTTTAAAATAGAGTAGTAAAGCATAGAATAAAAATCAGCTATATTAATTTATAGGTGATTTCTTTTGTTTTTTTATATTTAATAACTAAGCTATTAATATTCTGAAAGTAACTCAACACCAATTGAGTTACTTTCAGATTGAGGCTATTACCCTTTTCGCGTTTTGCGGTTACTACCTCTTATATTTTAAATCTTAAATTTTAAAGTCTTTATTTTTCTGATGCATAATTGCCTATAAAATATAAAGCAAACCCAATAATAAGAACTATAATTATATTTAATCTAAATAATAATATATCACCTACAAACATAAAAAAAGCAACCATTGTACAAATTACTATCATACTAAATATCCAATCTTTAAAAAAAACTTTTAGTTTACCACGTTTGGTATTTTCTTTAAAACAGCTACTTCTAAAATAAGTCATAAAAATAATTACCACAGGACCTACAATCAAAAGTTGAGAAATTAATCCTAAATTGACATTTAAATAAAATGATAAATTTTTAGTCCCATTTATTATAAATGCAGTGAAATTTTGCGTAATAAAAGTAATAAATGAAATTATTACTATGATCATTCCTGCATACATAATATATTCACTACAACGTGAAATGTAATTATAGCTTGATTTATAAGTGCTTACTACTTCTTCACAGTAATTCTTAATATCAGATGTTCCCAACATATATTCAATACTCACACCTTGATGCTCTGCATTTAAAAAACTGTCTAATATCTGTTGGAGAAATTCTTCTGCATCCCTTGTTTTTAAATTTGATGTTCTTATATAGAGTACCATGTCATCAAATATTTTTTTATTTTCTAGAGATAAGTTTTTAGCTGATTTATTTAATTGTTTTATTAATGCACTTGTTTTAATCATTTAAATCATCCCCTAATATCTTATTAACTGATTTAGAAATTTTATCCCAGGAGCTACAAAAATCTAAAAATTCCTGTTCTCCTAATTTAGTAAGAGAATAGTATTTTCGTTTTGGTCCCAGCGGTGAGTCCCGACTTATTGAGGACAATAAACCATTTTTTTCTAACCTGATTAGCAACGGATATAAAGTTCCTTCAGATAAGTCATCAAAACCACTAATTTTTAATGAACTATATAATTCATATCCATAGGTTTCTTTTTTTAAAATTATTTTTAATATACACCCTTCTAAAATTCCTTTTAATAATTGAGAAGAATTTGCCATTTATATCACCTACCATGTAATGTAACTTAGTAACTTAGTGACTATATTGTATAGCAACTATGTTGCTATGTCAAGTACATAAATTATAGTTATGTACTTGACACAATAGTAATTGAGTTACTTTCACTTTGAGTCTATAGGCTAGATGTGCATATATAACAAATGCCGTGAAATTTTTATTTCACGGCATTTTATTTTTTTGATCCCTAATATATAAAATCTTTTTATTTTATATATTATTCGAAGTTAAAATAGGATAATTAACCATATATTTATGTTGCAACCGTAAAATATTGCGAAGTAATATTTATATTTGAGAAAAGAGGTGTTGTTTTGAAATTAGTATTTTTAATTGGAGATACTGCTGTCGGTAAAATGACAGTTGGACAGGAACTGGCCAAAATTACGGATTTTCGGTTATTCCATAATCATATACTTATTGAACCTGTAATAGAGACATTTGGATATTTTTACGGAAAAGCAATAACACGAATGAGGGATGTTATTTTTGAGGAATTTGCGAATTCTGACTGTTACGGATTAATTTTCACATATATGTGGGCATTTGACCAGCAATCCGATTGGAATTATGTAGAACATGTCTGTGACATTTTTAGAAAACAAGGTGCAGATATATATTATGTGGAACTTGTTGCACCTCAATCTATAAGACTACAAAGGAATGCTACTGAAAATCGTTTGAAGCACAAAGCAACAAAAAGAGATGTTGAAATGTCAACCCAAAGACTCATTAATGATGACAACAACTATCGTTGTGTCAGCAATGATGGCGAAATTCCATTTGAAAATTATATAAAAATCGACAATTCCAATCTTCCAGCAGAAATGGTTGCAAAGATGATAAAAGAACGATTTGACTTATAATATATTAGAATACAAATATTAGTTATACATCGCAACAGGAAGACATATTACGAATTAAAAAAAGTGGTGGAATAAAACGAACTGGATTGGTATGCTACCAGTTTTAATGGGAGTAATTTATTACCTATATATATGAGAAGTGCAGGTAAATAGCTATAGTACAAAGATTTATCTTATGTACTATACCTATTTATCATCACTCTTATGAAAAAGAAAAAAGGCATTGCTGCCGTTTGTGGCTGTTGGACAATAACCTTTTTTCCTGAACTTTCGTCCTACTGGCATTCGCTTTCTCCACATACTTTCACTTGTCATCTTCCTTTGTAACATTATAAAGACTAAAAAAGTATCCTTTTTTCTGTGTTAATTCATCAAAACTACCTATCTCCTCTATCCTTCCATTGTTGACTACTATTATCCCATCATACATTCTGAGTACTTCATCAACAAGTTTGTGTGTAACTACCATACACGTCAATTCATTAATACCTAAAATTGATTTTTCTATATTATAAGCTGTCTCATTATCAAGTGATGATGTTGCTTCGTCAAGTACAAGGATTGGAGTGTTTTTAATCAATGCCCTAGCAATAGCCACCCTCTTCTTTTCTCCACCTGATAGATTACAACCATTTTCACCAACATTACTATCGAGTCCACCAGAAAGTCTACCTACTAATTCTTCAAGTCCTGAAAGCTTTACCGCCCTTTTAATATCCCCCTCACCATATTCCTTAAATAACGCAATATTTTCTCCTATACTATTATCAAACATAAATACATTTTGATGTATTACCGTAATCAACTTATACAAATCACTAACTTTAATCTCTCTATTATCAACTCCATCAATTTTTATAGCTCCCTCAAAATTCTCATAATACCTTAAAAACAATTTGATTATAGTAGATTTACCGCTTCCACTTCCCCCAACAATTGCATATTTACTACCTTTTTTAATATTCAAAGATACACGATCTAGCGCCTTCCGTTCTTCACTGTAGCAGAAATTTACATTTTCAAAGGTTATTCCCCTTTCAAAACTTAACTTATCAATCCCACTATCGCGATTTTGATTTTCACCTACAAATTTCACTAGCTTCTCACCGATTAATTTAACTGCTTTAACCTTGTTTAATCTTGTTGACACTGCAACAAGCGGCCCAACTATATTATTCATCAATTGAACTGTAGCAATCATTGCACCCACTGTTAACTCACCCTTAATAACAAAATAAGTTCCCAGTCCCATTGCTGTAAAAAACATTAAAAATCCACCTATTTCAGATAAACCATCAACAAAAGCACTAAGCAGTAAATACTTATATTTTGAATTTTCAACCCTATAATTTGATATTTTATATTCATCTTGAATTTTGTCCTCAATATTAAAACTTTTTATCACTTCAAATCCTGAAAACATATCCTTAACCTTTGTTGTAAATATACCTAGGTTATCAGAATATATATTTTTGCTTTTTCCTAATTTTTTTCCAAACGCCATAGGAATTATAATAGTAACTGCCCCAACAACAAAAACACCAATTGTAATATAAACATTCATTTTTATTATAGCAAAAGTAGCAATTCCAAAGGATATAGCGTTATAAATAATCTGAAGAATGTTTATAAAATAATCCTGCTCAACAATATTAATATCATTTGTAATCAAAGAAATATATTTCGCACTATTTTCTTCATTAAAGCTTTTTAAATTTTGCCCAAGTATTTTACTAAATACATCGTTTTTTAATGATACCAACGTTTTCTTAATATACAAAGCTTCCAAAAACTTTCTTGTATAACCTATAGCAAATGTTGCTACCACATAACATAGAGAAAATACCAAAGCTGTCTTTAATTCACTCACCGTACCCTTTGTTCCTATATCAACAATTGATTTTAATATAAAAGCAAGATACACATTTGCTACTGCGGTAAGTGCAATAATAAAAACATTTACAGAAAGTAGACCCTTAAATCTGAAAAAATACCTCTTCATTTTATTACCCCCCGACTATTTACAATTTAAATGTTTTCTTCAAAAACTCAATAGACTCTCTTAAAGTATCCTTATTAACAACATAATAAGTCTTTTGCGCTCTTTTTTCAGATTTAACTAATTTTACACTTGCCAAATAATTCATATGATACGACACTGTGGCCATGGAAATCCCATATTTATTAGCTATTTCCTGACTATAGACTTCTCCATCCATAAGATAATTTAGTATATTAAACCTTGTTTTATCACACAAATTTTTGAATATGTTGATATTTTTTTCAAATTCATTTTCTCCAATTAATCGTTTTGTTGTTGCTTCAAAATCCCTCCCCAAGAACATATACAATTTTTTATCTGATTCATGAAAAGCACAACTTATTGAATTAAAAAAAATAGTATTAACGTTTATTTCCTCATAATCATCAAATTTTAAAAATACATCCTTGAAGTTTCCAAGTATTTTCTCTAAAAATTTAATTCCGTCGTTATTTATATTTTCTTCAACATAATTATTAAATACTTGTATTGATTTTTCATATTTCTCCATGGTCTGTTCATATTGAGAGATATATCCCTCAATAAACTGCATAAATTCTCTTACCCATTTGTCACTATTATTAATAAGTTTTAGTAGCTTCCACTTCATGTTATCATCCACTTTTAAAGATTCTATTAAGTCTAATATTTTGATATCACTTTGCAGTATCTCATTAATCTTTTCCTTAGAAGCAGCATCCTCCTTGAATTCTCCCATAGATTTAATCGCTTCATATTTAATTTGCTGACCATTCAACTTTCTTATAAAATTTATAAGTTCCTCCTTATCAGAGCAGCCCCATATATCTGAGTTCTTATCTATTGGATAATTTAATGGTGACTCTTCTTTAAAATATACCTCTAAAAGCTCAATATTTTTATTAACTATCTTAGATAGTGCTTTTACGGCTCTTTCTACATCTTTGTTGACCTCTGCTTCAAACTTTGAATGCATCTCCCTGTGGCAATCATTCAATACCCAGGATATACTATCAAACAAATCAAGTAATACACCTTGCCTTTTATCAAAAATTATCTTCATTTTATCCCCTCATTCTTCATATTTGTATCTAAGCATTACTTAGAATGTCATCTAAATACATTTTAGACAATTCTCTATATAATGTCAATATAATTTCGATATATATTTGAATGTAATTTATATATCCATCTAATTCTAAATAGAGCCGAAATTAATGTAATCACACGGTTACTACATATTAATATTGACAAATAGGTTTTTGCAGTTTACTATTACGTTATGTGATATACCATGCAACATAATAAGTTATAGGAGATGAACAAGAACAAAGAATAATGAGCTCAATTGAACGATTTTCAGAACCTACATTATTTATTTTAATTAGTTTAGCAGAGAGTAACAAACATGGTTATGCGATCATGGAAGATATCGAAATTTCATACAATATTAAAATTGGACCAGGTACATTATATGGTGCTATTAGTCGTATTGAAAAACTAAAGTTCATTGAGAGTGTTCCCTCAAAAGACAGGAGAAAACCTTATCAAATTACTCCTGAAGGCAGAGAATATTTACAAGGAAAATTGAGAGAAATGGAGAATGTTACAAACTTAGGTTTTAAGAGGTTGGGTATGATATGAAATGGGTTATTTATCTATATCCTAAAAAGTGGAGAGAACGTTATGAAGATGAGTTTTTATATATTTTAGAGAAAAGGAAGCTCTCTTTCAAAGAAATAATTGATGTCTTTGTTAATGCAATGGATGCACGACTTTTAAATTTAGTGGAGGTGATTATAAGTATGGGTAATAATATAAGTGATATCATGCTTAAATCTGTTTTTAAGCGTTCATTAATAATTGGTTCAATAGTTTTATTAGGGGTGATCAGTGGATATTGGGTTGGCGAAAGAACTCCTTCTTTTTTTGAATTATCTCCTAAAATGATTCTCCTAATTGGAGTTGGCTTAGGGACTTTTGTAGGTTATGTAGCTGGAGTGGTAAGAGGAATCATGCGTGTCATAAAAGTAACGCAAAAAGAAGATGTGTTCTTACCAACTGGCAAATTAAAGTTTGATAAAATAGAAAGGTGATGGCGAATTTGAAACAAATAAGGATATTTAATAATACCAATAAATTTTGTTTAGTAACAGAAGTAAATGATTTTATCAAAAATAATAAAGTGAAAATTAATGACATTCAATATAGCTCAAATGGGGGCAGTCTTATGTTTTCAACTCAATATTCTGTTATGATTATTATTGAAGAAGATGACTTATAAAGTTAAGACAGATTTTGAAAGTGTTGCGTTTTTAATCTTGCTGAGGATTACCGTATTTTTTACAAGTAAAGTAATCTAGTGCGGTAGATAAATAAATTTAAAATACAGGCCATAAGCTATAAAGAGATCCCCCTGAAGTTATATCTAAAAAATAACCATCATATCCAAGATATTGAGAATGTTTATATGTCATATAATTTATTATAATACCCAACATAAAGATTAATTTAGTATAATGTTTTCTACTTTTAT
This sequence comes from Clostridium sp. CM039, assembly GCF_055081075.1. NCBI lineage: Bacteria > Bacillati > Bacillota > Clostridia > Eubacteriales > Clostridiaceae > Clostridium > Clostridium sp. CM039. The sequence goes on from NZ_CM143649.1 coordinate 1,401,796, forward strand.
TAATTTTATTAAGACAATATAATGTATACGTAAGAAGTAAAAAATGAATGATTGTTTTTGTATCAATATTCTCTTTAAGACTAACAAGTTCTACACCTTTAATTTTTAGTTGTTCAACAATATTAAGTAAATCCTTGGTGCTTCTTTCGAGTCTACTTATACTTTCTATATAAAGAGTATCACCATCCCTAACGTACTCCATCATTTTTTTATACCCTGCTCTTTCAGCATCTTTGCCACTAACTTTTTCAATAAAATATCTATTAATTTTAAATTCACACAGTGCTATTTCTTGTCTATCTGTATGCTGTTCAATTGATGAAACTCATATGTATGCAATATTTTACATATAAATAACCTCTTTCTAAGACAATATTTATTAAAATAATACAGGATATGTTTGAAAATATCAATTGTTTAATATGAACGTTCAAAAATGCAAAAGCTAAATATATTGAACGCTCTATATACTGTTTAAAAAGGTACACCTTTACGGAGAGCAATTCGTTTTAACATCAAACTATAGTTTCTATTTAAATTATGAAATGTATACAGATAGGCTGTATTGGTTTGTAAAAATAGTATTTAATGGTATTATATTTCTAGTGATTAAGTCGCAACTGTAGGAAATTGCGAATTATAGATTATTCATATATAACATAGTGAAAGGGGTATATAGGTATGAAAACACCCACATTAGAAACGGATAGATTAATATTACGGCCATTTTGTATGGAAGATGCACAGGAAGTATTTGAGTGTTGGGAAAGTGATCCTGAGGTAGCAAAATATATGTTTTGGACCAGTCATAATGATATAAACAAAACTGTTAACTGGGTGAAAAAAGAATTAAGCAAAATAGATTCTGATGATTGGTACAGATGGGCAATTTTATCGAAGGAAACGGGAAATTTGCTTGGAATTGGATTAATTTATGTTGAAGAAGAGTATGGGAAATTTGAAATGGCTTATAATTTTGGCAAAAAAGCGTGGGGATTTGGGTACACAACAGAAGCAATGCAGGAAGTTATAAAAGTTGCCAAGGAAGAACTGGGGATAAAAGAAATAATGGGAAGACATGCAAAAGAAAATCACATTTCCGGAAAAATATTGAAAAAGTTGGGATTTGCATATATTAAGGACATACCATATGAATGTAATAGGGGGGAAAATATCTATGAGGGCAAAGAGTACATTTTGAAGTTATAGAAAATGAGAATGATATGAAGTTGAGTTAATTCGGTATTTTCTTATATTGTTCAACAACCCAAAAGGCAGCATGCCTTTTTTCTTTTTCTTAAGATTGATGATAAACAGGTATTTAAAATCCATTTTTTTACACGCTTATAGCCGTTTTTGGTTCCGTTACTACCTGTACCCCTCTTACTACTAGATAAAAGGCAAACAATATAATTTTCGTTATATTGTTTGCCTATATCTAATTACTGTTCTTAATAATGTTTTTTGCGCCTATATATGTGGCTAGAAAATATCCCCCATATATAATACATATACAAATTGCAGTAAATATTATATAGCCTATTATATTAATAGCTCCAGTTCTTAGCAGGATATCATTTGCGAGTTTTAATCCTGCTATAGAATGAATTACAGCCAAGCTCAAAGGTGTAAAAAAATAAATTGCTATTTGAATAAAAATAGCTTTATTGATTGTTCTTTCTTCTACTCCTATTTTCATTAAAATCTTATATCTTTCTATACTATCAGCACATTCAGACAATTGCTGAAGTGATAAAATAGCTACACTAGTTATTAGTAATACCAACCCCAAGTAAATTCCTATAAATGCAAAGCTAACAGAGTTACCTTGCTCTGTAGCATAAGTATCTACTTTGCTATACTGACTAAATTCTCCGGGTTTTGATGTGTTATTAAATAAAGTATTTATTTTTTTAGAAATTAGTTCTTTATCGGCACTTTTATATTGAATAGATAATTTTTGTGAAAATGGTACCACATGTAAATTATTAACAACCTTATCTCCTGCTACAATGGTTCCATAATTATATGGAACATAGGTAGTTTCAATATTTACATATATACCTTTATCATATTTAGGCTTAAGCTCATTACCGTTTAAGTTTATTTTTATAAGATTCGTATATAGAATTTTCGTACTCTCAGTACTAGAGATAATTGCATACTCATCATCACCCAGATCAATAGGCTTTTTACCTTGAAGAAGCATAAGTTTGTTGAAATCAGTAAGCTTCATAGCCTCAATACTATCAGTTAAAAGTCCTTGAATTTTCTTATTCTTATTAGTTTTTTCAATAGCATTTGGATCTAAAATACTATGATATGAAAGTTTTGTATCATAGGTTTTATATTCTACATAAGAATCAGTAAATTTGTTTATATTGATATTACTTTTTTTCAGTTCTTCTATTATAGAACCTCCTCTTTTAAAACTATATATAGTTGCATCATATGGAGTATCAAATTTAATGTTTTTTGAAAGGCTCTTATTAAGAGCAAGACCTGATGACAGTACTTCAATAGATAAAAATAACATTAAACATATTAAAGTTATGGAAATATAATTTGTCTTTATTTTACTACTTATTTGTCTTGTTATAAACATATTTAAATTTTTAAAATATATCTTTTCATTAAATTGTAGTATTCGCATTACAAAACTAGATAAAGATATAAAGAAGAATAAGGTTCCCATACCGCAAATAATAAATAAAATGTACCAATAACTAGATGAACTTATTGAAAATTGATTATTTCTTATAGCCATTATATAAGCACCTATTAAAAGAGTTACTGCTATTAAGAATAATACAAAAGAGAATTTTTTGTTTTTAATGCTTATGCTTTCGTTTTTATGTGAAGCGTATATTAAATCTATCAGCTTATATTTTGATATAGAAATAAAGTTAAAAAACATTACAAAAATGAAAATAATGCTAAAACAGCCTATCGTTTTAAAAACAGCACTTTCTGAAAAAATGAATTTATAGTTACTCATATTTATTTCAAACATTTTAGCTGTTACCAGTGATAGTACTTGTGATAAAAATAAGCCCATCAAAAGACCTACTACAAGGGATAAAATACCTATTATTAAAGTTTCTAAAAATAATATTCCAGATACCTTAGTTCTTCCCATACCTAAAGTCATATAAATTCCAAATTCTTTTTTCCTTCTCTTTATTAAAAAGTTATTAGCATAGATAATTAGAAAGCTAAGTATTATTGATACCAGTATAGATAATCCCCCCATAATCTTTGTAACACTATCTATAGCTTGTGTTTGTGATTGACTTATATCTTTCATTATCTTTTGTGCATCTATAGAGTTAAAAGAGTAAAATATACATACCGCAAAAGTCACTGTTAGAAAATATATTGCATAATCTTTGAAGCTTCTTTTAAGATTTCTTATGGATAAATTATAATACATTATTAGCGTCACCTCCAAGGAGGGTTATCACTTCAATTATTTTGTTAAAAAAGGTTTTTCTTGAGTCATTTTTTCTTTCTAACTCATTAAAAATCTTGCCATCCTTAATAAATAATATTCTTTTAGCATAACTAGCAGTAAATGCATCATGAGTTACCATTAAAATCGTAGCCTGCATTTCTTTATTTAACTTTTCAAAGGATTCTAAAAGAAGTCTTGCCGATTTTGAATCTAAGGAACCTGTTGGTTCATCTGCTAAAATTAATGAAGGGCTTGTTATAATAGCTCTAGCTGCGGCTATTCGCTGTTTTTGGCCTCCAGACATTTCGTATGGAAATTTATTTAAAACTTCTTTTATTTCAAGCTTTTCAGCTACTTTTCCTACTAAATCCTTTATTTCATTAACACTTCTGTTTTGAATTGTTAATGCTAATGCTATATTCTCATAAGCAGTAAGGGTATCTAAAAGATTAAAGTCTTGAAATATAAAACCAAGTTCCTCTCTTCTAAATCTTTCTAAAGCTTTAACTTTCATTTTTGTTATATCCTTACCATTTATCACTATACTTCCTGTTGAAACATTATCTATAGTTGATACACAGTTAAGTAATGTAGTTTTTCCACTACCGGATGGGCCCATAACTCCTACAAAGTCACCTTTTTCAACTTCAAAATTTATGTTATCAATAGCTTTCGTTATGAGTCCTTTTTTGCCATAATATTTTTCTATGTTACTAACCTTTAAAATCATTTCCATTCTTTATTCCTCCTACATTTTTTTATTAGACATTGATTCTGTAAGCTTATTGTATTATATAAACCCGTTATCTCATATTTAAATACATTACATTAATCTTTCAATATTGAAAGATTAATAAGAATAAGGTCGAGCCATATGAAGATCTAATTCCCCCCGCATATGGCTCGACCTTATTTAAAAACTTGCTGTTTTTATTGTTCCATATGAGAAAAATTACCCATAGGGAAAATTATACTAACTTTAGTTCCTAATGTCTTTTTTGATATAATTTCAATTCCTAAACCTAATTTTTTAGAAAGGTTACTGCATATATATAATCCCATTCCTGTAGATTTTCCATACATTCTTCCATTCTCACCTGTAAATCCTTTACTAAATACTTTTTTTAAATCACTTTCTGAAATTCCTATGCCATTATCTTCGATTATTAAAGTGACATTATTTTTATTCTTTTTAGCATATATACTTATTTTCGGATTTTCTTTTTTAGAATATTTTATAGAATTTATAATTATTTGATTTATAATAAATTCTACCCATTTTGTATCATTATATATTTCAAAATCTAAGCTTTTTAAATCTAATTTGATATTTTTGTAAATAAAAGTTCTTGAATTTTTCTTTACAACATTTTTAACTGATTCTTCTAGTTTAATTTTTTTGATAATATAATCCTTGTTTGCATCGGTGCTTCGTGCATAATATAAAACTTGCTCTACATACTCTTCAATATCATTTAATTCTTCTTCTATCTTTCTAGTTGTTTCATTTTTGTTATTTTCTATTATAAGTTTTCCGCATGCAATAGGTGTTTTAATTTCATGAACCCAGGACTCAATATATTTCTTGTATTCTCGCTGCTTTTCACTGAACTCTTTTATATGTTCATGCATATCTCTATTTGTAGAAATTATTATTTCATAAAGGATTTTTCCATCCATAAATTCAGGCTCAGTTATTACTTCACTTAACAAATATTTTCTGTCCAGGCTGTCTAAGTTTTTTAGTAAGTCATTATAATAATTACTTCTTTTTACATAATCCAATGTTAATAAAGACAGCATAGGAATAAACCATAAACATAATATAAATAAAATTAAGTATGTATAAATGCCAATATAATGAAGAAAAATTATTAAAGCTAAAGCTAAAACCATATTAACTAATAAAAATACTACTCTTTCTTTAAAAAAATCTAATATTTTCATTCGACTATATACCCTAACCCTCGCCTTGTTTCAATAAAGTTTAAGCTCCCTATCTCATCAAGTTTTTTTCTAAGTCTTGTTATATTTACAGATAGACTATTATCATCCGCAAAATAATCTGATGACCATAAGTATTCCATTAATTCTTCTCGTGATACTATATTACTTTTGTTTCTAATTAAAAAACTTAATATTTTTAATTCATTTTTTGTAAGTTTTATTGTTTTTTCCTCAAACATTATATTGCCCTTTGCTATATTCAATTGCAAACCTTTATGAATTAACATATCTGTATCTTTAGAATTATCATATGTTCTTTTTAATACAGAAAATATTCTTGCTAATAAAATTTGAGTATTATAAGGCTTTGTAATAAAATCATCAGCCCCTAAATTCATACTCATCAGCTCATCTAATTCACTAGCTCTACTTGTAACAACAATAATTGGTATTTGAGATTTTTTTCTGATTTCTTTGCACAAATAATATCCATCATACATTGGTAAATTTATATCTAAAAGAATTAAATCTGGATTAGCTGAATTAATATATTGTAGAATATCATCGAAAAAATTAGGAGCATCTACACTATATCCATATCTCCTTAAAAATTCAGTTAATTCCAATCGCATAGCTTCAGAATCTTCGATAATTAAAATGTTATGCATACTATTTCACCTCGATTTACTATAATATTCTCTCTAATTTTATTATATAACAAAAAGTCTTATTAAGCATATAAATTATGCATAAATGGAGTGCATATTCTCAATTAGACACCTTTTATACAGTAAATAAAGACTTATTGCTTATTAAAAAAGCAATAATGAGGGTATAGGCTAGTTATAATGGAACAACAAATGACGTGAAATTAAGTTTTCACGACATTTGTGTTTTTCAATCCATAATATATAAAATGTTTTTTACTTCTATATAACAAAATTTATTTTAATTTCTTATATAGAATTTGTAGTAAATTATAGTATAATTAGCCATATATTTATGTCGTAATCGTAAAAAAATGCGTCACAGTTGATTTAATAATAAGAAATGTTATAAGTTTTTAAAAACAATATTTAATGATATTATACCCTAAACAATAAAATTTAATTGTTAACCAGATTAGGGGGTGCATTATGCCAAAAAATGATAATATGCTAGCAATTTTATGGATGCTGAATTCAGGTACAAAAATAACTGCAAAGCAAATATCCGAAAGGTTAGAAATAAACATACGATCAGTTTATCGTTATATGGATGCACTGTGTGTTAGTGGAGTGCCAATAATATCGGAGCCTGGTCATAACGGCGGATATAGTTTGCTTAACAATTTTATCCGAGCACCCCTGGTTTTTGATCTTGAAGAGAAAAAATCACTTTTGCATGCTGCTGTTTTTGCAATGGAATCAGGATATCCTTTTATGGAATCATTAAATAGTGCAACATCAAAGTTAAAGATGTTTTCGAATCAAGAACAAGAAAAAGTTCTCAATCGTCATTTAGTTGGATTTGAAGTAGTGAGCCGTATTTGCGATCCAGCTGTCAAACCTATATTAATGGAACTCGAGCAAGCTGTTGCAAATGAATGCTCTATGGAAATTGAATACTGTACAGGTTATGAAGGGCATCCCAAGCATAGGGTTGTTGACCCCTATGGGATGCTTTACTGGAACAATAAATGGTACGCTATTGCATTTTGCCATCTTAGGAATGAAATTCGCAGCTTTAGGGTAGATAGAATAATAAATATTATAAGCACTAAAAATACGTTTAAGCGTCCTGAAGCTTTTTCGGCACGTGAGTTTTTTACAGAAAGCTTATTATCGAATATAGAAAGTAAAGTAGGACTTTGCACTTTAGTAATTGAGGGCAAGTCAGAAGCATTGAATGACCTTTGTGCACATTGGTTTTTAGGATATCATCTGATAGAACGAACTGAATGCAGAGCGAATTTTTTAATGGATGAAGACTCAATCCATACCTATGTTCCTCATATTCTACTTCCATATGGTAAACCAATAAAGGTGCTTGAACCAAATAGTTTTAAAGCTGCTATGGCATCAATTCTTAAAGATTTGCTGGACTATTATCTCCACTGACTGAATTTGTCAGTAAAGATAATATATAATTGATTAAGATGGAGCTTGAAACCATCCTGTGATAAATAGTACTAATAAAATGAAAGTGGAGGAATAGAAAATGAAAAACAAAGTATATCTTTATGTATTTGATACAATGGCAGACTGGGAAATAGGTTATTTAAGTACTGAAATCAATTCGGGAAGGTACTACAAAAAGGGATTAATGCCTCTAAAAATAGTAACTGTAGGAATTAACAAGAACCCTATTACTACAATGGGAGGTCTAGAAATATTGCCAGAAATTGAACTTAAGGAGTGTAGTATTGAAGAGACAGTTGCATTGATTCTACCTGGTGGGAATACATGGACAGAAGCAATTCATGCTCCCATTATAAGAATGGCTGAAGAATGTTTAGAGAAAGGTATTGTTGTAGGGGCAATTTGTGGTGCTACAATAGGACTTGCTATGGAAGGAGTATTAAATAAGCGAGCTCATACAAGCAATGACCTGGGATATCTTAAAATGGTCTGTCCAAGCTATGCAGGAGAAAAATATTATAAGCAAGAATACGCAGTAACTGATAGAAGTTTGATTACTGCCTCTGGAATAGCTCCTCTTGAATTTACTTTGCACATATTGAAAATTCTAGAGGTGTTTTCACCACAAACCTTAGATTCTTGGTACAATCTTTATAAAACTCAAGATGCAAAATATTTCTTTGAGTTGATGAGCTCGATTCAATAGTAGAAAATTGAGTGAATCAAAGTTATTTATATAAATATAAAAGTATAAAGCCAAATGCGGAGTTGGAGATTATTATAGACTTTCAAGTGAGTCTGTTTCAAAGTTTGTGTAAACTTCCATGATTGATATAGAATAAATATAAGTCATAGAGTTTTTTTATGGAAAGAAGTTAATACTACTCTGAAAGCTTAAGAACCAAATATATCTATGCTTCTTCAAAGGTTAAAAGAACGCTATAAGGGGTAGAGCCACATAGCCATCAAGCTAAGCCATATTGAATATTAGTAAGTCAGTATTAAATACTATATTTTACCATTAAAATTTATTTTGATAAATTTTAATGGTAAATTTTAAGTGTACAATAGTATTCAAACAATTTTAGGGTACACCAAAAAAAGCCACGTATATAGTGGGACTTTTACAATTTTATCAAGTTGTTTTATGCTGCAACTTTAGCCTGCGATGATGTTAATTTATAACAAACTCCAAGAATATCAAAAACAGTTTTCTTATCCTTTTTATGAGATTTCAGACCATTCCTAACTACATTTTCAAATATTAATTTTAAGGTATCGAGAACTTTATTAGGGAATTTGATAAGCTCAAAATATAGACTATCAATATATTCATGAACTATTTCACAAGTTTTAATTTCACTGGCTTCAAGGCCTTTATTTTCTAAAGCTAAAGTCCTCATTTTAAACATTACAGCAGAGCTTATTAGTAGCAAAATAAGTTTTCCATAAAGCTGACATTGAAACCGTTCTATTTTAACTAACTTTACAACCTGTATACTAAATATGGATTTCCACGTTTTAAATATTATTTCGATCTGCCATCTTAAACTGTAAAACTCATGAACCTGCTTTGAACTTAAAACTTCTTCCTTAATATTCGTTATATAAATAGATATACCTAATAATTCAATCGTATTATTACTTTTTTCTATACCCTTTTTTTTAGCATTCTTCACAGATTTTTCTGTTCTTTTTTTCAATTGATCATTTGTTAGTTTATATAAAATAAGCCTTGTTTTTAGCGTCTTTTCCTTGCCTACATAGACATCCTTAATTTCATAACGGTCCCCCTCGCCCATCTGTTTCATTATGTCAGAAATATAGATTCTTTTAAAAAGGCTTGATTTTTTAGGAGCGCCATTCTTATAGTACTCTATATCCTTATTTTCTATATATACTGCTATATTAGGTTTGAGTCTTGATATGTAAAACTCTTCTCTATCTTCTATGTCCAAAAAATCTTCAAAGTTGAAATACCCAAGATCTCTTAAAATAAGATCCCCAGATTTGATAGTATCTCTTATTTTGCTCCCAAAAGTATTGTCGCTTCCTGAGCCAGCTCCTACTTGTATATTAAGAAGATTTCCAGATTTCAATTCATATTCTAGTTGTATTTTTACACCTGAAGCTTGAGAGCAGCCACCAGATCCAGGATAAATATCTTTATAGCTTTCTGGTACTTGAAAAGCAGTAGAATCAAGTATTCTTATTCGTTTGAAATGTTCATCCCATACACTTGGTATGCAAGTATTATTTGTTATTGTTTGGCGCAACAGGTTTTCAAAAATTTTCTTTAAAAATTCCACACATCTTTCATTTAAACGTTGATCTAATGCTTGATTAGAAATAACTATTCCTATTTTTGCACTAAGTTTTGTACATAAGGTAACAAGTGTATTATTCGCAACCTCTGCATCCATAAAGCAGCATAAGCAAACGAATTTCCATGCTTTAATTTTACCTTTTCTTTTCACAAAGCCTGTTACTCTAGCTATTTCTTCAATCTCCTCTTTTGAAAAGCATCTTTTAATTTCAGCTGCAAAATGTTTCATATCTTTATCCAATTTTAAGTTTTTTTCTATCATTTGTAAATTACCCCCATTGATGTGTTTTGTTATCTTTTAAATGATAACATTTTTACAAATGGGGGGCTTTATTTTTATAGACTTCCCTTAGCTTGATGGCTATGGGGTACGGCAACGATTCGTGCAAAAAACAGCCATAAGACAGTTATTACCAATAATATCACGTTGTCGTTCTTATCTAATGCAGTAAATTCCTCGTTTATTCCATATCCAATGATAAATTGTATTCTATATCTGGTGGCTTACGATTTAAATCCAAATTATAACGCCCAAAACGATTAATATGCTGAGTGATACATGGACTTAAAGCGGCTATAGTATCTTCCTCAATTTTATGCCCTTCCATTATTAACTCTTGAAGAATTTGGGTTATATGAAAAACGTTATAAAATATAATGCAATTGGAAACTAAATGATTATACTTTATTATTTTTCGCTGTTCATCCCTATTATTCTCTGCAATAATTCCGCCTCCTCCAAACAACGCCCATGTTGTAAAGCAATTAAAACCTTCACTTTTGTTTGTAGCTGCCTGTATTGTGCTCCTTAATTCTTCATCTCTGATATACTTCATTAAATATCCTGTTCGAATAGCCCTGCCTAACTCTCTGAAAGCTTGATATAGCCTATTTTTTCTGCTATAAGTACTACGTAAGTTTTCTTAAAAGTGTAGATGCTGTGATTTTAATTAAACAGTATTTAACAAGGTGGGGCTTTCTGTAGACTTACAATAAACATAGTGCCTTCTCCCAATTTACTTTCTACATCTATATTTCCTTTATGCATATCTATAATTTTTTTCACTATAGAAAGACCTAACCCATTTCCTTCTTTGTTTCTATTTCTGGATTTATCAGCCTTATAAAAACGATCAAAAACATGTACCTTATCCTCACTTCCAATACCAACTCCAGTGTCAGCTATTCTAAATTCTATATTATCATCTCTATCGTGTAAATAAATTTTTATATTTCCATTTTCCGAAGTAAACTTAATGCTATTATTAATAAGGTTTATCCAAACTTGATTTAAAAGGTCTTCATCTGCAGTGATTATTACGTCCTCTGCAAATACCTCCATGTCTATATTCTTCTCAGACCACTGAGGTTCATATAAAAGTATAATACTTTTTATTTGCTTATCAAGCCTATAAGGCTTACAATTCAAACTGACATGATCTGATTCTAGTGCTGTTAAGTTTAGCAAATTATCACTTAATTTTGATAATCGCCTGCTTTCATTTTCAATTATACTTAAATAATTCAACCTATCTTCATAACTCAACTTATCATTTTTTAAAACCTGTGCAAATCCTCTTATAGAAGTAAGTGGAGATTGTATTTCATGGGATACATTAGATATAAATTCCTGCTTCATTTTTTCTATTTGATTTAAATTTGAAGTCATATCATTAATACCTACTACTAGTTCATTAGCAGATTTATTATAACTAAAATCGCCCTTTATTTTAACCTTAAAATCTCCACCTGAGATTTTCTTTAGTGTCCGAAAAATCTCATTCATATATTTTTCTTGACCCTTATCGAAATATCTGATAATAGAAAAAGTAATCCCTATCAAAATCAAGCCAACCAGAGATGAGCTAACCTGTATAATGACTTCAGAAGTGGCTATACCCAAAATTTTATAAATATATTTTGTAATGAAAAAAGCTAGAGAAAAGTGACCTATTGCCAGTACTATAAATACAATTAATTTCATTATGACTTTTAATGCTTCCCATATTTTCATGACTTTACCTCAAAACGATAGCCTAAGCCCCTAAAAGTCTTAATTTTAAAAGAGTAGCTATTTTCAGGAAACCGTTCACGAAGTCTATTAACATGTACATCCAAAGTTCGCTCATTTCCTTCAAAGTCATATCCCCATATATCTTCAATTAATTGCTCTCTAGCAATAGTTTTCCCAGGGTAACTAGCAAGCTTAAACAAAAGTTCGAACTCTTTTAATGGTAGAGTAATAGACTTTCCTTTAACAATAACTTCACTGGTTTTACTATCCATAAATAGTTCATTTATCTCCACAGTTTGAGAAGCCATAATTTTATAACGTCTTAATAACGCTTTAACTCTCATTATTAGTTCCATTGGTTCAAAAGGCTTAACCAGGTAATCATCAGTTCCTACCTGAAAGCCTTTAACCTTTTCCTTAGTTTCTCCTTTAGCCGTCAGCATCAATATTGGAAAATCATATTCTTCCCTGAGCTGCTTACATAACTCCCACCCATCCATTTTAGGCATCATAATATCTAGTATAACCATATCTACTTTTCTTTTATCAATTTCTACCAATGCCTCTAGTCCATCCCCGGCTTCATATATATCAAAGCCTTCATCTTTTAAAAGAACTTTAACTAACTCTCTAATATAAGAATCATCATCTACGATAAGTACTTTATTCATATGCTTTTGCCCTTTCATTAACCTTTAGATCATTTTTATAACATCATCATACTTCATTTGCATATTTTATTCATCTTTTTTTCACTAGCGATGCATTAATTTACTAATTATTTGTTAAGCTATGATTTCTGTGCAAATTGACTATTATAAATATCAGCGTAGGTTCCGTTCATATTTAATAACTCCTTGTGGCTTCCAGTTTCCACAATGTCACCTTTATCCATAACCAAAATTCGATCTGCATCGTAAATGGTTGATAACCGATGGGCTACCACAAAGCTTGTGCGCCCTTTTAGCAGTCGTTTCATGGCACTTTGAATGATGAGTTCCGTGCGACTGTCCACATTAGAGGTAGCTTCGTCAAGAATGAGTATTTCTGGGTTTGAAACAAAGGCTCTCGCAATTGTTATAAGCTGCCACTGCCCCTGAGAGATGTTATCAGCATCCTCGTTCAATATGGTGTTGTAGCCGTGCGGAAGCTTTTGGATAAAATCATCGGCATAGGCGGCTTTGGAGGCGGCATATATCTGCTCTTTAGTTGCGTTTTCATTACCATAGCGGATGTTATCGTAGATCGTTCCAGAGAAAAGCCATGTATCCTGCAAGACCATACCTATTCTTTGACGCACCGCTTGACGGTCTGTATTGCGGATGTCTATTCCGTTTATACGAATACTTCCGTCCTGTATCTCATAGAATCGTTCAAGCAGATTTATGAGCGTCGTCTTTCCAGCGCCGGTATGTCCGACAATGGCCACCATTTTCCCATCCTGAACATCAATGCTAAAGTCCTTCATTAACGGTTCATCCGTATAACCGAACTTCACATGGTCAAAGGCCACCTTTGCTGTTTCGTCACGATGATCTGGAAATTCCTTGTTGTATTCCACCATTTCCTCCGAGTCCAGCATTTCAAAAACCCGTTCCGCCGACGTAATCATGGCGATGAAATTGCCCCAGCTCTGCAAGATCTTCATAATCGGGTTTGAAAATTGACCTGAGTATTGAAGGAACGCTATAATATCACCGATGAGGATCGTTCTTGCCACAACATGAACAGAACCGATAACAGCAATCAGGACATAAATAATATTCTGTATAAGACCCATACTGGGCATCATAAGGCCACCAAAGAACCGTGCTTTCGATCCAGCTTTCACCATGTTTTCATTGATGGCGTCGAATTTCTTGGTTGCTTTATTCTCACCATTAAAACTCTTTACAACCGCAAATCCCTGATAGGTTTCTTCGATTTGCGTATTGAGCTCCCCTAACGATTTGTAATACACGTTGGTGTATTTTTTTGTTTTTGGCGTTGTAATGCACATGATGATTACGGTGCCGGGGATGATCAGGCAAGCAATCCCGGTTAAAAGCGGACTAATGGAGATCATCATCCAGAAGAAGCCCACGAGAAGAACGACGCTTGAAATCAAATCGGTTAAGCTCTGCTGCAGATTCGTGACGATATTGTCAATATCGTTGGTTGCTACCGACATCAGATTGCCATTGGCATTTTTATCAAAATACGAGACCGGTACCTTGTTCATTTTGGATTTGAGTTCATTTCTGAGCGTATATGTGGATTTTTGAGCCACAAGAATCATAATCCGCTGCTGCAAAAAGGTTGTGATAAATATACCCACATACATAGCGGCAACGGTAAACAGAATTACCCCAACTTGGTTAAAGTTGATCACTTTGCCGTTACGAAGCGCGTCAAAGACCAGCGTTATGGCGGCGCCCAGCCTTTTTGGGTTGTACACCTGCATCACTGTTCCTACAATTGTCGCCACCAACGCCAAAGTAATCATGAAACTGCTTTTTTTAATGTAAACCGCGAGCCGCTTAATCGTCCCCCACATATTTTTAGGCTTTTGAATAATTTTGCCTTTTACGCCCACGCGTTCGTTATCTTTCTTTTTCATACCGCCTTCTCCTCTCGATAAAACTGAGAATCTATAATTTCCTGATAAACAGGATTCGTTTCTTTGAGTGTTTCGTGATTGCCAAGACCTGCAATCTTACCGTTATCAAGAACAAGAATCACATCGGCATTCATGACAGTGCTGATGCGCTGCGCCACAATTATGGTAATAGCGTCTCTGAGTCTAGCGCCCATTGCAGACCGTACCGCCCCTTCAGTTTTGAAGTCCAGCGCTGAAAAAGAATCATCGAACACGTAGATAAAGGCGTTTTTAAGGAGTGCCCTCGCAATACAAAGTCTCTGCTTTTGTCCACCGGAAAAATTGCCTCCGCCTTTTTCAACCGCGCTGCCAAGACCCTCTGGCAATGTGCGGACAAATTCAGTGGCTTGCGCAATATCAAGCGCCGTCCATATTTCATCATCTGTGGCTTCTGATCTACCTGCTAGCATATTGGAACGGATGGTGCCAAAGAATAAGGTGGATTTTTGCGGGGTAAAGCTGACAAGATCCCGGAGTTTCCTTTGCTCCATATCGCGTATGTGTGTTCCACCGATTCGGATACAGCCTTTTTCCATGTCATACAGCCTTGATATCAGGTTGACAAGCGTGGATTTGCCATCACCGGTGCTGCCGATGATCGCTAGCGTTTGACCTACTTGAACTGTAAAACTAATATCCTCCAATGTCTTTTCCTCAGCGCCCTGGTACCTGAAATTAACATTTTCAAAGGTCAGTGACGTTTTGCGCGCACTTGCCGCTTTATCCGGTTCTTTGACGCTGAGCGGCATATCCAGCACTTCATAGATGCGCTTTGCTGAAATCTGTCCGCGCGGAATACTTAAAACGACATTGGTCAGCATGGCGAAGCCCATCAGTATTTGTATTGAATAACTTATTGCTGCCATGATCGCGCCGGTTTCAATTGTTCCATTCCCGACGCCCTTACCCCCAACCCATACGATGAGTACTGTTGCTAAGCTGACAAGCATCGTGACAAGTGGAATAGAAACGCTCATGATCGTTCCCGCTTTCACATAGTTGCGGGTATATTCCTGGTTTACGTTTTTATACTTCTCGTACTCCTGATTTTCTTTGCCAAACGCGCGGATTACCTTGACGCCCATCAGACCTTCCCTGAAAAAGAGGTTCAAATTGTCTAAAAGCTTTTGCATTTTTGCATACAATGGGCTTGCGTATCGATATATCACGAAATACGTGATACCTAAAATCGGAACTGTACACAAGAAAATGAGCGCCAAAGTAGGGCTAAGCACCCAAGTCATGATAATACCGCCAATGAGCATTGCAGGCGCGAGTATTAAAAATTTAAGTCCGCCTTCAACTAAGGTTTGCACTTGAGTTACATCATTGGTATTACGTGTTATGAGCGATGATGTGCCTATCTTATCAAATTCATTCTTTGAAAAGCTGAGTACCTTGCTATAAATATCTGCTCGCAGCTCACCGCCAAGCTTATATGATATTTGAGAGAACAGGTACGTGTTACACAGTGCACCTAAAAGACTGAATACAGAGAGGCCAATCATCAGGTATCCTTTAGACCAGATATAGGAAATATTTGATGTCCGAACTCCAACATCTACGATATCCGCCGTCAATTTTGGCAGATACAGAGTGCAGATGATTTGTATGATTAAGAAGCCAATGGCTATTAAAGACAGCATAACCGGCAATCTTTTAATAATTTTTAGCACTAATAATTCCTCCTTTAAATATCCACATTAATTCCTTGTATGATTTTTGTCGAAAATGATGTGCTAGCTCCATTTAATAATGTTATTACTCCCTTTGTACCATCTACTCGTATTTTTTGTCCATCCCTTAATATATTTGTCACGTTATCAATAGCTACAACGCAAGGTATTCCATATTCTCTGGAGACAATTGCTGCATGGGAACCCGCGCTTCCTATTTCAGTGACCACTGCAGATGCCACCCTAAAAAGTGGTGTCCAAACAGGTGCAGTATAGGTTGATACTAGTATATCTCCTTTTTTTAGCTTATTGAATTCAGAAGGTCCCCTTATAATACATACTGGTCCTTCATATACCCCACGACTTGCTGAACTCCCTTTGATTGAATTCGCTTCATCTTTCTCATCGCCCCTCTTTTTCCCCTTTGTTTTGTATACCGGAAATGAACCAGTTGATATTATCCAGTGCACTCCTTTTTCATGTGCAGCATAAACCTTTTTAAATGCTTTCTTCCTTTTCTCTATCTTTTCTTTTATATTTAACTTTCCTTGCGCTACAGGACCAAGCTCTTTCACAAAAATAAAGAATACATCCCCAGCTTCATTTATTAGCGATTTTTTGGCCAGAAGACTTCCGAGCTTCAGAATCATTCTACGCATGCAGGCTACGATCTTTTCAATATAAAATAAACCTTCTTCTCTAACTATTACTTGATTTCTAGCTTCTTCAAGGGCTTTCTCAAATTTAAGGTATTTGCGTGGCTTTAGGCTTTTCTTAATTCTTTTTTTTGCATCTTCATAATCATCTTCCTGCTTTTTGAAGCTTTCCTCTGAATTTAGCAAGGTGGTATCTTGAAGCAATGCATCAATAAGTTCATGAATAATTTCAGGCTTTTCACGCCATGTAGGCGACCCTAGCGTGGGGGCCATGCTAGAAGAAGGTCTGTCTCCGTATCCCTTTAAAAAGCTGTTGAATTCTTCTTTAAAGGCTTTGCTATCCTTTCCATTTACGGCCGCCACCTGTGCAACCTTTACCATTGCTTTATTCTGGAGGGCTGTTCTGAAGGGCAAGGCTCTGAAAAGACTTTCTTTAAACTCGTCAATATTTTTCTTTCCCACAGCTTTTTTCAGTAAATAGTCAAACTTTATATAATTGACCGCATTTGGTATGAAATCCTGCATTCTTTTTCGGAAAAGCACCCCACATTCTTCCGAAGTTTGTTCAATAAGCTTCACGTATTTTATTGCGTCGTTTGTATTCTTTCCTGCGACTTCCATTCTTTTGAGCCATGCATTCATTTCTTCTGAAACAGGCTGCCATAGATCCTTAGACTTCTTAGAGAAATCTTTAATTAATGATGTGGGTATTTTCCATAACATCGCAGGAGACAACCTTGGGTCATTATACCTGATTGCCACACATCCGTTTTCTCTTTCCATCGGCTTGTTCTGCTCTTTCGGCATACGTAGACCCATATCATCATGTAAAAAAGTGTTGAGGCCTTGATAGCCTTCACAAAATAAATCAAAATCCAAGGGAGTCATGGGTTCGGAAGAATGCTCCATTACACTTTGAAGACCAAATGGAGCTTTTTTCCCTTGATAAATTATCTTATCCTCAGGATCTAGGATATTCAAATCCATACCAGATTCCATTGTAGTAATAGGCCTAGCCTGCAGCATGTATATTTTACCTCTTGTAAGCGCCCACTCTGTATCCATGGGGCTGCCGTAATGTTTTTCAACAAGATTTGCTAAGTTTATTAATTGTATAAGTTCACTAGATCCAAGGCAGTATGACTTCTGCTTCTCCTTCGGAACTTCTTCAGTAATTGTGCCCTTTTCCATTAACATAATTCTAATCTCTTTTGAGCCGAGAGTCTTTTCCTTAATACTACCTTCCTTAGTCATAATAAAGGTATCAGGGGTTATCAGCCCACTAACAACCGCCTCTCCAAGTCCATACCCAGCACTTATCAATATTTCATCAATATTTTCATTTACAGGATTAGCAGTAAACATTACCCCAGCCGCCTCGGAATTTATCATAGCCTGAACTACAACCGCAAGATCAACCTTAAGGTGCTCAAAACCCATGCTAATTCTATAGGATATAGCCTGGGAGCTCCAAAGACTTGCCCAGCATTTTTTTACATATTTAAGGACGTCCGTTTTACCATAAATTCCGAGATAAGTGTCATGCTGTCCTGCAAAAGATGCTGATGGCAAATCCTCTGCTGTAGCACTTGAACGTACTGCAACCGATAATGTTGCATCAGACCTCATACTTTTAGAAAAGTTTTCAAATGTATTCTCCACTTCCTTCTGCACCTTAATTGGCATTGGGGCCTCTTCAATCCATGATATGATATCATCACTTGCCTCTGATATTGCAGCAATATCCCGTTTTTCAAGGTTTTCAAGCCTTCCTGCTATGCGTTCTTTAAGCCTTGATTCTTTAAGATGAGCACGATATGCACTTGCTGTAACTATAAAGCCAGGTGGAACAGGAAGCCCTGCATTAATCAATTCGCCAAGATTAGCACCCTTGCCTCCCGCTTCTGGCAAAGAGTCCTTATTTAATTCGCTTAACATTTTTGTATAGTTTAACATGTTTATCCTCTCCCTATCATTTATAATTTTCTATTTGACTTGCTCAAATGTTTTTATATTTATTATATTTTTATATTACAATAGTTTTTTAAACTGAATTTAAACTACAAAAAATAAAAAGTACAACTCTGTATATAAATGCTTACGAGTTGTACTTTTTATTTATATTCTACTTAATAGGGGTATAAAGAACATAGCTGTCCTGTACTGAAAACTCAATTCCGTATATTGGAAATTTGTTAATCGCCTCATTATAAGCCTCTTGAGCTTCAGTAATTGATAAATTTGAATATATTTCAAGGGTTTTTCTGCTTTCGTGAACTGAACATGGTTGTATCAAAGCATCGTCTATGCCTTGTTTTTTTAGCCAGGCAAACAAAAAATGCCATAATTTATGAGGAGATAACATTGTTTTTAACCCAGCTTGCGCGGAGTATTTTTCTAAAATTTTTCTTATGCCACGGTCTGTATATTTCTTTTTCCATGACGGGGTTCTACGCCCAAAACCGCACATCGGAACTATAATATACTTTACAGTTGATTTTGATGCATTAGATGGTGATATTACATCATCAATACTTCCTTATTTCAGTGAAATTCATGAAGTATTTAAAAGAACTAAAACAACGTATAAGATAGGAATATATGCTCCTAGAAATGTGTGTAGTCGTATAGCTGAAGCTGGCCTTTCATGTAGTAGTTTTGTATGTGATATGTCTTCAGGATTTAGTGGCAATCAGATACTGCAACACCACCAATAGCTAATGCATTAATATTTCAATCATCGAGAAAAAAAGGTTTAGATGCTAATGGAAACCCAGCAAAGGATATGGAGACAAAAGACTTTACAAAAGATAAATTACTTGCAATCAACTCACAGTTTCAGTATCAACTTTATGAATCTAATGATCCGGAAACCCTTTTTAGAGAGTGGGCGGACATGTCAACAACTTTATTTTCACAAGGGGAAATGGAGGCGGTTATTTTAGACATGATTAATCACTTTAAGAGTGGAGACGGAAGTGATTATAGTAACTCTACATTAACAAAAAATGTAAGCGAACATGAATCAACAATAACTTATATTGCACAAGTTAAAGGTGCTTTAATTAATGAATTAGTTAAAAATGGTGGTAATTTATTAGCTTTAGAGTATAATGTAAGTAATAGTAATAGTAATAGTAATAATACACTATATACTTATATAAAAGCTAATGCAAATCTTCCAGTATTTCATTTACCGGGGGATATTCTCGGAGGACTTACAATAACTATAAATGATACATGGGGTAATAATGTAGAAGTAAGAAACTATTCAGTTACTGATAATATATTTAGAGGAACTTTACATTTTAATATTTATGATCATTTTGGTTTAGATCTACCAGATGTTGAAAAGAGGTATGTTGATTTAGCAGGCTTTAGAGCTTGGTTCGTATTACAGCATTATGATCAATATATTGGAAAATATAAGCCATTTGCAACAGTGATGGAAATTGATGTTCCGTTTGAAGGAATATTGTTTTAAAAAGATAAAGTATCAAGGAATGAAGATAGTATTGGAAGGACTTAGAGTGAAAACACTTTAAGTCTTTCCTTTTGTCGTAAAATTAATTGGTAAAGGAGGGAAATATGGTCATACA
The DNA here is from genome assembly GCF_055081075.1 of Clostridium sp. CM039. Lineage (NCBI taxonomy): Bacteria > Bacillati > Bacillota > Clostridia > Eubacteriales > Clostridiaceae > Clostridium > Clostridium sp. CM039. Next base: position 1,422,226 of record NZ_CM143649.1, read on the forward strand.
GAAATTTAAAAAATACATACCTTTTTTAATTATTATGTTTGGAATATTTTTAGGCTGTTACATATATTTCATAAATAATACTGAATATAATCCACCTTACTGTTATTTGGGTAGTACAGTAGGTTATTTTAATGATGAACACAATGGTTATAAATTAGGGAAGAGTGATTGGGATATTCAATACATTGTTGAGCCTTTGGACCAAAGTAATTTTTCTTCACAGAGAATGTTTAATTATAATGATAAATTGACTATAATAGACTCATACGAAATGAAAATTTCAGGTATGTCTTCAGATGATACCCCTTATCAGGGAAAGCTTTATTTACATTATAAAGGAGAAAATCCTACCTTAGTTGAGCAAATCTCAAAAATGAGTATTTCTATTAATTGGGGATTAGCAGGTGACCCTTTTACAATAAATGGATTTTATGATATAGAAACAGGTAGGTTGTTGGACGGTACAAAAAAACCCATCTACGATTATCTTCCCAATGATAATTTTACACCTCATAAGATAGCGGTAATGGAGTTTGAACTTCGTTTAACATTATTAGACAATGCGGAGGTCAGCTATTTTGGTTCTATTTCAGCAGGGCCAAAAAGTATTTTTAATTTTAGAAACAAAAAAAAATTTTAATTTTAAATATTTATGCAAACTGCTACACATACCCCTATAGGCAGTGAGTAAGCTTGTCCAAAGCTTCCTTTAGGACCTAGAGCAGTGAAAGAGCTTGTGCCACATCAGGTTTTCGTATGAAAAATGAAGGAGCAAATTTGGTGTGGACCAGCCTTTGACTACGGAGTTTTATTATTATACTAATATCAATTTGTAATACATTCAAAATGATATTTTTAAGTAATAGGCAATAGACCCAATGTGAAAGTAACACAATTGGTATTATGTTACTTTCACATTGTTAATATACCTAAATATATTACCCCTCACATCATTAGATGGGGGGGGTACTTGTAACGACATATATTCCAAGTACGTCATAAATATAATTCAGTATGTGAATACCTAGAAGTATCTTAAACTTAAGTAGTTACTTATGTTTAAGCAGTTTTTAAAGCTACTAATATACTCTTAACAGTAATTCAGGTTGTGACGATATATTTGCCTATTTCGAAACAAACTATAATTACTTATTTCAAAATCGAGTAGGAGCTAAATAATTAATTTATTTAGCGACCTCTCACACCACCGTGCATACCGTTCGGTACACGGCGGTTCAATAGAAATTAATGTTTTAATAAATATGTCTCAGATATAGAAACTAATCCTATATTTTTAAGGTATTTATTGGTCAATGTTTTGTTTAATATAGGGCTATTGGATGTTCTCCAATAGCCTTTCCTTGTATTTGCATATTGCAAAGCTTTATTGTTTGGTATTCCTAATTTAACAAGGTTCCCATATTTTGTTTTAATCTTTTTCCATTGTTTCCAAAAACACATTCTAATTCTTCGCCTTAACCATTCATCAAGTGTTTTAAGAATACTTTTAATGTCTGCAATAGCAAAATAATTTATCCATCCAACTATCACTTGCTTAAGTTTCATAAACCTATATTTCATGCTCATCGCATTACTTCTTGAAGTTAATTCTTTTAGCTTTGCTTTGAATTTGATTATAGGTTTTTGAGGAACTCTCATTCTGTATTCACCTTTTGCTCGGTAAAATGAAAATCCTAAAAATTTAAGTTTCCAAGGTCTATCTACTGTACTCTTTTCTTTATTCACTCTAAGCTTTAACTTTTCCTCAATAAATCTCGTAATACTCTTCATTACTCTATTTGCTGATTTCTCACTTTTGACGTATATATTCGCATCATCAGCATATCTACAAAAGTTTAGTCCTCGTTTTGTTAGTTCTACATCGAGTTCATGTAACATTACGTTACTTAATAATGGGGACAAAGGCCCGCCTTGAGGTGCTCCTTCTTCTGTATTCATAAATACCCCATTTATCATCACTCCACTTTGTAGATACTTTCGTATCAGAGAAATTACTCTACTATCTTTAATATCTTCCGATAGTATCCTTATTAATTTATCATGATTTATCGTATCAAAGTATTTAGAAAGGTCTATATTCACCGTCCATGTATGTCCAGCATTAATATATCCCCTACATTTTTCAACAGCTTGTTTTCCACTTCTTAAAGGTCTAAAACCGTAACTATTATCAGAAAATTTCTTTTCATATATTGGTATTAGAGTTTGTGATATCGCTTGTTGAATAACTCTATCTAATACAGTAGGTATTCCAAGTAGCCTAATTCCACCGTCAGGTTTTGGTATTTCTACCCTTCTTACGGCTAGAGGTCTATATCTACTTTCTAATAATGATTGCCTTAATTCTTGTCCATGCTCTTTTAGATAATGTAGAAGTTCATCTACTGTCAAACCATCAATCCCATGACTTCCTTTATTGGCTTTTACTCTTTTATATGCTTTATTCATATTATCTCTCGATAATATCTGCTCGAGTAAACCATTATCATATTCATTCACATCGTTTCTTCCTTCTTCTGACATAGAGGAAATACTATGCACTTCTACATTACCTTCGAGTTCCACTCTATTCTCTCGTAGAGAGCCTTCTTTATGAAGTTGTCTGCTTTTATCATATTTTCTCGTATCCTTCAAAATTCCAAACCTCCTATTGTTCAGTCCTTCCCACGCTAACGCGTTTTGCATGGTACTATGACGTCTGCTGACTTCTGATAGTTCAGCCATACATCACTGTATGGGTTGTTATTTCTAAATTCATATCCACAACTTACCTATCAGATCTCCCCGGGTAAGAACGCAATCTTTCACTCCATCTATCTGCTACATTTACACCACTTGTTTCGAATAGTTTTGGGCTTCGTTTTGTATTGCAAACTTACCCACAAGCATATGCCTTATATGTAGTTTCTGTTCGTCAGACCGGAGTTTGGCCGCCAACTTCCTTCAGATTCCATCTCACGATGGACACCCTTGTCTTAAGCTATGCACTTGGCACTATTAACCCGTGCTAGGGACTTTCACCCATTAGATTGCGCCCATGCCGGGCGCACAATATAATGCCATGAAAGGTGACTTTCACGTCATTTATTGTATATGAACAACTACCTATAGTCACAAAGTGAATGTAACTCAATTATTGTGTTACATTCGGCATATAACTACAACTAAATATTATTGCATATTATTTAAAAACCACTTTAAATTCTTCACAGACAACAGGCATATTCTCATCAAAATTGAGACCACATACTTTGAGCTGTTTTGAAAAAAAGTTTTATGTACAGTTCTCCAATATACTATAGAACTGTCACCTTCTCCCTCTTTAAAAGCATGGCTTTCTGACACTTTCCCAAATGGACAAGTATAAACTTTAATTGTTTCAGTTATACAAACAGCATTATTATCAGAGTCCAAAATAATATTCAAACCGCCTATTGGCGGCAACGGGCTATTTTCAAGCTCATATAATTGATAAGCCGATGCGGTTCCTGTCTTTATACCGTTTAATACAAGTTTTGCAAGTTCATTTGCTATTGAAGGTTTTCCACCAAAACACCAAGCATCATAAGTCTTATTTTTTATATCATTATTTTTGTTATATAAATTCCACATTTCCTTTTCAGTCATATGTTTTAACCCCTTTCCTTTGCTGACATAAAATGATTAGTTAATCATACTATAAATTATGGTATATTTTATTATATAGAAGATAAAAAACACGTTATATATTAAGGATCAAAAAAGAACAATGTCGTGAGAACTTAATTTCACGTCATTTGTTATGTACCTATAACTAGCCTATACCCTCATTCATGCTCTTTAAATATACAATAAGTCTCTATTTCACTGCATAAAAGGTGTCTAATTGAGAATATGCACCCCCTTTATGCATTATTTATCGTTTAGTATTTTATATTATTGTTATCTTATAAAAGGTTTGAACTAAAAATAATCCAGCAAGGTATAGACGATCTCGCTGGATTATTGGTTATTAATAGGGAATTATTAATAGTCTTAACTACTTTTATAATTTAAAAATTCTGCTATATTTTTTTTATGTTTTTCACGAGCTAAAATTATAATAGTAACTATAATGCATACGGTTCCTAAACATTCCGGAATACCAAAAGGAACCTGTAACCAGAGTGCAGATAAAAAAGCTGCAGATAAAGGTTCAACAGAAGAGAGTACACTTGCTTCTGTTGGTTGTATATATTTTAAGCTTTCCAGGTAACAATAAAAAGCAATGAGAGTTCCAAATAATACTACAAATATAACAGCAAATATTGAAGTAATAGACCATTGACCTGTAAAATTCCAAGGCTTATGAATAAGACTAAAAGCTATTCCACCAATGAGCATTCCCCATCCAGCCACAAGTGTAGAACCCCATTTAGTAAGAAGAGAACGAGGCTGCAATGTATAGAAAGCTGCTGCAAAAGCTGAACTAATTCCCCAAAAGAATGCTAACTTAGAAATTGATAGGTTATGAATATTACCTTTAGTAATGATAAAAAATGTACCTAACATCGCTAAGGCAATAGCTATAATTTCTTGTACATTCGGATTTTTTTTAGTACGAATGGCTAAATAACAAGTAATTATCACTGGTGATAAATACTGAAGTATTGTGGCTGTTGCTGCATTACCATATTTAATAGAAGCAAAATATGCATATTGAACACCTAACATCCCTATAATGCTAAAAAATATAAGACTCAAGCTGTCATGTTTAGACTTCCAAATTTTCCGAATATTTTGGTTGCCTTTTATAAAGGCATATAATAATAAAATTAATCCTGATACTAATAGACGAATCACAACAAGCCATTCTGGACTAAATCCTTTTTTCTGAAACAAGTATTGAGCAACAGTACCGGATATTCCCCATAACAGGGCTCCTATTATTACAAGTAGTATTCCCTTTGTTCTTGGTTGAAAATTCATTATGTTTCCACTCACTTTCTTCGTAATTATTTCAAAAAAATTTACTATAATAATTTACTAGTATCATATTATAACTGATTGCAAATATATTGCTTTATTTAAATAAGTATGTAATAATTTTATTAGTATTTTCAATTTATAACAATTAATATATTGCCGCAATTTAAAACTATATTAGCGAGATGATAAAAATGCAGGTATCAAAAATAGAAGTAGATGACACTTTACAGGAAACAACAAAACATGGTTCTTATGATTTTCCAATAGCAATTTATACGGATAGATTTAATCTGTTTGAAGATGGACATATCAGATGGCATTGGCATAAGGAAATACAGTTTTCGTATTCAATTTGCGATAAGGTAATTTTTTTTGTTGAAAATCAAAAAATAATATTAGAACCTGGGGAAGGAATTATGGTGAATTCAAATATATTGCATCAAATTAAGCCATATAACAATAATAATTGTATGATGTTTTCCATTGTCTTCGACCCAACTTTAATTGGAGGTATTCAACAGTCGCTTATTGAGAAAAAATATTTAAATCCAATTATTGAAAGTAATAATTTGAAATTTATTTGTTTAAAACCTGTTGTTCTATGGGAGAAAAACATATTAAAATATTTAGAAGAGGTTTTTTTATTGTCTAATGAAAAAAACTATGGATACGAATTAGAAATGAAAAATTGTCTAGGCAGTCTTTGGTTAAATTTAGTTAGAGAAGTGAAAGAAGATATTAAAGCTTCTGTTTGTGAAGTTTCTCATGATGACGAACGTGTTAAATCAGCTCTACAATATATACACAAATATTATGCAGAAAATATTTTATTAGATAATATTGCAATGGCAGCAAGTATTAGCAAGAGTGAATGTTGCCGTTGCTTTAAAAGGATCTTAAGAGAGACACCTTTTGATTATTTAATGGAATATAGAATTTCAAAATCTTCAGAATTACTTTTAAAAAGTAAAGAATCTATTTCTAATATTGCATTTGATGTAGGCTTTAATGGAATAAGTTATTTTGGAAAGGTATTTAAAAAATATATGAATTGTACACCTTCTGAATATAGGAATAAATATCTACTGCAATGTAGGTAACTTAAATATATAATGTATATTTCATATAAAAAGTTCACCTTTAAATAAAACAAAAGGCATTCAACATAATAAGATGTTATCTTGAATGGGTATTTCTCTAAGTGTCACATATGGACTTGGTGAAATATCTAAACGTACAGAGAAAAAGAAGTTGAAAGGTACTTGCACCTTTCAACTTAAATGAAATTTAACTAACTATGGCTGATTAATGGTGGGGATTTATCCAAATTATTGTAGTATGCACCCTTGTACTGTATAATTATGATATAAAACACACGAGGAGTGATTGCAATAGGTATATTTAGTAAGAAAAATAAAAACAGAAGTATAACTTTATCTTTAGTAGATGGAATAGACGGATATAGCAAAGAAACTTTGGTAAGTTTAACTATAGATAATGACAAACAATGTTTAACACTTAACGCAAGAGTATTTAAAAACCCACCTATACACCTAATGTTAGAACAAATAACAGGAGTACAACGTATTTCAAAAAGTAATATAATCCAAAAAAATAAAAGTACTGTCGGTAGAGCTGCAGTAGGTGGAGTATTATTAGGGCCGCTAGGCGCTATTGTAGGTGGTATAAGTGGAATAGGCGATAAACATACTACGGAAACTAAATATTACATGGTAATAAACTATAAATCTCAAAGTAGAGATGTAAAAGTGTTAAGTTTTAAGATGGTTGGTTTTAGTAATTGGCCCAGTTTTATAAAAGAGCTTAAAAGTAAGATAAATACTCAACACATGGAAGATACTACAGAAGTATACTTGTAAATATCATGACACTTAGGAAACTAGGCGTTATTTTTTTATACAAAATGAAGTGATCAAAATTGAAGAAGTAAGATGTCCTAAATGTAACCAACTGCTTTTAAAAGCTGATTACATTAAGGGGTTCTACGCCCAAAACCTGTTATTGTTTGGCGCAATAGGTTCTCAAAAATCTTCTTTAAAAATTCCACACATCTTTCATTTAAACGTTGATCTAATGCTTGATTAGAAATAACTATTCCTATTTTTGCACTAAGCTTTGTACATAAGGTAACAAGTGTATTATTCGCAACCTCTGCATCCATAAAACAGCATAAGCAAACGAATTCCCACGTATTAATTTTACCTTTTCTTCTATCATTTGTAAAATACCCCCATCAATGTGTTTTTATTATCATTCAAATAATAACATTTTTACAAATGGGGGTCTTTATTTTTATAGAATTTTCTTAGCTTGATGGCTATGGGGTACGGCGACGATTCGTGCAAAAAACAGCCACAAGACAGCATTTCCCATTTTAAATGAACTGTAAAGCAAAAATGAAACTACTATTTTGTGGCTGTTATGACGTACTATAAGAAAATTGTTATTATTAAATTCTATTTAATCGCTTAGATAAATTCTGATTTATCAACTTCGTGTTATGCTCATTTTGTGCGTTGAGCTTGAATTATGCAATAACGCTGAGTGTCGCCTGCCACAGGAAGTAAATCATATGGATTTTCTGCCAATACAGCTTCTGCTACAACTGTTGATATAATATTTTCAAAGCCTGCATTTTTTAAATCATTAACCAAATATTCTTCAACCAAGCCTCTTTCAAAGCTTTTACTGTCTTTTTCAATATAATTGCCTTGAATGACAATTTTGCCATTAGGTTTAAGTATTCGATATAATTCTTTTGCAACCTTATCATTCTCGGGAATATTTCCAAATGCGGCTAATGAGGCAATATAATCAAAGCTTTTATCCTTTATTGACATATATTTGCCGTCGCTTGCTATATAGAATACTCTATGATCATCTGTTTGCTTTAATTTTCTAGTCCACATTAATATGCGTTTATCTATATCAGTACAAACAATAGAGAAATTTTTATTATTTGCGTTGAGCATTTTTTGAAGCATGCAGCCCATTCCCGTAGAAAGATCACAAACTATGCCTGAAAAGCCTTCAATCAAGCTGTCCATGTGCTCACTCAGCATTTTTTCTGCCTCAAGTGTTTCTTTGTTTTTATGTACATTGTAATCTTTAATACAGGCATTATCATTATCTTTCTGTTTTGTGGCTTCAATATCGTTTTCAATCATATCATCCGTTATCTCCCACAATATCTCCTGATTACTTGACAATTTTGGAGAAACAACATCAAAAACTCCGTGCTCATAAGAGAATTTATTTCCGCACTTCTTACATTCCAATTTTTCAGACAAGTCACATTTGCATACGGGACACATAAGTAAATTTTGGATTTTTTTCATTGAATTTTTACCCCCTGTTATATAAGTAATCTGTTTATAAGTGTACTTGTTATTCCTAATTCACAAACTTTTAGACTTCCCCCCAAAGTAATAGATAGTGGTTATTTTGCCCACCCCCCCGAAAAGGGGGAATAGGCAAATCACTAATTCGATATTCTCTGAAATGTAGCCATTCCCAAACTAGTTTCCTATATTTATATTTCAAAACATTTACTATCCATTTGACATATGTCATAAATAAATAAGATGTACTTATGACACACAAAAACACCCATCATTAAAAAATTAATTCAGAACATTATTTTTGCTAACATTTTATTTCAAATAACGTTTTGAACTCAAGACGTTCCTAATCCCTAGCGCGACGCGATTGGCGAAGGAATGTGCATTGGCTATCTTCTACTTGAGTGCGTTGTTAGGCGTTCGTACTTCATTTCAATTCTTTTTCTAATATTTTGTCAAAGTGGCTGTCCATGCAGACACTTATATCTGTTGTAATAAACTTACCATTAAAGAATAAACTAAAAATAGTTGCAGGACTTGGTGCTAATTGTGACTGTTCCATTGTTTCAAGTTTAATAATCTTGTAGGGCAAATTCCTTTTAGTAGCGGTTTCAATCAAAGAAGTCTTTGCGTGAAATTCTGCAAATGGGCACCTATTTGAAAAATATACAACTATTCCTTTTTTGTCAAAACATTCACCACTGAGTACAGATTTTTTTAACTTAGGTGTTTCAGCATCGGGGTCAATTTTCATCACTAAAAGGCTGAAACCGGATGATATTCTCTGACAATCTACAAATCCTTGTTTCAAAAGCCATTTTGTATCACTCATAAAATGGAATTTCTTTGTCCCAACAACAGTAACTAATCCACTTTTTCCTTGACTTCTTGCATCTTCAATAGCGGTTTTCAACAATTCTTTTCCATAACCCTGACCTTTATATTGTCCGGAAACCCAAAAACAGTTGACCATTAGATAATTTGGAGCATCTATAGGAACCCAGCTCATTTCAGCAGGTCCATATTCAATAAAAACTTTTGCTCTTGCATCAATTCTTCGGAAAACATAACCATTATCAAATTCTTTTTTTAGCCAATCTTTTTTTAGTTCATAACTTTCTTTACATTTCTTATCCGATATAGCGCAGCAAATGTGTTCTTCTGCAATGTTATCGCTATTTAGTTTGGTTAATTTTTTCATCTTTTTCACCCTTTCCTTTAATTAGTATGACGCCTAACGTATCGTGTTGCCGACACTCTCTTTTACGAGTACGACATAAAATATATATTTAATCATAGCACAATAACCATAAATTGAGTATATTTACAATTTTTTTAATAATGAGTAATAGCCTCAAGGTGAAAGTAACTCAATTACCATTGTGTTACTTTCAGAATATTAGAAAATGGTGACATAATGAAAAAGTAGATTGTGTACAGTAGCTACCGCTACTACTATACAATTGTCATTTCCTTAAGTAGAGCTATACAAAATTCACAAAACATATCTGATTCTTCAAAATTAGGCATATGATCAGAGCGATCAAACTAAATAACGTTTTTATGCGGAGCACGTAGTTAGTTGAGTCCCAAGTATACTTCCCCAAGAATGTCCAACAAGAAAAATTTTTCTTTAAATTACGATACAGGAGATTACGGATAATGCAGGGCTTTCTAGGCGGACCTTTTACCGAAACTACTTCTCGAAAGATGAAATTTTAGAAGGCTGTTTTTATAAAATCTGGTTAGAATATGAATCATTTATCCGGCAGCAAATAGACTTAACATTGCCTAATATTGCCACAATATTTTTCAATGTGATGAAAAAGCATTTGGATTTTCTCTCACTCGTTAACCGCCATCACTTGCTCCCTCTTTTTCTTTCAAAAGTTGATGAGCTTTTGCCGCCCGCTTTTGATGAGGTAAAGGGTGAAAAGATGCCTTTTCCTAAAGAAAATATTCAGTACGCTTTAACATTTAGCACTGGTGGGTTTATGCACATCCTTCTCAGGTGGCTGAACGACAGTACACAGAAATCGCCAGAAGAAATGGCAATAGTAGTGAAAGATCTTGTTTCAATCTGCAATTATTCGAATCCCATAAAAAAAGCGAATCAGTCATGAATTTAGCTTCAATGAGGAATGACCCATGCCAATAAATATTTGAAAAAAGTGTGTTTCCAATGTAAAAAAAGCCTACTTATTTAACAGCCGGAGCGCCTGTTTTTCTGTTCAAAGGAGGTATGCTCTGTAGCACTCGCTGTTGTGGTAACCGACATCCTGATGACCTTTATACTCAGGATGTTGTGGTGTTACAAATATATACCACTTATCTATATACAGAAAAAAATTGCATAAAATACCTAAAAGGTTTTTTAGATAATTTGCCTATTCCACCTTAGGGCTGGTCCACCTTGAACAAGTTGTGATGAACCTACAACTTGCACAAGGTGGCTGGGTATTTCAAATATACGTGCGTAGTATTGTTTACATCTGATACGCATATAATTTAGCTATGGCAACACTTCGCATAATAAATTTTGCTGCCAATAGGGGTACAGGTAGTAACAGAACCAAAAACTACTATAAGTGTGTAAAAAAATTGAATTTTAAATTTAAATAGCTGTTTATCATCAATCTTAAGAAAAGAAAAAAGGCATCGCTGCCTTTTGGTTTGTTGAGCAATATATGAATGTTGCGTCATTTATGGAAATTAACTAATTTTGTAACGCAATACGCCATTCCTGTTGTGCCACCACAACCAACTATAATCAATATTGGTTCAAATTCTGCATATTTCATACTAAATGCAAAGGCTAAAAAGCCAATTATTGCACCAAAAAAATATATATAATAAGACTTATATTTCATAGTACCCCCTTTAAAATTGTTTCATCATCGCTTTAAGTTGCGACTTAATCACTAGAAATATAATACCATTAAATACTATTTTTACAAACCAATACAGCCTATCTTTATACATTTCATAATTTAGTTTGATGTTAAAACGAATTACTCTCCGTAAAGGTGTACTTTTTTAAACGGTATATAGAGCGTTCACTATATCTAATTTTTGTGTTTTTGAACGTTCATATTAAATAATTAGTATTCTCAAACACCTACTGTGTACAGATTAGGTTTAGTTATCGCCATATATTTACAGACCTATAGCTGATTTCTGTTCCGTTACTACCTAAACCCCTAATACAGAAAAAATGGTTTTAGAATTACCATTAGGTAATGAAGTATTCAAGTTGTCTTATATTAGGGGGTAGTATCCGCTAAGCGTAAATTTACCACGTTAAGATACATATTACCAAAATAACGATAAATCCAGGGAGAATATTAAATATACTCGTGTTATTTTAATATTTTTCTCAAAGGTTTTACATTAGCTAATATATATTTTTTATTACTTTTTTAGTTAGCATTATCAATACTATAATTCTACTTTTACTAACTTGTTTTGAGCAAAAAAATAAGAGTTTTATCATTTAGTGATTAAACCCTAGGTATATCAATGTTTTACAGTGATGTTATATATTTTTTCGAGTTAGAACTTTTTAGTATTAATTCTAAGTCGGAATATTTTGATAAAAGACTCTTTTGGTAATAACTGTCTCAACGTATATTTTCCGCGTTTTGCGAGCACTACCCCCATATGCAGTAGCAAATCTATTACAGAAAACAAAGTCCATATTAAGTTGCAAAATCATTGCAAATATAGAGGTAACTCAAAACTTTTAATATGTTCAAATTTTTTCATAATAACACCTGACGGAGATATTTCAAATGTAATGTTATCAATACCAATAGTATTATGCGCACCCACAAATGGTTTAACTTGAAGCTTTAATAAAAATCCAAATGTCCTATAACCATCAGGTCTAATAGCCTCTAAAACTTTTATATCAAAAAGGTCATATTGCACTGGCTTTTTATAGTATGATTCCAAGCCATCTTGTATATTTTCAAATCGCAATGTAGTAAAAATATCCTGATATAATTCTTCCGTAGAGTTTTTTTGTGGGATACTAGAAACTGAGGCATGGGAATTAATTGAAAAAGATAAAGACAAAAATAATGTCATTACTAAAAATAATATATTCTTTTTAATATATATCACCTCTTTTATTTATTAATTATATTATTATCTTATAATTAATAATTTATGAGAATTATGGTATGATCAAATGTATATTTTATGAATGTATTTATAATTCAGCTATCAAGACAATCAACATATCATGATATGTTGATTGTCGGTATCCTTTATGGAAATATTGAGGATGGAGAGACTAAAGACATAGATATTGAGGATAGGTATCATTCAATTTACCTGAAAATTGATTGGCGCAGAAGTAATGAATTATAAATCAATCTTAGTATGAGACTAAGATGCCGCACTCAAAGGCTGGTCCACATCAAATTTTCTCATTCATTCTTCATACGAAAACCTCATGTGGCATGGGTCTGTGTAGTACCGGAACACAGGCCCTAAATTTTACCATCTAAGTTTCATTTAAAGATCCCCGTTTATCATGTTTGCGGATTGCTCCACAGACTATGGCTGATGAAGGGAGATGGCGGGGAACGGCGGCTGGGGCAGTAAACAGGCCCGGCCCGAAGTTACAAGATACTTTGCTGTCGGCTGGCTAAATCAAGCCGTTATGTCCCGAAAAAGGGCACAGTTTATCAATCCCTCCGGTATACAGAAAACGGCGATTTTGATTTTCAAAACCACCGTTTTCTGTATATCTTTTTATGGCATAACGAACCCACGCCGAATAACGTTTTTTTCTTTTTCCGCTTGCGCGGCGGGTTTTTTGCCGTATTTTATTGTGGTACAACTTCGGGGCGATTGCGAATCACTTGAACTAGATGTTTTTTTGATTTTCTATCAAGTCAATATCGGTTTTGAATTAATTCATGTCATCCCGAAGCGCGTCAATAATATTTTCTTTTTTTATCTTGCTAACAGAATACAGCATCGTAATGAACACTACAAAGAGCACGCTGAACACGCTGATTGCCATACTGCCCCACGGGAACATAAAACCGATGTCCTCCCCGCTGCTGACCATCCCTTTGTAAATCAGCCAAGAGGAGATTGCCGCTATGGGAAGCCCGAAGAGCAACGCCTTCATGCCATAAAAGGCACACTCGAAATTCATCATCTTTTGGAAATCGCGGTCAGACATCCCCACAGATCGGAGCATGGCAAGCTCTCGCCGACGCAGCTTGATATTAGTGGAAATAGTGTTGAACACATTAGCAACCGCAATCAGCGAAATCATAATGATAAAAGTATAAGCGAACACGTTGACAATTAATATATAATTGCGGCTCTGATCAAACATTTCATAATAATTGTACAGTTTATAATTGGATTTAATTCCCACACCCTTAATCATCGCTTCCATTTTAGCCATCGACTTTGTGGGATTCTTTGATCTAAAGGTCAATCCCTTAATAACCGCATGGGTATCGGAGGTTTCAAACTTCTCTTTGAGCGAATAGGGGACCATCACGCTAAAAATGCACGGATTCTTCGACCCGGAGTTTCCTAGGATCGGGAGTGTATCAGGCGACACGGTATTGACAAACGTAATGCTTACGTTTCGCCCCTGTTTTATCTTCGGCTTGCCATTTGTTTCGGGAGCGATGGTAAAATTCATGGAAGAACTCTTGAATATATCAATCAGCTCGCTCTGCCCGGCTTTCGCGTTGTCTACCTTTTGGGCAACGGCGATCATTTTCGCGTTTTTCCCGGTATATTCCTTTACGGGCAAACCCAAGCCTTTGATAATATTCAGATAGGCGCTATCACCAAGAAACTGGATGTTCATTAGCAGATTAACCGTTTTGTCCGGCAAATTATAACCCGCGTATTTCCGGTAGCGGTCTGAAAAATTGCTTGCTTTAACCGCGCATGAATACTTCATAAGCGCTTGATACGAGCTTTCGTAAACACCGTCGGCGGTTTTTAATTTGTCGTAAAGCGGCAACATTTCGCTATCGTCCATGTCCTGTGTGGCCAAACCGATGTCAAAGGTAGTAACCTCTACTGTCCGCTCCGACACCTGTTTTATATCCGTTACAAAAGCACTGGTCGATATAAACAGCACTACGCTTAAAACAAGTGATAGCACAATGCTGCGATAGCGTTTCTTGTTTCTTTTAAAATTCTTTAGCGCAAGGGTTCCCTCCAAACCGTAAATACGCTGCGCCAGTTTTGACGTTTTCACGGCTTTGGATTCAACTTTGACCTCGTTCGTCTGGCGAATACTCTCCATAACGGGAGTGCTTGCGGCCTTTCTGGCCGGGATATAGGCCGAAATCAGAATTGTAACTATGCTGACTGCCGCCGCGCCGACAATCGCGGGGACGGACACTGTCAAGGTGAAATGGACGTTGCTGTAGAGAACGTGCTCAAAATTCTTGGCGACACCGGAAATCACAAGCCCGATGCTGCCTATGCCAACGATAACGCCAATCGGTATGCCGACCGCACCTATACAAAGTCCCTCAACTAGCACCGAATTTCGCAGCTGCCTCGCTGTGGCTCCCACCGACGAGAGAATCCCGAACTGGTGTGTGCGTTCATTCATTGATATGTTGAACGAATTATAAATCAGAAAAATCGAGCCTACCATTATCAATGCAACCAAAATGCCGCCAATCGAGTACAGAAGCGTGTTGAAAAACTTATCCTCCGAAAGACCCATGAAGCGCAACACATTATCGTTAAATACATAGCTATGGCTTTGGGCTGTGCTGCTTGCGTAAGCGTGAACCCCATGCGGGTTTTTAAGCGTGACAAATAGGTTTAAGCTGTCCGCTTTGCCTTCTGCATCTGCTTGCGTTATCAAGGTATATCCCGGCGCGGAAGACTCATCAAAACCGGGTTTTTCGCAGATTCCGACAACCTTGTAGGTTCTCTTGGCTTTTGGCATAAGAGTTTCTTTTCCAGAAATGTAAGGGTTTTGTTGACTGAGATTTTTGTTGACCTCCATGCGACTTCCGACAGCAAGTGAAAGCGTGTCACCCACCGCAAATTGAACGCCGCCGCTTGCTTCGACGCTCAGCGGAACAAGAATCTCCCCACTGTTTTTCGGCAATCTACCTGAAACCAGGGTTATGGGCAAGGTATCAAAGGCTTTCTTGCTAAATCCGGCTATAAAAAGATACGGCCTTTTGGGGTTTTTCCCTCCGTCAAGTTTTGCGTAGCCGATATTTTCAAATGTTGCGGTGTTTGCAACTCCATTGTCGAGAGTTCGTTCCTGTGCGAAAGAGGAATCAACGTTCAAATACTCGACGTGCCAATCGCCGTATTCCTGGGCCGCGCCTTTTGCCAGATAGTTCAGTATGGAAACACCCAAGGTAGCGACTGCCGTAATCATGGCGGCGGACAGGATAACCCCGATAACCGTTACAATCGTTCGTGTTTGGCTTTTTTTCATGCCTTGCAGGGTAACTTTATTGAAAATATTCATGGTCTCACCCTCTCGTCTCGCACTACTTTGCCGTCTGATATGCCGATAATGCGGTCTGCTTGCAGGGCGATATTTTCGTCATGGGTGACGAGGAGCAGGGTCTGCCCATATTTTTTATTGCTTTCTTTCAGCAGTTTGATGATTTCATGTCCATTTCGGCTGTCCAAACTGCCCGTGGGTTCATCGGCAAGCATGACCGCCGGGGAGTTCATCAAAGAGCGTCCTATGGAAACGCGCTGTTGCTGACCGCCCGAAAGCTGATTGGGTAAATGCGTTTTGCGGTCTTTTAGCCCAAGCAGTTCCAACAAGTCATTCAGCCGTTCCTCGTTGACCTTGCGCTTGTCCATCAGTATAGGCAAAGTGATGTTTTCCACCACATTCAGAGTGGGAATGAGGTTGTGAAACTGGTAAATCAACCCTACCTGCCGCCTGCGGAAAATGGCGAGTTTTTCATTGTTTTGGGCATATACATCCTGCCCCTCCAAATACACCTTTCCGCTTGTCGGCACGTCCACGCCGCCGATGATGTGAAGCAATGTGGATTTACCGGAGCCGGAGGAGCCGATAATTGCGGTAAACTCCCCCTTTTCGATTGTAAGCGAAACATGGTCAAGCGCGGTAACTTGGTTTTCGCCCTTTCCGTAGACCTTGTATAAATTTTCAATTTTTAAAAACTCCATTATGTGAGTCTCCTTTCTCATGTCTTACCCATATAATAGCACCTTAAACTTACATCTCTGTGACTTTCAGGTGAGAGATTAGTCACTTTGGGAAACGAATGGCAAATATTGCGCCGCCCTGCGGGTGATTTTTTGCGGTAATCGTCCCTCCCTGCCGTGTTATAATCATCTTGCAGAGAGCCAATCCAATCCCGTATCCTGTAGCGTTTGGGTTTTTCCCACGATAAAACCTGTTAAACAGGCAGGGTAAATCTTCTTTTTCAAAGCCCGCGCCGCTGTCGTGGATGGCAATCTCGGTAAACAGTGGGTTGTCCGTGCAGACAATCTCAATCTTCCCGTTCTCGCCTGCGCTCTCCATGCAATTTTTGAGGATGTTTTGAATTGCTTCCGAAAGCCAACCTGAATCACCCTGAATAATCATACCTTTCGGTGCATCTATTTGAAAATCAATATCGTGCAGTTCCATTGGGATTAGAAACGGGCGAATCGCGGCACATATCAAGTTGTTTACATCTATCTGCTCGCTTTGGAACACCACAATGCCCGCGTCCAAGCGGGATAACTTCAATAGGGAAGTAATCAGCCAATCCATCCGCACAAGCAATTCCTCTGTTTCCCGCACAAATGCTTTCCGCTCGGTTTCATCAGGGTTATTCGCTAACAATGACAGAATGAGGTTCACGGATGTGAGCGGGGTTCGGAGTTGGTGGGCTATGTCGGCCAGCGAACCTGCAAGATGTTCTTTTTCTTTTTTCAGCACGTCGTTTTGCTCCCGAATGCGCAACGTCATTTTTGTTATCTCGCTGTGCAGAATGGAAAGTTCGCCCTCGTCCGATTCACCAATATACAAATGGTCAGCATTATGAAGCACAAGATCGATTTGATCTGAAATCCGAGCAATGCTTTTGTATCGGGCTTTGGTAAACGCGAAAAACGCTGTGCCAAAGACGGCGGCAGAAGCAATGGCAAGGATTCCAGCCAACCTATTTATTGTAAATCCCAGCGTTACAGTGGTGGTAGCTATTAAGGAGAACAAGATTGCAAGCTGCCGAAACTCTCTATTCCGAAGCATACTCGCCCCCCAATCTATACCCCGTTCCGCGAACGGTCAGAACGATTTGCGGACTTGCGGGGTTGTTCTCTATCTTCTCCCGCAGGCGTTTGATGTACACGGTCAATGTATTGTCATTGACAAACTCGCCCGCCGCGTCCCACAATTCGTCAAGTAGCCTGCCCCTCGTGATAATGCTTTTGGGGTTTCTAATAAACACCAGCAACAAGCGGTATTCTAATGCTGAAAGGAAAACCTCGTTGCCGTTTTTCTTCACAACGCCGCTTGCCGTATCGACATAAAGCCCTCGGATTTCAAAAGCCGACCTAGAACGCCCGCTTTTTCGCAGGGCGGTTCCAATTCGCGCAATCAATTCACGCGGACGAAAAGGCTTGGTGATATAGTCGTCCGCGCCCATATTCAGGCCGGTAACAACACTCGCCTCATCGTCGTAAGCCGTCAGAAAGATAACGGGAATATCTTGCGTTTCTTTGATTTCCGTGCAAACCATAAAGCCATTTCCGTCAGGTAAAGAAATATCAATCAACGCCAAGTCAAATTTATTCCCGGCAAGAGCGGCAAGGGCTTCACTCCGCGTAGGGGCGTGGGTGACTGTAAATTTCTCCGCGCGGAGCAAAAGCATAAGGTTTTTAGCGATTGCCTTATCGTCCTCAACCAAAAATATCCGTTTCATTTATTTTCACCATCCTTTACTTTACTGCTCCTATATCGTCCGTCAGCCGGTTTTTCAGTGTCAGCAGGAACAAGCCATGTATTTCCCATTTTTTTAGCTCCCTTAATCCGCCCGGAAGAGCAATGGCACACAACCATTCTGTCTGTGATTCCCGAAATTTTCGCTGCTTCTTTTGTCGTTATATAATTCACGCATAATACCTTCATAACTCTATTGTATTTATTTTGACGGAAATTTACATGCTGAGGTATAAAACAAAAAATTACAGGAGCGTTGAAAAGCGTTCACGCTCCCGCAAAGGCTAAAGATGTTAGGCGGCTTTAAATGTCAGTATTCCGGCAAGCAGGCCAAGGTGGTACATACCTTGCGAATTTGCTCAAAATCCCCTTGCGGGATTTTTGGAAAATCTGCTTATTGGGGAGTATCCCCAATCCCCACTGAACACACAATAAATTGTGTGGCTACGCTCACTCCGTGAGCTGAAAAAATCACAGGTCAGATTATCTCTGCTCCTGTTATTTTTCTTTTTTTCGATGAGCCATATCGTCGCCTATAAGACGGTCAACATTTGCATTTGCGGTAACTACTTCCTACACTTCTTTTTTTACCGAATGGTACTTTGTATAGGCTTTTTTCTTTTGGGTGAGTAGCTCGGAATATTCTATTTGCAGAGCCTTGACAGTATGCAACTTTTTAACGCCCAGCTCATCAAAAGCCGCCTTTGCCCGGTTACAATTGAAATCTTTTTTCTCATATATACCTCCTGCTTGCAATTCATCTTATTGCTATAAATATAATTTTACCTAATTGACGTATTAACTTTAACCGTCTTATTTGGAATAATTTTATCGTAATTCGACAAAAACGCAACGAATATTGGGGGGGATAGGCAAAAACACCCACATTCGTACACAATGATTTTAAAATTTAAATTCATAAAAATAGTTAGATTTATGAACTTGTCAAGTAAAATAATTACATTTTTGTAATTATACTTTCCTTGACGTACGAAATATCATTTTCGCTGACACTACCCCAAAAATAAATTGACTATTTTATTTTTGGGAATGGCATTGCAATTTTACTTATTTTTCCACAGTTATACAATAATCTTATATTTCAAAATTCATCACCCTCATTGAATAATTATTATAAGATTGTCAATAATTTAGATATCCTACTTTAGTTAAAAAATTATTTACAAAAGCTTATAAATAGATTAGCAAAAGATGCAAAAGTAATTCTACATCCGATGAATAATTTGAGAATTATTTATAGGAGGAATTGTCATGAATCATCTTAAAGTAGGATTTTTCGTAGTATCCATCATAATACTTTCCATACATTATAAGGTAGTTGAGATTAATTTTAATATCCTGTCGAAGAATGTAGGAAATATTGCTGTATGGATAGCTTGTACTATGCTAGGAGCGATTATTTCATCCTGGCTTGAATAATGAGCCGGAAGGTAGCTTCAATAAAAAGAAGTTGCCTTTTGCTTTTTACAAATTATTTACAATTCGCAATGTTTAGTAAGTTCGACATATCACAGTTACTGCATTTTATTCGTCAATTATATCCTACAATATATTCTCAATATTGCTCTTAATAATCACAGCTGTTCCTGTTATTGTAATTAAAAACAACCGATATGTTTTATATATGAATAATGTTTCCTGCACTTGCTTTTTCTAATCGATTGATTATAGAATTCCCTAACCCATTGTTATTGGGAGCTTGTATATAAATATGACTTACACTCAATTTATCACATTCTCTAATCAAATCAAACATCTTTTGTGCAGCTATATTTAACATTTTAAAGCTTCCTAAACTATATATATGTTGATAGTCCTTAAAATCGTTTAAAAATTCTTGAAAACAAATTACAACATCATTCTCATTTGCATTTTCTTTAATCCATTTAGAAGTTTTTACATAATCTCCTTCAACCAATGTTAGTGGTGCATCTGGTGCATAGTGTTTATATTTCATTCCTGGAGCCTTTGGAATTTCATTTTCTTTCACGCTTAATAAATCCTTTTTATATATAAGATTTGGAATCACATTACATATGTCATCCAAGCTTATTGCTCCTGGCCTTAGCAGTATTGGGGCTGGAGTAGACATATCTATAATTGTTGACTCTAACCCAATTGAACACGGCCCTCCATCTAAAATACAAGAAATTTTTCCATTTAAATCATTGTAGCAATGCTCGGCACTAGTAGTTGATGGCTTTCCTGATAAATTTGCAGATGGAGCTACTAATAAAGTTCCACTTTCTTTAATTATAGCCCTTGCTATTTCACTTTTTGGGAATCTAACTCCTACAGTTTTCATTCCTGCAGTAATTGTATCTGAAATGCAATCTTTCTTATTAAAAATCAAAGTTACTGATCCCGGCCAAAAAGTACCAAATACTTTCTCTGCTTCTTTTGAAATATCTTTGCATATGTCATACACTTGTTCCAATTTATATATATGTACCAATAATGGATTATCCTGTGGCCTTCCTTTAACTTCAAATATTTTTTTTATTGCATTTTCATTAAAAGCATCTGCGGCTAATCCATAAACAGTTTCTGTTGGAATTGCAATCACTTCACCATTTCTTAGATACTCTGCACCTTTTACAATATTTTTATAATTAATATTTAAATCTTTAACATTTAATATTTCTGTTTCCATAGATAAACTGCCTCCTATTTGCGTAATTTGTTTGGTATAATAACCATTACTATTTATCCCACTAATGGCTGTTATACCACACACCTATTCAGTTCCAAAAACAACCGTTTATGGTGCTTATACAGTTGACGAGCAATAAAAGAATGTTGTAAATTATAACCACTATAAATTTAATTCCATTTTTTTGTTTCTTGTTAACATTCCCATTTTTTCATAAAAATAAATTGCACCTTTATTAAATTCCCATACAACTAATTGTAATGATGAAGCACCTTCTGCTCTTACATAATCTACAATATATTGAAATAATAATCTTCCAATCCCATTTTTCTTATAATTTGAATTGACACAGAAATCATCTATATAAGCCACTCTTCTTGGTATTAATATTGATACGCTTTGCATATCAATAATTTTCACTGTACTATAAGCAATTGATTCTTTTTTATCAGTATTTTCAACAACAAATAATTTTGTATTATATGTATTCAATAAATTACTAAAATGCTCTTTTAATAAAGGATTATTGATATTAAAAACATCTGGTCTATTTTCAACATGCAAATTATATACCTCGGCATTAAGGTTACTAATATCATTGTAATCACTACTAATTGCTTCTCTTACTGTTAAATTCATAAAAATCCCTCCTCCATTAGTTCGTTATATATTACAATTATTCATGTATCGTAGAATGTCACGGTAGACGTATTAGTCACCCAGTACACTCCGCACAGATCCCAGCGTGCGGAACTACCGCAGCGGGCTCTTCAAATATATTCGCTTACGTAATCACTCAAAACAGGTTTCGATTCTCATTTGTGTTTCTGCTCTTTCCACTACTCTATGTTTAATTAGTCCATACCAATTCATCTTTTTATTAAACTCTTCCAAGTTGAAACCCTTTCTTTGATTTCTACGATTCATCCATTTATACAATATTCTTAGGGATGGTCCATAGAATTCACTAAGTCCCTTACTATTTCCTATTACTCCGTAATAGTTGAAATATCCCCTGTATTTAGAATTTAACATTGTCACAATCCAAGGCTCATTCCTCTAAATAGATTGTATGGTATTAAAACAGCAAAACTCGGTGTATGCATTTTTTTAGATGAAACATCATTATGAAATTTTTCTGCCAACCTTCTGCATTTTATTTTTATTCTTTTATTTACTGTATAATCATTCCAACTATATGATATGACAGGTAATTTATAACAATAGTTAAATCCAATTCCTTTTAGCCACGCCGAAAGGTAGTTTACTGCACTATTACCGCCTACTCCACCCACTGTTGTAACAACTATTGCTTTGTTTTTGAAAAAGTGAGGTCTGTGAAACATATAGCACAAGTGGTCAATCAAATTTTTAGTCAAAGCGTTTGGTTGCATATTAAAGGTTGTCATTGCAAAAATCACGCCATCACTTTCATCAATTTTATCAATTATTCTCTGCATAATTTTATGATGCGGACAGTGTTCATGCCCTTTTCTAAAACAAAGACTACATCCAGTGCAAAAGGGTAGTTCCAAATCTGTTAACTGTATTTCCTCAAATGTTGATTCAGGTGAGATTTCATGTAAATCTTCCTGAATCAATTTAACTAACCGCCATGTATTACCCCTATGAGGGCTTCCATTAAATATTAAATATTTAATATTATTTCATCTCCTTCTAAAAATATTCATAGTTCATAGAGCAGTGATGTTTATGAATCCCTTCATCCTTATTTTCTTTTTCAAAGGTAGTATAAATAATATTTAATACGCAATATTATACTGTTGTAACACAAAATATTTATTTAATTATACTATCATTACCGTAAATTGTATACTAACCCAATATATATATGATAAGTGGCAGGTAAATAGGTATAGTACAAAGATTCATCTTATGTACTATACCTATTTATCATCAATCTTAGGAAAAAGAAAAAAGGCATTGCTGCCGTTTGTGGCTGTTGGACAATAACCTTTTTTCTGTGTTAATTCATCAAAATTACCTATCTCCTCTATCCTTCCATTGTTGGCTACTATTATCCCATCATACATTCTGAGTACTTCATCAACAAGTTTGTGTGTAACTACCATACACGTCAATTCATCAATACCTAAAATTACAGGTACAGTTGACATACGTGTAAAAACCGGCCACATTCTGGATATTGATTCCAGTACATGGCTTTAGTTCTTAAACAATAAAATACTGTTATGAATTAACATAAGTGATTATTTTATCTATATTTTTCTTTCTTGTAAAATCTACGGGCTTATCGTAGCAGGCTAGCATGCCTCTTTCATCAGGTGTTAAATCTTTTTTCATCTTCACCTTCATCTGCATCTTCCATTTTAGTAATGTCATAAGCACCTTATCAAAAGGCTTTAGTTTACTATAATTAAATCCACCTCTTAAATAAAAGAACTGTATATGTTTCTGTTCTCCAGGAGTAAAGTTTGTATTTCTTACTTCATCTATCGCCTCTTGGCTAGAGGGAGATGCTCCCGTTGCAAAAATAATGACTTTTTTATCTTTAAGTATATCCAAGTTCTTTGTTATATATTTTACTCCATTGATACCAACAGCATACAAACTGCCACCGTAAATCACGATGTCATAGGCTGCCACTATATTGGTTGCAACATTTGAAACATCAAAAATATCAGCCGATAACTCCTCTGCAATCCATTCTGCATATTGCTTTGTAAAACCTGTTTTTGATTTGTAAATTACTACAACTTTCATTATTAGAACCTCTTTCAATATAAATTTCTTGGAATTAAAATACAACTAAGCCTTACATCTACCTAAAATCAATAAAGAGATAGCTTCTACGTTCCAAATCATAATCTATTGGCTCCTTTTATTTTCTTGAAACTCCTTTAACAAGGAGTTCTACATAAGCATTTGTTGTAGCAGTTATTATATTTTCATCATAAACGTTATTTAACACAATCATAGTAACCACACCCAATATACTTGTAGTCATTAAAACTGCTGTAAATTTTGTATCATTTATAACAAAATCATCTGAGGAAACACCTTTATTTAGCATATTTACAAGTAGGTTTACTTAATATCCCTCATTTTTAAGGGTTGATATAATCTCTACATATTTTTCCATTACATCAAATCCTTTATAATCATCTCTTCTTAAATCTATAATATCTCCATGAGAGATTCCACGCCTATGCTTATTTTTAAGCACACCTTTAAATTCTCCCCATTTAGCAGAATTAATAGATACTAAACCATCATTTTCACCTTCCGTTAACTTCACTAAAATATAAGGAATGGTCACTATATAATCACTAAACATATGCTTTATAAAGCTTATCAGGCATATTACAAGCAATATCAACAAACTTACATCCTCTATGAGGTGATGACACCATTGTTAGCGATGCAACATATTCCCCCATCTCTAACTTACTAATCATATAACGTGCATCTAATCCACCTTTTGAATGTGCTATAATATTTACCTTTTCACATCCTGTTGCCTTAACAATATCAAGAATTTTATCTTTAATGTCCTGCGCATTACATTCCACTGTTCCCCAAGCTTCTTGATTTCCATAATAAACTGTTGCCCCATTACGAATCAATTCCTTAGGTATTCTTCCCCAATAATTAATGTATTTTAAATCTCTAAATCCAACTCCATGAACTAACACAAGAGGATATTTTGTTTTACATACCTCTAAGTCAACACGTGCTTCATTATTAATTACCTTATAACACTCATGATCATATTCTATTTTTGCAATATGACAAGCATACAACATTATAAAAATATTTATAATTGGAATAAAGACCATAACGGCTACTATATATCTTTTTAATATACTTAGCCTTCTTGAAGTACATAAGATTCGTAACATTCCATTTGCAAGTAAAGTAATAGTAGTCAATACCATAATAATAACATCTATTACAACGATATTATTAGAAATAACGAAGTCTTTTATTGCTTTAAACCCTATTATGTATATTAAGATTTGAATAAACGCTACATACAATCCATAGAGAACAAGACGTTTGCCACCTAACATTACCTTTAATCTAATGTTAACAATTTGCTTAAATGCGTTTGGGGCTATGTTTATTTTTAACCAAATATAAAAACTGAAAATAATTATTTGGATTAAAATAATCCATTTGCATATAACTTTATCTTGTCCAAATTTAGTGCGTTCGCTAAAAAGCCACCCTAACAAAACAATATGAGGTGCAAAAATAAAATATATGCTCATGAATTTTTTATTGAGTAAAAGTACCTTATTGCTAAGATCTAAGCATATGATGCTTATTATTAGTATTGCTAAAGCAAACGTTATTATAAATACTATCATTTAAATCCACCCTTTAATTCTGCACATTCTTAATATAAAATGTTTTAAAATTCATGTATTAACATTACTTATATTGGTATTCCAAACAAAGAATCTTTTTCCATTGATTCATCACTAGGTTTGCTTTGTTTATTATAGTTATTTCTATTACTAACTTTCGGAAATTTTTTATGATTATTGCCTTTACTCATATGTCTTCTTTATGCCATCTTCTATAATTTTAAACAGATTTTCAAAATTAATAGGCTTACTGATATAATCATCCATACCAGCTTCTATACACTTAACTCTAGCGCCATCCATAAGCCTTACTAATTCTTTACTAATTTCAAGACCAAGACCAGTTCCTCCAAATTTTCTAGTATTTGAGTTATCTGCCTGTGTAAACGGCTTAAATAGTTGATTTAAATCCTCTTGACTAAGGTTTAAATTAAAATATATATATATGTCCTACCTTTAAAAATTCCTATAAGTACAAGAGTGGGAACTTTTTCGACATTAATTTACCATATCCTCCTAAAATACTCAATAAAATGCTTACAATATGCCCAAGTTCACTTTCCAAAATTAAAACCGGAATTCAAGAAACAGTGGTCGCATTATTTCATCCGGACTTGACCCTGCAGTAATATCTACCCATAAACTTCATCACACAGTTGACTACATTTCTGAACCTAACCAGACTTGGTGAAGAAATGTGTCTTGTCTAAGATTTGAAGATTTTCTTGATTTGAAAAATAGACTTGAGTACATCACATGACCTATTCGAAATACTCTCGAGCAAGGCAAACGACAACATTCTGTTATACGAGAACATTGTCCCTACTTCAATCATTTATTCCTCTATCCAGTAATATCTGCATCATTTGGCCCGTCAGTCAAATTGCCTGAAATTAAAATTGAATGTCCCCAGAATAAGTCACCATCATTGTGCCAAAATTCGAATTCACCATTTGGGTTTATAGTAATTTCTTCAAGTATTATACAATTTCTGAACTGCTCAGATGTTACCTTGTCCTCTTCTTCCTCAAGCCAACTTTCATTTTTGATTTTCAATAATTCATGTACAGCATATTTGCATACACGGTTATTCCATGTTACCTGATCTTCCCATAAGGTTTTTGCAACCTGTAGACCTAAATTTATGCCCTCTGGTTCATCTACCGACAAATTCAGTTTAATACTTTTCCCATTCCAGCTTATATCTCCTATATACCAATTAACTTGCCTATTAAAAGTAAATGTTCCTAAGATACTATCAATATAAATAATTGGTTTTTTAAGTTCCTCTAAATATACGTTTAATTCATTATCATTTGAAACAAATTCAATAAATCCTTCAAAAAGTGCATCAGATCTACCAAATACACTCTCCTCTATAACACGAGCATTAATTTTTATTATTGTCTCAGGCCTAATCATATTTCTAATATCATTCAGTTCCTCATGAGTAACTTTTCGTCTAATATGTAATGGTTCAGTCTTTAGATATTCCTTCACAACTCTCCATGCAACAAGTTTCACACCTAAAGTCCATAGCTTCTCACCACCTGTTCTTCCAGCACTAACTCCGTTTATATCCACTATACCTATAACCTCTGATATAGGACATGATCCAAGTTGTTCTAACAACTGTTTTTCACTTTTAGCCACGTCTTTCATTTTTTATCCTCCTAATTCTATAATTTCATTTACTTTTCTATGGGAGCACCTTATACCACAATTTACTTCAGGAAAAACCATCCTTATAATAAGCGATAAAATCCGGTGTTTTATTTAAATATTGAAAAACTGGCTTTAATCTATTTACTAAATTAATCCCAATCAACAAGAGTGCATTATCAAAGAAATCGCTTTTAAACGCTATTGCTTTACTAATATCTAAAATATGATGTTCATTATTAATACAATAATAAGCATCTAAAATCTCCTTAGATTCCTTAGATAAGATTTCTTCAAAAAACCTATATGAAAAATCAGCTGGGTTATATCTCAGTCCATCTAATCCTAAAGTCTGAACTTGTTTATAATTTGAGTCTTCTTTCACACTTATTTCTAGCGCTTCATTGGTATTAATTGATATCCCTATCCCTCCAACCTCAGTATCTATTTCTAATACAACAACATATACATCTCTGTTTTCTTTTTCTTTGCTAAACTCAATAATTTTCCTTTCGCAGTCTAAAAACAATAAATCTTCAATTTCTTTTTCATTAACTAGAAATACTTCTTTTCCTTTAATACTATCAAGCTCTTCAAAGGTCTTATTTGAATAGTAAACTTTGTATCCCTCACCAACTTTAGTTCTTTCACCATTAATTAATTGCTGTAGCCACGCACAATACTCCATATACACACCTCCCCGGTTTCATGAAAACTTATAAATATTTAATTATTTGTCACTATTTCATCAAAGTATCAATTAGTTTGTACCTTCTTTTTTGATCGGATTTTCAATCACGCTAAATCCACTCCCAGCATTTCATTTATCTATTAAACTTTATTCTATCTTATCTAAATTGGTTGTTATTTAAGATAGTCATTCCAATGATAATTCAGATTTAAATGCTATTATGGCATTTCCTGAAATTTTAATTTCTACAGGTTCTTTATTTTCTATCTTTACCTCAACGTCGATAATACCTGTTCTTTTTATAGCTTCACCTTGTTTAGCTTTGAATCTAAATAAAGAATTATTATGATTAACCAATTTGTGATGAACCAGATATGCACCCAAAGGACCATTTGCATTACCAGTTACAGGATCTTCATTAATGCCTATCGCAGGAGCAAACATTCTGCCATGTACTAAAATATCAGTATCTTGAGTATTAACTGTAAAAACGTAATATCCATTACACTTAATATCGTTGCTCAATTTAGAAAGGGCATCATAATTTGGTTTCATTTTATTTAAAGTTTCAATGTTTTTTATACCAATCATAACCTTAGAGTGACCTGTTGAAACTACCTGTATTGGATAATCTTCTAGTAAATCCTTATTACTTATATTCAACGCCAATGTAATATTTTTTATATTTATTCCATCAATAATCGATCCAAATTCAATCTTACCTTGTGTCATAATAATTTTATAGTCATCATTTTCTTTTACTATATCAACAGGTAAAATTCCAGCACCAGTTTTATGATAAACCCTAGAAGTAACAAGCCTGTTTTCAATTGCACGGGCATAGTGAGCCGCAATAGTTGCATGTCCACAAATTGGCACTTCATTTGTTGGAGTGAAAAACCGTATGTGAACATCATACTCATCATTATTTGAAGATAGAATAAATGCTGTTTCAGAATTATTAAGTTCCCTAGCTATTTTCTGCATTTCAGCTTCAGTTAATCCGTCAGCATTTGTTATTACTCCAGCTGGATTTCCAGAAAACTTCTCCTTAGTGAATGAGTCAATTTGGTATAAATTATATTTCCTTGTCATAATATCCCCCCTAAGGCAGTATCAATTTATATGACACAATCTGTCTATTTCGTCTGCTCTCTCAAGTAATTTTGCAATTGTTTATTACGAGATTTACGAACAATGTGACTTAACTACAATTGTTAATAATTCTTATTCTTTCAGTGATGTAATTTATGTTTATAATTTTCGTAGAATATATTCAGTAAAATCTTTTACTATATTATCATCAATTTGGTCTAAAACTTTGTTTTTTAAGAGCAATGTTAAGATTAGCAACCCAACAAAAATATTAATATATACATCTTTTAAGTCAAACGTGAAAAAACCATTTACTAATATGTAATCTAAACTACCGTTCCAAAAAATCTTGTCAATTAATGAACACATAGCACCAGAAAATATAAAAGCATACATGCTATTAATAGTTTTGTTAGTTCCAAATTGTTTATTTAAATATTGATAAAACAGATATATTAATATACTCATAATTGCCACTAGTGAAATATGTATATACTTACTGATACCTAATTGCAACATAGAATTAAACCATGAATAGTGCCTATTGAACATAGGCTCAAAGTATAGCAAATGAGGCAATATTGTAGATCTCTTGTCAAGAAAATTGTTGTTAATTACTATTTTAATAACCTGATCTATTGTTACTAAAATAAGCACTACTATATATGTCTTTTTGTTTTGAATTTTCATATTTATTCTGCACCACCTAATATAATTAATTTTTTTACATCTTTCACATTTAACTAGCGCTTATCGCTATATCTATCTGAGTATCTAGCAGGCACCGCATATTCAATTTCAAATTCCGCTTTTTATTTGCTTTAATCAATTTCATTTTAAGAGGAACATCCAATCTGAAAATTTAATTTCATACCATTTGCCTCGCCGTATTATACAATCCAGACGCAAAATATATTTTATATCATACCATGATTGCCATTAATTTCATATAATCATACATAATAAAACTAACTAACTGCCCAGGTGCCGTTCTATTTATCTCTCTCCTTAATGATTAAAATAACATATTAATCACAATTCATAATATGAGAAACTGAAATAATATAAAATGTGTACAGGCTATATTATTTCAGTAATTGATATTCTAACATCTAAATTTTAAATAATATCCACCTACAAGTACCCATCTCATACTTTAGCTCATATAACTTTTCAGCTCCGTCAATTACACTCTGACACTTATAAATAATCATAATATTACCTGCCAATTTCTCAACTCACCTTTCTTAAAACATTTGCTTCTATAACTTTGTTACATTTTTTCTAATTTACAAATCTATAAAATTAACACATTCTTTAATAGCCTGCTTTCTAATTACAAAAAATAATCCAACTTGGATTAAAACTACTAATAAGGATAATCCACAAGCAAATAAAAATGATACATTTGAAAACGCCCAAACATTAGTAGTCATTATTGACTTAAATAAAAATAAGGTGATAATAGTTCCTAGTGTTACTGGAACAAAGTATATTAAAGCAACTTGCATTGATATAATTGATTTTATCTTAGTTTTTCTTACTCCAAGGAATGTAATATTTTTATATACTAACTTATCTTGCCACATTGTATTTAATATTTTAAGACCGATTGTCATAATTGCTGAAACAATTGCGATTATAGAAATATATAGAGTAAGCAATAAATAAACAGCAAAATCAGAAATGCCACTATTAAATATGTGATATCTTGAATATGGTGTAAATCCCCACAATCTATTTGCCTTAAAGCTATTTTCTTTATACTCCTTATATTCATAGTTTACTGGTTCGTTTGGTCTTTGTGCTCTTATTCTATCAAATATAACCCCGGTGCTATAGTTTGGACACCATTTCCCTACGCTAGCATTAACTATTGAATCAAATAATGCATTACTAAAAACACCTGTTTCCCTCCAATTTGGTGTATTGAATATATATGTTTTAAATATACATTCCTCTTTTGTTTCGCTTCGCAACTTATTAAACAAAGCGGTATCCATAACACAAAAACTTTTTCGATCAAATAGTGTATCCGGATTCATAATCTTATCAATAAATTTTATTCCTTTATTATTAAGAGTGAATTCTTTTTTGGTAGTAGGATTTAGTAGAGTTATAGGCCCAATAGATTGTGAGTGATATTTACTTGAATCACTATTTTCGTCAGCAGATATAATAGTAACATAAGAACCTGGATCAATATCGAATTTTTTGCCAGTAAGTTTATATACAGTTTCTTCACTTACAAAATTGATAGGGGCCCATTCATTATATTTTTTAAAGTACTCACCTAAAATGATTGTATCAAACTTCTTGAAGTCCTTAAGTGTAACATTATTATCTATTGCTAATTTTTTTATATCACTTTCATTAAAATTTCCTTGTTGAAATCCTACTTTAACCATATAATCATAAGGATCAACATAGATTGTACTTAAAATACCCGATATCATTGGAACGGAAGTAAAAGCAACACCGAAAATCCCAACTCCAATTAGAATAGTCGATACAAATAATGGTAAAGTATATTGTTTTCCCTTTGATTTTATCAAATTAAAAAACACAATATTTTTATAATAATAGCTAGGACTAATTTTTTTAAACAAAACACCTATTGATGTAATCTGTACTATTAATAAATACAACCCCACTAAAGATGCAATTAAAAAATATGGCATATTTCTTGAAGTAAATAGAATGATTCCTACAGGTATCATTACTATACCAATTAAACCCAAAACGAAACTATCACCTTTAGTATCCTCGACCTGTTCTTCAGCCTTAAGTATCTTTATTATGTCTATCTTTTTAATATATCGTGAAGTTAGTACTCTAGTAATAATCATGCATAAAGCTGAAAATAAAATTGCAATAGCTATTCCAGTCCATCCAATAGAAAAAGCTGTTTCTTCTGTTTTTAGAAAGAAGGTTAAAACAGTCCAGCTTAGCCATGAAATTAATATTGAAAAGAGTAATCCCAATAATGTAGCTGCTAGGAAAATTATATTCAGCTCTTTTATAACAATTTTCCTTACATTTTTACGTCTGATTCCAAGAGAAATGAAAACACCTATTTCCCTTGACTTATATCTTATAAATAACGAATAAGCATATATTACAAATACAAATGTTCCTATTAGTGTAAATGCAAACATGCTTAACGTAATTTGTTGCGTCGAACCACCATCCATGAGTACTTTGGTAACCGTTGGACTAAATTGGAGAATGCCATATCCCCCAATCATTGTAACTGCAAATATGATTGATGAAATAAACAAAGCATATTCCTTTATGTTATTTTTAAATAGCTTTCTAACAATAGCGTTAAGCGTCATAAGTCTCACCATTTATTCCCTTCATGAAAGTTAGAATGTCATTTAAAAATTCCCGCGGAGAGGTAGTTCTAATAAGTTCTTTAACAATGTGTCCGTCTGTAAGAGCTACTACTCTATCACAATATGATGCTGCAAAGGCATCGTGTGTAACCATAAATACTGTTGCTCCTAAGTTTTTCTTAGCATCCATGAATGCCTTTATTACCGCTAAGCTAGACTTTGAATCCAGATTACCTGTTGGTTCATCTGCCAAAAGAACTAAGGGCTTATTCGCGAGTGCCCTCGCTATTGCAACTCTTTGTTTTTCTCCACCTGATATTTCGTTAGGATATTTATTTTTTATCGTTTCTATTGTGAAATTTTCCATAAGTTCTTCTGTTCTTTTCATCATTTTATTCATATCCTTACTGGCAATAATTTGGGGCAGAAATATGTTTTCAAGTACTGTAAGTCCATTAACCAGCATATAATCCTGAAATACAAATCCTAATTTATTCTGTCTCACATCTGCAAGCCTATCCTCATTAACATTTAAAATATTTACTCCATCCAAAAGAATTTGACCCGAATCTGCATGTATAAATCCTGATATACAATTGAGCAGTGTGGTTTTACCACTACCAGACGGCCCCATAACAGCCACAAATTCGCCTTCATTAACTTTCAAATCAATATCCCTAAGAGCAATATATTCACCACCCTTTGATACATAAGTCTTCTTTAAACTCTTTACTTCTAACATTTTTTCTCCTCCTCATTCTATATTATAAGGAAATATTAGCATGTTAATATGCGAAGTTCAATCTCATAAATTGAGGTGTTGTAACGCTTGGTAGTTATTTTGTAACGTTTGGTAATGTTTGTGGAAATCTCATAATTAACGCTGTATAAATTGTAAAATACTACTGTTAAATCATGTTATAATATTATTAGAGTAAATTTGTAAACACCTCAAAAGTCATTTCGTAATCAACATCATATTGGGAATTTTTGAAATTTACCAACTTTATTAAGATCTTTTTTGAAAATATAAGAAATTTTAAAAATTTTTCTTAAAATATTGGAGGAACAACGTTTATGTTACAAATTGCTATATGTGAAGACGAATTTAAACAAAGAAATATGCTGAAAAATATTCTGGCAGGCCAGATTAAAGAAAACAACCTTGATGCTAAAATAAACGATTATGAAAGCGGAGAACAGCTTATAAATACCATAAAAAACAATTCATATAAATTTGATATAATATTTTTAGATATTCAAATGAAAAAGATATCAGGAATAGATACTGCCAAAATAATCAGAAAAACAAATAAAATTGCTATAATTATTTTTGTAACAGGACTTATGGAATATGTATTCGAAGGCTATAACGTCAGAGCCTTCAATTACATACTAAAACCTTTTAAAATTGACAAAATAGCTAAGGTATTTAAAGAAGCTCTCGATAGTTTGGATATGATAAATAGTGATGTGTATATAATAAATTTCAAAGATAAAACTCATAAAATTAACTTTTTCGATATTGTGTATTTTTTTAGTGATAAGAGGATTATTAGACTAATCTGTAAGCAGGGCGAATATGAATTTTATTCAAAGCTTGATGATGTAGAAAAAGAACTTATTAATAGAAATTTTATACGCTGTCACCAAAGATATTTAATAAACTTAACTAATATAAATAGCATTGAGCAAAATCATGCTATTACTACAATTGGATACAACGTTCCAATAAGTAGAAACAGATATAAAAAAACTTTAATAACGTTTGCAAAACAAATACTGAGGTAGGGTGCTTTATGAAGATAATTGCAGTTATTATTCCAATCATTATTTTAATTATTATTTCGTTTATAGAAACAATTATTTTATTTAAATTACTTAATGCATTTTTAACGAAAAGAGACTCGAAAATGTTTTCTGCATTAAATTTTTTTGCCTTATTTGTGATGTGTATGATACCTATTATGTCAGGAGATATCGAAAATATTATATATTCATTTGTTATCTACTTGATTATAGGATTAATCTTTTATAAAGACGTAAAAATAAAAAGGATTTGTGCCGTGTCCATGGTTTCAACTATCTCTGTAAGTGTGAAAATGTTGGCTGCTAGAATAGCTTCTTTTTTCCCAATCTACAAATATAGATTTAATGACATAATTGAATCTTCTTTAAGAGTTCTGATTTTTATTTTAATATATTTTGCTCTTTATAAGGTTGTATTATGGGCTAAAGAAATTTTATCTAGCAAAATATGGGCACTCATATGTATTATGTCTTTAGCTACCTTCATCTCCATTGTTTTTAGCATTGTTCCTTTTATATTTAAAGTAACCACCTTTTACAACCTCATTGTCATTACGATAATGACTTTATATATTTTTGGCATTATTGCTACGTTTTATGTTATTAAAGAAATTGCTTTAGGTTCCGAAGCTGACTCCTTAAATAAACAATTAGTAATGCAGATGGAACATTATATGGATATAGAAGAAAATCAGAATATCACAAAGAAAATATTGCATGATATGAAAAATCACTTAGGGGTTATAAACTCATTTTTGTATGAGGGGAACATTGAAGATGCAAGGCATTACCTTGGCAATGTGACAGAAAGTATAAGCTCTATGTCAATTCATACATTTTGTGAGAATAAAGTAGTAAATTCAATTTTAAATAACAAACACAAAACGCTTATTGATTTGGGTATAAATGTTAACATAAATATTTATGTTCCTGAGCAATTAAATATTTCTCAACCAGATTTATCTAGCATGTTCTCTAATACTATTGATAACGCAATAGATGCATGTTCAAAAATACAAGATAAAAACTCCAGATTTATAAATATTAAGTCAAATACAGATAAAGGATATTTTGTTTATGAGGTTGAAAACTCAAAGATAAATCAGATAAAAGTAAATGGCCTGAGATTTATCACTAATAAAAAAAATAACCTAATACATGGATATGGCGTGGATATCATTAGAACTGTGGTATCTAAATATAGCGGGGATATTGATACAGAATGCACAGATAATACTTTTAAAATAACACTTTTTATAAAGGTGTAAAGATTTTTACTAATATTTAAATAACCATCTGCTGTTGTGTGAATTCTTGCACAAAATGCCTTTGCCAAGAACTATAGCTTACAATGTGCCTAGCATGACTTATTACATTGAAAGTATTATATCTACCTTGGTTTTAACAAAATAGCAATTTCAATAAACTTTATGGCTATTAGTTAGCGTTCGTCTGTAGTATACTAAATTAACTAATAAAAGAGCAAAATTTTTGCTCTCAATTTTAAAATATGGCTATGTTTTAAAAGAGTGTTGAAAATATAGAGATTTTTAAGGGAAACCATTTTGAACTGCCCCTGTCAAGTAGACAGTGGAAATAATTAAAGATTTTATGTAAGGCGTCTATCATTTGGTAGGCGCTTTATTTATGCTGCATTACCTAATAGATATCGCTGATATTCCATTGGTGTCATGCACTTTAAACGTTTTTGATAACGTCTATTATTATAATATTCTATATAGTCTTCAATCGATTTCTTTAAGCTTTCATAGTCTTCAAATTTATGAAGATAATACATTTCTGTTTTTAAGATTCCCCAAAATCCTTCCATTGGACCATTATCAATACAATGCCCAACCCTCGACATGCTCTGTATCATTCCAGCTTTTTTTAGTTTTTCTTTAAATATTTTTGAAGTATACTGGAAACCTCGGTCACTATGAAATATTGGTTTAGCATCAGGGTATACTTTAACAGCAAGATTAAAGGTTTGATAAACCAATTGGTTATTATTAGAATGACCAATGACATATGAAACAATACTTCTATCACCTAAATCAAATATTGCACTTAGATAAGCCTTTTGTCCACTTCTCCCATATTTAAACTCGGTTACATCTGTAAGCCATTTTTTATTGACTTGTTCTGCTTTAAAATTTCTATCCAAAATATTTTCTGCAGTAACTTCAGGAGTTGACTTAATATAATTATATCTTTTTTTTCTGCATACGGATTTTAATCCTAATATCTGCATCAGACGATAAATTCGTTTATAATTAACTTTTTTATTATATTCTCTACGGATTTTAATCGTCATCTGGCGATAGCCTAAGATACCGTCTTTTTCCTCATATAACTCACAAATAAGCTTTAATAATTCTTCGTTTTTCAATACTCGGTTACTTTTTTCTCTGTGTAGCCATTTATAATATGCAGAATGGCTAACGCCGCCTATAATGCACAACTCAGTTATAGGAAATTTATCTTTGTTAGATAATTCTTGGATTGCAAGATAAGTATCTTCGTATCTAGCTTCGCTTAATATCGCCTTCTTTCTATCTCTTGGATTTTTTTTAGAAGAGCATTCTCCATCCGTAATCTTCTATTTTGTGCTTCTAAAAGCTTGTATTGAGCTTTTAGCTTTTCATCTTCTGTCATTAACTCTTCAGCCTTTGGCTTTCCACGTCGGTCCAAAAGCCCTTCAATACCAAACTGATTATACTTCTTCATCCAGGTATAAATCTGAGGATAAGATACCTTATATTTTTCAACAGTTTTATTATAACTGTTATTGTTTTCAATACAGTACTTTATGATTTCAATGCGTTCAATATAAGAAGTTTTGCGTCCTTTGGTCATGATTATTTTTCCTCCTGTTCCAGAAGATTTTATGTTTTCATGACCATTATACTTCTTTATCCAATTGCATAAAACTGTATTTGACGAAATATGATACTTAATGCATAAATCATTCAGTGAGCCATGCCCATCAAGATATTCTTTTACAATGTTAATCTTGATTTTGGCAGTATAAGAAGTATTTTTGCTAGAATGTTTTAACCCAGCTTCACCTTCTGATTTATATCGTATTACCCATTTTTGAAAAGAACTCTTATGTACTTGAAGTTTGTTGCATAAACTTAACATACTAGCTTTTCCATTTAAATATGATGTTACAGCCTTAATTTTTTGTTGGTCTGATATAGTTGATTTTCTTCCCATAAAAAAATAGCCCTCCTTATAGTAAACAGTTTTATTATTTTAACTGTCTACCATAAGGGGAGCATATCATTTGATTTCCCTTGTTTTGCTTTTTAAATCAGATAAATTGAAATTTATTTTAAAAAAGTTAACATTACTGTATCAACTAATGCAACAATCACAAAAACAATCACAAAAACAATAATTCCTTTCAAGAATGAACTAATGTGCTTTTTAGGATTTTTATATGCAATATCTAATTTTTCTGTTCCTTTAAATCTTACTCTTTTTGTATTTCTCCACCAAATCATATCAATAAAGAAAAAATCAAAAGCATTAAGAACCTCACCTAAAATAAAGATATTTATAAAATTTTGTTTCCAACTATCAGTTCTTATAATAAATCCAAATAAAAACAACACTATAGAGAATATAAAAACATTTGATATAAACGACATATGAGAACTTTTCCTTACAATTTTATTTTTCAACCTATCATTATTGATTATTATGCCTTGTATTTCATCTGGGTATGAACCAAAACTTTTAATATTTTTTTCGTCACTTCCAGTTCCTAAAAAGCAAATTACGAAAAAGATTAAACATAAAATAATGCTTTCTATTAACAATCCCATTACATCACTTCCTATCTCTATAAGTCAAATAAAAATTAATTTTACAATATCATAATTGTGCACTAAATTATATCATATTTGAATAATAATTACATAATCAATTCCAATATAAATGTACACTAAACAAAAATAGGTTCTCTTTCTTTGAAATCTGATATTTTAGTATAAGCGTGGGCTACATTACATTGAACCATAAAATTTTTGATTTTAATAACTTCTTTATCTTCTTCAAATAGTTGCAACCATTTGAACCAGTACATATAATTGCTGATATATTAAGTTGCAACACCATTAAACTTATCCATCCACTTTTCCAATTTGCTGTGTACAGCATTAATGTGTTGAATATGGTAAATTCCTTCTTTGTGTTTCCCTCTTTTTATTCGCTTATGTTCCAATGAAAAATCTTTAGTAAATTGAACATAACCCTTATGACTATCGGTACAAAGGATAGAGTTATCCCCTATACGACCTTCATAGAGCCTTTCTAACTCTTGGTGTGTCATTCTACCTTTACATAGTAACTCCATAATTAAATTACCTTGTCTATCAATGGCACTAGCAATACACACTTGCTTGTTAGAAATACCTCTTTTTTTAACTTATTTACCTCTCTTACGAGATTTTGTCGGCATTTTAGAAGGTTTTGTACCTTTGAAACTCTCTTCGAAGAATACTTCATCAGCCTCAATTACACCATCAACAGATCCTACACCAAAAAATGACTTAATGCAATCAAGTATTTTATGTCTCCAAAAGAAACTTGTTGCAATGTTAATCTCTACAATTTTAGCACTCTTTCTAATAGAGTAACCTGCAATCATACATTTAGCATATTTAAGCCATTTATCTAATGGTTTCTTACTCTTATAAGTAGCAGAGTTTGTAAAATCGGTGAAAGTTTTATTGCAAGACTTACAAATATATCAAATTTCAACACTAAATTAAAACAAAGCCTAAAATATAAGTAAATTGCAAACTAGAAATGCCGTAAATTTTATCTCTATAGTAATTAGTTATATTCATTCACATTTTATAGATCATCCATTTACAACTTCTAACTTCAAATTTAAGTTCATATATTTTTTCTATACCTGCTATAATACTTTGACACCTAAATACTAACATTTCATTTCCAGCCAATTTTTCCTTATCCCTGGTTATGACCCTGTCTACTTTCACTACAGAATTGGAGTCATCTAGATTTTCGAATCTAAATTTCAAAGGATGAATAATACCCTTTTTATCAAACCAACAAATCATTTCGATAGGTTTTGCGATTATTTTCATAATAAATTACACCACCATTATATATTTAGTTTTCTCCATATATAAACCAATATTGTACAAAACTATTAATTGCTAAATTCCTTACCATTTCTACAGGTAATGCTAAAACCTTCATTTATTATAAACCTCCTCAAAGTATTGCGCTCATTAATGGATAATCTTCCTCACCATCTGCCATTCCACCACACATACTATTTAGTCCTGAATGAAGAAAACAAGACCGAACTACAGCTTTTGGCCCATATTTTAATCTTATTTTATCAACGGTATCATTTATCTTTTTATCTTTTTCATAATCAAAACTATCTAGTAACGAACACTGATAAAGCTCATTACTACAAAAGTCTGTGATATGTATCCCCAAGTGTCTTATTGGATTACCTTTCCAAACATTATCAAATAAATAGCATGCTATTTCATATATTTTGCGAGTAGAGTCAGTTGCTACATCTACTTTCTTTTGACGAGAATAAAATATTAAGTCACTACCCCTGACGCTTATACTTATCACAGTACAACAATTGTGTGAATCTCTTAAACGCATGGAAACTGTTTCACACAAGGATAGTAATACTTTATGAGCCGTGTCTTTATCTTCCACATCAAAGGCTATTGTTGTAGAATTGCCTATACCCTTCACTTTAATATAATTGCTCTTGCGGACTTCTGAAAACTCGATGCCATTGGCGTAATTCCAAATAACTTGACCGTGACTCTTTAATTTATTCTTTAAAATATCTAAATTATAATTTGCTAATTCCCCAATGGTATTAATATTTAAATTGTACAATTTAGGTGCTGTCGCTCTACCTACCATAAATAAATCTTCAACAGGTAATGGCCACATTTTATCTTTTATTTCATTTTGGAAAAGTGTGTGAATTCTATCTGGCTTCTTAAAATCTGAAGCTACCTTTGCAAGCAGTTTGTTATTTGATATCCCTATGTTCACTGTAAACCCAAGCTCATTCTTTATCCTCTCTTTTATAGTTTCAGCGAGTTTCAAATAGTCAGGATATAAATGTTCCATATTAGAAAAATCCAAAAAACTTTCATCAACTGAAAAACGCTGAATAATTGGAGTGTATTCTAAAAATATTTGATGCATAGCCTCGCTACATTTCATATATAATGAATATCTTGGAGGTACAATTATTATTCCAGGACACTTAGCCCTAGCACTATATAAAGTCTCGCCTGTGTGAATATCAAATTTTTTAGCAGGCATTGATTTAGTTAAAACAATTCCATGCCTGCTTTCTTCATCTCCGCCTACTACAGATGGTACTGTTCTAAGATCTAACTGCTCACCTTGTTGAAGTCTATACGCAGCTTCCCATGAGAGATAGGCACTATTTGCGTCAATATGAAATATTAATTTACTCATAGCATAAATCATCTTCCTTTTTATTAATCTTATTTACTCATATTAGAACATCAGTTCGTTATATTTATTATATACTACTTGCTTACTTTTTAAAAGCAAATTTGGGATAGCATACGCAAAAATATTATTTCGTAGTTAATGAAAATTTCAGATTATTTTTATAATCTCAAGTTTTAAATTCTTATGTAACCATTTAATATTTGGTTAAAATCATACATTCTTTTTAATATCCAATTTACGGTAATAATAGTATAATTAAATAATTGTATTAGTCGCAACAGTAGATTATTGTGAAGTAAACATTATTTATATAATGCGTGGATAAATCCGAATTGTTGGGAGAGATGTACATGAATATTTTAGTAAGTGCCTGTGTAATAGGACAAAACTGCAAATATAATGGCGGAAATAATTTGAATAGAAGTGTAGTTGAATTTATACAAAGACATACTGTGATTGAAATATGTCCTGAACTGCTGACAGGTATGAAATGCCCAAGGGCATGTGCTGAGATAGTAAACGGCATTGTAATGTCTGAGAATGGTGAGAATGTAGATGCAGAATATCGCAAAGGAGTAGAACTTGCAATGGAGAAAATTAAGGGACAAAAGATAGATTTAGCAATATTACAGTCAAGAAGTCCTACTTGTGGTGTAAACACTATCTATGATGGGTCTTTTAGTGGTACTTTAATTGAGGGGCATGGTTTATTTACTGAAGCCATCATTGAAAAAGGTATTAGGGTAGTAGACTCCAATAATTTTTAAGTTTACTCAATTCGTAAGTTACTACTTATGGAAATGAAACCGGTTATGAGCACAACCTATAGTAAACTAATTGAACAATATTCTTATATTACTGTGCGACAAGAAGTCGCTAATTAGTAGTGTTTCGTGATAAACTGCGTTACCGGTAGTGAGGCACGCTGTAGTTAAATATACGAATAGTCCTGATGATGGTAGTTTAAAAGAATATTTTGAAAAAAGAGATAAGAAAGATTTCATAAATGATACTGTTTCGACCAGAATGAAGTTAGCAAAACTCAGTAATTACAAATGTAGAGTGTGTAAACAATCATTAGTTGGAGAAGAGTCTTTAAATATTAATCATGTTGTACCTACTAAATTAGGCGGTGATGAAAGGTATGACAACTTGGAATTATTACATCAAAAACAATCAAGTGGAACCCTAACAGCAAAGAAGGATACAAACTGATTAAGAAGGCTTTCAAAAAGTTCAAATACCAACTTGTTTGAGGTAAAGAGAGGGCTTGAGCCGCATGTGTGGAAACACACAAGTACGGTTCTTAGAGGGGAAAGGAGCCGTAAGGCTTCCTACCTAATGGAATCACACCATTTTTTTGAATAAATACTTATATTCTATCAAAATATAATCTACATATTTGTTCAAATTCATCTGATTTATCAACTAATTCCATTAACTTAGATAATAATAATTTTTTATCTGAGAAAATGGCGTTGTAATCATTTATGAACTTAACTTTGCTTAAATTTTCATTATGAAGCTTAATTGAATTTTCTAATAAAAACGTCTTAAAATTTTCAAAACCTTCATATGAAAATCGCGATATACAAAACAATTCTAAATTGTCATCTTGTTCTATTCCAAGCTTTTCTAGTGCTCTACAAACTCCTATAAATAGCATTCTTTGTTTATTCTCTAATTCAAATAACCGTTTGCTAATATCAGCATTATTCATTTTATAGGAACCTCCAACTTATAATCTTAGCTAAAAATTTATTTTTATTCATTTAATATTCCCCCTATTGGATATGTTGCATTCGCATTATAACATACATAAATTAAAAATTATGCCGAAATATAGCTAGTGTTTATAAAAATAGGGTATTTGTGACAACTTGCATAACCCAATGGTACAATATTCCTATGAGTTGCGTCAGATTAATAAAAAATTATGTACCAAATAAGATTTTAATGGAGGGTAAAATGATAAATGCTAATGAATCCAAAGAAGTATTAATTAATATGTTAAGTGAATCAAAGTTTGATTTTAATAATCCAAATTCTAAATTGGCATTGGAAATTTTTAAAAAGTTTTTTAGTATCAAAGTTGATTGTGCTGATGATGGTCTGTTGTTTCAATGTGGAGTAGAAGAAGTTAAAGGTGAAGCCTTATTTTATTCGGAGTTTGTTAGACAATTTACTTTTGAGTTAGATGATGGAGAATATAACGGTATGGAGCAATTAAGACTTACAATATACTTTAAACCCAATGCTAAATTACAAGGGTTAGATACAAATTTATGGGAATACGACTGCAACTCTGTAGAAGAATTTTTTAACAAAGTTGAAAATATGGATAATTTTAAAATACCTTTTGAGAAATATGTACCATTGAAATGTGAAGTTGAACAGAGCGGAGTTTAAGTACTAATTATTTAATATCAGAAGGTCAAGGCATATTTAATATAAAAGCAAAGGATAGATTGGAGTTTAATACTTTAATGGTATAATTTTTCTACGGATTAAGTCGCAACTCTAATCTATTATGAAGAAAGTAGGGGGTACAAATTTATGTTATATAATATAGTAGGAGCAATTTTTACTATTCTAGCAATTGGGGGAGGAATTTATACCTTAAATAATAAAAACTAACGCCTTTTTATCAGCGTCAGTCATATCAGAACATATAGGTTTATCTTTATTACTTTGCTTAGCTAATACTCATTGCTCATATTATTACTAACTCCATATATCAGCCTCTTTACTTTTTGAGCGATTAATTGTTGAAAAATCCACCCTTGAGAAAACATAGGTTGATAATAGTAAAAACACGATCCCAAAAATGATTACAATCGCCATGCTAATAAGAGGTGTAATTACAAAATCCCCTATTTTAAAAGCAAGCTGTTCCGCAACCATTTGATCGGTTGTTAAAGACGTCTTTTCCAGTATGATAGTTCTAAAAAATGCTGTTGTATATGTCATTGGATTGAGATAAGCAACATATTGCATTGTTTTTGGTAACATTGAAAGCGGAATATATGCGCCACAAAGGAATGTCATCGGCATTGTTATCGCCGTTATTACAATTTGAAAAGTTTGTGAATTTTTAACCAGAGCTGCTAAAAACAATCCTAACCCCGAAAACACAAGTCCAACAACAATCATCACGCAGATTACCGCAAATGGTGTTATCCAGGATGTGAATTTAAGCCCTATAAAATAACCAATGATTAGAATAATAATACCCTGCATGGTTGCTATTGTTGCTGCTGATAATAGCTGACCCGCGGCAATCTGAATTCGTTTAACAGGACTTACTAGCACCTCCTTCATAAATCCCGAAACAATATCTTCAATTGTACTTGTCGCAATAGTAAGGGAAGTTTGAAAGACGGTCGTTATTACAATACCTGCGAGCATATAGTTTACTGGATTTTGAATATTGTCATTTTTAAATATCGAACTAAACACATATAAAAAGAAGAATGGCATGATAATCGTGAAAACAAGCTGAACACGATTGCGAACAAAAATTTTAATGTTTCTAAACCATAAAGCTAATATAATATCCATAAATTTCTCACTTCCTTATATCTTTTCCGGTAATTTCTAAGAATACATCATTCAATGTGCCTTTTTTAATTTCCAAATCCGTTATCGACTCTTTCTGCTGACTTAATAACTCCATCAATTTGGGTATACTATTAACTTCAATCGAATAATAACCAGTTTTTTTCATGTATTTAAACCCCGCAGTGTCTAGCAGTGCCTCAAGACCTTGCTCGTCACTAGTTGTAATATTTGCTTTATCCTTTGTATATTGCTGTTTCAAACGATACGGAGTGTCCATTGCAACTATTTTACCACCATCCATAATGGCAACTTTGCTGCAAATTTCGGCCTCATCCATGTAATGCGTAGTTAAAAAAATAGTAATATTCTTCTCCTTTTGAAGCTTTACAATATAATTCCATATATGAGCCCTTGTTTGAGGGTCAAGACCTGTGGTTGGTTCATCTAAGAACAATACTTTTGGGTAGTGTAGTAGCGATCTGGCTATTTCCACACGACGTTTCATCCCGCCGGACAGACTGCTTACCATTGCTTTTTTCCACTCCAGTAAATCCACTAAATTTAAAACAAATTGGATACGCTCTGTGACTTCACTTTTGGGTATACCATAAAAATGACAATGCATAATTAAATTTTCAAGAACGGTCATTTTATTATCCAATGTCGTTTCCTGAAAAACAACCCCAATAACACTTCTAACATCATCCTTTTCATGCGAAACGTCTTTTCCGTCAATAGTCAGGGTTCCTGATGTCTTATCAAATATGGTACACA
Organism: Clostridium sp. CM039; assembly: GCF_055081075.1. Taxonomy (NCBI): domain Bacteria; kingdom Bacillati; phylum Bacillota; class Clostridia; order Eubacteriales; family Clostridiaceae; genus Clostridium; species Clostridium sp. CM039. The sequence goes on from NZ_CM143649.1 coordinate 1,466,965, forward strand.
GAGTATTGATGGTTGTGCTTTTACCTGCTCCATTTGGACCTAAAAACGCAAAAATGCTTCCCTCTTCTACCTCGAATGAAACATTGTCGACTGCTGTGAATTTATCATATTTCTTTACAAAATCCTTAACTTCTATTATGTTTCTCATGGTATCACTCCTATCAACTGAATAATTACAACGCTAACATAACGAGCAGATACACAATGCTCGAAGCGAAATTTGCTTCGCTTACATGATCTGCTTTCCTATGTGAAATTATACCGATAATTCGCCTAAATACAACTTATTTTATAAGACGTATGGCCCTTACATATTTCCATGTGGATATATCATATTCACTCACCTCATATTTTTAAAACATAAATAATTTTTACTCTTAAAGTATATCATAGACACTATATTATTCAACCTCTAAAATCTCCTATAAATTCTATCCCACTTTTCTGCTCCAAAATTTTGCCCTACAAAAGACAGTCCTTTAATTTTTTATTTAGTGAAAAAATGTTATAATTATAGAGAAAGAATAAATGAAATGTTCGTTTAGAGCATACCCTTACGTAGGGTTATTTGTTTTTGATTAAATTGGAGGTAATACACATGGAAAACACTAAACTAAAAACGAAGATTTTAAGACCTACCTTTGATAGCGATTTAGATATCCTAGAGTTATCTAAAGAAAACATAGTGGATGAAGCTATATTTTCTTATGGAAAAATTAGTGATTGCTCTTTAGAAAACCATAAAGCAGACATGGTAAATTTTAAACAAGTTATATTTAAAAAAGTTATTTTTAATAAAATAGCTTTTAGACGTATAGAACTTATGGATGTGAGATTTGAAAATTGTGATTTATCAAATGTAGATTTTAATGAGGCTTCGTTACATAGAGTAGAATTTGTAAATTGTAAGATTATTGGTATTAATTTAAATGAAGCTACCTTGAGAAATGTGATTTTTGAAAATTGTAACGGTCAATTTGCTTTTTTTAGTTATTCTAATTGTAAACAAGTCGCCTTCCTTCAATGTCAATTACGCTCTTCCGATTTTCAAAATTCAAAATTTTTAAAAGTTGAATTTCAAGAGTCTAATCTACTCCAGGCTCAATTTAATTTTACAAGTCTTAAAGGAATAGATTTTACCAGTTGCAATCTTGAAGGTATAGGAGTAAACATTGCTGATGTTAAGGGAGCAATAGTTACCACTATGCAAGCCGTTTCTATATCGAGCATACTAGGTCTCATTGTTAAATAATCACCTTTATTTATCGAGTGCATGCAAAAGGGATTTCCATATTTAGAAATCCCTTTTATATGATGTTTTTTTGAAAAAATTATTTTCAACTTTTATAAAATACTAAATACATAGCATTTCTATCACTCTTATTTCAAACTAAAAGGCATCGTATATTTAACATTTCCGCTTAACACTGGAGTAATATTTAAATCTTGTCTTACCTCTCCGCAAATGATTACCTTTATATTTTCAGGCTTCCAATCATCTCCCGGAGCGGTATATATAGCTTTTCTTAACCATGTATTTGTAATAGTATCTGCATTAATAGTTTTAGGTAAAGTCAAATTATAGCTGTCTGTTTGATTTCTTTTAAAATCATTCCCCGGATTGTCCAAGGGCAATTCAAATTTTTGCCCATCCTGTGTTTCAATGCCAAAGTAAACATAATCGTCTGTACTTGCATAATCAAAGTCTGCTGTTTTAATAACAACTTGTAATTGATTAAAGTTAAGTGATGCTGCTGGTATAGTATTCGCTGCTTCATTTATAAACCTATATAGGAACATTGCTATACTTTTTTGAGAATTTGGTAGTGCTTCTCCTAGCGAATAATCCCAATCTGCATATGAGTTAGACATAGTAGATTTGGAAAAATATAATGATTTTGAAAGCTTTCCCCAGTAAGTATTGTTTTTTGTAATCCAATTTGAAAAATCAGCCGTTGTAATAACGTTTGCATATACTGGCTGCTTAGTTGTTCCATTCATTGTATTAAGAAGGTATTTCCCTATGTTATTATCAGCATATGTCTCATATTTGACATGTCCTGCGCTATCTACCGCCGTAATATTCGCAGCATGATAAGGGCAGTTGATATCTTCTAAGTAGTGAATAGCTTGTCCAAGTAGATTTGAAGCATTTTGGTAATTCCCCTTTTTCCATTCATTTAAAGCCAATGCTGAAAATTTTCTACTTTGACTGTCTGCTGTTTCTGTAACCGTATAACTAGTATACCATGGCGCCGTATGAGTAAAATTATATCCTGTATCTGGATCCCAGAAGTGGTCTTGATACAAATCATATCCATTTGGATCAAAATCTGGGTAAGTAGACCCAACTTTCAAGTCATTAATATATTGATTTAAAAGTTCTACATTTTCTTTTACTTTCTGTGGTTCACCTGGATCTAAGTCGTTATTTAACATTTCCATTGCTTGATCCGTAATCACTGCATGAGTTCCTGTTCCATCCTTATTACCATTCCAACCGTAAGCTGTACCTGTCATAAAAAATGTTGCAACTGTAAAGATTAATATAATCAAATGTTTTGTTTTCTTCATAATTACATTTCCCCCTTTTCTACTTTCATTATTTTTATAAGTAAATCTACTAAATTATCTTTGATTTACATATTTTCTTTTGGAAAGTTTAATAAATTGTTTGATTCGAAATTAAATATTGCCTCTTTTATTACAATTATACATATTTGTGTAAAGGTTTAAATAGAGTTTGCATGATTGGTTGTTGAAATGTCATAATCGAATATTTCTTTGTAAATTTATGGGTAATCTGTCTGTCATTTTATTAATAGGGCAATATTCAGTATAAATAAATTTTCTTCTTCTTCTATTTGTATTAAACCATCATATTTGTTTACTATGTAATTTATATTTTCAAGTCCGAACCCATGGTTTTCCTTATCGGGATGTGTTGTTTTATGTTCCCCTGTCCCCTCCTGTGTTGCTTTGTTTGTGCTATTGGTAATTTTAATGATTAGATGTACTTTTTCTATATACATTTTGATTCGAATAAACTTATTTCCATTTGCTATATTTTCACAAGCTTCTATGGCATTATCTAGTGCATTCCCTAAAAGTATAGAGATATTCACAGGATCTATTTTAATATTTTTAGGTAAATTTATATCTATATACAATTCAATTTTTCTTTCTTTTGCGATAGATAACTTGAAATTTAACAGTGCTGCAATAATAGGAATATCTATGTTTAGAATAGTATTAATTTCTGATGTTTGATTTGCTAGTTTTTCAGAATATTCTTTTGCGACATTTATTTCTCCTGTCTTTAAAAGCCCGTAGATACAACTGATATGGTTGTTAAAGTCATGTCTCTGTGCTCTTAATGTATGAATTAACTCTTGTATATTGTTCATATAAAAGATCTGCTTTTTATATTCTATTTCTTGTAGAGACCATTCTACCTCTTTTTTTGAATAGATTAAAATTTGCTGGATAATTTTGATGATAACAAAACTGAAAAGTATTATACAGAGGGTAATGAATCCTATAAAAAAATTAGTTTTAAAAAAAGATTTCCCCTCATATATATTAAAAAAAATAGAATTGAAAAATATATTTATCATTAAAACAATAGTAATTTGGTAAATAAGAATTTTCCTAATATAAGAAGTACTCACTTTAAATTGTATAAAAAATAACATGACTATTCGGGTGGTCACTGCACTGATTACTCTATATATGTTTTTTTGCACAAGAAGACCTGGAGAAACGTGAAATACCATACTTGTAATAATAACACCGAGAAAATCAAAGGTTGCCATACATCCCATAAACAGAATCATTACAAAAAATAGATTTCTTAAGTTGCAATTAAGGGTTATAAAATAAATTACAATAGTAACACATAAAATAAGGATAACCCCAAAAAAGTTTGCATGCCCTAACCCTTTATTTATAAGTTGAAGAAGGATGCTTTGAAATAGAATAATGAAAACAACCGTATACTTATTTTTAATTTTTTTTTGAAGAACTAGAGTAAGAAAAAAGTACAATATGTAACATTCTAGTAGATTAATTGAGAATTCATAAGCTCCCCATAAAAAGCACATGTATACCACCTCCTAACGGAATAAATTATGACAGGAAATTCTCCTAACTTCATTCACACATGCTCTGCTTACAGGAATATATAGATTTATTTTCTCCACACAAATTTGTTGATTTTTGTAAAATGAAATTTTCTTATTATTTACAATAAATCCTTGATGACATTGGGTAAAACAGGTCATATCTAAATGATCCTTTAAGTTCTTAAAACTTTCATTAAATTCTAAATTTTTACCCTTGCACACAGCAATGATTTTCCTCAAATGTTTTTCAAAATAGTAGATGGAATCGTATTTAATGTTGTAGATACCTTCTTTAGTTTTGATAGTTAGGTCTTTTTCCTCTTCTGCATAACGATAGGTAATTTTCAGCTTTTCGGATATTTCTTGAAATAAATTTTTAAATCTCTCCTCCGTAATCGGTTTGATAATGTAGTCAAAAGCCTTTATGCCAAAAGCATGCAATGCATAATCTTTAAATCCTGTAATAAATATAATGATTGCATTTTTATTAAGTTCTCTAATTTTTTTTCCTATTTCCAGTCCATTCATTCCTTTCATTTGGATATCTAAAAAGCAAATGTGTGCAGGCTTGTATTGTATTTGGGAAAGTAATTGTTCACCACTGTTAGAACAAATGATATGAAATTTTTTTTCTTTGTTGAATGATTCCATATATTTTTCAATAACTCTTACTTGAACAGGTTCATCATCACAGATAGCAATTGTATATTTCATAAAAATCAACTCCTTTTATACGTTACCATACAATGTAACATCGTACTTGTTATTAGGTTTCCCGCTGGTTCCTATTGAATATCAAACATTTCTTTTAGCAATTTAAAGTGGAGTATCACCTTTTTCTATAAATTCATTTATTGAAACATTTTTGCTAGAAATTACAGAAGAAATCCCAACCATTCTATCATAATAACTTTGCTAAATTAGGGGAATTCTGTCATATTCTACATTAAAAATAATGTTACCCACTGACGATTGGCACAAAAAATAATGGATAAGCAATAAATGCCTATCCATCATAAACCGCTGAATTTTTAAATCTTTTTTATCTTATTATTCATGAAAATCATACCTTAAAATTCTAGTTCTTAAAAAAAGAAAGTTCTACATTTATTGACTTTTTTAAACAATGTTATTATAATAAACAGTGTTCACAAAACAACATATAGGAGGTTCAAATTGTTAAAGGCGTTTATATATAATTTCTATATAATGAAAAGAGGTAAAAAAATTATGATTTGGATTTTAGCAGTTGTTGCTTTATTTATTTTATGCATATTGCTATGGTTTAATATTCCTTATTCACCCATGAAATCAAAATTCTCAAAGTTAACGAGTTATCAGATAGCAAAAATGAAAACTCAAAATGGGATTTTTACCACAGCGAATATTTCTAAACTACCTCCACCAGTTCAAAAATATTTTAAATATTGCGGATATATTGGCACACCCAAAATGTCCAACATGAAAGCCTATTACTACGATGTTGATTTTGTACTATTGGGTAAACCAAAGCTCAAAATCAAATACACCCACTACAACTTTGTAGACAAACCAGAAAGGATTGCATTAGTTGATACAAGTATGTTTGGTATCCCTTTTGAGGGTATTGATAAATACCAAGCTGGAGTAGGTTCTATGAAGGGCGTTATCGGAAGGGCTATAACTTTATTTAATGAAAAGGGTGAAGCCATGGATAAATCATGCCTTGTTACTTACCTTGCGGAAGGTTTATTAATGCCAAACAGTTTTTTGCAAGACTTTATTACTTGGGAAGAAATTGATGAAAACCACGCAAAGGCTACTATAACCTATTATGGAATATCAGCAAGTGGAATTTTCACATTTGATGATAATGGTACTATCACAAATTTTACTACAGATGATAGATCATATACCGATGTAAATGACAACATACAAAATGCAAAGTGGTCAGCAGTTTGTGCAGATTATAAAGATATGAACGGAATAAAGCATCCAACAACTCTAAAAGCTGTATGGCACTTAAAAACAGGAGACTTTGTGTATTTTGATAGTAGGAATATAGACATAAAATATAATATTATAAAGTAAATCTAATTAATAAAATACCAGCTACAAATGTAGCTGGTATTGATAATTTATTATTGATATATAATCAACATATTAATATTTTTTACTATAATTATTAAAACTTTGATAATTCATTAAATGCTTCATGCATAATTTCTGCATTTTTATTATCTTCAGCCTCCAATAGAACATTCCAATCCATATTCCTCTACTACTTTTTTAAAGTTATTCATAGTATCCTCATCTGGCGTTTTAATTTCCTGTCCCATTATATAATCTAATCCTAGGTTCTCATACTTATTAGCCCCAAGCTTATGATATGGTAATAAATCTAAGTGCTGTACTATCCCTAAACTTTTTGCAAACTTAGCAATATCAGATATACTGTTTTTATCACAATTAAATTGTGGAATAACAGGTACTCTTATAATAAGCTCTGTGTCAAAAGCAGCAATTTTTTTAGCATTTCTTATTATTATTTCATTACTTACATGAACATGTTTTTTATGTTTTTCATCATCTAAATGTTTTATATCTAAAAGCACTAAATCAACCAAGGGAATTATCTTATCTATGGTCTCTTCACTAGCATAGCCTGTAGTTTCTATTGCAGTATGCCATCCCATTGACTTGCAAGCTTTTAAAAGTTCAATTGCAAATTCTGGTTGCATAAGCATTTCTCCTCCAGATAATGTAACTCCACCTCCAGAACGTCTGAACTGAATAGTTTCTTTCTTTAGTTCAGTCATTACCTTCTCTACAGTAGTTTCTTCCCCAGATTTCACAATACCTCCTGGATAACAATTTTCAGCGCAAAGTCCACAACTTGTGCATTTTTCTCTATCTATTCTTCCAGGTCTTAGCATATCAATTGCGCCTACTGGACAATTTTTTTCACATTTTTTACACTCAATACAATTTTTTTCATTAAACATAATTTGAACTAATGGATCCTGTGATTCTGGATTACTACACCAATCACATTTTAAAGGACAACCTTTAAAAAACACTATTGTCCTAATCCCAGGTCCATCATGAATAGAAAAGCGTTGCATATTAAAAATTTTGCCTTTTTGCTTATAATTAATTCTTCTTATCGGCATCTGCTTTTCCTCCTTTTAGAAAGTTTGTTCAGTTCTCTTTATAATATCATCTTGAATTGCTTTATCTAATGTTATAAATTGCGCACTATAACCGGCAACACGTACTACTAAATCTCTATATTTGCTTGGATTCTTTTGTGCTTCAACAAGAGTTTCCTTATCTATTATATTAAACTGTACATGCATACCCTTTTGATCGAAAAAGCTTCTAACAAGTGATGCTAAATTATTTAATCCAGTACTTCCTTGAATTGAACCTGGATGGAATTTTTGATTTAATAAAGTACCATTAGATGCAATAAAATGATCTAATTTAGCTACTGAATTTATAGCAGCAGTTGGTCCATTACTATCTGCGCCTCTAACTGGAGATACACCATCTGCTAATGCTTCATGTGCTTTTCTACCATCTGGAGTTGCTCCTATAAGATCACCAAATAGGATGTTAATTGCTGCTGGATATAATCCCGCATGGAAATTACCGCCTCTTGGATTTTTATGTTTTGCAACTTCTTTGCAGTAAATATATGCTCCTTGACTTGCTAATTCATCAACTTCATCAATATCATTACCAAACTTAGGTGCTCTATGAATTAACATTTGTCTTAAGTCCTCAAAATCTATCTTTGAAGTTGAATCTTCTTGACCAAAGTTAGTATCTAAAGCTTCTTTTAAATCTTTTAAAGTTATCATTTTAGTGTCAAATACAAGCTTTTTAATAGCTGCAAAAGAGTCTCCTACATTCGCAACACCAACACCTTGTGGTCCTGTAAAGTTATAATGTGCTCCGCCTTCTTGAAGTGATTTACCATCTGTTATACAGTCATCAACCATACAAGATAGGAAAGGTAATGGAGCTCTTTCTGCATGAGCAATATCAATAGAATTGTCTGCCACTGATAATTGATAAACAAAGTATTCCATTTGTTTCGTATAAGCTTCAATAATTTCTTCAATAGACTTGAACTGTGTAAATTCTCCAGTCTTAGGTCCAATTTGTTTCCCATTACTCATACCATTATTTATAGTGACTTCTAATAGTCTTGCTAGATTAAAGAAACCTGAATCATGCCATCCCTCTGTTTTACCTGGTTTTTGTGGTTCAACGCAACCAATAATTCCATATTCTCTAGCATCTTCAATTGTTAATCCATTACTAACTAATGCTGTAATTACAACTTCATCATTATAAAATGCCGGCATACCAAGGCCTAATCTGCTTAACTCACAACATCTTAATAAGAATTCATCGGGAGTTTTGTTCCATATTCTTACTGAGAATGAAGGTGCTGCTAATCTTACATGAGCTGTAGCGTCTATGCACATGTATGATAAATCATTTGTAGAATCTTTGCCTTCTCTAGTTTGTCCACCTACACATAGGTTTTGAAACAGTGGATATCCACCAAATGCTCTTGTTGATACTTCATCACGAACTTTGTTAATATCATTTAATTTAACCCATACACAATCAATAAGTTCTTGAATTGCATCTATGTCAAAATTTCCTGAATTTAATTCTATTTCATAATATGGGTACATATATTGATCAAATCTTGTTGGAGAAATAGAATGTCCATTTGATTCTATATTTATAACTGCATGTACAAACCAGAATGATTGGCAAGCTTCATAAAAATTAGTTGCTCCATTTTCAGGTACTGTTTCACAGTTTTTAGCTATTTGTAATAATTCTTTAGCGCGCACGTCATTAGATTCTTTTGAAGCCATTTCTCTAGCAAGCTTTGCATATCTATGTGCATAATTTATTATGGCTTTGCAAGAACATATGATAGATTCCCAAAATAGTTTTTGCTTAATATATTCAGGATTTTCTTTATCAGCAGATGCAATTGCACATTCAACTTCTTCAATAATTCCTTTATATCCTTTAGCTAAAACCTTAGCGTAATCTACAGATACATGTCCTACTCCATTAAGATAATAGTTTGCAACTGTAAATACATTTTCATTAATTGCATCAATAGTTTCTGGATACATATATGAAGTAGCAAGTTCATTAGTAGTTTTGCCTTCCCAATAATTGAAGACTTCTGTAAGTTGTCCTTTTGCCTTTTCAGTAATTTGGAATGAATCACCTTTTCTCTTTCCTATGGTTTCAAATTCATCTTTAATCCATTTATTTGAGAATTCAGGAAAAATTTGAGCTGATCTTGCTTCCTGAGTAAGACTTCCAACTACTAGCTCTTCATCTCTTATAATAATAGGAATTTCATTTAATATCTTTTCAAGTGCTCTAGCCCTACGAACTACTGCAGGTTGTCCTTCTGTCTCTTTAAATGATTCTGTTATTAATAACGCTCTATCAACTTCAATACATGGAACTGCTAAAAGTATTTGTTCCTTTAATGCTACTATCCTCTTTGTTGGTTTACTAAATCCATCTTGTAGAATATACATATTAAAACTTCCTCTCTTAATATAATTTTTTTATTTAACTACTGTTTACAATTTATTAAAACATCTTCTAAAACGTAAGATTTTGTTAAATTTATAACTATCAAAGACATATATAATTTATAATATGTCCTCGATGATTGCATCAAGGACATATTATAATTGTTTTAATTTATATTAAATTATCTTCTTCGAAAATGTCGTTAAAGAGAATTTATAATGCTGACTTAAATAATTCAACAATATCTTTCTTGTTTCCTTTTCTTGGGTTACTGAATGCATTACCATCTTTTAATGCCCATTCAGCCATATATTCGAGGTCTTCTTCTTTAACTCCTTGTGATCTTAAGTTAGTTGGAATTCCAACATCATTTGCAAGTCTAAACATAGCATCGATAGATTTCTGAGCTGCATCTAGTACTGAAAGTCCTTGTATATTTTCACCCATGAATTCTGCTATATCAGCAAATTTCTGTGGATTTGAAATAACGTTCCATTTTTCAACGAATGGAAGTAATATAGCGTTAGCTACTCCATGAGGCATATCATAAAGTCCACCTAATTGGTGAGCCATTGCATGTACATAACCTAAGTTAGCATTATTGAATGCCATACCAGCAAGCAGTGAAGCATAACACATATTTTCTCTAGCCACTAAGTTTTCTCCTAGTGCATAAGCTTGTCGTAAGTTGTTTGATATTAATTTAATAGCTTGGATAGCAGCAGCATCTGTAACAGGATTAGCATCCTTTGAAACGTATGCTTCTATAGCATGAGTCAAAGCATCCATACCAGTTGCAGCTGTAAGTCCTGCAGGTTTTCCAACCATTGTTAGTGGGTCATTGATTGAAACTGATGGTAAGTTTCTCCAACTAACTATAACAAATTTAATATTAGTTTTAGTATTTGTAATAACGCAGTGACGAGTAACTTCACTAGCTGTTCCAGCTGTTGTATTAACAGCAATGATTGGAGGAAGTGGATTTGCAAGAGTTTCTATACCTGCATAGTCAACTAATTCTCCTGGATGAGTTGCCAATATACCGATTCCCTTACCGCAGTCATGTGAGCTTCCGCCACCAACTGTAATAATCATGTCACATTTTTCATCTTTAAATATTTTTACGCCTGCAATTGCGTTTCTATCCTTAGGATTTGGTTCAACATCATCATAGAATACAAAACTAATTCCTGCTTCCTTTAATGAAAGTTCAACTTGTGCTACTGCACCGCCCGGAAGACTACGAAGAAACTTATCAGTCACTATTAACGCTTTTTTTCCACCTAAAATTTTAGCTCTTTCGCCTACTACTTTTACAGCTCCTGCTCCCATAAAATTAACCGCTGGTGCTAAATAATCATACATTCTCATATATTATTCCTCCTTAGTTCTTTTAAACATTGTAATTTGTTGAATTGTAACCTGAACTCTATTTTAAGGTGATATTAACATTTTCTTCACTGTTAACACAGCCCTTGTTAATTTACTAACTATCTAAAGTATAAGCTTGTATAAATAAATTTTCATTGAAAAATATTGCATTCTTGTAGAAAAACATTGCTCACTTTATGTAAATTTCCACAGTAATTTGTCGCATTTAGTGTTTTAGACGAAAAAAATAGCACTAGTTTTAGCCTAGTGCTATTTTTCTACATTATATTCATCTCTATAAACCGCCGGGGTTACCCCTTCAATCCTTTTAAATACTTTTATAAAGTAACCACAATCCTCAAACCCTAAATCCAATGCTAAATTGCTTATTGGGACATCAGACGCCTCAAGCAACTCTTTAGCTTTTTTTATTCTCACTTTATTTATATAACTCGAGAAATTATCTCCAATACATTTTTTAAAAAGCTTACTAAAATAACTAGGACTAATGTTACACAAGGATGCCATACCATTAAGGGTAATTGCGTACCTATAATTCTTTTGTATATAATCTAATGCTGGTTTTAAAATAATATCGCATTTATTCTCACATTTTATATTATTTTTATCTTCACTAAAATCTAAGTTAACATTATTCTTTAAATTTTCTTCCACTGTTTTCACTTTATTAGCCTTTTTAAATTGTAAATTTGTCGTCTTAAATGAACCCACAGTTAAAATTTTATCATTATGTTTATTTGAAGTTATTTTTAATAAGGCTTCTTCTACAATATAGTTACTAATATGAAAAATCATGTTGGCGACAGATTTAACCCTGTCCAAAGTCATCATAGGTAACTTTTCATATAAAACTTTAAGTTCGCCTTCTTTTTCTAATTCCATATTAAAATATTTATTGTTAACTATTTGTTCTAAATCTTCCTTTTCTTCATCTTTAATAATAACTTGCCCTGCCATTACCGCACCAAAGTATTGCCCATCTATTACAATAGGAATTGCAAGGTCTATTACACCTACATGACATATATATAGATATGGTTGTTGTAATCTAGCAGCCTCGAGTCCTCCTCTAGCGTCACATTTCTCACAAAGGTGACCCACGTCTAGATGCAATCTTACAAATTTACAAAATTCACTACACTTACTATGTGTAGTAATCCTTTTACCTTTATAATCAACCGTCACCATAGCAATGCCGGTTACCTCCGCTATATTATCCTGGATTTTTTGAAAATTATCTACATTAATAATATTATCTAGATGCAAGAAACCATTCCGCAAAATACTTCCTCCATTCATTTATAAAGGTATTATAATTAAATCATCTCTAAATTTCACATTATACGTTTTGGATCTTAGAAAAAGTCGAAATAGAAATATTTTGTGCTTTTTTTACGACTATTTTTCTATATAAGTATATTACCATCAAAAACAAAAAAATAGAAGCTAATTTTTATTAATTATCTATATCAGTGTGTATTTCTACTATAACATCACCACACTATTCACCGTTCTTAACGCAGTTTTTTTATATTAGTTATTTTAATGAAAATCCCTCCCCAAATTTAATATAATAAAAAACCCATAAAGAACATAACTAAAAGTATGCCCTTATTGGGTTTCATTTACTCTAAAATAATATAATCCATTATATAAACTTATATATATCACATTATAGAAATTACCTGGTATTAGAACTTACATTTAAAGTGAATTGTGATACACCATTTTCTTTATGTTAGTTTAATTTTAATATGACCTTTAGCCTTTTTTCCTATAATTTCAATCTTTATATTTTTACTATCACCATTTGAAATTGTTATAGTTTTATTCATAGTTCCATTTTTTTCAAATAATCTTTTTTTATCGTTATAAATCTTAATTTTTAATTCCCCCTTCTCAGCAGTAGAATTAATTTTCATAGCATAAGTAGATTTTTCAGAAGTTATCTCTTTTAAATCTGTTCCATCAAATATTTGAAATTTAATATCATAAATGTTATTTTGAGTATTATCAGTCCAAATTTTTGTGTCGCCATTCCAACTTACTTGACTTATCTTAAAGTTATTCTTTTGATTATTATTTACATACTTATAAGCTCCAATGATACAAACTAAACAAATTAGTATACATCCAATTATAATTTTTTTCTTTCTTCCCATTGTTATCAACCTCCTTTTTTTACGTTAATATTTCTTGAAAATATTTAAGTTCCACGCCCATACGTGTTATATCATTTTATTAATTTTAAGATATTTCGCTCTTCTAATTCACCTTTTATTATATTAGAAATAGCATTATTATTTCCTATACTATTAATATATTTAATAAACTTTCTATTTGCATTAGATAGGGTGATATTGAATAATTCAAAAAAACTCACTTTAAAATCCTCTTCTTTTAGTGAGCAATAGAATAGCTTGAATTTGTCGATACCAAAAAGTGAAATAAGATAATCTACAAATGCCCCAGCAATAGGATAAGTTATTAAATCACTATACTTATAAAAATTTTCATCAATTACTAAATCTTCTATATTTGCATACAAATCATTATCAATAAAAAATTTTACCCAACTGTAATTAGGTATACCCAAGGAAACTTTGTCAAAACACATTGCCAGTCCCTCTCTTATAAATGTTTGGGGAGGCATTGATATATTATATGAAATTATATGTGCATCTTCATGAAATCCTACACACTTAACTTTTTTATTATATACAGCATATATTTCATTTGGTTTACGGGCAAATCCATTGCATGGTTCATTGTCTCCATACAATTTGCCAACTTCTATAGAAGACTCACATAAGTAGTATTTAATTTTAGTTCCCATTTTAATAGTTAAACAGTTACAAATAAAATCATAACAAGTTTCCTGTATGTCAATTATTTCTTCTATGTCCTTTTCTGCAATAGAACCAACATGATAATTAAATATATAATTATCACTTTCTATTTTAATCCATTCCATAATTTATCCCCCTCATGCAACACAATTTTACCTTTTTACAAACTTGGAAACCTTTATAATCAAGTTAGAGTCCTTTAACATCTTAATTAAATTATAATCACCACTTACATAATCTTTAATTTCCTTTTCTATGAGGAACCACAAGAAAGGGTAATGCCTTCAATTTAAACCACTTTATTATTAGGTATGGATTCAATCTTCCATATGTTTCAAATGCACTTGTAGATATTAATATTATTAACTATAGTTTCTACATATGTATCTACACTCCTTCTAAATTCTGATTTTTTTCTAATAGATATACTTCCTTATTTCACCCATAAAGATTTAAAGGAAATGTCCATTTTAAGAAAGAAGTATCTTAGTTAACTAAGATACTTCTTATCGCATTAAAAAGCCTATCCATCATACTCAACCATTGCCTCTTTTAAATTTCTTACTCCTCAATAAATAAAGCCAATTCTTTGTTAAATCTATCTTTCTCATCATAGAATAATGCGTGGCCACTGAATTCAAATGGTACAAGTTTAGAATTTTTAATGCCTTGTCTTTGTGCCTGCCCTAATGGGAAGAGACAGACTTTGTCATGAATACCATGAAGAATTAAAGTTGGAACACTTATTTTAGAAAGATCAAAAAATAAACGTTCCTCGCCTAACCAACTGGTTGAAGTTGCCGCAGTGGCCCAACCTGCTGCTTGTAGTCCCAATTGAAAAATCCAATCTGAAAATGCCTGGGTTATATGCTGAAAGAAAAATATGTCTCCAAATCCCCTTAACATTTTAGGTCGATCATTATATGTTTCCTTAATCATATCTTTGACAACTTCCGCTTGCAATCCATAAGGGAAATATGGGCGCTGGATAAGGCTGGGTGCTGCTGCTGCAAAAAGAGCTAGTTTGGATACCCCGTATTCATTGTGCCTGGACATGTATCTAATAGCAATTGCTCCTCCTGTTGAATGTCCCGCTAGTGTAAAATCCTTTAATTTAAGTGCATCTACTACCCCTCGAACATCGTCTGATAACCTATCATAGTCATAGCCCTCGAACGGCTTATCGGATTCACCGAATCCCCTCTGATCTATACCGATACACCTGTAGCCCATCTTTGGAAGTTCATTAAACTGATATTCAAACAACTTATGGCTTCCGGGCCAACCGTGAAGAAACACTATTGTCTTTTCACCCTTAGGGTTAATATCTTCTACATAGATTTTTACATTTTCTTCTACTCTAATATAATATCCCACTAAATACCTCCAATAATAATCTTACATTCATATATTATTCTATTGGAGACAATTATGTTAATTAATTATTTGCTACACCTCTTTCTTCTCTATAACCAATATTTTTATTTATAACCACATTTTACAAGTATCTTTGTGCTATTCTCAGAATTTTTCTCGTTTATCATTAATACAGGTCCAGTACAACCCATTCCACTTTCGCAGTATATGCCTTCCTTCCAAAGAGCAGCACATGCATCATCGAGTTCTAAAATGTCTATACCTGGTATAGCAAAAGTAACTACTTCCTTTGAAGGCATCGCAACTTTTTCTTCTGATGATTTTCCACTTTTGCTTAGTATCCCATCAATTAACTTTTTAATTCCGGCTTTTTCTGCAGCTTTATATTCCGTTGCCGCTACTATCATAAGGTTATTTTGTGCACACTCAAAGCAATATTTAAGTGCTTCACAAATAAGAGGTGCACCAGATGCCCTTGATATTATGTTAATAATCTTATCATAGTTTTCTCCAACTCCTGGACCATATCCATAACCTGAAGTTTCATAATCTCCACCAGTTGTATAAGATGAAAGCATTTTAATAAGAAGGTTTCCAGTAAGTGAATCGCAAATTAGTACATCTGGAGTTCCTGCAAGTACATCATTCCCTCTCATCATTGGTCCACCATCTGCTCTTAATGAATCGGCGAATTCAAAATTATAACCAGACTTTTTTAATTCACCTAAGTTTCTTTCAACTTCTCTTGCTCCATCAATATTTAAAATTCCTACCTTAGGATTTTTTATTCCTGTAGCTTTTGCAACTGCAATTCCACCTATAGCATTTTTAATCATGGCTTCTACCCTATTAGTTGAAGTCGCCCCTGTAGTTGTAGCTATTATCATGTCGCGTCCTTTTGCCGGAGTAACTGCCATCCCCACTGTAGAAACTCCTATTGGAAAATTAAAATGTTGGGTAACACAACCTTGGATTTTCCCTTCCTCCAAAAGTTTTAACATTTTATTGTGCCCGTCCTCTGCAGAAGCTACTTCAACTACTTCAAATTCACAGTCAACCTTTTCACCTATCAGTACAATATCAAAGCTGCCATACTTTTTTGATGCTAGTATGCATGCTTTTAACATTTCAGAAATACCATGCTCCGAGCCATATGTTGTTAGGCCTATTTTAATTCTCTTTTTAAAGCTTCCACTTTTAATACCATCTGCTATTTCATTAAAAGCCTCAGCTATAGCCTTTTTTGTTTTTATGTTTCCCATAAAATCACTCTCCCTACAATCATCAATTATTCGTTCATTAGCATTTCCGCAAATTTTTTCATGCTGCCGGCTATCATAAGCTTTAGTTCTTCATTTGAAACTTCAGCTCCATCATCTTGCTTTCCGGAATTCTTTTGCACAAGTACTGAAACTCCATCAAATAAATTAGTCATTCTTCCAAGGAACAAGCTTCCTTTGCCAATTAACATAAAATTATTCATTCTTCCTTCCAATATTGCACTAATTCCATGTCCAACTATTGGTACTGCTGATGGAATATGTCCTTGTGTTGGAGCAAATCCGGGATAGCCATGCTTTTTCACAAAGCTTGGAAGTTCTTTTCTGTCTAATTGTCCGTTTTTAACAGCAAGAGCACCGATCATTTTATAGTTTTGAGTTGGTACATCTCCGGCTCCAGCAGGCTCCGTTATATCGGGAGTTTGAAGCTCTGGAGCGTATTTATCAACATCAGTTATTTTCATTCCAGCATTAGTTAACGGTTTTAATACTAAAGCTTCAAGTACAGCTTGAGGTGCTGAGCCATCTCCAATTGTATGTTTTCCAATGATATCTGTTCTTATTTCAGGGCTTATGCCATCATTTTCTGTTATAAGTAGTGCGAATCCTCCAAGGCAATCCTCAAGAATTGGAAGTCCTTTTTTTACATGGTCTCGTCCATTCATTCCAAGCTTTGAAGTACATCCGCCTGCAAAAACTATAACATTTTTGAAAATTCCTGATTTTACTAGAGCAGAAGCATTTATTATTGCATGAACAGGTGCAGCGCAAAAACCTCTCATGTCAATACCAGTTGCTCCTTTAATACCAGCAATTTCACCACATGCTTTGGCAAGATTGCCCCCCCCTCTTTGATTCATATCTCCTACTGCTTCTTCAGAGCATTCAATTAAGTAATCAACTTCGCTTACATCAATTCCGGTAATCTTAACTAACTGCATTAATGCAAGAACACCTGAAGCCTTAACAGCAAGGTTTTCAAGCATAACATGTGCTGAAAGATTTATATCTACATCATGAGCTTTTTTTACACACCCAATTAGATCATAACCAAGATACAACCCCTCTGCATCTTGAGTATCAACTAATTCTTTTATGTTGACTATATCCTCGCCAACGCCAAGTGCTTCAACTTTTACATTAAGCAATTCATGATTCGCAAATTTTTCTCTAACACTTTGCGTAAAACCTTTTTCTAAGACTACTAAATCGAATACATCTGAAACCTTAAGCAATCCGTAAAATTCATCCTGAGGCATTATTTCTCCGAATTTTCCTGTTTTTTGAGCACCTTCAATTTTTGAATTGTTCCAAGGTCTTTTAATTTCTAAAAGCTGCTCTGGAATTATGTTACCTATATAAGTTTGATTAGGAGGATATGCTACTACATCCTCAAAAGTTCTTAAATGATTTTTTGCCTCTTTTAAGAATTCTGAATCCGGATTGTTTTTTCTCTCAACTGCAGCTGTTGTTCCGCAATGCATTACCATATCTGGAGTGTTAATAAGAATATAAGATGCTTTTTTAACTACTGGAAAGCTCATTATTTCATTCCTCCTTTATTTAAATTAACAAAAGTGAAGATAAACACCTTCACTTTTGCATTTTTTAATAATAGTTTTATTCTTCAAAAACCTTTTGCCCATCAACTTGGGTTTCTAATGCTTTAAGTGCTTTAGCTACCAGTTTATATCTAAGCTTCATTTCAGCTTCCTTCTCTAAACTAGGGTTTCCTAGTGGATGTGGGATAGCTATTGTCGGTACTATTCTATTTGCTCCAACTGTAAGTGAAATTGGAACTACTGTGCACATGTGGACTACTGGAAGTCCTCCACGCTCTATTTCTTTAACGAGTGTTGCACCGCAACGTGTACAAGTTCCTCATGTTGACGTTAATATAACAGCATCCACACCATCAGCTAACAATTCCTTTACAATTTGTGCTCCAAATTTCTTTGAATTGGCAACGGATGTACCATTTCCAACCGTAGAATAAAAATATCTGTGAAGCGAACCTATTTTTTCTTCTTTTTCCATTTGTCTTAATACATCTACTGGAAGAACCCTATCACAATCAGAATTGGCATAAGTTGGATCAAATCCACCATGTGCAGTTTCATATGTCGCCTCTGTTAAATCGTCAACACCGAAAATGTCATATTTACCAAACTTTGAAGCGCTTGAGGATTCAATATGGTCAGGGTTACCTTTTGGAACTATTCCACCTGATGTAACTAATGCAATTTTAGCTTTGGTTATGTCTTTTATAGCTGCATTTGGCTCTACCCTATCAAATACAGGCATTACAAACTCAGTTGCAAATTCCTCTCCTTTAAGCTTCTTAACGAGCATATTAACTGCTCTTTTTGAACCTCTAACTGTATCAAAATAATTCTTTCTTATTCCTCTTTCAATATAACCTTCCTCTGCAGGTGATCCTATTTCTTCACCGTGAACAAGTTTTAAACCAAGCTTTACCATAGCGGGAAGTGCTTGCCTCATACCAACCGCACTATTTCTAGTCTCAATAATATATGCGTCCTTTTTATATATGTCAGCACCAGGATTTTCAATATACATTGCTGTAAGCACAGGAACATTTAATTTTTCTTTAACTTCTTTTGCAACAGCACCACATGCCATTCCGTATCTTCCTGCATTGAAAGCTGGGCCTGCAATTACTAAATCAGGGTTGTAACTTTTTATCATTTCAATTACTTCAGCTTTTGCTTTTTCTAGATTTTCATTGAAATATGAATCTCCGCAAATAACAGTAGCAACTATTTCAGCTTCACCTTTAAAAATTTTGTTTAGCCCCATTCCAGGACCAACGAAACCTTCTCTTACTTCTGGTTTATAATTTGCCTCTTCTTCTCCGCCTATACCAGCATAAAACTGATTTATATAATGAACTACCTTAATCAATTGGGTTTCCCCCTTTTCTCATATTTTGAATTTACTTTTTAAACTTAAAATTAATATTTTGAAAACTCATCTCTTATTGTCTTTACCTCCTTAATTATATCGTCAACGTCTAGAACCATTTCCATCATTCCACACTGCTCATCATAAACCGTCGCATCACATTCATCCTTTATTTCTGGCTCAATCATATGATAAACAGCAAGACCAAGTTCAATTCCTGCAAGTGGGCCTGCAAATGTAGGGTCCCCTGCAGCTACTGTTTCAGCTGAAAGTCCTGAAGCTTCTGCTTCTGCTCCACCAAGTATAACTACAATGTTTTCTGCACCATTCTTGTCTGCTAATTCTTTAACTCTTTTTTGGATCTCCAGATCCATAGCACCAGCGGCAGTTCAGACAAAGCATTCTGTTGAAGCAAATATTACTTCTGCTCCTGCAGTTTTTACGCTTTCTTCGATTGCTTGACCTGGTATTCCATCTCTATCACCTATAGCAATTACTTTTTTACCTTTTAACATTTATATCATCCTTTCTATAAAAAAATTAGTACCCTCTTGTACTTAAAGTATTATAACCAACTTCGCTTGTTGCTCCAGTAATTACCTGGATTTCAGCTTCAATTGAGCCGTCCTCTCTCAAACTTCCAAAATGTCCTCCAGCAATAACATTTGCATTTTCTGGATGACCGATAATTTTCTTCATTGTGGGAAGTACAATAACTTCATTTGCATTTCCAGCAGTTACTACTGCATCGCCCTTAGGAGTTGAATCTGCAAGTGATTGTGAAGCTCCATCTTGACCAGCATATTCATCGGTTATTAGTACTGTTTTAATTCCTAGTGCTGAAATCTTGTTACAATTCATAACTAAATCTGCGTCTGGATTTCCAAAACCCTCCTCAGAAATTATTACTGCATCTGCACCTAAATATTCAACTAATTTTGCAGTATAGCTTGAAGATCTTTCTTTATCTGCAAGGTATACAGTTTCATTAGTTAATACACATCCAAGAAAATTGTAGTCAATACCATGTCTCTCATACAAATCCTCAATTACAGGATGATTCATATGAACATACGATGGGTTCTTATCACAAGCTGAAACACAGTTTCCTGAAACAATAGCACCATCAAATATTTCCGTTGGGTATATGAATGTAGGTATTATTTTCTTTGCATCAACTCCATATACATAAGTGTCATGAAGAAGCCCCTGACTTTGAAGCATATATACATATATTACTTTAGGAAGATCAGGATACTGTTTTACCTGTTCTAAAAGAGGAAGTGTTTCGAAAGTCTTAATTTCATCAGCCTCAAGTTCTCTTGCACATTCACCAAGATATGTTGCAGCCTTAAATCCAACCATTCTAACAGCTTCTTCGTGATCATGTGGAAGTACGCTTTTCTTTGTTTCACATGTTATTACAACGTTGTTTAATTTTGAAAATGGTGTATATTTAGCACCAATTCCACTCATGTCAATCATTCCTTCCTGGAACCCAACAATATTTCCAGTAGTTACAACAGCTGCGCCTTTCAAAACATTTGTTCTTCCATTTCCAACTGTATCAACCTTGCTTATAAATCCTGGAAATATCCCACCGCTACCTGATACCTTTACCCTTGGCTCAATAACGTCTTTAACTGGAATTATTCTTGTCTCATCTCCGGGTCTTGCAATTTCAATGCTAATACTTTCAATTCTTTCATCTCCGCCTATATGTGCAAGCAGTTCTTCTTTATTTACAAAAAGAACTCCCTTTTCAACCTTTGTGCAAGTGCCAAATTGAACATCATTAATTTTAATTTCACCAAGTTCTAAACGCAAAGTTTCCACCTCCGAAATAGTTTAGCCATTTATTACAATGTTTCATAAACGCTTTTAATAAAATTCTCTACATCATCAATTGTTTCGATGTTTTCAGGGGTAATAGTGCTTATTTTTTCGTTATTTTTATAAATTATCATCGTTGGGAGTCCAAGTACTCTTTGAGATATAGCGAGTCTTCTAGAACCACCGATATTAAGACTTGCAAATTTGATTTTATCGCTATATTTGTTTTCTAGTTCGTGTACTCCAGGCATAAGTTCCTTACATACTTCACATTTGTCACCCCAGAAATCAACAAATACTGCTTTTTCAGAATAAGATACTACTTCCTCATCAAAATTTTCCTTTGTCAAACTAATCATTTTAAATACCCCCTAATTCTATTTATTTGCTATATATACTTCTGCAGAAGTTGCTGCTATTGCGCCATCAGCTGCTGCAGTTATAACCTGTCTCAAATTCTTGACCCTAATATCTCCAGCTGCGAAAACGCCTGGAATGTTGGTTACCATATCATCATTCGTCATTACATAACCACTTTCATCCATATTGACCTTGCCTTTGAATATTTCTGAAATAGGAATGTATCCGACAAATACAAAGCATCCATCAACCTTCACTTTTTGAACTTCGCCTGTTTTAACATTTCTGACCTTAAGGCCTTCAAGTATTTCATCGCCCTCTGCCTCATCTATAACTGAGTCGTATATAAACTTGATTTTTGGATTAGCAAAAGCTTTTTCTTGAATTGATTTACAAGCTCTTAATTCATCTCTTCTATGAATTACTGTTACACTATCTGCAAACTTCGTGAGATAAATTGCTTCAGTTATGGCGGAATCTCCACCGCCATTTACGGCTACATCGAGCTCCGTAAAGAAATCAGCATCACAGGTAGCGCAATATGAAATTCCCTTGCCCCGTAGCTCATTTTCATTTTTAAAACCTGCTAATCTGGGATAAGCGCCTGTTGCAATTACAATAGTTTTAGCCTTATATGTTTCTTTTTTGCATTTAACAGTTTTTATTTCACCTTCAAGTAAAATATTTTCTACAGTATCTTTTGCAAACTTTGTACCAAATTCCTCGGCTTGAGTTCTCATTCTTTTAATCAATTTTGGACCAGTGCACCCTTCAATTGAGCCAGGATAATTTGCAAGTTCATCTGTTATTGCGGCCTGTCCTCCAAATTTTCCTCGTTCAATTATTATAGAATCAAGTTTTGACCTTGATGCGTAAAGCCCTGCCGATAGCCCAGCTGGGCCACCTCCTATAATTATAGTGTCATAAATATGCTCCATTTTAAGCCCTCCCAGTATATTGCATTTATTTTCAATTTAGACCATGACTTATAATATCGTAATCTATTAACATGAAATCATTTCGCACCGCATCTGACCATGCTGGTGTTCCCCTATCTTTAATGAATTTTTCAGTTGTGTGTATTGATTCTTCAATAAAATTAACTGACTGTAAATCTATTACTTCTTTTTTTGATTTTGTTATTATTACAGTTTTGTAGGGCGTTTCATTTGGCTTTATGCTACTAGAAAGCGGATGTGTGAGCAAAAGGTGTCCCTTATGAATATGATTTCTTACAGCTTTTAGTACATTCATTATTCCAGTACTTAAAAATTCGACTTTATATTTTTCACCAAATTTGTCTAGACATAATGGGTTATTAGTTACAATCAATACTTCTTCTATCAATTAATCCCCCCCTTACAAATACATTAATTCAATTTATTTCCGCTTGCGCATAAAAAAAGACAAAGATAAGAAGCTCATTTAAGCCTTTATCTCTGTCTTTTTACCTGAGAGAATTACTCCTTCGGTGCAATTGCTTTCCAGAGGTATATCAATCTTCGGTCCTTTTGCCTGAGATATTCATATTACAGCGCATGTAATACTTGGCCCTTCGGCTATCCATTTAAGGATGTTATATTAAATAACTAAGCTTAAGCTTAATCTCCCGAAAACATCATCTATCAATATTTAAAAGTTATTACAACTTTATTATAATCTTTTTTTTAACAATGTAAAGCTTTTAATTCAAATACTATCTATAAATTGAAATAATATCCATCTAAATCATTTATATTATAACATCTCTATAAATGCTGACATTCTTGTATTAATTTGTCCTATATCTGCTTGAGAATAATCTGTTTCAATGCTCATATATGGAATATTTTTCTTGTTCAAAACTCTTTTTAATCTAAGAGTTTCTACATTATACGTATGACAAGCTTGAAGTATTACATCTATTACTCCGTCAGCTTTATATTCTTTACATAACTTTTCTAACAAATCTATTCTGTTATCATTTGGAGTCATACAAGAGCATCCAATATTTAAATATTTTTCTGTTAAAGCGTAAAGAGGATCCTTGTTTTCATCAACCAATGTCTCTGTTGTTTTAGCTCCACCGCAGTTTTCATAGCATACCACTACTCCACCATTCTCTTCTATTGCCTTAATTATTTTTTCAGTTCCTTGTCCTAGAGGACATCCTGTAATAAGTATTCTCTTTGCATCACTCGAAACTTTTCTTTCCCCACTATTATACCTATCTAGTGACTCACTTGTTATGCTTTCAAGATCTTTTATCAATACTTCTTTATCCAATTTAAATCCTGCTCCAGATAGAACCTTATGCATTTCGTAGCCTGTAATTGCTGGTGGTTCTAGCTGGCCTAGCTCATAAAACTTTCTTAGAGCTACTCTTTCCCTATTTTTAAGCTTAATCGCTATTTTAATCTTTTCATCCGTAATTTCAACACCATAAAAATTTTCTAGACACTTCTTTAGCTTTACTAATTCATTGCTCCATAGTTTATAAGAATCCTCATCATTACAGTTTTGAGGAAGCTGCATAATATGAGTCTTCTTAATATCTGCTAAATATTCATACATCTTCTTCTTTCCATCACATGTAGTTTCTCCAACAATCATATCGGAAAAATAGAAAAATGGACATTTATCTGTAATTGCAAAGCCATAAGATGCTTTAATTAATGGGCATAGATTTCTTGGTAAATCCCTTTCGGCATCAGCTATAGGTTCCTCAGTCATACTGCATAATGAAACTGCAATAGCATCTGCGGCCATTATTATTTCTGTTGGTGTGAAAGTACAAAACACCCCCACAACCTTCTTGCCTTCATCTTTTAAATTCTTGATGCTTAAAAAAGCATTTCTTCTTGCTTCACTAAAATCCTCAAATTTTTCTGGTAAGTTATTCATTAATATATCCCCCTCCGTTATAATGCTTCATTAGAATTTTCTTCAATTCTGCTTGCCATTATAGCCGCTCCAATAGCACCTGCATATCTTGCCATTTTTTGAGTAGCTACAGGTGAACCTAATTTTTCTGAAAGTTGATCCACAATAAATGGGCTATCGCAAAGTCCTCCTGTTAAGAAATAATTATGTGAATCAGAATGTTTTTGACACAGAGATTTTACTTTACCTGTAATAGATTCTATAACACCAAATGCAATATCTTTACGTTTTTTTCCACTACCAATAAGACTAATGACTTCAGATTCTGCAAAAACGGTACACATTGAACTGATAGTTGTTCCACTCCCCTTTGCGGCTTCAGTGCAAAGTTCATCAATATCGAATCCTAGTGTTCCAGCCATTAATTCTAAAAATTTACCAGTGCCAGCTGCACACTTATCATTCATAGAGAAATTTGTAACCTTACCACTTTCAACAGTTATAACTTTTGTATCTTGTCCACCTATATCAATAACTGTACAATCTTCATGTAATAAGTAATACGCTCCAACTGCATGGCAAGTTATTTCAGTTATTGTTTTATCTGCATAGGGTACAGAAACCCTTCCATACCCTGTTGCAACTATTTTACTATTACTAGAGGTCATTCCTAGCTTTTCTATTGCTTGTTTTATTTCCTCAGCTGTTTTGACACTACTCCAACCTGTTGGGTAAATAAAAGTATTTTTAATTTTATCATGTTCAAGAATACATACCTTAGAAGCAGTTGATCCAATGTCAATTCCTATGTATAGCATGTCCTTCACCTTCACTTTCTTATTGTAAATAATTAAAAAAATAATAAACCTCTAAACTAATCACACATTTTTGCAATTCATTTTCATTCCCTCCATAATATATAAAACATAATATTATTTTACTATATTTACAGTTTATTCACAATGAACATTATGCATTATATTGGAATTATAACTGTTTTTCAGGTATAGATTTCTGAATCAGAGTGTGTTACTGTTATTTAACTTTTTATAACCTTCTAATGTTGCAAGTTTCATTTTGTATGTATTTTTTTCTTTTATATCAGATTCGTTTTCATCGATTACTTTATTAACTTGTTGTTCACTTCTGTAAGCAATGATAGTCCATAAATTACAATTAAATTTGCAGCGTAAATTTAATTGTAATTTATGGTTTTAAATCATATTGTTTACATTTTTTTATCATTGTTATAGAATATATTTACATAACGCATTCGGTGAATATGTTATGTAAATATTCTCTATGGGGTATGTTGTTAAAACAATTAGAATTGATTATGAGCTCTAGCATTGTTCCAGAAGCTAAAGCATTATGGGAAAGGCAACTCCACATATTCATTATGGAGATGAAATGTATTTAATCTTAGGAGAAGAAAATGCAGCTACTATCGCAGTAACTTTAGGTGATGACTATTACGAAATTAAAACTCCAGGTGCTGTTTATATTCCAGCAGGTGTTCCTCATTCAATTAAGATGATTGATGGTGTGGTTGGTAAATTTGGTGGTGCTTGCCCTATATTCTCAGGAACTGAATACATCACTAAGCCTGTACCAGAAAACTGGGATAAATAAAATTCAACCTTGCCCTACTTATAATCCACTATGCTTTAATATGTCAACAGCTCCAATGAATGAAAGAATTCATTCTTATAATGCAAAAATATTTTTACAATTGACAGGTGGTTTGGGACGTTCTGCAATGCCTGGACTATATAAAAAGCCAATTGCTCCTTCAAAGGCAGAAAACCGCTTTGACCCAAGATTAACTCATGAAGCAATGACTACTGAAGATATAAAAGTTTTAATAGAAAACTTCATAAAATCAGCAGCAGTGGCAAAACAGTCAGGTTTTGATGGAGTTGAGGTCCATGCTGTACACGAAGGATATCTTTTAGATCAATTCGCAATCGGTTTCTTTAACAAAAGAGTTGATGAATATGGCGGAGACTTAAGAGGCCGTTTGAAAATCGCAACTGATATAGTTAAGGGAATCAAGGCACAATGTGGTGAAGATTTCCCAGTTTCACTACGTTTCAGTGTTAAGAGTATGATGAAGGGACTTCGTCAAGGCGCATTACCAGGAGAAAAATTTGATGAAGTTGGTAAGGACACAGAAGAAGGATTGGAAGCAGCTAAAATATTAGTAGAAGCGGGCTATGATATGCTAAATGTTGATGCTGGGACTTATGATTCTTGGTATTGGAATCACCCACCAATGTATTTTAACGATAAGGGAATGTACAGAGAATTCGGTAGACAAGTTAAGCAGGTTGTGGATGTTCCAGTCACTATTTCAGGTAGAATGGATGATCCTTGGCTGGTAAAGATATTGTAATAATAGGTGCAGGTCTTGTTGGTTGTGAAACCGGTCTTTGGTTGTCAAAAATGAGCAAAAATGTTAGCATAATAGAAATGCTTCCGGTTATTTGCGGTGGTCCTCACAATATGCCATTTATGAACTGGGATATGATGAAGGATTTACTTCCATTCAACAATATTAAAGTAATGACTAGCACAAAGATTGAAAAAATAGATTCGAATGGTGTTAAAGTTTCTAATAAAGATGGAGAAAGTATATTAAACGCAGACACAATAATAGCTGCAACAGGGTACGAGCCTCATAATCCACTACAAAGCATACTTGACAAAAGTAAAAAGGAAACATATAACATTGGGGATTCTAGGGAAGTTAAGAACATTATGAAATCTATTTGGGACGCATTTGAAGTAGCAATTCAAGCAATTTGTTGATACTCATACAAAAAGCACAGGATGAGAGTGTTTTGACAACTGATTATCGAGCAAATCAAATTCGTGATGAATTGCTTCTAATCTCAAGGGGGACGATATACAATTGGTCTCAAAAATGGAGAATTTGATCTTACAGATTATTGTAAAGAAATAGTTTCACATCACATAGAATACTTTTTAAAAAAATGTCAATAAGAGCTAAAGAATTATTTATAAAAAATACCTCCTTGTTAAGATACGATAAACTTAACAGGAGGTATTTTTTATATTGGGTGTTTCTGCCTATCCCGCCAAAAATGTATATTAGCTTGAAATAGGGGTACATTTTTCTATCCGATGTTAGATTTCAAATAAACTTCCCTCTTTTGTTCTTCAGTAATCCCAATGTATCTTAAAGTCTGTGATTTTGACGAATGATTAAATATATCCATAAGTAATTCTAATGAAGATCCATTAATTAAGATTACTCATGATTTTGTGACTATTTTTTAGTATAGTGTTTTCTCAAAAGCTATTCTTTTATTTCCATCTTCTAAATAAATTATTCCACAATACTGAAATTTGTTTTTCTTAAGCAGCTTTTGCATAGATAAGTTTTCTTCATGTGTATCCATTTTTATACTGTACACACCTTTATTCAAACAAATCTGCTCTATATTTTTGATAATCTGTGATGCTAATGCTAATCCTTTATAATTGTTGTCAATAGCGATTCTATGAATAACTGCATATTCATTATCACTAATCCATTGCCCCTCATAAATAGAGTCATATGTTTTTTCTCCATCAAAAGAAACTGCTGCCGTAGCAACAATATTATCGTCTTTTAACAGTACATAACCATTTTTATTATCAATATCATTACTTATTATTTCAACATTGGGATAGTTATTCTGCCATTGGTTAATCCCATGTTTTTTTAAGTATGCTTGTGCCTGCATAATAATACTCATTATATCATTAGCATCTGTTTCAACTGCTTTTCTAAATTCCATTTCAATCCTCCTTACAGCTACAAATAGCCCCTGTTTTGCCTATATATAAACTTCTGTATTAGTTACCATATTTCTACTTTGTTAATCTATTACACCCAAATATTACCTTGAATTATTTTGCTTTGCTAACACTGATTTATTTTTTATATCGAGCCAATATTTTTCTATATTTCACTCATTCTTTTTACTAATTCAGTTGCCATTTGCTTTTCTTGTTCACTAAAACCTTTAAATGATATTTTTAACTGTTTAATTTCTTCATCCATTATAAATTCATATAATTTAGTTGAAAGTTCAACTTACTTATTTGCCATTTTAATCTTTCCTTTTAATAATATTGAGTTAAATACATTAAATTTTATTTTCCATTTTTATCATCTGCACTTTTCTTTTCCAGTTCAGCAGTTCCTGTTTTACTTGCTAGAGATTTTCCGCTAATTTAATACATAGGCAAACTTACTTTAATTGTTATTTTCAGTTGTGCTAAAAGAATCAAATATAATTTTAGAAGCTTGAGCAATCAGTTTATCATCGTATTTAGCCTCTTTTTTATCGTGAGTTGACAATATTGCAATAATTATAGGTTTTTTGTTTGGTGGCATTACTATGGCAATATCATTTCTTGTTCCGTAAGAACCAGCTCCACTTTTGTCAGCAACTACCCAGCCATCTGGTGCTCCTGCACGAATTAGTGTATTACCTATTGCATTTCCTGTCATCCAATCAATAAGAATTTTTTTCTTATCGTCTGTTAATATATCTCCAGTTGTGTATGCTTGCAAATCAGTTGCCAATTGTCGTGGTGTGCTAGTGTCCCTAATATCTTCAGGTATGGCTTCGTTTAGATCTGGTTCTATACGTGTAGGTTGCGTAACGTTATCCCCTAATTGATTAAGTACAGATTTAAAACCATTAGGTCCACCTATATGATCAAATAAAAGATTTGCAGCTGTATTATCACTAAAACGTATTGCTGCATTGCAAAGTTCTTCAATGGTCATGCCTTTATCAACGTTATCTTTTGTAATTGGAGCATGAGAGAGAACATCTTCTTTGTTATATTTAACTACTTGTTTAAGCTGCTCTAATGAATCTTGTTTTAAAACAGCACCAGCGGCTAAAGCTTTGAATGTAGAACAGTAAGCAAACCTATCATCAGCACGATATACGACTTCTTTATTCGTCTCTGTATCAAAAGCATATACACCAAGTTTAACAGCATAATCACTTTCAAGTTGTGAAAATGACGAATTATATTGTGTGTCAGACTTCGTGTTTACAGGTGGCTGAGTTGCTACCTTTCCACAGCTAGTAAGAGAAAAGATCATAAGCGGCATAAATATAGCAATTTTAAACTTATTTACCTTGAATTTTGAATTTACTAATTTTTTCATATAAATTCTCCTTTGTTATTTAATCAATCTGTTAAGTTATTTTTTCATAACATTACCTAAATCTCTTAATATCTGTAATGTTATTTCCTTGGCTTTTACGCCTGTAGCACCATTTTTTCCTTCAATATTTGTCGCGAAAAAATACATATCATTATTTTCTTCTATATATCCTACAAACCAACCATTAACTTCTTTATTATTTTCAACACCTGAACCGGTCTTGCCATACATTACTCTTTCCCCATCTTCCATTATTTTTATTGAATTTTTTACTATGTCTATATTTTTCTTGGAAAAAGGCAATTCATAATTATACATTTTTTTTAGCATTTCCACCTGTTCTATAGGTGAAATTTTTAAAGAAGCTTGAAGCCAGTAATCAGCTTGTAGAGAATAAATATCCTTGTTACCATAATCCATCTTATCTATATAGTACTTCAATTTATTTTTGCCTATTTCTCTATCTACTTCTTCAAAATACCAATTTACAGAATATTTCATTGCAGAAAATAATGTATTATCTTGATTCCACTCCCTATAAGGATATTTACTCCCATCCCATTTGAAAAGTTCTTTCTCATCTTTAATAACACCTGTTTCTAACCCTATCAAAGCTTCTACTATTTTATAGGTTGAGCAAGGTGATACTCTTTTTTCACTTTTCTCTTTGTTATAAACTATATAGTCTCCTTTATTAACATCAAACAATACAAAGCTTCCTTCAAAGCCCTTATAAAATCTGCTTAAATCTTTATGAACACTATTTTTTTCTAATACTTTTTTATCCTTTACTATGGCATTTCCTTGTGTACTACCTAAAAACATACATGTTAAAATAATAAAAACAACTGTTTTAGTCAACACTATACCTTTTGAATCTTTCTTAAATCCAGCTATCATTTTTATCCTATTTTTTGCATTATTTTTGCTTTTTATAATACCAAGCGTGAAAATATTATTTCTATTATAAGCAATTAGCTCTAGAAGTTTAATAATAGTAAGGCCATAGCCTTTTATCTCTTCCTCATTTATTTTTGAAAGAACATGTCCATCACAAGCTATTTCCATATCTTTTTTCATAAGATAAAAACCATAATATATAATAGGATTAAACCAATAAATTAATTGTAGTAGACTTATTAACAAACTTACAGCCATGTCCTTTCTCTTGTAATGAGCTAGTTCATGTAGCAATATATATCTCATCTCATCCTGTGTAATTTTCTCTTCTATTCCATCAGGAATAAGAATATAGGGGTTTATAAATCCAAAAAGTGCTGGACATCTATCACCATCTATTCTTACAATGTTTATGCTACGATTTATATTTAGATCTTTTTTACAGCCTCCCAATAAAACCTTAATATTTTCATCATAAATTTGTGGTCTATCTTTTATTCCTGCCCTAAGCTTAATATTGGTTATAACAATTAAGGCAAAGCCTATAAGAAAAACTATTAACCACAGAATATAAAATATTGAATAATCTCTATTTATAGAAATAGCATAGTCCTTCGTTGAATCCATTAACATAGATAATTCTTTATGTGAATTATTTGAAACTGTTACATTGGTAATATTCATGCTTTTGTGTGCAATGTTTGAAAAAAAGCTTATAATTCTATCTATACTTACTGGGATTTGAGGAAAATAAGGAATTAGTAATTTTAAAATTAGTATAAACCAAATATAATAATTCCATTTTGCCCCCAATTTCTTATTAAATAAAATTTTAATTAACAATATGCCAAATATCACTATGCTACTAGTAATGGAAGAATAAATTAAATGAGAAAAAAACTTAGATATTAACATAATAAATTTACCTATCTTTCTTGCAATCAAGAATTTGTTTAAGGTCTTCTATATCTTCTGTTGATAAATTTTCATCCTCTATAAAATTTAAAAGCATTTCTTTAAAGCCCCCATTATATATCCTATCAAGAAAGGAGTTACGTTCAATTTTTACACATTGTTCTTCAGTAAAAATAGGGTAATATTTGTATATTCGTCCTTCCTTTTCATAGGAAATAATATTTTTATTTAGTAACCTGTTAATCAACGTTTTTACAGTCTTAGGTTTCCAACTAACATCACCACTTAATTTTTCTATTACATTATTTGCTGTCACTGGAGCATCAGACCATATAATCTTCATAACCTTCCACTCAGTTTCAGCAATTCTTGGTATTTCTTTCACTCTTCTTAACTCCCCTCATAATTTATATTAATACAACTATATATATTTATTAGAAACTTATTAGAGTTCCTTCTAAAATACATCCTCTATTATTTAACAGGATGAAATTTTTCAAATACTTTTCTTACCATTGGCACTACATAATGGCTTCCACCTCTTTCTTTTACATCCTCAGCCATAGCTATTACAAGAAGATCAGGACTATCCGTATTAACTGCCGCAAACCAGCCTAATTCTGTACCATTAACATCATCTTGAGAAAGCTTTATTTCTGCAGTTCCAGTCTTTCCTGCTAAGCTTAGTCCTTTAATATATGCTTGATGTCCAGTACCTCTAGGATTTTCAACAACCTGAGTTAAATCCTTTAAAATTGTGCTTGCCACCTCTTCTGAAAAAACATTAGACTTCCACATTTCTGACTTTGCAGTTCCATTATATTTAATATATGGTTTTATCATACTGCCCTTATTAACAAAGGAACTATAAATAGCTGCTAAATGAAGAGGATTTATCAATACTTCACCTTGTCCATATCCACTATCTGCTAGCTGAACTTCACCTTTTATATCTCCATCTGCATCAAATTGAGATTTAGACAATCCATATTCAAAAGGAATTTTTTCACCTAAGCCAAATTCCTTTAACTCTGCTTGAAGCGTATCCTTGCCGATATCTAATGCTGCCTGTGCAAAATATATGTTGTCCGAATGAATAAAAGCATTTCTTAGATCTGATGGTTGTCCATAATCTACAACTCTTGTAACAAAATAATTCCCAAAGCTTTTATCCTTCTGCCATCTAAGTCCTGAAATATTCTTAGAAATTTCTGCATCAATCTTCTTTGTTTTAACCCCTATGGCAGCAATTACTGGCTTAAAAACTGATCCAGGACATAAATTGCTTTGAAATCTGTTATACAAAGGCTTTTTCTCATCTTCATTTAAACTTTTCCATAAATCTTGCGACATTCCCATGACAAAATTATTAGGATCATATGAAGGGGTACTAACAAGAGCGAGTACTTCACCAGTTTTAGGATTCATTGCTACTGAAGTTCCTGCATCTTTACTTAATTCATCATAAAGAAGACTCTGCATATCAGCATCTATGGTTAACTTTAAATCTTCACCATTTTGTACTGCTTTACTAATTAAAGACTTTTTCTTTTTATTATTTTTATCTACTACATATATTTCATATCCATTTTTTCCTCTAAGTGTTTTTTCATATATTTTCTCCAAACCAGTTTTCCCAATTATATCATCCTTTCTATAGCCTTCCCCCTTATTTTTTTCAATTTCCTCCGCACTTATTGCTTGAATATATCCTATTAGATGTGCAGCTTTTTCCTTTAACGGATATACTCTTGCTTTCTTCTCATTTACCATTACTCCTGGTATTTCTAATAGCACACTTATTTTTTCTGTTTCATCCTCAGATATTGTTTTTATAGGAATAAGCATGTCTGGTTTTACATATGTAGCTGACAGCTTTTTATTAATATCTTCTAGGGAGACTTGTAGTATTTTTGAAACATTTCCCTTTGATTTAGCTGCATCATTACCAAGCTTTTCTGGTATAATATCTATTTCAGCTACTGTACCATCCAGTGCCAAGGATTTATCATTTTTATCCTTTATTTCACCTCTTTTAGCATACAAGGTAGCTACACGTATCTTATCTTCATTCTCAAGTTCAGGGAAAATCATCTTGCTGCTCCATAGAATTTTCCATGTTTTATTCTTGCTATCTTTAATTAATTCACCAGTATTATCAAAAGTTAATTTACCTGCTATCGTATCCATTATAACCTCAAACTTAACACTCTCTATGCTTGAATCATATTTCTTTTTTTCTGAATCCTTAATTTTAACATCAATTTCTTTTAATTCGATTCCACTATAAATATTTTTATAACGCTGAACAAAATCTGCTTCACTAATCTTTTTTCTACTTTCCGCATCAATCATATTGTACATTAATGCAAAATCTTTTTTCTTCCATGAATTCACATAACTATCAAAATATTTATTCGCTGAAATGGTTTTAGTTTTATTCCACCATAGGAAATATATACCTGATACTAGCGTAACTATCACTAAAATAACTAAGACTAATTTTTTACATCTATAAAACCTACCATTCAAAAATTTGTTTTTCATTTAATAAATACCTCTCCTTTAATATTGTACTTAATTCAATATAACTTTTACTTTCTTTCTATAGATTACAGTAGTAATCTATAGAAAGATTACTACTGTAATCCATAAATGTCAACTGTTTTTTTATACCTGGACATAGAGACACAACATACTTCCGACATCCTCTTTCAATTACAACAAAAACCGCACTAGATCTCTCCAATACGTTAATATGTATTCGTGGGTTTCATTGGCGGTGGCGAAACTCCGCTCCCCATATTGGGGTAGTGGCAGCAAATAAAACGTTATACAGACTCAAAACATTTACTTTGAATTATTTACCTTAGGGATAGTAACCGCGAAACGCGGATTTTATAAGTTAAGACATATATTACTAAAATAACGATAACTTCAGGGGGAATATTAAATATACTCGTGTTATTTTAATATTTTTCTCAAAGATCTTAAATTAGCTAATATATATTTTTTATTACCTTTTTAGTTAACATTATCAATACTATACTTCTACTTTAACTAACTTGTTTTGAGCAAAAAAATAATATAAGTACATTTCAAATAAACATTTGTTCTTTATTCCGTTTTTCTGCTTTTTCTAACAATCCTTCTCTCACTGCTTTTTTCTATATTTACTGATAGTAGAAACAGTTATGCCTAATGTTTTGAAATTTACGGAAGAGATTTTCCATATTTTGCTAATCTAGTTACTTTTTGAGTAGCATACTTGAGATTTAGCCTTACATGTAATTTATCTTCTTTATGTATGCCTAATTTCTTTTTAAAGTTAAATATAGCAGCTAAGCCTTCTTTGGATAAAGTCGAAATGAATGCATCATAAATATGAATGGGCTGCAATTCCCCTATAGATCTAAGCCCTTGTGATTCAAGAGAACAAAGGAACTGCGTACAGTATACTCGTCGTACATTTATAGTTGATTCTTTGTTTCCATGCTTTCGCATAAAGGACAGATAATCATTCAGATAAGAACGTAAAACAGCAGGATATATCAACCCTTTCGAAGAATGCATACGAACATAGGGTTTTTCATCTAAGATATCATTTAAACGATTAATGATTGTCTTTACATAATTGTACCAGCTTGATGACGGATTATTCTGTTGCCTCCACTCTTCAATAAAATGCGAACATATCTCTAAATATGTGTGAATCGAACACACCCAACCTGGTCTTAGCAGGTCAACACAGT
Source organism: Clostridium sp. CM039 (assembly GCF_055081075.1). Taxonomy (NCBI): domain Bacteria; kingdom Bacillati; phylum Bacillota; class Clostridia; order Eubacteriales; family Clostridiaceae; genus Clostridium; species Clostridium sp. CM039. The sequence goes on from NZ_CM143649.1 coordinate 1,502,305, forward strand.
TTTGAAGACTGTTTAAATGCTTATCTATAACAAATTTTATTATAATATAAAGCACTCAAAAGTTAGTGTTTTGAGTGCTTTAACGTCTTTTTACATTGTTTTGATACCAGTATGAAATAGTATGGAAATATATGCAGCGTTGTCAAAATGCAGTCAAGAGAGATACCTTAGCAATGCAATCAAATTATATTTTACGAAGAAAAACTGCCAAAATATATATAAATAGTTATCCTCACTGGCTTTCGCCAAACTGTCGCTTTGCTCCCTTTTTTTAGTTTGCTGTCCAGACCCCTTAGGCGGTAACTGAAAGTTACCGCCTTGATAATTTTACAATACCTAAAAAAAGGCTGAGTTTTACATAAAAGTAAACTCAGCCTTTTCTTATATTGTTTTAAAAAAACATATATTTATGATACTTCTTTTAAATCGGGGATAATCTCTCCACGGATTTCTGCAGCAGTATGTATTTTATAATTTTTAAACATAATAGACCCTACGTAACCACTGAAAATACTAACTATAATACAACCTAAGGCTGCTATTAGCACTTTAGAAGCTGGATTATATGCAAACATTACTGCGAACCCTGCTATAGGGGTTGCTGTTCCTGGAGAATTATTTACAAGTCCCATTAATGCAATTATTACTCCACATAAAGAACCACCTATAAAATTAGTTACATAAATTGGTATGGGATTTGCTGTGGTTATATCAGCTTGTGTTAGAGGTTCTATAGCTACTGCAATTGTATCTTTTTTACTTCCAAATTTCATTCTTGTAAATAATACGAAATTCATAAATGATGAACCAAATACTGCTAATGCGCCTATAGCCATAGGTGCACCGGTAAGCCCAAGCATTGCGGTTAAAGCCATTGAACTAAGAGGTGCAGTGGCAACAACGGTTATTGTTCCTCCAAGTACTATACCCATTATTATTGGACTAGAACTTGACGCAGAAGTTAAAATTCTACCAATATTTAATAGTGTGCCATCTACTACAGGAGTCATACAGTTTCCTATAAATCTAGTTAATGGAGCTGCAAAAACAATTATAACTATTAAGTCTAAACCTCCTGGTAATTTCTTTTCTAGATATTTAACTACAAATGACATAAGGTATCCAGCTATAAATCCGGGTAAGATACCAATACCAGAACAAGATAGCCCAATCAATACTGCATATATTGGTGAAACTCCAAGAGCTAGAGGTACAAGTATTGCAGCGGCTACTCCTCCTAAACTACCATTAGATAAACCAACTTCTTTCAAAAAATTTAATTTTAATACATCACCAAAAAATGCAGACTGAAAAGCTTCAACTAGAAAGCTTGCACAGGCAGCACTTGCTAGTGCACCCATCGCTTTCATTCCTTCAGGTGCTTTGCAACTAAAAAGTGTAAATAAAGCTAATACTAATAATAAAAGACCAGTTCCTATTAAAATGTTCATTGTTTTTTTCTCCTTATAATTCCAAATTTATTTTTTTGAAAACACCTTATCTTTAAGTGCTAGACCAGTTTTAGTAACAGCAAGGCCACCAAGAGCTGTTTCTCTTAAGGAAGCTGGTAATTCTATGCCGATTTTATACATTGCAGATAATGTATCATCAAATGGTATTTTTGAAGAAACACCAGCCATAACTAAATCAGCGGTAGAAAGTGCACTAATTGCACCAGCTACATTCCTTTTTGCACAAGGAATTTCAACTAGCCCTGCAACTGGATCACAAACAAGTCCTAATACATTTTTAAATACGATGGCACCAGCATTTAAGCTCATCTCTGGTGTTCCTCCCATCATTTCCACAACTGCAGCTGAGGCCATGGCAGCTGCAGAACCACACTCTGACTGACAACCACCTTCTGCACCTGCAAAGGTTGCATTCATTCCAATAATCATACCAACTGCAGAAGCTGCAAATAATCCTTCAATCATTTCATCAGTACTTTTTCCAAGCTTTTCACCAGCAGTTAATATTACGGCTGGAAGTATCCCACAGGATCCAGCTGTTGGACACGCTACTATTTTACCCATAGAACCATTAACTTCTGAAGAAGATAACGCCATAGCCATAGCTTTTACAGCAGTGTCTCCTAAAAGTGATTTACCAGATTCTAAATATTTTTGCAGTTTATAAGCATCTCCACCTATAAGACCACTTAATGAATAAACTTCTTTTTCTCTTCCAGAAGTAGCACCTTGTCTCATTACATCAAGGATTTCTTTCATATGCAGAAATAATTCTTCTCGTGAAGTATCCTTTTGTTCACTTTCAAGATTTATTGCATATTCACTTAATTTTATATTTTCTGTTTTACATATTTCGATAAGTTCACTAGCTGACTTCGCTATCATTATGCTTCCTCCTTGTTTCTGGATTAATAACTATTACTTTGTTTATTCCAGTAATTTTTTTTATATTTTTTACTAAAGAATCGCTAATAGTACTATCTACTTCAAAAGTCATAGTTGCAGATTTTCCTTTTTCGCCTCTAACAAGTTTTAAAAAAGCAATATTAATTTTATCCTCATAAATAAGGTCTGACACTTTTGCTACTGTTCCTGGGATATCATCATGACAAGTGATAATAGTAGGATATAAACCGGTTATAAGAACACTATTTCCGTTTATTTCATTTATTTCTACATTACCGCCACCAATAGACGAACCCATTATTTCAAAATAATCATTATTAACATCTGTTATTAACAATTTAACTGTATTTGGATGTACTTGTCCAAGATCATACTCAATAAATTTTATTTTTAAGCCTTTACTTTCAGCAATTGAAATAGAATTTCTAAGATCATCATCACTTGGTTCCATTCCAAGTATGCCAGCGACTAGCGCTCTATCAGTTCCATGACCTTTGTAAGTTTTACCAAAGGACCCATGAAGTAAGAATGTAACCTCTTTTATATCAGCTCCAACAATAGTTTTTGCTATTTTACCAAGTCTAGCAGCACCCGCTGTATGAGAAGATGATGGACCGACCATTATAGGACCTATAATATCAAAAACACCAAAATTTTTCATGTTAGGTGTTCCTCCTTTCGTCAATATAATACAATTTTTTTTACATTTTTAATGTTAAACGATTTCAATTTAAAAGTCAAGAAAACTTGATTATTAATTAATAAGGGAGCTGAAAGAAAATAACAAGTCAAAGATTATGTGAATGTTTTGTGCCAGGCAAAGAACATTCATATTTACATAGCTAGGCTATGTAAATGTTGTGGTGATGAGCGTAGTGCAAAATATGGCGGAATATGACTTGTTATTTTTTTTGAAGCTCCCTTATAAAAATTATTTGCATATAACTGTCTATACTTGTCTATATTTGTTTATTAAAAAACATTAAAATAACTTATACCTTTGTGGAATTTAGAACATATTTTACTTTCTGTACCAATTATATAAATGTTATTTAAACACACATAGCAAAAGAGCATACGAATTGTATGCTCTTTTGCTATGTTCTTTCCGTTGCTATTCTATTTTTTTAACCTATTTATCTCACTTTTTTCTATATTAAGTTCGTAGTACAGTTTTCATAGTATCAATCCTTCCTTTAATATCCTTTTATACTTTAATTATATAATTTTTGTTCATTCCAATCTTTGGGATAGGGTTTGACCCCATAGAAGAACCTAAATTTATTTCAATCCCTATTTTCATAGGTAAATCTTCCCAAAGGATGTTATTTAAAGAAAAAAGATTAAAAATAGCGGTTAATAGCTGTCAATGTGACAATTTATTAACCGTTTACCTCTATAAATTAGTTTCTTTCTTAATTGTCCGTTTGATGCCTACTGAAAAGACGGTCTGCACCAACCAATAAATAATGTTTAAGAGAGCAAATACGAGAAGAATTACAACGATACTTGTTCCAAACGGCATATAGTCATTGGTAGTAATGGACAACGACCTCTGAATTGACCTTGCTACAAAAATACTTGGTATAATGGTGATTAGAAAAAAAATACATACAATCGGTCTATAGACGTCTATTAACATTTTGCGTATTGCCTTTGGTCTATAGCCCATCAATTGTAATATCCGCATATCCCGTGTATTGTCCTGAAAATTAACATAAAGTGCAAGGAATATCAAAATGCACCCCACAACGCTGCCTATCACCTGGTTGATAACTGCGCTGGTATTATTTGATACCGCATTCCGTTGAAGATCATCAATACGTTGGGCTTTTTCAATCGTGCTTCCACCGCTCGGTGCTTTTTCCATGCTCCATATGCCATTATAGCTTCCAGCAGGAATCCCCATGATTTTGGACAACTCAACTGCGTTTACATAGATACTTGCCGATTTCGCATTGACAGCAATTTTAGCCACGGCAAAATTGCAACTCCTACCAGCTATGTTTACAGTAAGAATATCCCCCACATTTACACCGTATGTGTCTGCAAGTCCGGGATTAACATAGATATTATAAGCACTCGGCGCAGGTAGTATATTGCCACCAGCATCCTGTAATTTGTATAATTCATTCAGGCTATACAGCCCAACAATGGTTTGCTCTATATCACAGCCACCAACTGCAAGTTCTACTGAACTATCAAGATATTTAAGCTCCCTATCCATCACTGTTGCTGTGCTATATTGCAGGTAATGGGTATCTCCCTCATAGCTGTGTCCAATGGTTTGTGAATCGAAAACCTTTTGGCTGCTGCTATTTAATGATTGCCCTAAGATAACACAAACACTAGAAGCCATTACCGCTACAAGGATAAGCAATACAGCGAGAGGCTTTCGCAAAGCAATACGAAGTGGAAATTTATTTTTGCAGGGAATGACACTTACAATACCGTTAGCTACCCGTAAAGTACCACTATCGTTTTGTCGATCTATCTTTCCGAAAATCAACGCACCCGGTTCTTTGCCCCTGACGAATGAATAGCCTATAAAGGTGACAAAGCAGAAAACAAGGGTAGAAATTACTAATCCAATCACAAGGCTAATTGGGCTGATACCTTTTACAAGACCTGTTACAGAATACGTCCTTGTATTGGCTTCAATCAGGATGCTGGAGAGAAAATATCCACCTAATAATCCAAACAAGGCTCCGATTGTAGAAAGGACAGCCACAAATACCACAAAGTAGGCGCACAAGAATTTATCTTTGAAGCCCAGTGACTTCAAACACCCGATTTGTTTTTTGTTAGAACGGAAAAACCGATAAAAGAACATGCTGAACACAAAGGCGGTCAGACCAATCAGTGCAACGAAAAAGGTGTACGCCAATGATACGTTGGAATTTAGAGCATTCTTATATTGCACTTGGTTCTCATTCAATGAAAGTAGTGAATTTAACGCCACCATATTCCCATCAATGGAAAACTTCACAAAGAAAAATGAGAGCGATGTTAAGATTGTGAGCAAAAGCAATAGTGCTATAAATACTTTGTTACGACCCATCTGTTTTGTAAGTTGCTTATGTACTAATCCCATGTTTTACCCCCACACCATATCGCCAGCTGATATTGGATTTTCATTGGTAATATCGCCCTGTATGATGCCGTCTTTGATGGTCAGTATACGATCAGCCGTTTTTGCTATCTGTTGATTATGCGTGGTGAATAGAATCGTCACTCCAAAAGTGGATTTTAATCTATGCAGCAATTCCACTACCTTTTTACTGTTGGCTTCGTCCAGTGAGCCGGTAGCTTCATCACAGAATAACAGACGCGGGCTTTTGATAACAGCTCGCGCAATAGCGACACGTTGCTGTTGACCGCCGGAGAGCTGGGAGGGGAACTTATTTAGTATGTCGTCAATTTGAAGAATACGGGTCAATCTGTCAAAAGCAAGCGACGGTTTATGAGGATTAACACCGATTTTAATATTTTCTTCTACAGTCAGATTGTCTAAAAGTAAGTAGTTTTGAAATACATTTCCAATTTTGGCACGTTTCCAATCCGCAAGCTGTCCCTCAGAATAAGCGGATATGACTTCGTCCCTATAGCATACTGTCCCCACCGTTGGCCGTATCAGTCCGGAAAGGATATTCAACAGAGTGGATTTACCCGAACCGCTGGGGCCAAGGATAGCCGTAAATGTATCTTCATAGATAGTAAGTGAAATTCCTTTAACAATTTTCTCTTTCCCAAAGTCTTTTGTTATATTTTCCGTTTTCAAAATAGCTTCCATGTTTTCCTCCTACTGAGTTTTATTTCTTTTTTTACGTTTTTGCAATAGTTCATTAATAGCTTTGACCTCTTCCCTCATACGGAAAATGCTGATAAGGCAACCGAACGAGTAGATAATCACAGCCATAATAATTAGTACCCATATAGGTGTGCTTCTGTACCAGTTAAACACATCTCCGAAAATGATAAGTACAACTATGGTATAACTGATGTCCAATATAGCTTCCAATAGGGGGTATTTACTTTCAAACTTGCTTGTGAGAATAAACCCTAAATGCATAACGATATTTGCGCCAAGAGATTGGAAAACACCGCTGATACACAGAAATTTTGCTTCGTACAGAGTGCCAATCAATGCAAGGACAACGAGAGTGATCCCGGTAGTTGCCATGATATTTAGAATCATTTTTTTCATACTTACACCCCTTCCTGCAATTCGTGCTTGATATTGGTCAGATATTTTCGAGTTACATGGAGATGTTCACCATTTTTTAGCGTTGCTTCCATCCGTCTGTTCAAGAGGGGTTTGATGGAATCCAAGGTGTTTATGTTCAAAATACAAGACTTGCTGATTTGAACAAATCCCAGCCCCGACAGCATATCCATTAGTTGATATAAACGAAATCCAGTACGATAAACTTCTTTTTCACAATATAAAAAAGTTTTTTTATCCACACTTTCAATATAATAGATGTCGGAGGCATTCACCAATTTTTCATTACCATTCAAATCGCACTTAATCCGTATATCTACCGATTGTATTAGTGAAATAAGACGCTCTATATCTTGGTCCATAATTGCATATTTAACAAGTATTTCAACATCATCTTGTTTTAAATCCTGTTCCAGTTTAATTATCAACATATCACCCCCAATTTCTACATGCGTTAAGTATAACTGTAACCATTTCTGATGACAATGCTGCTGTTACCAGGATGCACGAAATGGCTACTAACATACACCCTGTCGGTCAATGTCATCAATTTAGCAACCAGAGATTATCCGTTTCACTTCCAATCTCTGGAATAGGGTCTGACCCCATAGGGTATACAATATATTCGTACCCTAAAACTGCAATAAAATAGCAGAAGCATATAACTCATGCCCCTGCCTTTGAATTTAACTTATTTTTCATTATTATATCATCTATCTATGATTATTATATGAATTCACTATAATATTTTCTCTACCACGTTGATGCTCTCTATCATCTCATATCCAAACAGTTTACACATTTTCACTGTGGCTTTGACAATCTCTTTGTGTACATTTTCAGGCAATTCATTGAACCTCTTACGTGCCTGTAATTCCAAGTCACCACAATAAAATATATCCTCCTTCTCCGTACCCCTTGGCTAATACGCCCTTATATATTCACATTAGCAAATTATTATTTAATTTTAGCTAATAATATTTTCTTCTTTTCATTAAATTCTTCTTCTGTAAGGATTCCTTTTTCTTTTAAGTCCGCCAAATCTATAAAATGTTCTTTAAATGATTGCTTTGAACCCTTGGCTACATGGACATTAACAAAAGAATTATATTCTTTTTCGGGTATAACTTTTAAAAAAGTTCTATAATCCTCATAATTAAAAAACATTGAATGCTTAACACCATCTATAAAATAATTTAAAAATGTTTCTCTATTATCGTGTGTTACAATTTCAGATTTTATTGGTTCTATTTTCCCTTTTTTCCTACTACCAATTATTGCACCTGCACCACCTGCTATAACTCCACCAACTATAGCTCCCCCTATAGAACTACCTCCTACTCCGCCACCTCCACCTGAAATTTTTGTTTCTTTAGAGATTTCCCCTCGGGTAGCATAATACTCTATATCTTTTAATTGAATACTGTATACTTTATAAATATATGCCTCACTTTGTGCAATGGCTGGAAAAAAACACAGCTTTTCTTCTTCCTCCCAAATGTATAATTTAGTTTTTGCTATAATTGCAAATCCATTTTTATAATTTACAGTCGAATAATCCTCATTTTTATTAAAACAATACTCCTTAATATTGTATTGCTTCTTTTTTTCTTCAAATATATTGTTATTCTTTTCATCTTTAATAATTTTTCTTTCTGTATCTTCTTCTTTTCTTTTATTAGCAGTAATACATAAATATATAATATAGCCAATTAAAATAAATATTCCAATAAAAAATGTGATTGGTGACTCTGCTTCCCAATAAATTCCTAAAATTACAACAATTACAACAAGAAAACCCATACATAACAACTCCTAAAATAAATAGTTTTAAAATATAAATATGTCATTCTACAAAATCAGCCAAATTCCTTATACTAAATTGTATTATATTTTTTCTACTTTTTAAAATTTTCTTCATTAAAACCTGTATGTTTTAATCTTGTATCATTGTTACAACTCCATCTTCCACATATACATATTTGTTTCCCGAATAGCAATACTGTTTATGAGAACCATACGCTGTAGTAGTTGTATTAACATCTTCAGGTGAACCCCATGCACTTTCTCCTAAGTCAGCTTCTGTCATACCTATGTATGGAATAGTACTTCTTAATTTTGCATCTGCATCCACAACAGCTTGTCTTTCAGCTTCCCCTTTTTGTAATAAAATTTTGTTATTAAGTAATTCATCACGTCGTTTATCATAATTCAACTTACTTAATCTAATCGCTTCATTTTTACTTATTTCAAAATTAGAAAGATATTTCAAATATGAATTTTGCATTTCTAAAAGATAATTTTCGATACCCATTTTTTTACATCGAATAACGTTTTCACTACTTAGAGAATTTATATATCCATTATGTGCAAGATATAAAGCTTCGTACGATATCTTGTCTGCTTCGTTTGGTAAACCATTTAAATATTTTAATTTAGTTTCTATATCTTCTTTTACTATTGCAATTTCCTTTTCTTTTTCAACTTTGGTGCTGAGTTCTTTTGCATCTTTTTCTGTTAATCCATAATTTTTAATATTAGTTTCCGCTTCACTAAATTTTTTATCTTTTACATTTTTTTCAATAGTATTAATTTTGCATTGGTATTTTTCGTATTTTCTATCTTTATCGGCATAAATTACAACTATGCCCATTACAGTTACAAATACAATTGCCGTAACTATAGATTCAATTTTTTTTATTTTCAAGTTAATCATCCCCCACAATACAATACATAATAATATTTTACTGTATTTACACTTTATAAACAATATATAATATACATTATATTGGAAGAACAACTATTTTTTAGTTTTGTGACTAATTAGCTTAAGGTAGAAATCAACAATGTAATTGACCTGATATACTAAAGTTGTAACACTGAGTACTAATAAAATAGTATAATAAAATTAGGAGAGTGGTGTTACAAATGGCAAAGAAAATATATGATCAAGTATTTAAAGAAAAACTGGTAAAATTAAATCTAGAAAATAGTAGAACAATTCCAAGTCTAATTAAAGAGTATGGTGTATCTAGATCAACCCTTAATGTGTGGATTAAAAGCTATTGTGAAGAATGCAAAGAATCAGAAGAAAAAATATCTCCTAGTGTTTATGAGGAAAATAAGTTATTAAAAAAGCGAACTACTGAATTAGAAAAGGAAAATGCTTTCTTAAAAAAAGCTGCGGCATTCTTCGCCAAGGAAATAGACAATTAATCTACCAGTTTATATTTGTCAACAATAAAGAGTTTGGCATAAGATGGTTATTACGTCGCTTTGAGCTATCACCTAATGCATATTATAATTATTTAAAATTCAGAAAAAATATCTATAATGAACAAAAAAATTAGTTTTAAAACATATACAGAAAATTTTCCACAGTGAAAATGGAAAAATGGGATATAGAATGGTAAAACGCTCATTAGAAAAACAAGGAACTAATTTGAGCTTATTAGCTGTGCATAAATATATGAAAGAATTAAATATTAAGTCGGTTTCATTTAGGAAAAGACCTAATTATGTAAAAGGAACCTCACATAAAGTATTTTCAAATATCCTAAATAGAGATTTTACAGCTGTAGCTAAAAATTTAAAATGGTGTACAGATTTCACCTATATACATCTTTCAAGCGGTAGGATAATGTACAATTGTTCTATTTTAGATCTATATGATAGAAGTATTGTAGCAACTAAAATATCTAATAATATAACCGCTGAACTAGCTATTGATACACTTAGTGAAGCTATATCTAATCATAAGCCCCCTACGGGATTAATAATTCATAGTGATAGGGATCGCAATATACCTCAAAGGCATTCACTTCCTTTTGCGAGGATAAAAAAATGCAGCAATCTATGAGCAAAGCAGGTTGTCCATATGATAACGCTCCTATGGAGTCTTTCTTTGGAAAACTCAAGAATGAACATATTAAGCATTACAGTATTAAAGATGCTCTACATTTAGAAGAACTAACAAATGATTATATTTTTAGATATTATCACCATAAACGGCCTCATAGTTCTCTGGGAGGATTAACCCCTTTTGAGAAAAGATATTCTAAGTAATTATTTACACACAAGTGTTACAATTTTACTTGACCAGGTCAATCCATATTTTGCAAAGTATTCCATTGCAACCCTTATAGTGTTTCAATCTCCAATGGAGCTTAATGTCTTTAGTAATGGAACACATTCTTCACGTGAAGTTAAAATTTTGAGTTTCAATCTCCAATGGAGCTTAATGTCTTTAGTAATTGTTTTTGGTATAATAAAAACCATACAGAACGGCCCTTAAAAATCCAAGCATAAAATGGAAAAATTCCATTGCCAGCACCCACAAAATATAATATCCTTTTTAGTGACGAAACTGAAAAGGAGAACAAGGGGATGCTAACAATGGAACAAATATATAATATCAAATATATGAGGAAATTTGAAGGGAAAAGTATAAGAAAAATTGCTAAAATTACTGGTCATGATTTTTCTACAATTAAACGATATGTAGATAAAGAAGATTTTAACATTGAAAAGCCCACTAAACGAAAACGTGAAGGCAAACTATCACCCTATCGAGAGATTGTCTTGAAATGGCTTACTGAAGATAAGAATGCTCCGCATAAACAACAACATACGGCAAAAAGAATACATGATCGATTAGAAGAGCTCTATCCTAACGAGTTCAATGCTCATGAAAGGTCTGTAAGAAAGTTTGTTGCAAATCTACGAAAAGAGTTAGTAATTTATACTGATGGATTTCTTCCACTAGAGCACCCACCAGGTGAAGCCCAGGCTGACTTCGGAGAAGCACATTTCATTGAAAATGGTATTACTTATGACGGTAATTATTTTAATATATCCTATCCGCATAGCAATGCAGGATATATACAACTTTTTAAAAGTCAAAATCAAGAATGTTTATTAGAAGGTATGAAAACAATATTTGATCATGTTGGCGGAGTTCCAATAGCTATATGGTTTGACAACATGTCTACAGCTGTTAAGAAAATTAAAGAATATGGAAAGCGCGATTTAACAAATGGATTTATAAGATTTATGATGCATCATGGTTTTCAAAGCAATTTTTGCAACCCTAATAGTGGGAATGAGAAAGGATCTGTTGAAGCAAAGGTTGGGTACCATCGTCGAAATTTTTTAGTACCAATTCCAGAATTTAATAATTTAAAAGAATTTAACAAAGACCTTCTTAAAAAATGTGATAAAGATATGGATAGGATGCACTACAAAGGCCATGGACTCATCAAAGAGTTGTTTGAAGAAGATAAATTAGAGTTTGTTACACTCCCTAAGACAGCATATGAAGTGTATTTGCATCATTTTGCAAAGGCAGACAACTACGGTAAAGCAAAGTTTGATGGAAGAATTTATTCAACATCTCCCAATATGGCAGGTCAGCAAGTTATGTTTAAAGTCGGTGCTTATGACATTGATATATTGGATGTTAACAGTAATTTCATAGTTACTCATAGTAGGTTATATGGTGAAGAAAAGGAATCGATGTTGAACTGCCCCCTGTCAAGTAGACAGTGGAAATAATTAAAGATTTTATGTAAGGCGTCTATCATTTGGTAGGCGCTTTATTTATGCTGCATTACCTAATAGATATCGCTGATATTCCATTGGTGTCATGCACTTTAAACGTTTTTGATAACGTCTATTATTATAATATTCTATATAGTCTTCAATCGATTTCTTTAAGCTTTCATAGTCTTCAAATTTATGAAGATAATACATTTCTGTTTTTAAGATTCCCCAAAATCCTTCCATTGGACCATTATCAATACAATGCCCAACCCTCGACATGCTCTGTATCATTCCAGCTTTTTTTAGTTTTTCTTTAAATATTTTTGAAGTATACTGGAAACCTCGGTCACTATGAAATATTGGTTTAGCATCAGGGTATACTTTAACAGCAAGATTAAAGGTTTGATAAACCAATTGGTTATTATTAGAATGACCAATGACATATGAAACAATACTTCTATCACCTAAATCAAATATTGCACTTAGATAAGCCTTTTGTCCACTTCTCCCATATTTAAACTCGGTTACATCTGTAAGCCATTTTTTATTGACTTGTTCTGCTTTAAAATTTCTATCCAAAATATTTTCTGCAGTAACTTCAGGAGTTGACTTAATATAATTATATCTTTTTTTTCTGCATACGGATTTTAATCCTAATATCTGCATCAGACGATAAATTCGTTTATAATTAACTTTTTTATTATATTCTCTACGGATTTTAATCGTCATCTGGCGATAGCCTAAGATACCGTCTTTTTCCTCATATAACTCACAAATAAGCTTTAATAATTCTTCGTTTTTCAATACTCGGTTACTTTTTTCTCTGTGTAGCCATTTATAATATGCAGAATGGCTAACGCCGCCTATAATGCACAACTCAGTTATAGGAAATTTATCTTTGTTAGATAATTCTTGGATTGCAAGATAAGTATCTTCGTATCTAGCTTCGCTTAATATCGCCTTCTTTCTATCTCTTGGATTTTTTTTAGAAGAGCATTCTCCATCCGTAATCTTCTATTTTGTGCTTCTAAAAGCTTGTATTGAGCTTTTAGCTTTTCATCTTCTGTCATTAACTCTTCAGCCTTTGGCTTTTGTTAGCGGTAAACTAAAAGGGTGATATTTCGGCAAACAAAAAAGGAGAATAATTTCCAGTTAAGTACAATAATAATTCCTTCTCTGATACAATTAGAGATATATTTTACAGAGGGGGAATTTAAAATTGAAAGGATGGAATATGTTTAGTGAAATAAAACAATATAAAGCACTTGGATTTAATAAATCACAGGTTGAAAGAGCTCTAAATATAAATTACAAAACAGTTCAAAAGTATTGGGACATGGATCCTGGTGAATATGCTAAAGTCACTATTCAATCGAAGAATAGACATAAAAAAATTGATATCTACAAAGATGATATTTTAGAATGGATTACTGATTTCAGAGATATGTCAGCAGCACAAGTACTTGATTGGATAAAGGAAAGATATGGTGATGTAAAATTTAAAGAAAGGTCTTTAAGGCTTTATATTAGTAATTTAAGGAAAGAATACAATCTGCCTAAGGCTTCGCCAATAAGACAATTTGAGGAAGTACATGAACTTCCCATGGGCTACCAAGCTCAGGTTGATATGGGTCAAATATGGCTCAAAAGATTAAATGGAAACAAAGTAAAAGTGTATTGCTTTGCAATGGTTTTATCACATTCAAGGTATAAATACATACTTTGGACAGACAAACCATTTACTACCGCCTCTTTTATTGATGCTCATAATCGAGCTTTTGAATATCTTGGTGGTATGCCTATTGAAATAGTGTATGACCAAGATCGTGTGCTTGCAGTAGCCGAGAATTCTGGAGACATTATTTATACCGAAGGTTTTCAAAATTATATTAATACTATGAAATATAAAGTTAGGCTTTGTAGAGGTTTTGATCCTCAAAGTAAGGGGAAAATAGAATCTGTGGTAAAATACTCAAAATATAACTTTGCTATAAACAGAGTATTTATAGATGTTGATTCCTTTAATGAAGACTCATTCAAATGGCTAGATAGAACAGGCAATGGTAAAAAACATGAAATAACGAAAAAAATACCGGCAGAAGTGTTTGCTCTCGAAAAGAAACACTTGCTACCAGTACCTGAACTCTTTGAAAAAAATTCATCTAATACTAGTTTAACTTATGCTGTACGAAAAAACAATGTAATTTTGTATAAACAGAACAGGTATCAAGTGCCCAAAGGAACTTATAGCCCAGGTAAAGAACTTAAATTAATGATAAAAGGCTCCAAAATGAATATAGTTGATTTTGATACAGGTGTATTAATAGCAAGTCATCAAGTAAGTACAAGGCAGGGTGAACTTATAAAAATAATTCATCCCGAAAGGGATATTCACAGTTCTATTGACCAAGTTTATGAAAGATTGTTTTTTGCTCTCGGTAAAACTGAAAATGCAAAAATGCTACTAGATGGCATAAAACGTGAAAAACCAAGATACTGCAAAGATCAATTTGGATCAATACTAAATATAGTACATTCATATGAAGCTTCGCTAATAGAACAAGCATTGAATTATTGTGTTATACGAAACTTGTGGAGTGCTGGAATGTTTAAAGAAACCCTTGAATATCTTGCGATACAGGATATTGCAAAAGTTGATAAAAAATCTGTAATTGACAAGTTATCTATACCATCAAAGTATAGAGGGTTAAAACCGGAAGTAAGAAGTATAAGTGACTATATTGATGCTTTGAAGGAGGACAAGCAATCATGGAGAAATTAGAATTAATCAAAGAGTATGCCAAAAATCTTAAGCTAAACTATTTAAATGTAGATGCAGATAAAATTATTGAAAAAGGCGAGTTAGGTAATGTTTCCTATCAAGACTTTCTGTTATCAATACTTAAAAATGAGGTTGGTTTGAAGGATCAGAAAACACAAGAAAAAAGACTTAAATATGCTGGCTTTCCAGTTAAAAAGACAATGGAGGAATTTGATTTTCTATTTCAAAAATCAATAACAAAGAAACAAATAAACAGACTCATGGAAATGGAATGGATAGATAGGATGTATAATCTTATATTTTTAGGCCCACCGGGCGTTGGGAAGTCTCACACAGCTATTGCCTTGGGTTATAAAGCCGTTGAGGCAGGTTATAAGGTAAGTTTTGTAACTATGGATAATCTGATGCATGTTTTGAAAACTCAGCAGATATCAAGAAAAAGCAAAGGTAAACTAAATAGAATCCTTTCTTCAAGCCTCGTTATAATTGATGAGGTCGGATATCTTCCTATAACTAGAGATGAGGCTAATTTGTTCTTTCAATTAATATCATCCCTTCATGAACAGGCATCACTAATTATAACTTCTAACAAAGGATTCGAAGAATGGGTAGAGCTTTTAGGAGACCCAGCATTAACAACAGCTGTATTAGATAGAATATCTTATAGGTGCGAACTTTTTAACATGATTGGAAAGAGCTATAGGTTGGAGCACAGAAAATCTATATTTTAGCAGTTAAATGGGAAAAATATACTGGGATAAATTCAGTAAAATAGTTTGCCGAAATTTCTCCAAAAGTACTTGCCAATAACAGCTTTCCACGTCGGTCCAAAAGCCCTTCAATACCAAACTGATTATACTTCTTCATCCAGGTATAAATCTGAGGATAAGATACCTTATATTTTTCAACAGTTTTATTATAACTGTTATTATTTTCAATACAGTACTTTATGATTTCAATGCGTTCAATATAAGAAGTTTTGCGTCCTTTGGTCATGATTATTTTTCCTCCTGTTCCAGAAGATTTTATGTTTTCATGACCATTATACTTCTTTATCCAATTGCATAAAACTGTATTTGACGAAATATGATACTTAATGCATAAATCATTCAGTGAGCCATGCCCATCAAGATATTCTTTTACAATGTTAATCTTGATTTTGGCAGTATAAGAAGTATTTTTGCTAGAATGTTTTAACCCAGCTTCACCTTCTGATTTATATCGTATTACCCATTTTTGAAAAGAACTCTTATGTACTTGAAGTTTGTTGCATAAACTTAACATACTAGCTTTTCCATTTAAATATGATGTTACAGCCTTAATTTTTTGTTGGTCTGATATAGTTGATTTTCTTCCCATAAAAAAATAGCCCTCCTTATAGTAAACAGTTTTATTATTTTAACTGTCTACCATAAGGGGAGCATATCATGTCTTGGGGGCCTTATCTAGAACTTATGTCTAAACGGCCTACGGCTTTAAAATACACAGGACTCTTTAACCAATTGCCTACACTTCTTAAAGAATATATGAATCAATGTGATTATGTAACCAAAAAGCAGGCCCTTAAATTATTCACTAAAATGACCGCAAATACAAATATGGATTCTGCAATAGAAGCTTTTGAAGAAAGTATTAAATGTGGGACAAGTGATGTGGATAGCATTTGGGCTACATATTGCCGATTAACGGCCGGCCCTTTACCCGAACTAGAAATTTATCTTTCCGAAACAGTTCCAAAACTTGAGCAGTACACTCCTGATATAAATGTTTATGATAAATTAATGGTTGCAGGAGGATTAAATCAATGAACTCAGATGTATTAATAAAACATTACTGCAAAGAACTTAGACTAGGAACTAGCTTTTATGAAAACTATGCTGAAATTCAAGCAACAGATTTTGGGGACTTCTTAGCGCAGATATTAAAACGTGAAGCTGAAAACAGGGAAATAGTGAGAAGAAATAGAAATCTTAAATCAGCTGGATTTGATGTTATTAAAACTTTTGAGAATTACAATTTTAAAGATATTCAAATTCCTCAAGCAATTGATATTGATGATTTAAAGACCGGAGGTTTTATTGATAAGCTAGAGAATTTAGTTCTATATGGCCCTGTTGGGACTGGGAAAAGCCACCTAGCCACTGCAGTAGGCGTTGCCGCTTGTTCTAGAGGAAAAAGGGTAAAGTTCTTTCGGACAGCAGCCTTAGTTAACCTATTAAGTGAAGCAAAAGCTAAAGGAGAATTAAAACGTTTTATGCGTCAAATCGAGAAAATTGACCTACTTATTTGTGACGAGTGGGGATACGTCCCCTTTGAAAAAGAAGGATCTCAGTTACTATTTCAGGTAATCTCTGAATGTTATGAAAAGCGAAGTGTAATTATAACTACTAACTTAGAATTCAGTAAATGGAATGGCATTTTTTACGACGAAAAGCTTACCAGTGATATCATTGACAGACTAGTTCATCACAGCCATTTATTAGTTTTTAATGGCCCAAGCTACCGTTTAACACACTCAACCATGAATACCCAATAATGGAAATAGGGTGCTGGAAAAATTAAGTTCCGCAGTGCATGGTTTTTATCTTGCCAAAAACATTAGTAATAAAAGAATCAGAGAAATTTAGTCCTTACACAACTACGTTTCAATCTCCAATGGAGCTTAATGTCTTTAGTAATCAAAGCTTTGGTATTCGGCTCTAATATCATTTTCTAGTTTCAATCTCCAATAGAGCTTAATGTCTTTAGTAATTGAAAATGGTGTTTATAAAAACTCGGGAGTACAAAGGTTTCAATCTCCAATGGAGCTTAATGTCTTTAGTAATATTAAAAAAGGATATGCTGTAATCTTTGGAGATGGTGTTTCAATCTCCAATGGAGCTTAATGTCTTTAGTAATATAATAACTTTACTTTTATAAGTAATACACTTCTGTTTCAATCTCCAATGGAGCTTAATGTCTTTAGTAATCCTCTACTTGCACACAATCTATATTAAACCATGCGTGTTTCAATCTCCAATGGAGCTTAATGTCTTTAGTAATAAATAAAAGGAGATTAAAGACTCCTTTACATAATAAGTTTCAATCTCCAATGGAGCTTAATGTCTTTAGTAATGGATTATATTGATGCACTGTTAGAAATGGAAATTACAGTTTCAATCTCCAATGGAGCTTAATGTCTTTAGTAATATACCACTCGGGTCAAACGAATTTTTGCATCTACTCAAGTTTCAATCTCCAATGGAGCTTAATGTCTTTAGTAATTAAGCGACGAACATGGGAATTTCCAAAATGCAAGTGTTTCAATCTCCAATGGAGCTTAATGTCTTTAGTAATTAGATAACTATTGTATTAAATCGCAAACAGAGGAAGGTTTCAATCTCCAATGGAGCTTAATGTCTTTAGTAATTTGATAAAATATATACATCTATTCCTCCACCCATAGTTTCAATCTCCAATGGAGCTTAATGTCTTTAGTAATCTTCTTCATCATTTTCTTCACTATTTTCATCCTTGTTTCAATCTCCAATGGAGCTTAATGTCTTTAGTAATCTGGTATTATTATTAAAATATATCTCACCTTCTTTTGTTTCAATCTCCAATGGAGCTTAATGTCTTTAGTAATCTTCGTGTGTGATACTTCTTTTCATATTACCTGTTAAGTTTCAATCTCCAATGGAGCTTAATGTCTTTAGTAATCCTCTACCACTCTCGGTAAAAGTTCTTAATATTCTCGTTTCAATCTCCAATGGAGCTTAATGTCTTTAGTAATAGAATCACATACTATTTTCTCTTTACCATAACCTGTTTCAATCTCCAATGGAGCTTAATGTCTTTAGTAATATGCGATTTCATTTGATTTATTCCATGCTATAGTTTCAGTTTCAATCTCCAATGGAGCTTAATGTCTTTAGTAATCCATCCCAGCTAATTGTATTATTCCCAACTTCTAAAGTTTCAATCTCCAATGGAGCTTAATGTCTTTAGTAATGTAAAGCTTTATTCTCTATTTTGCTGCCCTCTTTGCCGTTTCAATCTCCAATGGAGCTTAATGTCTTTAGTAATAAAAATACAGTAAAACTATAATGAAACTATAATGAGTTTCAATCTCCAATGGAGCTTAATGTCTTTAGTAATTTATTACCTTGTAGTTCTTTTAAAAGTAAATTGACTGTTTCAATCTCCAATGGAGCTTAATGTCTTTAGTAATCTGTTAAGCATCTGTAGGCAATATAAGTACTGTAGTTTCAATCTCCAATGGAGCTTAATGTCTTTAGTAATTAATAACCACCCCTATGAAATCTCTATATCCATACAAGTTTCAATCTCCAATGGAGCTTAATGTCTTTAGTAATTAATATGTTTCTACTGCTGTATCTTTGTTTCAATCTCCAATGGAGCTTAATGTCTTTAGTAATCTTAAAAATGCATTTTTGCAAATATGGGACGGTATAAGTTTCAATCTCCAATGGAGCTTAATGTCTTTAGTAATAATACAATGGCCATAGAACAAAGAGATAAGGTAGTTGTTTCAATCTCCAATGGAGCTTAATGTCTTTAGTAATAATGATAAATCAATCAAAAATAAGGAAAGGGGTAAGTTTCAATCTCCAATGGAGCTTAATGTCTTTAGTAATTAAGTTTCTAGCTTGCATTCGCTTGCTATCTATTTCGTTTCAATCTCCAATGGAGCTTAATGTCTTTAGTAATCGCTCGCGTTTCACCCCTTGAAACCACTGGTTTTAGGCACCATTTTTCGCAAGGCTTCGGTTTTTCAGGAAAACCTATACCAAATATTATCGTAACCCCCGCGGAAATGGCTATTTACAAGCATCGCCAGGGTACCGTGTTTTTCATTACACATAAGTTGGCGATTTAATAAATCATTTTTGTAACATCAAGTGGAGCAAATGAGCCTTTTCTTATAATTTTAGATTCACAAGATGAGCATATAGGGTACACCATGATGCTGTCGCCTATTTCTATCTTAATCTTTCTAATCTTATATTCAAGTTCAACATATTTTTTACCATCTAAATCGCATTCGAAAACACTATATTGGTTCCTAGCACCATAATTTTTCAACATTTTGTGAAGTCTAGTTCTTTTTTTATCATTAACTATATCATAACTAACTAAGTATATCATACCATATTCACTTCCTTTTATCTAATTAAAAATGGTACATATTCAATTTCTTCCATCAAAGCCTTACTGAATAATCTTGCTTGCATATGAAAGCATTGTTGATACGTGGTTTTGTACTTAAATAAAGGATGGTATATCTCATCATACTTCTTTCCTTCATAGGCTCCAAGGAATTTTTTAATAGCCTTTTTGCTCATTTTCACTTCGCCCAAAACAGTTTCGAAATCATCCTCTGTAAGTATTTTATTATTCACTATACTAATCACTAACCTATCTACAAACAAAGACCTAAATTCCTCCATCAAATCAAGTGCCAGTGATGGTCTTCCATATCTAAGTCTATGAAGATATCCTATATTGGGATCAAGTCCTACACTTGATACTGCTGAAGAAATTTCATTTGCAAGCAATACATACCCAAAACTTAACATAGCATTTATAGGATCTTTAGGTGGTCTTTTATTACGATTTTGAAAAGTAAAATTGCCTTTTATCATTTCTGAAAAAACAGAAAAATACACTGCTGCTGCTCTTCCTTCTATTCCCCTTATAGAATCCACATTATCCTGGTATTCAAGACATTTTTCGAGTCTATTAAGTTCATCTATAGCTTTCTTAAAAGCTTCACTTTTTTCTTCACCACGGTTACTTTTCATAAGTGTAGTTCTACTATTTTTAATTTTCCCTGACACAAATGCTTTTGCAAATTTCACAGAACCATAATCCATATCTATGTGATTTTCGTACTGTTTCAATCTTACAATAACATTTTTTGATACATCACCTTCCATTCTCGCTATAAATTTCCCCCACTCTGTTAAGTAACATAAAGTTATTTTATTTTCCGCAAATAGCCTTATAGTAGACGCTGTAACTGTCACTTCTCCAAAAATAACAACCTGCTTCACTTTAAATATAGGTATATCAATTAAAAGTTCTTTGTATTTATATAGCTTTAACCTTTCATCTTCCTTTCTCAATGTAGTGTATTGCTGTGTTACATAAAGAGTACTCATTCCATTCTCCCCCTCTAATATATTTTCAAATAAAATATATTACTCTTTCCGTGCATTTTTCATAGAATTAAGTATATTCCGTTCCTTTGGCAAGCATATATTATTAATGCTACAATATTTACACCTATTGTCATCCACGCCCTCAGGTATCTTCATTGAAGTATATAATTTCCTTATATTATTAATGGTGGTAATAATTTCTTCTTTGATTTTGTTAGTTATCTTAAATTCCACTCTCTCCTTTGAACCTACATAGTAAATATAGCCTTTACTTACTGTTCTCTTAAGCTTTTCTTCTAATAGCATACCTTGTAATGCCATTTGGTACTTATCATTTTTCCACAAACCTTTTTTACCCTTCTTGTATTCAACCGGATAGATTTCATCGCCATTCTCTTCTACTGTATCAACCTTAAGCACTACACCGTACTTATCAGAAATGAGCTTAGCACTTTTATATATAACCTTACCACGCCTTTCCTCTTCACCAAACTCATCCACATTTTCATGAACTTGGTCCCCAAGAATGGTATGGACATTACTTTCAAACTCATTTTGAATATATTCATAATAACAGCGCCGTGGACAGTAAAGATAAGTATTGACAGCACTAGCTTCTATATAAAATGAATCTTTATCTACTTCTTCAACACTATACATTGACCCATCCCCATTCCTGTCTTGTAACCTATCCCCACATAAGACGCTAAAGCAAATAATTTTTCTAAGTTCCTCTGAACTTCTTCATCTGGAAACCTCAAATTTAGAGTAACCATTCCTATAAAGCCTGTTACAGCAAATTTCTTATATTTAGCTACTTCTGTATTAATATTAAGTCCTTCTACTATAACGTATTTTTCAATTTGCTCGATAACCTCATCAGGCAAAAGTTCATGATTGAAAATTTCACTATAACTCTTACTTAAGCTTTTAAATATTCTCCTAGGATTTGGAAGTGGTGAGTTTATCGAATTTATTCTAAAAGCTGTTGTACTTATAAAATTCAGTGTTCCTCTTTTAATTCTGCTATGTTCTAATAGTTCCTCATCTATTATCTTAAAATGAACCTCATCTAATAAAAGCTTTGCTTCTCCATAATTAACACTTCTATTTTTTTTAATGAATTCAAGCAAACCCATATTCATTTCATCACTAAATAAAGCTATGTTGACTTTTAATAGTGAATGTTTGCTAAAATATTCACTATTAAAATCCTCCGTGGAAAATATAGGAGATATAGAAAATGATTGCTTGCTTTGTTGTCCATGATACTTATCTGATATTTCCTCATTGTATTCCTTTAATATCTTAAAAAATATACCGTGCCACATTCTAGCTGTATCAATTGTGTTTTCAATTCTCTCCGTACTCCTAAAACATATATTATAATAATTTAACATCTAACCCTCCAATTACACTATAAAAAATTCTTCTTTAATACTTTTACTTCTCATTTTTACAACTTCACTATCCACACTAATTCCATTAGTTCCTATTATTATATAATACTCTTTTTGACTCTCTGGAAATTGCACCGTTAACTTTTGAAGAAATATAGGCTGATTTTTTATTATTTTCCTGATTTTATACTCTTCCTTTGGTTCCTGTGAAATTGTGTATATCGCTATATAACTTTCTCTGAATGCTTTGGTTATTTTTTCTGGAAAGGCCACACCTTCCCTTCCTAGATTTGTATATTCATATCCAACTAAATTAAGATTATTTATAGCTTCAATTTTATTTGTATATTTTTCATCAAAAGCACTCTGCTCACCGTTAAATGCATATTCCCAAGTAATTTCTATAGCATTTTCTTTTATTCCATTAACTATTACAAATATATCTATCTTATCTATTCCATTTACTTCTTCCTCATAATCGTTAAGCTTTATTTTTGCTGCCTTCTCAAAGTCTTTTTTATTTTCATACCAATCTATTTCATAATATCTCATTAAATGGAAAATATCATATACAAATAGCCTATGTTCTTGCCCAAATTTATAATATTTATCAAAAACTAAAGCAGGCTTACTGATATCGGTACCTCTGAAATTAATTAATGATTTTATTTTAGTTATTTCTGAATTTATATAATGGACTATCTCCTGCTCAACATCTGATTTTAGAATTTTTATATCTTCTTGTGAAAAATCATCAAGCATTGATTCATCTACAACCTCATCTTCATCTAGGCAATAATTTTTGTAAAACTCAATAAATAGGTTATTATCGATATTTTGTACAACTTCTTTTTTATCACCGGACTTGTTGTATTCATTTATAAATATACATTGTTTATTATATTTATTTATCTTTGCTAATAGGCCTTTAAAGTTCTCCTTGCTTTTTGGTGCAAATACAGATATAACCATATCAAATAAGTTTTCTATAATAGATCTATTCCGATATGACATCTTTCTATATATTTCCTTCAATGGGAAACACAATTCTAATATTCCCTTAGTCTCTATGTATTTCTTCATTATATTTCGCTCTGGCATAGCTTTTTTTATAAGTTCTTTAAGTTCTAACCTTGATATCTCTCCCGTTTCTTCTTTAAAAGATTCATATACCACATCTGTAACGCATACTACAACCTTGCTTCTTTTACTTTGAACCTTTTTACCAAGTATTCTTCCAGCCCTACCAAGTCTTTGCAATGCCTGATCGCAAGTATTAGCTTCTGTTATTACTACATCAATATTTTGGCTTTCCTTATTGTCTTTTTTAAAATTATATCCTATGTCAACCGTTGGTGTTGCTATTATAAGTTGTTTTGCCACAGCGTTTTTTCTCTCATCAGACTTTATTGCACCAGTAATAATGCCTATATCATTCTTACTAATACCACTATTAATAAGTTGCTGCTTTAGTTTATTGACTCTATATATTGACTGACTAATAACTACACAATCATTTTTCAAAAAATTATCTTTATACATCTCACAAACAACCTCATCCAGTGTTTTGTTAGTAATATATAAATCTAACTCCGTAAGAGTTTTCAATTTTTCATAAGCTTCACTTTCTAAACTTTCATTTTCATTTGATATAATCTTATATTCTATACCACCACGTTTTAAATATTGCTCTACCAATGCATCTGGAGTTGCTGTCAATATACACATTTTTCTTCCATATTTGAAATAATCGAATTCCTTAGATAAAATCATGAAAAAGAGAAAATTAGCCAACTGCTTAGAATTGTAGTAATGAAATTCATCAATAACTATATAGTTAAATTTTTTGATTATAATATCCATTAAATTGCCCTTATCATTTTTCCCATAAAGTGAGTAAAAACAATAATAAAAAATATCTGGATTAACTACTACTATTACTGGTCTTTTACCATCGTACTCTATATTTTCTATTGAAAGTTCATCTCTAAATTGTAGAGGATTACTTAGGACTTCATATAATGCAGCACCTTTTCTATGACCTTCCCGCAATTTCTCTATTACACTAGCATCAATTTTCACAACTATATGTGGCAAATTATTTTTCTTAACAAATTCTTTAATATCGTCTGAATGTTGCCTTAAGAGCTCATTTGTAGGTGCTATAAACAATGTATCTACATTTATATTTTCCTTTAAGTACAATAGAGACGCTATTGTTTTTCCAGCACCTGTTGGATAAGTATTGAATACAACTGAATTGCTTCCGAGCTCATCTAGTGTCCTTTTTTGATGATATAAATAAGGAGATGAGGGAGCTTTTTTTAAGAACTCCCCTTTTACTGTATAATGCTTCATATATTTCCTCCAAGTTTCACCTGACAAGGATAAAAAATTTCACCCTGCTCTGTTTTTATCTGATACATTTTACCTTCTCCCCTCAGATTTTTAAGAAGAGAAACCGGATGCATGTTTATAAGGTCAAAACTTTTAGCGTTAAACTCTCCACTTAAATCCACCGAGTTAACTAATCCATAACACTTTTTATCATAACTCGCAATATCAAAGTCACATTTTTCATAGCTAACCTTAACTTTACCAAGAAATTTACCGAGGCGAATATAACTTATTTTTTTAAGTTCATCCTCAGAAAATAGCAGTCCCTCTGCCTTATTTCCTACCGATAAAGCCTTTATTTTTCCCACTTGTGGATAATTAGCCAAAGCTCTTTCCATCTTGTGATAATACCAATCTGATAAAGCATTAAAAGTAAACAAACTGTATTTAGGTTCTTTTATATAAGCTGGTGTAATATACAATCCATTGCTATTGACTAATTTAAAGTCTTCTTCATAACTAATATAATTTTGATTATATTTAGAATTACACCACCCCATAGCATAGGTAAGTGCATAATTACCAATAAAAGGCTTAGTAGAGAATAAGGTATCTATTTCTTGACTTGAAAAGAAAACTTCTTCCATAAATTCCAACGTATATTTATAAATTTCCATTACCTATTCACCATACTGCTTTGATTGTTCTTTAAATAAATCTACAGCCTTTTCTTCTCCATCTTCTTTATAGATACTTTTTATATATTCTAATAAATCACCTAACTCAGCCTCATTTAGCTCTGTAATATTTCCAAATACTTCTTTCTTCAATCCATCAAAGGATTCTTTTGCAGATTTTTCTACTATGCTTGATTCAAGCGGGAACTCTATTTCTGAAGCTACAACTAACTTGTCATATACTCTTTGCGTTAATTCAAGATTAGAGAAGAGTTCACAATCTGAAAAAGCTACCTTCAATATTGTGTTCTTCATCTTACCAATTCTACTAGAGATAGCTCCATATCTTCTACTTCTAAGTATGTTGGATAAACCATATATAAATTCAATAAAAGTTACATCTTTAAAAGTTATCATATCCATAAATACTGTTCCCGGCTTAATATATTCATCTTCATTTATTGATGATGAAGCATTACCCTTTTCATCCCTCATAGTTCCATTGTCATAAAGAGCATTGAAGGTTTTAACCCCAGTTACCATATTGAAAGGTAATATAGAATAAGCATTATCATATATAATTCTTGATTTTTGTGCACCACCATCGCCTACCGCAAACCCATTAGTCATACAATCTAAACATTTTCCACATGGCGTATTCTTATTTAAAGCACATACACTCTTATCTTTACTAGTAGTAAATAACAAATCATTAAGCCTTAAATACTCTCTACCTGTCCTTCTTTCCACTGCACATTGCTTTCTTTTACTAATAATTGCTCTAAAATCATTTGCTTTATTTTCTATTCCCATTGAAACTCTTTCCTTGTTTAATCCTTCTCCAGAACCCTCAGTCCTAAAAATACACTCTGATTGAGCCTCTCTTAATATAGCTACTGTAATATATTTCCCCTCCGGAAAATGTGTGTATTTGTCCATAAAATTACTTTCTTTGCCCTTAATTATATCTTCTCTTTTCATAATTATTCTTCACTCCCATTTTTATTTAATTTAGTCATTGCCAATCTATAATAATAACTATAAGTAGATAATATATTTTTCTTCTCATTTTCAAGGTTATATACCTTGCCACCTAATGTTTCATCTAGAATCTTATTCATAAATAAATCCACATACCTTTCTACTGCTTCAATTCTTTTCTTAGTTTTTCCATATTTAGGGTCAATTCTTTTAAAATATTTTTGAATCTCACTTTTACATAAAACTGTTATATCTTCCTGTGTGTATATGTTCTTATCCCATCTACACAATATGTCCATTATAATATTAAGTGGTTTGTTTATAGCATTGTCCTTTATAAATCCTCCATTTATATTTCCTCTTATATAATTTCCATTAGCAAATAGAGCTAACTCTTTAATGTTTGACACTAGTATCTCACCATCCTCTACATAACTTAAAATTCCATCTATAAAATCTTTAATTTCCTTAATCTTAAAATTAGGGTTATCATATTTATTTTTTAGCTTTTTATATACACAATATATAAAGTTTGTTCTACCCTTTGCCATAGCTTTTAATGAGTCATAAACTATATCCGCTGTTTCTCCCAAGGACTTAGCCATTGTGAATAAATTAATAAATAATTTTATTGTATTTAAGCATTCTTCCTTTGTCCACTGCTTTTCAAATATATTCCTGAATTGTACAGGAACATCTCCCACATATATCTCTTCCATCTCATTTTGGTTTAATATTGGTACTGGAAACTCGCTTATAACTATTTTGGAATCAAAATATATATTGAAAGTTAGTGCATACAATAAAGTTGAAATCCATTTTGTCGTTTCATTATCCTTTTTAACCAAATGTATAGGTAAAATAAAATAATTTGTTAATGTCTCTGCATAATTTGGTATAGCTATTCCATTTATCTTTGCTTGTGTAAAAAGTGGTTCTATTTCCTCCACATTTTCATTAGCTAATGCTACAAATGTACTATATTCATTAAAATAAACTGAGCCTATGTCCTTGCTTTTAAATTCATTAATACTCTCTCTAAATGCTCTAATATATGATTTTGTATTAAATCCCCTAGGAAGTATGCTTAAATATCTCCTACTTACTTCAACCTTTGAGGCATAAGTGACTTTATGAAGCAGATATTCTATATTGCAAATGGAACATATATTTCTTTTAGGTTCCCTAGCGCCTCCATTTATTTTATTTGAAAAATTCTGTATTTTCAACTTGTAGGGCACATTAACTGACATCCAATTGCTTGTCTCATATTCACTGCTGCATAAACAGCACTTGCTACTTTTCTTTTCTGCATAATTCTTTAATGCATTTTCTTTTTTAAATATAATTTTATTATCAAAAGATAGAATTATGTTTCTATTAAGATAATCTTTTAAATCAACCCACATGATATCTTCATTTTTATTCTCTTGATTTGAAAGCTTACCTTCCAAATATTTAATAATCCTGTTTGTAAGTTCTTCGTCCATGTCTTTATATTCATCATATATTAACTGTCCTAAAACATATGGTCTTATGTACAATCCTTCAAAAGCATCTAAATAATAACTATCCTCTTCTGAAATGTTAAAGAAAGTGTATAATTCATTCCAACTTAGGATAGTATTAGTGCACACATGACTATTTACAAAATTATAAAAGGATCTTACAAATTCCGAAAATCTAAGCTTGTCCTCATTACTTTCTATAAAATATTCTTCCTTAACTTTTCTATGAAAAATACCTTTTCCTATCTTTTGTTCCCTTAGTAAACAAATCTTTTCCTTTAATTCTTTATTAAGCTTACTTAAGATCTTCTTTTCCGTTGTGGCCTCAATATCTATTTTTAATTTTGTAATGCATTCCTCAAACCCTTCCGATTTTTCACTTGAATATAGATTTATGTATTTTTCGGCAACAACTCTAATAATTTGATTTTTTTTATTAATATCTGGAATCTTTGATTTCTCACATCTTATCTTAATTTCATAAATTATTTTTTCTATTGATGCAATATCTAAACATTTTTCATCAACCTTAATGCCTGACTGAACATTATTAATGTAAATTTTGAAATCATAGAAGATCTTACTTTTAATAGAATCAACACAGCTTGCAATAAGATTTTCTCTATCCTTTTCATTAAAAAGTATTTCTTTGTCCTCGACTAAATAAAGAACTCCTTCTTTATAATAGGCAACATCAATAAATGCTTTCTCCTCCAAAAATTTAACCACAGTATTATGACATATATTTGTAAGTATCCCTCTGTCTTCACTTATAGTATGTGTAACCAATTTATACTGTTTACTCTTGTATTTTGTTGCATTATTAATATGAGTTAAAAATTGTCTTTTCTTTTCCTCCTCATCCATAGTCTTAGATAAATCTAATACATCCAACGCTCTTATTATAGAAATTAATATCTCTATTTTTTCATCCCCTAATTTGTATCTTTCAGGATTACAAATTAGATTTTCTGCAAAAGCACTGGTATGTGCAGAATGTTGACCTATTATAGCTCTAATGTCCTCTATATATTCCTTGTACTGTGGAAAGAAGTCTTTAATGCTTAGTACTTCACATTCACTAAGTATATTTGCATATTCACCTCTATTATTTTGTTCTGAAATAATTCTTGAATATGACTTTTCAGCATGTTCCTCTAACTTATTAAGATCATGTATTGTTATAGCAACCATTAATACTCTTAATTCCAATTCATCTACTGGCAAGATATTTCTAATTCCATCTAGAACCCCAATCATATCAAGCACATGACTGAATAATGTTTGATTTTTTTTCATTCCATATTGAACTATTTTTTTATATTTTTTCAAACCTTTGTTTACTATCTTTTCATAATAGTCATTAATTACGCTTGTTTCTTTTAACGTAACTAATCTTAATTTAAACATCTCTTTTAATTTATCCTTACTAATATTCTCACCCTCTTTCTTTAATTTGTCACAATATACTTATAGATAATTTACATTTTTTCCTTTGTATTTTTAACCACATTATAATTTATTTTCTATATTTAGTTTATCAATTACATTATACTACTATTAAAATAAGAATTTCAATACTAAATATGTTTAAAATTAAAGAGCGACACACTTATTGTCGCTCTTTCACTATTAAATTACCACCTGTGTTGCTAAAATATTGTTAAATTCTTAATCGTATAATATAATCGCCTTATTTAATTCTTCTTTTATTATTTCTTTTAACCACAATGGTTTAATAACCTTTGCTTCACTCCCAAAACTTAAAATCCACTTTTCAAATTCTATCTTTGAAGATGTAGTCCCTTCAAATAAAATAGTGCCTTCATTCTTATTAGTTATTTCCTGGTTTTCACACCATTTTCTTTCTCTAATATTATTAATAGACCTACCACAAAACAAAATTTCAAAATCAAAGGGTTCTTTTGATTTTTCCACTTCCCAAGTATATTTATAATATTGTTTCAAATTGAATTCCTCTGAAATGCAATAATATGTATCCTCTAGAGAGCATTCCGTAATCCTATCTACTCTAAACATAAGAATTTTATCTACCTTGTGGCAATAGGCATTTATATAGTAAGTTTCTTTTGCTAAACAAAAACCATAAACATCTATTACCCTATAATCATTATTTCTCCTAGAGTTGTATTTAATTTTAATGCAACGTCTTTTACTAAAAGCTTCAAGCAACAACATAAATATTTCATAACTACTGTAACTATTAGCTGTTATAATCTCATATCTTCTTTTAACCACAAGATTTCCCTTTATACTGTCCATCAACTCTTTATCTCTTGGAGATACTAGTTCTTCTATCTGCTTAATCACCTCATTTACAAGTTTTAAATCTCTACCAAATGCACTAAAAGATATTAGTGAAATATAAATCAGATTTATTTTTTCCTTAGATAAATAAAAAGGCAAATACCCCTCATCCGTATTGAGATAATATTGAGATACTTCTCTCCTTATAGGCAAATCACTTTCTTCTATTTCTTTTACATATCTTTCACATGTTCTTTGATCTTTTCCCACTAATTCTGCCATTTCCTTTGTTGAAAGTTTTTTTCCTTTTAATAATTCATATATAATATAGGTCATCGCATTCCTTTTTTCTGTTCTACTAGATATATTTTTGTCCCTCATTTTTACTCCTTTTATTTTTGAATTTTTAAAAATGTTAATCAAATTATATATATTTTATATCATACTAACCCTTCTTCTTTTTCAATATTCTTAGTATATTTATGCAAACTTGGTCTTAATATGTCACACATTCTAGCACATTCGCCCTTATTTATTTTGCAATTTCTTAATAGTTCATAGGCTTTTGTTACTGCTATTGGTATATCATCCATACTTGTTCTAGCTATACCGATTATTTCACCCTCAGATTTAGCATTAGCCATACCACTTTTAACCCGTTCTGAAGTGGGGGGATAACAATTAAGAATTGTTATCTACTCCAGAGGTCTACAAAGAGGTAAATCTCCTTCTGAAGTCGTTGATATTGCATCTCCGCAGGAGATGATTTAATAGAACTAAAAAAAAGCCCCTCAAGGCTTTAAATTTAATTGGCGGGAATATGTGTGAATCGAACACACCCATCGTGGTCTTAGCACGACAACACAGTTTTGAAGACTGGCAGGCACACCAGCACCTATCTACTCCCATAAAAATTTAACTCTAGTACCATTTTATCACAGATACTCACACTATGATATCTTTTGTAAAATTAAATTTTATTTCACCTGCTATAAAAGTACCCTACTATCTCCCACACGTTTAGTGAATTTTATTCCATCTAAATGTTCTAGTAAAATAAGTCCATATTTTCTATTAGTATTCATCATGTCTTTAAACTGTGCAATAGTAATACTTTCATTTTCATCAATATATTTTTTAACCTTATCCTTTACTTCTTTATAATAGTCATTTAATAAGTAGCATTCTGTGTTTATTTTAAAGAGTATTTCTTCATCAAGCAGTAGCTCAAATACCATAGTAAAAATCTTTTTATCCTTTGAACCCTCGAGCAACTCCTCATATTTGGGTGGGATATAACGTGCATCTTCAAAGACTTTTATTATTGTGTTTCTTTCTGATTGTTGCTCTTTGGTAAGTACTATTTCATAGCCATATTCACCTATAAACTTGCTTTTAAGATTAATTATTTTTTGTTGCTCAAGCTTAAATAGCAAATCATCATAGGTCTTCTGTTTTATATTTTTTCCAAATACCTTTGTTTTAATTTCTTCCTTTGAGATTCCAATCTTGAGCGGGTTACTTTTATGATAATCCGAAGCAAGCTTTAAAAGAGTATTTACCTTTTTATTTAAATAGTTTATATGAATATAAACTGGAGAATCTCCACCTTTAAGCTTTATTAGCTTTTGATTTAAAACTAAAATGTCAAGTTTTTCCTGAACATCCCCTTCATTCTTACCTAATGATTTCAATATACCAGAAATCCTTGGAAATTCTGAGCTTAATTTTTCTACAGTTTTTTCAATAATACTCTCAGAGTGCCCACTTTCTTTTATTTTAAGCTCTTCTATGTAGTCCTCATGAAACCTCTTAGCCTTTGGCGCTGAGGGCTCTATTATCGAGCCTCCACCAATCGTATACATTGGTGAATAATTTCTAATTACAAATCTATCATTTCTTTGAGCTGTAAGAGGCTTTTCAAGCCTAAGCTGTACATACGCTTCCTCTCCAGGATTTATTTCCTCAAGGTCAAGTATTACTACTCTGCAAATAATTTCACTTGTTCCATGGTACAATCTTACCCTTTGTCTATTTACAAGAGGTTTTGAATTGCTCAATAAATAGTAAATCTTACAATCTACCATAAGAGATGGCTCCATTACGCTTTCTATTGAAATAACATCTCCTCTTTCGATATCTTTTGTTTTAACATTTGCAAGATTTATTGCACACCTTTGACCTGCCTCTGCAATTTTAACTGGATTATCATGCACTTGAATTCCTCTTATTTTGGACATTAATTTTGAGGGGTACATCATAACTGTTTGCCCTTCTTCAATTTTACCGCTAATAACAGTACCAGTTACAACAGTTCCAAAACCACTTACCGAAAATACCCTATCAACAGGAAGCCTAAAATGCCCTGTTATATCCTTTGAACGTACCTCCTGCGTCATCGTATCTATCTCACATGCAAGTTCCGATATTCCTTGCCTAGTTTTAGATGATACGCAATGGACTTGTGCATTCTCTAGGAAACTGTCTTTAAATTGCTCCTTAACGTCATCTTTTACCATTGAAAGCCATTCTTCTTCCACCATGTCAATTTTAGTAAGCACAATAATTCCTTTTTTTACATCAAGTAGTTGAAGTATTTCAAAATGCTCTTTTGTCTGAGGCATAATACCCTCATCAGCAGCAATTACCATTAAAACTATATCAATAGAACTTACACCCGCCAGCATATTTTTAATAAATTTCTCATGACCAGGAACATCTATTATTCCTGCTCTTCTTCCAGATGGGAGATCAAAACAGGCAAACCCTAAATTTATCGATATTCCTCTGTCTTTTTCTTCCTTTAAGGTATCAGTTTCTCTACCTGTAAGTGCTTTTACGAGTGATGTTTTACCATGATCTATATGCCCCGCTGTACCAATTATAATATGTTTCATAGTTATCACCACCCCAAATAAAATTTCAATTTAGATCCATTTTTTTAAAAGCTTCTGATATTACTTCAAAATCATTATCAGCAATGGTCCTTAAATCGAGTATGACCTCATCATTACTTACGCGTACTATAATCGGAACTTTATTTAGCCTAAGCCTCTTTTCAATTTCCTCTGAGGGTAAATTACTACCTTTTACTTTAATTACAAAGGTCGCTATCCGCGCCTCGGGCATTGAACCCCCACCTACCATAGAAAAATCTTCGCAAACTTTAAATGTAAAATTTTCTGAATTTGAATTCAGTTTTCTTTTAAGCCTCAATGCTCTTTTTTTATTAAGCTCCTTAGAGCTTAATATCATATAAAGTGTAGGAATGTTTTCCACAGCTTCACTTTCATCAAAGTAATATTTAAGTGTGCCTTCAAGCGCCGCAAGAGTCATTTTATCAATCCTAAGTGCTCTAGTAAGTTGGTTTTTTTTCATCATATCTATGTATTTCTTTTTACCTACTATAATCCCTGCTTGAGGTCCTCCGAGCATCTTATCTCCGCTAAATGTAATAACATCTACCCCTTTTTTTACACTTTCTTGAACTGTTGGTTCATGAGTAAAACCGTACTTTGAAAAATCAACGAGAGTTCCACTACCAATATCTTCAATTACTGGAATGTCATTCTTAAGTCCTATTTCAACTAATTCCTCATTAGGAACCTCAAGTGTATACCCAAGAATTTTAAAGTTTGAAGTATGTACTTTTAATAATGCCCCCGTATTTTCATTTATGTTACTCTCATAATCATGAGGGTGGGTTCTGTTAGTTGTTCCAACCTCCATTAGCTTTGCGCCGCTAAATCTCATTACATCTGGTATTCTAAAAGATCCACCAATTTCTACAAGCTGTCCTCTTGATACAATTGCTTCCTTCCCGCTGCACAGTGTATTTAAAGCCAAAAGTACTGCTGCGGCATTATTATTAACAACCAATGCAGCTTCGGCCCCCGTAATTTTCGTAAGGATATCCTCAACATGACTGTATCTAGATCCCCTTTTCCCATCAGCTAAGTTATATTCAAGATTGCTATAATTGTTAGCTATATTTAATACACCTTCTACTGCATTTTTCGAAAGCCTCGACCTTCCCAGATTTGTATGAATAATTACTCCAGTGCAATTGATTATCTTTTTTAAACTTACAGATTTTTTTTCCTCTATATTTCTTTTAAATTGCTCAAGGATATCTTTTGTTTCAAAGTTTTCTAAATCTCCAGATAAAATGTTTTTTCTAAATAGATCAATTGTTTCCCTAAGTGCATCAACAACCTTGACTCTCGATGTGTTTAACAAAACATCAATTACAAAAGCTTCATTTAAAAGACCATCAATTTTTGGTAATTTTCGTAGCAGTAAATTTTTTTCCATTTTTATTCTCCATTCTGTTTTTACTCTACAATAATATATTTATCTCCATATTCAAGAACTTCACCAATAATTTCAGATTTCAATTCAAGTTCTGAAAGTTCTTCAATTAGTTTTTCAGCTTCTCTTTTAGTACATGAAACCAGTAGCCCTCCAGATGTCTGAGGATCAAATATAATATCCTCCAGCCAAGGTTCAATATTTCTAAGCTCGTATTCCTCTTTTATATAATCCCTATTTTTATAAGAACCTGCCGGTACTAAACCCATTTCAGCGTACTCTTTTGCCTCTTTGATATATGGTATTTTATTCTTCCAAAGCTTTAGTGTAACTTTTGAAGCCTTAGCCATTTCAAAGCAGTGCCCCATAATTCCAAATCCAGTTATATCAGTACATGCGTTTATTTCATGTGATGCTATTATTTCTCCAGCATATTTATTCAAAGTAGTCATAACCTTTACTGCTTGATTATATGCATTAACAGACGCGACGCCTCCTTTTATTGCAGTGTTCACTATACCCGTACCTAAAGGTTTTGTAAGTATCAGTACATCGCAAACCTCACATCCATAATTTTTCAGAATTTTATCCGGATGCACAAAACCAGTGACTGATAAGCCATATTTGGGCTCATTATCATCAACTGAATGTCCTCCTATGACAATTGCTCCTGCTTCAATTACTTTATCTGCTCCACCTCTAAGTATTTCTCCAAGTATATCCATAGAAATGCAGGTCGGAAAACAAACTATATTAAGTGCAAGCGCTGGTTTTCCTCCCATTGCATATATGTCGCTTAAAGAATTCGCCGCTGCGATTTGTCCAAAAGTATATGGATCATCCACTACAGGAGTGAAAAAATCCAAAGTTTGTATCATTGCCATTTCATCATTTATCTTATAAACAGCTGCATCATCGGAAGTTTCAATTCCGACAATCAAATTTTCATCCACCATTTTAGGTAATTGGCTTAAAATTTTAGAAAGAGCCTCCGGCCCTATTTTAGCTGCTCAACCAGAGGATCTTGTCATTTCTGTAAGTTTTTTTGTCAAAATGATCCCTCCTTTTTTGCTCTATATTTAAAATCTTTAATATGTAAAGTATTATATAGTACTTTACATAATAAAATAATTTGATTCAGTTACTAAATAATCTTTATCCATATAATCGCCTAATAAGAATATATTACCATGCTACTATGACTAGGTCAATGTTGAATGCTGGTCGTAGTCCACTATGAAAATGAGCTTTTAGACGAATTATAAATAGATACTACTTTTATATTTGTAACTTAACTCTATAAACTAAAAACCTCACATTTTGTGAGGTGGTCCTAGTACATCTTATATTCGAAATCACAAGTCATGAGAGTCAACCGCAAACCTTAAATCCATAATTTTTTAGAAGGTGAATAGTTTTTAAAATTTCCATATCCTAAGAAAATTCATGACAATAATGTTTAATTATATATAAAAGTACCCTATAGGGTAGGCTTTTTTAGCTGTCTACTCTATAAGGTACATTATACTGTTGCCTAGTGGTCTTCATCATTTTCATATAAATACATCATACTATTAAAATATATTATTTATCTATATACAAACATAGATAATACTAAAAGTACAAGTGTAACAACAAATGTTATTACTATCAACTTCCATATGAATTTAAACCATCTCTCATATGGTACTTTACCCATAACTAATCCAGCCATAATAACCGGACATGTTGGTGAAAATAAGCTTAACAATCCATTTGCAGCTTGATAAGCAGTTATTACTATATGTCTTGGCACAGCAGAAAAGTCGGCTAAAGGTGCCAGAATTGGCATCGTAACAGTTGCAAGCCCTGATGTTGAAGGTATTAAGAATGACATAGGTAAATAGAATAAATAAGTAAATACAGTGAACCCTATTGATCCTTTTCCTTTAAGACAAATTTCGCCCAAATGTAAAACTGTGTCAGAAATATGTCCTGCATCCATTACAACAGTAATACCCCTTGCCAAACCTATTATTATCGCAACCCCTAACAAATCACGTGCACCGTCTATAAAAATAGGAAGGAATTTTTCCTCTTTATACCCTGCTATTATAGCTATAATTATACTAGATACAAGGAATACTCCTGCGAGTTCACCAAACCACCAGCCTAGTGTTGGAATGAATTTAATACCTAAATCACTAAACGGAATAATTCCCATTACCATTACTACGAAAGTTAACCCAAAAACAGTAAGTATAAGTTTTCTTCTACCTGTTAATTCAGGGATATCGTTTTCATTTCTATTTCCAAGAAAATGCTTCTTATGTCCATGGTGCAAATCATAAATCAATGATTTAGTAGGATCTGCCTTAACCATTTCACCATATTTCATAGTCCAGAATATACCTAAAGCTACAAAAGTAACAAGAAGTACCATTCTTATCCCAATTCCTTCACCAATGGAAATGCCGGCAAATTTACATGCTATACTAATAGCAAATGGGCTAGTTAAAGATGCCATAGCTGCCATTCCTGACCCTAGCTTTATAACGGCAACTGCTGTAAGCGTGTCATACCCAGCTGCAAGAAACACTGGTATTAATATTGGGAAGAATGCTAGTGTTTCTTCATCCATACCGAAAGTTGTTCCCCCTATTGTGAAGAATAGCATTATCAATGGTATAAGCCATCGTTCTTTTCCAGCTAGCTTTTTAACAAGTCTACCTATACCTGCATCTATTGCCCCAGTCTTCATAACTGTTCCTAAGAATCCACCTATTACAATAACGAATAATATAACATCTACTGCGTCATAGAATCCAATTATAGGAGCTAAAACAATATCTTTAAAACCCTGTGGGTTTGAAGGAACTGCGTGATATGTTCCTGGGATAAGCTGTAGTTTATCAGCGTTTGGATCTAGAAAGTTATATTGTCCTGCTGGCACTATCCATGTAAGAATCGCTACCATTACAATTATAATAGCTAAAATAGTATAAGCCGTTGGCATCTTGAATTTCTTTTTCATATGTTAGTCCTCCTATCAATTACTTGCTTTTATTACCTTCTTTCTTTGCTGCTTTCTCTAAACATATTAAAATGTAGAGTTTCTTTAAATTTATTAGTATCAACTGAATAATCTCTTACTTCTGAGTTATTTACCTATGTATTATTTACAGTTATCGTAAGTCTTCCAAGAATATCATCCCTTGTATGAAATACTGGAAGCTCTCTGTCAATTATTGACACAATTATACAATAAATTTAGACCACTAGTACTTATATTATATCGTAAATTAAATAAATTACCACCATTTTTAACCAATTAATTAATTAAAATACTTTTAACTAATTAAATTAGCACCAGATGATGTAATTAATATGATTATTTTACAATAAACCAGAATAGAAATGTTATTATCAGTGCTATAATTAAGAGAAAAAATGAAAATGGATAGAGGCCTAGCACGTGGGAAATAAGATGTTTTGAATAATAAAGAGCATCCAAGCGGATGCTCTTTATTATTTAATTGATTGTTTCTTCATTCATAGTTATTATTTCTTCATTCAATTCAAATAAATCTTCAAAAATTCCATCAATAGTATTTTCATCAATAAATGCTCTCAATTTTGGGTTACGCTCTTCCGTATTAATATACTGAATAAAATAACCTCCTACTTTTTCAGCAATACTTAATTTAATAGATATGTTTTGCTGAATCCTATCTTTGTTAAATAAAATAAAAGTAACATTTTTATCAGAACATTCTATTTTGATTTTTTTATAATACTTTATATCTATATATTCATTTGAATCTGTTGTTGCTCGAATATTCTTTATATTGTATTTGTCTAGATTACTATTAAATACCTCAACAAAGTTTTGCATTGCTCTGCCAATAATGCTTTTATCAATAGTCAAATTTCTTAATTGTAAAACTAATTCTTCTTTCCAATTCATCTTATTCACCGCCCCTATAAGATATTACCTTCTATTAAAGAAGGTAATATCTTATATCGTTAGAAATATAAAGGTACCTACATTATATCTCCTACTATTAAGCTATTCCAGAATCTAAAAAAGATACCAATTTCTCAGTATCCAACAACGGTAGGTAAACTAAAAACCTCACATTTTGTGAGGTTTCTAATAATTACTATACTATAACTACACTTCTGCAACCATTATACGTCGCTATCTCTCCTAATTCCTCCATGAATTCCTCCTTAGGAGTGTAACTGTTTATGATTTCAGATCGTACGCCCATTTGCCTATATTTTATAAGTTTATATCTTATATCTGGATTTAATAGCGCAATAAACTTGCTGATTTTATCTACATTATTGTGATTCTCTAAAACTTCTGGTACAACAACCGTTCTAATCTCATAAATTTTATTTAACTTAGCTAAATATTTTACATTTTCTATAACAATAGTATTTTCCATACCCGTAAGTCTCTTATGTTCCTCGTTATTATAGGATTTTATATCTACCATTGCCATATCCATTACATCCACTAGCTCTTCATGTTCCCATAAAGGTACCGAACCATTGGTATCCACAAAACATGTTAAATTCATTTTTTTAACTTCTCTAAATAAATGTATTAAAAACTCACTTTGAAGGGTGCACTCACCACCTGAGACTGTAATCCCAGAGATAAAAACTTTATTCTTCTCTATCTCGCGTACGACTTCTTCTACAGTCATGCTTTGTGCTCTAGGGGAGCTATTCCTTTTGCAAAATCTTATACATTCATCACATTTACTACAGGCTCTTTTATCCCATACTACATTAGAGGACTTAAATTGTAATGCATTATAATGGCAAGCATCTATGCATTCCCCACAACTATTACAAATATTTATAGTCTCCGGGTTGTGACAATAAGAACAGTTAAAATTACACCCTTGCAAGAATATGGCAGTCCTATTTCCCGGTCCATCCACCGAGCTAAAGGGAATAATTCGGTTAACTAATCCCTTAATCATTTTTTCTTTCCTTTCTTTCCAGTACCTTTTGATTCAGAACTGCCCCAAGTCCTAATGCTACTGTATCCTGTAACACCTGATGCCCCTCTTGCAATTTTTTCATTTCTGATCTTTTAACAAGATATCCAGTAATTCTTATTACATCACAATCAGTAGAATATGCTGAAAAATATCTCATTTGTTTTTTAAAAGCACCCTTGATAATATCAAGCACATACTCCGGATTACTTTTAACCGTGCTATCAAAATTAAATATATCGCCTATTCCTGAGGGAAAGAACTTATGAAATTTAGCAGACTCCACTATATGCTGTGGAAGTTCAGGTTCATCTCCAATTGGAATCCTGCATCCTGGACTTATTCCCATATCAGAATCAATCCCCACTTGAGCATGTAACAGATATCTACCTTTCGATATATTGCAGTGAGGATCATTATATTTATTAACCTCAGATTCTAACTTTTCAATAATTCTATATCCTAAAGTATTAGCTATTTCACTATGGCCAAACCTATTTTCTAATTTAGAAGAATCAATAAAACAATTTACACATTCAGCAAGTCCAAACATCCCAAACATGCCTGTGAAGTTATCTTTACTTATTAATCCTTCCCTTACTAAGAAATTGGTCTCAAAGAAACCACTTTCCTCCACTAAAAATCTAATTCTTTCACGCATATACCCAGCCATTTTCTCTACTGCATCCGGCAATATAACATTTATAAATTCATCTTGGTTTTTTGCTTTTTTAGCAAGCCTCGCTAAATTTAATCTAGATAAAGTGTAACTTCCCCCACCTATAGTTAATCCATTATAGCAACTAACTATACCGTAATTCCCAGCAAACTCATTTGAGAACATTTCATGATTAGCAAAACTTGGTTTTGCAGTTATTAAGGCAGTGTTAATTGCATCAATAGCAAAATCATCTGGAGTACTTGTACTATATTTTAAAGTTAAGTTAGGAATTGCATTTTGCAGTTCTCTTTCCGCTCTTAATATTAATCTTCCTGCCTTAGTATCTTCTGGCCCTATATTTGCATGACAAAAAGAATCTGTTATGGTTCTGTCTATATGTGTTAAAAATAATTTTATAGCATGAAAAGCTTCTTCTTCATCTAAGACAAACGGTTCCAAGAGATAATCAATATTCCCTATATATACTGGGAATGAAGAAATTGATGGCACATGTCTGTATAATATTAATAAACTATTTGTAGCCTCCCAAATATCCTTTGGTGGCGTGAGTCCTAAAAATTCACTTCCATTTTTCATGAATTTCTGATAGTTAGGTACTATATACCTAGGTCTATACGGTGCATGGCCTTCAAAAAGATCACATATTATTCCCTCATCGCGAAGCATCTGAGTATCCCTTCTAATATTTAGAACGTCTATACTGTCTTCCGCTGCTCTAGCGAGGGTTAATACCTTTTGCTCGTAGGTTAAGGTTCCGTTTTTAATAATTTCTAAAATGTTGTTCATTATAACACCACTCCATTTAAATTATTTTAACCACATTTTCAAATTGGTTGTTTAACATATAAGTATGTTAATTTGTTATATGCTGTTATTAATATTCTATATTGAATGTCTTTCTTTTGCAAAGGTTTTCTACTCCCTAACCCTTCCATAAATCTTTTGGATATGCATATAACTAGAGCCTTAGGGCTCTTCTTCAGTTTTATTATATTTTAAATGCACTAAAGTCAAGGAGATTTAATCACTTTGTGATTAAATCTCCTTGGCTTTCAATATGATTTTCTTGTTGACAACACAAGTTTTCAGTTTATTATATTTTTTATTATGATATTACTATTCTACAGAAATTGCATCAACAGGGCATTGTTCTTCTGCTTTTTTTGCACTACTTACAAGATTTTCTGCCACTTCATCTGGCGATGCCACAGCTTTTCCGTCATCTTCCATTTGAAAGATTTCTGGACATACCCCTGGGCATAATCCACATCCAATGCATATATCTTTATCAACGTGAGCCTTCATTAATATCACCCCTTCAATATAGTTATTAGAAAAGATTTAATCCAACTTTAAAAGTAGACGAAACTTTATTCAACTTTTTCAAAGTCTGATTTTGGAACTCCACATAATGGACAAACCCAATCTTCTGGTATATCCTCAAATTTAGTACCTTGTTTTATTCCACCATCTGAATCTCCTTCTTCTGGATCATAAATGTATCCACACACTAAACAAACGTATTTATCCATAAAAACATCTCCTTTAAATTTACTTAATATTATATTCTCCCCTATAATTTTCACTATACTCTTACCATTATTTATTGTTCTTCAACTTATCCAACAACTCATCAACAGATAGATCAACATCACCTACCGTTATTCCCTTTTCTATAGCTGATTTAAGAAGTGGCGATCTTTTCATATCACCTATAACAATCGCACCGATTACCTTATTATTTCTTATAAATATTTTTTTATAAATTTTAAGATTAGTATCTTCATCTATTAGTACCTTTGTAGACTCTAATTCATCAATGCACCCCATAGAAAATAACAAAATGCCAAAAGCATTTAATGTTGTAACTGGGATTATTTTTTCATAAACAGTTTCCTTCCCAGCAATGTTGTAACCTGCAACTTTTCCTTGTGCTATAGCAATATTCCATAGTCCATTAACTTCATTATCATATTCAGCAATATCTCCTGCTGCATAAATATTTTCTATGTTGGTTTCCATTTTATTGTTTACTAATATTCCTCTTACTGCTTTAACTTTAGTATACGCGATTAGTTCTTTATTAGGTTTAATTCCTGTGGAATACACAATCATATTACATTTTAATTCCACTTCTTTGTCTATAAGAATGCCTGCTACTTTAGCATCTCCTGTTATTTTAACTACACCAGTATTTGTTAGTATTTCTATCCCATAACCATGCATTATATCCTTTAATATTTCTGATGCTTTATTGTCTAATTGGAGAGGCATAAGCCTTGATTGCAATTCAACAATCGTAACCTTTTTGCCATGCTGATGTAATATCCAAGCCATTTCAATTCCTTGTATTCCACCTCCAATAACTATCACTTGTGCACTTGCATTGAGGCTATCTTTAATATTTAAAGCATCATTAAGGCCTCTTAATGTGTAGACACCTTCTTTACCTATACCATCAATTGGTGGTATATTATTGCTGGATCCAGTTGCTATTAGCAATTTATCATACTTTATTTTACGTCCATCGCATAATATTAATTCAAGGCTATCTGTATTTATATTCAATACCTTTGTATTAATAATTATTTTTACTTTATTTTGCTCATACCACTCTTTTTTTTGAAGAAGTATGTTATTTTCCTCCAGGTCATCAAATATACCCTTCGACAGCCTTATTCGGTTATATGGATAAAAATTTTCTTGTCCGATCAAACATATCTCTGAACCTAAATCTATTTCTCTAATTGCCTTGATTGCTGTTACTGATGCAATACCAGTCCCTACGATTACGATTCTTTTAGCCATTTATATCACCCATCTTATTCTAATATTTATTTTTTATTATTCCCTTTTTCATTTAAAGTTATTTTCTAGTTAAATCATCTCCTGCGGAGCTGCAACATCTTCGCAGAAGATGCATTGACGACTTCAGAAGGAGATTTATACTCCACTTATAGAAGTGGGAGACTTTCCTT
The DNA here is from genome assembly GCF_055081075.1 of Clostridium sp. CM039. Taxonomy (NCBI): domain Bacteria; kingdom Bacillati; phylum Bacillota; class Clostridia; order Eubacteriales; family Clostridiaceae; genus Clostridium; species Clostridium sp. CM039. The sequence goes on from NZ_CM143649.1 coordinate 1,545,534, forward strand.
CTGAAATGTCGTTAAAGTATAGTCTCACAATGACATAGACTCTTTAGTGGTTCTATCTTAAAATTTGATTTGGCCAATATTTCTGGCCAAATCTTAATCATTTGGCATACCTTATTTTTCTTCTCTTCTGTCAGCTTGCCCCAAGGTACAAGTGCAGGATTAGTTTTTTTCTTATTATCTTCAACTTCACCATATTTAAAGCCAACCTTTTTTCTATGATAATACCAACGCATATGCTCCTTCTTAGCTAAGGCATTTAATTCTTTAATTGTAAATTCTATAAATGCTGGTTTTTCTTTAACAGAAACAACATCATAATTAATTTTAAGTAAGGCATTAGGAATATTTTTTGCTTGATCACGGTTGAAATTTTTAAGCTCTTCACGAAGATCCTGCCATGGCATTATAAAATCCCCATTCATATTTCTGTTATTTTCATAAATAGCAGTTGCAAGACTTTCAATTTTTTCACTATAGAATGCATCATGCATTAAATGGCGTAAAAATTGTTCTTCATCTACATGTAGTTGTAGCTGTTCTTTAGAAGGTAGATGAGATTGTTCCCATTTTTTCGCATTAGTTAGCATGCTCATCTCGAGTATTGCTTCCATAGACCTTGATTCATGCTTATACCTTGGAATTTTAAGAAGCGCCCGTAATACCCCATTATCAATTTGAGCCTCTTTTTTGTTATTTATAAGATGAGGTACCTTACGCTCCAAAAGTGAACGTAATAACATTGCCCTTCGAATTATAAATAAAGAATCCAACTTATTATCGGTTTGATTTGGCCCAAGGATATTTACGTAACCCCTCAAACGACTTAAAAAGTCAGGACCCTTCGCATTTTTAAATTCAAGTAAAAACTGTTTTTGTTCTTTTTCATTTTCAAGGTCTTCTCCACAAAATCCTTTGAGAGTACTGCTTGTTCCCCCAGCAAATACAAAAATAGCTTTTCCAATAGGATGAATAGAATCTCCTTCTCTAAATACACCATCCTGCATAGGTGCTAAGAAATATTTTAACCATCCAAGTTTTCCTTCGATAACAGAATCAAATTCATCAAAAAACACTAATGGAATTTTTCCTTCCAATGCAATATCACTTACTTTACGAAAAGCAATTGCTAAATCTAATGGTGTACGGAATTGAGATAAATTAAAATCTAATTTTTTAATTAAATTTGACGCAATGCTATTAGCTACTTCCAGTATACCAAAAGATTTTCCAGACCCAGGCGTTCCAAATACTGCAATTGAAAGAGGCCGAACTGTGTTTTTAGTTGAGATATACTCAAGCATAAGATTTTTAATGCTCCTATAGCTTTCTATTTCTGCCTTATCAACTGTTGTTAGCTTTCCAAATCGGGCTATTGGTATAAATTCAAGTGCACTTTTCACTCCATTTTTAACAATGTCATAAGCTATCTCTGCTAAGTTAGTAGCGCTTTTGTCTTTTAAAATATACCAACAAGCACGACAATTAGGATTAGTTGAAGTAGGTACTAATACATCCTGTACATGCTCCGTATGTACAAAATCATTTTCTTTTTCAACAAATATATCTGAACTTAAAAATTGAGATTTTTCAACATTTTCACCAAATCCCTCAATAAAATATTTTTGAGCAGAAACAGTCCCTTTGCGTATTCCTATGCTTATCAATTCAGATAATTCTTCATTATCTTGATTTCCTGAAACAATAGTGCTTGCAAGTCCTGCAACAAAACTGGAGGTAAGTCCGTACATTTTACCTTGGGAGTCTTTAATAAAGCCTCCTTCAAATTCATATGGTAGGAAATACAATTTAATTTCAGGCACACCTTCATTTTTATAATAGATGGCACCTTCAAGACCAAAAGGTACTATAAGATGGCGGCAACTTGCGAGAAAAGCAAGATTTGGATTATTATTAATTTGCCAAACAAAATCTTGCGCTGTCCTTTCCCAAGAAAGACTTTTACTTATATTAACTCCCTTCGAACGCAAATCATCACCATTTATAATTACTATTGTCTTTTCTTTATGAAATTTTTGTAGGCATTTCCAAAGTGCACTAGAATCAATAGGGTTAACCATTTTATATAAGATTATTGGTGATGTTTCGGATGACTTTAAAGCTAAAGGCCAAAATTCTTTATTAGAGTTAAATCCATTATTTTCGTCATCTAATATAATTATATCTGCATTAGCGTCGTCGTTAATAATTGGAAGTAACCTCGGCACACCAGAAACCGGCCCTGTAAAACCCATAAAACGCCTTATTCTATAAACTTTTTCATTATTGTTTTTATCATCAAATTTCGGAAAAAGCTCTAGCTCTGCACTAGCGCTAAGAACCTCTCCTGGTAGAATCAATTCTATATCATGCATCTGTGGTGAAAGTACAGATGCTCCCGTTGCCAAAGATACAAGTTTTGATAGAAGCAAAGCTTGCCCCGGTTTTAAATTACTATGCATATTTAAATTAGTTTGCCAATTCAAACCAGTATTATTCTGAGGGTATGTTATCCTTTGCAACAAATTTACACATATGTCTCCTGATACAACAACTTTTATATTTTTATTTTCCATATTTGAACTCCTATAATAATAATTTCACTCTAAAAATTAATTTATAGAGCAACTCTTTTTCTGCCAAAGCATATTAAACAAAACACTGTTTTCCAGATAAATATGAATAAATAAATCTTTTTCTAAGTCATGAAGTTTTGTATATACAAGCTTGAAAGAAGTGCAAGCCCCTTCTGGAGCATTGAAATCTCTGGTTATCTTCTCTAATTCTTTAAATATATTTCCAGCAGCATCATGCTCATCCTCCGTGTCCTTTATTACCTGATGTATTTTTGATAAGACACTATTATCCTTTGTTATTTCAAAATTTTCAATAAGGGGAAATAAATTCTCCTCTTCTTTGATAAGGTGCTCTTCTAGCTCTGTTTTCAATGTTCCAAAATATTTGTGCACCTTTAATAGTTCTTCACTATGAAGCTTAAAATGTACCTTGAGTACTTTTAATAATAGAGTATCTATTTCTTTAAGCTGTTTTTTGGTAAATTCATGATGTGTATCTACTATGTGTCTTATTAAGGTGGAAGGTTTTTCTTTTCTCCAGTCTTTATACTCTGAATTAGTTTTTATAAACTCCTCGTACTCGTTATTAAGTTCTTCAATAATTTCATCAGCGTCTAAATCTATGACCTCCAAGGCTTCCGCTAACGTATCATGTCCACCACAGCAATAATCTATTTTATACCGGTTAAAGGTCTCTGTAGAACCTGGGAAAGTTGAAACTATTTCTCCAAGGCTTTGATTTTTATTTATAATTTTTCCCATAATAAATACCTCCTCATATTTTAAATTGTACTAAGTAATAAATCAGCAGTATAGACAACTGCCCTTTCAATGCTCTTTATGTTATCTTCGCTTGGTGAAAACCTAATCCTTAGTGGGAATTCTATATCGACCATACCAGTCGACTTAATTACATCAGAAGTATTCAAAACTTTAATATCGGTTTCCTTCAAGTAATCCTGAACTACTTCCACAGCTTCTCCACTCCAACCATAAGAACCAAATGCCGCCCCTATCTTATCTTCTAGATTTATTTCATGAAGATTCTTCAATATATCTTCCATATTTCCAATCATATCTGCATATTTGGTAGAGCTGCCAAAGAAAATTGCATCGGCTTCATTGATAGCCTTCATTACTTCTTCTTTTGGTATTTTATTTACATCAATGATTTGGGAAGCTATATTTTGCTCCTCAAATTTTTTCTTAAAAATATCAGCAATTTTTTTTGTCCTACCTGTCATAGTAGAGTATAAAATAAGTGTTTTTTTACCTACCTCTGTATTCTTACTCATATTATCATAAATATCTATAAAACTTTGAACGTTATTTCTAATAATAAATCCATGGGATGGTGCTATTATCTTTATGTCTAAATCTCTAATTTTTTCGATCATATTCTGAACATATCTTCTATGTGGGTGCATTATTAATTTGTAGTAGCCAATATAGTCATCATTGATATCGTCTTTTGCCATATCATTAAAATACTCATAGTTAGCTACGTGGGTACTAAAGATATCGCAAGGGAATAAAATTTTATCATCGATGCAATAAGTTATCATAGTCTCCTGCGTATGAAGATAAGGCGTCTCTATGAATTTTAGGGTCTTGCCGCCTATATCAAGAGTATCCCCATCCCCCACAACTAAAAATTCTCTATTATGAAGATTATACATTTCCTTAAGTTCAGCTACAGCCAGCTTTGTGCACACAATTACTGCATTTTTAGCTCTAGCCGCCAAACTCCCAAGGGCACCAGAATGATCAGGTTCAGTGTGATTAATTACAATAAATTTAATTTTATCAAGTTCAATTATATTCTTTAAATTTTCTACAAATTCTCTACCAAAGCTTATATCAACAGTATCAATCACTGTAGGTTTTTCAGTCATTAATAAATAACTATTATAAGTGGTTCCTTTAGTTAAAGTTAGTCTATGGAAAGGTACCTCTCTATCATCAACCTTACCAACCCAAAATATTTTTTCACTTAGCATAATGTTTTTCTTCATAATGTGTCCCTCCAATATTAATTTATTTTCATATGTTCTTGCTTTCCTATGGCTCTATTCTAGATTTATTCTAATTATAAAAATATGATTTAAATCAAAAATTAAAAATAATGAAGTTATTTAATAAGTATCATTATGATTGAATGCAATAAAGTCAAGAAGCTCTAATCACTTTGTGATTAGAGCTCCTTGACTTTCAATATGATTTTCCTATACTCTTACCAAAATCTTTACACCTGTCTAGCCCTACTTCATCAGGGTTCCACAGTTTTTTTATTCCGACAGCTATTGCCTCTGCCATTATTCTAGTAGCATTCCACATAGTATCATAAATTATTGTAACTTGATTTTCTTTATAATCTTTTGCCCATTCCATATATTTATTTGCAATTTGAAGCGGATTATCTTTCCAAATAATTCCATGACTTGGGCAAATCATATCTAATGGTAGATTTAAAATCCCTTCTCATATATTTTTTAATAAGGTATTGTTCTTAAAATGAATATCCTAAAATATAGTTTTATCTGTTTCTTACATCATGCTTTTTATTTTCTTATATAATTCATCTGCGGTACCAGCCTGTATCAGTTCGTCATCTACTAAAGCATAAGGTCCCACTGCGCAATCTCCACAATATCCCAGGCATTCCTCAGCTGTTATATCTACACCTGGATAGTTCTCTTTTAATTTTTTCATAGTTTCATCTGTTCCAAAAGTAAAGTTATTCTCACAAAATTTAATATCTGTCATATTTATACCTCCATCATTATTTATTGTTCTTTAATTTATCCAACAACTCATCAACTATCTATATTTTACCTTTGTATTAATAAATATTTTTACTTTATCACCACTTCATTTTAATATTTGCTTTTAATATTTGCTTTTAATATTCCCTTTTTTAATTAAAGTTATTTACTAATAACTTACATCTTCGACCTCGATTATAAATCACTTGTTTTTATAATGAATTTTTTATTATTGACACTATATTATTTTGATTATACATATTTGTTTTTCATTAGAATATGATTGAAGTCACAAAAAATCTAAAAACGTAAAATAAGCGGCTGCTAAATGTATTCAAATTACATTTAGCAGCCGTTTATTTTAAATTATAATTATAAAATTAATATCATTTATCCGAGTATTTGTTTTAAATCATCTTCTGGATTGCTTATAGGTTTAATATCAAAAGTATCAACTAAAAATTGTAATACGTTAGGGCTTAAGAAAGCTGGAAGCGTTGGTCCAAGGTAAATCCCTTTCACTCCAAGTGAAAGTAATGCCAATAGGTCAGCAACAGCTTTTTGCTCATACCAACTTAAAACAATTGCCAGTGGTAGATCATTAATGCTGCATTTAAATGCATCCGCTAGTGCTGAGGCTATTTTCACAGCAGAATATGCATCGTTACATTGACCTACATCTAGTAATCTTGGAAGTCCTGCTACCTCACCAAACTCTAACTTATTAAAACGATATTTTCCACAAGCTAAAGTAAGAATAATACAATCTTTAGGCACCTGCTGAGCAAATTCAGTGTAATAGTTTCTTCCTGGTCTTGCACCATCACATCCTCCAATTAAGAAGAAGTGTCTAATTTTTCCTTCCTTAACTGCATTTACTATTGTTTCAGCATGACTTAAAGTTGCTTTATGACCAAATCCTACTAGAATTTCTTTAACTTCTTCATCTTTTTCAAATCCACCGAGTTCTAGTGCTTTATTTATCATTTCAGAGAAGTCTTTATATCCATTCTCATCATTAGATATATGTTTTAGACCATCCCAACCAACAACACTTGTTGAGTATATTCTATCTTTATAAGAATCTCTTGGTTTCATTAAGCAATTTGTTGTCATTAAAATACAACCAGGTATACCATCAAATTCTTTTTGTTGATCTTGCCATGCTCCTCCAAAATTACCTACTAAATGTTTGTATTTATTGAGCTTTGGGTATCCATGCGATGGTAACATTTCACCATGTGTATAAATATTTATTCCCTTGCCTTCTGTTTGCTCAAGTAACATTTCAAGATCCCTTAAATCATGACCAGAAACTACAATGAATGGACCCTTTTTAAGGTTTACATTAACCTTTGTAGGTGTTGGAGAATTATATTTCTCATTATTGGCTTTATCTAATACCTCCATAACCTTAACACACATATCTCCAGTTTTAACTAAATACTTGATAAGATCTTGTAGATTTAAACTATCATCAGTCATTACTGCTAAGCCTATAAAATAAAAATCATCTACTTCATCGCTATTATATTTAATACATCTAGCTTGGTGTGCATAAGCTGCAATCCCTTTTAATCCATATTTTATAGTTTCGCGAACTGAACGGATATCAGCATCTAAGTCTTCATTATACATAACGCCAGCTTTTTTAGCATCTTCAAGTATCTGCTGCTTAGTATCACTTAAATTATATAAAGCTTCCTCAGAATTTACTTCTTCCCCTGCTGCTTTTTTCCTGGCATCCTCTTTTATTACTTGAGATCTTTTAAGCATATCCATATGAGATTCAGGATCAAAATTTACATTAGTTAATGTCATAAACAATGAATTTTCAATAAATGAAACCCATGACTTATCAATTTTTTCGCCTTTGGCTAAAAGTTTAGTAGCATAACAGCTTATTCCTTTTAACTGATAAATGAGCAAATCCTGCATTGCTGCAATTTCAGGCGTTTTTCCACAGACTCCTACTTTGGTACAACCTTTTCCGCCGAAAGTTTGTTCACATTGAAAACAAAACATTTTTCCTTGCATATGTAACCCTCCTAATTTTTAAAACTTCTATATAATATTTTGCACATTACTGGCATGATTATACACGATATTAATGAGAATATTCATATACCCCTTCCGAAGCATTGAAATCTCTGGTTATCTTCTCTAATTCTTAAATTATATTTCCATTTTTGATAAGACACTATCATCCTTTGATCAACATCTTTAAGTAATAGAAAAGTATACTGATTATTATTTGACTGGGCTAAATTAAAGATGTTATTATACTAAATGGTAGGTGATATATATGAAAGAGTGTAGTTGTGGAAATTGTAATCATAGCCTATGTGCTAAGAAGGTACCTATATTTTCATTCCTCTCTGACGATGAACTTATAAAAATTGTTGATATGACAGGGCATAAATTCTATAAAAAAGGAGATATGCTGTGTAGCCAAGGACAAAAATCAGATACATTATTTATTATTAATGAAGGTCAAGTAAAAATATCTAAGTTAACAAAAGAGGGTAAAGAGCAAATAGTTCATATCTTCACTAGTGGAGATTTCTTTGGAGAACTAAGCCTGTTCAGTAGTGATGAAATATATAATTTTAATGTTTACGCCATATCAGATGTTAAAATATGTACATTAACCAAACAAGATATGGATAAAATTATCATGAGCAACCCAGGAATATCAATAAAGCTATTACAAGTTATTTCAAAGCGTCTAACTCAGACTGAAAATCTTGCCCAAAATCTGGCTACTAATGATGCAGAAATAAGAGTTGCGTTTATGCTTTTAGAGTTTGGTGAAAAGTATGGAGTTGCTACAAATCAGGGTTTGCAAATCAACTTACCTATAAATAGGGAAGAGATGGCAAATTATGTTGGGGTAACGAGAGAAACCATAAGCAGGAAGCTCAGTATATTTGAAGAGTCGGGTATTATCATCCTTAAGGGTAATAAAGTGGTAATTATAAAACAATTAGATATATTAAAATCATATGTAGAATAGTAATTTTCAAGCAACCTAAGGCCTATTACATAAGCCTTAGGTTGTTTTTTTATAATTTTGATTTAAATCATATTTTTTCAAATTAAAGTTAAGTAGAATTATAACATAGGAGTATGAAATCTACTGTTCTACACTATAAGAACTAGTATTATATTATTAAACAAGTTAATAATATAATTATAATTTGAAATAAATATTGAATTGAAAAAATTAGGAGGATTAATTATGGATGCAATAGATTTAATGATGGACGAACATAAATATATTTTACGTGGATTAAAATTATTTAAGATATTAAGCGTAGAAATATTAAATAGCAATACTGTTGATTTTGTATCTTTTGAAAAGATGATTCTATTTGTTAGAAACTATGCCGATAAGCACCATCACAATAAGGAAGAGGTTGTCCTTTTTAAGAAGATGGAAACTCAACTAGGGCAAAATATGGTAAAAGGACCCTTATCTGGAATGTATATAGAACATGATTTAGGAAGGCAACATATAACGCTTTTAGAAGAAGCTCTTTTAAGAGTTAAAAATGGTGACTTAGATTCACGAGTGGATATAATCGCAAATTCCGTATGCTATGCTAATCTGTTAACAAGACATATTGATAAAGAAGATAAATTGATATATACCTTTGCTAGAAGAGCATTAAGCCAAGTGGACATGGAGGGCGTAAATGTAAGTTGTGAAAATATTGAATTAGAGGCAACTAAAAATCAATTACAAAAAGAATATATAAGTGTTTTAGAAGAATTAGAGAAGAAGTATTTAGATTAATTTTAAACATACATAAAAGAGGCAAGTGTTGTACACAGAAAATTAGAAGAAACAAAAATACACTAGACATCGTATAGTAATAAAATAAGTTAGTAACATATGTTACCGACAACATGATTATATATCAGTATAATAATCACATAGAACAGGCACAACCAGTGCTTACAAAAGAGAAAAATGGAGGTTTATTAATATGGCTATGTTTTGTTATCAATGTCAAGAAGCAGCTAATTGCAAAGGTTGTACGGTAAAGGGAGTTTGTGGTAAGACTGAAAGTCTCGCAAAAGCTCAGGACCTGCTAATTTATATAACTAAAGGAATATCTATATACAGTGTACGTGCTAGAGAGAATGGTATCGTTAATAAAGAAGTAGATGCTTTTATAATGGAAAGTTTATTTGCAACTATAACTAATGCAAATTTTGATAGAAATGTATTTATTAAAAGAATAAGAGAAGGTTTAAGATTAAGGGAAGAAGTAAAAGGTCAGCTTCTTAAAGCTGGAATTAAGTTAAGTGATAAAGGCGAAAATGCTAGTTGGCTTACAAGGATATTTAATACGTTTGGATTTGGCAAAGAGGAGGAATTAAACTTACCCGATGCAGCAGTTTGGTTTTCTAATGACTTAAAAGCATTTGATGAAAAAGCAGGAAAAGTTGGAGTACTCTCAACAGAGAATGAGGATGTAAGATCTTTAAGAGAATTGCTTATTTACGGACTGAAGGGAATGGCTGCGTATGCTAAGCATGCGAGTAGTCTTGGATACAACGATGATGGGCTTCATGCATTCACTCAAAAGGGGTTAGCTTCAACGCTTAACGATAATTTAAGCGTTGATGAACTTGTGGCCTTAGTACTTGAATGTGGTAAGTATGGTGTTGATGCAATGGCTTTACTTGATAAGGCGAACACTACGAGTTACGGGAATCCTGAAATAACAAAAGTTAATATAGGAGTTAAAAATAATCCCGCTATATTAATTAGTGGACATGACTTAAAAGATATGGAAGAGTTATTAAAACAAACGGAGGGCACGGGAGTAGATATATATACTCACAGTGAAATGCTTCCAGCTAACTATTATCCTTCATTTAAAAAGTACAAGCACTTAGTTGGAAATTATGGCAATGCATGGTGGAAACAGAACCAGGAATTTGAAAGCTTCAATGGACCAATACTTATGACTACAAACTGTATTGTAACTCCAAAAGCATCTTATAAAGATAGAATATACACTACAGGATTAACAGGTTTTGAAGGCGTTAAGCATATAGCAGATGGAATAAATGGAAATTCAAAAGATTTTTCTAAAATAATTAAACAGGCTAAAAAATGTGCGGCACCTAAAGAAATTGAAAAAGGTGAAATAGTAGGAGGATTTGCTCATAATCAAGTGATAGCTCTTGCGGACAAAATTGTGGACGCTGTTAAATCTGGAGCAATAAAGAGATTCTTTGTAATGGCAGGCTGCGATGGACGAATGAAAAGCCGTGATTACTACACAGAATTTGCTGAAAAGCTACCAAAGGATGCAGTTATACTTACAGCCGGTTGCGCGAAATATAAATATAACAAGTTAAATTTAGGTGATATTGGTGGAATTCCAAGAGTATTGGATGCAGGACAATGTAATGATTCATACTCATTAGTAGTAATTGCACTTAAACTAAAAGAAGTATTTGAATTAGATGATATAAATGAACTTCCGATTTCTTATAATATTGCATGGTACGAGCAAAAGGCAGTTATAGTATTACTTGCATTACTGCATTTAGGAGTTAAAAATATTCATTTAGGACCAACACTACCAGCATTCCTATCACCAAACGTAGTAAAGGTATTGGTTGACAGCTTTGGTATTGGTGGAATAAGTAATGTAGATGATGATATAAAAATGTTTATGGGAGCATAATTTTAGAATTACCTTTGTTCTTAATATCAGTAATAAAAAGCACTCATTTATGGGTGCTTTTTTAGTTAAATTTATAATTTTCTTATTTTCCTACAATTAGGCAACACTTCTAAGTCAATTATACCATTATGTTCCAAACATATTTAAAGTTATTTTATAATCTTAAATTCATATCCATTTATTTTTAGATAGTCTATAATTTCAGGTAATGCTTTTGCAGTTTCTTCCTTACCATAGGTATCGTGCATTAATACTACTACTTTTTCTTGTGTACTTACAGATTTTTTAAATGCCTCTACTAATTCGGGTGCAGTTTTCTTTTTACCCTCAGCATCGAAAATGTATGCATTCCAATCTATACTATACAGATCTTTTTCTTTTAACTTAGCGTTCAATTCAATCAACTTAGGATCTTTATAGTACACTCTAGACATATAACCACCTGGCATCCTTATTGCTCGGTCATTAAAATCCTGTCCTAAAATATCTTTTAAGATATTGTTAGTTTTCTCAATTTCAGCCATATAAGTACTTACATCAAGTCTGTTATGGGGATATAAGGTTTTCAATGAGTGACTATAACTATGATTTCCTATAGCATGTCCCTCTTTGAAAATTCTTTTTATAATCTCTTTACTCGAATTATTAGATTCTATAAATTTTCCAACTGTAAAGAAGGTCGCTTTTATGTTATTATTTTTTAATACATCTAGTACTTGAGGTGTTACCGTAGTAGACGGCCCATCATCAAAAGTAAGAAATGCCATTTTTTTGCCATCCTTCTCCCCTTTGCAGCTAGCTATGGCCGATATTTTTTGTATATCATAATCAGCTGCAACATTTGCAGCATTAGTGGCATTAGTGGCATTAGCGGCATTAGCGGCTTTCGCCCCTTTAGAAAACCATGTATAGCTTGTATAAAATAAACTGCATAATACAATAAAAAACACTATATTTACAGTGCTACTTGTTGTATTAAAATCATTACTTTTTCTTCTCATAATTCTTTTCTCCCCCTGTTATATCTAACCATTAATTCTAGTACAAAAACTAAATAATCTTCAGCCAATATTTCATCTTTCACATAACCATATGCTTCGAATCCATAAATTATTCTAAAATAAATTATCTTAATTTTAATAAAAATTTATCAAGATTAAGATAATTTATTATGTTGACGTTTTTTTACAGCTATGATAATATATTGTTATAATAAATTAATGGCTATTTAGTTTATATAATATTGTAAACGTATAAAAAGTATTAGTCGAAGTTTACGCAATAGCTAATTTATAAAAAAAAAGGAGCTTTCATAATGAATATCAAAGAATTTTGTGAAAAGTATTCAATAGATAGGTTAGGGACAAACTCCTTAAAATGGGATGCACTAGATAAGCGTTATGGTGATAAAGATTTAATTGCTATGTGGGTTGCAGACATGGAATTTAAAACTCCTGAAGTTGTAGTTGATGCACTGAAGAAAAGAATTGAACACGGAATATTTGGATATTCTTATGTACCTGAATCCTATTATGATGCCTTCATTAAGTGGGAAAAGAATGAACATAATTATGAGATAAATAAAGAATGGATGCGTTTTTCAACTGGTGTTGTTCTTGCCTTATACTGGTTTGTTAATGCTTTTACAAAACCCAATGACTCAGTAATGATTATTACTCCAGTTTATTATCCCTTCCACAATGCGGTAAACGATAATGGAAGAAAATTGATTACATCGGAATTAATTAATACTAACGGAGTATATACTATTGATTTCGAGAATTTTGAAAAGAATATTGTTGAAAACGACGTCAAATTATTTATCCAATGCTCTCCTCATAATCCAGTTGGTAGAGTTTGGACAGAAGAAGAATTGGATAAAGTTTTGTCTATATGTAAAAAACACAATGTACTTGTTGTTTCAGATGAGATTCATCAGGATATTATAGTTGGAAAAAATGTTCAAATTCCAGCAGCGATTGTAAGTTGCGGAAAGTATGCAGATAATCTAATAACAGTTACAGCACCGTCAAAAACTTTCAATCTAGCTGGGTTATTAAATTCCCATATAATCATATCCAATGAAGAAATAAGAGCTAAATATGACGCTTATGCAAAAACTGTTAATCAAACAGAAGTAAATATCATGGGACTCACTGCAGCAGAAGCTGCTTATAGTCATGGAAAAGAGTGGTTAGATTCTTTGCTAGATGTAATACGATATAATTATAACTATGTTAAAACCAGACTAAATGAAAAAGCACCAAAAATAATTATTACGCCATTAGAAGGAACCTATCTTGCTTGGTTAGATTTACGAGAATATATAGATCCTAAGGACACAAAAACCTTTATACAGGACAAATGTAGACTTGCTGTTGATTTAGGTGAATTGTTTAGTAAAGATTGCAAAGGTTTTGTTAGACTCAATATGGCTACTGATCCCAAATATGTTGAAATGGCTGTAGACAACATCATAAAGAATATCAATTCTTTGTAAAAATAGAAGGCGAGGAACACTAATGAAGTTTTTAAAGAATTATAAATTTTCTTTTATCCTCCTTGGGGGAATGTTAGTAGGGTCCATTGTAGGATGGATACTTGGACCAAAAGCTGTACTTCTTACTCCTATAGCAGATGTTTTTCTAAATTTATTATATTGTTGTGTAGTCCCTATGATTTTCGTATCTTTAGTATCTTCCATTGCTAATATGGAGAATTTGCACAAACTTGGTAAAGTGTTATCTATCATGATGGTATTGTTTATTGTAACAGAAATCATAGCCAGCGTTTATATGGCTGTCATCTGTGGAGTGTTTGATCCAGCTCATGGAGCAAATATCGTTATGAATGAAACAGTAAAGGATATGACGAGCAGTAGTAATTTTTTATCGATGTTTACAGTAAATGACTTTTCACTGTTATGGTCAAGAAAAAATTTGATGGCTTTAATTGTTTTTTCTATGTTTTTTGGAGTATCTACTGTTGCTATAGGAGAAAAAGGAAAACCTGTAATGCAATTATTTGACTCACTATCTAGTGTTATTATGAAAATGGTTGGATATGTCATGCTTTTAGCCCCAATAGGACTAGGTGCATTCTTCGCTACTTTGATTGGGCAGTATGGTGATGAAATTGCAGGACCACTATCAAGAGCATTAATAATATATTTTATAGCGGCTCTAATATATTTCTTTTTAGCAAATACTATTTTCGCTTTCATTGGTGATGGGAATAGAGGAATTAGAAATTTTTGGAAACACATTGTTCCGCCAGCTTTAACATCTTTAGGTACGTGCTCTAGTGCTGCAAGTATTCCGAGTAATCTTATTGCCTCAAAAAACATTGGCATTCCAGAAGATATTAAGAATATTACTATTCCTATGGGTTGTAATCTTCATAAAGATGGAGCGTGTTTAATTTCAATTTTAAAAATTGCATTTATGTGTTCTATTTTTAACATTAACTTTCTGGATCCTAAAAACTTATTGACTGCTATTGTAGTATCTGTAGTAGCCTCATCAGTAATGGGTGCAATACCGGCAGGTGGCTATGTTGGAGAAATATTTATTGTAGCTGCTTTTGGATTTCCGGCTGTTTCAATTCCAATTATGGTTTTAATTGGAACAATAACAGACGCACCAGCAACAGCAATTAACGCTACTGGTGATACTGGGGTTGCAATGATTATTTCTCGCATTATTGAAGGTAAAAACTGGGCTGATAAAAAAATTGCCACTAATAAAATATCTCATATAGAAACAGAATCATTTATGTAAGTTAGGAGATAGTACTATAATTCCAGTGAAAATATAACACTTACTGGAATTATATCTCTTCAGTTAAAATTCTATAAAGACAACACTTTGCAATATGCACAAGGCTAAATATAAAGATATTTATGAGGTGAAAAAATGTCATCTAAACTTATACAGAATAAATTAAATAAATATATTCCGTTGGTAGATTTTATTGCTGCGATTTTGGGTAAAAATAGTGAAGTGGCTTTACACGACTTAACAGATTTAGACCATTCTATTATTAGTATAAAAAATAACTATATTTCCAAAAGAGAAGTTGGTGCTCCTGCAACAGATTTAATTTTAAAAATACTAAAAGAAAATTCAAATGAAAAAAATGATTTTATTACTAATTATAACGGAGATAATAAAATAAATAACTCCCTACGTTCATCAACTTTTTTTATAAGAGATGATGATATGAATTTAATTGGTCTTATATCTGTGAACACTGATGAAACAGCACTTAATACTTTGATGGAAACTGTTTCAAAGGTATATTCTCTTTATAAAAAAGAACCTGAATTAGAACGTAAAGATGATAGTGAATCAGAAAATCTCTCTTCAATCATTGAAGAATTAGCTCAATGTTCAATTAATAAAATAACCTCTTCTAAAGGTATTACTATTGAATATTTAAAACAAGAAGATAAGATTCATATAGTCGAGGAACTTCATCAAAAAGGAATCTTTCTATTAAAAGGTGCCGTTAAACAACTTGCTAAAACATTAGGCTCATCAGAAGCCACCATTTATAGATATGTTCAGAAAATAAAAAACCAAGAATAAGATTAAGACTTATAGCTTTTGTAATTATTTTAATTGTAACCTTTAGATATGGACAAGTATATTTTATTTAACTAAAAATAAATGCAACCGTACTCGTGATGTTTAAAAAGACTCTATTATTACCTCCATGATTCCTCCACATACCATCCCTTCATCTTCAGCGATGGCGCCTGTCATATCTACGCTTTGAATTTAATACCCACCATTTCCGAGTAAGTTACGGGCATCATTAATTATCGCGCCTTCGCTACACTAATTAGGCAACACTTATAAGTTGTTTTATACCATTATATTACAAATACTGCCTTAAGTTATTTTATAATCTTAAATTCATATCCATTTATTTTTAGATAGTCTATAATTTCAGGTAATGCCTTTGCAGTTTCTTCCTTACCATAGGTATCATGCATTAATACTACTATTTTTTCTTGTGTACCTACATCCTTTTTAAAGGCCTCTACTAATTCGGGTGCAGTTTTGTTTTTACCCTCAGCATCGAAAATATATGCATTCCAATCTATACTATACATATCTTTTTCCTTTAACTTGGCATTCAATTCAGTCAAATTAGGATCATCGTAGTACGCTCTAGACATATATCCACCTGGCATTCTCATTGCTCGTGCATTAAAATCTTGTCCTAAAATATCTTTTAAGATATTGTTAGTTTTCTCAAGTTCAGCCATATAAATACTTACATCAAGTCTGTTATGAGGATATAATGTTTTCATTGAATGACTATAGCTATGATTTCCTATAGAATGTCCTTCTTTGGAAATTCTTTTTATAATCTCTTTACTTGAATTATTAGATTCTATAAGGTTTCCAACAGTAAAGAAGGTTGCTTTTATTTTATTATCTTTTAATACATCTAGTACTTGTGGTGTTACAGTAGTAGATGGGCCATCATCAAAAGTAAGAAACGCGATTTTCTTACCATCTTTCACGCCTCTACCGCTAGATATATCTGATACTTTTTGTATATCATAATCAGCTGCAGCATTGGCGGCTTTAGTATTTAAATCTTTAGCTTTCTTATCCGCTTCGTCTTTTTCCTTTATTTCCTGTGCCTTAGCCTGTAATACCTGATTTCCCTTGGCTTGAACATTCACTTCTGAAACCCATGTATACCCTGTATAAAATAAAGCACATAATATAATAGAAAATACTATAATTACAGTGTTTCTTATTGTCTTAAATTTATTGCTTTTTATTCTCATAATTTTTTTCTCCTTTGTTATATCTAAACATTAATTTTAGTGTAAAACTAATTACTTTTTAACTGATGACTTATAATTTAAAATTCCTTTTGCTATACTATTAGCACATACTTCTTGTCCACTTTCAGATGTTATAAAATTAGCATCTGAAGAATTACTTAAAAAACCTATTTCAATTAATGCGGAAACAGAATTATTAAGCTTTAATACAGCCAATGAGTATCCATTAGATTCATATTTTAAACCTCTATCGGCGGAGTACTTACTATTACCAAGTTCCTTTTGGATGCTTTTAGCAAGTTTTTCACCATCAGTATTAGGAAACCTACACCAGGTTTCTACTCCATGATAACTAGAGTCAGTAGCAGCATTGCAATGTATAGATACAAATGCATCTGCTTTAGCCTCATTTGATACTTTAACTCTTGCTCTAAGATCTAGCTTATTATCAGAGGGCCAGGACACTTTATCAGTAGTCCTTGTATATAACACCTTAATACCATCTTTTTCTAAGAGATCGCCTACTTTAAGAGCAATTGCTAATGTTACATCCTTTTCAAAAATATTCGATGAGTTTGTAGCACCAACATCATATCCGCCATGGCCTGCATCAATACATACTGTAAAATTAGAAGTATTACTCTTTTGCTCGTGGTTATTAATAATCTGTGGATTAGCATTCGCTCCTTTTTTTACTGGATTACTAATAAATAGCAATCCCAAGATTAATAAGAATGCAAAGAGTGCTTTTATACTTATTTTCGACAACTTTTTTTTCATAGATTTCCCTTCTTTCTACATTGTTTTTGCTTTTTATCGTTTATCTGATATATTTAATTATAATAGGAGAATATATCAGAAGTTTTTAATAGTTGTAAAGCATATGTAAAGAAAAGAATTATCTAGTTCTAAAAAAATACTCACTTTTAACAAAATAAGATTTTGTTAAAAGTGAGTATTTTGTAAAGAGACATATATAAGAAAAAGCATTCCGAATATGGGATGCCTTTTCTTATTTATGTCACTTACACTAAAGTAGTAAGTTTTATGATTTTATTCCATTTGTTTATTTTCTTACCAACTAGTATTAGATTGAATTATCGCCATTACTCCTATTGAGAAACTGTATATTTTTTTAGTGCTCTCATCAATAGAAATTATTACCTTATTACTAGCTACGTCAGCATCCTCGTATACTAAACTGCATCCAACTGGCTCCTTTACGCTTTTCGGATTTTGATTAACTAACTTTATATTTTTAATATTAGCAATATTATTTTTTAGTATAAATTCTTTTGCTATTTTTTTTGCTTCGGTTATATCAATACTACTGTTTGAAGAAGGTATAATCTCACTATCATAACTGTTAAAATATATACATTCTCCTGTTTTTGAATCTATTTTCATAACATAGCCTGTGTAATTTGTATTTTGTGTTTTCTTTTCTACTCTTGTAAAAAATTCTACATTATATAAACCGTTTTCTAACACAGATTTACTATATTCCAATTGCGTTTTTGAATAATTACTTGGCTTTATCAGCTCTAAATCTTTTTTTAACATTGATGAACTAAAGAACTGAACATTACTTCCAACCTCTGTCAGGTAAAGTTTCACATTAAAATATTTTTCTAAAATTTCTAGAGCTTTTAATTTTGCTCCTTCCTCTGTTAAGATTTTTTTTCCATTCACTATATCTGAAGTAGATATAGTATTTTTATCAAGCTTTATAACTACCAGTTGATTTTTTTTTATGTTACTAAAATCACTACAGGAAGTTAAAAAAATACTAGAAATCAATAATACGAGAAGTATTATTTTATGTTTCATGAAAGGAGTCACCACCTTTACAAGTATTAAATATTAATTTAATTGAAGTTCCCTTATCTATTTCACTTTCAACTACAAAGCATCCACTATGAATATCCAATATCTTTTTACATATTGATAAACCTAATCCGGCACCATTACTTGCCCTAGTTCTTGCTTTATCAACCATATAGAAGGGTTCAAAGATCTTATCTATATGTTCCTTAGCAATCCCTATGCCATGATCTTTTATTTCAACTTCATATTTATATTTGTTAATACCAATGTGAATTTCTGATTTAACCTTAGAAGCTTTTATAGCATTGTCTATAAGATTAGTTAGTAGTACCTTCATTAAATCACGTTGCATCATCATTTCAAAATCATTATCCTCTATTACTAAGCTTATGTTTTTTTCAATAAGTTTTGGAAGCAATGACCCTTTTACTTCAAGAACAATGTTTTTTATGCTTTCATTTTGCAGCTTAAACTCTTCTTTTCTTAATAGTATTAAGTCCATTAGCCTAAAAGATAATTCCTCTAACCGCTTTCCTTCTCCATATATATAGCCAAGACCGTCTATAAAAATTTCCTCATTATATTTGGTGGTACGAAGTAAATTTGCATACCCTATTATAGAAGTTAATGGTGTTTTTAATTCATGGGCCAAGTTATCGATGAACCTCTGTTTTTCATTATTATTTCTTTCTAATTCATTTATTTTTTCTTCAACAACCTCAGCCATTGTATTGAAATTTTCTGCCAGCACGCCAAATTCATCTTTAGATTTTATTTCTACCTTTTCTGAAAAGTTTCCTTTAACTATTCTTTTAGTAGCCCCTATAAGATTCTGGATTGGTTTTGTTATATATTTACTTGCAAAATACATAAACGCCATGAAAACTAAAGATACTACTACGTCTAGTTTAAAAAAGAAAACATACTGATTTCCTCTTTCTTTATAAATTCCTGAAATATTTCGCGCATAAGTAAATTTATAGGATTTATTGTTTATATTTATCAAGTTTGATATAAATATATATGATTTATTACCTATATCCTTAATTATATATTGTCTTTTATCTGGTTGAAGTGAATTGATTTCTTCTCTTTTATCAGGAATTTTAAAATTCATATTACTAAACACACTTTTATTATTTGTATCTAAAATCTCTACATAAACATTTTTATCATTGTATTTTTTGTAATAATCATTGATGGCATTAGATAAAATTTCATCATCCGAGCTGGTATTACGGGAATACCTTCTTAAAGTGTCATACACCGGAATACTTAAATTCACTCCTGAATAAATACTCAAATGTTCACTTAAACATCTATCTACTTCTCTTTTTAATGTTTCATTATGAATCTTTTCTATTATTAAAATTCCTGCAAAGCTAAAGGTTAAAATAAATAAAGTCAAAAATAAAATGTATATTCTTTGCCAAAATTTCATCTATTAGTCCTCCAACCTGTAGCCAATTTTATAAACCGTCTTAATATTATCATTTAGGTCTAATTTTTTTCTAATTGAACCTATATGCATATCAACAGTTCTAGTTCCTCCAAAATAATCATATTTCCATACTCTTTCTAATAGTATATCTCTAGTTAATGCTATATTTTTATTTTGCACCAATATACATAATAATTCAAATTCCTTAAGAGTTAAATCTACTATTTTGCCACTTTTTTTTACTATTCTTTCTTTTAAATATATTTTAATATCTTTAAATTCCAAAGCATCATTAGCTTTTCCATATCTTCTAAGAACAGTTTCAATTCTTGCTAACAGTTCTAGAGCCTCAAAGGGCTTTACAATATAATCTTCTGCTCCTAATTTTAATCCAGTTACTTTATCAATAACTGAGTTTTTAGCAGTAAGAAATATAACAGGAATATCTAAATATCTTATTTTATCCATTATTGTAAAACCATCAGCATTTGGAAGCATAACATCCAGTAGTATTAAATCAAAAGGTTCATTTTCAATTATATTAATTGCTTCTAAGCCATCATAAACTTCTTTAGTTTCATAATTTGCTATATTTAAATTTAATCTGATTAAGTTTGATATTGCTAAATCATCTTCTACTATTAGAATCTTTTGTTTCAAACAAATCACCTCCAATAATATTATTGTTTTATTTATTCAAATTTATTAATATAAATAATTAGCAAGTAAAATTATAAACTATTTATATATGAGAAGATTATCCTATATGTAAAGTTGTTGTAAAGTTTTAGATACTTATCTAATAAATTATTATATTTTAATCCTATTGTCTGATATCTACTTTAACTTTTTTCCTTGTATAGGTAAATCTTAAAAGTTTTAATAATATTTATCATCGTTAAAATTAATTGCCGTTTTGACGTTTTTTACAGCTATGATAATTAGTAAAGATGATAGTGAATCAGAAAATCTCTCTTCAATTATATGTAATAGTTCTAACTCGAAAAAGTATATACCATCAGTGTAAAGCACTGATATATCTAGGGTTTAATCACTAAATGATAAAGCTCTTATTTTTTTGATCAAAACAAGTTAGTTAAAATACAATTATAGTATTGATAATACTAACTAAGCGAGAGATAAAAATGGCAAATGATAAACTGAAAAAAGGAAGCAAAACACCGATATATTCAACAAATTTTTTGAATATATCGGTGTTTTAGTAATATATGTCTTAACGTATAAAATCCGCGTTTTGCGATTATTACCCCATAATGTATTTGTTCTAGTGGACTTGCCCAAATGGTTTTAGGGTTAGCAATGCCACCAAGTTCGGAGGCTACACGATCAAATTGTCCTGTCTGGAATATAACTTTTCTTAAATCACCTTGACCTATCCTAAGATATTCGTCATAAGCTTCATTAATTCCGTTCATGACCACAGAAGCAACAGCTTTCATCCCATTTTCACCTCCTCCAAAATTACTTTACAGTGCCCTCCGAAAGTTATTTTATAATCTTAAATTCATATCCATTTGTTTTTAGATAGTCTATAATTCCAGGTAATGCTTTTGCAGTTTCTTCCTTACCATAGGTATCGTGCATTAATACTACTATTTTTTCTTGTGTACCTACAGATTCTTTAAATGCCTCTACTAATTCGGGTGCAGTTTTGTTTTTACCCTCAGCATCGAAAATATATGCATTCCAATCTATACTATACATATCTTTTTCCTTTAACTTGGCATTCAATTCACTCAAATTAGGATCCTTATAGTACACTCTAGACATATAACCACCTGGCATTCTCATTGCTCGTGCATTAAAATCTTGTCCTAAAATATCTTTTAAGATATTGTTAGTTTTCTCAAGTTCAGCCATATAAATACTTACATCAAGTCTGTTATGAGGATATAATGTTTTCATTGAATGACTATAGCTATGATTTCCTATAGAATGTCCTTCTTTGGAAATTCTTTTTATAATCTCTTTACTTGAATTATTAGATTCTATAAGGTTTCCAACAGTAAAGAAGGTTGCTTTTATTTTATTATCTTTTAATACATCTAGTACTTGTGGTGTTACAGTAGTAGATGGGCCATCATCAAAAGTAAGAAACGCGATTTTCTTACCATCTTTCACGCCTCTACCGCTAGATATATCTGATACTTTTTGTATATCATAATCAGCTGCAGCATTGGCGGCTTTAGTATTTAAATCTTTAGCTTTCTTATCCGCTTCGTCTTTTTCCTTTATTTCCTGTGCCTTAGCCTGTAATACCTGATTTCCCTTGGCTTGAACATTCACTTCTGAAACCCATGTATACCCTGTATAAAATAAAGCACATAATATAATAGAAAATACTATAATTACAGTGTTTCTTATTGTCTTAAATTTATTGCTTTTTATTCTCATAATTTTTTTCTCCTTTGTTATATCTAAACATTAATTTTAGTTAAAAACTAATTACTTTTTAACTGATGACTTATATTTTAAAATTCCTTTTGCTATACTATTAGCACATACATCTTGTCCACTTTCAGATGTTACAAAATTAGCATCTGAAGAATTACTTAAAAAACCTATTTCAATTAATGCGGAAACAGAATTATTAAGCCGTAATACAGCCAATGAGTGTCCATTAGATTCATATTTTAAACCTCTATCGGCGGAGTACTTACTATTACCAAGTTCCTTTTGGATGCTTTTAGCAAGTTTTTCACCATCAGTATTACGAAACCTACACCAGGTTTCTACTCCATGATAACTAGAGTCAGTAGCAGCATTGCAATGTATAGATACAAATGCATCTGCTTTAGCCTCATTTGATACTTTAACTCTTGCTCTAAGATCTAGCTTATTATCAGAGGGCCAGGACACTTTATCAGTAGTCCTTGTATATAACACCTTAATACCATCTTTTTCTAAGAGATCGCCTACTTTAAGAGCAATTGCTAATGTTACATCCTTTTCAAAAATATTCGATGAGTTTGTAGCACCAACATCATATCCGCCATGGCCTGCATCAATACATACTGTAAAATTAGAAGTAATACTCTGTGAATTAGCATTCTCTCCTTTTTTCACCATATTACTAATAAATAGCAATCCCAGGATTAATAAGAATACAAAGAGTGCTTTTATATTTATTTTCAACAACTTTTTTTTCATGGATTTTTACCCTCTTTCTACATTGTCTTGAACTTCATCGTTTATCTGACATATTTGATATGTATCAGAAGGATCTTGTAGTTGTAGCATTTTTCTCTCATATTGATCAATCGTTGCTAATGTTACTATCCACAGCAATGTAATAAAAATTACCTTTTAAATAAAATTTGATTGGAGCCTTTCTGAATATGAACCCAAAAATTTCGAGAAGGGAACTGATCAGAAAAATATGATTCAACCTTAGTCTCATAACTGCCATCTAATACTTTTTCAATACGAAAAACAGGCCATTGTGCTAAGTAACGCCTCTCCTCTCTTGAATAGGTTTTAGCCGGTAGAGCAAGATTCAATATAAACATAGCAAGTATAAATAAAAGCGGCAACATACACACGATATTCTGTATAACGGCAAGTTTTTTTTTGTTACTTATTCTCATATCAATCCTCCTGGTCAAAATCGGAAATATATAAATGGGTTGTAGGTTGAACTAACCATGTATGCCGTTGAAAAAAACATTAGTACACAATAATACACGGTTACTGCTAATTTATAAATATTGTAATGACTTTTTTCAAATACTAACGCCAGTTCCTTAGGCCAAGGTGAAGCCGCAATGATACAAACAATATATAAGATGGCATAAGCTTTTAGCTTCACAATTGCTTGGTTATTAATAAGCGCATTACCTCCTACTCCAGACATGATCCGCAGAAAACCGAGCATATCCGTCAGGTTGGTAAATTCAAAAAGTACCCAGCCTATAACAACAAACAGCAATAAGTATATATGACGGACAACCTTTGGCCATCTTGTCATGCTTTTCTGCAAAAACAATTTTTCTATTAATATTAAAGCTCCAAAATAAAGCCCCCATAAAACAAAATTCCAACTTGCACCATGCCAGAGCCCGGTGAGAAACCATACAATGAACATGTTCCGTATCAGTTTCCACTTACCGACACGGTTTCCACCAAGAGAAATATATACATATTCCTTAAACCATGATCCTAGGGAGATATGCCACCTGCGCCAAAATTCCGAAATACTTTGCGAAATATATGGATACTGGAAGTTTTCCTTGAAACGAAATCCAAACATTTTTCCCAATCCGATAGCCATATCTGAATACCCGCTAAAATCGAAATAAATCTGTAATGTAAAGGCAATAATCCCGGCCCATGCCATGAGCATTGAAACTTCTGTACCTGGCATGGCTTTTACTTCAGACCATAGTAGTCCTATATTATTTGCAAGAAGCATCTTTTTCGCAAGACCACACAGAAAGCGCTGCATCCCGGAGTTGAATTTTTTGAAGTTCATGCTCCTGTAAGCTAACTGTGATTCAATGTCTGCATAGTTCACAATAGGCCCTGCCACCAACTGCGGGAACATAGTAATATAAAGGGCAAATAGAATCAGGCTTTTCTGCTGCTTTATTTTTCCCCTATATACATCAATCACATAAGATAGTGTCTGAAAGGTATAAAACGAAATTCCTATGGGAAGCGTTGGTGTTCCAGCATTCAAATTCCAACTGCCAATTGATGCTATTGTACTTATGATCATGCCGATGTATTTAAAATAAGCGAGACAGCCTACATTGAGCACCAGGCTTATTATTAAAAAAAGCTTCCTTTTTCGGCTACTGGTATCAGATCTACCTAAGAGAGTGCCTAGACAGTAATTAACCGTTATGGAACCGCACATCAATAACACATAGATAGGTTCTCCCCATGCATAAAAAAACAGGCTTGCAGTCAGCAGGACAATATTCCTAAAGTGCTTTCCTAAGGAATAATATAGAATTACTGTGATAGGCAAAAAAGCAAATGTAAAAAACAGACTACTGAATATCATATGGTCCCTCCACTATAATAATTTAGAAAGTTTCTTCAACCACAGCTGATAAAATTCTTTCTTGAAGTGAACACCATCTTCCGCAAATAAATCAGGGTTTTCCTTTGCCAATGCTCCTATGTCTATATAATTAACTGATAACTTGCCCGCCAACTCCTTTAAAAGCTCATTGTATTCATCTACATTTTTATAGCGGGGTTCTAGTTTTAATGCCTCCTGTGTTACAGGTGTTATGGACTGGAGATATATCTTACAATTGGGCTGTTCTTCCTTTATCTTGTTAATCAGTTTTGTTAAATCATTTCTGAATAATTCTTTAGGATCCTTCACAGGCATGAACAGGTCATCCGATCCCAACATGATAAAGACGTTGTCCGGTTTCTTTTTAGTCAAGCCATCAATTTTATCATACGTAAACCCGGCTGTGGCTCCTGCCGCAGCTATTACACTTTCTTTAGGAAGAATTTCATTGATGACAAAACCTTCGGTAATGGAATCTCCGATAAACACATTGTTCTTAGACTTAGCTGTAACATCCTTTGCAGCATTTGTATTCCCGCAGGCAGTCATACCTATCAAAAGAATACCCATAAGGAAACTAATAATTAATTTTTTCATAAAAATACCTCTTTTCTTTATTTGATAAACTTATATTACAATAGTAAAATGCAGAACAGGTGCAGATAAGATAGAGTTCGGATATTATTTCTTTCTAATTTTTTGCAGAACAAAAGCCATGAAGTACCCTTCATAGCTTTTTCGTCAGTAAAATATTAATTTTTTTGAATAAAAGTATCTTAAAGAAGGCATATATCTTTCTCTGAAGATATAATCAATGATTTATGGTTGGACCGGTAGAGAAAAGAAAAAACGGACGCCATCTTTCGTATTTTCCACACCATAAATTGCATGATGAAGCTCCAATATCCCCTTGGATATGGAAAGTCCAAGACCCGTACCTGCTTTGGATGTCCGTGCCTCCACACGGTAGAATTGGTCCCATATCTTTTTCCTGTCTTCCTCTAATATTGGCTTCCCCTGATTTTCTATGCTGATTTCTGCTGTCTCTCCATTGCAGCTTATAGCAATTACGATTGCATATCCATTCTCCGTATTCCGGATTGCATTACTGAGAAAATTAGTAATAACGCGACTGATTAGCCATTTATGCCCCACTACAATTTTAGGGCAAAGTCTTAATATAAGAGAGATATTTTTCTCCTGTATTTGCTCAGCCAGGGACTTGCATACTTCGGTAATTGCTTTATCCATTTCAAAAGGAGCTAATTCAGGCTTATAGGTACCAGATTCAAATTTAGCTAGATCCAACATGTTTACAACCAGCAAGTCCATCCGTTGTATTTCATCTTCCATCGCCTGTAAGTAATGTTCCCTTTTTTCAGCTGCAATTCCGTCTTTAAAAATAGACAGACAACTTTTCATAACCGCAAGAGGCGTTTTCAGCTCATGAGATACACCTGCAATAAATTCCTTTCGTATAGTTTCTAATTTTCTCTCTTTATCAAGATCCTGTTTAAGCTGACCAATATATACTTCCATCTGGTTCGACAGATAATTAATATTTTGGGATAACTGACCAATTTCATCGGCGGAACGCACCGGCAGTTTTTCCGTAAAATCCATGTTTGCTATTTTCTCTGTGACCTGGTTGATGGATATCAGAGGTTTCGCCAGCCACTTAGAAAAAATAAATGCCAAGAATATAACACACAGAAATGTAAATCCAAAAAAGTAAGGATAGAATTGCTGTATAACCGATATTGCTTCATCTACCGGCTGAAGAGATGTCATAGCAAAAATATATCCCGTTACCCCATTTTCAACAACCGGTTTAATAATTATCTTATATTCCACAAGATTTTCTGTTGCACTAAATTCTTCTGTACCCTGAAGAGGTTTCGCATTATTAGCTAGCAAACCGGCTTGAAATTCTTTTATCTGTTTCAAAAAATAAAGTTCATGGTAGGGAAACGAAATATCCAACCCTCGTTCGGGAAATGCAGTCTTCGTTATCTTTCCCCTCAATACGTCAGTTACAAGGTGACTATACGCTTTATCAGCATTAGGACCATTCAGCTTGTTTGCAATATTTAAATTTACGACGCCCGTTGAATTAGTATTTATCATATAAGGTATCTTTTCATCTGCTATATTAACTGTATCAATAATCACCTCATCGCCGACCTTAAATGAAGCGAGTACATCAGAAGAATATTCTCCTTCAAAGGAGTACATTGGTATCCGCAAAGTACCCTGAGATTCATTTTTCAATTTCACTTCGAGATAGTAATTTTCCACATCGCCGATACGACCATTTTTGTCCAATTTTGTAATCCAGATTTGGTTATTCTTATATATTTCACCAGATGCTGCTTCCGCTCCTTTTTTCGCTACTATATCTGGGTACTCCTTCATATACATTTTGAGGGTATCCAATTTCTCATTAATATAATATTTCTTAAAAAAGTAATTTTGCGTTATTCCAATGAATAAAAACATAGTAGAGAATAATAGAACTGTTAGCACAAACCATTTAAAAACAATACTTTTTTTCATAGCTGCCCCTCTTCGAATTTATATCCCGAGCGGATAACCGTAACAATGTAGCAGCCTTTACTTCCAAGCTTAGCACGCAGGTTTCTGATATGGCTGTTCATTGTCTTTTCATCACCATAAAAATCATAACCCCATATTTTAGCTATTAATTGTTCTCTGGTAATTACAATCCCTCTATTTTGCATTAAGTAAGCTAGAATCTCAAATTCTGTATGAGTCAAATTAATAGTATTACAATCAATAGAAACAAGTCTTGACCCCATATTTATAACAATACCGCCGGCTGACGTCAACATTCCATCCATAGTACCTGGGTATTTTTCAAGAAATCGTTTCACTTTTGCCATTAGAACCAGAGGACTATATGGTTTGATCAGATAATCATCCGCTCCCAACTCATATCCCAGAAGAGAATCATCCTCATCTGAACGTGCAGTCAAAATGATTATAGGGATACTGGAATTTTTCCGTATTCTACGGCATACTGACCAGCCGTCAATCTTCGGCAGAACAATATCTAGTATAACTAAATCAACAGAATTTAATTGAAATAGCTCTAAAGCTTTTTCCCCATCTTCGGCCTCTAATACCTGATATCCATACTCAATTAGATAGTCAATTATCACTTCACGTAAAATATCTTCATCTTCAACAACCAATATTTTATTCATCCCATACCTCCATTTGTGTCATTACAAGTAAAATCTTTTGCATTTACACATTTAGTCTTATTATACTGGGGTGCAGCCAACATTTCCGACAAAACCCACGCTAAGGAATAAAATGTATGGTTTTTTAATAATTCGCCCCCGTTAAGCTATAGTGAATCCGCATATGCAATATTGAGTATTTAGTCTATTATCATCTGCGTAATATCCCATTTTAATTCATTACTTATTATTTTCAGAATAAAATTTTAGAGATTCTCCAATAAATTTAACTGCGCCATTACCATATTTCTTATCTACAACATTCATATCTTTATTGGCACTTGATAAATAAATATCAGCCATGTTGGATAAAAAAACATTGTTTATACCTATATCTAAATGTATTTATAGCTGAAGAAACTATACGCTCTAAAGTTTCTTCAGTAGTAGACTCAATTTTTATTTCGTAAAACCTTTTATATAGTTGTTGCTTTAAATACTCAATATCATCATTAACAGGTAAAACTATTTGTATAAGCTATTCTTTAATTGATTCCATATCATTTTTACTATATTCACGAAAGCAAAGTTCTTCTCGAATTTGCTTCTTATGAAAAAAAGCATTTCTGCTATTAAAATCGTAATTTAAATAAGTTTTTCCATCAATTTTAAGTTGTTTTGCAATGAACTCAATACTTTTTTCTGACACTGCTTCTTTACTCTCAGGAAATTTACCGTAATTTTGTAAATATTTATACAGCACTGCAAATCCTATTTTTGCCTCATTTGATTTATTATAAACTAATTGGAGCTCTCTTAGGTTTAAATTAAAATCTTTTATCATATGTGCCCTACCTTTAAAAGTTCCTATAAGTACAAGAGTAGGAACTTATTTTAAGAGTAGCTTACCATATGAATCTAAAATACTCAATAAAATGCTTTAAATACACCTAAGTTCAAGTTCCAAAATAAGATTCGGAACTTTTAATTAATGCTTAGGTTAGTTATTACCATATTTAGGAATCGAGTTTTCAGTACAGGACAGCTATGTTCTTTATACCCCTATTAAGTGGTAACCGAATTTTTTGTAGTCAGTAATCTCTTTTTCAATGTAACCATTTTTAATAAGCTTGGTTTCAGGAACCAGTGGCATGGTAATTCGTGTCAACCCGCACGACTGGCTAAGCTTTGAGATAGAGTATATAATACTTGGCGCATTCCCTTCAGGGATTGCGGCAGTTGAGGTCGTGTCAAGCATAACGATTGCTGATACTTCATCAGGATATTTTGCAGCATAATATTCAGAATAAATACCCGAAACAGAATGAGGCATCAAAATATACGGTGCGTGAAAGCCTGCCCCTGACAATGCAGTACGAATTTCTTTTGTATAATTCTCGTTTGTTCTTGGAGCATCTGTCTGATCACTGAAACCAACACCGAAATATTCAATACATACAACGGTATAATCCTTGCTTAGCTTCCTCATCAGAGGAGCAAAATCAGCACTTGGAAGGGCAGTGCCCCATCCAGGTAAAAGTACAATAGTACTTTTACTACTGCCCATAGAAAAGACGTGCATTTTCTTGCCATCTACTTCAACCATTTGACCGTAAGGCTCAATACTTTTAAGCTCGTCCTTGAAAAAGATTGTGTTTACAATAAATCCGACGATGTTTATACTCACTATTACTCCCAATATAATACCAAAAATCATCATAATCTTTTTTCCTCTCTTTTTACATTTTATTTTCATAAAATAACCTCTGAGTCTATATCAGGAGATGATATTATCGAAATATTTCTCGATTTTCGTTTCTCAGAAGTCTTATTGTTTAAATGTTGACTCATTAAAGCATTGATTTCACCTAAAAACGTATCAAATTCCTCATCACTCATTAAAAGTACCGCCGTGTTCAAAAATAGCTTATCACGAAGAGGATCGGCTTTGGTGCTGTTAAAATACTGTTCGAACTTTGAGTAAAGATTCATCAAAAATCCGTATGCATTTCGGGTAGCATTTTCCAATGTGTTCTCGTTTGATATAGTAGCTATATTAAGTGCATAAGTTCGTTCAACAGCTCCTCTTATTCTATTTTCATCCACTACATTAATAAGATTGTTTTCTGCAAGAATGTTAATATGGCGGTATAATGTTGTTCTTGGCACATCAGTTATAAAATCTACTAATTCTCCTGCTGTTGCTACTTTATGTGTAGAAAAATACTGTAATATTCTCATGCGAACAGGATTCATAAGGATTTTGTTTATATCTTTCATAGAAGCACCTCCAAATTGGTTTCAAATGTGATTATAATACCGCTTTTGGGATTAGTCAATATGTATTTTTAATTCACAAAAATAAAGCTTGTTGTAAAAAGGCAACAAGCTTTATTAATACCTATATCTTACAGTACTATTTCTTAACGTGAGTGAATTGTAAAACATTTATCCATTTTATGTCTTAACGTGGGTTTTGTCGGAAATGTTGGCGCTACCCCATAGCCATCAAGCTAAGCCATATTGAATATTAGTAAGCCAGTATTAAATACTATATTTTACCATTAAAATTTATTTTGATAAATTTTAATGGTAAATTTTAAGTGTACAATAGTATTCAAACAATTTTAGGGTACACCAAAAAAAGCCACGTATATAGTGGGGCTTTTACAATTTTATCAAGTTGTTTTATACTGCAACTTTAGCCTGCGATGATGTTAATTTATAACAAACTCTAAGAATATCAAAAACAGTTTTCTTGTCCTTTTTATGAGATTTCAGACCATTCCTAACTACATTTTCAAATATTAATTTTAAGGTATTGAGAACTTTATTAGGGAATTTGATAAGCTCAAAATACAGACTATCAATATATTCATGAACTATTTCACAAGTTTTAATTTCACTGGCTTCAAGGCCTTTATTTTCTAAAGCTAAAGTCCTCATTTTAAACATTACAGCAGAGCTTATTAGTAGCAAAATAAGTTTTCCATAAAGCTGACATTGAAACCGTTCTATTTTAACTAACTTTACAACCTGTATACTAAATATGGATTTCCACGTTTTAAATATTATTTCGATCTGCCATCTTAAACTGTAAAACTCATGAACCTGCTTTGAACTTAAAACTTCTTCCTTAATATTCGTTATATAAATAGATATACCTAATAATTCAATCGTATTATTACTTTTTTCTATACCCTTTTTTTTAGCATTCTTCACAGATTTTTCTGTTCTTTTTTTCAATTGATCATTTGTTAGTTTATATAAAATAAGCCTTGTTTTTAGCGTCTTTTCCTTGCCTACATAGACATCCTTAATTTCATAACGGTCCCCCTCGCCCATCTGTTTCATTATGTCAGAAATATAGATTCTTTTAAAAAGGCTTGATTTTTTAGGAGCGCCATTCTTATAGTACTCTATATCCTTATTTTCTATATATACTGCTATATTAGGTTTGAGTCTTGATATGTAAAACTCTTCTCTATCTTCTATGTCCAAAAAATCTTCAAAGTTGAAATACCCAAGATCTCTTAAAATAAGATCCCCAGATTTGATAGTATCTCTTATTTTGCTCCCAAAAGTATTGTCGCTTCCTGAGCCAGCTCCTACTTGTATATTAAGAAGATTTCCAGATTTCAATTCATATTCTAGTTGTATTTTTACACCTGAAGCTTGAGAGCAGCCACCAGATCCAGGATAAATATCTTTATAGCTTTCTGTTACTTGAAAAGCAGTAGAATCAAGTATTCTTATTCGTTTGAAATGTTCATCCCATACACTTGGTATGCAAGTATTATTTGTTATTGTTTGGCGCAACAGGTTCTCAAAAATCTTCTTTAAAAATTCCACACATCTTTCATTTAAACGTTGATCTAATGCTTGATTAGAAATAACTATTCCTATTTTTGCACTAAGTTTTGTACATAAGGTAACAAGTGTATTATTCGCGACCTCTGCATCCATAAAGCAGCATAAGCAAACGAATTCCCATGCTTTAATTTTACCTTTTCTTTTCACAAAGCCTGTTACTCTAGCTATTTCTTCAATCTCCTCTTTTGAAAAACATCTTTTAATTTCAGCTGCAAAATGTTTTATATCTTTATCCAATTTTAAGTTTTCTTCTATCATTTGTAAATTACCCCCATTGATGTGTTTTTGTTATCTTTTAAATGATAACATTTTTACAAATGGGGGGGCTTTATTTTCATAGACTTCCCTTAGCTTGATGGCTATGTTGCCGTACCCCTAGGATGGGAACATATAAATTTTATTGGACAGTATAATTTTGATGATAATTGTGATTATGATTTAGTAAATAATATGAGACCATTAAAATCAATCTAATAAAAGACAGTCACCTATTTCAATTAACTTGAATTTATGGTAACTGTTTTTCCTTAATGGGACTTTTGCACAAATTGCGAGCACTATCCCTTTAAGATAATCTTCTAGGAGTTTCGTTTCTGCTTCGGTAACAATCAAACCTTGAATTGCCAATGAAACTTTTGCATTATTATGATTTAACAAAATAGCAATGATGCAGTGGTGCCAAGACTACCCATAATTAACATTACCAATATTAACGATACAATATTCGTAATTATGCCTAATTTTGCCAATATGTTAGGGTGTATTTTTAGTGATATAGAAGCTAAAACACCACCTATTATACTTATAATAGGTGTCATGAACACTATTAATCCCCCTGAATTTTGACACGGTATTATTTGAAAAAGTCCGTTTAACATAAGCATAATCATAGTTAATGATATACTTATAGAAGTTATAGCAAATACTTTACTAATACCTTTCATATAGTGTTTATTTTTCATTAAATTGTCTCCTTTATCACAAATATTTACTCAATTACTTTTGAATGTTTCAAAAAACTCAGCATCTTTAATTTTTAGAATATGTTCTCACTCAGGTAATAATATAACTAAAATGATTTTTATATAAAAAAATCTATCTAACTACCATTTTACTTAATTATCATGTGAATATAGCGAC
Organism: Clostridium sp. CM039; assembly: GCF_055081075.1. Classification (NCBI taxonomy): domain Bacteria; kingdom Bacillati; phylum Bacillota; class Clostridia; order Eubacteriales; family Clostridiaceae; genus Clostridium; species Clostridium sp. CM039. The sequence continues at coordinate 1,578,929 of NZ_CM143649.1, forward strand.
ATAAAGTATGTTTCCATTGCAATTATAGCTGCTCTTTGCTTGGCTGTTAGTTTGGGATATTTACCTACATTTGTTAAACAGGATACTAGTTGCATGTCACAGTTTTTTTTATTTCCACCTCCACCGTAACAATTATCATGTGTTTTACAGCAATTATCTATATTATCAATGGGGGTACCTGGTCCACTATATCCCGGGCCACACCATTTACCATAAAATGGGAACTTAAGAGACATAAGAGTACTTAGTCCTTTTTTAGATGTGGGTATACTAATAACGTTTGATAATTTTTGTGAATTTTGATCATATTTAATATGATCAATTAAGTTTAACTTATTATCTTGTAAATCGTATAATTTAAAAACTCCATTATTTTCTATCTTTTCTTGTATCATAGCATATGAAGAATAGCCATCATCTGTACTAATAAATATAATAGAATCTTTATCTATCGAAAAACTAATAATGGATATTTGATAATCTTCGCCGGATATTTTACTAGATTTATTAACAATATAGTCCTTAGATTTTATTGTTCCATTATTATACAATTCATCAATTAATGTTTTAAACACAGTATCATTATCAGCTTTATTTTTTAATTCGGTTAATTCAGTTTGTGTTAGAGTACTAAGAGAGTTTAAATCTATTTGTTTTGAATTTGCAACTTCTAACATCATTTCTTCATAAGAAGAAGTTTTTTTATCATTCCCATTTTCATAAGAATTACAACTAGGGTTATTTAAATCCAGTGCTAATACTGTTGTGCTTAAATTATTTACTATTAATCCTCCCGATAAAACTAACGAGGTAAGAAATATTTTTAATTTTTTTGAACACATATAAATCCATCCTTTCAAAAATATTTTTGTTGACATTACAAGTATATACTATCAGTATTTTACAATTAATACAACTTAATGTTTTTATGTGAAATATATCTTCGAACATATTAAAAAGCCTTATTTAGCATTGAGTTTTACATTAACTTGAATTTATGGTAACTGTTTTTCCTTAATGGGACTTTTGCACAAATTGCGAGCACTACCCCCTAATGGATCAATTAGAAGGATTGGAAGATATAAAATCTATACCTATGATGGGTGGTTACTTGTTTTATTATAAAGGTAGAATATTTGGTGGAATCTACGGAACAGGCTTTATGGAAAAAATTACTAAAGCAATTAAACATTATATGCCTGATAGCATTTCAGAAAGTCCATACGATGGAGCAAAGCCAATGTTGCATGTAGATATTGCCGATAATAGTGAGATATTAAAACAAATGGTAGTAACTATGTATGAGGAATTACCCGAACCAAAACCAAAAAAGAAAAAGATAAAAAAATAAAAGATGAGAATTCCAGAAATGAGTAGTTTTAGTTGTTGTGGTACTGAATGCAGTTGCATATACTGCTAAAAGCAAGGAAGAAGTATGTGAGGTCATTGAACTGGCAAGAAGGTCAGGAGCGAAAATCGAAAAAGAGCCACAGGATGTATTTTGGGGAGGATATCATGCCTATTTTTCTGATCCTGACGGATACCATTGGGAAGTTGCATGGGGACCTAATTTTACATTTGATAAAAATGATATGTTGGAGTTTTAGTAATACATATTTTTCAAATATTTCGTCTCAACTAACCCCATATCTAATGATATGGGGTTAATTTATTAAGTGTATATTGATATTCTGAAAGTAACACAATACCAATTGAGTTACTTTCACATTGAGGCTTACTACTGATTTTTTAAATTGTAAATATATTTAATTTATGGTAATTATGTTATAGTTAAATATATATTTTATGATGAACTTGTAGATTATTGCGTTTTAGATAATAAAATAATAATTAATCGTATTGGAGGTACAATGGGAAAAGTGAGAGGTAGTTGGAGTAAAACACAAACAGATGTATTTGTGCCATTGGTGGGTGTGTCAATGTTAATTCAAGTCATTCAGAATTGGAAGAAAAATAAAGAGGTTGCTAAAGTTAGTTTATTTGCTGCGATACTTGCTTTTGGGGTTTCAATTTTTAAATTTGTAATAAGATAAAATCAAATTTGTAAAATGGATTGGATTAGCGAAAGTAACACAAATGTAATTGTGTTACTTTCACATTGAGCCTATAGGCTAGATGTGCATAAACAACAAATGCCGTGAAATTTTATTATTTCACGGCATTTGTTGTTTACTTATTATGTTGAGTGTTTTTAATTTTGTTTATATCCAATTTAAGGTATAATATGATTTTGCCTTGACCTTTGTATACTCGGGGGTTGTGTAGTAACGGAACAGAAAACCGGTATAAGAACCGAAAATAATGATATCCATATTTTTCGAATTTAAAATCTCCAATATTACACAATGTACTTATTTAACCTTTCTTTTCCTAACTTCTCGAATTAGTGTTGACTTACTTATTCTAGTTATCGCTGCAACTTCTGTATATGAATTGTTTTTTAGCATCTCAATCGCATTATTTATTTGTTTTGATGTATATATCTTAGGTCTACCTTCTTTAAAACCTTCTTTAGTTTTTGCAATTGCTTTGCCTGTTTGGGTACGTTCAATAATTGTGTAACGCTCCATCTCGGCAACTGCTAATAGTGTAGTTAAAAAAAATTTACCCATACTTGTATTCTCTAGCAGTCCAATATTAATTACATGGACAGATATTCCTTTATTAAATAGATCTTGAACTATGCTAATGCCTTCTACAGTATTTCTAGCCAATCTGTCTAGTTTAGTAACTACTAAGGTATCCCCCTGTTTTAAATCCTCTATCAATTTATTGAATATAGGTCTATCAGTTGTAGTACCTGTGTACTGTTCTACTCTTATTTCCGCACCATTATATCTATCTAGTATATCCCTCGTCTGGACCTCTATGGAATGACCTTCTTTTAATTGTTTTTTTGTACTTACCCTTACATAACCTAGTATCACAATTCATAACTCCTTTATATCATATCGTTTTGACTGTAAGTTTTGACACCGTCCAATCCTTTGATTATACGTAAGCGTTTTATAGGTGTCAATACTGTTAAGTTATGACATTAAGATTTTATACATTTTCTTATATCGCTAAGCGTAAATTTACCACGTTAAGACACATATTACCAAAATGGCGATAAATTCAGAGAGAATATTAAATATACTCGTGTTAATTTAATGTTTTTCTTACTGTTTTAGTTAGCATTATCAATACTATAACTGAACTTTAACTAACTTGTTTTGAGTAAAAAAAATAAGAGCTTATCATTTAGTGATTAAACCCTAGATATATCAATAATCTACACTGATGTTATATATTTTTTCGAGTTAGAACTATTAGGTATTAATTCTAACTCAGAATGTTTTGATAAAAGTTTTTTTGGTAATAACTGTCTTAACGTATAAAATCCGCGTTTTGCGAGCACTACCCCATATTGGAGAAAATGGATATATCAGAAACAGCGATAAAAAATGTTTCGAGTGATGTAAAACAGGTTAAAGAAATTGTTGAGGTACTTGAAGAAGTTACTGGGAAACATGAAATCAAAATAAAAGTATTAGAACGTAGACCAGTATAATAATACATTCATTGCAGATTACCAAAAAAGCCACAGTATTTTTAGAGGCCACTGAAAAACTATATGAAAAATCGTCATCTAATTAAAGATGGCGATTTTTTTATATAAAAGACTAAAAAACAAAAAGGAATTTTAAAAGATATGTCGAATTAGTATAGTAGAATAAAATAAAAGGGGCTAAACTATTATGCTAAAAGGACAATTGGAAATAAAAATAAATACATACCATAGCTTATATTCGTTAATTATTCCGAAAGATAACATTTTAAAGCAAATTAATGACCTTGTTGACTTTTCATTTGTTTATGACGAATTGATGATTAACTATAGTTCATCTATGGGTAGAGGTGCTATTAACCCCATAATGCTATTTAAATATTTACTTTTGAAAGTAATATATGAATTGTCTGATGAAGATGTTGTTGAAAGAACTCTTTATGACATGTCCTTTAAATATTTTCTAAATTTAGCCCCAGAAGAAACAAATTTAATAAACTCAAGTACACTAACTAAATTTAGAAAGCTTCGCCTTAAAGACATGAATTTATTGGATTTATTAATAAACAAGACTGTAGAACTTGCTATAAAAGAGGGAGTTTTAAAAAGTAAAGCAATAATAGTTGATGCTACGCATACCAAGTCACGTTATAACCAAAAGTCAGCAAGCGAGGAATTATTGAAACGTGCAAAAAACTTAAGAAAAACATTGTACGGAGTACATCCTGGTATTAAAGAAGAGTTACCTAATAAAGTTACAACTGGAGTACTTGAAGATATTCTTGAGTACTGCAAATTATTAATTGATACCATAAACGAGAAGCCAGAAACTGCAGCAAATCCAGCTGTGAAAACTAAATTAAACTACTTAATGGAAGCTATTAATGATGACTTAGAAAATCTAAAAATATCAAAAGATGAGGATGCAAAAGTGGGGCATAAAACTGAGGATAGTTCTTTTTTTGGATATAAATCACACCTTGCTATGAGTGAAGAACGTTTAATTACAGCAGCTGTTATTACAACTGGCGAAAAAAGTGATGGAAAGGAGCTCATAACCTTAATAGAAAAAAGCCGTGAGGCTGGTATAGATGTAAATGAAGTAATTGGAGATACAGCTTATTCTGAAAAGAAAAACCTAGAATATACAAAAGAAAATAAAATTGCATTAATTTCAAGACTAAATCCTGTAATTTCACAAGGAATGCGAAAAAAAGAAGATGAATTTGAGTTTAATAAAGATGCTGGTTTATTTGTATGTCCGGCAGGTCATATGGCTATTAAAAAAGCAAAACAGGGAAAGAAGAATGTTGGTAAAAATCAAGTGCTAACCTACTATTTTAATGTAGAAAAGTGTAAAAATTGTGTTCATAAAGATGGGTGTTATAAAGAAGGCGCTAAATCTAAAACTTATTCAGTTTCAATAAAGTCAAATACTCACAAAGATCAAATAGAGTTCGAAAAAAGTGAATATTTTAAAAAACGAGCTAGGGAACGTTATATGATAGAGGCTAAAAACAGTGAACTTAAGCACCAACATAGCTATGATGTAGCAATATCGTCAGGCTTAATTAGCATGCAAATGCAAGGTGCATTATCAATCTTCACTGTGAATCTAAAGAGAATAATTAAGTTGAAAAGCATGAAATAGGGCTTTTAAAACTTAATTATAAAATAAAAAGCATGAGATATCCCAAATATGGATATCTCATGCTTTTTCTATTCAAGCTTGAAAACTCTACTAAATAAAGAGTGCTTTTTTCAGCGGCCTCTATTTTTACTGTGGCTTTTTTGGTTCAATATAACATCTTGGGAGTTTTTGCCTATCCTCCGGAAACGGTATGTTAGTATGAGGCAGTAACGGCATCTAGGTGTACTTAAAAGTAATATATTACATAACAATATCAAATATTAGTATTAAGTAACATTCAAAATTAAGTTATTCATAATTTAAAATGCTATCGTATAACTGAATGTGCCAAACCCTGACAACTAATAAATTAGTTGTATTTTCATTGGTATATTTATTATGATTTAATTGCGTTTATTATGATAATAATTAGCAAACATATAAGAAATAATCATAATAGTTGGCATAATTGCTACTCCTACAAAAACACCTGATAAATCATTATTTTTAGTAACTCCTATGGCAACTGCTAATAATAAAGTTAAGACAATACTAATATTAAATGTAATTTTATAAGTGCTACTTTCAGTTTTGAGTATAACCAGTTTTTTTCTTTCATCATCGTCCTGATGATCATCTTTTGCACACTTACTATCTATTCCTCTATATATTCGCACAATACCAATTAACGCACAAATAATAGTGAATAAAATACTTTTACCATTTCTTATTGAATTCATATTATCCCAATTATTTATCAAGATTATAATATAGCCAACTGCTAATAAAATAAAAGAAACACCACTCCAAAAACCTTTTTTATTATATATCTTTTTTTTCATTTTTTAAATTCCCCTCCAAATCATATAATTTTTCTATGGTAGTATTAAAAACAAGTGCAATTTTATATGCCAACATAATAGATGGATTATACTGCTCTTTTTCAAGAGATATAATAGTTCTATTTGAAACGAAAACCAAGTCAGCCAATTGTTGCTGTGTCATATTTTTTTTTATTCGTAATTCTTTAATTTTATTTTTCAACAATCCACCTTCTTTCCACAATATGAAGCTTACTTGACGTGAAGTTAGCTTCATGATAATATAAACATATTGTATTGTCAACACAAAAAATATAAAAGAGCAAAACCTAAATCAATAAGTTTTACTCTTTTATATTTTTTTAATATGATATGAACTACAAGCAGTTCATATCATATTAAAAACTCGACACTATTAAGCTTGTCCAAATATGAGATTCTAGTGTGATTTTATTAAAATGGTAAAAGTAACTCGAGTAAAGCTACAATTCCAGGTATTGAAATTTCTGCCCATTCAGGTAACATCTTGTCAACAACACTCGTTAAGAAATTATGAATTGAATCGGAATAATTGGTATAAGCATCAATAGCTTTAGTTAATGCATCAAAAGTAACATACTTTTTTAATGGAGCAGGGATAGCTTTAATAACTTTAGCCTTATTAGCTTTCATCCATTTTGCAGCTGCTTTAACAGCCTTTTTAGCAGCTGCTGATGGGACACTCCTTGTATTCCTGACAGAGCCATTATCAATTATATCTTTAGCATTTCCTTTATTAGCAAGTGCCTTATTAGCAATTGTCTCATTAATTTTCATTTGAGTTTTAATTGCCTCATTTTGTGTTGCAGTAGTAGATTTAGTTACAGTAGTGGCATTTATTGAAGATACATTCACTGTATAATTACTATTTGTCGCTGCAAAAACAGTAGCGCTACTCCCAAGTAAGCTACAAATCAAACATAATGAAATTAGTTTTTTATGCATATTAATATTCACTCCTTTTTATTATATTAAATATAAAAATTATTCCTTATTTAATATAATATACCATTAAACCGTATAATTCAATATAAAAATGTGGTTTTCGTGACCCTGTAGGGGTAGTGCTCGCGATTTGTGCAAAAGTCCCATTAAAGAAAAACAGTTACCATAAATTCAATTTAATTGAAATAGGTAACTGTTTTTTCTTAAATTGCTTATAATAGTCTCATATAGGGGTATGGCACCATAGCCATCAAGCTAAGCCATATTGAATATTAGTAAGTCATTATTAAATACTATATTTTACCATCGAAATTTATTTTGATAAATTTTAATGGTAAATTTTAAGTGTACAATAGTATTCAAACAATTTTAGGGTACACCAAAAAAAGCCACGTATATAGTGGGGCTTTTACAATTTTATCAAGTTGTTTTATGCTGCAACTTTAGCCTGCGATGATGTTAATTTATAACAAACTCCAAGAATATCAAAAACAGTTTTCTTATCCTTTTTATGAGATTTCAGACCATTCCTAACTACATTTTCAAATATTAATTTTAAGGTATCGAGAACTTTATTAGGGAATTTGATAAGCTCAAAATATAGACTATCAATATATTCATGAACTATTTCACAAGTTTTAATTTCACTGGCTTCAAGGCCTTTATTTTCTAAAGCTAAAGTCCTCATTTTAAACATTACAGCAGAGCTTATTAGTAGCAAAATAAGTTTTCCATAAAGCTGACATTGAAACCGTTCTATTTTAACTAACTTTACAACCTGTATACTAAATATGGATTTCCACGTTTTAAATATTATTTCGATCTGCCATCTTAAACTGTAAAACTCATGAACCTGCTTTGAACTTAAAACTTCTTCCTTAATATTCGTTATATAAATAGATATACCTAATAATTCAATCGTATTATTACTTTTTTCTATACCCTTTTTTTTAGCATTCTTCACAGATTTTTCTGTTCTTTTTTTCAATTGATCATTTGTTAGTTTATATAAAATAAGCCTTGTTTTTAGCGTCTTTTCCTTGCCTACATAGACATCCTTAATTTCATAACGGTCCCCCTCGGCCATCTGTTTCATTATGTCAGAAATATAGATTCTTTTTAAAAGGCTTGATTTTTTAGGAGCGCCATTCTTATAGTACTCTATATCCTTATTTTCTATATATACTGCTATATTAGGTTTGAGTCTTGATATGTAAAACGCTTCTCTATCTTCTATGTCCAAAAAATAACTTATCCTTCCGAAATCTCTATACTACTAGTAACTATAGTAGATATAAAATATAATAATTATTATAATAAAGTTTTATAAAATCTATTTACTATAATAATATTTCGATATCCAAGAAGGAAAACATGATAACTAATTACTTTTTTAAAACTTGTAGGATGCTGGCAAATGGACGAGCCTAGCTACTGAGGGACGAAGTGGCGGGTAGGCCTGTCTATTTGCCGTGAAAAATGGACGAGTTTTTTGACCTCTATTATAAATTTGTTTTATTGAAACTCTAAATTCATGAAACAAAAGTTACTGATATGTTAATCTGAGGTGAAAAACCTGTCCATTTTTCACCCGAGGGTCGCGAGGTTTTACCTTTAAAACATGTAGATTTTTTTAAATATTAGTATTTTGAAGACAAAAACAAGTCCTGCTGCATTGCAGTAGGGCTTGTTACCCTTGGGGGAAGGGGGAATATTTCATTTGCTTTGGACTAGTTTACTGACTGCTACTAAGACTAAATAGAAAAATTAATGATTAGGTACTTTAATAGATTAATTTACTTCTGGGCAGTGAGTAAGATACTGATAGGTAAGGCTTTGAAATTATCGCTACCTTTTCCCCAGTCCACACCGTACGTGAAACTTTCACTTCATACGGCGTTCCATCAAGAATTTTAATTTATTTTACTTAGTTAGTAGAACTTTAGAATTTCCGACTTTCTGTCTAAGTGAATTAATCTTATTAAGAGCCTTTTCATCAAGATTGAGATTTACTATATATTTATTAATTGTGTTTTCTACAACTACATGAACAAGTTTATGTACGTGATGATTCAGCAATATTAGGTTGCTATAGTCATCTGTTCCTCCCTTTTCTTTAGGTATTTTATGATGACATTCCATACTATGAATTTTTAAAGGTTTCCCTGTAACTCCACAGCAACCTTTCTGGGCAGTGTATAAACTTTGTCTGTTGTCATTGTATTCTACCGATTGTCCTCTTACTGGATTTATCATAAGATATCTCAATATTTCTGCATTAACACATTTTTGATTTTTGTGTATTTTTAATCTTCCTTGTTCAGTATAGTTACAGGTATCTTGGTTAAAACTCATAGTAGGATTTGTTTTGATACCTGCAATAGGGAAGATAGGTCTGCCCCTAATAAAATATGTTTTAAGGTTATAATTCCCATAATATCTCATATAGGTTTTGCCTTTTACACCTTCAAATTTACTTAGTTTGTGCAATCTGTTGTATAGGATTTTTGTGACTAAGAAACTAATTTTACTAAAATCTTCACTTATATGAGTTGCCATATTATAATAAATATGCTTTCCTAATATTTGGCTGTTAAATTTATTAACCTGCTCAATGCTAGAATTTTGTTGAATTCTCGTGATACTATCTTTAAAATTTTTGATAGTTTCATTTATTGCTTTATTAGTCATATGAGATTTGCAGACACACTTATTCTTTTTAGGTGTTGCTTTTAGTTTAATTCCTAGAAATTCAGTGTAATTCTTTCTGAGATTGGTAACTTTAGATTTTTCAGGACTTATATCAAGACCTAATCTTTCTTTTAGCCACTGCTTTACAGCAATAAAAACCCTTTGGGCTGATTTATAATCTCTACAGAAGACTTTAAAGTCATCAGCCTACCTCACAATGTAACATTCTTTAAGAGCGATTTTCTTTAATGCTACAATTTTATTTGTTTGGTCATATACCTTTTTGCCTTCTCTAATTTTGTATGATTTATATTCGGAGGTAGTTTTCATATTTTCCCACTGACTACTAACCCACCAATCTAACTCGTTTAGTACAATATTAGATAAAAGTGGGGACAAGATGCCCCCTTGAGGTGTTCCCTTGGTTGGGGGTTCTTCACCTTCAATTTGCCCTTTTAACATTTTTGAAATTACACTGATCAGCTGTTTGTCCCGTATTCCTAGGTACCACATTTGCTTCAGCAACTTACCATGATTAACATTGTGTCGGGTAAGAGTGGAGCATTACTGCTCCCTACTCCCCTTGGAACCGTACTTATATGTTTCCATATATACGGCTCGAGCATGCTTTCATCCGAGACTTCTGTTCAAATTATTCCTGCAAGTTTCTTATTCAGTATACTTTTGTGGCAGTCAAATATTTGCTTTTTATTTGGTTCTGTTAATGTGCTAGAAAAGTAATTACTATACTCTTCATCACAGCTTTTGTGTACCAGTTGTATATTTTTATATTCATTAGTACCACCAAATATTTTAGGTATTTTATAGTGAGTTACCAGGATTTCTTTTCCATTTGTAATATCTTTTTTACATAAAGGGCATAAGTATTTCTGTTTTTTAGCTAATTTTTGTCTCGATTTAATATTATTTTTATCGAATTCTTTAGTCTTTCTCTTTTGAAAATAATCATTAAGTCTTTCATCAAAAGGAGTAAAGTCATGCTTTATAAGTACATGTCTGACAATCGGCGTCCACTTCATTTTAGTTAACTGTCTGCCTGTAATCGGGTCTGTAAGTATCCATTTATCCTTACTTTGTCCTGCTATATCCGGTTTGAAATATTGACTCTTTTTCCATTTATTACTTTTCTTTGGATGCAACCTATTAAGGAATCGTCTGGTTTTTATCCATAGATAATTATCTATATCGCCAAAGATTTCTTTAGCTACTTGTGTATTCCAATAATTGGCTGTTCCTATAACAACAGGATTAAGCTTTCTAATTAAATCTCCTACATTATTTCCAGTACACTCTTTAAATTTATCTGATATTTTACTTTTTAGAGTTTTAATACTCTTTTGGGATGGTTTAATTAGGAGTTTGGTTTTATTTCCGTTTTTATATGTTCTAATATTAAAGCCTAAAAAGTCAAATCCCTCTGCCACATTTGTTATTTTCGTTTTTTCTTCTGCAAGTTCTAAACCTCTTGCATTTAAGTAACCGGATAATGAATTATATACATTTTCTGCATCTTCTTTTGTATAGCACATAATTACAAAATCATCAGCATAAACAGATAGTGTATATTTCCCTCTATTTTCATACTTAATAACGCCGGTAGCAGTCTGTGTTGTTTTGTACTTGACGCCAAGAGCCTTTCCCATTCCATTAAGTGCAATATTAGCAAGTAACGGTGACGCAATCGAGCCTTGAGGTGTTCCATTATCTGTTTCATTGAAAATATTGTTATCAACATAGCCTGCTTTCAGCCAGTTATAAATGATTTCATTAGCTGGAAATGTTCCTATTTGTTCCATGATGTAGTCATGATTTAACGTTCCAAAACAGTTCTTAAAATCACCCTCAAATATCCATTGTCTCTTTTTCCTCGCCAAGGAAAGATAAATTCTCAGGATGGCGTCTTGACAACTTCTTTGAGGTCTAAATCCATACATAGTGGGTTCAAAACGAACTTCCCATTGAGGTTCTAATGATATTTTAACAATATTTTGATATACTCTATCAATGATTGTGGGAATACCTAAAGGTCGTAACTTGCCATTTTTTTTCTTTATGTAAACTCGATATGCTGGTTTAGGTTTGTGTAAATATATACTCATTTTTTGCATTTTTACATAGAGGTTATATCTTGCTTTTGAATTCAATGCTACAAATCCATCCACACCAGCTGTTTTTTTTCCTTTATTAGATTGAGTAACTCGTTTAATTGATAGTAACAAAGCACCTTGACTGTGAATAAGTAACCTTTGTAAGTCTCTTACTTTTCTTTTTTGTCCAAGTTTTTCGGCATGATATATTCGTTGTTGTAATTTCCCTACATATTTTTCAATGGATTTCCAGTCAAACTGTTGCCATTGATTATTAGTGTTAGATAATGCGGACTTCTGTTTAGAAGCATTCATCGACTGTTACCTCCCTTTTGGACATTACTTTACGCTTTATATCATGTTGCATACCTGTTTAGAAATTCAGCTCTCTTTCGAGTGTGAAAAAAAAATCACTATCCCTCCAGTTATTTCCTTTCCTGTTGTCTTTCGACTTAAGGGCATTTGCTTATTTCAACATCCTTTACCCACTGTGGAAATTAGGCTTTCCTTGCGGAAGGCTTACCATTTTTATGGACCACATTGGGCTTACCAAGTTTGACTTCTGTCAGACACGAATGGGTTAGGTCTTCCTTATATGCCGGTAGATATATGGGTTGATGCCTATATGCACTTCGATACATATTTTCCTATCTACATCAATAGCAAATATATCCCAACTATTGTCAAAGGTTTCGACACTTTATACAGAATTCATTTGCATTAACCATACCATTCTTCCCTTAACCAACTTTGTCTCGGATACTAGACATTGATTAGGTATTTCCTCATGCAACCCACAAAGGAATTACTTCCCTTGCAGTTTCAGATAGGGATATCCTTTCAACTAGGATAGGATATAGGATTAACTATATCCACTGACAATTGCGGAAGAAGTCACTTCTTGTCGCACCAAAAAATCCTTTAATGTCTATATCAACCACATAGTGTAGTTTGTTGAAGTGGATAAATAACATGGATTTAGCTATAGCATGTTTGGTACTTCTGTTTGGTCTAAATCCATAACTATGCTTATGAAATTTTGCTTCACAAATGGGTTCAAGTACTTGCTTTATTGACTGTTGTAGCAGTCTGTCCCACATAGTAGGTATTCCTAGTGGTCGTAAATTTCCATTGGACTTAGGAATAAAAACTCTTCTAACTGTACCAGGGTTAAAATCACTAAGCATCGCTTTAACTGTATTCACTACAAGTTGAGACGGTAAATTTTCTATATTTCTAATAGTCATACCATCTGTGCCTTCTGTATTGCTTCCAGTATTTTGTTTAATATTCCTATATGCAAGAAGTATATTTTCTTCTGCACAAATTAAAGGCATTAATCTCTTGAATGTTCTTCCTTTGCAACTTTCTTCATAAAGTTTGTCTTGCATTTTTTGAGTGTTATAATACTCATTGTTTCTTAGTTTTTGTTTCTTCTTAATTTTCTTATCCTGTGTCGTGTAAGTCAATACTACTTCTCCTTACGATTTCGTATTTCTATAGTGATAGGTAAATCTTTGAAGTTATCTCCAACTTTTCCCCCACCTCACACCGTACGTGAGAGTTTCCAGCTCATACGGCGTTCCAACAATTTGTTTTTATTTAATTAAATAACTGAATTTCCTACTTGCTTTCTTAGAGAATTAATTCGCTTTAACCCTTTTTCATCAAGGGACAATAAACCTAGATATTTTTCAATAGTTGTGGGTAGTGTGCAATGTATTAATTTATGTGCACTCATTTTTAACCATACAAGATTTTTATATTCATCCATTCCGCCTAATTGTTTAGGCATCTTGTGGTGACATTCCATATTTCCAATTTCTAGTGGCTCACCAGTAACGTAACACATGCCTTGTTGTCCTGCTATAAGTGAAATACTATTATCACTCAATTCAGTTGTCTGACTTTCGTGTACAGTGCTCAAATAGTATTTTATTAGTTTAATGCTACTACCTTTAAGTTGTACATGGATTGCCTTTCTTCCTTTTTCAGTATAATTGCATTTCACTTGATTAAAACATAATGCGACTTTAGTTCTACAACCATAGATTGGAAATATAGTCATTCCTTGTATCGTTCTTATTTTACCTTTATATTGACCGTATAACCGTTTATAGGTTTCCGAAAGTTTCGGTTTATCCGATATATAATTCCTTAATCGTATTTCTAAGGTTTTTGTAACTAAGAAGTTAATGTAACCAAAATTCTTTACAACATTGGTAGCACACCTGTAGTAGTTGTGACTTCCTAATATTATGGAGTTTAACTTTGATATTTCTTTTGCAATACATTTTTTTTGTGCTATTTTAATTTGTTCTTTTAACTTATTAATAGTCTTTTGAACAGATTTATCACACATTCTACTTTGACATACATACTTATTCTTTTTAGGTTTAACCATTAGTTTAAAACCTAAAAACTCTGTATAATTCTTTCTTAGATTAGTTATCTTAGATTTATCAGGACTAATTTCTAACCCTAATCTTTCTTCTAACCATTTTCTTGTAGCATTATAGATTTTTTGAGCAGTTTTAGCATCTCTGCAAAATATTTTAAAATCATCTGCATATCTTACGAACCAAATTTCTTTTAAATTAGTTTTCTTTTGGGCATTATATCTGTGTTCAGGTTTAGAGTATTTATGTTTTGTCACAAATGTTTCCCATTGAGAACTTATCCACCAATCAAGTTCATTTAATACCACATTGGCTAATAATGGACTAATTATGCCCCCTTGAGGCGTTCCTTTTGTCGGTATTCCAATTCCTTGTATTTCTGATTTAAGAATTTTACCAATGATGCTTATGAGGTTTTTATCTTGTATTCCCATATTCCATAGTTGCTTTTTTAGTTTACTATGGTTTACGTTATCAAAGAAGCCTTTTACATCTACATCTACAACGTAGTGTAATTTAGCTTGATTCATTAAACTCATACATCTTGCAATAGCATGTTCTGTTGACCTATTCGGTCTAAAACCATAACTATGTTTGTGAAATTTAGCTTCACATATTGGTTCAATTATTTGTTTAATACATTGTTGCATTATTCTATCATCTATACATGGTATTCCTAGAGGTCTAGTTTTACCATTTGGTTTTGGAATATCTACTCTGCGAACACTTTTGGGAAAATAATTTTTGAATTTATTTTGTATATATTTCACAAATTCATCATTATCCATTTCCTTAAAGAAATCTATATTAAGTTTATCCGTTCCAACTGTTGCTGAACCTTTATTTTTCTTAATATTTCTATATGCTAGTAAAATATTTTCTTTAGACGTTATATACTGCATCAAGTTTGTAAATTTATTTTTACTACAAGCTTTCTTATACAATTCGTCAAGTATTGGTTGCATTGCGTAATATTCATTATTTCTTAGTTTTTGCTTTTTCTCTAATTTTAAGCTTTCCTTCAAGTCTATTACTTCCTCCTTTGTTTGCACAATTTCGGTTTCATATCTCTTCTTCTTACTCGAACCTTGAAATTATTCAGTATTTAATTTTTAATCAACATTTTGTCTAGTGGCTATTGCTAGAACATCATTACAATATTCATCTTTGCTTTATGCCACCACTTTCGCTTGGATTAAGATAAGTTATACTTACGTTTTCCTTATCACTACTTCATTGGTAGTAAAACCTCCGTATTCCAAGTTTCCCTTGTTCCATTATTACTATCTTTACATATATCCTTAGGTAATCGGTATGAGCCTGTAAGCTTGATAATGCCTATAACATTATATGGACTTTCATAACTAAAAGTTTTACTTATCCACACTTACTACACTTATGTGTTATACTCATTTCTAAGTATCGTAAGTTAAGACCCTTACCTTCCCGATTTCGTCAGTTCCTTATGGAACATCCTAACCATAGATATTTTATAGACACTGGCTCTATCACTACTCGACCACCTCTGGTTCGCATTTCGTGTAGGGATTATTTTTCTTCTACTTACGGTAGCTCTCAAGCATTTTAACGAGCTTATAACATTTTACTATTTATTTAGCTAAACGCTATTCGTATACCTTTGTGAAGGCATTTCAAGGCGTTACCCTATCATTCTACCTATCGTAATAACAGTTCTAATTTCCAAGTTTTAATTGGCTGATTAGGCTAGTTTTGTAGTAAACCCACGCTTACTTTTGTCTAGCAACAAGTCGCACCTTAGTCTTACTCGAACCTTACAACATTCTAATTCTATTAACATTTCTAATAACATCTTGACTTGAGCCTATCTCTCCACTACTTATTATCATAGCTTCATCAATACTGTGGCTCTACTTTCACCAGTATTAAAGTAAGTTATATCTTATGAATTTCCTTACTACTATCTCATTTGCATTAATACCTCAATATTACTGGCTTACGACGTTCCGATAATTTTATACGCATTTTACCCTTAAGTGTTTCCTCTGAGCCTATATGATTGATACTGCCTGTAACAGTATAGAGATTTTCATAGACAACATGTTTACTAATCTCCTCATATGACAAACTTAGTTGTCATAACCATTTCTAGTTATTCCTTGTTTAGACCCTTACTTTCGGAATTTCGTCAGTAATTTCTTACATTCTCACCATAGGTAATTTTTTTGGACTTCCGACCTATCTTATACTCGACTACCTCTAGTTCGCTTTTCCTCAACTTAATGTTAGGGTATAATCTCAGCCGACTTTACCGAGCTTATAACCATAGATTGCTTAATCAATCTAAAGCTATTCGGAGTATCAAAGGAAGCATTTCAGGATGTTACCCCTTTGTATATGTTAATCTAAAACTACCCCACAATTCTAATTGAAATATCCCCCACCTTACAGTAAACTTTCTTATGAGAGGCATCATAAGAGGGGGAAATGGAGATGATTAAATTGAGTGAAAAACAACACATCATAATATCGGCACATCTAAACGGAAAGTCTCAAAGGTCCATAGCTAGAGAGACTGGAATTGATAGAAAAACCATTAGTAAATATGTTAAAGAATACGAAGTGGCAAGACAAGAAATTTTGAATTTTAATGGAGGAATTGATGATATAAGAGAACTTCAGGACAGTATTGTTGAGAAACCTAAATACAATTGCATAAATAGAAAAAAGAAAAAATTAACCGATGAAATTATAAATAAGATAAAGGGGTATATTGAAGAAAACCAGCAAAAACGGCATGCCGGGAGGCATAAGCAGCAAAAAAAGAAAATTGATATATATGAAGCGTTAAAAGAAGACGATTACGATATAAGTTATCCAACTGTGAGTAACTATATAAATAAATTACTTGAGAATGGAGCCGAGGCATTTATAAAATCAGAATATGAGCTTGGGGATATTTGTGAATTTGATTGGGGGGAAGTAAAGTTAACTATTAATGCTGTGGATAGAACATTTCAAATGGCTGTATTTACATCTGCAAAAGGGAATTATAGATATGCACAGTTATTTGCTAAACAAAATTCAGAGTGTTTTCAAGAAGCTCATGCTTTGTTTTTTGAACATATAGGACAAGTATATAGAACAATCGTTTATGATAACATGAGAGTTGCAGTTAAAAAATTTGTAGGACCTACTGAGAAAGAACCTACGGATGCATTGCTTAAAATGTCCATGTATTATGGCTTTGATTTTAGGTTTTGCAATACTCGAGCTGGAAATGAAAAAGGTCATGTCGAGCGAAGTGTAGAGGTAGTACGACGTAAGTCTTTTTGTAAAAATGATAGTTTTAAATCATTAGAAGAAGCTAATAAATATCTGATGGAAACATGCGATAAATTGAATAGCCAACCACATAAAATAAAAAATATGAAGACTGCAAAAGAAATTCTTAATGAGGAAAGACAACATATGGGGCCTTATATTGCAAAACTTGACACTGCTAGGATAGAAGAACCTAGAGTGGATAAATATTCGACATTCTCAGTGAATACCTGTCGGTATTCTGTACCTGATATATATGTTGGAAAAAGAATATTCATAAAAATATATTCCAATGACATTGTTTGCTTTAGTGAGGGTAAAAAAATAGCTTCCCATGAAAGGAAGTTAGGATTTTATGAATGGTCTATTAAGCTTGAACATTATCTTAATACCTTTAAAAGAAAGCCAGGATCATTAGCTTCAAGCACTGCAATGCTACAAGCAGACCCTAGGATTCAAAACATCTATGATACCTATTATAACAAAAAAGAGAAAGATTTTATAGAATTACTTTTATTTATAGGTAAAAGTAATATCTCTAAGGTCCTAAATGCAATAAATTTATTAAATAAAATAAATCCTACGGATATAACAACCGAAAAAATAAAGTCTATTTGTAATAGAGATTATACTAATTTTATCGAAAATAATGTTATCCAACTAAATTCAACTGTTGAATTTGAACCTAACGGTTTACTAGATGTGTATAAATCTTTAATACCAATATCAACGGAAGATTTTAATAATGAGGTGGCTATAATATGATAAATAAGAAGAAATTATATAAAGATATTGAAGAATTAGCAATAGATCTTAAACTTGCAGGTATAAAAAACAACTTTGAGGTGGGTGCGAAAGATGCTTGCATTAATGACATAAGCTATGAAGAATTTCTTTACAAATTATTGGAAAAAGAATCTGTTTTAAGAAGTGAAAGTAGTAAACAAAATAGAATTAGAATAGCAAAGTTTCCTTATAAAAAATATATCGAAGATCTTGTAGTTGAAGATTTACCAGTTGATGCTAAAAAGAAATTAAAGACGTTAAGTTCACTTGAATTTATTAGTACAGGACAAAATGTAATTTTAGCTGGAAATCCTGGGACAGGCAAGACCCACATGAGTATTGGCCTTGGAATAAAAGCTTGTTTAGCTGGCTATAAAGTTCTTTTTATTACGGTATCATCGCTTATCACCCAATTAAAAGAAAGTCGTTCTCAGAAAGTATTAAGAGCATTTGAAAATAAATTTGATAAATATGATTTAATTATTGCTGATGAATTGGGATATATTTCTTATGATAAAGAAGGTTCAGAACTTTTATTTAGTCACTTATCATTAAGAGCAGGTAGAAAATCAACTATAGTAACCACAAATTTATCCTTTGAAAGGTGGAATGAGATATTTAAAGACCCTATTATGACCGCTGCAATGATCGATAGACTTACGCATAAGGCATATATAGTAAATATGAATGGTAACTCCTACAGATTAAAGGAAACTAAAGAATGGCTCGCAAAACAATAATAAAATTTCCCTTCACTATATAATTAATTTGGAGGGAATATTATTTTTTTTTACAATTTTTGGTGGAGGAGTTTTGGGTTAGAATATGGGGGAGTTTTCACTTGACAAATACACCCTTCATTCTACTTCTCAATTATCAGTTATCCCTAACCATGAAAGTTAGGTTAATTAGCTTTTCACTAATTAACGTCTCGCACATTGTCCAAAGCTTCCTTTGGGACCTAGAGCAGTGAAAGAACTTGTGCCACATCAGGTTTTCGTATGAAGAATGAAGGAGAAAATCGGATGTGACCAGCCTTTGACTGCGGAGTCTTATTATTATATTAAGACTGATTTGTAATACATTCAAAGTAAAGAGTCAACACGTTATGTTATATTCAAATTGAAATTTTAAAGGATTAGGCAATAGCATCAATGTGAAAGTAACTCAATTACATTTGAGTTACTTTCAGAATATTAATATAATCTAAATATATTAAACCCCACATCGTTAGATATGAGATTATCTGAGACGTAATATTCAAAGATTGTGATATAACTATATATTTCAGTTATATTTAGAATTAGTTAAGTTGAACCGTACCATAAATGGTGCAGATTTTTTTTTTTAGTAAATAGCTAGTGATGGCAGATGTGGTAATATAAGTATGATATTATAATTTATAAGATCCTGTAAAAGGAGGTTTGAAAGTGTATGTTTAATCCAATCGTTATTGTTGCATAGCAAAGGCTATTGCAACGAGCAGTTAAGACACATAGCCTTTGCTATTCCTAATAGAAACAAAACCTTTAGGAGGGCAAAGATGAGCTATAACAAAGCAATGTATATACTCCCTAATAATTTGATCGAAAAGGTTCAGGAATATGTAGATGGTGAGTTTATCTATATTCCAAGAAAACCAAGCAATAAAAAAGAATGGGGAGCCAAAACCTCTACCCGACAAGAATTATATAACGAAATACTCATATTTATGAAGACTATTTGGCGAGTCATAATTCACAACATTTATCTAAAAAATATTTTTTATCCTTGAAAAGCATACAAAGGATAATTAGGGAACAAAAAAAATAGTATTTAATTTTCAAAATGAGCCAATGCAGTTTTATTACTGTATTGGCTCATTTTTTTTATTAACTGTCTTTAAGGTTTAGTTTTGAATGCTCGGATGGTACAATTCAAGTAGAAAAAACACTAGATTAGGAGGAGTTATGATGGAAAAATTTTGTGACAATCCACCCGTTATCCTTCCTATTAATTGTTAATATGGAGGAGAGTTTTTCATGCAAAAGTTAACCTTTGATATACAGTACCTATCCCCACCACCTACAATTTAATAATGTAAGCAGTATGGTAAAAAGACAACTCACAAAAAAATTGAGAAAATGAGGTTTTAATATGTTTGATATTAGAAAAATCCAAGAGCAAGTAATTTTTGGTGCCGTAAAAAATGCGCATGACGATAAAATGGCAACAAAAATTGTATATGGAGAACACGAGCTATCTTCATCAGAAGATAATGCGACATGGGTGAAATCCACCATGAACAGACTAGAAAGCAACTTTGATAGGTCTACCGTTAAGCAGATTAGAATGAACTGTCAATGTGGATATGGGATGGATGAAAAATTAGCGTTAGTGCAAGAACTGGTTGCATCATCGTCTAATTTAGAAGAATTTGCAAACCAAGATAAAGCAAAGGCAGCTGGACTATCTTACACAGATGGGGAACTCTATCTACAATTTCCGTTTTGTCCTTGTCCCATGCTTGCTGATGTGAATAAATTAGATACGGATACATGGTGTCAATGCACTGCAGGGTATAGTAAAGTTCTTTTCGAAAAAGCTTTTGGATGTGAAGTCGTTGTAGAATTATTAAAAAGTATAAAAATGGGTGACAATGTATGTCTTATGAAAATCATTCCTCGTGATTCTATTTGGAAATAGGCGAATGCCCTACATAAAGGTAATACTTCAATCAAATCTGAATGGAGTAGTAAATTAATATGTTGTCCTTTTGAGTATCAATGCCAATATATCCATCCTCAACTATAGGATTTGTGATATCCATTTTACGAAAAGCATCCTTTTGTTCTTTAGAGAAATGACGTGAAAGATGACTTTCACGTCATTTGCTTTCCTTATAGCCCCATTGTTATTCTTATGTATGCAATTAACTGTTTTAATATTGACATCATTTAAGACGACATATTCGAAAATGGTAGTACAATTCAACTTCACATTGTGCTCAAATAATTACCACTCTTTAGTTAAAATATGTTCTACTGTTGCTAATGGATTAAGCAGTTTTTCTTTGAAAAACTCAGGATTAAGCAGTTTTTCTTTGAAAAACTCAGGATAAAGATATACATCTGAAATTTTATCCAATGGAATCCATTGTAATTCTTCTTTTGCTCCATCTTCTGTAAAGCTCATGCAAATTGTATTCAAGGAATCCATGTCTTTCATATAAAAGAAAAAGGACAGTTCATGGAATCTTTCTTTTGTAACATCTTCAGTGAAAAAGTTCTCATGTATAAATCCAAGCCTTTCTATTTTCATATAAATTCCAGTTTCTTCATACACTTCTCGTACAACGGCTTCTTCAGCTGATTCATGTAGCTTAACCCTTCCTCCAACACTGTAAAAATAAGGTGCTTTATTATTCTTGACCATCAATAATTTGTTATCATGTAGAATAATTGCACCTACTCGATAATTAAATTTTCCTTGCTCTGTCTTAAAAGTTAAATCCATTCCATCCATAATGTATTCCTCCAAAATATTTAGTTCGTAGTATTTTACGATTATGACATAGATGTTTAGCTAATTATACTATTTTTACCTAATTATATATATAAATAAAAATTAAAAATTACGTTATATATTAGGTATCAAAAAAACACAATGTAGTGAAAGGATAATTTCACGTCATTTGTTATGTACCTATATCTAGCATATACCCTCATTCATACTTTTTCCATATGCAATAAGGCTCTATTTAACTGCATAAAAGGTGTCTAATTGAGAATATACACTACTTTTATGCATGGTTTATATCTTTATAATACAATAATAAATATTTAGTATTATTATTTTAACTTACCTTTCATAAATTTCCAAGCAGTTTGATAGTACTTAATCACCCTAATATGAATTAATTACATTTTAAAGTATATAATTACAATAAAGATTTAATTTAGGGGGATAAAAATAGTGATAGCTTATAAACAAGCTTTTATTAAAGAAGAATATGCTTCTAATAAAGAAGCAAGTAGAATTCAATCTAAACATTTTTTAAATGAGCTTATTATGTACGAAAGACAACCTAAAAATAAAAATGAGTTTTTCAATTTTACAGATGACCAATTAAAAGAAACATTACTTAAACTATTTAAAACTGTATCAAAATCATCGTGTGATCAAGGCATGAGTACTTATGATAGATATATAAAGTGGGCAAAAATTAAAGGTTATAGGGTTACTGATAGTCTTTCTTATGAAAGGGTCTTCGATAATGTAAAAGAGTCCCTAAAAGCAGATTATAGAGAAAAAAAAAAAAACAATTTCATCTACATTAAGACTTACAGCAAAACAGACATTGGGAGTACATGTAACTGCAGACTCATTAAAGGAATCTGGTATGTTCTTCTATATAAAACATATAAAAGACAGAAATGGGAGTCTAACCGATAAGGACTTTTTAAAGGTCGCGATGAGATATAACAAAAGGTGCAAAGCTTATTCAAATTTATGTGATATGAAAAATAACTATCAGTTATACGAAGAATTCTGTAACAGAAAAAATTTAGTTTTTAAAACTAATGATGAGATAAATCTTATTTTAGACGAAATAGATAAAATTTATGATCCGGAATACCCCACAGATTATAAAAGGCATAACATTAATACCAATAAAGGTTTATCACAAGAGCAAAAAGATAACATAGACAGTATTAATAATTTACTTAATAAATTTAAGGATGAAACAGAAAGAGAAGCAATAATTAAGATAAGAGTTGGACAAGGACTATTTAAAAATAAGTTATTAAAAAATTCATGTGTATGTGCGATATGTAATCTTACAATAAAAGAATTATTTATAGCAAGTCATTGTAAACCTTGGAAGGAGAGTAATAACATAGAACGATTAGATGTTAATAATGGTATGTTATTATGCACAGGGCATGATTCATTATTTGATACTTAGGCAATATTTTAGGGTCAAATTCACCATTTCTATCACGAGGTATATTAAGATCTACTGCTCCCAACTCAGATTTTACAGTTTTTTTAGAATAGCCATTTCTACTGTTTGGAGTTCGCTTTTCGGATATATCATATTTATCATATCCAAGTTGCGAATCCATTTCTGCTTCTAATGTCTCCTGAAGAACGTCTCTAAACATACTTTTCATAGCAGTTAAAACCTCATTTGGACTTGTAAACTTTTGCTCGTTGATATAATCCCTTAAAATATCTTTCGAAATGTTTGACATAAAAATACTCCTCCTTGCAATCTTTGATAATTAGCTTATCTCAATTATTGCCAAGAAAGAGTGCTTTTTATTCTGTTTACACAAAATTATTTACAGGCCTAATAAACCAAGAATAAGATTAAGACTTATAGCTTTTGTAATTATTTTAATTGTAAACTTTAGATATGGACAAGTATATTTTGTTTAACTAAAAATAAATGCAATCGTTATCGTGATGTTTAAAAAGATTCTATTATTACCTCCATGATTCCTCCACATACCATCCCTTCATCTTCAGCGATGGCGCCTGTCATATCTATGTTTTGAATTTGATACCCACCATTTCCGAGTAAGTTACGGGCGTCATTAATTATCGTGCCTTCGCTACACCCTCCGCCGATACTCCCTAAAATCTTACCATAAGGCCATACAAGCATTTTAGCTCCTGCATTTCTTGGAACTGAACCTTTCGTAGAAATAATTGTAATGATTGCCTTTGGAGAATTTTCTTCTTTGCACAATTCCATCAACACTTCATTGTCAAATTCCGGCCAATTACTTTTCGTATGCCTATTAATACTATTGGTTATATCACCGAGTCGTCTATAACTGATGACCTGAGATATAATAGAAAACGCTATCTCTTCTGGTGTTACTGCTCCTATCTCAAGACCTATAGGGGCATTGACTTTGTTTAACTTCTCTTGAGTATATCCTTCATTTACCATTTGCTCCATGACGCTTTTAACTCGCCGTTTTGAACCAATCATTCCAACATATGCAGTATCATGTTTTAAAACTTGTCTGAGACAATCCATATCATGCCTATGACCTCTAGTTACAATAACAACATAGGCCGAATTGTTTAAACTAATTAAGTCGAAACAGTTCTCGAAACTCTCACAAATCACTTTTTTAGCAGTAGGAAATCGTTCACTATTAGCAAATGATGGTCTGTCATCGATAACTGTAACTGAAAAACCTGCTTTTGAACCAAATTCAGCTAAGGGCTTAGCTATATGTCCACCACCTAAAACTATCAAGCGTGGTTCTGGAAAATATGGTTCAATTAAATAAACTTCACTTTCACTAATTTTAACAAGCTGAAGAATTCCAGTTTCTATTGCATAGTTTGCCTTTTGGTAAAGTAATTCATCTAAATCAGATATTCGATTATGGGAATTCAGACTTTCCTTTGTAAAAAGTGTTTTGTTCTGATATGGTTTATTTCCACAATTTTTGTTATCCAACATTGTAATAATAACTGCATTATTTCCTGAGCCCACTTCATCCAGTAAATTTTTATAGGTATCTACATTCATGATTTCATTCCTCCAAGTTTATTATCATTTGAAATTCACCTTTGATAAGTTATTTATGTCTATAAACAAGTGAATTAACCAGCAAACTATTACTTTATTATAACAATATATCCTAAAATTTCAATAACATTGCTGGATATATTGTTAACAACAAAAACTGAAAATTCATTTCCAATAAACCTTTCACCATATAATTAATACTATTTCTTTGAACCCATATCTCTGGAATATAAAATTCGTTATTAAGGGAATATCCGAAGATAACTAATCAGTATACTTGTCCTAATAGCTGTTTTTCTAGAAGATCGAAATCATATGTTCTTTGATCATAGTCGCAGAAGCCACCATTTTTCACATTATGGCTTGAGCTGCCACTCTTTTTACTCGACCACTGTTTTTGATAGAATTTTACCTGCTCAGAAGTTTTTATGCCTTTACTTATCCAGCTATTGAGTACTTTAGTGATGTACTTTATAGTTTTAGCATTATATTCTACAGCCTCATCAATAGCCATAATGATAACTTTGCTACTTACCTGCTTTGCAAAATCTAATATTTTTTCATACACCAAAGGCGTGATAGCATGTACGTTTTCTTCAAATACCTTAAGTACACTTTTTAAGCCCTCACCATCAGCAGCAGCAGAATTATTTCTATATTTTATGACTATTGCTTCTTTTTTAGTTAATGCTTCTTCTTCTTTATTCCTTAATTCTTGTTCTTTATTTATTAATTCTTCTTTATTACTTCTTATTCTATTACTTGGTAGCCCCTTATAAGGGCCTTGTAAGCCCCTACTAATATCCTTGTTAATTATGAATTCACGTGGCTCCTGAATTTCTTCCTTTTTCAGAAAATCATTATTATCTTGGTCTTCTATATTTTCCATGGGAATTACATCAGAGCTTCTTTCTAAAGTAAGATTTATGGGATGATTGTCCACTTTTTCTAAGTAGCAATTTACAGAAGTTCTATCATCAGTAAAATTAATATCAAAAGATTCCTCTATAATGAGGTTCTCGAAAATTTTCGCTACATCTAATTGAGCTACATCACATTTTTTAAATAAAATTTTAAGAAATTCTTTATTTTTAACCCTGGATAACTCGTGATGAACACATTTAATAGCGTTTATATTGTTAGGTACGTTGTATTTCATCCAATTTAACAGCATAATCTCTTTCGTATCATCACAGTATAAGATTTTGTTATACTCACAGAATCTTTTAATTAGCTTATCTACAGTATCTCTGTTGTACCCAGTTTCTGTAGCTATAAATTTCTTTGATATTTCATAAATACCACACTGCGTTGTTTTGGTATTTGAAATAAGATATAAATAAAAGTATTTTTCCTCTGGTGTAAGTTCAAACACAAAGCTATCACTCCAAAATTCTGTATAAATCTGTCTGTATTTAGCCATTAGTTAATCCTCCTTAATATATCTAGTGTCCCTGCAAATCTACACTATTAACACCTTTTAATTAAGCCCTATATATAATAGCCACGAGAATCGCAAATCCGAACCCCCTAATATTAAATATTTTTAAGTTTTTTATAAATCTTTTTAAATTTACGTCCAGATTATGTTATATAATAATCCTGGATTAGACAAAACGTGTATAATATACTTATTATACTAATTCAACTTTGGGTTTTCTTTATTTAGTTTAAGCAAAACAAAACATTGTAGAAATTTGATTGCCATAAGGCTCACCATTCATGCAGATGTGGTGGAATTGGCAGACGCACTAGAATCAGGGTCTAGCGCTTTACGGCATGCAGGTTCGATTCCGGTCATCTGCACAAAAAAACACTCATTTTATGAATGCTTTTTATTTTTTAATTAAATTAACAAATCGTAATTTAAGGCGAGTTAAAATAGGCTTAGGGGGTAGTTTTGTAGGTTTATTTACGCAGAAAATTTCATCATGAAGCCAGAGAGTGGTAATGGTGTAAAAGGGACATCAGCTTTATTTAACAGCACTGCGGATGATAATACAGCCATGATACCTGCGGAACTGTACTGTCCAGACCCCTTAAAGTTAATAGCATATTTTATATATAAAGGAGGGATTAATTTGAAAACAATTGGTTTAATAGGTGGAATGAGTTGGGAATCATCACTTGAATATTACAGAATTATAAACGAAACTGCTAAATTAA
This sequence comes from Clostridium sp. CM039, assembly GCF_055081075.1. Taxonomy (NCBI): domain Bacteria; kingdom Bacillati; phylum Bacillota; class Clostridia; order Eubacteriales; family Clostridiaceae; genus Clostridium; species Clostridium sp. CM039. The sequence continues at coordinate 1,605,926 of NZ_CM143649.1, forward strand.
AATTAGGAGGACTTCATTCTGCACAATGTGTAATGTATTCAGTGGATTTTCAAGAAATAGAATTATTACAACATCAAAACAAATGGCAAGAATTAACTAATATTATGGTCAATACTGCTGAAAAACTTAAAAATAGCGGTGCTGATTTTATTGTAATATGTACAAATACAATGCATAAAATGGCAAGTGATATAGAAAATAAGGTAGGAATAAAAGTTTTACATATAGCCGAAGTAACTGGTGAAAAAATAATTCAAAAAGGAATGAAAAAGGTTGGATTACTTGGAACTAAATTTACTATGGAGCAAGATTTTTATAAAAAAATCTTAGAAGAAAAATTTAATATTGATGTAGTTATTCCAGATGAAAATGAGAGAGAAATTGTTCATGAGGTTATTTATAATGAATTATGCAAAGGTATAATAAATGAGGGTTCAAAGGAGAAATATAAAAAAATAATAAGTAATTTAGCATTAAGAGGTGCGGAGGGAATAATATTAGGATGTACTGAAATACCTTTATTAATAAAACAAGAAGATGTTAATATACCCGTTTTTGACACAACAACAATACATGCCATTTCTGCATTTGAATTTGCCTTAGGTAAATAATAATTATGGCACATGAACATAAAGAACAAGTTAAAGATTAAAAGCATTTTGTTGAGTATTTTAGGTCGATATACAATCAAGGGATAGTAACATCTTTGATGAAAAAGATATTAGAATACTTGAAGGAAAAAGGATACAGCCAAACATCATTGAGTGTATCCAAAGACAATTATGCAGTGAGAATGTATAAGGCTGTAGGATTTAAAATTATAGCTAAAAAAAAAGATGACTATTTAATGCTACTAAAATTAATTTAGGTACAGATGGTTCTCGATATTTTTATATCTTTTAGGGGACCAGCCAATCTTTCCTATAAAATACACATTAAGACATACATCCCCGAAACAAATTTTATAAACGTATATATCCATTATTCTATAGTTCGCTACACCAACCTTAGTTTTTGAACTGGAAGAAATTCACCCTTTTAGTTTGCCGAAATCTTCCCCTTTGTGATTGCCGGTTACAACACAGTCTTTTTAAGATAATGCTTGATTAGATAATAGCCACAAGCATATCCTGCGCAATAAGGCATACCAACTGGCTTTACACCACGCATGGCCATAATTTCATCGCCATAGAGAAATGCTGAAAGTTTATTGAAGTCATTATTGTTCAAACGTTCCCTGTTAATTTGGCTTGGTGAAAATCCACCACCCATACTGCTTGCCATAACAACATCGTAACCACCTGACTGATCCGCTTTAATTGGAATACCAATACATGACCACTTAAATTCAAATGGTTTCATCAGTTCATATCGATAGATGTCATCTCGCTGCTCAAGCTTTGAGGAAATCATTTTTTTATAGATTTCATCGGATCTAATTGCTGTAACTTTCACTTTTTTCACCTCTTTTCTTTTTAGTATAGTTATACAATAAACTATTACGTTACGTTAGAGTCAATAACAAAATTAAATCTAGTGATGCTTTTAAAACTATTAAAGAAGTTATTGAAAAATATAGCTTTAAAAATATAACCAGATGCTTATGTGAATTATCAGGAGTGTCTAGCTCTTGGCTTGTTAGTACCTTTTTTTTAGAATATCCTTGACATATGTACCAATTTATAAGAGTCTACATTTATAATATTAGCGAAATTTGCAAAATAGTTATCATTAATCAAAACATAATATTACAAAAAAATTGCAGGTTTTATGATATGATTTTATTATAAAAGTTAGATAAAGGCTCTATAAGGTGCTCTTTTAAATTCAACCCACAAATAAATGATACTAATATTTCCTATAGGAATATAAAAAAGAGGAGCGAGGTGGTTTAGATATTAATAACTTATAAAATTAAGAATGGAACTCAAGCTAATATTAAAATTTTAGTCAAAATGGCACGAGCTAAAACTAGTTGGAGAAAAAAACTTGAAGCCGCTCCTGAACTAAAAAGATTGAATTATGAGCAATCAACAGGTATACTAACAAGATCAGTACTACGTGATCTACTGTTTAATAACAGTTAGCTTAACTGTAAATTAACTGTAAACGTTTTATGAACTAAACAATTATTTAATTGAAACGACAGGGATTTTCGTTCCATTACTACACATATCCCAAAGATTGATTTATAGAACAAATGTTAATAACATTATTGCAAATACTGTGCATTAACAACAATTAATACTTTTGATAATCTATTATTTAAAAATGCAAAAAAAATACCACCTGTCAGTTGGTGATATCTTTTTATGCAGTGATATATTATAACTATTTTTTTAGATAATCATATACAACTTTAGGAGTAGGAAGGGTCAAGTTCGTAAGAATATGAGAACAGGATACTATTTCTTTTACAGGTAGGTCATTAAATGGTGCCATAGCATGATCGAATAATTGTAATCTTGCAGGACCAGTCCATGCCTCATGTATAGTAACCTTCGTAATTTGTGAAGATATGAGCTCGCAAACTCTTTGAGTTCCATCATAATTAGGTATAATTTTTAGCATAAAATTAGGACGGCAAATTTCATTGCGTGCCTCATTTATATCTAAAGATTGGTGTTTATATCCCATCGTAGCAGTTAATACTCTTAATTTTCCGTAATCTAATGTACCAACTAATGTATCTGAATCAACAAATAGTTTTGGATAACCAAGTTTTTTAGGGTAGGCACTAAGTTCTCTACCAACGGCAATAGCTGGATAATTATCTAAATACATCATATGCAAATAGTCACCTTTTATACCATTAAAACTTACAGGAATAACCTGGCCACATTCTGTATAAGCACCTAATCCACTTACATCCGGCATATACATCATTTCAACTCTAACTAAAGGTTCATCTAAATCTAAAGATAAAGGTTCCGGTACAACTTTTAGTAAGGCATCAGCACTTGTACGGTATACTATATTAAGATATTCACGGTTATGAAATCTATAGGGTCCTCTAGGAAATGATGGAGCAGTAAGTGGTGTTGTAATGTGGTTAGTTATTTCACTTTCTAACATAAAATAATCACTCTCTTTTCTTATTTATTATTATCAACAATTTTTTTACAAGTACTATATTTTGAAATATAAATTTTTATACATCCATAATCTTTATATCATCTGGAATAATTAAATTTGCTTCTGTCACAGAATTAATTTCATCAATGGTTGTATCTCCCTGCCATGGTTTGTAAATGCACCGGCTTCATTAAAAAGTTAGTTTGCAAGCACACATCTCCTTTGTTTTGTAAAATTTCTTGCAGAGGTTATTCCTTCACCAGTAGGTCCAGCAATAGTGAATGTTGTAAATCCTTCTGCACCAAAACCTACTCCAGCAAAGGATTTAGCATTCTTTACAAAAATAGTTGTATCTATTTCTTTTTCAAATCTATTTAAATTATCAATATTTTTTGAATATATATATGCACTATGTCGTTTGTTTTGTTCCGCTATTTTTGCACACTCTATAGCTTCATCAATATCTTTAACTCTTACAATTGGAAGTATTGGCATCATAAGCTCTGTCATTACAAAAGGATGATTTGTATCTACCTCTCATATTATACATTTAACGTTAGTAGGTACTTCTACATCTATTTGATCTAAAAATAATTTTGCATCTTTTCCTACCCATTTTTTATTTATATCATATTCTAGTTTTTTGTTGCAATTATAACTTTTCTCATCTTTCTTTATTAGTATTAAATCTAATAACCTTGATACTTGCTCTTTATTTAGAAGTACAGAATTGTTTTGAATCATATTATTTATTAAATCATTTGCTACATTTTCAAAAACAAACACTTCTTTTTCTGCAATACAAGGTAAATTGTTATCAAAAGAACAACCTTCTATGATGCTTTTTGCGGCCTTCTTTATATCGGCAGTATCATCTACTATAACAGGAGGATTTCCGGAACCTGCACCTATAGCTTTTTTACCTGAATTTAAAAGTGTTTTTATTAATCCTGGTCCTCCAGTCCCACATAAAAGTTTTATATATGGGTGTTTCATAATTACACCTAAGGATTCCATAGTTGGATTTTCTACAGTAGTTACTAAATTTTCTGGACCACCAGAAGAGATGATGGCTCTATTTATCATATCTACAGCAAATGCAACACATTTTTTTGCCCCTGGATGTCCATTAAACACGACAGAATTTCCGGCAGCTATCATACCTATACTATTGCAAATAACAGTTTCCGTTGGATTTGTGGAGGGTGTAATCGCACCTATGACCCCATATGGAGACATCTCTACTACGGTAAGCCCGTGGTCTCCAGACCAAGCTGTAGTAGTTAGATCTTCTGTACCCGGAGTATATTTAGCTGCCAATTCATGTTTTAATATTTTATCTTCATATCGTCCCATTTTTGTTTCTTCTAAAATCATTCTTGAGAGTATCTCTTTATTTTCCAATGTAGCCTTTCTTATACTTCTTATAAGTCGTTCTCTATCTTCTTTATTATAAGAAATAGTCAACGCCTTTTGTGCATATATTGCTTTGGCAATAGCAATTTTAACGTCTTCGAACACTCCTAAATATAAACCCTCATTGTTAGCTTGCTTAAATTTGGTACCTTCAACATTTGTTATTACATTTAAATCTTTTGTTTGTGGTGATACTAATACATCTTTCATCATAGTTTTCCTCCTCGAATAATTAATTTTGTATTTAGTTTTTAATGAATTTCCAGTATTTCAACTAACTACAAAATGATAAAGATAACTGGAAATTATAATAATAGTATAGAATTATTTCTAACCATCGATATTCAATAAAAAATTGGCGTAGTGCTATTCATTTTATAACAAACATGTTTTAGTGAATAAGATGTTTTATTTCTGTACAAATAGGATATTACCACTAATTAAGCCAAAAATAGTATATAAATGCAATAAATGTAATGACAGGCATTTTAAACGATACCAAACTACACTAAGGTGAGATATTTTTATCATATGATCTGTAAAGAATGATTCTTCCTAAAAATTCATAGTTTTTAGGCAACTAGATTTTTAATGATTTAAACAAATGTGGTTTGATATGTTTTATGGTACCCATTACAATAAAATCATGGTAAATAATTCGTGGGAGTTGTAAAGGATGAAAAATATATATACTTATATAAGAGTTAGCACCAAGGAACAAAACACAGACAGGCAACATGAAGCCCTAGAACAATATGCTGTATCTAATAACATTGAATATAAAGTTACATTCGAGGATAGAGCAAGTGGTAAGGACTTTGAAAGAAAACAGTATAAAGTATTAACAAGGAAAGGAAAAAAATACATGGTAGAGTTATAGAGGTACTAAAGAATGCTAATGAGAAGGGAATTAAGTTGGGTAGACCTAATTTAAAATTGTCAACTCAATAGAACTAAAATAAAGTGATAAATTAATTACATATTGATATATCTTTCAATATGTAATGTAAGATTTAAGCTATAACAGAACAACAAAATTTATAAGAAGAATCATACTGAATAATTATGGAATAAGAGATGTTATTGCTAATTAGGGTACAGCCAATGAATTCGAAAATGTTGATGCTACACCTATGCTCATATCTACTCTATAGCCTCAATGTGAAATTAACTCAATTGGTATTGTGTTACTTTTAGAATATCACTATACACTTAAAGCCAAGTAATCCCATAGCATTAGATATAGGATTACTTGCGACGAAATATATGAAATTTGTAAAACAAGTGATTAACTCTAACGTAAATCACTTTAATTAATTAACAGTTTCTTTTTTCAGTTTCCAAAATGCCAATACAAAGCTGATTGAGCAAAGACAGATAAATATCACTGTCACAAGTAATAAGTTTTGCCAATCAATAGAAGTTCCCAAAATCAAACTCCGCAGGCAGTTTATAATATGAGTGAAAGGATTTATCATTACCGCAATTTTTAAGCCTCCAGATATACTTTCCATGGGAAATAATGCTGTGCTTGTAAAGAAGATGGAAAGTACAATCAGATTCATGATGGTTTCATAAATTGTTTCATTGGGCAAACACATACTAATAGCATAAGATAACCCCGACATAAAAAATGCCGTAAGAAAAATAAGAGGTATCATCAGAAACAATCCAATAAATCCAGATGCAATACGTACTGACAAAAATATAGATAGAACAAGCATGATGGCTATTTCAATAAATGAAACTAAAACTGCTTCCAGTATTTGTCCCAGAACAATGGAGCTTCGTTTTACAGGCGCTATCAATATCCTGTAGAAGCTACCATTGGATTTCATAATAAAATTGATATAACCGCCGCTACTACAGCATGCGAGTGTAACAAGCACCATGATACCAGGTAGCATAAACGAAGTATAGTTGCCGCCTGATATATTCTTCATGGACTGTTCCGCGATTGAACTATATAATACTAACCAAATAAGAGGCTGTATAATTGTAAGTAGTATTGAAATAGGGTTCTGAAATCGCCACTTTATATTGCGCCATAATATATTTATTATCTCCATTTACTCACCTCTTCGCCATACCCAGTTAACTTCAAGAACACATCTTCAAGGCTGGGCTGTACTATTTCTATCGCCTCAAAAGAGACCCTCTTTTCCAGAAGCCACTTGTTAATATCTTCAAAAGTTTTTCGATCATCTCCAGCATCCGCAAAAATCGAGTATTTACGGATGTTTATTGACGGAAGTATATGTGCTTTAGCAAGTATCTCCGCACATTCTTCCGCTTTTTTCTTCTCATAAAAACCAATGCGGAGTATATTTTGTCTTATATATTGCTTCAGATTTCCAGGAGTTTCCTGTATCAATCCGTGGCCTTCTTTCATAATACAAATTGTATCGCTAAGTTGATCAGCTTCATCAAGATAATGGGTGGTCAAAAAAATCGTTGTTTTAAAATCATCCCGGATTTTTTGAACGATTTCCCACATGGCCTTTCTGGAAGCGACATCCATACCAACCGTTGGTTCGTCTAAAAAAAGTATTTTAGGCATTGATACCATATTCATTGCAATATCCAATCGACGCTTTACTCCGCCGGAATAGGAAGCAACCGGGTATTTCAAATACTTCGACAGTCCGAAACTGTCAATAAGGATGTTTATCCTTTTTTTTGCTGTAACATTGTCCACCTTGTAGAGCCTGCTTTGAAATATCATATTTTCCATAAGAGATAGGTGATCATCAATAGAAACGCGCTGTGAAACACAGGCAATCTGTGTACGAATCCAAGCGGGTTCCTTGCATAAATCTTTACATAACATGGTTACAGTTCCAGATGTAGGCTTGTAAAGTGTTGTTAGTATGTTGATAAGCGAAGACTTTCCTGCACCATTTGGTCCAAGCAAAGAAAAAATTTCTCCGCAGTTTACTTCCAAACTTAAATCGTCTAAGCCCTTGACGCCGTTCTTATACTGTTTAACCAATTTATCAATTACAATTGCAGACATACTATTCCTCCTCTTTAATCGGGAATAGTATTTCTGTAATATACTTTTGGGGATTGCCTTTCAAAAACATTCCCGGACCCTTGATATAGACTTCCCTAAACGGAGGCTGTAATGTTAGGTTATTTTCCCGTGCATAACGGTCAATTGCTTCATATTCGTAATTCATAGTTTCATAAGAACCGATATGAGTAGCACAAACAGCTTTTATCCGCGGAAGTTCTTTTACTGTAATACCATTCCCGTTTGGTGTTTCAACAGTAGGAACACATAATTCCATTTCACCCATTTTTGATTTCCGATCCACCACATAGTAGCAGAAAAATGGTGCACCATTTGATTTGCCCTGAATAGACTTAAACACATTGGGAAATACTTTACTTGCTTCAGTGACAACTCCCTTATACTTCATAAAAGCCACTCTAATAGTTTCGATATCTCTAATTTCAATTTGATAATCCATTTATTCTTCACTTCTCTCTTTCTTAATTGCAATCCAGACTTCTGCATGACCGCCTTTTGAGCCTTTATCGCTAACAGGATAAACTTCTATATCAGGAAGTTCAGCGTATTCATATCCTGAAACTGGAAGCCATTCTGTAAGAAATCGTTTAAATATAGTTTGAACGGATTCCTTAAAATGACCGTTACATTCAAAGACCACCCATGTGGCAGCTGGTATCTCAAACTCAAAACATCAGGTACAGGTTTATCCGTAGGAGTAGCAATATAGTAATAGATATTTTGTGGATTTGTATAGGCTGTGACACCAAAAATACCATGTGGATCTTTGTCTATAAGTCCACAAATTTCAGAAAATAACGTACTTTCAAGCATCCTATTCCAAAATACGGGAACATTTTTTTGGTTTTGGTCCATATCCTCTTGTAATGCTGTCCTAACCCCAACAATTCTAATTGTTTCTTTTGTTTCAATTCTATAGTTCATATTCTCACCTCCTATAACTGAAATTGAAAAACTTATAGGTGAATAAGCGGTTAATAATGTTCCCTTTGTACGTGCAACAGTTGGAGCGACACCATGAACACTTTGAAATGCTCGATTAAAGGATGTTGGGGATTCATATCCGTATTTTAAACCGATATCCATCACTTTCCTATCACTTGTTTGTAATTCAAGCGCTGCTGCCGTCATACGTCTACGGCGTATATACTCGGACAAGGGAATGTCTGCAACGTAAGAAAATATTCTTTGAAAATAATAAGTGGAGCAGCAAGCCATTTTTGCAATTTCATCATAGGAAATAACACCAGTTAAATTGCTTTCTATATAATCAATTACTTCACTTAATTGTTTCATCCATTTCACTTTTACCACCCCTTCTTCTTATATAAAAGTTTAGCACAATGTAAATTATAAAGCCTCTCTTTTGATGTCCAGATTTGTAAACTAATTTTTTAATACTTAATACACAATTGAATTTATAATAAACTTTTTATTTAAATTTACATGTAAATTTCAGATAACTCTTATTTAGGACGGCTTTACTTGAAATTACTCATTATTAAATCATTTACTTAATTATACTATAAAAGCTATTTTATATTTTTAACTTATCGCTATTCGGCAATTCATCTTGGGTAACACTTGTATTTAAATGTTTACCTCGCAGTTCATTTATTAATCCATCTTACCCCAAACGATCATAGATTTTTCTCCAGCAAGTTTATAGGTTGCATTAATGTTATATAATTAAATTATGGTATGATGTCTATATTTAAAATGCTTTATCAAATAAAAGTTGGCAACTAGGATTATTTAAAAGAAGTTATAGAAACACTAGATATAAATGTAGATATAGTAAGAGCAACAGAAGAATGATCGATGGAGGAGATAAGATGAAGGAAGAGTTTATAATCTTAAAAGGATGTAGAGAAAATAATTTAAAAAATGTTTCATTAAATATACCTAAAAGAAAAATCACTATATTTACTGGGGTATCTGGTTCAGGAAAGTCCTCTATTGTTTTTGATACAATAGGAAAGGAAGCAAAACGTCAGTTAAATGAGACGTTTAGTGCCTTTATTAGAAACTTTTTACCAAAGTATGGCGAAGTGAAAGCTGAATATATAGGAAATTTATCTACACCGATAATTATTGATCAAAAAAGAATTGGTGCGAGTTCAAGGTCAACCCTTGGAACGATTACAGATATTAACCCATTCATTAGAATGCTCTTTTCTAGAATAGCTATTCCTCATATAGCTCAACGAAATAAGTTTTCTTTTAATGATATAAGTGGTATGTGCCCAGAGTGTGAGGGCCTTGGCATGAAACTAACTGTAGATATGGATCAAATTCTAGATAAAAATAAATCAATTAATGAAGGTGCTATATTGCTCTCTGGGTTTGGTATTGGTTCTTGGCCATGGAAAATATTTGCTGAATCTGGCTTTTTCGATAATGATAAGAATCTATGTGATTATACAGATGAGGAACTAGAGAAATTTTTATATGGCCCCCCTGAAAAGATAAAAGTAAATGTTATTGGAACAATGAATATAACTTATGAAGGGTTAATTCTAAAGTTTAATAGATCATATTTAAATAGTGATAAGGAAATGTCTGAGGCTTCAAAGAAAAAGCTTAGTAAATTAACGATGTCAGCAGAATGCCCTCTGTGCCACGGTAAAAGACTAAATCAAGAAGCATTAAGTTCTTTAATTAATGGTTATAACATTTCAGATTTTATGTCAATGCAAATTGATGAACTTATTAATGTTATAGACGAAATTAATTTTAAAGAAGTCTCCACGGTAATTGATAGTATAAAAGAAAAACTCAATAATATTATTGATATAGGCCTGGGATATTTAACCCTTGATAGGGAGACTTCAACACTATCAGGTGGTGAATCTCAGCGCATAAAGATGGTTAAGCATTTAAATAGTAATCTTATAGATTTATTGTATATATTTGATGAGCCAAGTATTGGGCTTCATCCAAGAGATGTTCATAAATTAAATGATCTATTACAAAAGCTCAGAGATAAAGGAAATACAGTTATTGTAGTTGAACATGATCCAGATGTCATAAAAATCGCTGATTATGTTGTTGATGTTGGTCCATATGCAGGTACCAAAGGCGGTAATATAGTATTTGAAGGAAGCTATGATGAATTACTCACATCTGGCACACTTACAGGAAATGCCTTAAAGAGTAGTCTTTCAATTAAAAAAGTTACAAGAAAGCCTAATGGATATCTAGAAGTTAATAATTGCAATACAAATAATCTAAAAAACATATCAGTTAAGGTCCCCAAGGGGGTATTAACGGTTATAACAGGTGTTGCAGGCTCTGGGAAAAGTACACTTATGAAACAGGAATTTCCAAATCAAAATAAAGATGTTATATTAATTGACCAGAGTGCGGTTTCCGCAAATTCTAGATCAAGCCTAGCCACTTATGGTGGAATAATGGATAACATAAGAAAGGGCTTTGCAAAAGATAATAACGTCAATGCATCACTATTTAGTTATAATTCAAAAGGTGCCTGTGAAAATTGTAATGGCACTGGAATAATTGAAACAAACCTTGCTTTTATGGAGAATACTAAAAACACTTGTGAAGAATGCGCTGGTAAAAGGTTCAAAAAAGAAGTTTTAGAATATACTATCCAAGATCAAACAATAATAGATGTTCTAGATATGACTGTTTCGGAAGCTTTAGTATTTTTTAATAATAAACAAATTAAGACAAAGTTACAGTCAATAGAAGAAATGGGAATTGGATATTTAACTTTAGGTCAAACACTTGATACATTATCCGGTGGAGAATGCCAAAGGTTGAAACTTGCTAACGAATTACATAAAAATGGTTCAATATATGTTATGGATGAACCATCAACTGGACTTCACATGTCTGATATAGAAAAATTCATAGGCATAGTTGAAAATATTGTTGATAATGGAAATACTGTTATTATAATAGAACACAATATGGATATTATTAGGAGCGCAGATTGGATAATAGATCTTGGACCAGAGGGTGGTATAAGAGGCGGAAATGTAATTTTTGAGGGGACACCTTTAGAGTTAACTAAATGTAAAGAATCTCTTACTGCTAAATATATATAGTTTAGAGATAAAGTGCATTTTACTAAATATTGTTATTATAACATACAGTACAAATTCTAGTGTTACATTCAGACATCAATATAATCTAAATATATTAAACCCCATATCATTAGATATGGGGTTACTTGTGATGAAATATAAATATAGTTTTTTATTAGTCTCCTTTTTCAACAATAACTATTGTATAAATATTACTCCATCATTTGCCCCTATAAAATCACTTATAGCATTTGCAATTTTATCTATTTGCCCATAATCTAAAGTGTCCGGAGTATCTGTGGGTTTATGGACTAAATTCTCAACATTTTCTTGTGCTATAAAAACACTGGGAATCCCCATAGATTGAAAATTGACATGGTCACTTAAACCATGCACCACAGTATCTGCAAATCCAATGTTATCCTTTTTAAAAGCAGTTTTTACTGCGCCATATAACTTATTGGAAAGCTCGTTCTTATTCTTTAGAGCAAGTTTTCCTCCTTTTTTAGCTCCTACACAATCTATATTAATGTTATAGAAATTATAATTAGTAGATGTAACAGCATTGACAAAAGCTTGACTCCCCTTTAATCCAACTTCTTCTCCATTAAAGGCACAAAAAATTATATCCGTATCAAATGGTTTTGCTTTAGATTTCTCTTTTAGTTTATGTGCTACTTCTATTAAGGCTGATACCCCCGAAGCATTATCTAATGCTCCCCTAATAATTGTTCCATCCACATATCCTAAATGATCAAAATGAGCTGATATCACTACTGCATTTTCGCTTTTTTTACCTTTTATAACTCCTACAACATTATTAACCATTTTAAGTTTAATATTATTTTCTCCGCCTCTATAACTGCTGTTAACTCCCAGATAATATTTTTGATAATAACTATCATCAAAAAAAGGGTCTAATCCTATGTCTTTAAAAGTTTTCACAATATATTCGCCAGTTTTTTCATTTCCTTTTGAGCCAGTTAATCTCCCCTGAAACTCATCTGAGCATAAAGTAGCAACTGTTTCTTTAATAGTTGGAATCTTTACAGGAGTTTGAACCTGCGATACTTGTACTGATTGTCCATGGTTTCCAGTAGTTGTCTTAGAATTTTGGCTAACTTCTGGAGAAGAACAAGATGAAAAAGTTAGAACCATGGCCAATATAACACTTAATTTTAGTATAGGCTTCATATAAATTCCTCCTAACAGTTTTATATTTATAATTCTTTCCAATATTATTATGGCTATTCAATCATTTCTGTAAATAGTCCTCAAACGAAATTTTATAATCTGGGTAATCTCCCTTTCTATCATCATCTTTACAATATAAAATCCTTGTTTTCTCAAGATTTAGCTGCAATCCTGAAAATGACCCCCTTAGAATGGCCAATAAAAAAAGATAACTCCTGTTCACAATACAGAAATCATCCTCTTAATCTAGCGCAAACTTTACTTGAATTGACCTTAACAAAGTACCGATTATTATTTCATAATCTTTTGATTATCATCCTTGTGTGGTGAATTTTTATTTTCTATAGTATTAATCATGTCTTTAATTGCATTTACTACGTACTGAGGTTGGTCTATATATATATAGTGTCCAGAATTTGGAACTGGTATTCTTTTAGAGTAATTAGAGCAGCTAAGCCAATCTTCTTGTTCTGCGTTTACAACTGCTTGATATATGGGTCCCATACCTTCATCATCTGCTGATAGGTAAGTTAATGGTACATTTCTAAGTACATCTCCTGCTTGGTACACCTGCTGCTCACTTTGTAATACTTCATCTATTGTGCCATCCGCTTTAGTAAACTGACCTAAGAGAGATTCTTTCAGTTCTGGCATATTTGAATTAATGAAATTCATCGCATCCCCCATAACATTCTTTCCTGAACCATCTACCATAATTATGCCTGCAACCTCTTTTCGATACAATTTTGTAAATTCAACAGCATCTAAACTAGCTATTGAATGAGCTACTAAAAGATAAGGTGCTTTAACACCTTTTGCTCTTAAAAGGGCATGTAAGTTACGAGCTTTATCAATGGCTGTTTTGCCATTACCTTTTCCAAATATTGAGCTATCATATGATACTGAGCAAAAATTATTATTCATCAATAGTTGCCTATCTTTATCATTTAATGGTTCTCTATTGGCAGTGTCATCACTTTTTCCAAGCCCTGCTCTATCATATGTTACTGTTCTTGCATATTTAGATATTTCCTGTTGAATTTCTCCCCAACCTTTTTGGGGATCACTTTCAGTATTTATACCATCATTATAACCTGAATCAAACACTACAGAAACCTTGCCCTCTCCCGCTATTTTAGTATATAGCCCGAAATCGCCTATGCTTACCTTACCTTCAAATTGATTATTATCTTCCTTAGCATATGCATTTATTGAGAATGACCCCAACATTAGTGTAGCCGCTACTACAGTAGATATAAGCTTTTTTGATACATTTCCTCTCATTTTAACGCCCCCTTATATTTTTAAAAATAAGATAGTTAAATATACCTTACATATAAGAATATACCATATTTTATATTTTAATTCCATAAAATTGTATATTTTGCAATTTTATGGAAAATTAAAAAAAGAGTTGTTAAAAAACAACCCTATTTTTAACCCCTACGACTTAAGCAGAGAATGACTTATTATTCTCTGCGTTAATTCTGGTTTCTTCTTATTTCTTTACCCAAACATGGGTGATTTCCCCAAATGCAAATTTGCGATAATGGTTTGCTTCTTTGTAAGCTTCGTTTATATAGTCTTTAGTTTCTTGTGTGTAAAAATCATTGGGATTGGGGGTAGTAAGTTGCGTTAATTTACATTCAATAATTAGTCTGGCTTCTTTGAAAGACATATCACCGGAAGGAGTTTGAACCCTTGTCAATTCAACTTCTTTCATTTTTTCACTATCTCTTCCTGATTTACTTCCCAAAAGGAGCACTTGTTCCTTATATTCATTCGCGAAGTAAGACAGCGTATATGTTTGCTCTTTTTGAATTATTTCAAGCGTATAACGGTCTGCTCGAAGAATACACCAAGTGGTGGGCTTTTTGAAAAGAGTTCCCAAACCACCCCCACTGCCTATCATGGAATTATAATGATCTTCCTTGCCCGCAGTAATAACCGTAAATTCTTTTCCTACCAACGGACCTACCAACGTAAGTACATTGTCGCATATCTCTTCCGTAGAAATTTGTTTAAATAATTGATCAAAATTCATCTCTTTGACATTTACATGATTTATTTTTTCTTTCATTTTTTCTCCTTTTATGTCTGGTCTATTTATAGTATTATTATATATACTATATAACGGTTTGTTCTGTAGATTGTGTATTGATTTACTTAAATTTACACATTTAAAATTCTCACCTCTCGAAAAAGAATAGTTATGTTTCCTTGGCAACATAACCATTCTATCACTTTATTGTTTCCTTGTCAATAATAAAGGGGGCTGTATCATACGCTGATGTTTCAGCGTTTTGATACAGCCCCTTTAGGCTACTTTTTTATACAACCCCATTATTCAGAATCATTTGGATTTTTTATATCTACACCTTGCTTCTTTATTTCTGCATCCAAATGCCTACTATACTTTTCCACGAAGCTAAGCATGATATCAAATTGTTCCTCGGTTACCTGTTCAAATACGGCTTTATCCCGCTCTTGAAACTCTTTGTGCAACTGCTCATGGACTTTGTTAATTACTTTCCCTTGCTCAGCAAGCCTAAAATAGATTTCTTTCTTATTATCCGGTTTCTGGTAGCTTTCGATAATGCCTTTTTTTATGAGCTTCTTAGTTAGTTTACTTATGGCACCCCTAGTCATATAAAAGGACTCCGCAAGTCTTGTCACGTTTGAATCTACATTTCTTCCAATGTATTCGATGCAATGTACTTCAGAAGACTTATAGCCCTTAAGACTGTCTTTCATCTTAACCTTATTAAGCGAAACTATCTTGTTTAATAAGTCCCTGAAACCCATTATGACCTGTTCTTCTTTGTTCATGGCCTGGCCTCCCACCCGTTAGTGTATTAACAATATTATATTATACTTTTGTTTCTATTTCAACAATGTTAAAGTAATTATTCTAAGCATTGAGCTACATCTGAAAAAATAGAGACAAAGTCGTATAACCATTCATCATTCGTGTTATTTCTATGATATTAGCAGATTATATAGAAAAAAGACATTACTGCCTTTTTAAGTTGATGTACAATATATGAAAATACCCCAATAAAAAAGGTATCTAATACTTCTGGTAAAAATACAACAAGCTTTCTTAATACATGTACAGTGAAATCAAGTGGGGCAATTCCTGAACTTTAATCTAAACCAAAAGTATCAGATATATTGCCTACTTTACTATTGTCATTATAAATCTTACTCATAGTATTATTACCACACATCCAACAAATAAGATAATTATCATAATTGTCATAGTCACATATTATATAAAGTAGAGCTTTTTATTAGAATTAAGGAGGAAAATATTATGGGGATTAATCAAAGACCAAACAGTAGGTATTATTGGCATGCTATTGATGAGAATGATATTGTAAGTTGTAAAAATTGTACAAATTATAAAAAAAAATATTGTGAAACTTGTTGTAAACCAAAACTATGCCCACCACAATGTCCACCTGGTCCACAAGGGCTGAAAGGTGATACTGGATTTCAAGGACCTGCTGGTCCACAAGGACGGAAAGGCAATACTGGCGCTCAAGGACCTGCTGGTCCACAAGGACCGAAAGGCGATACTGGGACTCAAGGACCTGCTGGTCCACAAGGACCGAAAGGCGATACTGGAGCTCAAGGACCTGCTGGTCCACAAGGACCGAAAGGCGATACTGGAGCTCAAGGACCTTCCGGTCCACAAGGACCGAAAGGCGATACTGGAGCTCAAGGACCTTCCGGGCCACAAGGGCCGAAAGGCGATACTGGAGCTCAAGGACCTGCCGGGCCACAAGGACCGAAAGGCGATACTGGAGCTCAAGGACCTGCCGGGCCAAGTAGTTGTGAATGCTGTTTACCAAGTTTAAGAGTAGTTTTAGGTTATCTATTTAGCGTTAGTGCAACTAACATAAGGGTTGAAACAGTAGCACCACAACCACCTGTAACTAATGACAGCATAGATAGATTTTATCCTGATGCAAATGATGCATCCACAGCGGTATTAGTTCAATTTAAAGATGGAACAATTGTATCTCTTTGTGAAATTGAGTTAATACAAGCTTCCGCTTTAGTAGATAGTTCTTCCGATAAAGTACCAGATGCATTGAAAGTTGCTTTGGATAAAACTATTAAAGATATGTCAGATGCTTGTAAGCAATGTTGCTCTGAACAGCTAAGATTATTGTTTGAAGATAATATTAGTAAAAGTGTTGCTAATA
Organism: Clostridium sp. CM039; assembly: GCF_055081075.1. NCBI lineage: Bacteria > Bacillati > Bacillota > Clostridia > Eubacteriales > Clostridiaceae > Clostridium > Clostridium sp. CM039. Next base: position 1,622,914 of record NZ_CM143649.1, read on the forward strand.
TAGATTCAAATAGAGACAATATAATATCAGGCAACAACACTGTTTTAGCAACTGGTGCAAGTTTAGCATTAATTGACATTCCTGGAACCGATGGAGCTGCAGTTAATTTATGTTTTGTGTCTTCAGTAAAATTCTAGTATAAAATATTTTGTATTTACTTAGTAATAGATCATTAATACCTTTAAAATATCTATTTGGGTAGATTCAAATAGGGTTCAATGGACATAATTGTAAAACTGGTCACATGCTGGAACTAATATTCAGCATGTGCCTAAACACTTCTCAAATTTATTAGATCAAAAGATCTTATATCGTTCATGTAAACATAAGTACGAAGGAATGTTGATTTTTCTTACATATTTCCGAAAACCATCTAATAAGTTCAAAAGAACCTTCTTCATAGTAATTGATCCCCAATTTCTCATAATACTCGATCTCATCATAGGAAAATATATGTTCCACTTCTTGAAACAAATCATATCCTCCAGAAAAATAAATATCTCTATCAATTCTTTTGTCATGGAAAAACTCATTAGCATCTCTTGTCATAGAAAACGGATAGAAAATCCAGATGTAAAGCCTTCATTAAAAATGAAACATCTCAAGAAATTGAGAGTGCTTGGAATAATTCATTACTTATTATTTTCAGAATAAAATTTTAAAGCTTCTCCAATAAATTTAGATGCACCAGTGCCATATTCCTTATCGATTACTTTTATATACGTAGGATTTGATAAATAATGATCAGCTGTATAACCCCAATAGTTATCTCCAACATCCACTTTTAAAGATTCAAGACTCTTTTTAGTTATAGCTGCAATTTTATCAACAATTTGTTGAATCTCTTTTGAAGAAGAATCTTTACTTAAGTCAGATGTAAGCTTTTCATATAATGTATTTATTTTAGGCAGCTTATCTGCCAAATAATTTTTTAGGGCTTCTCCGATAAATTTAGATGCACCATTTCCATATTTCTTATCAACTTCTTCTATCCACTTAGGATATACTAAATAAATTTTTACCATAGAGTACCAATAATCATCCCCATTATCCATTTTGAAAATTTCATAATCTTTTTTAGCTATATTTGTTATTTCTTCAGCAATCTGTTGAATTCCCTTTGAAAAAGGATCTTTACTTAAGTCAGATACAAGCTTTTTATATAGTTCTTTTAATTTAGGATGCTTATCTTCCAAGCAATCTTTTTTAAACTTATCATATTGTTCTTCTTTAATAAACATATCACTATTAAAATTTTTCTTCATAGCTTTAACATATTTTTTAATACTTCCATATTGCTTTATAGCCATTTTAGCAATCTCAGCTTCCTTAGATTTACACATTCCAATAAATTTATCATATTTATCCATACTACCATAAGATTTAATTATAATATTTTTGTGTTCAGTTTTAAATTCTTCTAGTGCATTATAATATTCACTCATATCAAATTCTTCAAAACTCATTGTGGTTTCTCCTTTTAATGTTTTATTTACAAGTTCTATTAAACCATTCAATCTGTTGCGTTTTAGTATAAGCAATTTTTCATGACTTTTTAGTGCTTGCATTTTATCAAAGTGGGCACTAGCCATGATTTCTTTAACTTCTTTTAGTGGTATATCAAGTTCCTTAAAAAATAAAATCTGTTGCAAGGTTTCAAGAGCTTCATCGTCATAAAGTCTGTAACCTGCGTCTGTAAAATTGCTTGGTTTTAACAATCCGATTTTATCGTAGTAATGTAGCATGCGCACACTTATTCCTGTCAAATCCGAAACTTGTTTTATTGTTTTCATTGCTGCACCTCCAACTTTGACTTTAGAGCTATCAATACTGTTTAATACTCGCCGTCTATGAGTTTTGCCAATGTCGTTAAACTCTATTTTTATATTACACTATGACATAGTGTTAGGGTCAACACTTTTTTACTTTTTTTAAGAGCATAGAGCATCTAATTTAGTTAGACAAAGTAGCAAAACAAATTATATCCATGATTTATTAATATCCCCCAGGGAGTTTTTCTAAGGAGCTTGCGACTGCGGTTGCCATTAACGCTGTGAAAGTCACTGTGGTACTATTTATGATTTTAAGTGTTATTTCTATGATAAATACGTACAATATGATAATAGGGCAAATTACCATATTAGAATAAAAGAAAATCAAAAGGGGGATATTATGAAGGCAATTGTTAAGGGTAAGGTAGCTGTTAACAAGTCAGTGGAGAAAGCTAAGAGCGTCAAGGCAAAGTCCAAGATAAAACCTACAGAAAGTATTGGTAGACAAGGAAATCTTAAAAAGAAAAAGAAAGGGAAATAATTTCTTGATGTAAGTAATAAATATGGTAAAGAACAAAATTTAGAGGAAGAATAAACAAATACATGGAAGAACATGCTATTTGGGAAACGCATATAATAAATATTACATTTAAAAAACCATATGTTGCTTCTTTGATTTATAAAGGTTAATGTTGCAATAACCCCTATTAAGATCATTGTCATCTCAAGTAACCCCCTATCATAGATATGGGGTTACTTAAGATGACATATAAGAATAATCTTTATTATTATTGACTAGAAATCACACTAATTAAGAACCTATTTTTTTAAATGTACCTTTGTCTATATGTAATTCCTACTATTTATTTTTCTATAGTTATCCCTGTATTTTTTGTTTTATAATTCTTAAAAGTTTTCTCTAATTCTTCAAGAGATATACCAAGTGTTTCTGGTACACATTTATATACAAATATCATACCCATAGCGCCTAACACTACAAATACCATAAATGAACCAGATAAACCTAACCCTTTTAATATTGTAGGGAAAAGAAGGCCAATAAAAAAGTTAGTGGTCCATAGGAAAAATACTGCAATACCCATTCCTAATCCTCTTATTCTTATCGGGAAAATTTCGGCTAGTAATAACCAGACTATTGGTCCAAGACACCCTTGGAAGAAAGCTAAGAAAATCACAGTAAATATAAGTACAACGTATGGAAGCATACTTGAACCCGCTAACGTATTTGTAAGAATAGACATTGCAAGCATAGTTAAGGTAGTTCCAGAAAGTCCTATTAATAATAAGGGTCTACGACCAAATCTATTTGCAAAAAATTTCATATAGATAACTGCCGCAATAACAGACATTAATCCATTTGCTATATTAGCTATTAATGCCATTCGAGTTCCAAAACCGGCTTTTTCCAAAATTGTTGTTCCATAATACATCATTATATTAATTCCTGGGATTTGTTGTGTAACGGCTATTCCGATTCCAATTAATACAATGTGGCGAATCCATGGAGTATTTAAATCTTTAAAAGTAGCACACTCTAAATTTTTTTCAGCTTGAATAACTTGTTCTATTTCCTTAATTTCCTCCTCTGCATCTTCTTCATTACGAATTTTTCTTAAAATCTCCAATGCTTGATAAAATTTTCCGTTAGCGGCTAACCATCTTGGGGTTTCAGGAACTGTTAATATTCCAACCCATAAGATAATTGCTGGGATAGTAGCAATGACTATCATATAGCGCCAAATACCAGGAGTATCAAAAACATTTCCTAAAATAGCATTCAATATATAAGCTAATAGTTGTCCAATAACAATCATAACTTCATTTTGGGTGACAATACTTCCCCTTAAGTGCGTAGGAGATATTTCAGCTAAAAATGTTGGTACAATAACTGATGCTCCTCCCACCGCTAGTCCTAATATAAATCTACAAAAGATTAAAATTGATGCACTAGATGAAATTGAGCAACCTAAAGTTGCAAAGACGAAAACTATAGCAAGAAATTTAATTATTGTTTTTCTACCGTATCTATCAGATAAACGTCCTCCTACTACTGCACCTATAGCTGCACCAAATAATAATCCGCTTGTAACAAGTCCTTCAGTGATAGTGTTTAAATCCAATTGATCCTTTCTAGCCATATAACTTAAGGACCCATTGATTACCCCCGTATCATATCCAAATAAAAGTCCACCCAAAGTTGATATAAAAGCTATTTTGCTTAGGAATTTTTTTTTCTTAAGATTTTGTTCCATACTAATTCCTCCTACTTCATAATTAGTAGCTTGTTAAATTCAGAAAGCATTGGTTTCCCTAACTTTTAACCGGTAAACTTTTATATTTCCCTTCATTGTAGTATAGTAAAAATACACCACATAAATTTAATATACTTACAGGGAGATTATAGTCCGCATGTCTCTTTAATATATTTTCTTGCCTTTACTGCATATTCAAATGGATTTGCCTTTGCAGGGTCTTGTTCTGCTTCCACCAATAGCCAACCCTCATAATTGTTTTCTGCTAAAATTTTGAATATTGCATTAAAATCAATGCTTCCATCACCTGGTACTGTAAAAGCTCCTAATCGAACTCCTTTTAAGAAACTAAGTTTTTCATCTTTAACCTTTTTTGCTATCTCCGGTCTAATATCTTTTAAATGAACATGCTTGATTCTATTTATATATTTTTTAAGTATTTCTATATGCTCCTCACCTGAATATACTAAATGACCTGAATCAAACAACAAGTAAACTAACTTTTCATCAGTAATGCTCATAAGCTTGTCGATTTCTTCTGTTGTTTGTACTCCTGTTCCCATATGATGATGGTAAACGAGCTTCATTCCCTTATCTTGGGCCAACTTTCCTAGCTTGTTTAATCCATTTCCAAGCAGCTTCCATTCTTCCTCATTAAAATGGTACTTTTCATCAAACACTGGAGTATCTACTTCACCTTGTACGCTATGTCCCTGCTCAGCTACAACGATTATATTAGCTCCCAAAGCATGTAGAAAATCTCTATGCTTAATGAATTCCGCCTTAGTTTCTTCATATGGTTTCGTGGTTAAGAATGAACTAAACCAACCGCTTGCAATTTCCAACCCTCTAAGCTCTAAAGCCTTTTTTAAAACTTTAACATCCTTTGGATACTTATTTCCTACCTCTGTTCCTTGGAAACCAGCTAATGCGGCTTCACTCAAGCACTGATCAAAAGTGTTTTCTTTTCCTAAATCTGGCATATCATCATTTGTCCATGCAATTGGAGCAATACCTAATTTGACCTTTTTACTATCTAACATAATTAACACCCCTCATAATTAAAATTTAATTTCAGATAATTTAACTGGTCTGTTCTCATGTAATGATTTTGTAGCAGCTTCACCAATTAATACAGCTTGTAACCCATCTTCACCATCTACAGGTGTATCTGTATTATTTACAATTGCGTCAATAAATTCTGTTACTTCCTGCGCATAAGCCTGCATATATCTTTCTAGGAAGAAGAATAATGGTTTTTCTCCTGTAACACCATTTTCATTTGATATTACTGCCGATGAAGTGCTATCATTTGCTATTGAAACCTGACCTAATGATCCAAACACTTCAGCCCTTTGATCATATCCATAAGCTGACTGCCTTGAGTTATCAATTACTGCTAAAGTTCCGTTTTGCATCTTTAATGTTATAATAGCTGTATCAATGTCCCCAGCTTCGCCTATAGCGTTGTCTATCAATACATTACCGAGTGCATAAACTTCTTCAACTTCACTATCTAAAAGATATCTAGCCATATCAAAATCATGAATTGTCATATCTAAGAACATGCCACCAGAAATCTTCACATAATCTATTGAAGGTGGCTCAGGATCTCTTGAAGTTATTTTCAAAATATGAGGTTCTCCAATTTTTCCACTAGCAACCGCATTCTTAATTGATTTAAAGTTGTGGTCAAATCTTCTATTAAACCCTACTTGATACTTAACCTTAGATTTACCTAATTCATTAATGACTTCTTTTATTCTAGTTAAATCATGATCAATTGGTTTTTCACAGAAAACATGCTTTCCTGCTCTTATTGCTTCTATTGAGATTGGTGAGTGTGTATCTGTTGAGGAGCAAATTAATACTGCATCAATTTCTGGATCTTCTAATATTTTTTTATAGTCAGTATATACCTCAAGTATTCCCTTACTCTTTGCCCATTCTCTTGTAGCATCGTTTAAGTATGCATCAGCAATTGATTTAATTTCAGCATTTTTAACATATTTTGATATACTTTCTCCATGTACCTTCCCAATTCTTCCTACACCAATAATTCCAACCTTTAACATATTGCCCCGTACCCCCTCTTAATCAGCATATGATACTTGTTTATACTTGTAAATTTATCGCAATTTTAATATTATCTGATATTTTTAATCCATCAATAAACTCTTTTTCAACGTCGTCCAATGGTATTGTCTCAGTAATTACTTTTGAAATATTTTCACTGTTCTTCTCTATTATTTGTATTGCTTTTTCAAATCCTCCTGTACCGCCAATACTGCCATAAATACTTAATGCTTTTTTAATAACTGTTTCAAAATCTAAATCAATATAGTTCTGATGACCAATGCAAATGACAGTTCCACATCTTTCAGCTAGAATAAGTGCTTTCTTAAACGCTTCTCCACTTCCAGTAGCCTCAATGATAAGATCATAACAATTATTTGAATCCCCTATACTATCCTTAAAATCCATGTTAACTGTATTTACATTAGAAAAATCAAATGAAGAAATCAACTCTAGTTTCTTGCTTTCTATATCTGCCACTGTAATATTAGGGATACCTATCTCTCGTAATACAAATAATGACATCACGCCTATCCCGCCGGCACCTAGTACCAAAGCATTATTAATTTTTTTTAATTTTGATTTTTCAATTCTGTTGGTTATTGCTTGTACAGCAACAGCCATAGGTTCTGCTAGAACAAACGCCTTATGTTTGCTAATTTTTGGGCAATGATAAATATACTTCTCATTTTCAATAATATATTGTGCACATGCTCCGTCAATTGTTATACCTCTTTTTTGTACATAGTCACATTGATTTTTATTCTCTTTACAGAGAGTACATTCATCACAATAGATAGAACAATCCCCAGTTACTAAATCTCCAATATTCCAATTTCCTTTTACATTTTCCCCAATAGAACTTATTTTTCCTACCCATTCATGTCCCAAAATGATGGGATAACTATGTGGACCTAAGTATTTTCCTTCATATAGTTTTATATCGGAACCACAAAGGGCTACATAATTAACCTTTATGAGTATTTCACCATCCTTGATTGGGTTCAATTTTATTTCTTTAACTTCTATCTTTTGGGGACCACTTAACATTACAGCTTTGTTTTTAAAAAGCCCCGTTTTTTCTAAAACCATACTTATTACCCTCTTCCTTTATTTGTTTATTTGTTTTGAGACCATCTATATATCCTTTTATATCTAATAATGCATTCCCACTATACTAAAAACTATCGATTACATTAGTTAGGTACTCTTTACTTTCCTTTAATGCCTTATCACACATTTCTGAATGGTTATATAACTCTACACTTACATAATCTTCATAGTTATATTTCTTTAGGATTTCAAACACCTTTTGAAAGTTTATATCTCCTTCTCCAGGTATTTGATGATAATGTACCTTATTCTTAATATCTTCTATATGAATATGGCGTGTATATTGTAAAGAATTTTCTAAAGCTCCATAAAAATCATTTTCACAGCAATAAACATGTCCAATATCTAAATTCAACCTAAATCTTGGATTATTTATCTTTTTAATTAATTCTACTGCAACAGCTGATGTACCGACAAAAAAATTAGGTTCTGGTTCTATTGCTAGTATTATTTTGTCATCTTCTTCTAATAAGGTATCAATTCCCTCACAAAGATACTCCATAGCTTTTTCTTTATCCATACCTTCTTTTAATTTTCCACTTGCAAAATTTAAAACAGGTACTTCTAAATATTTAGCTACAGCTATTGATTTTTTTAACAAATCAATTCTTTTTCTTCTGCCCTCCTTTTCAGTATTTATTAATGATGGTTCAAATGGTTCAGAACTTAATAACTTATCCGCGCCAGTAGCAATACATACGATATCTATATCTTTGCATATTTTTTTTACTTGCAATAATCGCTCTCTACTCACGTTTAATGGATTAATATGGTTATCGTGAAATGACATTTCTAAGCCATCGTAGCCAAAATTCTTTACCTTGTTGATGGCTTCAATCAACTCCAGTTTTCTTAATCCATTAGTGTTGTAACTTATTTTAGGCATACACAATCACCTCTTTCTTAGTTCCACTCCAATAAATAATTACTAATTTTTTCATTTTTTTCCTCCTCTTGATAATATTATGTACATTCATATTGCTATTGGTATAGTAACTGCTGATAACCCTTACCGTCCCTCTTCATTATGATAGGGAACAATTTTATTTACATTTTTTATTGTGTTGATATTGATTATCGTTCTTATTTACATTATAATGGTTTTAAATTAGATTTTTTTAACATTATTACTATATTTTTTTAAAATATTAAGGAGATGCTATGAAAAATTTACTCAATCACACAGAACTTGCCTTAAGCATTAAGAATAATAACTTAGAAAATGCCAATATGATATATATGAAAAAGGTAAAAGTACTTTTAGTATTATCCAGTAATACAAATGAATTAAGGAAACTGCTCTACTCAATTAACATCTTTATATACACCTATTTCTGCAACAACAATTCCATAACCTTGGGGGATTTATGCTATAAAAATCTTAATCTTATGGACAATTATCACTTAAAGGAAGATTTAATTTCTTTAGGGAAAGCAATTATTAAGAGCTACATAAAAGCCATTCATCATGATAAATCAATATCAGAAAACGAAATTATAAAACATGCTTTGGCCTATATTCATTCAAATATTGAAAAAAAGATAACCTTACAAAAAGTTGCAACTCACATTCATATAAGGTAAGTTGTATAATGAAATGACCGAAGAGTAACAAAAAATAAAGACTCAAGAGAAATACTCTTGTATAATGTTAAGTGACTAAACCAACATATACGGGAGGATTTCAAATGAGTCAATTAGATTTTATCACACAGAGCAGAAAAGGTAAACACATAACATACGAGGAACGCATAAAGTTAGAAGCTTTACACAAAATGGGACTTAATTCAACTCGTATTGCGGAGCAAATAGGTGGGCGTTCAGAACGTACAATAAGGCGTGAAATTGCTAAAGGAATTGTAGAACTATTGAATAGTGACTTAACCACTCGCATGGAATATAGCGCAGAAATTGGGCAGTCAGAGCATGACAAACAAGGTACCGCTAAAGGTCCTGCATTAAAAATAGGAAAAGATCATAAATTGGTGAAGTACTTAGAAAAAGCTATTGGTATAGATGGCGAATCTCCGTATGCAGCTATTCAAAATATCACAAATAAAGATCTACAATTTGAAACAACTATTTGCTTCAAAACTGTGTATAACTATTTGGATAATAATTTGTTTTTAAATATAAGTAACAAAGATCTGCCTGTTAAAAAGAATGCTAAAAAGAGAAACTATAAAAAAATAAGATCAGCGTATAACAATACCAAAGGAACTAGCATATCGGAGAGACCTGCAGCGGTAGCTGCACGTGATGAGATAGGCCACTGGGAAATGGACACTGTAGTTGGCAAACAGGGTACAAAAACTGTCTTGATGGTGTTAAGTGAAAGAGTAACTCGTAAGGAGTTAGTCTTTAAAATACCATCTAAATCACAGGCGGCTGTCGTGAAAGAATTGGACAAATTGGAGCGTAAAATGGGAATGTTATTCTCGAAAACATTTAAAACAATCACCTGTGATAACGGCTGTGAGAACCTTGATTTCGAGGGTATTGAGAACTCAGTAAGAAATAAACGAAAGAGAACTAAAGTGTATTATGCTCACCCATATAGTTCATGGGAGCGAGGCACAAACGAAAATATCAATAAAATGATACGACGATTTATCCCAAAAGGTGTGGATATTTCAGCATTCTCTAAAAAACAAATTATGCGAATACAGCACTGGATCAACAATTATCCAAGAAGGATTTTCAACGGTTTATCTGCCAATATGATGGAACAGAAAACCATTACAACTTAACATTATATTTTTCTTGAAAATTTCGGACATTTTATATTGCAATCTACACTCACATTCATATAAGCAGAAACTACTTGTGTTATCTTTTTAAAGAGAATACTAGTTTTAAATTTTGTGAATACATAAACATATGTAGAACAAATGTAGCAAAAAATTTCTTAGACAACTCATCCTATCCACTAGATGTGATTTATTTTAAATCTGGTTTTAATAGTCAAAGTCATTTTTGTACTACATTTAAGAAATATGTGAATGTTTCCCCCAATGAATATAGAAAAAGAACGCGGTAGTAGACTTAAACATTAATATCTCATAATAAAATAGGCAGAATTTTATTGCATTAAATACAATTATCGTAAAATCTAAATAGAAAAATAAATAAGAGGGGAATAGATATAACTATTTGTTCTTGCTGTGACAAGGGTGAAATGATTACAAAAGAGGAGAAAGATTTAATCTCTATAGTAGAGCTAACGCGGGATCGTTCAATAGCTCGTTTCAGACATTGAGCAACTTTCGTAGCTGTCATCACTTAAGTATATACTTAAGGTGATAGTTTTTATCGGCTCAACATCTGAATCCGAACCTGGTCATTTCACAACATTTTTAAATATTAATATCGTTGCAATCGCGATAATTAGTTGGTTGATAGTTTATTTTTATATCCACTTTTCATCGTCTGAAATCCATTCCATATTTATTAGATCAAAAGATCTTATATCGTCATGTAAACATAAGTACGAAGGAATGTTGATTTTTGTTCCAATAATTTTCTTCCATATTTCCGAGAACCATCTAATAATTTCAAAAGAATCTTCTTCATAGGCATCGATCCCTAATTCCTCATAATGCTCGATCTCATCATAGGAAAATATATGTTCAACTTCTTGAAGCAAATCATATCCTCCTGAAAAATAAATATCTCCATCAATTTTTTCGTCATGGAAAAATTCATTAGCGTCTCTTGTCATAGAAAACATACGGATATAAAATCCAGACAAGTTCTATTAAATCATTCAATCTGTATCTAATTTAGTTGTTATTATATAAAAAAGCTATGAATTTAGAAATTTTCTACATTCATAGCTTACTATTTTACTTATCCCTCTGTATTGTGATTTAATAATTCTTCTATAACTTTTTTATCTGTTGCATTTACTATTTCTTCTTTAATCTCATCGTCCATTAAGCTTATAGCAAGTCTTTGAAGAATCTTTAAGTGTTCATTCTTTCCATCTTCTGGTACTGCTATTAGGAATACAATGTTCACCGGTTCATCATCAAGACTTTCCCATTCTATTCCACTTAAACTTTTCCCCACAACAACTGTTGGTACTTTAACCCAGGCTGACTTTGCATGTGGAATAGCAACTCCATCACCTATTCCTGTTGTTGATATTGATTCTCTTGCTTTAACATCTTCTACATATTTATCTACGTCTATTAATCTTTCATCTATTAAGTTTGCTAAATGTTTTATAGTTTCAAACTTTTCAGATGTATTTAAATCTAAATCCATATATTTCACATCAAATAATTTACTCATATTTTTTCTCCTTGTATTCCTTATTTTTTAAGCTTTTTGCTCTTTTCTTATTTTCATACCTTTTAGATAATTAATCATTAATGCTGTAACAATTGAACCTACAATTATTGCTATTAAAAACATTAATATTCCGTCAATACCACCCATTAAAGCAACTATTGGGCCACCGTGTGGTACTCTATCAGCAACTCCACCTAACATAGCTATGTTAGCGCCAACTATTGAACCTACCATTAATGATGGTATAACTCTTAAAGGATCAAGTGAAGCAAATGGAATTGCTCCTTCTGTTATTCCACAAAGCCCCATTGCAAATGCTGCTTTACCAGCATCTAATTCTTCACTACTGTAGTATTTCTTTTTTAAGAATGTTGCAATACCCATTCCTATTGGAGGAATTGCTATTGCTGCTGCAATAGGACCCATTATTTCTGGATTGCCTGCTGTTATCATTGAAACACCAAATAAGAATGCTGTTTTATTTACTGGTCCACCCATATCAAATGCGACCATTGCACCTAATATAGTAGCTAAAATTACTGAACTTGTGCCCGACAAACCTACTAGAAAACTTTTTAATGCTTCAAATGTTATTGTTATTGGTCCACCTACAACTAATATAAATACTAATCCCGTTACCAATGTTGATATAATTGGAATTACTATTATCGGCATTATTGGCTTAATCATGTCTGGAACTTTAATTGATTTTAATCCCTTAACTATATATCCAGCTAAAAATCCTGTTACTATACCGCCTAAAAATCCAGCATTCGCTTCTGACCCATAAAAAGATCCATTCGATGCAATATATCCACCAATTAGTCCTGGTACTAAACCTGGTCTATCACCTATTGAATACGCAATAAATCCAGACAATACTGGTACCATGAATAGGAATCCTGCTCCACCTATCTTCTCTATAATTTTCCAAAATGATTCATCTGGTATTACAAGTCCTGCATTAGTAGGTTTTCCACCAAATGCAAGTGCCATTGCTATTAATAGTCCTGCAACAACTACAACTGGAATCATATATGAAACGCCACCCATTAAGTGCTTATAAAAAGTTGGTTGCTTAGATTTTAATTCCTTCTTACTTTCATCAACACTCTTCATCCTTTTTTCTTTCTTCTTTTCTACTTTTCCATCTAAAAACATTTGTATTAGAACATCTGGTTCTTTAATAGCTCTAGTTATTGGACACTCTATCATTGGAAGACCTTCAAATCTTTCTAAACTTACTGCTTTATCAGCTGCAATTATTATTCCATCAGCTTCTCTTATATCTTCTTCTGTTATTACATTTTCTGCGCCCGTTGCTCCTTGAGTTTCAACTTTAATTTCTACTCCCATTTTCTTTGCCATCTTACTTAACTTTGCTGCGGCTATATAAGTATGTGCAATTCCAACTGGACATGATGTAACTGCTAATAATTTCATATCTTTCATCCTCCGTTTACTTTATTAATTAAGAAACTTCAAATGCTTTATTCATTTCTTGTCTTTATTATATATTGGATGTAAACATATTCATAGATACACTTTTTCCTGTTATAGCGGAAATTAAATATCTACTTTTAGTTAATTACAATTCTTTTAAATCATCATCTTAGATGCAGCAAAAATAAAACTTCAGAAGGAGATTTATCCTCCCACCGAAGTTTTATCTTTAAAATTTGCTTATTATCTTATTTAATTCTTCAAAATCATTACATTTAATAATATTTTTCACAACTTCAATGTCTATAATATTTTTATATAAATGCTCTAAACAATTTTTCCATTCATACCTATCTTTAACCGCCATACCTATAAGTAAAACTAATTGTACTTGTTCTTTACTCCAAGTAATTCCCTTCCTTAATACGGCAACAGCAATAAAAGACTCATTTATGTCCTCGCTCATATGATGTGGCACCGCAACTAATTCGCCTATTTCTGTACTAGCTATCTCTTCTCTTTTAAAAATACTTTCTCTTACATTTTCATTTATATAATCTCTTTTAATTAATTCTTTTGTCATAAAATCTAGTAAATTGTCTCTATTACTAGCCACAACATTCTTAAAGAATAAATTTTCTTTAAGTTTACTTACAAGACCATTTGTATTATTAATTTTATTGTCTATCTTTTCTTCAATAAGCTTAATTTCTTCACTATCTAATAAGCTTTTAATATATATAACCTTATCTAATCTAATATCTAAAGGAACTGTAGATATTATTAAATCTGCTTTTTCTATTACGTCATCATTTAATTCATATCGCGGAATAGTATCTACAATATTTAACCTATTTTTAAAATGGGATTCTAACTTTACTTTAAGAAGCAGAGATGTCCCAACACCTGTTGTACATACTATTATGACTTTCTTTGCATTAGATTCTCTGTTTTTATTTTTTCTTTCAATGGCTGCTGCAAAATGTAGAGCAATAAATCCAATATCATCTTCTGTTAAATTAAGGTCTGTTTCCTCTTTAATAATCTTGTTTGCGAGAAGTGAAAGCTCTAATGCAAAAGGATAGTTATTTTTTATTACACTCAGCATAGAATTTTCTACCCTAATTCCATATCTCGCTCTATTTATTGATACTTTAAGATGATGACCTAAGAAATTGATAAGCATATTATCATTAGTAAAATTGATATTAAAACTATTATTTATTGATGCTAATATTTTTCGTAGTATTGCATCTTCCTCTACATAATATTCTTCTGTTTCTTTGCTTGTTTCCATATGACTACTTGCCATTATATGTTTAGTCAGATATAACATTTCCTCTTCGATTAAATCAATTCCAAATTCATCCTTTATTTCATTACATATACTTTTAGCTATCTTAATTTTTGATTCTCTTTTTAACTTTTTTCTAATATCCGCATCATAAGAAATATTTTTATGATAATAGTTTCTAGTAATCATTATTATTAAATAAGATTGTATATCTCTATATGCTATGTCCGATAATCTAAAATTGAATTTAGAAATATTATTTTTAATTATATAATTTATATATGTGTTTTTTTCTCCTAAAATTTTCTTTATTTGGATATGCACGTTATTTTTTATTTCTTTATTACTAGCTAAAACATATCTATTGATGCAATAACGTATATTCTCTTCACTTCCAGTAATTTTAATTCCCTTATTACCAATCTTCTCTATATCAGTACTAAATTTTACTAGAGTATTTTTTGCAAGTTTAATATCATTCTTTAATGATGATAAACTTACATATAATTCATCTGCGAGTTCATTTTGAGTTATTCCTTCCATTCCTTTTAACTCATTTATTAATAACCTTGTTATTATATATTCTGCCCTTTCTATAGCTGTTAAATTATTAGATATATCCTTTTCTTTGTTCTCACTTAAGAACTCCTTAAATGTTTTCTCTTTAAGAATTTCAATTCTATACCCTCTTGATTTTTCAGATAAAATAATTGCACCTTTATCTTCTAATATATAGTTTAATTCCTTTATATCACTTCTTATAGTTCTAGATGAGACGCCTAATGTATTACAGAGATATTCTCCAGTAACTATCTTATCAACACATAATAATATGTGTAAAATCTTTTGCAATCTTAAATTACATATCATGTTTACCACCCTTATATTAATATTTAATTGTTTTTTATTCCTCTCATTCTTAATCTTCTAAAATGTATACTTTTTATACATGATAACATATCTATTACACCTCACAAATTATATTATACCAAAACCCATCTTTATAATATCTCTAATATAAACATATTCAAATTTACACTTTTCCCATAAATCAGTATATTAAGATAATAAAAAAAGAACCTTCCAAACATTTGTTTTGTTTGCTCTGGTTCAAGTTTATTTTTCTTAAATATAAAGATAAGTTATCTTCTATATAAAACAATTTCACAAATTTAAATGACGTTCTTGCTTCGCGACATCTCATTAATATGTTTGCAAAAAAGCTTTTAAATTATTAAATTCAGTTATATAACTTTTTCTAATTCGCTCAACTATATTTCTACCTATTGTTTCATCATACATATGTGATGTTCTATTCCTATCCAACATCATTTCGATCCAAATTTCCCCATCAACAATTATCTTATGCTTATATGCTATCTTAAATGTACTCCGTGGAGATATTTCCTCGTCTATTATACCCTGTTCTTCTAAATAGGACTTCATAACTTTCCAACTTTGCTCAAATGTAAATTCAAATCTTTGAATAATTCCATCAATAATTATATCATCTGTAATATCCTTTTTTAATGCTTCGTCCAATCTAGCTAAGGCTTTTACAAAATCGCTTACTTTTTCACCTAATCTCTTTCCCATTGTATATAACAACCCCTTCCTTTAATATATTCTTTATTAATTCTTCTTTATTTAACTCATTAAATGATAATATATCAAAACTTAAAGGCGTATTTATTTCGCTTATATCCATATTAATATTAGCTAATGTCAAGTGCATCATTCCTGCTCCAACTATACAAATATCTATATCTGAATTATATTTATTATTTTAGCACATATAAAATTATTTAAAACTAAAATATTGAAAAACACTTAAAAATAATAAACTATAAAAAGCTTTTAGGTGAATATATGAATGCTTTAATAACTTTTACACTATTAACTACATTCATTATTTGGTACTGGGCATAAATCACGTTAATTAAATTTTCTATCCATAAAAGATTTTTAATTGCATAACTTAATAGCAAAGGGCATTTCTTTTGTTCCATCAAGATTCGACCAACTACCAATGTACTCCCCGTTTGAAAAAATCTTCCCTTTGAATACGCCTGTAATGTTTTCATTATTATCCAACTCATTCATGGTAACATTATTGTCCATATCATAAACGCCTTTAAGTATAATGTCCGTTTTATACTTATCATAATAATATGTTCCTGAAACCTCATTGCTGTTAAAAAAAAGTTTCATATGAACATTTAGATTCCTATTTATCGCCCCACTCATAGATAACTCTTTTTGATCTAAATAAGATTCTTTTACTTCCCCATTGCTGTTATTATTCAACTTATTTGCTAAGGATACCTTTAACGCTATATTATCTTCTGCAATATTGCTATTAATTGTACTCTTCAATTTTTTAGCATCAGCACTCTTACTATCCAATTTTAAAAGTTCATTTATATATTTCTCAGCGTTATCATATTCCTTGCTACTTATAGCCTCATTTGCCAATGTTACATTTAACTTTATAAATTGTTTTTTACATTCTTCTATATTTTCTTGTGCATTAGAATAAAATTCAACATTTCCTTTTGTTATTTTATTGAAGTTTTCTATACTAATTAAGTAATCTTTATCATTCATTAATTTTCTACCAAATTGATAGTGTGTCTTATCTATTAGTTTTTTACTATCTTTATATTTCAATATTTGCTGCAACTGCGACAATGCTTTGTCAAATTCATTGCTTTTTAATAGCTCAGTTCCATATCTATAATGTGTTTCCTTAATTTCTTCATCAGCATTTTTATAATGTAGTAAATTTTCAAATATTAGTAATGCTTCGTTATACTTTCCACCGTTTAATAACTTTATTGCATTTCCATATTGTTGGTTTTTTATTACCATTGGTTTTATATACCTAATAGATGCAAAAATAATAAAAAATAATAATATTGTCAATAGAGAACTAACTTTAGCTGTTTGAATCATTTTGTATTTTTTCTTTTGTGCTATATCTTTTTGAATTTTAATTTGTTCTTCTCTTTCTTCCTCATCTCTTTGTTTTTCCTTTTTCACTTTTAACCTTATTTTTTCTTGGTAAATTTGATAATCATTATAGGACTTTTCTAAATACACTTTATTGATAATATCAAACTGCCATGTTTTATCTCGTCCACATCTGCAACACGCTAAGTTAGAGATATTATTTAATCTTCCGCAGCAACATAACCAACCTAACCCTTCTAAAGTTTCTGGAATGAACTCAATACCGAAAGAATTCCCTTCTAATTTAATTCTTTTTAATTCGCCGATTAACATGTCCCCTAAAACATTTATCCTAGTTCTTTCGGTTATTTTATTTAATTGACATTCTTTATTTATTTTCTTAATATCTCCATTTTTATAAACAACTTTTTGAACATGTATGTTAACTTTTCTTACATTTTTATTTATAAGTGGTACAGCCACATTTTCACCAAAAGTATTATTGGGTTTTACGTCCAAGTCTTGATAAGAATGTATAATGATATTATTGTTTTCATTCATTTTATCTCCAGCATCATCAAAACATTCAACTGAAATATATACTGATGAAATATTTTCATTTGATATATTACATATTTTCAACTGAAGAACAACATTATCGTAAGTAACATCATAAAGTAAAGAACCGTTAATTATTTCTATTGGCCAATCTTTAAACCAATAATTAAGATCTATATACCTGATATTTGTATATCTATTTCCAGCCATTATTGTCCCCCCCGGATTTATTAAAGTGGTGGTAGAGTATTATTTAAATTATCGTTTTTAGGTCCACTATTTTCGTTTAAACCCTCTAAAAGATTGATGATTCTCTCACTTTGCTTTATATTGCTGATTTTATCCAAATATCCAATCATAATGAAGCTAACTCCAAGGATAGCAAACATTGTTGCTAAGACAAAAAAAGAAGTTGCCCTAGTTCCATTAATAATATAATTGTATGCATCTCCTCCAACATAAGAATTTTTAGTTAAAGATGACACATCACTAGAGTAATAGTTTGTAAGTTTATCATATCCTAGATAAATCATAACTGATGACACAATGAACATAACTGCAGATAATAAATTCCACTTTTCTTGCTTACTTTTATTCATTTCTAATACTTCCCTTCACTCAAAACATATTATGAGGTCCCTCGAATCATATTTAAATATATAAAATAAATTATAACGACTATCTTAATACTATTTATAAGTAAGTCTCAATATGCCATATATTACACCATACTAATATTTAGAAGCTAAAAACTTAGAATAACTTGGAGATGTGTTGGGGGGGGTTATTGCTTAATATATGAATCTATTTTTAAAAACAAAGCAAGATGTCCACCACTTAAATAATCACATATTTTCGGATTTGGCATTAGTTCAATCAATCCCTGCTTTATTCCCCCACTAAATGTCTCATCATCCTTGGATAGAATCAGTAATACTTTCCCATCGAGATATGCAAAATCATTTCTACTGCCTCTATTTAAATTCAATAAGTCTATCATTGGGCTACATATATGGCGCTCCTTCGATTAGTCAATCTATGAAACACTATCTCAAATAATTCTTGCATATACCCTTGCTCTTCTTCTGTGCATCAACATAAATCAGTATATTAATGTAATAAAAAAAGAACCAGAGCAAACATTTGTTTTGTTTGCTCTGGTTCAAGTTTATTTTTCTTAAATATAAAGATAAGTCATCTTCTATATAAAACAATTTCACAAAATTAAATGACGTTCTTGCTTCTCGATATCTCATTAATATGTTTGCAAAAAAACTTTTAAATTATTAAATTCAGTAATATAACTTTTTCTAATTCGCTCAACTATATTTCTAGCTATTGTTTCATCATACATATGTGATGTTCTATTCCTATCTAACATCATTTCGATCCAAATTTCCCCATCAACAATTATCCTATGCTTATATGCTATCTTAATAGTACTCCGTGGAGATATTGCCTCGTCTATTATACCCTGTTCTTCTAAATACGACTTCATAACTTTCCAACTTTGCTCAAATGTAAATTCAAATCTCTGAATAATTCCATCAATTATTATATCATCTGTAATATCCTTTTTTAATGCTTCGTCCAATCTAGCTAAGGCATTTACAAAATCGCTTACTTTTTCACCTAATCTCTTTCCCATTGTATATAACAACCCCTTCCTTTAATATATTCTTTATTAATTCTTCTTTATTTAACTCATTAAATGATAATATATCAAAACTTAAAGGCGTATTTATTTCGCTTATATCCATATTTATATTAGCTAATGTCAAGTGCATCATTCCTGCCCCAACTATACAAATATCTATATCTGAATTATATTTATTATCGCCCCTCGCTCTCGAGCCAAATAATATTACTTTTTCAATTTCTTTATACTTTTCAAAAATTTCTTTTAATTTAACAACCAATTTTTCATCAATCATTTTATTATTACCTTTCTAGATATATTTCTTGAATTTTATGCATTTTTTAGATACTAGTTTTCACCATATTTATTATTTTAGCACATATAAAATTATTTAAAACTAAAATATTGAAAAACACTTAAAAATAATAAACTATAAAAAGCTTTTAGGTGAATATATGAATGCTTTAATAATTTTTACACTATAAACTTAAAAACTATAATGGGTATTCTATAAATGTCATCAAATTATATTTTACGAAGAACTGAAGTTACAGCCTTCTAACCGCCTTGCTACTACACTATTGACTAACAGTTCTTCTAAATGTTAAGACCATTTTCAACTCAATTGTAACTTGTGACGGTAAATATTTCACTATAGTTTCATGCATTGTATAAGCAAATTTTTCTCATATTAATAGAACGCAGGTAAAATTTCATCAATACATAAAAAATAAGGTTTATCTATATTTACCTCTATTTAGTAAAAAATCCGGATACATAATAAAATAGGATATTTTTTCTCTTTGTATAAATATCAACATTGTTTATTAATTTAAAAGTTTTATTGTTAATACTGTAAACATATAAATATTCTCCATCCTTTGAATAAAGCTTATCATCTTTAATACTTATTTGTCCCAAATTGTTTTCAAGAGTTACAACATCTTGTTCATTAGTCCCGGGGTCATATATAGTAATTTTATTTCCTTGCATTTGAACTAAATCATAATGAGATATTATTAATTTATTTTTATAATTTAATATTTGAAATGGATACCTTTCTTTAAGCTTTATGTTTGAAACAGTTTTATTTTTAATATTAAATTTACTTAAATTATAGGATCCTCGCTCAGTATCAGATACTTCATATTGGTTAGTAAAATAAATATCATCACCTATTTTAGTTGAGTAATTGTGGCCTTCACCACTTTTACTTATATCTATTATATCTGTAATCTTAAAACTTTTTGTATCAATTAAATACAAATGAGATTTATTTCCATCGTTATCTTTCTCCATTGCAAAAGCATATAAAGTACCATTATACAAGTCAATACGGTCAATATAAATCCCTTCCTTCGATATTGTTTTTACATTTCCCGAACGCTTATCATACCAACTTATTATGGATTCATTACTTAAAGTGTTTGCGCTGTAGATTGCTTTATCATTAACAGCAAAACTATTTATACCGTGCTGCTTCATATCATATGTTTTATATTTACTAGTTTCAGTATTATATTCCATAATTACAGTTAACTCTTTCTGATTACCTATTCCTTTTGGAACAACATACATATTCTTACCATACATTCTTGGAAGGTCAAATGACGAACCCATGGACCCTAATTTAATTTTTTGTGTTCCAGTTTTTTTTAAATCTTTATTGTAAAAAGTTAAGTCGCTTTTATTATCTTGTTCAGTTGTTTCAATTACTCCTATGTTAAAGTCTTTATTAGAAGTTGCTTTCTCTCTAGATTGTTTCATATGGAGTAAAAAAAGTAATACTAGTACTATTAACATTGATGCTATTATTAATATAAATGGTGATTTGAACTTACGCATAATCACAATTTCTCCTTCACCATAAACTTATAAAATACCCCCACTTTTAAAGCTGAGGTATCCAAATAACTTTTCTCATCTTTATTGAAAGTATAATAATAGGATAGTGTAAACATCATAAATTGCAAGGAATAAATAACCAATCGTTCTGTTAATCCTAAAATATTAAGTCTCATACCCATTCCTATGGGATTGGTTGCTCCTGTTAGTGTTATAACAATGGACATTATTAAAACAAACCTTCCGAGTTTTTTTATTTTTTCTTGCTTTAAGTATCCAACTGCAAGTATAAAACAGGATGAAATTGTAGTGAACATTACCACAACTGTTACTACGATGTGCATCCTATTTTGAAAATTCATAACCGTTTTATCACCCGTCAATGGAAAAAGGCTATAGCCAACCATGGAAACAATCTGCATAATCATCATCACAACATATCCTACTCGTGTTACCAAGTGATATTTTCTAAAAGATTTAATGATAAGTCCTGCCACAAATAAAATTGTGCAAATACCATATACACTTGTAAAAAATTTAAGGATTACAGCATTTGGAGCACCAACTGCTGTTAGAGAACTAATATCTGTTGTAATGGCATTATATTGTTTCCATAGCAAGTTTCCAATAATAGTATGTAGCATATATCCAATTACACCAACCATCCCCAGTGGCATAGATATTTTTTCAATTTTTTTCATTGGTTACACCCTCCCGATATTATCTTATTATTACATAACAAATTTATTAATTAATTATAATATTATTACCGTATACTGGATATTAAAAAATTACAGTAAGCTTAACTTTGAATCTTTTTCTGTAATTAATCTTATTGGCTTGCACGGATTACCGTATGCAATATAATTATCTGGGATATCTTTTGTAACAACGCTGCCAGCGCCGATGACTGCGTTATTTCCAATATGAACACCGCCACAAACCACCACGTTGCAAGCAATCCAAACATTGTTTCCAATGTAGATTTCCTTTGCGTATTCGGACATAGACACATGGCCATCCATATATTTCATGGCACTTCTCTCTTCCGA
Source organism: Clostridium sp. CM039 (assembly GCF_055081075.1). Classification (NCBI taxonomy): domain Bacteria; kingdom Bacillati; phylum Bacillota; class Clostridia; order Eubacteriales; family Clostridiaceae; genus Clostridium; species Clostridium sp. CM039. The sequence continues at coordinate 1,645,227 of NZ_CM143649.1, forward strand.
AATGAGTGGATGTGATGATGCCATGAGGGAAACGTTAGGTCCGAACATAACATTATTACCAATATAAATTTTACCATCATCTAAAATCGTGGTATTAAAGTTCGCAAAGAAATTCTCACCGATGAACGTATGACACCCATAATTAAATTGTATAGGGCCTTGGAAATAATATTTTTCTCCTATTTTTCCGATAAATTCTTTAATAATTGGCAGACGACTTTCATCATACTCTTCAAGCAAATTGAATTTCTGACAGAGAATATGTGCCTTATGCTTAATATCTCGAAGTTCTTTCGTACGGGCATCAAACAGCCTGCCCGCAAATATTTTTTCTTCTTCTTTCATAGTTTGCCTCCTAAAAATAATAGATTTAATTCACAGAATATAAAAGATTCATACGTCGTATCTTTTTACAACTTTGTCATAAAATATATATTTAATCATACCATAATTACCATGAATTATGTATATTTACAATTCTTTTAAAATGGGTAATAGCCTCAATATGAAAGTAACTCAATTGATATTGTGTTACTTTCAGAATATCAATACACTCTTAATAAAGTAAACCAATATCTAATGATATGAGCTGTCGCTTTGCTACCTTTTTTCAGGTTGCTGTCCAGGCCCCTTAGGCGATAGTATTTATCAAAATACAAATTTGAAGGATATACAAAGATGTAAATATTGGCAACAATAATATTGGTTTTATCCCTATAAAAAAGTAAAATATAATGATATAATCAATTATCTGAAAATTATAAATTACGAAAGGAATGGTTAATTATGAAGCCAAAATTAGAAAAAAAGTACGGGCTAATGACTGCAATAGCAATGGTTGTTGGCATCGTAATCGGCAGTGGTGTTTTTTTTAAGGCAGAAAAAGTATTAACTGCAACTGGAGGAAGTCTTCCACTAGGTATTTTGGCTTGGATTATTGGCGGTATTATTATGATTTCTTGCGCCTATACTTTTGCTGTAATGGCAACTAAATACGAGAAAGTAAATGGTATAGTTGATTATGCAGAAGCTGCTATGGGTGAGAAATATGGATATTATGTTGGCTGGTTTATGGCACTAATTTACTATCCAACATTGACATCGGTTTTATCATGGGTTTCAGCTAGATATACCTGCGTATTATTGGGATTTCCAATTACAGGTGGAGAGTGTATGACTATCGCATGTCTATATTTGATAGGTAGCTATGCTTTAAATGCATTATCACCAGTTTTAGCTGGTAAATTTCAAGTTAGTACAACTATTATAAAACTAATCCCGCTGATTTTAATGGGTATAATTGGGACAATCGTAGGTATCAATAATGGTATGACTATGTTTAATTTTACAACAGTAGTAAAAGAAGTAAATACTACGAATGCATTATTTACAGCAGTTGTTGCTACAGCTTTTGCATATGAGGGTTGGATTATTGCTACAAGTATCAATGCTGAATTAAAAGATGCAAAGAGAAATCTTCCACTTGCTCTTATTGGAGGAACTTTTCTAATTATGGCTGTTTATATTCTTTACTACATAGGACTAGCTGGAGCTGTAACAAACGAAGTTATGATGAAAGGCGGAGAAGCTGGAGCTAAATTGGCATTTCAAAAAACATTCTCCTCTACATTTGGTTCTCTAATATTTGTATTTGTTATTATTTCTTGCCTCGGAACTTTGAATGGATTAATGCTCGGATGTACTCGTGGTATTTATTCATTAGCAGCAAGGGGCTTTGGACCAAAACCAAAAATATTTAAACAAATAGATAGTGAGACTAATATGCCAACAAATTCATCTATACTGGGACTACTTCTTTGTGCTATATGGTTATTATACTTCTATGGCGCTAACTTAACAAACCCTTGGTTCGGATTCTTTTGTTTTGATTCATCAGAATTACCTATAGTTACTATTTATGCATTATATATTCCTATTTTTATTATGATAATGAAAAAAGAAAAGGATCTAAGCTCATTTAAAAGATTCGTAATGCCTATTATTTCATTAGCAGGATGCATATTCATGATAATTGCTGCTTGTTTTTCTCATAAAATGGCAGTTGTTGCATATCTAATTATCTTTGCAATTATAATGGCTATTGGTTCTATGTTTTCGAACAAAACAGAACTTAATTAGAAGCTAATATCTAATTAAAAGATGTTGTAATGAAGATAAGTTTCTAATCACGATTATTGATATACCATATTAACAAATAAGCAGAAGCCACTTCCTTTCGGAAGTGGCTTTTAAAGTATTTATATATGTATTAACAACAAAGCTTAGAGGTTGCTAATAATTTTATATGATACAAAGAATACCTAGTAATAAAACTTCACTATATTATCAATTTCTTTAGCAAAATTAGGATGTTTTAACTTATGTTTATTAATCACTCGCCGTACCCGTGGCCGATTATACCGCTGGACAATAATAGGGTATATGTTAAGAAATATATTAAAAAATATTAACCATATTGTTTGCTTAAATGAATATGCCATACAAACATATACGGTAATGATTGCAATTATAATAGCTATAATTACGTGTCCAAATTCAGAAGTCCGGGTTCTGTATTCATAATACTCTAATAAAATTAAAGATTTTCTGATAGGAGTTTCCTTTTTTCTACTTCTCTCCCAATTACTTAATACTAGTAATTTTCTAAAAAAACTAACACCAAGATACCTGTATATTTTACCTTCATCCTCAATCCGGTGACAATTAAAATAAGATGATTTGAGTTCCGGCCTCAATAATGTTTCCACTATAGACATCCAAATCATCAGTAAGAGGTTTAGTGAAATACTATATGTTAAGGAGCTCATACTCATAAAAGGGAATAGAATTAAAAACCCTACCCCACCTGTGGTCATCACTACAATAACACACTCGAGAAATGTGTTTTGCTTTACTTTGCTCATGTTGTATGCACCACCCTTCTTATATAAAGTATTATATCTAAGTAACCTCTAATGGATTTCTAGTACTTGTATGTTTTACTCCAATTAAAAATACATCATCTATAACACATAAACTTAAGCTTTGATAACAGTATCCATCACAGAGCTTTACATTATCTAAATTTAACTCTCCATTATAAAGCTTTACAACCACTTCAATTTTTCTGTGACGCTTCTTCCATGTATCTATTTTAAAAACATAATAATCTATATCAGAATCACTTGAGATTTCTTTTGTCGTAATTGTAGTTTGATTGCATACTAAATATAACATTAATTTCAAGTATAAGGAATTAAATAATCTAATACTTTATTTTATCATATGGTAATTGCTTCATAATTAAGGAGAATTGTCGTTAGATTTTTCAATATATGCTACTTAACTATTTTAATCTTAATATATTTGAAGGGATTCCACCCGTTCAGTAATCACTTTTAATATTTGCTTAAACACTATGATTGACATTCTATAACTGTCATTGGATTATATTTTAATGTCTAAAAAACTACCGAAATATATGTTTCAGGTTTTCATCCCTGCAATCTGATAGCAAAACAAATTGCTTTCACAATTTGTTAACATCCCCCGGGGCATTTTCTGAAAGAACTTGCGACTGAGATTGCTAATAAGCAAATTCCCCAGGTCTTGTACAGCTTCTGCAGCTGCACATAAACCTGGGGAATATACACCATCATCATTTGTAATTAGTATCAAAGGTTTCATATGTATCCTCCCCACCTATAATTGGTAATCTACACTATGATTAATTACATGCATTATAAACTATTTTTAATGTTTCTTCCATAAGCTTAGGTAAATCTCTATAAGCTTGTGAATTTATTTTATTGTATATCTTATGATTGTCCTCATTTGGAATAAATTCATTTTTTTGTTTTACCATATTATTAACTGCTTCATCAAAACCCTTATATAAACCAGTAGCCACAGCAACGCAAATTGCTGATCCTAAGGCTGCTGCACCATTCACTTTATTTCTAACAGTCTTTACACCGTATATATCTGCAAAAATTTGCATATAAAGATCACTATTTGAGCCACCACCAGATATAATAATCTTTTCAGGTTTAATACCTAGTTCACATGTCATAGCATCGTAATGATTCTTTAATGTTAATGCAATTCCCTCTAGTAATGAGCGGTAGATATGTCCTCTTGTATGACGTCCATCAAATCCAAGAATAACCCCTTTTTTATATAATTTGTCTGCTGGTGCAAGCCAATCAGGAATTGTTAACAATCCATCACAACCTGCTGGTACATTTACAGCTTCTTTTTCTAAATAATCTTCCACAGAATATCCTTCATTTTTTGCTTTAGCAGCATATTCTTCACCAATAATGCTCTTATACCAAGAAATTAACCACATTCCACGCCTGACACCAGTACTTTCATACAAATACTCATTTGGAATACATGATAAATTTGTAAAAAAATTAGAAGGAGCAGGTTCATTTTTACTACCACAAACCATAGAAGCTATATATGTGCCCAGAGAAATAAGTCCTACATTAGGCTCTATAAGCCCACAACCAAGAGCCTCCACTGCTTTATCATTTGCAGTAGCAACAACTGGAAGTCCAGCTAGAAGTCCAGTTTCTTTTGCCACTTCCTCAGTTATATATCCAAGTATTGTTCCTGGCATCTTAAGCTCTAATAATTTTTCTTTAGGAATATTAAAACTCTTGAAATGTTCTTCATCTTTAGACCAATCCCATGTATCCATATCTACAGGAAATTGCCATTGGAAAGCGTTTGCAGACGTATCCTTAAATTCTCCTGTCAACCGATGTGTTAAATATCCAGAAGTTGGACATGTATATCCAATTTCTGAATCATCTTCAAATTTTGCATACGAACGCACATCCATCCAACTCATAACTGGTGCTGCTAATGTACCATCTTTCTTCATAAATACTCTGCAACAACGAATAGAACAAAGTCCAAGGCCTACAATATCTTTAATATCGCCTTTAAATTCCTTCATTACTTTTGGGAATACAGTCTTAAGACTATCCCATAAATCATCATCTGGATGTTCAACATAACCAGCTTTTCTTGTAATCATTGGGTTAAGCCCTTGGCTCACGCTACAAATAACTTCACCCTTTTGGTTAAAAATAAAAACTTTTGTGCTTTGGGAACCACTATCTACTCCAATTACATATTTATCGCTCACTTGTTTTCCCCCTAAAAATTTTTGTAGTAAACTAATGTTTTTATTAAAACAAAAACCTTAGTTTTGTGTGCATTTGTTATTTGATTATCTCAATAAGTAACCACCATCAACTGCTAAAACATGACCATTTACAAATTGGGAAGCCTTACTTGCTAAGAATACTGTTGATCCCATTAAATCGTGAACATCTCCCCATCTTCCCTCTGGTGTATGATCCATAATCCTTTTGTTTCTTTCTGGATCATTCATTGAAAATTCTGCAGCTTTAGTTTTAAAATATCCTGGTGCAATGCCATTAACTTGGATATTATATTGTGCTAATTCATCAGCATATGTTCTTGTTAAACCTCCAATACCGGCCTTTGAAGCAGTATAAGCTGGTGACCATTGTCCGCCGAGGAAAGAGAACATTGAACAGATGTTAATAATCTTACCGCTCTTTTGTGGAATCATATATTGTATAGCTTCATGAGTCATTTCAAATGCTGCTGTAAGATTAATAGCTATCATTGGATCCCATTCTTTTCTACCAAACTCTAGTACTGGTTTAATTAAACAGATCCCTGCACAGTTTACTAAAATATCCACTGAGTCTAATGTTTCAACACATTTATCAATTATTGCCTTTGGAACACCTGGTTTTGTTATGTCACCTTCCATATATATCGCTTTTACGCCTTCTTCTTCGATTAATTTATTAAATTCTGCGTCATCTGGCATAAAACTTGGCATAAATATATTTGCTCCTGCTTTTGCCAGTGATAAAGAAAACGCTTGACCCAAGCCAGTGTTACCACCAGTTACAATTGCATTTTTACCTTTCAAAGAAAAATAATCCATTTTAAAATCTGTAATATTCATTTTTATTCCCCCTAAATTCTACTTTTATTTATTTTTTCTACTAACTTATCAATAAACTCTATGGCATCTCCTTCAACAACAATATCTGCCAAACTACAAATAGGCGCATCCTTATTTATATTTACAGAAATTATATTTTCAACATTTTTTAATCCTTCAATATGTTGAAGTGATCCATAAATGCCTAATGCAATGTATAATTTGGGACTCACAGTTTTTCCTGATTGCCCTACTTGAATACTTCGAGAAGCAATACCACTATCAACGATACTTCTACTCGCAGACACCATTCCATTCAATTCATGGGCTAAGAAATATAGATGTGCAAAATCTTCTATTACACCCCCTCCACCTGAAACCAAAACTTCACTTTCTCTTATATCTTTTACATTTTCTTTTTCTATTGTTGTAAGTAGTCTAATTTTGCTTGGTTCCACGGTAGTTGGTTTAAAGTTAATTTTTTCTGTTTTCTTCAAAGTATCTGTGGTATAGACAAATACATTTGGTCTTACACTCATCATAATGGTCTTACAATTCCTGTTAACAATACCAGCCAAAATTTTACCACTAAATGCCGGTCTTACCATCTCTACTTTACCATTATTATGCTCAATGGCTGTAACATCTGCAACCAAGCCAACCTTAAGTCTCATTGATAGTCTTGGAGCAAGCATTCTACCTAAGTAGGTGGCCGGAATTAGTATGCTATCAAAATCATAAATATGATGTAATTCTTCTATGCAATTTGTTATGTTTTGAACATCATAATTCTTTATCTCTTGATTTTGAATGGTAATTAGATAATCAAATTTACCATCAATTACTCCATCATTATGATTAAAACAAATAGCATAAGTTTCATATTCACTATCTTTATAAATCTGATTTACTACTTCTAATAAATCTATGGAATTTTGAAAATCTTCTTCATCAAAGTAAATTAAACTTCTATTCATAATCAAACAAATCCTTTATCTTTTAAAAATTTATACACCATTTCAATTCCTTCATCATCATTATGCACAACCACTTTTTCTTTCTTTTGAAACTTCCTCACAAAGGTTCTATTTACGTTCGTTAATGACCCTTCAATACCAACTTCATCTTGAAGAAACTCCAATTCTTCATTTGTAATCACTGATATCCTATCTCGTACATAAAGCTCTAAATCCTTATATTTTACAAAAGGCAATTTATATTTGCTCTCTTTTCCTATACTTAGAACACTTGGAAGTGCCATCTCATATTTTGAGAAGGTTTTTTCACAATCAACCAGTACTATCACACTACCATTTTCTAAACTCTCCTCATAAACCTTGACAATATTAGATAGCTGACTAATTTGTAACATTTCAGCAATTTGTGAAGGGATATGCGCGGTATCCCCATCCAAGGAATGACTTCCAGTAAGAATGAAATCATATTCCTCTTCCCTTAAATACTTAGCTATAATTTTACTGGTTACATAGGTATCACTGCCCACATAGCGTTTATCAGATATAAGTGTTGCTTTATCCACATTGAGTCTCAGCAAATCCTCTATGAGAGGAATAGTGCTTTTTGGAGCCATACTAACTATTTCAACAAAAGTCTCTGAATTTTTTTCTTTTATTTTCAAAGCAAAGGCTAAGGCACAGGCATCCTCTGGATTAAGGATTAACTTTACATTTTCTCTAACTAATACATTTTTTTCATAATCATACGTAAAGTTATCCACATCTGGAACGAACTTAACTAGACAAATAATTTTCAACTTTAGCTTTCTCCTTTTTATTAAGAGTAGTAAACACAGTTACTAATACTATACCAACAACGCCCATTGCTGCACTTGCTATGAAGTATGCATTATATCCACCTTTATCTCCGAAGGTCTTAAATAGAGAACTATTAAATATCGGTAATATAATATCTGGCAGGTATCCAACTAAAGATATTAATCCTATTGCTGCTCCCATTATCTTGTCGTCAATCTTTGCGTCACCAAGCAATGACCAATAAGTACCACGAATGGCATATAAGAATATTCCTCCTAATACAATTAACACATAGAACGTGTTCTTACTTAAACTAGTTGGTAAAAGCGCTATTAGGAGAAGACATACTACCGCACCTAAAAGTGCACAACTAAGAGTTTTTTCTTTCCCAAATTTGTCTGCTAAAAATCCTCCAATTATTCCACCTATAGGTCTCATCCAAAGTACAACTACCATAATAGTTGCTACGCTTACAGCATCTACTCCAGCGTTAGATTGTAAGAACCCTCCAAGGTAATAAACTGTCCAATATACTGCATAGGACATGAATATAATTCCACCCATTATAAACACATATTTATTCTTGAATACCCCCGCAAAATCTGATAACTTAACCTTTTGTTTAGTAGCTGCACTAGCGCCATTTTGATATCCAGCCTTCTTATCATCTTCAACGAAGATTGTAACAAGTATACCAACCACAAATACCACTATTGAGTACATATATATAATTGATGCTATAGCTGACCTCTTATCTGCTAAACCTGTACTGCCTCCTATTACCTTAGTGAAAATATAAAGTGCAAGACTTGCCAGTAAAGCTTCTACTACACCACGTCCACCATCAAGTATTCCGAAAAATCGTCCTTCTTCTTCTTTCTTGGCAAGTAATTTAACAATCTTCATATGAGCACTCCAGAATGTAAATACGGAGAATATACCCCATATACCGTAAATAACAACTACATTGTTGTAACTAGGAATTTGAGCAAACCAGAAGCCAGCTGCTGCTGTTCCAATAAGTGAAATAGATAATAACCACTTGGCAGAAAATTTATCACTTAATAACCCACTCGGAAAATAACCAACTACCCATACAATTCCGAGTACTGAATAAATAGAATTCAATTGAGGTAATGTCATATTGAAAACCTGTAAAAGAGTTTCCTGATAATTAGTCTTCAAATAAATGATAGGGAATATTGCTCCTGCTGCTAAAACGATTAGCATAAGTTGAAAATACCTTTTGAAATTTTTATTATTCATACATTTCCCCCCCTCAATAACTAATTTTTATTTTAAAGGTTTTTTAGACACACTTTAAGTCTTGTAATCCTTTTCTTGGTGTGTATTACATCGGCTTAAGAATTTACTCTTAAGCCGATGTAAGTAGTTTATTTTTGATATTTAATGCCTTCTTCTTGTGGGTAAATAGTTCCAAAGCTCATAATGCCATTTGGATCAAAAGCTTCTTTTAATTTTTCTAACATATAATATGCTGAACCATGTTCTGCTTTTGTCCATTCATTACGGAACTTGCCAATTCCGTGGTGGTGACACATAGATCCTCCAAGTTTTATTGTTTCCTCTACAATAATTGTTTGTATTGGATGGTGGTATATTCTCATTTCATCTTCTGGTGCACAATTGATATTATAATTATAAACAAAGTACATATTAGCTCCGTTTATGTAACTATGAGATGAATGTCCACCGAGCATTGTCAAGTCGTTTGCACGCTTAAATTCATTTTTAATCCTGTTAAGAACAGCATCATATATTTTAGGAAGCATTTCCCAGTTAGCTGAAATTTCAGTTGTATATCCATCATGCTTATCATTATCAATCATTCCTTGGAACTCATCATCAATATCTTGCTGTGACCAGTTCAAATGATTAAACCAATCTTCTATAAGTTTGCTATCAACTTTTTCAATAATGCTATCATTGAATTTTTCAGTTGCATCTTCAATCCCTTCACAAATAGCATTTACCATTCCTTTATTTCCTTCAGCCATAAATATCAATACACATTTACCTTTGTAAAAGTGATAGAAATGTTGTCTTGCATCTTCCTCCGAATATGTTCGAGCAACAGATGGGCGATACCCATTAACCATAACTTCTCTTAATACTTTGATTCCAGATTCAACATCTTTTACAAGGTAACCATAAAACTTATTGTTCTCTGGGAAAAATTTGAATATTTTAACCGTAACTTCTGTAATATAACATAGTGTTCCTTCATTGCCGATAACAATGTGCCTTATATCAGGACCTCCTGCACGACGTGAAACATTCTTAATTCTTGAAATATGTCCATCTGGGAAAACACATTCTAATCCTACTACCATATCTTCAATTCCACCATATAAAGTTGAGAATTGTCCAATACTTCTTGTTGCTACCAGTCCACCATATTGAGCAACTGGTTTAGATTGTGGAGAATGTCCTGTTGTAAATCCTAGCTTTCTAAGTTCATCTTCAATTAATTGTAGAGGAACTCCTGCTTGTACTGTTGCTTGCATGTTATATTCATCAATTTCAATAATCTTATCAAGGTGCTTACCATCAATTACAAGTGTTAGTTCCTTCCAGTTTTCTAGGCCACCTTCTGTTGCAGTCTTACCACTTCTTGGAATTACATTAACATTATTTTTATTGCAATACATTAAAAGGGATTTGACCTCATCCACAGACTTTGGGAACACAATTGCTGTAGGTAATGGAACATCTAGTACTTTTTTAGCTTTTGCATATTTTTTATAGCGATCTGCCGATGCATCATACAAATCATCATAATTCGTATTAATTTGTTCTTCTAATAAAATGCACTTCAAATCTTCTAGTATTTTTTCCTTATTCATATACATTGCCTCCTTAACCTCTAATTCATTCGGTCTACAATGATAGAATACTATAGTCAGAATTGTATGTCAACGTTTTTTAGGAAAATTATTCGCTTTCATCTTTATTGTTCTTTCTAAACGGAAAACTTTCCACGCTTTATTGAATATCCTTATTTAATGACTTTACTAACACTTTCACTAGTGTTACAATCAAAATACAAGTAATTGTTAAATTACTTAATAAAATAAGGAGTAAATTTAGATTGTCTATAGAGATTATCTAATAGTGATTATGATAAATATTGACTTTAACAAATTGAATCCTTTAGAAAAAATGATTAATGAAACTCTTATTACTTTATCAAAAACTGCTACCCATATTACAATAACAAAAGCAGCTGAAACCTGTGATTGTTCTGTGTCTAAGATTTCTAAATTTGCGAAAAAGCTTGGATTCAATAATTATAAACAATATATTGATTTTTTATATGGTAAGAACCTTCCAGAAAACAGATCTTCAATAGAACTTGAACGAATTAAAAATTTTATAGATGATTTTGATATATCTTTAGTTGATGAATTTATTGAATTGTTAAATTCTTATAAAAAAATTATTCTTTTTGGTTATGGCCCTTCGTTTATTGCTACCCAATATTTTGAATACAAACTAAGAATCAACACAAATAAGTTTGTTATTGCTGTCCCTGATGAAATTTCTGTGGAGAGTTTACTTGATGACAAAAGTCTACTTGTTATTTTTTCTACAACAGGTAAATTCAAGTCTTTCGAACGAATTAACAACCTTGCAAAAGAGAAAAATTGTCAAGTTTTATTGATTGTTGAAGAATACAATGAATCCTTACTAACTAATTATAGTAAGATCTTTTGGATGTCAAAATTCCTTCAACCAGATATTTTAAAACCTTATGAAAAATCAAGAATCGTTTTTTTTATTTTCATAGAGGAAGTTATTCAACGTATTATTTTTAATAATCGTCAGGATAATCTTGAACAAAAACAAATAAATACTGAGCAAGAGGATATATAGTATTTACGTAAGTTATATCATAGTTATTATCCTACGATCGGAGGTACTTGCAATGTCCGTTTTTAGTGGCCCTGATCATTATTTGATTAGCCGACCTCTCTCACCACCCTGCATACCGTTCGGTACAAGGCTGTTCTATAATAACTAACAAGTTCTAAGATAATATTTTGTTATACTGATTAGACCTAGACTTTCTAGGTCTTTATCTTTATCTTTATATGCAATTTTCATAATTGGACTCTTGGATATTCTCCAATAACTTCTTCGTGTATTTGCATATTCCCAAGCCTTTTGTTTTGATAGCCCTTTCTTTTTAAGTTCCTTGAATCTCGTTCTGCCCCTTTTCCATTGTTTCCATATACAGAGGCGTATCCTTCTTCGTAATTCTATGTTATCTTGGATTTCCAACCCTACCTCTATACTTAATAACATCTTAGAAGAACAGTTATATGAAGCATTAAAGCAAAGGATCATAATAAATTATGATTTTGAAGGGCTTTCAGAGACTGAGGCTATAGAATACATTCATTCTAGACTCTCATTGGCAGGTGCTTCTTCTGAAATAATTGATCATAATACCATACCATAATTGTACCCTGCTTACTTATTTCCATGTACACCTCTCTAATTTTAGCGAACTTTCGTTCTCTTTCCAACATAAAACTCTTTACTTATATATACGTACGTAATATACTATTTAAGAGTACTTATACGTACGTAGGAGTAATATTATGAGAACGAATTTTTTTTATACATTCCCTGCAATCAAAGGAATTCAAGCAACTAGGGACTTTTTTGTTATAATGTGTCCCCTTTCAATTTTATCTAAGCTATTTATATTTAACGAGAATGAATTGCCACCAGAGCATCGAGCTCAGAGAGTTCTTAATAAGACTAGAATTCCTGAAATGGCATCATATATTGTTAATAATCCAAAGGATTATGTTTTCTCGTCTGTAACGGCTTCAATAGATGGTGATTTTGAATTTTCTCCTCTAAATAAAGACTTTGATGAAAAAATAGGTACCCTTAAGGTTTCTATGGATAGTAGACTTCTTATAAATGACGGTCAGCATAGAAGGGCAGCCATAGAGGAATCTTTAAAAATTGCACCTGAAATTGGTGATGAAACAATATCTGTTGTTTTATTTATTGATGAGGGTTTAAAAAGAAGTCAACAAATATTTGCCGACTTAAATAAACATGCTATTAACGTATCTAAATCGATTGGTATATTGTACGATTCAAAAGATCCAATAGCTATGATTACTAAGTCTCTTCTTGAAGAAAATAAGTATTTAAAGCATTTTACAGATAAAGAAAATCCATCTTTGTCCAAGTTTTCTCCTAAACTTTTTACTCTTAGCAGCATAAATGAGACTAATAAAAAATTGGTGAGCAAACTAAACATAAAAGATTCTAAAACATTTACTTTCGTAAAAGAATTTTGGGATGAATTGTGTGAACATATGAGGGAATGGCAATTTGTATTCAATAAAGATATCAATCCTCATCTTTTTAGGGCTGATTATATTAGTTCTAATGGTGTTGTTCTCGAGGCTTTAGGCTTAGTTGGAAATTATCTATATAAAAACAACCCTAATGATTGGAAAGAAATACTTTATAACATTAAAACCATAGATTGGCACAGATCTAATTTAGATGATTGGAAAGATCGAGTAATTGGTCCTACTGGTAGAATCGTTAAGAGTGCTTCTTATGTAAGACTAACTAACAATCTGATAAAAACTAAGTTAAATCTTCCTCTCACTAAGGAAGAGCGAAAACTAGAAAAAGATTGCAAAAAGGATGATTAATTATGAATATAGAATTACAAAAAACAGTAAATGACATACTCGAAGAGATGAAAAGAGTATACAAAAATGATAAAAGACCTTGGGTTATAGGTTATAGTGGCGGTAAAGATAGTACTGCTGTAGTTCAATTAACGTTTATGATGCTACAAAGTCTATCACCTGAAGACAGATTTAAGGATATATATGTTGTATCCTCCGATACTTTAATTGAAAACCCAATAATTCTTGGCTATTTAAAAGAAAACTCTAAGTTAATAAATAATAGTGCGAAAGATCAAGGACTACCATTATATACGCATATGGTTCATCCAGATTATACTAATACTTATTGGACTAATATAATTGGCAAGGGCTTACCTACCCCTACTTCTGTAAGATTTAGATGGTGCACTGAGCGTCTTAAGATTAAACCCTCTAACAAATTCATTCAAGAAAAGGTTAAAGAAAATGGTGAGGTTGTCGTTCTTCTTGGCGTAAGAAAATCTGAAAGCATAGTAAGAGGTATAAGAATAAGAAATAGAGAAATTAATGGTTACCTTTTAACCCCTCATGTTTCCCTTAAAAATACTTATGTGTATAATCCAATTGTAGAATTAACTACTGATAACGTTTGGGATATTTTACTTAACAATAATGGAGAGACTCCTTGGAGAACAAGCAACAACGACTTATTTAAACTATATAGGGGTGCAGATGCTGGAGAATGCCCATTTACTGTTACTAATGATAATGAAAACCCTTCATGTGGAAATTCCAGGTTTGGATGTTGGCTCTGTACCGTTGTAAGTGAAGATAAATCCCTTACTGGTTTTATTGAAAATGGAGAAGATTGGCTTCAACCACTACTAGATTTCAGGTCTTGGATTTTAAGTATTCGTAACCGACATGAATATAGAATGCAATATAGAAGAGATGGAAATCATTATTATAAAAAAGCTTATTTAGAAAAGCTTCCTTTTTTAGATGATTACACTATAAATGATGACCATATTTTTACTAATGATTATGGTGAACCTTATATTGATTTGAAGATTTCTCATACTTCTATAGAAAAAGGCAAAGATATCATTTCTACTGATAAAGATAAAATTTATTTAGAACTACTACCACTAATAGACAATACAGTGAATGTAATAATAGATAAATCTAAAATACAAACTGATGATAAAGGTGATTTCATTAACGTCGTTGGATACGGTCCTTTTAACTTTAAAGCAAGAAAATTAATATTAAAAAAACTATTAGAAACTCAAGAACTTATAAATGAAGAATTTGAAATTGAACTTATAACAACGGAAGAACTTGAATCAATAGATAGAATATGGGACGAAGAAGAAGATTTAACTTGTAGAACATTAGTGGACTTATATCATGATGTTACAAGAGAAAGACTCCCTTGGGATGATTATAAAAAGGCTATTTTTGATAATCATACATTAGCAGAAATATCTACTCTATGTGAAAAGCATAATATTTCAGATGATTTGATTAATAAGCTTTTAATAGAAACCAATAAATACAAATGCTTTACTAACCGAAATATTTTAGATAAATCAATTAATAAAATCCTTAATCAAAGGTATTTGCACAAAAGTATAGTTGAGGAGATAGAAAATGATAATTAACAGCATTACACTTAAAAATTTCAGATCATATGAAGATGAAACTACATTCTCATTTACTCCTCAAAGTAACAAAAACATTGTTTTAATTGGTGGAGAAAATGGCTCTGGCAAATCAGCATTATTCGAAGCAATAAAATTATGTATATATGGACCTACAACTTATGGTTACTTAGGTCAAAATCATAATTACTTAACTAAGATTAAAAACAATATAAATGACAATGCATTTAAAAATGAAGAGATAGAATGTATAATAGCTCTAAGTATTTCTTTTAATGAAGGAACTGAAATAAAAGAATATTATTTAAAACGTTCATGGGCTTATTCTAATCAAAAGCTATATGAGTCATTTAAAGTGTTTTTAAATGGCAAAGAATTAAATGAAGAAGATAAATTGTATTTTGATAAATATTTAAAATCTGTACTTCCGCCATCATTATTTGATTTTTTCTTCTTTGATGGTGAAGAATTAAGTGATTTCTTTACTGGTAAAAATGCTAGTACCAACCTAAAGGAATCAGTGCTTGAACTATTTAATTATGATACTTTTGAAGTATTAAAGAAACAATTGCTTACTCATCAAAGAACTCAATCAAAATTTAGTGCTCAGTTAGAAGAATCTCAAAATAAATTTGATGAACTATCTACTACTACGAAATCTATAAAAGATGAGATATTAAAATTAAAGAAAACTATAATTTTAAATGAAGAACATCTTGACAACCTAATAATTAACAGATTTAAAATTGAAGATAATTTTAAAAATAGTGGTGGACTTTTAGAGGGTGAAAGAACTGCTTTAAATTCAGAAATTACAAGACTTGAAAATGAACGTAGCGATATACATCAATCTATTAAGGATTTTTGTAACGATACTCTTCCATTTTTATTATTAACTGATCTTTTAAAAGATACAAAGACTCAAATACATAAAGAGGATTCATTAAATTCATATAACAGTATAAAAGATAAGCTGTCTGGTAGAATTATAAAACAATCATTTTTAGAGCATCATATCAATACAAGTAAATCTGATGATATTTACAATGAAATAGCGTCAACTCTCCTTGCTAATATGTATGATTATGAAGAAATAAAAAATGTATCTAATATTTTAGAATTATCAAATGAACAGAAAAATTCAATAAATTTCACTATAGATAATATATTATCAAAAGGATCTCATGTCAGTAAAAATATCAATGATAATTTTGCTAGGACTGCAAAAATAGGTTCTATATTAAAAGATTTAAGGAAAAAGTTAAATCTAACAATTTCTGAAGATATATTGAATAGCTATTTAGAATCAATCCATTCAATAAATGAAGAAATCACAGAAATTCAAAGTATTTTAGCTGTAAAAAAAGCAACTATTGAATCGAAGTACGAAGATTTAAAAAACAAAGAATACCATCTTACTAGAGCAAAGAATGATTACACTACCCTGTTACAAAACATTAATATTCTGGATATTTCTAACAGCCTTATCTCATATTTAGATGAATTACTTACTACTTTAACTAGAGATAAGATTTCTTTAATACAGGATGAGTTTATAGCTATATTTAGCACTATTATTAGAAAAGACAACTATGTAAACAGCATTATTATTGACGATAACTTTAACTCTACTCTTTACATAAACAAGGATTATGTTCCTACCGATATAGTAAATATAATAAAAAATATTGGATTTGATGGTTTATCTAAAAAGTATGGTCCAAACTTCTTAAAAGATTTATTTAAGCACTATAATGCCGAAACTAATAAAGCACTTGAGGATAAAATTTTAAACGACTTTTCAATTAATTATATTAACCTAAGTACAAAAGTCAATATAAATGATTTTTCAAATGGGGAAAAACAGATTTATATACTTTGCTTAATTTGGGCTATTATAAAAAGTTCTGGTGTAGAAATACCATTTATAATTGATACTCCTTATGCTCGTATAGATGAAACTCATAGAAACTCTTTAAGTACTAAGTATCTACCAAAATTAAGTAAACAGGTAATTATTCTTTCTACTAATAAAGAAATTGATTCTGAATTGTATAATGTTATTAAACCCTATGTATGTGACGAGTATTTACTTTTATACAATACTGATTTAAGAAAAACCGAAGTCGAAAATAGATATTTTGAGGTGTAATTATGGGATTTAGGTTAAGAACATCAACAAGAACAAAAGAAATATTTGAAGAATTAAGCAAAAGCTCAAACCTTAAACCATTTACTTTGAGTAAAATGGCCGTTTCTATGTCATTGAATGAATCAACTTCTATAGACGAATACAAAAATGCAGACATTACTGGCCTTGACCTTCAAAGAGCCACCGTTACTGGTGATTTTGATTCAATATATAAATCACTTATAGAAGTTAAACTTGGAAGACATATAACTGATGATGAATATTACCCACATTATATGAAACTTCATATGGATAGAGGTGCTGAACTTCTATCGAAAATATATAAGTATTCAGGTGGTAATTTAGAAAAACTTTTAACTAACTTACTACAAAAAGGAGATTCTAATATATGATCTATTTAGATAATAGCGCTACTACTCCAATTGATCCTGAAGTACTAGAAGCAATGTTACCATATTTAAAAGAGGAGTATGGTAACCCATCTAGTAGATATTATACATTGGCTATGAATGCAGATAAAGCCGTAGAAAAAGCTCGGCATCAAATCGCAGCTTTAATAAATTCAGAACCAAAAGAAATAATCTTTACAGGAGGCGCTTCTGAAAGTAATAATTTTATAATTAAAGGAGTAGCTGACTATAAAAAATACTATGAAGAAAAAGGAAATCACATAATCACTTCTACCGTTGAACATAAATCAATTCTCCAAACCTGCAAATTCTTAAATGGAGATGTATTTTGGAATAAATCTGAAAGCACAGTCGCTAGCCAATTTCTAAAGAAAAAGAGTTTGGCTAAGAAAATAGATCGTGGTTATGAAGTATCCTTTCTTCCTGTAAATGGATATGCTCAAGTACAAGAAGAACAATTTAAAAATGCAATAAAAGAAACCACCATACTTGCTTCTTTTATGTGGGGAAACAATGAAATTGGGTCACTAAACGATATTGAAAGGTTATGTGCTATAGCAAAAGAAAGAGGTCTACTGTTCCACACAGATGCCACTCAAGTATTAGGTAAAATAAATATAGATGTTAAAAAGGTTCCTGTAGACTTTCTTTCCGCGTCAGCTCATAAAATATATGGACCAAAAGGCGTTGGTGCAGCATTTATAAGACAGAACAGTCTCTCAGATTTTAAAATGACATCACTAATTCATGGTGGATTACAAGAAAGAGGGTATAGAGCTGGAACTTCTGCTGTTCATAACATTGTAGGCTTTGGTAAAGCTTGTGAAATCGCTAAAAGAGATATGAATGAATATATTAAGAAAATTTCTCAATTAGAAATTGAAACTAAGAAAATGCTTGCTGAGAGACATCCTGGTGTTGAATTTTTAGGAGACCCAGAACATCATATCCCTGGAGTTATCGGAGTCTTAATTCCTAGTATTGTTAATGATATTATGATTAAGGATATGGCAGATAAGGTTGCTATTTCCTCTGGGTCTGCTTGTGGAATTGGAGAACCTTCTTATGTTATTAAAGAAATTAATCTTAAAAATAAAAGTAGTAGCTTTATTCGAATTACCCTGGGGAAAAATAGTAACATTGAAAACATAATAAAAGCTAAAATTTAATCTATATTTAATTAAAAAATACAGCCTAGTTGCTTAGGCTGTATTTTTATATATACATTTTATTTTTCTTTCATAAATTCCCAAAATGCCTTATCTCTAAGATAAATAGGTCTATCTGCATTACCAAACTTAACTAAACTATGATGTTTTTCTAGTGATTTTATCTTACCATATACATTGTCTTCTTCCGCTTTATTTTTAGTGTTAAATATAAATTTAACATCCTTATTATTTAAATCAGATACATTGTGAACTATCCAAGATAAAATATAGTTTGCATACTCATTATCCCCTGTAGAGAAATGGCTTAATAACTGAGTAGAAAGTATTGTCCCTACTCCGAACATTCTTCCTTCTTTTAGTATTTTCTTTAAGCTCTCAAAGTTTTTACTTAAGAAATTGTCGGCTTCATCTACTAATATTAAGTTTGTTAACTGCCTGTACTGACCTTCTGTTTTACTTTCACCCAACACAAGCATTTGAATGTAGAATATATCTAGTGTTATTGCTACTATTAAGTTTTGTATACCTGTATCATAACTTGCTAAATTAATTACAGTTACTCCATCTATTAGTTCAAACAAAGATTTGGTTTTTTTCATATCTGGTTCAAAAATTTCAAATTCATATATATCCATAAGTGCCGCATAAAGACTGTCTTCTTTAACATCCTCATTTTCTAGATATAATTTACACACATCGTTTAACGTAGGTGCTGGATTACTCCAAGTGTCTTTATTGGCTTTACTTATCCCTCTTCTCTCGTATGCCTCCATTATTTTATCTCTGAGCAATGTTTCTTGTTTAACACCCAATCCAAATGCTTTAGAAATAGTTTCTTTTAGCGTATTCGCAGTATGAAGTGGCAAAAGCGGCTTTGGATTTCCTGTTAATACTAATGATAAAGGATTATATGGCAAATGAAAAATATTATACACCTTAGCATTAGTGGATTTCACAAAATCACTATCTATATAGTCGCCCTTATAGTCAAATATTAATAGGCCTAGTTTTTTACCACCTACATTATATTTTTCATTAGCATGAAGCTGATATATTAAGGACTTTGTAAACTGAGTTTTTCCCGTACCCATTGTTCCAATTATACCAGTATTAGTATGGAAGGTTTTATTTGTGTCTGTTGGATACCATTTTATTTCTTTATTAGTTAATGCTTCATATCCAAATAAAATTTCCATAGGTATGTCTTTTGGAAAATAAATAGTTTCGTTTTTCCCAGTAACTGTTTTGTCAGTAAGAGATACCCCCTCTGGAACTCCATACATATTGCATAATAGTTCTTCTTTTACAAAATCAGTGTCTCCATTAACGATTCTTTCTCTTAATTCATATATATTAGATATAATATGCCTATACCCTTCTTCTTCAGAAAGATTTATGACTTTAAATCTTTGCTCTTTAAATTGTTCAAATTTTGAGGCTGTGCTGTATATCACCCCTTCTTTAAATGACATTACCGCACCACGACCTATATATTTATCTAATTCATTGCTTATAATATAATCATCATTTAGAAGTTTAGTTCTAACCTCTGATTCAATTATGTCATCCCAATGCTGTTCACCCAAGATGTTGTATAATTTCATTTTCTCTGCACTTACTATAACTAGTTGCATGATGAAGTTTCTATAGATTTTCTTGCTTGCTTTTCTCTTTTCATCTTCTTCATCTATAAGGTTTATTTCAAAAAATTCTCTGGTTTTGTATGCTTGTTCTAATGCTTTTTCTATAACACCTGGTTGATTTTTTCCGATTTTTACTTCTATTGGATAGAAATGAAGCTTTAGTTTTTCACCAGTATTTTCTATTCCTACAAGTAGTAGATCATCTGAGTATTTTCCTTTTCCACCTAGATTTTTGACTGAGAATAATCCATCAGCTTTGTTTAATCCCGCCCCACCAGATACTCTTAGAATTTCTTCTAAAGAAATTGGTACCCATATTATATTAGGGTTGTAGAAATATGCAAGGCTTAATTTTATAGCTGAAATTATACTTAGTTTTTCTCTAGGGAATTGGGAATTACTTGATATTAATCTTAGTAACCAATCTCCATTTACAGCATTAAAGCAATTTATAACATCTATTGCTGCACCGGGTTTACAGTCCATGTTTTTTTCATGTAAGAACTCATTTATTATCGCTTCATACTGTTTAGATTTACGTGTAACAGTAATTGCATCATATCCACTTGCTGAAGTATATTGATCACTATAGTGAATTATTAATAAGTCTTTTGCTTCTTCATCATTCCTAAAGAAATTTAAATCAACTTTAGGATCTATGAATGTTACCCAATGTGAAGAATCATAAATTTTATCTAATAGCTTTTTATTTTCTTCTGATATTGAAGTTGTTCTGCAAGTGTTTTCTTCATAAGGTGAATTTGTTTTTATAACCTTAACTAAAGAATTTAATTTTATAGCCAGTTTTAATAAACTGTTACTCTCATGTTGTTTCATATACTTGATTCCAAACCCAGTTCTATAAGAGCTTCCTAGAAACTTAGAAGGTACCCCTGATATTAACCCTTCGAAGGAGACTCCTGTCTTTATATCATTCATAATACTGTCTTCTTCTTCAGCATATTGATCCATCTCATAAAAAGATACATGACAATATTCATAATTACTACTTTCACTATTCTTCTTATAAAAATGCACCTTGTCTCTATAAATACTTAATACATCCTCCTTTGAGTAATCATTACTACTATCGTTAAATTTAAAGTCTACCCCTAAGTTTTCTTCTGTTTCTGCTGGTGTATTGTAAAATGACATTTCTTCAAATACATTTAAAGTATCTTTATCAGAGTATATATTTATATCTATAGTTAGCAAGTACTCTGGTTTTACTTTCTTCAAAAGCTTAGAAGTGTAAAATTCAATTATACCTTGTAATATTTCCTTACAATCTCCTGTATTTATAAGATTAATTTTAATAGCCGCCTTTGGCGTAAGTTCAAACATATAAGAGAAGTGCTCAATGAATTCATCAATCTTTTCTCTAACTAACTTTGAAACAAAGTTTCTTGAGCCTTTATACCTTGGTAATTTATAATCAACATAATACTTCCATTCTGGTGAATGTTGTTGTTCCACTGGCCTATAAAGGTTACCTTCTCTTGGGCAAAGATATGGAAGTAAATATATTGAATCTAATTTTTTAGTTAGTTCATAAGGAATTTCTTCACTTCCTACTACCTCATTTAATCTAATTTGATAAGCAACATTTAAAGGATGTAGCGGT
The DNA here is from genome assembly GCF_055081075.1 of Clostridium sp. CM039. Taxonomy (NCBI): domain Bacteria; kingdom Bacillati; phylum Bacillota; class Clostridia; order Eubacteriales; family Clostridiaceae; genus Clostridium; species Clostridium sp. CM039. The sequence goes on from NZ_CM143649.1 coordinate 1,667,343, forward strand.
GTTAATATTATTTCCCGATCTCCGTCTTCTTTGTTTATTGTACCTATCTTTAATAAATTTTTTTCCTCTTCACTTTTTATGTAATCACCGTTTTTAATGTTGTCTGCCACTTCTAAGTACTTGTTTACATAATTTTTACTTAGTTGAATTAATTCCTCATTATAATAAGCTATACTTGGTATTAGTTCATTAACTTTATAATACTCAATTAACTGCATATAAGATACTTTTAATTCTCCATCTAAATCAATATCCTCTAAGGTTAATTCATCGTCTTTTTCAGTGAAATACAATCCGCCACTTATAATTATTTCTTTTTCTTTTATTATGTTTTCCCTAAACTCATCTCTTGCATAATAATCTCTAGTACCCTGTATTAATTTATTATTAATATATTGGAAACTACTTTTCTTTTCTCTTTTTAAACACCATACGCTTTGACCAGTTATCACTACCGCTTTGCTACCCTCATCCTTAATTGCTAATGGTATAATCATCTCATCAATATTCAAATTAAACTTAATAATACCAGTAGTTTCATCAGCTCCTAAGTCATTGTATATCACCACTCTTTCATCTAATGAAGAAATTATAATCTCTCCATTTGTTTCAGATAATGCTACTTTAACAATAGATGCTGCTGTTGGATTTAAAACTATTTCTTTATCTTCTACATTAAGAAGTAAGAGATTTTCCTTTCCCTTCATACAGACATTGTAATTTGTTTTTATAACTTCATTTCCAAAGATGCTGCTATCAAAGTCAAGAACTAATATCTTAAATTCAAATTTAACCTTACTGCTGTCTTTATCTTCATATTTTATGCTATTAAAATGTATTCCATCTATTTCATGTTCTATTTCAACTATTAACTTTTTTCCAGAAGCTTTAGCTGTTGCTTCTTGGTTTTTGCCTAAAGTTATATTTTTTTGTCTCATTGTATCATCAAAAATATACTCTATTTTGATCTTCTTTAATTTGTTCTTATTAAAAATTAATATATTTCTAATTCTCTGTTTGGCCACTCCTGAGCCTTCTTCTTTATCCCAATATTCACTTTCATCAATGTCATATAATTTACATTCTTCATATTCCAATTTCTTCTTATCTTTTTTTGTGTCCATAGAGTGTTTAACATCTTTATACTTAATATCTTCCCAATTAAGATTTTTTAGTTTATCCACACCCTCATCATCAAAACTCTTCTCTAATTGTTGCTCTGGATCACCATATTTATGTATATTATCTACCTTTGTAAATATATCCGCGTTGTCTTTTAATCTGTTAAATGCATCCTTTTCGCTGATAATTTCATCATTTAATTTTCGATCATAAAACAAACCAAAATTTCTATATTCCGCTTCTTTTATTCCATCACTATTTAATACCTTTAATACATCCTCATACTGAAATAAAGATGTGTTGTCCTCATGAACTTGATTTGTTCTTTTATCTAAGTCAAACTTAACTATAAGTTTATCTACCCTTTCAAGATTACTCTCTTTTATTTCTTTTGTTATGTCTTCAACTATAGACTTTATATGAAAAGGCATTCCTTCTCTTTGAAAGCTTACAGTACCACCAACAATACTATCGAGAGTAGAATTATGAATAAATAATATTGCCGTATTTTTAAATAAATATTCTTCGTTACTTCCTGCTTTATTACGTAATAATGTTAAAAAGTCTGGTTTAATATTATTAATAGTTGCCGCAACAATAACTTTGACTCCATTAACATTAAAACTAAACGTTCTGTACTCATCAATACTTGCTGTATATTTAAATTCCTCTGCCGTACAAGCATTTTCTAACTCGTCATATAAGCATTTTACCTGAGCTTCTTTTTCAAATTGTATATTAAATTTATCACCATTTTTAACGTTTACTTCATTCAAATAACTGATAATTTTTTTTGATAAATAATTATAAAATAGATTTAACATATTGTGCATCCCCACTATCACTCTTTTTTTCTAATATATTTAATTTTTCAAATAATTGAACTATCTTGTTTTGAGAATCTCTATCAAAAAAAATACCACGTCTTTCATACTCTTTAAATAAGTCTTTTAATTTTAATTTCTCCTTGTTTTTTGTACATAACTTAGTTATGAAAATTAAATTGTCTTCTGTTAAATTTAAGGTGTATCCTGATTGTCCTCTTCTTCTTAGAAAGTTTACTTTGCAAAACTCTGTAAACCAAGCGCTATAATCAAGTTGTCTACCTTTTCTTCCAGAATTCACAAATTGATAGTTTATTAATTTATACAACTCATATACCTGTTGAAACGCTTCATCATTCTCATAGTGAACTGCAAGATTACAAGAATCAAAATCAACATCATCTATATGGTCCTTATAAATTTTAATTAACATTTTAATATTTGAATTGAATTCATTTAGTTCTTCACTATCCATGTCCCCTATAATATTCTTTAAATCTAAGTATGTGAAGTTCGATTCCTTATCACTATGATTCAAGAGTTCCAAACAGTTAGCATGCGAAAATAATGTAGTTGTAGAATTTTCAATAATCTTCCAACCATTGGAATAGCTTATCCTAGATTTAGAAATATTCCTCTCCCAATCCAAATTGAAATATATTTCAATAGGTTTAGTTATATCTGCTTCAAACATCCTATTTAAATTGATTGATAATTGTGAAACATAAAAGAAGTAATAATACATCAATAATTTTTCTATACTGTTAGTGTAAAAGGTCGGTTTATCTAACATATATTTAAGGTCTTCCATAAATAAGTCTGATATATATGGCATAAAATTTCTGTATGTAGTTTTACTCGCCTTATTTATTTCTCCTAATTCAGGCAAATATCCTACAACAAGCTTCAAAAGAATATTCTCTGGCTTATCAATATATGCAGTCTTTATGATATCTATAACTTCTTCATCCTTATTTACAAGTACATCGAATAAGAACTGTCCAAGTTTTTTATTTGTTATATCCTCACTAGTTATGTAGTTTAAAACCTTCGGATGAAAAATTTCAATTTTCTCATATTTGTCGAAGAATAATTCTTTAATTATACCCTTGAATGCACTTTTGTTTTCTTCTTCCATTTTAACTTTATTCATAACATTTTTTATTAAGTCTGCGTTTATGTCTTCCTTATATTCTGATCTGTTAGTGAGCCTTCGTGAGAATTCCCCTATGCATGAAGAAAAATTTATGATTTTTGTTTTAAATATCTCTTTATATTGGGTTGTATAAGGTAAAATAGTTATTTTCTTACCTGCATTGTGTTGTAATGATTTTTTTTCTTCACTAAACTTATAATCGCATTTAATTTCATCAAAATTTATTGTATATCTCATAATTATCTCTCCATAAAACTATATTCGCCATAGTCATCAAATTCTAATTTGTACTTTTTAATTACCCCTGCAATATTATATTCAAATGATAGCTCTTCATTTTGTGAACCTAATGGCATGATTTTATTCATGAACTCAACAAAATTAATGTAGTTATTTTTGTCTTTTTTATTAGGTCTGTATCCATCTTTAATATTCATAAGTAATTTATATAAATGATAATCAATTGCAATTTTTTCAATTTTACTGTTGTTTTTATTTTTAAATTCTAAGATCATTTCTGGTATAAACTTAAATAATTCTTCATCATTCTCTTCAATATAATTTTCAATATCACCTATAACATTTAATTTCTGGCTTACTTTATATTTACCTTGATTTTTACCAATGACTATATTAATTCTTTCTTTTTCATTATTGTCACCGTTCCATTTGTATATTGCGTCTTTTACATCTAAGAGTATCTTTTTGAGTTCCCTTTTGTCTCCATTATTCCAGTAGTATAAATCCTTTATAAAGTCATAATACAAATCATCTCTAAACGAAATATCTTCACCTATGTATTTAAATGAATACAATCTTAAGAAATACTTAATTAGATTTGTTCTTAATGCCTCTTTGTCTTTAATGGTATCAAGTTTTTCTTCTTTTAAAGATTTATTGTTCAAAGCTAATATTAAATAATTGTTATCTTTAATATCAATATTTTCAGTGAATATACTAAATAAATTATTAGAATTGTTGAATTTTATAATAATTGAATCCATTTCTTCATCTCTTAAATTTATAGGGTCAATTTTTTCTAATGCCTCTAATATTTTAGATAAATCTTTATGATCAAAAATAATATTCGGCATCATACATTCTAAATACTCTTTAAAATTTATCTTTTTTAATTTGTTTTTAATTTTTAATAATGTTATATTATCAAAACGATTATCTACAATAATGTCATACATAAAATTTAAAAAGGCTCTTGTAGAAATAATTATTTTTTCTTTAATTATTACTTCTATTAATAGGTCTATAATTTTATTCTTAATTTGTTCATCCATTAATAATTCAAAATTATATTTAATTGGACATCTTTCACTGCACTCACAGCTGTCACAACATTTTTCTTTGTAAGCGGTATAAAACGGATTTTTTTCATCTTTTCCAGTAATTGTATTTATTATATCTTTTATGTATTGAGACCTTCCCCCTTCCTCAGTTAGAGTATACATATGATAATCACTAAAGTTTATAAACTGAAATGATCTATCATCATCAAAACAATTTTCAGCTAAGTTAGTTTCTAATATTTTTTTATCAGCTACATACTGTTTTAATTCATTAAAATTGCATCCATATTTTGAATCGATAAAGTTATTTAATGTTCCTAAATTTATAGCTAATATGCATTTTTTGATTACACCATTATTTAATTTATCATCCGAGAAATTTTGTAATACATCATTTAAAGTATCAATTGAAGTCTTTTCTGGATCTAAACTTTCAGTGCCATCATTATGTAGAACAAATCCATCCATTAAGCTTGTATATTTATTTTTAAAATATGATATCAAGTGAGATTTCCCATCACCAACTCCACCACAAACCAATATTAATTGAGATTTTGGTGATTTTGATGATTTTTCTATTAAGTCATATAATTCATCTTGAACTTTTCTTTTTACATGCATGTACTCTTTAAACTCACTTAAAGAATCTAGGGTTTCTACTGCTTCCTTTGATGACTCTTTCAATTTTTTTAACTCTTCTATTAAGCATTCTTTTACATGGCTCACTATATTCCCTCCTTCTAGGAAGTTTATACCACTATTATCCTGTACTTGACTATTTTGGTTCATACTCACTATCTATAACTTCTAAACTCTTTTCATCATCACATTTAATTTATATATTAATTTACATTCCTATTTTACCATATTTTTAACAAAAGTAGTAATCTCCTCTATAAGTGACAAAAAAAATAATGAATAAGCACTAATTGCCTATCCATCATACAAAGCTAAAATTTCAATGGGAATCCAACTATTTATTTATCATTTTTTTTAGATTTACGAAAGAATGGAACTATAAACGCCGCATTTCATCATCAATAATTATAGAATGATTTAAAAATAAGTCCTCAAAAACATTTTTAAGATGTGTAAAATCTTCTGGGTTTTTATTCTTATTTAATCTATAATTCCATTCAATGCCACTAGTTAATGCAGAACTTGACATATTGGAAGATCCTATAAAAACATCTCCATCCTCTTCATATTCAAATATGTATGATTTAGGTTGAAATGATTTGTTAGCAATATTATAAAACCTTAAATCTACTTTATCACCTAGAGCATCCTTTACTAAATATAAATCTTGAGGCTGAGTGATATTAAGATAATTTCCTGTTAAAATTCTAATTCTAACTCCTCTATCTGCTACCTATTTTAAATCGTTAATAAGCAATTTAACACCTGATTCCATTAAAAATCCTACTATAATATCTATGCTCTTTGCCCTTTTTAATGAAGCTTGTAATTTAGGGAGCAAATAATCATTGTCTCCCGTAGAACAGTTTGAATCATAATCTTGAGTTGCCTCTTTAAACGCAATAGAATCACTGGTAATTATACCTTTATTAATTACATCTACTTCAACCATCATACTCAACCAAAGCCTCTTTCAAATTCCTTACTCCACCCCTTGGATTAGCTACATCACCTATATACCTAGGAATCAAGTGAACATGTAAATGGTTTATGGTTTGTCCAGCATAAGTCCCTACATTTATACCTATATTATATCCAGCTGGTTCATATTGAATATCAAACATTTCTTTTACCTCGTGCATTAATTTATATATTGATTTAACCTCTTCCTCCGTTGCCTCAAAGAAGTTAGCAAAGTGCCTCTTTGGTATTATTAAACAATGACCATTATTTACTGGGAAATGATCTAGTATAGCAAAGGCCAATTTATTCTCTACTATTATTTCTGATTCATCGTAGTCGCAAAATATACATTCTGACATTAGTATCGCCGCCTTTATTTTGTATTAAGGTATGAATCCATACTGCTTTTTTCATTGTTAAAATCTATTATTAAATTTAGTTAAATCTAACTAAATTATAAACTAAGACTTAACTCCATAGAATCAATGGTTTCAGCATGTTATTAGATAATGCAGTTAAGTGTTGAATTAAATTCTTGTTAAATTAACAAGATTCTAATTAAATCATATCAATACAATACCTCTAAAATTATCCGTTGGTCAAGCATATCTAAACTATTTTTATATATCTGAAAACTCAACTTTTATTCTGAGTGCAAAATCGTTTATACTATTATCATAACTATAACAAATAAAAATAAAGGCAAGGATTATCCCTGCCTTATCATAATATAATCTTAAGAAAATGGGTACCTAATTTTCAGTGCTAGCTGAAGCACGTAAAATTTTATTGAACTTCTCAAATCTAGTGCTTAAAATACATAAATATATTTCAATCTCATTGAAAATAGGAGCTATATTATCCATCATAAACCGCTGAAATTTTAAATCTTTTTGATATTGAGGCGTTTTTTCGTATTCTACAATTTTTGCTTTGACCTCATTTTTTACTTCCTCACTGACTTCCACATCTCGCTTTAATATTTTGTTTGTTACACTTTTCGATTTTTCATTTAATTCCATCAGATCTTTGTCGCTATACTTTCCAAACATTTCATCAATTAGTTCTTTTATATTTTCTGCATATTGAACCTCTTCCTTAGCATCTAATAAATTTATAAGGTTCATCCAAGCCTTCTCTTTTTCTTTAGTATCTAGCGGTTCGTCCAAAAACTGTCCGTAATGAATCGCAAACATTTTCCCCATATTACCTGGTAGTATCCTATGAAGTTCCTTTTGCATATATCCAGCAATATTTTTAGATTTGGCTTCTAAACATTGAATTGACACCCTTAAATTATCAATATTTGAATCTATTCCTTGTTCAATCAAATTTTCTAACACTCCTTTACTGCTATCGAGCAGTTTAATTTTTTCATTGATGATGTCTAACTGTTTTTTTATAACTTGTGCAACATCCTGTTTTTCTAATAATATAAGTTGAATATCCTTAATAGAGAAATCCAATTTTCTTAAAGCATTAATAGTAATTAGTCTATTAATATCATCCATAGTATAAATTCTATAATTGCTTTCTTCCTCTTTTTGGGGTCTAATAAGTCCCACCTCTTCATAATAATAAATTGCCTTTTTAGTTACTCCCGTTTCTTTCATCACTTCATTAATTTTCATTATCATCGCCTCCTAAAATTGAGTTTAAACTATCCTCTAGGGGAACTGTCAATAGTCAATTGACAAAAAAATAGTGGATAAGCACTAAATGCCTATCCATTATACTCAATTAAAGCTTCTTTTAAATTCCTTACCCCACCCCTTGGATCAGTCACATCACCTATATATCTGGAAAACAAGTGTACATGTAGATAGTTTATAGTTTGTCCAGCATAAGTTCCTACATTTATAATTCTTTAAATTGAATTGTATCGTCATCATCATAATGAGTATTATGATTAACTGGCAAAACAACACAACATATTATATAAAATAATATACCTATACCATATATTAGCGTTAAAAGTACCCATGCTAATCTGATAACTGTAGCATCTATATCAAAATACTCAGCAATACCACCGCAAACGCCGTCTATTTGTTTATCTGTGGTAGACTTATATAATTTTTTTTGCATAATTATTCCTCCAATTTTTAATTTTTAGAAGGTCCCTACATTAACTTTTTTTATAATTTTAACTATATAAATAATTTAATTATCACTACTATCAAAAATATCACCCATACTATAATATGTACCAATTATATCATAAATGTTTGTTATATAATTTTCAAAACTATAAAAACCACCAAAAATGATTTCTAAAGAGAATGTTTAAGCACACAGTACAATATATATAAGCCCTAATCAATGAAATTTATATTGTCCACTGATTAGGACTTTAACTTAAATTACTTTATTAACAGTTGAAAATTTAGAGTAAATGCTAATGAGCCCCTAAAATTGTATGTAACATACTTAATCTCCCTATAATATTATATATAAGTAACCTCTAATGAATTTCTATCAACTAATTTCTTATAGCTATACTTAGGATATCCGACCATAACGGCAGCTGTTATCGTCTTTCCTTCTGGAATATTAAATAATTTAAGCATTGGTGAACCCTTAATGGATGCACAATACTCAAAAAATCCAGCCCAACAAGTTCCAAGTCCTAGTGAAGGAGCAAATAATTCTAGATAAGTCAGACAAGAAATAGAATTAGCCCTCCCGTTTGAAAAGCCTTTGTCTGCAGTGGTTATAATTAAGTTTGGAGCACCTCGCAGAATTGAATCAATCCCGTCTTCCCTATAAGTACTGATTAATCCTTTTAATGCATCCTTTAGTGGAGATTTTTCTATCATTCGAATAGTAAGTTCAGCAGCTTTTTTAACTAATTGCTTGTCCTCAACTACAACAAATGATATACCTTGACTATTACTTCCAGTAGGTGCTAGCCTTGCAATATCAACTAATTTTGTTAATTTTTCTCTTGATACAGATTTATCTTGATAATTTCTTATAGAACGACGTGACCTTAGAAAATGCTCCGCCTGCTCTGCATTTAATTTAGCAAAATCTTTTGCATCAACTTGTTGTGCGAGTGGTGTTTTTTTATTATCTATAGCTTCCATCTGGCATATAGCAACACAATGTCCACAGGCAATGCAAGTGGTATTTGCTACTTCTTCTGGTCCCTTTTCTCCCATCTTTAGAACATATGCTGGACATTCCACAATGCATTGTTCGCATTTAATACATTTTTTTTCATTTACAGTTATAAAATCCATCTTGTTCATCCCCTTTTTAAAATTTCACATTTTATTATCTAAACCTTCATTCGACCCATTCTACCATATAATCTTTGCTAAATTAGGGTAATACATCACATTACATATTGAAAATGATGTAACCCTATCGATAAAAAAAATAATGGATAGACGCTAAATACCTATCCATTATACTTAATAGAAATTAGATTATTGACACATCATTTATATTATTTATATTATCAATTCTAATTATCCTTATTTTACGTTGATCTTTTTTTGCAAATTGATTTACCTTCATCCATTCACCATCCACATTTATAACTTCACAATCTATTAGTTCCCCTAAACTTCCACTCACTGTAAGCGTACATCTTTTACCTTCAAGTTCTTTTAGTATTTCAGACATTTTGACTTCCCCCTTCATTGAATTCTTCATTTTTTTAACATCTTCTTTTAGTTTTTTAACTTTATCACTTAATCCCATATTTGAAATAGCTAAAAAGAATGCTAACATTCCTATATATTCCATATATTATCCTCTCCCCAATATCTAAATGCTCTCAATCACATTCTTGATGAATATATTATAGTATAAATTTGTCTATTAATCAAAATTGGCTATTAGTAAGTATTGTAATAGTTCTTGATTTTTCTAAACATTTTAGAATATTTTTAGAAATGATATAGTAATTTAATATAAGGTTATATTAAACATTGTAGTGTGGGGGGCAATATGAGAAAATCTTTTAATAAAAGGAATCCAGTAAGACTTTGGTTAATAATGTTAATTGTTTTAGTAGTAACAATAGTATATATGATTTTTGTTATTTTTTCGAATTTTGAAACTCCATTAAACAAAGCTAAATATATTAAAAATGGACAACAATATGAATCATTAATAACTGGTAATGATTTAGTGTCATATTCAAATACGTTTTTAGGAATGAAATACTTATTTGGTGGTACAACTCCCGCAATATTAGATGCTACAGGTAAATATGTAAAAGGTGGATTTGATTGTTCTGGGTTTATTCAGTATGCTTATAAACATTTTGGTATAAATTTACCCAGAACAACTATGGACCAAATAAATAAAGGTGTTTCTATTAATATAAATAATCTTGAAAATGGGGATTTAGTCTTTTTTATGACAAACCCAGATCTTCCATCTCAAGTATCCCATGTAGGAATTTATATCGGAAACAGCAAATTTATACATTCCCCTAAAACTGGTGATGTTATAAAAACATCTGAGTTAACTGGATATTATAAAGAAAAATTTATAATAGGTAAAAGGATAATAAAATAACCAGATATATTCAACTAAAAGCAAAGCTGACACCATATGAAAAGCGATGCCAGCTTACGTAAATTCAATATAATTTACGGTAGTTGTTTATTTTTAGTATCCATTTAACATGGTTAAGTTCAATAACATTACTTTATATATTCAGTAACTAAATCAGTAAAAAGAATACCTACTAAATGGTCTATTTCATGACAAAAACATTTTGCTAAATCTCCTGTACCAGTCAATATAATTTCATCACCATTTTCATCCAATGCTTGCACCACTACTTTTTCAGGTCTTTTTAATTTTCCAAATGTATTTGGAATACTTAAACATCCCTCTGTAACTTCTTGAATACCTTCCTGCTTAATTATCCTTGGATTAACTAGTTTTATAAGTCCTTGCCCCATATCTATTACAACTAATTGTTTTAATATACCTACTTGTGGAGCTGCTAATCCTCCGCCATTTTCTGTATTATACATAGTTTCTGCCATATCATTTAGTATTTGTCTTATTTTATTATCTACCACATCAACTATTCTGCTCTTTTTTCTTAGTATCTCATCATCAAAAAATCTAATTTGTCTTAATGCCATTTAAATTACACCTACTTTGCTATGCTCTCGATTTTCTAATTATACAATTTAATTCCTTCGTTTATTTTACAGGTTAAATTATTAAGATCTAAATATTACACTTTCCTTATTAAACATATGTTTTGCTAGCATAATAGCAACTATCGTATAAACTATGGACCATACTATTGTTATTCCTATATGACCATAATTATAAATTCCACTTGTAAGTTCCTTAACCACTGAGCTTACACTAAGCAATGGTATATTAAAATAAAGAAAAGGTATGTTTTTTGAATCCATAAACATAGTTCCATAAGCGGCAAATATCGGAATTATTGAAAATGGTACCAAATAAGTTTGAGCTTCCTTGAAGGAACGAGCATATATACTTACCGCTAGTTCAAGTGCACCGAAAAACATCGTTGTTATTATTGCTATTACTCCAATTAAGGCTATTGCTTTGTAACTTAGACCAACTGAAGAACTTCCGTTTCCGAACATTCCACCAGGTATTTTCATTGCAATTAGAAGACCAATCATTGAACATACCGATACTATAAATCCCATTATTGTTATTGCAAAGAGTTTTCCTGTTAATATATAATGTCTCCCAGCTTTTGTTGTTAAAAGTGGTTCAAGTGTTCCTCTTTCCTTCTCACCTGCTCCTAGATCTGTGGCTGCTGCAATTGTCCCTGTTGCACTGTAAAGGAGTATAAACATAGGAATCATTATACCTAATAACATTTGACTTTGTGCCTTGTCTTCTTTTTGAAAACTTGTTTCAGCAATTTTTATCGGGGTTAATATCTTTGCATCAATATTTATTTTTTTTAATCTATTTGCAACTATTTGTTTACTTAATTTATCTACTGTTTCCGTTACCTTGCTAAGTGCAATAGATGATTTTGTATTTGTATTATCATAAAAAATCTTTAAATCAGAAACATTACCACTTGAAATAGATTCATCAAAATCCTTTGGTATTTCTATAAAAAGTAGTGCTTCTCCATCCTTTACTGCGGCTTTCCCATCAATGCCCGTTTTAAATTTAATAGTTTTATCATTTTTTAATATCTTCCCAATGCTGCTATTTCCCTTATCGACCATCACGATATTTATATTTTTTTCAACAGAATCCTCAGCACTATTCATAGTTTTCCCCATAATAAAGCTAAGTATAGGCATTAATAAAAGAGGAATTAACAAACTTACTATTATTGTCTTTTTATCTCTAAGCATGTCCTTAAGTTCTTTAAACAATATTACACTCACTAATTTATTCATGATTACCTCCAATAAGATTAACAAAAATATCTTCCATGTCTTCATTATTATATTTAGCCTTAAGCGAACTTATTGTTCCATGTTCCACAACTTTTCCCTTATGTATTATTACAACTCTATCACAAAGCTTTTCAACCTCTACCATACTGTGACTTGAGAAAACTATAGCCTTACCTTCTGACTTACACTTAAATATAAAATCTTGAATGAGTCTTGTGGCAGAAACATCAAGTCCGGTACTTGGCTCATCAAATAACATAACTGAAGGCTTATGGACAATACTTCTTGCAATTGCTACCTTTTGTTTCATACCTCTTGAAAATTTCCCTACCCTTTTATCTATAAATTCACTCATTTCAAGTTCTCGCGTAAGCTCTTCAATGCTTTTCTTGGCATCGCATGCGTTCATTCCATTTAATTGAGCAAAATACATTATATTTTCTCTTGTTGTAAGCCTGTCATATAGGCCAACCTCTCCACCAAATAGAATTCCAATTTCCTCTCTAATACTCTCAGGCTCACTTACTAAATCATGGCCTGAGATTTTTCCTTCCCCCTCTGTTACCTTAAGCATAGTTGCAAGCATTCTCATTATAGTTGTTTTTCCAGCTCCATTTTCTCCGATGAGACCTAATATTTCTCCTTTATTAACTTCAAAAGAAACTCCATCCACCGCTGTAAAATCTTTAAACTTTTTAGTAAGGTTTTTTACCTCTAACAATTTAATTCCCCCTTGCGTAAAATCTTATTGATATATTTTTAAAATTGCCCCTTTCAACTGTTTACCTTCGTAAGTTCTGACAATTTGCAACAATTTATAAGTAAATTATACCATAGTTTACTATTTTTTAGCGTGGTTTTTTCCGACTTATCTATCCCCAAGGGTATGGTGCATAATCTTTTCATCCTCTCGTAGTTTTCTATCAGTAAATAGACCACATATAGACAATATAAAAACTATAGCATAGGAAACTACAAACGTATTATCAAAAGCGTTGCTTAGTTCCTTATCTTTAATATTTTGACCGAAGTTTATTAGATATTCTACTTTGTTTTTTTGTTCCTTAATTGACGTTAAAACTACTATTTTTTTATCATTAGGTACCTTAGCTATCATCATTTTACCTTGATTATCAATATCCTTAATGACGTCTTCCTTTGAAAATGACGTTGAATTTTGATTTAAATTATTAACTTTACTTAACATTTTTTCTTTAATAATTGGATCTAGGTTTGCTTGTGAATTTATTTTGGTCGTAACATCTTGTTTAATATTATTAGTTGCATTTGTCACATTAGTGTTTAATATACTCACAAGAACTGCAATGCCTACACACATCCCAATTTGTCTTGCAGCATTAATAATTCCTGATGCCATACCACTTTTTTCTACAGGTAGGTATTTTATTGATGAAGCGATTGATTGTACTGAAAATCCAAATCCAATTCCCATAATAACAAGCGTTGTTCTCATGCTTGTTATTGAAGTGTTTATATTTATCTGCGATAACAACACTGTACCTACTCCAACAATAATTATTCCTAAGAAATTAACAAGTCTTGCTCCAATCTTTTTAACCAAAATACTACCTAGGGGAATACCTAATACCGAAGCTAGTGAAAGAGTCATCAGTACAAGTCCAGATTTAAGAGGAGAATAGTTAAATATCTGTTCTAAATAAAAATTTAATAATAAAAGTGGCGAAGCTGTTGCAAAACCTGCCGTCATATATAAAATGCAAGAGGCCGTAAAGGTACTTTCCTTGAACAAATTAAGTGGTAGCATTGGTTCCTTAGTTTTAACTTCAACAAATAAAAATGCGATAATTGATAAAATGCATATGCAAAAAAGTGATACTATTGTTTTTGATTGCCATCCATAATCGTTTCCTTTAAGAAGTGGGAAAACTAAGCAACATATACTTATCATAAGTAAAATTGCACCTAGAATGTCTACTTTTTTTGAAACAGTAGTATCATAAGATTCATTTAAAGATATAACTGCAAAAAGTATAGCTATAATAGACATTGGAACATTAACATAGAAAATATATTTCCAGTTTAAATACTGGAGAATCACACCACCTATAGGTGGACCAACAGCAGCTGCCAGAGCCGTAATTCCACCTGATACAGCTATTACAAAGCCTCTTTTTTCTTTGCCGAAAATCTCAAGTCCTAGAGGTAAAACAACTGGGGTTATAATTGCAGCACCTATCCCTTGAAAAAATCTCATAATGATCAAAAATATAAATGAATTTCCCACTGCGCAAAGTAGTGATGATAACCCAAATATAAATAGCCCTATTATTAGAATTTTCTTTCTCCCGAATTGATCTGCAATTTTAGAACCTATAATTAGAAAAACTGAAAATGATAACAAATACGCAGTTGTAATCCAACTTACATCATTAATATTTTTTCCTAAATAAATTGCTATATCTGGTAATGCTATATTTACTATAGTACTATCCAGAACTCCTAAAAAACAACCGATAATTAATGCTGTAAAACCTAGAATAACTTTACTTTTTTTCATAAGACCCTCCTAATGTGAAACTCATTTCATATTCATATTATAGTTTTTATATCTAAAAATGTCAATAACATGAAACGAAATTCATATTATTGACAAAATATATTATTTATATTAAAATTTAACCAGGTGATATTATGAAAAGTAAAATAAGAATACCGGTTCAAAAAAGGTCAATTGAAAAGCGAAAAAAGATAATTGATGCTGCATTAAAAATATTTAATGATAAAGGATATTTTAACACTAATACAGCCGAAATCGCTAAGGAAGCAGAGCTCGCTACGGGGAGTCTATATGCATATTTTAAGGATAAAAAGGATATATTTTTAGAAGTCACAAATTTATATGGGAACACTATTTACAATCATAGCGTTAAGGAACTGAGTAAAATTAAAGATACAAATGATTTGGATTTAATGATAAACACCACTATAAATATAATACTAGAAAGCCACAAAATATATTCAAAATTTCATCAAGAAATGATGACATTATGCTATATAGATAATGAAATTAGATACCAAGTTCGTGAGCAACAAAAACTTTTGCTTAATAAATATCAAGAAGAATTTAAAAATTTTGATCTAAATTTAAAAAACAAAAGTGAAAAGAATTTTTTGTTATATTCTTTAATTGAAGGTACCTGTCATGAAATTATTTTTAATGAGAAATCAAATCTAGACAAAGATATTTTAATAGAAGAATGTGCAGAAATAATAAAAAAATTATTACTATAAAGATTAGAGAAACATTAATACATTCGCCCAAAGTTAGATTTCATCATAAAAAAGCTCAAAGATATTAGGAATCTCATTGTTAGGTATACCTACACCATTATCTGAAACCACTATCGATATTTTATCATTATCTATCTTTTTAAGTAATATATTAATTTTCCCATCATTCACACCATATTTTATTGCATTTTCAACCAAATTAAATCAAAGATAGACAAAGCTACACAGATCGTGTGGCTTCGTCTATCTTTGTGGAGGTGAGTTCTTGAAGATTCTACTTGCCGAAATGGATTAGGTATTAAATATTATCCATCATATCCTATTTATAGACATCTGAAAACTCAATTTTTATTCTTTGCTCAAAATCGTTTATGCTATTATCAATAGACTTAATACTTTCTTCTTTGCTATCATGCTTCGATACCTTAACAGGAAGTTTTATAAAAAACTTAGTACCAACTCCATGTTTACTCTCAACTGTTATTGTCCCACCTTGTATTTCTACCAGCGATTTAACAAGCGATAATCCGATACCACTTCCTTCATATTTCCTTGTAAACGATTTATCCGCCTGCCGAAATCTATCGAATATTAGATTTACCTTGTCATCCGGTATTCCTATGCCTGTGTCTTCAATCGAAATAGTTATGTATTCTTCACCATCATATATATTAACAAATATGCTTCCACCAAGAGTTGTAAACTTTATAGCATTGGATAGCATGTTAAGCATTATTCTTTCAATTTTTTCTAGATCACAATCCACTATCTTTTCCTCTATATCAGTATCAAATATGAGACTTAAGCCATTATTATTAAAATGCTCTGCTACAGATAACGTAATTTCCTCCACAATATTAACAATGTTACAATTAACCATATTCAGTTCAAAAAAACCTACATCCAATTTAGTTAAATCAATTAAATTGTTTATTAATTTTAGCAATCTAAAGCAATTATGTTTTTCAATATTTATATTATTAATAATCTTTTCTCTATTAATAGGGTTTTTTTCATCATTAACGCCCATTTCAATGATTTTTATTGTACCTAATATTATATTCAACGGAGTCCTTAGCTCATGAGAAATATTAGCAAAAAATTCAGATCTTAACTTCTCTATTTCAGCAGCCTCATTCTGTAATGCTAATTCATTCTTTTTTCTTTCTGTAATATCCCGCACAGTTGCTATAATTACTTCATCTTCATGAATCTTTGTAGCATGAACATTAACTTCTACCCAAAAATCTTTGTTACTTTTATTTTTAACTATAAACTCTTGTATCAGATGGTCCTTACCGTTTTTCTTATTACTTAATGCATCTATATAAAGCTCAATATTGTCCTGTTTTTTTGAGATAATATCATATACATTCATACTTATTAATTCATTTCGAGAATAACCAAACATAGTGGTAGCAGTTCCATTTACATCCGTTATATTTCCATAAACATCATGAATGAATATTGAATCACTTACGGAATTAAAAATTGCGCTTAGATATTTTTGGCTTTTTTCAAGTTCATTCTGAGAATTTTCATACGTAAGTTGCCTTAAACCACTTTCGGCAAGCGTCATAATAAGCCCTGAATAATACTCAATTATATGATCAACCTTCTTTTTAGAATAAACAGGCACCTTGCTTAACGCATCTAGATACTCTTTTTCATCAAACCCTAATTCTATTGCTTGTGCTGCAAAATATTCTTTATCTATTACTTCATCTTCATAAAAAAATTGGCTAAAAAAAATCGTAGCCAAATGTTCTCCGGAAATAACAATAGGTAATGCAATATCCCTCATATTATTTAGACACTTATAAGAGATATATGCACCATCCATAATATGGTCACTAATATATTGATCACTAATGGAACATTGCATGCATGTAACTGGATGAACTCTATGAAACTTAGTGCATATATCCTGCCATCCCGTTGCAATAATAATTGTGCCGTCTATATCAACAATTCCAAAATTAATGCCTACAGCAGCATAAATATTTTCAGCCATCTTTTTTAGTGAATCAATATTTATTAGTTCTGAAAATTTAACTTTCCTCATAAATAATTCCTCCTAAGTAACATACCCTCTTATTAAAAACATTCTATCATAGTAACTTTGCTAAATTAGGGGAATATTGTCGTATAGGATATTAAAAATTCTATATCTAATATTAAAAGCTGTGAAGTAATTACTTCACAGCTTTTTCATTTATTTAATAATTTTTATTTATCAAAATTGGGAAAAGAAAAAATTTCATCTAAATCATTAAATCTACTATATCCTTGTGCGTAGAATATGATTATAAATCGAATTACTGTTTTTTCTAAATTTATACCAATAGTCTTACTGCTGCTATAAATGTCATGATTATAATAATATATCTGAAGTTTTTTTCATTAATTTTTTTAATCATAAGCATCCCTAAAAGGGCTCCTAATGCAATTGCTGGCACCATACCAATGCTAAGTAAAACTGTCTTAAAGGCAATATTATGCCAGAATAAAATTTGCAATGGTAATTTGGCCAAATTAACAAGTAAGAAAAACCAAGCCGTTGTGCCCATAAAATCGTTTTTTTTGAAGTTCATAGTTAACAAATACACACTGAATATAGGTCCTGCAGCATTACCAATCATGGATGTAAAGCCAGTAGCAATTCCAGCCATTGCATAAAACCATTTATTTGTTGGGACTTTTATATTTTCACCTTTTTTTTCAGTATAAATTAAAGCGACTAAGCAAAGTAAAACTGAAATAGATATAACGGCCTTAAATTGTTTATCATTAATAAAGTTTCCAACTATAACACCTAGTAGTAACCCTATGATTGTCCATGGCAAAAGTTTTTTTATATTTTCCCACTTAGCATGTCTATTATAATAGTACACTGCAAAAACATCCCCTATTACTAATATAGGAAGTATAACACCTGTAGATTCCTTCCCTCCAAATACACTGGCAATAATTGGTATAACAGGCATCAAAAACCCGCTTATTCCGGTCTTTGAAACGCCTACTAAGACAGCCGATATTATTAAACATATCCATTGCATCGTTGATAAATTAAACATATGAATGATTCCCATTATTTTACCCCTCTTCTGAAATAATTACTCAGCATTTTTATTTGCTACCTCTATATGATAGGTTACCTGTCTAATATATGGTTTTTTAGAGATAATCAGCCATGCTATAAGGCTTATAATTCCTATTATTAAATGCATTAGTCCCATTACCACTATTTTATTAGAAAAATTCAAAGAAATTATAAACATACCAATACTACCATAAAAGGTCATTGCGCAACTCATTAATGAGGATGCTGCACCAATATCGCCCTGTAACTGTTCAAGCAAAAGGTTAGTTCTTGCAGGTGCCATAATGTTACCAAAGAGAGACGCAGGAATTAATGATAATGTAAAAAATAAAGGACTTAAATTACCTATCGTACAAATGAATACCCCACTTATACTAAACACAATAAATGAGACAGTTATTATTGAATTACTATGATAATTTTTTGATAATTTAATGTATAGTAAAGGCCCTAGTAGGTAAAACACCGCGTTTAAAGCAAAATAATAACTATATACCTTTTCACTTAATCCAAAGCCATTTACATAAATATACGAGGAGGATGATATAAATGACATAGAAGCAGCAGATATCAGTGAAAGTATTATAAGAAGTGACATAAAGCTCTTATTTTTTGCAACTACGCCTAACCTTCCTATGGATTTAAATATACTTCCTGTATATCTTTTTTCTAGTGTCTCTTCCATGGCTATGCTTCCAGCTAAGGCTAAAGCTCCTATTATAGATAGCACCACAAATACTCCACGCCAAGAAAGAACACTTAGTATCATTGCTCCTATAACTGGAGAAATTATAGGTGATATCATTCCCATAGACTGAACTAAAGCTATTATGGTTACTCTCCTCCTACCACTATATACATCTTTTACTATAGCTGTTGCCACCGCTGTTGCAGCCCCACAACCAATTGATTGCAGAATACGATAAAAAATTAGTTGGTAAACATTTACAGAAAATATACATAAAATGCTTCCAATAGTATATACAGATAATCCTATAAGTAATACTCTTTTCCTTCCGTATTTATCACTAAGGGGTCCCCAAAATAGGGTTCCTACAGCGTAAAATATAAAGAAAAATATTAATGTAAGATTTACTAGACCTTCCGATGTGTTAAAGCTTTCAACCATTTTAGGAAGCGCTGGTAGATAGATATCTGTAGATAATGGGATAAATGCACTTAAAAAAGCTATAAACATTATGAAGCCCTTATCTCCCAAATATTTTTGTTTCTTTTCCTTTTTGTCACATATCTTTTCTTCGTTTTCCATTCTTTGCCTCCAAAAATAATAGCATATTACATCATTCAAGTTATTACATGTCCTTATAAACCTACACAAAAAAAAATACAGGATTTCTCCTGCTCCATTCCTGATAAACTTCAATTAGGATTTTCCTAAATTATCGCCTGTGGTGACAAAGCATTAACTTGACTTGAATTATTTATGTCATTAATATTAGCACTAGTATTAGCTTGTGTTAATAATTGTGATATTTGATTAATCTCCAAAATACTCCTCCTTTGTTTAACCATAAAGTGCCATATTTTTAATTTTACCCTATATGCCTTTAATTATCTATACTTTTTATAATTAAATTATCTCCTGCAGAGCTGCACAGCTTTGCAGAAGATGAATTGATAACTTATTTTGAAAATTGTTTAACAATGCCCTCTGCCATAACATCTGCCATCTTTAGGGCTTGATTTTCAATTTCATCGTATACTGCGATGCTTCTTTCGTAATTGTTGGTAAGTATATCGATTGCCTCTGCTTTGGTCATAGCTAAGTGTTCATATAACATTATTTTCCAATTTTCTTGAGACCAATAAGGATTGATTCTAGCAAGGAAAACTGCGATTTCATCTGCATTTGCGTACCATCTTTTCTCAGCATCTGCTGCCTCTTTACTATAGCCAGCTTTGGCTGCTTTAACAAGCTGTGCGGCGATGACAAGATGACTTTTAAATAACTCACTAAATTGAGAAGCAATTTCATCCCCATAGAAAGGTTTTAATACTAACTTAAAATCTGTTGGATTTCGAAGAAGTCGCTTAGTAACAAAATCTACATCTGGTAAATCTTTTATTATGCTTGTTATTGTCATCCTCGTCCAGACAATATGTTGTTCCCAAAGTATCCGCATAATATTTCTTAAATCTACTTCTGCTTCACTAATTATCCTAGGCTCAGTAATGTGCCGTTGCGCCACCATCCAAGATGCATCATATGGAAATAAATACATTGTTATCACCACTTTCTAATTTTTATACTATAATATGCTTATGTGAGCAATAAGTACCCATAAAAAAAGGAATATAGAAGGGCATAACAAATTGAGGTTAGTATACGATATACTAACCTCTCTATTTTTTTCAATTCTTTTCATAATCTACATAAAATTACAAATAGTATATTGTCCCAGTGAAGTTTACTTCTGAATCTTCTTCATAGTCAATATACGCACCTTTAAGATCTACTACATTTTCATGTATATCAAATCCCTCTATGCTTATTGTTTCTATTACATTATTTTCATTAACACATGTTGCCAATGTATCATAATAATCTTCTTCATCATTATATATAATTGCAGTACTTAATATTCTAAATGTTGCCTCCCTTATAATTTTTCTATTTTTATTTATAATCTTCCCAAACTTAATTTCTTGTACCCCATCTTTTTTATCATTGTCTTTAAATAAAAAACTCATTCCGATTACTTCCCTTCATTTTTATTATAATGATTCAATATCAATATTATTATAGTCAATTTTCTTATCAAAAGAAACATTCCCTATTCAGCCAACTAACCAAGATTTAAATAATAATCATATAACTATAATAGAAGTTTTAATACTTATTAGCGAAAGGAAGTATATAAATGGTGGATATGCATTATAATCTTGTAAAGACAGGATTAAGAACCATTCAAAAAATACCAGATTAGTTTAGAGATGATGTAATTTCTCTATTTTACAGATACCCAAATATTGTTTTTAATGTAAAATCTCCATAGAAAGTCCTTTGCTTCTTCTGCATAATCAATTCCAATTCTCTTAGCTTCTATAATTTCAATTTTTTCTTTTTCCACTGCGTCTTCAATATATAGTTCACTTATGCACAAATCCTGTTTGTTATTTTCTTTATTTATATTCATAGCTATACAGAGCTTAGAGGGGCCTGTGGTTAAATTTTTAATTTGAGCTTTTGTCAATTCATTATAACCTTTTTTAAATCTTAGCTTTGACATTTCGTCTAGACCTTCTATTGGCTGAATAGCTCTAATTAAAACCCCTTCAGCAATTCCTTCTTCTTTTGTTATTACATTAAAGCAATGATACATCCCATAAATAAAATATACGTATGCGATGCCAGGCATACCATATAGAGTCTCAAGTCTTGGTGTATGTTTTCCCCCGTAAGCATGGCAAGCCTTATCTATTGATCCAATATATGCTTCTGTTTCAACTATCTTTCCTCTTAACTTTACTCCATTAACTTCATGTACAAGTGTTTTTCCTAAAAGTTCCTTAGCAACCTGCAAAGCTTCTCTGGCATAAAATTCTCTAATAAGTCTCATTCCAACTTCCTCCTAAAACCTATAATAAATATCTATTTTTAACCATATCTTTATATTATATATAAGTAACCATTTTTAATCAATGACGAACATAACTGTTTTTTGCAAAACAAATAATTTTCACATCAATAATTGGAATAGTACTTTTTCAACTAAATTTTTAATGTATATCTTTAACACAAAACAAGGCATCTGCATATTATGTATAGAAAGTGTGAACATCTTAAATAAGAGAAAGTACAAGCTCTTTAAATAGAAAAAATATTATTAATAAGGAAGGTATCTATATTGAATAAATACAATGATTTTTCTTCTGAAAAATATCAATCTGACGATGAATATGAACCTTATGACTTTTTAATTCCTAAAAACCACAATTGTGATGACAAACCACACTGTAATGATAAAGACCGCTGTGACGATAGACCACACTGTGATGACAAACACGATCGTTGTCATCCTTGCTGTATAAAATGCATAGTTGGACCAACTGGAGCTACTGGAGCTACTGGACGAACCGGAGCAACCGGACGAACTGGTGCAACCGGAGCTACTGGACGAACTGGAGCAACTGGGGCTACTGGTGCAACTGGAGCTACTGGACGAACTGGTGCAACCGGTGCTACTGGAGCAACTGGAGCTACCGGAGCAACCGGTGCTACTGGACGAACCGGAGCAACCGGTGCTACTGGTGCAACTGGACGAACTGGTGCAACTGGAGCAACCGGAGCTACTGGACGAACTGGAGCAACTGGTGCAACTGGACGAACCGGAGCTACTGGAGCAACTGGTCCAAGTTTTAATTCGTATGCAAATGGTGTTATAACAACAAATAAAATATCAATTCCAGTTGGCGGCACTATTATTTATGATACTGTAGATATTGTAGGACCTGATTTAAGTTATGATCCAACAACAGGTATATTTACAATTAATACAACAGGTGTTTATGTAATCGACTGGAAGTTTGCTGTTACTCCAGATCCTTTAACCTTTGCTTTACAACTTGATTTAGAAGAATCCCCTAGTGGAGTTGTTATTGGTGGTATATCTATTTTAGTAACAAATCCAACTGTAAATGGCTCTAACAAGGTTTATGCCGCAACAGCAGGACAATCTTTTAGATTTGCTAACAATTCAAATGGTCCTATTAGTATAGTACTTGCAGGTCTAGCTGGGGCTATTGGAACTATATCTGTCTTCAGAATTGTTTAACATCAACAGATTATAACTAATTTTATTACCTTAACTGGCTGCCTATCGACGGCAGCCTTTTTACATAATTAAAAATATTTTAGGAATGGCATTATACATCTTTTTATTGTGACATCAAATGCTAAAAATCCTGTTAACATAGTAAGTTAACAGGATTTTTAATCTAATATTATTCTTTGTTCTTATTAATAACAGGTACTATACATCTATCTGTTCTGTTTTAGTGTCAGTACTAAATATTTCTCTTTTCTTCCAAATAAAGAATCCCATAAGTGCAGGCATTATTAAAGCAGCAAGCATCCAAGGATTAAATCCATTATTTACAATTGTATATGCTATTTGAGCCACTGTAGCAATAAAATAAATATATATCCCTAATTCCTTTTTCATTAAAATCAAAATAACACTTATAGCTAATATTATTGAGAATACCAACCCAATAGTTATACTTAAATTTGTGACTTCTGGAAGAACCATATTTAATAATTCACCCGCAGCTTTATTCGCAGCGTTAAGTTCATCTTTCTTAGAAAAGTTTTTTATACTAGATAATCCAAATACACTAACAATCAATTGAATAATCGACATTGTTTTTATACCTGCTCCTACTTTTGGTTTTTTAACGTTTTCCATAATTTTACCTCCAACAAATGTATTTTATAATAATATAATAATGGCTTTCACCAAGATTTAATTGTAAATAGCCTCAATTGGATCCATTTTCGATGCATTAATTGCTGGTATAATTCCAAAAATTATTCCAATAATAACAGAGATTGCAGTTGCTCCTATAACGCTTTCTCCGCTCATAACTGGAGGGAATGGCATAAATACACCAATTATTTTACAAAAAATAAATCCGAATAATATACCAAGTAAACCACCAAGCCCTGTCACCATAATCGCTTCTATAAGAAATTGGAGTAATATACTTTTAGGTTTTGCCCCAATAGCCCTACGTATACCAATTTCTCGTTTCCGCTCAGTTACAGAAACATACATTATATTCATTACACCTATTCCCCCAACAAATAAGGAAATACCACTAATCAATGCTATGAAAGCAGTTAAATACCCAATAATTTGTTCAAATATCTTAGTCGCTGCCTGAGGATCCTGAAGCTTATACTCACCTTTTAAATTAGGATGAGCCACTATAAGCTCCTTTTTTATGTTTTCAAAAACCTTATTTTTATCTTCACCAGCTTTAAGATAAACATCTAAGCTTGAAATAGCGGTCTCTGTATTCATATCTTCTTTTGACTCCTTTGAAATTAAACTTGTTTCCCCTGTTAGAGAGAATGCACCCTCTTTTTCTAGAACTCCTACTACCTCGTATATAATTCCATTTACTGTTATTCCACTACCTATTGCCTTTTCTGGAGATTCGAAAAGTTTTTCTGCTGCTTTATAACCCAATATAATTAACTTTTTAGAATTTTCACTTTTTTTGAAAGAACGGCCATACTTAACATTTATTTCTTTATCATCATAATCTTCTAGTCCAATGTATTCTTTTTTATCAAAATACGCAGCCTCGCCTGATGTATATCCGCCCATTCCTTGCATATCCTTTGATTCCTCAACCTTTTCTACTCCAGCCACTGTTTTAAGAGAATATGGGTCGGATTTGCTAAAGGGTTCAATCAAGGTTAAATCCGCATCAACGTTTTCTGGTTCAAAATTAACATTTATTTTATTTGCGCTTGTATCCGCCATAGATTCATTCATTTTTACCTTTAACCCATTACCAACTGACATAATGGATATTACAGAGCTTATACCTATGATTATTCCTATCATTGTGAGAAAAACTCTTAATTTATGTGATTTTAGACTGTATACTGAAGTTTTGATTAAATTTATTATAGACATATCTAATCCACCTTTGTTATCACTCCATCTTTTAAATGGATTACTTTGCTAGCATATTTAGTTAAATCGTCATCATGTGTTACCATTATTATTGTTTTATTTTCTTCATTAAGTTTCTTTAGTATATTCATAATTTCCTCTCTGGTTTTACTGTCTAGAGCGCCTGTTGGCTCATCAGCTAAAATCACGTAAGGATTATTAATGAGAGCTCTTGCTATTGCAATACGCTGTTGCTGTCCTCCAGATAATTGTGAAGGTGATTGCTTCTCTTTATGAAGCAATCCTACCGTATCTAAATATTTTTCTACAAGGTGTGCTCTTTCTTTTTTAGGTACATCAGTGCCTTCTTTGTAAAGCAAAGGAAGCTCAACATTCTGACCAATAGTCAATGAATCTATCAAATGAAACTGTTGAAATATAAACCCCAGATAACTATTTCTAAGTTCTGATCTTTCATTTTCACTAAGATGAGTAACATCCTTGCCATTAAACGCATATTTTCCATTATCAAAATGATCAAGAAAACCAAGAAGGTTTAAAAGTGTAGTTTTTCCGCTACCTGATTTCCCCATTATCATAACAAAGTCACCTTGCTCTATAGTTAAATTTATATCCTTCAATACGTGTAATTTAGAATCCTTTAACTTATAATACTTATTAATATTTGTTAACTCAATAAGATTACTCAACAGAAATACCTTCCTTCATTTCTTTAGTAGTTTTCGCTATACGGTCATTTTCATTTAGCCCACTAAGTACAACAACTTCTGATTCCACACCTTTTTTATAAGTAATTGCTTGTTTTTTTAACTTTTTATCCACAACCTTGAACACGTATTGCTTTCCAGCTTCCTCAAGTATTGCACTCTTTGGTATTTTCATATCTTCTTCTTTAAGTTTCACTGTGGCTTGTACATGAAAACCATTGATAACATCTGTTTGTGAATCCAAGGATACATTTGCATCATAATAAGATATAGCAGAAGCTCCACCTGTAGCACCTTGCGCCCCAGCCGCTGCATCTGGCGCTGCTGGACTATTTCCTACACTTTTCACCTTTCCTGTTATGGTTTTATTTATAGCGAATATAAGTATATCCACTTTTTGATTTTCCTTTACCTTTGTTTGATCCTTTTCATTAATATTTCCTTTTACATAAACTGTAGTAGACTCTATTACAATATATGGTTTCGTCATATCTTTAGAATCATTTAATATTACTTTTCCATTTATAGGAGCTTTTATATAAGTGTATTCTTTCTCTTTTGAATTTTTAAGCATCCCTTTTGAAGTATCAATTTGTGCTTGCACAGCATCTATTTGATCTGAGTAGCCACTAATTTGAGCCTCAGTACCTGCTGCAGCCGATGCACCCATGGCAGCTGGATCGACACCAGCCTGTTCTGCTTGTTGTTTTGCTTCTTCCTTCTGCTTTTCTAAAAGTTGTTTTGCTTCTTCTTGTTTATCGACTAATTTCTTTTTTTGCTTGTTAGCATTAGTAATTTCTTGGTTTCCCTTATCTATCTCATCCGTAACCAAACTGTTCCTGTATGTAAAAAGAGCATCACCCTTATTTACTACTTGTCCATTCGTAACCGAAACCTTATTTATTGTTCCTTTTGTTTCATCTCTATATATATTTTCCGTTTTTTCAGGAACAACAACACCGTTTACAAATATTTTCTCTTTAGCCGGTATTGTATATAAAGCTACTTCTTTACCTTTCTTACCTGCTGAATCTTTATTGTTCTTAACTACATATGCAATAATTCCAGATAGTATTATTACACCAATAATGCTTAAAAAAATAATATGTTTCTTTTTCATAGATTTCCCCCCTATAAATACACTTTAAATAAAAAAAAATGTTAAATTAATAACAACTTTCAGAATTATTTTACCACATTCTTCTTTGATTTACAACATTTGCAGCAAAAACTTTGTTTTATGATTTTTTTGCATCCATAAATATGGTTTTATTCCTTATTTAAGCATGCTTTATTTATATCATATTTCATAAAGATCTATAATTCAATACAAAATGCATTAATCGTCATTATTTAGACATAAACGGAATTTAATCTAATTATCTCCTTCTGAAGTCGATATTAAAATTAAATATATAAAAGTTAAAACGGTGAAATTTTATTTAAAAAATTTCACCGTTTATTTTACTCTAGATTCACTATATACTAATTAATATTATTGAACTCTATACATATCTTTGCTTTCCATATATTGAAATATAGATTCTCCACGCTTTTGTTCTTCTATTTGTTTTAATTGATTAACTTTATTTAATAGTTCTGTTGGTTTCATCCCTTTCATCATTAATCTCATGATGGTAAATTTAATTTCATCATATTTATTAAAAATAATTTCTGCTTTTTCAATATCATGATATACCTTCCAATAACCTACCATTTTACATTTAGCATTTGGATAATCAACAAAGGATACTACATCTTCTAGAGGATAGCCTAAAAAAATCCCAATTTCGTGAGGGCACATATTTTCGAATCTTTTGCCTAAAAGCAATAAACATTCCTTTATATTCATTTTTTCATTGTATCCAAATCTTTTTAAAAATTCCATGTTTTTATTATCGCTTATACTTAACTTGATTTTTTCTTTATTATAAAATAGTACAAACGTATTTGTTATATCCTTTTTTAATTCAAAGTAATCAATATCTAGTTTAGCTTTCACTTCATCTTTATATCTTTCCCATATGTTATTTGAGTTTCTATTACTATTACTAAAATTAATTAAAGATGATGTCTTATGCTTTTTAATAGTTGGTCCTGCATTACGTATTATAACTGAAAATAAATACTCCAAATCATCATAACCATCTACAATTTCTAACAATCCCCTTAACTCTACTATTCCCATAAAACACCCTCCATTAATTTCACAATAGTGTTAACACTATCAACTTCATATTAAATTTACTTTTATTTTTTTGATAATAACGCACCTATTTCCTTACACCTTTCAATACCTTCTTTATCAGAATCGTTATTAATTATAAGTCCATCTACTATAATGTTAGCACCATATGTTTCCATTCTCTCTTGCCAATCCTCCATCCATTCTCCATTGCCCCATCCATAAGAACCAAATAAAATAGTGTTTTTTCCGCTTATTGCGCTCGCAATTGACTCAATAAATGGTTCCATTTCTGATTCCTCAAGCTGCTCTGAGCCCATAGATGGACATCCCAAAGCTACTCCATCTGCATTTATTACGTCCTCTACTTTTGCATCGTTCACATTAAGTAGTCTAACGTTTGCATCTACATTTTTTGCCCCTTCCATAATCCCTACTGCCATAGCCTCTGTATTCCCTGTTCCGCTCCAATAAATAATAACTACATTTTTCAAATCAATTTCCTCCTCATATAAAATATTTTGTACATTCATGTGGTAATAATTCCAATGCATTTTTAGACTTAATTTATATTATCTTATTGAATTGATATTGATTATCATTCTTGATTATATTATAATATATTTAAGTTAGAGGTTTTTTAAAATTATTATTGTCTTTTTTAAAAATATTAAGGAGATGCGATGAAAAATTTACTCAATCACACTGAACTGGTCTTAAGTATTGGAAATAACAACTTAGAAACTGCCAATGCCATATATATAAAAAAGATAAATATACTTTTATCTTCGTCGAGTAGCCCAGATGAATTAAAAAAACTAATATATTCAATTAATATCTTTATATACACCTATTTCTGTATTAACAATTCAATCCCCTTGGAGGACTTATGCTATAAAAATCTTAAGCTCATGGACACTTGTCATTTGAAGGAAGACTTAATTTCTTTAGGAGAAAAAATTATTAAAAGCTACACGGAAGTCATTAATAATGGTAAAAAAGCATCAGAAAATGAAATTGTAAACAATGCTTTGGCCTATATTCACTCAAATATTGAGAAAAAAATAACCCTAGAAAAAGTTGCAACTCACATTCATATAAGTAGCAACTATCTATGTTATCTTTTTAAAGTGAACACCGGTTTTAAATTTTGTGAATATATAAACATATATAGAATAAATGTGGCAAAAGATATCCTAGATAATTCCTCTTATCCTTTAGATGTGATTTCTACCAAATCCGGGTTTAATAGTCAAAGTCATTTTTGTACCACCTTCAAGAAATATGTAAGCGTTTCACCTAATGAATATAGAAAAAGGACCATCTAGAGCATGCCTATGGTGTTACTAAACAACTCCCAAGCGTTTTTTTAGATGCCTTTGAAACAAAGTAAATTTTTATTAAAAAGACTTCTTTTCACTTATTTAAATGAAAAGAAGGCTTTTTATATATTCTTTATTTTGTTTCATATATCTTATCAAAGGAGTATTTTATATATAGGAATTATAAATAGACTTAACAACGTGGATAGAGCAATCATAATAGCAGCATATTGGTAATCTGCATCGTAAGATTTAGACACTATAGCAGTAGTAGTCATTACTGGCATAGCTGCTTGAATAATAAATATATTTTTCATGATTTGAGGCAAAGGAATGAATTTACATATTAACACTACCAATAGTGGCGATATTATAAATCTTCCCAATAAAACGCCCCACATATCCTTATTAAAACGTATTCCTTTTAAATTTACATAATAAATTGTGTTACCTATAAATAACATAGATAAAGGGGTAGTTAAATTTCCGAAATATTTACAAGTATCCATTAGGAATGCAGGTACAGGAATAGCTAAAAGTATTAATATTATAGCTACTACAAATCCCATTAGAGGAGGTGAAAATATTCTTTTTAAAGTATCCGGTGATGCAAATTTATTAGATCCTCCATTCCCATCTTTACTTATTTCAAAAACACCTATAGTCCAAAAGAATGTAGTATTAACTATATAGTATATCAAAACATAAGGAACACATTTTGAACCAAATAGAGCTAAATTTACTGGCAATCCAATAAATATACTATTAGATACAAAGAACATAGATGCAAAGGAACCACGTCTATTTTTCGTAACATTAAAAACTTTTACAAAGGTCTTGCCAATTAAATAAGTAAGAGCTATTGAAATTATTGGAACTATAATACCCTTCCCTAAACTTAAAAGCTTTGCCCTGTCAAAATCCTTCATAAGATTGCTAATCATCAAAGCCGGTAACGCTACATTGATAACAATTTTTGCGAATAGCTTTGCACCGGACTTATCCATCCAATTTTTTTTCGTTAGCCACCATCCAATAGCTATCATTATAACAATACTAAATATACTACCAAAAGCATTTAAAAGTTCCATAAATACCCCCCTTTAATTGTCGTATTAATTATAATGATTTATTTCTTACCTATAGACTTTGTAGCAATAATATCTACGCCGAGACCCAACACATTGTTAATAATCACTTGTTCAATTTCTATAGGTGCATCAGCTTCTATATTCTTAATTTCTTTCATAACATCAAATATCCTGTTTTTAGGAATAGATGTTGTTGTCCTTACACTAACCAGTGGCATTTCTCCATTATTTACTTTAACTAATGATGAAATAGTTCTCTTAGGATTTTGTATTTCTTGCGTTGCATATGCTATTCCTTTTTTACAGGAAGCTCCAGTTACATTTTTGATAATGTTTTCTTCTAGTTCTAAAGTTAATTCACAACCATTAGGACAAACTATACATGTCATTTCTCTATTCATTGTGATACCACCACCTTAATGTTTTCTTCACTAATAATATCCTCTTTTTTTAATGTTAAGCGTATCATTTCTGCAGGATTCAATTTTTTAAAGTTCCTTGATTTAATCACTTTTTCGCCCTGCACAATTTCTATAACTCCATCTCTTGAAGGCCTACTAACCCTTAAAGTTACTTCTACATCTTGCTTCCCACTTATTTTTTGTGGAACTACATTATTAATAGTTTTATCTGTTGTTATTAAAATATGACTTTCATTTTGTTTTTCATTTCTTATATATTTTGCTGCTGCCCTAGCAAGATTTTCTCCTTCATCAGATACAAAATCCACTAAATCATGCACATGAAGCACGTTGCCGGCTGCATAAATTCCTTCTACATTAGTTTGTAAATTTTCGTCCACAATAGGTCCTTTAGTTCGTTCATCAATTTTTACTCCAGCTTTAAGAGATAACTCATTTTCAGGAATAAGACCAACAGATAGTATTAATGTATCACATTGATATTCTATTTCTGTGCCTGAAATAATTTGTCCATTCTTATCTAATTCACTCACTGTTACTGCTTGCAATCTTTCTTTTCCTTTGATGTTTGTTACCGTATGACCTAAATATAAGGGAATATTATAGTCATTTAAACATTGTTCTATATTTCTTGGCAATCCACTAGGATAAGGTAGTTTTTCTATTACGGCCAATACTTTTGCTCCTTCTAGTGTAAGTCTCCTTGCCATTATAAGTCCGATATCTCCAGAACCTAGTATAACAATTCTTTTTCCAACCATAATATTTTTTAGGTTCATATAGCTTTGAACTACTCCAGCAGTAAATACACCTGCAGGTCTTGTCCCAGGTATGCTTATAGCTCCTCTTGTTCTTTCTCTACAACCCATGGTGAGCACCACTACTTTAGCTTTATATTTTTTTAGCCCTTCCCTTGTAACTGCTGTAACCTCCTTGTTATTTGTAATATTTATTACAGTCGCTCCTGTTTGTAATTCAATATTCGCTTTTTTTACCTGTTCTACAAATCTAGCCGCATATTCAGGACCGCTAAGCGCCTGCTTAAATCTTTGTAAACCAAAACCATCATGAATACATTGTTTTAATATTCCACCAAGCTTTTCTTCTCTTTCTAATATTAAAACATCTTCTATACCTTCTTCTTTTAGTTTTAGAGCTGCTGCAAGCCCAGCTGGGCCACCACCAATTATAACTGCTTCCTTTTGAATTACTTCCATTGTCTTACCTCCCCAGAAAACATTTTTCCATTTTCTCTTAAATAAGTTATTTCAGCTACTTTTTTATTTTTTTCTTTCATAATTATTTCTGCAATTCTAGTTTGACAATATCCACCTTGGCATCTTCCCATCATAGATCTTGTTCTATATTTAATGCCTGTTAATGTATCTACTCCTAATGGATTTCTTATTGCTTGTATAATTTCTGCTTTTGTAACGTTCTCACATCTACAAATAATTTCTCCATAATCTGAATTTTCTTTTATAAGTGCATCTTGTTTTTCTTCAGATTGTTCTATAAACTTTACTACTGCATTTCTTATAGGATTAAATTTTTTATTTTCTTTTAAATTCTCCTTGTTCTTAATTTTTTCTACTACATATTCTGCAATTGGGACTGCTGAAGTGAGTCCTGGCGATTCAATTCCAATTAAGTTAATTACATTAGGGATTTCCTTTCTTTCTTCTATTACAAAATCTGCATATCCACCTTTTTCTTTACTAACAAGCTTTGGTCTAATTCCTGTGAAATTTCTAATAAAATGTTCTCTTTTAATTTGAGGCAATATTTTTGTGCCTTCTTTTATAAGCATGTCCATAACATCCTCAGTTGATGAATAGTTATCATTTTCATCTATATACTGAGCACTTGGTCCGATAAATATATTGCCATGAATTGAAGGCGTAAGATGTACACCAAGACCTCCCTCTTTCTTATTAGGAACTGGATAGGCTGGAATTTCAAGAAACTTGCCTATGCTTTGATCAAGAATAAAATATTCTCCTCTACATGGATATATTGTATAATCTGTAACACCAACCAGACCTGCTATTTTATCAGAATTTAATCCAGCACTATTAATTACCCATCTACTATAATAAGTTTCTCCATTTTTTGTAGTAATTTTATAACAACTTTCTTTTTTTTCAATGTTAATTACTTCTCTACCTAAATAAAAATCCACACCATTTTGGCAAGCATTTTCTGCTAATGCAATTGTATATATAAATGGATCCAATACACCTGTCATTGGAGAATATAAAGCTGCTGTCCCTTCTACATTAGGTGCTAATTCTTTAATTTTTTCACGACCTACAATTTCAAGACCTGGAACTCCATTTTTTTCTCCTAGTGCTTTTAAATCTTTTAATCCTTCCATATCTTCTTCACTAAAGCCTATTACAAGTTTCCCCGTTCTTTTAAAGGGTATATCTAATTCTTTTGCAACTTTATCAAATCCTAAGCATCCTTGTACACAAAATTTTGCCATAAGTGTTCCAGGTTTGCTGTTAAATCCTGCATGAAGCACTCCACTGTTCCTACCACTTGTCTCACATACTACATCTAGTTCTTTCTCTAATACACCTATATTAATTTCATATTTTGAAAGTTCCCTTGCAATTGCACTACCAACTACTCCTGATCCGATAACGATTACATCATATTGCTGCTTTTTCAATTACATCACCCCTTACTCTATTTTCAATAATATAAATATTTAAGTTTTCATATTAAGTTGATTGAGTATACTAAATTACCTCAATACTATTCTAACTATTTATAAATATATTGTCAATAAATCCTTTCAATATTTAACCAATTATGTCTAACCCTGTTATTAATAAAAGAAAAACCCTCAAACTAATTAAATAGTCTGAGGGAATTTAATATTAACAATAGGTTGATCCTACTATATTTTAAGAATCTTTTCAAGCTGTATTTGCATCTCATTCTTTGCGCATTTAGTTTTATGAAGTACTGGTCTTGTTTCTAAATCTTTTATCCCTACTGGAATATCGACCTTTGTTATTTTACTAAGTTCCACTATTAATTCAAAGTCATTTAGCCCTGTGTATTTTGCATCTATTGATTTCATAACATCTGGCGTAAATTTATATGGGCTTGCCGTCGACACAATAACTGTCTTCGCACTATCCTTTGATTCTTTTAAATATTTTTGATAAACCGCATAGGAAACTGCAGTATGTGTATCAATTACATAATTAGTAGTTTTATAAACCTCAGTTATTGCCTTTGCCGTATCCTCCTCACTTGCATAGCCTCCAAAGAAATCCTTTAGCCCTTTTTTCATATCATCATCAATCTCATATTTACCATCTTTTTTAAGCTTATTCATAAGGTCTTTTATCTTACTTGAATCTTCCCCACTTATAGCATATAAAAGTCTTTCAAGGTTACTTGAAATCAATATATCCATTGAAGGGGACATAGTAATTACAAAATCCCTTACCCTATCATATGTGCCTGTATTTATAAAATCAAATAATACTTTATTTTCATTTGAAGCACAAATTAGCTTTTTAATTGGTAATCCCATTTTCTTTGCATAGTATCCTGCCAATATATCGCCAAAATTACCAGTAGGAACACAGAAATTTATCTCTTCCCCTATTTTTATGTCTCCCATATTACAAAGCTGAGCATATGCATAGAAATAATATACAACCTGTGGTATTAGTCTTCCAATATTTATTGAATTAGCTGATGAGAACATTTTATTATTTTCTTCTAATCTATTGAGAAGGCCCTCATCTGTAAGCATCTGTTTAACTCCATTTTGTGCATCATCAAAGTTTCCATCAATTCCTATTACAAAAGTATTATCCCCAGATTGCGTTAACATCTGCCTTTTTTGAATCTCACTAACACCTTCCTGTGGGAAAAAGACTATTATCTTTGTGCCTTCTACATTTGCAAAACCTTCTAGTGCTGCTTTGCCTGTATCACCAGATGTGGCCGTAAGAATAACCATTTCTTTATCAATGTTTAACTTCTTTACTGCATTTTTTAAAAGATAAGGTAATATTGATAAAGCCATATCTTTAAATGCTAAAGTTGGTCCATGGTATAATTCTAAAAAATATAATCCACCATTCTTTGAAATCGGCGCAATAGCTGACACATCAAACTTTTCATCATAAGCCATATCTATAGACTCTAATAAATCCTTTTCATCGTAATCAGTTAAAAATTCTTTCATTATAGTAAATGCTAATTCTTTATAATTCATATGACATAATTCAGCAAGTCCTATAGTTAACTTTGGTATTGATGTTGGTACAAAAAGTCCCCCATCCTCGCTTAGTCCTCTTGCAATAGCTTCTGCGGATTTTACTTCTTTTTCATTTCCGCGAGTACTCTTATAATATATTTGTTTCATAAATTTTTTTCCCCCTATATACTACCTTTTATAAAGTAATCCATTAACTTATATCCTTCCGGAAAATATAGTCCTGTCTCTTTAGCCGCGAATTCATTATAAGAGCCATTTAGGTTGTCCTTTTCTTTATTACTTTCATATATTAAAAACGGAACCGGCTCTCCTGTATGAGTCCTAAGTACGAGTGGTGTAAGATGATCTGGGAGTATTATCATTTTATAATCTTCACCAGTTCTATCCATTTCATCTTTTATAACCTTTACTATTTGATTGTCTATGTACTCTATGGCTTTATATTTATTTTCTATTTCACATCTATGTCCACATTCATCTGGAGCTTCAACATGAATATAAACAAAATCATTCCCCTTTGCCATTTCGCCTAGAGCGGCCTCTGCTTTACCTTTAAAATTAGTATTAATATTTCCAGTAGCCCCTTCTACATCAATAATGTCCATCCCTGCACACATTCCTATTCCTTTTATTAAATCAACAGCAGAAATTACTGAGCCTTTTAAATTATATTTTTTATAAAAGCTAGATAAGAGCGGTTTCTTTCCTTCACCCCAGATCCATATTGAATTAGCTGGCTTTAGTCCCCTTGCTACTCTCTTTTTATTTATATCATGCCCTGATAAAAATTCGAAACTTTTTTTCATCATTTCTTCAAATATTTCACTACCAAGTCCTTTAGGCATATAATCCTTTACCTTTTTATCTAGAATGTCATGTGGTGGTGTAAGTTTCCAAGAGTATGGTCCGTTATCCCATATCATAAGATGCCTATAGCCAATACCTGGATAAAACTTTATTGCCTCAGCGTTTAAATACTCACTTAATTCTTTTATTAATATTCCTGCCTCTTGCGTTGTAATTTCATCAGAACTATGGTCAATCATAGTTTTTTCCTCATAGGGCTGGTCATCAGATACCGTTACCAAATTACATCTAAATGTTACATCTGTATCTAACATTTGGACTCCCATGCTTGCTGCTTCAAATGGTGAACGTCCACTATAGTACACAAATGGATCATATCCCAAAACAGCCATGTTTGCTGTATCGCTGCCTGCCGGCATACCCTCTGGCACAGTTTTCGCTAATCCTTGAGTGCCGTGCTTTGCCATATAATCTATAGTAGGCGTATTAGCGTATTGAAGAGGTGTTTTGTCGTTAAGTTCCTTCACAGGATAATCTGCCATTCCATCTCCTAGTACTACAATATATTTCATATTAATACTCCTTTTTATTATTATTTATTATATGTATTAACCATAAGCATCTGACTATCATTCTTTATACTACTATACGTAAAAAAGAGCTTTATCAAATTATTGTTTTTTATTGTAACTCATATAAAATCAAATGTCAATGCAAACATACATTTCATAAATATTCATAAAATATATTATATTTGCAATTATTGTATTTATACTTTATTCTAAAAGTAAAACTGATTGGAGCGTACTATGGTAATTGATAAACAAGAAGTATTAAGATATTTGGGCTATAAAAATCAAATTATTAATAAGAGTATAATTGATTTAGTTGATGAATGTTGCGGTGAGATTATTGACATATGTAAAGAAAATTTTGTATATGAAATTTTTGATATTGAAAGAAAAAATGATCAGATTTTCCTCTTGGGTAGTACGTTAGTTTTAAAAGATGCAGATATAATAAATCTCCTAGTAAATTCAAGAAAATGTGTGGTTATGGCCGCAACATTAGGGATAAATGTGGATAGTAGAATATCTTACTATTCAAGATTTAATATTACAAAGGGTTTAATTATGGACGCCTGTGCAACCACCGCAATAGAAACCTTATGTAATGAGTTGCAAGATGAGATTATGAAAAATGCCTTAATAGATAATTTGCATATTACAACTAGATACAGCCCTGGATATGGAGACTTCTCTATTGATAATGGGTCAGAAATATTAAATGTTTTAGATGCTTATAAAAAAATAGGACTATCTATTACTGAAAATAGTATCATGATACCAAGAAAATCGGTAACAGCACTTATAGGTCTTAGTGAAGTTGCAAGTTTAAAATCAATTGACAAATTACAAAAATGTAAAATTTGTAAAAATAAAAATTGTGAATTCAGAAAGGATGGTAGATATTGTGTGTAGAAAAATAAACTTTAATAATTTTTTATTATTTGATGGAGCTATGGGAACAATGCTGCAAAAATACGGAATTAAGATGGGTGAATTACCAGAAAGCTATAATATATTGCACCCAGAAATCATTGAAAAAATACATGGAGAATACTTAGATGCAGGAAGTGACGTTATTACCACAAATACATTTGGTGCCAATAGTTATAAGCTTAAAGACACGCAATATACCGTTGAAGGTATTGTTGGAAGTGCTGTGAGAATTGCAAGAAAAGCGGCTGGTGATAATCTTGTTGCACTTGATATTGGCCCTATTGGTCAATTAATGGAGCCACTTGGAACATTATCATTCAATAATGCATATGAGGCTTTTGCAGAGCAGATTAAAATTGGCTCTAGGGAAGGCGCTGATATAATTCTTATTGAGACAATGTCAGATATTTATGAAGCAAAGGCTGCCATTCTTGCGGCAAAAGAAAATAGTTCTCTTCCAATAGTATGTACAATGTCGTATCAAGGTGACGAGCGCACATTAACGGGAACAGACCCAATAACTATGGTGAACGTACTTCAAGGTCTTGGAGTAGATGCAATTGGGGTAAATTGTTCTTTAGGACCAAATGAAATGCTTCCAATAATAACAAAAATACTTAAGTACTCAAGTATTCCTGTTATAGTCCAACCTAATGCAGGTCTTCCTAAACTTGTAAATGGAGACGCAGTTTTCGATGTTCAGGCCCATGAATTTGCGCAGTATGCAAAAATTATGGCAGAAATGGGTGTTACGATTTTCGGTGGATGCTGTGGTACCGCTTGCGAGCATATAACAGCTATAAAGGCTGAACTTAAAAAATTAAAGCCTGTACGCCGTGATGTTAAAAGAATAACGGCAGTAAGTTCCCCCTCTTTAACAGTAGTCCTTGGAGGACAAATAAAAATTATCGGTGAGCGAATAAATCCTACAGGCAAAAAGAAACTTAAAGAGGCTTTAAAAAATAATAATATGGACTATATACTCTATGAAGCTATTAATCAAAGAGATGCAGGAGCAGATATACTAGATGTAAATGTGGGACTTCCTGAAATCGACGAGCATGAGGTTATGATACGAACAATAAAAGAACTACAAAGCGTAATAAATCTTCCCCTTCAAATTGATAGTGTTAGATGTGACGTAATTGAGTCAGCAGTGAGAATATATAACGGAAAACCACTAATAAACTCTGTTAATGGTAAAGACGAAGTAATGGCTTCCATATTTCCAATTGTTAAAAAATATGGTGCATGTGTAATAGGTTTAACTATTGACAAGGATGGCATTCCAAAAACGGCTGAAGGCAGGCTTAAAATAGCCCAGAAAATTGTACAAAAGGCTGAAGAGTACGGAATAGATAAATCAGATATTATAATAGATTGTCTTGTTTTAACTGCATCAGCGCAGCAAAGTGAAATTAAAGAGACAATTCGAGCAGTTGAACTTGTTAAATCTAATCTAGGAGTTAAAACTACTCTTGGAGTAAGCAATGTATCATTTGGTTTACCACAAAGAGAACTATTAAATAGAACGTTCCTTGCTGCAGCATTAACCGCTGGCCTTGATGCACCAATACTCAATCCTCTATCCCCCGATATGATGGCGACTATTAATGCATTTAATGTTTTATGGAATAAAGATAAAGCTTCAAAAAAATATATAGATGCTTATTCATCCTTTGAAGGAAAACCAGTTGGTAAAGAAGTTGTAAATGCTAAAGATTTAAATCAAACTATTATTGATGGTTTGAAAGAAGAATCTTCGAAAATAACAAAAGAACTTTTGAAAACTATGTCAGAACTTGAAGTTGTAAACAAATATCTAATTCCATCACTTGATATTGTGGGCCAAAAATATGAAAGCGGAGAAATATTTCTTCCTCAATTATTACAATCTGCAGAAGCAGTAAAGAAATCTTTTGAGGTAATCAAAGAAAGAATGATGGCAAGCACGGATAAAAAACTTAGCAAAGGTACAATTGTGCTTGCAACTGTTAAAGGAGATATACACGATATAGGAAAAAACATAGTGAAAATCCTACTCGAAAACTATGGATTTGAGGTAATTGACCTTGGTAAAGATGTACACGAGGATATAGTTGTTAATGCAGTTCGCAGCGGAAACATTAAATTAGTTGGTTTAAGTGCACTTATGACCACAACAGTTAGGAGCATGGGTGAAACAATAAAAGCACTTAGAGACAATAACTTGGATTGCACTGTTCTTGTTGGAGGCGCTGTCTTAAATGAAGAGTATTCAAAAATGATAGGAGCAGATTATTATGCAAAAGATGCAACTCAAACTGTAAAATTTGCGAGAAAATTATTCAAGTGTGAATAAGAGTGCATCCTATGAACTTTCGACCGCGTGACTCGAAATAAGAGCTTGAAACGTGAAATTCCATTAAGAAATTCTAATCTTTTGCAAATATTAAATTCTCTGACGCTCACATTCGGCTTACGGCCGGTTCACTAGCCTGACTTCCTGTCAGGCTCACGAGTATTTAATATTGGCAAAACAAGAATTTCTAAATGGAATTTCAATGTTTCTGCGCTTCTTATTTCGAGTCACTCTGGTCGATAGTTCATACCATTATGCATATCTATATTCAATGTCGGGACCCTTGCTCGACCCTGGAAGGAAATCGAAGGACGAAAAAATCCATTAAATTGTTGATTGTTTTTATTCTATTAATTAAATGATTCTATTCTTATTATACTTTCTATTTTGTTTACATTTTCTAGTTCTTTTATTTTTTCTAATGAATTTCGTATATTCTTTTCTTCACTCTTATGTGTAATAAATGCCAATATTACATAATTTTCAAGCATTACATCTTGAGTAACTGATACGATGCTAACATTGTTATTTCCAAAAATTTTTGCTGTATCTCCTAAAACTCCTGCCTTATCTTTAACGTTAAGTCTGATATAGAATTCTGATTCATTTTCTTCTGATTTTTTCACTCTTTTAAAATCACCTTCGTCACTTAGGGCCCTTGCATCAGAAGGCTTCACATTGTTTCTTAATATGGATATTATATCACCTACAACTGCACTCCCAGTTGGTAAATCTCCAGCGCCTTTTCCATATAGCATTAATTCTCCAACTGCATTTCCTTTTATCATAATCGCATTAAATGCATCGGCTACATTTGCCATTGGGTGGCTCGAAGGTATCATTGTTGGATGTACTCTTAACTCTAATTTATTATTTTCTTCTTTAGCTATTGCTAAAAGCTTTATTGTATAACCAAATTTTTTAGCATATTCTATATCTATATCACTAATACTTCTTATTCCTTCTCTGTAAATACAATCGTGATCTACCTTAGTTCCAAATGCTAGAGAAGACATTATCGCAAGCTTATATACAGCATCAAAGCTATCAACATCAGAGGTTGGATCTGCTTCAGCATAACCCTTTTCTTGAGCCTCTTTTAGTGCCTCATCAAAACTAATTCCATCCATTGTCATTTTGCTTAATATGTAATTAGTTGTTCCATTTATAATTCCAATTATCTGTTCAATCCTATTGGCTGTAAGACTCTCATTTATTTCACGTATTATTGGAATTCCACCAGCCACACTTGCTTCATAATAAAATAATACGTTTTCTTCCTCTGCTGTTTTAAATAACTCTTCGCTCCAGTTCGCGATAACTAATTTGTTAGCAGTTACAATATGTTTTTTAGCTTTCATTGCGCGTATCATATACTCCTTAGCTTCTTTTCTTCCACCAATAAGTTCAACCACAATTTTTATACTTTCATCATTTATAATATCATCAATACTATCTGTTAATATTTCCTTAGGTACATCTATATCTCTTTTTTTATTTATATCTTTTACGAGTATTTTAGCAACTTCTATTTCATAATTTGAACGTTTCATTATTTCTTTTCTATTTTCGTGAAGTATTTTCCATACACCTGTCCCAACATTTCCAAAACCTAAAATCGCTATTTTTACCTTTTCCATATTAATTTCCCCCTTTTAAATTGTCTCTTGCGGCTCTTAAATATTATTTCTTATCCACAGGTAATTATTAATTTTCAAATGCTTTATAAACTGCCCTAATTGCATTTTCAAGATCCTCATTTTCTATACCAATAATTATGCTTAACTCACTTGACCCTTGATTGATCATTCTAATATTTATATCATATTTTGATAATGCGCTAAGTACTTTAGCAGATATCCCCTTCGTTCTTATAATACCCTCTCCAACCACTGACATTAAAGCCATATTTGGGTGAATTATTAGTGAATCTGGACTACATTGATTTTCAATTTCTTCTAATATTTCATCAATTTTATTCTCTAATTCAGAATCGTCAATTACCAATGAAATTGAATCTATCCCAGATGGGATATGCTCAAAAGATACATTATTACTTTCTAGAATTGAAAGAATCCTGCGACGATATCCTATATCTTTGTTCATAAGTGTCTTTTCCATTGCTATTACTGTAAAATCTTTTTTTCCTGCTATCCCTGTAATGTTTCCAACTTTAATTTCTGATTTATTACTTAAAATAAAGGTTCCATTATCTGTTGGCTTATTAGTATTTTTTATGTTTATTGCGATTCCATGATTTTTAACTGGAAAAACTGCCTCTTCATGAAAAACATTTGCACCCATATATGAAAGTTCCCTAAGTTCTTTATATGTTACCTCTTCAATAAGTTTGGGATTATTAACAATACTAGGATCCGCCATTAAGAGACCTGACACATCTGTCCAGTTTTCATATAGCTTCGCACCTACACCTCTAGCAATTATTGCCCCGGTAATGTCTGAACCACCTCTTGAAAAGGTTCTTATTTCACCATCTTTGGAAGAACCATAAAATCCTGGAATTACCGCTTTTTCTACTTTTGATAACCTAGTCTTTACGGCATCGTAGGTTGCCTTTTCATCCAATCGTCCACTTTTCTTTAAAAAAATAATCTCAGCAGCATCAATAAATTCGTACCCCAAATATTCGGCTAATATTAAAGCATTAAAATATTCTCCCCTACTTGCTACAAATTCTTCTGAAGCTCCATTAATTATTTTTTCTTTAAGTTCTCTTAAATGTTTTGACATATCAATAGAAATCTTTAATTCACTACATAAAACAGTATATCTTTCTTCAATTAATTTAAATAATTCATCAAATGGTAGTGATTTTTTTACATGCTCATGGCACAAATATAAAAGATCTGTAATCTTATAATCACCTTTATTTCTTTTCCCGGGAGCTGATGGCACAACATAACGCCGCCTAACATCCGACAAGACAATATCTTTTACTTTTTGAAATTGTTTACTATCGCATACTGAACTCCCACCAAATTTTGCAACTATAACCTCCATAATTTTTACCCCCTAAATGTCTTAACTTAAAAAAACTTATGAATTCCAACTTACAGAAGGCACCCATATAAATTACCTTTTATAAAAAAATCTATTAACCCATATCCTGCAGAGCTGAAATATTCACTTATATTCCTTTCAGAAAATATCGCCCTGTTTCCTGTACTATGAATTAATGGTAATTTAGTGTTGAATTAATTATACTCGTTTTTTACAAAATGTCACCTGATTTTCGACATATTTATGCCACATAATCTATTTTTTTTAAATAATAAAAGCTGTGAAGTTATAACTTCACAGCTTTTATTATTATTTTGATTATAAAACTACATACAATTACTGGATATGGAATTCTTCAAATCCATTCCTCCTTGGGTTAGTACTCTTTATTTCTAATATGATAAATCTAAAAAATAATATAATAAACATTAGTTAATGTTAATGATATGAACGTTTTAAGTGAAACTATCTAAAACCTATATAATGAAAATTAGTTAATGTTTAATATTAATTTTTGACGAATTTTTGACGAAGCCACGTAATGAATTACTATCATTACGTGGCTTTTTATGTATTTATAAAAATGCAACAGCCTTTAATGTTTTGTATATATGGTTAATAACTTCTTCCTGTTTCACATTCATAATTTTCAATTTTTTATTTTCCACTTCTAAT
Source organism: Clostridium sp. CM039 (assembly GCF_055081075.1). NCBI lineage: Bacteria > Bacillati > Bacillota > Clostridia > Eubacteriales > Clostridiaceae > Clostridium > Clostridium sp. CM039. The sequence continues at coordinate 1,711,103 of NZ_CM143649.1, forward strand.
ACAGCGTTTTTTTCTTTTAATTTTGTTATTGCATCATTATTTGTCATTTGTTATCCCCCTAAGTATTCATAAAACATAGCATTTTATTTGCATCAAGCAAAGAACAGTTGTTCGTAATTTTACTTGCAAATAGTAATATTTTTCTTATTTTTTTAAATTTTAAAGTTTTTATTATTATTTACCACATATTCATTATAAATCCAAAATGTGTCGAGCGCCTCGACACTTTCGACAATTTCACAGCAAATTATTACAAAAAATAACAAAACACCCTACTTTTCAGCAGAATGTTTCCTTAAAACTAACTCAATAGCCTCATCCAAAAGCTTTGATATTGGTATCCGGGTTTGTTTAGATAATTCTCTCAATCCTTCATTTAGTTTTTTATCTACTGAACTTCCCAGTCTAACCCTGTGTACTAACATACCATCACCTCTTAATAAATTATATAAGGAACATAATATGCAAACAAGACTCACAAGGTTATGTCACTTACCATAACTTACCTGTATACACCGATACCACTATATTTATATAATTAAAACATGGAAATGTACACACTAAAGATAAAATGTATTAGAAAGGCTAAAAGAATGACGCAGAAACAACTCGCCAAAAAAATAGGCATAAGCAGAAACTTTTTAAGTGAAATTGAAAATAATAAATGGGATATTAAGGTGGGTTTATTAATAAGAATAAGCAAAACCCTTAATGTGGTCCCTAGTAAATTGATAAAATATAAATAAGAGTTAATAAGGCTCTTATTTATTGGTGGTGGATTTATTTTAAAATATCTCCCTGTTAATTTCAATTCTAATACAATTTACGTAAATACCCCTTATAGATATTACCTATAATAATCATATGGTCTTAAGCTGAGTATTTTTGATAATAACATAGAAAGAGGATATATCGTTATACTATATCCTCTTAATTGGTGGTGGTAATTGTGTTATCCCTGCCCAATATCCATCTTCATACGCTAATAAATTCAACGCATTATGTCTCTTTAAATGTAGTAAGTCTTCCAGTTCATATCCTTTATCAACAAACTCTTCTTTCATAGCATTAAAGTTTTTCTTGTTGCTACCAGCTATAAATGTATAACTACAGAGCGCACTTTTCATTTCATTTTGAATTACTGGAATTTGTGCGAGATGGTGACAACTTAAAATAATTTTAATTCTGTGCCTAGCTATTTGGCTTAATATACTAGTCAAATATATTTCACAATTTTTCACCTGGTATAACTCATCAATCAGGATCACTGTCTGAGTTAGATTTTCTGTTTCTACATCATTAAATCTTTTTTGTAGCGCTGCCCACATCTTAACCATCCAGTAACACACGAATATATCTTTTTCCGCATTGGTTCCAAACATATCAGTGCTCATCCTTATACAAATTAATTTGCCACCTTGCATAGCATCAATTAAATTTATATTATCCTTACAATCTTTCTTAAGCATTTTTTCAATGTATGCATTTTCTTTCAGGCGATGTATCCGGCTAAGTATTGCAGAGGTGCTTCCCATCTTGGTTCCAATAACTTCTCCTTTATTATCTGCACTTTTGCCTATTTCGTCAATCTCAAGTAATTCCTCCACATATTCCTCCATAGTATCATCAAGCTCCGTAGGGATACTATCAATATATTTATGTCTTAGTACATGGTCTTTTATAATTTTGAATACATCATTTACAGGACCATTACTCACAAATACTACAAGTGCAGCAAACTCTAAATATCTTTCCATTCTGCCCTCTAAATCTGACTCACCCGAGTTAATTAAATTAATTAACTCTTTTAATTTAGCAGATTTTTTCTTAGCACAAATATATCTAGCCTCTATACTTTCATCACGAGGTACTATTTCATTGAAGCCAAATCCCTGTACATTCTTAAGGTCATTACAATCTATATTAATAATTTTGTCAGCTGGAATAACTTTTGCAAGTGCATCTGACAACTCACATTTACCACAAAAATCAGGTAGAATTACACTTCTTCCATTCTCCATTACATCTCTTACTATATTAGCTATATATGTGGTTTTACCACTCCTATTAGGCCCACAAATACACATTATAGTGTTCTTAAGTTCTTCATCCTCCGTTTGATAAACCTTAGAAGGTATGCCCTTATACCTATTTATTCCGGCTCTTATAATCCCAGTCTGTAGTTGTTCAGGAACCTTAGTTTCTAATGCGTCAATTTTTTCAATTATTTTATGTTGGGTTAACAATTCTTTGCCTGGAAGTTCTAAGAAATTTTGGCATTCTTCAATGCTACATTTATTTTCTTCACATCCTGCAATTTTGAAATCATTTACGTAAAATACATTCTTAGGCTTAATCTTTTTATATATTAGTTTATTATCATCCCCTATTGTACTAAAGCTCTCGCATACTCCTATCGCTGTATTGTTTTGCCTACGCTTATCCTCACTTTCAGATATAACTAATATTTGTGTATTTATTACTGTTGAATCTTTTTTACTTATAGTGTCCCTAGTTGGTTTCTTTACATCTTCTAAAATCAAACTGCTCATAGCGACTTCTGCTAATGTTAAAGTTGTGTTTTTAGGTTCACTACCAAGAAAATCACCAAGAGTATCCATAAAATCTTGAACCAAATTTATCAGTATCATGGCTCCGGTTTTTAATATATAGGTGATATTAAATTTTTCCTTATCTATAAACTCATTCTTTTTTATTTTATCCATTGTCCTTTGATATTCTTGTCTCCATCCCTTTTGTTGTACTGGTATGAAGTTGTAGAATATCCCTACTCTATCCCCTTCCTCTAGTACATCTAATACATTTAAAATACCATTTAAAGGCTCATTACATTTCTTATCCAAATTAAGGCTCATAGCATCTTCTTTAGCATATTTTAATTGGTATTTAACAGCCTCCCGAGAAAAGGGATTAATTTCAGCGGCAATTGTAATTGCTGCCTTGGGCCAGGTATTCGTAATTTTTTCTTTTATCAAAGTTAGATGGCGCTCTGGTACTATAAAATAAAAACTAACATCATTTTTCTTAATATCTATAAAAAAACTAACTTTTGATGGCATTTCAAACTTCCATTTTAATTTTTTTTCTTCTTTTTGAATACGTTGAGTTATAGTCCTATATGTGTAATGCATTGCCTTTGATATTGTACTGGAATTATAATTTCTTATGCTCGTATCTGGAACAATTTTGAGAGTCACATAAACAGGATTAATAATCTCAATATATTTTGATAATTTCATGCTTATCATAGCAAATTCGCTCCCCAGTTTATTATTTGGATTAAAGTATAACCAACTATACTTCCAACAACATATTGCATGCCCTTTTTATAACCAATAATATAAAATATCAAACCAGTAATCCCAATTGCAGATGCTACATAAAAACTTGCTCCAGCTAAACCATTTACAATCAATATTGGATGAGTTACCCAAGTAATAATTTTGTCGGTGGCATTAAAAAAGTGTTCAGCTTTATCCATAAAAGAAATTTTAGTTGTATCAAATATAGGTTTCTTAAGTGTATTTGAAGCATCATATATATTTTTAACTATTGGTACTTTTTCAATTGAAACTGCTAATAATTTATTTAATAACATAATATTACCTCCCTTTATTGGAATATGCCTTTAATCATATCTAAAAATGCTGGGAATAAATAAAGTGAAGCAAATCCCATACCGAACCGCATCATTATTTTAGGAATACTTTTTGTATCACCCTCCATAAGAGCTTTTAAAACTGCAACTGCGCAACCTATTGCGCATATAAACCACCCAAACATTTGTATAATGCCATATATTTTGTTACCAACCATGGGTAATGTTTTTAAAGGATCCTTACTAGCTGCCATAACTGCAATATCATTTAAATACAGTAAACTACCTAGCAAAAACACAGCTGCCCTTTTAGTCCTGGTATTACCATTTATTTTAGTCGCAATCAATTCCATATCCTCAGCATGTTTTTTGCTTAAACTTTTAAATTCATGATTAACTATAGTTTTATTATTTTTAATAATTAATAGTTCCATTGATTCCCTCCGTATAATTGATTGGATATTGGTTAAACTATATTAAATTAATAGAGAGGACGTGAGTTCATGTTTTTATTCGCATTTGGTGCAGGTATGATCGTTGCAGTAGATTTAATTCAAGCTTTCATGTAGTTTGTTAATATCGTGTTAACAAATAGTTAATATAGTGTGAAAAGTAGCACCTTTCAAATGTTAGATGAATAAGCTAACTTGAGGCTGTGTAGCGAGAGCAAGCAGTAAGGGTTTGCGACATGATACAAGTATCGCCATTATGAAATGGACTATTTTCGCTCAGAAAATGGTCTTTTTTATTAGAAATCCATATTTATTAACTCCATTTTCTTAACTTTTAAGTTCTTATTTTCTTCTTTAGATATTTCATTTCCTTTAACAGTTCTCAGTATATCTTTTATAAAACCACTTAAATTACTGTGGCCTTTAATCCACACATAGAGTTCCATATCTTCTTGATTATCTTTAAAACTTAAAGCTATTGGTTTCACTGCCATGACATTTCACCTACCCTTTTGAATCCTATTGCATTTGCAAATATGGGATTTTCAGCCACAAATGAATTCGCATATCTCTTCTTAAAAGCCTTTTCAAATAATTTATAGCCTCCACCAACTAATATTATTTTTTCAGTTCTTGCCGGAAACTTCATACTCAGCTCATCATTAATTTTATTAAAATTTCTTTTCAGTATATCAGTGACAAAAGTTAGATCAGTTCTGGCCCCATCTATCTCAAAATACCCTTTATCTAATATCCTTTCTGCCATTGGTATATCTAAATCTAAGCTATATAAGGAGTTCAATTTATCTTCTATGTCTTTATAGATACCAATTGTTCCAACCACGGTAGTAGTAGATTCCTTTAACTTTCCATCTGCGATATAAGCTATATCGGTTGTTCTCCCTCCTATATCAACTATAATTACATCATCACTTATATCAAGCGAGTAATATGCTCCTAAAGCTTCAGGATATACTGCAAAATCAGTAATTATAATTTTTCTCTTTTCTCCATTAAGCTTTATTTCTCTTACCCTATCACTAAGTACTAAGTCAATCAGAGACTCTTTGTTAGTCTTATATTGATTAATAGGTAAACCACAAACTACTTGCTGAAACACATCATCATTGGAACCGTTTAATGCTATGCCCGCTAGTAACAAAGGTAAAAAGTTATTTTTACTGCTTTTGTTTAATTCTGTTTCAAAATTCCCCTCTCCTATATAGAAGCGTTTTCCCTCATATTCCAAACAAATCTTTGATCCTAAAATATTTTCCTCTGTAGTTACTAAGCTTTTAATATTAGTATTTGGAAATTCTTTTAAACTATAATTGCCAACATCTATTCCTCTTTTCATTACTTCCTCCATTTAATTTATATATTGCAAAGTTTTTAGTAGTTTTTCTAATTCCTTAATATATATTATGTCTATATTCCTAAAATGTTTCCTACTTTATAGAAATAAATTTATATTTTTACTAATTTTTATGTAAAAAAATATGGTACTACTCTGAGTACCATATTTCTTCGAGTTTTCTATTTAATTTTTTTGCAATATCAAAAGCTTTACCTAGAGGTGGATTATTACTTCCATTCTCCCACTGTGAATAGGTGCTTATTGGAACACCTAGAATCTTTACAAATTCACTAGAGCTCATCAAATATTCTCTCATTCTAATTTCCTTAAGTCTATTTTTAACACCCAAATATAATCACCCTCTTTAGTATCTTATGAGTTATATTCTGCACATGTTAAATTATTCCTTTATTTTGATGGATGTAGTGAATAAAATTTGAAAAATAGTCTATAATTTAAATATCCTTTTATTTTAGTAATAAAAAAACAATACCTCACTGGGATCCCCCTGGGTGTAGTATTGTTATTTATCGATAATCTAAGATCTAAATGTCAAAATAAATAACACCTCGGTGTAACAGCCGAGGTTAATTTTATTCCCATAAATCTTCAGTTAATCTTTCAACTTCTCTACGCCTTTTTTCAGTTTCTCCTATATCAATAGTAATTATGTTATTATTGATCCTAAGTACATCTCCTTCTTTAGCATCGGAAGGAATCTTATCTTTAGGTATATCCATCATAGTTCTATCCTCTTTTTCACACACTGTATAAGCTCCTTCAAATCTATCAATAATTACTTTCATAAATTCCTCCTATTGTGGTGGTCCACATTTAGAACATGGACTATAACTAGCTTTAGCTCCTTCTAACGTAACCTGTCTAGCTTTACTTGGATTCATCTTACCACAATTATTTATTGAGTGATATTTGTTCCCTGTCGCAGATAACCAAACCATTCCACCACTATTGGTTTGCTCTGGAGCTGTTTCTTGAACTGGTTCCTTTACTGCTTCTTTAACCGGTACAGGTGCAACTACTTTTTTATTACTTACACTTTCACTATTATTATTAGTTGCTGCCTTTTCTTTAGCTCCATTATAACTACCTGGTTTTACATTGAAACTAACATCTTTACCATTTGATGTAGCAATTATAGTACCATTTTCATCTGTTCTATATACCGCTATGTTTTTATTTTTAAATTTATCCATTGTTGATTGTACAGGATGACCATAATCATTTCCTTTTCCAACACTTATAACGGCATATTTGGGGCTGACATTATCTAAAAATCCTTGTGTCGTTGAACTATTGCTACCATGATGGCCTACTTTAAGTACATCTGATTTAAGGTCATAATTTTTTGATAACATTTCTTTTTCCGATACATCCTCTGCATCTCCAGTAAATAAGAATGAGTTATTTCCAAAAGTTACTTTAATAACTATTGAGTCATTATTAGTATCTTTATATCCAGTTCCATTAGGAGCTAATATAGTGCATGTCGCTTCCCCTAATTTAAAACTTTCTCCTGGAGTTGGTGCTGAAGCTTTTAATCCTTTGGCTGTAATAGCATTGACTACATCTTTAAATGTTTTAGTAGTTGATATAGCTTTTGGCATATAGACTTTTCCTATTTTAAAACTATTTATTACATAATCAAGTCCGCCAATATGGTCTTCATGGGGATGCGTTCCAACTAGAAAATCTAAATTAGTAATCCCTTGATCGGTTATGTACTTTTTAACTAACTCACTATCAGCATTGTTCCCAGCATCTATTAACATAAAGCTCGAGCCCTGTTGTATTAAAATACTATCTGCCTGACCTACATCTATGTAATGCACTTTCATTTCTCCATTTTCTTCCACTTTAATCTTGGCCTCGGCATCAGCTTTTGCTTTCATCTTTGCAGCTGCATCATCTATAATCTTTTGGGCCACAGTTGCCTTTTCACTAGCTTCCTTTTCAGCCTTAGCTTTTGCAACAGATTCTTTTTTAATTTCTTCTTGAGTTTTCGTCTTTACTTCAGGAGTTATTTTACTAGTTGCAATCTCTTTTGTCGAACTTGCAGTTATGTTTTTAGAAATTTCGTGATCTAATTTTGCCCCCATACTAAACATTATTATGCCTGCAACGAGCGTTAACACTACCACTTTGTTTCTATTCTTTATGAGACTTAGAATAGCAAATCCTATAAATGGGATGGATGTCATTATTAAAAATGCACCTATTCCAGCTACCATCATAAGTAAACAAAATATATAATATATTATTGCAACTATCTTTTTCCATTTCTTATCTGTCCTAAATCCAGGTATGTATTTGAAAATATCTTTCATTGATTTTAGTCCCCCCTTATATTTAAATTCCTATAGAATCATACCATATCAACCATAATCACACAATTACTTAAAATTCCTTTTATTGTTGGAATTCTCTTTATAAAACTATATATAATATACTCCCAAAAACGTGTAATATATTTAAAGCTCCATAAAATATTAAGCATCCATTAATGATAATATTTGACTGGTATAGCTGTTTTTCTGTAGCATCTTTCATTCTTTGGTATACCCAAAACAATAGTACAAATGGGATTACTACCTTAATTAATATGCTTAGTAATTGACTATTGTTTACAAATGGTGCCATGACAGAATTGATTTCTAAGAACATACCTGTGTTGATTAGAAAAATTGTAAATATAATATCTGTTACATTTAATATGTACACTGCAATTAACTTCTTCCTTATTAGTCCCAAATCTCTAGTTTTTAGTACGTATTTTATAAAAGACATCGCCATCACCTCTATTTAGAAGTATTGGCCATGTCCGTATGTTTTAAACCTAGTTTGAGTATGAAATTCAGCATCTAACAAAATCGATTAAATCTTAAACAATATCCACTTACAAGTATTGAGTTCATATTTAAGTTCATATCTTTTCTCACTATCCCCAATTAGGCTTTGACAGGCAAATACAATCATTAAATTACCTGCAAACTTCTCCTGTGTTCTAGTAATTACTTTATCTACTTTAATTACTTGTAAAGATTCATCTTCCCTCACAATTCTTAGCCTCAAAGGGGTAATGCTCCCTTTAGTATCCATTACAGATATAACTTCAATTGGTTTTGCTACAATTTTCATATTACCCCTCCAAAACATATGTTCTTATTAATATTATACAACATATTACTTAAATTGGAAGGGGTAAAGTTTTCCTTTAATCTTAAGGTTTTAAAAATATAGTTTTAAGCGCTTGCAAAATAAATATGATTGTATAATCTACACCTTTGTCCAATAGGTTTTGTTTCGCTGCTGAAATAAAGTCACTTTGTAAATCATTTGAGTTTTCTTTAATATGTTCAAGTTCCTTTTGGATTAAAAGCAAACTGCATTCTTCTACGTTGTTACCAAATTCTATGGAATTTATAAGTCCACCAAGTTTTTGAATAATCTCTTTATTGTCTTTATTTACACATTGCATAAGAAATAATATTAGTTTTTGCGTTTCGTTGCTTTCGCACTGAAGTTTTAAACTCCGCTTATCTCTTTCTTCCTTTTCTTTTCTTTTTTGCTCAATGCTTTGTAGTCTTCTTTCGGATTCTTTATCTACTACAGTTATTGGAGCTGCCGGGTAAAATCCAAGTGATCTAGTTAATGTATTCTTATCAACTTTAGGTAAAGTTTTCAATAGGTTTGTATCAAATTCATATAAATTATCCATAATCATACTACCTCCACATATATAGGTAAATTCTATAAGAAAATGTAAATCCCTTTAAATTGAATACTCATTCCAAATTAAAAAATTTAAAAAAATAAAATCCAGTGCTATTGTTGTAGCACTGGATTTTATACATGCAATTACTTATTTTACTTTTCGTATATATTATTGCCATACTACAATTTCTTATACAGAAATGGGAAAAGCGCCATGAGCTACTATTTGCAACCCATGACTTTTCTACATTCTATTAACAACATGTTCTTTTCGAATTTATCCTGATCCTGTCAGACATTGCCTTTCGTATTACAAACGAAACCTTACTATTAGTATTCGTGAATGTAGTCTTTTGCTTAGCTAATATAATTCCAATTTCATCAATTAACTTACCAAAACACTCATCTGCAAATGAATTCGATATCACGTCTATTCCTTGGAAATCAAAAACAATTTTTTCTTGAGAACTTATATTAGATATAACATTTCTTCTTATTTCCGAACCAAGTTTCCTTGTGCCTAATGATTCTCCAAAGTTACTGAAATTTAATATCATTGTATCCACCTCCTACCATAAACAATTATCTATATAATCATCAGAATTAATTACTGTCTCCGGTACATCATTTCCGAATATGCTTTCAAAATTTAATGTAGTGTTTGTATTTATTCTAACATAAATCAATGTACCTTGCCAATGTGGAGTATGAATGACTTTAGTTTTACCATCACTGATTTTAAGACAGTGAGAACCTGAATAAATCTCCATATCACCTCCGTTATTTACAATAAACTCCTTGGCATGATATAATCCATTACCCATTCCTTTTCCATTGGTAACTTCCTTTTTAATACAATGTAAAAGTGAATTCTCCGGAGATAACCCACCGTACTTTGTTCCCACTGTTTTAGTTAGAGATTTATATATTCCTACTCCATTATCTATAATTACTAACCTTAATTCTTTTCTGTATGGATAATTTTGTGCAACTGTATATCCTCCAATTGGTGATTCAGCATGATTTTCAATATTATCTACCATCTCAAAAAAACAGTAATTTAAACAACTCACAACACTAGAATTTACATTGCATTTATCTCTAATTATTTTTAATATGTTATTAGTTATATCCACATTATTAGTTCCATTAAAGTTTGTTATTTCTACGAATTTACCCGTGCTATTATGTCTTGTGAAATCTTCACCATGTTCTAATTCAAGTTCTTTATAGAAATTTATTCTTGAAACATAAGTATTATTACTTGGATTATGTACATTTATATTAATAATTATACCTAAATTTTTATAATATTTAATTACTGAAACAACTATAGTTAGATATTCTGGGTAAACTTTATCTGGAATTTCAATATTTAAAGCTATTTCTGAATTTTTTTTCAATTTAGATAAGAACGAAAACTGTTCAATAATATCTGAAATACAAACAACTTTGCTTAATTTTATACTATGATTATCCATTTTATTATTCCCTTCCTTGCATATATTATATGTATACTTCTACAAATAGGTACAAATCCCTTTAATCGATTTAATGATACTATGTTTTTAAAAATAGAAAAAGCCCGAAGCTAGATTTCTCTAACCTCAGGCTTAAAATTATTGTTCTACTTGGTCTGTTATAATTATGGGTTTTAGTTCTGTTATCCCATCCGCTGCAAAATATTTTATAATTGGTGATGCTATAGTTACTGGTTCTTCCATAGCCTTTATAATTATAGGCTTATCTTTATTATATTCTCCCGCAATACTCTGTCTTAATAGTAATATATCTGAATCCGTTATTCCCGGTATTTTAATTTTTATAAGAGTTTCAAATTTATCTATTTTAGAATTTACTAGTTTACCTAGTCTTTTATCCTCCTCTATTACATTAAAAATATCTAATGCCACCAGTTTATTTTTTTGATAGTTTGTGAGCCCTATTTTAGCTACCACAAAAGATACTAGTTTAGGCACTAGTTTTACTATCTCTTTACCTACATAACCTAAAACCCCTGTTAAAATTGTTAATAGTATTGGATATAATATTGTTAAAAAATTGTTCATTTATAATACACTCTCCTCTTAATTTTATATTTTTTATTGTATATTTTGTTGTTTTATTATTTCTCTCCATGTGTCTTTCCCACATATTCCATCTGCGCTGAGCCCGTGATTATTTTGGTAGTTAAATATAGCATTACGAGTTGTAGATCCATATATTCCATCAACACCATTCGTATTATAGGTAAGAGCATTGAGCTTTTCTTGCAATAACCTTGTAATAGTTCCTTTTGCACCGGGCTTTACCATTGGACAACCATTTAGTGTGTTTTCTCCGTACCATCCATCCACTTTTTGATTACTAAATCCCTGTGCATTGCACTCTTGTTGTAATCTTCTAATCCAATCATTATCGCTTGTCGCAGGATCAGAAGGCTTGATATTTGAAGTATTATTGCATCCTTTTAAAAATATGCCATCTGTAAAATTATTAATATCTACATTCCCACTTATTCCGTTTACATGGCCTGTTTCTGTGTATTGATGTCCTATATTTTTAGAAAATGGAGTGCCACCATAGTGTGCTACCCAAAGTGGAATATCTTTTACAGAATTATTCAAATTATCTTTAAAAAAATAATCTCCTGTATATAAGGCTACTTCATATCCTTTTGAAATTAATATGTCTGCAAAGTCTCTTACTCTTTTACTGTTCTGCGCTACACTTCCGAAATTCTCTTCTATATCTATTATTATCTTACAATCAAATTTTCTATTTCCTATTACGCTTAAAAAATTGTCAATTTCGTCTTGAGTGCTATTATTTCGAAGGTAGTGATAAACTCCAACCTTCAATCCAGCTGCAGTTGCATTAGCATAGTATGTACTAAAATTACTATCCTTCCACGTTCTACCCTCTGTACTTTTTAGTATTACAATTTCTACCCCACTTGCTCTAACCTTTGCAAAATCAACACTGCCTTGATAATTACTTATATCTATACCTTTCATGATGAAACCTCCTATTTTTCTATTTTTTCTAATAATTTATCTAGTTTTACATTTACTGTATCTGTTAACCCTTCTATGATCGTTTGATATTTAGTTTCCCTTTCCTCACTCTTTACATCTCTAGTTTTTTGCTCTTTTAAGATATAAAATAACAACCAAATAAACATTGCACACCACAATCCTTGCGAAACTGCTTTAACCATTATTGCTTCCATCCCACCATCTCCTTAATTTTTTGTATAGAAAAAGACACCCTCTCGAGTGCCTTAGTTGTGTCGTGCTAATTTCCAAGTACGTCATAAATATAATTCAGTATGTGAATACCTAGAAGTATCTTAAACTTAAGTAGTTACTTATGTTTAAGCAGTTTTTAAAGCTACTAATATACTCTTAACAGTAATTCAGGTTGTGACGATATATTTGCCAATTCTGACTTTATCGCATTTATTGAATTTACATTATTTGTATCTGTTTTATCTAATCTAGCACCTACATCTTTTTCACCTTTTCTAGCATTTACTAATTCTATATTTACATTATCGTGACTGGCTTGTTCATATGTGTCTGCAATAAATTTGAACTCTTTATCTCTATCTGTTTCTGCAACATAAAATGCACTTTCCCATTCTATTAGCTTTGTTTCAACTGCATTTATATAGTTTTTGGATATTTCCCCTTCGCCTATAGAATTATCTACGGGAAATGTAAAAATTATTGTAGAAGTAATTTCATCATTTTTTGTAAATGTTATATTTGCTTTTACCATGCCCGCACATTGTAATGTCTCGTTTCTTAGTACGATATCAAACAATCCATTTATTCCATCTACAATTTTAACTCCACTCGTCATATCCTGCGTAACTGTTTTTCCGTCAGCTTTCTGAAAATTAAATGTTATATTTTGTCCTGTAATATCTACAACTTCTCTATTATTAGTTAGTTCAATTCCCAAGGTTGCTGAGTTTGTGTCTCCAACTCTAAATCGAGCATCTGTTTTAATCTCTCTGCTTTTTAGATCAATTTTTACGTTATATTTATTTTCCAACTTTTCACCACTCCTCTACATTTTTTTACATATAAAAAGCACCTGCAATTTAAGCAGATGCCATTGGGTATTTATCAACTTCCTCTTTTTTAATACATAGCACTGGTATTACACAAGTTAAATCCATAATGAATCTATGAGAATTTTCTATTACATAATTGTCTTTATTCATTACAATTAAATTAAAAATCAAGTTGTAATCTTCTGCATCATTTCCGTACATTTTAAAATCTTGTATTCCACTGCAAACGCATTTAATTTCCCCCGTGCGTTTGCTATAAAATATTGTCATTTTTGCTTCATGTTCTATTTGTGTATAATCCATAATTAATCATTCCTCTCTTTTATTATGCTGTTACTGTATAAGCAATTGTTAAATCTCCTACTGTGTTTATATATATTAAATCTCCATCTAAAAACCAACCAAAAGTGTTATCTCCGCTTGATACTCCACCAATACAACCAAATTGAGGTACTGCTTTCATCGCATGTAAAGAAGCTACTATTCGTATGGTTCCATTTTCTTTACTTTCTACATATGATGTTTTATGTATATCAGCTAAAAAATGATATGAGGGTATATTCCATCCTCCTATACTAACAACTATACTAAAATCTTTACCTTTAAATTCACTGGGAAGTGTTATTATTTTTTCATCCCATATACCACCATTACTTTTTATGTTAACTTCACCCATATACATTAGATAATGATAATCTTTTCCACCATCTGTACTGTTTTTGTGCCATTTCAAACCGGTTTGTGATGGATTAAATTCTGTATAACTGCCATTTGCACCAGTAAATCTTGCGTGGTCTTCATTAACTTCAAACGATGCGGTTTTTAATTCATTTTGATTTTGTGTCCATGCTGTAGCATATTGCCCTTCTTCTACTTGCACACAATCTATATTAAACCAAGCATAACCTAGCATTTTCAATCCAAAACGGAATCGTATGCTAGATATACCTTGTGGGCATGTCCAAGTAACAACGTTTCTTACCCACTGCTTTCCCAATCTAGTTGAGAAGGGCAGCAGAAAGTGGTCTCCGGTGTCGTATTGTATATAAGAAGCAGAAAAATCAGTGGAGATTTCTCCCGCACATCGAGAGTAATAGCTTAGTGTGTAAGTAGTTCCTGCCTTAACATTAGTCTTTAAACTAGTATAAACATATACATCTCCGCCCTTGGAACTATCTACGAATAAGACCCTATCTCCTCTGTAAGCACTAGGTTCATTTGCTCCATTTATCCAAGCGTTGCTAACATCACTACTGGCACTAGTTATAGCTACTGTATTCATTTCAAAATTACTGTCTTGAAGTAAATTAGTTCCACCAATCTGGCCTATATCTATATCGAATTTATCACCATCAAATTTAATTCTATTAGCTAAATTAAACGTTCCATCTTCCATATTTATAAATGTTTTATTGTTTTTAGATTTAATAATTCCTGCTGTAATTTGTTCCCCGCTTATTTCTAGTGCTGTAATAAACTTACCTACAATACTACCAGTTTGTGTAATTGCGGTATTATATGGGCCATTTACACCAGTACCGCTATGTCCAAATCCGCCCAAATTCCATCGCCAAACATTCATCGCAGTATTAATATTATCAGTGTCCATTATTAAAATTTCATAAGGCTTTCCATCTTGACTCTGTCTTATTACTACATTGCCACCTTTACTACCAGTTATAAGTTGTGTAGCATTGTCTATAGCTTTTTGATAATCGCTTTGAACTTGTACTACTTCTTTTTTTATTTCTTGAATTGCATTATTAATACTAGTAGCTAGATTGGGTTTAAAACTTCCTAACTCAATCTTTTCAATTCTATCGGTTAAAATATTTTTAGTTATTTTTATTACTTTAGCTTTTAAATTAATATTTAATTTACTGTGTTTAATTGTTACTGTATCGCCTAGATAAACTCTTTCTAATACTGCATAATTCTTATATTCCTCTGTTTTACTAAGTTCTAAAAAATCAATTTTGTAATTAAATTGAGGAACATCACATTTACTTGTTAATAAATAAGAATTACAAGCTTCTCTCAACTGTGTTTCAGCCATTTCTAATGTTATACCATTTGTTTCATCTATTCCTATATCATTAAATTCTATAATCTTTATTTTTGGATGCGGATAATTATTAATATACTGGCTATCAATATACTTTTCGGGTAATAATAATTCGTTATTTCCTTTCGGCATTGCTCTAGTGCATAACCCGTCTATGTCTAAAGTTTCTTCTATACCCTGTATGTTTTTCCCATAAGCAACTAAAACTCCACGATCAAGTCCTCTAGCACCTAATAATTCAATGTTGAAGTTATCTCGTACTAATTCTCCACCCCAATTGTTTATTATTCCATCTTGTCCCATAATTGCTTCCACTACGTTTTTACGTATAAAATATCTTGTTGCAACTGTTTGCACGTCACTAGTGGAAGTAAAGGGGTGTTGATATTGTGTACGTGTTAATATCCAATCTAAAGCACCTTCACCGCTTAGTTCCATTGGTCTAACGTCTTCTAATAGGTTGTCTAAAAGGTCATAAAAAATATGTCTAGCGCTTATTAAAACGGAAGTTAATTTCTTTTGTTTGTGAAATATCCTAAATAATTGTCCATCTGATTTTATAATATTATTTTCTAATAAATATTTCCATTTACCGTGTTCATCTATAGGATATTCTATATCTAACCCATACATCCCGTTTAATTCGTTTACGACTTTGCAAGAAATACAATCATTTAAAACTACTAAACCATTATTATTAAAATTACCTTTTGTTGTTTTGCTATCATATAAATTTATCATATGTACCTCCAATTAGGAGTTATTTCTAGCTTCGTAACTGCTCCGCTCCAACTAATCATATTATTGCCAATCTCTAAAATCGGAAATTCGCTATTTATATTATTGTTTTGGGATAATGTATCTTTATCAGCATTTTGCATATCTGAGTTTATAGTTATATATTCATCAATATTAGTTAATTCTACAGTTTGGCTATTAACCATGAGCGTAATATCGCCTGTGCCATAAAGTTTAACTATAGGCTTACTAATTACACCACTGTTATTATAAAGTGTTCCTGTGGCTTCTAAGGTTATTATATTGTCATTTATACTTTTTTTGTAAGGTTTGACTTTAAATATTATCTGAAATTCTCCGCATATCTCCATGCTTTGTGCTATGTCTATTTTATTATTTAACTTAGCTTCATATTTATAATCTTGCTGCCAGTTAAATATTAAATCTCCTAAGCCACCCATTAGCCACATTTTTACTTCTTGTATTCTACTAGAATCTAACAAAGTACAGTCAATTGGTAATGTATAACTTTTCTTAGCGTGATTATCTATTGTTAAATCTCCATCTCTACCAATAATAGGTATTTCTTCTATATCTGACTCGGGAATAGTCTCGGGTGGTAGCCTATTAATAATTATCCCGAAATCTTCATAACTGTCTTTCCCATTCCATATAAAACTATTCATTTGCCACCTCCTATGCTAACCCTTTTTTCTTTGCGATAAAGGCCATTTCTTCCATTAGTTCTTCTACGTCTTCTTTTCTGTTGTTAACAAATCCACTTATGTTTATAGTAAATCCACTAGAATTTTTACTAGTTGGGTTTAAATTAACATCTTTTGTACCTTCTGTAGATATTTTAGCGTTAACTTTCATGTCAGACGTAAGAGATTTTAACGAATCCGTTATTTTAAACTTGTTATTATCTATGCCTTTTGCCATTCCTTGCATGAAATCGGGCATCCATGACTCGTAATCTGTGAGTGGGCCTTCATCGGGTACACTAAAATGTAAGTAACTTCTTATTGTATCTCCAACACTGCTTACTGCATCTGTAACATTACCAATCATGCTCCAAATACCATCAATCATACCTTGTATCATATCTCGTCCATAACCCATCATTTCTGACGGTAAATTTCTCAAGAAGCTAATCGCATTTCCAATTCCGCTTCGGATAGCACTTCCAACACCACTAATAGTGCTAGTTACACCGCTTCGCATACTGTTAAACATATTACTTCCAATGCTTTGTAATGTACTAGGTAGTTGTCTAAACCAACTCATTAAGCCATTCCATACGTTCTTTGCTCCATTAACTGTACTATTACAGATGTTTATAACGGATGCTTTTAAACCATTAAAAGCATTTATTGCATTAGACTTAATACTGTTACCTAAGTTGCTCATAAATGATTTAAAGCCATCCCATATTGCTTTGGCACCATTAACTGTTTCATTTATAATAGCTGTTACTCCAGCTTTTAAACCATTCCAAACGCTTAACGCTGTACTTTTAATAGCATCCCATAAACTAGACATAAAGCTTTTAAAACCATTGAAAATTGCTTTTGCACTATTTATCATACCATCCCAAATTACACTCAGCGCCCCTGCAATTGCTTGTACAGTGCCCAAGAATATCTGTTTAATACCGTCCCATATTTCACCAAAAGCATTTTTAAGTCCGTTAAATATTTTCATAGCATCTTCTTTTAATTTTGTAAAGTTGCAAGTAACTAAATCACATATTAATAAAATCGGGCCTAAGAAGATTAATTTGATTGCGTTCCATACTCCAGTAAAGAATGTTTTCAAGCCATTAAAAATTGTTGTCAATCCAGTTTTCATGCCATTAAAAATATTAGTTATACCATTAACAAATGGGGTAACTGTAGCCATTACAGCTGTTTTAATACCATTCCATACCATACTCATAAATGCTTTTATACCATTAAAAATACTTTCTGTTTTTGCTTTAACAGATGTCCAAGTATTTACAAAGAACTCTTTTATGCTCGTTAAAATTGTGCTTATTCCTGTTTTCATACTTGTTAAACAAACTTTAATATTAGTCCATAAGTCTTTAAAGAATCCAACTATTGCAGTAATCGCACTTCCAACAACCTCTTTTATTACGGCCCACGATTTAACTACAAAATCATGAAATTTTTTATTATGATTGAATAAAATTACTAATCCTGCCACTAATGCAACTATTAAAGCTATTACAACACCTATTGGATTTGCTAACCATGCTGCATTCAGTGCTAATTGAGCTGTAGTTACGGTACCTGTTATTATAGCAAGTGCTCCTTTAGCTATAGCCTGAGCTTTATCAGCAGCAATTAATAACCATATGTATACTGTTTCGGCTTTATCTCTAATCATTTTAGCTATTTGTAAAGCTTTTTGTATTACAAGTTGAGCATTATGTGCTATGTTTATGCCGGTTTGTATTCCTATTACTACTCCATATGCTATTAGTCCTGCTTTTACAAGTCCAATATTATCTTTCATAGTTGTTAATATTTTTGTTATTAGTCCTAGAGCACTACCAAATCCGCCCAGTTTACCTTTTACACCATCAGTAGCACTACTAAAGTCTGGTAATAATTCTTTTGCAATTTGTCCTATTAGTTTTATCCACTCTGCAAATTTAGGCACTACAGCATCAATCATGTTCGTTAGAACTTGTTTGATTTTTGGCATATTGTTATTAATCATGGTTGTAAATTTAGTTAAATAAGGTAATACAGTACTACCTATAGAAGCACTCATACCCATCAATCCATTTTTTAATATTGTAACTTGACCGTTGAATGTTTTTCCTGCTGCTATAGCACTTCCACCGTACTCCGTTTTAAGTTCACCCAATATTATTTTCTGTGCCCCTGCAATATTACCTACGCCCATCATTGCTTTAATTTGTTCTTTTTGTTGTGCTGTAAAATTAACACCTATCTTACTAAGTGCCCCTACACCCTTAATTGGATCTTGTAAGGCTTTACCTAATTGGGTTGCACTGGCTTTTGTATCTTGTCCTAGTGCTTGGCTCATATCATTCACGACTGCTAGAGTGTCTGGAAAAACTTCTTTTCCTATTTTTGTAAAGGTCAGCATTAAATTCTCGGTCTCCATATTAGTGCCTTTACTAAATGTTGTAAGTTTGCCTTGGGACTCCGCAAGTTTAAGCAAAGACTCTTTTGTCATGCCGGCTGCTCCATGTGTAGACTTTAAAACATTTTCCATTTGTGTAAGTCTTTCCTGTCCTTTTGCTGCACTTGTTATCATAGATTTTATTCCCACGCTGGCTCCAAGAACAGCTCCGACCTTTAATGCAGCTTTAGCAATAGAACCAAAACTTAATCCCATACTTTTATCTGTTGCTCTACCTTTTTTATCGAAGGCATCAAGTTGTTTTGTTGCCCCGGAATCTTTTAGCAGTATACTTCCAAAGAGCTCAAAAATTTGCATTGTCTACCTCCTTTCTACAAAATAAAAAACACCCATTATTGGATGCTTAATTATTGGTACTATTTTGATCGGCTTCTTTTATCTTCAATGCTTCACTCAATATTTTTTCTTTATCTAATTTTATTGGAGTTGCAAAGGCTTTTATTTTATAATTTTCAAAGCTTATAAAATGTTCTTGATCCATGTTTCCATAGTCCACTAAATATTGTTTATATAACTTAGCCTCGGCATCTTTCTCGTAGGCTCCTCTAATCTGATCTAGCCCATCATCAATATCCATTTCCATAATATAATCTAAACTATTGTATCTATTTAAAAGTAAATCTAAGCACCCAACATCATCTATTTGAGTGCTGTAGATAAAAAACTTCCGACCCCTTCTTGGGCCATCAACTCTTTAAATAATTCTATTAACTCAGTTAACCCTAATTCTTCAATTGCTTTAGAAGTTTTACCAGTTAAATCACCTAGTAATTTATTTATTTCTTTTTCAGCACTACCAATATTTTCAACAAATATCATCATTAAATCTATTTGCATAGTCTGCTCTGCTTTTTTCTTATCGTCTTCAGCTAACCCAGTAACATCTGTGGCTACCTTTTTAATATCATTTTTAACATTCATCTTTTTTAAAATTCTTGATAAACTAAATAAATCTGCAGTTTTTAATGTTCTCATATATTAATACCTCCAATATTTTTCAAATAAGAAAAGCACCCATAGGAGTGCTTATTTTTTAGACAGCTACTTTTGGATACCTAATTTCATAAGGTAGATTATTTGGTGTTTTAGGATCCCCGAAAGCTGTAAATGTGACTGGTAAAACTAAATCCTTATCATCCTCAGTTTTAAATTTTAAACCATCAGTATTAAGTACATTTTTAAGAATAATTACTACCGGTTTTAAACTACCACTAATTTTTCCCACTAAAGCTATATTTTCTAAATAATCAGAATCTGCTATATAAGTTTTGCCTGTAATTACATCGTAATCTACACCAGTGCTATCTATTTCTCCCATTAGTGCCATTTTAAGCGTTTCTGCCGTGAACTCTAGTAAGTTAGCCTTTAACGTAATTTCTGCATCTGTTATGAATCTTAAACCCTTTTGAACTCCCTTGACACCATCTGCTTTTACATCCCTTGTTTTTACGATAGCATTAAATTCATTACCGCCACTAGTAGCAGATATTAATTTTTCGCCTATCAAACCATAATTTTTATATATTGCTCCACTATCTATTAATAGATTTTTAGCTGTTTCTTCACTGAACCCTACTGTATTGGTGCTCCCTATTTCGTCCATCTTTATTCCTTCTTTCATATTTTATTGTTTTATTTTATTGTTTTATTTTATTGTTTTATTTTATAACTTTTAACTGTATATCTTAATTTTCTTCTCTGTATTCCTATCATTTCATCATCCAATTTTATTCTGTTAGGTGTTTCTCTGCCTATAGTTGCAAATAGCGTAGGCGTTAAATAATGAGTTTTATTTAATGCTTTGTGAATAGCATCTGTTATAGTTTCAATCTCTCTTATATCAGTGTCTAAATTATGCCATACACTCACTTCTAACAAATTATTATCACTAAAGCTATTATTAGATGTTGCATTAGGAAAATTGATTTCTACATAGGGATAAACCTTATCTAATGTGGTTGGGTAATGGTCCACACAACATGTACAAATAGGTTCAATAATATTACTCAATATTTCATATAACTCTAACATCATTTACCACCCATTTTACTTTTATAAACTCGGTTAGCAACCAATGCTAATTTTGGTATTGAATTATTTGCGCCATCTTGTAAAAAATGTTGAGCTCTTTGTTTACTCGAGCCTTGGTCTACCCATTTACCATAAGGCGCCGCAGGTGTCACTCCTACATAAACCCCTTTATCACCAGGAATTATATCTGAGGCTATACATTTTTTTAGATTGCCTGGGTTTGTTGTACCCACACCAACTGGAGTTATTGATTGAATCTCAGCAACAGTTAGAGTTTCTACACCAACGCAGAACTCATGCCTACATAATTTCAGGGCAACTAATACAGCATTTTTATAAGATTTATAACCCAAAACACATCACCTCCATATATCCATCATCCCAAGGAATAGCTTTAACTTCTAAACTTATCAATTTATCATATTCATTAGTGTATTTTAACAAAGTTCCTATATTAATGTTTTTATCAAAATAATCTATATAAATTCTTTTATTAACCTCAATATCATAGCCATAGTTCTTTAACAGTAAAGCCTTACTATAAGGCTGTATATCAGCATTAACGTCTTTAACCCATGTTAATATACCAGAAATAAATATTCCATTCACTTTAGTCCCTGTTGCCTTATTCCACACACCTACTTTATAATCTTCCAACATATAATCACCCCATCATCCTTATAGAAGGCAATGGTAGCAAATCTTTTATACTACTAAGAATAGTATTTTCATATGTTCCACTACGGCTACCCTGTGCAAATTGTTTCAAACCCTCATTACCTTTCTTCCTATAAGCTAAAATCACATACTTTACTACTGCTTCTGGGTAAGTTACTTCTACATCTAAACCGTTTTTAAGATAATTAGTTATCACCGAAATAGCTTCTTTCATATACAAAGTTAATATAGGCTCCTCTGAAGAATCTTTTTTTAATAATATTTTTAAATCTTCAAGTATCATAACTATTCACCTACTTTTGCTGAGTCATTTTCTTCCTTTTCAAAAACTAACTTTTTAACCAAATTTAAAGCTTCAAGTTCTTCAACCTCAGATGCTAGTATATAAATTTTCTCTCCAATACTATGGATTAATTCCCCATATTTAATATTTGCTGTTATTTCTACTTTTATTTTTTTGGGTGCTTCTACAACTTCCTTTACAGGTTCTAGTACTTCTTTTTTATCTGCCATTTAAATCATTCCTTTCAATATAAAAATAAGAGGGGAATTTTCCCCTCTTTGCTAATTAACTGTTGCTATAAATACAGTATCAATGCTTTCAAATGATGGTAGCGTGATAGCAGAAACTTTTGTATTTACGTTAACTGGATCCACTTCCTTTGAAGTAGTTATTGCAACTCCTAAATTAACAATAGTTACATCAGCATTTGCCCCAGCCATTAAGTCGGATTCTTCTGGAGTTGTACCAAAATAAGTATTTCCCAAGTTTCCTTCTGGAAGAATTGTAAATACATCATCCGGGAAGAATAATGTTGCTGCACCGTCATAATTTTTAAACATTTTATTATAAATTGCTACCGATAAACCAAGCTTAGCCTGTAAGTATTGTTTCATCATAGCATCAGTCATTATAACGTTTAAGCCACCTGTAGGATTTAAATCAAGCTTAATGGAGTTATTCATAAGTAAGTAGTTCCAAGTCTTTCTAGTGCAAATGGCTCTAGTTGGTCTACTTCCACTATCCCCCTCCACTTTATCCTGCCATCTCTGAATATCCTGAATAGGTGTAGCAGTAGTAAGAGCGGACCATTTGGCAGTGGTAAGTAAAGCTTCTTTATGAGTAGCTGGGAATTTATAATCATAATCAAAATTTAAGCGATTAGCAATTATAGATATTTTACCACTAGCTAATAGTTGCATTCTCATTCTTTCAGCAGCAACTTCGGCACCTGCTACTAAATTTGCAACATCATCATATATACTATTGATTAATGGCATTACTAAATCTGCATTTGCTGAAGCATATACTTTATTTAATTCTTGTCTTTCTTTTTCTCCTATTTTCATAGCCTCTTTGAAAAAAGGCATTTCAGTTTCAATTTTATCAAAACCAACTCTATCTCTCAATGTTGCTTTTGAATCATATGCAGATGGTTTTAATATTGCAGGTAGTCCCTTAGATCCTTTTATCCAACTTAAGTCTAGTCCTAATTGTTTTTTAGCTGGGAATAAAGTTGCTCCCATGTATGGAATTTGTAATGATGGATTGTTTGTGTAATATACTCCAAGTTCCTTAGCTTTAAATAAATCATAAATATTAGACATTTATATCACCGTTCCTTTTTTTATTATTTTAAAAATGTTATTCTTGTTTTCAAAGTTGATATTGCATCAACAGATGGAGCTTCAGGTAGTTTAGCCAAATTAACAAATCCGTGAACTAACATTGCACCTGGTGCTGGACCAAATGTTACATCAACATCATCCATAAGCACACCTTCTGCATCTACTGCAGCTCCAGCTGTAGTCGTCGCACCAGCTTGAGTATTATGTTTAGATGCTTTTACAGTATCATTTACCAAAATAACATTAGTCCCACCAGTTCCACCAACTATAGTTCCAGCTAGTACTAGTTTTTTACCATCGGCATTAGCAACTATACCTGCATTGTCAACCATCACCGGTATAGACACATAGTGGTCTGCAAATTTCAAGATCTCATTCTTGTTTGTATAACTTGTTGAATTATATTTCATTATTATTTCCTCCCTTTTTAATCAAAATATGATTTAGTTGTTGAAGCTTGTTTTTGTGATTCTTGAGCTTGTAGTGCAAGTTTCATCCCCATACTATTAGAATCCACTCCACCTTTTTCATTTGGAGGAGTATATCCACCTTTTAGTTTTTCAGCTACCAATGAAGTTACGCTTGAATTAAGTATGGTTTCAAACTTAGTAAGATTATCATTTGTTGTATTTTCATCTTCGCCTATAAAGTAGTCTACTAAATCTGTAGGTAATTTTTTATCACTTAGCATCTTTAAAGCATTTGTTTTCAAGTCTTTTCTTGCAGATTCTTTTTTCATTTTTTCCATTTCAGACTTCATGTTTTCCATTTCTATTTCATTTGGATCCTTAGTTGGATATTTTTTCTTAACCTCAGCATCAACCAAAGCAGTCAAATTATTCGTTTTAAATGTTTCCAACCCTTTAGTTAAGTGTTTGTCCTTTTCACTATCCATAAAACTTTTAAATTCACCATCGTTCATTTTACTTTTAAAAGCATCCAAACTACTAAATTTCTTTACCAATTCAGAATTATTTAATATATCGTCAACGTGGTCCTCGTCTTTTAAACTATTTATTAAGTTTAACAAATCTTTTTTTAGCATTATTTTTCTCCTTTTAGCCCTCTTGGACTCTATTTTACTGACCCCAGAACGCAATTAATTTTTTACATTAAAAAAGCACCCCTTAAATAGGATGCTAATTTGTTTTATTCAATTTTGCTTGTTTCTTTTGTTCTCTTTCTAATTTCATTTTTAATAATGAATCTTTCCTATATTGCCTAGCTTTTTCAAGTTTAGCATCAGCATCAGCCACTCTTTGACTAGATTTAACTTTTTTATCCATTGCTCTTAGCTTTCCATCCTCTGCATTTTTAGACATTCGGTCTAGTCGTGATAATTTTTCTGGTATCGTACCAATTTGTATAATATCACCATCTAGTCCTTCCACGCTATGCTCATGTTCTAATTCTATACCATGACAAATAGGGCAAACCTTTTTCTTAAAAAACAAGTAATTTATGATATAAATTCCACCACCCACAATGGTTAAAACACTGATTATAAACCATTTAATAGAGAAAATTTTAACAGGTTCAACATTCTGCCCACAATTTTTACAATACTTCATAATAACACCAGCTTCCCATATATTACTAATAGTATATCATATGTAAAGTATGATGCTATTATTTATTTTTAAAGTGATTTTCTATACTTAAATTGTAAATCACAAATGACTTTCTTATAATAAATAGTGTCATGTATCAGGTAATATAAAAATAAAATGTTTAACCATATAGAAAAGAATAAACCTTCTTTCAATTATTCATCAACTCCTCTATTAGCTTTCCAATCCACATAATCGGTATTATCTATTAATTCCTTAGTTTCATTGTCTTTCCGCTGAGTGGCAGTCCAGCCTTCATAAGGGACATTAATATAGCAGCATCGGCAGTTCGGATGAGCTGGAATTTCAGGTTTACTATCATCATCAATGTCATATATTTCACCATCATAACTAGCATCTATTGGATTTGTAAGCATATCTAAAGTAGCACTGTACATTTGTTGGCTAACTCCTGAAGAATGCCCTATATCGTCTATAGCTTGACTTTGTACCCTTGCATTCTCTGTTCTGACAAGTCTTTGACTCTCATAAGCGGTTGTGTTAAAAGTTTCTTTAACATCCCTACCTATTTTATCAATATGAGCTTTACCTTTCATGGCTTCAACTAAAGAGCTTTGAAGTTGGTCAATCATATTAGCTTTTTGGGTCCATATCCTATCTGAGAAAAACTCGCCTTTATATTTTGCATTTACTGCAGCATCAACAAATTCTTTCTTTAAAATATCAAATTTTAATTCTATTTTAAGCCCTGAATCCATAACAAAAGCGTTCTTATAATATGTATTCTTATAACTACTACTTATAATTGTAGTAATTTTCTCTACTTCGGAATCACCTAACTTTTTACCCATAGTTTTCAATATCTTTTTAACATCTATATCAGCTTTCTCTTGACTATTCATTTTCAAAAGTCCATCTACACCATATTTAATAAACAGTTCACCTAACAAAGCGTGAATGGCATCTAATTCCACTTTCTGTGCTTTATATACGGGTTTCATCTGTTCATCAATATATGCTTCAGCATCAAGTTTAATTTGTTCTATCATTTTACGATATTTCTTATCCATTACTTAGTCACAACCTCTTTTGGAGGATTTAACAGATTTTGTCCGATACTGTTTGATTTGTTTTGCTTTGCAATTTTAGCCATTTCATCACTAACATTATCAACAAAGCTTAATTGAGCTATACCAGTTTCAGTACTTAATTTATCACCTAACTGTGCGATTATTTGCGCTGTTACTAAATCATCCGAGGGTATATTATAAGTAAATACCTGCTTAACATCTTTATAGTCATACGTTACAGAGCTTTTTATGTATAGATGTTTAAATAATATCCTAAGTCTATTTTTAATACAGTTTATAACTGCTTTTGCATCTAGACTACAGACATTTTCTAAAGAAATAAGTCTAGTTCTTAAAGCTAAACTACTTGTATTACTAGATAATTTTTCATTAGCATTTATATGACCACTTATTTGGTATATTTTATCTTCTAACGTATTTAGTGTATTTTGAATAAAACTATCATTTATATTTTTTATAAGCCAGGTTACGCTACCATCTTTATTAGGTACCTGTATTGCTCCGAGCTCTTTCATTTTTGGCAAGTCAGAATCTTCTATTGTTACACCAGTAACTACTAAATAAGCACTTCTAAAATCTGATATTTCATTTGTTATATCACTTAAATTAGTTTCATAGGCATCCTGGAGTCCTTTTACATCTTGGAATATAGTATCCAATTCTAATTCCTCACTTATAGAGCAAACACTTACTGGTACCTCTCCAAAGTAATGCACATCTTCCCCAAGCAAACAAGAATTACTAATGCCACCTTTATAATGTACTATTCTATCGGCTAAATACACATCAATATAATCATTAGTATCAAATTTCTTTTTAAAAACATGAAGCGCTAACTCAACATCTCCATCAGCATTCGTAAATACATAACAATTTAATGGAGTTAGTATTCTCGAACAAAATTCTCCGAGTTTATTAATATAATAAAGCTCATAGGCCTCACCAAATATTAAACTATACCTTAATAAATTCGGGTCATGTTTTTCTGACCAATGCGCCAAATTACATTCTATTGCATCTGTTATTTTTGTATTACTGGTCTTGCTTACATAAGAAATTTTATTTCCCAAGGTATAAGATACTTCTTCTTTTATAAACTTTTTTATATAATTTACCCTTGTTTTTAGGTTTGACCTATTAGTTACCATTTTATAGTCTTTTAAAGCGTCGGTTTCACCTTTATAATAATCATACATTACTTGATTTTTAGATATATTATTAGTAAAGTCACTATAACAAGAATTTAATAATTCTTCTAACGTTGTCATTGGTTCTCACCTCCTATAACAATTTATTTCTGTCAAAAGGTTTTGCCTTCTGAATTACTTCAATATCATTAATTCTATTTGCAAATTCAGCGGTTATGTCGGGCGCATCATCATGGATTGAGTATTTTTGACCTGCAAATTCCTGTATCTGATTTATAAATTCATCATCTTCTTCAGCAAAAATAATTTGACCTTTATTCATATAAGGAATGATTGTACTAATTTTATCATCTTTGTTTTTTCTCTGAGCTTCATTAATTATTTTTACTCCTTTGGATCTTAACACTGGATCATCATCAATTAACTTTTCAAGTCCGTTAGCATCAGCACCATTAAAAGTGTTTTTTTCAATATATACATGAGTGGTATCCGGATACTCTTTCAACAAATCAATCATACGCTTTATATATTTATCAAAATCAGTACGTGAATTTATTTTTGCTAATTCTGCTTTACGAGCATACTTTAACCCATTGTCACATTCTGAACCAACTAAAAAGGCTGAGTAATCGGATTTACCATTTGCTGTACTCGCTGGATCCACACATAACATTGTTTTTATAAACTTATGTGTTTCAATTACACTACGAGCTTCAGTTCTAACAGTCTTAAACCATTTCTCACCAATACTATTTACATCACCCTGTATTTCCTGTTTAAATGATGAAGGATTTTCATAATACTGCATTGCAATATCTAAGCAGTCCCAAAATTCAGCCCACAGTAAAGGGAATTTCATAGCATCTATGTGTTGCCAATAAAATTCTTTAGCATCTTCTAAGTGTGTTTCATTTTTAAAATCAAATAATGAATTTTTAAACTCTAACCATAGGCCAGTATTAAAAAAAGTATCTATATCATCCATTGGAATACCTTTATCATTTTTAAATTTCCAAGTAGGTAGTTTAATCAGCCTAGAATAAAAGCACTCCTTATGCTGCAATGTTCCCAATGCAATAAAAGTAGTGCCTTTTTTAATTATCTTACCTGCTCTATAAACTGCTTTCTGCGCCGCAAATTTAACATCATTACTGAAGCGCACCCACTTTTTAGTTCTCGCTTCGTCAGTCCGGCAGTCATCCTCCGACTGATAATCGTCAAGAATAATTAAATCAGGACGACAATTATCATATTTTCTCCCACGCATTGGAGATGCTGAAGATATAGACTCTATAAAGCTTTTATTAGTAAACTCAAGCTGTGTGCTATTACATATGTACCTTTTATCTTTATCATCCAAGAGCTTACCAAAAGCTTTCTCCAAATATGTGTTTTCCAGGAATGTATTTTTAATATCTTTAATAAATTTCTCAGCGGTACTTCCTATATCACTACATAAAAGAGTATATTTTTTAAATTTGTAACAATGACACCATATAGTAGTAGCAAAAGTTCCAAAGGCTGATTTCCCAGTTCCTCTTGGTTCTATCCTTCCAATTTGCTCATTACCATTTCCAATAATAGACTCTTGTATATCATGCCATATTTCCCTGTGCACATCAGCAATAGGAGCAGCCGCATTATTTTCTTTAGGTAGAAACACATCCTGTAAAAAATACATACAGAAAAATTCAAAGTCTCTTTTCCCAACAGACCAGGCCAGTCCATGAAAATCAAATAAATGGTCCTTATGATTTAACATTAGGTACGCGGCTTTATTTGGATTATATAATCTCTTCAGGTGAGTATATAATGATTTTCTATTTTGTTTTGCTTCATCCAAATTAACTCACCCTCTTAATTTTATCTTCTTTGTTGCATTCTACTTTTAACTCTCATATAACTGTCATGCTTCATACACTCATGCATATCAGCATAAGTATCTAATGTAAAATCAAGTTCCTCACACCCATGATTCTTGTTGCATCTATTTCGGATAGGGCAACAGCACTCTAGGTTTTCATCTTTCCAGTAAGTTAATAGTTTCACTTTCACTATTCTCACCTCATTTTTATATTTAATGTCCAGTCTATTTGAGCATTGTTAAGTTGCTTGACTGGTTCTGTCCTTAACCTAAAAAAATATTGCAGAAATTGTGTAACCCAACCCCGGACATCTGGAAACTTCCCAAAACAGAAGGGCACCCCCATCACAAAGAAGATAATAACTATTACTTACCAATATAGTGCAATGTCGTGAAAGATTTATTTCGCGACATTATATTAACCAATGCAATGGGTTTGTAGGCACTAACTACATAAACAGTGACATTATACTCTTATATGTTCATAATTTGTTAACATTCTCATTCATTATCAAACTCTTTGATCTCATCATCCAACACATCCACAGTTACATCATCCTTACTATCTCTACCATTAGCTATCTCTATCTTAGTGGCATTACTCATGTACTTATCTACGATCTTAGAGGCTGCATCAAGCTGTGTCTTATCGCTTGTTCCATTCTCACATAGCTCTATAAGCTTAGCCATAGCCTTAGGTGCATAGGCCCTACCACTCGCTTGCATGCTAGAAATAAAGTCTTGTTCGAGTTCGTCTAGCTCGGCCTTCATATCTTCCTTTTTCTTCCAGTCGTATATGGTTTGTCTAGTAATACCTACAACCTTTGCTATCTCTGTAATTGATGTACCAATAGATAACAAGTGACACACTTCTAAATGCCTTTTATCCAACACATTAACACCTCCAATTCATTTGACACCACACATGTAATCTTACACATAAAAATAAGAGCTAACCTCCTGGCTAACTCTCTTACTATTTATAGTTTACTACTATATTACAGGATATATATAGGATTAAAAGTATATTAATCCGTTAATTTTACCTATAATATCCCGCTTTAAATCTCCTATATAATCTTCTGATAAATCTATCTTAGTACTTATTTCTCTATAACTAAGTTTATTAAAGTATCTGAGTTTTATTATTTCAAGATCTCTTGGCACTAATGTTTCTAGAGCATTATCTATTTTATTTATTTTAATTGATATATCTCTTCTTGAATGATTTAAACTTTCAATTCTCTTTTCTCGTCTAATAACTTCATTTTCTACGGAGCTATTAAACTGATTTGTTGGAGCTGACTTTTCTTCATAACTTATTCCAGCGCATCCTACATACTCAATTTGGTCTATTTCAAGGTCTATATTTTTAATTTCTGCTTTCATTGTTTTATAATTATAAAGATAATACTCTGTTTTTTTATATAGATTCATAATTCATCTCCTATTGTTAGTAAATTCTATATATAAATTAGGAAAAATCAAGCTTTTTACTCATTTATCTGTACCTGAGTCATATCAACACTTAACAGGACTTAGAGTAATTATTTCCCACCTTTTTATTGCTTTTAAACTGTTGGTATCACTCATAAGTTTCACAAAGTTACAGATGAAAAGACTAGTTGTACCCTCTATAAACGTTGATATGTATAGCTTCGAGTGTTAGGAAATATGGGTACTATATATATAGTTCTTTATATATATATTATAGTAATTTATTTTTTTGTTTTTTTCTACTAAAGAAAATTTAAATTTGCGTAACCGCGTAACCGACAACCTCCTAATCTAGTCATACCAATCTATGTAGCGGTTACAGATGAAATTAATTTGCTGTAACTTCGCGTAGCTTTTACCATCAAACCGTTGCTACTGCTGTGTTCCATCTGTAACCAAAATTATGTATCAAGATTATGGATATATTTTTGTAAATCTTTATAGGTCCGGGCATGGATATGGTTGTCCAACTCGGCGAATAAAACATACAGGTATCGCGCTTTTCTAATATTGCATTACACTTTTTTATAGATTCTAACTGACTTACCCTCTATTTTGGTGATGATACTTTCATAACCACGTTTTTTAATTTCTCTACCAAATACCGTTTTAGATAAACTTTTTAGTCCACCCTCTACACACCACACTTGATATTGCTTATATGCATCTGATATTTTACATTCATCAATTACACTTTCTTCTAAAAAGCCAACCACTGGATTATTAACCTGTTCATACTCGGTCCATATATCATCACATGCCTTGGATAATGTAAATTCTTTATTCATTAATATTCTGTCTAAGCCTTCTAATGATATTTTTAGCATGTACTCTAATGACTCATTAGTTAACAATTTATCTTTTATCCACGGATCATAACCAACATCTTTTTTAGTAAATTTAGCATTGAAAGGTATAAATACAATTCTACGTTTTAATCCATCTGAAGTATCATCAATTCTAGGTAGGTCATTTGCACTAAAAATGAGTTTGCTGTAATTACTAATATCATATGGATCCTTACCTTTACGCTCTACATTGACACGTTCTCCAGTAACTAATTTTTTAAATGTACTATTATCCTCTATGAATTGTTTCGAAATATCATCACCTATATTGGCAAGTTTTCCTTCAAGTTGATATGTCTTAAATCTATCATTCAATTCTTTAAGTTCTACGGCTGCAATATTCTCTTCCCCCAGCATAGCTTCTAGTACATCTAATAGGGTGCTCTTACCATTACTTCCACCTCCTGTTAGAATAAACGCTTTGCCCATTTCATTTCTTCTCAGTAAGCAGTAACCCATCATTTCCTCTATTAACAATCTGAGGTGCTTATCATTGCAGCATATATTATTTATGGTTTGGTCTGCCACTTTGCTATATGATGTTGGATTATAAGATACTGGTATTTTGTTTTTTATAATGAATTTTGGTGAAAATTCTTCTAGTGATTTTGTTTCCAGGTCCATAATTCCATTAGCTAATAATATATATTTAGGTGATGTTACTTTAACATTAGGGCATATCAATTCTAAATATCTAATTATTTCGGATCTAGGTGTTTTTGTGGAATTATTAATGTATTTTAAAAGCTTTTTCTCTATTTTATTTGCATCACTTGTATATACTCCATCTTCATATATATGTAGCTGATTATTTATTTTAATAACATTCTCATTATCTTTTAAGTATTTAGCTAACATTTCATACTGCAGCTTACCTTTTATATAAAAACTTTGCTTAGTAAAACTTTCATCTCGTAATATAGTATCTATTTCCCTGGCATCTAGTTTCTCTTGAAGAATATAAGTGTTAATTATCTTTATGGTTTCTCTTATTTCTTCTTTAGATAATCCGCTTTGTTGTAATGTGAGTATGTAACCAAATAATGCTGGGTTTCTACCGTCGCCCTCACTCATGGTTTTAAAATCTATAGTTTTTTTAGATATAGGCATTAACCACGCTGGTACAACATCTAACATTTCGGATTCTTTAATCCATGCTCGGTTAACATTTTTTACTTTCAAAGGTACAACCGCATTTTGTAGTCCTAATCCAGTATCAATTTTTACACCTATAGGTGTTGAATATCCTTGTTTTCTGTTTTCTATACCATTATCAATGAAATATAGATGCCCTCCTCGGCTTGTCCTAAGAATTGAAGTGTTAACGTGTAAATCATCAACTATTTTTAATACTTTTTCAAATTCAGCTTCTTCATCTATATCAATTTGTACTAAATTATCGGATAATACTCCACCATAACCATTTAATTCATTAACTTGATCCAATGAATAAAACTCTTTTCTATCCTTGTATGGCTCACTAGGTGTTTTGCCTTGGCTACCCCCCAGCGGTATATAACCTTTAAAAATATCTATTTTAATCACCTCACTTTAAATTAATTTTATTCATAGTCTATTTTCCTCCATCGTTTTGTTACTTATAAACCGTTCTAACAAACTCATTATTTGACCTTTACTCAACGTTTTGTACCAGGTGACTCTTTCCCCATAATTAGCATCCATTATATCCTTATTGATAAAATCACCATTTTCTTTTCTAACTCTTATAAATATTTGCTCCATTATATGTTCCTCCTAGATTCTATATTAATTAGTATTTCGGTCTGTTCTAATATCCTTTTAGCTCTTACTTCACTGACCCTGTTATTTCTCATAGCTTTAAAATAGCATTCATTAATTATCTTTGCGATATTATCAATATAATTATTTGCTTTTTCAATTGCTAATCTCTCCACTTGAATATTTTGGGTGGGTGTTGCTACGATTGCAGTTTTATTGTTTCTCTCAGCTTGCCTTCTCTGATTTCTATTCATGGTCAACCTCCTTGCGGCTATCTATAAACTTTTGGGCCATTGCAGCAACTTGAATAGCTTCAGATGCTAAATTTATTGCATCAACTTTTAAACTTTTCAAATGTGAAAATGAAGGTTCTTTTATATTTCTTTTTGTACAATACCATACTTGTTCCAATTCAGCATTCGCATATTTTAATTCCTCTGAGGCTTCCTCTAGTTCTTCTTTAATAATTGCATACCCCTCATGGGAACTATTAAACATTGGAAATTCAATATTTGCTCTTTTAAGTTCTTCAGATACCAATACCTTTACAGACTCTATTAATTCTTTCATTATTTTGTACTCCTTTCATAATCAAGAAATTCTCTTGTACTCATATATGACACTTTCAATACTTGACTCAGCATAAATTTCCGTTGTTTTAGGGTCACTGTGACCGAGTAAAGCTTGTACATTGTGTAACGCCATTCCAGCCGCCAACAAGTGTGTAGCTATCGAGTGACGTAACAAATGTGGGTATATTGCTTTGCCTAAATTTGCTCTCTTAGCAATGTTTCCAATTTCTCTTTCTATGCTTCTGCCACCTAGTCTATTGTGTGGATACTTGCTAGTTACGAATAATGCTGGGTTATCATCACTTCTTGACAATATATATTCTTTTAAGAGATATTTAGTTTTGGTGTTAAAGCATACAATTCTTTCTTTATTTCCTTTTCCAATTACTTTGAGTGTTTTGTTATTCCAGTCTATATCTTCTTTGTTTATAGAAACAATTTCTGCGAGTCTGCAACCTGAACTATAAGTAAACTCTAGTAATGCGCTTTCCCTGATATTTGTACATTTCTGTCTTAATATTTCTACTTCATCTACTGTAAGTGCATGCCTTAATCGTGATGGCTCTTTAGTTGCTTTTAACTTTGACGTAGGATTTTTAGGTATATATTCTTCAGTAAATAACCAACCGAAAAATGATTTTAAGATAAAAATTTGCTCATTTATTGAACTGGGTTTCATTTTCTTACATCTTTGTGCTAAGTACATCCTGAGATCCATAGTATTAATAGCTGCTAATGGCTTCCTGAGCATATTAGAGAATATTAATAAATTATTGTTGTAGTTTCTCAAAGTACCTTTTGCTAATCCATCTAATTTTTTAACTGCTAAATAGATTATTAATTTATCCTCTACATCACTAACCATTAATCCAGTTTCCTGAGGTATTACATCATATTTATATAGGACCTCTTCAGCAATCATACGAACTTTTAATTGATCTATATCTGGGAACTCTAGTGTTAGTTTTCCTACTAACTTTATAATCACTTCATCTTTTGTGTTAGACATATCCGGTACCTCCTAAAATTTTATTTCTTAGGAGATACACTGTGATATAATGAATATATCTCCTAGTGAGAATTAGAGAGCTGACTGTTTACGAGACTAGCGGTTCTCTTTTGTTTTACTTTTTTTGTGTCGGCATGTATTTGAAAGACGACATAAAAATACCGTATTATTCAATTGAATAATACGGTATTTTTAAGGGATTATTCGGTTTTACTAGTTGTGACACATAATTAGAATATATTTAAGTTACACTATGAATCCATGAAACTATAATCCCACTAACTATTATGAATATTCCACCTAGAAATAAAAAAGTTGCTTCTCGTTTTTTGTTATTAATATATGAGCAATACCCATCTAATATACCCATGATACCGAAAAATAGTAATATAATTAAATCTGTAATTTCTCCATTAATGATATCAAATAAACCTAAAAACACTGATATAATAACTATTACTGAAATTACATTTTTTATAACTTTTACTTTTTTTATAACTTTTACTGTTTTCAAGTTATTACCTCCCAATAAAAATAATCTTCTCAATTTTCTGCAAATGTTTAAGTATCATGTATTTTTGATTGATGAGCAACATTTTACTATGTTGTCTTAACTAATGGTAATTATAGCATGTTTTTATATGAATAATCACTATTTTTGTAAAACATAGCAATTATTCTTATTCTTTAATACCGTATTATTCAATTATCAAAGACCATTGTTCGCACTTTCAATTTCAATAGTTACGTCGCCTCTTTCTCATATTTCGTTGTAACTTAATAAAAAAATACCATACAATTCATTTCTGAATAATACGGTATTATGATAAAAACAGCTAATTTATTTTCTTTAACCTCTTTTGAGTTTATAATTCTATATTTATACTCTAGGTTATTCTAACTCTATAATCCTTGTGTTTAATTTATCTATTTCTACTTCTATTTTAGCATCTAGATCTCTTGGAAACAGAGAATTTTTAAATCTTTTTGTTTCACCTGCTATTGATCCATCAAAAGCTTGAGACATAACGTTGAAATGTGCTGCAGCCTTTCCTAATAATTCCCTTAGTTCTTTATCTTTTACATGACCACTTTTTTTAACTATTAAATCTTCAAGTTGTTCATTTATTGTTATAATTTGTTTTAATAAGCTTTTATCATTATTACTATAAACTATACCTTCTAATAAGGCTGGCAAAGTTTTATAATGAGCTTCTTTGTTATTTGTAAATATCTCATATAACAATTTGCTTTTCTTTCTTAATTGCGTAAATGGTCCATAGAATTCATTAAGTTTTTTATAAATTTCTTTTCTCGCTTCTTCTTTAGATTTGGATTTTAAAAGTTTTGTATTCATATAATAAGCAACAAAAATAGATACAACTCCAACGATTATAGGTCCATAGGCTTTTACAACTTCATACATAAACATTTCTCCTTTAACATGAAATATTTCATTCATATTTCATTTACTATATTACCACATTTTGTATTGAAAAGAACTAATACATTTATAAGCTCCCACTTAAATTTCAATTACAAATATCAAACTAATACCGTATTATTCAGTTTTCAAAGAACTCTTTTAATTTGTTACAATATCCTGTATTGCTGGTATTTTACACCCTCGGCAGTCTTCTTATCATCAAGGTTATTCTTATAGGATACATTTATATAGTCTAGTACCTTTGCTAGTCCTAACCCACCATTTTCGGTATCTTTCATACAATACTCCCATTGTTTTGGGTGTGTAGTCTGCATCAATTGAAATCTATTTACACCTTTTTCAAGGTGTGCCCCATACATACAAAACATGCACCCAGTTCTTTTATATCCCATATCATATATTTTGCTATAAGGTAAATTATAAAGTTTCATGTAATTCCATATATCCTCTTCACTCCAGAAGCTTATAGGTGCTGATATAGGTCTTTTATTTTCAAAGGCATTGCAACCATTTTTAAGATATACCTTCTCTCTCATTACGCTTTCCTCAGTCATTGTGCCTATAATAGCCATATTGCCCGATTCCTTTTCATACTTCTTTACTGGTCTTTTTTTCATTACTTGGCAACATTGGTCTGATATTTTAAAAGGTGCATTTATTAAATATTTCCACTTTTTAGATATTGTAAATTGAGTTTTGCTTCCATCCCTATTAATACCATCTATGTGCTTATGCTTTAGAACCTCGCTCTTAGTGTTTCTAACCAATGTTATATAGTGGCTTTGTTCTTTACTGATTGCAGGGTATCCATACTTCTCAATGACCTTATTGAACTGCATTTTAGGTCTTACAGTCGTTACGTTATCTATAGTTTTAACAAAATCCCTTATTTCGGGAAATTCTAACCCAGTATCAATAAATACTGCTTTAACATCTGGATATATGCTTCTAACTAAATGGAGCAGTACCGTACTATCTTTGCCACCACTAAAACTTATATAAACTTTTCCATTCCAAAACTCATGCCATTCTCTTATTCTTTGTAAACTTTTCATAATTTTAACATCTAAAGGTAAAGCTTGTAACATTCTTAACTCGTTTATTTCCAAAATTTCCTCCATGCCTGAAGGTGTGCACACTTTTTCTTATCTATAGATACTTCAATTTTATTTTAATATTTGTTACGTGATATTTAGCTATTATGTTACTTAGTTTTATTCTTTCTTTTGCTTATCTTTTGATATAGGTCGGCTATAATAACACCAGTCCTCGTTAATTCAGCATCTTTTTGTATTAATTTATTCTTGTTCAATATTGATAATTGTTGCCTAGATACTAGTATTAAATTATTAATGTCTAAATTATGTCTGTTTCCATCACCAAAGATTACGACATATCCTTTTGGGATATTTCCATTGCATTTTTCCCACATTACTCGCTGTTTTAATCTCCATTTATTTGGCTCTGCTACTTTAACTTCTGTATAGTCATCTACGGTTACTCTTTCACTTCCTACTAATCTATGGTTTGGTGGTATGGTCCCTTTCTTGAACCATGTTTTTTCAGACCCTTTAGCACAAACACCTTTTATCCCTTTATTGAAAGGAATCGTCCCAATTTTGAATCGGCAATCTAAACCACTTTTTAAACTGTGATTTTTTACAAAAGCTCTAATTGAAGTGGTCTTAATATTTAATCCAAAATGGTTATTAAATATTTCGGTTAATTCTTTAGTCCCTATTCCTTTTATATTTTCTTTGATAAAGTTGGCTTGTTCTTCCGTATATTTATGTTTCACTTTTACCCCTCCAACATTTTAGGCAAGCTAGTATTAGCATCTTCTCTGTCATCCATTAATTTTTTAGCTGCTAATACTAATGACCCATTAGCAATGATCCTTGATGCAACATCATTTATAGCTTTTGTTCTATTCATTTCTTCTATTAATGCTTCACCTTTTAAATCTTCATCACCTAGTCGCTCTAACTGTGCAAATAAATGGTTGTTTAAATCTCCAAGTGTATTTTTCATTATTTACCTCCTAAATTTCAAGTATTTACTTCGCCATATCTGCCAATAATTCCGTACCATTTTCACATTTCCAATTTCATCTGGTCACTTATGCCGAATCCTTCAAGACGTTTTCGGGCCATAATTTTATACCAACTCTTATCTAAAGTTCTGCTAACTCTTTTATCTTTTATATCACTATTATCTATAAAGCATCTTTCAGGTACATTTCCTATTTTTTCGAGTTCATCATTACTATTTACCTTTTTAACAGATCCATCACTTATGCTTCTACTAGCAAATACCCTTATACATTTTTCTTGCAAATTTGAGCCATTGTAATTAATACTTTTATACTTTCCTGTAACCTTAACTATTTTCTGAAATTCAATTAATTTTTTACAATTATTTATGGTATCTTCTACCTCAGTACCATGAATGAAATATTCTATTAAAGCGGTATTAAGAATAGGTAAATCGTAATCTAAATTATCTAGTTTCTTAAGGTAAGCACCTTTGCTTTTATAGCTTCCATCCTCCATAATAACTAGGTAATTGTTAACGTCCTTTTGTACTACTTTAGTAATAATGTCATGCTCTAGTGTCATTCTAGTTCGCTTTTCCCAATCTTTGCATATTGCCTTATACGGTTCTATATCAGCTTTAGAGTTTAGCTTAAACATCACGCCATCTGTATTTGACTGGATTAGTTCATATTTAGTTTCTAACTTTTCGATTAGGTCCAATAGCATCAACTGACCATTTATACATACATTGTTTGCCTGCAGCGGATCGTATAAATTATTGTTTTTATCTTTGCTGGCTCCATAACTAGCATTCAAAACTAATTTATATGGTGCCTGTTCTTTTTTCATTTTTTTACGTTTAAGATCCATTCTAGTATCATATATATTTTTATATTTACTCTTATCACTTAAATTCCTACTTAAGAAATCATATTCAATCATTAATGATGGATAAAATGAACCAACATCTGAGTTTATAAATATTCCTTCATTAATATACTTTTCTTTTGCGCCATGAAGTCCACCCCATCCAAATACATGTTTAACTCCGGCAACTTCAATTTTTAAATATTTTTTATAGTCTCTATTACTATGATTTTTATACCAATCTACGATATTATCATATTTATTTATATTTATAGTATCTACTATGGTTATATCAAACTCATCCATGTATTGTTTCTTACGTGCGCCAAGGATAATTGCACTTAATTGAGGTTTAGTCATGCTAATATATTTTATATTTAAGTTAAAAGCCTTAATAAGGGCCATTTGACTATTAAATTCTTGTATTCTTTCCATAAACACCAACATAGTATTCTCTACATCTGACTTGCAATATTTAACGGTTTCAACTATTTCATCTCTTGTTAATGGTCTATCAATCCAAAAGGGTACCGAGGTTTCTTTGATGTTATTACCCATGAAGCCCTCTAACTGTTTCAGCCCTTTACTTATATCCGTCATAACATCAAAATTTAGGAGTGGATACTTATTAAATTTGTTGCTAAACATCCAGGCTGGCTTTTGAAACTGTATTATGTGTTGCGTTAGTTCAAATGGATTTAAATCAAGTAATATAGTTTTTAAGATATATTGGTCAAATGACCTGCTGTTATACCCTACCCAAATATCATTTTTATGGAGCTCGTAATACTTTTGTAATGCTTTTGGATTATCTATACAGATATTATATTTCTTTGTTTCAGTGTCCATAATTACTACAAGCCAGTTATATTTAAAAGTTTCAAAATCATAAAATAAAATTTCATCTCACCTCAAATTATTTTTTTATTAGGCCCATAATTACGGTATGCTTCTCTTGGCTTTAACACATACTTTTGTACTGTGCTATACGATACTTTTAATTTTTTAGCAATAGGTATCATTTCAAAGCCTTTATTATATAATTCATTAATTTCTTGCACTGTTTTATTTTTAACTTCACTATTCTCGAACCTTTTCGAAATATGAATACGCGGTTTCCAAACATAATTGTGAATAGTAACTTCTGATAAATTTAATTTAGTTGCTATTTGGGCCATACTTTCGCCATTGTCATATAGTCTATTAATTTCTTGTGTTATTGGAATTGTTACTTTTGACATATACCAGCACATCCTTAAAAGTTAAGGGGCTTAACCGCCCCCTCCTTAATTTTATTTATCAAATATATCTGTAATTTTATATACGTTATAACCTTTTGCATTTTTGCTATAGTCCAAAACATACTCTAATAGATTTTCTATTTCTCCAAATATATCTAAAATCAAGTCATTATATTGTTTGAAAGTTTCAAATTTAGCTGGTGTAGCACTTCCTAGTGACCCAAGCATTTCATTTGCGTTATGGATACCAAAACCACTACTTAGCACCTGGTTATAAAATATTAATGATCCTTTAAACTCGCCTTCTAAAATTTGAAATCTCATAGTTAACATTGGAGATCCTTTTTTGCTTTCTGTAAGTTCCATTAATATTACTTTTACCTCATATTTACCCTCTTTAACTTCAGCAAAATCACTTTTACCATCAGCAGCTGCAGCCACATCTTTCTTTAAGCCCTCAGTATCTATTGATTTATCAAATTTTTCCCATATATTCATTAATAATCACTCCTCGAAATATCTAGTGTAGCACATGCTACACCGATTGATTTTACTTATTTTCTAAATTTTCAACTATAAAAGTTACGTTACCTTGACTGAAGTTAACCGATATTTCATCAGGTTCAAAATCATCATTTACCCAAATATCAAAACTACCTGGAATATTACTTAATATTTTTTTTAAATCTTCAACTTTCATAAGTTACCTCCTAAAATGGAATATCTCCATCAGTTAATGGTGTTATATCATTAAGTGCTTCCTCTGTTGGTGCTTTATCCTCAGTAACTTCTGCTTTTGGAGTTCTAGCCTTCCTAGTCCTGGTATGTTTTACTTCTTCAACTGGCTTGTCCTCAATAGTTTCAGGTTGTGCTATATTGCCTAACTCAATGGCTTCTTTAAGTGGCATACCCTCTGACTTTTTAGGTTGTTCAATTCCAGTTTCTTTAGTTTCAGCGGGTTCAATCTTTGTTGTTCTAGCTTTTCTACCAGTCTTTTCAGCGGGCTTCTCAGTCACTTTCTTTTCATCACTTATAATTGCATCATCTAGTTTACTATAGGTCTTAATGCCCTCTTGAGCTTCATTTAAAGCCCTTATAAACTCTTTCATATCTAATGGAATTTTCTTTTCTTTAAAATTAAATCTACCTCCACCAAATACATTTTCTTTCTTTTCAAGCTGCAAGTATCTTGCTTCACCATCCATATAAGCTCTAACTGTAAGATCTACGGTTCCGGCTAGTACATTTGCAAATTTATCTTGAATATTTGGACTAATACTTGTTAATTTGGTACCATTTTTAAGGTTTATCTCTGATACGACTTCTTTACTGATATAAATTAATTGATACCCTAAATTTTTCAATCTTTTTATTGCTGTAAAATATTCTGTTCTTACTAGGTCCCATCCTTTACCAAATCCACTATCTGACTCATGCTGTATTCCATTTTTATCGAATACATAAAGCCTACAATGTTCTTTCAAATCCTCCACCAAGTCAATACAAACTCTTTTAAATCCGTTACCATTTTTCTCAAGCTCCGTAATTGTGTCCAGGAATACTTCCCAAGCAAATTTACGATTTGTTACTCTACCTACGGTGGTTAGTTCATCAACTATTCTTACAACTGGACTTGTAGTGTTGTCTGTATTTCCGTCAGTATTGAGAAATAATAAATCATCATATTGGTCTATGAAAGTAGATTTCCCAACATAACTGTCAGCGTAAATCCATAAATCAGGGTTTTCATCAATCTTTTGTTCTCTTCTTTTATTAACTGGTAAATTCATATAATCAATCCCTCTTTCACAAAATATTTGGTATTCGCAAAACTTACAATCTGTAGTAATATTTTTATCGAACTCTTTTGTTTCTAGCATTGTGATTGCTATATTTAGAGCCTGTGACACTTTGTTACTGTCATAGTCTAAATACTTGACTGTTATATCCATTGTGGCTAATGCTTCATCAAGTCGTTTTCTAAATGCGTATAAATCCTCAGTTTGCTTTTGCCTTATGAATGTTTTTGGTATGAATATAAATGCTATTTTATTAACTTTATATCCCTGAAGTTCCAGGAAGTATTTATACAAGTGTAGCTGTGGTGAGTTCATATAATCATCTATATTATTACTGTATTTATAATCATATAGGTCCACAGTTCCATCGGCATTATGTGCTAATAAATCAGCGGTACCAGTGAAGCTCCCCCACTTAAAACATACTTCATGCTCTAACTTCTCATATTGGTTCATGAAATTAAGAACCTTTGGAAGTAGGTATTCAATTTTAATAGCTTCATTAATGTGGTTATCATTTATAATGTAGTAATTACTGTGATATTTATCTAACATCTTTTGAATACTTCCAGTTTCAGCACCATAATGTATTGCAGTTCCAAGGTATAAAGCATTATTACTATCTTGGTTTTTAACAGTTCCCAGCTTGTCCAAATATCTTAATTTATAATGGTGTGGGCAGTGTGCATAATCTGTTATTGCACTTTGTCTCAATTTTGATCACCTCCTTAAATGCTATAAAATTCTTTCTCTTTCCCCTCAATTACTGCTATTAGAAGGCTTTTAAGCATTTCAAAATCTTTAGGGTATATTATCAAACCAATTCCATTAGCTTTCTCTATTGAGTTTATATTTCTTATTTGTAAAGCACTTGGGTGTCCATCATCTGCTTTAACTTCTATTCCTATGAACTTACCATTTACGCAACATATTATGTCTGGTATTCCACTTGGAGAATAAGGCCCTGCCCAGTGTTTGAAAAACCAACCTTTAGGCGCAACTATCATTTTATCTTTAGGTGTTCCAGCTGCATAAATACCAACTGAGTGTAAATATTTCTTTACTTTATTCTCAAATAGCTTTTCTCCTGCCATTAAATATCTCCTTACTCTTTGATTTAAAACCAT
This sequence comes from Clostridium sp. CM039, assembly GCF_055081075.1. Classification (NCBI taxonomy): domain Bacteria; kingdom Bacillati; phylum Bacillota; class Clostridia; order Eubacteriales; family Clostridiaceae; genus Clostridium; species Clostridium sp. CM039. Next base: position 1,754,525 of record NZ_CM143649.1, read on the forward strand.
GTATTATCCCTTTAATAACATTCTTAGCTAATTTTCTAAAACCACAAATGTTACAAACATAATTATTCCTCATACATTTTTTGGTTTTTCTAGCCTCTTTTATTGTGTAAACTTTTATTATGTGTTTTTTCCCACACCCGTTACACTTAACTTTAACTATCATATTCCGTAATCTTCTAAAGTCATTTGGTCTTGCTTAAGTGGTCTAGCCATATACTCACCATCTATGAAAATAACTTCTCTTTCTCCGGTGAATGATCCCTTTTGCTCATACTTTTTCTTTAATGTGCTAGTAACTTTGTGCTGAAAATCAGGTCTTTTATATTTGTAAGTGTCATTAACTAATTCATCATCTTCATTCGTTCTAGCGTAAGATTTGAAAGTTTCAGGTATTTCAATTTTGAGATTCAAACTAATTTCTCCACTTTCAAATTCCTCATTAAATACTTTTTCAATAACTCTTTGAATTTCACCATTTAAATCACCCAACATACTTGCAAATACAGGACTATCTATATCTATTGTTAAAACTTGCTTAGATAAATCTAAGTTTTCATTAATTTTTATCATTGTTTTTAGTCTCCCTTTTTAATCAATTACTTTATATTCATCCATACAATCTACACATGTAGATCGGTTATCTATTTGGTAATATTCATCACCTTCATTAATATCAGAGTCACAATCACTACAAATAGCTATTACTATTGCTTTTGGTTCCTCATAACCAAACTCATATTGACAGTCAGGTAATTTATTCATGCTGTATGTGTACTTCTAATTTCATTTTATTTAAAATTTCATTTGCTTCTTTAGCGGGAACCATTAAACTATTTTTTAAAGCCATAGTCGCTTTCCAATTAGCTACCATATCAAACATGAATTCACCATCTTTTTTCATTACTTTTCCTCCTTAATGGTCCAACCATAATTATTAGCTTCTAAGAAACTTTCAAGATCAGTTAATTGAATTTCAGTTCCTTCAACTTTATAAGTTTCAACAAATATTTCAGCTTTAATATTTTTTATAACCGTTGGAGCTATTACTTCAGGAATAATCATTTTAATAGGTACTGCTTTTGATACTGGAGCGGCTACAACTTTTGCTCTTTCTTGATTAATTCTTTCAGCGATTTCTCTATCAGCTTTAGCTCGTTTAACTTCCTCTGCTCTCTCAGCCTTTCTTACTTCAGCAGCAACTTTTTCAGCTTCTAATTTCTCATTTCTAATTACTTTTTGTAATTCTATTTCATCATTTCTTTTTTTAAGTGCCTCAGCATCCTTAGTTATTTGGTTAACTATTACATCTACATATTCAATTGCAATCATATCTATATATTGAGTGTCCAATAACGGAACACCATATCTTGCTATCGCTAACTCAACCTTTGATTTTATTAACTCAATATTAGCAATTTCCACATTTTGCTTTGATAATAAAGAATCAGCTAATTTGGTTAGGTCTTCTTTTATAGATTTTATCTTGGGACCTTTATTTAGCATTGCATCTGTAATTACTAACTCTTCATAATATTTATCCGATAAACTTCTTTCATCTATTAACGTATCAATTATCATTTGAATTTCAGTTCTTTTATTTGCTATCCTAGTAACCTCAAATTCATCAGCTTGCTCACTTAATGGACTAATAACTGTGTTAAATTTATTACTAAGTAACTTGCATTGGTCCTCAAATTTTGTTATATCTGCAGTTAGTAATTTCTTAGTTTTTATTTTGAAATCATTAAGAGACTTTTGACCTTTTTTAAGCTCCGTTATGGTCTTCTTACACTCTTTTACTGTGTCCTCGGTAAATACTAAACCATTATATTTCTTAAGTGTTACTTCCAGTTGTGCATCTATTTCAGTGTAGTTAAAACTAACTACTGCAGGTGTGGTTTGTGATATTAATTCTAATTCTTTCATATTTTTTCACTACCTTTCACTTCATTTAACTCATCTGTTAACTCATTTATTTCATTATTAGTTTGGTTTCCTTTGTACTGTTGTGGAATGTATAATCTGTATCACTAGTCCTTATGTGTGTTTTTATTTTCTTAATAATCTTCCATTCCTCCTTAATATTTGTCTGTTAAATTCGCTTAATCTTTCTATTTCTATTTCATTTCTCTTGATTCTCTTATCTAAACCTCTGTTTTCCAAGATTAGTGCTAAAATATCACGTTCATGGCGGTTCATTACCATAATGCTATAATCATCCATTAAGGTTAATCCTCCTTTACATATGAATTTGTAGTTTTATCGTATATCCAAGTTGTTTCCATTTACTTCTCACTCTCCTTAAATAATTGGTCTGTATAATCTTTTCTAAATTTCAAAGTATTTAAAATTTCCTCTTCTAAACTTCCTTTAGTTATTAAGTAGTAATAAAAGCATGTCCTAGTCTGCCCTATACGGTGTGTACGCTTCTTACTTTGCTCAAATAACTCACTTGCTAAAGGTAAACTGTAGTAAATAATCTTGTTACTAAGCTGTAAGTTTAGGCCCATAGCTCCCGCCTGGTACTGAACCAACGTTACTGAGTTATCTTTACTCTCATAATTTTTTAAATCTTTAGTTTTACCATTAATGATGCTTATTGGTTTTTTCAACTCTTTACATACTTTTTTCATTTGCTCCAATTCAGCAGTAAAGTTATAAAATATTATTACTCGGTCCTCAGTACTCTCTAATATGTCTTTTAAAGCACTTACTTTATTACTGTTATATTGACTAGATAATTGCCTTAAATAAAGCATCTTAGTTAATGAAGTATCTCCTAGTAACTCTTTATCATCTATGGTAATAACCCTATCCTTATTAAACTTCTTATAATTAGTAGTGTTATCAACATGGACCGTATTCTCTAATTGTTCAGGTAGGTCAAATACATCTTCAGTCTTTTGAAATATGGCTCCATACTCTCGTAACTTGTCTTTTAGCTCGTCCACATTTTTATAACCAACCACTTTAGGTATTTTGAAATTACCCATGTCTATTTCAACGAAATTTACATATCTTGCCCAAAAGGCTTTCTTTGTTATTTTCCATCCTAGCAATTTACACTGTGTTAGTAATTCTTCGTATTTCCCTCCCACTGGGGTACCTGATAGTAGAATTACATTTTCAGGTCTTAATTTCATAATAAATTTAGTACGATTTGAACTTGCATTTTTAATACATGAGCTTTCATCCAGCATTAAAGTAAAATCTCGTAGTGCTGTAAGTTCCGGTCTTCTCCAAACAAGGTCATAATTTATGATAACTACACTTTTAGTTGGTATTTCCATTGTCTTTGAGTAAATAATCGTGGTATAATCGGGGTAATACATTTTCATATGCTCATACCAATCGCTTAATTTGCTTTTCTGACAAACAATTAAGTTTATATTGGTATTGAGTTTTTTTAATTTCTCGCTTCCTACAAAAGTCTTTCCTAATCCCATATCTAAGTAGTAAGCTACTCTGTTAAAATCCTTAGTTTGTCCTAGTGCATCCTCTTGATGTTTGTATAGTTTCATTTCTCACCTCTTGTATAGCTTTCTTTGCGCTGTAACCGTTACGATATAAATTTATTACTTTATCTAAATGTTCATTAATAGTATTAGGGTTGGTATTAATAATGCCGCTTTCCATCCTTCGTCACCCCTTTTTAAACCTCTTATAACAATAGCTGTTATAATTATGATGCTATAAATTGTTAGGACTAACTTACCTATATCTGTCATATTGTTATTCTCCCTTCATTAAATTTTTACTAGCATCTAGGAATTGATTTTCAAATTTTGATTGTATAAACTGAATTTCTGAACATTTACTACACGATTTTTCATTTGCTTTTTTATCTGCATTAACACATTGTCTGCATCTAGTTTCTGATACTTTCATTTAGCTCACTTCTTTCAATATTATGCTTAGTGTTGCTTTAGCCCTTGCTATACGCCTACTTATTTCAACTTGGCCACAACCACATATCTTAGCAATTTTAAGTTGTGAAAGGCCATGTGTTAGTTGAAGCTTAAAGGCTTGTCTATCTCTTTTGTTTAGTTTGCTCAATGCTTCATAAACAATAATTTGCGAACAATCATCTTCTATGCCAAATGTGTCTTTAAGCGTAATATCTGTAGATTCGCTTTCGTAAATTACTTTGTCTAAACTATCGCAATATACTATTTTTTTAAATTTAAGATCATCCCTCCGGGTTTTTATAGTTCTCTGAAAATCCCTACAATGCCTTAAAATCATTCCATTTGCGGTAGCTCCGAAATATGTGGAGAACTTAGCTTTCTTTAAATCTACATTTTTTAATGAATACGCAAATGCTTGGTTAACTATAGCTAAAACCTCTTCTCCATCTACATTCAGTTTTTTATATTTTTTAGCTATTGTATAAACTAAACCTATATTTGCATTGTAGAAATCATCTCCGGCTTGTCTATTTCCGTTTTTAAATTGTTGGATAAGTTCCTCTTGCATTTTAATCGCTCTCCCTTTTTAATTTAGTTTTTGTCTTCAGAAGCTTTGCGCCTCTCATTATTTATTCTTCAGAAATGTTGGTATATTTTGAAGCGACTGTAGTATACATATATTAGGAAGTGTTTTCTTTTTTCGATTGAAAGTAAATTTTTAATTAGGCTTCTTAGCCTATATTTTCTTGTAAATTATAAATATGACCCGTACTTAACATCTGGATTTTTGCAATTGCTGCCTCGGCTCTTTTAAGTTGTAATTTAAGTTCTTCATTTTCTCTCTCTAATCTCCTACGTTCTAGTGGAGAGAATCTTTCTAATTTGACACCTTCAATTTCTGCAATATGTTGCTGGGTGAATCTTACACTTGGTAATCCTCTTACCGCTGTAATTATTCCTTTATTCCTATAATCATCAATTGCCTGTTCGCTCACTTGCCATCTTTCGGCTAAGTTTTTTTTAGTTAAAAGCATGTCCATATTTTCACCTCATTATAGTTATTGTATTTCCGTCATTTCTAATAAAAAATTAAGGTCAATATTTAAAATGTTGGCTATTGAAACTAAACTCTTTACACTTGGTGCATATCTACCAGCTTCAATATCGGATATATAGCTTCTTGATAGCATTGATCTATCAGCCAGTTGCAATTGTGTTAATTTCATATCATTCCTATGTCCACTTATTATTTCTCCGATTCTTGCTTTTTGGTCTGTGCTCATTTCCTCACCTCCGATAAATTTAGTATATTGTATATCCGTCATTTTGTAAAATTCACAATTGGGCTATTATGCTAAATTATAATTTAATTACTTGTAATTCCGTCTATTTACTTGTAATTCCGTCATATTGCATGTATAAAAATACTTGTATATCCGTATACTATAGAATATAATTAATTTAGTCGTACATACCGACTACGCAAAGGAGAATAATTAAATGAATATAGGCTCTAAAATCAAAGAATATAGGAATAAAGAAGGGTTAACTCAAAAGGAGTTGGCAATTAAAGCTGACATATCAAGAAGTTATTTGGGCGATGTTGAAAAGAATAGGTATAATGCAAGCGTAGAAACTCTTCAAAAAATATCGAATGCCCTTGGAATACAGCTCACTCAATTGCTTTCAACTAAAGAACAACTTGAAATAGTTACAGGATCACTCAATGAAATAAATGAAACTGTCTCACAATATTATGCATCAAATACTGATAAAATTTCTGATCAACAATTACAAGCTAATGCAGAAATTAATTTATTGATGAATAAAATAAAAAAACTTTCTGAAAAAAACAGAAAAATTGTTGAAGTTTTAGTTAACCAGCTTGAAAATGATTAGCTAGGGCTTCTCAATTTTAACTACTAACGAAGGAGGAAAAGTATGCAATACTCTACTTTAATTAGAAAAAAAGACAAAGGGTATCAATATGTTATAACTTATAAAGTCGATAACAAATGGAAAACTAAAAGTAAACAAGGATATACTCCAAATAAAGCTGGTAAAGAATTAGCACGAATTGAAATGGACATGGTTGTTTCAGAGTTAAAAATTGCTTCTAAGAATGAAGTTAGTCTGGATATGATAGGAATTACATTTGGTCAATTTAGAGATAAATATTTAGATCATATGTGCCTATATAGGGAAGCAAAAACCGTAGCATCTTTCAAAACAGTTTTAAACCATTTTACAAAGCTGAATAACATTGCGCTATCAAAAGTATCACTCTCAGATATTCAAGAGGTTATGGACAACATGTCACGTAGTGGATTAAGTCCTACCAGTATCCATGAATACTTAGGAAAATTAAATACATTTTTTAAAAGTGCTATGGATGAACATAACTTAATTTCTTCGTTACCAACTAAAAATATAAAAATACCTAAAGTTAAAACCCGCATAGAAAAAAGAGCTTTAACCAAATTGGAATCTGATAAGCTCTTAGAAGATATTGCTGAAAGCAAATATTATTTGATTGTGTTAATAGCTTTAAAGTGTGGATTAAGACTTGGGGAAATGCTTGGATTAACTTGGGATGACATTGATATTAAAAATAATGTTATAAAAGTAACTCGTCAGTGGAAATTAATTTCTGAAAAAGAGTATGGATTTGGCACACTAAAAAACAAAAATTCTAATCGTGAAGTTCCGATACCTATTAAAGTTTCACCTATATTAAAAGCTCAAAAGGATATTTCTAATAAAGTAGTTTCTATAATAACTAATAATAAGATCATAGATGAAAATAATAGAGTATTCACATTTAAAAACAATTCTTCTGTGAGTATTGGCCTAAATAGATTACTAAAAAGACATGGGCACAATATAACTATCCATGAATTAAGACATACTTACGCAACAAATTTAATTGCAAATGGAGTAGATTTCAAAACTGCTGCTATGCTATTGGGCCATACAGTTGAGCAAACAATGAAGACTTATTCGCATGTGAATAGTGACATGCTTAAGAAAGCCACTAACATTATCAATAATATTTTATAATTTTGACGAAATTTTTGACGAATAAGTGAAAACCCTTGATATATCAAGGGTCATAGGCTTATATTACTCTTTATTTCTAATATATTTAAGACTTATACTTGGATTGCTAGTTTTTGTTGATCTAATCTCAAAATATTTTAAAGAGGCTACAAAAGGTGTAAGCTTTGCATAGCCATAGTTTCTAGTGTCAAAATCAGGATACCTCTTATTAAGGGTGCTACCTAGTTCTCCTAAAAATGCCCAACCATCTTCATCTGAAATCTCAGTTATAATAGTTTTTATAGCCTCTACTAATTTACCGGGACTTATCATACCACCTTTTGATTCTTCTTGTATTTGTGCTCCTTTAACGGTCGCTATTTCAGTATGTCTTGGCGCCATTGAAGCTAATACTTCAAGATATTTAAATTTCTCACAAGCTGAAATGAAAGGTTTTGGAGTTTTCTTTTCTCCCATACCAATTACATACATACCGGCTTCGCGAAGTCGAGCTGCTAGTTTAGTAAAATCACTATCACTCGATACAATGCAAAATCCATCAACATTGCTTGAATAGAGTATATCCATAGCATCTATTATTAGGGCTGCATCCGTAGAATTTTTGCCTGTAGTATAACTATATTGTTGTATTGGACTAATAGAATAATTAAGCAATACATTCTTCCATGAAGCTAGTTGAGGCTTGGTCCAATCCCCATAAATTCTTTTATATGTAGGTGTTCCATGATTTGAAATTTCGTCAATTATATACCTTATATATTTATCAGACACATTGTCAGCATCAATCAAAACTGCAATTTTCATATCCTTTTCCATCTTTATCTCCTTTACACCTTAATGTCTTTAAATTATTTTATAATAAATCTATTAACTCATTACTTTAAAATAACATACTAATTATAACATTCTACAAAATTCCAAATATTCCTTCTATATTTCAATAATTAACTATTATCCTGGTTTTAAACTTCGCTACTCGTTTCATCTGTTCGCTTTCTTATAATTTTTATTAAAAATAGTTTAATTATGCCGGCAATAGGTACCGATAAAAGCATTCCAATTATACCTGCTAAACTTCCCCCTATAGTTATTGCCATTATTATGAAAATCGGATGTAGACCCATGCTATCTCCTACAATTTTTGGTGATATAACGGCACCGTCAAGTTGTTGAACCGCAAGAAGTAGAAGTACTGCCCATAAAGCCTGCATAGGGTTCGGGCTAAGAATACCCACAATAATTGCTGGAATACAACCAATTAGTGGACCAACATAGGGTATAATATTTGCAATACCTGCAGTAAATCCAATAAGAATAGCAAAATCAATGCCTACAAAAGACAGGCCAATACTGCTAATTAATCCAACTATTAAACCATCAAGGAGCTGTCCTCTTATGAACCTAGATACAATATAATTAATTTCAAGAAGGGTTTTATTAAGGCTCTTAAATTTACTTTCCTTCATTATAAGACTCACATAATTTAAATATATCTTTTTAAAAAATTCATAATCCTTTAATAAATAGAAGGAAATAAACAAACCAATAAAACTATTTATAATACTGTTGCTTATACCTGCAAATATTTTGATTGTACTATTTATAGAAAGTGATAAATATGAGTATATCTGCTGTATAGCTTGTGATAAATACCCCTTTATATCGAGAGAGAGACCACTTTGCGTGATTTTTCTGTTAATATAATCATAGAGCTCATTATAGCGTTTTATATAATCACTAATAGTTTCGAACATAACTGATAAGGTTTCATTGTGACTAATTTGTCCACCAATCATCGCATAGATGCTATAAATAAGTATAATAAATAATAAAATCACTACTAAGTATGTTAGTATAATGCTGATTAAATGGGGCTTATATTTAAGTTTTAAGTGCTTAACAAGAAAAGCATTTATAATCTTTGATAATGGATATAATAGATAAGCAATTATACAACCAATAATGAGTGGAGAAATCATTGAAAATAAAGAATTGATTGTACTAGTAATATTACTAAAAACCTCTTTGAAATTAAATACTACATTATAGCTTATAAAAATCAAGGTTGCCGTGAGGGCAACATATAGTACATACTTAAGATACTTTCTGTCTAATCTGTTTTTCATGATTATATCCTCCTTAGTAATTAATTATCTTTGCATTTGTCATATTTATTTATACAAATAAAAAAGCCCGTAGAACTATAAACTGTCCCACAGGTGTATAATTTTAATCCTATTGCCATTTAGGCCCAACTTCACGAACTTTTTTACAAGTTCATCACCTGATCAGTTTGTACTGTTATTTATATACAATACAAAGAGATTCCCTTAAACTTATCATACAAGGCTATTATATGTCAATATTTTTATTTTTTGTACATGGCTTATATTAAAACCTTTGATATACCTGAATATCCACTTAAACACATCATTGGCGGGTAGTACATTTGAAAATCAAGTATGTCCCCTAATTTAATTTCACTATCACACTCTTCAATATCTACAATTAAGTGATCTGAACTACTTCCTATAATTTTAACACCTTGTTTTTGCGGTATTAGCTTGTCGTGTAACCCAAAATCCTGTTTTCCCACTGCAAGTAACGCCTTTTTTCTTATTCCTTTATCCTCATAGGTTGGTTTATTGCCAAAAGCATCAATAAACACTTTCCCAACAGGATGTGTAGGCTTATCTTTTATTTCCACAACCTGCGCTTTTAGCACAAAAGTATCCTTATGCATATGTCTCATATCATATCCCCAGTACTCATCTAAATCTTGTGCTAATAGTACTCCCTCGCCTATTCTTAAATTATTTACTCTTTTAGGCATTTTCCCATCTATTACTAAAGGCAGTGAACTTGTAGCTCCCCCTGAAATCATTTCTAGTCTCCTGTTTATTTTACCCTCAATTATTTCAGCAATATTACAAAGTCTTCCTAAATTCTCTTCTGTAGGCATTATTGCTCCATAACAACCTAAATTTGTTCCTACTCCATATAACTCTATATTTTCAAGATGATTTTCCACATATTCCGCTAAATTTATGAATTCGTTTTCATAGAAGACGCCTTCCCTTAAATCTCCAAGGTCAAGCATTAAAATCACCTTATGTTTTTTACCTTGTAATTCACATTCATTTTCAATCATATTCAATGTTTCCATTTCAGAATTTAGACTAATATCAGCATATTGTACCAAGTCTTTTATTTCACTAAACATTGGAATTCTAATCATCATAAAAGGTTTCTCTATTCCATATTCCTTTAGTTTAATTATTTGGTCCATTCTTGAACTTGCTATATATGTACACCCTGCATGTGCAAACTGTTCTACGACCTCTGGTATTGCATTAAACCCCTTAACTACTCCAGCAATGCTTATCCCCTGAGATCTACATAAATCTACCATGTATTCAATATTTTCGCGTACATTTTTTAAGTTAATTTCTAATATTGGATATTTAATACTTGGATAAGTTTTTTGTTTCATGCCAATTCCCCCTAAAATATTTTATGTTTAGAATATATTTACTAGGTTTTAAATAAGTTTTTTATATGAACTTAATTATCTTAACTTGCAACTAGTATAAACCATAATAGGAATAATTTAAATAAGCCAGTCAAAATGAATATACATCATCTCAACTGGGCAATTATTTTAAAGATAGATTAACTCATCACAAGCATATGCAAATCCATTCTCATCGTTTGATTTTGTTATAAAACTAGCATACTTTTTCAACTCCTCATGAGCATTTTCTACTGCTACACCAAATCCAGAGTTTTTTATCATATCTAAATCATTAAGGTTATCCCCTATTGCCATTACATTGGATATATCTATGTCCTTTAATTTACAAAGTTTTACTAGAGCATTGCCCTTCGAAACGCCTGTTTTAACAATTTCCAAAAAATAATCATGGCTTTTAAAAAAATTAAATTTTTTAGAATCGATTTCTGCTAACTTACTATGTATATCATCTACTATGCATTTTTCTCCAATTATCATTAGCTTTGCATATTTTTTATTTATTGCTCTACTAAAATCGCTTATCTCACTTACACCATATCCATTTACTTCACATTCGATATCTGTATAAGTAGTTTTTTTATTACAAATCAAACAATTACCCTCATGGACTGCAAATGAGACATCATAATCTTTATAAGCATTATAAACTTCATTAATAATTTCCTCATCTACATACCCGAAATCGTAGGTTTCCCTAGATTTAGTATCGAAAATACTTACTCCATTCATGCTTATAATATAATCCACTTCATCTATCAATTGATATTTCCCTAGAAATTTACACAGAGAGCTTCTTGACCTTCCAGTAGCAACAGCAAACTTAATATTATTTCTTTTAAGTTTTTTAATAAAGGACAGGTTCTTTCCTGATATTTTGCTATCATTATCTAATAATGTTTTATCCATATCTGTAATTACTAATGAAATATTTTTACTCTTCATCATTTTCATTATCCCCCTTGATGTATAAATTAGCTTTAGCAAACTCTAATGGTGAAGCTTTTATATATTTTTTAAATACAGTAGAATAGTGTTTATAATCAGTAAAACCTACCATAGAAGATATCTCATAAACCCTATACTCCCCCCTCATAAGTAATTCAATTGACTTTTGTACTCTATATCTATTTAAAAAGTCATGAAATGTTTGATTTGTCTGTTCCTTTAAATTTCTACTGAGGTAGCTTGAGCTTACTGCTAACTTTTCTGCAATATCCTCAATACTAATCTTTTTTGCGTAATTGTCTTTTACATAGTTAATTACTGATTCAGTATATTGAGATTTTTTTTTATCAGATTTTAAATAGTACTCCAAATTTAGAACATCAATATTTTTGTAACCCTTAATACTATTTTTAAATTCATTATATATTTTTTTCTCATCAATTTTATTCTTAACCTTTCCGATTATCTCTTTAAATTTATCTTCATCAATTGGTTTTAGTACATAATCAAAGACTTTCAGATCTATAGCTCTTTTTGCATATGGAAATTCTCCGTAGCTAGTTAAGATAATCTTTTCAAAATCATAAATTTCACTAGCTTTCTCCAACATATCCACGCCGTTCATTATTGGCATTTTAATATCTGTAATGACTAAATCGGGCTTGATTTCTATAATCGTTTTTAGTCCTTCTTCGCCGTTTGCAGCTTCCCCTGAAATAATACAATCCATACTCAGCCAGTCGATAGTGTTGATTAATCCTTTTCTTATAAAATTTTCATCTTCTACAATAAGCACTTTAATCATAATCTACTCCTCACTTTTATGTACTGGAAGGTTAATAACTATTTTAGTACCTTCATATAGTTTACTATATATATTTATACCGTATTCCATACCATACATAAGATTGATTCTCTTTTGAACATTATAAAGTCCTATATGGTTTGTATCGTTTTTACTTTTGTTAATGAGTTTTAGTATCCCAGATAATTTTTCATAACTCATTCCTTCTCCGTTATCCACAATTGATATTACTAAATTATCATTTTCAACCCTACAGTCTATATTTATTTTTAAATATTGTTTTGTTTCAAATCCATATTTTATACTATTTTCAATAATAGGTTGTATTATAAGTTTTGGTATCAAGCATTCTCCTACTTCTTTATTTAAATTAAAAATGTAATCAAAATTATCATCAAATCTAAATTTTTGTATTATTAGATAATCCTCTATGTATTTAACGTCATCATTAAGCTTTACCTTATTAAAATTTTTATTTATGCTGTATCTTAACAAGTTAGCCATTGAAACAATGATCTTTGAGGCACTCTTCTCATCTGTTTTTATCATGTATTTAAGCATTTCAAGTGTATTAAATAAGAAGTGAGGGTTAAATTGTGCTTCTAGCTGCTTAAGCTCTGATAATGCATTTCTTCTTGCCTCTTCTTTGTTTCTTTCTACAAGCTCGTTTATTCTTATTATCATTTTATTGCAATACTGCCCTATAACTTCAAACTCATCATTAGAGTTTATACTGACAACAGTGTTCAAATTGCCCTCTTGAACACTGTTAATAGCAGACAATAATTTATCAATTGACTTTGTCTTACTTATAGATATTTTCTTAGCAATGAATAACATAGAAAACACTAAGATTAAAAATATTTCACCTATTAAATAGATGTTTTTTATAAAGCCCACATATGTAATTGTATGAATATAAACATTACCTTCTATTATAGAATTATTAAATACATAGTTATTCTCTTTATCCAAAAATGGCTTCAATTTACCTATACCATCTAAAAGTGCATTATTAGTTGAAACTATATTATTGTTATATCTATCAGTTATTACAGCATGATGATTGCTACTACTGTAAACTATTTTGTTCATCTCATTTTCTAAAATATCGAAAACAATAAACCCTGCAACGTGGTTATTGTCGTCAGTAATAGCTTCTCCTATAGAGTATACAGTTCTTGTATTCACATCGAGTTGAGCCCTATTAAGCATCATAACAGATTTATTAGGATTGTCTTTCATTTTCTTAAAAACTCCACCCATAAATAAATCATCACTTTTAGCGTATTGAGGGTCCCCTTTAGCATTTGTTATTATAGACTCTCCTTTTTCATTGAAAACATAAAAAACACTTCTTATATTATGATTATTAACGGTATTATAAAGCCTTTCATATACCATTGCTTCGTCATGTTGATTATAAAAAGCCTTTTTTATTTCATCCCATTTTACTAAATGCTCTACTTCCACTTTGTAACTTACAAACTCATTACTTATAATATTTGATATACTATTGTTATATTTTTTATTACTTCTCTCGACGGCTTTACTGCTATACAAAAATAATAAATTATAAAAAATAAAGGACAAAATTATAATAGGAGTCAGTGCATATAATATAAAAGTTTTTCTTATTTCTTCCTTGAAAAATTTTCTTTTTATATTTTTCATACGCAAATCCTCCTATTAGGTTTTTATAAACTTATTTCTTTCTTACCTGTGAATTTAAAGAAAACTATTAGTGATATGATAGTTGTAGCCGTTAATATAGATGATAAAGCAGCTGCTGTACCATAACTTGCCCTTATAACGTCTGTGTATATTGCAACTGATAATGTTCTTGTAGTTCCTGTATATAGAATAATTGAAGAACTTAATTCATTTATTACTGTTATCCAGCTTAATATTGCTCCTGCAAATACCCCTGGTATCATCATAATTGCAGTAACCTTAAAGAATGTTTTCATTTCAGAATAACCTAAACTAATTGATGCTTCTTCAAGACTTGGACTAAGTTGCAATAGTATTGCTGCACTGGATCTAATGGTATAAGGTAGTTTTCTTATAACAAATGCAATTATCATTATAATGAAAGTACCACTTAGCACCATTGGTTTCTTGTTGAATGCTAATAATAATGTAATACCTAAAACAGATCCTGGAATAATATATGGGAACATAGTTAATGTATCTAGGAAGGAGGTTAAGGCACTTTTTCTTCGTACAGATACGTAAGATATAAGCATTCCCAATAATATTATTATTATTATAGCTATTATACCATATACATAGGTATTCAGAATTGAATTACCCAGTTTTGAAAGCACTGTTTTATAGCTATTTAGTGAAAACCCTTTAACAAACATTGAGCCACTTGTTTTTAAGAACGAGGTATATATTACTGTTACCTGAGGAATTGCAGCTAGTGCTACAACAATATAAACATATAAATGTGCTAAAAGGTTCTTGCATCCCTTAACCTTTTTAGCAGATATAGGCTTTAATGAGTTCATAACATATGACTTTCTATTAACTACATATTTTTGTCCTAAAAAAATAACCGCTGTTATAATTACCATTATTGTACTTAGTGCAGCGGCAAAATTTGCTTGACCGCCTACCTCAGATACAAACTCTGAGTAAATTAAAACTGGCATAACTCTAAACCCTTCACCTATAAGCATTGGAGTTCCAAAATCAGCAAGACAATTCATGAATACCAATAATGACGCTGCCATTATTGTAGGAAGCATCAGTGGTAATATAATAGTAAATACTTTTTTAACTCCACTACAGCCTAAACTTTCTGCCGCTTCACTTAGTGAAACGTCTATTTTCTTTAGTGCTCCTGAAACATACAAATATATAAACGGAAATAATTTCAAGGTAAACACTAGTAAAATCCCTTTAAACCCATAAATACTAGGAAGATGTATTCCTAAGGTCTTCAAGAAGAAATTTGTAATAACTCCGTTTCTTCCAAGTAGTAATATCCATGAATATGCTCCTATAAAAGGTGGAGATAATACAGATATTATAATAAGTACCTCTACGATTGATTTAAATTTAATTTTTACTGTAGTCATGATATAAGCTAAGGGAGCACCAATTAAAATAGCTAGTAAGGTTACTATAATACTTACAGTAAAACTATTTATAAGTGTTCCATAATAATACTTTTTAGTGAAAAACTTAGCGAAATTGTCTAAAGTGTATTTTCCGGTCTCCACATCTTGAAAACTAGTTAAAAACAATGAACCTAGTGGATAAATTAGAAATACTGAGAATATTAAAAATGAAATAAGAATTATTATTGTCCAAAAATCAAATTTTATCTTTTTAACTTTTTTATTCTTCATATTTTCCCACTCCAGTAATAAGACTTATATCCCCATCCTTGTTAAAAACATTAATTTTTTTATTGTATACTTGTAGATATAGCTCTTGTCCAATTTCATGGAAAGTATCATTAGTACTAGTATCTTGTGTTAGTTCAATTATTTCCCCATTATCAAGTTTTACTTCATAATTTATATATTTCCCGAGGAATGTATTAAAGTGAACTACACCTCTAATCCCATAATTGTTATTGCTTATTATAAATTCCTCTGGCCTTACGGATATTTTAATTTCTTTTCCGTTTTCCGCTCCGCTATTCAAATTATTCATAGACACTTTATATCCATTCTCAAATACAACGTATTGCTTTTCCTCTTCTACTAATATTTTTCCATTAAATATATTAGAGTGACCAATAAATGTAGCAACAAAGACATTTGAAGGTCTTAAATAAATTCTTTGTGGTGTATCTATTTGCTGAATAACACCTTTGTTCATAATTGCAATTCTATCTGATATAGCAAGTGCTTCTTCTTGATCATGAGTTACATATACTGTGGTTATTCCTACTTTCTTTTGTATTTCTCTTATAGCACTTCTCATTTCTATTCTAAGTTTTGCATCTAAATTTGAAAGAGGCTCATCCATAAGCAATACTGTTGGATGAATTACAATAGCCCTCGCTAGTGCAACGCGTTGCTGCTGTCCTCCTGAAAGTTTGTCTGGTGATCTATCCTTATACTCATATATCTTTACAACTTTTAAAATTTCCTCAAGTTTTTTATTTGATTCTTCTTTGCTAAATTTTCTTAGCTTTAACCCATATTCAACATTTTCTGATACTGTCATATGAGGGAATATAGCATAATTCTGAAACACCATACCTATATTTCTTTTATGTGCGGGAATATCATTAATTACCTTTGAGTTAAACTTAATCTCTCCTTCTTCAATTGTATTAAATCCTGCTACCATTCTTAAAAGAGTTGTTTTACCACAACCTGAAGGTCCTAGCAATGTGAAAAATTCACCCTCCTTAATTTTAAGTGAAAGCTTTGGAATTACTGTATTATCATCATATCTTTTTACTATATTTGTGAATTCAATGGATGTACTCATATTTTAATTTCCTTTCTAATACAAATTTTTTTATAAAAAAAACCCTAGGGCTTTTTAATAATATAATATTTAAAAGTCCTAGGGGCCCATCTTTTTTAGTTGCTTGTAAATATATCTTTATATTTATCTAAAATCATCTGTTTATTTTCTTTAAGCCATGCTTCATCATCCTTTATTACCTTAATTTTATCTAATGGTTTAAGCCCTTCAGCCGCTGGAGCATCTTTTCTAACTGAACGTCTATTTAATTTATTAGCTACTAAAGTCTGTCCTTCCTTACTAGTTACATAATCAATGAATTTCTTAGCATTTCCCATGTTTTTAGCACCTTTTATAATAACGACACCATCTGCTTTAGCAATAGTACCCTCTTTAGGGTAAACTATTTCAACTGGCGCTCCATCTTTTACATACTTTGCAGCAGCTTCTTCAAATGTTAATCCTACAGTATATTCTCCATCACCTACACCTTTATAAACGGCTGAAGAACCACTTAATAGTTTACCATCTAAATTTTTTGTTAATGCTTTTTCATAATCCCAACCCTTTTCTGGATCTCCATTTCCCATAGCATATAAATGATTTATTACCTGTTCAAAAGCTGAAGAAGATTTCGATGGATCTGCATTAGCTATTTTTCCTTTTAACTCAGGATTTAATAGATCTTGGAAACCTTCTACCTTTATCTTTCCTATAAGGTTTTTATTGATCATAATTACACTTGGTATAGCAGTAAATCTTGTTATTTGACCATCTTTATTTTTATAATCATCATAAACATCTTTTTCATTTATAGATTGATATTTTTCAAATAAATCCTTCTTTGGTTCTAGAGTAGACAATGAGCCTCCCCATAGAATATCGCCTAATGGGTTTTCTCCTTCTGCTTCCACTCTCTTTAAGAGTTCTCCTGTTCCTGCTGCTACAACCTCAACCTTAATTCCTGTCCGGTTTTCAAATTCATTAACTACTGGGTCGATAAATTCTATTGGATGTGGTGAATAAACAGTTAATTTATCCGATGCTTTTGGGGCTGTTGTCTCATTTTTTGATCCACATGCGCTTAAAGATAACATCATAAAAGATGCCAATAAAATTGATACTGCTTTTTTCATTAATTAATCCCCCATTTCTTCATGTAAACGTTTTGTTATTGATTAAATGTTATCATAACATCTACTTGTCAACAATACCTAAAAACAGGAATAATATACTTAAAAATGAACACGTAATTTTATATATTCATTTCAATATAATATATAAAATGATTTTATTTGACTAAATTAGAAATATAATATAGACTAAATATGCAAGACGAATCTTGCGTCTTTATTTAGAAGAATAATTTTTTATAGTAAAAATTTATTTTTAAAATTTAATAACTATTAAAGTTAAACCACGAAGGTTTCGACTCTTTTCTTTTTTGAAGAAGGAGCTGAATTTTCGTGGTTCTTATGTTATTTATGTTATTTAGGAAAGGATCGAATGTTATGAATAATGTGATTTACATAGAAAAAAAAATAGTACAGTTCATCTTTGTTATATTTCTGCTGTCTATCATTGTCTTTTATATGGCAAGGTTATCACCTGGAGATCCTTTAATGTCTTATTATGGCGAAGGCGTTGAGAGGATGAATACTACACAAAAACTGGATGCAATGAAAAAGCTCGGATTAAACGACCCTATATATAGGCAATATATTAGCTGGTTAGCAAATGCGGCTCATGGTGAATATGGTATATCTTACAAATATAAACAAAGCGTTACGACAGTAATTAAAGATGTTTATATAAATACAATTATACTAGGGGGGCTTGCTTATATATTAACCTTTTTATTTGCTCTACTTTTAGGAATTTTTTGCACCTTACATGAGGACAAGCTCATAGATAAAGTTATTTGCAAAATAGGTGTTATAACCACTTGTATTCCATCGTTTTGGGTATCTCTTATACTGATTTTAATTTTTAGTATTAATTTAGAGATATTACCTTCAAGTGGTGCCTATGGGCTGGGGCAATCCAGCAACATTGGAAGTCGAGTAGAGCATCTTCTACTTCCTTTAATTGTTCTGATATTGAGTCACCTTTGGTATTACACATACATGATTAGAAATAAATTAGTAGAAGAAACCAGACAAGATTATGTGTTATTATGCAAAGTTAAGGGTTTAAGTAAAAAGAAAATTGTATATAAACATTGTTTAAAAAATATTATGCCATCTTATATTAGTATTATGTCAATATCCGTTTCTCATATTTTAGGAGGAACTTATGTGGTAGAAAAAGTTTTTTCTTATCCTGGACTTGGCTCTTTATCCTTTGAGAGCGCTAAATATCATGATTATAATATGCTGATGGTACTTTGCTTAATAACAGGGATATTGGTGGTTTTCGTAAATATGTTAGCACAAGTAATTAATGATAAAATAGATCCAAGAATGAAACATGATCGGGGTGAGAATTGTTGGAAAGACAATATAGGGACTTTAAAATAGTTGGAGAAAATTATGTTCCAGAAACGATAAAAGTAGCTAAAAGAAAAAGCTTTAAAAAACACATAAACGAAAGACCTTATATCTCAATAGGAATGTTACTTACAATCATCCTTGGATGTATTTTTTACGGGATAATAACGAAAGTTGATCCTTCTTATATGGACCTAGGTAATATTAATGTAGCTCCTAACAGCAACTTTTATTTCGGCACAGATTCTTTAGGAAGAAATATTTTTACTATGATTTGGTATGGTGGTAGAATCTCTTTGTTTATCGGGGTATTAGCTACGATCATATCAACTACAATCGCAATTGTAGTTGGAAGCCTCAGTGGTGTTGCATCTGAATTAGTAGATGATATTATGATGCGTTTTACTGAAATCGCACTTAGTATACCATCGATTTTGGCCATGATTTTCATTCAAGCAATGATAGGACAAGCAAATCCAGTATCCCTCTCCATTGTAATTGGGCTTACTAGTTGGATGAACATTTCTAAGATTGTACGAAGTGAAGTAAGGCAAATTAGAAATAGTGGTTATATTTTAGCAGCGAAATGTGCTGGAGGTAAATTTTTTTATATTTTAAAAAAGCATCTGCTACCAAATTTCATTTCATCAATAATGTTTATGGTGGTTATTAATATTGGAAGTGCCATTGCAATAGAATCAACTTTGAGTTTTTTAGGGATTGGACTTCCACTTGAAATTATTTCATGGGGTAGTATGCTCTCCCTTTCGGAAAAGGCATTGTTATCAAATTATTGGTGGATTATCTTGATTCCGGGTATATTTTTAGTGGTTACATTGGTTTGCATAACGAATATAGGCAACTATGTAAGGAAGGAAAACAATAAAGAATTTAGTAATTTATAAAGATATAAAGCATCAATATTTCTAATATAAATATTGATGCTTTATATAAAACAATAAATATTAAGGAGAAAAATTATGCAATTAAAAAAACAGATGATTTTAGGAGTGGCGCTGATTATGAGCATGGTTTTATTGGTAGGCTGTGGCGGTGATAGTGGTGCTGATAAGAAAACAGCATCGAATGAAAAGGTTTTAGTTTATGGAAGTGGTGATTATTCAAGTATTAATCCCGCATTATATGAACATGGAGAAATTAATTCCCTGATTTTTAGTGGACTTACGACTCATGACAAAAACAATAAGATTGTTCCAGGACTTGCAAAAAGTTGGGAATATGATAAAGCTACAAAAACATACACTTTTACATTAAGAAATGATGTTAAATGGCATGACAATGATCCTTTTTCGGCAGAGGATGTGAAGTTTACTTTAGATACAATTATGGATCCTAAAAACGCTTCAGAAATAGCCTCCAACTATGAAGATATTACCAATATTAAAGTGGTAGACAAGACTACGGTAAAAATAACTTTAAAGGCACCAAATATTGCGATGCTGGGTTATTTGACAATTGGTATTTTACCTAAGCACCTCTTAGAAGGAAAAGACATTGCAACAGATAAATTCAATCAATTTCCAATCGGAACTGGTCCATTTAAAATGGAGAGCTGGGATAAAGGACAAAGTATTACTCTTGTAAAAAATAAAGATTTCTATGTAAAAGAACCACAAATTGATAAAGTAGTCTTTAAAATTATAGAGGATACAAAGGCAAGAGCCCTGCAATTAAAATCCGGAGAATTGGATTTAGCGCAGGTTACACCACATGATGCGGGTCAATTTCAAAATAATAAGGAACTTGTTGTTTATGATATGAAAACATCAGACTACAGAGGAATTATGTATAATTTTAATAGTCCCTTATTTAAGTTAAATCCAGAACTGCCCAATGCCTTAAGTTACGCTATTGATCGATTAGCTATTTTGGACAGTGTTCTATTAGGACAGGGTAAAGTAGCATATTCACCACTTCAGGCCGGAGAATATAACAACCCTGATATGGAAAAATTTAATTATAATCCTAAGAAAGCGAAGCAAGAGCTTGAAAAAGCGGGCTGGAAGCTTGGCGAGGACAAAATATATGAAAAGAACAATAAGAAAATATCATTTACTGTCAACTGCAATGAAGGAGACCAGGTTAGAGTTGATATGGCGAACGTTTGTGCTCAACAGTTTAAAGCAATTGGGGTTGATATGAAGGTTGCGCTGCAGCCAAAAATCGATTGGGAGAATCAAGACGCATTCCTGATTGGCTGGGGAAGTCCATTTGATCCGGACGATCACACTTATAAAGTGTTTGTAACAGGTAAAGGTAGTAATTTCAACAGCTATTCAAATGCCAAAGTTGATGAGTTATTACAGGAAGCAAGAGAAACTGATGTCGAAGCTGAAAGATTAAAATATTACAAAGAATTCCAAATTGAATTAGCTAAAGATATGCCATATACATTTATCACATACATCGATGCCTTATATGTTGCAAAACCTAATATAAAAGGGATTACCCCAGAAACAGTATTAGGCCACCATGGCGTCGGAATATTCCGGAATATTACAGACTGGACAATTCAGTAGAAAATTTAAAAAATAAAGAGAAACTACAAAGGCGCCATAATGTTGTTTTGTGGTTTTTAATGAATAGGAGCGAATATGGACAATTTGTTAGAAGTAAATAATTTAGTCGTAAGCTTTTCAACTAAAGCGGGTGAAGTGAAGGTGGTTAGAGATGTTTCTTTTTCTCTAAAAAAAGGAGAAGTTTTAGCGATACTTGGAGAATCAGGATCTGGAAAATCAGTATTATGTAAAAGCATTTTACGCATACTTCCCGAAAATGGCTGTATAAAAAGTGGAGAAGTTATTCTTAATGGAGAGAACATAACAAATTTATCCGAAAAATCTATGAATAAGGTGAGAGGCAAGGACATATCTATGGTATTTCAAGATTCTACGACTTCTTTAAATCCCACTATGTCTATTGGCAAACAGATCATGGAAGCGGTACTCATTCATCAAAAAATTAGCAAAAGGGAAGCGAAAAGGAAAAGCATAGAATTGATGGAACTTGTTGGGATAGATCATGCAGAAAAAAGATTTAATCAGTATCCGTATCATTTCTCTGGGGGAATGATACAACGAAGTGTTATTGCAATAGCACTGGCCTGTAGCCCTGAAGTATTAATTGCTGATGAACCAACCACTGCTTTAGATGTAACTATCCAAGCACAAATATTAGATCTTATTCAAGAGTTACAAGTAAAAACTGGTATATCAATCATATTTATCACGCATGATTTAGGTGTTGTTGCAAATATTGCCCAAAGAATTGCAATTATGTATGCAGGTAAATTTGTTGAGATTGGCACAGCTAAAGATATTTTTTATGATCCAAGGCATCCCTATACTTGGGGATTAATGTCCTCTTTACCTAAAATTAATTCTGATGAGGAATTTTTGAATTTCATACCAGGAATGCCACCTAATTTACTGAACCTGCCAAAGGGTGATGCTTTTGCGGTGAGAAACAAATATGCTTTGAAGATGGATTATCTAGCTGAATCACCAATGTTTAAAATCAGTGATACACATAGTGCTGCAACTTGGCTTTTACACAAAGATGCGCCAAAAATAAATCCGCCATTAAATTTGAGAAATGTGGAGTGATATGAAATGAAAACCGAAAAAATATTGGAAGTGAGAAATTTAAAGCAATATTTCAAATTAGATAGAAATACTTTAATTAAAGCAGTTGATGATATATCTTTTGGAATTTATAAAGGAGAAATATTTGGCTTGGTGGGTGAATCCGGTTCCGGTAAATCAACTACTGGCAGAAGCATTATTAATATCCATAATCCAACAGAGGGAGAAATCTATTATAGGGGAAATCTTATATCAGATCCTAAAATTTACAGAGCTCAAAAGAGACTTATAAATAGAAATATGCAAATTATATTTCAAGATTCAACATCATCTCTAAATTCACGGATGACTATAAAAGAAATTATTGAGGAACCTCTTATAATCCAAAAAGTGTATAAGGAGAAAGAAGAACGCATGGATAAAGTTTATAAGCTTATGAACTTGGTAGGCCTTGATAAAATCTATAAAGACTATTATCCATTTGAATGCTCAGGTGGACAGAGACAACGTGTAGGAATTGCACGAGCGCTTAGTCTTGATCCGGAATTCATCATTGCTGATGAACCAATTGCATCTTTAGATGTTTCAATTCAAGCTCAAATTATCAATTTATTTAAAAAGCTTCAAAGAGAAAATGGTATGACGTGTTTATTTATTTCACATGATTTATCAATGGTAAGGTATGTCTGCAACCGAGTAGGGGTTATGTATCATGGAAAAATTGTTGAACTCGCTGAAACTTGCGAATTATATCGCAATCCAATTCATCCTTATACTAAGGCACTGTTTTCATCAATGCTTGTCCCTGATCCAGCTTGTGCAGAAAATAGAGCCCGTATCAAGTATAATCCGATTGTAGATGTTCATTTAGAAGAAAAAGGTCAGTTGGTAGAAGTATCAGAAGGTCACTTTGTATATTGTTGCATTTAATTTTATCCAGTGATATTCTTAATTGATAAACTTGTTATCGAATTTGTATATCTATTTTAGATATTATTTTTTTGGAGGTCATTTTAAATGAATGAATTATTATTTCAAGCAAGCAATCTTATTTACAAATCCAATTTAACTTATAATGACGTAAAAGTTCAAAAGGGAATGATTAATTTTATCGTTGGGGAAAGTGGATGTGGCAAAAGCACTTTTTTAAAACTGTTAAACCAATCTATAACTCCAATATCTGGTGAATTATTATATAAAGGTACACCAATTGGTGCATATGACCCTATTGCTCTAAGACGTGAAGTAAGCCTAGTTTCTCAGGATGTTTTCCTATTTGATGAAAGCATAATAGACAATTTTAAAACCTTTTATTCACTAAGACAAAAAACTATGCCTAGCTTAGAATATATTATCTACATTACCGATCTTTGCTGCGTAAATGTTCCACTTGACCAAAATACATCTACCCTTTCTGGTGGAGAACGTCAAAGAGTTTATATATCAATTTTTTTATCATTATGTCCTGAGATTATATTACTCGACGAGCCAACTTCAGCATTAGATGAAAAAAACAGTCATGAAATGATGATAAATATAATAAATTTCTGCAAAGCAAAAAACATTGAAATTGTAATTGTAAGCCACAATAAAACTATTGTTGATGAGTTTTGTGAAAATAAAGTTGAAATAGTTAAGGAGGCATAAATATGAAAGGAGCAGTACAGCTAAGTATTTTCCAATTTTCACTTATTTATTTACTTCTAATTATAGTGCTCATAATTATGAAAAAATCAAAGGTTAATCAAACAAAACTTCTTATAGTTGCAAGTTTAAGAATGACAGTTCAACTTGTAATTGTGGGTTATATACTTCAATATGTCTTTAGTAATCCAAAGCCTATATTTACTATAATTTTTTTAGTAATTATGATAGTATTTTCTATTGATAGAGTAATTAAAAGTAAAAAAGACTTAAATCAAAATTTCAAAATTGCAATAGGAGCTTCTTTAACATTTTCGGGACTTTTTATTCTAGTCTTTTTTGTAACTATAGTTGTTGGTAAATCCATATTCAACCCTCAATACACTATACCTTTAGCTGGTATGATTATTGGTAACTCTATGACGGGAGTAAACATTGCAATAAAAACCTTTATGGATGATATAAGCAAAGAAAAAAATAAAATTAATACTTTACTCAATTTAGGAGTGGAGCCTAGAGATATTTTAAAGCCTTTTGCTAATAATGCTTTAGAAACCGCCTTAATTCCTACAATGAATTCCATGCTAGGAATGGGAATAATTTTTTTACCGGGAATGATGACAGGACAGATGTTGTCAGGTACACTACCTACCACAGCGATTATGTACCAAATAGCCATTATGATTGCAGTTTGTACTTCTGTTTGTATAACAGTTTTTTTATCCCTAAACTTAGGTTATAAGTCTTTATACAATAATAGGAAACAGTTCTTATAGAATGACATTTCAGAAGATGATTATATAATAAAAGCTGTGAAATTAATTTCACAGCTTTTATTATATGATTTTTGAAGAATCATCGCTCTGTTTGAATCTATCATCAACTGTGTAACTTTGTATCGTATTTTCGCAGGATGGAGCAGATTTGCCAAACAAATTCTTTTATTCGATACAATTCACTCTCGCGGCTGACAGTCCTCCACTCCGTACAGTAATCCATCAGCCAATATTCTAGCTTACTAGCCAATTCATAAGGAGTATCCAGTGGCTGTACATCCTGAGCATACTCACGCTTTTTAATTATCAGCGTCAACTCCTGCATAAGTGCTACACCACGAGCAGCAAGGTAATACTCTAGCATTTCTTCTTGGCGTTCTGCATATGAACCACTATCATTTTGTTTAAGGAAATTTATGATTTCGCTGCATTTGGTAACTGCACCCTTAAGCTGATTCTCTGAAACCAACATCATTTCATTTTTAGCTTTTTCATATAGCGAGGTTCCACGATCATTGTAGGTCTGGTTGTACACCTTATAATCCCTGAAAAATGCCATATCGTTAAAAGTAATTATATCTTGACGAGAAAGTTCACGTAACAGCCCTACCAGATTTTTCCCGCGATCTTCATATTCAACCAGTGAAATAGCCTTGTCTATGGTGCTAAAATCCCTGTCGTCCTCAACGTTCCAACCCTGTGCTGCGCCATAAATCATGCAGGGAATGGCAAGCGCCGGCATATTAATATGTCCACAATCTCCCCAGTCTGTATTCAAAAATCCCACCGCATGATACTGATTACCTAACTTTGCCATCTCTCTTATATTAGTAAAACTCATGTCATATGCATTCACCAACCTACTGTAACCTGATACACTAGGACATACATATTGCTTCAAACCGATATCTGCAAAAATTTTAACAACTTCTTCCTTAGCACCATAATTGTAATACCAGTTAAGGCAAGTAACTTGCGAATTAAGTTTACCCATCTGTTCGTGATGATTCTGCAGAATATCACCCCAAATCATTACCTTTTTTCCCTTACTTTGAAGATATTCCACTAACCTATTCACATAAGAAAGATACATCTCTCCGTAAACCATTCCCTTTGCCATAGGAGCACTCTTCCCCTTACCCAAATCAAATGTTTCATCGCAACAAATGTTTATTTTATCACTGCGAAACAATGGCATGTATTGGTCAAGAATTCCTGTGATAAGAGCAAAACTATCGGGGTCAGACACATTAATGATATGGTATCTCA
Source organism: Clostridium sp. CM039 (assembly GCF_055081075.1). NCBI lineage: Bacteria > Bacillati > Bacillota > Clostridia > Eubacteriales > Clostridiaceae > Clostridium > Clostridium sp. CM039. The sequence goes on from NZ_CM143649.1 coordinate 1,781,001, forward strand.
TACGGTTATACCAAGTAAATGCCTCACCCTGACCGGTATTCATTTCTCTGTATTTACCAAAGCTCTCTGAACGGAGTAAATCATACAAATGTCCAAATGATGCTATGCAAGGTACCAGTTCAATGCCTCTTTTATTGCAGTAAGAATCTAGTTCCAAAATTTCTTCCGGAGTAAAAGGATCAGTCTGCGACCAAATTTCCTCAAATCCATCTAGTCGTAAACAGTTTTCCATATACAGTTGAAGTTGATTGATTTTATACAAGGACAACCGATCAACCAGCACTTTCAGACTGTTCATAGTAGGCACCCTTCCGCGGCTAACATCAAGCATATATCCTCTGTTTGAATAAGATGGTTCATCTTCAATATCTGTGCATCCAATTTCCGCACGTGATATCTTACATAGCTGAATTAGCGTAGCTACTCCATACAGGAATCCGCGGCTTGAACAGGCGGTAATTGTAATTTTATTTGATCTCACACTCAGCATATAAGCTTCTTTTCTTGTATCTATATTGTCATATTGAAAGCAAATGCAGTTTTCATAAAGATCCCCTGCACTCCGTAACACTTTTTTAATAGGAAGCGTAATTGCGATAACCTTTTTAATTTCCTGCTGTAACATCTTCGCCGTTTCCAAATCGTTATCATCCAATGCCACATCTAACACAATGGCAGTATTGTGGCCTATCAAAAATAATCCTTCGCGTTCTATGACTTTCCGTGGCAATGGGATCAAATACATGCCGATTCCCCCTTCTTATATTATAATCTTTTGTATTCAAATTATTAAAATATAAAAAAATATATATATACTATTATATACATATATAACTTTAATGTGATAATTGCGAACATGTATTATATTTGTGAACCTCTCCCCTAAATCAAAGATTATAGAGGGATTTTGTGACTATTTACCATTTGATACAGTATAGTTTAATGCATCAGATACTGTAGCACCTGCATCATTAACAAGTTCTGCCTTATACACATAGGTTCCTCCTGCTTTTCCTTTAAATGATACGGAATCCGTTTGGGCATTTGAACCATTTACTACTAATGGTTTCGTTGAAATTAGTACTCCATTCTCATATAGCCTCCAAGAAGTACCATTTTCTCCCCACCACATGTTCATAATTATTTTATAATCTGAACTACTATCCCAGTTATCTTGAGTTAAGCTTGGTTTAGCTGGCAATTTGCCTACTACTTTTGGAACGGTTACTGATACTTTATTTGATATAAGTGATGATGTTCCATCGGTTACTACTACTGTATAACCATAAGTACCTGGTGCCTTATCTGTACTATCATATACTATTGTTTGTATTGTAGCTTGTCCTGCTACTAATTTACCCGTTGTTAACTGCTTCGTACCTTCCATTACAGCATATGAAGTTGCGGTATTATTAGTTGGAACTATTGCTGTTAGTTTATATGCTCCATCGCTTACCGCTCCAGCTGTTAAAGTTGCTGCTTGTAGTTTATTTACTACTTCCGGCAGCACTATTACAGTTACTTGATTTGATGTAATTGTTTTTGTTCCATCAGAAAGTTCTATTGTGTAATCATACGTTCCGGGTTTTTTATTAGCAACTTGCTGAGTTAATGTTACTTCTGAAGTTTGAGGCGTTATTTTACCACTTGTAATTACTCCTATATTATCTATAAATTTATAAGAACTAGCAGTATTATATCCTGGTACTTCAGCCATCAATGTAAAGCTACCATTAGCTACTGCACTTGATGAAATAATTGCTTCCTTTAATGAATAAACTGGGTTAACTATTTCGTCAAAATATGCACGATAATTAGTTGAAAACTCATAATTACTTTTAGCATCCCAATTGACTGACCAAGACATTAAACCTCGAAATCCTGGATAGCCCTTTGCGTTTGAAATTTTATATTTACCCCCAAAAGGAATTCCTTTCATTATATAATCTAATGCCTTTTTCATTTCTGTAGGATTTATGTATCCACCGCTCGGAGCTGCTAATGAGCATGCTGGCAATCCTATCATCACTTGTTCTTCTCTTAATGCTGGAAATACATTACTAGAATTCCCGCCTATTGGAAATCCGTGAAGTAACATATCTGCCATAGCTACTTCATAGTCAGCTGTACCTTGATTATAATTTAAACCATCCATTCCAGCTCCACTACCAGCATTGTAATGTTGCACATGAATATAAGTTAATTTATCTTTTACACCATAAATAATTGGCAAGTAAGCACCCCATATGTTTCCATAAGAACTATAACCACCTTGAACGTATGCAGTTTCAGGCGCCATACTTAATATAAAATTAGGACCATAATAATCTAAAATAGTTCTTAATCCCGTAATAAGATTTACAATTTGTGGTGTGCTTGGATTTTTAAAGTCAGTATCTCCAGCATTCATCGAAATGCCTGACTCTAGATCAACATCAACTCCATCAAAACCATATTTATCTATTACGGCCTCCACAGAATTAATAAATTTTTGTTTTGCAGTAGCATCTGGTACTAGCACTACACCATTTTGTCCACCTATTGAAAGCACAACCTTCTTTCCCTTGCTTTGCAAATATGCGATGTCAGACTTAAATTCTGCCTCTGTGCCATAGCAAGGCGAAAACTCAACTACAGCCCGATCTACATTTGTTTCACCAAAAGATATATTTAAAACATCCCATTTAGTTGAAACATCTCTAAGTTTAACTATCCCTGTTCCATTATCAAAGTTATGCCAATACCCTACAAGTAGTTTTGAACCAGAGATTGGTTTTACTACAGGCACTATTACTGACTTAATTTCTTTAATCGTTTTAGCCTCTACATTTGATGTTATCCCTACAGCTATGATCACCATTAGAGCTGCCATAGTTATACATGAAATAATTTTAGTTCCTTTCATTAATAATCCTCCTAACATATTTTGTAACTAGTTGTCTTAGTTGGATTCAATTCGACCCACTTGTTAATAGAAAAGGGACTGCCTTTTCTATTGTTTTTAAGGCAGTCCCTTTAATAATTATGCTGTTTTTGTTGTCATAAATCCGCTACTGTACTTTATGATATAACTGCTAATTTTAAGGAATAACCTAGATTGACTATTTACTATCTTACAGTATAGTTGAATTCATCAGATACTGTAATACCTGCATCATTAACAAGTTCTGCCTTATACACATAAGTTCCTCTTGCTTTCCCTTTAAATGATACGGAATCTGTTTGGGCATTTAAGACACTTGCTACTAATGGTTTAGTTGAAATTAGTACTCCATTCTCATATAGCCTCCAAGAAGTACCATTTTCTCCCCACCACATGTTCATAATTATTTTATAATCTGAACTACTATCCCAGTTATCTTGAGTTAAGCTTGGTTTAGCTGGCAATTTGCCCACTACTTTTGGAACGGTTACTGATACTTTATTTGATATAAGTGATGATGTTCCATCGGTTACTACTACTGTATAATCATAAGTACCTGGTGCCTTATCTGTACTATCATATACTATTGCTTGTGTTGTAGTTTGTCCTACTACTAATTTACCCGTTGTTAATTGCTTCGTACCTTCCATTACAGCATATGAAGTTGCTGTATTATTAATTGGGACTGTTGCTGTTAGTTTATATGCTCCATTGCTTACCGCTCCTGCTGTTAAAGTTGCTGCTTGTAGTTTATTTACTACTGGTGGTAGCACTATTACAGTTACTTGATTTGATGTAATGCTTTTTGTTCCATCAGAAAGTTCTACTATGTAATCATACGTTCCTGGTTCCTTACCTGTGCTATCATATACTATTGTTTGTGTTGTAGTTTGTCCTGCTACTAATGTACCATTTGTTATAGTCTTCGCACCTTCCATTATAGTATATGAAGTTGCTGTATTATTAGCTGGGACTATTGCTGTTAGTTTATATGCTCCATTGCTTACCGCTCCTGCTGTTAAAGTTGCTGCTTGTAGTTTATTTACTACGGGGGTACTCATTTTATTCCATGCTATGGTTGTCATTGGAGATCCTTTTGATAAATCATCATCAGAAGCATCCCAAATAAATACTCCACCATAGCCATTGGCATTTACATAATCACATCTATCACTTAATGTCTTTTCATCTTCATAAGTTAAAAATTCACCCTTTGATGCATTATATAAATATACTGCATTTGCTTTAGTATCATAGTATTTATTCCAACCTGGGGTAGTTTCTAGTTGCTTTAATATAAACCATGGTTCTTGTCCACCTGGTGAGGATGCATTATCTAAAGATCCCGCAGAAGCTCCAGTTGCACTTTGATATAACCCATCTCCGTTTGGTCCTGGTTTAACACCTTTCCAACCTCTTGAATATAATGGTGATCCCATATTAAGCTTTGATGGAGAAATTTTATAAATATCTCTATAAGCCTTCATTGCATAATCTGAATTATATTTATTCTTCAAATCTGTTGGGGTTGTACCTGATGGATCCTCAGGGTTAACATATAATGCTGCCTGATGATTCGTAGTTAGTTCCCATGCACCATGAATGTCATAAGTCATAACATTCATGTAATCAAGATATTGTTCATATTTAGATGGTTCTACTAATGCCATCTTATCATAGCCTGCTCCAGCTGCTACAGTTAACATTTTACCTGATAATCCATTTGCATTGTATGCATCCCTTATATCTTTCAATAGTAATGTATAGTTGACTTTATCCTCTGGCCCACCTGGACATCCTTTATCGTATTGATCATTTGGTTCTGCCTTTCTATCTACACCTGGATATTCCCAATCTATATCGATACCATCTATAAATGGATACTGCTTTAAAAATTCAACAACACTATCTGTAAATACTTTTCTAGTTTCTGCCGTCATAGCCATTGCATGAAAATTTTCTCCTCGTGTCCAACCACCAACAGAAATAAGTATCTTCTTATCTGGATATATGCCTTTATAATACTTATACTCTCCTAAACATCCTTTTAGTGGAGAATCCCACCCTCCTGAATGCTCCATTGTCTTCTCATAGTCCGCATAAGTATCTATTGAAGTGATTTTAAAATCTTTATTTATTGAGAAAAATGAATGATTAATTACATTAACTTTTGTCCATGGTATATCCTTCGGTTCCATTGATTGATGAGCAGAGTTGTACATTGCCCAATTAGGGAAATATGTAACTACATTCTTGTGAGCCATTTCTGTTACCGGCTTAATTTCTTTAATCGTTTCAGCTTTCACATTTGTTGTTATCCCTACAGCTATGACCATCAGTGCTGCCATAGTTATACATGAAATAATTTTAGTTCCTTTCATTAATAATCCCCCTCGTATAATAAGATTGCCATACCACAAATTTATGAAAATATCATACTTGCCATCAACATCTGCGCCCCCTTGATTTGCGGATAAGGTTGAAATTCCCGGTATTTCAGAATTTGCAGCAAATGTTATTATTGTTGGAAATAAAATGATCTCAAAAGTTAAAATAACTAATTTTGCTAAAAAGTTTTTAAAACTTTTTTCGACATTTTTATCCTCCATATGCTTATTTTGTAAACTTCCATATTCATTTTTACATATTTGGATAGCTTTGTCAATATAATTACTTTAAATTCCTATCCCAAAGTCTTATATCTACCAATTTATAAGTAGTTCTTTGAGAATTTAGTTGAAATTTCTTGTAAAATGTAATATACTGGCATGCGGAATGTTTTTGAACATATTCATAAAAACAACAGAAAAATGGACTGCCTTTTCTATTGTTTTTAAGGCAGTCCTTCAATTAAACCTCCTATTACCGTTAATATAATATTTTTACGGTACATATAAAGTGCTAGGCATTATATCGTTTTAACAAAACAAACCTGCAGTCTAAAATATAAACTACAGGTTTTGATATTTATTATTTAGTTTCACTTACCCATTCATGATGGAATGTCCCTTCTTTATCAACTCTTTCAAATGTATGGGCACCAAAATAATCTCTCTGTGCCTGAAGTAAATTTGCTGGGAGATTTGCGCTTCTATAACTATCATAATACATTATTGCACTAGAAAACCCTGGAACTGGCACACCTAAATTTACAGCTGTGGATACTACAAATCGCCAATCCTTTTGATAACTACTAAGGATATTTTTGAAATAAGAATCTAACATTAGATTTTTAATATTAGCATCATTTTCATAGGCAACGTTAATCTTGTTAAGGAACTGAGCGCGAATAATACACCCACCTCTAAATATTTTAGCAATTTCGCCATATTTAAGGTCCCAGTTATATTCTACTGCTGCAGCTTTCATAAGCGCGAATCCCTGTGCATATGAACATATTTTACTTGTATAAAGAGTTCTTCTTACTGATTCTATAAACTCATTTATATCCCCTTCAAATAATTCATCTGGCCCTTTTAGTATATCACTTGCCAACACTCGTTCATCTTTTACTTTCGAAATGCAACGTGCAAAAACAGCCTCTGTTATTGTAGGTATTGGCAGCGCTAAATCTAGAGCGCTTTGACTCGTCCATTTCCCGGTTCCCTTTTGGCCTGCTTTATCTAAAATAATATCAACCATGTGCTTTCCGGACTCATTATCTTTTTGTGCAAATATTTCACTAGTTATTTCCATTAAATAACCATTCAGCTCACCTTTATTCCACTGCGCAAACACATCATGAATTTTATCATTAGAAAGTCCAAGAACTCCTTTTAAAAGTGCATAAGCTTCACAAATAAGCTGCATGTCTGCATACTCAATACCATTATGAACCATCTTTACATAATGTCCTGCCCCATTTGCTCCAATGTAAGTACAACACGATTCTCCATCTACTTTTGCAGATATAGCTGTTAAAATTGGTTCTACTATTTTATAAGCATCAATCTGGCCTCCTGGCATAATCGCTGGGCCTTTTAAAGCCCCTTTTTCTCCTCCTGAAACTCCTGCCCCTATAAATTTAAAACCCAAATCTTCAAGTTTCTTACTTCTACGTATTGTATCCATAAAATATGAATTGCCGCCATCAATTATTATGTCACCCTTTGATATATATGGTATTAATTCTTCTATTGCTTCATCCACAGGCTTTCCTGCTTTAATCATAATTAATATTTTTCTCGGAATTTCAATAGAGTTCACAAACTCTTCTATAGAGTATGTTCCCACAATATTTTTTTCTTTCACCTCTATTAATAACTTATCTGTGGCAATTTTACTTCGATCATAAACTGAAACAGATATTCCCCTGCTTTCAACGTTTATTGCTAAATTTTTACCCATAACACCAACGCCTATAACTCCAAATTGTTGTTTATTCATAAGATAAATTCCCCCTTAAAAAAAGTTTCTCTCGTTGAATAATATATAGTTTATATTATACTATATATTATTCAATTGCATAAGCAAAAACGCTATTGTACATTTTGAAGCATAATGCGTTTATTTATACTAGTCATGACTACCCTTAAACGTCACGGTATAATTACAGCTATCTATTTATTTTAGTATAAAGTTTTCTAAAACATGCCTCACTCCATCTTCATCATTAGAATGGGTTACAAAATCAGCCGCATCTTTTAAATAATCTGGAGCATTTCCCATTGCAACTCCAAGTCCTGCATATTCTATCATATCCATATCATTAAAGTTGTCTCCTATAGCAATTGTTTCTTCCCTTTTTATATTAAATTTAAGTGCTAAATTCTGTAGAGCATTACTCTTATTTGCTTCTTTGTTAACAATCTCAACAAAATGGGGTAATGAAAAGTAGAAATTTAATTTTTCCTTATATAATTCAAATAGTTTTCGTGTATGCTGTTCTAGATTATATTTATTACTACTATTAAACATTATTTTAATAATTGAACCCTCTAAAAGTGAATCAAAATCGTTTACAATTTGTGGTTTTGCATGATCTAGTTGTATGTGTATATCTAGATTTTCACTATTTTTCTTAACATATATATCGTCTTCTCTATAAATACTTACTGATAAACCAGCTTCCTCACAGTAACTTATAATTTTTGATGAATATTCTTTATCAATTATCTTTGCGTCGTATACTTTTCCTGTTTTAGAACATTTAATAAGGGCTCCATTACAAGTTATTATAGGAACATCTAGATTAAGCATATTTGCAAATGGCATAGCTGCAAGATACATTCGTCCTGTTGAAAGAGTGAATACAACACCTTTTTCTATAACCCTATTTATAGTTTCTACAGTCTTCTTTGATATCTCTAATTGTGGAGTAAGGAGGGTTCCATCCATATCTACCGCAACAAGCTTATACTCCATAATTTATCCCCTCAATTCATTCATGATTTTAAATACTTCTTCATCTATAACTTGCTTAAAATCCTTATAATATGAACCTACTGCATAAAATTCATCTGGTATATATAGGCATATTACCTCATCTACAAGTTCTTTGAATTCTTCAATAACTTCCATAGGACCTACAGGAATAGCTAGAATGATTTTTTTAGCTCCTTGCTTTTTAACAGATTTTATTACAGCCAGGATAGTAAATCCCGTAGCAATCCCATCATCAATAATTATAACTGTTTTATCTTTAACCTCAGGAAATGTATCCTTTGCACGGTACTCTTTCATTCTTCTTTTAATTTCTTTTGTTTGCTCTAAAACTTCCTTCTCGATATACTCTTGTGATATACCAATCATTTTCACGTAATGATTATTTATAAAATAACTACCATCCACAGACACTGCACCTATTGCAAACTCCTTGTTATGTGGTGCCCCTATTTTTCTTGGAATAATCAAATCCCATTTAAACCCAAATCTTTTTACTGTATCATAAGCTATTTCGAGTCCACCTCTTGGCACCGCAAGTACAATTACATCTTCATCTTTAAATTTTTCAAGACTATCAGTTAGCTTTTCCCCTGCATCTTTTCTGTCTAAAAACATCATTCTAATGCACCACACCTTTTAACTTAATTTTTATTTATAAGTCTCTACCGTTTTTTTTAGGTTTTCCTATATATACTTCCAAACATTGAGATAAATTATCCCTGCTGCAGATCAAGCTTTTTTAAATTGAAGATAACTCAAAATATAATTTAACGCAAAGAAAAAAGGCCCATGGAAAATCACAAATTATTTCCCGGGCATATTTTTATATTTGTATAAAAAACAGGTTATCAATTGACTTAACCTGTTTTTTAATGGGGCTTGCCTGTTTAAATTCATACAAAAATTTGTTAAAATGTAAGTAATAACAAATCGTTACAAAAGTTAGACGACATATACAAGAAGTAAACGATTACATTCAAAAGCTTTCAATAAAATTGAAAAGGAGAATTTTCAAATGAAAGAAAAAATAGTAAGTGGAATGCAAGTTTTTGCAAGAGCTATAGTAGTTCCAGTATTGTTTTTACCTATTGTTGGTATAATTATTGCATTGTCCTCTATATTAAGTAACCCGACAATTGTTGGAAATGGTAGTTCTCTAATAAATGTTGGAAAATATATTGCAAGTGGTCTTTGGCCTATTATGAATAATTTATGCATCCTCTTCTGCGTTGGTATTTCTATGGGTATGGCAAAAGACAAAAAAGCAGAAGCGGCTCTTGTGGCATTACTTTCATTTTTAATATTTTTAGGAGCTAATAATGAGTGGCTTACTTTAACAGGAAAATTAGTAAATTACAAAACCGCTTCAGATTTATATGGGACAGGTCAAACTATAATTTTGGGATTTCAAGTAATAGATATGGGTGTTTTCTTAGGAATAATTCTTGGTGTAGTAGTAGCACTTACTCATAATAAATTTAGTAATAAAGAATTTCCAGGTGCATTTGCGTTTTATGGAAACACAAAATTAGTTCTTTTAGTTTTAGTACCTATTTTACTAATCCTTGGGATAGCATTTAGCTATGTTTGGCCCGTTATTGCAATCAGTATCAGTGGTCTAACAGGTTTTATAAATGTATCAGGTTATGTTGGTGTATTCTTATATGGATTTTTAAATAGAGTGTTAATTCCAACCGGATTACATCACTTGATATGGACTCCATTTTCTTACTCTAATATTGGTGGAACATTAGAAATCGGTGGGAAAACAGTTTTTGGAGCTTATAATATTTTTTTAGCACAGTTAACAGATCCATCAATAAAAGTTTTTGATCCTTCTGCAAAATATTTACAGTATGGTATGGTTAAAATGTTTGGTTTAGTAGGAGCAGCTTTAGCATTTTACAAAACAGCTAAACCAGAGAATAAGGTTAAATTAAAGGCTATTTTAATACCAGCAGTAGCAACATCAGTTTTGGTTGGTATTACAGAACCTTTAGAATTTACATTTTTATTTATAGCACCAGCTTTATGGGTAGCTTACTCTGTATTTGATGGGATATTTCAAACTATTGTAGTAGCACTTGGAGTTAGAACTTATTCAGCAGGTGGTATTATAGATTTCTTAACATATAATTTACCAGCCGGAATTAGTAGGACTAGATGGCCTATAGCTATAGGCGTAGGTTTAGTTGAACTAATCGCATTTTACTTTTTATTTAATTTTTTAATTATCAAGTTTAATCTAAAAACTCCAGGTAGAGAAGATAGTGAAGTGAAATTATATACTAAAAAAGATTATAAAGATAAGGTTAGTACTAGTTCATTGCATGAAGCAGAAGTTAAAACCCAAGGTGCTGATTTATCATCAGTAATAGTGGGAGCTCTTGGAGGAAAGAAAAATATAGAAACTGTGGATAATTGCTTTTCTCGTTTAAGGATAAAAATAACAGAGGCCGATAAAGTTGATGAAGTAGTTTTGAAATCCACAGGAGCTTTAGGTGTAATAAAACATGGTAGTAACATTCAAGTTATATATGGACCTAAAGTAAGTGGAGTAAGAAGTGACATTGATAAATATCTTAGTGTTTAAAAAAATTTTTCTGTAAATAATCATGGAGTTAAATACTGTGGATAGGTAAATAAACGGAATATAATTCACCTATTTATAGATTATATATAAAATTAGAAAGAAGGAATAAAAATGAGTAAATTTTCAGTAACAATAGCTGGTGGTGGAAGTACATTTACACCTGGAATAATATTAATGCTTTTAGACAACTTAGATAAGTTTCCTATAAGAAAACTAACATTATATGACAACGATAAGGAAAGACAGGCAATAGTGGCTGGAGCATGTGCTGTTGTTTTGAAGGAGAAAGCACCAGAAATTGAATTTACTGTAACAACAGATCCAAAAGAAGCATTTACAGATACAGACTTTGTTATGGCCCATATAAGAGTAGGTAAATATGCAATGCGTGAATTAGATGAGAAAATCCCATTGAAGTATGATGTACTTGGACAAGAAACTTGTGGTCCAGGAGGTATTTCTTATGGAATGAGATCCATTGGTGGAGTTATTGAAATACTTGACTATATGGAGAAATATTCACCAGATGCATGGATGTTAAACTACTCCAACCCCGCAGCAATAGTTGCAGAAGCAACCAGAAAATTAAGGCCTAATTCGAAGATATTAAACATATGTGATATGCCAATAGGTACAGAAGTACGCATGGCTGAAATTTTAGGACTAAAATCTAGAAAAGATATGAAAGTTCGCTATTATGGTCTTAATCATTTTGGTTGGTGGACAGACATACGCGATACTGCTGGAAATGACTTAATGCCAAAAATAAAAGAACATGTTGCTAAATATGGTTATATAATTGGTGAAGGAGGTACTCAAGAAACTGAGACAAGTTGGTACGATACCTTTGCAAAAGCAAAAGATGTATATGCATTAGACCCAAATACGTTGCCTAATACTTATTTAAAATATTATTTATTTCAGGATTATGTTGTTAAACATTCAAATAAAGAATATACAAGAGCTAATGAAGTAATGGATGGAAGAGAAAAGTTTGTGTTTGGTGAGTGTAGAAAAATTATTGAACAACAATCTACACAAGGATGTGAATTGCATGTCGATGATCATGCATCATATATAGTTGATCTAGCAACAGCTATAGCATATAATTCACAGGAAAGAATGCTATTAATTGTAGAGAATAATGGTGCCATTGAAAACTTTGATCCAACAGCTATGGTTGAAATACCTTGTATGGTTGGAAGCAATGGACCAGAACCATTAGTAGTAGGAAAAATCCCCCAATTCCAGAAGGGATTAATGCAGCAACAAGTTTCTGTAGAAAAATTAGTAGTTGAAGCTTGGATAGAGAAATCCTATCTAAAATTGTGGCAAGCTATTACACTTTCTAAAACTGTACCTAGTGCAAGTGTTGCTAAGAATATTTTAGATGATTTAATTAAAGTAAACAAAGAATATTGGCCTGAATTAAAATAGTTGTTGAAGTGAATATAATTTAGTGTTTTAAAAGTTGGGACTGTCTTAAAAATAGATTTTAGATCTATTTTGGGCAGTCTCTTTTTTATTTTTAATTATTTTGTGAGATAATTAGAATTCAACTACATTTACTACAGAAAGTCTCCCGTTGGCATGTTGTGGGGATATTTAACTTTGTTTAATTATTAAATATGCAAGTAAAAAAATCTATAAAATTAAATGTAGAAATTTCTTAATTTATTGTCCAGAATATAAGGTATAATATAGTAGTGAAAATAATACAACATTTATTAAACAAATTATATAATATTTATAGTAGGTGAAAAACGCATGAACTTAGATATTAGCAAAATGGTGGATAAATATCAGTTAAGTGGTACAGATGAAAACATATTAATTTATATTATAAATAATATAGAGAATGTTAAAGAAATAGGGGTAAGAGGTATAGCAAAGGAAAATTATACATCTACTACTACTATTATGAATCTAGCAAAAAAAATAGGTTATTCCGGATTTTTAGATATGTATTATAATTTGAATTTTACATTGAAAGATAAAAAATCGCATTTTTCAGGGCAAAAAAATAATAAATACTATGGCGTGGACTTAGAAGAATTGTTATCATTGATAGAATCTAAAAAAATAAGTGACTTTATAGATTTATTAATGGAAAATAAAGGTCAAATCATATATACCTGTGGACAAGGATTTTCAGAATCTATTGCAAAATATATTACTAGAAAATTATTAGTTCTTGGTTTTAATTGTATTTTTTCTGAATCTTATGAAAGCTATGATGTAAATGCCATTAAAGCAAAGCTATTTATAAGTGTCTCAAAGTCAGGGGAAACAGACTTTTTAGTAAAAGTTTCTGAATCAGCTAAAAAAAACGGGATAAAAATAGTTTCCTTTACAGGAGATGTAGATAATACATTAGCTAAAATATCAGATATAAACTTTAAATTATATGATATGAATACTATGGATGATCGTAATAAATTAGCAACTTCCTTCTATTCTAATATTTTAATTTTATTTGAATTTTTAATAGGTATATATTTAGAAAAAAGCCAAGAAAATTGAGCTTAATACCAAGACTTTTAGTTTCATTTTCAAGTACTATAAGTACAGATTCGTTAACGCTTAGGCAAGGAAGTATATTAGGAAGTATTTATCTTTCTATTATTATTACACAACCTATAATGTATACAGTAGAAGTCTAAATCTATAAAAGCTGTGAAATTAATTTCACAGCTTTTATAGTATAATTTGCAGATCCTCCCATGACAAAGAAAGCTATTATTTTCTATGTCATTCATAATATCAATATTTCTAAAGTACAACGCATTTACTTGAATTAGTAGTGTTATTCTGCACTTTTAAGTGATTCTATCATATCTATATTACCAAATTCTCTGTACATAACTAAATTTACAATTATAGAAAATGAAATTGTAAGTAACACTGAATATAGAAAATAAATAGGGTCAATTTTCCTCATAAACATCATTACATTAGTCTCTGAAGTGTTAATTACAAACCCACATAGGAGTATTCCCACAGCTATTCCAGTTAGGCTTCCTATTACCGTTAATATAATATTTTCACGGTATATATATAGTGCAAGTTCACTATCATAAAATCCTAAAAGTTTTATTGTAGACAACTCTCTTTTTCTTTCATTTACATTTATATTTGTAAGGTTATATATTACAACAAAAGCAAGGACTCCTGCGGATACTATTAGAACGAGCACCACTGAATTTATACTCTTCGTGGTTTTATTAAAATCAAAATGTGCTTTGTTTTTGTAATTTATAGATCCTATATTTTGAGTCCGTGTTAGTACCTTTGTGGTGTTATCTTCTGCACTATCTGATGTTGATTTTAAAAGTCCATAAAACCCATTAAATTTAAGATTTTCCCCAGTTATTTTTTTATAATAATCAGAGCTTATATAAATATAATGTTGCAGATAATGCTCTGTTATGCCTGAGATTCTAGCTTTTACCACCTTATCATTTATGGTTATCTCAAATATGTCTCCAATTTTTTTATTCATAAGTTTCGATAATTTTTCAGTAATAATTACACCATCTTCTTTAAGGCTTAGATCTGTACCTTTCATTGTAAGATTAATATACTTATTAAGTTCCTTCTTATCTTCTGTAACCACTAAATATGCATCTTCTCTACCAGATTTATAAAGATCCACCGTTCCATTTTTTGTATATGAAAATAAAACTGATTTTACGTTATCATCTTTCATTATTTTATTTTGTGTGATATCTTTTTGATTATCGTCTATGTCTTTCCTAAGTGTTGACTGCATATCATATCTATATATATTTGTAAACTGACTTTCCACAGCACCCATTATTCCTGATTTAAGTCCAAATCCTGTTATCATAAGTCCTGTACACACCGCGATGCCTATTACGGTCATGAAAAACCTTTGTTTATATCTAAATATATTTCTTGCAGTAACTTTACTTGTAAAACTCAACTTTTTCCATATAAAAGTTATTTTTTCGAGTAATATAGTCTTTCCAGCCTTTGGCGGTTTTGGTCTCATCAAAGATGCTGGTGCTTCTCTTAATTCCTCAAGTGTCGCCGCTCCCGCTGCAAGAGTTGTAAATAGTATAGCGATTAATGAAGATTGAAGCGCTAAACTAGGGTTAAAAGGAGTTAAAGAACTTGGAATAGAATAAAGCGAGCTATAAGCATTCATTATAAGTGGAGGAAAAAGTCTAAATCCGAAAGACACACCTACTATGCTACCTGTTATACTAGCTAAAAGTGCATATATTAAATAGTGAGTAGTTATGGCCATTCTTGAATATCCTAAAGCTTTTAAAGTTCCTATTTCAATTCTATTTTCTTGAACCATTCTCGTCATAGTTGTTAGGCTAACTAAAGCTGCCACTAAGAAAAATATAAGTGGGAAGGCCTTGCCTATGTTATCTATTCTTTCACTATCTTGTCTATATGTTTCATATCCCAGATTAGCATCTCTTCCAAGAACATACCATTCTGGTTTTTTAATATCATTATTTTCTGCTATGTTTATTTTACCTTGCGTAGCTTTCAATATTTGCGAATACCTTACTTTACTTCTTATAACTCCAATATCCTTAAGATCTTGCTTCATATTGTTAGAAGTTTTTTTATAATCTTCTCTTAATATAAGACTATCTTTTGATTCTTCACTATCATCTTTTACATATATTTCTGTATAAACATCGCTTTTAAATACATCAGGTAGTATATAAATAAATCCCCGAACAGTTCCATTACCAACTGAACTTAGCTGTCTTTGAGCTGATAAGTATAAAGGTGACAGCGCTGTTCCTACTATTTTAAATCTGCTATTTTTTAGGTCATTATCTATTAAAGCATCTTTTCCTGATTTAAGTTCTATAACATCCCCTATTTTAAGTTTATTTTCTTTTAAAAATCCTTCTTCCACTACAACTTCATTGTTAGCTTTTGCTATTCTTCCTGTGACGATTTTTATCTTATTTATGCCACTTTCAGGAGGAATTGAATTAACATTAATCACCAGGGAATGTTTATCTTTTTCAACTACTGCGTCTATTGAAAATGAACCCTCAGCCTTTTTTACACCTTTTAGTTTTTGGACCTCAGCTAAGTCATCCTTTGTAAGTCCAAGTGTAGATATAAGTTTAAAATCCATAAACTCAGTTTGATTAAAATAAAAATCCGCTGATTTTTTCATATCTGGACTAGTAGCTCGAACTCCAGCATAAAAAGCTACTCCCATTGCAATGATTATTACTATAGATAAAAACCTTGAAAGTGTCTTTTTTATGTCTCTAAATAAATTTTTAAAAAATGTTTTCTTCACTTCTACCACTCCAAGCTTTCGATAGACATTGGATTATCATTTTTCATTACGCTTTCAACTTTACCACTTTTAACTGTTATTATCTTGTCAGCAATAGGGGTTATAGCGGAATTATGTGTAATGACTATGACAGTCATGCCATGCTTTTTTGAAGTATCAGATAGTAACTTAAGTATCGACTTACCAGTATTATAATCCAGTGCTCCTGTAGGCTCATCACAAAGAAGTAACTTAGGATTTTTTGCAAGGGCCCTCGCTATGGAAACTCTTTGCTGTTCTCCTCCCGAAAGCTGCGACGGGAAATTCCGCATTCTATTTTCAAGGCCTACATTTTTAAGTACTTCTTCAGGATTCATTGGGTTTTTACAAATTTCAACTGCAAGCTCTACATTCTCAATTGCATTTAAATTTTGTACTAAATTATAGAACTGAAATACAAATCCTATTTCGTCACGCCTATATTTTGTGAGCATTTTTTTATTGTATTCACTTATATCATTGCCATCCACAATAATATTTCCAGTAGTAACCTGGTCCATACCTCCCAAAAGGTTAAGTATTGTTGTTTTACCTGCACCACTAGCACCAATAACCACAACAAATTCACCCTTTTCTATAGAAAATGAAACATCATCTACTGCTTTGATGATAACTTCTCCCATGGTATAAGTTTTTTTCACATTTTTTAGTTCTATAAAATTCTTCATTTTTTATCTCCTAACTTATATTTTCACAATCTAACTTGCTCATAATATTTTTATAAAATATATCTATTATATCAATAATAAGTTTTCTCACCTGAGCTCCGTCGTCTTTCTCTCTTAAAATGATAGAAATACTCTCCACAAGGTTATATGATATAAGATAAATAATAAAATTATTTTTAAGTCTTTTCCCCTGGAGTGACAGCTCATATTTCATTTTCTCTGAAACTATTCTAGTTACGAACTCAACGAAGGTCTTTTTACAATTTCCATATTTGGATCCTTCGCTTTTATTAAGTAATATTGTAATTTCTATGCTATTTTCTTTAAATATCTCCATTATCTTTTCCATTAATTTATAAAAAATATCATCTGCTTCTTCGTTTATTTCTACTTCATTAAACTGATTAATGTAATCCATTAGTCTATCATATACAGGTCCAATTAATTTTTCATACAAATCATCTTTACTATGAAAATATTTATAAAAATTCCCCACTGATGTTTCAGAGTTCTTAGCTATCCCCCTTATTGATGTGCCTTTGTATCCCCTTTGTTTAAATTCCTTTAGAGATTCTTCTACTATATTATTTCTTACCTCTTCCTTCAAATATTGCATTAGAAAACCTCCGTTCTCTTTTATAGTATACTCTATTTTAAAAAAAACTCAACTGTTGTGTTATTCAAAGGTGTCGCATCTTTCTTATACAGTGAATCAAAAATTATAAACAAATAACTAAGAAGAAAAAAGGTAACAACAATGAATTTAATCATTGTTGTTACCTTTTTCTCTTGAATTTTTATGGTTATATTTTCATTTAAATACATCCTACACTATCATTCCCCATACACATTGCCTCTCTTCTTTATGTTTTCCAATATAGCTGCTCTTTCTTCATTTAATAAAGCGTATTCCTTAAATGTATACATTTCAAAATACATTCTTCTCGTATCATTATTACAATAAATCGTTTTACCTGTTCCTACTACTTGTGATTTAAATACTGTAGATGATTTTCTTAAATCTACAAGATCTATTTCTCTATTAAGTAAACTTGCAATCTCTTGTGAAATCATAAATATTTCATATTCACTAAAAGCTTCATCACCTAAAAATGCTATGTCTATATCACTATTTGCGCGTGAAGTTCCTTTTGCATATGATCCAAATATATATCTAAGAAATGGTTTTATTTTTTTTATTAAAACTTCTTTTATAATATCCTTATCTTTATCCTCTAGTTCCAAAACCTTCACATCCTTTATAACAATTATATTTATTGTATCAAATTTTTAATTAATATACTAGGCTCTAGCTAAATAACAAACAGTGCTTTCATTGCATTATATTTTTATTAATGATATTAGTAAACTTACAATGTAAGTTATACTTGAAAAAATCAATGATACTATGAGAAATCCTATTAATACAATGTTATATTTCAATATATCTTCAGCCATAACAAATCTCGCAATGCCAAGGGTATTGAGACCTAATATTATTAGGAATATTATAAATAATCCCTTAGAGGCCCCTTTAATATCCGCAGAGCTTAACGATATATGAGATGAAATACATATAGCTAAAAATAAAAACAATATAAAATAGGGATTAGTAAAATTCTTAATTGAAAAGATTATTTTTATTAAATTAACATAAGAAGTCATTATTCCATTCAGAGCTATACCGTTTAATTTAGTTACATTTAAATTATTAATAGATATAGTTATAAATTCATTATATGTCTTAGGAATTATGACGTACATTAAAGCTATTATAGACGCAATTCCTCCGAATATAGGTGCAGTGCCTATGAAAAAATTACCTATCTGTTGATATACACTATTAGGATTATAGGCATGCTTTACATACCCAAGTACACCATTTTCGTCTCTCTTTTGTATTAGTACCACTTTTGTAATTTTGTGCCCAAAGAGAAAACAAAAAATAGCATGAGAAATTTCATGTATGGGAACACCTACAATAGCGGTAATAGCAACTGCCTTCCACCCAAAACTCCTTTGCAAATTTTCTATTGAATGCTCCCTTAAAAAGCCAAGGATGAATCCTACAAGAATTATCATCCCTGTCAAATATAATGTATCTACCGATGTCTTTATTATTAAGTTTACTAAGAAATTCATTTAATCACCCTCACAAATCTTGGCTCAATCTACACCATACAAATCAGCTTCTTTAGTTATATTATATCACTAACTAAACTTTCAATGCTAGATGTTATCACCGCCACTTGTTAGCCATGACACCTAATATTTAGTGATTTTATATAAAAATAATAATAAAAGCACCTACCTAAGTAAGTGCTTTTATTCAGACCGTTGACAAACATAAAATGTAAAACACTCTAATTTAAAATTGGAGTGTTTTTTTTCATATTCAAAAAGGATTTTAGGACATCAATGTCGAATATATATAGTATACAAACTTTATAATTCGGAGGGCATTATTATGATTAATGAAAAGAACTTCACACAACAAAAACTAGAAATGGTGTATTTAGAAGATTTAGTTCCTAAAGACCATATTCTGAGAAATATAGATAAATACATGGATTTCTCTTTTATAAGAGAACTGACTAAAAAATATTACTGCTTAGATAATGGAAGACCTGGCGTAGATCCTATTATACTTTTTAAAATGCTGTTTATTGGGTACTTATTTGGAATAAAATCTGAACGACAACTTGTAAAGGACATTGAAGTAAATGTGGCTTATAGATGGTTTCTAGGACTAAGTCTTACTGATCCTATTCCAGATCATTCAACAATTAGCCAAAATAGACGTAGACGGTTTAAAGGTACAGATGTGTTTCAAAAAATATTTGACGAAGTAGTATTTAAGGCTATAAATCTTAAGATGGTAACCGGTAAAATACTTTACACAGATTCTACACACCTAAAAGCAAATGCTAATAAGCGAAAGCTTGTGAAAATTGAAGTTGAAAAAACGCCGAAAGAATATGTAGCTGAACTTAATAAAGCAGTGGAAGAAGATAGAATAAACCATGGTAAAAAACCTTTAAAGGAAAAAGAACCTGTCACCAAAATAAAAGAAACTAAAGTTAGCACAACCGACCCTGACAGTGGATATATGATGAGAGATGGCAAGCCGGAAGGCTTCTCATATTTAGATCACAGAACTGTCGATAGCAGACATAATATAATTACTGATGTGTATGTTACTCCTGGAAACATAAATGATGTTGATCCTTATATCGATAGATTAGATGTGCAAATAAAAAAGTTTAATTTTAATACAAAATATGTTGGTGCAGATGCTGGTTATGCTACAAATCTTATATGTAAAGAACTATATGAGAGGGAATTAAAATCTGTAATGGGATACCGTAGGTCTCCACATACAAAAGGAATGTACACAAAAAATAAATTCCAATATGTTAAAGAACAGGACATTTACGTATGCCCTGACTTAAGGGCTTTACATTATAAAACGACAACAAGAGAAGGATATAAAGAATATGTTGGTAATGCAAAATATTGCGAGATATGTCCAAATAGAGCTCAATGCTTTTCTGCAAAAAGCAAGTTTAAAACTATTAGAAGACATGTTTGGGAAACGTATAAAGAAGATGTTGTAAAGTTCACCAGAACAGATAAAGGCAGAAATATATATAGAAGAAGAAAAGAAACTATAGAGCGAAGCTTCGCAGATTCAAAACAACTGCATGGGCTTCGCTATTGCCATATGCGTGGATTAGAAAATGTGCAAGAGCAGTGTCTGCTTACAGCAGCAGTGCAGAATATGAAAAAGATAGCTAGCCTGCTATCTTTACTGTTTTTTGATTTTCTAACTAAGAAGATAGTTGTTATTTTAAATTTATCCATAACTCAAAATGCTATCGCATAATTGCATGTAAAAGGCCCAGTATAATAAAAAAATTATACTGGGTTTGTAAACAACCTGAATAAAAGCACCTACCTAAGTAAGTGCTTTTATTATTATCTTTTAGATTATCTTGCTTTTACCGTTATCTGTCAAAATCCTCAATGAAAAGTGACTTTTAATAGCTCTATTAAGTTAAATTTTTTCTATTATAATTTGATTATCCTTTGCATCTACACCGATGATAGAACCATCATTTATATCTCCCCTAATAATTTTCTTTGCAATAGATGTTTCTAAAACATTTTCAATATATCTCTTTAACGGACGTGCACCGTAGATTGGATCGTAGCCTTCTTCTGCCATAAGTTCTTTAGCATCCGTAGTTACTTTCATTGATATGTTTTTATCTTTAAGCCTATTTTGAATATCTGCTAGGAATATATCAACTATTCCTTCTATTTCTTTTGTTTCTAATGGTTTAAATAATATAATATCATCTAATCTATTTAAAAATTCCGGTTTAAATTTGGATTTTAGCTCGCCCATAACTCTATCACGGATATGCTGTTCTATGCCTCCACTTTCTTTGTTTTCCAAGAGGTAGTTGCTTCCGATATTTGAAGTCATAATTATTATGCAGTTTTTGAAATTCACAATCTTGCCCTGATTATCAGTTAGGCGTCCATCGTCTAGTATTTGAAGAAATATGTTAAACACATCCTCGTGAGCTTTTTCTATTTCATCAAATAATACTACGCTATAAGGTTTCCGCCTAACAGCTTCTGTAAGCTGACCGCCCTCTTCATAACCTACATATCCTGGTGGTGCCCCTATAAGTCTTGACACAGAATATTTCTCCATATATTCCGACATATCTATCCTTATTATGTTTTCACCACTCTCAAATAAAATTTTAGCTAAAGTTTTAGCAAGTTCAGTTTTTCCGACACCAGTAGGCCCAAGGAATATAAATGAACCAATAGGTCTTCTTGGATCCTTCATACCGGCCCTCGCCCTTATTACTGCATTTGACACTGCAGTTACTGCTTCTTTTTGACCAATTACCCGCTCAGATAATTCATCTTCAAGTCTTAGGAGCTTCTTCCTCTCGCTTTCTTGGAGATTTGTTACAGGTATACCAGTCCACTTTGATACTATCTGTGAAATTTCATTTTCGGTTACTTCTTCTTTAAGCATGGCTGTTTCATTATTTTTATGAATTTCTTTTTCTTTTTCTTTTATCTGAGCTTCTAGCTTAGGAATTACTCCATATTTAAGCTCTGCCACTTTATTTAAATCATATTCTCTTTCTGATTTTTCTATGTCCCCCCTTGAAGCATCGAGCTCTGCTTTCAAATTTCTAATTTCAACTATCTTAGACTTTTCTTTCTCATATTTTGCTGTCATCTCATTATCTTTATCTTTTAAATTACTTAGCTCTTTTTCGAGTATTATGAGCCTTTTCTTTGAAGCCTCATCCTTTTCTTTGGATAAAGCCTTCTTTTCAATTTCTAACTGAAATATCTTACGTTTAGCCATGTCCATATCTGTAGGCATACTATCTATATCAGTCCTTATCATAGCACAAGCTTCATCTATAAGATCTATTGCCTTATCTGGAAGAAATCTCGCCGTTATATATCTATTCGAAAGCTTTGCTGCAGCAATAATGGCTGAATCATGAATCCTTATACCATGATATATTTCAAATTTTTCTTTAAGCCCTCTAAGTATTGACACAGAATCTTCAACTGTAGGTTCTTCTACAGTTACTGGTTGGAACCTTCGCTCTAAGGCTTTATCTTTCTCCAAATATTTCCTATACTCATCAAAAGTGGTCGCCCCAATGCAATGAAGGCTTCCTCTGGCTAGCAGTGGCTTTATCATGTTTCCAGCATCCATAGAACCCTCTGATTTCCCTGCTCCCACTATATTATGAATTTCATCTATAAATAAAATTATTCTACCTTCACTATTTTCTACTTCTTTAAGCACTGCTTTAAGTCTTTCTTCAAACTCACCTTTAAATTTGGCCCCCGCAATAAGTGCTCCCATATCTAAAGAAAATATTATTTTATTTTTAAGCCCTTCTGGTACGTCTCCCTTTACAATTCTTTGAGCTAGCCCTTCTACTATAGCAGTTTTACCTACTCCAGGTTCTCCTATAAGCACTGGATTATTTTTAGTTCTTCTAGAAAGTATTCTTATAACTCGCCTAATTTCCTCATCTCTTCCTATCACTGGATCTAGTTTATGTTTTTTAGCTTGTTCCACAAGGTTTGTTCCATATTTCACTAATGCCTCATAAGTGCCCTCTGGATCAGCATTTTCCACTCTCTGATTTCCCCTAACGGTCGATAACACATTTAAAAAAGCTTCTTTAGTTATATTAAATTTCTTTAAAATATCTCGAATGTCTTTAGAATTCACATCTATAAGTCCAAGCATTACATGTTCTACACTTATAAAAGAATCTTTAAACTTTTTAGCTTCATCTTCGGCCCGTGCAAAAACTTCTTCAAACCTTCTAGTAGCATAAACTGATCCACTATCTGCACCACTTCCTGTAACTTTTGGCATACTATTTATTTCTTTGTTAATCTCCTCATTAAGCTTTGCTGTATTCACTCCCATTTTACTAAATATATTAGGAATAAGACCGTCCTCTTGAGCTATAAGTGCTGCAAATAAATGCACAGTATCTACCTGTTGATGATTATTTTTTACAGCTAATAATTGAGCCTCATTTAAGGATTGTTGAACCTTTACCGTTAATTTTTCTACATCCATGTAAATAACCCTCCCTTTAGTTTTTTAAATTATTACCCACTATTTAATTATAACTAAAAAACACCCATAACTCTTTAAATAAATTACTTTTATTTAACAAATTTGTTTTGTAATTTTATTTGAGTACTGCCTGTGCTATTCTAACAAGTTGCTCTTTACTTAAAGCTTCAAGATACCTTTGACGTTCCATAAAAGTACACTCTTCTAAAAGTTTTCTTACTCTATGAGTTTCTATATAAATACCTGAAAGCATTAAATCTTTACTACTCGAATCCATGTAATGCCTCCTCCAAATGTTATAATATATTGTTGCAGACCCTTCGCTGTAGCCCTTATCTATTAATTTAACAATACATGCTTTTCTATCTTGCTTTTCAAAACATTCACAAAGATTATATATTTTCTGAAGCATTATCATCTTTCTTTTCCTTCCTTCTTAATCATCCAGGAAACATACAAAATACAAGTTTTTCGTATGTTTTTTCATCCGCGCTTAATTTCCAATCACTTTATATTATACCATATTTTATATAAAAAAAAAACAGCAATCCGTATACAAATCGCTGTTTTTTTTGGAAAACCACTAACAAAGCACCAATTTATTGTAAATCAGTGCTTTGTTAGTAAGGATATATAATTAACCACATCCTTCATGATTTATTTCCTTCCATTTCAACATTTATTCCCTCTATTCTTCAATAATTACGGAACCTATGAGAACCGAAATGCATGATATTGTTGCTTTTAGGTTACAATTATGTTATACTTACAATATATTATTTTAATGGAGGTATTATCGTGAGCGATATTGGGAAATTTATTTTTGAACATAGAACTTCAAGAAATTTATCTAGTCGTAAGCTAGCTTCACTTGCAGACATAAGTCATACGGAGATACATCGACTTGAAAATGGAGAAAGAAAGAATCCATCACCACTGGTATTAAAATGCATAGCAAGAGCTCTTGAGATGCCCTACGATGATATTATGAAAGCGGCAGGATATATGGATAGCACCCATTCTCCTATTACCACTGTACACCTTACTGGCACTGATGATCTAACCGACCAAGAACTCGAGCAAGTGAACAATTTCATTGAATTTTTACATATTAAACGCAAATAAATAACAATATATATCCTAATTTTTAGACTTTAAATGGAGGTGTCTTATATTTGAATATCATTATTAAAAAATTTAAAGAAGTTTTATTTTCTGTACTCCCAATTACTTTAATAGTATTACTATTGAATTTTACAATCATCCCTCTTGAAACACATCTAATACTTAGATTTTTAATAGGCGCAATTTTCATAATATTTGGACTGTCTATATTTTTACTTGGTGTGGACACTGGAGTTACCCCTATTGGTACTTTAATGGGAAGTTCTCTTGCTAAAAACAGTAAAGTATTGGTCTTAGTTTTTTCGGGATTAATACTCGGTTTTTTTATTACAATTGCTGAACCAGATTTGCAAATTCTTGCTTCTCAAGTTAGTACTGTAACATCGGGATCAATAACTAAACTTTCGATTTTAGTTGTTGTATCTATTGGTATTGCAATTATGCTATCTATAGGTTTATTAAGAATAATTTATAATAAATCATTAAAGAAAATGTTAACTGCAATATATTTGATTATTTTTGTTCTATCTTTATTTACATCTTCTGAATTTTTAGCAATATCATTTGATGCTTCTGGTGCTACTACGGGCGCAATGACCGTTCCATTTATATTAGCACTTGCGTTAGGAGTGTCTTCAATAAAAAAAGATGGAATATCCTCGGAAGAAGATAGTTTCGGACTAGTAGCAGTAGCATCCACAGGCGCTATTTTATCCGTTATTATTATGAGCCTTATGTCAAAGTCTGATAAAATTGTTGGCGACCTAAGCACTAGTACTGTCAGCTCAACCTCAATTATAAATCCATTTATTGAAAAATTGCCAACTATGATAAGTGAAGTTTTTTTCACCTTGCTTCCATTATTATTATTATTTTTTATATTCAATAAAATATCATTTAAGCTTTCAAAAAAGGAATTTTCAAAGATATTGAGAGGTATTCTATATTCTTTTATTGGACTGATATTATTTTTAACAGGAGTAAATGCTGGTTTTATAGAGATTGGAACTGTAGTCGGACACAGTATTGCTTCCCTACATAGTAGTTGGATTCTTGTCATTGTTGGGTTCATACTTGGATTAGTGGTAATATTAGCTGAACCGGCTGTGCATGTACTTACAGATCAGATAGAAATTGTTACTCATGGATATATAAAAAAGAAGGCAGTAATTTTTACTCTTTCTATCGGAGTTGCCTTTGCAGTAGCATTATCAATGTTAAGAATAGTTGTACCCGGGATTCAGTTGTGGCATTTTCTTTTACCAGGATACGCAATTTCAATTATTATGTCATATTTTGTGCCGAAACTATTCGTAGGAATAGCATTTGACTCTGGCGGTGTAGCTTCTGGTCCAATGGCAGCAACTTTTATTTTAGCCTTTGCACAAGGTGCCGCTGAGGCCATTGAAGGAGCGAATGTATTAATTGATGGATTTGGCGTAATTGCCATGGTTGCTTTAACTCCATTAATTGCTTTGCAAATTTTAGGTTTGATCTTTCAACATAAGGCTAAAAAAGAAGGAATAAAAATAAATGCAAAATAATTCTAACACATGTGAATGTTAATTAATATTCGATACTTATTCAAAAAACAAAGAGCAGATCTCATCCCTAACATGGGCTGAAATCTGCTCTTTATTTTCATTTAGTATCAATTTGTATCACTCACATTATCCGTAGACATGTTAAGTATTCTAAACAACCCTGAAAATAACTTACGTGCTGCCGGTACTGCTGTCTGGGCAGCATAATATTTTTCGGGGTTTGGCTCTTCTATTGTAACTATCAATGTTACCTCTGGATTATTAGCAGGAGCCATACCTGCAAAGGATGCTACATATTTACCAGAACCGTAACCCCCTTCAGTACTGTTAACCTTATTTGCAGTTCCTGTCTTTCCAGCTATGCGGTACCCCTCCATATAGGTATCCTTTCCAGTTCCCTCCTTAACAGCTCTTTCCAAATACATTCTTAATTCAGCTGCTTTTTCTTTGCTGGTTATAACCTTTTCACCAAGATTATCATATTTTTTATCCACAACTTTTTTATCTTCCACCATATGTGATATCTCTTTCATAACATGGGGTCTTATCCATGTACCTCCATTAGCTATTGCATTGAAGGCAGCGATATACTGCACTTGGCTAACCGCTACACCTTGACCATAGGCCATTGTAGCAAGATCAATAGGTTTAATACTATTTAAATCCTTTATTAAGCCAGTACTTTCACCTGGCAAATCTATACCGGTTTTCTGTCCAAAGTTAGCCGCCTTTAAAAATTTATAAAAATTTTCCTCTCCAATTTTTTGTCCCAGGTTAACAAATCCAACATTATCGGAATTTTTTATTATATCTGAAAAAGTCTCAACCCCATGATTTTCTTTATTATCATTATACAATGTTGTACTTCCAACCTTAATGCTTCCATTACTTACAAATCGGTCCTGGTCCGTCACCACGTTATTTTCAAGTGCAGCAGCAGCTGTTATAACCTTGAAAATTGATCCTGGCTCAAATACATTACTGATAGCTCTATTCTTCCATATTTCCTGTACTTCACTATCTGTTTTCCCTTCTACATAAGGCTTATTTAGATTATATCCCGGTGTATTAACCATAGCCAAAATTTCACCATTTTGCGGATTCATAATTATTATGCTTACAGACTTTGCACTATTTTCATCCAATGTTTCTTTTGCTACTTTTTCAGCTAAATTTTGAATTTGTTCATCTATAGTTAATGTTAAATCCTTTCCATTTACAGGTTGAACCGTGGTTGCTTCTTTATAGGGCAATTCATTATTATTCCTATCCACTTCTGTCACTTTTACCCCGGGAATACCTGCTAATTCATTATTATAACTCTGTTCTACTCCACTTATTCCATTTCCCTCTAAATTGGTATGTCCGATAACCTGGGATAAAACGCTATCATTTGGATACATTCTCTCTACATCGTTTGAAATTATTATGCCATTATATTTTAAATCTTTAACCGCATCTGCACCCTTCTTATCAACCTTTCTCTTCAATGATACAAATTTAAGTAGCTTGCCATTGCCATCTTTGCTATCTAATATTTTTTCAAATTCGCTCTTTTTAACATCCAGTTTCTGCGACAATTGTTCAATGGCTTGTTCTTCAGGTATTTTTTTAACTTCTAAGTATCTTTTAAATACATTTAAATCAACATCAACCCTGTAAACATCTGCACTTAATGCCAATTTTGAACCGTTTCTGCTCAGAATCTCCCCCCTTTGGGGAGCTATTTTTATAGTTTTTGTCCAATTGTTTAATGCCAGCTGTTTATAATCTGGCCCATTAATAACCATTAAATAAACCATTCTACTCACAAGACCCATAAATGCTATGGAAAATAACATACCTGCAAAAAAAATCCTTTTACTTCTCACCCTTTTTCTTTTCAATTTGCTCACCAACCTATTTAAATAATTTCTTCCGATGTTTACGCACTTCCCTCCTCTTTGTAAGTTACCAATATATTAGAATTTATTCTAACATTTATTCGCGTGAATTTTAGTTTAACATAAGTATATAGAAAATACCCAAGTATTATATTTTGTATAATATACAATTAAGGGATAAAAATAAATGTAAAATAATTCTAACACGTGTGAAAGTTAATTAATATTCGAAACTTATTTAAAAACAAAGAGTAGATTTCATCCCTAAATATGGGATGAAATCTGCTCTTTATTTAAAAAACTTAATTTGTAATCTAGTCTTCTATTTCGCTCATTTCTTTTTTTAATAAATCTATAGGATTGACATATCCTAGTGTTCCACACATCAAATTGCCCGCCCATATATTAAGTTCTACTAAATTTAGATTATCACTTGGTATGTATTTAACCTTATTTAAATAATATCACTTATAATAATACTATTCTACCAAATTTTTGATTAATATACTAGGGTATTAATCACTTAGATATATTTCCTTAACCATTCCTTTGTTTCTAAATCAGCAAATGTTGCATCAACACTATTAAGATAAATTTGTTTATATTCCTCAAACGTAATGTTAAATTCTCTTAATAATACATCGCATTCCTTAGTCATATTTGTGTCAGATACAGTTCTATTATCAGTATTGACGCTCACCCTTATTCCATCATTAAAAAAATCATAAATTGGGTGTTTTTCAAAAGTATCAATTGCTTTAGTCTGGATGTTACTTGTTGGACACATTTCAAGAGTAATTCCTTTATCTTTTACAATGTTATAGGCTTCAATGCAGTCTTTAATAAATACTCCATGACCTATCCTTTCTGCCCCCAAAAGTTCCACTGCTTCAAGGACATTTTTTCCTATTCCTGTTTCACCTGCATGGATAGTTACTCTATATCCATATTCTTTAGCTAAGGATATAGGTTCTATAAATTTTTCACAAAAGCCTTCTCCTTCAGATCCACATAAATCTATTGCAACTACACCTTTCAAGAGGTACTTTCTGCCAGCTTTTACAACCTCAAATGCTTTATCAATAGACATAAATCTCATGCAGCAAAGTATTACATTTCCTTTTATATCATATTTCTCTTCTGCATATTTGATCCCAGATATTACACTCTCTATTACGTCTTCTACACTTAAACCCTTTGTTATATGAAGTAGTGGTGCAAATCTAACTTCAATATATTTTACATTTTCTTTTGCACAATCGCAAAGAAGTTCAAATGTAATTCTTCTTAAACTCTCCTTTGATTGCATTACTAAATTCGGAATTTCAAACCTTTTTAAATACTCATCAAGAGATTTACATTCTGCTGGGGCTGTAACTTCTTTTCTAATATTTTCAATATCATAGTAGGGAATACTTATACCCTCTTCTTTTGCTATATCAATTATTGTTCCCGGTCTTACACTTCCATCCAAATGACAATGTAAATCAATTTTAGGTAAATTTTTAAATTCCATATTGTCCTCCTTTTAATTTTAATGACATTTCAGCTCCACAGGAGATGATTTAATTAGCAAAAAATAAAAAATCCTGACCACAAAGAAGATAAACATAGTTATATCTTCTTCGTAATCAGGAATTATAGGTTCCTGGTAGAAACCCCCAAACCATATTATTGGGGTTATACGATTTAACATTTATATTTTTTATATTCTATCATAAAGAAAAAAATTGTCAAGCTGTAAATTCCCCGATACGCATCTTCGCAGAAGATGCTTTAATACCTTAGAACAACCAGCACAGTCATAGAAATAAAATATATAACTAATGGAATATATTGTTTTTTATCTATATCTATAATTTCTTCTTTTCTTGCTATATATTTTCCTTCAATGTCCTTTTCTTCTTCAATGAGATCTGATCCATCTTTTTCCTCTTTATATTCTTTTAATTTTCTTAAGTTTATAAATAATATAGATCCTCCGATTAGTAAAAATATTGAAGCTCTAAGTAAAATCACAGTTAAACTAGCATTCATTGCATCAGTTGTCGCAGCTGCTTGTACTTGTGTTTGATCTATCACACCATTCTTTATTCCATTATTCACAAGCTTCATATAATTCATTACGACTTTACTTAAAATAAAAGATATTGCATTATTTACTGCATGAAGTGTCATACTCCCTACAAGCGATCCTGTATATTCCCTTACCTTTAATAGAACAAGTCCTAAAAACATTACGTAAATAATTTGCATTACATTACCATGAAAGGTTGCAAAGATTGCAGTTATTATAAAAAATTTAATTTTTTTATTTATCCCCTCATAAGCATCTAAGAAAATTCCTCTAAAAAATATTTCCTCAAAAAATGCTGGCACCAAAACTATCACCACTAACCCTAATAATGTTGAACTACTGTTTAGTAATTTAGATATTGCCATACTATCCTTTATTGCAATGGGAAATAACTTCATGCTTATCATATTAACGCCTATTGCAAAAATATAAGTACCGACTGATATAGACATAATTAAAAAAACTTGCTTTAGAGATATCTTCTTTATTACCATTACCTTATTAAAGCTTCTTTTAGTAATCCTGCAATATAATAAAGCAATTCCACCAAGTGCTATAACACTTGACCCTCCAGAAAGTAGAAGTGAGGTATCCCCGCTTATAGAACCCTGTAATCTAAATACCTTTATTGCTATTAAGGGTATTGAAATAAATAACAATAACGCTCCTAATAATAAACTATTCGCTAGTAGTATTCTTTTATCTTTCATAAATTTTCTCCTTAAAACATAAGATTTTCTTCGAATTAATACTTTTTTAAGCACGGCATTAATTTCACTAAATACTAATACCCCAATATATATAATAAGCTAATCACCTAAAATAATCAAATTCTTAAATTCCACTATCTGTTACAGGATTTTCACTTAAAAAACCTACCTTGCAGGGTGGCTTATAAAAAAAACCATGCTATTTATAGCACGGTTTCCTGTATAACCCTAAGGTAGTAGACATTAATATATATCTGAAAACTCAATCTTAATCTTTTCAATATTACTATTAACACTCAAATTATTATCAACAAAAACTTCCTCAATATCTAGTAACTTTTTTATAGGAAGTTCAAAACTAAATTTACTTCCTATATTAATCTCGCTTTCTAAAAACATTTTACCTCCATGCATTTCTACTAACGACTTAACTAAAGATAATCCTATGCCACTCCCTTCTCTATTTCTCGTAAGTGACTTATCAACTTGAATAAATCTTTCGAAAATACATTGTTGCTTTTCTTTTTCTATTCCAATACCTGTATCCTTAACAGAGATAACAACACTATCTTTTTTTTCAAAAATATATACTAAAATATTTCCACCTGAATTTGTGAATTTTATTGCATTTGAAATGAGATTCAACATTATTCTTTCTATTTTATCTTTATCACAAGCTATTATTTTTTCTTCCATTTCTGTATCAAATAAAAGTGATATTCCTTTATTTGATACATACTCAGCTACAGACAAAGTTATTTCCTCTATAATACTAACAATATTACAATTACCTAAATGAATTTCAAAATATCCCGCATCTATTTTTGTTACATCTATTAAGTTGTCAGTCAATCTTATTAATCTATAACAGTTTTGTTTCATAGTTTTTAAATATTCCTTGCTTTTACCCTCATTTCCATTAAAGAGTTCCTTGAATTTAAGTTCCATAAGCTGGATAGTACCAGAAATAACATTGATCGGTGTTCTTAATTCATGAGATATATTCGCAAAAAAATCAGTCCTAAATCTATCATATTTTATTGCTTGATTTAAAAATCTTGTCTTTTCCTCATTTTCTTTCATTATCCCTTCGTTTTCAAGTCGCTTAGTAATATCTCTTGATGACAATATTAAGGCTTTAACTTTATTATTATCATCTAATAATTTACTACCACAAATCTCTAACCATACAATATCTCCATTTGCATGCAAGCATCTACATTTGAATTTTTCATTTGTAGTTGAAGTAATTAGTTTTCTAATTTCCCTTAATACATTTTTCTTATCATCCTTGTAAACAAAATCAAAAACGTGCCTTTCAATGACATTATCTGTAGCATACCCAAGTATCGCCTTTTGAGCAGCTGTAATATATTTAATTCTACCATCAGTATCTGTTTTTATAATCATATCAGAAGTATTTTCAGTTATCTCCCTTAATAGTGTTTCACTCTCCCTTAGATTTCTCTCCATCTTTTTTCTTTTGTCAATATTGCGAGTCACTATTAAAACTGCTAGCTCCCCCTTATACTTAAAAGCAGCTGTACCTAACTCAACATCAATAACAGTCCCACCACTTGTAAGAAATTTCTCTTCAATAAATGGTGTCGTCATTCCGCCTTCATATATTATATTTATTCTACTCCTAGCAATATCAATGTAATCAAGATGAACAAACTCCATAATACTTCTTCCGATTATATCCTTAGAGTCCTTCACATCGAACAATCCTTCAGTCGCAGGATTAGCTAAGACTATTTTCCCACCGCTGAGCACACATATAGCATCAGGAGATAATTCAAATAACTTTTTATATTCTTCTTCACTTTCAATTTTCTGAACTTTAGCCTCTTCTATACTTATTCTTTCCATAACAGCCGCAACCTGAAAGCAAATTAGCTTAAGCATTTTTAAATCCATATTACTATATTCAAGATTTTTCTCTATGTATATAATTTCTAATAACTCTTCCTTGTAAATCAATGGGTAAAAAACTTCAAAACCTTCACTACCTTTATTAATTACTTTTTCTTTTTTGCAATCACAGACTTCTTCTATAATGCCTCTAAATATATTAGAGGTGTCTTTAATATTTCTTTCATTATAAAAAATTGCTTCACCACACTGCTCTTTCCATTCTATTACTACTTCAAAATTTCTATTTACACACTCTAAAATTAATACCCTTTTAACTTTAAAATAACTATTTATTATATTAATTAACTTGCTATGCAAAGCATTTCTATCATTTTCAAATAACAAAACCTTTGATAACTCAATAACTTTATCAATATCTGTTTCTTGTAATACATTATCATTAACATATTCACTCATTTTAATTTCCCCTTTAAAAATCCATTGAAATGTCGTTAACTTTATAACTGAATTGACTTATTTTTAGAACATTCTCAAAATATTATATTCTACAAAATATAGTGTAAACCTTTTTTTTTCGGATTTTTCTTTGTATAATTTAGAATTTATTACTAATTTATGACAAAATCAAAGTAAAAACCCGGTATTATTTTGTAGCATAATATTTTTATGGTACAATTAGATTAAAAACACATCATGTATTCTATTGAAGCCTAGCTCGCAAAAGGAGATGCAAAACTTTGGAAAAGTTATATTACGAAAATCCATATCAAGCAGAATTTACAGCTGAAGTCATAAACGTAATCCAAAAAGAAAACAAGTATCACGTTGAACTTGACAAAACCTATTTTTACCCTGAAGGTGGTGGTCAACCAAGTGATACTGGATATATAAATGGTGCTGCTGTAACCTATGTGTATGAAGAAGATGAAAAAATTTATCATGTAGTTGCCGTGAACCCTTTAAAAATTCATAGGGTTAAATGCATCATAGACTTTGATAAACGGTTTGACTATATGCAACAGCATCTAGGGCAGCATATACTTTCTGCTGCTATTTCTGATCTATTTAATGCAACTACTATTGGGTTTCACCTCGGCACGGATTCTACAACTATTGATATTGATAAAGTTATTGGCAATAATGAAATTAAAATTGCCGAAAAAAAAGCTAACAAAATTGTATTAGACAATATTAAAGTAGAAGTACTATATCCAACTAACTCTGAACTAAAAAAATTATCGCTAAAAAAACTCCCAATAAAAGCTGGTGAAAAAGTAAGAATAGTTAAAATAGGTGATATTGATATAAACCCATGTTGTGGTCTACATCCTAGTTCAACTATTGAGGTTCAATTAATTAAGGTTACAAAATTTGAAAAGTATAAGACTGGAATAAGAATTGAATTTATATGTGGACAAAGGGCTGTTTCTGATTATGCCTTAAAACATGAATCCATGGAAAAAATGTCTAAACTTTTTTCCTGCAATAATGCTACAGTTTTGTCCGTTGTAGAACGACTTTCAGATGAACTTAATAAAGCACTTACTGAAAAAAGGGCCCTAAAGTCAGAGGTTGCGCAGTACGAAGTTCAAAATATGTTAGAGGCAGCCCCAAAAATAGAAGATATCAGGATGCTTAAATGCATTTATGATAATGGGGATTTAAAATATACTAATATGTTAGCAACAAAATTAGTATCCTCTCCAAAGGTTATAGTCTTATTTGGAGTAAAATCTCAAGATAAAGCAAATCTTTTATTTATGTGCTCGAAGGATTTGAATATAATTAGCATGAGCTCTATTTTAAAAGATGCCATAACTCTAATAGACGGCAAAGGTGGTGGAAGTGCCTTTTCTGCACAAGGTGGTGGTAAGAATAATAATAATTTAGATTCTGCGCTAGATTATGCATGGAGTAAAATCCACGCTGATATAATTTCTAGGAACAAATAATAGTGCAATCCTATGAAGTTTCTCCTACGTGACTTGAAATAAGAGATTGAAACGTGGAATTTCAATGTTTCTGCTCTTCTTATTTCAAAACACTATGGATAAACTTCATACTATATCGTATATCTATATTTATTGGAGGAGCTCTTGCTTTTCGCTGGACCGAAATGGTCAGGCTAATTAATCCACATTAACAAAATCTCTAGCTCCGTATAATCCTTCAATATATGTTTTACCATCCTCTGATAATACTATACACAATGGAGAAACCATCACTTCGCGTACCTTATAATATTTTAAGCTCCCATCCTGCTGTGGTTTATAAAAGCCTGAAAAATCATGAATAGCATAATATTGACCTTTTTCTTTACCTATATAAATCATCGCATGCCCATTCATAAATACTGGCGTTCCAGGCTTCAATTTATTCAGTAACTTTTCTCTGTCTCCCATAGTCATATTTTCCGGCATTTCATAGAAATTGCCCACTGCGAGTTTTCCCTGATCCTCGGAATTCCTAGGAAGCTTAATACCCATAGTTCTATAAACATCCATTATAAAACTTGCACAATCTCTAGAATTGAACATTCCACCCCATCCGTATCTTTCGCCTAAAAATTTAAAGGCATTAACTATGATATTTCTTCTGGTATAAGGTAAGTACCCTAATGAGATATCTTCATTTTTTGCAATCAGAGCTTTTTTGAATTCTACATTTCCCTTATTATCTCTTGTTGGAAGCTTAACCACATAATTACCTGCGGAATTTTGACCATAAATATCCCCTTCTATTTCCTTAATATCTGCAAGTGGTATTTTAATTCCCATGTCAAATTTCACTTCTGATAATTGCTCATTTAATGGGTTATAATTTGTAAATACTCTTTTCCCTGTAGTTACTAAGAAATTTTCTGTTTTAAGATAATCAAAAATTTCTTCTTTACTAGATATTGCCACATCTTTTTCGGGTATCCATGCTAAATAATTATACATCTGTGCAAAATACCACTTTTTATCCACACTTGATAGCAGAATTACAATTGGTTCAACAGGATAAACAGCGGTCTCCTGAAATCTGTCAAATTCATAGTTATCTCCAGTTTTAAATATTTTATCATAGGTTGGGAATGTCCTCATCACAGTCTTTCTAATGGTTATTGCATATTTGATATCCAATAAGTCCATTAATTTTTCAATATTGCAATTCTTTATTAACTTATTATAATATTCTTGAACTACTAATTTCCCATCCTCATGGAATCTTTCAGATTTTGGCATAGAACTAATAGTATTTATCTTGTTTATTAATTCTTGCATGCTAAAGGATTCTTCGTAATTTTCTAAGTCCACAATTGATCCAACAGTTGTTAAACTACTCTTGTTGTATGCTTCAATCTCCTGTACATTCATAATATCTTTATTCATGCCACTCAATTTTGTCCAATAGTTCATGCAAAGCATTTTTTCCTTTAATCCTGGAATATTTGAATAGATTACCTTATCTACCTCGTTTCCAGATAGGTTCTTTTCGAATCCAGTCGGCTTGATAAACATTATAAATCCCCCCCACTATTATTTCTGCTTTATGGAAGAACATAGTTTTTCTGCTGATGACCTTACAGATTTTTTCCCAAGAATATCTGAAACAACAGCTATTCCATCAATATTTGCTATCTTTAATAAATTTACATTTTTTTCATTAATTCCACCAATAGCAACTACAGGGATAGAAATTTTTTCTTTTATTTCTTTTAAACTTAATACAGAAACTGCACTTGCATCATCTTTAGTAGTTGTAGGAAACATCGCTCCAACACCCACATAATCTGCTCCTTGTTTTTCTGCCCTTTGTGCTTCCTTAAGTGTTGCAGTAGAAACCCCTAGTATCTTATTATCTCCTATTATACTTCTCGCGATAGTCGCTGGCATATCACTTTGACCTATGTGTACCCCCGCTGCATCT
Organism: Clostridium sp. CM039; assembly: GCF_055081075.1. Taxonomy (NCBI): domain Bacteria; kingdom Bacillati; phylum Bacillota; class Clostridia; order Eubacteriales; family Clostridiaceae; genus Clostridium; species Clostridium sp. CM039. The sequence continues at coordinate 1,817,701 of NZ_CM143649.1, forward strand.
ATGGCCTGTGCAATATCAATTCTATCGTTTATTATTAGGGGAATCTTATATTTATCTGTAATAATTTTTATTTTCACTGCAATATTATAAAACTCTAAAGTACTTAATCTCTTTTCTCTAAGCTGGACTAATGTAACCCCGCCTTTTATTGCTTCCTCCACCGCTGCAAATATATCTAAATCCACTAACACATCTCTATCTGTAACGAGATAAAGGCTATAATTCACATTATTCTTCATTTATTTTACTCCTTTCCATTATTAGAGCTTCAGATAAACTGTAAATAGCATCTAGCATTTTCACTTTAAATGTTCCTGATCCTTCGCTATTTTTATCTAAGCTTTCATAAGCTGTTTCTCCTGCAATACCCATTGAAACAATTCCTGCGAGTGCTGCTATTAAATTATTATCTCCAGCGCCTAAATAACAACCAATAACGGAAGTACACATACATCCTGTACCTGTAACCCTAGACATTATTTTATGACCGTTAGATGCGGTGTAAAGAGTCTTACCATCTGATATAATGTCTACAGCACCTGTTATAACTACTACCGTATTAAATTTAACAGCAAAATTCCTTGCCATTTCTTTCTCTCTTGTAAATTCATTACTATCTACAGAAAAACTCTCACTAGCATCTACACCTCTTGTTATAGTTTTAATACCATAAATTGTTTTTATTTCAGATAAATTCCCTCTAATAACTGCTAATTTCACTTCATTTATAATTCTTTTGCAAGTTTCTGTTCTATAAGTTGTTGCACCTACTCCGACAGGATCTAAGATAACAGGTATGTTTAATTCATTTGCCATCTTTCCTGCCTCAATCATAGCCTCTATAATTACACTATTTAATGTTCCTATATTTATAACAAGTGAAGATGCAAGTGATACCATCTCGCGAACTTCATGAATATCCTCCGCCATAACCGGTGACCCACCTATTGCTAGTGTAATATTGGCACAATCATTAACGGTAACATAATTTGTTATTTGGTGCACCAATGGGGTTTTTTCTCTTAAATTGTTTAGTAATTTAATTATTTTCTTATTAATTTCCATTTTGACATCATCCTCCAAATTATTGTTTATATAAATCCTGTAATAATCATAACGGGCATTGTAGCTCCAAGTAATAAATAACGTTTTATAAAGTAATATCTACTGCTATAAATATGATACATACTAATACATTATTTACTCCCCTTAAATTTTGTGTTATTAAGTTTACAGAACTCGCTGCTAAAAATCCAGTTTTTCACTATCCTTAATCATTTGCCATCCCTGCTTTTTTATATAATTCGTAGAAATGATTTGTAGGTCCCACCCCATGCCCAATATCTAAAGAATGCTTTATAGCAGTTGTTATATACTGCTTTGAATTTTTTATTGAATCCTTCATGCTATAGCCAAGCGCCAAATTTGCAGCTATGGCTGAAGACAAAGTACATCCAGTTCCATGAGTATTTTTTGTATTTATTCTCTCAGACGTAAAATGTGTAATTTCACTTCCATCATAAAACACATCTACGGCTTCCCCCTGCATATGTCCTCCCTTTAAAAGCACATTTTTGCATCCTAGCTTGTACATTTCTTTTGCTGCACTTTCCATATCTACTACTGTTTCAATGCTCGTAATATCTGAATTTACTTCTTTTAAAATTTCTTCAGCCTCTGGGACATTAGGTGTAATAATTGACGCTAGTGGAATTAATTTTTTAACCAAAGCCGTTTTTGACTCTGGCTTTAACAGTGAATAACCGCTTTTTGAGATCATTACGGGATCGAGTACTACGTTTTTAGGCTTGTATTGTTTTAATTTCTCACTTATCACATCAATAGTTGAGATCACAGAAACCATACCAATTTTAACCGCATCTACAACTATGTCTGTAAAAATAGCATCAATTTGTGCCTTGATGATTTCTTCGCCCAAGTCTTGCACTGCAAAAACCCCCATAGTATTTTGTGCTGTTATCGCTGTAATTACACTCATCCCGTATACGCCACTCGCACTTAAGCTTTTTAAATCTGCCTGTACACCTGCTCCTCCTGAGCTGTCAGAACCTGCTATAGTTAAAACTTTTTTCATATCAATTCCCTCCTAAAATAATTATTTTTTAAATGTTAAATCATCACCTGCGGCACTATTCATCCATTTTATTTATAAAACAAAAAACACAAACCCATAGGATTCGTGTTTAAATTATCTTGATATATAAAAATATATACATATATAATACACCAATAAACAACTTCCTACGCTGGCATTATCCAGATCAGGTTATAGGGTCAAAGAATTAAAGTTCTTTCTCTCAGTTGGCCTATCCAACTCCCCTGTGTTAGGTTATTCTTTTATATTTCATATGTTAATAATAGCATAACAAATTATTATTAACAATTAATATTTCGTTACTACTATTCAAGTTTTATGCCTGATCTTTTAACAGCTATATGCCATCCATGAAGTAATTCTTTTCTTTTTTCTTCTGTCATACTAGGTTTGAAACTTCTTGATATTGCCCAATGCTTTGCTACTTCATCTTTGCTCTTCCAATATCCTACTGCTAGCCCTGCAAGATAAGCCGCACCGAGTGCTGTAGTTTCAGTAACCTCTGGTCTGTCTACTTGAACGTTTAAAATATCAGATTGAAACTGCATTAAGAAATTGTTATTGCAAGCTCCTCCATCTACTTTAAGTTCTGTAAGTATAATTCCAGAATCTTCTTGCATTGCTTTTAAAACATCATGTGTTTGGTAAGCAAGCGCTTCGAGAGTTGCTCTTATTAAATGTTCTTTCTTTGCTCCTCTTGTAAGACCTACAATTGTTCCTCTTGCATAAGGATCCCAATATGGTGCTCCAAGTCCAACAAAAGCCGGAACTACATATACTCCATTTGTATCTTCTACCGCATTAGCATATTCTTCGCAATCAGCAGCATTGTCAATCATGCGTAGCTCATCTCTTAACCATTGTATAGCTGCTCCAGCTATAAATACACTACCCTCAAGAGCATACTCTACTTTTCCATCTATTCCCCAAGCAATCGTTGTAAGTAATCCCTGTTTAGATTGAATTGCTTTGTCTCCTGTATTCATAAGCATGAAGCAGCCTGTCCCATATGTGTTTTTAGCTGTTCCTGGTGAATAGCAAGTTTGTCCAAATAATGCCGCTTGTTGGTCTCCAGCCGCTCCAGCAATTGGAATTTCCCCTCCAAACAATGAAATATCGGTGTTGCCATATACACAACTTGAAGGTTTTACTTCTGGGAGCATTGATTTTGGTATGTTCAATGTTTCTAAAATTTCGTCATCCCATGTAAGTTCATGAATATTAAATAGCATTGTTCTTGAAGCATTAGAATAGTCTGTTACATATGTTTTTCCTTTTGTTAAATTCCAAATTAACCAAGTATCTATATTGCCAAACAATAAATTTCCTGCTTCAGCTTCTGCTCTAGCGCCTTCTACATTGTCCAATATCCATTTTATTTTTGTTCCAGAAAAATAAGCGTCTAAAATCAATCCCGTTTTAGCTCTAACAATTTTATCAAATCCTTTTTGTGTTAATTCATCACAAGTCTCTGCAGTTCTTCTACATTGCCATACAATTGCATTGTATACCGGAACTCCCGTTCGTCTATCCCAAACTACAGTAGTTTCTCTTTGATTTGTAATACCTATTGCTGCTATATCAGACGCCGTAGCATTAACTTCAGCCATCGCTTCTGTTGCAACGCTAATTTGACTTGACCATATCTCCATTGGGTCATGTTCTACCCACCCTCCTTTTGGGAAAATCTGAGTAAATTCTTTTTGAGCGGACGTTACAATAAGTCCCCTTTCATTGAATAGAATACACCTTGAACTGGTTGTACCTTGATCAAGTGCCATTATATATTTAGCCATTTTAGCAAAACTCCTTTTTGAAATTAGTCTTATTGAATCGTTTACACATTAATAAATAAAAAAATACGTTAAAATATCATTATATTTAGTATAACTGATTATTATATTTATTGCAATATAACTTATAAACTTCACTATTTAGATTTATTTTTTAAATATCACATCGTCGCTGCTACAATATATAATAAGATCTTAAAATTTTTACAATCCTAAAATTTCAAGTAAAAATTCTCAATATTTTCATCTATATTTTAAGATAAAATGGGTAAACTATATACTGTACTTGATTAGTGTAATTTTTATATTAGAAGGGAGAGATACTTATGAATAACAATTTAGAAGAAACAAAAGAATTAAATAAACAATCAGCAGCTAATGGAGGTTCAAGCTCTTACTCAAATGCTGGTATGTCTAGTAGCACTAGTGCTTCCACTCTACAAGAAACAATTCAATTAAATAATGAATCAGCTTCAAATAAAGGTACTAGTGGTGTTTCAAATTCTGCTATGTCAAATATGTCTAGCAGCACTAGTGACTCTACTTTAGCAGAAACAAAACAATTAAATAGTCAATCAAGTGCTGGTATGTCTAATATGAGTAGTAGCAATAGTGATGCTGCTTTAGAAGAGACAAAAAAGCTAAATAATCAATCCTATGCAAATAAAGGTACTAGTTCAAAATAAACTTTTATTTATATGTTCTTTAGATTCCATTTAATAATTTTTCGATGATATGATACTTTTTAAAGGAAGCCATTTAATTAAATGGCTTCCTTTAATATTTATTTTATTGTTATAATAACCTATTCTTCTATATAAGTAATATTACCATCAAAAATGTAATTCAAAGAAGTTTTTGTACCTTCTAGTGCATACATCATTTTTTCAATTACCACTTGTTCTTCTTTGCTAGTTGTTATAGAAAGTTTATCTACTTCATTAACTTCAGACTTTAGTTCAAATTCATATATAAAATCGTTTATTAGTCTTATCCACTCGGATATGTCATTAGAACCTATATTTTCTCTCTTTCCGAAATCTTTTAATGTTCTATCTAATTGTTTTTTTGAATATCTCAATATATTTGCCATTCTTTAGCCTCCTAATTTTACTCACAATAATAAGTATCTATTTGCTTAAATTCTTTTTCTTACCTCATCATCAAAACATTTTAAATTTTATCCATAATAGATAAAAGGATGAACTTTTCATGTTCATCCTTTTATTATTATATAATTACTATTTTATTATTTAGCTTCAGTTTCAGCAACAACTGCTTCAGCTGTAACTTCTTCAGTCACTTCTTCTTTCATTTGTGCTATAGCTGCGTAAATTTGATTTTCATCATCAGTAACTTTTATTTGATTATTTAAATCAAAGTCCTTTATTGTAATTGTATCTCCAAGTATTTTTTGTGATATATCAATACTTATTCCATCAGGTAATATACCCATGCTTCCAACAACATCTATCTCAGCTTTATAAATCTTCAACTCAAGTAGATTGGCTGCTACATTCTCTTCTCCCTTGAAAGAAATAGGTAATTGCATTTTTATTTCACGATCTTTAGAAACAAGTTGTACGTCTATGTGATTAATTTTTGCTGTTACAGGATGTCTTTGAATTTCTTTTATAAATCCAAATTTTTTATCTTCTCCGTATTTAATCCATATTTTAGCATTAGAACCATGTTTTTTAAGAATCTTTATTAATTCAACGTCTTGAACCTTTATTGAAGTTGCTTCCTTAACGCCATCGCCATACATTACACCTGCAATAAAACCTTCCTCTACAAATCTTTTATTTGTTGGAATTCTTTCAAATGCATCTAAAATCATTTCTTCCATAATAATTCGCTCCTCTTGGCTTATAAAGCCTTTCTGTTTATTATTTTATGTACATATGTTACCACTAATAATTTTCACTAAAATTTGTGTTGAACTTTAAAATGATATGATTTTTTTAACTACAAGTAACTGAAAATTCAATGTATATAATTACAAACATTAAAAGACAACATGAATTACCCTGCTGTCTTTCATGTTTTCATAAATATATTTATTGAATTTCCATGTTATATCCATTATTTATACAAATAAATAAAAAAATCAGCATCACTACCTAAAAGATAACATTAGTATTTAAATATAACTATATTATAGCACATTATTGCACATGTTTGCAAACAGAAATTGTAAGGTGTGTTACCTATTTCTGTAACCTACTATTATTACGCAATATATCGTTAATTTTTTTAAAAATGAATATTAATAAATTGTTTTAAGAATGATATAATTAAATAAGCTACAATCATCTTCTTCTAATCTACAATATTACAATTACATAATACTACATTGATCTTATAACAAGCGGCTAAATATTGACTGGAGGAATTGCATTGATTAAATATAAAAAGATACCATATATACAGCTTGTCCCTATTATTATAATTGCCCTTCTACTTTATAGAATAGTAAACAACGTTGAAAATATAGGTTCAATATTAAATAATTTTTTTTCTTTACTTACTTATTTTATTTGGGGTTTCGTCATAGCTTATTTACTTAACCCGCTTATGGTGTTTATTGAAAAGAGAACAAAAATGAAAAGGATTTATAGTATATGCATAATTTACACATTATTTATAGGCATAATAATTTTTATAATCACTTTAGTTACTCCTAATATTATTAAAAGCTCCGTTGATTTATTTAATAATATCCCTCACTTTGCAAATAAAGCGTATAAATGGTCTACCAATTTTTTATCTAAAAATGAACTACTAAACAAATTTGATGCTACTTCTTACTTAGATAGTTACCTTAGTTCTTTTAATAAGGATGTATCTGCATATTTTAGCCCCGGTTTTCAACTTATAATTGATTACCTAATGGGTTTGGGTTCTTTTTTTATGAAATTAATGTCTGGAATCGTAATTTCAATTTACTTCTTGATTGATAAAGAATCTATTATTTTTAATCTTAAAAAATTTGTTTATTCTGTTTTAAATGAAACAGTTGCTATTAAAATAATTGATTTTTTTAAGATAGTTAACACTACTTTTAAGAAATATTTTGTTGGGAAAATGATTGACTCTATTATTTTTGGTATTATTACTTTTATAGGATTTACGATATTAAAAATACCTTACGCTTTACCTTTTAGTTTAGTAATAGGTGTAACAAATATGATCCCTTATTTTGGAAATATTATAGGGATGGTTCCCGCTGTTATAATAACAATATTCTTTAGCCCAATGAAATGTGTTCAGTTGGTACTATTTATTACAACCTTAAGTAATATTGATGGGTGGTTCATATCTCCAAAGATTATTGGAGATAAGGTTGGGATTAGTCCACTACTTATAATACTAGGAATTGTTCTTGGGGGAGGTTTTTTTGGTGTTTTAGGAATGTTACTTGGAGTTCCCACTATAGCCTTAATAAAGACCCTACTAGAAAATTTTATGAATAAACAAATTAATGATAAACAAATTGAAGAAAAATTAATTAAATAACTTATTGTTCACATGAATTATTTTTTAATTTTGAGTCAAATATAAAAGAAAGTGCCAATGATGCTAAAGCAATTATGATAAATATTATAAATACTTCATGAAGCCCTGAATTTAAAGCTTGCTTTATCTGCTGCAAACTTACTCCACTACTCAAAGTTGCCTTGGAATACAAATTGTTAGGTTCTATTCCCTTTCTTCCTATATTATTGAAGTATTTAATTATATTCATATTTAATATAATTCCAAAAACACTTACGCCTATAGTTTGACCTAGTGTACGCACCAGTGAATTCGCTGCTGTAGCTGCCCCTCTTTTGTTATATCCCACTGACTCTTGTACCATTATTGTTAATGTAGTAAAAGCTCCTCCAAATCCAAATCCCATAATGAACCCATAAACTATAACTGATACTAATAGAGATTCACTACTTAAAGTAGACAAAAACACACAACTAATAAGCAAAATTAGAGTAGATACGCCAATCACTATTCTTCCACCATATTTAGGGATAGCTTTAGACAAAACAAATGAAGATAAGAACCAAGCAATAGACATAGGTGCCATAGACACTCCAGCAACTGTAGGACTAAATCCTAAAACATTTTGCATATATATAGGTAAATAAACCTCTATTCCTATTAAAATCCCTGCGGCTAAAAATGTTATTATATTTACAATGGTGCTACTTTTTGTGAAAATTTCAAAAGGTATAATAGGCTCATCCGCTCTTTTTTCCACATAATAAAACACAATCATCACTGCAATTGTAACTACTAAAGCTATTATAATATTATTTTTTCCACCTGCTAAGCTACCCAGTAAAAACGTTATAATTGCAACTGAAAATAATAAAGCACCTACATAATCTATCTTATGTTTCTTTTTCTCAAAAGTTTCAATTAGGTTTCTTTGTAAAATCACTATAGATATTAATCCAAAAGGTAGGTTTATAAAGAAAATCCAATGCCATGAGAAATTGTCTATTAAAAACCCCCCTAAAAAAGGACCAGCTAAACTTGCTATCCCCCATACTGTACTTAACCATCCTTGGATCTTTGGCCTTTCTTCAACAGTAAAAATGTCACCCAATATAGTATAAGTAACTGTAAATATTGCTCCTGCTCCCATTCCTTGAACTGCACGAAAAGCTATAAGCTGATACATGTTTTGTGATAACCCACAAAGACAGCTCCCAACTAAAAAAATTATTATTCCAATAGAAAGAATGTTTTTTCTTCCATATAAATCAGCTAATTTTCCGTATATTGGTGTAGAAATGGCTGTTGTCAATAAATAAGCAGAAAAAACCCAACTTATAAGTTCAAACCCATTTAGCTCTTTAACTATTGTTGGTATCGCAGTAGTCACAACTGTTCCCTCTACAGCTGCAAGGAACATTGACACCATTAATGCAATGACTATACTTCTTTTTTTTGATTTCATCCTTTGTTACACTTCCTTTAATGTGATGATTATCATCTATATTTAACCTAAAGTACAAATAAACGACAAATATCATTTTACCATTAATTATAAATATCTGCACAGTAAATTAAAAACTGCCAATTAGTTAAATCATCACCTGCGGTGCTGCACCGCTCGTTTGAGCACATCAAAAAAACTTAACGAATTAACCATATGATTTGGCTCAACATATTTTCGAACAGCACGAAGCACTTTTTTTGCTTCTTTAGAAGAAAAAGTATAGGTAACATCTTTCTTCGTTTGGATTGCATATCGAGGAATCCACTTTCCTTTTAGCAATACGGACGCAATGACATAGTCAACCTCTTCCCAAGGAATTTGAATATATTTGCGAGAATCACGAGAATCATAAAACTCAAAACCTTTGTCGCCGATCATAATTTTCCCATAATCTGCAAACCCCGTAAAAGCTGTTGCATCAATTACTAGATCCACCTTTGTATTTAGTGATTGAACCATACGATCTACCTCTTTTCTATTTATACACACATTTGTTTCTATTAATTAATAAATCATTGTACAATGATTGTTGACTATAGTATATAATATACATTCTGAAGATGAAATAATCAAGTTCCGCAAAGCTCAACCGTCAAAAACAGTTTTACTAGACATAAAATTAAATCATCTCCTGGGTCGCTGCAATATTAACATAGAAAGTAATAAAAAAACCCAGGCCAAAAGCCCAGGTTGGGTAAAAATATTACATTAAACCGATTAAGTGGAAAACAATCCCGACTGCGAACAGCCCAAAAATAATTGTAATTGGAGATACTTTCTTCTTAAGCAACCACATACAAAGTAATGTCAATCCTAATCCTGCAATTCCAGGAATCAAAGAATCCAAGTTATTTTGCAATGTTGTAACCTTAACATCAGTTAATGACAAGCCACCCGATTGTTGCAACATAGCTTGTTTAATACCTTCCGCTCCTGCAGGAAGGCTGCTCCAATCAATAAAGGCACCCTTAGCTAACTTAACGGCTGATACAGTCGGTGCAAATACAACAGATACCCATCGGTTAACTAATGATCCCAAAATGAACATACCAAGGATGGATGCTCCTTTTGTAACATCTTGTAGTAAATTACCTGATAAATCATCGGTAATACGAGAGCCTGCTTTGTAACCAAACTCTTGTGTATACCACATAAATGACATACGGATGATATTCCAAGCGAAGAAAAAGATAATTGGTCCAAGGATGTTACCACTCATAGCAAGAGAAGCCGCTAATGCCCCTAAAATTGGCCTAACAGTAAACCAGAAAACTGGATCTCCGATACCAGCTAAAGGTCCCATCATACCAACTTTAACACCTTGAATAGTTATGTCATCGATTGGTAGACCATTCGCACGGTCTTCCTCTAAGGCTAATGTTACACCAATGACTGGTGAAGCTACATATGGGTGAGTGTTAAAGAACTCCAAGTGACGTTTCAATGCAGCTGCACGATCTTCTTTAGTCTTATATAATTTTTTAATTGCGGGAATCAATGCGTATGCCCAACCACCGTTTTGCATTCTTTCATAGTTCCAAGACCCTTGAAGGAAAAATGAACGGAACCAAACAGAAATACGATCTTTTTTTGTTAATTTTAATTTATTTGCCATTTTCATGTTCTCTCCCTTCTTAGTAAGTGTCAATAATATCACCTAATGGATCACCAGTATTTGAGCTTCCACCATTACCTGAGCCGCCTTGTTTAGTAAGCTTTAAGTAAATAAGAGCCACACATACACCGATTGCCCCTAGTCCGATAAGTGTAATTTCTGAAATAGTTGCTAACACAAAACCAATTCCAAAGAATGGCCATACTTCTTTAGTAGCCATCATGTTGATTACCATTGCATAACCAACAGCTACGACCATTCCACCACCAATTGCTAAACCACCTGTTAACCAAGTAGGCATAGCTTCAAGTACTGAACGAATCGGACCAGCACCAACTGCTAAGATCAAGACTGCTGGAATTGCAATACGTACACCCTGCATACAAATAGCAATGATATGCCACATTTCAACTTTTCTGATATTTCCTTGTTTAGCAGCAGCATCCATGAAATGTACAAACACTGTAGCGATGGTACGACAAATAATTGTTAATAATAGCCCTGCAACTGCTAGCGGAACAGCAATAGCGTAAGCTGCTGGAACCCCTGCTGTACCTTGGCCACCAAGAACTAGAATAATTGCAGATGCAACAGATGCAAGCGCTGTATCTGGTGCTACGGCAGCACCGATATTTGCCCAACCTAAAGCAATCATTTGAAGAGTACCACCTAAGATTAGGCATGGCACTAAGTTACCTGTAACTAAGCCGATTAACGTACACGCAATTACTGGTTGGTGGAATTGAAATTCATCCAAGATACCTTCCATACCAGCTATAAATGCCACGATAACGACTAATATCATTTGGACAATATTTATATCCATGATTATTAATCCCCCTTTTTCATTTAAATAGTTAAATTATAAATTATTTCAGTTTATTTAATTCCACTTGTGCTTTTTTGAGGATTTCGTCCATATTTCCTTTTGAATCATTTGGAACTTTACGAACATCAAAATCCAGTCCAGCTTCTTTAAGCTTATTGAAGGTATCAATATCTTCTTGATTGAAAGCAAGTACTTTGTTTGGTTGAACTTTACCCAGAGAGTGAGCCATAGAGCCAACATTGATTGTCTTCAAAGGTACTCCCCCTTCTACCGCTCTAAGTACATCTTGCGAGTTTTCAAAAAGAAGCAATGCACGTTGTCCGCCAAAATGTTGATCATTTTTTGCAAGTTTAATCATTTGATTAATTGGAACAACATGAGCTTTAACACCCGGAGGAGCAGCCTGTTGGATCAATTTCCTACGAAGCTCATCTTTGGCTACCGCATCTGACACGACAATAATCCGGGTCGGTTGCACAGCTTTTGTCCAAGCAGTCGCTACTTGTCCATGAAGTAAACGAGAGTCAATACGAGCTAAAACATATTCGAATGATCCAGGTGCACCTACACTCGATTGATCCGCCGAAGTTGCAGAAGATTTACCATTATCTTCTGGTTCTAATTCTTCAGGCTTAACTTTAACTCCTTCTTTAGCTGCTTTTAAAATATAAGCCGCCATTTCCTGTGCGGATTCCATTGAAGAACGTGAAGCATAAGCTTCAATCACCATTGGTAGATTCATACCAGCTACGATTGCCCATTTATCTTTGTGTTCTTCAAATAGACTATTTGCTTGGTTGAATGGTGTACCGCCCCAAAGATCAACTAAGAATAAAACCTCATCTTGGTTGTCAAAGGATGCGATTGCATCTTTCATTTTTGCTTTAACATCATCTGGGCCTTCACTAGACATCAACGTAACAGCTTGTACATTTTCTTGTTCTCCGAAAATCATCGCACCAGATTGCAAGATGCCTTTAGCAAATTCTCCGTGACTAGCAAGAATAATTCCTACCATCTTTTATACCTCCAATTTTTTATTTATTACAGTAAAATTTATATAAAAGTTTTGAAAAACCTGTAACCAAAATTAATAATTATGATATATTTAAATAATTTACGAATTGTAATGACATTTGATTTCACTCCAGGTGGAGATGCTTAACAAAAATTTTGGAGCTCATCGCAAGTAATCATAACGTTTACAACTAAAGCCCATTCAACCTTAGTTTCTTTGGCACGTACTATACACTAATAGAAGTTAATATGGTGAATCTTATAGTTTTGACATTAAATCTACTTTTGAATCTGAAGAAATTTTTCTTATTTCTAGTTCAATGCCTTTTTCATTTAATTTTTTGAAAGCTTCAATATCTGTATCATTTACCGATATTGCACTAGTTATTTGTTTCTTTCCATCTTTAAATGACATACCACCAATATTTACACTCTTTATGGCTACTCCACCTTCAACCATTCTTACAACATCAGTTGGATTAGTGAATAGAAATAGCACTCTATCATCTTGGTATTTTGGATTATTATAAACCCTTATTGCCTCATCAATTCCTACAATGCTTGATTTAATTCCTGGAGGTCCAACTTGCTCCAAAAGTGTCTTTCTAATTGAGTCCTTTGTTACATCATCATTACATACAATTATTCTTTGACATTTTGTGTCTTTTGACCAAATTGTTGCTACTTGACCATGTATTAATCTGTCATCAATTCTTGCTAACACTATATTCATTATAAATCATCCTCCTAATCAGCACTTTCACCTAAGTTGTCACACTATTATATATAGCAATTGTCGCGCCAAAATAGTGTATTGTTTTTTATGTTTGTGTTAAATCATCTCCTGCGGAGCTGCAACATCTTCGCAGGAGATGCATTTACGACTTCAGAAGGAGACTTATACTCCCACTTATAGAAGTGGGAGACTTTCATTCTCAAATGTCGTTAAATCTTTTAAAATAGCCATTTTTTATTTTAATATTTTTTATTTTTTTATTTTGATACACTTCTTCTATAGTTTCAATACTAATTTTAATTTTCGGCTGATAAAAAGTGTATCAAAAGAGAAGTGTATCAGTATATTATCTCCTATTCTATCATTTCTGCTATAAATAATATTTCATCTTGAGTTAAACTTATGTTTATTGCATCTTTAAATACTTTATTTGCCCCTGTAATAATCTCTACCAAGTGTGAATTTATCTTAGCTTTTTCCCTCTTGTACTTTAACCCATCCTTTATTATCATTCTTTCTAGTGCACAACCTACATGCACCATTATTCTTATTTTGGTTGCATTGTTAAAGCTTATTTTTGTGTTTTCTTCTAAAAGACTTACAAATTGATACAATACACTTATTATTTTAGAAGGATTTAAATAAGTTAAAAATTGATTTAAGCTGTCTTTACATAAATCCTTAACTACTGTATTTTCATGGCCTTTTTCAATTTTAAAGTCTTTTCTCTGTATTATACTTATTAAAATATTTTCACCATAACCACTAATCAACTCTTCGAGGGAGATAAACGGAGCTTCAATTTTAGGATTTAAAATACCTACAGAGGCTATAATACTATAGTTATTTTTTATTTTTATCATTTTCCTTTTTATGTATTTTATGCTTATTGGTAAAATTTCAATTTCTTTTTCATCTGTACTTCTAACAATGTTCTCCACAAGTCCTTTTAGCTTTACTGCAGTCCCCTCACCTGTGGAGCATATTGTTATTATTGCCCTTTTCTTATTTGCATCATCTTCATTAATCACTTTCTCTTCTTCCTCAATCTTTGAAGACCCTCTAAATTGCTTTAGAGAATTATATAAGGTATTTAAATTCATATCTAAAATAGTTGCTTTCCTTATGGCTTCTAATACTAATGAGGTGGTAACCATATCTAGTGTCTTAACCTTTATATCTGTTTTTTCCATTATTATAGACTCAAAGTTAACAAGTGAACCCATATCCACAAGTAATAGAACCCCCTTACCCATGTCTATTTCCCTAACCTTTTCAATAATTTCATCTAAAGTTTGAGTAGGACTAACTTCTAATGGCATATCTATTGCTTCGATTACACCCTCCCCTAGAAGCTGCTTTGCCACATTAACCATACTACTTGCTGTGCTGCTTCCATGTGCCGCTACAATTATTGCCACATGCTGATTTGTTTGTTCCTCCATAATAGAACTGATTAACAATGTAAGATATATAACTTCAATCTTTGGGACAACCACATTATATTTTTTTTCAACCATTCCCTTTACGTCTACTGCAATATTGAATTCTGTGCGTTTATCATCTATTATACCTTCTATATTTTTATACTTAAGATTTTGATGATTACTTAATCTGTTTAAAAATGAACTTAAATGTAGACTTAATGCATATAAAAATCTATCCGTTAGTGTTTTATCAAGCTTTTTTTCAATCATGTCCATTATTTCTTCTGAAAATTCAAGAATATCTTCATCTACTATTTTTAATATTTTACTTCTACCATCCTCATCATTTTTAACCTTGTTATAAAAGGATTTAATATGCACATTAATATCAGTTGTAATAAAATTGTTTATATACTCCTCATCTGCACCTCCTTTTTTCAAAAAGGCTGCCTTATCTTCTATTATCTTGTATAAATTAAAAGGTGGATCATAAGGATCTTTTTCAATTAATACACTGTGACCTTCTGGAGTAACTATTAGTTGCGAATCTAAATAGCCAGATATTTCTTCCATTTCTTTACGTTTGCCACTTAGATAAAATAATCCGCTTTTAATATCTGAAGGCAACGAATTAAAATCTATTTCTATAAAATCCTTATTATTGATACTATTTAAAAAACCCTTAGCGCAAATAAGTTGAATATTTGATTTCATCTTACCAATATTCCCATTAGACGTACTTCCAATAATTGCCTTAACTGCTTTATCTTCAATTTTTATTACTTTGCTTACTCTATGTGCCTCATTGGCTAATAAAAATTTGATAAAATCAACTTTATCACTGGCTGTCCTTTTATCAAAGCTAGGAATAGTTATAATTATTGGTATTCTTCTTACAAATGTCTTTAGTAGTGATGAATTGGGATCCTCCGTAGTGGCTCCAATTATTAAAACGCAGGATTTTCTGTTTCTCTCTGTCTCACCTAATCTATTAAACATACCTGTATCCATAAAATAAAACAACATTTCCTGTCCTTCTGGTGGTAATCTGTGTATTTCATCTAGAAATAATATACCGCTATCTGCTTTTTCAACAATTCCAGCCTTTTCGCTATCAGCACCGGTGTATGCTCCTTTAATATGTCCAAACAGATGTGAGGTTAAAAGTTGAGGATTGTTATAATAATCAGCACAATTAAATACTATAAATGGTGATTTTTCATCCAATTTTTTCGAATACTTTGCTTGTTTGTACATCATATTTGCAAACAAGGTTTTACCAACTCCTGTTTGACCAACAATTAATGTGTGCAAACCATTTGGAGGATAAAGTATTGCAGCTTTTGCCTGTTCAATTTGATTTTTAAGACTAGTTTGTGCTCCAATAAGTTTATCAAAAGGACATTCTTCCTGACTATTTTCATTTTTTCCCAATAATAACTCATTTAATTTTTTTACTTCTATTGGCCCAGCTGGCAATTTTTTATTCAAAATCCTTTCTAAACAAGCATTATCAACGTATAACACAGGTCTAGATTTTATTTTTATTATTCTATCCTGTCTAAGCAATTCATTTAATTCCATACTTACGTTATTTCTTAAAATATCTAAACTCTGAGATATTTCAGCTGTGCTAAAACCGATTTTTTCCTCTAAGTTTTCACGATTAAATTTTTCTGTTTTTTCAGCAATATACTCATATATTTTTTCGCTTCTCTTCAAATTATCACTCCCAAATATTAATACACTTAATACGCTTAATACACTTCCCTTATTATAAACTCTATTGAAATAAATGTTCAAGTTTTAAGTATAAAAAAAGCTTCTTAGCATCAATATTTTAATTTCAATGCTAAAAAGTATTAATTTAAATTATTAAGTATAAATTTGTTTATAGCTTTAGCTACTCAATCATTATCATTGTCACATTGATTTTTAGCTATTTAAAGACCAAATTGCAAAATTAAGAATACCTGCAAAAGAAACCCATACGATATAAGGTAGCATTAGATATCCTGCTGTCCTGTCAATTCTAAAAAATTCAAAAGTTGTAAGCAAAATAAAAATTAATAGCACCAATAACTCCACAAAAGCAAGTCCATATAATCTGAATTCGAAAAATATTATAGGCCATAAAAAATTCAGAAATAATTGCAGTGCATATAAAACCAGAGCTTTTTTAACATCTTGACCTTGTTTCCCTTGTTCCCATACCCTATATGCTGCAAGTCCCATTAGTATATATAGAATTGTCCATACAATTGGAAACACCCACCCTGGCGGTGAAAACACCGGTTTTGCAAATCCCTCATAATCTTTCATATTATCCATGCTTAAAAATCCACTGAGACCACCAACCCCAAGTGCTATAATAATACTTAGAATAGTAGCACCTATTTTAGTTTTATCCCCAACCTTCAAAATGTTCAATTTACCACACTCCCCATTATTCAGTGACAATTTAAAAGTGACAAATGAATGAAGCTTATCTGCTGATGCAGAAAGACCATTAAAGACAATACTTATTTTATTTTGCCCTAATGCAAAATTACCATAATTTGCAACTTGTCACTTTCGCTTATACAGTATTATATACACATCCCAGCTGAACTATGCCTATATAAACCTGTTCTTTTCTCCAGTATAAAAAACGCATCTTAAAACTTAGGACTGAAATTTCAAAATTAGTTCTAAAAATAGTAATGAAAAGGAGGTGCCTCTTGAAATGATTTTTCAATCATTTTGAGACACCCCTATTTATATATTATATTCACTTTTCCTTTGAGGCCTCTTCCCACTCAGGTCTCAGTATTCCATACAAATACATATCATACCGTCTACCATCTCTGTGAATAAATTCCCTATAGACCCCTTCTCTTTTAAACCCTAATTTCTCATATAGCTTTATTGCAGGTTCATTGTATTCAAGCACAGTAAGATATATTCTATGAAAATTTAGTTCCTCAAATCCAAACTCTATAGTTAATTTAAGAGCTTCTTTTCCGTGCCCTTGTCCCCTATATTTTTCTTCCCCTATTCCTATATATATTAATGCAGTTCCATTATTCCAAGATATATTTTCAAATCCTGTAATACCAATAATTTCTTCCTGTTCACTGTCTTTAACAGCAAAAATATAAGCTCTATTACATTCTTTTGCCTCTCTTATTATCTCCTTTACCTCTTCCATGTTTTTAGGAATTGCGCTTACTACATCATAATTACGCATGAAGGACACATCATTATGCCACTTTTTAAGTTCCAAAATATCTTCTTCGTTTATAGACGTAAGTTTTATTTTTTTTCCAACCAAAAGATTTTTCACTCTATCACCTTTCCTCAGCTTTAATTTGGAATTGATTATATGTACTCTTTAAAAATAGACTAGCTGTACGCTAGTCTATTCTACTCTATTAAACCATCACCCGCGATGCTGAAATATCCTTAAGCATTACCAAAATTAAAAATATATTTTTTTTCTAATTTAAAAGGATGATAGGATAATTTAGATTTTCTAAGGCCTACGATTCCTAGGTCCTGTTCCCTATTGATTATCTTAACATCACTAAAACTCGTATCAACAAACGTTTTGTTAATAAAGCTATAGACTCCGCTATACTTTGTATCTGCCTTTTCTATATGAATCACTGCCAAATCATCATTTAATTTTTCTCCCAAACTAAACGCTACAATCTTTTCATCTACATAAACAGCTATCCCTTTATTATTAAAAATTCCCATATCTTTTACGATGTCTTTTATCCCCTGTAATTCGTAATAAAGTACATCATCATCATTATTACCTGCATACCATTTTTCTGCAGCTACTATTACGTCATTTACTACTTCTTCCCCTTTAATGTCTTTAACTTCATAGTTATACTTCTTTATAAAGGAATTATAATGATTTTTTTTCCCATGAAGCTTCTTACCCGAAAGCTTTATAAGCTTTTCTGCTTCATATAAATAATCAAAGTTATCTCTATCTTCCTTGATACAGATACCATGAGCATCATCATATATATCCCTTATCTCCTCCATAACACCCTCATCAAGATCTTTAAATAAGTATTCCATATTGTTTTCTGTTTTGTATTCTTTTAATGCATCTATTATTTCTTTAAGATTTTCTTTACTATATCCCAAAGGTTGCATAAAATAATATCTTCCTTCGAAATCCTTCTTTTTTATTATTAGAGCACCTTTATAAATAGTAAAACAAACATCACAAGCTTCTCTCCATATATATAAAGTTGTAAAAGAATATTCACAACTTAAAAATTTATATGGATATATAAATTTTTCAAATACATTCTTATCTTCAATCATAAGTCTTTTAAAAATCATCATCTCAACCTTTCCCCTTAGGATATACCATAAATATCATCATATTTTTATATTCTTCTATTATTTTAGACCGTTTACTCATTTTTTGCAAGTAGATACTTTTATGAACTTTAGTTACCATATAGATACTAATTAATTATAACATAAATACGTATTTTTTTATAATTCTATTAACTACATTTCTTATAAATATAATAACATTATATTTATAGTATTACCGAATAATATAATATTATTATATTATCAACCTGAAACAGATACGCAGGTAATGATTTAACTATTTATATATATCAGAGAATTCTATTGATAGATTTTGTTCATAGTTTGTTTCAAATACCTCTTTATTATTAAGATTGTTTTCTTCCTCTTCCCTGTCAACTGTTCTAACTGGGAGATTTATAATAAATTCGCTTCCTTTTCCCCCTTCACTATTTACACTAATGTTCCCCTCATGCATTTCTACAAGAGACTTTACTAATGCTAGTCCTATTCCACTACCTTCATTATGCCTTGATGTAGATTTATCGATTTGCGCAAAACGCTCAAAAACAAACTCTAACTTGCCTTTTGGAATTCCTATTCCTGTATCCTTTACAGATATTTCAATAAAACCACCTTTATCATAAATATTAACTAGAATACTTCCCTTTTTATCTGTAAATTTAACTGCATTGGATAGTAAATTCAACATAATTCTTTCAATTTTTTCTTCATCAAATGCAATTATTTTTTCTTCTACATCAGTATCAAATATGAGTGTTATTTCATGACTTTTTATATACTCAGCTACAGATTGCGATATTTCCTCTACAACATAAACTATGTCACCATTTTTCAAGTTAAGACTTATGTAATCTGCCTCTATTTTATTTGTGTCTATTATATTATTTATAAGTCTAAGTAACCTTAGAGAATTCTGATTCATTATATTAATATAATATTTAATCTTTTCATCCCCTAAGTTTTTTGCTCCATCAAGAGACTTTAATAACTGTATTGTGCTACAAATTACATTTAGAGGAGTTCTAAGTTCATGTGACATATTAGTTAAAAAATCCGTTTTCACTTTGTCATATGCTATAAGTTCTTCAACTTGTCTACTAGCTTCGGCATTTTGCACGCTAAGGGCTTCAACTTGGTTTTTAGCTACTCCAAGCTCATTTACTAATGCTAAGGCTTTTTTAACTGAATCCTTTAATGTTATCAAAGTGTTTATTCTACAGAGTAACTCATGCATATTAAAAGGTTTGCTTAAATAATCATTTGCACCACACTCAAAGGATATAACTAAGTGCTCTACATTGCTATCTGCAGTCATAATTAGCACAGGTAGTTCAAAAATCGATTGTTCTTCCCTAATAATCGCACATACTTCATTACCTGAAATATCTGGCATCATCATATCGAGAATTACTAAATCTAAATCTACATTTTCGTCGATTATTCTCAATGCTTCCTTACCACTGGATGCTTCTAAAACTTCAAAAGTGTCATTTGATAGATAATTTTTTAATACTTTAAGATTCACATACTCATCATCAACTATTAAAACTTTATACCTATCTTTCTTACTTGAATTTATATTTTCATTAATAATTTTTCTAACATTATCTATAGATACACTTACTATATCAGGTTTTAGTTCTAGATTATTTGAATACTGCGCTAATAGTTCTGCTGTCTCTTCATTTTCTTTATTATAAAGATTTTCATGAAGATTGCTCTTGAGCTCTTCCTCAGTGCATAATGGGAGAGTAAAAATAAATTTACTGCCTTCTCCTATAACAGAAGAAACCTTTATAGTCCCACCCTGTATTTGAATAAGTTCTTTGGTTACATAAAGCCCTACTCCAGTGCCGCCATACTTTTCTGCAATTCCATCCACCTGCTCATATCTACTGAAAATTTTATGAAGCTTCTGCTCTGGAATTCCTATTCCTGTGTCTGTAACACAAATCTCAACAAAAGAATTTTTTACGATATAGGATAATATTATCTCCCCCTCATGTGTGAATTTTATAGCATTACTAAGTAAATTATATAAAATTTGCTGTATCCTATCTTCATCCCCAAATACATAAGGTGTGTCTTTATCTATTAAATTTTTAAAAGTAACGTTTTTATTATTTATAGATATTTCACTAAATTTTATTACCATTTCTACCACATTGCTTATATTAACAAATTTCGTACGTAACACAATTTGATTATTTTTAAGCTTAGAAAATATCATCATATCGTTAACCAAGTTAGATAATCTTTTAGCACTAGAATTCACCAAAAATAGGTCCTCTCTGAGCTCAACATCTAAATCAGCATATTTATTATTTACTATTCCTTCAGTTAATCCAACAATTCCGTTCAATGGAGTTTTTAGTTCATGTGAAGTTACCGCTAGAAAATCGTCTTTTAATTCATTTAAAGATTTAAGTTTAGCACTACTACTTTCTATGTTAGAAAGTTCATTGGCTTGCCTCTTTGCTAAAACATAGTAATTTACAACAATAAATATTAATATGCCTTGAGATGCAAATGAGTCCGTAATTATTATACTGTATTCATACAAGATATCATTGATTCTTGTAATAAATAAAGCAAACAGTCCAACAACAACTATATGATCAGTTTGCTTGTTATTTATGCATATTTTACAAATCTTACACATCATATAAAATAGCAATGCAAGTGCAGATAATTCAAAAGGTGCTATAAAGTATAAATAATATTTAACCGGAGTAAAAATCACACTTAAAGTATATACCACTCCTAAATAATTGGATACTTTAACTACTTTACGTGACATTATTTTTTCATAAGATTTATCTATAAACAAGATAATAAAGGGAATGTATGCATAAAAGGTCCATATTTTCATTTTTGTAGAGAAAATATAATTAAGGTGAGGGAATAGTGAAAAAAAGAACCCTTGGCCAATAAATAGTGTTCTAATCGCAATGATTAAACAAATGATTGAAAAATATAATTGAGCCTTTTCTTTTCTTCTATTAATAAATAGTCCAAAACTATATATAGCTGCCATGATGGTGCATCCAATAATAAACAAGCTCAATGCTAGCTTCTGCTCTCTTATAGCTGTAATTTCCTTTGACTCCCCAAGTACTAATGTATCTACATATCCATATTTATTATAAAAATTACTAACCCGAAGGACTAAATAGGTTTCATCATTTTCTACATAGAATGAGCCGCTAGCTGGCTCATTTTCTGGAATCATTTCGTTTTTTGATTTGCCCACCCGTCCAGCCGATGTTATTAGTTTATTGTTAGCCCAAAGTTCATATGCATTTTGGATAAAATTTATTTTCACTGAATAAAGTTCCTTCTTATTGTCTATAAGTAGCTTTAATCTGTACGTACAATAGCCTTCTTGTCCAAACGTACCTGGTAACTTCTCATACCTAATAGTTTCTTCAGGAATACTTTGGAAATCCTGAGGCATGTGTAACTCATTGTCATAAAACTCCCATTCTCCATTAAGTTTTATCATACCATCCTTTTTAAAATCCCAATTTCTTAAGTCTAACACCCCCTTTGCTGCCAAGGGTATATTCTTTTTTGTATGGCTAATTCCACTACTTCCTTTTATTATTGTAATAAACATAATTAAAGTTATTGATAGTAACATAAATATTTTTATTTTGTGTGACTTAATTTCTTCCATGAATTATCTCCTTTATTAATTGTATTTATAGTAACATCTTAAAATATACTCTTATAGTATATAATAACATATTAAATGTCATATATATGATAAATATCAACAAAATACTACTCATTATCCCATGTATTTTGTATTTTAAAAAATTATCTCAAGAAAACAGTTACTGGATAGTAGCTGGTACATTGCAAATGAAGATATGTACTTAAACAAATCAATTTATGTATAACATTTACATATTTGTGTAATCATTTAAAACATTAATGATAATTCCATTTAAATATTTCTTATCTTATGATATAATTTCCTTAGGTTATATCTTAAGGAGCGTGAAATATATTATGGACCCCGATGGTACGTGGCAAATTATATCTTTAGTAATTTTATTACTGTTTTCAGCCTTTTTCTCTGCTTCTGAAACTGCTTTGATGACTTTAAGCAAAATAAGGCTAAGGCATATGGTAGATTCAAAAGTTTGTGGTGCTGAGCGAATTAGTAAATTACTTGAAAATCCAAGTAAACTTTTAGGCGTTATTTTAGTAGGGAATAACATTTCCAATATAGGTGCTTCTGCACTAGCAACTTCCCTAGCCATTCACTATTATAAAGCCTCTGGGGTAGCTATTGCGACCGCTATTATGACAATTCTTGTATTGATTTTTGCGGAAATAACACCAAAATCATTAGCTGCACAAAATTCCGAAAAAATTGCTTTAAAAGTTGCTCGGCCATTAAGTCTAATTACCTTCATTTTAAATCCCCTTATTACAGTCTTAATTTATATAACAAATACAATAATAAAAGTACTTGGTGGGGAAGTCACTAAGGTAAAACCTTTTATTACTGAAGAAGAGTTAAAAACAATGGTTAGTGTAAGTCATGAGGAAGGTGTTTTAGAAGGCGAAGAAAAGCAAATGATTTATAATGTATTTGAATTTGGAGATTCGCAAGCAAAAGATGTCATGACTCCAAGAACTGATATGATTGTAGCAAATGTAACCTCTACTTACGAAGAGCTCATAAAAATCTTCAGGGAAGAGCAATTTTCTAGATTGCCTATATATGAAGAGACTGTTGATAATATTATTGGCGTTTTATACATTAAAGATTTAATTTTCTTCGAAGATGGAAGAGAAGAATTCAGCATAGAGAAACATATGCGTGTCCCTTACTTTACGTATGAGTACAAAAGCACCGTAGATTTATTTGCAGATATGCGTGCAAAACGAGTTCCTATAGCCATTTTATTAGATGAATACGGTGGAACTTCTGGAATTGTTACAATCGAAGATTTAGTAGAAGAAATTGTGGGAGATATAGATGATGAATACGACGATGATACAGATAAAATCGAAGTTATCAAAGAAGATGAATATATTGTTGATGGTGACACAAAAATAAGCATGGTTAATGAAATGATAGGCCTCAATATAGAATCAGAGGATTTTGATTCCATAGGCGGTTTCGTTACCGGCATACTAGGACGGCTTCCAAAGACAGGCGAGACAATAAATTATAATGACACAAAATTTATTATACAAAACACCAGTAAAAATCGTATAGTAAAACTAAAAATTATAACTTAATATAAATAAAAATACTTAAAGTTAATTTAAATTAGCTTTAAGTATTTTATCGTTTAAATTCACTACAAAATTTTTCTAGGAATTTTACCTTTTATTTTCTTTTCTATAGCATCTAAAAGAACTTTATCCTTTGGAGCTGAAAATAAATATGTATATCCTTCTTCGCCAGCTCTTCCTGTTCTTCCAATGCGGTGGATATATCCTTCTGCACTTTCAGGCATATCGTAGTTATAAACATGACTAACTCCATTTATATCAAGGCCTCTTGCTGCTACATCTGTGGCAATTAAATACTGAATATCACACTTCTTAAACTCTTTCATTATTTTTTCTCTTTTTGATTGAGTTACATCAGAATGTAGTTTTTTACAATTATAACCTTTTTTATAAAGAGCCATCTCAAGATCATCAACTCTTCTTTTAGTTCTACAAAAAATGATGGCCATAAATGGATTATCTTCGTCCATTACTTCACATAAATCTTCTTGTTTGCGTCTATCCGTAGTTTCTATTAAAAATTGTTTTATAGTTTTAAGTGTTGTCTCTTCTTTTTTAATAATTACTTCTTTAGGATCGTTCATATACTTATAAGCCATTTTTTTCACATCAGAGCTCATAGTTGCTGAAAAACATAGCGTCTGCCTGTTTTTTGGTGTTTTTTCTAAGATAGACTCCACATCATTTTTAAATCCCATAAGAAGCATTTGATCCGCCTCATCTAATACTATGGTTTTAAGGTTATCAAGCCTTACCGTAACTCGACTAAGATGGTCTAGTAATCTTCCTGGTGTTGCTATTACTAAATGAATATTTCCTTTTAATTTTTTCAGCTGTGCACCTATGTCCTTGCCACCATACGCTGCCAAAATATTTAAATTTTTACCTTCTGCAAGCTTTTTAGCTTCACTAGTTATCTGTATTGCAAGTTCTCTTGTAGGAGTCACTATTAATCCTTGAATCGTATTTATATCATTTGACATATTATCAAACATTGGCAGTAGAAACGCAAGTGTTTTTCCGGTGCCTGTTTGTGCCTCTGCTATAACATCCTTACCGTCTTTTATTAGCCTAATACTTTGCTCTTGTATAGGCGTTGGCTCAGTAATTCCTTGAATTTTAATCGTATTTAGTATATCGTCGCTAAGTCCTAGCTCTTTAAACTTTATCATTTTTATTTACCTTTCTATTTAAACATATTTTTGTTAACTTTTTATACAAACCAATTAATTATAGCAGACATTAATTATAATAAGAAGAGTTTTATAAATATTCTAAAATAAAGTGTAGATTGTATTAAAAAAAAGCAGATGCCCATTAGTTTTGCTAATGGATATCTGCCTTCAATTTGAGTACTTTTAAAAGTACAAATTATACTTTATACTTTATTTTTTTAATTCTTGAACTCCAGTTACTTTACTTTTATCATCCATTTTAAATGTAGATTTAGCTTCATCTGTAGTAAAATATACATTTCCGTCTACTGTAGCATCTTTTAACTGAAAGTTGCTTGCTGTTACATAAAGGTCACCTTTGAAAGTTCCATGTTCTATGCTTCCTGCAGGACTACTAAAAGTTAATTTTGGAGCAGTTAAAGTGAATCTAGCTGTTACTACATGTTTATCATCTTGTGTGTATAAACCTATTTTACGTTGTGCAACTGCTGGATCTTTAGTGTTTTTAAAATCACCTTCAACTACAAGCTCTTTATCAACAGTTAAATCCTTAAGCGTTGCAATAATCCATGTACCTTTACTGCTTATTGCATTTTCAAATGCTGCCTGAGTATCTACTATTGAAGCTGTTGTTACTACATCAGTTTTTGCTGGTTCTTTTGTTGCTACCTCAGTTGATGTTGGTTCTTTTTTTGCTTCTTCTTTAGCGCCACATCCTACTAATAAAGTAGCACCTACAGCTAGTGATAGTATTATTGCTTTAATTTTCATACGAATCTCCCCCTTATTTTTTAATTAGCATGTTACATTACTTAACAAAATTAGTATATCACATGTGATAAAAATATAACAAGATGAAATATGGGTATTATGTCGTAATTAGTAATTACAAAATGAACAAAATTAATAACTCCTAATTTAATCTTAATCTTATCTATAAATTCGTTTATTTCTGACATTTAAAATTGATATACTAAAAATAACACCTAGTTTTTTTAGAAAATTTAGATTACCACTAAACTTTTCCATAGCGCCGCCTTTATTTAAATGATATTTATATATCAGCATATTTTTATCATATTTTTACATTATCCCAAAGCTACATCCAATATCATCATAATTACAAACCCTACCATAGCACCTATAGTTGAAATATCTGTTTTTGAATCCTGTTGTGATTCAGGTATTAGTTCTTCAACAACTACGAAAATCATAGCACCTGCTGCAAAGGATAGTGCATAGGGAAGAATAGGTTTCATAGCTATTACTGCAAATGCACCTATCACTCCTGCTATAGGTTCAACTATCCCTGACGCCTGACCGTACATAAAGCTTTTAAACCTAGAGAAACCCTCTCGTCTTAATGGTATAGAAACGGCAGCCCCTTCTGGAAAGTTTTGAATACCAATACCAACTGCCAGTGCAACAGCTCCTGCTAATGAAGCTGAAGGAATATTAGCTGCTACTGCTCCAAATGCAACCCCAACCGCAAGTCCTTCTGGTATGTTATGTAGCGTTATTGCAAGTACCAATAAAATACTTCTTTGCCAACTAGTTTTAATCCCTTCCGCCTGTTCTATTGGTTGATTAAGATGTAGATGTGGTAAAATTTTATCCACTGCCAAAAGGAAACCCCCACCTGCGAGGAACCCTACTGCTGCAGGAATCCACGATGGTGTACTTGTTTGTTCTGCCATCTCTATAGCAGGAGCTAGCAATGACCAAAAGCTGGCAGCAATCATAACTCCTGCTGCAAACCCAAGCATACCATTTAGCACCTTTCTGCTTATATTTTTAAAGAAAAATACTAAAGACGCTCCTAAAGCAGTTACACCCCAAGTAAATAATGTTGCAAAAAGAGCCTGAACTACGGGATCAAAGCCTTTAAGCCAGTCTATTATCATAAAAAATCCTCCATTCTAATACTTCTTGTATTTTTTCAATAGTACCTTTATTTACAGAATACTATACCCTTTTATGTTTGTAAATATTATCATTTAAGATAAAAACATTTATTTCATTCCAGTCACATGTATACCGTTTTCTTTTATGTCAATAATTTTAATGTGTGATTGCAATTGAAAGGAGCATGTTAATGAAAACTAGTATCCATTTAAGCGATGATGAAACCCTAATTAAAGAATATATAGAAAGAGGCAAGGGGCTTTTCAATGATGGGAAAATTGAAAAAGCATTCAAAAATTTTAATAAAGCCATTTTCCTCAACAATGAATATGCGCAGGCTTATTTTGTAAAAGCTCAAGCTTATATTGAAATGTACGAAGCTTACGAAGCTGAAAAATGCATAAATAAATATTTACAGTTAGTCCCTGGTGACCCAAAGGGCTACTGGAAGTTAATTGATATAAACGATTTAACTGGTGACTTTGATAAATGTATTTACTATTGTGAAAAACTTCTTGAGGCCGATAAACAAAATACAAACATATATTTAAAAAAAGCAGAATTTTTAGCTATTATTAACGATTTTGAAAAAGCTTTAGAATGTTTTGATGAATCCCTAAAACTAAGTCCTGATTTTTATGATGCACTATGTGGTAAAGGAAGTGCACTACTCTCTCTACATAAGGGTAAAGAGGCTCTTGTAATATATAATAAAGCCATTGAAGTTGATATCACTAGAAGTGTTGCATATTTTGGAAAATCAAAAGTATGTATGGCTATGGAAAATCGAATAATAGCCTTAAAATATGCAGCAAAAGCATATGAACTGGAACCTGAAAATGAATGGTATAAATGCCATTATACCGTATTAAAAAATATGTACATAGGTATTAAATCATCTCCTTCGCTGTTGTAATGTCGCTTAATAATAAAATGCTCCCACCTTATATGTGAGAGCACTTTACTATTTACATATTCTCATTGCTTCTTGTATTTTTCTTAAATGATTGTCATAATCGGCTACAACAGCTTTTACTTCGCTCATTAGACTAGCATCCAAATCCTTATTCTGCTCTATAAACTTTTGACCTTGCTTTATTCCCATTTCCATAGCATCTATTGCATGCTCACACACTTCCAAATCAGTGTTTACGGGTATAAGTTTAATTTTCTCAAAAAAATCGGCCATAGTGCCCATTACCCCAAGAGTATCGGCAGCATTACCACCTAACTTTTCTATCCTATTGGTAATTGCCTCTTCATGTCTTTTAAATGATTCTATAATTTGAACTAGTTCATTTTTGAGCTCTTGCCCTTTAGCTTTGCGGAGATAATCCTTAAAAGTAGTACCTCCCATGTGTATGCCCTTTAAAAATTTGTTCATTTCTTTTACATCATTATTTAAAGCCATAATCTCACCTCTGTTTATTGTGAGCATTAGTTAATTACATTATTCGTAATTTTGTCATACATAATTATTTACTTTAATATCCCTTAACCTCCAATTACATCAATTGGGTCGGTTTTTCGAAGTTCCTTAATAGGTGCAATTAAACTTAAAAACGATACAATTATTGGTATAAACAGCGCTACCTTTGCACCAGAAATACTCCATAAAGGAATAAATTTACCAGTTGGATAAAGTACAGTTAAATTCAAAATAAAAGTTATAAACGTAGTTAATAGTATTCCACATATATATCCCAGTAAACATACCGTAAAATTTTCCTTCCAAAGTTTAAAATAAAGTGTACTTTTTTTATAACCTATAGCTAATAATACTCCAAATTCGTATTTTCTATTAAGGAAGTTAATGTAATTCAAATTTCCAAGTGATATAAATAGCACTACTATTATTATCATATTAAGCATAAATGATAAACTATTCATTGGTTTAAGAATTTCATCATATTGCTTTGAAACACTGTAATAATCCCTAATCAAAATATTTTTAGGTGTGTCTTTAGATAAATAGTTAATTAAATTTTTATCTTTTATATTTTTAACATGAAACACTATAGAGTTCTTCATTACTGCACTTCTCGGAACATTATCCTTATTATCGCTGACTACTGCAAGCATTACTGGACCATCTGTAATTCCTGACACTTTAAATTTACCTTCTATTCCGTAGCTATCGGATACCTCTGAGCCAATATAATCTCCTGTTTTTAATTCGTTTTGCAGAGCATATTTTTTAGGGATAATGATTTCATTCTTATTGGGCCGTGGAAGTCTACCTTGAATTAGTTTCATATCAAGGGTAGTAATAATCCTTGATATATCTTTTTCATAAAAATTTATCACATCAATAGACATTCCACCCAAAAATCCACTATATTGAAGAAAACCATACTCACCAATTAATGGTACAATATAATCTACATTATTATCATTAGTTATTTTGTCTAAGTAATCTTTGGAAATAGGCTCTTCGCTATTGCTAGCTACTGTTGTGTATTTACTGAAAATATTGGTAGCTGTTATCTTTGTTAGCTCAGTAGCACTTTTATTTATTAGTGAATAAAAATAAATTAGTAAGACACCTACCATTATAGACATTAGTATTGGCAATATTTTAGAAGTATTATTTTTAATATACTTAAAGGGTGATAGCGGATTCATTATATCCCTCCATTCCTCTTTTTTTAATTGAGGTAACAGCGCCATCCCATATATTAATTATATCGTCTGCATTTTCAAGTATGGAAGCATCATGTGTTACAACTATAACTAAGGCATTATTTTTATATTCGTCCAATATCTTCATTACTTCCATTGCACTGGCATGGTCTAAGGATGCAGTAATCTCATCACCAAAAATTACTTTAGGGTCATTTATAAGTGCTCTAGCAATTGCAGCCTTTTGTCTTTGCCCACCGGATAATTGATGAGGCCTTTTATTGGCCAAATGCTCAATGCCAAGCTTTTTTAATAAACCCAACGCCTTTTCTTTTGCAGGAGTACTATTATCATTTATTGGTGTTAATACGTTATCTACTATTGTCATATAATCTATAAGAAAATGTCTTTGAAAAATGAACCCAAAATCTTTACGCCTAAGCCCTGTACTTTTAGAAATAGATAATTCATTAAATTTCACATTATTGTAACTTATGGTTCCCGATGATGGGATTTTTAGTCCTGCTAAGGAATATAGCAATGAACTTTTACCACTACCAGATGGTCCCATTATGCCTATTAATCTATTTCCTTCCAATGAAAGATTAATATTTCTTAAAGCATATGTCTGAACCTCTTTTCCAATATCATATATTAAATTTAGATTTTCCACTTTAAATAACATAATAATTCACTCCTTTTTATATTCCTTCAATCATAACTATAGGATCTAGCTTACTTATCATTCTGTTTACTGGTATTAATGTAAATAGCGTTGTAAATAGTGGTATATAAAGCGCCATTAAAAATGCTTTTGAAGAATAGTGTACTGAAACCCCACCAACGGCTCCAAATGCTCCATTATTAATTAATACAGAAGACAACCATCCAACTATTATCCCTAGAGTAAATCCTAGTAGATTTACAATAAATACTTCCCAAAATACCTTCTTCATTAATTCCACCTTGGTATACCCCATGGCATTTAAAATACCAAGTTCCTGTTTTCTACTAAAAAACTCTACATATTTAGAGCTTCCAGTGGAAATAACCATTACAATAATCGCAAGTATACAAATCATATCTAATGTACGCATTATAGATGCTCCTTTATTATAAAGTTTAATCATTCCACTTAAAGTCATCACTGCTACCCCTTTTTTAGGGAAACTTAGTAGTAGTTTATCCACCTCTTTTATTTTGTTATTCTTTGGAAAAACTAATATGGATTTTTCCGCTGTAATTGCATCATTGGTATTTGTTGTTGCTACATCAGTGTTATAAGGCATAAATGATAAAAACCCGTCGCCTTTAACTATTCCTACCACTGTATACTCACCATTTAAGGCATCATTTTTTTCAATAGAATTTCCAATTTTATCTCCAATCACAACATTTTTATTTTTTGATACTCTATAATCTAGTGCCACTTCTTTATGATTTTCTAGTGGTAGCCTTCCCTCCTTTAATGTAATGTTGTTTTTTTTCATAACATACTCTATATTTTCAGGTCTTATACCTAAAATAAAAGCACTAGTGCTAGCTCCAGGTATAGTATAGACTGTTTCATATGAAACAAATGAAATTATGTTTTCTACATTAGAGTTGTCTTTAAGGATACTCATGATACTTTTTGGTATTGGTTTGTTTTTTCCAATACTTTGCACCGTCATATGATTTTTATATGGGTTTACTTTTAGATCTTGCAGTGAGTCCCCTATAGATTTTACAAATGTCTGAAAAATATATAAAAATGAAACAGCCACTAATATTGATATGGTAGAAGTAATAAGTTTTTTCTTGTTATTTTTGCAATAACTTAAAGCTGATAAAGGTTTCATTTTACTAACTCCTTTCAAAACTAAAATTTATAATTTCTTTAATAAAATACTACCAATTTTAGGAGTAATATAAAAGTAACCCTGGTCACAAAATAAAGTGACCAGGGTTACTTTTTTAATGTATATCTATTCCAAAAGCAAATCCTTAATATATATTGCCGCTGATGTTCTATCAGAAATGCCTATTTTACTATACAGATTACTTACATAGTTTTTTACTGTTCCACCAGATATGTATAGTGAAGATGCAATTTGCTTATTGGTAAAACCCTGAGCTAGCATTTTTGCAATTTCAGTTTCTTTTTCTGAAAGCCCAAAAGAATTTAATAATTTAGCTTCACTATTTTCATTATTTTTTTGATTGTCATTACTGTACTGTTTGACTATTTTACCAGCAAGCACTATAGCAATTTTAGAAGGCAATATAAAAGCACCCTTGTAAGCATCCTTCACTGATTTTATAAGTCCATCCCCCTCTATGTCCTTCAAAATATAACCAGAGGCACCATTGCTTAAAGCTTTAACTATGAATTCTTCATCATCAAAGGTGGTAAGAATGAGTATCACTATATTAGGGAATTTTTCCTTTATTAATTTGGTGCATTGTACTCCATCCATATTTGGCATTCTTATATCCATTAGCACCACCTGAGGTTTAGTTTCAGAGCATAATTCTAATGCCTCCACCCCATCCTTTGCAAGGGCCACTACTTCTATATTTTCCTCTAGTTCAAGTATTGTCTTAAGTCCATCCCTCATAAGGGTTTGATCATCTGCAATTAACACCCTTATCTTGTCCATAAAAGCCTCCCTCGAAAATAAAGCATTCAATATTATTATATTTTCCTAAAAGTTATTGCACGCAGGCTTTAGAATAAGAAAGCGTAATGAGAAGTTCTAATCCCTCTTGCACATCAGAGTTAATGTCAAAGCTTCCTTCTAAGTCGTAAACTCTATCTCTCATAGCCCGAAGCCCAAATCCGTAGTTTAATATACCTGCACCTTCTCCATTATCTTCAAGAGAAAAACATACTTTATCCTCCTTTTTTATAAGTTTAAACAAAAAAGCAGTACTTTTACCATGACGAATCCCATTTGTCAGCCCCTCTAGTAGAGAAGATAAAATTACATTTTTCGCTTCTTTAGTTAAATTTAATGAAGGGTCTATTTCAGTTTTAATTACCACTCCTGAATGTAGCTGGGTATCCTTTATTATCGTATCTAAAGAAGGATAAAACTCCAGTAATTCGTCACCTTTTTCAAGCACCCGCACAGAGGCACGGATATCATTAAGACCCTTTCTCACTTGACTTTGTGCTAGGCAAAGTTTTTCTAGTGATAAATTCGAATTCACCTTCATCAGTCTTTTGCTAGCCTCTATTTCGACTAGTACAGTTGTTAGTGTATGTCCCACTGTATCATGAATTTCCCGTGCGATCTTATTTCTTTCTTTAATAACAGTCATCATCTCTAACTTTTCATATGCATCCTTTAAATTCATATATATGTATTCTTTTTCTAATTTCTCCATAGTTATTTTATTTAAAGAGACTTCAATTATTTCTGCTTGCTTTAATAAATATCTCACAAGGAAAAACATTAAATAAATCATAGAAAAAACTGATAGACTTAAAAGTATTTTCACGATGATTCTTGTAAATTCAAAATTCACCATAATACTTAAATTTATGCAGTAAAGTACAAATGAAAAAATTGAAGCAACTATACCAACTGCTACTTTGAAATTTAGAACAATATCTTCCAACATAAAATAATATAAGCATAAAGATAGATGAGAGCTATCATATATATTAAGTATAAATATGAATATATAATCTATTGCTAAAGAAAAACAACTTAGATTTTTATGATTTTCACTATCATATATGAAAAATACTCTAATTGTGTAAGATGTTAAAAATAAAAAAGTTAAAGTAATAATTAACAATTGATTTTGAGCGTTATAAAGTGCAGTTATTAAAAAAATTGCGGTAAATAGTATATACTTGATAATAAGCAAAATGTCCTTAATCTTATTTTTCATAAAATACCTCATAAATTTTATATAGTATTATTACTCAACTTTACAATAAAAAGGATTTCCATGCAAGTTTTATTCCTTCATTTCAAATAATCCAAATATATCTTCCTCGCTCATTGCTGCAAAGCCTTTGCCTCCGGATAGTTCATCCCCCATAAGCTCTGATATAAGCTTTTTCTTCTCTTCTTGAAGTGACAGAATTTTTTCCTCAATAGTGCCCTTAGCTATAATTTTTATAACACTCACCACATTCTTTTGACCTATTCTATGAGCTCTATCTGTGGCCTGCTCTTCTACTGCTGGATTCCACCAAGGATCAAAGTGAATTACTACATCTGCTGAAGTTAAATTTAGGCCTGTGCCTCCAGCCTTTAAGCTTATTAAAAACACAGAGTTTTCGCCATCATTGAAATCTTTTACCAAATTCATTCTCTTCTCTGAAGTCACCGATCCATCTAAGTAACTAAAAGATATTCCCTCCACTATAAGTCTTTTTTGTATATTCTTAAGAACAGAAGTAAATTGGGAGAAAACAATTACTCTATGTCCCTCATCTATACTCTTATGAAGTTGTTCCACTAAAGCTTCTATTTTTGCGCTACCACCACTATAATCATTCATGAGTACTGTAGGATCTAAACATATTTGTCTTAACTTTGTAATATACGAAAGTATCTCTATTTTACTTTTTTTAAACTCATCATTTTTTACCTTCTTTTCAATAAGTTCCATTGCATGGTTTGCATAGGTTTTATAAACCTTCTTTTGTTCCTGCTCTAAATTTACCAAAAGCGTTTTTTCTATTTTATCAGGTAATTCCTTTAAAACATCTTTTTTTCGACGCCTTAAAATAAAAGGTTTTATAAGCCTATTTAAATCTTCTAATATCTCCGGACTTTCCTTAAGCTTTTTATGATATCTCACGCTAAATCTCTTTTGATCATATAGGTATCCTGGCATTATAAAATCAAATATAGACCACAAATCCATAAGAGAATTTTCTATCGGCGTGCCTGATAGTGCAAATCTTGTCTTCGCCCCTATCTCCTTCACAGCTATTGCATTTTGAGAGTTTGGATTTTTAATGTTCTGAGCTTCATCTAGTATGCAACAATCAAACTCTAATGGTTTGTAGCTTTCCAAGTCCCTCTTTAATAGATTATAGGTAGTTATAATCACATCATAATTTGCTATACTATTTATTATTTCTTCTCTCGCATCCTTTAACCCATTAACCGCAGCAACCTTTAACCTAGGTGCAAACTTTTCAAGTTCACTTATCCAGTTATATATTAGGGATGTAGGCGCTACAATTAAAGTCTTACTCCCCTTACTCGCTAATATAAAAGTAATAGCTTGAATGGTTTTACCAAGACCCATTTCGTCTCCTAAAATTCCACCAAACCCTAAATAATCTAAGGTTTTAAACCAATTATATCCGATTTTTTGATACTCTCTTAATTTCCCCTTGAAACCAACTGGTTCTTTAAAATTCAATTTCTCAATGTCCTTAATCTTATCTCTTACTTCTTTTAATTCTTTTTTTCCTTTTATATATCTAATGTTATTTTCCTTTAAATAACCATCTAGGAAAATGCCTTTACTATTAGATATTTCAATATGATTATTGTAACTATCAGATGATGTAATCACATCCAAAAGCTTTAAGAATTTATTAAGCTCTAATTCCTCCAAATCGAGATACTCACCATTTTTCAGCTTATAATATTTAAGATTATTTCTAAAAGCTCTTAGTATATTTGTAGTTTCTCGTGGCTCAATATCCCCTATTTTGAAATCCATTTCAAAATAATTATACTTTCCGCTTTTAATATCTCCACTAATACCCTTAGCACCTAATGATTTTATACCTTTAAAGTTTTCGGAGTAATATACTTCCCCTATTTCTTGAAGTCTCGCAATATCACTTTTAAAAAATTTGAATATATAGTCCTCTCCCTTTGAAAAATAAAACTTATTTTTTATTTCCTGAAAACCTAAGACTTTTAAAACCGAAGTAACTTGGGCTTCCTCTTTAGAATCCCTATATATTATTTTTTCTGCGCAATCCTCAAAGATATTAAACTCAAAATTTCCATACTTCACCTTTAATGTTAGAGTAATATCTTTCCCCTCCTGATTAAAGTAGAAATTAAACTGACTTTTACACATTACTATTTTATCTTTTATAGTCTTAGATAAGACAACATTCGGTGACAATAAATTAAGATCTGGAATTAGCCGCCTTAATATGTTTTCCTCCTCGAGGTTTGTCATAGTTACGACCTTTGCCTCATTAAAAACTTGAAGGTACGGACTTATCTTATAACAAAACTCATAATCTGGAAGATATATATTGGTACCATACAAAAAAACATCATTCTTAGATCCTAAAGATGCTGGCATTCCACTTGAAGATTTGAGCACATAATTATCCTTTATTATTTTCAAATCAAAATCTAGGGGTGGAGCCTCATATAAAATTTCTGTATCCACAGGTCTATAAAAAAAGCCATCATTTAAATAGACTCTATGCTTAATTATAATTTCGAAAAATTCCCTGGTTAGATATTTAGGAATATTTATGTTTTTTCCATCTACATACCGGTCTTCACGTCTGTTAACGTACCTTCGAGTTCCCTCAATCGTCTTTAACATTTCAATAAAATCAATAATCCTTTTATCCTTTGTGGACATTTTTTGATTTTCCATATTAAAAGTAAAATTTTTGCTATAGTTTATAGGAATATTATTATAATACCCTAATAAAAAGTGATTGATATCCTTTAAAACATAAAGATTACTTGCACTCATAGAACTTAACCCTATTTTAAACTCAGCTGTAAGGTCGCTAGTCCACTGATTTTTATTTATGTACACCTCTATTTTAATTTCTTCTTTATGTCTTTCATCGCCCAAAAGCATAGATAGTACATTACTACTATTTTTAAATGTACTTGGATTCATAACATCATCTTCCCTTAAAAGTGGGTGACTTGATAAATCCTCTAATGCTTTATAAAATGTTGCTACTAAATGTTTGCAACAATAATTTTCTTTTTTAAACTCATTGCTTTCAAAATTAGAACAGCTACAGAATGTAGTAAAAATACTTCTCCGAACTGCATCCATCTCAATTTTCGTGTGATATTCATTAAAAAGTTTCTCTGAAATCACATTGCCATCTATACATATTAATTTATCTTCATTTGTAATATTTATAGAAGAAACCAAATCATTATTAAGGACCCTTTGCCCACTGGCATGATTTTTACCACTGGTTCCTTCATTAAATATTTGTAATATCATATCTTCTTTCAACATATTTTCTCCCTAGTTCTTAAGTTTTATAATCTTTTAATTATACCATAAACACAGAAAGAACATAAAACTTGCGCTTTATGTTCTTTTCTAAATGTATACTGCAATTTAAAGCATATTTAATCATCCGCTGCGGAGCTGAAATATTAATGTTTAGCCTTCTTAATAGGTACTATAATCCTATCGAATAAATCTTTATTTTGATTTACTTTAGTTTCACTACCAACAACGCAGTGTAATTTCTGTTTTTTTATAGTATCCAACAGATCCGCGAAGTTTCTTATGTCACCCGCGGTAGTCGATAACACTTCATCACGTAGCTTTTGAATATCAGCTTGAGTAGTTCCTGTAAAATACATATTGTCCCCCATTAGACCTTTAGAAGATGGCCCTGCTAAAGAATCCATACTTCCTATCGTTCCTATTATATAATTAGTCATATCCTTTTCACTTGCTTTAAAGTTTTTTAAAAATTTTAAAGCATCATCAAATGTGTTTAATGTCTCCTTTAAATTTGGATCGCGGTAAGAATAGAACAATACCTCGTCCTTTGTAAAACTCATAGCCCCACCGTATGCACCGCCTTTCACTCTAACTTCCTGCCATAAATAATCACTATTTAAAATATTTTCAAGAACCTTCATATGTCCATTATAGTTGTACCCTGCTTTTTTAAAACAACCAGCCTTAACCACATATTGCACTTGAGATGGAATTACAAAAGCCTCATTCTTTTTCGAAAAATCAAACTCATATTTCTGCTTAGGAAATTTTTTATCCTTAATTCTTTCTCCTAATTTATTAAGACTAACAACAAAGTCTTCATAATTTTTTTCATCTCCAGTGTAACTTACAACCAAGTCCTCTTTGTTAAATACAATATCTTTAACATCATTTAAATTTTTTACCGTTTCTTCAAATTTCACATCAAAGTTATCATCCAAATCACAAATAAAATCATAGTAAGGCAAATAATCCAAATCAGTATACTTACCACTATATGATAAATAGGACAATGCACGTTTTATTGCAATTCGGTTACCTTCATTAACAAACATAGATTCATAATTTACTCTTATTTTTTTAATTAAATCTTTCATCCGTTCCTTATCATCAAACTTACTATGATTCATTATTTCATCTAATAGTTCCAAAGAATTTGGTAATGCATTATTAATAGAATTTACTGAAACACTCATTTTAGGAGAGTATTTATTACTATCAGTATTATTTTTAAATGATGTTGAATTAAAGGCAATTCCCCCGGTATACTTCATCATTTTATTTGAAAGTTGCATAATATTATATTTTTCAGTACTAACATTTCCTAAAACACTCGCAAGTAATTTCAAATATAATACTTTGTTTTGAGGAACCTTTGAACTGTCAAAATATAAATTAGAATAAGTAATTCCATCAGTGAACATAGGATGACTTAATACTTTTATACCTCCTTCTAGTTTTTCTATTGTTGGAATTTCTTCCGATTTTAAATTTAAATCGTTAAGAGTAAGTGTTGGTATTTTCGATAATTTTTCTTTTGAATCTGATGTTCCCTGCCATTTTTTTAATTCTTCTGCGTCTTTTTTAATTGTAGCTAATTCAATTTGCGATAGTGATTTTTTATACTCTGAAAGTTTCTTTTTTACCATTTCTTCTTTTATTTCATTTAATCCACTAGAAGGTTTTAAAACAACTAATGAATTATTTTTATTATCCAATAAATATTTTTGTACTAACTTTTCAAAATACCCATCGGATATTTTAGATTTTATTTTATTAAGTGCTGGGGTAATCTCTAGATATTCTGTAGGGCTCACATCATAATTCCAGCAATTTAAAGCTGAAGACATATAATTCATACCTCTGTTAGCATCCGAATTTTGAGTACGCAAACTTAGTTCTACAGCACTGAATACTGAATTTACTAATTCTTTATCAAACCCCTCTTTTACCACTTGTTTTAAGGAATCATCAACAAGACCTTTAAATTTATATTTCTCTGATTCATTTGCATTGGTAGCAATTATACTGAAAGTTGGTTGCTTAGTTGAGGGGTTAAAACTTGCATAGACATCCCCTCCAATCCCATTATTTAATAATGATTTCCTTAGAGGTGAAGTTTTAGTATTCAAAAGAATCTCTTGCAATATTTGAAAACCTAAAATATTTTCTACATCTGTTACCTTATCGATCATATAATTAGATGATAAGTACGTCATATCTGCTGTACCTACACCTTTAGCCACAGGATATAAAGCTGTTTTTTCAACCTTTTTTTCATTTTCATAAGGTTTCTGTAATTTAATTTTACTATCCACTGTTGTTTTTTTAAGTTTACTTAGATAATTATCATTCATAAATTTCAATGTATGTTCAATATCCAATTTTCCATATAAATATATAGAGCTATTTGATGGAACATAATATTTTTTATATGTTTCGATAAATTTGTCGTAGGTTAGGTCAGGAATATTATCTGGCTTACCTCCCGATTCAAAACTGTATGAATTTTCATTAAAAAGCGATTGATTAATAGTATTAGATAATATTACCTCTGGAGAAGAGTTATTCCCTTTCATTTCATTGTATACTATTCCATTATAATGTAACTCTCCTGTCTTACTATTAACCTCGTAATGCCACCCTTCTTGTTTAAGTATTTTAGGATTTTTAGATATATTTGGATAAAACACTGCATCCATGTATACACCCATCAAATTATCAAAATCCTTTTCATTCTTACTTGCTACTGGATACATTGTAAAATCCGGTCCTGTAAACGCATTTATAAATGTACTTAATGATTGCTTAGTCATAATTAAAAATGGGTCTTTAACAGGATACTTCTTTGAACCGCATAAAACTGAATGCTCAATAATGTGGTTAACACCAGTATTATCATTCACTGGAGTACGGAAACTTATTGAAAATACTTTGTTTTCATCCTCATTCTGTAAATAAATCAGTTTAGCCCCACTTTTAATATGCTTAAATATCATGGCAGTTGAGTGTACATCGGGAAGCCATTTTTTAGACTCTAACTTAAAGCCTGATATACTTTTTCCTGTTTTCAACTCTTCCCTATCACTTATAACTGACAATGAATTATTTAATTGTGCCTGCTTCGTTTTCGCAACTTGCGCACCTAGTGCGACTTGTGTACCATGTACAACATTACTGAAGCTATTAAATAATAATCCAATTGCTACCAATATAGAAGTTATTTTTGTGAACCTCTTCATTTGATTCCCCCTTAACTATAAAATTTATAATAATATTATAATTTTTTATGTTATAAGTAGTATGTTTTATTTACAACATTCAATGCATCAATTATTGTATATCCTAAATTTAACTTAGAAATAATCAAAAAATAACTATAAGATTAAAATTTTACAATAAAAAAGAAGCTCACTTTTCAGTGAGCTTTTTATAAAGATATGTTTATTTACTTTTATGCAGAACGTTCTTCTTTTACTTCCTCTTCTACATTTTTCTTTAATCTTACATCAGGTTCCCTTGGCAATTTGAAATGTGGTATAAATCTATCCCAACCTGTTATTGTAAGAACTAATAATGAAAATACTGCTACCATAGCCATAAAGTTATATTTTATTATATCAATTGGAGCAAATTTGTATAATGGATAAACTGCAGAGGCTATCCCTACATAAAATCCGATATATACGTGCCATGGAATAAGCTGAGATCCAAATACTCCAAGAGAACTTCCAAAAGTAGCATTTCTAAGCCGTAGCGTATATAAGTCTTCTTCACTACCTTCCACGTTGTCTTCAAGAAGATTTTTAATTATTGGTCCAACTGTTACGATTTGAGCCATTTCATCTGCTAATGCTGCATTCCCAAGAATTGAAAGCATCCCGTTCCAAAACATAAGTTGTTTTACGTTGCATGACATTTTTGAAACCAATCTTGACAATGGTGCAAATGCATTTATTTTACCCATTATACCTGCAAAAGCTCCAATCCACATCATCATTACTATAACCCATGAACCTGCATCTGCGAACCCTTTTTTCATTAATTCTAAAAATTGAGGTATGTCTGTTATTGTTCCAGCTGTTAATCCAAGGATTAACGATGTTATTATTCCAAGTCCTAAACAAGCAAGTGTTGGCATTCCCTTTACCGCAACTACAAGTACTACCAATAGTGGAATAATCATGTAAACTGGAACTCCGGTTTTAACTTGATTTAATAGTACTACTGCTGATGGTTTAGCTACTTCAAGGGATTTCCACACACTTTCTGGGATTTGATCTATTGCTTGGGATGAACTTCCAACTATAGTTGGAAGGTTCATTGACACACTTACAAAGTAGAAAATACCTGCCGTTATTACTAACGTTATAAGAGCCCATACACCTTGATGTTTTATTCTATCAGTGACATCAACACTTTGAATACCAGAACTTACAACAGTTGTATCTGAAATAAGTCCTATATTATCTCCAAAGCAAGCTCCTCCTGCAATAGCAGCTGTAGTAAGCATTATATTTCCACCTGTTATATGATTTAGCCATAGGAAAATTGGAGCACAAGCTGCAAATGTTCCCCATGAAGATCCTGTTGCAATTGACAGAACAGCTGTTACTGAAAGGCCTGTAAGCGCTACTGTTCTACCCGTTATTCCAAGCGTAAGTGCTAAATTAATTATCGCAGCTCCAACACCTGTTGACATAAACGCTTCTGCTAGTGCATATGCTAGCATTAGTATAAAAAAAACTAATTGCATTTCTTTTACGTTCTCCACAGCAGAATCAACAATATCATTAAATTTGAACTTACAAGTTATTGCCGCTATTATAGCTGCATAAATTACTGAAATTGGAGCTGCAATTAATGCATCCATTCTGGACATCATCAATCCCGCCATTAAAAATACTGGTGATAGTTTTAATAAACTCATTAAACATATATGCTACTCAAAATATGGTCAAATATATTCACTAATAAATTAATAATTTCATTTACGCAGTTTTTTTAATATATATACAATTATAAATTAAATTTTCGTACGTTAATAATTACTGTTGAATAATTTGAGAGTAGCTCCCCCTTTCGATATTTTTTTAAAACTTCAACAAAATTTCAAAATAAAAATTATGTCTTAAATTTTGATAAAGAGTTAATTTTTCTTATGTAATTTTTGATCATACACATTAGTGTGTCATTTTAAACTTCCATATTTCCTTGAAAGTTTTCTTTGATTAGCTATTAGATTTCTAATATAATTTCACATTGCATAAATCATTAAAATTTTTTCATTTCTTTGTATGTATAACGATTACATTGCAAGTTATAAAAAATAAATATATAACGATTACACCGTAAGTTACAAAAAATAAATAACGTAAATATAAGTTTTAACTTGATTGATTTGATCACAAAACAAGCATAAAAGTATAACTTATTTCATCATATACGATTTTTTTACAATTTTTTTATTCCACTACAAACAGTATATAATACTATTTAATATAAATCAATCGAATTTATTTAAATTGAACATTTAGCTATTAATTGTAACTTCTCTATTGAATATTGGTAAAATATTTCATATATTTCTTAATGATTACTTCTTCCTTTATTTGTTTTTATTCATTCAAAGTGCTACTATTAATTTATATACATTAATTAAGGAGGAATTAAAATGAACACAATGAAAGAATTTACTTTTGAACCTCGTTATTTGAGTTTAGCTGTCATAAATGATGTCAATGTAGGAAATAAAATATTGAATGAGCTTATTATAGATGACGAAAGTTGTTTAGGGCATAGACAGGTAGGTAGTAGAAGCTATCACATTTTCTATTTCAAAAATGATCGCTTTTCGGTTTATTATCATAAAGGCGGAGTAGACGCAATGTACTCCTCTAAATCACTAGATGCCGTTTTAGATTATGTGAATAATTTAAAATCAGAGGATTTTGAGTAACCTAATATAGATAGCATAAAATGAAGTATTACTGGAGATGAAATAATGAGTATAAAAAACATTACAACACTAGCAGATACAAAGTATTTAAAACTTTATAATGCAGAGTATACCAATAAAAGTGGAGAACCTAGAAATTGGTCCATAGCTTCTAGAAAAGATTTAGCTACATTAAAAAATAACTATTTTAATGGCGCAGAGGACAATATAGACGCTGTTATAATTGTAGCTACTCATGTAGCTCAAAATAAATTAGTGGTTATAAAGCAATTTAGGGTTCCTCTTAATAA
The DNA here is from genome assembly GCF_055081075.1 of Clostridium sp. CM039. Taxonomy (NCBI): domain Bacteria; kingdom Bacillati; phylum Bacillota; class Clostridia; order Eubacteriales; family Clostridiaceae; genus Clostridium; species Clostridium sp. CM039. The sequence continues at coordinate 1,861,005 of NZ_CM143649.1, forward strand.
TTATGTTTATGAAATCCCAGCTGGACTTATAGATTGTGGAGAGGATTTTAAAACTACTGTAAGCCGCGAGCTAAAAGAAGAAACCGGCCTTGATTTGATTCAAATTGATTATGATAAGACCAAATCTAAGGCGTATATATCTACAGGTATGACAGACGAGTCTGCTGCCTTAGTGTATTGTACTTGCTCAGGCGAAATATCAAAAGATTATTTAGAACCAGATGAGGATATTGAAGTTATGTTATTATCCAAGGAAGAAGCTAGTATTTTAATCAGTTCTAATGAGAAGATAGATATTAAGGCTTTTCTTGCAATACAAAACTTTATAGGTTAGATGTTGTTAAATAAAAAAGCCATCAGAATAAATTAATTTATTCTGATGGTTTTTTTACATTAGTTTCTTTATTGTTTTATTACATCTTTAGCATTTACATTATCTATATCTTTAGGCATCACTACACTTTTATCATTTGCCATATTTGCAAGCACCATACTCATTATACCTTCCATTGCATTAGGTGTTTTCCCATCAGTTCCACCCATTATTATGGTTTGTGGTACTAGTGGAGATTTACTTATTTTTAACGCCTCTGCAAATGCTATCATAACGCTTTGCCTAACTTGTAAATCTGGGCCGCCATATGCCTCAACTAAAGCCCTCGCCGCTGTCCCCTTTGCGATACCTACCTTTGTTTCTTGCTCAGCAGTAGCATCTGCAACTGCTTTAATATTTAGTGCTGTTGCTTTACCTACTGTTTCAAGTTTGAATGATTCTGCTCTTGCCGCAAGTTCCACTTGTTTAGCATTAGCACCCGCAGTTAATTCAATAGTTTTGGCTTGTGCCGCTGCCTGGGCTTCTCTAGTATATCTTTCAGCATCAGCTTCTTGAGTTCTCTTATATTTGTCCGCTTCGGAAAGTTTCTGCGTTTTTAGTGCTAACTGTTCTGCCAATCTCAATTCAGATTTACCCTTATTATCCGCTACCTCTATGTCAATACTTGATTGCGTAAGAGCTGACTGTGCTGTTGCTTTTGCCTGAGCTTCATTTAATTCTCTTTGCTTTTCAGCAGATTTTTGTTTAGCTTCATTGGTCTTAATCTCTTCCATAGCTACTTGTCTATCTCTTAGCTGTGCAAGAATTTTTTCAATTCTTGTATCACTAGCAGAAGCTGCCGGTGTTCCAATTAATACTTCTTGTAGCTCTAAATCATATAGTTTAAACTTCTCTTTCATTTCATCTGATGCCTGCTTCTGAATTTCACTTCTATCTTGAACTAATTGTATAAGAGTCTTAGTTTGCCCAATATTCTTGAAGTAACCAGCTATCATTGGGTCAAGCGATTGTTCAATAAGCATTTTAATATCCCCAAACCTTTGTATAACTGATGATGCTTTTCTATAATCGATGTTAAATACTACGGTTAGTGGTAGATTAGGCTCGAAGGCATCCTTAGTTATTAAACTAATCTCTTTTAAATTATCATCTAACTTGTGCACTCCACTTTGACCAGTAATCCATTTTAATATTACATTAGTAGTAGGAACTGGTACAACTTTACCTGCATAAGTATTAAATGCATACTTTCCTGGCATCATGGAATCTCTCCAAATACCTTTTTTGCCTTGCTCTACAAGTTCTCCATGAGAATAACCCGTACCTGAAACATCCTCCCCTTTATCACCAAAATAACTTACCACAACCCCTACATAACCAATATCTATTATACTTTTAGGTACTATATCAACACTTGCAAACATTCTATTAATGAAGTAAACTCCATCCGTAAGTACTTGCATCTGCTTACCTTTTCTGCCATCTGCAGCTAAAAACTTTTCTGGCTCTTGGAAGTTATTGTGATAGAACTCATTATTTATACTCTCACCAACAATAGGTGCTATAATTGCTCCATTGTCCGGTGTAGGCCCCTCATTGATAGTTACAATACCTATAGTATCAAGGTTACCGTCCTTATTCCTTCCTTTATTATATGAGGCTTCCATTTCACTACCATCATTCTGCTGAGTGTATTGCTCCGTAGTTTTTGAACTTGATATAATTACAGGATTAAACCCACCTTCTCTAGCTAAGTCACTTCGCATTGTTTCTATTTGTGCCGTCTCATCTTTTGACGTAAATATAGAGTGTACCTTGTCTTTCGTGATTATAATAAATTGTGCCAAGTTAAATGCATAAGTACCCTCACGAAGAATATGTCTCTGTGGACCTTTTTGTCCACCATTATTCAAAAATGCCACAACATCTTGAAATGACTTACTTTGTGGTATAACCTTACCTAAAGTTTGACCATCCCCTAAACTTTCCCCTGACCTTGAAAATACATAAGCTATTTGACCTTGTGGTATAGTTACGAGCCTTACCTTCTTAACCTTATACTTGAAAGGCGTTTTGAAGTGAACACCAGCCCTTAGTACTTCTGGTTGATAACCTGCTTCTCCCTTTAGTGCTATAAGACTATCGGCCGGCACTGAGCCGCTTAAACTCCACCACTTCTCGACAATCCCTACCTCATCTGTTCCTATGCTTGTAAATCCTATGCCATAAGCAATTAAAATTAATGATACTACAACTATACCTACTGTAATTAACACGGTGTATGAACCCATAATTTCCCCCTTGTATAATTTATATTTTATTGTATTATATGTTAATATTTTAAAATTAGTCTATATAAAAAGAAACATCAAGATCACAAGATCTTGATGTTTCTTTATGGTGCTCCATCAGGGAATCGAACCCTGGACACCCTGATTAAGAGTCAGGTACTCTAACCAGCTGAGCTAATGAAGCATGTCCGACAACATCTTTATTATATATTGTTTTTACGTGTTTGTAAAGACTTATTTTATAAAACTAATAGATAACTAGTTATTTATTAGTTTTATAAGAATAGTAAATCCTATATATCACTACTATATTAACTATATTATTTATATTAACACTAAAATTCATAATTTTTACTTATAATCGTGAAGTTTCCTGTTTCCTATGCAAAAATTCATCAGAATTAATTTAGTCTGATGAATTTTTTGAAGGTGCCTTATATCATTATTTTATATAATTTACTGTATTTTCTTTTCTTACTGGCGCATTAGTTATCTCAATTTTTTTATATCCAAGGCAAAATGCATGTATTTGTCTAAATCCTTCTGGTATTTCAAGCTCCTTAACAAACTCTGCGCCTTCTTCGCTATTTAATAGATGTGCAATAAGACCAATCCAACAGGTACCAATTTCTAATGATTCTGCTGCTATAAGCATATTTTCTACTGCCACTGCGCAATCAACTGGGGCAGACTGTATACTTTTGTCTCCTGAAACTAATACTACTGTTGGTGCATTGTAAAACACATGAAATTTTTCATTATCACCAAACCTTCTAATATATTCATTATCAGATTTTTTAGCAATTTCTTTAAAAGCATCACTTAATCTGTCTATAATATCTTTTCTTTGTATTATCGTAAAATGCCATGGCTGCGTATTATTAGCACTCGGTGCATAAATACCTGCATCTATTATATCTGTCACATGTGCTCCATTAACTTGTTCTGGTAAAAACGCCCTTGTGCTTCTTCTATTTCTTATGTTTTTTAAAGTTTCATTCATTTTAAAGTCCTCCGTTTACTTATTTTTTTGAATACACCGCATTGTAAAGCCTTTTAATAACAGTATAATACCCTATTTGCCCTACATAAAACAAACATTTATTTTTATTGTCATTAGTTATAATAATACTACTGTATTAGTTTAATGTAAGTACGCACTTTTACAACATATAGTCACTAAAATAATACCATCATTATATTTAAGCTAACCCTACAGATAATATCTTATATTATCAATTACAATTCCAGAAACCAGAATCATGATATTTATAATAAGTAATACATTAACAAAGTTTATAACCTGAAATCTTTCTTTCCACTGCTTATCATTTCTAAGCGATCTTCTTGCGTTTCTCTTTAATATAAAGCCAGAATAAACAATTAAGCCAAGGCCTCCTACAATGAATAATGTACTACGTACAATTTCTAGTGTGACTTTAGTTCCACCGTGTTTTACTAAAATAGCTCCTAATATAGATATTAATATTAATATTAGAGATATTATTAATCCCAATATTATTGATTTAATAATATCCTTAATAAAAATTGAAATTTTGTCCATATGGTTATCCTCCCCTATACATTTATATTAAAATGACAAATCATTTTAATATAAATGGCAAGCTACAAAATGATTTGGAGCTACTTCTTTAAGAAGTGGTGTTTGCTCACTACATAAGGAAGTAGCATAGCTACATCTTGTCTTAAATCTACATCCAATTGGAGGATTTATTGGGCTTGGAACCTCATCTTTAAGCATTATCTTTTCCCTTGTTCTTTCAAGTCTTGGGTCAGGAATTGGAATTGCTGATAAAAGAGCTTTAGTATATGGATGAAGAGGATTTTTATAAAGCTCTCCACTCTCTGTAATTTCAGCTATAACACCTAGATACATAACAGCTACTCTGTCAGACATATGTTTAACCATTGAAAGATCATGGGCAATAAATAAATAAGTAAGTCCCATTTCTCTCTGAAGTTTAATAAGAAGATTTACAACCTGCGCCTGTATGGAAACATCAAGGGCTGATATAGGTTCATCGCACATTATAAATTTAGGTTCAACAGCTAATGCTCTTGCTATCCCTATTCTTTGTCTTTGTCCACCTGAGAACTCATGAACAAATCTATTACTATGTTCTTTATTAAGCCCAACTAGTTGTAAAAGATTCTGAATTCTATCTGTTCTATCTTTACCATTAGCCGCAATCTTATGGATATCAATTCCCTCTGCTATTATGTCTCCAACTGTCATTCTTGGATCTAATGATGCATATGGATCTTGAAAAATTGTTTGTACTTCTTTGTAAAATGCTTTCTTTTCAACCCCCTGTATTTTATGAACATCCCTTCCCTTATATAGGACACTACCGGAAGTTTTATTGTACATTCCTATACAAGTTCTACCACAAGTAGTCTTCCCGCAGCCAGATTCCCCAACAAGGCCTAAAGTTTCACCTTCTCTTATTACAAAACTCACATCATCAACTGCTTTTAAAACTGCATTTTTTCCTACATCAAAATATTTCTTTAAATTCTTAACTTCTAATACTACATCTTTTTTGTTTTCTGTCATTGTAACTCACCCCCACCAACTTCAAAAGGTAGATTTAACTTTGGAGCCATTTCATGATGAAGCCAACAAGATGCCCTATGTTCTCCTCCAAATTTGTATGTAGGAGGTTCCTTTGTTAAACATATCTTCATACAATATATACATCTTTGTGCAAATCCACAGCCCTTTGGAGGACAAACCATGTCAGGTGGTGTGCCTTTAATAGCTACTAATCTTTCCTTATTTTCAAGATCTAATCTTGGCACTGCTTTAAGTAATGCCCAAGTATAAGGATGCTTAGGGTTGTAGAATATTTCCTCAGAATTCCCTCCTTCAACTACCTTGCCAGCGTACATAACAAATATCCTGTTAGCTAGGTCAGCAACCACTCCAAGGTCATGAGTAATTAGTATAACCGATGTTCCTAGCTTTTGTTGAAGACTTTTAATTATATCTATAATCTGTGCTTGTATTGTAACGTCTAATGCTGTGGTTGGCTCGTCAGCTATTATCATGCTTGGATTACATGCAAGGGCTATAGCAATCATAACTCTTTGCCTCATACCACCTGAAAATTCATGTGGATATTGATTAAGTCTTCTATCCGCATTAGGAATTCCAACAAGTTCTAACATTTTTAAAGCCTCTTTTAAAGCCTCACTCTTATTCATTCCTCTGTGAATTATTAAATTTTCTGCGATTTGGTTGCCAACTTTCATAGTTGGATTTAAGGCTGTTAAAGCATCTTGAAAAATCATACTACATTGCTCACCCCTAAAATCTTGCCACTGCTTCTCAGTAAATTTTAATATATTTTCACCTTTATATATAATTTCACTACCTTCTTTAACAACTCCTTGTGGTGATTGTATTAATCCCATTATTGCCTTAGAAGTAACAGTTTTACCACATCCTGATTCTCCAACTATTGCTATACATTCTCCTTTATCTATGTCAAAGGACATTCCTCTTACCGCTTGTACTTCACCGGCATAAGTATTATATGATACTTTTAAATTTTTAACTTCTATTAGCTTTTCCATAGCTTTCCTCCTACTATTGACGAAGTTTTGGATCAAGTGCATCTCTTAAGCCATCACCAAACAAATTAAATACTAACACCGTTAAACAAATTGCAAATGTTGGAAAAAATAATTGATATGGATAAAAAGCCATTGCACTTTGTCCATAGGATATAAGTACACCCCAGCTTGTATTTGGAGCCTGAAGTCCGAGTCCTAAAAAGCTTAGTCCTGCTTCTGCAAATATATATCCCGGTATGCTAGTTGCAATAGTTAATATCAATACTCCTATTGTATTTGGAATTAAATGTTTTATTATAACTCTTACCGGCGAAGCGCCTAATGCCTCAGCTGCAAGTATATATTCATTTTCCCTAAGTTGCATCAACTGCCCTCTTATCATTCTTGATGTACCACACCATGATGTAATGGTCAATGCAATAATTAAAGTTGTAATACTATTACCTAAAACTACCATTATTAGTATTGTTAAAAGTAATGATGGGATACTAGTTAATACCTCTATAATTCTCATCATAACCTCATCTATCCATCCGCCAAAGTAAGCCATTACACCGCCGTATAAGCATCCAACAATTATTTGTATGCCTGTTGCAATCAACCCTATTGCAATGGATACTCTACCACCATACCAAATTCTTGCGAATAAATCTCTTCCTAATGCATCAGTTCCAAACCAATATTCACTACAGGGTGATATATTTTTTTTGCTTCCATTAACCGTCTTGAAATCCTTTCCATTTATATACGGACCAAAAATAACCATTAATATTAATACTATTAATATCACTAACGATATCATTGCAATAGGATTTTTTTTAAGTCTTCTCCAAGCATCCTGCCAGTATGTTATATTGGGTCTTGTTATCATATCAGCATTTTGCTGTTCACAATCAATTAATTCAAACTCTTCTTTTTTAAATTTTGTCATTGATAACTCCCCCCTTTATTTTTTACCACCTGTAAGTCTTATTCTTGGATCAACAACTGTATACAATATATCGGACATAAATATACACAATATATACATAGCCGTAGTTAATATTGTTTGTCCCATAATTATCGGAAGATCTAGTCCTTGAACTGCTCCTATATAATAAAGCCCCAGTCCCGGAATAGAAAATACTCTTTCAATAAAAAATGATCCCGTTATACACATTACAATAGTCATAGGAAGAAATGTAACTATTGGTATCATTGAGTTTCTCATTATATGCTTAGATATTAATCTTTTAGTTGATAATCCTTTAGATTTTGCAGTTAATACATAATCTTGATTAATAACATCAAGCATAGAAGTTTTTAAAAGTCTTGAATAATGTGCAATATAGCCAAAACATCCTGCTAATGTAGGTAGAACTGTATACTCCCATCCACCCAGCCACAAATCTTTACCTTTAGGCCATCCTATTACTGGAAACCACCCAAGATCTCCTGCAAACCATTTTTGAAGTAGTAATGCAAATACAAAGGATGGTATAGAAATAAGAAAAACAGCACTGGTTATTACGGTGTAGTCAATCCATGTACCTCTTTTCATAGCTGCAAGAATCCCCAGCATAATTCCAATAACCATTCCCAGTACCATTTGTTGTATTCCAAGCCTTGCAGATGCTGGTAGCTTGTCTTTTATTATACTTCCCATAGTTTGTCCAGGATAAACTATGGATTCACCAAAGTCGCCTCTTAACATACCCGTAATACACTTAACATATCTTTCACCAACCGGTTTATCATATCCGTATTTTATATAAACTTGTTCTTTTATATTTGTTGGTAATTTTTCCACTCTTGAAATTAGTGGATCACCTGGCACCGCTTGCAATAAAAAAAATGTAGCTGTTGCTATTATAAAAAGCGTGAGTAACATTTCCCCAAATCTTCTAATAGTATAATGAATCATGAAACTCTCTCCTTTTTTATAACGCGCAGGGCTCGCAATGAGCTCCTGTGCATTATTATTATGATTACTATTTTCTACCAGAAGTGTATGCCCATCTCCATTCATAAGTAGCTCCAAAATGAGGACTCATAAAATCTTTAACATAATTTTGTGAAAATCTCCTTGTATCTAGATAATAAATTGGAGCTAAAGCAACGTCATCTTTAACTAGCATCGCTTCAAGTTTTTGATATTTTTTCACTCTATTTGCAGGGTCTATCTCAGTTTCAAGATCTTTAATTATCTTATTATACTCTGGGTTATTATATTTAATTTTGTTATTGTCACCTTCACTAGCAAATACTTCAAAAAAGTTTATTGGATCATCGAAATCTGCTCCCCATCCACCGTAGCAAGCATCCCATTTTCTATCTTTTTTAGCTTGCTCTAAAAGTGGAGCAGTTCCAAATACTTCTACAGATAAATCTATTCCTAAATTCGTTTTGAATTGTTGCTGCCACCATTCATTTTTTTGTTTTGCAGCTGAGGAATCTCCCGAAGTAACATATTTAATCTTTATCTTGCTTAAATCTTTATTTACCCCAAGCTCTTTAAGTCCTTCTTTAAATAATGCTTGAAGTTTTTCAGGCTTGTTTACATACTCAGTTGCTAAATCTTTTAATGGTTCCTTAACTTCATCTCTATATACATCTTTACCTGATTGTAATGACTTTGGAATCCACCCATAGGCTGGAGAATATCTACTCAAAAGTGTATTTATATAGTCTTCTCTATCAAATGCTAATGACATTGCAAGTCTTATCTTTTTATTTGACATTAATCCACTTGGTCCACCATCATTGTTGAAGGCTAAATACCCAGTAGATGCTTTGTCCCCTTCTGCAAATTGAAATTTCCCTGCCTTTGCTTCGTCTTGCCACTTCTTAACATACTCTTGACTACATCCAGTAACGTCTAGCTGTGAACTCTCAAATAATTGAGCTTGGGTTGAGAATTCTGGAATTGCATTCATCTCTGCCGTTTTAATGAATACGTTATCAGCATCCCAATAGGTAGGATTCTTTTCAAATGTCATGCTGTTATTCTTTACCCATTCCTTTATTTTATAAGGTCCACAATAAACCTGGTTTGCAATGTCTGTTTTCCAGTTCTCTCCACCTTTTTTTATAACATCAAGTCTTATTGGTCCAAAATTGACAAACGGTAATTTCTTTTCAAAATATGGTGTAGGTTTAACTAAATTTATAACCAATGTCTTATCATCTTTTGCCACTACCCCAACATCTTCAGACTTTCCAGTACCCTTATTGAAATCTTCAGCACCTTTTATTTCATAGGCATAGTAAGCATATGAAAAGGCATTCTCCTTTTTCAACAATCTTTGGAATGAATCCACGTATTGCTGAGCCGTAACTGGCACTCCATCGCTCCATTTATAATCTCTTAAGTGAAAAGTCCAAGTTAATCCATCCTTAGATGTTTCCCAGCTTTCAGCTCCTGCTGGTTCAATTTTGTCCTTCCCATCTACAACCTTTATTCTTGCTAACCCTTCTTGCATTTCATTTATTATTGTGAAAGAATCTACATCCGATGCTTCATTTGGATCTAGGGTCAAAGGTTCAATAAATACTAACTTTAAATGTTGATCATCATCTTTTTTAGTACTAGTATTCGTTGAAACTGTTGCTTTGTCTTTTTTGCATCCCACTAGGCCTGTTGCAACCGTTAACATCATTGTTGATGTCAGCAGCAAACTAAGTATCCTTTTTGTTTTCACTAAATAATCCCCCCTAAATATTAATAATTTCTATATAGACCTTATACTAAGTATAAGGGAATATATCCTTAACATTTTGGTGTTTTAATTCTTGTTTTATCCAATAAATCTTTATTGTTGACATTAATAGTATATGTATGTATTTTATATTATATTAATCTATAATTTGGTAATTTGCAATATATTTAAATATTTAAAATTACCCATCACACTAAAAAAATAAATGTATGATATAATTGTATTTAATAGATTAATTATAATTTAATAAATTTAAGCATAAGAGGTGTAACAAATGATAGAAAATACTGATAAGATATCAAGTTTAATAGAAAATCTAAAAACTTCAGATGATAAACAGAGATCTGCTATAATAAATAAACTTTCTCTAGATTATAACAATGCAATTCCCATGTTATGGTCAAAAATAATAACTGAGGATGATCCAAGAGGAATACTTTCCGTTTTAAGGGATATTTTAAAAAAGGAAAAGCCAAAAGGAATGTTCAAAAGAACTATTGGTAATTCAAAAGAAAAACTTAGCGCTCTTCTTTCTCATTCAGATCCAAAGGTACGAAAGAATGTATGTGGCGTTATTGGAGAACTCGCAGACCCTGTGTATTTAGAAGCTTTATATAATGCCTATAACGCTGAGGATAAATTATTTGTAAGATACTCCTACGTACTTGCAATCGGGAACTGCGGCAGTGCAAATGACGCAGAAAAGTTAAAGAGAATGTTTGAAGATGTAGTAACAAATGAAAAAGCTTGTCAAGAAAATGACTCACTAGTAACAACTAATAAGCATATTAATGAGGAAAAGCTTGCACTAACAAGAGCCATAGATAAATTGTCTCCTACAGCGCGCCATGAGTTTAAAGGATTTGAAAGTCCTGTACCTATGCTGCTCACTGTTATGAATTATCAGTATCAGCTTACTTTAAAGGAGCTAGATGATAAATGGATTGATGGTAGACTTGTAGATGACGGTATACTTATCTGCGAGAAGGATTTAGATAAGATTTACACCTGCAGGACCTTTTATGAACTTTTGTATCCTTTAGCTGAGTGTGAAGATTTAGACTTTGATTATAAGGTAATAGCTGATGCAATTATAAATGCAAATTTTGTAGATTTTTTAAATCAGTGCCATGATAATGATTCTAATGATCCTTTTGGGTATAGAGTTGAATTTAAAACTATGGATTCTAATAGAGAACGGTCAGAGTTTGTAAAAAACCTATCTAGAGAATTAGATGAACTTTCTTGTGGAAACTTAAGAAATAGCCCTTCCTCATATGAAGTTGAAATTCGAATACTTGAAAGAAATAATCTCTGCAGTGTATTTGTCAAACTGTATTCTGTAAAGGATAATAGATTTGACTATAGAAAAAACGACTTAGCTACATCCATAAATCCTGTAACTGCGGCTATTGCAATAAAATCAATAGAAAAATGGCTAGACCCTAGTGCTAAAGTTATAGACCCCTTTTGTGGCGCTGGAACAATGCTTATTGAAAGAGCTAAATTAGAAGAATTTGGATCCTTAACAGGAGTTGATATATTTAGAACAGCTATAAACGCTGCAACAATAAATTCTAAATTAGCTAATGTGGATATAGACCTTATAGCTGAAGATATATTAGAATTTGTGCCTTACGGCCAATTTGATGAGATGATAACAAATATGCCTTTTGACAATAAGTCCACCACCCATAATAAGTACGCGGATTTGTATAGTGCATTTGTAAATAAAATCCCTGATTTTATAAGACCAGGAGGAATGGCATTTGTTTATACAATAGAAAAGCAATTATTTAGGGAAGTTCTGCTGGATAATGATAAGCTTGAATTACTTCAAGAGATAAAAATTGAAAGTGGTAGGCTTACACCTCATGTATTTGTGCTAAAAGTAAAATAATGCACATGAAATACATAATGAGTCTAATGTACTTATAAAAGAAATAGATACACCTATACATTAGGTGCATCTATTTTTTTTACAAATTTATTCAAGCCACCAAGTGTCTTTTGGAGAAACTGGTGAATGTCTTTTGTGTTTAGAAACTGTATATAATTTTAATATTTTCTCCTCGTATTCTTCTGAGATGTCTTTACCCCTTAAATACATACAAACCTGATGATTTAGTTCTGTTACTTCTTTTTGATTGGATCTATTGTCCCATACACCACTTGTAGAAATTTTATTAATTATAGATTTAGGTGCATTAAATATTTTTGCCATTTCGTAAACTATGCTTTTTGTTATTCCCTCAAGTGGTTGTATATCTGCTGCATCGTCACCATGTTTCGTCACCATTCCTAGAGTTAGCTCGGCTACATTCGTGTAGCCAGCAACTAGAACATCATAAACTTCAGCTACTCTATATAACACGGTCATTCTCACTCTAGAATTTGTATTCCCTATATCTACTTTTGAAGGAGGTAACCCACGAAGAAGCTCAATGGATTCAATTACGGGACCCATTACATCATAGGTTTGAAATACATCTGGCTTTATAATGTCTCTTGCAAGTTCTACATCTGCCATGTCTGATTTAATTCCAAATGGGAGAGATAGATTGATTAGATATATTCCTGATTTTTTTATAAGCATACTTGTAACAAAGCTATCTACTCCACCTGTAAGATGACAAACATAACCTTTTTTTCCGGTATGCATAGCATACTTTTTTAAGAAAGTACAAATTTCTTCTATCATTCTATATGCATACTTTTCATCTGACTCATTTTCAAGAGGACAAGGTATACCAAACTCATTCCTTATTTCTTGTTGTTTAATTTTATCCATATCTAGCCTCCTTAAACTTGTTTATATGTTTATTGTATCACATATAATCCCATATTAACCACAAATTATTAAAATGAAAGATTAAAATTAATATCCGTCCTTATTGATAAATCAGAAAAAACATCCCATTTTAATCAGAGAGAGTTTTATTTTCAGATAATTTAGCTGCTATTCTTGTCTGCGATATACTTTCTATAGACTTTTTAATTGCACCCGTTGGGCATTTATATAAGCAAGTAGATTCATTACATATTGAAACACATACATCACAATCTACTACAGCTAGATTGTTCTCAATTTTTATTGCACCATATGGACAATTCTTAACACAAATTCCACATCCAATGCAGCCTACTTTGCAAAGTTTACGTGTCACAACACCTTTGTCGTTTGAATTACAATTCAAAGATACATTAATTCCATTTGGAACTAATTCAATAACTTTTTTAGGACAAACTATTTTACATTTTCCACAACCCGTACACTTTTTATTGTTAATAATTGGTATGCCTTCTTTGCTCATTGTCATTGCATCAAAAGGACAATTTTTAACACATGTTCCAAAACCGAGGCAACCATATTTACATCCCTTTGGTCCTCCCTGTAGCACTGATGCTGCAACACAATCTTGAACACCTTGATACTTATAATCCTTAATAGCTTTACTTACTGTACCAGCACATTTTACAAAAGCCACTTTTGGCTCCATTTCTGCTGCCACTTTACCAGTTAGATTTGCTACCATTTTTGCAACAGGTGCTTTCCCTGGAATGCAAAGATTTGGTGCTACATCTGGGTTTATAACCACAGCTTCTGCATACGCCATACAACCAGCATATCCACAGGCTCCACACTGACCTTTTGGTAATATATCTTCAACAATATGAATCAATGGATTTACTTCAATGGCAAATTTTTTATTTGCAACCGCCAAAATTAAACCAAACACTAGCCCAACTGATGTCATTACAACTAAAACTGCAATCGCTATACTTATATTACTCATATTAATTTCTCAGCTCCTTTCTATGCTGCTATAATCCCAGAAAACCCCATGAAAGCTAATGCTAACATGCCCGCTAAAATAAACGCAATGCCGAGCCCCTCTAATGGTTTAGGGACATCTGCTAATCTTAGTTTTTCTCTTAAACTTGCCATAAGTATAATTGCCAAAGCAAACCCCAAACCAGATCCAACGGCAGATATTGCACTTTTTACAAATGAAAAATTTGATTCTACATTTAAAAGTGGTACGCCAAGTACAACACAATTTGTAGCAATTAGTAATAAATATATTCCCCACATATTATATAAGGTAGGTGCATATTTTTTAATAATCATTTCTAAAAGCTGCACAAAGCTAGCAATTAAAAGCACAAACACCGCCGTTGTTAAAAATGTTAAATGAAATGGAGCCAATATAAAATGGAATACCAACCATGCTAGCATGGAACTCAGAGTCATAACAGAAGTTACAGCCATTCCCATACCAATAGAGGCTTTTAAGCTCTTAGAAACCCCAAAAAAAATACAAAGCCCTAAAAACCTTGTTAAAACGAAGTTATTTACGACTACCACACTTACAAACAGAGTTAGATACTCACCCATTATGCTTCGCCTCTCTCAATTTTATTTTTTTCCATATGTTCAGTCAGCATCTTAAACCCGGCTACCATATAGCCAATGAGTATAAATGCACCTGGCGGTAAAATCATGATAAGTGCAGGATTATACCAAGAACCAAAAATTTTTATCCCAAATATAGCTCCTGTACCAAAAAGTTCACGTATCATCCCGATAGATAAAAGTGCAAGTGCAAAACCACATCCCATTCCTAGTCCATCAAAAAAGGATGGAATCACTGAATTTTTTGAAGCAAAAACTTCCGCTCTAGCTAAAATAATTGCAAAAACAACAATCAATGCTAAATATATTCCTAATGCCTTATAAAGCACTGGCGCATATGCTTGTAATACCAACTGTACTACCGTAACAATGGTTGCTATGGATGTAATATACACCGGTACACGGACCTTAGGATTCACTACTTTTCTACTAATAGATACAATAGTATTATTTGCAGTAATAACGAAGATAACTGCTAAACCCATAGTTAGAGAATTTATCGAGTTATTCGTTACCGCTAAAGCAGGACAAAGACTAAGTGCAAGAACAAAAATTGGATTTTCTTCAATAATCCCTTTTTTAAATATATTCCATAACTCTCTCATATTATTTCCCCCCTACAAACTGTGTAACCTGTTCCACAGCTTCTTTGATACCTTTCGTTACCGCTTTTGAAGAAATGGTAGCCCCAGTCATAGCTTGAATATTATTTTCTTTTGATTTATCTTTTACGACTTCTAAATCTTTGGTTTTTTTACCTTTAAATTGACATCTAAAAGGTTCTTTACCTGCATTTTCTCCAAGTCCGGGCGTTTCATTACTCTCTAATATAGCAAATTCAATAATTTTACCTTGTGGCGACACAGATACAATCATTTTTATTGCTCCCCCATATCCTTTACTCTCTGCTGGAACTATATATGCAATTACTTTCCCATTCTTTTCTGCAATAAACCATTCTTTCTTCCCCTTCACTGGCTCAAACTTTTCTGCATCCACCACCAATGACTTCATTGCATTAGTCTTCATCATAGCCGCTTTTTCTGCTGCAACTGGTGCTGTAAAAAAATAGGTTGAAGCAATAATTGCGCCTGATATGAAACAAGCAACTGTTAAATTCATAGCAATTTGAAAAATACTATACTCTTTATTATGCAAAACATTATTGTCATCTGACATTTTCCGCTACCTCCTTGCTCCAAATTTAACCGGCTTTATCACGCGATCTATAAGCGGTGTAACTGAATTCATTAACAAAATGGAATAACAAACCCCTTCTGGATATCCACCCTTTAACCGAATTAGAACAGTAAGCGCCCCAGCACCCATAGCAAAGATCACCTGCCCCTTCTTTGTAATAGGAATAGTAACCATATCTGTAGCCATAAAGAATGCTCCTATAACAAGGCCTCCAGCCATAATATGGAATAGCGGATCTCCGCTAAATAAACCTGTCGGTCCAAATATCCAAGTTAAAATACCTACAGTTCCAATCATAAATACAGGAACTTCCCAATTTACATATCCTTTATAAATTAAATATATGCCTCCAATCACTAGTAAAACTGTAGATGTCTCACCAATACTTCCACTGCGAGCACCAATGAACATAGCTTTATACATTTGAGGTGCACTTCCAAATGTATCAATGAGTTTTCCATATCCTTGTTGTTTTAAAATATTTAAAGGCGTTGCAGTAGTTACTACATCTACACTTGTACTCATTCTTGTCCAAGTTGTCATTGCAATAGGCCATGATACCATAAGAGCTGCCCTACCAATATGAGCTGGGTTAAAAATATTATACCCAAGACCACCCATAGAATGTTTTGCTATTACAATAGCAATAAATGAACCAACTATCGCCATATAAGGTGGAATCGTCGGTGGCAAACACATTGCAAGCAATAGTCCTGTTAGGAATGCACTTCCGTCAGTTATAGTTATTTTCTTTTTTCTAATTTTTTGCATTAGGCACTCGAATCCAACTGCTGACAGACTTCCCATAAGAAGTATAATTAAAGCAGGAATCCCAAAGTGATAAATCCCAAAAATTGCAGCTGGCGACAAAGCCAAATTCACAGTCCACATAATTTTAGAAATAGATGCTTCTGAACGTATATGTGGAGATGTTGAAATGGTAAAGAGATTATCTTGTAATTTTATTTCACTATTCATTTAGCTAACATCTCCTTTTTTTTTGCAGCATCCGCTGTATTTTGCATTTTACAATATCTAATGTATTGTACTATGTTCCGCTTAGCGGGACATACATAAACACAACTTCCACATTCTGCACAATCAAAAAGATTTTGTTCAAGCTTTGCTTCTTCATACATGTTTTTTTCTCCCAATATACTTAGCATACTTGGATTAAGTCCACAAGGACAAATGCTTACACATTTCCCACAACGAATACAAGGAGATTGCTTTCCATTATTAATATCTTTTTTATTTAAACATAAAATTCCAGAAACGCCTTTAACAATAGAAACATTTAAATTTGATTGAGCAAATCCCATCATGGGACCACCCATAATAATTTTAGCTGGTGCCTCTACAAATCCACCACAATTTTCAATAGCATCTTTAAAACTTGTTCCAATTCTAAGCAAAAGATTTTTAGGTTCATTTACAGCACTTCCACTTACAGTTACTACTCTTTGTATCAAAGGAATTCCTTTTACCACAGCATCATATATTGCAATAACTGTTCCTACATTTTGAACAACGACTCCTACATCCATTGGCAAACTACCGGATGGAACCTCACGATCCACTAACACTTTAATAAGCATCTTTTCCGCACCTTGTGGATATTTAGTAGGAATTGCCTTAACTTCTACTGTGGTTCCTGCAAAAGCTTTTTGCATAGCACTAATTGCATCTGGCTTGTTATCCTCTATTCCCACATATGCTTTTTGAACACCGAGGACCTTCATTACTATTTTTACACCAGTAAGAATTTGCTGGGAATACTCTAGCATCATTCTGTGATCTGCGGTTAAAAACGGTTCACATTCGGCCGCATTTAAAATAAAAGTATCAATTTTCTTTTCTTTTGGTGGCGATAATTTTACATGAGTTGGAAAAGTTGCCCCTCCCATTCCAACGATACCAGCTTCTTTAATAATATCTTTTATTTCATTATCATTTAACTTCTCCCAATCTCTTTCAAATGGAATTCCTTCTATCCATTCATCGAAGCCATCATTTTCAATTACAATAGAAAGACACTTTCCAAATACCGGATGAGGGTATTCTGCCACATCTATAACAATACCGGATATTGATGCATGCACAGGGCTAGATACAAAAACTGTGTTATTCGCTATAACCTGTCCTTTTTTTACAAAATCACCCTTAACTACAATGGGTGAACACGGCGCACCAATATGCTGCCTCACAGGAATAACAACCTTACTTGGCATTAGTGCTATTTCTATAGTCTTATCAGCGGTATAATTTTTATTATCATTTGGATGTATTCCTCCACGAAAACTTTTTATCACTTTCCCACCCCTCTTTTAGCATATTTTAAAATATATTGAATTATATAGATATCTTTAAATCAAAAAAACTATTTTAAGATAGAATTCGAGTAATAACAAGTTGCATTTCGTCATTATTATGAGCAAATTCATCAAAAATTTTTATATTCAGTATGGACAATATAAATGTTAGTATTCCGCCTCCTATTTGAAAACCTCGCACAGAATAACCAACTTTTTTTGCTATTACTTGTCCAGCGATAACCCCCACTACAATAGCAATAAGAGGCACTATATATACAACAAAAGCTGCCATTAACATATTTGTTTCTTTCGTTTCAAAAGCAATTCGTTGTCCAGCCTTAGCCCCAATAAAATTTTGAGCCTGAATCACCAATGAACTATCACCTGGGCATGCACCACAATTTTTACATTCGTTATGCCTACCTACCTTGACTTTCGCCATGTTATCCTCAAATATTTCTATTATAATTCCTTCTTCCTCTTTTATCACCTTTACAGCTCCTCTCCTTGACTACAATATTAATTTTATTGTAAGGCTACGATAAAGTTTTTATATATTCCACATGTAAAATTATACACCGCCTGTTAAATTATATATTAATTTCAATTTCTACAACTTAAGATAGTTTTTTTTAGAGTAAAAGTCAATGATAATTAATTTTTTAACAAACAAATATATGCTGATTTTCATTTTTTTTACTCGAAAACCATTCTTTTGTAAATGTATACAAAACATTTTGTCCGCCTTTTATTTTCACAATTCCTACTTATTCGTACTAATGTTTTGAACAATCCCTAATCATATTACTGTGTTAAAGTATTAGCGTAAGCTTTTATATATTCTTTTTTCAGTATTATTACAATTTTATTTAATAATATTTTTTTTTAAACTCAATTTAATATTATTGTTAAATCGTGTTAAAATATTAACAATTTCTTCTTATGATACTAAAACTAAAGGTAATCATGCGAAAGCATTGCTAATAAGGAACTAAAAAAGAGATGCATTTGCATCTCTTTAACCCTTCTTAATTCATTAATCTTATATTTATATTGCTATTGTTGCAACCTTTAAATACTCTAGGTCCTCTCCTTGTAAATATGGAGAAAGTTTCTCAAATACGGTTCTATGATAATTATTTAGCCACGCCTTTTCGTCATATGTTAATAAAAGCGCATCTATAGCTTCTAAATCTATAGGGCAAAAGGTTAAAGTCTCAAACTTCATAAATTGTCCACCATATTGAGTTTTTTCATCTTCCTTAACAGTAACTAAGTTTTCTATTCTTATACCATGTTTTCCATCCTTATAAACCCCTGGTTCATTGGACACTATCATTCCTTTTTCAAGCTTAACAGTACTGGCAGCCATAGATATTCGATGTGGCCCCTCATGAACATTTAAAAAGAAACCTACTCCATGCCCTGTTCCATGTTTAAAATTCATACCTGCATTCCAAAGTGGAATTCTAGCTATAATATCCAAGTTTGAACCAGTGGTTCCATATAAAAATCTCTGCATACTTAAATCAATCATTCCTCTTAAAACTAGAGTGAAATCTGTTTTCTCTTCTTCCGTTAATGGGCCTACTGCTAGGGTCCTTGTAATATCTGTTGTTCCATCTAAGTACTGAGCACCAGAATCTAATAAATAAAGGCCTTCTTTCTTTATAGTAGCCTGATTTTTTTCTGTAGCAGTATAGTGAGGCATAGATGCATTTGCTCCGTAAGCCGAAATAGATGCGAAACTTAAATCATAAAAATTTTCTCCTGCTTTTCTTATTTCGCAAATTTTATCTGATGCCTCTATTTCAGTAATATTACGCGTTTTTATAGTTTTTTTCATCCAGTTTATAAATTTAACCATAGCCACGCCATCACGTACCATTGCCTTTCTAACATTTTGAATTTCAACATCATTTTTTATACCCTTAAATTTTGTAGTTATATCCATAGCTTCTACCGTTTTAATCTTTATGGCACTATATATCCAAGTACTGTTTTTCGCTGGATCAAATAATATTGTTCCGGCTTTAATATTTTTTAGAAATTCCCCTATGCTATCGTATGGCATTATTTCTACATTGGCCTTTTCAAGCTCAGATCTAACTTTTGAATTAATCTTTATATCATCTATAAATAAATAACATTTTTCCTCTGAGATAACTGTATAAGCTATTGTTAAGGGATTACATTTTACATCTCTTCCTCTAATGTTTAATAGCCATGCTATATCATCGAGTCCTGATATAACATAGTAATTTGCTCCCATATTCTTCATTTCCTGGACTACTTGCGCAAGTTTTGCTCCTCTTGACTTTCCTGCATACACTATATCGTGCAAAATCACCTCACTGGAGGGTCTTGCTGGTCTATCCTTCCATATTTTATCTATTAAATCTTCATTAACTTCAAATGAAAATTTCTTACTTTCTAACGCTTTCTCTAACCCTCTAAAATACTCTACTGAAATAACCTTGCCATCAAAAGCAATCTTTGCTCCTTCGCTAAGAGATTCCTTCAAAAATTCCTCAGCAGTTGGAACATTACTCTCTCCCATTTTAAATAAAGTTACACCTGTACCTTGTAATTCACTTTCTGCTTGAATGAAATATCTTCCATCTGTCCAAAGATAAGCATCCGTAAGTGTTATAATTGCAGTACCAGCAGAACCTGTAAATCCTGTTATAAACGTTCTAGCAGTATAATGTTCTGCTACATATTCACTTTGATGTGGATCTGAACTAGGTACTATATATGCTTCTATGCCTCTTTCTCTCATACCATTTCTTAACTCTTCAATTCTTTCTTTTACATTCATCATATTCACCCCATTAATTTGCAAGCGTTTACTTACAATTTTTAAATTACTTGTTTAATTATACCATAAATAAGTTGGGATTATTAAAACAAAAACTGTAATTTTATATAATTTTTAAGTTTTGAACTATAAGTACTTATATTAAGTCTTTTATTAAAACTATCCTAGCAGGAGCACCATCTGCTCCCTTAATTTTAAGTGGCATAGCACACATGAAGTATTCATCTTCTTTTATTTCTTTTAGTCTAACACCTTCTATTATAGTTATTCCCTTGCTAAAAAGAATTTTATGGGTTTCATGTTCTGGCTGAGACCTTTCTATTCCAAGTGAATCTATTGCTATTCCAATTATTTCTCTTTCTGCTAGATACTCTGCTCCACTTTTTTCAAGAAAAACAAAATCAAATTCAAATTCATCTGTGAATGAGTTGCGAGTTTTAAGCAATAAGAATTCACCTGGCCTAATGTTTTTATCCATAAGATCTTCTTTTGTTATTCCATTTACTATTTTTGTTAAATCCAAAACTCTACACTTTGTAATCAATTTATTTAAATCAATAGCATCAATAGTAGCACCCATATCATCTACATGATACGGTGCATCAATATGAGTTCCTGTATGTAAGTTCATACATATACTAGATTCATTAATGCTATCCTTTGGGATTTTCCTTTCAAATTTAATCACTGGTCTTTTTCCCTCTATATTCTTGTATACTCCCATACTTTTTTCTATAGTCATAGATATATCATATATAATCATGTTACGCCTCCTTAATTTTGTGCTGTATTCCACCACTGTCCGCCATCCCGCTCAACTAAATGCATTGCTTCCTCTGGGCCTGAGGTCCCTGCTGAGTAATTAGGATAATTAGGTATATTATTTTCAAATCCTTTTTCAATGCTTTCAATAAATTTCCACGAGTATTCAAGTTCATCCCATCTAGTAAACAAAGATGAGTTATTTCTAATTGCTTCAAGCAATAGCCTCTCATAAGCCTCGGGTGAATCATTTAAATACTTACAGCTTTGACAATAATCTAATTCAACTTTTTCCATTTTAAATTCACTACCTGGCTTTTTAGCATTTATCTGAAAGAAAAAGCCCTCTTCTGGCTGAATTTTTAAGACTAAAAGATTATGACTAATCTGATTAAACTCCTTATAATAATTAATTCCAGGAAGTTTTTTAAACTGAATAACTATCTCTGTGCTTTTAGTATCCATTCTTTTTCCTGCTCTTATATATATGGGTACTCCTCCCCACCGGAAATTGTCAATATAAGTCTTAAGGGCTATAAAAGTATCTGTGTTTGACACTTTTGATACCCTATCTTCGTCTCTATACGCCACCTCTTTTATACCATTGACAAAGCCAGAGCCATATTGACCCCGAACAATATTTTCCGTGCAAGTCTCAGCGGTAAAAGGTCTGAGTGATCGTAATACCTTGACTTTTTCATCTCTTATAGATTCTGGTTGAAAGTCTACTGGAGGTTCCATCGCAATCATAGTCAATATTTGTAACAAATGATTTTGAAGCATATCTTTTAAAATACCAGCATTTTCATAATATCCGCCTCTGTTCTCTACGCCTAAAAGTTCATAGGACGTAATTTGAATATTATCAATATAATTTGCATTCCATAGTGGTTCAAATAATGAGTTACCAAATCTTATTGCTAATATGTTTTGGATCATTTCTTTTCCCAGATAGTGATCTATTCTAAATATATCCTCTTCAGGTATAAGCTTTGATATATTATCATTTAAAATCCTAGCCGTTTTCAAACTTGATCCAAAAGGCTTTTCGATCATTATCCTCTGCCAGCCAGTGTCTTTGCAAACCATAGCATTATTCTTTAAATTTCTAATTATCCCTTCAAAAAACTCTGGTGCAACTGCTAAATAATATAATCTTTTACCTCCAGTTAAATATTTAGTCTCCATTATTTCCAAAAATGAATCTAAATCCTTGTACGCTTCATTATCTGAAGTAAAATCAAAATTCTTATAAAAAATTTTCTTACTAAATTTATCCCATAGTTCTTCATTTAAAGAAAACCTAGAGAATTTTTTCACTGATTCATACATTTCTTCTCTATATTGCTGATTTGTTTTTTCCCGTCTTCCTATAGACACAATTGTAAAATTTTCAGGTAATTTCTCCTCGTACATCAAACTAAAAATAGCTGGAATAAGTTTTCTTTTTGTCAAATCACCAGTTCCACCAAAAATTATAAATATACTAGAAAGTTCTTCATCCATACTTTTCTCCATTAAAAGTGCTCCTTCCTGCAATTCTTTTCATACGCACTATTTCTTATTTTTTTGTTCTGATCATAGCATATTAATTAATAACTACATCTACGGGTTTACTTAAATGAAATAGCTATCATATTACAATTTCAATTAATAATAATATACCACAAACTCATGAAATGCGTAAAAGTATATTTGCAAGTACTTTTGTTGAATTTCTATATATTGTATTTTTCGGAAGATGCTCAGGGCTTTTGTAATCTATTAAAAGAAGTGGATGTAGCCGAAGTAAATCTATTACCCTTCCATCAATTTGTACAAAATAAATATTCCTTATTAAATAAGGAATGCAAGTTTGCAGATGTTGCGCAACTACATGAAGAAGATTTAAACTCATATAAAGAGATATTTATTCAAAACGGCCTAAATTGTATAATATAATTTAGGCTATTTTTATTCCAGTTTGTTTCATAGAAATCAGGGAATGCTATCTATAAAAAGATAGATTGGTGGTATGAAATCATGATAAATATAAAAGTAAAGGTGGAAAGCCTAACAATTACAATGTTATTGCTAGCTGCTATTGGCATTACAAGCGGCTGTCCATCAAAAATCAGTAAAAGCGAAAAGAGCATAGGAACATTTAAATTACAAAATACTGCAATAAAAAAAACTCCAGACATTAAAAGTATGAACGCTGTGGTAATACGGAAAAATGAATTACTTTTAGTCTCGTTAAATGATAAAAATGATAATATCACATTAGATAGTGGAGGTACCTTTTCTCACCCACTCATATCTCCTGATAAAAGTCTGGTTTCATACATGAAGGATAGTGTTTTATATATTACAACGGATAAACTAGAACATATAAAAGTAGTCGATAATGCGTCACAGTTATCATTTGCATGGCAAGATAAAAATACTTTACTATACTCTCCTACCACTGGCGGCTTATATGTTTATGATGTTGTAAATAAAATCAGTAAACCTTACCTTCAAAATGAGTTTAATTACCAAAATATTACCTTAGATAGTAAAGGAAGAATATATGCAGAGCAGTACGTATACTATAAAAAAAATGGATCTGATTATAGAAATGATTATGGAATATTATTTTTTGATCCAATAGCAAAAACACAAAAAATAGTTATAAAATCAATCCCAAGTAAAATAGATACAGTTGACGATTTAGGAATGTATCCTATAATAATCGGTATATCAAATGATGATAAGTATCTGTATATATGGAAACATCCACATGCAGGCTCTCTTGCAGCAGATGGAGTTGATTTGGCAGTGTACGATATTTCACAAAATAAATTAATAGAATATACTAATCCAAATATAGTTTCACTAGGCTATAGTGATAATATATCCCCAAACCCTAAAAACAGTAACTCTTTAGCATTAATCTACGGTGGTGGTAGAGAGATGGGTAATAACAAAGATTTAGTTGTTTTAGATATCTTAACTGGCAAATTTCAGTCCTTATCCCCAAAGGGAGAAACAACCATGACACCTTATTACACAAATGATGGGAATACAATCCTATATGCTTCCTCTAAAGAACAAAAATATGTGCCTAGCGGCTTAACTCAATGGCTTTTAAACGGGCAACACCATATTTTCAGTATTGATACAACTACAAAACAAATAAAACAGCTTACAAATAACCAAAATTATTTCGATTTTTCACCAATATATATAAATAACAAAGACATCATATTCTTCCGTAGTGATAAATCTGAAAATGTGTCTATTTGGAAATATGCTAATGGCCAGGAAACTATGCTTGCAGATGGTTTAATATTTTATGATGATATGGATTATCCAGCCCAAAACTATTTTGGTCATTTTAACACCACTCAGTATACTGATATACGATAGCCAATTGAAGTTATCCCCTTTCTATGGATGATTTTTACGTGATATAAAATTTATTACTTTCATTTATGATAAATAAAGTTCAAAAAGGCTCTAGCAAAATTGCTAAAGCCCTTTATTTAATAGCGAGAAAAATATATATTAAAAATAAATAGACCTTTTGAATCTTTATAGATTAATTACTCCATTTAATGTTGGTTTGTTTTCATCTCTTGAATTTAGCTCTATTATATCTGGTAATTTCCAATTTCTTATTCCTCTATTAAATCTCCGTGGTAATAGATATCTAGCTGGCTTATACCCCTTTTTCCGGTGATTCATTATATCTTCCTCAAACATGTTTTTTACTTCGTTCATATGACAACTATTTATTTTAATTTGTTTAAACTTAAGTTCACTTACAATTTTCAAAAACCTATCTACTTCACTTTGAAAAACTTTAGCAAAAAAAGCATTTGCCTTATTGCCATCACAAATTAATATTGGATTTAATTGACTTTCATTTATAATAGCTTTCAATTTAAATACATCTTTTTTACTCTTCCCAATAAAATAACCATAATTAATATAATTAGGATCACTATCTTCAGGAAAAATCACATTATATAACAATTCTTCTTCTTTCATTTTAATCCTCACCTTTCTAATAAAATACTAGATTAATAAAACTAAAATTTTCAAAGCCTCTGATATATATATTCGTTGTAGTTATTATAGTAGTTAATTGTAAATAATATGTTATGAATTTGTTTAGACTTGACTACGTATTGTTAATTTTCAAAACATTCTTTAAATTCCTTCTTGATAATTAAAAAGTCCTCTAAATCATTTAAAAATAGAAATAATAATGCCCTATTTTCAAATTCATTTCTATTCTTTGGCAATGCCATAATTTCATAATCTTTCCTAAGTAAAGTGAGCTTATTAATAAGTTCGATACAATCATTATCTTCATGAATATTAGTTGCAACATCATTAGTAAATTCTGACAATATTATAGTTTGATCATAGGTTATATAAAATCTTGAAAAATGTCTTTTCATTCTTTTTATAGCCTCTAATTGTATTTTTCTCATATCTATATAACTTACATAATAATCATTACTCTTAAACAAATGATTATTATTTATTATTTGTACCATCAATTTAGTATTTTTAATTAGCTTTTCAACACTTGAAATTACTTCTTGCTCATAAATTGGTACAGCTTGTGAAATCAAACTTAATGCCATATCTGATAATATTAATCTATATTGTTCTTCTATCTTCTCTTTGTTCTTCTCAAAATCCTCTTCTAATGATGCTGTATATAAATTAAAAACCATTGCAACCCCAATACCTATTATAGTTAACTTTGCTTCATTTATAATCCAAAAAATATTAATATCTGTACTTATTAAAAGATGTGTTGATAATACTGCGCCAATAACCATACCCTCACTTGTTTTCAAAATATTAGTTATTGGTATAAATATAAGTAAAAATAGTCCAAATACAATAGGATTATTACCAAGTAAAATATATAGCATAAAAGATAAAAGTATAGCTACGGTGGATGCGATTATTCTCCTACCTGCAACTAATATCGATTCTTTCTTCGTATCTTGAATACTTAATATTGCAATTATACCCGAAGTTACTCCAAATTCTAACCCCATATAATTTGCAACAATAATTGCTATTGTTGCAGACAAAGTTATCTTAACTGTTTTTGATTGTAAATATTTTATCATTCCACAACTTTCTCCTACTACCATAATTATATGGTATGTTCTTTATTTATAATTAACTTTTTTGCTTTTTATTTCAGTCAGGTTTCTTATTATGGTGCATCATATAACAAAAAACCTTTAAATTTCAAGGTTTTTTATTTGTTTTCTTTATCAAGTACAATCCATATTTCTATTGACTTTGCTGAGATAGCGATAGATACTAGGCTCTGAACAATAAAGTTGTTTTGCCACTTCACTTACAGCTCCCTTAAGCATAAAAACACCTTTTCGGTTTAATATATCAATGATATTTATCCGTTCATTCTTCGACAATCGATCAATAGGGATGTTATTGTCATCTAATACCTTATTTAAAACAGTTTCTGTTACTTCAGCAATAGATCCCGAAAAGGTCTCAGTATTATCATTCAAAAGAGAATTAACAGATTCATATGTGCTATTTTGCTCAATTAATTTATCTGGGTGACAAAGCTTTAATATTTGGTCGCTTATATCTACATATTTTTTATCGTCGAAATTAATGCACAACATTCCCACAAGCTCATCGTTCTCGTCCTTAATAAACATGGTTGAAGATCTCAATATGCGTTGATCTTTAGAAACTCCATTATAGTTGAGTTTATAGTTGTTATTTTTATAACTCTTATCTGATATAATACTCAGTGCAAGATTAGTCATGGGAGCACCAACTGTTCGTCCGCTAATATATCCATTCGCTATTGCAACTATGGAATTTGTATCATATCCAAAATCATGTAAAGCAACTTCATAGTCTGGACCTAGGGACTTTCCTAAAAATTCCACAAGAATGCTATATTGTTTTAACATAATGTCATTCATTTTTCCACCTACTCTTATATATTTATTACACCACTTTATATGGGACTTCATAACTAGTGTATTTATTATAGAAATTTTAAAATCCAAATTTATAATATGCTATATAGATTATCACAATTATATAAAAGTTACAACGTAAACGTTATTTTTTAATAATTTATTATTAATAAAGTAATTACTTATCGACTACAAATTCATTTAAAGCTATAAAAAATCCTTAAATCAGGCAAAACAGTATAACAAATCCCATTTGCTAGTATTTTTTTCTATTTATTGTTAATAATTTTATTAAGACCATTGACTATATATTATTGCAGTGATAAAATCCTTCTATAGGGGGTTTAAAATATAAAAACCATTATATTACAGGGGGGCAATGATTTATTCATTCAACATAATTACATTTTAAATAAATAAAATGGAGGTTTTTATTATGAGCATAAAATATGTACCAGAACCATTTAGAATTAAGATGGTAGAGACTCTTAAGATGCTTACACGTGAGGAAAGGAAACAAAAGATTGCTGAAGCAAAATACAATATGTTTAACCTTCGTGGTGAAGATGTTTATATTGACTTATTAACAGATAGTGGAACTAATGCAATGAGTCAAGAACAATGGGCTGGTATCATGAGAGGCGACGAAGCCTATGCCGGTTCATCAAGTTACTATAAACTTGTAGAAGCAGGTCAAGATATTTTTGGTTATAAATACATTCAGCCAGTTCATCAAGGTCGCGCAGCGGAGAAGGTTATGTTTGGATTATTAATGGAAAAAGGTAAATACGCTATCTCTAATACCTTCTTTGATACAACAAGAGCACACGTAGAAGCAACAGGTGCAAGAGCCATTGATTGTGTTGTTGCTGAGGCTAAAGATCCAGCTATAAGAGCACCTTTTAAAGGAAATATGGATGTTGAAAAATTAGAATCCTTAATTAAAGAGTACGGTGCTGATAAGATTGGCCTTGTTGTTATGACAGTTACAAATAATTCAGCAGGTGGCCAGCCAGTATCTGTACAAAACGTAAGAGAAACATCAAATGTTTGTAAAAAATACGGTATTAAATTATGTATCGATGCTGCACGTTATGCTGAAAACGCTTACTTAGTAAAATTAAGAGAAAAAGAGTTTGCAGATAAATCAATTAAAGAAATTGTAAAAGAAATGTTTAGTTATGCAGATATGTTTACAATGAGTGCTAAGAAAGATACAATTGTCAATATGGGTGGATTAATTGGCATTAAAGATGATGAAAAATTGTTCCAACTTTGTAAGGCACGTACAATTTTATTCGAAGGTTTTATTACTTATGGCGGTCTTTCAGGTCGTGATCTTGAGAGTTTAGCACTTGGTCTTTATGAAGGACTTGATGAAAATTACCTTAACTATCGTATTGGACAAATGGAGTATCTTGCAGCACGACTTGATGATGCAGGCGTTACGTACCAATCACCAGTAGGCGGCCATGGTGTATTTGTAGATGCAAAGGCGTTGTTACCTCAGATTCCATACTATGAATTCCCGGGGCAAGCCCTTGCGATTGAACTTTATATAGAAGCTGGAATTCGTACATGCGATATTGGATCTTATATGATGGGAAATGATCCTGATACAGGAAAACAAATAGAATCAGAATTTGAGTTTACACGTTTTGCAATTCCACGTCGTGTTTATACTCAATCCCATATCGATATTATGGCAGATGCCCTAATTGCAATTAAAAAAAGAGCAAGCGAAATAACAGGTTACCGAATTACATGGGAGCCAGCTGTTCTTAGACACTTCCAAGCAAGTCTCGAACCAGTTAAAAAATAAGATATTTTAAATAAAAGCTTGCAATTTTTTTAAGTTGCAAGCTTTTATATTACTCCACTACGCCTTCCATTACATGAATAACTCCAGCCTCAGCATCCATTTTCACCCTTGCCCCAATGGGAAGGGTTAGTTTTGGATAATCATGACCTGAGCAAAACCCTGAAAACATTGGGATACCTAACTTATATAATCTATCTTGAAAAACCTCTTCTAAAGTAAGGCTTCTTTGATAACTAGGTAAATCACAACCTTTAAATTGGCCTAGAATAATCCCCTTGCACTGTTGAAGTTTTTTAGCTAATAGGAGTTGTGTTAGCATCCTATCAACTCTATAAGGTTCTTCGCCAACCTCTTCCATAAAGAAGATTTTATCTTTCATATTAATTTCATAGGGAGTTCCAAGCAAGTTGCATAATAGCCCAAGATTACCACCTATAAGATTACCCTGAGCCTTACCTTTTGTAATACACTTAGTAGTAAATCCAGATGGGTTTTTAATAGTATAGGGCTTATACCCTTCCATAAATGTGAACATAAAACTTTTAAAAGTTTCAATATCTTCTAGATTAGAACTGCCCATTGGGCTATGAAATGTAGTTAGTTCACATTTCTCATAAAATGAATTTAGAAAAGCTGTTATGTCACTAAAACCCGCAAATATCTTTGGATTTTTTTTTATTACATCAAAATCTAGATAAGGGAGTACTCTGCTTGAACCATATCCCCCTCTTATGCAGAGGATCATATCTACTGCTTTATTTTTGAACATTTCCATTATATCTGTTGCTCTGTCTTCATCCTTGCCAGCAAGATATCCCCACTTATCATATAGGTGTTTTCCTTCTATTATATTAAACCCTCTATTTTTTAGAAATGAAATTACCTTTTGTATTGCTTCAATATTTTCTGGGCTGGCAGGAGCAATGAGTCCAATAGTGTCTCCTAAACATAGTCTTTTTCCAAGCATTATTAACACTTCCTCTAATTAATTTGAGATAATATCTTTTATAAAATATTCGAATTAAATCCTCTACCATCTACTTCTGAAGCATCTATTATTGAAATTAAAGCATCCTCGTCTATTTTCTGCACTGAATATTTAAACTCTGGTAATTTTGATACATGTACTATGCAATAGATAACTTTTCTTTCTTTGCCTGTAAGTGCGTTGCCCTTTAGTATTGTAGCTCCACGGTGCTTAGAGTTTGTTATATACTCACAAACTTCCTCCTCTTTATCTGTAATTATAAGTAATACCTTTTTTCGTGATAAACCACGGATTATCTTATCTGTAACAAAAGCTGCTATATACATGCTCATTAACGTGTATAATGCAATAGTTATTCCATTTAATAGCATTCCTAAAAATACTATAACGCAATTTACAATAAAACCCAATTGACCTACATCAAAACTATCACATTTCTTTTTAATTAACATTACTATTATGTTCATACCACCCTCTGAACCGTGGTTTGAGTATGCAAGCCCTGCACCTGCGCCCATTAATACCCCTCCATATACAGAAATTAGAAGCGCATCATGTACCGTAATAATACTGCTTAAATTTTTAGTCATTACTAAAAATAGAGATAGTGATACAGTCCCTATCATGCTGTATATAGTAAATCTTTTGTTTAATTTCCTATAACTTAATGCCAATAAAGGTATATTAGCTAGTAGTACAGTATATCCTGCTGGAACCTTCAAAGCATACTGTATTAAAATTGCCATACCTGACAGACCTCCACTGAATAGTTTTGCATTTACTAAAAACATATTTACACCTATAGCAGATAATAAACACCCCAGTATCACAAAAAATGCATTCTTTATATTTTGCTTGTTTAATATTGTATTAACTTTCATACTAGCCTCTCCATTTTTATTTATTTTAATTATCTTTACTCATAAACGTAAATAGTTCTTCTTTATACCAATATATAGTCAAATTATTTTTTTGTACCGTTTCTAGGCTAAAGATTTATTTAGCCTTAAACTTTGCCCCCAATTTTGTCTTTATTAAAATTGAAAAGAAATTGTTGACATATTTAGTAGTTCTGATATAATGAAAATTGTGATTCACTGATAATGATTGTCATTTGCAATTATCACTCATATAAATAATTTATGATTTTGGTTAATCATTGGGTCGTATACATAGCTAATTCAACTTAAACAAGGAGAGATTTATTATGAAGAAAAAAAGATTATTAGGATTAATAACATTAACAGTAATTTCTATTAGCGTTTTTACAGGTTGTTCAAAGGCTGCGAAAGAAGTTAAAGAAAAGAGTGTAACCAAGGTGGTTAGCACAATAAAAGGTGATGTAACAGTCCCTACTACCCCTAAACGTATTGTAGATATATCTGGATCAAGTGAGGAATTATTAATTTTAAACCATATCCCCGTAGGTACTGCAAATGCTGATTCTTATAAAACTACGGAAATACCAAGTTATCTAAAAGATAAAATGAGTACCTCTGAGCTTGTAGGCTTTTCCATGATGGATACTATGGATATGGAAGCTATACTAAAATTAGATCCAGATTTAATTTTAATGAGCGAAAGGCAAACAAAAATATATGATCAGTTAAAAGCTATTGCACCTGTCGTAATGCTTAAAGACTATGCTAACGATTGGCGGACCCGATTAACTGATATTTCGAAACTATTTGAGCAAGAAAAAGATGCTCAAAAATGGCTAGCGGCTTACGATAAAAAAGCTATAAGTATAGGATCTGAGATAAAGAAAAAAAATGGCCCGCAAACTTACCTTACGATACTTGCAAGTTCAGGCAAATTTTATATTTTCAGTGATGCAGGTATAGGTTCAATACTATTGTCAGATATGAAATTAGCTCAACCGTCTAACATGCCAAATCAAGAAGGAATAAGTTTACCAGTAGTAACTATGGAAGGTTTATCATCCATTGACGCAGATCATATTGTGGTTATAGCAACTGATGCTGATAAAAAAGATTTAGAGAGTAGTACTGTTTGGAAAAGCATGAGAGCTGTAAAAAATGGAAATGTTACAACGCTTGATAGCAGCCCATATTTTGCACAAGGTTATTCTCCAATAGGAAGAGAATTATTACTTGATTTGATAAAGAAAGAATTTATGAAATAATATATATTATATTTCTAGGTGATAAATGATATATTCCCATATACCGTTATCACCCTTTTATCCTAATACATTTTAATCTAAGGCTAATGTGAGGTGTACCGTTTTAATGGAAAAATCGATAGTTACAGAACATAAGAAAAAAATGAATAGACTAATCATAAGCTCATTATTAATTGTAATTGGACTTATTATATTATTTTTTGGTATGGTATTGTCCGTATCCCTGGGTGCAAAACATATAGACTTATATACAGTATTTAATAGCATATTTTCAGATGGCGTTGATATAAACTCAAAGATCATCCGTGATATAAGACTTCCCAGGATGATTGCAGCTGCTTTGGTTGGGGCTTTTTTAGCAGTGTCTGGTGCTATAATGCAAGGAATAACAAGGAATCCAATAGCTGACCCCTCTATAATGGGTATCACTCAAGGTGCAACTTTTACCATAGCTATAGCCTTTGCGATGAGGGCTAATATAGGGACTTCAGGACTGATGTTTTTTGCTTTTATCGGAGCTAGTTTAAGTGGTGTATTCGTGTATATATTAAGTTCAAAATCTAGCAAAGGTGTTAGTCCCATTAAACTTATTTTAGCAGGAACCGCTCTGGGAACTCTTTTAATATCTCTCGCAACCGCTATTGCAATGTATTCTAATTTATCTCAGCAACTAAGCTTTTGGGTTGGTGGTGGATTTGTTACTGCAAAATGGCAAGGGGTAAAATTATTAGCCTCCGTTGGTGCCTTTGGTGTCATTGCCGCAATAATCATTTCTCCTAAAATAACCATTTTAAGCCTAGGGGAAGATATTGCCATAGGACTTGGTCAAAAGACAAATATCATAAGATTTATTGGTATAGTCATCGTAATATTACTTAGCGGTAGTTCAGTGGCTGTAGCCGGAAATATTTCTTTTCTTGGACTTATTGTGCCACAAATTGTAAGAAGTTTAGTTGGACCAGATTATAGATTTATAATCCCATGTTCACTAATACTCGGTGCGGATTTGCTAGTTTATAGCGATATAGCAGCTAGGATGATAAATCAGCCTTATGAAACTCCTATTGGGGCGCTAACAGCATTACTAGGTGTACCCTTCTTCATATATATTGTCAGAAAGGAGGCCAATTCATTATAATGCAAAACCATAAAAGAAAGAAAAAGCTAATTTTGATTATAATCATATTATTCGTTCTACTCTTTTCAATATTTATAATTAGTTTTAATATTGGAACTTTTGCTATAGGTCCTCTAGATGTAATTAAAACTTTATTTGGACAGGGAAATAAAAAGCATGAACTGGTACTCTTCACTATGAGGCTTCCACGAATAATTATAGCTATACTTGTGGCAAGTGCCTTAGCTATAGCAGGAACCGTACTTCAAGGCATAACTAAAAATGATCTTGCTGACCCTGGCATATTAGGAATAAGTTCTGGTGCAGCCTTGGCTGTAGTTATTTATATATATTTTATGAATGGAGAAGTATATTCTGATATAAGCATGCTAACGGTGTTTACCATGCCTATCGTAGCTTTGCTTGGAGCAGGTTTTGCAGCTTTCCTTATTTATACTTTAGCTTGGAAAAAGGGTCTAAATCCTACTAGATTGATTTTGATGGGGATAGGTATTAATTCTGCTTTCAACGCTATATTGATCCTATTTCAATTTAGATTTACAACTCAAGATTTCAACAAAATAATGATTTGGACCTCAGGAAGTATTTGGGGAACCAATTGGAGTTATGTTATTGCAACTCTGCCATTTGTATTTATTTTTACCGGACTTATAATTTATAAAGCAAGATATCTAGATGTTTTAAGTTTAGGCGACGAACTGTCAGTTGGACTCGGCGTAAATATAGAAAAAGAAAGAAGATCACTACTTATATATACCGTGGCATTAGCTGGTACGGCTACAGCGGTTGCCGGAACCATATCATTCTTAGGGCTAATTTCGCCACACATAGCAAGGCGGCTTGTTGGGCCAAAGCACAAATTATTAATACCAACTGCAGCACTAGTTAGTTCAATAATTTTATTGTTGTCTGATACCATAGCTAAAAATATTTTAGCTCCTATTGAAATGCCCGTTGGAATAGTCGTTTCAATTATTGGAGTACCCTATTTCATCTATTTAATTATGAAGGAATAACTTAGGAGGTTACATATGAACAGCATAAAAACCGAAAATTTATCTATATCTTATGGAGATTTTGACATAGTAAAAAATTTAAATTTGAACATACCTAAAGGAAAAATCACAACTATTATAGGCTCTAATGGATGTGGTAAATCAACTATATTAAAGACTATTGCAAGAATATTGAAGCCTAAAAGTGGAGTCATATACATAAATGATAATGACATTCAAGATTTAAGTTCTAATTTCATATCTAAAGAAATGGCAGTTTTGCCACAAAGTCCTCAAGCACCAAATGGATTAACTGTTGGTGAGCTCGTAGCCTACGGAAGATTTCCTCATCAAAGTGGATTCGGTAAACTAACGAGTCAAGATAAAGAAAAAATAGATTGGTCACTGAAAATAATTGGCATGCAAGAATTTAAGGACAGACCTATAGAGACATTGTCAGGTGGCCAAAGGCAAAGAGTATGGATAGCTATGGCACTCGCCCAAGAAACTGAAATATTATTATTAGACGAACCTACTACCTATTTAGATTTAGCACATCAACTAGAAATTCTACAATTACTAGAAAGTTTGAATAAGACGCAAGGACAAACCATTGTTATGGTTATTCATGATCTAAATAATGCCGCAAGATTTGCAGATTATATGGTAGGAATTAAAGATGGTAACATAGTTTGCACTGGTAGTCCTAAAGAAATAATGACTAAAGATAACTTAAGGAAAATATTTAATATAGATGCTGTAGTCATTAATGAGCCCCTAAATAATAAACCAGTTTGTATTACATATAACTTAATATAAAGTTAGTAATATGCTTTCCTATGTTTGATGCAAAGTGCGATTTCATAGGCATGCATAATAATCCATTGGTATTACTGATATTGTTGCATTATTTTAGAGGCTACTATTATTTAACTTGTTTTTTTGTATTTATTTCTTTGATGTTTTTTTATAGAGAAGCAATAATATATATGCACAAACACACATAATCACACAAGTTATAAATGCTGAGGACGTTGAAATATCAGCCGTCTTTCCAATAATTACATTTGCTCCTGCAGCAGTTAAATCTCCAAACATAGCAAATACTGATAAAAGGGTCGCCCTGCTAGCAGTACTTATATTTCTATTTTCAATATCTAAAACTATAGGTGAAATTATAGCTGCACTTCCACATATAACAATTATTGAAAGTATAGTTAATGCAGCGCTAGATGTAAATATAAGTATTGTACAACATATAGTAATAATCATATATATAATTTGAATACTTCTATTGGAACCTAGCTTAATGCTTACTTTATAAGCTTTAATTGAACTCAATCGAACTATTTGCATAACAACTGCCAATACTCCAAAATATTTAATACTTATTCCACAACGCACATATTGTGATTGATTTAAAAATACACCTACTACTTGAACTACTTCATTTATTAAGGCAAAAGAAATTACCAATATAATAATGCTTTTGTTTTTAAAAGCTGTTAGTAAACTTTGCTTAAACTTAGGCTTTTCGATTTGCTGCACATTAACCTCTTTTATAAACAAAGTTAATACTGCTGCCACTGCATAAGGTATAATAGTCCAAAATGCAGTACTATCCATGGACTGTTTTACGAGTATTGAAAACATAATAGAGGCAATTAAATAACCACCAGTTGAAAATGCATTATATATTCCAAATACTTTTTCACTCTCCTCTTGCTTAACTGATGAATATATTAGAGCAATGTCACAACCTGAAATTCCGGCTAATGATACTGCTAATAACACTCGTTCTATGAGGAACATCCCAAAGAAAGTTGATTTATAAAAAACTATTTTTGATATAAAAAATATAAAATTTGAGATAACAAGTGTTTTCTTATACCCAAATTTATCTGCAAACCATCCCCATGGGATTTCAAAAATAATCATTAATATCCAGGATATAGACTCTATTAAAAACATATTAGACAAAGATAAGTTTCTATTTTGCCTTATCAATGTAGCTATAGGCCCATAAAAAACAAATCCCTGTAGAAACACAATAATATACATTATATAAACGTTAGCCTTTTTATTCACTTTTAATACACCTCCAAAGTTGCACAACAAAAAAACCTTGTTTTAAAAGTTAATTTTGAAATGTTTTATAACTTTATTGTGTATTAAATAGGTGAATACATTTGCCTCGCTCCTTAACAATCAATTATTCTTCTATTTAATTGATAGTATATATATAAGCATAAATTAATTTTACATTCTAAAATTCTACCATATTAAGTATATCCATCTCTTCCAATATTGTTACAACTGAAATAACTCCTTTGATTTTTACTTATCCCCTATGGATTCAACCTGTTCATTTATTTCATCATAAAGATACACATTATTATTCCTCTCAAATGCTATCTTTGTTAGTTTAGTGTTAATCACTGTTTTATTCTGACCTATATTTTTATAGGTATTATCGCTTTTATGTGAATAAGCTACCAGGATAAATATGCTTAAAGATAAACATATTGCCATAATGAGTAACTTTAAAATTTTTTTTATTATTTTATGATGGATATTCATATTTTTGCTCCTCTTTTAAATTATATGTAACCACATTCTATTTATCCAAACTAACAATATACGTATTTATTTCACTATTACCTGAACGATAATTTCCATAAGTAAATGATAAAGCAGTACTTGTACTATCCCAACAAATATTTGAAATTGCTATACATACAGGTATCTTCTTTTTTACATACTTACCGTTTTTGTCTATATAGTGAAATGTACGATATTCAATTTTTGCATCTTTATCTTTTAAACTAGTACCATTAACTATTTCTTTTATAGCACCTGTCTTAGTATCTATAATTTTAATAGATGTATCAGGGTCAGGTGGAGTATGGCCATCATGATTAACTCCTTCTTCATAAGCAACTTTACTTCCATCAGGTGATACTACGTAGGTATTATTAATTTTACCTTTAGGCAGTTTTATATCTTGCAGTTGTTTACCAGTTTCATCCATAATAATAGCTCCAAAAGTTCTATTTACAAATACTCCATCAGGTGATTGTTCACCATTATTATTAAAATGATCAATTATAATTGTTTTGCTTTTTTTATCGGCCATGCCAGCGTATTGATTTGAAAAAATAGTTTTTGTTTCCTTAGTTTTAACATCCGCTGTACATAATTTAACTCCTTCTTTTCCACTTTTGCTTTGAGTGTAATAGAATTTACCTTCTACAGTGGTTCCTAAATCTTTAATATCATCAACACCAGATATCCGGGCATTATCAAATTTACCAGCATTGTAGCTGCCATTTGCATATACTTTTCCAGTTGTATCAATGATTGCCCATTTTTCAAAATAATTTGCTAAAATTTTATTCTTACTTATCCATATAAATTGTGCATCACTATTAAGTCTTTCTGTATTTACATTCGTGATTTCGCCTGTAGATAAATTTAATAATTTTACGTTTTTATGAAGAAGCTCTCCTGAATCAAGAGCTTTTTGCCATTCCGGACTTTCACATTTAGGAATGGTTCTTGCCTCTGAATAAAGAACATACTTTTTATCAGGAGACACACCCATAAATTCATCTATATTTACCTCTTTAAAGTCTTTAGAACTTTTTGTATTTAAATTATAGATACTGCAGTAGTTTATAGGCACCATAGAATCCGGGGTTTTAAACTCTCCCTTTTTAGTTAATGTTAAAACCTCATTGTCATTAATCCAAGCAGCACTTTCAATATTTTGATATTTGTCGATTTGATAACCCTTTTCATTTGTTTGAGCAGATGGTTTGTATGCCATTACCTTTATGTTTTGCATAGATGAATTATGATAGTTTATTGCATATGCGCTAATGCCACCTACAACTCCTACCATTAAAATTAGGGATAAAATCTTTTTTCTAACCATTGAATTTCCCTCCTTTTTTCTTTGTAATCTTATAGTAACAAAAACTTTTCACAAAATTATAAACAAATGTCACAATTTTGTAAATTCTATATAGAAAATTCAATAAAAAAGATAGTACCTTCATCTAACTTGGACTCTACATTTATAGTTCCCTGTTGCTTTTCAACTAACTTTTTCACCAAGGCTAGCCCTAGCCCAGCTCCCCCTGTTTCACGACTTCTATGACTTTCAACTCTATAAAATGGTTCAAAAATTTTAAACAAATCATCCTCACAAATGCCTATTCCTGTATCCGCAACTGTTATAGTTATTTTATTACCATTTTTATGACATTCAATATCTATACTTCCATTAAGCCTATTATATTTTATAGCATTATCAATTAAATTAATAATAATATGTCTCAAGTTTTCTTCATCTATTGTAACAATAATATTTTCAACATCACATTTAAATGTTAAGTTGTTTTTCTTTATTTTCCCCATAATTCGCGCGCAAATTTCATCAAATGTTTCTTTTAAATTCACTTCTTTTTTCCGTACTTCAAAGTCGTATTTTTCTAGAGCAGACAAATTTAAAACCTTATCTACCATAGTTGCCAAGCGATCACATTCTTTTGATATATTTGTGGTTCCATCATTAATTAAACTTACGTCATTTTCATACATTCCGATTAATTCTGCATATGCTTTTATAATAGTAATTGGGGTCTTAAATTCATGAGTTACATTACCTATAAATTCCTTTTGTTCCTTGTCCATTTTTTGTAATTTTTCTATCGCCATACTCAAAGAATCTCTCTCAACTTTAAGATCTTCAATATTTTTTTCTATAGTATTACTCATGAATACTATACCTTTGCTTAATTCCCCTAATTCATCATTACGATTGACTAGTTTTATTTCATGAAAATCACCTTTTTGAATATTTTCTACTGAATCTTTCATCATATATATATCTCTGGTAAGGTTGAAAAAGTAAATAATGCCAAGGATTACACCAAATATCAAAGCTAGAAAACCTGTTCCATAAAACATTTTTTTTGTATTATCATAAAATAAACTGCTTTCTTTAATTGAATATTCAAGTTCTAAAATTGCTACTATATCATTTTTATATTTAATTGGTGAATAAAAGTAAATTACATCATTGTTTTTTATAAATGATACTTTACCTTTAATAGCATACTCAATCATAAGATTTTTATCTTTATTTTCATTCACTTTACCATCTACCTTAAATCCAGAAAGAAGCTCTCCTTTTGTATCATATACACTGGCAGGTATAGTTCTAAGCCATGGCTTGTTAAATACGCTTCCTCTAGCAAGTTGAGCCTTATCACTAGTTCCATTATCACCTAAGTTAGAGCGTTCACTAAAATATTGCTCAAACATATCTTTTTGCTTAAACAAAGTCGCTTGATCTTGCTTATCTTGATAATTTTTTATTCCGTTAAGTACAAAAATACTTAAAAACGATATAACAACTAATAAAAGTGAGGCTGTAAAAGCTATAAGTTTGAATTTAATCCCTATTTTCAAATAATTCATCAACCCCTTTATATCCTACACCATGAACAGTTTGTATTAATTTTTCATAAGTTTTACCCAACTTTTTTCTTATTCTTTGAACATGTGTATCAACCGTTCTTGTGCCACCAATATATTCCATGTCCCACACTATATCCAAAAGCCGTTCCCTTGAGTAAACTACATTGGGATTTAATAGGAGCAAATATAACAAATCAAATTCCATTTGTGTAAAATCTATTTTTAGTTTTTTTACACTTACGGTTCTTTGGTTTTTATTAATTTTAAAATCTTTAATATTAATTAGATTATCATTACGCTTCTCATCTGTAGTTTTTTTGAACCTTCTTGCCAGAGCCTTTACCCTTGCAAGAACTTCTCTTAGATCAAAAGGTTTTGTTAAATAATCATCTGCTCCTAGTTCTAGTCCTACTAATTTATCTACAATATCATTTTTTGCTGTAAGCATAATAATGCCGATATTTTCACTTTCTAATTTTTTGCACACCTCATAACCATTTATTACAGGAATCATTAAATCCAGAATTATTATATGTGGGTTAAAGCTTTTTACTTTATCAAGGGCTTCTTGTCCATCATAAGCTCTTTCTATTGAATACCCCTCTCTTTTTAATGCATAAGTTAATACATCCAAAATGCTTTTTTCATCATCTACTACAAGTATTTTCTCGTTCAAATGTTACACCCCCATATTTTATAGTGAATAGCTGATTCACTATAGTACCTATTCTACATTTATCGACGAATTAAGTTATATTTTTCTCTTTAATAAAAACATTATATCAAATATTATAACTTTTATACAAATATGGAAATAAAGAGACTCAATGTTGGAATATAAAATAGCAAATAAAAATACTATAAATAGATTTATAACTTAAATCTATTTATAGTATTTTATTGTTTTCAAACTAAATTATCAAAGGTATTGTCATCTATTATTCACTTCTAAATTTTATATTTTGTAATTGAATTATACTTTACATAAATCAGTAACATTTTGTTATCCATTTTTATGTAATTCTAGTAGGGTCCTGTCTCCATAATCATAGCTAAAAACATTTTCTTACCGCTATGCTCCCTCACGTTCAAATCCCTATTATAATTGACGTAAAAGAACTCGCTTCTCAGCGAGTTCTTTATTTTGGCGGAGAAAGGGGGATTTGAACCCCCGGAACGGAATAACCCGTTCGCCTGTTTTCGAGGCAGGTACCATAGGCCACTCGGACATCTCTCCATGTATTAAATTGCTTTTTAATTATACCATATTTGAATTCTATTTAAAATACCTTTCTATCTTTAATTAAATATTTTCTGATAGTTCATGCTGGTAATTTAATAAAATATCCATTTGTGTTAATATAAAAGAGAAACTTAATAATTTTTACATTTATCAGGGAGGAAATATACTTGAATAATACGAAAAACATTGAAATAGCTGAAATGGACTATACTAAAAACGAAATTCAAAAGAGAACTGGACAAAATTTGATTGTTTTTATTCTAATTGTGTCGTTAATTGCAACATTTATTGTTTCATTCACAATAGGCAGGTTTCCTATTTCATTAAACCAATTAATAAAGACATTTTATCTAAGAATCACCGGAAGTGAAGCTTTATTAAAGGATACAACTCAATCAGTCCTGTTCGATGTAAGACTTCCTAGAATTATTGCTGCAATTCTGGTTGGCGCAGCACTTTCCGTATCAGGAGCAACATTCCAGGGCTTATTTAAAAACCCAATGGTATCAGCTGATATACTAGGTGCATCTGCGGGAGCTGGTTTTGGTGCAGCAGTTGCAATTTTACTTTCCTTAGGAACAGTATGGATTCAGCTTTTATCATTTGTTTTTGGATTTGCTGCAGTTGCATTAACTTATGCCATCAGCAAGGCTGTTGGTCGAGGTAGCAGTCAGATGTTGGTACTGATCCTGACGGGTATGGTTGTTCAAGCCTTATTTACCTCTTCTATTTCATTAACTAAATATGTAGCGGATCCTGACAGCAAACTACCCGCTATTACCTTCTGGCTTATGGGAGGACTATCTTCAATTACAATGAATGATATTAAAATCGTTCTTATCCCGATGCTTTTAGGGGTTATACCTTTAATGTTAATAAGATGGAAACTTAATGTACTTTCATTTGGTGATGAAGAAGCCAAATCACTTGGCATTGATACAACGAAAATGAGAGCTATTACAATAGTTTGTTCTACTCTACTTACTGCCAGTACAGTTTCTATCTGCGGAATGATAGGCTGGGTAGGGTTAGTCATCCCTCATTTGGCACGAATGATTGTAGGACCTAATTACAAAGTGCTGTTACCTGCTTCATTTTTGATTGGAGGCATTTTCATGTTAGCTGTCGACGATTTAGCAAGATGTTTATTTGCAGTGGAAATTCCTCTAGGGATTTTGACTGCTATGATTGGTGCACCATTCTTTATCTATCTGTTGCTAAATGGTAAGAAAGGTTGGCTATAAAGGCAAAAGTGTAATTATTAAATTAACTTTTTTGTTTTATAATTTATTTTTTCTTTAAATAAAAAAAGGAGGCGAAGTTCTGCATATGGAACTTGTTATTCGAAATGTTGCCTGTGGTTATGGCACTAAAAATGTTATTAATGATATATCTGTTAGTATAAAATCCGGAGAAATATTGTGTATCCTCGGTCCAAATGGAGTGGGAAAAACTACGTTATTTAAAACTATATTGGGATTTTTGAAGCTTCAAAGTGGAGAAATTTTATTGGATAATGAAAATATTAGAGATTGGTCAAGAAAACGTTTTGCAAAAGCAATCAGCTATGTCCCACAAGCTCATACTCCTCCTTTCCCATTTAGTGTATTTGATGTCGTATTAATGGGGCGAACTGCACATTTAGACTTATTTGCTTCTCCATCAAAAAAAGATAAAGAAATTACGGAACAGGCAATTGATACATTAAATATTTCATATTTGAAGAACCGTATATATACACAGATAAGCGGTGGCGAAAGGCAGATGGTCTTAATTGCCAGAGCTCTGGCACAGCAGGCAAAAATAATGATAATGGACGAGCCTACCTCAAATTTAGATTTTGGAAATCAGATTAGAGTTTTAGAACAGATAAATAATCTTGCTAAAAAAGGTCTTGGGGTAATCATGACATCACATTTTCCTAACCATGCATTCCTTTGTTCTACTAAAGCGGCATTAATGCAAAAAAATAATAATTTTATTGTTGGAAATGTAGATGATGTTGTTACAGAGGAAAATCTCAAGTCTGCCTATGGCATAGATGTTAAAATTATTAGTTTAAAAAATAAAAATGGTGAAATTATTAAATCAGTAATACCACTTTTAAGTTAATTTTTTTAAAATAAAACATTAAAGGATGTGTTTTTATTAAAACGAAAAGAATTTTGCCATTAGCGATGGTACTTATGTTTATTTTTCTTATGATTGGATGTACTCAAAATACTGGTCCATCAACTGCAGTTCAAACACAAGTAGCAAAAAAAACGATTACTGACATGGCTAATAAAAAAGTTGAGATTCCTATTAAAATCGATAGAATTGCTGATTCTTGGCCAGCACATAATG
Organism: Clostridium sp. CM039; assembly: GCF_055081075.1. NCBI lineage: Bacteria > Bacillati > Bacillota > Clostridia > Eubacteriales > Clostridiaceae > Clostridium > Clostridium sp. CM039. The sequence continues at coordinate 1,904,565 of NZ_CM143649.1, forward strand.
AAGTTTTATGTATGTTGGGTCAAGGAAATAAAATCGTTTCTACAATACTTACTACAAAAGGAAGACCTTGGTTATATCAAATAAATCCACAGATGAATAAGGCAACAACTGCTTTTACTACAGCTGATGTCAATATTGAGGAAATGTTAAAGACGAAACCTGATATTGTTTTTTTAACTACTACTTCTAAATATGCAGATAAGGTAGCAAGCGTTGGTATACCCGCTGTACAGTTGACTTTTACGGATTTTAATGGATTAAAAAAATGTTTCCAAGTAACGGGAGATATTCTTGGCCCTGACGCCAGAAAAAAGGCTGATAAATTCAATTCCTATCTTGACAGTAAATTAAAAATTATTACAGATATCACATCTGCAATACCAACTGACAAGAAGCCAAAGGTTTTACATATCAACACCCTTTCACCTCTAACAGTAGATGGTAGTAATACAATTATCAATGCATGGATTGAAGCTGCAGGTGGAATTAATGTAGCATCAGAAATCAAAGGTAATATGAAAGAAGCTTCTATGGAACAAATTATAAAATGGAATCCGGATATTATAATATTGGGTGCTGATTCAAAAGATGCAAAAACTATAATGAACACTAATTCATGGAGAAATGTTTCAGCAGTTAAAAATGAAAAGGTAGTTCAAAATCCTGACGGCGCATACATGTGGGATCGTTATAGCGCTGAAGAAGCATTACAGATACAGTGGGCTGCAAAATTAATAAATCCTGATAAATTTTCAAAGTTAAATATTGTTTCAGAGACAATAAATTTCTATAAGACATTTCTAAATTATGACCTTTCCGAAGCTGAAGCAAAGCTTATAATCAGCGGTAAGCCTCCAGTTAAAGCGCAGTAAGGTTTCATGTATTAATTATGACTTTTATAATGCATATGACGCAATTACTGATAAGGGAATCAGTTAAATCAGAACTGATTCCCTTATCATTAGTTGCGTCATATCTAGCTTTTTTCATTGAAATACATATACCTTGTCAAATTGTCTATCGCGTCCATTTATAACTAAAATGTAACTATAGTCCCAATTCTTTTAATTTTTCTTCCGTTGGAATACCTTTTTCATTCCAGCCTCTTTCATTATAATATGATGGAAGAAGTTCAGATAATCTGTGCACATTCCCTTTTGAAGGTCCTTCTGGAATTGGCTCCTCTAGTAATCTTTTGGGTAGTGTATCCTGCGTCGCATCTATTCCAGCCTGTAAATTAAATTGTCTTTCAATGTTCCAAATTCTGTCTCCTGAATCAAGTATGGATTCTGCAGTGTGCTCTGTACCACATACTGCATTATACAAGTTAGCATAATCTTGAGCTCCCATAGCAAAAGACGTAAACAAACACAATCCAAGGGAATCTATAGATGCAGTTAAGTCTTGGAAAATCTTAACCCAAGTAGCTTTCCCTTCAAGTGAAAATCTATCCAATTTTTGTGGCAAGCCTAATATTTCTGGTGATATCATATATCCTCTAACATGGCATCCACCTCTGTTTGAAGTAGCAAATTGAAGCCCTTGCCCCATTATACCTCTTGGATCATAAGCAGGAATTTCAAGCTTTTTAACTGACATTGAAAACTCTGGTGCACCATAAGATGCGCATAGTCTGTATGAACCTTCAGACATTTTTGCTCCTAGTCCTTCAGCTTTACCTATTTTTATTGTCCAATCAACTACACCCTCTATGTTTCCAAATTCTAGAGGAGTCCCTCCAAGTTCTTCGTCTTTAATATATCCCTTTTCACGTAGTTCCATAGCCGCTGCAATAGTTGTACCTACAGAGATTGTATCCATACCATATTCATTACACCAGTAGTTCGCCTTGAAAGTTGTAACCATATCAGAAATACCACAATCTCCACTAAAAGCCCAAAGTGTTTCGTATTCAGGTCCGCCTACTTCTATACCCATATCCTCTATTTTTACATACCTGCCACAGGCAATGGGACATCTATAACAAGGGTTTTTACGAACAAGGTAATCCTTTGTCATTGCCTCTCCACTTACGTCATCAGCTTTTTCAAAGTAAGACTTTTGAAAATTATTGGTTGGATATATCCCATTTTCATTTAGTATATTTACAAGTACTGCAGTTCCGTATGTTGGGAGACCTGTGCCTGTAACCCCATTGGCTTTTATAGTCTTCAACCAAACTTTCGAAACCTCTTTTAGCGTTGTCGCATCTGCTACTTGTGGTTTTGAACTTCCTTTAACTACAATAGCTTTGAGATTTTTCGAACCCATAACAGCTCCGACACCAGAACGGGCCGCTGCTCTATCATAATCATTCATTATAGCAGCCATATTGGATAGTCCTTCTCCTGCCGGTCCAATGGTCATAACTCTTGATTTATCAGGCATTTCTTTCCTTAGAATATCTGTAGTTTCTGTAACAAGCTTTCCCCAAAGACTGCTAGCATCCTTTATTTCCACTTTATCATCTATTATAGTTAAGTAAACTGGTGCATCAGCCTTGTCCTCAAATATGATCATATCATAGCCTGTAGCTTTGAATTCAGCTCCCCAATAACCACCTGAATTTGAACAAGCAATTGTACCTGATTGTGGTGATTTTGTAACTACCATGTATCTTCCACCGGTTGGAACAGGCGTACCTGTTAATGGCCCTGTAATAATTATAAGTTTATTTTCAGGGCTTAATGGATCAACTCTCGGATCTACTTCATCCATAAATATTTTTGTTCCAAGCCCTCTACCACCAATAAATTTTTTAGCTTGCTTTAAATCAAGTACCTCAACTTTAATAGTCTTATCTTTTAAATTAATTCTTAATATTTTACCATTGTAACCGTACATTAAAATTCCCCCTTTTATTTTCTCTAAATACTTATTCCTCCACTACAATCTCATCTCCAGCCTGGATATACCCCTCCTCTAGTACCTTAGCAAATATCCCTTCTCTTGGCATTATACAGTCACCAACCAATTTCATAATTTCACAACCCTTATGACATTCCTTACCTATTTGTGTTACCTCTAAAACTACATTTCCTATTTTAAGTTTAGTTCCCACTGGCAGTTCATACAAAATTATTCCTTCGGTAGTAATATTTTCAGCAAACTTTCCTGAACATAAGCCCAGAGCTCCCTTAGCTTTCATTTTATCAATACTCTCAACACCAAGAAAACTCACCTGTCTATGCCAATTACCTGCATGTGCATCTCCCTCAAGTCCGTGATTGACTTTAAAAAAGCCTTTCTCTATAGGGTGTTTTATCACACCTTTTTTTTCACTTGTATTTATTGCAATAACCTTTGCCATTATAACGACTTCCTTTCGAATATTCCTGATTTTCCCCCGCTTTTTCTCACAAGCATAATATTATTTATAAGCATTTCCCTGTCAATTGCCTTACACATATCATAAATAGTTAATGCTGCGACAGATACCGCAGTTAGCGCTTCCATCTCAATGCCTGTCTTTCCTACAGTCCTTGTCGTTGCTTCTATTTCTATTTTAGTATTTTTAAAGTCAATTTTAAAACTTATATCACAAGCAGATATCATTATAGGATGGCACATTGGTATTATTTGCGAAGTACTTTTTGAACCCATAATTCCCCCTACTTGTGCTACAGCTAGTACGTCTCCTTTTGAAATAGACCCATCCCTTATTCTTTCAAGTGTTTCTCTTTTCATAGAAATTGACCCAACTGCTATAGCTTCCCGAACAGTGTCACACTTTTCAGATACATCAACCATTTTAGCTCTTCCTTCTTCATTTATATGCGTAAGTTCCATCACTTTATCCTCCTATCTGATACATCATCTTTTCACTTCTACTGGTTTTTTCCTCTTCAAGATGATGTTCGAGCGGTTTATTAAAAATTGCTTGTTTTAATACATTTTTAAGCATCTCTTCGTTATTTAGGTATTTCCTAATATTTATTTCTTCCTTTGAATGAAGACATGCTTTAATAGTTCCTGTAGATGTGAGCCTTATTTTATTACAATCCGCACAAAATTTACAACTTACTGGACTAATGAATCCAATTTTTCCTTTTGTCCCTTTAAGATTGTACAATTGAGCGGTGCTACTTTTAGGGGTTTCTATTTCAGTTAACTCAGGATGCAACTTTAGCATTTCCCTAAAACTTAATTTACTTTTTTCATAAAGTTTAATACCTTCACCTATTGGCATGAGTTCAATAAACCTTACTTCGATTGGCATTTCTCGAATTAAGGTTAAAAAGCCTTCAAACTCTGCATCATTAAAGCCTTTCATTAATACTGTGTTTATTTTGACCGGTTTTAACCCAAGGGTTAAACATTTATCTATACTTTCCATTACCTTATCTAGATTTCCTATTCTGGTTATACTTTTAAACTTTTCTTTATCTAAAGTATCAAGGCTAATATTTACCCTTTTAAGTCCAGCTTTTTTCAAATCTGATGCCATACCAGATAGCAAAATACCATTTGTAGTTATAGCAATATCATCTATTCCTGGCAGTTTTGAAGTTTCATATATAAGCTTGTCTAAATCTTTCATTACTAGTGGTTCCCCACCAGTGTATCTTACTTTATTAATACCTAATTTTTCTGCTGCCTTCACAATTTTTAATATCTCTTCAAAACGTAGAATATCCACATGATTCTTACTCTTAATTCCCTGCTCTGGCATGCAATATATACATCTTAAATTACATCTATCAGTTACCGATATCCTTAAATAATTGATATCTCTTCCATGACTATCCCTCATAAAACCGTCTCCTAAAGTTCAATTATTTCCCCTATTTGCGTATAATCATAGCCTCCAAGTTTATCAAGCTCACTTTTAAATTCATCTGTTTTAATTATTTTGATAAATTCCCTTATCATATCCATATCTATAAATTCCTTAGGCACAGCAAAATCATAATCCTCATCCCCAAGTTTTATAAAATCTAGACCCAAAAGCTTGGCTGCAGAATAAATTCCAAGTCCACAATCTGCATCTCCTGCTGCAACTACTGCTGCAACGGCAATATGGGTGAATTCTTCTCTTTCATATCCTGATATATTTTGTGGATTAATATGGAGCTTTTTTAAATTATAATCTAGAAATAACCTTGTACCTGAACCTCTTTGCCTATTTACAAATCTTCTACCTTTTATAACTATATCCTGTAAACATTTAATATCTAAAGGATTCCCTTTAGAAACCATAATTCCCTGAACTCTTTTAACACCTTTAATTAATACCATAGGTTTATTTGGTAAATACTTTTTAATATAAGAAATATTATAACTACCATTCTCCATATCCAATAAATGAATAGGTGCTATATGAGTTTCTGAACCTATTAATGCCATTATTCCTCCCATACTTCCAACATGAGCAGAAGAAAGAAAATACTTCCCGTTTTTTATATGAAAAAGATGCGAAGCTATATCAACTATTGGGTCATGGCTTCCAATACATACAACTGTATTTTTAATTTCTTCCTTGCTTCTTAAAAGTTTAACATTCACCGCAGTTCCTACTTCATAGCCCTCAATATTTTGTGGTATTTCTAATATACCATCTGCCCTTACTAATGACATTGTTGTTCCAGCTCCACGACCTATAGGTGTTGCAATATATTTTCCCGAAACAAATCCAATTTTAACTCTTACAAATTCTAAATATTTTAAAGTTGACATTATACGCCTAGTAAGTACAACCTCAACAGTGGTATATTCTTCTTCATTTATCCCTATATAAGCATGTACCATTTTCTTGCATATATTATCCATTACGACATAAGCAGATACTGGAAATCCAGGTATACCAATCACAGGCTTTCCCTCTATACTTCCAAGAATAACAGGTTTACCAGGCTTTATAGCTATTCCATGTACATAAACCTCACCTAATTCTTCTATTACATTACAAGTAAAATCCTCTCTACCAGCTGAAGATCCTGCATTAATAAGTATAATATCGCATTGCTGGACTGCTTTTTTTACAGCATCTTTAATACGTAAATAATCATCTTTTACTATATCAAATCTTAGGGGTATACCTCCCCATTCCTGAACTTGGGCAGAAAATACTCTTGAATTGAACTCAATTATGTCTCCAATATTAAGTTCTTCACCTGGCTCGACCATCTCAGTTCCAGTCGGAATTATTCCAACCACCGGCCTTTTATAAACATCAATATTATTTACTCCCCCAGCTATAATAGAGCCTATATCTACTGGTCTAATCATATAATTTGAAGGGATAATAAGTTGTGTTTTTACAATATCTTCCCCAATTGGTCTAATATTCTGAAAAGGGGCAGCACTTTTATAAATAGCTACTTTTCCCTTATTTAAATTTATCAAATCCTCTACCATAATTACACAATCGAATTCTTTAGGTATTGGATCTCCAGTATCCACTACTAAATAATCAATTCCTTCTCGTAGTTGGATATGACTCCGATCTGTTGCTCCATATGTTTTGGTACTTATAGTTGCAATACCATCCATAGCCGAACTATTATAAAAGGGTGAAGATATTTTCGCAAAAATTGATGAGTATGAAACTCTTCCTACAGATTCCCAAGTAACCACATTTTCCTTTTCACCTTTAATGCATAATAACTTATTAAAATATATTTTAACTGCTTCATTCAAATCAACATTTGATAGAAAGACTTCTTGAGCCAATACTCTCATCTCCTTTATAATTTATAGACTTCAACTGCTTGTCCTTCTTTTAAACCTTCCGCGTTTTTTTCTATCTTTATATACCCCCATGCCTTTGAAAATGCTGTTATAATCCCAGATTTACCAAACACCGGCTTTGCAATAACCATGCCTTCTATTGTTTCAAGCTCTACAGGTAGATATTCTTCCCGGCCTTTAGCTTTATGGTAATTTATACTCATTACTGCATTTGTTCCATAAATCTTTTCGCTTTGAAGCATTAGGCTATATATATAATTTTGAACAAGTATTTTATATATAATACAACATGCAAGTGGATGTCCTGGAAGTCCAAATATTATTTTTTCTTTGTGTTTTCCTATTATAGTTGGTTTCCCAGGCTTTACTGCTATTCCATGTACCAAGACCTCTCCATCGTCAAATGAAGCTATAACCTTTAAAGTGTGATCTTTCGTGCCAACAGAACTACCTCCTGAAATTAGTACCACATCACATTCATTAGATGCTTTTTGTGTTGCACTCTTTAACAGTTCATAATCATCCTTAATAATTCCATAGCTTACTGGCTCCATTCCATCCTCAAGAAGTAGAGACCAAATCAGGTAAGTGTTTATGTCCCTCACTTCACCCAAAGAAGGCTTTACTTCGCAGGGTACTACTTCATCACCAGTTGAAATAATACCAACCCTAGGTCTTTTATAAACCATCACCTCGGAAATTCCTATACTTGCAAGAACACCTATCTCATAAGGTCTGAGTTTACTTCCCTTTTTTATGACAATATCCTGAGTATTTATATCTTCACCAATTTGTATTACATTATCACCCATAGCCACAGGTGAATAAATAAGTATTGTATTATCATCTAGCTTATGGCTGTACTCAACCATAACAACACTATCTGCGCTTTCCGGAAGCATCCCTCCTGTAGGTACGTATAAGCACTCCCCCCCTGCAATATCCGAGGGTGGGATATTCCCCATAAATACCTCACCCTTTAGTTCAAGCATAGACGGGAGTCCTTCACTAGCTCCAAATACATCTCTTGATCTTACTGCAAAGCCATCTACTGTCGATCTCTTGAATTCTGGTATATTACATTCTGCTTTTATATCTTTAAAACTAATTCTATTAACGCTTTGCATAATGTTAATTTTTTCACATTCAATCTTATAGATAAAAGAACTATCTATTATTTGTTTAGCTTCTTTTACAGATACCACATTAAAAAATTCCATTCTCATTCTCCCTTTTGTTAACTTCTACCACACTCGCTAGCTTCCCCTGTAAGTATAGCAATTCCATGTGGAATTGCAGGTATTATAAATTGAAGATTTTCTACAGCACCTTTTGGGCTTCCTGGAAGATTAATAATTAGGGTTTTTTTGCGGATTCCTGCAATGCTTCTTGAAAGCACAGCCTTTGATGTAATCTGGATTGATTTCATCCTCATAACCTCACCAATGCCGGGTACATATTTCTCAATTACATTTCTAGTTGCCTCTGGCGTAACATCTCTTTCTGAAAACCCCGTTCCTCCATTAGTTAAAATTAAATCCACCTTAAGCTCATCACATAAATAAATCAATTCTTTTTCTATTTCCTGTTTCTCATCAGAAATTATTTTATAGAAACTTATAACAAATCCTTTACCTTCTAATTCATTTCTTATTGCAGGACCTGTCCCATCAATTCTTTCTCCCCTAGAACCTTTATCACTCATGGTTAAAATTGCAGTTTTTATCATTTTCATCACTCCTTTTCAACATCGGTCTTAACAATTTATGCTCTAGAAACTTAAGAACCTTATTTTTTTACTTAATTTTAATCTCATTATTATATTTTCAATTACTGAAGAATTCAATAAATAGGGCTTTTGAAGTATAACTAATATATCTCTTCTTATAAATTCACAAGTAAGGTATAATAAATGACAAAGTTATACTTATTGGTTATTTTTTAAATTTTGTACTTTTTTGTTTAATTATAACACTTTACTATAATACAAGTATTTTACCACATTTTTAATTTATATACTATGTGGCTACTTACGTAACAATATTAGTGACTACTCACCCCTCCTCTCTATCTTTATTTTTTTACATTTACCTAAAATTGAAAAAAAGTGGGAAACTCAAAATTCAGTTCCCCACTCCACAGTATTATTAGTCTTGAAATAAAATTATGTGAATTCTTCCACCCAATGTATTTTACCCGCCCCCAAATTATATTCAATAGTAGTATTAATTTGAATGTTATTTTACAACAACTGAAACTCCATCTGGTATTACTGTTATCGTCGCATCATCTCCCTTTATTTTAAGAGCTCTAACAAGCGCTTCTTCAAAGGTAAATGCATGCTGCATATGCATATTCTTTATCATTTCAGGGTCACACATATCTGTAACAAGAATTACGGTATGCGCATCTAGTATCCGCGCAAGAATCTGAAATTCCCATTGATCTGGTGCTGTATCATTTCTTCCTACTTTAATTACCCTATCAAGAACTTCTCTTGGGCTACTTGCATTTGCGATATTGTCATAAAATGACTGACCACCATGTCCATCATTACAAGCAGACACCATGATTATAAGTCCGCCGTCCTTACAAGTTGCTTCTGCTGCAGTCATACCTTTTACAGTCTGATATATATTTTGGTCTAGTGGATATCCTCCATTAGTTGATATTGCAATATCTGCCTTCACAGCTTTCACAGCTGCAAGTTCCATAACAAATTTACAACCTTCAACGTGGGCAAGCTCACTATCTCCTGCAAATGCATTTATAACATTCTTCTCACTGTCAATAACAACATTTAGTATAAATGCCAGTTTAGCTTGCTTAGCAGCGTATAACATATCTCTATGAATTGGATTATTTTCAATAACTCCGGACCGTGCGTACTCACTTGCTATAAATTCAGAACAATGATTTGCCATAACTGTCTTTGCTGATGCCACTCCGGGGAGAACACTCTTGCGTCCTCCAGAAAAACCTGCAAAGAAGTGTGGTTCTATAAATCCTTCTGAAATTAAAAGTTCAGCTTCCATCGCTATCTTATTAAGCAATAGTTCTCCACCTGAGGGAAGAGTTCCGACGCGTACCATATCGCCATAATCCTCTGATACATGATTTATTATAACTTCATTATCTACTATTTCCTGACCAAACTTATCAATCATTTCTTCTCTTGTAGTAGGTCTATGGAAACCAGTAGCAATTAATATTGTTATTTCAATTTTAGGGTTCGATGATCTTATTCTTTCAAGTAGTATTGGCAGTGTTACTTTACTTGGTACAGGTCTTGTATGGTCACTAGTTATTAATACTAAGTTTTTCTTCCCCTTAACTAGCTCTTCTAGTTTTGCACTTCCAATAGGGTTATCAAGTGCTTTTTTTACAATTTCCTGCTGAGTACTTTCAACTTTGTATGCATGAGCTTTTGATTCTAATATTGCTACCAAATTTTTATCTGGAATTTCAATTTCCAAAAACTGTTTTGAATATGGTATTTTTACTTTAGTCATATATATTCCTCCCTACATTATAAAATATTTTGCTCCAAAGTACGTAATTAATCCTAATATTGCTACATATGCAAGGCAAAATTTTAAAGTTGCCTTTAATATCTTACCTTCAGCTCCTACAAGTCCAGTGGCTGCTGTGGCAACTGCAATACTTTGAGGAGAAATCATTTTACCTGCAGTGGCACCACCAGTATTAGCAGCTGCTAACCAATAAGGACTCATATGTAAATTTTTTGCAACTTCAACTTGAAGTGGTCCGAACAATACATTTGCAGAGGTATCACTCCCAGTTACAAAAGTACCTAAAGCACCTATGATTGGGGCAAACAATGGATAAAAGCTTCCTGTTGCTGCAACTAAAACCACGGCAATAGATGTTATCATTCCGCTATGACTCATTACCTTTGCAAGAGAGACTATTGCAAGTATTGTAATTGCAGTTTTACTCATTTGTTTGCAAGTATCAATAAATACTTTTACTATTTCTTTAAACTTAGCTCCCTGAATAAGTCCCCCTATAAATGTGGCAAGAATTATAAGTGTCCCTGGATTAGCAATCCATATAAAAGAACTAATTTTTGCATCTGGGCCATTATATATTTGAACAGATGTTTGTATAGATGATAATGGTTTATTGATTGCTGGTATAAGAGAACTTGTTATTAATATAAAAGTCAGAACTAAGATAAATGGCACCCATGCCAATAACCCTTGTTTTGCGGATATACTAACTTTATCTTTAGATGCAGTATTTTTATAGAATATTTTAGTTATTGCAACTGTTACAATAATACATATTATTGAACCAATTAGTGCTGGAAGTTCAGGACCCATATATTTTGCAACTAGAAGTTCTGGTATTGCAAAAGCTAGTCCTGACGCAATACAAATAAGCACAACTCCCTTTATTGCCTTTACACTTTTACCTGTTAGCATTACTAATATTAATGGTAAAACTGCAATTAATACAAATAATTGAATTGCAACTGCATAGCTTAAAGTAACAGGATCAATTGCTGCAACCTTTGCTAAGGTTGTTACAGGTAGACCTATTGCTCCAAAAGCTGTTGGTGTTGTATTTGCAATAAGACATATTATTGCTGCAAATACAGGATTAAAGCCAAGTGCGGCTAAAATACTGGCAGGTATTGCAACTGCCGTACCAAAACCTGCAATTGCTTCAAGAAATCCACCAAAACCCCAAGCAATAATTAAAACTAAAATTCTCTTATCAGTTGTGATTCCTGTCATCATATCCTTTATTACGTCCATACTTTTTGTATGAATAGAAAGATTGTAGGTAAACACTGCTGCAATTATTACAACAATTATTGGCCATATTGCCATTGCTGCACCCTCAAGTGTCGCTGTGAGAGCTTGACTAATTGGCATCTTCCAAACTAGGATTGCAAGTATTATTGTAATTACGAGTGTGATTGAACAAGTTTTATGTCCTGGCATTTTTAAAACACCGAGCGAAACCATGAGCCATACAATGGGGATAAGTGCTATGAAAAATAATAAATAATTATTCATCTTTTATTCCCTCCTCTATTAATAATACTAGTCACAATACTGAAATCGACTACATCAAAGTATTATTATATCGCCAACATCTTTAAAAGACATTGGCGATATCATTTTTTCTATTCACAAACCTTTCCTGGATTTAATATATTATTAGGATCAAATGCCAATTTTATATTTTTCATAAGTCCTACATATACAGGGCCAAATTGTTCAAGCATATATGCTTTCTTAGCAAATCCAATTCCATGTTCTCCAGATACTAAACCCTTGAGCTCCCTTGATTTTTCATACATTGCTTCAAATACTTCTTCAATCTTCACTGACCATTCTTTATCTGTAAGCTCATCCTTTAATACATACACATGTAAATTACCATCACCTGCATGACCAAAGCTTCTTATTCTCACATCAAATTCTTTTTGAAGTTCATTAGTATACTTAATGAACTGCGCAACTTTATTTCTTGGAACAACAACGTCACATTCATCCATATCAGTTGTCGTTGCTTTAACAGCTTCAAGGAAAGCTCCTCTTGCAGACCAAACAGCTTCTTTTCTTTCATCTGTATCAGTTATAAATACATCAAGAGCACCTTCTTCAAGGCAAATGTTAGCTACACTTTCATAAGCTCTTTCTATTTCTTCTATGCTATTACCATCAAAAGTTAGTAAAAGATATGCATCTGACGAATTATCCGGGAATTTTTTTCCTAGGAATTCTTCAGCAGCAATAATAACTTCTCTTTGCATAAATTCTATAGCAGTTGGTACAGATTTTGATTTAACTATCAAAGGTACTGTTCCTATTGCCATATCAAGATTTGGAAAAGGTATTAAGAGCGATACAGCTTTCTTAGGTAGTGGTATAAGTTTTAATATAATTTTTGTGATTATTCCAAGGGTTCCTTCCGATCCACATATTAAATCTTTTATGCTGTATCCAGTAGAATTCTTAACTACTTTCCCTCCAACATCAAGTATTTCTCCGCTTGGAAGCACTACTTCAAGGCCTCTTATATAATCTCTAGTAACTCCGTACTTAACAGCTCTCATTCCACCTGCATTTGTATTGATATTACCAGCAATTGTAGCCGATTTTTCACCTGGATCTGGTGGATAAAATAAATCAAACTCTTCAACGTATTTGCTTATTTCCATTAAAAGTACGCCTGGTTCAAGAGTTAATGTTAAGTTTTCTTCATCAATCTCAAGTATTTTGTTCATTCTGGACATATTTATCATAATTCCACCGTGAATTGGAACTGATGCTCCAACTAGTCCTGTTCCAGAACCTCTTGCTACAACAGGAATCATGTTTTCATTTGCATATTTCATAATCTTTGATACTTCGCTTGCTTCAAGAACCTCAACTAATACGTCGGGCATCTTGCTTATTCCACCCATCTCATCATGGCTGAAATCATCATTTATTGCTTCTCCAGTAAACACCCTATCTTTATCTAATATTGACACTAAAAACTCTATATCCTTAGCATCAAGTTTTTTGTAATCCATAAAATTACCTCCTCGATTCTGAATTTAGTGTTTAAACTTAGTTAGTTTAAACACTAACTTGCCTATTATCTATAACTCCAGTTTAAAAGTTAACGTATACAATACTCAGCTCCTGAATTTTTAATATTTTCAATCAATTGAGGAACTATTTCATAAATATCTCCTACTATCCCATAATGAGCTACATTGAATATAGAAGCATTTTCATCTTTATTTATTGCAAATATACGCTCTGAACTATTCATACCAGCTGTAAACTGAACTGCACCAGAAATTCCAAGAGCTATTATTAGCTTTGGTTTAACTGTTCTACCAGAAAGACCAATTTGTTTCTTAGCATTAATCCAACCTGCTTCAATTGTTGGTCTTGTCCCAGCTATTTGAGCACCAAGAATGTCTGCTAATTCTTGAATCATAACCATATCCTTCTCTGATTTTAACGCCCTACCAACTGCAATGATTACTTCTGCATCTGAAATATTTTCTTCAACTTCTTTCTTTGTAACCTTTAATACTTCAATATTCGAATCGAGTTTTGCTCTATCCATTTCACAGATTGTAATCTTACCTTTTGCATCGCACTGTTTTTCAGGTGCATTCATAACCTTATATCTTACTGTTGACATCTGTGGTCTATTATTAGGACATACAATTTGAGCCATAATGTTACCACCAAAAGCAGGTCTTATCTGTACAAGGTCTGTATTTTCTTTCATTTTAAGTATTGTACAATCAGCTGTGAGTCCAGTTCTAAACCTTGCGGCTACCCTTGGGGCAAGAGATCTACCAATTGTTGTAGCACCAACCAATAATGATGATGGCTTTACCTTGTTTACAAAGTCTTCAAATGCAGCTGTATAAGGTTCTATTCTAAACTCTTCAAATTCTTTATAATCGTATACAAAGACCTCATCAACTCCATAATGAAGCAATTCTTTAGCCTTTTCCTTTATGTTATAACCAATAAATACACAATATACTGGGAAATTAACAACTGCCGCAAGCTCCCTAGCTTTTCCGATAAGCTCCATTGTTACAGGATGTATAACTCCTTCTACATGGTCAACATATACTCCTATACCCTTCCATAAACTTTTATCAACTTGCACGGCCTCTGTTTCAATAAATTCCATTACACCTGTTGGACCTTTTTTAACGCAAATCTTACACATTTTACATCCTGCATTAACTTCAATTTTACCATCTATGTATTCAATAGCACCAAAAGGGCAAACCTTTATTAATTCTTGAATATTTGAATCGTTTACTTTCTCTTGGTTACAAATTAACTTACTCATGAAAATTCCACCCTTCTCTATACAAATTTTAATTCTTTAAGTTTTGCAGCTATTTTTAAACTAAGCTCTGCACCATTGCCTGTCCATGTTTCTCTATCATTATTTACATCTGGTGGAAATATTCTTTCTACCTGAGTTGGTGAACCATTAAGTCCATATTTCTTTTCATCTTTATCTTCAAAATCGTTTAGTGTTATCATTTTTATTTCTCTATCTTTTGTAGCTAATTTTTTCCTATAAGATGGAAGTCTTGGTTGAAATATATCTTTATCTACAGTTAAAAGACATGGAAATTGAATCTCTGCTACTTCAACAGTATTTGCCATATCCATTTCTACAATAATTGATTTTTCTTTTATTTCTATTATTTTTAAAACGTTTGCAATGTGAGGAATATTAAGATATTCAGCCATTTCTGGTCCTACTTGAGCAGTGTCTCCGTCTGTTGTCTGCTTTCCACATAATATGAGATCAAATTCTCCCATTTTCCTTACACCTTGTGAAAGTGTATAAGCTGTAGCAAGAACATCTGCTCCGGCAAACTTTCTATCAGATACAAGTGCTCCTTCATCTGCTCCCATCATATATGCTTCGCGAATTACATCATTTGCTTGTGGTGGTCCCATAGTTATAACCTTAATTACCCCACCTTTTTCTTCCTTTATTCTAAGTGCTGTTTCTAATGCATATAAATCATAAGGATTCATTTTTGAATCTACACCATCTCTTTTTAAAACACCTGTAACTGGATCTACTTCAACTTTTGAAGTTCCTGGAACTTGCTTTATACAAACTAAAATTTCCATATGTGCTCCTCCATTCTTTTTATAGAAAATCTAAAACTCATTAATGGTAAGATGGTCTGACCATCTTTTAAATCATAATAACACACTATTGAAAATATTTCTACTATTATTAATTAATTAATTAACAATATTTATTTTATTTAAAAATTTAAAAGCGAGGGTAATATTTGTTATTACTCTCACTTTTTGCTTTGGACAAAATTATATGTTTTGAAATCATTTTATTTTACTCATATACCTATTTGCAAAATCTAAATGTTCCCGCATTGCTTTTCTAGCATCAGCTGAGCTATGTTTTTCCATAGATAAATATATCTCATTGTGCTGAGAAAAAAGTATTTCTTTATTTTCTGGGTCAACTAATATTAATTTTCTTGCATCCTTAATAAAATGATCTACAAGCGTTGAAACTGTTTTAAGAATGTTAAATACTAAAACATTGCCCGAACACTCAGCAATCTTATAATGAAACTCTTTATCAATTTCAACATTAGTATTCTCGTCCGCACAATTCATAAATCTTTGAGTAAGCTCTTTTAACTCTTTTAGTTGTTCACTGGTTATCCTATTCGCAGCAAGGCCTGAAGCCTCAACCTCCACAATCTTTCTAAGCTCCCATATCTCTTCTGGATTGCTTCCCTCTAACATAAACATAATTGATAGCGGTTCAAATAATTTATCTTGAAAATTTGCTTTTATATAACTACCTTCTCCTTGTCTGCACTCTATAAGTCCAATGACTTCTAATGTTCTAAGCGCTTCACGGATAGAAGCCCTGCTTACCTTTAATTGCTCCACTAAATTCCTCTCTGAAGGAAGTTTGTCACCCTTTTTAAGCGTACCTTTATCAATCATATTTTTTATTTGATCTATTACCTGTTCATAAACTTTTGTGTTTTTTATTGGACTAAACATTTTGTTCCCCCTGTATATTTCTGCAAATAGTTAAATATAAATTTTACATTTTTATCTATTACGCTTCTTCTAATATTCAAAACCCGCACAATACATTTTATTCAAATTCCACATAATATATACATTATAACATAATATATGTATTGCAACGTAATAATTATAGTTTCATAATACTTCAAAAAATTTCTTAATAACTATATATAATTGTGGATTGGCATAATAAACATCATCAGAGTGGATTAAAAAACCGACAAGACTCATACAGTCTTATCGGTTAAATCATCACCTTCGTAGCTGCTCATCATCTTGGACGCTGCAAAATTAATCTTACAGTTTAAATTTTGAACCATGCTATTCAGTTTTCCCGCTAATTTGGATTGATTTTTATAAGCAAAGCCTTCTCACATAAATTTTTAATGCGATAGCCTTTAATTTCAGTATTTATGGTTGAAAAATAGAAGGACATCCCCTTATTTGGCATAATTGAATGACAACAAACAAAAACCAAAAGGGATGTTCTTTATGAATATAATTATAACAAAAAATTATACTGAAAAACAGTTTAATTTGATAAATTTTTTATTATTTTTATTATAATCCTCAATAATTAAAAATGCCCTTGAACCATTATTCAGAGAAAATAAAATTAATTTTATTTTCTTCAAAAAATTCTATATATTTTTCAGATGGTTTTCTATCTGTTATAAGATAATCTATATCTGTTAATTGACAATAAGTCATAAGTGATGAAACTTCAAATTTAGACGAATCTGCTAACAAATACAACTCATTACTCTTTTCTACTATAATTTTTTTAATTTTATATTCTAATGGTGAAGAATTTGTGGCTCCATTAGATATAGAAATACCTGAAGCAGCCATAAATGCTTTATTTATATTATAATCTTTGAATATTGTAAGAGTATTTATCACCTCAAAAGAATTTGTTTTTCTTATTAACCTTCCTCCCGTACAAATAACATTTAAATTTGGAAAAGGGAGTGCGATTATTATAACATTCAAACTATTCGTCAGTATAGTTACATCATTTTTGTTTTTTAAGAAGTCTATCATATTAATTGTTGTTGTCCCAGAATCAATGAATATTACATCTCCATCATTTACAAATTCAGATGCAACCTTAGCTATTGCCATTTTTTCATAATTATTTTTAATGTTTCTTTCTTCGAAAGGAATTATTTCTTTAATAATAGCTGTTACTCCTCCATAAACTTTTTTTACACTCCCTTTTTTTACAAGTTCATTTATATATCGGCGAATTGTATTTTTAGAGATTTTAAAAATATCGCATAATGAATCTAAAGTGACTGATTCATTTCTTAATATATATTCCTCAATTTCTTTGATTCTATTAATTTTCATAATCAATTATCCTTTCGCACATGATTTTTCTAGGCGATAGATTGTAATTTCAGTATTTATAGCAAAAACCCATAAGAACATTCTCTTATTTCTTTTTTATCTAGCAAGTCCTAGTGGTGAAAATAATATATACATTCCGATCATACAAATTACAACAGCTATTCCAATACACTTTCCATATTTCCAAGGTGTTAAATCAACTTTACTTTCATCATCTTGAATTTTGAATGGTATTTCCATCGGTTTTAATTTACCAATTAATAACATTATTAAAATATCCAAGAAAAATAAACCACTCAATACGTATAAAAAATTAACATCAGCAAATAAAAATTTAGAAATCGTATAGGCTATAATATGAAAAATCATTGTTACTTTTGCGGCTAAGGCAGGAACACGTTTTGTATAGAAACCAAGCAGAATAATTGCTAGTAATGGCATATTATAAAAGCCATTGTATTCTTGAAGGAAAGTATACAAACCTGCTGGTGCATAAGCAATAAAAGGGGCTACAACTATTGAAACTATTGCTACAAATGCTGTCACTATTTTTCCAACCTTAACAACTTCTTTGTCAGAAGCTTTAGGACGAATTATTGGTTTATAAAAGTCTAATGCGAATAGGGTTGAAGTACTATTTAAAGCTCCTGCGAAAGAACTTAAAATAGCTCCAAAAATTACTGCTCCGAAAATACCATAAGCCCATGTTGGAAGTACTGCCGTGACTAAAGATGGGTACGCATCATCAGCTACTTTTAGTGTCTTTCCAAACATATTATATGCAATAATCCCCGGAAAAACTAAAAATAAAGCTCCAAAAATTTTAAAAAAGCCTACATATAAAGCACCCTTTTGTGCTTCTTTGAGATTCTTTCCAGCTAATGCTTTTTGAACAATCATTTGATTAGTACACCAATAAAATAGATTATTGAAAAACATCCCGAGGAACAATGTCGGCCAAGGAATCAATTTTGAATCAAGTGCTCCGATAGCATTTAATTTGTCTGGAGTTCGCTGGATTATTAATTGAATTCCTCCAGTGAAACTACCGTTACCGAGCAAGATTAATCCTAAAATTGGAATTGAAATACCTCCAACAATTAAACCAACACCATAAATCGTATCACTAAAGGCACTTAAAGAAATTCCTCCAATCAACACATACAAGAGTCCAACCAAGCCAATAAATGCTGCTACAATTATAATTGCAACTTGGCCATTTACATTTAATAACTTATCTATATGGAAAAGTTTATTAAAAACTAACGCTCCTGAAAACAATACGACCGGTAAAAAAGTAACTGTATAACTTACTAGAAACAAAAATGATATAATTCTTTTAGTCGTTGTATCATAACGAATTTCAATAAAATCAGAAATAGTACTAATTCCATGTTTTAAGTATTTAGGTAAGAAAACAAACGCCAGTAGCACACAAGCAAAAGCAGCTGTAACCTCCCAAGCCATTACCTCCATTCCAGCTACGTAACTTTGGCCATTTTGTCCAACAATTTGCTCTGTAGATAGATTCGTCATTAGAATTGTTCCAGCAATTGTTATTCCTGTTAGGCTTCGTCCTCCAAGGAAATAACCATCCGCATCATCTTTGTTAATTAATTGTGATTTTTTCCAAGCAATAAACCATACAGTTGCAACGATAGCCATAAATGTAATTCCTGAAAAGAGATTCATTAAGTCACCCCCTTTTTGTAATAGGATTATGCTCCGCATATATCTTTAATATATTTTCTTGCTTTTACTGCATATTCAAATGGATTTGCCTTTGCTGGGTCTTGCTCTGCTTCCACCAATAGCCAACCCTCATAATTATTGTCTGCTAAAATTTTGAATATTGGCTTAAAATCAATGCTTCCATCACCTGGCACTGTAAAAGCTCCTAATCGAACTCCTTTTAAGAAACTAAGTTTTTCATCTTTAACCTTTTTTACTATTTCCGGTCTAATATCTTTTAAATGAACATGCTTGATTCTATTTATATATTTTTTAAGTATTGCTATATGATCCTCACCTGAATATACTAAATGACCTGAATCAAATAACAAGTAAACTAAATTTTCATAAGTAATACTCATAAGCTTATCTATCTCTTTTGTTGTTTGTACTCCTGTTCCCATATGATGATGGTAAACCATTTTCATTCCCTTATCTTGAGCTAACTTTCCTAGCTTGTTTAATCCATTTCCAAGCAGCTTCCATTCTTCCTCATTAAAATGGTACTTCCCATCAAACACTGGAGTATCTAGTTCACCTTGTACGCTATGTCCTTGCTCAGCTACAACGATTACATCAGCCCCAAGATCATGTAGAAAATCTCTATGCTTAACAAATTCTGCCTCAGTTTCTTCATATGGTTTCGTAGTTAAGAACGAACTAAACCAAGCACTTGCAATTTCCAACCCTCTAAGCTCTAAAGCCTTTTTTAAAACTTTAACATCCTTTGGATACTTATTTCCGACCTCTGTTCCTTGGAAACCGGCTAATGCGGCTTCACTCAAGCACTGATCAAAAGTATTTTCTTTTCCTAAATCTGGCATATCATCATTTGTCCATGCAATTGGAGCAATACCTAATTTGACCTTTTTACTATTTAACATAATTAACACCCCTCATAATTAAAATTTAATTTCAGATAATTTAACTGGTCTGTTCTCATGTAATGATTTTGTAGCAGCTTCACCAATTAATACAGCTTGTAACCCATCTTCACCATCTACAGGTGTATCTGTATTATTTACAATTGCGTCAATAAATTCTGTTACTTCCTGCGCATAAGCCTGCATATATCTTTCTAGGAAGAAGAATAATGGTTTTTCTCCTGTAACACCATTTTCATTTGATATTACTGCCGATGAAGTGCTATCATTTGCTATTGAAACCTGACCTAATGATCCAAACACTTCAGCCCTTTGATCATATCCATAAGCTGACTGCCTTGAGTTATCAATTACTGCTAAAGTTCCGTTTTGCATCTTTAATGTTATAATAGCTGTATCAATGTCCCCAGCTTCGCCTATAGCGTTGTCTATCAATACATTACCGAGTGCATAAACTTCTTCAACTTCACTATCTAAAAGATATCTAGCCATATCAAAATCATGAATTGTCATATCTAAGAACATGCCACCAGAAATCTTCACATAATCTATTGAAGGTGGCTCAGGATCTCTTGAAGTTATTTTCAAAATATGAGGTTCTCCAATTTTTCCACTAGCAACCGCATTCTTAATTGATTTAAAGTTGTGGTCAAATCTTCTATTAAACCCTACTTGATACTTAACCTTAGATTTACCTAATTCATTAATGACTTCTTTTATTCTAGTTAAATCATGATCAATTGGTTTTTCACAGAAAACATGCTTTCCTGCTCTTATTGCTTCTATTGAGATTGGTGAGTGTGTATCTGTTGAGGAGCAAATTAATACTGCATCAATTTCTGGATCTTCTAATATTTTTTTATAGTCAGTATATACCTCAAGTATTCCCTTACTCTTTGCCCATTCTCTTGTAGCATCGTTTAAGTATGCATCAGCAATTGATTTAATTTCAGCATTTTTAACATATTTTGATATACTTTCTCCATGTACCTTCCCAATTCTTCCTACACCAATAATTCCAACCTTTAACATAATAACATCTCTCCCCGTTTTAATATTTTCTTACATTTGTAAGATTATCTGTTTTGTTAATGTACGCATTTTTTATTGAATCTTTATCAGAAACCTCAGCAACTCCTACATGCCACCAAGACTCATAACCGTTTGTCATTGTTTTTGGAAGTGTTTTTATATCTATTAAAGTAGATCTAGTTTGTTTTTTTGCATCTACTAGCGCTTCTTTAAGCTCTTCTATTGTTTTGACTGTATAGCTTTTTACTCCATACCCTTGTGCACATTTTGCAAAATCTATTGGAATCAATCCACCATTAAGCTTGCCGCTTTTTTCATTTCTATATCTAAACTCTGTTCCAAAACTGCCCATTCCATTTCCCATTTCTAGATTGTTAATGCAACCAAATCCGCTGTTATCGAATAGTAATACATTTATCTTCTTGTTTTCTTGAATAGACGTTATTAATTCCGAATGAAGCATTAAGTAACTTCCATCACCAACAAATGCATATACTTCTTTATTAGGTTCTGCAAGCTTCACTCCTAAAGCTCCTGATATTTCGTATCCCATACATGAATAACCATATTCCATGTGGTAGCTATACTTATCTCTTGAAGTCCATAACTTTTGTAAATCGCCTGGTAAACTTCCTGCAGCACCCACTACAACATAATCTTTTTTAAGAAAATTATTAATTTCACCTATAACTGTGGTTTGTGGAAGAGCTTCTCCGCAAAGTTCATAAAATTCTCTTAAGCTTGCTTCATTTTGTCCTAGCATTTCAGGTTTGAAATTATCTTCACTATATTTTATACTATATAATCTCTCAATTTCTTTTCCCCATTTATTTTTGGCATCAGAAATCTCCTTGTTATACTCGCTTTTATATCCTTTTTCAATAAGCTTATATCTAAGTTGTTCTAAATTAACCAATACATCCCCGACCACTTTAGTAGCATCCATTTTAGTTGCATTATATCTAGATGTATTTATTGTCAAGAATTCAACTTCATCATTCTTAAACAATCCTTTAGAAGCTGTTGTAAAATCTGTAAATCTTGTTCCAAGTCCTATTATGAGGTCTGCATCTTTAGCTATAAGATTTGCAGCAAGGGTACCTGTAACTCCAATACCTCCTAGATTCAGATAATGGGTTGATTCTACTGCACTTTTTCCTGCCTGCGTTTCTGCAATAGGTATATTAAATTCCTGCGCAAATTTCTTTAGTTCTTCACCTGCTTCTGAATATTTGGCTCCTCCGCCACAAATGATTAATGGTTTTTTCTTTCTAGCTATTAAACTTATAGCATCTTCTAGTTCTAAATCCGTAGCTTTTCTTCTTTCAATTCTATGCACTCTCTTCTTGAAAAAATATTCTGGATAATCGTAAGCCTCTCCTTGAACATCCTGTGGCAGTGCAATACATACTGCGCCAGTATCTCCCTCATCTGTTAATACTCTCATTGCATTTATCATAGCTGACATCAATTGTTCTGGTCTGCTCACTCTATCCCAATATTTACTTACAGGTTTAAAAGCATCATTTGTAGTAATTGAAGCATCATAATCTTGTTCGACTTGTTGAAGTACAGGATCTGGCTGCCTTGTAGCAAATGTATCACCTGGAAATAATAATACAGGTATATTATTTGCTGTTGCTGTTGCGGCAGCAGTTACCATATTAGCAGATCCAGGACCTACCGATGATGTACATGCATATATTTTTTTCCTTCTTTTTTGCTTAGCGAAAGCCACAGCTGCTTGGGCCATGCCTTGTTCATTTCTACCTTGACGTACTATTAATTTGCCAGGATCTTGTTCTAATGCTTGACCAAGACCTAATACATTTCCATGTCCGAATATTGCGAAAATTCCTTCGATGAATCTTTCTTCTTTGCCATCAAAACTTACAAACTGGTTATTTAAAAATTTAACCACTGCTTGTGCAGTAGTCAGTCTAATTGTACCCATCTCAAACCCCCTTATATCTTAATCAATCATTTATACTATTTTTCTGGCCATATCTTAACATTTTTGTCCCAAAGCCAAGTATGATCTTTATCATCTATTCTGTCAGTCCATGGGTTATTATCTAAATGTCTTATCATCCAACAATAGTACATAGCATAACCTGGTGCAGCTGTTTGAGGATGAACAAGGCCTCCTTGAATTAAAGCAAAGCTTCTATCTGTTATCTTATAAGCATTTTCACCTATTAGACATAAACCAAATCCTTGAGGTTTATTAAATTTATAGTAATAAACTTCAGGTTGTGGATGATGATGTGGTGGGTAACTTGACCATTTACCAGGATAAGTAATAACTTCTCCCATTACCATGTTTGAATATGGTTCATTTTTATAATCAAATACTGTTCTAACTACTCTTCTTGCAGTACCATTCCATACCCCTTCACCAAATACTTCACTTTTACAATCTTCTGGATAATATAATTTTGCTTCAAAGGTATTTTTATTATCTGTATATTGAAGAAGTATTTCGCTTTGTTCTAAAATTTCTACTTGGACCTTTGTATCCTTTGGCACATGTAAACACCAGGGACCTTCATCAAATACTGAAGTTCTCTCTATTACTTTTTTATTTCCTGACCACCTAATTTCAAGTTTTCCTGTTAACATCAATACAGCCAATTCTTTGAAATCTGAATAGTACGTTTTAACTGAACCTTTTTCAAGTTTTATTACAGCAATATCCATTAACATTTCTTTATTTTTACCGTTAATCTCGCATATTGTATTTTCACCGTATTTTAGATTACCTAAACTTTCTACCATTTAAATCCTCCTTATGATTTTACGACCATTTCACCATATTCCTCTTTGCTCTTTCTTATAAATTCATTAATCCCTTCGACTTTTGGCATTGCATCAGAGCAGCTGTGACTTGCAACTAACATTGAAGCTGAAGCACTACCAAACTCTAAGCAGTCAATAATATCCCATCCTTCAAGTAATCCATAAACAAATGCAGACCCATATGCATCCCCGCCACCAAAAGATTTAAGAAGTTTAACTGGGAAAGGCTTTATATTAAAGCTTTTTTTATCTGATGTATAAGCAGTTGATCCATCTTTTCCATGCTTTATAACAACAATTTTACTACCATAATTAAACCATCTATTAGCGGTTTCCTGATCGCTACTATCTTGTCCAATTATTGTTTGCGTTAAATCAAATTCTTCTCTTGACCCTATTATAACATCACTGTTTTTTGCGACTAGAGCATAATAAATTGCAATCTCATCCTTATTAGTCCATGAATATTCTCTATAATCAATATCGAAAATAACTACTGTATTATTTTTCTTTGCATACTCTAATGCCTTCAAGGTTGCTTCTCTTGACGGACTCTGAGATAAAGCAGTCCCAGATATTATAATAGCTTTAGTATTCTTAATATATTCTTCACTAATTTCGGAGGCTTCCAGCGCTAAATCTGCAACACCATTTCTGTACATTAAAATACTACTTTCAGTTGGACTAAGTATTTCAGTAAAAGTAAGTCCTAAATTTTCTCCATTTTTAGCAAAATAAATTTGCGTCGTATCTATTTCTTCATTTTTAAAATAGTTAATAACAAATTCACCAAACCTATCATTTGATACTTTACCAATAAACCCTACCTTTTTACCTAGTCTTGCAAGTCCAACTGCAGTATTAGCTGGTGACCCACCTAAATATTTTTTAAAAGTCGCACTTTCTGAAAGTGGCATATTTATATCAATAGGATTAAAATCAATTGCAGCTCTTCCGAGTGGCACAATATCAAATTCTCTACTATTATCAAATTTAATGTAACCCATTATTTCCCCCTATGCTTTGTTTTGACTTCCGAATATCTTAATATGCCTCTTTACATTAATATAAGCACCTTCTATTTCTTTCTCATGCAACTCGAAATAATCAACTTTTTCGGACTCTTCATATAACTTCCCAACATTTTCTTCAACTGAAGCAAATGTTGCTGTTGCTATATTAATTTTTCTAATTCCAAGACTTACACATTTTCTAAAATCGTCATCACTTATACCTGTTCCCCCATGCAATACTAATGGAACATCTACCCTTTTGTTTATTTTGTCTAATACATCAAAATTTAATTTTGGATTTTCTAAATATACTCCGTGAGCATTTCCTATTGCCACTGCTAATGCATCAACGCCTGTTGCATCGAAAAACTCCTTTGCCTCATCTACCCCAGTACACAAAACTGATATTTCTTTTAAGCCATCTTCACTACCGCCTACTCGTCCTATTTCAGCTTCTACGTCTGCATTATATTTTTTTGCTTCATCTATAACTTCTCTTGTTAACCTTATATTATCTTTCAGTGGATATTTTGAACCATCTATCATAACTGAAGTAAATCCAAGCTGGAGAGCTTCCTTTATCTTTTCTAAAGTTAAACCATGATCAAAATGTATAGCTACTGGTATTTTCGCTTTTTTTGCTCCTGCAACCATCATAGATCCTATTAACTCTAATGGCGATGCATTTAATCTTACTTCTGCAATTTGAATTATCATCGGAGAATTTAACTCTTCACCAGCCTTTATAGCACCGATTAACATTTCCATATTTGCTACGCTAAAAGATCCAACAGCATATTTTCCTTTTTCTGCTTTACTCAATAAATCCCGCATATTTACTAGTGGCATTTATTTCACCTGTTTCCATAATAATTTATAAATATTTATTATGTCTTCCTTTTCAGTCTTTCTTCTTGTATTTCCTGGGCTGCCACTGTCTAAAGCATCACCCGCCATTTTTTCTAAATTTTCAAAGAATTTTTGCTTATTAACACCAACCTCTTCAAGGGTTTGAATGTTTAAGTCTCTACATAGATCTCCAATTTCTTTTATAAAAGCTTGACCTGCTTCTATATCACTCTCACCTTTCTTATAGATGCCTATAGCTTTAGCTAAATCACAAAATCTTTCTGGTGTTCCATATAATGCAAAATTCAAACAATCTTGCAACAATATAGCATTAGATAATCCATGTGGTACATGATAAAGTGCACCCACTGGTCTACTCATACCGTGAACTATTGTCACTGAAGAGTTATTAAAAGCAATTCCAGCTTCAAGTGCAGCTATTGACATTTCTGTTCTAGCTTCAACATCATTCCCATTTTGATAAGCTTTTAATAAATACTTAGTTATCCTTTTAACCGCAGAAAGAGCAAATGTATCTGACATTGTCTGCGATTTCTTTGATGTATATGCTTCGATTGCATGAGTTAATGCATCCAATCCTGTAGCTGCTGTTACGTTAGGTGGAGCTGTCGTTGTAAAAATCGGATCTATTATTGCTAAAGTTGGCATTAGATAAGATCCCTTTAACAACATTTTTATGTCCCTCTTTGTATCCGATATTATAGTGAACTGAGTTGCTTCTGAACCCGTTCCTGCTGTTGTAGGTAATGCAACTAGAGGAGGGGTTGCATTAGGAATCGTTTTCCCTAAATAATCATTAATTTCCCCTGTATTCGTTATCATAGCCCCTACAGCTTTCATTGTATCTATAGGGCTTCCTCCACCTAATCCAATTAAGAAATCACATTTTTCTTCTTTATAAGCTTTAGTTCCATCGTTTACCATGATATCTGTCGGTTCACTATTTACTTCACTATAGATTGCATATTCAATATTAATACTATCCAACATATCTGTTACTTTTTTTAAACTTCCAATCTTGACCATTACATCATCGGTTACAATTAAAGCTTTTTCCCCTAGCTGTTTAATGTTTTCGCCAGCTAGATTAAGTGCTTCCTTTCCAGTAATTATATATCTTGGTGTTAAAAACAAGTTGCTCATTATATAACCTCCCATGTTGTTGTTTTAATGTCACTTCTTAAGTATATTATGCGCAACTTAACCAATATATGTTAATAATAGTAGTATATTTAATTATTTCTTCATATTCATTATCATTATCATTTTCCCTGGAATATCCTAGACAACTGAATAATAGTTATAATTATGATGCTAATCTATATTAATAATTTTACAGTATACTGTGAAAGGTGATGTAGTTCTATGAAAATATTAAAACCTAAAGAAGCTGCTGAGTTAGTAAAGGATGGCGATTATATTGTAACAGATGGATTTGTTGGCAGTTGTTGTCCTGAAACCCTTACTACAGCTTTAGAAAAGCGTTTTTTAGAAACTGGTAAGCCTATAAATTTAAATCTTATATACGCCGCTGCTCAGGGTAATCAAAATGGAAGAGGTGCAGATCATTTTGCACACGAAGGAATGACTAAAAGAGTAGTAGGTGGTCATTATAACATGGCACCTGCCCTAGGAAAATTAGCTGTAGAAAATAAAATAGAAGCCTATAATCTTCCACAAGGAACTCTTTCTCAGCTTTTTAGGGATATTGCTGGTAAAAGGGTCGGTACTATAACTCATGTAGGACTAAACACATTTGTTGACCCTAGAATTGAAGGAGGGAAATTAAATGATATTACAAAGGAGGATATTGTAAAGATAATTGAAATCGAAGGTGAGGAGAAGCTACTATATAAATCATTTCCAATTGATATCTGTTTTGTACGCGGTACATATGCAGATAAAAATGGTAATATTAGTCTAGAAAGAGAAATAGCTACTCTTGAAGCAACATCCATTACTCAAGCAACAAAAAACTGCGGTGGAATAGTTGTAGTTCAAGTTGAAAGAGTAGTAGCTGCTGGCACCCTTGATCCACGACTTGTGAAAATTCCTGGTATATATGTAGACTATGTTGTTGTTTCAAAACCAGAGGAACATGAGCAGACCGTTGGATTTGAATATAATCCAGCTTGTACAGGTGAAATAAAAGCAATAATGGATTCAATTGAAAATACACCTTTAGATATTAGGAAAATAATAGCAAGGAGAGCTGCCTTTGAGCTTAAATCTAATACTGTTGTAAATTTAGGAATTGGAATACCTGAGGTAATATCATTAGTTGCTAGTGAAGAAGGGATTTGCGATTATATGACACTTACAGTAGAAGCAGGAGCAGTTGGTGGATTGCCACAGGGTGGATTAGCTTTTGGTGCATCAGTAAATCCAGAAGCAATTCTAGACCAAGCATGCCAATTTGATTTTTATGATGGTGGTGGAGTTGATTTAGCATTCTTAGGATTAGCTCAAGTTGATAAAGACGGTAACTTAAATGTAAGTAAGTTTGGAACACGTGTTGCAGGATGCGGTGGCTTTATCAATATTACCCAAAATGCAAAAAAAGTTATATTCTGTGGAACATTTACAGCCCAAGGACTTAAACAAGAAATAAAAGATGGAAAGCTTGTTATCAAACAAGAAGGTAAGCTATTTAAATTTATTGATCAAGTTGAGCAAATTACTTTTAGTGGGAAATATGCACGAAAGGTAAATCAGCCAGTAATGTACATTACTGAAAGAGCTGTATTCGAACTTAAAAAGGATGGACTTTATCTTACTGAAATAGCACCAGGTATTGATTTGCAAAAGGATGTTTTAGATTTAATGGCTTTCAAGCCAAAAATGAATGATATTCCCAAACTTATGGATGAGCGTATTTTCTATGATAAACCAATGGGATTAATAGATTTTAGTTTATCAAGAGAGCAAGATATTTAATAAGATAAAGGCCTCATACTAAATTAATAGTATGAGGCTTTTTTTTTGTTTTGTTCTAAGTCTTTACCTTAAAAAATATCTACTTTATATCGGCCCAATTAGCAGGATATGTCACAAACATAAATTTTGCATAATCTGGAACACTGAATTGAATTTTTGAGTTTTTAGGAATTAAAATCATTTCCCCTTTATTGGCTACAACTTTTCTTCCATCAATATTTACTTCTAAAGTTCCCTCTATAACATAATCTATTTCATCATATTTTAATGTCCAATCAAAGCACGTTTCTTTCATTTCCATAAGACCGCATCCAAGTCTCGGACTTTCTTCTAATGTTAAAACATCTGTTAAAAGTACGTCATCTCCCTCTTTGCCAGTATCAAACTTACCCATTTTTACAGTGTCTAATTTTATTGACATTATACCACTAGGATCTACGTGCTTTTCAAATTCACATTTTTCCTTTGATAAACTTTCTGCTATGATTTTTCTAACCATGTCCTCAATTAATTTTGCATCTATATTTTCCATTTTAATTCCTCCATTCATTATTATCTTATAATGCTATTATGCTTGAACAGACTTATTTTTTTTATTTTTCGAAAGTATAAAACAAGCTAACGCAACCGCTGCAACTCCACCGACTAATTTTGCAACTATCATAGGGAATATCATTCCTTTTTCTACTCCAGCAACAAAACCTAAATGATCTCCAAATACAAAAGCTGCACTAACTGCAAATGCAACGTTTATTATCTTACCCCGTTCATCCATGTCTTTCATCATTCCAAACATTGGTATACTATTTGCAAGACTTGCCACCATACCTGCTGCTGAAATATCATTCATACCTAGTAATGAACCAAGCTTCATTAGAGGTTTTTTAAATACTTTCGTTATAACATAAACCATTGGGAAGGCTCCTGCGAGTACTATTGCAATAGAACCTACTATCTCAATACCTTCGGATAGTGGTGCCATTCCAGGTATAACAACTACTCCTGTTAAAGTTTCTATTATTATAGCTGCAAGACCTATTGTTATAAGCACAACTACACCTTTTCCAAAAACGGTAAAGCCTTTTATCATTTTTTCAGGAATTAACCATAATCCTACAGCAAGAAGTGCTGCAAATATTATTATTGGCACAAGATTTTTAAGTAACATTATTACTCCAAATCCAGCTACAAGTCCACCTATAAGCGCTCCTATAGGAATTGTTATTATCCCTGCAAGTACACCTGTTGCCAAAAATTTATGGTCTTCTTTTTTAATTATTCCAAGAGCAACTGGTATAGTAAATACAATAGTTGGTCCCATCATAGATCCTATAATTACGCCTGAGAAGCTTGCTGCTTGTGCTGTTTGTGCAAGTTCTTTTGCAAGAGGATATCCTCCCATATCACAAGCAAGTAAAGTAGTAGCAAACATAGATGGATCTGCTCCTAATGCAGTGTAAATTGGGACTACTACAGGTTTTAATACACTAGCAAGTACTGGTGCTAAACAAACTACACCAACCATAGCTATAGTTAATGAACCCATTGCCATAAATCCCTCTTCAAATTGTTCTCCTAAACCAAATTTATTTCCTATGCACTTATCTATTGCACCTAAAACCATGAAAACAACCATTATATATATAATAATTTCATTTATTCCCATTTTTTCTCCTTCCAGAAAATTATTTTTTGATCATATGTATTTTTTTAGAATTTATCTACATTGTTAACTATTATTATAAGCTACTGATTAGTTCCTTAGATGGTGATGGAATTACTATACTTGAAACTATTTTTTTCTCATCAATTTCTCTTAAAGCTTCTTTTACAGCTTCCTGCACAGAACTCACATCACCATATATAATAAAATAAGATTTTCCACCAATTAAAGTGCCGAGACTTAACTTAAAAAGCCTTACCTCCGCTGCTTTAAGCGCCTTATCTAAGATAAATATTCCAGAAACTACATTAGTGGTCTCCACTACTCCTATAGCTCCATTAGGTACTACTTTTATTTTATTTTTTAATGATTGTATAATATCCTTATGTACATTAGGAAGTAGAAAACTTCCTATCAAAAAACCTTTACTTTGATTCGTCCCCTTGTCTAAGGCTTCTTTAACAGATCCTACTTCTCCTGATATAAGTATCATAAATTTCCCTGGACAAATAGTTCTACAAAATACTAATTCTACCTCTGCTGCTTTTAGAACTACATCCGCTATTTCTATTCCTTTTGCAATACTTCTAAATTCCATCATTCCTAAAGTTTTAATCATAGATTCACTCCAAATAAATTTATTTATACGAGAAGTGCTTTATTATAGAAATTCTGCATCTACTTCTAAACTATCTATTATACCTACTATAACAGCATCCACAGGCACATCTTTTATATGCAGTGATGCGCTTGCAGCGCTACCTTTAGTCACTAATACACTATCCCCTATGCCAGCCCCTACTATATCTGCGGCAACAAAAATTCCGCTCCCCTCGCCGGCTGCAGCTTTAGATGGTTCTATCACTAAGAATTTTAATCCATTTAATTTTTCATCTTTTCTTGTAGCCCAAACATTGCCTATAACTTTACCAATAATCATTAACTGCCCCCCCCTTTTTATTTTTTAAAATGTTTTAGAATAACCCTAAACTCTATTTATCTTTAATCGTTTTATTCTTATAAAATCTTGAGCAAGTGGGGTTAATATAGCTTTTTTAATTAAGTTTACTTCCTTTATTCCGTTCATATATAATTTTCTAAGGTCTGATTCTGTAATCAGTCTTTTATTATTTATTTCTACTATTTGATGAGATTGCACAGTATCCTCTGAAACCGCTTTTTTAGCTTGTGATTCAGTTTTATTATGCATATCATCGATTACTATATTTGATTCTATTGAGCAGGATTTTTGCACTGATTCATCATTGCGATTAGCGCCCATTTGCATGCTTTTTAATAAATCCTTTTGATGGACTAAAGCAATTCCATAAGACATGATTTTGTGTTCATATTGATTATATAGATTATATAAAGCTTCATTAGACGTACTTAAATGTTTTCTGTACTGTATTCCCTCTTTTAATACATAAACCTTCTTACCGTTAAAAAGAGCCTCTACTATAAACGCTTGTACACCATTATTACATAACCCAAGCGCCATTGATGATAATCCTTTATTACATAAATTTGTAACTATTATATGCTCATAGTCTCTCAAATTTATATCTTCTTTATCATAAATATGAACCTCGTATTTATCTTCTACAAGCTCTTTAATCACTATTAACTCTTCTTCAGAGGAACTTATTACCAATACCTTTTCTTTATCCATTGCAGTACTATTTCTACTGCTAGGAATCCTCTTCATAACTTCCTTAGTGATCATATCTACTAATTTTTCTATATCCACTTAAATCACTTCCTTATATAAAAATTATAATGTTTAATACAGCTTAACATATAAGGTATATCATCTTATTTTTAAAATCATCTATAAAACAACAATTCTATTTTATAATTTTTGCAGTAGTGCCTTTATTATATCCACAGGCATTTGCCTCATCATAATCTATGTGCATAAATGTTCTAAATTCTTTCTTTACCCTAATTACAACATCATCAAAGATTAGCGGTCTTTCCCCAGAAACTTCAACTTTAACTATATCTTTATCACGAACCTTAAATAACTTTGCATCTTCTAATGTTAAATGTATATGACGTTTTGCAACTATTAACCCCTCTTTAATTGTTAAAGAAGCTTTTTCTGTAGATATGGTTACACCTGCACTACCCTGTAATTTTCCTGATTCACGAATTGGTGCTTTTACTCCTAAAATAACAGCATCACTCTTAGATATTTCAGCCTGTGTGTGTGTTCTTTCTGGTCCAAGTACAACTACATTTTTAATTGTTCCTTTAGGCCCAGTTAGGCTAACTCTTTCGTTGCAGCTATATTGACCTGGTTGTGATAATTTCTTTACCTCTGTTAATTTATAACCCTTACCAAATAATGTATCAATACTTTCTCTTGAAAGATGAACATGTTTTCCTGAAGCTTCCACTGTAATTTTAAATTTTTCATTTACTCTTTTTATGACTTCTTCTATAATGTATTCAATGTCTATACCGGTCACTGATGTGCCCCCTCTATTTATATTTTCCTGACAAAAACTTAAACATCATTATATATAAACAGCTGCTTAATCTATTTAAATATCTTATAATATCGTTTCTTGTTATCTCTGCGTCAATGTCTTTAAATGCCTTGAAACCACATATTTCAACTTCTCTTATATTACTTCTTATGGAATTAAGTCCAACAACTATTTCACCCATTTTATAATTAGGCATAAAATGATCCATATTAAAATATTTTTTAGGATTATGTGACATTTCCCTCAGGTCATTCTCACCAATTCCTAAAATAGAGAATTCCGGAAGATTTTCTTCTAATACTTCCGCCCTTAATATGTTACGTACAAAAGATAGAATCTCCTCTAAGTCTTTTGCTACTCCTTCATTTTGAAGTTTTGAAGCTATTACTTGAACTTCCAAAATTTTAGATTGAAGACTATCAAGTCTTCCTCTAAACTCTATTTTCCTATGATCTTTAGGTACTAATTTATTTCCATATAACTGTGTCATATGCTCTGGTTTTTCCTCTACATAACCACCCTTGAGGCAAATATATTTCGGGAAAATTTTTCCTTCATCTTCCTTTTCAGTTTTGGAATTACCTTGTTTCTTAGCACTCAATGTATCAACAATTATTAGTTTAATGTTTTTATCTTGTAGATACTGTTTTGCAGAGGGGGTAATAATAACACCCTTTACTACTTCGTATTCTTTAATATCTGTATTTTTAAGTTGTTTTCTTAGTTCACTTTCAGTTAACAAACTCATATAACTCACATCCCCTTGAGAAGATTGTATATAAGCATACTACCCCACAACCTTTTGAATTGTGGGGATAGTATGTTTTTAAATATTATTCTTCTATTACTTCTTTTACTTTTGGAAGTATTGCATCTACTTCAGCATGTGGTCTTGGAATTACATGAACAGAAACTAATTCTCCTACTCGTTCTGCAGCAGCAGCTCCAGCATCTGTAGCTGCTTTAACAGCTCCAACATCTCCTCTAACCATTACAGTTACGAGTCCTGCACCAATTTGCTCTTTTCCTACCAATGTAACATTTGCAGCTTTAACCATAGCATCTGCAGCTTCTATTGCACCTACGAGTCCTCTTGTTTCAACCATTCCTAATGCGTTTGTACTTGCCATTTTATATTCCTCCTAAAATTTTTTTTATCTATATTAATTTTATATAACTAGCTTTTCAATTTTTCCATGATTTTTTCTACTATTAGATTTATAGAGTCTTCATTTAAATCTTCTTTGCTAATATTAGAATTAACAGTGTTACTTCTATCTACTATATCCTCTATTTCACGGGTTCCATAAACCAATCTTCTTATATTCAATAAGTTCATAGGTCCAACATTATCAGAAGTTGCACTTCCGCCAACTGCTCCACAGCCTAAAGTTAAAGCTGGTACTAAGCTTGTAGTAGCTCCTATTCCACCTAGTGAACCTGGAGTATTAACTAATAATCTTGATACAGGTTTTTTAAGTGCAAATTCTCTAATTACAGCCTCATTATTTGAGTGTATTATAAGAGTATGCCCTGCTCCCTCATTGTTTAATATATCAATACATTTTTCACAAGCCTTTTCCCAAGTTTCTTCACAGAAGAAACCTAAAATTGGAGCTAACTTTTCTCTTGAGTATGGATACTTATGTCCTACATTTGTTTCTTCAGATATAAGTACTCTAGCTCCAGTAGGAACATTTAAGTTAGCCATTTTAGCTATAGCTTCAACACTTTTTCCTACTATTTGAGGATTCATTGAACCATTACTTCTAAGTATAAATCCTGCTAATCTATCAGCTTCTTCTCTATTTAAGAAATAAGCGCCCTGTGCTTTTAATTCAGAAACTACTTTGTCCTTAGAGCAAGCTTCAACTACTATAGATTGTTCTGAAGCACAGATAGTTCCATTATCAAAAGTCTTACTATCTAATATTCTCTTTACTGCTAAAGGAATATCTGCAGATTTTTCTATGAAAGCTGGTCCATTTCCTGGTCCTACTCCTATAGCTGGATTACCTGAGCTATAGGCTGCTTTAACCATAGGTGTACCACCAGTTGCGAGTATTAATGAAATATCACTATGTTTCATTAACTGATCTGTACCTTGCATAGTAGGTATAGACATGCATCCAATAGTTCCTTCTGGTGCTCCTGCAGCCACAGCTGCTTCAGATATTATTCTTACAGTTTCCAATATACATTTTTTACCCATTGGATGTGGTGAGAAAACTATTGAATTTCCTGCTTTTATAGATATCATAGCTTTATATATAGCTGTAGATGTAGGGTTAGTTGATGGAATAAGTCCTGCAACAACCCCTACTGGAACTGCCACCTCAACTAATTTTTTATCTTTATCTTCATTTATTATTCCTACAGTTTTTAAATCCTTTATATATTCATAAACTCCCTTACTAGCAAAAGTATTTTTCACAATCTTATCTTGCCATTTTCCAAAACCAGTTTCCTCTTCTGCCATTTTAGCTAATTTTTCAGCATTATTATAAGCTGAATCACTAATGGCTTTAACTATTCTGTCGATTTCGCTTTGGCTCATTTCGCCTAATTTCTTTTGTGCAATCTTTGCTTTAGCTATTAGGTCCCTAACTTCTTGAATTGACATTAAATCCTTATCCACTATTTACTCCTCCTTTGATAGAATAATACGATCTCTTCTACAAGCCTATCTTTTTTAGCAAACTTTATCTGTTTCTTAGTCATATTATCTAAGTCAAGACTTCTCGCTAATGTTCTGAGTTCATTTACTTTTTCACTCTCTAACTGCTCTTTTAGGCTTGTACTATTACTTAGAGTGTTATCTCCAAATTCTATCGCTTTAATCTCTTGTGTTTTTTTGTCTTGATTTACATTCTTGATTTTTTTACTTTCAACAACTAAAACCTCTTCACTACATTCCTTATGGTCACAATCCTTAGTGCTTGTATTTTCCACAATAGTGTTCCATACTGATAAGTCTGGTCCAGGAATTACATGAGCTACTACTAAAATATTTAACTTTGTCACAGCAATTTCAGCCGCTTCAACAGCTGCTTTAACTGAAGAAACATCACCCTTTATCTTTACTGTAACCAAACCACCATCAACTATTTCACAACCTATAAGATTTACATTAGATGTCTTAAGTGCCACATCTGCAGCTTCTATGGCACCAAGGTACCCATGTACCTCAATTAACCCTAATGCTCCCTTATACATTTAATTGCTTCACTTTAAAAATTTGTAGGATTTTCAGCTACAAATTGGACTGCTGCTGCAAAAGCATCACAAGCTGCTTGACAAGCTGATTGGCTACCTGTAAGCAATGCTCCACCAAAGTTAGTTTCTGATGGTGGTCCGTAAAAAGTTACTAATTTAACATCTGCTGCTTTTAAAGCAGCATCTAATGCATATACAGCTTCAAGTGGAGGAGCTATCAAATAAGCTATAGGCTCTCCCTCTTTAATGTTCGCAGTTTTCGATAAAAAGCTGCCTGTTCTTGATACACAGTGAGCATAATATGGAACTGTATTATCATCATTAGCACTTGTAAAACTTGCTCCATTTTCTATGAAATCTAGAGCAGAATTAAGTCCACTTCTAACCTCTGCTGGACTTGGTCCAGCCATTATTCCTATAACTTCACCTGCTAGTTTTGTACTTGCATTTGCAGAACCTGCATACATTGATTTTGCATATACTATTTCTACCTCTGCTGATTTCGTAGCTTCATCTAAAGCTGTATAAGTAACATCATCTATATCTGCTGTTATAATTCCTAAACTCTTATGATGTGGAGCTAAATTAAAGGCTTCTACCAAATCTTGACTAACATTTGATATTATTTTTACACCTAATACCGTTGCACGAATAGCTTCATTTTTCATGTGTTTTGCCTCCTAATTATAATTTCTTTACTATAATTTTAAATCTACTCCACTTGCTTTCTTTTCTAGCATTAATTTTATTATGTCAGATATATGAGCACCTGCTTCTACTGGAGGAGTACCACCTTTATGTATATTAGATACAACTGTTCTTCTAGCTTCTGGCATATTTACAGTAGCTTTGTATGCTATATAAGCACTCATACTTTCTGCTGTAACAAGGCCTGGTCTTTCCCCTATAAGTACACAAGTAACATCTGCTTCTAAGGTTTCAGATACTACATCCATAACGCCAACTCTTCCATTTTTAACGAAGAATGGAGTTCCTACAGAAATTCTGTAACCCTCAAGGCCCTGCACCATAGCTGGAAGTACATCACGAATATTAGCTTCTATAGCTGCTGAGCTTAATCCATCTGATACATATATTTGTACCTGTGGTCTCATTTTGCAGTTAGTTTTTATAGCTTTTATACCCTCTTCAGTTATCTTTTTCCCAAGGTCTGGTCTTGTTATAAATTCATCTTTATTGATGCATTCTGTTTTAACAGAAAATAAATTCATTTCCTTTAAGAATTCCTCTGAAACATCTGAGAAAACTGAATCTTGAGCTGCTGCATGATCTGCTCTAACTCTTAAAGCTGTTTCAGTTTTATATCTAGGACCTGCTCTCCAAATTCCTAATCTCGCTGGAGTAGACTCCTTCATTTTTAAATATCCCTTAGCATCTGCTGGATTTGGAACTAAAAGTTGTTTTTTAATATCAACAGTTGTAATATCATCAATAAATCCATCTTCAACCTCTGTTTTAATAGAATTTTCAACTTTAGCTGTAACTTTCTTATCTTTACTTGTCATTTCAAGTAGTACCTGTTCAACCAATTTTTTTAAATCATTTTCTGATACCATTATTTTTCCTCCTCTCATTATTTAAGAAATACAGATGCATCTCCTGTTTTTTCAGTCAATTTCCCATCTTTTGTGAATCCCATTTTTTCCATCCAAACTTCAAACTCTTTTATTGGTTTTAAGTGTAATAAATCTCTTAGTGTTGCTGTTTCATGGTATCCAGTAGACTGGTAGTTAAGCATTATATCATCACCATGAGGTAATCCCATAAAGAAGTTACATCCTGCCGCTGTAAGAAGTACGGATAAATTTTCTATATCATTTTGATCTGCCTTCATATGGTTTGTATAACAAGCATCAACACCCATTGGTACTCCAGTTAATTTACCCATGAAGTGATCCTCAAGACCTGCTCTTATAACTTCTTTACTATCATATAAATATTCGGGTCCTATAAATCCAACAACAGTATTTACTAGGAATGGGTTATATCTCTTAGCAAATCCATAACATCTTGCTTCCATAGTTACTTGGTCTACACCATTATGACTATCTGAAGATAATTCTGAACCCTGTCCTGTCTCAAAATACATTACATTAGGGCCAGATCCTGTGCCTTCTTTAAGTGCTAACTGCCTTGCTTCTTCTATCATATCTGCAGTTATTCCAAAAGCTTCATTTCCTTTTTGAGAACCTGCTATACTTTGGAAAATTAAATCCGCAGGAGCTCCACGTCTTATAGCTTCCATTTGTGTTGTTACATGAGCTAATACACAGTTTTGAGTTGGTATTTCCCATTTATTCTTAAAGTCTTCAAAGGTTTTAAGAACTCGCATTACACTTTCAACGGAATCATCAACTGGGTTTAAGCCTATAACCGCATCTCCAACACCATAAGTTAATCCTTCCATAAGAGAAGCTAAAATTCCCTGTGGATTATCTGTGGTATGGTTAGGTTGAAGTCTTGCAGATAAGGTTCCGTCTAGTCCTATTGTTGTATTACAATGTGCAGTAATTCTTATTTTTTTTGCTCCATAAATTAAATCTAAATTAGACATTAACTTAGCTACAGCAGCTACCATCTCACTAGTAAGTCCGCGACTTATCCTTTTAATATCTTCTCCAGTAGTATTTTCATTTAATATCCACTCTCTAAATTCAGATACTGTTAAGTCTTTAATTCCAGCGTATATCTTTTCATTGACATCATCTTGAATTATTCTTGTTACCTCATCTATTTCATAAGGTACTGCTGGACAATTCCTCAAATCCTCTAAAGTTAAATGACTTAAAACTACCTTAGCCGCCACTCTTTCTTCTGAAGATTCTGCTGCAATTCCTGCAAGCTTATCTCCTGACTTTTCTTCATTTGCCTTTGCCATAACTTCCATTATTGATTTAAAATCATACACTTTTCCAAATAACTTTGTTTTTAATTTCAAGATAATTCACCCCTCTTATTTTTTATGAATTAAATATTAGTGTTTTAATTATTACTGGTACAACCCTACCATTTGCTAGAGGTTTACCTATGTCTATGTAATCGCCATTTTCGACGTTTATAGTGTCAATACACACAACTTCTTTTTTGAAATTAAGCTGTCTATATAAAGTTTGTCCCAAGACTTTAGCTATATCATTTTCAACTACTAAAACAGTTGGAAAATCACCTTTCAAAATCTCTTCCATTCCCAAAAGCAAAGTCTCCGCTAGTTTTTGCACCTCTACAAAGCTAGGATTCAACTTTCCTTTTATGGCTATAGCCACGGGTTGAAGCTCATTCTCTAATGTAAACCACTTAAGTTTTTCCTTTATAACCTTAACCATGTTTTCATGACCTGAATTTTCTTCATCCTCTGAAAGTTTTAGTATTGGAAGGTTTTTAATAGGAAACTTATCCTCTGTATATGTTATTGTACTGCCGCTAATTTCTGTGGTGTGAGAACCAGCTCCTACCACCGTAGCCCTTATGGTCTCTATAGATTTTTTAACCACAATTTTAGTACATAACTTTGACTTACTAATAGCTTGACCAAGTAATATACCTATATCTCCATACTTAAACATTTCTTCAGGTTCCAGATTGCAAACATAATCAGCAACTCCTCCAGAAAAGGTAATGTAATCTATTGCTATATCGCTTCTAATTCCCTTATTGGTAAGTATTCTTTCATAGAAGCTGCTCTTTTCTCTTATATTCACACTTTCCTCTAAAAGTTTAACCATTTCATCGACTATAATATTCAAAGCCTCAAAGGTTGGCTTCTGCCCCTCTTCTATAGAAACATGATTTAACTTAGCTAATTCCTTTATCTTCTCCGCAATATATAGAACTTTGCCCGAAGACTTATCAATTTTAATAAGTCTTCCACCTATATCTAAACATCCTGTATCTAAAAGTTTTCCTTCTTTGAAGACTGCTATATTAGTAGTTCCTCCACCAATATCCAAGTTAACTACAGTAGACTCTTCATCCTCAGAAATTTTATCTGCTCCTGCACCTTTTGCTGAGATTATTGATTCTAAATCAGGTCCTGCAGTAGCTACAACAAACTCTCCTGCAAGTCCACTTAATTTTTGCAAAACATCATTAGCATTTTGCTTTCTAGCAGTTTCACCTGTTATTATAACCGCCCCAGTTATAACATCTGAGGGCGCTATTCCTGCTGCAAGGTACTCTCTTTTTACTATTTCGCGAACCTTTTCACCATCTATCTCCTTTTGTGATTTAAGTGGTGTGAAGTATATTTCACTTCTATATATAATTTCCTTATCCACAATGGATATTCTAGGTATAGAGAAATTTGAGGCCAAATTTTCTATAATTATCTTGCTAAATACAAGTTGTGTTGTCGAAGTACCAATGTCTATACCAACACTTATAATTTCTTCTCTCATATTAATTCCTCTTTTCAAATGCCTTATGAATTTTCAGAAACACAGTTTAAGAACAAAAAAAGGCTTAAAGTCATTTAAAAAATAACTTTAAGCCTCATCGCTTATCTTAAAAACACGCCCTTGTGTTTCCATTATCCATATTAATTTTTGAAATCAAATACAACTCTAGTTCCTTCTGAATCTGTTGCTATATTAATATCTCCATTTAGCTTATCCTTAACTATAGTCTTTACTATACTAAGTCCTAAACTATTTTTTCTAACCTTATTAATATCAAATCCCGTACCGTTGTCAACTATTACAACGGTAGAATATATTTCACTTTTTTCGATTACAATATCTATATTACCTGAAGGTTTATCTACAAAAGCATATTGCATAGAATTATGAAGTAATTCATTTACTACAAGAGCTATTGAAGTTGCTTTATCTGAACTTACTTTAAAATTACCTCCAATTAAATTCACTTTAATATTCTTATTAGTTGCATTAAAATATCTTATAGCGTTATCTTTAATATTAGAAATAACTTCTTGTATACTTACTTCATCCAGACCTTCTTGCGATAATATCTCATGGGTAGCTGCTATACTTAAAATTCTATTCATGCTTTCATTTAATGCATCTTTAGTCTGCTGGTTATCACTTCTTCTTGCTTGAAGTCTTAATAAACTTGCTATAGTCTGTAGATTATTTTTCACTCTATGGTGAATTTCTTTAATAGCTACAGATTTTAAAATTAATTCCTTCTCTTTTTCCTTCATCATTGTTATATCCCTAATCATAGTAACAAGTTTTAATTTTTTATCAGTTAATATTATTCTCTTAACTTTTAAAAACAGTTTTCCTAAATGCACTTCACATTCATTAGAATTAGGAAAATTCATTACCTCCGTAAAATTAATATCATCTAAGGCTAAATTATCATAATCCATGCCTAGTAGGCTGTCCTTGTAGCCAAGCTTTTTATATAGTAAATCAGCAATAGGATTTTTAAACCTAACTACCCCTTCTTCATCAAAGATAATAATAGCTTCATCTAAGTGATCAGCTATGTTATTTTCATTTTCTGTAGAAGATACTAAAGTATTAGCTAACTCCTCGTAGCCTTGTGCTAGCATTTCCATATGTTTTTTTTTTTTTATTTTTTCTGTTATGTCCTTCTCTACTATTAGAACCCCTATAATTTTGCCGTTATTCTCTATAGGTGACACCGTTTGTCGTACATTTATATGTTCTTGAGTTACAGCCTTCAAGTCTTTGGTTGTTATTCCAAGATCTAATGTTCTAAGCACAGCAGGCTCATTATCTCTTAATGCTAGTTCTCCTACTACAGTATTTTGATACATCGAAGGTCTATTAATAGGTTTTGCCTCAGCTATTACTATAGCTTCGTCAGCTTCTCTAGTTGGACAATCTATAAAAACATCTGCATTTAAAATGTCGGCAAAATATTTAATACAAGATGACATTTGCTGTATTTTTAAAATGTCATCTTCATCTAAATTAGTGTACATTCTACATAGTTCATATATTTTTTCACTGTTCATAACTCATTATTATAGCCTCAGCTATATCTCCCATTGAACATCTTTTATTCATACTAAGTGTTCTAATCTGGTCATAAGCATCTTGCTCAGTAATTTTATCTCTTTGAATCAATAAGCCTTTAGCTTTTTCAATAATTTTTCTTTCTTCTAGCTTACTACAACCTTTTTCAATTTCTATTTTCATTTTTTTTATTTCTGCGCTCTTGGATATAGCTACCTCCAAAGTTGGAATAAGTGATTTTTCATCTATAGGCTTAACTATGTATCCTATAGCCCCTACTTTGATAGCTTTTTCTACAAACTCTTTGCCACTATAAGCAGTTAGCAGAACTATCCCACTGGCCAAATTTTCATTTTGAATTATTTTAGCTGCATTTAATCCATCAAGAAGAGGCATCTTTATATCCATAAGCACTAAATCTGGTGAATGTTTTCTACACAATGATACTGCATCAAATCCATCTGAAGCTTCTCCTACAACATCGTATCCTGCCGCTTCTAGTATTTCTTTTAAATCCATTCTTGTAATAGGCTCATCATCGGCTATTACTATTTTTTTATTCATACTTCACCTCATAAAATAAAAATAGATTTTTAAAAAGTTTAATTCATAATATAATCCTTTAAATTTTCTAAACCAGATTTATCAAAAGCACTTATTCTAAAAATTCTTTCTACTCCTGCGCTTACTAGAACTTCTTCTGCTGCTTTTAACTTGTTTTCATCACAGCACAAATCAGTTTTTGTAATAATTCCAATAATAGGCTTTGCAAATATACTAGCAAAGCTTGGCGGGAAAATACTATCTTCCTGCGTACAATCCTGAA
The DNA here is from genome assembly GCF_055081075.1 of Clostridium sp. CM039. Lineage (NCBI taxonomy): Bacteria > Bacillati > Bacillota > Clostridia > Eubacteriales > Clostridiaceae > Clostridium > Clostridium sp. CM039. The sequence goes on from NZ_CM143649.1 coordinate 1,947,645, forward strand.
TCATAGCGATTACATCACTATCTGCAGAAGTAACTATAAGAGCTCTATAATAAGATCTGTTTTCAATGTACTCACCAGGAGTATCTATAATTCCGTCGATAATTTCAACTGTCTGAGTTTTCTTATAATGTAACTCGTCTTCGTTTATTGCTTGAGTCAAAGTAGTTTTGCCACAATATGTTTTTCCAATTAACATTAAGGTTTTCATATATCACCTCTAAGATCTGGTTATCTTACATTCAGAAAAATCGAGTACATTACTAAGAACCTTAATAACTTCAGTAAGTGCTGACTCTACACTGCCTACATCACCAACTATAACCACTGATCCACTAAATCTATCCACAAATCCAATAGATACATCTGCCGACTTTGTTGCCACGTCTGCTGCTATAATAGAGGCCTCGCTAGGTGTTATAGTAAGTATACCTAAGGCATCCTTATGATCTGCTGTAAGTCCTAGTTTTTTATATAGATCTTTGTTGGGGTTTGCAATTAAGTGGGCTAATGTAACTTGCTTGCCAGGAACATATTCTTGTATTACTCTTTGTTTCTCTTCCATAGTATCACCACTTCTTTGAATTTTTATAAAAAAATAGGCTCACTAAAAATATAATTATATTTTTAACAAGCCTCATTGCCTTCTTTAAAATGTACACGCCATTGTGTACCTATGCTTAAATATTATACTCTTTATTCTAATTTGTCAATATGAAAAATTAATATGGAAAACGTTTTTAATATTGTTAATTTTTCCGTGCTATTTATATCAATGTGACCTATTATTTTTTATCAAAAACCCTTTCAAATAAAGCTATTATTTCCTCTATATTAGGTACTCGTGGATTCGTTTCAGTACATCTATCCTCTATAGCTATTAGGGCCATTTGTGAAACTTCTTTTTTAAAATCATCTGCCTTTATCCCTGTTTCTTTTAGCGATGTAGGCATATTTAATTCATTTAAAAGCTTATTTATAGCTGCTATTAGGCTTTTTACCCCTTGTCTAACATTTGATGATGGCAATCCTAATATTTTGGATATTTCTGAATATCTTTTAGCGGCCTTTGTATAATCATTTGAATTAAAACCTTTTAAATCTGCATTGTATTCTATTACATATGGCAGTAATATAGCATTAGTTTTTCCATGAGACACATGAAATCTTCCACCAACAATATGTGCCATTCCATGATTTAACCCTAGTGATGCATTATTAAAAGCTATCCCTGCTATACAAGAAGCATTGTGCATTTTTTTTCTTGCATCTAAATCATTACCATTCTTATAAGCTCTCATTAAATTTTCAAAAACCAATTTTATAGATTTTTCTGCTAATGCATCTGTATAATCTGTTGCTTTAGTAGATACATAAGCTTCTATAGCATGGGTTAGTACATCCATCCCTGTATCTCCTGTAATAAAATTTGGCACAGTTGTAACAAGTTCTGCATCTAATATAGCTTCGTCAGGTAGTAGTTCATCTGATACTAAAGGATATTTTATATTCTTACTTTTATCTGTAATTACAGAAAAACTTGTAACCTCTGAACCTGTTCCACTAGTTGTAGGTATAGCTATAAATTTAATTTTTTTATTATTCTTCACGCCACAATCCATACGATCATGTATCTTAGAACTAAAAGAACATATTGCTTTTGCTGCATCTATAGCAGAACCTCCACCTAGAGCTATTACTACTTCTGGATTAAATTTCATCATAACCTCTATACCTTTTACCACAACTTCGATTGGTGGGTCTGGTACAATATCTGAAAATACCATATACTGAATGTCACCCTTCGAAACTTCATCAGTAATCTTGTTTATGGCACCTGATTTTACCATAAAAGGGTCTGTAACTATAAATGCCCTTTTACAATCAAGTTGACTTAATCTTTCTAATGAACCGTCTCCGAAATATATCTGCGTTTTAATGTTAAAACTTTCCATTAATATTCTCCTTTCAGAATTAAATCATCTCCTGCGGAGCTGAAACAGCTTCGCGGAAGCTGCATTGACGACTTCAGAAGGAGATTTATACACCCACTGAAGTTTTCTATTTGTTATGGTACGTAGTTCCCGCTTATAGACGTGGGAGTCTTTCCTTCTAAACTGTCGTTAAATAAAAAAGCGCCATAGGAATCAATTCCCACGGAGCCTCAATGCTCATTTAATACACTTCATTGTGCATAATTAAAAATATAAAATTATGTTATCACTTAAATTCTATATTTTTAATTATAATATGTCAAGGATTAATAATATTACATTTTTTGTTAGTAAAAACGGATTAGGTGAGGAAGATGTTTTTATATGATACTATATATACAACAACGATAGTGTTAACACTATTCAGAATGCTTAGGAGGTCTTATAATGAATTTTCATGGAATTTTTATTGGCATTGCTGCCTTTCTTATTATTGGAGTTTTTCATCCTATAGTAATTAAAGGAGAATACTATTTTGGTAAAAAAATATGGCCTGTATTTTTAATTTTAGGAATTGTTTTTGTGCTTGTCTCATTGTATATTAAAAATACTACACTATCAGCTATAGTAGGGGTAGCTGGTTTCTCATGCATTTGGAGTATTCATGAAATTATAGAGCAAGAAGAAAGAGTTAAAAAAGGATGGTTTCCAAAAAAAACAAATAGGAAATAACTAAAACTACCCTACAGGATAGACTTTTTTAAAATTGTCTACTCTATAGGGTACATTTTAGTTAGTTCCTTGCTAAAATTTTATGAAAAAGCCACTTCATCACTTATAAAGTCATTGGAATTTTTGTTGTTAAATCTGTCTAAAAGTTTGGGTATAGTCAAACTTTTCTTTTCTTCTCCGCTGATATCTAAAACTATTTCTCCACCATGAAGCATTATCAGCCTATTTCCTATATCTATGGCATAATTTAAATTATGAGTTATCATAAGTGTAGTTATATTTTTTTCACTAACTGTATTTTTAGTTAATTTTATTATATTTTCAGAAGTCTTTGGATCTAAGGCTGCGGTATGCTCATCTAAAAGCAATAAATCAGGATTAGATATAGTTGATATAAGTAGTGACAAAGCTTGTCTTTGACCACCAGATAATAAACCAACCTTTTTATTTAAGTTATTTTCAAGGCCCAAAGAAAGTCTGGATAATGATTCCTTAAATAACTCTAAATTTTTATTGTTAATGCCAGGAGTTAATCCAAATTTACTCCCTTTATTATAAGCCATTGATAAATTTTCTAATATGGACATAGAAGGAGAAGTACCTAAAGTTGGATCTTGGAATACCCTTCCTATAAATTTTGTTCTTTTATGTTCTGGAAGCGATGATATATTTCTTCCATTTAAACAAATAGAACCCTTGTCAGGTAATATTGAACCAGATATTAAATTTAATAGAGATGATTTGCCGGCACCATTGCTACCTATTACAGTAATAAAATCTCCCTTGTTTAAATGAAGGTTCAAATTATTAAATATAACTTTTTCATTTATTGTATCCTTGTTAAAAACCTTTTGAAGATTATTTATCTGAAGCAATTGGAACACCTCCTGACTTAAATTTCTTTAACATTTTAAAACTTAAATTAACCTTTCTCCCATTTAAGGACAAAGCAAATATAACAATTATACAAGTTATAAGTTTTAAATCTGTTGGAGGTAACCCTAAGTTTAAAGCAAGAGATATACTGCCTTTATATAATATTGAACCTAAAATTGCAGTAGTCGTTGGAAGCATCCATGAAGTTTTTTTGAAAATAGCTTCTCCTAATATAACAGACGCTAGACCCATAACTATAATTCCAGTTCCCATGCCTACATCAGAAAATCTTTGATATTGAGCCATCATAGAACCAGAAACTGCTACAAGACCATTTGAAAGCATAAGACCAAGTATTTTGATAGTCCCTATATCAATTCCTAAGGAAGTTACCATTTGAGAATTATCTCCTGTAGCTCTTAATATAAACCCTAGTTTTGTATTCAAAAACAAATCTAAAACTATCTTAGCTAAAATAGCAAATAAGGCAATTATGATTACTGGAGAAATATCATTAGAAAAAATAGTGCTTTGTGAAAATAATGGCACATTAGCTTTACCCATTATCCTAAGATTTATAGAATAAAGTCCTATCATAACTAAAATACCTGAAAGTAAATTTGTTATTTTAAGCTTCACATGAAGTATCCCAGTAATTCCTCCGGCCATTATGCCCGAAATAAAAGCTAAAATTAGTGATATAAAAGGATTTACACCTTTTACTAATGCGGCTGCTGTAACTGCAGCTCCTAATGCAAAAGTTCCATCTACAGATAAATCGGGAAAATCTAATATTCTATAAGTTATATAAACTCCTATAGCCATTATTGCAAAAATAAATCCTTGTTCTAGTATGTTTATGATAAGGCCATCCATTACTTAGCACCGCCCTTAACTATCACTGCTTTTGCCTTTAAATCACTTGGTATAGTAATTTTAAGTTTGCTTGCCGTATCTTCATTTATGGTAAGTGTTGATTCCTTTAAAGTTTGTATAGGCATATCATTTGGCTTTTTACCATTTATGATATCTACTGCCATAAGACCTGTCTCAAAACCAAGTTTATAGTAGTCTATACCTTCTGTAGCTAATGCACCAGCATCTACATGGGCTTTTTCAGCGCCTATTATAGGAATACCTTTTTCAATGGATTTTAAGCTGATGAGAGGCATTGAAGATGCTACTAAGTTATCAGTTGTTGTATATAAAACATCAATTCTAGGAAGTAATGAAGCTAATGCTTGAGATATATCGTTAGAACTTGAAATCCCCACAGCTATTATTTCTAAATTCATCTTTGAACCTTGCTTTTTTGCCATTTCTACTTGAATTTCTGAATTTGCTTCACTAGTATTATATAATATACCTACCTTTTTACAGTTAGGTTTTAGTATTTTAATTAATTGAAATTGTTTATCCATAGGCAATTCATCACTAGTGCCTGTAACATTTGTATCGGGTTTGTTTAGAGATTTTACCAGACCTGATTTTACAGGATCAGTTACAGCAGTTATAAGTATAGGAATACTTTTAGTACTGTTATATGCTGCCTGTGCGCAAGGCGTTGCTATAGCATATATTAAATCCTTTTTAGTTGAAGTGAAATTGCTTGCAATAGTTTGAGCTGTTGGAATATCGCCTTGAGCATTTTGAAAGTCTATTTTTATTTTTTCACCATCTATAAACCCCTTAGAACTAAGAGCATCCATAAATCCTTTGTGAGCTTTGTCTAGTGCGGGATGTTCTACAAGTTGGATTATTCCAATACTTGTCACCTTACCAGAATTACCTTTACTTTTTGTTTTAGCAGTCGAACAACCTGCTAAAACTGAGGCACCTAAAAACAACGTGCCAATTACACATAATAATCTCTTTTTCGCTACCATACTACCATCCTCCTAAAATATTTAATTATAAAAATAAAAGCTACTGTTAAATCATCTCCTGCGGAGTCATCTCCTGCGGAGTCATCTCCTGCGGAGCTGCAATATTAATGACTTCAGAAGGAGCTTTATACTCCCACAATAATTTTTTCTTTGTTATAGTATAGAACTCCCACTTATAAAAGTTGGAGACTTTCCTTCTGAAATGTCATTAATTTTATAGTTAGCTTTATTTACGTCTTAATCCCTACCATTATTACACTACCATACTACCCTACTACGCTACCATACTACATGCTACAAAATACCTTAACTACATTATTATTCTATGTTAAATTTTTTATTAATCTTATAGCATTTTTTTCAAATTGTCAATATATTTCTAAAATATTAGATTTTTAAATTATAAAATTTCAGTTAATAAATATCAGGTATAGAACGATGTGAAAGTCCTATTACAACCTCATTCAAATGGAGCAAACCTATACTTAAAAATATACATACACTTATATGTTCACCAGATCTCGCTATTCCCATTTTCCCACCTACATTTAATCCGTTAGCTTTAGGTGCAACTTGGGCTAAAGCATCTTTAGTAGCACCAGCTACAGCACCCTCATGAACATGACAATCCTTTATAAGTCCACCTCTTTTTGAAGCTACAATAGCACTTTCAATTACCTTTGTAGTAAATGCAGAAAAATTACCTCCAATATCTATTGCAGTAACCAATATTCCTTTTTCTTTATAAGCTGCGATAAATTTTTCTTCACTAGCTCTTGGACATAGGGACATTTTCACAGAAATTTTAGCAATATCTGTACTTTTATGATCCATAAGTATCACCTCTAAATTAATATTTTTCAATTTTAGTATAACATATATTATACTTGCATCTAAAAGTTTTATCATTTTATATTTTTTAGGCTACGAACATGATTCCGTAGGATATAACTAAATCCAGCTCCTTACTACCTCATTGACTAACTCCTTCATTATAAATATAATATATATAATGCGCAGGGAAAGGAGCTGTAATGTATGTCACAAACCACAAAAAAAGCTTTAGCATCATCATTGAAAAAACTAATGAATACTACTCCATTAACAAAAATTACAATTAATGATATTGTTAACGACTGTGGAGTAAATCGCCGTACATTCTACTATCACTTTCAAGATATCTATGCACTTTTAGAGTGGGTTTTCGAAACTGAAGTTGCTAGTGTCATGGCAGAAAATAAAACGTATCAAACGTGGCAACAGGGATTTTTGCAAATATTTCTCTATTTAGATCAAAATCATAAAATGGTGTTAAATACCTATAATTCCGTTGGGCGTGAGTATTTGGAAACCCATTTATACAATGCAGTGTACACCCTTGTCTTTAATGTTGTTGATGAGATCGCCGTGGACATGAAGATTTGGGAAGAAAAAAAAGAATTTATAGTTAATTTTTATAAATTTGCATTTGTAGGGTTATTGCTTGATTGGATAAGAACAAAGATGGTTAAAAATCCAGAACAACTTATCGCCGATCTCAATAATGTAATAAGTGGCGATATCCATAGAGCATTATCAAAATGCAAAATACAAAAATAGTAAACACTTTTGCCAACCATACTGTCACTGATAGTATTTTTATTTAAACATCAGAAATTGTATGTGGTAGTTATTATAAAAATATTTATAATAAAGAGAACCAGGAGGAATTAAATTTCTCCTGGTTCTCTTTTTTTATATTTAAATTAACCCTTCAAGTGTTGTGTTTTTTAAAAGTTTTTTCACAATCATCTCAGCGGGGAGAGGACGTCCACTATATAATGCCTTTGTTGCCGCAGCAATCACGCGAACATCGTATTTAGTGGGATATACATCTGGTACTTCTTTCTCAAGATTAAGTAGCGTATAAACCGCCATCATAGCTGAACGAATGGAATATTCAACTGTGAATACACAATCATCTGCAACTTCTGCAAATTGTCCTAAAAAGGCAAGATTGTTACTGCCTTTCGGAATAACGTCAGGACGATCACCCTTGACACGTGGCATAAACTGACTGGTTGTATAAGGCATCATGCAAGGGATAACATTAACGTTTTTAAGGATTTCTGGTATTTCATCTTTCTTACCCATATGGTATAAAAGTTCCGTTACAAGTTCTTCACCAGTGCAATCACACATTCTCTTTTTTACAAAATCTCCAATATTGTCAGGGAAAAGACCATAAGCCCATAGTACCAATACATTTTTAGGTTGGTCAATAAAGTGAGGCTGTCTATTACAAGTTACGCTCAAAAGCCAGCTTGAATCTTTGATAGTTATAATACCTCCTGTAACAGTTTTCCCGGAATATGGGTCATTACCTGTTAATTCCTTAAGAAGATCTGCTATTTTAGGATCCGCGCTAGTTATAGTAAAAGATTCCCATTTGCTTTTGTCTATGTCACTACAAAAAACTTCTGGTTTTCCAAATGAAGGATCTTTCTTAGCTATGTTTTTCCATAAATCCCAGCAACCTGCTGTTCCACGATTAATTGTTGCAGGCTCGTGCATACTTCCAATCGTAGAATTTTCTGTCATAGATCCATTGGTAACAAATACCAAATCATTCTCGGTTGTATGAATTATTTCTTCCTTGCCATTATGCAACAGTCGAATGGCCGTAACAGTTTTTTTATCAGTTTCTATATCAATATCCAAATCTGTAACCTGTGCATTTAGGTTAATGACTACATTTTTAGACTGCAACCATTTTTCCAAAGGAAGAATCATAGACTCATACTGGTTGTACTTTGGAAACATAATGTTTTTCATATGGCTCATTCCAGGAAGCAAGTGCATAAAACGTTGCATATATCGTTTCATTTCCACAACGCTGTGCCAATTTTCAAATGCAAACATAGAGCGCCAGAAGCACCACATATTAGTTTCTAAAAAAGATGGGTGAAAATACTGCTCAACAGTTGTGGCTCCCAAATTTTCTTCGGTTGCAAGAAGAAGCATAGTAAGTTGCTTAATATGAAGATCGTTTAATCCAAGAGAGGAAAAATCGGCCTTTTCACCACAGTTATGAAGTAACCTACAAGTCGATTCGTTAGGGTCAGCCATATTTAGCTCTCGAAATTCGTCCAAAACAGTTCGATTAGGGGCGCTTAGAGAAGGAACCGCGCTAAATAAATCCCAACAACACTCATAATGTTCTTCCATTTCGCGTCCACCGCGAACAACGTAACCGTCCTTTGCGTTTCCAGCTCCATCCATACTACCACCGATAATATGTGCTTGTTCTAAAATAGTGATATTTTTACCATCCATATGACCATCTCGAATTAAGTATGCAGCAGCCGCAAGAGAGGCTATACCTCCTCCGACTAAATATGCTTTTTTGTTTTCAATGCCTTCTGGCTTTAAAGTATTAATATTTTGAAAATTCCCCATAAATATTCATCCCCCTAAATGTTAATTAATTCATACGTCTACTAAGTAATTTACTACAACTACAGAAAAAAACAAATCATCAATCTTCAACGAATGTGCAATTTTGCAATAAAATCATAATTTTGTGCAATAAATTCAGAATCAAACATAATTCTCCATTAAATCTGAAATTCATTATTTTTCATACAAATCACCTCTACTCTTCTTATTTTTGAGTTCTAATAAATACGATACTAAATGCTAACAAAATTAGGTTTATAATTACTAAAATCACTCCTCATTGACCATACTTGAAATATTGGAACGCTCTCTTAAATACCATAGTTATAGGGCCCTGAAACTTCACCAGTGGTAGTTATAATAAAAGCTCAGCAATGTACTGATATCCACGGAATGGCTGTCACATATCAAAAAAATTTATTAGAATAATATCAGTAGAAATGTTATATCTTCTCTTTTAGTATTTACTAAAATACTGAAAGAAAAAAATAAAATTACTATATTGACAATATTCTCTAAATGGTTTATTATAATGTTTAAGCAAACGATTGCATAGATAAGATTTAATTAGAAAATAGGGGGGGCTTAATAATGAAGAACACAAAAAAGCTTATAGCAGTTGCATGTACAGTTGCTATAATGACAGGTATGTTGTCTGGTTGTAGTAAAAGTACAGATCCTGCTGCTTCAAAAGCGGTAGGCAAGGATGTCGTAGTGGACATATTCCAATTTAAAGTTGAAGCTAAGGATGCTCTTGAAAAAGCTACAAAAGAATACATGGCATTAAATAAAAATGTTAAAATTAATGTACAAACAGTTGGCGGTGGAGAAGACTACGGTGCGGCATTAAAATCTAAATTTGCATCAGGACAAGAACCAACAATATACAATATTGGCGGAACTCAAGATGTCCTTGACTGGAAAGCTAAACTTCAAGATTTATCAAGCGAACCATGGGTATCACAAGCTTACCCAGGAACTTTAGATGCTGTAAAGATGGATGGTAAACTTTATGGTATGCCGTTTAACCAAGAAGGATCTGGACTTATTTACAATAAAACAATATTCACAAAAGCAGGAATTGATGCTTCAAAAATCAAAACATATGCAGATTTAAAAGCCGCATCGAAAACATTGGATTCAAAGAAGAAAGAATTAAAGATAGATGCAGTATTTGCTTTACCTGGCAAGGAAACTTGGGTAACAGGATTACATTTATCTAACGTTGCTTTTGCAAATGAATTTCCAACAGTTGTAGATGCATTTAATGCAAAAGAAATAACATTCAAACAAAATGAGCCATTAAAGAAACTATTAGATCTTCAAATTAAATATGCTTATAAGCCAGATGGTACTAATAAATCAATTAACAGCGTGGACTATTCTACTCAAGTTGAAAAAATGTTCTCTATGAGTAAAGTAGCAATAATTCAACAAGGAAACTGGGCTTTTGGATCAATAGATGGTATCGATCCAGAATTGTCCAAAAATATTGGTATATTACCAATGCCTTTAGATGGCGTTAAAGAAGGTTGTATCCAAGTTGGAGTACCTATGTATTGGGCTATTAACAGTTCAAAAGATGATGGAGCTAAGAAAGCTGCTGCAGACTTCTTAAACTGGTTATATACTTCAGACAGAGGTAAAGAAATGATCATTAAAGACTTTAAGTTTATACCAGCTTTCAAAGGTTATGACGGTGAGAAATTACAACCAACAGATGCACTAGGTAAAGAAGTACTTAGATACGTAAACGAAGGAAAAACAATTCCATGGGTATTTATGGGATATCCTACTGCATGGGGTATGGAAAAATTCGGAACAGACGTTCAAAAATATATTGCTGGCACCATCACATGGGATAAATTAGTAGATAATATGAAAACGACCTGGTCAGCAGCACGAAAAAAATAATGAATATGATTTAAGATTTCAAAATCCTGGGAAAGTTCAAATCTGTTCCAGGATTTTATTAATATCAAGCTAATGTACGAAAGGAGATACTGTAATGAAAAAAAATAATGCGTCATTTTGGATGTTTGTAGGTCCAATTTTAGCTGTGTTCACTATAGTTTTGATCATACCATTGCTTTTTGGAGTTTACTATTCTTTTACAGACTGGAATGGAATTGCATCCGATATAAGTTGGATCGGATTTGCAAACTACGTCTCTGCATTTAAGGATGAGACTTTCCTTGCTTCATTCTTATTTACAGCTAAATTTACTATAGTTTCAGTTGTTGTAATAAATTGTATTGGATTTGGCCTCGCTTTACTTGTAACAACTGGTATGAAAAGCAATAATCTACTTAGAACTATATTTTTTATGCCTAACTTGATAGGAGGACTTATACTTGGATTTATTTGGCAGTTTATTTTCACACAAGTTTTTTCTGGACTTGGAACTATTTTTCATCAGCAATGGTTACTTGGATGGTTATCGGATGGGACTACTGGATTTTATGGGTTAGTAATTTTAATGTCATGGCAAATGTCAGGATATTTAATGGTTATTTATGTAGCTGCTCTTCAAAACATACCACCAGAGCTTACGGAAGCAGCTGAGATTGATGGTGCAAATGCATGGCAGAGAATAAAGAATATTACATTCCCTCTAGTAGGACCTGCCTTTACAGTAAGTTTATTTTTAACTTTATCTAATTCCTTTAAACTTTATGACCAAAATTTATCCTTAACTGCAGGTGGTCCTGCAAATTCAACACAGATGCTCTCTATGAATATTTACAACACCGCATTCAAATTTAATCAAATGGGCGTAGCGCAAGCAAAAGCTGTTATATTTTTACTAATAGTTGGTGCGGTTACTTTAACACAAGTATATCTTTCTAAGAAAAATGAGGTGGAAGCATGATAAAAAAAACCAGAAAATTAAATGTAGGTAAACTAGCTCTAGGAGTTATTGGTATTGCCTTAGGCGCATTATTTTTATCACCTTTTTATATCATTATTATCAATTCCCTTAAAACAAAAAAAGAATTATTTGCAAGTGTATTGTCCTTTCCTGAAATATTCACTTTAAATAATTATAAAGAAGCATTTGATAGGTTGCACTATTTAAATGCAATTACTAACTCTTTAACAATAACAATATCTGGTGTTATTTTTATTGCAATATTCGCTTCAATGGCGGGCTGGATGTTAGAGCGGACAAAAACAAAACTGAGCAACGCAATTCTTTTGTTATTTATTTCATCCATGTTAATACCTTTTCAAGCAATCATGTTGCCCCTAGTTAGAATTATGGGTAAATTTAAATTATTGAATATGGGTGGACTCATATTTATGTATCTTGGCTTTGGATCAGCCTTATCCATATTCCTGTATCATGGTTTTGTAAAAGGAATCCCAAAGGAGTTAGATGAAGCTTCCATGTTAGATGGTTGCAACAAATTTCAAACCTTTTGGTATATAATATTTCCTTTGTTAAAACCAATAACTGTTACAGTTTCTATCTTAAATACCGTTTGGATTTGGAATGATTTTTTATTGCCATCCTTAGTTATTAATAGACCAGGAACACAAACATTGCCATTGAGAACTTTCTTTTTCTTTGGTGAATATACCAAACAGTGGAATTTAGCTCTTGCGGGACTAACTCTCGCAATTATTCCAGTTATAATATTTTATTTTTTAGCACAAAAACAAATTATAAAATCTATTGCAGCTGGAAGCATAAAATAATCAGTTTTTCTTTAAATTGTAGATATCTTTAGTGTGAACCAAACTTAGGAATCCATACAATTTCTAAGCTTATTTAAAAATTTCTACATAAATAGCCAACTAATAAATCCCGGAAGATGTTAATTCTCCGGGATTTATTAGTTGGCTATTTATTCAACAGATTCATTCAATAATACGAGTTTTACCATGTGATAGTCGAGTTACAACTAATTTCAGTAACATTCTAGGATTGTTCTTCATATATTAATACAGTAGAAATATTTGAAGGGAGCCTTTTATGTTCTATTGTCCAAACAATTATAATGATCCTTATCCGCTATATAGAGTTACCCCTAAGAATTCTTATTTTAGGATTCTTCATGCTTCACCTAAATCCCCAGCTGTTGATGTATATATTAATGATATGTTAAAATTTAAAAACCTTACTTATGGTGCTTTTACAGATTATATAGAAGTTATGGCTGGAAATTACAATGTAAAATTGTATGCTACAGGTACTAAAACTACACCTGTACTTAATAAAAATATTTTTATTCCGCCTGAAAAAATTTACACCGTTGCAGTTATTGGTCTATTACCTAACATTGAGTTACTACCTATTCCAGAACCTATAGTTATAAATCCTAGTAACAATGCTTATATTAAATTTGCTCATTTATCACCTAATCTTGGTGCTGTAGATGTTGCATTACCAGACGGTAAAATTCTACTTAAAAATATTAAGTACAAACAATTTACTGATTATATAGAAGTCCCTGTTGGAACTTATACTTTAGAAGTTAGACCTACTGGTACCACGAATATTGCTTTATACGTCCCTAATATAAAACTAAAACCTAATCGTTTTTACACTGTTTATGCTGTAGGATTAGCTAACGATATTCCAGGCCTTCAAGCTCTAATTCCTCTTGATGGTAGTTCTTATTTAGATTTACGCGAAGATTAGTTATTGCGTGTTTTTGATAAAAAATATTAAAATTAAAGTTCTAGGATTTGCAAAAATTCCTAGAACTTTATGGTGCGCTGAAATTCTTACTTATCATCCTTTAATGCTTCTATTAATTTTATTGGATTTATCAGTTTGCCTGTTTTGGTTTCTTTACCTTCATTGCTTATATCCATGGCATCGCCTGTTCTCAGTGCAGTACTCCAAAATAAATCAGGAGTGATATTGGGTTTTACTTGACAAGACAGGGCATATAGTCCAGCAAGATAAGGTTCTACCGAGCTCCACCCACCTATTCTATTAAAACTGTAGCCCTTGACATCTTCAGGAATCGCAAAGGTTTTTGAGCTCATTGGAACTAATAGCAATTCTTTTGCTGCTAATTTATTATACTTTTCTTCATAATATTTACCAAATCCAGGTATCTCTGCTACGAAAGAAATCCAATTACTCCATTTATGAGGTTTGTAGGAGGATTGTTTCTCTGGATCAGCCATAGGTTCTCTATCAACTCCATAATACCAAAACTTATAATTAGAAGTTTCAAATATATTGGCAGAAATAACGAAAATCCCAGCATTTTCGGCTCTTTTCACAGCTTCATTCATTTCCTTATATCCTTTATTATTGGGACCCCATACAGCTGAAATTGATAATACTCTTATTTTATCTTTTTCAGAAAGAGTTTTATTAATTTTTACAATTTTATCAATTGCCTTTACCTCCGCCAACGTGTAATCTATTTTAGAATTATTTTCTTTAGTATTAAAATTATAGCAACCAATATAATAAAGATTAGCTTTTGGTGCAACTCCTATTGACTTACCTACAGCTATTGAAGTCATTGCAGGCCCATGCATTGATGCTTTTCCATTGCCATTGATCTCATCATAGAACTTTATCTGATCTTTATATTCTTCATGATCAACTAATAAGGGCTGGTCTATTATAGCAATATTAATTCCTCTACCATCTATACCCTCATTGTTAAGCTTGCTTATTCCTAATCCTTGATTTTTACCAAGCTCCAAAATGGTATCTGGCTTATATTCTTTTGTCATTTTTTCAGGCCATTTAGTATGATTACTAAAAAAGCAATTACTAAGTTGTTCACTATTTTGACTTAGATTGACATTACTTAAGTCACTATACCGTAAATCAAGATAACCGTTAAAATTTTTCGCATCTCCTAAGAACTTTGATTTGTGACCTGTTATTACATTAAGACCACCAATATTTTCTCCAGATGCAGGAGGATGCCTCACAATATACGTCCCACTTTTAGAAGTAGGAGTATTTTCACTATTAGAGCTTTGTAATGCAGTAGTTACAGCATTATTTTTTGCATTGCAACCTGAAAGCATTAAAACTATAGATAATGCCAACAACAAATATATTTTTCTCATATTTATCCTCCAAATTTCTTAATCTGAAACATTATGATTAATAAATAAGCGCTTAGTCATTAATATACAACTTATTGATGCTACTAACATTACAAAGAATGCTAGATAAGGATATAATACAGGATATCCCAGTATATTAAACGCTTTAAAGTCTTTATACAAATAATCCGAATAAATGTATCTTATATAATAAAAATCTGTTAAATTCTTTAGCCACTCTGGAAGAATACTTTGAATAATTTCAATTACATTTATAGCTACAACAGCTGCAATTCCAGTGAATGCCGGAATAAGCAAATTTTTAGCTTTTGCAGAAATAACTAAAATGAATAAACCAAGAGCTATACCCGCAGTAAGATTAGTTAGAAATTGAAGAACAAAATGTCCAAACATGCTTAAAGGGAATGCAACACCGCTATAATTACCCAGCATACTTATATCGAAAATTGTCTGAAGTGTACATGCAAAACCTGCAATAACAATGATATATACTACCGCCGCTAATATTTTTGCTCTTACTATAGTATTTCTTCCTTTTTTACTACTTAGTATTAGAGCATCAACACCAGTTGAATATTCCTCAGAAAATATAGGAGATATTCCAAGTATAATAAGAAACGCAATAAAGCAATATATATCATTTTTTCTAAGAATAGCCGGCCATATACTATGGTAACTGATGGTTTCTGGTGATCCTATCTTTTTAAGGTAATTATATTCTAGGTTCTTTTTCCTATAAGTATAACTACTTATCCCCTTTACTTTTTGAATTTTTGTTATTTCATTTTTTAGTTTAGTAAGCTTCTCTTTGTGATTTGACCACAATATGTTAGGACGAGAAATTGTGCTATATAATATCTCCTGCTCCATATTACTTACCATTATTGTACTTTTACCAGTATTAATTGCATTATTATATTTTTTAAATGTATTATTTACATTAGAAAGCTGCGAAGCTATTAATACAATGAAACCTGCAAGTATCACTATTCCAATAATTACTATCTTTTTCGAAAAAATTTTATATAATTCATGTCTTACTAAATCCATAAACTCACCTCCATCTATACTTCAAAAACTGTAATTTAATTAACAACTTCATGTTTTCTAAAAGAGTGCTTTGTAATATATATAGAAATCATAGAAAATATTATTAAAGCGATACCACAAGCGACTATATTTATCACAGGTGTCCCAAATATATTATAGGTATTAACCATTTGTAATGAATCAGAAGGACTTATAAAAAAGCAATATGAATTTATAAGTCCAAGTATAGAATGCTCAATCCCCATATTTCCAGCAAGATATAAAGGCATTATAATTGCTGCAAAACTAACGAAGAACGTTACCAGTAGATTCCTTATACGTGAGGAAAACATTAAAATCAATAACCCAAAGGCTAATATCCCTATAAACATCATCAAGAACTGCAATAAATATACCTGAGATATATTTAGCTGATATGGGCTAAAAGAATACATTCCCAAAGCTTGCATCGGGCTATCAAAACCTTCTATATTTCCATAGCATAAAACAGATGATAGAATCGGTATAATTCCAAATATTAAAGCAATAGAAGAAGAATAGATACATGAAGCAATGAGTTTTGCAGTAATTATAGTTTTTTTACCATACTTGCTGCTTAATATAAGTGCATCCATACCACTCGAATATTCTTCTGAAAATACTCCTGAAAGCCCCAAACATAAAAGTAGTAATAACCCAACAATAATGCTACTTGTACCTATAAGATTAATATCCCCCCAAAGACCTAAGTAATAAGGCTTTGCATCTTTATTTACTTTTTTATACATATTAAGTTCCATAACCTTTGATTTGTACTCATATCCAGTGATGCCACTGGCCTTCATTCCATTTAACTTATCTTGCAATTCAGCAACATTTTCAGCATTATTTGTTTTATATTCCTCTAAGTTAAAGATATTTGTATAGATTGATAATCCCTCTTTTTCTTTTTGCGTAATTTGACTAAGTTTTGTTACATTACCACCAGTTTTATAATATTCTTTGACTAGATTTTTAGCCTCTATCGCTTTATTCCCACCACCTGTCAATATTGTACTTAATATTAGAATTGTTACAAACACTGCCAAGGAAATTAAAACACTTTTCTTATAAAAAATTTTATAAAGCTCATGCTTTATTAAATTAAATAGCTTGCTCATCAGTTTGTTCCTCCTCAAAATAATACATGTATAAATCCTCTAGTCTTGGAACTTCAACTTTCGCTTTAGGTAACGGTTTTTCATCGCTTATTATTCTTACTTCAATGCCTTTTTCTTTTCTCATTATATTGCCTACTTTAAAATCCTTGTTAAGCTCATTTAGCATATTTTCCTCAACTATAGCGCTCCATACTTTGTTTTCCATATTCTTTAGAATATTATCGATAGAATCTTTTTCAATAAGCTCTCCATCTTTAAGCAGAAGTACTTCCTTTGAAATATATTCTATATCCGAAACAATGTGAGTAGAAAATATTATAATTTTATCCTTTGACATATCTGATATCAAATTTCTGAATCTTATCCGCTCCTTTGGATCAAGTCCTGTGGTAGGTTCATCCAATATAAGAATTTTAGGATCATTTAGTAATGCCTGTGCTATTCCTATTCTTTGTTTCATTCCACCTGAAAATGTTCCCAGCTTTTTTTTACTAACTGCCTTCAAATTAACAAGTTCAAGCAGTTCGTCAACCTTTCTTTGGGCAGAACGTGTATCAAGTCCCTTCAAGGCTGAAATGTACATAAGAAACCTATGGGCAGTAAAATCTTTATATATACCAAAATTTTGCGGTAAATATCCCAGAATATCCCGATACCTATCTCCCATTACCTTAATATCCTCACCATTAAGAATAACTCTTCCTCCTGTTGGATTTAAAATATCCGTCATTATTCTCATAAGTGTTGTCTTCCCCGAACCATTAGGACCAAGAAGTCCATACACTCCTGGGGTTAGTTCAACCTTTAGATTTTTAACCGCATATTTGTCTTTGTACTGTTTTGATATGTTTTCAAGCACTAATTTCAATTTGATTTCCCCTCTCAAAAATATTATTATATCTGCTTTGTAAAGCTTTAAGCTGTAGTACTAACATTAATGTACTGATTGATAATATAACCATATATGCAACAGTATCAAGTTGCATAATGGTATTTACAAATTTCTTATCGATGCACATATATAAAATTACCATTGACCAAATTGATACAATCTCAGCTACCGCATAATCTCCTTTGATTTTCATTGCTATCCAAAGTGATACTCCGGAAACCAATGTAAGCGGTGTTAGCCACAGTACTGATAGCTTCCATAGATCTATATTGCTCCTAAACATGTATAGAACGACGGAAAGTGCTGTATTCATAAATATACTGTAAATTCCTATAACTAATATTCTCGAAAGCATTATCTCAATAGCTGATATTTTACAGCTTAGTTCAATTTCAAGCACACCACTGTCACGACCTTTGAATACCTCAACTATACCTAAAATAGAAGGCAAAGGCGCTAACGCCATAATGGTAATGTATGGATCAATCTGATTAATAGATATAAAATACCCTATAATGAATATTGCGGTGCAGAAAACCCAGTAAATCTTACTTATAAAAGTTATTTCTCCTGCTGCCATCCTTATAATATGGCAGAACTTTTTAAATCTTTCATTTTTTATCGGTACATATTGTCTCAGAACTTCTATCGTTGCATCTATTTCCTCTTCCCCTGGGAGTTCTATTGTATAATTTTGCATATACGTGAGCAACTCTTCTACTGCCTTGTCATCATTATCTGGTATGACCTGAGATTTAGCGATAAGATTCTTTGGCACTTTTTTCATTTTTTTCACTCCTTTCAAATACTTGTTTAAGTTTTCCTATGCCTTGCTTTAGTCTCGACTTTACTGTTGATTCATTACTTTGTGTTATATATGCAATATCCTTAATCTTTAAATCATGATAATATTTTAAAATTATAGCATTTCTTTGAAATTGGGGAAGTGTCGTAATTGCATTTTTTATCTTCTGCCTCTCAATTTTCCTACTCATTATTTCATAAACATTGCTATTTTTATCAATTATATTTGTATTAAGCTCTATGTTACTTTTATTTTTTATAGCGCCGCTACTTCTAAAATAATCATTGCATGTATTTGCTGCAATCCGTAGCAACCAATTTTTAAACTTTCCTTCATCTTTATAAGATTTAATTGATTTAACAAGCTTTATTAAAACTTCTTGTGTAATATCGTAAGATGTATGATAGTCTCCAATATGTCTATATATAAATGAAAACAATAATTTATAATTATTTTTAACCAAAATTTCCATTGCATATTGATTTCCGCTTTGTATTTCCTTAATTAATTCTTCATCAGTCGACATTCCATCACCACCCTTCTACATATAATAACGTAAAGTTTTATTTAAAAGTTTTAAATAAAAAAATAAAATTAGCCTATATCTTAAATTACTATGTAAAATAAGATATAGGCTTTACTTTATAGGCTAATAACCTCACTAATAATTCACTATATATTAGGCTTGTCATTTTTTTGTATATCTTATTGATGTGTTTATAATAAGATGTTATAATGTTGTCAGGCGCACATGTATATACACTAGTATATACATGTGCGCCTGAGTTAAATAACCGTTTATGTGCATAATATTATAAACATTATTTATATTCATAACTTAACAAAGTATATATTTTATTAGGAGGAAACCTCATGGAAAAATTCAAAATCGTTGTAAAAAAAGGCCTTAAACGATATTTTTTAGATGCCTTGAGTGCAATGGCATTAGGTCTATTTGCTTCATTAATTATTGGACTAATACTAAGTCAATTATCAAAAATACCTGCACTAGCTTTCCTTGAAGAGTTTGCAGAAATCATTTCAGTTAAATCCCCTGTAGTTGGCGCAGCTATTGGTGTGGCTATAGCTTGGGGCTTAAAAGTTACCCCACTTACTATGTTCTCCTGCGCTGCTACTGGTGCTTTTGGATATATGTATATGGGTGGTGGCCCAGTAGGATCTTTCATTGCTGCAGTAATAGGTGCAGAACTTGGCAACTTTGTGTCTGGAAAAACTAAGATTGATATTGTTATAGTTCCCATTGTTACTATTGTTACTGGAAGTATATCCGGTAAGTTTGTTGGCCCTTATATCTCAGTTCTTATGACGAATATTGGTGCAGTCATAAATTCTGCTACAACTCTTATGCCTATTCCAATGGGTATTGCTGTATCTACTTTAATGGGTTTAGCGCTTACTGCTCCAATTAGTAGTGCTGCCATAGCAATTTCACTAAAAATGTCTGGCCTTGCAGCCGGTGCCGCCACTGTTGGTTGCAGTGCTCAAATGATAGGTTTTGCTGTTTCTAGTTATAGAGAAAATAAGATAAGTGGTTTAGTATCTCAAGGACTAGGTACCTCTATGCTACAAGTACCTAACATAATAAGACGTCCCCAGGTTTGGATACCTCCAACACTTGCCGGTGCAATACTCGGCCCTCTTGCTACTACGGTTTTCTCCATGAAAAACAACTCTCTAGGTGCAGGTATGGGTACTAGCGGTCTTGTAGGTCAGTTTGGAACCCTTGCCGCTATGCAGGGGAGCCAACCTACTTCGGTGATAGTTTTAAAAATATTACTTCTACACTTTATAGCCCCTGCTGTTTTAACCCTACTCTTCTCAGAGATTATGAGGAAGAAAGGGTGGATTAGTCAAGGAGACTTAAAGCTTAAGCTTTGAGTTAGTGAAATTCAAAAGAAGCTGCAGGTGATAATACACCCTTTGGGTGAGTTCACCTGCAGCTTCTTTTGTTATAATATTTAATTGTATAAATCACTATAAATAATTTTAAATACTTCTAAAGCCTCTTCTATTTTATCTTGTAGTAGGTATTTTTTATTTTCTAGCTGCCTTCTACCTTCCACCGTGATTTTATAAATTTTCTGTGCTTTCTTGGAATTACTCCATTCCCCAATAATCAATTTTTCTTTTTCTATTTTTTTTAAAAGAGGATATATTCCGCCTGTACTAGGAATCCAAAGACCATTTGTTCTATCACCAATTTTATGAGATATATCGTTTCCATTAGTTTCGCCTAAACTTAGAATGTATAGCACGTACAAAGGTAGTAACCCTTTTGTGAATACTTGACCTACAGCTTCTTTTTCCTTTTGAACTTTTCGAAGCTGTAAAAGTTTTTTCTTGTATTCAACATACAACCTCTTTTCCTGCACCCTAATGTCTATCTCACTTTCTTTATTCACTATATCATCCATTTTTATTTAAGGTTCCTCTATACAAACCATTCCTACCAAACCTGGTCCACTATGAACCCCTGATACAGGACTTATATATCCTCCGAATTCTACGGAAATAGCATTTGGATGGAGACTTATACTTTCCATTACTTTTTTAGACTCTTCTAATGCATCACCGTGTAATATATAAACCCTACACTTCTTTTTATCTAAAATGCTATTTGTAAGTTCTACAAGTTTATTAAGAGATTGCTTTCTACCCCTTACCTTTTCACATGTACAATACTTACCTTCATCATCAAACGAAATTATAGGTTTAATGTTTAAAAGCTCAGCTATTGTGCCTGCAACTTTCCCTATTCTTCCACCTTTTTTTAAGTACTCTAAAGTCCCTACTACAAAGTATAGATGGATTCTTTTTTTAATAGACGGAATAGCTTCAACAATTTCTTCAAAACTCTTTCCTTCTTGTATCAGCTTTCCACATTCCGTTACTATTAATCCTTCGCCTAGGGCTATAGATTGTGAATCACATACATGAGTAATAATACTTGGATGATTTTCACTTGTAAGCTTCACAGCATTAAATATACCTGATAACCCAGTAGATAAAGTTATTGCTATAACATGAGTGTATCCTTCTTCTTCTAATTTCAAAAACAGTTCTTCCATATCCTTCATTGATGGCAAAGAGGATGTAGGTACTTCTGTTTTCATATTATCGTAAACTTCTTGTGGCGATATATCTATATTATCCAAATATTCTCTATCAGAATAGATAATCCTAAAGGGTAATACATTTATATTATATTTCTCTATTGTTTCTTTACTTAAATCGCTTGTAGTGTCTGTAATCAACGCTATTTTATTCAAATTAAATCCTCCTACATTACATAATATCAATATTATATCACTATAATATATGTGTATCAATAGTGATACATCCACAATCATTTTAATTAGTTTGTACAAATAACTACAAATGTATGCATACAGGTATGTGAGACAGTTAATGAATTTAAATAATACATAATTATAAACCCCTTTAGCTAATATTAAACTAAAGGGGTTTGTATAAACTAATTTTTACATCGTTAATTCCGATATATATTTTATAAGTTCTATTTCACTATAAAACACCTGTGAATATACCATTGGTTTTCTTCCTATTATAAACGCTGGTATATTATTATCTATAGCTGCTTTTATTTTGTCGTAAGTTCCACCTTGAACTCCGCTATCCTTCATGAGTATTGCCTTAGCCTTGTATTCTTTAATAAAGCCACAATTTAATTCATAGCCTACAGGACCCTTCATCGCCACTATATCCTCAACTCTTATTCCTAATTCTAAAATCTCTTCTAGAACCTTAACAGAAGGTAAAACCCTATGTATTATCCTATTATTTAAATTAAAACTTAGAATTTTATCTATATTTCTGCTACCAGTGGTATTTAAAATATTTCCCTCTACTTTTGTAAGCTGTGTATATAGACTATCATAATCCTCCACCACAATAACATTTTTATTTTTCTTAAATTTTTCCACAACTGATGGCCTCTCATATCTAACATATTGTACTCCATAGATTTTACATGCTTCCATTGCATTTTCAGTAATTTCTAGAGCATAAGGGTGAGATGCATCAATTAATATTTTAATATCATGTAATCGTATGACTTTCATTAACCCTGAAAGGTCTAATGGTTTTTCATTGAAAATTTTATATTTATAATTTTTCAAAAGCTCTGCGCCATAAGCCGTAGCTGTTGAGATGAAAATATCCTCTGTAAACCCATTCAGTCCTGCAAGAATATTTTTCCCCTCTGAAGTCCCTACAATTAAACCTATCATTTTTATTCACATCCTAAAATAGTTGGGGACGGTTAACAACTTTTTCTTACTTATTAGTTTACTAATAGCTAAAAAGTTGTTAACTGTCCCTCAATTTTTTTAAACCTTATAACCTCTTGGTGTTATAAACTTACCATCTTTTACATAGCTTTGACTGTTACCAATTATAACAATTGAAAGCATATCAACTATGTTTTCATCAAAGGTATCTAATGTAGATATACTTACTTCTTGTCCATCCCTAAGCGCGTTTTTAACTACGGCTATTGGTACGGTTCCTTCTCTATATTTTTTTATTAAATCTATACT
The DNA here is from genome assembly GCF_055081075.1 of Clostridium sp. CM039. NCBI lineage: Bacteria > Bacillati > Bacillota > Clostridia > Eubacteriales > Clostridiaceae > Clostridium > Clostridium sp. CM039. The sequence goes on from NZ_CM143649.1 coordinate 1,971,028, forward strand.
TTCTTTTAAATAATGAGGTCTACCCTTACTTTTAGGATTATATAATGAAATTATGAAATCGCCTTCTGCGGCTAACTTTACTCTTTTTGTAATTAATTCGTATGGAGTCATTAAATCGCTTAAGCTTATGTTACAATTGTCATGCATTAAAGGTGCTCCTAGTACTGAAGCTGCAGCTGACGATGCTGTAACTCCCGGAATAACCTCAACCTCCTCATCTATTCGAAGCTGAAGAATTAATCCCGCCATTCCGTAAATTCCAGCATCACCAGTACTTATTACACTAACTATCTTACCACGGCAAAGCTCTAATGCCTTTTTGCATCTTTCTTCTTCTCCCATCATGCCTGTAGAGAATACTTCCTTGCCTTGTAATAATGGTTTTATCATATCTATATATTTGTTATAGCCTACAACTATATCACTCTCTTTAATGGCTTCCATTGCTCTTATTGTCATATGAGAAAGTCCACCTGGTCCTATTCCTATTACATATAATTTACCCAATTCTACATCCCCTTCGCTATCTATTTTTTTCCTTCTCTAAACATATGTGTAAAGGTCTTGTCATACAAAAGGCTCTTTTCATATTCACAATCTATAAAATCGCCTACAAGAATTTGAGCACATTTTGTTATTTTAGCTATTTTTACCTTTTCTGCTATATCATCTAAATTCCCAATAATAGCTCTTTCATCTGGCCAAGTAGCCCTTTCAATCACAGCTATTGGAACATTCCTTCCGTAACCTGCTTTAAGCTTTGCAACTACCTTGTCTATCATACTTATAGATAAAAAAATAGCCATAGATGCTCCAACTGATGCAAGTTTTTCTAAATCTTCTGTTTCAGGTACTGGGGTTCTACCCTCTACTCTTGTTAAAATTAAAGTTTGAGTTACACTTGGAAGTGTGAATTCTTTTTTTATAACAGAAGCTGCTGCTGAAAAGGAGCTTACTCCTGGTACTATTGAATAATCTATATTTAGTTTATCTAACTCATCCATTTGTTCTTTTATAGCTCCGTATATAGCTGGGTCTCCAGTATGTAGTCTTACTACATTTTTATTTTCAATATGTGCCTTTCTCATAACCTCAATAACTTCTTCGAGTGTCATTGAAGCGGAATTATGAATTACTGCATCTTCCTTACAGAAAGTCATATGCTCAGCACTCACAAGCGATCCCGCATATATAACTACATCTGCACTAGATAATATATTTCTTCCCTTAACTGTTATTAAATCCACATCTCCTGGCCCTGCACCTATAAAATAAACCATAAAATCCACCTATCCCTTATTAATTATTATTGATATAGTTGTTAACCGTCCCCGCTTAATTAGTTGTTACCTGTCCCTACCCTATTCCTTCTTAGCAATTATTAAACTCATGTACTCTTTATTTTTTAATATATCCAAACGGCTTCTTAGAACTTCTTGTCCTTCCCTACCTGCTTTTTTAACATATACATAGCTATATCCCTTTGCTTCTAGATGATTTATTACTTCCTCTTCTACTTTATAAACCTTCATAATTACTAAGAATTTTTCATCCTTTATAGTATCAAGCCTAGATGCTGGAAGTATTAAAAGAGGCTCATTACCAATTACTAAATACTCATTTGCAATACTCGCACAAGCACAAAATGATGTTATACCTGGAATTGTTTCAACTTCATATCCGCTTTCCATAATATAATTTAAAAGATATATATATGTACTATATACAAACGGGTCGCCTATAGTTAAGAAAGCCACATCTTTCCCAGCTTTTAGCTTTTCTTCAACAGCTTTAAATGCTTCATATATTTTAGATTCCTGCTCTTCTCCCCCCATAGGAAAATGCTTAACTAGCACCTCAGAGTCCTTATTAATATACTCTTCTGCTATTTCATGTGCTATACTTTTGCCTCCATTCATAGCACTAGGCACTACTATTACATCGCATTTTCCAATAGTTTTTATTGCTTTTATTGTAAGTAATTCCTTATCTCCTGGTCCTACCCCTACACCATATAATTTTGCCATGTTTAATCCCCCATATCTAAGTAAGCACAAACAAATCAATATTATTGTTTATTTTTATGTGTCTTACTTAATTTAAATTTTCTATAACAACCACACTAAGGTCATTAAAAGTTTTTTCCTTAATTTCTTCCACTGTACCTTTTATTATTCTTTCATCCTCGTATGATAATTCTTCCCCAACATATGCTGTGGCTTTAATATTATTTTCATAGAGCTTTCTACATAAAGCCTGTGGCGAATTACTTTTATCCGTAAGCCACACAGATATCTCGTGTTCCCGCACTATTTTTATGAATTCTTCTCGTCTTCCATGCATACTACCTAAATAAGCGTTTTGCCACGGCTTTTGGAGCTTACACATTAAGTATTGAAAAGAACTTATACCAGGTACTATTTCTATTTTGCTTTTAAAATTACTCTTTATATAATTTGTGATACCATAAAAGCATGGATCACCTGATGCTATTATTGCGATATCCTTCTCTATGTTTTCTGTTATAAAATTCATAATATCCTTTAATGTTTTCACTACTATCTTTTCGACATTAATCTTTGGTATACTCATTGCAGCTCTTTCAAATCCTATGATTACATCAACCTTTTCTATAGTCTCTACTGCCAAAGGAATAATATATTTAGGGCTTCCAGGCCCAATCCCCACTATATAAACCATATACTCTGCTACCTTTCATTATTTATTCATCTATTAGTTGTTAACTGTCCCTAATCATTTTAACCATTATAACTATTCTTTCTTGTGTCACAGAGAATTCCCTTATCCATAGAAAACATAATAACCTCTGCCGGAATTGTTTCATAAGTATACTGGAATAATCTTCGCTTTACCTTATTTGCAATGTTTTCATATATATCCTTATAATTTTCACCTACTAGCTTTATTGCTCCTTCAGTAGTTTTTTCCTTATATACCTGTGTAATAAGCTGCGTAGGTGCTCCAGCCAACGCCAGTTCTAAAGCTATTACTTCAAGCCTCACATCACATACTCTACTGTGAGTTTGAAAACATCCCGCTGCAATTTTACTTACCTTTCCTATATGTCCTACTAAAATTACACTTTCTACTTCCTTTTCCATACAGCTGTTTAGTGCAAATCCTATGAAATTTGAAATCATTACTATATTGTCAACTTTAAGGCCTACCTGTGCAGCCACATCCTCACCCATGTTACCAAAAACTAAGGTAAGATTTTTATGCCCCGCAGCTACCTTTTGACATATTTCTATATGTATAGATTGTGTGAGAGCTTCTTCTGACATTGGTGTCACAATTCCTGTTGTTCCGAGTATTGATATACCACCTTCAATGCCAAGTCTAGGATTAAATGTTTTCTTGGCTATTTCTTCTCCCTTAGGTACAAATATAGTTATTGTAATCCCAGAGTTCTTAGGAAGCACCTCTTTTACTTCTTTTTCTATCATTTTTCTAGGTACTGGGTTTATTGCCCATTCCCCTTTGGGTACATATAATCCTTCTCCTCTAACTATCCCTACACCTTTTCCACCTTTTAATGTATATACTGATTCTGCTTTTTCAGCCCTTGCCCAAATTTCTATACCATTAGTTGCATCAGGGTCATCCCCCGCATCTTTTATAATACAACACTCAGCAAAATTTTCTCCCTTTGCTACCTTAGATATTGGTAGCAATAATTCTATACCCTTTGGAGTATCTATCCTTATCTCGTCTATTTCGGTATCATAAAATAAAATTTGTGTGGCAGCTTTTGCTGCCCCAGCAGCACAAGAACCAGTGGTATATCCACATCTAAGCTTTTTTCCATTACTATTAACATATAAATTCAGCATTATTACGTACCCCCTGTTAAGTTTCTTATTCATTTAAAGATACCTAACATTTATTTCAAAATGCCTAATAACTATGAAACTCTAGCGGATTACTAACTCCTATCTACTATCATGTACATCAGTGCATTTAAAATGGATGCAGCTACTGTGCTTCCACCTTTTCTTCCTCGCACTGTTATCATTGGCAGATCTAATTTTTCAATTTCTTTCTTAGATTCTGCTGCTCCAACAAAACCTATAGGTGCTGCCAATATAAATTTAGCATTACACTTTCCTTCCTCGATTAGTTCCTTTAATCTAAACAAAGCTGTAGGTGCATTACCAAATATGAAAAATTCTACTCCATCATCTACCGCTTTTTCAACTGCTGCCATAGACCGCGTTATGTGACGCGCTTTTGCTATCTCTGCCACTTTTTCATCACTTACATAGCATAAAGCCTTACAATTTAAATCTTTAAGAGCTTTTTTGTTTATACCTGCCAGTGCCATTTTTGTATCAGTATAAATGGTAGCTCCATTTTTAAGTAACTCTACAGCCTCATCAATAGCTCCATCCCTAATATAAACTATGTTTTTATAATCGAAATCTGCTGTAGTATGTATTACTCTTTTGATTATTGAAAGCTCTTTGTCAGAAAATTTATGTTCTCCCATTTCTTGTCCAATAATTTCGAAGCTTTTTTTTTCTATATCCATAGGAATCTTTATATAATCCATATTTTAATCTCCTTTTCTTTTAATTTAAATAAGTGTTCATAGGTAGGGACGGTTAGCAACTAATTAATCTATTTGAAAATCTCCTTAAACCATTGTAAGTTTCCCCAAAAATGCACATGTCCATAAGCTGCCATAGTATTTTTTTTAACATATCCGCATTTCCAATTTTTCTCATATCCATCATAACCCTCTTTAGAAAGCTTAAATACCTTTTCTTCAGATAAATTAACAATAGATTTATGAAACTCATGACAGTTTATACTCATATTTTGTGGTAAAATATTATTTTCTACCCCTACCTTTATTTCTGCATACCCAAAGTTCTGAAGCTTTTTTGTTAAGGTGTAATACCCCTTAAAAAAGCCAACGGTATTATGTGATATTTTTTCTTCGCCTTGCAGTTTTTCTCCCTCAGTAAGATACATTAATCCTCCACATTCGGCGTAACAGTGTAGCCCATTATCAAGAGCTTTTTTTATACTGCCAAGCATTGATGTATTTTCAGATAGCTCCTTTATAAAAACCTCAGGGTACCCTCCACCTATGTAAAGAAAATCAATATTACTGGGTAGCTTCTTATCTTTAATTGGACTAAAATATATAACTTGTCCCATTTCCTCTAGAAGCTCTAAATTTTCTTTATAATAAAAACTAAAGGCCTTGTCATAGGCTACCGCTATCCTTTTCCCCTTATTCTCCACATGGAAATCATCTATATGCCTTTCACTTTCTTTAAATTGTTCTAACAATAAATCCATATCCAAATGCTTTTCTAATAACTTGGCACAGATTTCAATTTTCTCATCTAAATCCTCTGTTTCACTGCTTTGAATTAGCCCTAAGTGCCTACTTTTTAAGCTTAATCGTTCATCTTTTGGAAGATAGCCTAACACTTTCAAGTTACAGTTTTCTTTAATTGCTGCCTTAAGTAACTTATAATAATTTTCTGTTATATTATTTAGTATTATGCCCTTTATATTCGCATCTTTAAAATTTACTATTCCATTAATTTCTGCACAGAGGGTTGCTACCTGAGCCTTTGGAGACAATACAAGTATGATCGGCAAGTCTAAAACCTTTGACACGTGATACGTAGAATAGGATGTATTTATGCCTTTTCCATCATATAAACCCATTACACCTTCGACTACACCCAATTCTCCGCATCCTCTAGAAAAGCTAGCCTTAACTCCCGCCTCTCCCATAAGATACAAATCCAAATTTCTTGAACCTTTACCTGTTATCTTTGTATGAAAAGCTGAGTCTATATAATCAGGTCCTACTTTATACCCTTGTATCTCAAATCCCCTATTTTTAAACGCTTTCATAATTCCGAGTGTTACTGTGGTCTTACCACCACCACTTGAATCTGAAGCTATGACTATACTCTTCATTTATATTCACATCCTTTTGCGGACTATCCCCTAATGTGCAATTAGTTGTTAACTGTCCCTAATGTTTTCACTATCAATTCTAAGTTTTTCAAACACTGAATCAATTTTCCATTCCTATCATTATCCTTAATAGCAAGCCTTACATATTGTTTATCTAGTCCTCTAAAATTATCTGCTTTTCTTATAACAAATCCTTGAGCTAGGCATAGTTTATAAAGTGTCCCTGAGTCTAGTCCTTTTAATTTGCATAATACATAATTTCCATAGGTTAAATACACTTTATCTATAAATGAAATATTTTCAAGTGATCTTATAAACCTAGGCCTTTCCGCTCTTATCCACTCTTTGCTTTTTTCAATATAAACGTTATCTTTTAACACATGACGTGCAGCCATTTCTGCAAAACAGTTTATGTTCCAGGGGTTTTGTTTTTCTTTAACTTTTTTTAATAGGTCTACGTTACTACTTATTCCATACCCAAACCTTATACCAGGCATCGCAAAAAATTTGGTTAATGCTCTTATTATAAATAAACATTTGTATGTTTTAACTTTTTCACTGAAACTGTGCTGTGAATCTCCAGTAAATTCTATAAAAGCCTCATCTATTATTATGACTTTGTCGTTACATTCACAATATTCAAGAATTTTTTGAAACTCAGCCTTATTTATGATATTGCCATTGGGGTTATTCGGATTACCTAAAACCACACCTTCTACACTCTGTAATCTATTAAGAATATCCTCATAATCATAGGAAAGCTCAGCATATTCATGCTTTAATAAGGTATTCTCATTAATCTTCTCTTTTAAATAAGAATACTCTATACTACAATTCCACTTTTTAGCATCAATTTCGTACTCTACAAAAGATGGCACCACAATTAGTAGATTTTTATGACAAGCTATAACTAAGTCAATTATTTCTGCAGCCCCATTTCCTAAAACAAAATATTCTTTTGGGCAATCAATGTATTCTTTTAATTCTTTCAATACCTCCCTATATTGAATATCTGGATATCTTGTTAAAGCATCTACGGCTTCACTAATGTTATCAGTGAAACTTTTAGGAACCCCTAATGGATTAATATTAGAACTGTAATCTATTAATTCTCGCCCCTCAAGTAATCCATTAGTATAAACATCTCCACCATGTATCATTGAATACCTTCCTTTCTACTTGTAACTCTCATCTACCGTACTTTAGTTACTTATAACTTACGAAGAATTTTAATTTCCCTTATGTGTTTTCCCTACATTCTTAAACTTTTCATTAATTACATCATTAATGTGCTGTATATAAATGTCTTGAACGTCACTATTTTCTCCTAACCCATTCAGATATATTTTAACTTTAAACCCTTTTGCCTCTAAAATACTCTTCCAGGAGTCCTCTGCATCTCCCGCCATGTCATTCTTGGCATGGTCTCCTGCTACAAGCAGTAGTGGCATTAAAGTGACTTCGCTAATACTCTGAGTAGTAACATTAGGTATTACTCTTTCCAAAGTTGGATACCCTTCCACGGTTGCTACATGTACATTGTTAAAACCTCTATCCCTTAAAACGCTTTCAAAACAGCAATATACTGCATTTGCAATATGGTTTGTACCATGCCCCATCAAAATTACTGTATCCATTGGTTGCAATTGCTTTGATAGAGCATCCACCATTATTGAGTAATCATCTGGCACGCCTGCTTCTTCTCCCTTAAAACATAAAAGAGGTCTTCCTATTAAGATATTTTTAAATGCTTTACATTCTTTGTATCTATTAACTACATTATTTATATAATCAAATTCTACTCCAGGAATAACATGCAAAGGCTGAACAATTACCTCATTATATCCTTCGCTTTTTAACTTTTCCAAAGCTTCTTCTGGAGTATCTACATGAATATTATCCCTATTCTTAAGTACTCTAAGAATAATATGTGAAGTAAATGCTCTTCTTATATCATACTCTTCAAAAGTATGTCTTATTTTATCTTCTATTGCATCGATAGTTACTTTTCTTGCATCTTCATGTGTTGTTCCAAAACTTACAATTAAAATTGCCTTCTTCATTTCGATCATCCACCTTGCTAAATATTTTCCGAAATCTATCATAACATTTACATATAATGCTTTTTAAAACAAAAAAAATAGTACGCATACGATAGCGACTACTTTTTAATTAATCCATAATTAAATAGTTCTTTCCCTCCGAAAGCTTGTTAACATCATTTAGGCAGGTCTCCTGGCTTTTGATTCTTCCTTTAATTATCCTTCCTCATTTTTAATTTACGAAGTAGCATTTAAAAGTTTTTCATCAATTACAGTAGCGGGGGCTGCTGCGGATTTAAACCGCATTCCCTTTTCACCTATTTCAAGGCACCTAAAATCATATTCAATTCTCTATTAATTCTAGTTTATTATATTTAAGCCGTACTGTCAATATTTAGAGTGTCTCCTTAGTTTAATAGGCAAAAAAATGATTCAGAAAAATAGTTAGGGACGGTTAACAACTATTTAAATTATTTATATGTATATATTAGCTTAAGATTATGAATATCATCCCGATTCATAGGCAATAATTCAAATAAAAATCTATGAGGAAGGGTGATTTTAATGCCAAGAAAGGCAAGAGAAAAAACAGATGACTCGATATTTCATATTATGTGCAAAAGTATCAGCGAAATAAATTTATTCAAGGATGATGAGGATAAGAACAAGTATTTATCACTTGTAAAAAAGTATAAATATCTCTATAATTTTAAAATCTACGGTTACTGTCTTATGGATAACCATTCTCATTTAATGATTGATGCTAATGGTACTGATATATCAAAGGCAATGCATGGAATAAATTTTTCTTATGCAATGTACTTTAATAAAAAATATAAAAGGGAAGGACATCTTTTTAAAGATAGATTTAAGAGTAAAATAGTTAATAATGAACGATATTTGAAGACTTTATCTCTATATATACACAATAATCCTACGGATATAGATGAATATAAAAATTGTCCTGAAAAATATGCTTTTTCTAGTCTAGCCATATTTTTAGGAAAAAGACATGATTCTTTTAAATTAGTTGATTATGGATTTATTATGAGCTCTTTTGGTAATAACCTAAAAAATGCAAGAAAGAATTACTATAATCTTGTCTTTCGCTGTAATGGAGAAAAATTAAAACAAGAAATAGAATTTAAAGATGAAAAATCAGAGTATAAATGTGAACGAAAAATACTTGTAAGGAACTTTAAGCCAGAAGATATAATAGAATATATAGCGTCAAAGATGAATGTATCAAAAACTCATCTTTATATGAAGTACAGCAGAAAGCTTGTACGGGCAAAAGCCTTAACCGTTGTTCTAATGAGGAGCCTCTGTAATTTTAAATCTAGCGATATATCCAGCACTCTTGGAAACATTACACAGGCTAGAGTATCAAAATTAAGCACTATTGGCATCGAATTAATTGGAACAGAAGATAAATATGAGAATATTATCATGGATTTTATTAAACGTTATGCTTAGTAATAATTTATTAATATAATCTTCAATATTATCATTAATAACTTAATGACAATCATTAAAATTCATTCTAATTATTTACTTTAACCTACCTATTTATTAAATCTGTTATATTAAATAAAAAAGATTAGAATAACAGATGGATATATGCATTTAATAAACATGGACAAGTATCAAAAATATACATTTTACTTATGTATAATATAAAAATAATTAAAATTAGTGTTCAATAAATTAATTCAACGATAAAAAGGTACAAGTTTCCATAAACAACTTGCACCCAATTATAATATAAATAATTGTTAACCGTCCCCATTATCTTATCTTAACTTATTGCTATAAATAAGATCATAGTTAGAATTTCAACTAATTCATTATTAGCTCCTAAGCTATCTCCCGTAAGTCCCGTAATTTTACTCTCGCAAAACTTATTAAATAGAAAACTTAAAAGTAACGCTGATAGTATCAATATAACACTTTTGTTAAATCCTATTAATAAGGTTCCAAATACAATAGTTATAATACCTGAAATTACCACCCTTTTGATGTCAATATTTCCAATAAATATATTACCCGAGCCTGTTTCTTTAGCATTCTTACCAATAAAAGATATAAAAACAACGGTAAATCTTGCAATTATTGGCGTTGCAATTAATATGAGTGGTAAATTCTTTCCTATGATAGTGCAGACCGCTGCATATCGTGCTAACATATCAAATACTATAGCAATAGTTGCATAAGTGCCTACTGTGCTGTCCTTCATAATTTCTATTATTTTATGTTTGTCTCCTTTAAACGAAAAGAAACCATCACAAGTATCTCCAAGTCCATCCACATGTAATCCTCCAGTAATAACTATCGGTATAATAACTACAAATATTGCTGTAATATCTACTGGCAGCACTTTTATTAATATATAATAAGTTATCCACTGGACAATTCCTATAAATAATCCTACCACCGGAAAAAATACAGATCCCCGCCTAAAGTTTTCCTTGTCACAGTTTAAACTTTTATTTATAGGTATCCGTGTGAAGAATTGGAAAAACAGTAAAAAATCATTTAAATATTCTCTCATTTTATTTGCTCGCAAAGACTGGTCCTTGCAAAGCTCACCTCTTTCCTAAATAGTAATGTTTATTTTAATTTTAAAGTTAATCGTCAAGAACTAAATATACCTCAAATCAATTTTCTAACTATGCATTATGAATAATAGCATCAATATATAAATTACCATATTCATATTTTATAATGCTTATATCCCCATTTTTACAACCAAATTTCCAAAACAAATCTATATTTTCATTCATAATATAACAATATATAGCTCTTATGACTCCCGAATGAGCGCATATTAAAATATTATCGCATTCTATCTTTTTAATATGCTCCATAAAGTTCTTAACTCTTTCACATAGTTTAATATAACTTTCTCCATTCGGAGGTACAAATTCTTTCCAATTATTTTGCCAACAAATACACTGTTGGGGATATGAAACTTTAATTTCCTCGTATGTTTTCCCTTCAAAATCTCCAAAATCAGTTTCATTTATTCTATTATCTTGTATAACTGCAATTTCCTGTTGTCCTAAAACTAACTTTGCCATCTCTAAAGTTCTTTTTTTATCACTAACGTATACTCTATCTAATTTTATGCCATCAAAGAAATCTTTAGCCTTATTGCCTTGAGCTATGCCAATTTCATTTAGACTTATATCCAAATTACCATAATAAGACCCTTTTCTATTTTCTTCAGTCTGGCCATGTCTTAACAAATAAATATTCATAAATTCTCACACCTAAATTTTACCCTACGGTATTCTCCCTTATATCTATATACTTTTTACTATCAAGCGTTGCCTCTTCAAATGTCCCCATATTATCCATAGTGAAAAGCGCCGCCTCAATTATATTAAAAGCAAGTGGACAACCTGACCCTTCCCCCAGTCTCATGTTCAAATTAAGCATAGGTTTTAATCCTATTTCCTTCATTATAAAAGCTGCCCCCGGTTCCGCAGATAAGTGAGATGCAAATATATATTCCTTCACTAATGGGTTTAGTCTATAAGCACATAATGCAGCTGCTGAGGCTATAAATCCATCAATAACAATAGGCACCCTATTCTTCGCAGCTGACAGGAAGCACCCACATAGTCCCGCAATATCAAATCCTCCAACTTTTGAAAGTACATCGATAACATCATTTTTATCTGGTTTATTTACTTCAATAGCTTTCTTAATTACCCTCTTTTTATTAATAAATTGCTCCTGCGTAATTCCTGAACCTTTACCTACTGACACCTCTACTTCAAGTCCTGAAAGAACGCTCAAAATTGCTGCACTTGTGGCAGTATTTCCTACCCCCATTTCCCCGGTACCAAACAAATCATACCCCTTACGCGCTAAATCATCAACTGTATCGATTCCAACCTCTATAGCTTTAATTGTTTGCTCCCTAGTCATTGCGGGCCCCTTCATCATGTTCATGGTACCATATGCAATTTTTTTATTTACAATTTTAGGATTGTTAAAGTCTGCATCAACGCCTATATCTACAACTGTAATCTCACTTCCAACAAATTTTGATAAAACATATACACCCGTGATTTTTTTAGTGAAATTATTAGTAACTATAGCCGTTACGTTTTTAGGACAGTTAGACACATCTTCTTCCACCACTCCATTATCGCTGCACATTATAACTACATTCTTTTTATTAATTTTATTATGTATGTCTCCAGTAATCCCTGCCATCTTAGCTATAATATTTTCTATTTCACCAAGACTTCCTATAGGTTTTGATAAACTATCAAGTCTATCCCACGCTTTTTTCATAGCCTCTTTATTTAGTGGTTTAATGCACTGTAATGTGTTGTTTAGCAATACCATTTGTTTACCCTCCTGCTTATATAGTTATTACATAATATTAACACATTTAAACACACCTTCCCCCTTTTTCAAAGGAAAAACTTTTTGGATATAAATTACAGTTAACAACTAATGTGAATTAGTTGTTAACCGTCCCTCATTAAAAACATTAAAAAACAGGGACATTCGTTATCCCTGTTTTTTAATGTTTTTAATAGATATCATTATCATCTATAACTGGTAAATTGTCTAAATTATTGGATTTATCTTGATCAGGTAGACTTTTTAAAAATTCTTCACCTTTTTTTGAAGTTGAGACAGATACTCCACTTATATTTCCTTGTTTTGCAAGCAGCACTGCTTGTTCTTTTGAAACTATTTCTCCATTTTCAAGTTCGTAAGCTGTAATTTCTCCTTGATTGTCTTTCGCTACTCTACTAATAACATGAGCTGAGATTTCGTTTTTATTCAAAATAACACTACCTTTCTTAATACATATAAACATGTATCTCTTATTGGTAGATACTTAAACAATATTATATATACTTTTAAATTAAGTATCGCCATATACAGTTTTACCAATTATATAAATTTTATGAAAAATATTAATATATTTATTTATCAATAACAGGTAAGTTGTATAATGAAATGACCGAAGAGTAACAAAAAATAAAGACTCAAGAGAAATACTCTTGTATAATGTTAAGTGACTAAACCAACATATACGGGAGGATTTCAAATGAGTCAATTAGATTTTATCACACAGAGCAGAAAAGGTAAACACATAACATACGAGGAACGCATAAAGTTAGAAGCTTTACACAAAATGGGACTTAATTCAACTCGTATTGCGGAGCAAATAGGTGGGCGTTCAGAACGTACAATAAGGCGTGAAATTGCTAAAGGAATTGTAGAACTATTGAATAGTGACTTAACCACTCGCATGGAATATAGCGCAGAAATTGGGCAGTCAGAGCATGACAAACAAGGTACCGCTAAAGGTCCTGCATTAAAAATAGGAAAAGATCATAAATTGGTGAAGTACTTAGAAAAAGCTATTGGTATAGATGGCGAATCTCCGTATGCAGCTATTCAAAATATCACAAATAAAGATCTACAATTTGAAACAACTATTTGCTTCAAAACTGTGTATAACTATTTGGATAATAATTTGTTTTTAAATATAAGTAACAAAGATCTGCCTGTTAAAAAGAATGCTAAAAAGAGAAACTATAAAAAAATAAGATCAGCGTATAACAATACCAAAGGAACTAGCATATCGGAGAGACCTGCAGCGGTAGCTGCACGTGATGAGATAGGCCACTGGGAAATGGACACTGTAGTTGGCAAACAGGGTACAAAAACTGTCTTGATGGTGTTAAGTGAAAGAGTAACTCGTAAGGAGTTAGTCTTTAAAATACCATCTAAATCACAGGCGGCTGTCGTGAAAGAATTGGACAAATTGGAGCGTAAAATGGGAATGTTATTCTCGAAAACATTTAAAACAATCACCTGTGATAACGGCTGTGAGAACCTTGATTTCGAGGGTATTGAGAACTCAGTAAGAAATAAACGAAAGAGAACTAAAGTGTATTATGCTCACCCATATAGTTCATGGGAGCGAGGCACAAACGAAAATATCAATAAAATGATACGACGATTTATCCCAAAAGGTGTGGATATTTCAGCATTCTCTAAAAAACAAATTATGCGAATACAGCACTGGATCAACAATTATCCAAGAAGGATTTTCAACGGTTTATCTGCCAATATGATGGAACAGAAAACCATTACAACTTAACATTATATTTTTCTTGAAAATTTCGGACATTTTATATTGCAATCTACATATTTATCAATAACACTAAGAGATTATTGCAAGTTATTCGCATTTGGGTGTATACTATTTGTTGCTACTATTTTTGTGCACATATTATTATTGCCTTTTGCATAGTTAATTTTGTAATAATTAATAGTTGTTAACTGAAAGAATTAGTGAGGAGGATTTACATGATTAACATAAAAAATTTATGTTTTACATATACAAATTCAAAGCCATATATATTAGATAAGGTTAATCTTAAAATTGAAAAAGGTAGCTACGTCTCAATACTAGGTGAAAATGGTAGTGCCAAGAGTACTTTAGTTAAATTAATATTGAACTTATTAAAACCTAATAGTGGTCAAATTATTATATTTACTTCTAAAATCGCATATGTAGCGCAAAAAGTTGAAAATTTTAATGCGCAGTTTCCTATAACAGTTTATGAGATGCTAAATTGCCACAGGAAAGTATTAAAGCTTAAAGATAAAAGTTTAATTTTAAAAAGTCTGCAAGCTGTAGGTATGGAAAGTCATACTCATACGCTTATTGGAAATCTTTCTGGAGGTCAGCAACAAAAAATCTTTATTGCTAGAAGTTTAATTGGTGACCCTGAGTTATTAATTTTAGATGAGCCTTCTACTGGTGTAGACATTCAAAGTATGGAAGATATATATAGAATTATTAAAGGCTTAAATAAAAACCTAGGTATTACAGTTGTTTCTGTAGAACATAATTTAAAAGCTGCATTAGATAATTCAACTAATATTTTTGAAATGGGTAATGGTAGCGGAATACTTTATAATATACATAATTATAAAAACAAATTAAATGAAGAAAGGGGGTAACATTACTTTATGTTTGAATATGGTTTTATGCAAAATGCTTTAATTGCATCAGTTTTAATTTCTATTTTGTTCCCAATTGTAGGGGTTTTTCTTGTATTAAAAAGGTATTCCATGATGGGAGATACTATGTCGCACGCCTCCTTCGCTGGGGTGGCTATTGGCTTAGTTCTTGGATATAACCCCATAATTTGTGCTTTTGTTTTTACAGCTCTATGCGGTTTATCTATTGAATTTTTAAGAGATTATTATAAAAAATACGCAGAATTGATTTTGGCAATTTTACTTACATTTAGTGTAGGTGTTGGTATAACTTTAGTAAGTACAGGCAAAGCAGGTGCCAATGTTAATTCTTATTTATTTGGAAGCATTCTGACTGTTACAAAAAATGATTTATACATAATGCTTGTACTTAGTATTATTTCTATAGTAACTCTACTTTCTTTATATAATCAATTATTATATATTACCTTCGATGAAGAGGGTGCTAAGGTTTCTGGTGTAAAAGTTAAGGTGATTAACTATGTTTTTGCGCTACTCGTAGGCGCTACTATTTCAGCATCGCTAAGAATACTTGGAATACTTGTTATGTCCTCTATGATAGCGTTACCTGTAGCAACATCACTGCAGCTCAATAAAGGTTTTAAGCATACCCTACTTTACTCAATAATGTTCGGATTTATTGACATAATTTTAGGACTTCTTATATCTTACTACATAAACTGTGCCCCTGGGGGAACTATAGCCCTGACTTCTGTCTTTGTCTTAGTACTTGTAATCGGCAGCAAAAAAGCATTGTCTAGAGTTTAATTGTCACCTGTGCAGCCGTTCATCATATTCAATGCTGTAATATTAAATAGCAGTCGAAAATTTAGATAAAGTAGAGGAATTTATTATGATACAAGCTATAAATTTAAGAAAATCCATAAGAAATTATAAAGATAAAAAAATATCCGGGGAACATTTGCAAGAGATTAAAACTATTATAAATGATGCTAAACCTTTGTTTGACAATATACCTATGGAAGTATTACTAATTGAAGATGGTGAAAAAATTACGGATACATTTAAAGGTCTTATTTCCAAATATACAAAAGTTAAAGCTCCACATTATTTAGCCTTTACTTCCGAAATTAAGGAAGGTCATTTAGATAATATAGGCTTCATTGGTGAGGAAATAGTTCTTAAGTTAACAGAGCTTGGTATTGGAACTTGTTGGTTAGGAAGTGCGATTAAACAGGAGTTATTTAAAACAATATTCAAAGTAAAAGACAAACAAAGTTATATAATTTTAGTTGCTTTTGGGTACCCAACTTCTCAATTAAAACCAGTTGTAAATAGAAAGAGATTTGATAAAATCAAACTAGTTACTGGTGATTATGAAAATCAATATGAAACTATAATACAATCACTTATTGATGCCCCCTCTGCAATTAACTCTCAACCTTGGAAATTATCAATTAACAATAATAAATTTGACTTATATCTAGATAACAGAAATATTTTAACTAAAAAGATGCTTAAAGACACCAACCGTATAGATATGGGCATAGGGCTTAGTCATTTATATAATTCGGCAATTGAACTAGGCTATAAGGTCGAACTAAAGCAAAGTTATCATGACGTAGGCAACTCCCTTTATATTCTTAGTGCCATATTAAATAAATCTTAATTAATATATTGACGTTTGCAAGTTGTAAACATATAATATTCACAAGTTCACTCTACAGAAGTTATTAAGTTAAATTAAATTTTCAATAGATATTTCTTAAAATTAAAAGCAACAGTAGACAATACCCATGTCTCCTGTTGCTTTTACTATTTTATAATAAACTCAATGTTCCTTAATCCATCTTATTACATCCACAATTACTTCTTCCTTGTTGGTTTCATTAAGCATCTCATGTCTTCCATTCTTATAAAGTTTATAAGTTAAATCCTTGATCCCATGTCGTTTATAAGTCTTAACCAGTTTTAGAACACCCTTTCCATTCTTTCCTACGGGATCTTTATCTCCCGAGAAAATATAAATGGGTAAATCTTTAGGAATATTTTTAATTTCCTTGTCGTCAGCTATACCCTTTAGTCCACCTAAAAAATCATAGAAAAATCCCGTTGTAAAAACCGTCCCACAGAATGGATCGTCTATATATTTATCTACTTGTTTGTTATCCCTACTTAACCAATCGAATGCTGTTCTATTTGGTTTAAAAGAATTGTTATACCTTCCAAAAGATAACCTATCTAGTTTCTTGCTTTTTGCAATTTTTCCATTTTTCTTAATCTCTCTTTTTGCTATTAGTCTTGCTATATCTATAATAATTCCCTGTTTGCCGCAGGATCCTGAAATAATTGCCCCCTTTAATCCACTTCCATATAAACAAATATATCTTTGTGTTAAGAAAGATCCCATACTATGCCCAAATAAAAATATAGGTAAATTAGGATTTTCTTCTTTAATCTTCTCATTTAGTTCATGCATATTTTCAACCATCGAATTAAATCCATCATCACCTAATTCTCCTAGTTTTCGGACTTCGCCTGCAGTTTTTCCATGCCCTCTATGGTCATTAGCATAAACAATGAACCCATCATTTGTTAGCGCACTTGCAAAATTTTCGTACCTAGCTGCTGTCTCTGCCATTCCATGAGCTATCTGAACTACCCCCTTAATTTGTACGTTCACATCAGGTAGCCATTTGTACACAAATATCTCTAAGTCACCCTTATCTTTAAACTTAAAATTTTCTACTATCATAACTTCATCCCCTATTTATATTTTGAAATGTCATTAAATCATCTCCTGGGTCGCTACAATATTAGCGACTTCAGAAGGAGATTTATACTCCCACTGAAGTTTTCTCTTTGTTATAGTATTGAACTCGCCCTTATATAAGCGGAAGGCTTTCCTTCTGAAATGTCGTTAAACACAAAAAGCCACACTAATTAATCCATTATTTAACAGATTGGTTAGTGTAGCTCTCATTTTTTTTTAGCAATATTTCATATTTCACATTTACTCTCATATAAATTATATCACTAAACTATATATTTGCAAAGTAATATTATTTAAATAATTAATTAATATTGCATTAAAGTATCTTTTTTAACATATTACCATTTATTTCTCCAGGACCTCATAGTCAACCTCTATATATTTATCTTTATCGTAGAATTTCTCTGATTGCCCATAAACCCGCACTTTTGTTTCCACAGCGTTTTCTTCAATATATTGTGCAGTGTTTAAAGCTACATCAATAGTTTTATCTATTACAACAGCGGTTACTGCTGCTGTTATTTTCACAGCTTTATCAATCCCTTTAGAAGCTATCGTAGCATACTCCTTAGTGTTTATGGCTAATTTTTCGTTTCCTGAGATTTCCGCTATAGATGATATAACATTACCCGTTAGTTTAACACTATATCCCGCGGTATTTCCAACTAATTTTCCAAAACCATATATTATTTTTCCTGCCATCGTCATAATTATCACCATACCTATATTTATATACACTTATTATACCATATTATCAAAAAATTATTATTAATAACCTTTTTTAAAGACTTCTTTAAATCAATTTACTCTCATCTGTATAAATCTTTTAAGGTATTGTATAATGGGTAATGTTATACAATATAAAGATATAGGAGTGAAAATATATGACAAAAACTATATTTAAAGGCAGTGCAATGTTAAACCCTGTTCCCGTGGTATTAATCACCTCAAAAAATAAAGAGGGAAAAATAAACGTTTTTACAGTAGGGTGGATAGGAATGGCTTGTACTAAACCACCAATGATAACTGTAGCCATAAGACCCGACAGACTTTCTTATGAATATATAAAAGAAAGTGGTGACTTTGTAGTAAATCTACCTAATTCTAGAATGGTTCGTGAAGTTGATTATTGCGGGGTACGCTCTGGTAAGCAAATAGATAAAATTCACGAAATGAACTTCACTATTGAAAATGGCAAGGATGTCATAGCGCCTCTAATTTCTGAATGCTCAATAGCTTTAGAGTGCAAAGTTAAAAGCATTACACCTTTAGGTACCCATGATTTATTTTTAGCTGAAATTGTGAATACTCATGTAGATAATAGCTTAATAGATGCTTCTGGAAAAATTCATTTTGAAAAGGCAGATCTTATTACCTATTCTCATGGCGAGTATTTTAGTGTTAATTCTAACGCTTTAGGAAAATTTGGTTATTCAGTTCAGAAAAAAAACAATAAATCTCATTCAAAAATCGAGTAGGAGCTAAATAATTAATTTATTTAGCGACCTCTCACACCACCGTGCATACCGTTCGGTACACGGCGGTTCAATAGAAATTAATGTTTTAATAAATATGTCTCAGATATAGAAACTAATCCTATATTTTTAAGGTATTTATTGGTCAATGTTTTGTTTAATATAGGGCTATTGGATGTTCTCCAATAGCCTTTCCTTGTATTTGCATATTGCAAAGCTTTATTGTTTGGTATTCCTAATTTAACAAGGTTCCCATATTTTGTTTTAATCTTTTTCCATTGTTTCCAAAAACACATTCTAATTCTTCGCCTTAACCATTCATCAAGTGTTTTAAGAATACTTTTAATGTCTGCAATAGCAAAATAATTTATCCATCCAACTATCACTTGCTTAAGTTTCATAAACCTATATTTCATGCTCATCGCATTACTTCTTGAAGTTAATTCTTTTAGCTTTGCTTTGAATTTGATTATAGGTTTTTGAGGAACTCTCATTCTGTATTCACCTTTTGCTCGGTAAAATGAAAATCCTAAAAATTTAAGTTTCCAAGGTCTATCTACTGTACTCTTTTCTTTATTCACTCTAAGCTTTAACTTTTCCTCAATAAATCTCGTAATACTCTTCATTACTCTATTTGCTGATTTCTCACTTTTGACGTATATATTCGCATCATCAGCATATCTACAAAAGTTTAGTCCTCGTTTTGTTAGTTCTACATCGAGTTCATGTAACATTACGTTACTTAATAATGGGGACAAAGGCCCGCCTTGAGGTGCTCCTTCTTCTGTATTCATAAATACCCCATTTATCATCACTCCACTTTGTAGATACTTTCGTATCAGAGAAATTACTCTACTATCTTTAATATCTTCCGATAGTATCCTTATTAATTTATCATGATTTATCGTATCAAAGTATTTAGAAAGGTCTATATTCACCGTCCATGTATGTCCAGCATTAATATATCCCCTACATTTTTCAACAGCTTGTTTTCCACTTCTTAAAGGTCTAAAACCGTAACTATTATCAGAAAATTTCTTTTCATATATTGGTATTAGAGTTTGTGATATCGCTTGTTGAATAACTCTATCTAATACAGTAGGTATTCCAAGTAGCCTAATTCCACCGTCAGGTTTTGGTATTTCTACCCTTCTTACGGCTAGAGGTCTATATCTACTTTCTAATAATGATTGCCTTAATTCTTGTCCATGCTCTTTTAGATAATGTAGAAGTTCATCTACTGTCAAACCATCAATCCCATGACTTCCTTTATTGGCTTTTACTCTTTTATATGCTTTATTCATATTATCTCTCGATAATATCTGCTCGAGTAAACCATTATCATATTCATTCACATCGTTTCTTCCTTCTTCTGACATAGAGGAAATACTATGCACTTCTACATTACCTTCGAGTTCCACTCTATTCTCTCGTAGAGAGCCTTCTTTATGAAGTTGTCTGCTTTTATCATATTTTCTCGTATCCTTCAAAATTCCAAACCTCCTATTGTTCAGTCCTTCCCACGCTAACGCGTTTTGCATGGTACTATGACGTCTGCTGACTTCTGATAGTTCAGCCATACATCACTGTATGGGTTGTTATTTCTAAATTCATATCCACAACTTACCTATCAGATCTCCCCGGGTAAGAACGCAATCTTTCACTCCATCTATCTGCTACATTTACACCACTTGTTTCGAATAGTTTTGGGCTTCGTTTTGTATTGCAAACTTACCCACAAGCATATGCCTTATATGTAGTTTCTGTTCGTCAGACCGGAGTTTGGCCGCCAACTTCCTTCAGATTCCATCTCACGATGGACACCCTTGTCTTAAGCTATGCACTTGGCACTATTAACCCGTGCTAGGGACTTTCACCCATTAGATTGCGCCCATGCCGGGCGCACAATAAAAAGAAAGCCTGATCGCTCAGGCTTTCTTTTATATTGATTTATTTTCACAGTTCTTATTCATTTTTAACATATCAGCTATGGCTGCTATACTGCCTAAACTTGACAATGTTTCATTTGGAAGTATAAGTTTATTAGCTGGATTTTTTGCCATTTCTTTAAGAGCTTCTATCTGTTTTAATGCTATTACTGTTTCATTTGTACCTGACTCTATAATAGCTGTATTTATTTTTCTTATTGCATCTGCTTCTGCAATTGCAATAGTCTCTATAGCACGAGCTTTACCCTCTGCTTCAAGAAGTTGAGATTCCTTCATTCCTTCTGCATGTCTAATATTTGCTTGTTTTTCAGCCTCTGCATTTAATATTTGAGCTTGCTTATGTCCTTCAGCTTTTTCAATTAGACTTTGTTTTTCACCTTCTGCTGTAAGAATAAATGCTCTCTTATCTCTCTCTGCTCTCATTTGTTTTTCCATAGCCTGTTGAATTTCAGCCGGTGGAATTATATTTTTAATTTCTACAGATAATATTTTTATTCCATAAGCATCCGTGATTTCATCGATTATTTCAAGAAGCTTAGAATTTATTCTATCTCTTCCTGATAATACTTCATCTAAAGTCAAATCTCCCACGATATTTCTCATATTAGTTATAGTTGAGTAAACTATACCTGATTTATAATCCTCAATATTGTAGACCGCGTCCCTTGAGTTAATAACCTTATAAAATATAACATTATCAATCGATATATTAACATTATCCTTAGTTATAACATTCTGTGGTTGTATGTCTAATATTTGCTGCTTAGTAGAAATCCTTCTTCTAACAAAATCTGCAAATACAATTGTAAAATGCCAGCCTGGTTCTAGTATCCTATGAAACTGACCAAATCTTTCTACTAAATACACAGATCCAGTATTAACAATCTTAATCGATGATAAAATCATTATAACTATTACAAATAATATAAACAAGCCTATAACTGTTCCTATTCCCATTACAAATTCCCCCTTATATTTTAATATATCTTATACTTTAGTTATTAGTAATTTATTCCCTTCTATACCGATAACTTGAACTGATTCACCTTTTTTCAAAGGTTTTCCAACATTTTTTACAGTCCAATAAATCCCTTGAAACTTAATGTTTGCTTTTTCATCAATATCTTTTGTTATTGTAAATTCTTTCCCAACATACCCTTCCTCCATAGTTAAAGTTTTTTTCACAGTTTTTTTTATAGTTTTCTTGACTATAGGATAACCCACAGCCATAACCACTGCACTAACTGCTACAAAAACAATTGCTTGAACAATTATTGATGCACTTAGCCCAATAGCAATTATTGCCGCCATTGCACCTACAGCAAACCATATAAACATAAAACTACTAGTTGTAATATCAATAACTAATGCTGCTAATGCTACAACTATCCAAAATATCATCGGCGTCCAGTTCATGTTGTACCCCCTTACGAATATCACTTAATATTATACGCTCTTTTCAACTACGTATTACTAACTTCTATCTTAATTATACATCTTCTGTGCATTTTATAATACAATTTTATTATGTTACTACAATAATTATATATTTTATGTTTTATATATTAAACTTAATAAAGTTTAATTTTAGTGCATTATACATCTTCTTATTGTTTTAGACTTCTTCTTTCTCATGTCTGCTCTCATTCTCTTCACAATTAAAATTGTCACAATAGCAAGGGACAGTTAACAACTATTAAAAAGGCAATAAAAAATAATGGTAAAATAATCATTAACCGACCCTACTAATCTAGCTAATATGATATAATTTCAGTAAATATTTATTATTTAAAGTCAATTTTACATATACTATATTTGAAAAACTAAAGAAAGGTCGTGAATTAGTTTGGAAACTTCTTTTATAAAGGTTTCTGTTGCTTGTCCAATTGTAAATGTAGCAGATATAGAATTTAACTTAATCAACATAAAAAACTGCATTAATCAGGCTTATGATGAGAAATCAAAATTCATAGTTTTCCCAGAACTTTGCATAACAGCTTACACATGTGCGGATTTATTTTTACAACATCAGCTAATTGAAAAATCTGAAAATGCAATTAAATCTCTATGTGAGTTTTCTAAAAATAAAGATATCCTAATTGCTGTAGGGTCTCCTTTATACTATAACAATTCTCTATATAATTGTGCTTATATAATATTTAATGGTAAACTTTTAGGAATAGTACCAAAAAGCTATATTCCAAATTACTCTGAGTTTTATGAAAAAAGATGGTTTACTGAAGGTCTTGGCCTCATAAGCAAAACCGTAAACCTTTCTTTTGCAAAAGGCATCCCTTTTGGGACAAATTTATTATTTACCAGTGGCAATATTAAATTTGGTTTTGAAATTTGTGAAGACCTTTGGGTAACTATTCCTCCAAGCAGCTATTTAGCTCTTCAAGGTGCAAATATAATTGCTAATCTATCTGCATCAAATGAATTAGTTAGCAAAGCTGATTATAGAAAATC
This sequence comes from Clostridium sp. CM039, assembly GCF_055081075.1. Taxonomy (NCBI): domain Bacteria; kingdom Bacillati; phylum Bacillota; class Clostridia; order Eubacteriales; family Clostridiaceae; genus Clostridium; species Clostridium sp. CM039. Next base: position 1,994,714 of record NZ_CM143649.1, read on the forward strand.
CTTAGTTTCATCCCAGAGCGCAAGATGTATGTGTTCTTATTTATATGCATCCTCTGGTGTTTTTGAATCCTCTACAGATTTACTTTTCAGTGGCCATCTTTTAATTAGCGAAAATGGTTTAGTATTAAAAGAAAATAATAGATTTCAAAGAGAAAATGAAGTTGTTACTTCAATTATTGATATAGATAAATTAAACAGTGAAAGATTAAAAAATACCAGTTTTAGAAATAGCATTTCTATATGCCCTTTTGAAGCATGTGAAATTCCTTTTGAATTTGGGAGTGCAGGTTTTGGCGTTTTTGATAGAAATATTGATAAGCATCCTTTCGTTCCTTCTAATTTATATAAACGTGAAATACGTTGCAAGGAAATATTTAATATTCAATCCTCAGCCCTTGCTAAAAGATTCTCTTATACTGGTCTTAACAAGGCTATTATTGGGATTTCTGGTGGGCTTGATTCAACTTTAGCATTACTCGTTATAGTTAAAACCTTCGACCTGTTAAAAATACCCAGAAAAAATATTATTACTATAACTATGCCTGGTTTTGGAACTACAGATAGGACTTATATGAATGCAATAAACCTATGTAAAAATTTAGGAACAGAACTCAGAGAAATTAATATAGTAGATGCATGTCTGATGCATTTTAAAGACATAGATCATCCAGTGGAAAAACATGATATAACTTATGAAAATGTTCAAGCGAGAGAAAGAACTCAAATTCTTATGGATGTTGCAAATAAGGAAGGTGGACTCTTAATAGGTACTGGAGATTTATCAGAACTCGCCTTAGGTTGGTGCACATATAATGGTGATCATATGTCTATGTATTCCGTAAACTGCTCAATCCCTAAGACTTTGGTGAGATATTTAGTTAAATATGTAGCAGATAAAGAAGCTTCAAAGGAAGTAACAGACATTCTTTTAGATATCCTTAACACTCCTATAAGTCCTGAACTTCTACCCAAAGATAAGAACGGTCAAATAACTCAAAAAACTGAAGACATAGTAGGACCATATGAATTACACGACTTTTTCCTTTATTATTTTATGAAGCAAGGTACTTCGCCAAGTAAAATATTATTTTTAGCTAAGGAAGCCTTCAAAGCTGATTACTGCGAAAAAGATATACGCAAATGGTTAGATAAATTTATAAAAAGATTCTTTACCCAACAATTTAAACGTTCAGCTCTGCCAGACGGTCCAAAAGTAGGAACTATAAGTGTATCCCCAAGAGGAGATCTTAGAATGCCGTCAGATGCTAGTTTTAATTCTTTCCTTTAGATTTCTGAAAAAAGTGCATATATTTTGTGAAGTTTATATAACAACCTTTACAAAATATGTGTACTTTTTCATTTATAAATATCTACAATTAATCCTGAAATTTCATCAATAGTGTTTATATATTTGCCTATTTTTTTTATAATAGTATACTTATATGGTAACTATTATAGATTAAAAGTATAGGTTCATACTTTTAAGGGCATTTCTATTGATATAATCAAAAATTTAAACTATTTGAGGTGAGAAAAACGAAAAGATTACTTAATATGTTTTGGACTTTCTTTAAAATTGGAGCTTTTACCTTTGGTGGAGGTTATGCAATGATACCACTCATTGAGACTGAAGTTGTAAGTAAAAAACAATGGCTTTCAAAAGAAGATTTCATGGATATAATTGTTGTTTCCCAAACTTTTCCTGGAGCTTTAGCAGTTAATAGTAGTATATTTATTGGTTATAGAATTAACGGCCTACTTGGCGCTATCATCGGGCTTCTAGGTGTGATTTTACCTTCATTTTTCATAATATTATGCATTGCAGTTTTCTTTATGCAATTTAGAGATTATTATTATGTTGATTTAGTTTTCAAAGGCATTTCGGCTGCAGTACCAGTTCTTATACTCATAGCTGTAGTAAGCTTATCCAAATCTTTAAAGAAAAGCTATGTGAATCTTATTATAATCTTAATTTCTATGGTAAGTATATTATTTTTTAATGTACACCCTGTTATAGTTATACTTTTATCTGGTTTATACGGGATTATATTTCTTGGAAAGAAGGTGAAGTAAATGTCTATTTTAATTAAAATTTACCTATCGTTCTTTAAAATAGGTGCCTTTAGCTTTGGTGGAGGCTATGCTATGCTTCCACTTATCGAAAGAGAAATTGTATCCACTAATAATTGGATTACCTTTAAAGAGTTTGTTGATATTATTGGTATATCACAAATGACTCCGGGACCTATAGCAATAAATTCAGCTACCTTTGTAGGTTATAAAGTTTCTGGAGTACTCGGTGCTATTTCTGCAACCCTAGGCGTAGTTTCATTTTCTTTTATCTTAGTTTCCATAGCTAATCACTATATTTTAAAATTTAAGGAATCCTATATAATGAAGGCCGCACTATCCGGTATGAGGCCTGCACTAATTGGCCTTATAATCTCTGTATTCTTATCCATGGGAAGGGAATCATATAAAGATATTAAAAGTATAATAATTGGAATTATAATTTTAGGAATATTATTAACTAATAAACTCCATCCAATTTTAGTAATAATAATTTCAGGAATATTAGGTATTGTATTTTATTTTTAATAAATTAAACGGTAACAACAAATACTATACACGAGGTGGTATTTATGTTTTTTAACAAAACTATAGAGGAAGTTCTAAAAGAATTAGGCTCCAATCCACTAACAGGACTTTCTCAAAAAGAAACAGCCCTAAAAAGAGAAAAATTCGGACTAAATGAGTTAGAAAGTAAAAAGCCTAAAACTTTAATATCTATGTTTTTTTCCCAATTAAATGATATTTTAATTTATATTTTAATTGCAGCTGCTGTAATTTCTGCCCTCCTTGGTGAAACAAGTGATGCAGTTATAATTGCTATTGTAATTGTTATTAATGCTACAGTCGGAATTATTCAAGAGTCAAAAGCTGAAAAAGCTCTTGATGCACTAAAAAAATTATCTACACCTAAGGCTGTAGTTAGACGCGATGGGCAGTTAAAAGAAATTCCATCTAACGAAGTTGTACCCGGTGATATTATTATTATTGACGCTGGAAGATACGTGCCTTGCGATTTACGGCTTATTGAAACTGCAAATTTAAAAATTGAAGAATCTACACTTACAGGAGAATCTGTGCCAGTAGATAAAGATGCATGCCTGGTCTTAACTGGTGATGATATTCCACTCGGCGATCAAAAGAATATGCTCTTCATGTCAACACTCGCAACTTATGGTAGAGGTATAGGCATTGCCGTATCTACTGGAATGAATACTCAGCTAGGTAAAATTGCTAAAATGCTAGATGAAAAAGTAGACGACCAGACCCCCTTTCAAAAAAAACTGGCTGAACTTGGAAAATACCTAGGAATAGGTGCGTTGTTTATATGTGCTCTTATGTTTATAGTAGGCGTTCTTCAAAAAAGAGATATTTTTGAAATGTTACTTACATCTATTAGTTTAGCAGTAGCTGCGATACCTGAGGGTCTTCCTGCAATAGTCACTATAGTACTTGCTATGGGCGTTCAAAAAATGATAAAGAAGAATGCAATTGTACGTAAATTACCCGCAGTTGAAACTTTAGGTTCAGTAAATATTATATGTTCAGACAAGACAGGAACATTAACTCAAAATAAAATGACTGTAACAAAATTCTATACAGATGGCCTCTTAGGTAATATAACCAATTTAAACATTAATGACAATAAGCATAAGCTCTTACTTGAGAATCTTATTTTATGTAATGATGCTACGTACTCTGAGGGTTCAAAAACAGGTGACCCAACTGAAATTGCTTTACTAGTAGCTGGGGTAACTTACAATATATTTAAAGACCATTTAGAAAAAATCCATAAAAGAATCGCTGAGATTCCTTTTGAATCAGATAGAAAATTAATGACTACTGTAAATAAATATGATAATGAATATTATGTAATGACAAAAGGGGCTATTGATAATCTCTTAAAACTATGTACTAAAGCCTGTATTAAAGGCAATATAATAGAAATTACTCCAGTCATAAAAAAAGAAATATTAGATGTGTCTAATAAAATGTCTGATGATGCTTTAAGAGTTCTAGGCGCAGCTTATAAAATTCTTCCAACATCTCATGTGGATATTGATTCTTTAGAAAGTGATTTAATACTTATTGGCCTGGTAGGTATGATAGATCCACCTAGACTGGAAGTTAAGGATTCTATTTCTGTGTGCACGAATTCCGGAATAAAAACTGTAATGATAACCGGCGATCACCAAAACACAGCTTTTGCTATAGCGAAAGACCTTAATATTACTAAAGATCCCCTAGCAGTTATGTCTGGCTCTGAGCTTGATAAACTTTCAGATGAAGAACTAAATAGTAAAATTGATAATATAAGGGTATTCGCAAGAGTGTCTCCAGAGCATAAAGTAAAAATTATAAATGCTCTTAAATCCAAAGGAAATATTGTATCAATGACTGGTGATGGAGTAAATGACGCGCCATCCCTGAAAATGGCAGATATAGGTGTAGCCATGGGTATAACAGGTACTGATGTAGCTAAAGGTGCTGCTGATATGATATTAATAGACGATAACTTTTCAACTATCGTTTCCGCTATAAAGGAAGGAAGAAATATCTTCACGAATATCAAGAAAACTGTAGTATTTCTTATTTCCTGTAATGTTGGAGAAATTATTGCTTTATTTCTTGCAATACTTTTAGGTTGGGCATCGCCACTTAGACCTATCCATATATTATGGGTTAACTTAATTACAGATACGCTTCCAGCTTTAGCTTTAGGTGTAGATCCTGGCGACCCCGACGTAATGAAGTATAAACCACGCAACCAAAAAGATGGTTTATTTAAAGGTTCAACATTAGGTTTACTTCTTAACGGATTGTTAATAGGTTTAGTAACTTTAGCAGCCTTTATAATAGGTGCAAAATATTATAGTGGCATAACTAACTTATTCCCACTATTCCCTCAAAACATTTCACAAGATGCTTTAAAACATGCACAAACTATGGCATTTGTAGTACTTAGTGTTTCTCAGCTTGTTCATTCTTTAAATATGAGAAATAATAAAAAATCCATATTCCAAATAGGTTTATTTTCAAACAAATATTTAATTGCAGCTATAGTTTTAGGTATACTGCTACAAGATTTGATAATAACTATTCCACCTCTAGCAAATGCTTTTAGTGTTCATGCTTTAAGTTTAGCAGATTGGGGTATCGTTACTATTTTAGCCTTAATGCCATTACTTTTTAATGAAATTGTAAAGATATTTAAACGTAGTTCATCTAAAATATAAATAGTAAAAGGCCGATGAGTTAACTCATCAGCCTTTTACTATTATAAATATATCTAATTACTTTAATCTAGTACCTTCTTCATCTTGATGGATTAGCCCATTTTTCATAAGTCCTCCTAATGCCCTTTTAAATGCATTTTTGCTTGTTTTAAAAACTTTCTTTATATCATCTGGAGAACTTTTATCATTGTATGGCATAAAGCCATCACTTTTATCTAAGTATTCTATTATTTGTTCCTCAACTACATCTCTTTCTTCTAGTCTTGGTTTTCTTGCTGTTACGTCCATTTTGCCATCTTCATAATATTTTTTCACTCGTACACTTAATCTATCTCCTGGTATTACACTCATATAATTCTCATTTCTTAGAATAACCGCCCTATAAATATCATCAATAGCTATCATTACTGTACCATTAGTCTGGATTCCGTATACTGTTCCTTCCACTTCCTCATCAATATCATATGAATCTGTATCGTATAAATATTTATCAATAAAAGTAGTGGCCGCTATTCTTCCAGTCTTATCTAAATATATATAAAAAAGATATTTTTTGCCTGTTTCTAATTTGTAATTTTCCTCCTTAAAAGGAACTAATACGTCTCTTTCTAAACCAATTTCTACAAAACTTCCTATTGCAGTCATGTCAATTACTTTAAGGTAGGCTAAATCACCAACCTTTGCAAGAGGTTTTTTTAAAGTTGAAATTAACCTATCACTTGAGTCCCTATATACGAAGGCTTCAACTTCATCATCAATATTAAGTGCTCTACCTAAAGTGCTTTTCATTGGCAATAATATATCATCACTAGTGTTTTCAGTCTCTGCGCCCAAATAGTACCCAAATTCTGCTCGCCTAACTACTTTTAAATTATTAAATTCTCCTATTTTTATCATTTATTATCTCCTACCTTTTTTAAACTTTTGACCAATCTATATATTTGTTAAATTTATCAACATATTGTACTAAATATTTTCTATAAACATGTATTTATATTTCTGCTCATCTGTCACCTTTTCTATTCCATTTAATATTATCATTTTTCGCGCTCTATAACAATCTAAATTAAGGTATGGTCATTTATTTGTTTTGTATTATATTTCATTGAAAGCTCTACATAATGCTGAGCTGATTTTTTTAATCCTTCCTTTTCCTCTGTAGTTAGTTCGCGAATGACCTTTGCCGGCACTCCCATACAAAGAACCCCTGAGGGTATTTTCTTTCCTTGAGTAACTAAGCTACCAGCGCCGATTATAGTATACTCCCCTATTTCTGCTCCATTTAGTATAGTACTTCCCATTCCAATTAAAGTATAACTTGAAATTTTACAACCATGTATTATGGCATTATGTCCTATAGTTACATACTCTCCAATATTAACCGGAAATTCATCATCATTATGTACTGTACAATTGTCTTGAATATTTGTATAAGAACCTATAGACATGGAATTCATATCGCCTCTTAATACAGCTCCAAACCAAATACTACTGTACTCTCCTATAGACACATTTCCTATAACATCTGCACTGCAAGCAATATAAGAATGTTTATGTACATTAGGTATTTTTCCATCAAATTGATGTATCATAATTTCATCATCACCTCTTCCAAAATAATAAATACGTAGGTTTATTATGCATAATAATAAATATTTAGGTTTATTATTTTACATAATAATAAATATTTAGGTTTATTATTTTACATAATAATAAATATTTAGGTTTATTATTTTACATAATAATAAATATGTATTTATTATACTACTATATTATATAAATTTGCCGTTTATTCGTCATATTTTTGGTTAATATTTAATGTTGATTTTTATTTGATTCTATTATATAATACCATCTGTAGTTATAATTCTTTTTCTACTTACTACATATGGTGTTATACTAATATAACACATAATAATTAAACTAAATAATCAAGAAAATCTTTTAGTGTAGTAATATCAACCATACAGAAGTATGTTTTACATAATTTAGACTTAATCTTAATTATCATGCAACTAATAGGAGGTGAATATACTAGCTTTTTAAGCTAGTATTAATTATGGCGGAGATAAAAAATTTAATCAAACGATTTTATACAAAGGAATTAGAAAAAGATAAAACTATTACTGTTTTTGATTTGTTCAAATGGAAAAAGGTAAATGTTTTTTTAAAAGACCATAAAACAAATAAAGTGCTTTTAGATATGAAGGCTTTAGAATTTCCAGAGCATTACTCTCAAAATTCTTGCGATATTATTGCTTCAAAATATTTCAGAAAATCTGGTGTTAATAATAAGCAAGGTTATGAGGATAGTATGAAAATGGTAGCTCATAGACTTGTTAATTTTTGGTGTGAATCCTTGACTGATGAGACTATTATTAAATCTCAAGAGGAAAAAAGCATTATTTATGATGAATTAATATATGCATTTTTAAATCAAATGTTTGCACCAAATTCTCCTCAATGGTTTAATACGGGCCTTAACCTATCCTATGGTATAAAAGGCGAATCATTAGATAATTTTTATTACGATGAAAAAGAAAAAATGATAGTTAAAAGCGAAGATGCTTATACAAGGACTCAAGCTTCAGCTTGTTTCATTCTATCAATCCAAGATAAACTACTTGGCAATCATTCAATCTCTGAGCAGTATGTAACAGAGACTAAATTATTTAAAGGTGGCTCTGGCACCGGAACTAACTTCTCATCCATAAGAGGTATAGGTGAAAGCTTATCTAGTGGTGGAGTTTCATCAGGTCTTATGAGTTTTTTAAGAGGACTTGACAGAAATGCTGGAGCTATAAAATCTGGTGGAACTACAAGGCGTGCTGCTAAGATGCTATGCCTTGATATCAATCACCCTGAAATAATGGAGTTTATGACTTGGAAAGCTAAAGAAGAAGATAAAGTACGCGCTCTTACTAAAATGGGTTATGATGGTAGCTTTGAAGGAGAGGCTTATGAGACTGTATCTGGCCAAAATGGAAACAACTCCATAAGATTCTCAGATGAATTTATGATGAAAGTTGATACCTTATCGAAAAATCCTAATCAGACTATTACTCTTAAAGGGAGATGTGATTCCACAGTTGATGCAGACATAAGTGTTAAGACGCTATGGGATACCTTTAATACCGCTGCTTGGCAATGTGCTGATCCAGCGCCTCAATTTGATGACACCTTTAATGCATGGCATACTTGCCCCGGTGGAGAAGATGGAGTAGTTAACGCTAAACATAATAGAATTAATTCGACTAATCCTTGTGGAGAATATGCTTTTTTAGATGATACCTCTTGTAATTTAGCTTCTATTAATATTTATAAATTTTATGATGCTTTGACTAAAAAATTTGATGTAGATGGATATGTCCATCTAATAGGACTTACTCAATTAGTCCTTGAATCCTCCATTCATTGGGGCCAGTTTCCAACTGAAGATATAGCAAGGAAAAGTTATTTATTTAGAACCACAGGTCTTGGGCTTTCAAATTTAGCTTCTTTATTTATGGTAATGGGCTATGCCTATGACTCAGAAGATGCTAGAAATATAGCTGCAGCGCTAAGTGGAATAATGACTGCACAGGCTTATTATGTATCATCTCTACTTTCAAAAGAACTAGCTCCTTTTGAAAAATATGAAATCAACAAAAAACATATGCAAATAGTTATAAGGAATCATGCAAGAGCTGCTGGAGCTCTAAATAGTAACTATGAACATTTGAATTATGATCCTATAAAAGTTAACCATGATATTTTAGGTAATGATTCCCTAAGCAATATAAGTGAAACCTTAAAAAACTGTTGGTCAAAGGTACTAAGCAGTGGCGAAAAATATGGTTTTAGAAATGCTCAAGTTACAGTTCTAGCTCCTACTGGCACTATTTCTTTTGCAATGGATTGTGGTGCAACCTCAGTTGAACCATATTTCAGCCATTTTATTTATAAAAAATTATCTGGTGGTGGATTTATGACCATCGTAAACCCTGTAATTAAAGACTCATTGGATAACCTTGGATATTCCGAAAGTGAAACAAATGATATTCTTGATTATATTCTAAGAAAAGAAAAGGTTGATGAAAACGGCTTTGAATATGAAAAAATCATTGATGGAAAAATTGAGGGTGCTCCACATTTAAAGGTAGAACATTTGCCTATATTCGATACAGCAAACAAATGCGGTAGCGGAAAAAGATATATTTCATTTATGGGACATGTTCTCATGATGGCGGCAATAACCCCAATGATATCAGGTTCTATATCAAAGACTGTAAATCTACCTAAAAATGCTACCATAGAAGACTTTAAAGAAGTGATATTAAATTCTTGGAAGCTAGGCGTGAAAGGTATCTCCTTATATAGAGATGGTTCAAAAGCAAGTCAACCTTTAAACACTACTTTATCTGTTGACAAAGAACTGTTACTTGAGGATTTATCATACGAGGCGCTTTTAAAGAAAGCAAAGTCATTACAAGAAACTTCAAACCACTCCACAAGAGAAAAGCCAATTGGAATACGTTATGGAACTACTCATCCTGCTCAAATTGATGATGTAAAAGTCTATACTACGATAAATAGGCGCTCAAACGGAGAAATTTCTGAAATATATATAACTACAGATAGGGAAGGTACTATAATTACTGGATTATTGAATTCTCTTTCAAAGGCAATTTCAGTAATGCTTCAGCATCATGTACCTGCGCAAGCCATTTCTAAAATGCTTCGCGGACAAAAATTTGAACCTTATGGTTTTGTACAAAAGCATCCTTATATTAAATCTGTTTCTTCTATATCTGATTTAATTAGTAAGATTATTGATATAGAACTAGGAGATTATAGTAGATGTCAAATTAAACCTGAAAATTACGACAACGCTAATATACCTAAAAATCCACTAATGCCTGGTGAGACTGAAATTTCAACTGGCCTAGCAGACGCTGAGAATGTCCTCGCCCCTACTAACATAAGCACAGACACTATCCAAGGGGAAAGATTATACTCTGAAACCTGCTCTCATTGCTCAAGTACTAGGCTTGTTAGAAACGGTACTTGTAAAGTTTGCCTTGAATGTGGAACTACTACTGGATGTAGTTAGCTTCAACAAACCAAAATCTCACAATTATTTTGTGACAGTCAAAAAGTATTAAATATTATATATATAGACACATTCAAAAGGAGTACAAATTCCCCATGGAAATTTGTACTCCTTTTTATTATTTTTTATTATTTTTATTCCTATTAGGTTTAGCCTTGGACCTAATTACTACATCGTCCTTCTTATCTTTTTTAGCATTAATATTTGCAGAACCTATGCTTGTTGAATTTTTTTTAAAAATATTCGAATTTTTTAAAAAACCTGATAAATCCGTAAACCATAAAATCATAATAGCAGATATTCCTGTCATTACATAGTAAGTTACATGATTTATAATATTAGGCCATATGAGCACAGGAACCACATATATTACAATAGCTAATAAAAGCACTATCCACTTGTTAATATTTATCTTATCTAGTACATAAGTTTTTAAAACATTATATATTACAAGAACAATAATTGCAAATGCAACAACGCTAAGTATTTGTATTAAGATATTCATATTTTATCCCTCCCTTTTTTATAGATAATGTTAACACTATCTTTCTATAAATAAATGTATACTATACATTATCAAACATATTTTAATATATATCAATAGCTTATGCATTAATTTATCTATTTATATTTGTATTTAAAAAAAGTTTATACCAAAATATCTGTGAGCGGTATTTAATAAGAACTGTACTTAATTATTTAACATATTATTAATAATCCACTATTAAATACATGGTGAAATTAAATATTTTTTTTTAATATAGTAATAATTTTTTAAAAATTGTAAACAATAATACTAAGACTTATGAAAGAGGAGATGTTTACAATGAAAGCATTAGATGGTACTGCACTAGTATTAGTTATCATAGGCGCTATAAATTGGGGACTAATTGGATTTTTCAAATTTGACCTAGTATCAAGCTTATTTGGCACTGGAACAGCATTTACGAGAATTATTTTCGCTCTAGTAGGTTTATGCGGTCTATACTCTTTATCTTTCTTAGGAAGAGACAGAGCTAGCGACAGCGATAGAACTGAGGTTAAATAATTTTCAAATAAATATTTCTATACAATATAAAAGAAGCTGAAGTTTCAAATTCAGCTTCTTTTATATTACTTCAGCTTTAGGGCATTTAAATAAATAACAAGTAACCATATAAATCTATTTTTCCTCACGTTCCTTATTTAAATTGTTTTGGATTATATTTCGTACTACCTCTGAAATTTTTACTTTTTCTTCCTTTGACATACTCTCCATATATATAGGTTTATCTATTATAAGCTTAGCATTTGTCTTTTTAATTTTCCCATTATTACCTTCCATCGCTTTATAAGTATCATAAAATGTTATAGGAACAATAGGTACCCCAGCCTTTATTGCTAGCCTCATACTACCTTTTTTAAACTCACCTAAGCTGTTACTTCTACTTCTCGTACCCTCTGGAAAAATAATCATAGAATATCCATTCTTTAAATTTTGAACACCTTCCGAAATTGCCTTCAAAGCTTCTCTTGGATTTTCCCTATCCATAAATACACAATGTATTTGCCTCATCCAATAGCTCATTATTGGTATTTTTTTCATTTCTTTTTTAGCAACTGCACCAGTAAGTCTATTCATATTAGATAATATTACTGGTGTATCAAAATTACTTTGGTGATTTCCCACAAAAACACAAGGCTCATTTGGTATATTTTCTTTTCCTACGACTGTTAAATTTAATCCTGCAACCCTAAGCACAAAATTAGACCACTTCGTAGCTACTTTGAATATATACACATCTGCCTCTTCTCTAGTTTTATGTTTTTTTATGCTATTAAATTTTATCTTCTCAAAGCTTTTACCGATCAAATTGATAATAAAACACAAATAAAAATATATAGTTCTCATATCACTGTTCCTTTCATTTTACGATTGAATTACAACTATAATTATACTAGTTTATAAGACTTATTTCAAATTTGTCCTTGGATATTGATATTTTTTTATATAATTGGATAAAATCATTTATATGCTTCAAATATTTCATAGGAGATTAATCATATGCCAAAGAAAACCTGGTTAAAATATATTTTACTTTGTACCGTATTAGTTTTTATATCTGTCTGTGTAACTATATGTCATAAATCTACTATAAAAACTAACTTAAATTTAGAAAATAATATGGTTACTCATTTTATTGATGTAGGACAAGGTGATTGTATACTTGTTCAAGTAAATAATAAAAACTTACTAATTGACAGTGGCACCGTTGATTCAACTCAAAAGTTAATTAGATATCTAAAAAAAAATAATGTTAAAAAACTTGACTATGTAGTTGCAACTCATCCCCACGAAGACCATATAGGCGGTATGGCTAAAATAATTAAAACCTTCGATATAGATGAATTTTATGCCCCTAAAGTCATATCTTCCTCGCAGTCATTTGTTGATATGATCAATTCTCTAAGAAATAAAAATCTTAAAATAAAAGTATCCGCCCCTAATATATCTTTACATTTAGGCCCTAATACAACATGCGTTATGCTATCACCTAATAAAACAAGTTATGAAAATACTAATAATTACTCCTGTACAATAAAGGTATCTTATAAAAATTCAACTTATTTATTTACAGGTGATATAGAGTCCCTAGCTGAGCAGGAACTACTAGACAATGGTTACAATTTAAAATCTCAGGTGCTTAAAGTAGCTCATCATGGCAGTAAGTCATCAACCTCACAAGAATTTCTAAATAAAGTTTCTCCAAAAATTGCTGTAATAAGTTGTGGAACTTACAACACTTATGGTCATCCAAATAAAGGAACCTTAGCTAAATTGAAAAAGATAAATTCTATTGTCTATAGAACTGATTTAGATAAAAATATTATACTTATAAGCGATGGCACGAACATAAATAAAAAAAACTAGTTACCTAGTTTTTTTATTTAAATCAAGAAAACATTAATTTAAATCTTCTTCGAATCTATGTAGCGAATCATGTAATGATCTAATTGCCATAATATTATTATTTATAATGAAATAGTACCAATTTTAATTAAAAACAGCAAAACTACACCAACAATTATTCTATAAATAGCGAAAACCTTCATAGGTTTTTTCTTTAAATAAGAAACAAATTTTTCAACCACAATTAATGCAACTAAAAAGGCTGTTACAAATCCAATAACCAAAGTTATAATTTCTCCACTACTAAAATTCATTCCGCTTTTAAATAAAGTTAATGCTGTAGCTCCAACCATAGTTGGTATCGCTAAAAAGAAAGAAAACTCAGTTGCAGCAACTGTAGAAACGCCACAAATCCAACCTCCCATTATCGTCGATGCTGATCTTGACATACCTGGCCATAGTGCTAAGCATTGAAAAAAACCTATTTTAAATGATTGCTTAATACTTATTTTCTCTATACTTTCCGTTGTATACTTTTGCCTAAATCTACCTTCTATAATAATCATTAGAACTCCGCCAACTATTAACCCCACGGCTACAGTTCCTGAATTAAAAAGATATTTATCTATTTTATCATTTAGAACAAACCCAAAGACTGCAGCTGGTATAAATGCAACTATAATATTAGTCCAAAACTTAATACCTGAGGGTTTCCCTTGAAAAAATTCCACAACTGACTTCCATATTTTATTCCAATATAAAACTATAATTGCAAGAATAGCTCCTAATTGAATGACTACCTCAAATTGATTTGCAAATGCCCCTTTAAAATTTATAATATCTCCTACAATGATCATATGTCCAGTAGAGGAAATAGGAACAAATTCTGTTACCCCTTCTACTATAGCTATTATTATAGCTTTTAACACCAATATAACGTTTAAATTCATCTAATGTCTGCTCCCTTCTAAGCATAATTTATTATATTCTATTTGTATGTAGATATGTTTATTTTTCTATTAATAAATTGCATGATTTTTATTGAGTTCTCAAATTTATTATCATTATTATCTATAAGTTTATTTAGTCCATACTTTGTTTTAAATTTTGATAAGTTCTCATTTCGAGAATTCAATTAATAAAAATGAATAACTTAAATCCGTTCCAGCTTTAAGATTCTAAATAACTATACCTATTGTTATAATAGCAGAAATTAAAATCCTATAAAAAATACCATTCTTTCATTATTCCTCCTTATTCAAAATACCTATAGATACTCATATATTTAATGAGTATATCATATTTACGCAAAAAATCACATAAAAACCCGTCGGATTATAATGCTTCTAGCCGTCGGGTTTTTATATTATTTATATATAGGTCCAGCTTTTTTTATGTTTTCTGCAACTCCTTTAAATTTGCTAAAGTTCTCAGCAAATTTGAATGCTAATTCTTTAGCTTTTAAAACATAATTTTCTTTATCTCCCCATGTATTTTGTGGATTCAACATTTTTGTTGGAACATTTGGCACCGCCACCGGTATATCTACTTTAAATATTGGATGTTCTTTATACTCAACATCCTTAAGCTTACCTTCAAGAGCAGCTTTTACCATAGCTTTCGTATATGATAGTTTCATTCTTGAACCTACCCCATATTCTCCGCCAATCCAACCTGTATTTACCAAAAACACCTCAGTGTCATATTTGTCTATTCTCTCACCTAAAAGCTTTGCATAAACTGAAGGGTTCATTAGCATAAAAGCTTCTCCAAAGCAAGATGAAAAAGTCGCTTTCGGTTCTGTAATCCCACGCTCTGTACCCGCAAGCTTACTTGTATATCCCGAAATAAAATGATACATTGCAGCTTCTTTTGAAAGTTTTGAAATTGGTGGAAGAACTCCAAAAGCATCTGCTGTTAAAAATATTATAGTGCTTGGTTGTCCACCAATTCCACTTAGTTCTGCATTTTCGATATATTCTATAGGATATGCGCCTCTGGTATTCTCTGTTAAGCTATCATCATCATAGTTAGGCATATTATTATCATCAAGCACGACATTTTCAAGCAATGCACCAAATTTTAATGCTGAGTAAATTTCACTTTCATTATTTTTATCTAATTTTATAGTTTTGGCATAGCATCCACCTTCAAAGTTAAATACTCCTTTATCACACCAACCATGTTCATCATCTCCGATAAGCTTTCTTTCTGGATCTGCCGACAATGTGGTTTTTCCTGTACCTGAAAGGCCAAAGAATACTGCTGTGTCTCCATTTTTACCTATATTGGAAGAACAGTGCATTGGGAATACGCCTTTTCCAGGTAATAAAAAATTCATTATTGAAAAAATTGATTTTTTAATTTCTCCTGCATACTGTGTTCCACCAATTAAAACAATTTTCTTATCAAAATTTATTATAATAAAAGCTTCAGAATTTACTCCATCTTCTGCTCCTTTTGCTTTAAATCCCGGAGCCGCAATTACCGTGAATTCAGCCTTATGATACTCAAGCATTGTTTTATCTGGTCTTCTAAATAATTGATTAGAAAGCAATGCCTCTGATGCAAATTCATTTACTACTCTAATAGGTAGTCTATATTCTTCCATAGCACCAACATAACCATCAAACACAAATATATCTTTATCACTTAAATATTTACACACTTGACTATACAAATTTTCAAAAATCCCCTCTTCAATTGGTAAATTTATATCGCCCCAATTTATTAATTCCTCAACACTTTCTTGTGAAACTATAAATCTATCCTTAGGCGATCTGCCTGTATATTTTCCTGTGTTTACAACCAATGCACCTGATTCTGATAAAGTACCTTCTTCTCTTTGCAGCGCAAAACTTACTAGATCGGATACAGGTAAATTCCTGTATATTTTTTTTGATGTTCTTATATTTAAATAATTCAAGTTTTTTAAACAAACCACAATGTTACCCCCAATTACATAATATCATTATTTCTATATCTAATAATTTTAAAAATAATTAGTATATTTAACCTGCCTATAAAATTAGTTACTATAATAATATAGTACAACATTCCAACAAAAATGCAAGATAAAAATTGAAAAAAATTCCTTCGATGCTTTTTATGCATAAATTCCTTCATTATAGTAATTTATTATTGTTATAGATAACTAAATTTTATTAATATAAAAAAATGTTTTCGGCTTCTGTTACTAACAGTATTTGTTACAGTATGGAACCCCCACTTAAAGAGGTTTGAAACTTTCCTTCTGAAATGTCGTTAAATCTAACGTTTTGTGTGTTATAGTTATATTCTAATAAATGCATAACTAAAAATCCAAATTATTTAATTTTGAGTTACATTAATATGTTAGAGATTTATGCAAATATGTTATAATTATATATTGGCTTAAATATATAATTATTTATTTAACAATGGTGGGGTTGAGGCATTTTCTTAAAAGGATCACCTATAAGAATAATTAACAGAAAAAATGAAATAAGCTATTCATCTTTACTACTGACTTTTTTTGTGAATTATACAAATGACTATTGCCCAACGCCTATAAATGGCTATGCTAAGCTAAATTTACTAAGTAGATTAAGTAACCTCTCCAAAGATTCACGTTTTAAAATTAGTGATGAGTTTTTCTATATAAATGTCAATAATAATAACTAAGTGCATAAGTACAATTAAAGGATGTGTTCAACATTAAAATTCAGTCGTTACTCAGTATATTAGTTTCAAAGTCTATTATGAAATTATCAAAATTTTTATTTCAAGGTGGCACAAATTTCCCCGGCAAAATTGCCTTAAAGCTTGATAAAAATATTTTAAAAACAATTGCTAATAATTATGAGGTTATACTCATAACCGGTACAAATGGAAAAACCACAACAACAAGCATGATTTACAGCATCGTAAAAGATAGCAATAAGCAAGTAATTACTAACAATACTGGAGCAAATATGTATACAGGAATAGTTGCGTGTTTTATTTCAAATTATTCTTTTAAAAAGTCTTGCGAGAAAAAAATAGCTGTTATAGAAGTAGATGAAGCCAATGTAAAGTTTGTAACTGAATATATATCTCCGCGTATAATTACTGTTACCAATTTATTCAGAGATCAACTGGACAGATATGGTGAGGTGTATACAACGCTCAAGAAGATACTAGAAGGTGTAGAAAAAGCTCCCACAGCGACACTTCTTCTTAATGGGGACGAATCTTTATTCGGAAACTTAAACCTCAAAAATGATATTGTATACTATGGTTTCGGTACTAAAGTTAATGATAACAACATTGTAGATATCAATGCTGATGCTAAATTTTGCACAATCTGCAAATCTCCTTATGAATATAATTTTATTACCTACAACCATCTAGGGGACTTCTATTGCAGCGGTTGTGGATATAAACGTCCAAAGCTTACATACTCTGTGGATAAAATTGTTGATTTAAACACCAGTGGTTCCACTGTTCATATTAATAATAAAGAGTATTACATAAACCAACCAGGTACTTATAATATTTATAATGCCCTATGTGCATATTCCGTAGCTAAGTTACTTGGCCTTGAAGATACCTCTATAGAGCACTCTCTTAAAACAGTAGCTAGTAGCTTTGGCAGACAAGAAACCCTTAATATTGAAGGCAAAGAGGTTAAAATAATATTAGTTAAAAATCCAGCTGGCTATGATGAAGCAGTAAACACTATTAATCTTGATAAACGGAAAATAAATTTATCGCTTCTGCTAAATGACAATTATGCTGATGGAAAAGATGTTTCATGGATTTGGGATGTTAATTTTGAACGTCTAACTAGCCTTAATATTAACAAAATTATGATATCAGGAATACGTTTGTATGATATGGCCATAAGACTTAAAGTAGCAGGTTTTACCTCAGAATCCTTCCTCTTATGCAAAGACGAAGAGTCCTTACTACATCAAATCAAAGCTTGCGATGGTGAAATAGTTTATATACTAGCTACCTATACTGCCATGATAAATTTAAGAAAATCTTTACACGCTAAAGGATACATAGATAAAATTTGGTAATATAAAAAAATTTAAATTAGAAGGTGAATATTATGGAAATTAACATTTGTCATTTATATCCTGATTTATTGAATGTTTATGGGGATGTAGGAAATATTTTAATATTGAAACATAGAGCTGAACTGCGTGGCATTAAAGTAACCATTGTTAATATATCTATGGGCGATATTTTCAAAGTAGAGGATTATGATATTGTATTTTTTGGTGGAGGACAAGATTATGAGCAGGCCATAGTTTCCCCTGATTTAATAGAATTCAAAAAATCTGCTATAGAAGAATATATACAAAGTGGAAAAGTGTTTTTAGCCATTTGTGGTGGATATCAATTGCTTGGTAAATATTATACTACTCCTGAGGGCGTGCAGCTTGATGGTCTTGGTATTTTAGATATTTACACTGAAGGCGGAGATAAACGTTTCATAGGCAACACAGTTATTCATAATGAAGCTTTTGATGAAACCTACGTAGGCTTTGAAAATCATTCTGGAAGAACCTACATTAACAACTTAAAGCCACTTGGCACAGTTGAAGTTGGCTATGGCAACAACGGAGAAGACGGTTATGAGGGCTGCGTTTACAAAAATACATTCTGTACTTATTTCCATGGCTCCCTTTTATCTAAAAATCCTGAGCTCGCAGACAGAATACTTACACTAGCATTAACTAATAAATATAATGAAGTAGCCTTAACTTCTTTAGATGATAGTTTAGAAATTAAAGCTAAACAATTTATAATAAATAGAGAAACTTCTAAATAAAATAAAAAAAGATGTAGGACTTGGATAATTCCAAACCTACATCTTTTTTTCTAATTGGACCGCTAAACTGAAATACTTTATAGAATCAGCTACATTACCAAGTTTATGATACATACTTCCCATTTCTAAGTAACGCGAATATATATTTTGCTTCGCACCGAATTTCAATAATGAATCTAAAGACAAGTTCATATACATCTCTGCATTAGATGCCTTTCCTTGTCTGTCAAGAATAATAGCTTTATAATAATAGCTTTTTTCAATTAATTTAATATCATCTAAATTAATTGCATAGTTTAACACTTCATCCGAAATAGACTGTGCGAACTCTATTACGTCATTTTTAATAAGCTCTTTAACGATATCTAGCATAAAGCTAACTAGTCCTCTCTTATCGCCCCTAGGATATACGCTTAAACCCTTATTGATATATTCAACTGCTCTATCTTTCATATTACAGTCGAACATTGTGGATCCATAATTAAAAATAGCTATTGCCTTACTAGAATTTTCATCTTTATACAGCTTATACGACTTTTTTTCATATTCTTGGAACTTACCATTGTTCACTCTTATAGATAGCATAGCCAACATATGATATATCTCGGCCGCTTTAAATTCTGTATCCACGTGCTTAAGTAAATCTAATAATCTTATTCCCACATGATAAGCGCGTTCAAAATTTCCAAGCATAATGTTACAGGCAGCCTCACTATAAGTTACCGTTATTATTTTTTTATAATTAGGCGTCTTGCTCGCTTTTAACCCTTTTCTCACATTACAATAATAGCTCGAGGCTTGAAGATAATCTTCTTTTATATATAAGCGTCTTGCCATGTCTATATAGTAAGTTAATTGATTATCCTCTATTGATGTTTTTAGGTGTAAATCATAATATTTTGAAGTAATTAATTGAGTCTTCTCAAAGTCTTTTTTATCTAAGTAAAAATTAAACAACATATGTATTAGTTCAATTGCTAAATCATAGTAATTATATTTTTCAGCAAACTTCAAATTATAAGATACTTTAGCTTCAAATGCATCATCATTGATATCATTTATATCATTTACATGAATGACATTCATGTCATTCTGTTTCAACTCCTTAATGTTTTCCTCAATTTGATCAAACACGTTTTCATTTAAATATTCAAGATCTATGTCCAATTTATTACTAATCAGTTCAAGTACCCAACGTTCCGCCATGACCTTGTTATTTTCTATACAGCTCATTTTAGACACTGAGATCTTGTCATCGCATATTTCTCTCAATGTATATCCTTTGTATATTCTAGTCCTTTTTATTTTTTCTCCCGTTGATAATATTTCCATCCTCATCACCCATCCACAAGTCAAATAACTAATTTATGAAGCTAACCATAAAATAGCTTTACTTAAATCATCTTCTGAAATGTCGTTAAATCATCACCTGCGGTGCTGCAATATCAACGACTTCAGAAGGAGATTTATATTCCCACTAAAGTTTTTTCTTTGTTATAGTCCGTAACCCCCTCTTATAGAAGAGGGAGACTTTCCTTCTGAAATGTCGTTAAACTACTTAATTATTCCTAGTTTTTTAAATAACTCTACACCTTCGTTTAGGTATTTAGCTGCGTCCGTACCTCTACCGCCTTCAATATAGAACTTTCCAATCATTATAGATATCTCAGCGGCTTCCTTTATTTGCCCTTGTTCTTTCACAAAATTTAGTGCTTGTACTAAAGTGTTTTCTGCTTCATTCTTATTGTCTTCTAATAAATCGACCCTATATTTTAATAAATAGTAATGGCATAACTCTTTATAATTTCCATCTTCTATATATTCTATAATACGATCTAAAGCTTCCTTAGCTTCATTTACATACTTAAGCTTAATATAATTTTCACAAATATTTACTAAGGTATCTATTAACTTTAAGTCATTAGTCTTTTGCCTTATTTCCTTAGCTTTATTTAAATGTATAAATGATTCTTCCATGTTTTCAAACTCATAGAATAATCTCCCTAAATTGTTTTCTATATCTGACACATAACTTAAATTGTTAATTTCATAAAAAACTTTTAAAGTAATCTCTGAATATTTTATAGCATTCTTAATATCGCCTTTTTTATTATATTCATGTGCTAATAATAAAAGTGAATTAGCGTATTCTTTCTTATTATCTATTTGCTTAAACTTTTCTTGAGCTAAATATGAATATTCTATAGCCTTTTCTATATTTTCTAATTTGAAATAAGTAAACCCTATGTAATAATATATTTCACCTAATAAAAAATCATTTCCAATCTGGTTATCCGTAAAAACCTTTTCGGCTTGCTTAAAATAACTCGAAGCTGACTGATAACCCCTAAGTTCAAGTGTTATTTTCCCAAGCTTCAGAAAAGTTCCAATTATTTCTTCATAAGAGTTATTTTTGATGAATATAACATTTGAGGAAATGAAAGCCTGTTGAGCTGATGCGACCTCTTCCCTAGCCATATATATATCCCCTCTTAATGATAAATTTCTGGCTTTTCTATATTCCAATTTATATTTTTCAGAATAACATATAGATTTTTCGATATTTTGCTCCGCTTGTATTAAGTCACTATTTAGAATAAGTGCTTCAGCAATATTTTCATAAAATAAACATATTTTCTCAGCTTGAGCCTCTTCCGACTCCATTAGATATTCAACAGATGTATTTAAGGCATTTGCCAAATATTCTAATAAATCCATGCTGGGATTAGACTTCCCCGATTCAACCAAACTAATTTGTCCAGGAGTTATTCTGCTTCCTGCAAGATCCTTTAATGTCATATTGAAATTTTTTCTTTTCCTCTTTATCTTTTCTCCTAAAGACAATATTTCCATAATCACTCTTCCTTTACAACATGGTAATATATATAAAATATTATTAATTTAAACAATCTTAGACAATTTTAATTCAATTATAACATAGTTTACCTATAAAATTAAAATTTTATGAACAATTCTTTGATTCTCATTAATAAAATTAAAAATTGTAAACTATACATTTATTTGTATATTTTGGAATTTTAATTCGTAATAATGATATCAATTAAAAACTCCAAACTATATATTTATTAATATAGTTTGGAGTTTTCTAATTATGTTTATAAAATATAATCCTTCACGTTATCATACATATCTCCTGCCATATTCATTACCACTTTACCAGCTTTTTTAGCTCTTCTTTTTGTGCTCCTGTCCATATTAGGAATTAGCATTACACCTGCTGCTACTCCAATTATTGCCCCTGCTGTAATTGTTGATATAAATTTATTATGCATAAGTTACACATCCTTTCCTTCTTTAGTTTATTTACTCTTTATAGGATGTGCATTTTTCAAATAATTAATCTCTTTTTTTTAAACTTTATCTTTATATCTGACATTAAAAAAGCTAATAATTCACAAATATTAATGTCATAACTTAAAGTTTTTATAAATTTTCATAAAGTATAACGACATTACGAATAAATATCTGACAGTTCAACTTGTATACTTTCGTTTTTACTTCTCACATTGCTACTATATATCATATTTTCATGAAGTACCTTTTTTGAAGGAAGCACAACTGTAAACTTACTTCCTTTCCCAAATTTACTTTCAACATATATATTACCACCATGTAATCCTACAATCGACTTAACCAAACTTAAGCCAATGCCTGTACCTTCTGCATTTCTTGATAGAGATTTATCTACCTGCTTAAATCTATCAAATATCATATCCAAGTGCTCTTCTTCAATACCAATGCCATTATCCCTCACTGATATTTCTACATACTCGTTCATATCCTTAATGTCCACAAATATTTCATCACCTTCATCTGAAAATTTTATCGCATTTGATATAAGATTCAATGCTATTCTTTCTACCTTTTCTGTATCACAAGCAATAATTTTTTCTTCTATATCCGTATCGAAAATAATATTTAATCCTTTACTTTCAGTTAGTGCAGTTACAGACATAACTATTTCTTCTACAACTTCAACTATATTGTTATTTGATAGATTTAGTTTAAAGAATCCTGCTTCAATTTTTGATAAATCAACTATGTTATTAATAATTTTAGATAATCTATAGGAATTTTGCTTAATTGATTCAATGTATTTAATAATTGAATCCTTTTTCTCGTCCAGGGACCCACTATTGCAATACATATTAAATAACTGAGCTGTTGCAAATATAACATTTAGAGGTGTTTTAAGCTCATGTGATATGTTAACAAGAAATTCTCCCTGTAATTTCAATGCTTTTTCCATGATCATATTAGATTTTATTTCATTAGTAACATCTATTATTAAAATTAATATTTCTCTGACCTCTCCATTTAATTCAATCATGGGTTCAAAAATAATATTCCAATATACTTCGTTCCCATTTATTAAAAGATTTTTTTTATTCAAATACTTAATTTTCTTTTCTTTTAACACTTCACCAATACACTGGTAATATTCTCTTGTCTCTAATGTTTTAAATAACCCTTCAATCCCATTATTTTTTATTTGCTCCATTGATTTAACGGTAGGTCTGAGCAACTTAATTATACTAAATGCCTTTTTATTAATATCCACAATCTTTAAATCAGGACATGATAATCTGACAAGAGGTAAATCAAAAGTATTTACCATTCTGTTCAAAAATTCATATCGGCTTCTTATAGCTTCTTCATGCTTTAAATAGGTTGTCATATCTTTGCTGCAAATCACACCTAAAGTAAATTTCCCTTCGAGGTCATATATAGGCGTTCCACTAACATCTAATTGTAATGTTTTATAAGGGGACTTTACTATAAGTCTCATGTTTTTAAATTTTTCACCCCTCATAACTCTATGAGATGGAATATTTTCAGTCTCAATTTTTTCTCCAAAAGCATCATAAAACTCAGATGTTTTATACCCATCAACTATATTTTCCATGCAATTATAAGATTGGAAAAACATTTCCCTCGATGCTTTGTTAATTAATACATATCGTTCTTTATTGTCAAAAATAGCAATAGAATCAGATATATTTTCTATGATAGCTTCTAATTCCTTTTTCTGTTCTTCAATTTTTCTAGATTGTTTAATTGTTTCAGTAATATCATGAAAGCATGATACTATCATAGTTAACTCTCCACTCGCATTATAAATTGGAATTGAACTAATTTCAGCAAAATACTCTTTATTAGGATGGCATACGAATATCTTAATATTTTTTATTCTTTCGCCTCTTAATGCTCTAACTGAAGGAAAATTTTCAAATGGTATCTCCTTGCCTTTCATATCAAATGCTTTAGTGTTTTTATAAGCATCGCCTAGGGTAATTCCTATGTCTGATTGACAAACTAACCTCTTCGCTTCTGCATTCACCATTATAACTTCACCTTTATTATCTGCAAACATTACTCCCTCAGATAAATTTTCAATTACGCTAATTAACTGTATATTCTGTTGTTCTAATTGTTCTAACTTCTCCTTTTGCTGTTCTAATATCTTGTTTTGTCGTTTTATACTTTTATTTTTTAAAACCCTTTCAGTAATATCATTAGCGGTTACAAATCTGTATTTCATCTTTCTGTTTTCATATATAGGCATTTGCGTAGATTCCCAATAAGTTGTACCTCGTGCAAACTCATCAAATCTGACTTCATTTATATATCTGGTCTTTTGCGAAACAAGAACATTATTCCAAATAGCTTCAACTTGACTTCCTGCAAACCCTGTTAGAATTTCCTTAATAGATCTACCTATACTATTTTCTTCTTTATTAAAAGGTGAATCTAAAAGATTAAGATACGTCTGATTTGCTCTAAGCAGTATTAAATCGGGCAAACTGTAAACAGCTGCGCCCGATATCTCATCTACAAATATTTGTTCTACAAAAATGAGTTTTTCATCAAGTCTAGAATTTAATTCCTCAACAAAAGTATATTTTTTTATATTTGCCTCGGTATCATGAAAAAGCGATATATTTACTTCTCTTGCACTGAGGGATTTTGTGAATATATATCCCGAGTACTCACTGATTATACTATCAAGAAATATTTGTGAATTGATTTTAAGCATTTCCCCTATTTCTATAAGTGATTTACCTAACAATTCATCCAATGAATATCCTGTAAAATCAAGAAACCCTTGATTAACCTCTGTTAAAATACTCCCACTACAATAGAAATATGGTTCTATTATTCTGCTATTAAAAATATTTCCCAATGTATTCCTCCCCCATATTCATATTATATTTGTGTTTTTTTAATTTTATCTAATAAATAAGTAATAAAATTTGTTTTATCAGAACTACTTAGATTATCTATTACCGACCTTACATCTTCTGGATTTAAGATATATTCACTAAGAATATTGCTAAACCCATCTAGCTTAATTTCTTCTTTACTTTTCTCATCCTTAGAATTTATAACAATTATATTCGACTCCCCATTGCTCGCTATTTTTAAAATTTCTTGTTTTACAACGTCACTTGCTACATTTATAATATTTTTAAGCAACCATTTTTCTACAACTTTATCTGATTTTATACCTAACCTTTCTTTGCATTTTTCATCAACAAGCTCATTAAATAAATCTCCCGTGTGACTATCCACCTTAACAAATATAACTTCTATTCCACTACTCATTAATTCTTGCATTTTCTCATAATATTTCTTTGACGATTCTTCTTTTCTATCCCAAAATCCTGTAGCATGGTAACAAATCCCTACATAATCATGAAATATTACTACTTTCTTTTCACCTTTGTTCTGAGCATACTGCACACCTTTTAATGCACCTTCTAGTTCTCCTGCTATTTGTCTTATATTTTTTGCTGTATCGCTTTTCCCTGCACCGCTCTCTATATGTATAACTACATCATTCCGCGTAGCTACCATTCCATAACTATACTCCTCCGTGGCAGAATTGTAGCTGCCATCAACATAAATATGAAGGCAATTTTCCGGATAATTATTATCTATTTTTTTTAATACATCTCCTACCCCACTTAAGAACTTTTTAGCTTCATTTATATCCTCAAAACTCTTATATTTAGCACCTTTTACACCTTTTACATATTTTAAGCACTCTGCCCAAGTGCCAACTATTTTATTCACTATTTTTTTATTAGTACTAAAATTAAATCCTTCCTTTATTGCATAAACTTTCTTTCCCATTTTATCTGTTCTCCTTTTTTAAATCTATCCTAGTGTTAAACCTTAAATAAAGTATACAACAAATAATGAATTTATCAATTATAATTTTTACATTATTTACATTTCCAAATTCTATTAGGTTCAATGGACAAGGCCTCATAAAAATATTATAATAGCCATTATAAGTTGATATTTCTTCAATACAATTTTGTATAACATTCAAAATTCACAAACTACTATAACAGATATATTAGTATAACATTTAAATATTAGAAACAAGGAAAAAAATATTAGGCACATTCAAATAAATGTACTATCCCAGTATAGGCCCCTATACCGACTTATTGTTTATTTGAATGTGCCTTACTCGAAAGGATGGTGAATGAGGCGATTCCACGGTTGATTTAAACAGCATAGTGGTCTCTCGCTTCTATCATATGATTAAACTTAAGAACAAATATATTTTACTTCCTGTTATCACCGCAATTTGTTCGTTAGTATTTCTTGTTTTTGTGAGTAATCCCTTTAAACCACCTACAAATAAACAATATACCGATTTTCTTAAAGATGCCTCGCTAAGGGCTGTCTCAACTGTATACGTAACAACCGCTCCTAAAATTCAAGTTAAACTTAAAGATGGCACTGTTTATGAAACTGATAATCCAAGAACTAATAATTTCAAAGAAGGTTTATTAAAGAATGGTATAGATGTTTCTGAGCAAACTCTAACAAATCCTGCTGAAATAGCATCAATTGCAGGATTTGTGCTTTCACTTATAGCACTTGGAATTATGTCCTTCAAACATACAAAGATAAAATCTAAAAGTATGTTCTCATCTACGAATCTTGATGTTACCGCAGTAAAGGATATAGGTTTTAACTTTGATAGTTTAGCAGGTAATGATGAGGCTAAAGATAGTGTACAGGATGTAGTGGATTTCCTTAAAAACCCTGAAAAATATTCCGCATATGGTGCTAGAATGCCAAAAGGAGTAATTTTATATGGAGACCCTGGAACTGGTAAAACCTTACTTGCAAAAGCCGTAGCAGGAGAAGCAAACGTTCCATTTTATGCGGTATCCGGTTCTGATTTCGTTCAGATATATGTAGGGGTTGGAGCTGGGAGAATTAGAAGCTTATTTAAGAAAGCAAGAAGTCATGGCAGAGCAGTTATCTTTATTGATGAAATCGATGCTATTGGTAAAAAAAGGGATAACGGACGCGGCGGGGGCTCTGACGAAAAAGATCAAACACTTAACGCTCTTTTAACGGAGATGTCTGGTTTTAATGAAACGGAGGGCATAATTATAATTGCAGCAACCAACAGGCTTGATATGTTAGATGAAGCTCTACTAAGACCTGGACGTTTTGATAGGCATATTGAAGTTACTTTGCCTGATGTATCTGCCAGAGAGAAAATCTTAAAACTTCACCTTAAAAATAAACCTATTAAAGATATAGATTATAGTGAATGGGCACATAAAACTTCATCTTTTTCAGGTGCAAAGCTAGAGAACTTAACTAATGAAGCTGCTATTATTGCATGCAAAGACAATTCTGTGTTTATTGGAAATGAACATTTAGATAAAGCTTATTCAATAATGCTAGCTGGTTATGAAAAAGTTGATAGGGATTACATTAAAGACAAGGATAGAAAAATTACCGCTTTCCATGAAGCAGGACATGCTTTTGTTTCACTTAAGATGTTACCAAAGGATAAAGTCTCTAAAGTAACTATAATTCCAACTACCAAAGGTGCAGGCGGTTATACTTTAAGTATTCCTGAAGACACGCTATACCAGAACAAGGAACATTTAAAGAAAAAAATAATGGTACTTTTAGGTGGTAGGGCTGCTGAAGAAATTATCTTTGGATCAGACCATGTAACCACAGGTGCTTATAATGATTTACAAAGGAGTACACAGCTTGTAACAAATATGATAACAGAATATGGTATGGGTGAATCTTTAGGACTACTTACTATGAACCAATTAAAAGACTCAGGCTTTACGAATCAAGAAGCAGTACTTTCAGAATGTAAAAATTTAATCTCAGAACTATATGAAGATGTTAAAAATATCCTATTAGGTGATAAAGAAACTTTAGAGGCTATGACTGCTTTATTAATTGAGAAGGAAACTATAGATCATGAGGATTTAATTAATATTATCAGAGATAGACATAATAATGGAGTTGCCTAAAGTTTTTAAGACCCTCGAAGTTAAATCTTCGGGGGTCTGTTTATTTAATGGTGACTATTAGATTTCGGCTCTAAAACTAATCAGAAATGATGTAATTATGCCACCAAGTAGTCCACCTATATGACCAAAATTATCAATGTTTGGTAGAGTAACTCCTATAAATATATTTATAAATATAACCGATAAAATACTTCTTATAAAATCATTTCCAGTTTTTCCTTTAGACTTAATTGCGAAAATAAGCACTGCCCCGAGTAGTCCAAAGATTGCACCAGAGGCACCAATAGAAACACTTGTTGAAAAGATATAACTAAGCATTGATGCACATATTCCAGAAACAAAATAAATAGCAATATACTTTATCTTTCCATAAACCCTCTCAACCATTGCCCCAATGGCATAAAGTGAATACATATTGACCCCTAAATGCACAAGTCCGCCATGTAAAAACATACAAGAAATGAGTCTAAAATACTGGCCTCGTGCAATTAGCCCATTAACTTTCGCACCTAGTAAAATTAGAATTTTGATGTCACTATTAAATATGCTACCTTTAGCATAAACATAACTCAAATAAGCTGTAACTATATACATCATTACATTTATAGCTATAATTACCATAGTAACCCAAGGTCTATCTCTTGCACTTGTTTTTTCACTATCACTATGTAAATTTGTATTATTCATTACGGAAGCTAAATCTTGAACCACTTGTGAATTTACATTTCCAGAATAATTCACTTTTTTCTCCAAAACATTCACTCTAATTAAGGATTTTTCTAATAAATTATTTATTGCAATCTCTTTTGAAACTTCTTCCTTATTGATTTCATCATTAGAAAATAGTATATATATATTGTTTTTGTCATCTGGAATGTCATATTGTATTAATTGATGCAGGCTAAGCGACATCATAAATATTAACCGATACGACTCTCCACCTATATCTTTGCTCACTGTCCACATATTCAAATTGTTATTCTTACTTATTATTTCCTCTAAAAAATATCCATTTTGCTGAGTAAAACCAGTTATAATTGTTTTTATATTTTTTTCTTTCATATTTTACTCCTACTCAAATTTATATTTTTTATATTATTGACTGCACCGCAATGTTATTGCATTTCAACAAATCTATTTCATAAAATTTAATAGGTTCCCTAGTTTATTTTCCATATAGCATCTTCTACGTATACAATCTCTATTTGTACTCTTCTTCTTTTTCTTTAATTTTAATAAAAACTTCTTTAAGTTCTTGCTTTATTAATTCACAAATTTTGATTAAATCTTCCCTAACAATCATATGCTCGTCAGAATATTTGAACTTAACTAACCAAGTTGGGTTATACTCATCATCTACTGCTTCAATAGAATAACCTTTAGACCTAAAAATTTCTTCATTAAAACAATCATAAATTGCTGTAAATTGCCACTCTTCCACATCATCATGAGTATCAAACGTCAAGTTGATCAGTTCTCCAGAATAATTTAATTTTGTAACAAATTCTGCCCCTTCAGAAGTTTCATAACTTCCAAGCTCTTTAACAAATTGATTAGTTTCTTTATCTACTTCCATTAATACCAATGAAGAAAATTGCATAAATCTCATCCTCTCTTATTTTTTACATTCTTTACATATGCCTTTTAAATAAACATGGCTTTCTGTAAGAGTTATTCCTGTCTTTGCTTTTATTTGTTCTTCTATTTGGGGTATTGGACAATCTATGACCATTTTCTTATGACATAAATCGCACTCAATTACATGGTTGTGGGAATTGTTATTTATAGTGTAATTATACATATTATTCCCCAAATCAAACTTATTTAAAATCTTTTTACCCTCTAGCAAATCTAGGGTTCTATATACCGTGGACAAATCTATTTTTATATTCTCTTTTTTAAGTAGAGCATATATTAGGTTTGCATTTATAGCATCTTTACTGCAAATTATAATTTCTAATATGCTTTTTCTTGCATTAGTTACTTTAATATTATTCTCTTTTAAATATGAAATTATATTCATCTATATACATCACCTTACTACATTATTATAACAATTATAATATACCTCAATATGGTCATGAATACAAGCAATGCTTATAAAAAGGCTTCTACAAAAGTAGGAGCCTTTTTATAAGCCATTAAAATAGCTTTATCTACTAAAGTAGCTTTATCTACTAAAGTAGCTTTATCTATTTCATGTACCTGATCATTTTATTTCTTTTAATATTGCTACTAAGTAATCCCATGTCCTCTCTGTTGATGAAATACTTAGGTGTTCACTCGGTGTGTGTACATCATACATATTTGGTCCAAAAGATATTTGATCAATATCTCCTTCAAACTTTTCACTAAATAATCCGCACTCGAGGCCTGCATGAATAGCTGCTATTTCAGGCATTTTACCATATAAATCAGTATATGCTTTCTCTAGTATACTCCTTATTTTAGAATCTGGATTGTATTGCCACTCTGGATATTCAGATTCAAATTCAATAGTTGCTCCTGCCATTTCTGCAAGCACTATAGTTTCATCGCATATTGCTTTCTTTAAAGTCTTTACAGAACTTCTTA
This sequence comes from Clostridium sp. CM039, assembly GCF_055081075.1. Classification (NCBI taxonomy): domain Bacteria; kingdom Bacillati; phylum Bacillota; class Clostridia; order Eubacteriales; family Clostridiaceae; genus Clostridium; species Clostridium sp. CM039. The sequence continues at coordinate 2,025,717 of NZ_CM143649.1, forward strand.
TTGCAGAGTCAAATACTATATTTTCATCACTCGTCGTAAGAATCCCTATATTTGCTGAACTTTGCACTAATCCATCAATCGCCATACTCATACTTTTAACTCCATTTGGAATTAAGAAAAGTATTTGAAGTGCTTTTGTAGCGGTGTCATCTGAAAAAATCTTATTTACTTTATTTTCCAATATTTTAATAGTTAAATCAACATCTGGATCAATAGTATTTAATTCATTTTTCAATGTAGAATTCCACTGTGATATTTTTTCATTAACTATTTTTTTATCATTTTCTCTAAACAATATAATAGCATCAGCATCACGAGGAATTGCGTTATTTTTAGCTCCTCCATTTATAGAGTTTATTTTAAAATCTATAACTGATCTTAAATCCATTAAAAAACGTCCCATAATTTTGTTAGCGTTTCCTCTTTCTTTGTTTATTTCCATTCCAGAATGGCCGCCTCTTAATCCTCTTAGTCTTATTTCACAGCTTATAAAGTTTTTATCTGCTTCTTCCCAAATTATTGGAAGCCTTATTTTTTCACGCACTCCCCCTGCACAACTTACTAAAAGTTTTCCTTCTTCTTCTGAATCTATATTTATTAATATTCTTCCATCTAAATTCTTAGGATCTATTGCCTGAGCTCCGCCCATACCCGTTTCTTCCTCTGTAGTTACTAATAACTCTATTGGTGGATGCGGTATATCATTAGACGCAAGTACTGCAAGACTTAATGCTACTGCGATTCCATCGTCCGCGCCTAGTGTAGTCCCATTTGCCCTTAAAAAATCATCCTCTACAATAAACTCAATAGGGTCTCTTAAAAAATCATGCTTTATCCCTATGTTTTTTTCACAGACCATGTCCATATGACCTTGAAGTATTACCTTTGGAGCATTAGTTCGACCTTCTGTACCAGGCTTTTTAATTATAATGTTTAATGCGGTGTCTTGGATAACTTTCAAATTATGTTCTTTTGCAAAGGTTACTAACCAATCACTTACAGCTTTCTCATTGCCGGAACCTCTTGGGATCTCGTTCATCTCTTTAAAATATTTAAATGCCTTAAATGAATTTAAATCCTTTAATTTGTTTAACATTTATATCATCCTCCCTTTCAAAAAAACATCATTTTTAGACCGAAAATTATTAAGATTATTCCTCCAATGTAGTCTGCATATTTTCCTACAATTTCTATTTTTTTTAGGTATCTAGAAATTACAAAGGCCATTATTGACATTACTAGAGTTATTCCCCCAATGAATAGTGTATTTTTTAATAATATAGCATTTGTTATATTATTTAATACCGTAAATCCTACCACCATTGCATCTATACTTACGGATATCCCTAAAACAAAATACATTTTAGGTTTAAGCAGTGGACACTTCCCTTGATTTTCAAAGCCTTCCTTAATCATAATCACTCCAACGAAAGATATAATCATACCACCAATTATGGTAGGCATTGAAGCTACATATGTATTGAAAAGGAAGCCTGCATAAGCTCCTATATATGATAATAAAAATTGAAATAGTCCAAAAGAAATTGTAAAACCTACCTTATTTATAAATCTAGTTTGATTGTTTAATCCTATACATAAAGCTACTCCAAAAGCATCTAAAGATAATGCTAAAGCAATTGTAAATAATGGGTACATATCCATGAATTTTTACGCCCCCCAATAATACTCCACAATATATTTAGTCTGTTTTCTTTATTATTATTCCATTTTTTTAAATTTATGTGAAAAACTTTACATATACTATTATCAATTATTCGAGCTTCCTTGTCAACTGTGGTTTAGTATTCGAATTGCTATGGTTAAAATAATTATGAGTTGTCTATCCTGCCTTTTATAGACTATAATATAAAGGGAATTACACTAGGAGGTGTTGCAATGATTTCAATATATAGTAGTGTAGAAAACAACCAGCTAGCAAAGCTAGAAAATATAGAGCCAGGTTGTTGGATTAACATGATTGATCCATCAGATGAAGAATTAATATTAATTTCAAAAAACACTAATGTTTCTATGGATTTTTTAAGGGCTGCTTTGGATGAAGAAGAAACCTCCCGTATTGACATAGAAGATTGTACATTAATTATATTGGATATTCCCTTTACAGCTATGGATGATAACTCTTTAACCTATGACACTTACCCTATAGCTATGATTCATACTGACAAAGTAATATAATTACAGTTTGTTTGATAAACAGTAAAGTATTGTCAGATTTCGCCGAAGGGAAAATTAGCTCCTTTTATACCTTTAAGCGTTCAAGGTTTATGCTACAAATCTTATATAGAATTGCCAACTATTATCTAATATACTTAAGACAAATTGATAAAAAAAGCTACATAGTAGAAAAACAACTTCACAAGACCTTAAGAAATAAAGAACTTATTCAATTATTGGCACTCGAAAAATCTCTTGTGTATTTTTCCACTTCCTTAAAGGGAAATGAAATTACCTTAGAGAAAATGCTTAAATTAGACATTCTTCAAAAATACGAAGAAGATAAAGACGTATTAGATGATGTCATTATTGAAAATAGACAGGCTATAGAGATGTGTACTATTTACAGTAATATTTTAAATGGTACTATGGATGCCTATGCCTCTGTTATATCAAATAAACTTAATATAGTAATGAAATTTCTTGCTGCTATTACTATAGTTATGGCTATACCTAATATGATATCTGGGCTATTTGGAATGAACCTATCTGGAATACCGTTTTCCGCTAATGCTGTGGGTTTTTGGTATGTGGTTGCATTAATTGGACTTATCGTAATATTTGTTATATATTTCTTGAATAAGAAGGACATGTTTTAAACAATTGAAATGGAATATAGCTTGAGTAGCTACATTATAATAATAAAAAAATAATCTTTAATAGGATAAAGCCTCATACTAGATTTATAGTATGAGGCTTTTATAACAAATAAGAATCATATCGTCTTATTTACTCTTTACTTTGTTTCATTAGTTTATTTGTTACTACTCCACTTGAGTTATATATTTACACCTTGTATTTCAACTTATCTATATATATTATAAACAACCATATAATCATTGATATTAAGCCATCTATGAGGTGTAAAATATTATTTTTGATTAAATATTAAGTAATTGTATCTAATTATCTTTTATAGAGCGGTGGCAAAAGGGTGGCATACGATAAATTTGCTACCCTTTTTATAACCCTTATATTTTCTAATCACACCATAAACATTTCTCTATTGTTCAATTATGTTCCTTTAGCTGGTATTCAATAGAATATTCATTACACATTTAACGGTTCCAATTTTGACCTGTACAACCTTCGACCTTCAGATTCGAAAGAAGCAGTTCTTATTAAGTTTAAAATATCGTCAATCCTTTATACCTAGCCATTTTGCTTTTTAACTAAGTTTAAGTAATACCTATTTAATTCAACCTATAAGGGGCAAAATTAATATACTACTTTTGTTTCTATCAATAACTATATATTGACTACCGATTTGCCCTTTATACAACTCTCAATTCAGCATTTATTTTAATATACAAATTTGTTATTGAACTTTGTACAGTATTTGGCTCGATATTTTGAGATATATGTTATAAATTTGTAACAACTGTATTGTATACTTATTGAAGTAAGGGGGCCATGCTATGAATAATAATATACTTATAATTGAGGACGATGAATGTATAAGCGAAATTTTGACATATTCATTTAAAGAAGAAGGGTTTAAAGTTTTTGAAGCTGCAACGGGTATAGAAGGATTAAAAATCTTAAAAAATCAATATATAGAACTAATTATACTGGATTTAATGTTACCTGATATAAGTGGTTTTGAAATATGTAAGAAAGTATCGGTAGAATATAAAATCCCTATAATAATGCTTACGGCAAAAAATGATATTATGGACAAAGTAGTAGGCTTAGAACTTGGAGCAGACGATTATATTACCAAGCCTTTTGACATAAGAGAAGTAGTTGCAAGAGCAAAAGTTAGTATAAGAAGGATAGAACAATTTAAAAACATTAAGGATAAAGAAAATATTATAAAATTAGAAAAAAACATAACAATATTTAAAGATAATTATGAAGTATTTAAGGGAGATAAATTAGTGAATCTTACAGCAAAAGAGTATGAATTGCTATATAAACTTGCAGAGAATAGGGGAAAAGTATTTTCACGCGATAAACTTTTAGAAACTATATGGGGGTTTGATTTTGAAGGTGAAAGCAGAACTGTAGATGTTCATATTCAAAGGTTAAGAAAAAAATTATCTAGTGATAAAAATAACTCTGTTATAAAAACTGTATTTGGAGTAGGGTATAAAATTATGTAGGAAGGGGATATATTTTTCATGAAAATGTCTATAAAGCGTAAATTTATCATTGGTTTTTTAGTTATATTTTATATAGGGTATAACACAATGAGCTTTTTCATGAATAAGCTTATTGTAGAAAACAATGAAGAGATAATAAGTAAGGAATTAGTAACCTTTGAAAAGGATTTGAACACATATTTAAGACAGTATTTTGAATTGAAAAATAAGGATATGTATTCTAATAATTTTAATAATTCTAGCAATGGTATAGCTTCAGATTTGTCTATAAAGGTTGGAAATAGAATAATGATTTACTCATACGAAGGAAAATTTTTAGTTGATTCTGCAAATGCAAATGGAAAAGTACTAAATTATGAAGATAGTGATAATAAAAATAATTATAGTGATGAAGATTTAAAACTATCTATTAATAACAAGTCTGCATTTACAATAGTACCCGTTAAAGATAAATATTTAGTTGTTTTTTCATGTCCTATTATAAACAACAAAATAAGTATAGGAATTGTTAGATCTGTTATGGATTATTCAGAAATATTTAGTTCTAGTAAAAATTTGTTAAAGCTAACCAATACCTTTGTATTATTAGTTTTCGGAGTGATTTTCTTATTTGTAGTATTGTTAGCTACAAAAATAACTATACCAATATTGAAATTGAGCAAGTTTACAAAAGAGGTTTCAAAAGGCAATTTTGAAGAGGATATAAATATTAATTCTAAGGATGAGATAGAGGAACTATCCTTAAATTTTAATAAAATGAAAAACAAGATAAAAAATCAAATAGAAACTATAGAAAATGACAGAGATGATTTAAGAAAGATTGCAGGCCATAGGAAAGTTTTTTTTGATAATATAACTCATGAAATGAAAACTCCTTTGACTATAATATCTGGATATTGTCAAATACTTCTTAAGCAAGACTTTAAGGACAAAGAATTCGCTAGAAAAAGTATGAACAAGATAAATGATGAAAGTGAAAGAATGCATAGCATGGTAATTGAACTATTGGAAATCTCAAAGGTTGAATCAAACATGATCTCAAATATAGAAGAAGAAGTTAACGTATCACAAATTTTAGGTGCAGCATGTAATGATATGAAAATAAGAGCAAATAAATATGAGATACATATAGAAAAAGTTATAGATAAAGAGGTTATTGTATTAGGTAATCCAAACGAGATTAGAAGGGTAATTATAAATATAATAGATAATTCTATTAAGTATGGCAATGTTAACTCTACTATAAATGTGAAGTTATCCAAGGAAAATGGTAACTGTAATATAATTATTAAAGATAAAGGACAAGGAATACCTTCTAATAAGTTAGAAATGATATTTGAACCTTTTTATAGGGTGAATAAACAAACTTCAAGAGAAGCAGGAAGTTCTGGATTAGGACTATCTATAGTAAAAAAAATTATAGATAAACATAATGGAAGTATAAAAATAATTAGTGAAGAGAGAAAAGGCACTGAAGTACATATAGTAATTCCTCTAAAAGTTTACAACATTGTAACATCGTGTTAACTCAATGTCACAACTTTTGTTTATAATTAACTTATAAAATTTAAATTTAGGAGGAAGAAATTATGGGACAAGGAAATAAGAATTGGAAAGTAGGGGCTGTAGTTGTAGGGATATTAGTGTTAGGGGCAGTGAGTGTAGTATATTCATACTCCAAGCCCTTAATGGCAAGTAATAATTCTGTAGTGCTGTCGGATAACAAAATAAAGGCAATCGCCCCAGATGAATATAAACCACTTCAAGTAGTAAAGAGTGAAAAAACAGATAGAATAGAAGGACTTAATAATATGATAGGCCTGGTAGGAGATAACCAAGCTATTGTTCAAATAGGCCTCAGTAGAAAGGATATAGAGGAGAAATTTGAAAAGATTGATAATGAAAATACAAATGAAGAAGAAGAACTTAAATTTATTAAGGAGGTTAGAGGAGGCACCTATAAACTTAACTTATCTACTTTTGAAAAGTCACCTTCCAATTTAGAAGATGGTGCTACAATTTCTCCCGATAAAACAAAGTATATGTATAACACAAAGGAAAATGATGAAAGCTGTTATTATATAGTTGATATAAAAAGCAATTCCAAGAAGAAAATTAATGTGAAAGGCAATATGCTGGGACAATGGTCTATAAATAGTAAATATATAGTAGGATTAACATTTGCTAAAAGCCCATCAATAGTTGTATATGACGTGGAGAATGACAAATTGAAAGAATTTAAAGAGGGTAATCAGAGAATAAATCAATTAGCAGGTGTTTATAGTAATAATGGAAAAGATGTTTACTTTGTAGGGACTGCTAAAACAAAAAACAATGAAAAAACAATTATAACAGAAGGCATTTATAAGATAACTACAGATGATGGGAAAGTGCAACCTGTGATGGTTTTACCATCTGCTGAAGCAAAGACACAAAAAAACCGTATAGTTAACTATGGTTTTGCTGTTATTAATGAAGGACAAAAAATAGTTTTTGAAGGAAACATAAATGGGGAAGATGGCTTATTTATTTATGATGTAAATAGTAAAAAAACAAATAAATTCGCACAATCAATAGGAAGCCATATTGTACCATTTTGGATTTCGCCGGATGAAAACAAAATTGTTTATGCAACATATAGTGGTGAAGATTATAAAGGAGTATGGAGTATATATGCAGCAAAGTTTAATGGAAACGAAATAGTTAATAAGATTTTATTGCTTAAAGATATAAATTATTTTAATATACTTAACCCTAATGGAGTATTTTGGAATAATGATAGCAATAAAGTTACAATTTTTGAATCTAAAATTTTAAATTTAGATAGTAGGATTTTTGCTGAAAATGGAAGTATTCATAGCATATATTTAAAATAGAAAAAAGTAATCCTATTTAGAATGGTTATCAAAGACTGCATTAAATGATAATGCTTTTGTTGATTCTCTCAAAATGAGTTAGTTAAATTATTTGAAATATATAAACAAGTCTCAAAAACGTTCGTTTTTGAGACTTATTTGGTTTTAAGTGAATTTTAATAAAAGGGCATCAAAACTGTATCAAATCTTATCTCAGAATCATAGTATTAATACTTGACCACTAAGTTAAGTTATGAGACTATATTTTTAAATGCCATTTTTTCAGCTTCCTTTTGGATCACACTAAAGTCAGTATCTTTTATTAATCCTTTGCTTAAATCTTGTTGGTTTATGCATGTCCTGGGTGCTAACATTCTTATTCCTAATTTACCTTTAGGCATTTCAATTTCAAATATTAAGCCTTTTTTCCCAGGAGGTAGTTTGTTTAACATTTCCATACTCAGTGCAGTTTTGCCCATACTAGGCCTTACAGCTATAATACGTAAATCTCCTTTTACAAAACCATTTATAGCATTATCAAGAGGCTTATATCCTGTAGTCGTTCCTAGTAGTTGTCCCCCATTTTTATATCCATTATCAATTAAATCTATTGATTGAGTCATTAGTTCTTCTAAGTTTACTGTTTTTTCTTCGTACATATCGCTTGCGCTAAACATCTTAGTTTCTAAGGTAGCAATTACGTCTCTTATGTCTATATTTTCTCCATACACCATGTTTAGATCATCTTGACACGCCTTTATTAGTTCTCGTTTAATACTTAAGTTCTTAACTGTTTTTATATTATGGTGAATTTTATACTAAAAATGATTTTGTATGTACTCAAGAAAATGGTGGACTTGTCTCAAATAATAGTTTAATATATATATATCGTGTAGTTAATTATGAGTTAGGAATTAAATATAATTTTCATTCTTTAAGACATACTCATGCCACCATTCTTTTAGAAGGTGGCACTGTTCCAAAAGATATTCAAGAAAGACTTGGACATAGCAAAATAGGCACCACTATGGATACTTATTCTCATGTAACCTTAAAAATGAAAAATGATACTGTAAATATTCTTGAAAATATATTTGCCACCCAAAAATAATTAAGGGTGGCAAAGGGGTGGCATATAGACCAAATCAAAAGATTGGTTACTTGTAAACCCTAGTTATTTCAACGTTAGTCTGCAATTTTACTCCACTTGAGTTATAAGTTTCCTCATAATATCCTTTAATTTTAATTCTGTAGTATCCTCTGATGCTATAATTATAACTAACTTTATCCCATCATCTGATTTATCCCATTTATAAGACTTAATGTCCATAATAGCACCGTCAGGAACGTATTCTTCAATGTCCATTGCAATTTCTTCTGCCAGTGATAAGTATTCATCGAATAATTCATCTTCTGTTAATTCATTTAAATTAAATTCACCTTCCATTAGGTCATTTAATGTATTTATTTCTACACTTAAATTAAAAGCTAATATATCATTTCTCTTTGAACCTTTACTCATGTCTTTAACTACTTTAAATTCTGTATTTTTTTCAATTATATCTTTTATATCCTTGCTATCTACAATTTTATTATTAAACTCTACGTACATTTTTATATCTCCTTTTGGTGCTATCTTTAGCGCGTGGCACCCTCACTCTAAACCCTAAAATCTAAAAATTTCCAGAAGTTCTTTCTTTGTAAGTTTGCCTAGAATATCACTACTTGTAAGTTCCCCTGTAATTACACTGTCTATTAAATGTTTTTTGTTTTCTTGGAGTAGAATGATCTTTTCTTCTATAGTCCCCTTAGTAACTAACTTAATCACTTCTACTACATTTTTTTGACCAATTCTATGAGCCCTATCTGTTGCTTGATTCTCTACTGCTGGATTCCACCAAGGGTCAAAATGAATAACTAAATTTGCAGAGGTTAAGTTAAGACCTGTTCCCCCTGCCTTTAGCGAGATTAAAAAAACTAATGATTCACAACTGTTATTAAATTCATCTACCAGTTTAATTCTATCCTTTGCTTTTGTTTTTCCATCTAAATAAAGGTACCGAATTCCCTTTTCATTTAAATTCTCTCCTATATTTTTAAGTACTGCCGTAAATTGAGAAAATAATAACACTTTTCCGTATGTTTCCATATGCTTTTCTATAAGCTCAGTTGCAATTTTCAGCTTTCCACTTCCACCTTTGTATTCATCTATTACAAGTGAAGGATCTAAACAAATTTGTCGCAACTTAGTTAAACAAGAAAAAATCTCTATTTTATCATCACCGTTATTATTTTTCATTTTATCCCTGACAACTTTAGTATAAGATTTATATACAGCCTTTTGAACTGATGTCATCTCAACTATAAACTTCTTTTCTATTTTATCTGGTAGTTCTTTCAATACTTCTTTTTTTGTTCTCCTTAGGAGAAAAGGCTTAATTAGCAATTTAAGTTCTTCTAAATCACCTTCTTTATTAATTATAAATTTTGATTCAAAAATTTCTTTAGAGTATAAATAATCGGGCATTATAAAATCGAAAATAGACCAAAGTTCTATTAAATTATTTTCAATAGGAGTGCCTGTTAATGCGAATCTTACCTTAGCTTTAACTTCTTTAATAACCTTTGTATTTTGTGCTAAATGATTTTTTATATTTTGGGCTTCATCTATAATACAATAATCAAAACTAATATCCTCATATAACCCTATATCTGTTCTTAAAGTTCCATAGGTTGTTAGTATTATATCATACTCCTCTAAACTATGAATCAATTTAAGTCGCCGGCTTTTTTCGCCATGTACAATAGCTACATTTAGACTAGGTGAAAATTTTTCTAGTTCAGCCTTCCAATTATAAATAAGGGAAGTTGGACTAATAATAATAGATTTTTTATTCTCTTCTGATAATAGAAGAGCTATTGTTTGAATTGTTTTACCAAGTCCCATTTCATCGGCTAATATCCCTCCAAATCCTAACCGACTTAGACTTTTAAGCCATTTAAAACCATCTATTTGATATTCACGAAGTGTGGCTTTTAAGTTCATTGGCACCCTTATATCCATATTATTTATATCCAATAAAGCGTTTTCTATATCATTTAACACTTCAGTACCTTTTACAAACTGAATACCCTTGTTTTTCATCTTTTCATTTAAATATAATGCCTTACCTTTATCCATATGCATTAATCCATTTTCTATTTTTTTATTAATATTAAACACTTCTATTAAATCAAAGAAATTTTTAACTCCCGCATCTTTAAAATCTAAAAAGTTATTATTATTAGTTTTATAAAACCTTCTTTTTTGCTTAAATGAAGAGAGTACACTATTTAATTCTTTATTTTCGATATCATGTATACCGTAGGAAAAATCATAGTAGCCATCCTTTTCTTTAATTTCTGCTTCAATAGCCGTGAAATCATATATTTTCCTGTCTTTAATCCCTTTTCCAAATGTAACATTGCCAAGAGAATGTAGATTCTTCTCGTTCTTACTTAATATGTCAAACAATTGCTCATCTGAGCCTATAAAAAGTAGCTTCTCATTTCTTTTTATAAACCTATACTTTTCTAGTTCCATAAGTATTTTGTCTTCTTTTTTATAATTACGTGTAATTATATTTTTACTTTTATCTTTCTTTAATATATTTATTTTATCATTATCGTAAATCACTTCTATATCACAATAAATATCACTGCCTATCTCATATATGTAAAACTCAGGTTTTATGAAATTTGCTGCAAAATCTTTTATCTCTTCACTAATATTAATATTATTTGAAATACTACTTAAAAATGAGATAATTTTGTTATAGTTTTCTATTCCGCCGGGGTATAGAATTTCACCATTTTTTTTTAACTTTTCACATAACGCAACATATTTTAGAACTTGATTTTTTGATGGTATATAAAGTTTCCAATTAAATAAATACACATCATTTTTATCATTTAATGATACTGGGAACTGCCTATGAGTTGTTAAAACAAAATATTCGTTTCTAATCTTTAATGTAAAGTTTAGTGGTAAATCTTTTAGCACTATTGGAGCTTCAAACTCAAAACTATCATAGTTTAGCTTAATTTTCTTATGGTTAGTCCCAGTTAAAAAAGTTCTCAAGTCCTTAGGCTCTATCTTTATTTTTTCCTTACCTATTGCATATTGCGCTTCATAATAAGTTGGGCCTTTTGAAACCTTACGAACTAACTTTATAATACTTTCGCTTCCCTGATTATTTGAATTATCTTCTTTTAACTTTTCCGTTTTTTCATTTTTCTCATAATTTTTTTTTGCAGTTATGCTAAAAAAACTATATGCTGTAGCCGTTAAATGGCTACACATAAATAAATATCCCACATTAGATGCTGTTTTGAAATCCTCACAAGTACATTTTATACCATCCAATTTTTTCTTTAATAAATCTATTTTAATATGCGTGTTTAACTCACTCCATTGAGTATCACTCTTGACGCGACCATAAATATGATATATATTTTCTATTTTCTTGCCTTTAATCTTAATAACTAATCCACTATTAAACGCATTTTCTCCCTCACTTCTCATAAGCTCTGAAGATGATTTAAATACTATATTCTCAAGCTCTTTTAATTTCATAAATGCTCCTCACTAATTGTTTATATCACTTATTGTCATATTTTTCGAGAAAATTTTGAGGTACCTCGAAGAATAATATTTCTTTTGATTCATAAATATATAAAAAGCACCTTTTGATATCCTTACCATATTCACAAGTGCTTGCACAGTTACCTTGCAAATACTGTAATTTTTTAGATATCGTTCTGAGGCCTTGTATAATTTTGTTCAAATATTTATAGTCATATTATAGCATGGTGCCGCTCACGCTACAAATGAGTTGCTTGCACTCTACAACCTACTTGCAACAAAAAATAGTTGCCTCCCACAAATAAACGTGCTACAATATTGTTGAAATATTCTATCGTTCCATATATTGGTACAGATACATGATTCCCCTACTTCTCATGCATCTTTTGAGAGTGATTTTAACTATAATATGTTTAAGATTACTGTATTTTGGGCATCTGACACCAGTACTTAATCATCAAAAAAAATAGACTAGAATGATTAGTATTATTTTTTGTAGATGCTTTGTACTGAATTTTATAATAGGAGATGATATTCTGCTTAAATTTATGAAAGATAAGCGAACAAAAATTGTTATTGGATCTATTCTTATCACCATACTTGCAACTTTAACTGTTTTCATGAGCTTTATCAGAAAAAATATTACAGTGGTTGTAGATGGCAAACCTACTAAATTAGTAACTTACCAAAAAACTTTTGACAGCGCCTTAGAAAAAGCTGGTATAAATATAGCAGTAAAAGATAGGATTGACAAATCTTTAAATTCAAAAATAACTACCAATGATGTTATAACTATAGATCGCGCTGTAAATATTAAAGTCTTAGTAGACAATAAAGAGCTTAACGTAAAGTCTGCTGAAAAAGATATCGCCCGAATGTTAACTACAGAAAAAATCGTTTTAAGCCCTACTGATAAGATTTCACCATCAGTAAAAACGAAGTTATCTAAAGGTATGGATGTTACCATAACTAGAGTTAAAATAGAAACACTAAAACAGACAAAACCCATTGATTTTAAAACTGTTATTAAAAAGGATAGCGATACATTAAAATCTGAAAGTAAGGTTGTACAAAATGGAACAAAAGGCGAAAAAAGTATTACTTTAAATGTAACTTATGAGAATGGGAAAGAAGTAACTAGAAAAGTTGTTAAAGAAGCTGTAGTTAAAGAACCTCAGAGTAAAATTATAGCTCAAGGCACTTTGTCACCCATAACCCCTTCAAGAGGAGAATCTTTAAAAAATTCTGTGAATCCTCAAAATGGTTCAGCTCCTTCAAGGGCTGCTAATTTAAAAGCTACTGCATCTTCTGGTAGGTCTTTTAGTGTAAAGGCCACTGCCTATTCGACAGATTCTCCAGGTAATACTTATACTGCCTCCGGAAGAAAGACAGAGCGAAATCCAAATGGCTATAGTACAATAGCCGTAGACCCTAATGTCATTCCTTTAGGAACAAAATTATATGTTGAAGGTTATGGCAATGCAATTGCTGCGGACACTGGTTCTGCAATAAAAGGTAACTTTATAGATGTATTTTTCAACACCCCTGAAGAAGTTAATAACTGGGGCGTTAAATACTTAAACGTACAAATACTAGATTAATTATTTTGTAAATGCCTCATATGCGATTAGAGAATAATAAACCAAAATCAGGGACCGTTAATAATTTATAAAATTATTAACGGTCCTTGATTTTTCTACTTTACGCTACAACATCTTTCTTTTCTACTTTTTTATTTCTTTTTTTTCTAATATTAAGAACTATAGTAGAACCAAAGAGTCCACCAATAATTCCACCACATATGGCAAATAATATAGCAAAAATAACTGATTTAGGTTCATTGAAACCAAATGGTGCTAATAATCCAGGAATAGGTGCAGCTGTACCCGGAGCATTATTTATTATTTTAAAATAAGCAGCACTTAAACCAGCTAGTGCACCTCCTATAAAGTTTGAAAAAAATATAGGAGGTGCATTTGAAGTTACTATATCAGCCTGTGTTAGCGGTTCAAGCATCACACCTATTATGTTACTTTTATCACCAAGTTTAAGTCTTTTGAATACTATACCATCTGAAAAAGCTCCACCAACACAGGCAATAGATGCTATCCCCATTGCAAGACCTTGTAACCCAAGCATCGCGGTTAGTGCCATAGCACTTAAAGGAGATGTACATATCATCTTCATAATTCCACCTAATAAGAACCCCATAATAAAAGGGGATTGATTAGCAGCGACAGTTATCATACTTCCAATACTAAGTAAAGTTGAATTTACTATTGGATCTACCACTAAAGCGATACCCCTAGCAAGTGGTGCAATCAAAATTGCACCAACTATTATATCTAGTCCTTTGGGTAGCTTTTTCTCTAAAATTGGGCCGATAAATGCAATTATATATCCAGCTACAAAGCCTGGAAGAATACCATACCCAAATACTGCAGCACCAGCTGTTACAGCATATATAGGATTCAACCCCATATTTATACTAACTAATATTACAGCAACTACGCCACCCATACTTCCTGAGGAAGCGCCTACTTCACCCAAGAATTTAATGTTTAATAAATTTCCGCTTATATATTTATGTATCGCTTCTACTAAAAATGTTGCTACAGCAGCATTTGCCAGGCCTGACATAGCTTTTTGACCTTTAGGCATTTTTAAACTAAAAAGTGAAAACAAGAACAATGTAAAAAGTAATAATCCTATACCTTTAATTAATACAAACAAATTTATCCCCCTTTTCATTTTGAAATACTATCATTTATTATACTTGTTTAATTTGTTAGTTCTTATATTTGTAATATTTATCCTTGCAGCGAAATTTAAAGTTTTACAATCTAATAATAACATTCCAATATACATGTTACAATCAAATTATAAAACAAAACCTGAATGAAATTTTCAAAGGGACAGTTAATAATTTATACAAATTATTAACTGTCCCTTTTCTTTACTTGCTACTTTCCAAGTGGGTGACACCTTTTTTTGCCTTATCACAATAGTAATACATTGCCTCACTTAAGAACTTAGCTAGACCTTCTTTATACTTATCAATATTAGCTGTAAATCGTTCATCACAAACATATAAATCTCCAAGTCCTCTAAATATTTCTATAGTACAATTGTAGAAGTTATCTGTAATTTGCTGTCTTAGCTCGCCTACTGCCTTTTGAACTTCCGAATGTTCTACACCTTTATCCATATTATCTACAATTTTCTTGTATATTTGTCCACTTGTTGTATTGATTCTGGCCCAATCATCTTTTGTGTACTTTGAGGTTTTTTTCACGCTTTCCTTGTATTCATCAGAGTTACCATATTTTTGCTTTGTTTCCTCTGCATATTTTTCTTTATGTGCCTCTATTCCAGTCATATCAAATCCCTCAAACATTTCCTTCTTATTCATATCTGTTCCCCCTTCAATGGAATCTATAGTTTTATTTACAGATTTTATTATCTTATCAAGTCTCTTCTTTTTTTCTATCAGTAGCTCTTTATGTGTCATTAACGCATGTTTTCTATCAAAACCTGGATTATCTAAAATTTCTTTTATTTCTTGCAAAGTAAAATCCAGTTCTTTAAAAAATAAAACTTGCTGTAATCTTTCAATGTCCATCTCAGTGTAAAGTCTGTATCCTGCTGTTGTTACAGAATCTGGCTTTAGAATACCTACTTGATCATAATGATGAAGTGTACGTACGCTTACTCCAACCATGTCAGCTACTTCTTTTATTTTGTAGGACATAAAATCATCTCCTTCGTTCTTTATTAATCATCATCAATACCGAATCAGCTTTGCATCTTCATAAACTAAAGTGTCGTTACCCTAGAAATCCCTTCTCTATTTTCTTCCCTACAAATCTATAATAATCTATAACGTAACGTTAGCGTCAATATATTTTTCAATAATATTTTAAATTTTATTTATGTACGTAGAAATAATGTCTAATTGACATACTTAATTATATGAAGTAAACTTTATTAATATAAAACTTAAATAAGACAGTTCTAAACCATCCTGTCTATAAACAAAACTAGGACGTTAAGGGCGTTTTACGCCCTTTTTTATTTTTTAGGAGGATTTAAAATGAAGAAAATAGGCTTAACAACTACCGTACCTGTAGAGGTTCTAATTGCGGCGGGTTATACCCCTGTAGATTTAAATAATGTTTTTATAACCTCTAAGGACTATTTGAAATATATAGACATTGCAGAAAAAGATGGCTTTCCTAAAAGCTTGTGCACTTGGATAAAGGGAATTTATGGAGCGTGCTTAGCAAACGGCATTAAAGAGATAATCGGAGTTGTGGAGGGCGACTGTTCTAATACCAAAGCCCTTATTGAAGTGCTTACGTTAAAAGGAATAAAAGTTTATCCCTTTTCCTTTCCACACAGTCACAAATTAGATGATGTAGAACACGAAATAAATAAATTTATGAGTATCTTTAATGTAACGATTGAAGAAGTTGAAGTAGTTAGAAAAAGGCTAAATGAAATTAGAGCCTTAGCTAAAACAATTGATGAACTAACACATATCCATAATAAGGTAACTGGTTTTGAAAATCATCTATATCAAGTAAGCTTAAGTGATTTTAATGGAGATATAGATACCTTTGAAGTCGAACTTAAAAAATCTATTTGTTATATGAAAAATAAAAAACCAGTAATTAGAAAACTACGACTTGGATATATAGGGGTTCCTCCCATGACTTGCGATATCTATGAATTTGTTGAGAAGTTTAATGCTAATTTTGTATACAATGAAGTTCAAAGAGAATTTGCTTTTCCAAGAGCAGATAAATCACTAAATATATTTCAGCAATATTATGACTACACTTATCCTTATGATACTGACTTTAGGATCAAAGAGTTACAAACGCAAATTGACGAACGTAAACTAGATGGAATAATTCACTACACTCAAGCCTTTTGCTATAGAGCAGTCGAAAATATTATTTTAAAAGAAAAACTAGATATACCCATATTAAATATCGAAGGTGACAAGTTAAATATCTTAGATGCAAGAACAAAACTTAGGTTAGAAGCCTTTCTTGATATGCTACTAGATTTGAAGGAGGCTGAAAAATGCGAGTGTTAGGAATTGACCTTGGAAGCCGCGAGGTTAAAATTGTTTTAATGGAAAATAATAAGATAATACAGAAGGCTAAAGTAAGTACCATGAGCTTTTACAGAAATTACTGCGACTTTGATGGTAAGATTGTTGTTAATTTAGATAAGCTTGATATTAGGCAAATTGATAAGGCAGTATCTACAGGCTACGGAAGAAATAATATTGACTTATTGTTATTCACACCAATAAATGAGATAAAGGCCCACGTGTATGGGGGGCTCTATCAAACTGGCTTAAAAGATTTTATACTTTTAGATGTAGGTGGCCAAGATGTTAAGGTTGTAAAAGTAGAAAAAGGCATCACCACTGACCTAGAGCTTAATGAAAAATGTGCTGCTTCCTGTGGTAGATATTTAGAGAATATGGCAAATGTACTTGAAATATCTCTTGATGACATGAGTGTGAATTATGAAAATCCTGTAGAACTTAATTCAACATGTGCTGTGTTTTCTGAGTCAGAGTTAATTGGAAAAATAGCTGAAGGTGTAAGTATAGAAAACTTATGTTCCAGTGTTAACTATTCTCTATACAAGAGACTTCAACCTCTTTTAAGTAGATTTAAAGGTAAAAAATTAATTTTAACTGGTGGTGTTGCTAATAATACCGCACTAAAAAGATATTTAAAAGAAGATTATGAAGAGATAGTATCAATTGAGCATCCACAATTTAATGGAGCCATTGGATGTTGCTATTATGGAGATAAGTTTTTATAAACTTACTCTTTTTTTATCATAAAAGCCCACCCTACTTTGATAGAGTGAGCTTTTACTTCTATGTTATTAGAAACAAGGTATTTAAAATAACTAATTGTTATAGTAAAGACTCTCAGTTGCATATTCTGCATCACAGGTTATATCTATGCCAAGTTTTCTAAAAGTTTGCTCATCATTTGTACTTATGATTGTAGTTGAGTGAGCTTGACATCCTTTTAGCATTACTAATTTATCCATGGCTACCTTTGCTGTTGGATTTGTAGCAGCACATATACTAAGGGCAATTAACACATTTTCACAATCTAAAGCTGGTTTCTTACTACCTAATGTTTTTGATTTTAGATTTATAATTGGCTCAAGTATAACTGGAGAAATAAGGTGAATCTCGTCATTTATATTTGCAAAATATTTAACAGCATTTAAAATTATGGCAGCTGTTGCATCCATTACAGATGAACTTTTACTAGTTACTATTGTTCCATCATTAAGCTCCATTGCCATTGCTGGGCAAGTTTCATTTTTACTCGAACATTGTTTTAAAGCCGACGAGCGTTCTCTTGCAGGAATAACAACTTTCCTATCTTGCTGTTTTAAATTAAGCTCTTCCATAAGAAGCTTTACCCGCTCGAAGGTTTCTTTATCTATGTAACCTTTTTTATACTCACATCCTGTTTTGAAATACCTTCTTATTATCTCTTGTCTAGATGCTTCTTTAATAACCGTATCGTCAATAATTCCAAAGCCTACTCTGTTAACTCCCATATCTGTTGGAGATTTATAAACAGCTTCTTCATTTGTTATCCTTTCTATAATTCGCCTAAGTACAGGGAAAGTTTCAATATCGCGATTATAGTTTACGGATATTTTATCATAAGCATCAAAGTGGAATGAATCCAGCATATTTACATCGTTAAGATCCGCTGTTGCAGCTTCATAGGCTATATTTAAAGGATGCTTTAAAGGAATATTCCATACTGGAAAGGTTTCAAACTTTGAATAACCGGCTGCTCTGCCTTGCTTATGTTCATGATAAAGCTGACTAAGGCAAGTAGCTAACTTGCCACTTCCTGGCCCTGGTGCTGTTACAACTACAATAGATTTTGTTGTTTCAATATATGGATTTTTGCCATATCCCTCATCACTTACAATTGCATCTACATCTGTAGGATATCCTTTGGTTGCCCTATGTTTGTATACTTTTATTCCTCTACGCTCTAGCTTATTTATAAAAATCGTAGTTGCTGGTTGCCCATCATATCTGGTTATTACAACACTATTTACATCAAGATCATATTCACGTAAATCATCAATTAATCTTAAAACATCAACATCATATGTAATACCGAAATCCCCTCTAATTTTGTTTCGCTCGATATCTCCTGCATATACACAAATAATGACTTCAACTTTTTCTTTTAATTTATGTAGTAACTTAATCTTTGCATTTTCATCAAATCCTGGTAAAACTCTTTTTGCATGAAGGTCATTGAAAAGTTTCCCCCCAAATTCTAAATATAATTTATCGTAATTATTAACTCTTTCTAAAATATATTTTGATTGTTCTTCTAAATATTTTTTCTGATCAAATCCTATTTTCATTTTTACTCCTCACTAACAACATTATTTTTTAGATATATTATACCCAATATTTCTCCATGATACTATAATTGAATATGCTTTTACAACTTTATATTATTACACAATTTCAGTTTAAAGTAAACTTTATATTGAGTTGACATACCTCATAACTTATAGTAAAATTAGTAATAATAAAACCTAATAAGACAGTTCTAAACCATCCTGTCTATAAACAAAACTAGGACGTAACTACCGTTTTAGGTAGCTTTTTTTGTATGAGGGTAGATTATGCCCTTTTTTATTTACAAAAAATTATAAACATGAAAAATAAAATGATTTTTTCGAAATATTAAGGATATTAACATAAATATTAAGAGGAGTGAACCCATGTATATTTTAAAGACAGAACACAGCTTTGACAGTGCACATTTTCTTTCTGGTTATAAAGGAAAGTGTTCAAATATTCACGGACATAGATGGAAAGTTGAAGTTTACGTTCAATCAGAAACCTTGGCACAAGGCGGACAACTTGACGGCATGATAATAGATTTTGGTGATCTAAAAAAAGATGTTAAAGATATGGTAGATTCTTATGACCATGCCTTAATAGTGCAAGAAGATACCATGAGAAGCGAAACCTTAAATTGTCTAAAGCAAGATGGCTTTAATGTAATTCTGGTTGATTTTAGACCAACAGCTGAAAACTTTGCATCATTTTTTTTTGAACTAATGAAAGATAAAGGTTATCTTGTAAAAAAAACTACGGTTTATGAAACGCCTACTAATAGTGCATCATATGAAGAAAGCGGGGCACGTTAAAATGAAATACAAAGTAGTTGAAAAATTTATAAGTGTTAATGGAGAAGGTCCTCTGTCAGGACAACTAGTAGTATTTATAAGATTTGCAGGCTGTAATTTACATTGTAGCTATTGCGATACCACCTGGGCCAATAATGAAAATGTTCGTTATGACTTCATGACGCCTGTTGAGATATACAAATATATAAAATCTACTAAAATTAGAAATATAACCTTAACTGGTGGTGAGCCACTGCTTCAAGAAGGAATTATAGAACTATTACAAACGCTCTCTAGCGATAGATCGCTTCATGTTGAAATAGAAACTAATGGTAGTGTTATTTTAGATGAATTTTTAAGTATAGAAAATCCACCAAGCTTTAATATGGATTATAAATTACCTTCAAGTAATATGGAAGATAAAATGACTTTAAATAACTTTAAATATTTAGGTTATAAAGACACAGTTAAATTTGTATCTGGCAGCAGGTCAGATTTACAAAAGGCCAAATTTATAATAGATAAATATGAGCTAACTAGCAAAACAAATGTATATATTAGTCCAGTATTCGGACAAATTGACCTAGAAGAGATTGTAGAATTTATGAAGTATAATAAAATGAATGGTATTAATCTTCAAGTACAACTTCATAAAATCATTTGGGATCCAAATAAGAGAGGTGTGTAAAATATGGCAATTGATACGAAAGCAATTGAAGAACATATAAAAGGTATTTTAATAGCAATAGGTGATGATCCTTCAAGGGAAGGCCTTAAAGATACCCCAACCCGTGTAGCTAAAATGTACGAAGAAGTATTCGCTGGCATGCGATATAGCAATGATGAAATTTCAAAAATGTTTAATACAACATTTGTTGATGATTTAATAGTTGAAGAAGGGTCTCGTGATATGGTAATAATGAAGGATATCCAAATCTTTAGTCATTGCGAACATCATTTAGCTTTAATGTATGATATGAAAGTTACAGTTGCATATGTTCCTACCAAAAAAATTATTGGTTTAAGTAAAATTGCAAGAATAGCTGATATGGTAGGTCGCAGATTACAGCTTCAAGAAAGAATAGGTACAGACATAGCTGAGATTATGCAGATGGTTACTAACTCACGCGATGTGGCTGTTATTATAGAAGGTGAGCATGCCTGCATGACGACCCGTGGAGTAAAAAAGCCAGGCACTAAAACATTGTCAACTACTTTTAGGGGAAGATTTAATACTGATGTGATTTTAAATAATAAATTGATGATGCTTTATAGTAAATAAATAGAGGGTTTATAGTAAATAAGGGGAGGCGTATTAATTATGAATAGAGAAAAAGCAGTAGTAGTATTCAGTGGCGGACAAGATAGCACAACTTGTTTATTTTGGGCGCTGGCGAGATATAAAGAAGTTATAGCTGTATCTTTTGATTACGGTCAAAAACATATATTAGAACTCGAATGTGCAAAGGATATATGTAAAAAGCACGGCGTTGAGCATCATTTTTTAGACTTAAACCTATTAAACCAACTAGCACCAAATTCATTAACAAGAAAAGATATAGAGGTGGACACGTCAGCACCTAAAGATAGTGTACCTAATTCCTTCGTAGATGGAAGAAACTTATTATTCTTAAGTTTTGTAGCTGTGTTTGCAAAGCAAAGAGGTATAAGCAATATTATAACTGGTGTATCTCAAAGTGATTTTAGTGGATACCCAGATTGTAGAGATGTATTTATAAAATCTCTAAATGTTACCTTAAACTTAGCTATGGGTTATGATTTTGTAATTGAAACACCTTTAATGTGGATTAACAAGGCAGAAACTTGGAAAATGGCTTATGATTTAGGTGTACTTGATATAGTTAAAGAGGATACTTTAACTTGTTATAATGGAATAAAAGGTAATGGTTGTGGAGACTGCCCCTCTTGTAAACTAAGAAAAAATGGATATTTAGAATTCAAAGAAAAAAATCTATAAATATTATTTTATAGATTTTTTCTTTTGTTAACCAACTCATTCCTAGATATAATGATTAAATCTCCTATAAGTGTTCCAAAAAAAGAAATAAGGGTGTATACAAAACACCAAATTAGAAAACTTGAATTAAATACAGTAAAGGTTACACTCAACAAACTCCAAAGTTAATCAGTAAAATAACAAGCATTTAATAGATTTAAATCGAAATCAATATAAAAAAAGATGTTCCTCAGTAGATATAATGAACATCTAGTGCTTTAATATACTACATAATAATCCATTACAGAAATTTCTTCAAATCCACAGGATTCATAAAGTCCAAGTGCATTTTTATTTGACCTAGAAACTTCAATAAAAATATTATCTACATTTTTATTATTTAATATATTAAGGGCAGAATTTAAAATTTCTCGTCCATATCCCTTTCTTCGAAAATCTGGAATTACTCCAACTCCATAAATAAACCCCTCATTATCATTTATACAAATATGAATTTTACCTATAATTTCCCCATTAAGCTCAGCCATATAACTAATAAAATTATCATCCACATTAATTGACGGTTTTTCCATGTCCATTTTATCCTCTTTATCATGAGCATCTTTTTTAGGAGTTCCAAAATAAATAGAACTTTGCCTATCAATTTCAACCGCGTCTTCACTTGTTGATGCCAATCTAAGTTTAATTACATTGCTAGGAGTAGCCTCTAATACTTTCTTATTTAAGCACATTTTATACTCTGAACAACCATATTCTGCTCCAATGGAGTTAATAAATGCAAGGCCCGAAACCGATGTATGGTCACATATCATTAACACCTCTTGAGGACATATTCTTTGCCATTCTTCCTTAGCAATTAAATATAGTTTTTTAAAGATTCCTTTTCTACGAAAATTAGGGTGTACCATACCGCTTATTTCTACTGTAGCTCCTCCGAAATTGCATAAGCCTAAATAACCTACTAGAATTTCATTTTCATAATATAGGAACTCTCCAACAATTTTATTTTTTACATTTTTTTTTCTTTGGCGCATTTTAAGACCAAGTTCTAATTTCAAATTAATTTTTTGTTTTTCATAGCAAGCAGCTTCCAAACTTTTAATAGCTTCATATTCTTCTTCATTTAATTCCAACTTTATAGAAATTGTATGATGATAATTATCCATCGTTTTTCCCCCTAATTTAAAAATTCATATTTAAAGTATAATCTACATTTTAGTGTATCTCAATGCAAAAAACATATAAATCAGATGTATAAATTATTGATACATACGATTTATATGTTTTATTTTTATTTTTAATTCTTGCATTATATGTTACTACCCTAAATAAGACACTTTATCAACAATTTAAATTTAGATCCTACTACTATTTTTTTTGCTATTCATATCTCTATATATAACCTTCCAAAAATGTCTAAGCGTATGTACCCATTCATAAAGAAAACCTGTTTTACAAAAGAAAAGCTCATCCTCTTTTGTTTTTACCTTCTGTTTAAATGGATAGTCGTTGAGATTTCCAGAATAACAAATAAACTTTTCCATAATGTCACAAATTTCTGTTGGTGTTATCTGATAGGGTTCTAATGAAGTAAGCTTGATCCCTCCTTGCCTTAATGCTTCCATGACAAATTCAGAACATATATATGTCTTGTAAACAGCATGCTTCTTATTAGAAATAATCCCAATAGCTTGAAGAAAATTATAGTAATATATCTCAGTATCATTATATATATCATATATGAATTTACTTATTAATTCATATTTTCTAACAGTTACTGGTATCCGATATACATTAATAGGAACATCTTTTTCAAGTCCTATGGTAAGCGTAAATGCACTTTCTCTCACTATACCTCCTACAAGGGGATTGCTAATTGAAAATCTACAAAAGGAATACATTTGAATTAAATTTTTATCCAGGCTAATTGATGCATGATTATATTTTTCTTTTAAAAATTTTCTAACTATCTTGCCTGTAGAAGTTGGTGTTCTTGAAATAACAATATAAATATATTTCCCCATTAACTCCTCCTTACAACTTCTAAATACATATCAATTCTTGAAGTATTACAATAATATTGTTTCCATATTATTCATTTATTATGTAATTTTTCAGTAAATTGTTAACCCTCCATATTTTTATTTTTTCCTGCAACTTACCATGTGGGTATAACTTTTAAATTCATGATGTATAATATACCTATACATAATAATTAATGAAGAGGTTATTACAATGAGAAAAGAATATATAAGTTATATAAACGATTTACCTATAAGCATTTCCCTTGAGAATATAAAGGATTATCCAATCCATTGGCATAATTCTATAGAAATAATCTTTGTGCTTGAGGGCACTATTAATGTACTTATAGAATCAGAGAATTATGAAGTATACGCACATGAGCTTGAAATCATAAATTGTGATGAACCCCATAGAATTTATTCAAATGAGAAAAATAAGGTTTTAATTTTTCACTTGGATTTTACATTTTTTGAAAAGTATTATGATGATATGAAAAATATTTATTTTTATACGAACTCTAGTAAAGAAGGTGCACAACATGAAGAAAAATATGATGTTTTAAGGCAATACTTATCTATACTAGCTTGCGAGGTAATACAAAAAAGTGAAAACTTTGACGATCATATAGATGCTGTTTTAGTAAAATTATTATTCCATTTAATAAATAACTTTCACTATCTTACTTATGAGAACGCTTTAAAAGAAAATGTAATGCAATTTCAGAGGTATCATAGAATCATCAAGTACATATATAATAACTACATGAATAAAATTACTTTACAGGATATAGCTAATCAAGAATACTTAAGTTCTTACTATTTATGTCATCAAATAAAAGACATCTCTGGAACAACTTTTAAAGATTTAGTAAATAATGTTCGAGTAGATGAATCTATTAAACTACTATTAGATACTGATAAAACAATCTCAGATATTTCTTTGGATGTTGGCTTTTCTCATGCTAGGTATTATAATAAGAGCTTTAAAGATTACTACAAGTGTACTCCTCTGCAATTCAGAAAAAAATATCATATACCAGAGGAAGAATTTGATAGCTTTAAAAAAGTAGAAACTTATGATTTATCTAGCTCACTTCAGTATTTATCTTATTATTTAGAGGACTATGATAGATTTAACTATACTAACAAAATTATAAAACTCCAAACAGATTTCGCATACCCAAGCACAGAATTACAACATAAATGGAAGGAAAAAATAAATTTAGGACAAGCAAAAGAACTTATTAAAGCACGGGAACAAGGATATTTAAGAGCTATTCAAGATGCTATAGGTTTTAAAAATGGTATAGTTCAAAACCTATTTGGAAAAGAAATGAAAATATATTTCAATGAGAATGTAAGGTTTTTAAACTGGAATGAAGTTGAAAAACTTTTAGAATTCTTAATGGATATATCCCTTGTACCATTAATAATTTTGAATCAGACTTTTGAAGATAAAAGTTCTTTCATAAAACTTTTAGAAAGCTTTATACTATATTTTGCTAATATATATGGAATTGAGGTAGTAAAGCTGTGGAAATTCCAAGCCTCAAAGGATTTATCTGTAGAGTACATAAATATTACTCGCGAAATTTTTGTAAAATATAAATTGCAAAATTTAATAGAGGATCCTTTTAATGTTCCTAAAGCTATAAATACTATTTATGATTCTTCCTATATGCTTCCATATATTATTCATAATTTTATTAACAACAATAGCAGTCTGCTCACCCTAAAAGCTTTTGATACCGTGGAGGAGAACTCAATTTTAAACAACGAATTGTTTTTTGGTTCACCAGGCCTACTTACTTTAGATGGTATAAAGAAAGCTTCCTACTACGCTTATTATTTATTATCAAAACTAGGAAATGAGGTTGTAGACCAAGGTGATGGATATATTATCACAAGGCAAGATGAAGATATCCAGGTCTTACTTTACAGTTACAGTGATGAACTTAATACCCTGATTAAGTTAGAGGATTTATCTAAAGGTAAGGGTAGTAAAAATATTACTGAAAGAAAAATATCATTATCCATTAAAAATTTAGTGCATGACTATAAAGTTATTAAATATGAAATTGGAGAAAAAGTTGGATCAGCTTACGATATTTGGTTACGCATGGGTAAGCCGAAAAGACTGGGTTATGATGAATGGAAAATTCTAACTAAGATTTCTGCTCCCAATATTTCTTTATCTTTTGCAAAAAAAACTGCAGTTTATAATAACATAATAAAGATTGAAGGCTATGGTTCTACCTTAATAGTTCTTCAAGAAGTACAAAAACACCTGTTTTAAGGTGTTTTTGTGTTATTTAAGTATTATCCATTCTCACATGTCAGCAACTTTGTACTTTTTATGTAGCAATTGTGTGAATGTTAAAATATTCATAACAGCGTATAATAATATTAAGGAAACAAATTGATTAAGGAGAAGTGGATTTCATGACAATGAGTAGCGTCACAGAAAGCAATAAAATGTTTGGCGAGGAAAAAATCTGGAAACTGTTATTAAAATTTTCCGTGCCAGCAATAATTTCTTTAATGGTAGCAGAAATGTACAACATGGTAGATTCTATGTTTTTGGGACAATCAATAGGAGCTAATGCAATCGGTGCTTTAACCATAGCCTTTCCAATTCAAAGATTATTTTTAGCTATATCTATGCTTATAGCCATTGGTGCTTCTACCGCCGTTGCAAGAAGCTGTGGAGACGAGGATTTTGAAAATTTAAGAATTATTATACCTAATGCTATAGTTCTAATGTTTATAATAATATCTGTGTTTAGTTTTAGCATTTTTATTTTTCAAGATAAAATTTTACTTAGCTTAGGTGCTTCGCAAAATACATTTCCTCTTGCAAAAGATTATGTAAGTATAATATTAATGGGAGTTTTATTTCAATCCTTTACATTAATTGCATCTTATATTATAACTGCTTTTGGAAACACTAAAATAGTTTTATTAAGTACTTCTATTGGAGCAATTTGTAATGTAATTATAGATTATTTCCTAGTAAATATATTTTCATATGGAGTAAAGGGAGCTGCTATCGCAACAGTAATATCTCAGATAATCGCTTTTATATATGTTTTAATTGTATTTATAAAAATAAAAAAGGGATTAAAATTTTCTTTTAAATTAACCCTTAATAAAGCAGTATCAATTGGAATAATATGTGTTGGGTTTTCAACCTTTATAATAGAGATATCAGATGCCGTAGTCGCTGCTATCTTAAACAATTTACTAGCCTCTTATGGCGGAGATTTGGCCATCGTAACAGTTGGTTTAACTACAAGAGTTTCAATGTTTTTGTTTATGACGATTATGGGTATAAGTTCAGCTATGCAACCTATAGCCGCATATAATTATGGTGCTGGAAATTATACAAGATTAAAAGAAGTTGTTAAAACATCTATAATTGCAGTATCTGTAAGTTCAACTTTATTATGGGCAATATTCATGATCTTTTCAAAACAACTTATAGGATTATTTATAAATGATCCTGCCATTATACAACAGACAGCAAAGGCTTTTAAAGTAGTTATAGCTGTATTCCCTTGCATTGGAGTATATTATTTATCAATCGCCTATTGCCAAGCTATAAATAGAGTTAAAGCCTCTTTAAAATTATCTATTTTTAGACAACTAATAGTATTTATTCCACTAGTATATGCCTTTGTAAGTGGTTTGGATATGGGTGTATTTGGAGCATGGCTTGCTTATCCTGTATCGGACATGATATCCTTCATTACAGCTGCTATATTCATTAAATATACTTATATTTCTTTAGAAATACTAGAGATGCATCAAATTTTCAAGAATAATAAGACTAAACTTAGACTTGCTAATGCAACTATTTAATATTTTATATTTCCAGTAAAAGTCGATGTATAAATTATTACATCGACTTTTAACTAAGCTTTCCTTATTTCACCTTCTTTTATCATTTTTATATCCCCATAAAAGTGCAATTTATTATCAATCACAATGATTCCATCGCCATCATTACATGTATAAACTGTATTGCCCGTATTATTAGAATACTCCTTTAAATCCTCTAAATAATGACTGTGATGATTCCAATGCGGCATAAAGTCAAAATCAACTAGATCTAAAGATGATAAATCTGATAATCCAACTATATCTTCATCACCAAATTGTGCAGCTGATATGTCTTTTGCCATCATTATTGCCCCTGCGCTTAATCCTATAACATAACCTCCATTTTCAACATACCTTCTAAGTCTAGTTATAAAATATCTTTTCTTTAAGCTATTTAAAAAATAATAGGTATTCCCTGATGATAGATATATTACTTCCGATTTAAATATTTTATCTATTTTTTCTATATTACAAAAATAATCTATATCAAAATAATTAAATTCGAAGTTCCCATATTCACTTAACTTATTTTTTGTTTTTTCAAAACACTTTAAATTTCTATCAGTCATTGAAGGTATATAGCTTAAAGTATATTTTTTATCTAAAAATAATTCTTTCATCTTTTTTTTCAAAAAAACATTATCTTTTTCAGTAAAATCGCTTAGCAGAACCAATGCTCCCATATCATCATCTCACTTCCATATTTTTCCCTTAAGTCTTTACTTTTGATAACTTCTAATTATATGTTTCATTTATTTTATATATTATACCTTATTTTTCAAAACCTAGACATTTGTATAGATTTATTGCTTTTTCATTAGCCATAGGTGCACTTCTAAATCTTTGACTTCTTATACTTTTTCAACTCGTGATGCTATTCTATTCTATACAACTACATCTTGACACCTTATGTAATTCTAAATGCTAGCCTTATTATAAAATTGACGCCAAGTTATCTCCCAATATATATATATTGTTAATTTTTGCTTAAAATATAATTTGTTGTATGTTGACAATCTAGATAATATATGTATAATTAGTGTTAACTATAATGGAAAAGAAAAGTAATTGTAATTTCAATTTAAAGATAACCAATAAGTTTACCTTTCATCCTATTATAGGATGATAGGTTTTTTTATTTTTAATTAAATTATCACGTACATTGCTTCACTTTTATAAGAAAGGATGATTAAAATGGATTATATAAAACTATCAGATTTACTGCTACCTAGCATAACCACAACTCCAGAACACTATAGAGAGTTTTATCCAAAAAGAAATCTTAAACCTAATGCTATGGTTACAAGATATGCCCCAAGCCCTACTGGATTCCAGCATCTTGGAGGTGTATTTGCGGCTCTTATATCTGAAAGACTAGCTCATCAAAGCGAAGGAATATTTTATCTTAGAGTAGAGGATACTGACAAAAAGAGAGAGGTTGCTGGCGCCATTGAAGACACCACTAACACTCTAAGGGATTTTGGAATTCTTTTTGATGAAGGAGTTGTAGATTCTGATAATGAAAAGGGTACATATGGACCTTATAAACAAAGCGACAGAATTAGTATATATCATGCTTTTGTAAAATCACTAATAAAAAAAGGATTAGCTTACCCTTGCTTTTGCACTGAAGAAGCTTTAGATAACACAAGGAAAACTCAACAAGAACTTAAGATTAATACAGGGTATCATGGAAAATGGGCTATTCACAGAAATTCTAGTCTTGATGAAATTAATTCTGAGTTATCAAAGGGCACACCTTATGTTATAAGACTTAGATCTCCTGAAGAATCAGGTCGAAGAGTAGTTTGTAATGATTTAATTAAAGGGACTATAAGTATGCCAGAAAATGACCAAGACATTGTGATCCTTAAAACTAATGGGATTCCAACATATCATTTTGCACATGCAGTAGATGATTATTTAATGGGAACAACCCATGTAATCCGTGGTGAAGAGTGGCTTTCGTCTCTTCCTATACATTTGCAACTATTTGAAATGTTAGGATGTACTCCTCCAGAATACGCTCATATACCTACAATTATGAAAATGGATGGGACATCAAAACGTAAGCTCAGTAAAAGAAACGACCCTGAAATTTCCGTAGATTTTTATAAATCTCAAGGTTATCCTTTTATAGCTGTAACTGAGTACCTTGTAAATCTTATTAACTCTAATTTTCAAGAGTGGAGAGATACCCATGAAGATGAACCTTGCACAAACTTTAATATCACCCTTGAAAACATGAGCAAAAGTGGAGCTCTATTTGATATTTTAAAACTTAATGATATTAGTAAAAATGTTATAGCCACTATGGATGCATCCACCGTATACGACCTTTATCTTAATTGGGCTAAACATTATGATACTACAATTGCAAATGAACTAATTGAAAATGAAGATTATTCTAAAAAAATATTTAATATTGAAAGAGAAAATGAAAAGCCAAGAAAAGATTTTGTAAAATGGTTAGATGTAAAAGAACATATTGAATATTTCTTTGATGATCTTTATAAAAACAGCATAAAAGGTAGTTACAATTTCCCTACCCATATACCAATGGATGAGGTAAGAAGAGTACTTACTAGCTATATAGATGTATATGATCATTCCCATGATAATGACACCTGGTTTGCAACCCTTAAAGCGCTAGCACTCGAACTTGGGTATGCAAAAAATGCTAAAACTTATAAAAAGAACCCAGATTTATTTATAGGTCAACTATCAGATGTTGCCACAATAGTAAGGGTAGCAATAACCAATAAAACACAAACTCAAGATTTACATGAAGTAATGCAGGTTATGGGTGAAAACCGTGTTATTGAAAGATTAAGTCAAAATTTTATTTAAGAAATAAAATTGCCACCTACATGTAGGTGGCAATTTTTATAGTCTTTTAAATTCACAACAAATGCATAACACGTCATTATTAATATCCGCTATTATGACTGCATTCATTTTCTCTACTAATGTTTTTACAATAGAAAGTCCAAGTCCTGTTCCTTTTTCTGAGCGGGTTTTGTCTGCCATGTAAAATCTGTCAAAAATCTTTTCTACATCTTCCACAGATAAATTTATAACTGTGTTTGTTATTTTTAATAATACCACATTTGAGTTGGTTTCTAAATAAATCGATACATTATTTCTTGCGTATTTAATAGCATTACTTAACAGATTTTCAATTATTCGCTCTAAAGATTTTTTTTCTGCTATTATATAAATGTTTTGATTTGGTATTTGTATATTGGGCTTCAAATTTCTACTTGTAAAATCACTATACTTGCCAAGTAATATTTCTTGCAATATATTAGTGATATTTATTTTTTCAAGATTCAATTCAAAATCTTGGGATTCAACTAAAGATAGTTCATAAAAATCATTTAATAAGCTTTCAAGAGATTTAGTCCTCTGCTCCGATATGTTTAAATATTCCACTCTTTCTTCATCACTTATATTATCTAGTTTTAAAAATTGAATATATCCTTTTATTGATGTTAATGGCGTTCTAAGGTCGTGTGACATATTTGCAATGTTTTGTTTTAGCTCATTCTGAAATTTAATTTTGCTTGCTTCGCATTGTTTTCTCATATTTGTAGTGTCATTTATAACTTTAGTTAATGCTTCAATTTCTGGGTTTATAAGACTTATAGTTAATTTTTTATCTATATTTTTTTCATTAATATCTATAAGTTGATTTGTTATACTTATTACTTGCTTTTTCATATAAAATAGGCGAACGAACAAAACTACTGATGCAACTAATAGTCCTACAACTATAAATATCACTTTATCTTCCACCTTTGCTATATATATTTTTTTCTAAAATCACTTAATCTCTGCTTTGTTAAAAAAATACACACTTAATAATGTTGAAACTACTATTGTTGTTATAGCGACTCCTATTATTTTAAATCCCTGTGAAAATTCTACATAATGCGTGTCCAAAAACAATGATTGACCAAATATAGTTCTAGTGTAAATTTCACCACTAAGGTATTTTT
Source organism: Clostridium sp. CM039 (assembly GCF_055081075.1). NCBI lineage: Bacteria > Bacillati > Bacillota > Clostridia > Eubacteriales > Clostridiaceae > Clostridium > Clostridium sp. CM039. The sequence continues at coordinate 2,057,647 of NZ_CM143649.1, forward strand.
GAAAAACTAAACCTCTGCAAGTTCTATTAACTGTATCTATTAAAATAAAGGCTACCACTGTAATTATGCCATTTCTACATATAAATGATATTAAAACTGCAATACTTCCTATGCCAATATATATAAGAACCATAAGAAATGATACTTTAAGTATAAATGCAAGTGAAATCAAAGTAAATACCTCACCATATCCATTCATAATAGTGTTTATTGTAGTAATTAAAATTGGAGATGTTAAGCTAATAATTGCAATGCCAAAATAATAACTTATACTTTTTGCTATAATAATATTGCTTCTTTTATGTCCATAAGCAATTAAATTTTTTATACATCCTGAGTTAAAATCATCGCCTATATAACATGCTGCGAACGCGCCTATTAACATGTATAAAGCTATAAATTCTTGTGCCCCAAACACCTGTAATAGCACCTGTTTCCCAGTCATTTCCTTACTAAATAATATAGGACACAAAATTGATTGGAGTACCATTAACACTAATATCAACTTGAATGTTTTTGATGTTTTCAACTTGTAAAATTCAACTTTTAATAAATTAAGCATCTAATTCGCCCCCTATTACTTTAGTAAAGTAATCTTCTAAGTCATCTCCCATAGGCATAATTTCTTCTACTGAAATTCCTTCCCCTGAAAGGACCTTCGACACTTTACCTGCATTATCTACATAATCATATAATTTAATTATATTATTAGGTAAAACCTCAAGATTCCTTGTTTGTAACTTTGTATTTAACACAACTGATGCTTTAGCAGCATCGTCTACTTTAATGTGAATAAATTTTTTACATTTTTCCTCTAATTCACTATCACTAATTTGTTCTATGAGTTTACCATTATGAATTATTCCATAGCAATTTACCAGTTGATGAAGTTCTGCTAATATGTGACTAGATATTAACATTGTAACTCCATTTTCAGTGTTTAGCTTTTTTAATAACTCCCTTATCTGCATTATTGCAATAGGATCTAATCCGTTAATAGGCTCATCTAGTATTAAAAATTCTGGTTCACTAAGAAGTGCCATTGCTATGCCTAATTTTTGTTTCATACCTTTAGAAAAATTTCTCACCTTTTTATTCTTTAAATCTATTAATCCTACATCATTTAAAACTTTTTCTATACACTCTTTTCCTGGTATACCCTTTTGAATCCTTTCAATTTCTAAATTTTCATAAGTAGTCTTATTAACATAAATCCCTGGTGTTTCTATTAAACACCCCATACGCTTTCGATTAGCTTCAACAGTCATTTCATCATTTTCACCAAATAACTCCACACTTCCACTGTCCTTTACGCAAAGGCCAGCTATAACCCTCATTAATGTGGTTTTCCCCGCTCCATTTAATCCTATAAGTCCATATATCTGCCCCTTATTAATAGTCATGTCTACTGTATCTAATGCCTTTATTCCTTTATATATCTTTGAGATTGCTGTAGTTTTTACTATTACATTATTCATAATCAGCTCCACCCTTTCTTTAGATATTTTTTTTATTAATTATAATGCAGGTTGCTATAAGAAATATAGTGTTTACCTACAAGGCCTATAATTTCTCCTTCATTTATAGATAAACCTACTTTATCAAGAACCTTTTGCCTTCCATAAACTTTACTAATATTACTTACCCTTAAAACTTCACTCACTTTAACTCCCCCAAATTTTTTATTTCTTATATATTTATCTTAATACTCAATGCATAAGAGAAATTAAAGAACTCCTTAAGAAAACCTTAAGAATAAAAAAATAACTAGCGTATTTACTAGTTATTTTTTATGATATTTTATATCCCATACCCCATATTGTTTCTATATATTGTTCATTAGGGTTTGCCTTATGTAATTTACTTCTTAAATTACTCATATGAACATTAATTGTATTGTCATCTCCTAAATACTCACTTTCCCAAACACTTTCAAACAAATTAGCTTTACTAAATACTTTTTTAGTGTGAGACAGAAACAACTCAAGTATTGTAAATTCTCTAGCTGTTAATATTAACTCCTGGTTATTTACAATAACTTCTTTAGTTTCTTTGTTTAGAACTATATCTTTATATGTTAAATTCCGCTCACAATTATCACTATTATTAAAATCCATATATCTTCTAATATTTGCTTCAACCCTAGCTGAAACCTCCCCTATATCAAAAGGCTTTGTAATATAATCATCTGCTCCTAGCTTTAGCATATCTATTTTATCTTGTTTATCTATTTTCGCTGAAATCACAATTACTGGCATTTGCTTAATTTCCCTTATACCCTTTAATACTTCGTCTCCATTCATTCCAGGCAACATTAAATCAAGTAGTACCAATTGAAAATCATTGTTTTCAATATACATCATAGCCTCTGTACCTGAATAAGCTTGTCTTACGTTATAATTATCTTTTTGCAAAAGTCTAGCTAACATACTATTTATATAATCATCATCTTCTATCACTAATATATTAATATCCTTATTCATACTCCACCCCCAATCTGCAACCTTTATACCACCTATTTCATTATGTATTTATTGTTTTTTAAGGGCATCCGGAAGGTTACCCTTATACTATATCATGATTTATACTTTTTTATTTTAAATATTACCATTAAATCTTCTACGGAGCTGCAACAGCTTCGCAGAAGGTGCATTGACGACTTCAAAAGGAGATTTATACTCCGACTGAAGTTTTCTATTTGTTAGGGTAAGTAACTCCTACTTATAGTAGGTACTCTTGCTTATAGAAGTGGGAGACTTTCCTTCTGAAATGTCATTAAAAATTATGTACTTACACTCTCTTATTTTTATCATAATTAACATTTGCAGTTACCTTCATCTCTTAATATATTGAATATTTGATATATTTATGTTGACAAATTCACTTAAAAATATTAGTATATGAGTATAAAGATTATGTACGGGTTACAAAATAATATATGTAGAGGGAGTAACTTCCTGTTTTTTTTAGCAGGTTCAAAGTCGTCACCACGGATTAAATCCCGGCTTTGATAACTTCTAAAGTTTAGTAAGACTCTACAATTGATATAACTATCAATTGTAGAGTCTTTTTGTTTTGCCCTGTTATTATAATCAATAGTTTTATATCTATTTTTATTAGCTATTTTTCATTTAATAGTAATAAAACAGAGATAGTGCTTACACTATCCTACTTTGAGAAGGGGGCCAATAATGAAAATATTTTATAATCAAACATCAAAAGAAGTGATGAGCACTCTGGGGGTTAATGACAAAGGATTAGATGACCTTGCAATAAAAAACAGGCGGGAAGAACAGGGCTTTAATGAATTAACTGAAACTGCTAGAAAAAGTCACATACAGGTGTTTTTAGATCAGTTCAAGGACTTTTTAGTATTAATACTTATAGGCGCTGCAATAATATCAGCCTTTCTTTCAAAGTTTGAGAGTACCCTTGTTATAATTGTAGTTGTTGTTATAAATGCGATTCTTGGAACTCTTCAGCACATTAAAGCAGAACAATCTTTAAAAAGCCTTCAGGCTCTTTCTTCTCCCACAGCCAAGGTTCTAAGAAATGGTCAAAAGCTAGAAATCCCCTCAAAGGAATTGCTGGTTGGAGATATCTTATATTTAGATGCAGGAGACTATGTAAGTGCTGATGGAAGAATAATTGAAAACTACAGTCTTCAGGTAAATGAAAGTTCTTTAACAGGTGAGTCAGAAAGCGTTTTAAAAACAACAAATATAATAAATGAGGATAATGTATCAATTGGTGATAAAAAAAATATGGTGTTTTCCGGAAGTTTTATAACCTATGGAAGAGCTGTTGTTTTAGTTACATCTATTGGAATGAAAACAGAACTAGGTAAAATAGCTAACCTTTTAGAAACTGCAAAGGAAAAGAGGACTCCATTACAAGTTAATTTGGATAACTTTGGTAAAAAACTTGCCTTTGTTATACTTGCAATATCAACTCTTATTTTCGCTCTCAATATATTTAGAGACTATGCAATTATTGACTCCTTCATGTTTGCTGTATCTCTTGCTGTTGCTGCAATACCTGAAGCCTTAAGCTCAATAGTAACAATAGTTCTTGCCATTGGAACCCAAAAAATGTCTCATGAAAATGCTGTTGTAAGAAAGCTTCATGCAGTTGAAAGCTTGGGAAGCATTTCAGTGATATTCTCAGATAAAACTGGGACGCTAACACAGAATAAAATGACTGTACAAAAGGTATATGTTGATGAAAAAGTATTGTCTCATGATGAACTTGACCATGATAATCTTTTGGAAAAGAATCTTGTACTAATGGCGCTATTATGTAATGATGCTGTAACTATTAAAGACAAAGAGATTGGTGATCCCACTGAAGTTGCACTTGTAAACCTAGGTGAATTATACGATTTGGATGAGCTAGATATCAGAAAAGACTATCCAAGAGCTTTCGAGGTACCCTTTGATTCCGATAGAAAACTAATGAGTACAGCAAATAAACTTAAAGACAAAACCTTTATGATAACCAAGGGTGCACTTGATGTACTTTTATTAAGGACAATAACTATTGTTACATCAAGTGGAGTTAAAACCCTCACTGATGATGATAAAACGGAAATTGAAAGGGTAAATAGGGAATTTTCTGAAAGTGGACTCAGAGTTTTAGCTTTTGCTTATAAAGAAATAGAAAATGGAAAAACAATTGATACATGCGATGAAAATGACTTGACATTTGTAGGTCTAATTTCCATGATGGATCCTCCAAGAGCGGAATCTAAAGTCGCAGTTGCAGAATGTATCAAGGCTGGCATTAAGCCAGTAATGATAACTGGAGATCATAAAATAACCGCTTCTGCCATAGCTAAACAAATAGGTATATTAAATAATGGATCTGTTGCTATAGAAGGCTATGAAATTGATTCCTTGAATGATGAAGAGCTTAAATCTAAGGTAGAAAATATTTCTGTATATGCAAGAGTATCCCCTGAACATAAGATAAGAATAGTAAGAGCATGGCAAGAAAGAGGAAATGTAGTGGCAATGACCGGTGATGGTGTAAATGATGCCCCTGCTTTAAAACAAGCAGACATTGGTATAGCTATGGGAATAACGGGTACTGAGGTTGCTAAAGATGCTGCTTCTATAGTACTTATGGATGATAACTTTTCAACCATTGTAAAGGCAATTTCCAATGGCAGAAGTATATATTCAAACATAAAAAATTCAATCAAATTTTTATTATCTGGAAATTCTGCCGCTGTAATCTCGGTGCTTTATACTTCACTTGCATCGCTTCCAATGCCTTTTGCACCAGTGCACCTTTTGTTTATCAATTTGGTTACAGATAGCCTTCCAGCTATTGCAATAGGACTTGAGCCTCATAATAAAAATATAATGGATGAAAAACCTAGAAATATAAACTCACCTATATTAAATAAATCCTTTTCAATAGAAGTACTACTTGAAGGGTTACTAATTGCACTATGTACAATGACAGCGTTCCATATAGGATTATCCACCGGTGATACTGTGGTTGCAAGCACAATGGCCTTTGCAACACTGTGTTTATCAAGACTGCTCCATGGATTTAACTCTAGGTCACAAGAATCAATATTTAGAATAGGAGTTTTCTCAAATAAATATTTATGGATTGCCACTATATTAGGTTATTTACTTTTAGAATTTGTTTTAAGCTTTAAGCCATTTATGGGAGTTTTCGAAGTAGCTACTTTAACAATAACCCAACGTGCTATGATATATGGACTCTCCCTTATGCCTCTAATTCTTATTCAAATATATAAACTATTATTTGTAAGAGCTCATACGTAATATACTAAACTATACAAGGGACGGTTAATAACTTCTAGTAAAGTTATTAACCGTCCCTTGTATTTATAATTTATTATATCAGAATTTTCTATGCGGTGCTTTCTCTTAAGAAAGCACCGTTTTGCTTTCCATTTCCTTATCTTCTAAGAGCTGATTTGTATATAGTTTATAGTAATAACCTTTTCTTTTTAGTAGTTCTCTGTGATTTCCTGACTCCGTAATCTTTCCATTCCTTATAACAAGAATTCTATCTGCAGATACTATGGTAGAAAGTCTATGGGCAACCACAAAACTAGTTCTACCATTTAAAACTTTTTCTATGGCATTTTGTATCATTCTTTCTGTTTCCGTATCTATAGATGATGTAGCTTCATCAAGAACAAATAGTGCTGGATCTGCTACAATGGCTCTAGCAAAGGAAATAAGTTGTTTCTCTCCTGTGGATAGATTCCCTCCCCCTTCACCAACCTGCGTATCATAGCCTTTTTCTAGTTTACTTATAAACCCATGAGCATTTACAAGCTTTGATGCATTTTCAATTTCATCGAAGGTTGCATTAAGCTTTCCATATATAATGTTATCTCTAATATTTCCACTAAATAAATGTGGGCTTTGAAGTACATAGCCTACATTAGATTGAAGCCACAATAGTGATCTTTCTCTATAATCTTTTCCATCAATTAATATTTCTCCACTACTTGGTTCATAAAATCTACAAAGTAGGTTTACTAAGGTGCTTTTACCAGAACCTGTTTCTCCAACTAACGCTATAGTTTCACCTTTTTTCACTTTTAGGTTAAAGTTTTGAAACACCTTTTCTCCATTTTTATAGGAAAAGCACACATCTTTAAATTCAATATCTCCATGTATTTCTTCCCAGTTTTCTTGTTTTGCATTAAATAAATCTCCGTATTTTTCAATTACATCATTTTTATCCCATATATCTGGCTCAGTTTCTATTAAAGCTATAATTCTCTCTGCAGATGCTTGAGCATTCTGAAGTTCTGCAATGGTTCCAGCTAGCTGACTTACAGGGTCGAAGAACTGCACAGTATAAGCAATAAACATTACAAAAGTACCATAAGATAGCGATTGTGATATAACCCTATCCCCTCCTAGCCATAAAGCAAAACCTGCTCCTACGCTACCCATAGATATAACAATTGGAAGAAAGAGAGCAGAGAACATAGCTGCCTTAACTGAAGAATTTCTCATATTGCCTGCATCTTGTTTAAATTCGTTTAAGTTTTCTTCTTCACGAACAAGAGTTTTAGTAGTTTTAGCTCCAGATACCTCTTCACTAAAATCCGCAGTTAAATGTGAATTTAATTTTCTAACCTTTCTATATGATTTTAATATTTTTTTTTGAAAAAATATCCCTATTAAAAATAAGAATGGCACCACACTCATGCTTATAAGAGTTAGCTTTACGTTATTATAAAGCATTACTCCTATAAACCCAGTCATCATAACTATTGCCCACACCATATCAATTAATCCCCAGGATATTATTTCACTAAGCCTTGTTACATCTGAGGTCATCCTTGCCATAAGCCATCCCACTGATGAGTTATCATAATATGAAACAGATAGCTGTTGAAGCCTTTTAAACCCAAGCTTTCTTATATGATAAGCCAAGTGCGTTTCAATTTTACCTGCATGCATTATAAATAATCTTACATTTAACGCTTGAAAAACAATTATGCAAAAGTAAACCAATGCAAATATTGTAAGCCCGTCTATAGTTTTCTTTGCTATAAAATTATCAATAGCATACCTTGTAAGTAGTGGCATTACTACATCTACGCCTGCCACACCTACCATTAGGAAAGCCAAAAATATAAGTCCATTTTTGAATTCTGTAAGATATTTAAAGAGCTTTCTCCATATACCTATATCTATTTTTTTAATAGCTTTATTTTCATCTATCCTATCCATAATATCACCTGCCTTTTACTCATTAAGCACCTGCTTTTCATCCTTTATGGAATCTAACGATGTCTGTATATCCCATATTCTTTTATAGATACCATCCTTTTTAATGAGTATGTCATGGGTTCCTATGTCCTCAATCTTTCCATGATTTATTACAATAATTTTATCCGCAGCCATAACTGTAGAAATTCTGTGTGAGATTATGAAGGTAGTATTACTTTCACTTTTCTTTTTAAGTTTTTGCCTTATAACTCTATCAGTTTCAGTATCCACCGCACTTAGTGAATCATCAAATATCAACATAGGCATATTGTTTATAAGTGTCCTTGCTATGGCGACCCTTTGCCTTTGTCCTCCTGACAAGGTAACACCCTTTTCTCCTACAATAGTGTCATACCCCTTTTCAAAAGAAGATATAACATTATGCACATCAGCTACTGTAGCCGCATCATGAATTTCTATATCTTCAGAGTCTATCTTTGCCATTTTGATATTTTCCTTTATAGTTCTTGAATAGAGAAAAGGCTCCTGAAGCACTATTCCAACATTACTTCTCATATGCTTTCTTCCAATATCCTTAAGCTCTACTCCATCAACCTTTATAGACCCACTATTGTAGTCATAAAGTCTTAATAATAGATGCACTAGCGATGACTTACCTGAACCTGTTGGTCCAACAATAGCCACTGTTTCGCCTTTCTTTACTGTGAAAGTTATATCGCTTAAAATTTTATTATCTTTCTCGTATTCAAAGTTTACATTTTCAAAGCTTATATCACCTTTAATTTGTGGCTTAAGTGCTTTTCCATATTCTTGTTCTACGTGCTCTTCAAGAACATTCGTTATTCGCTTAAGCGAAACTGACATTTTGCCCATATCTGAAAGAATTCTACCCAGCTGCCTTACTGGCCATAATAACATTCCTTCATATGTGTTAAATACCACCAAACTGCCCAAACTTATTTCTCCATTAACTGCAAAATATATGCCCGATACTAAAACCAAACCAATTTGAGTCATACAAAGTATATCTGATGTAGACCAATAAATTGAATGTAGCTTTACTAATTTGAAATTTAAATCTCTATATTTCATATTCTCTTTTTCATATTTTTCAATCTCAAACTTTTGCCTTCCAAAAGCTTTAACCACGCGTGCTCCACTTATATTTTCTTGAAGCACTGAGGTTAGTACCCCCTCTTGTGCATCTGAGTGCTCAAAAGTATCCTTTATTTTATAAAAGAACACATATGAAAATACAAATATAATTGGTACTATTACCATGGCAATAATCGTCATTTTTTTATTAAGTGATAACATCATTAAAATTGCGAATGTTACTATAAAAAACGCTCTTCCTATTTCCACCATTTGCGTCGCAAAGAATTTTCTAACGGTATCTACATCTGACGTACATCTTTGAATAAGATCACCTGTTTCTGCTTTTACATGATATCCATATGGCAAATTCTGAATATGATCATACAGCTTAACTCTCATATTTCTTGCAATATTTTCAGCAGCGCGAGCAGAAAGATTCCCTCTTAGGAATAAGAAAACCCCTCTTATACATGTTAATATTACAAGCCCCAAAGCACATATCCATAGATTTCTCGAAAGCATACCTGTGCCACCTAATAGCATAACCAATTTTTGCATAGGTAATGGAACGTCCATTGGTTTATTTCCTATTATTGAATCTATTGTTACTTTTATAACCATAGGCTCCAGCATTGCTATGAAAGTAGCTACTGCTATAGAAATTATTGCTGTAATATATAATAATCTATTTCCTTTAGTTAACTTTAAAAGTTTTTTCATATAATTTGTCTCCTTGTAGCTGGGCCTATTTGATACTGGTTATTAATCACTTTTCATGTATATACTTTCTAGTCTCCTCTTCAGCGCTAGTATACGCTGTCCCCATTTTGCACCTAAACTCATCTGTGCTTGTGCAAAAGTCTGGAATACCCAATGTTTTTATAACTCCATGCTTAACTTCGGGTGTTATATAAGAAAATGTCATGTTTAATACATCATCATCTATTTTATTAAAATTTTCAAATTCTCTTTTTAAATCTTCAATAGTTTTTCTTGACCTACGGTGTATTTTTGCTTTTCGTTTAACCTTTTCACCTTCATTTCCACTTCTTAAAGTTCTCAAAGCTTGTAAAAATTCATCTTTATCCATGCCTCTCAGTTTTAAAATTACAAAGGGATCCTTATCAAACTCAACCCCAAGCATATAATGAACTGCAGCGATATGTTTGCATGGGTTTGCAACGTCTGAGCAGGAACACTGAGTTACTAAATGTATTTGTTTTTTGGGAAAAAGAGAAACTCCGGCTTCTTTAAAAGCTTCCTCTATATTTTCAGGCATTTCTCCATTTAAAAGTTTAGCGCAAAATATAGCTTTTTGCGACATAATCTTCATGATTTTCCCCCACTGCTGCTCCGAAAAACTATCAAGCTCCATATTCACTTTATAAGGTGTTAATCTGCTTCCCTGAACTTCTGCCTCAATTCTCCCCTTTGAAACCTCTATGCTCAGTACATTTCCACCTCTTGCATATTCTCGTCCACTGTCAACTCTAGAACTTATAGTAAAGCTCGAAATTGCGTTATTCCATTTTTTAGACCACCAATTGCTACCAAATTCATTTCTTATTCTTCCAGCCACAGGTTTCCACCTCCTTGCCAATGTCTATGTTTAGGTAACAATTATTAATTATCACCTTCGATGTTATCTATCAATTGTAATCTTTGTTGTCCTGCTCTAATGTAAAGAGTTCGTGAAGCTCCTCATTGCTCATCTCTGATATCCAGTTTTCATTTGTTGAAACTACACTTTCAGCAAGTGCCTGCTTCTTTTCTAGCATAACATCAATTTTTTCCTCTAAGGTTCCCATACATATGAATTTATGAACATGGACATTCTTAAGTTGCCCTATTCTAAATGCCCTATCCGTTGCTTGATTTTCTACAGCAGGATTCCACCATCTATCAAAATGAAATACCTGATTGGCTTTTGTTAGGTTTAACCCAAGTCCACCAGCCTTTAAAGATAATATAAATACCATAGGCTCATTACCATCTTCTTGAAAAACATTAATTAGCTCTTCTCTTTTCTTTCTGCTGGTTCCTCCATGTAAAAATAGTGTTCTTACCCCTAGTTTTTTCTCAATTTCTGATTTTAAAATATGTCCCATTTCCGCAAACTGCGTAAATACAAGCGACCTATCCCCTTCTTCTATAACAACTTCCAGCATTTCTAGAAGCCTTTCAAGTTTTCCAGAGCGTCCTTCAATGTCGCCATCGTCCTTTAAAAATTGCACAGGGTGATTACAAATTTGCTTGAACTTTGTTAATGAAGAAATAATAAGTCCCCTACGCTGAATACCTTCTGATTCATCAATTTTATTTATGCAATCATTTACCACAGCTTGATATAAAGTAGCCTGTTCCTTTGTTAAAGCTGTATATTCCTTAGTCTCTATTTTTTCTGGCAAATCTTTGATAATATTTGTGTCAGTTTTAAGTCTTCGTAGCACAAATGGAGCAATTATTTTTTTTAGTTTATTACTTTTTTTAGAATCTCCATCCCGCTCTATAGGAACTGCAAATTCACTCCTAAATGTTGACCAATTATATAGATATCCTTTATTTAAAAAGTCCATAATAGACCACAAATCTGAAAGTCTATTTTCAACCGGCGTTCCTGTTAATGCAACTTTATATTCCGCTTTAAGTTTTTTTATATATTGAGTTTGTTTGGACGCGCTATTCTTAATATTTTGAGCTTCATCCAATATAATCCCTGCCCATTCTTCTTTTTGGAATAACTCCTTATCCCTTACCATTAGCGCATAAGTTGTAATAACAACCTCATTTTTATGTATTTCCTCGCTAAAAGTTTCATAACTCCACCTACTATTTCCGTGATGAATTGCTGATTTAAGATTAGGTGCAAACTTTTCAATTTCTTTTTCCCAATTTCCCACAACAGACGTAGGACATATTATTAAAGTAGGTTTATCCGTTAACCCCTTTTCTCTCTCATAAAGCATAAGACATATACTTTGTACAGTTTTTCCAAGCCCCATATCATCAGCAAGGCATGCCCCTATACCATGATTTCGCAAAAAAGTTAACCAGTAAAACCCTCTTTTCTGGTATTCACGAAGGGTACCTCTAAATCCTAATGGAATATCAACTTCTTCTATATTATTCAAATTAAACAATTTCTCAAAAAAATGCCCCACAGCTTCTTGATTATCTATATTATCAACAGTAACTCCTGGAATTATCTCCTCATCACTTAAGTTGAGTCTTAATAATTCTCCGACAGGAATCTTCCCATTTAACCCTTTATTCATTTTCATCTTGGAAAGTGTTTTAATTTGATGTATATCAACCTGTACCCACTGACCCCTTAATTGAATAAATGGTATTTTCAAATTTGAAATTTTTTCAAATTCCTTCTCACTTATCTCTTCTCCATTTAATGCCAATTTCCAGTCGTATTCAAGAATAGTATCCATATTGAATGTACTCTTTACTGCTAAATTAGTATTTGTAATGTGCTTTTTATCCTTTAGCTTAACAGAGATCCTTGAAGGTTTTTTCCACCAGGCTGGTGCAATAATACCAAATCCTTTTTCTTTCAAGAAATAAGCTGATTCTCTTAAAAATGAATAGGCTTCCTCCATAGATAGCTTGCACTCTATGGGTACTGCATCATAAAGACTCCTTTCAATAGGAATAAATACTTTTGAGGCAACTGCTAAATCCTCTAGAAGCCTTTCTTGGGGATTATTAAATTTTTTATTTAAATAGGTTATTGTATCCACAGATTCTTCAAAAATCATTTTTGCTGGTAGCACAAGGCTAAGATCATCCTTTGCTTGAAGCAAATATTCAATTGTCCACTCCTCTTCTCTTGTAGGTGGAATAACTTTGAAACATGTACGGAATTTAAAATTATTATTTTTAATTTTTATAGGTTCTATCCATTTCTTATACTCATTTAGCATTTTAACCTGATCACTTGTGTCTATCGGTATCTCAGGCAATTCTGAAAAAAGAGAATGCATCCAAGTACTACTTAAATTATTAAAATCATACTCTAAGTAATCATTATCTTTGTTTATTTCGTTACAACTACTTCTTACCATACTGTCAATCATAGAATCCATAAAATTACTTACCAGTTTATTACTATTTGTGTATATGAATTGCTGATCATCTAAATGAAAATATGCCTTACACTCTGTAGGCATATTACTACATAAAACCTTCTTTTTATCAATATACTCAGGATCGCTTGTGTGCCATCTCCACTGAGAATTCACTTTTTTCTTTGCTCTATCGATGGTTAAAGAGGGTAAATACTTATGCTTTATAATTAGCTCAGCAGTAAACTTTGCCACTGTAATCCAAAACTTTATTTCCCCTGATAACTCTATCTGCTTCGTACAGTCTCTTTCTATATTCAAAATCAAATTAAATGAATCTAAATTACTAAAAGTAATACCCCTAATTTCTCTTTTTAGAAGTTCCTTTTTTATTGCATCATATTTATATTTCCCATGTTTTATATCTATTGCTGAATTATTTGTTTTGCTACGCAATTCTACAACTGAAGCCATTTTTTCATATAGTGGAAGTGCATTTTTAGGCTTTCTACCTCGTCTTGTGCACTTAGTTTCTCCACTCTCGCCCCACAATATAAATGTATGCATACCTTCTGTAGTTTCTATCCATCCGCCATTTAATATCAATTTTACTTCACCCTCTAAATAATGCTGTTAACATTTTACTATATACTATATAGTTTACCATATTTTACTGGAAAATTTCACTTTTATATTCTATTTTACTATTTTTAAATTTAACTTGTTACTTAAAGCTTTATTTTAACATTTAAAAGTAAAGCTATGGACATTTTGCTTGAAATATAAATATAAATATTTATTTTAAAATGCTATGTTTATACCTATTTGAAAGTGAGGAAAAATATGAATAATAATATACTATTAGAATCTGGAACTGGTGAACTTGAAATACTAGAATTCATCATAAATAATAAACACTATGCAATTAATTCACTAGTTATAGAAATATTATTTTAGACAATAAAATAATATTATTACTGGTTTTAAAAAAAATAGTTACTAATATTAGCCCTCATTATACTATAATTATAACCGATATTAAAATAACTCAGATGGATATTTATCCTATATACTTGTAAAAGCTGTGAAAGTCAAGTTCACAGCTTTTACGATTATATTACTACATCTACTATTTCATCTCCATAATCATTCAAACTTTCTTCAAAACATTCAATAGTTCCTCTGTATATTGATCTATTAAAATAGTCATTATTATATAAATCAAAATTATCAACAGAATATCCTATAAGATTTTGTACAATATATACAAGTTGTTTACCATATAAATCCATACAACCCTTTGGGTTAACTCCCGGCCAAGCATTACAGCTTACTACTGTTCTTCGATTAAGTGATTTCAAACACTTTGGTATAGTACTATACTCGTCATCAGCAGGGTAAATAACAATTTTATCTAGTGTTCCATGTGGTACACCTTCTATTGCCTTTACTTGAATAGGAAAAACATCTGATAAATAAGGATCTGATGTTAAATCTAAAATTATAGAATGCTCCTTTAAATATCCTAATAATTCATTACTGACAATATACTCTGTTGCATCATCCCTAGTAGTTGCATCTACTAAAATATCCGTATTTTTTAGAATTTCAATCATATGCTTTTTATCATCAGTTATATTTCTAGGTAGCATCTTAACAAGTACACCTTTAGTTTTTTCCTTAAGTATATCTTCATTTGCTTTGTTATTCCCATATTTACCTGCCAGTCTTGCTGCGGTTAAACCAACCCGTCCCATTCCCATTATACTCACAATTATAGGTTTTCTTTCTTCAATGCAAGTATTTTTATAGTTTTTTGCCAGTTCAGTAAATGCTGCATTAATTCCATTTCCTGAAGTTCCCTCATAATCTACAACAATTCTTTCTGAAAAATCATTTCTAATAGAATCCATAGAAACAGCAAATATGCCTTTTTCTTTAAGCTTTTCTACTCTGGTAGCTCTAGTTGGATAATGGAGCATACTTAATAAAATACTTCCTTCTTTCATATAATCAATTTGCTCAAACTCTGGAGATCTTAAAACTACAACTATATCTTTTTCATAAGATTCTTTATTAGATACAAATTGTATTGTGCTATTCTTATTTAAATAATCTTCCTTTGTATAACCTAAGGCCGAACCATATCCTTCTTCAAGAAATATTTTCACTTTTTCCTTTTGAAGTATATCAAAAAATGTTGGCAAAAAATCTCTTTTCTCATTTATTTCTTTATGCATTCTTGGAAAACCTATAGTTTTCAATATTATCATCCTCCTTGTCTTTCTCTTCTTTTGTTTAATTCATTTTTTTGAAAAATTGCACAACCAAAATAGTTGTTATTTTAAAATAAAATAACACCTTTATCCTTCTTAGT
The DNA here is from genome assembly GCF_055081075.1 of Clostridium sp. CM039. NCBI lineage: Bacteria > Bacillati > Bacillota > Clostridia > Eubacteriales > Clostridiaceae > Clostridium > Clostridium sp. CM039. The sequence continues at coordinate 2,072,934 of NZ_CM143649.1, forward strand.
TTTATTTTTTTGTTTTTGAAAAATAGATGTACTAATAATTGAATTATATTTTGAAAGGCTTTAAAATTTCAAAGTATTAATTTTAAAATTGTATTATGAAGCAGTGTGAGACTGAGTGTTACTAACTTTTTGACAAGTAACAATCTGCATTGTATAATTAAGTTGTTACTTACTGTAATTTGATTATACAATGCAAATTGCAAGTTTGCAATGTTTATTAGGAGGTTGTGTTAATTTATGAAGTATTTTTTAGATAAGTATATTAAATATCCAAATTTCGATTTTGTTTTAACTATAGATTGTGAAGGATACAATTTCGATAAAAATTTAAAAAGCAATGTAATGAATTTAGAGAGGCTTTTAAAATTAAATTCCGAGAACAATATATATACACTTTTATTCATAACTCCGTTTTTTGCCGAAATGATGAATGAGCTAAATCTAATAGAAAAGATAAAAAATAATTATAAAGTTATATTTGGCCTTCATATTCATCCAAATAATTTGCCAGAACATATAGAAAAGCTTTGTCCATTTATAAAAAGCGATGAAGATTTAATATCCTACTACCCTTATGATCAGCAAAAGATTATAATAAAGCATTGTTACGAATATATTTCAAAAATAGGAATTGAGCCTATTGAGGCTTTTCGTGGAGGATATTTTTCAATAGATGATAATACATCAAAAATATTATCAGAGTTAACTAATATAAAATATGAATCTCACAATATTTATAGACCTCAGTATAAAGTAACAAAAAATATATTAACTTCTTTACCTGTCTACGCACAAAATGAGAATGAAGAGTTAAGACTCGAATACTTTAACATTGAAAAACTTTCAGAAATATTAAAAAAAGGAATCAAGGAAAATAAAACACTGTTTGGAGTAACTCATAGTTACTTATTAGATCCAAATGATTTTCATTATAAGCGTGATAACATAGAACCAAATATTCATGAAAGAATGAAGATTTTAATAGATATTATAAATAAACAAAAATAAACAAGCTATTAGTTGTAAAATATATATTTTACAACTAATAGCTTGTTTATTTTTCAAACATTCCCTTAACCAAAACCTTATTTTCATGAATCATTGTTATACCCTTTGCTACTACAGTATTGATATTTAAATCATCTTCATTAACTACAACAATATCTGCATCAAAGCCAACCTTTAAGTATCCTTTTGTTTTCAGTTTTAAGTGTTCTGCAGGATTTGATGTTATTACACTAATTGCATTTTCTATACTAACATTCTCATTAATTATAGCATCTCTTACCTCTTTATATAGCGAATCACATCCCCCAATCTTAAGACCAATACATTCGCCTTTATCATCGAAGTCTGGAAGGCTTCCTTGTCCATCTGAAGTAAATGTTATATTCTTAATATTAACACATCCCTCAAGCATAATTCTAAGACCAGTGCTGCATTTCAGTTCTCCTTCTTCTAGAAATTTTTTTGTAGTACTTGTCGTTAAATCAACATACCCACCATTTTTTGCATATTCTAAACCTTTTTTAAATAAGGATGGATTCCTATTTATATGTGTTGGAATAATTTGAGTTAGCGGTATATCCGTTTCTTCAGCTAACCTATCCAGATAGTTAAGTTCATCCTTACCATCACCCATATGAACATTTATGATTCCTGCTTTTCCAGATAACATCCCAGCTACTCTTGCATCTCCTACTAATTGTGAGAACTGTTCAAATGTTGGATTGCTTGATCGATGGTCTGACAGGGCTACTTCTCCAACACCTATAATTTTATCAATTAAAATAATATCTTCTTGCACATTTCCAGTTATAGATTTAATCGGTATCTTATACGATCCTGTATATATGAATGTTGATACTCCTTCTTCTTCAAGGGCTCTTGCCTTTGCAAGTAAAGACTTCACATCTCTTGATATACCATCAGTCCCTAAACACCCAATTACTGTAGTTACCCCTGCAGTTGTTAAATCAGATAAATTTATTTCTGGAGTTCGGGTTTTAAATCCACCCTCTCCTCCTCCTCCTAAAATATGGACATGCGAATCAATAAATCCTGGGAATAATAATTTTCCATATGCTTCTATGACTTTAATTTCTAACCCACTATTTTCTATATTAATACTATCCTCTATAAGCTCTATTTTATCACCACATATTAAAACATCTTTCTTTCCCATATACTGTGGCGAGTATACTTTTCCTCCCTTAATTAACGTTAACATGCTAATTCTCCTTTCATTATAAGTATTTTAGTAACCTATTGCTACAGCCGTAAACATTACAATTGAAGATGTAACAAATAATACACCTTGAAATTTCATTTGGAATTTTGCCCATTTACCCCAGTCTAATTTTGCAACACCTAATACAGCCATTAGACATCCTGAAGTTGGAACAATTAGGTTTGAAAATCCATCACCTAATTGGAACGCCAATACTGCAACTTGTTTGCTTACACCTACCATATCTGCAAGTGGTGCCATGAGTGGCATTGTTATAGCCGCTTGACCTGATCCAGAAACAACAAAGAAGTTAAATATCGCTTGGAATATATACATAAACCATGCATTTAATCCTGAAGAAAGCCCACTAAGTGTAATAGCCATACCATTAAGCATAGTATTTAGAACAGAGTTAGTTACAGGAGACGAATCTCCAAGCACTAAAATAATACCCTGTGCCATACCTACTACTAATGCAGCTCCAACTAAGTCTTTTGCTCCTTCTTTGAATGAAATTGAAATATCGTTTACACTCATATTGTTAAGCTTAAATATTACAGCAATAATACCTGAAACAAGTCCCATGGTAAAAAATACTGTTGCAATTTCCGGAATATAGTACCCGTATTTAGTAACCCCATATACAACCCATACCATTCCGAGTACTATGGTAACAAGCACTAACTTATGTCCAAATGTAAAATCAATATCCTTAAGCTCCTTTTTTTTGAAATCCGTTCTATAAAAGCCGTCTGATTCATATGCAACTGATAATAATGGATTCTTTCTTATCTTTTTAGCATAAAACCAAATATATGCGATGCCTAATGTAGTGAAGAATACCCATAAAACTATCCTAAATCCTGCACCAGATAAAATAGGTATACCTGCGATACCTTGTGCAATGGCCACATTAAATGGATTCATCCATGATGTAGCAAACCCTATTTGAGTTGCACCATAAGTAATCATAATACCAACTATTGCATCATATCCCATGGCTATTACTAATGGAATAATAATCATAGCAAATGGAATTGCTTCCTCCGACATACCAAATACAGCACCTCCCAATGAAAACAATAAGAAGATTAATGGTATAAGTATAACCTCTTTCCCTTTGGTTTTACTTATCATTGAAAGAATACCTTCCTCAACAGCGCCAGTTTTTAATATAATTCCAAATGAACCACCGACTACTAAAATAAATGCTATAACACCTACTGCACTTCCCCACTTGTCTCCTTTTACAAGACCCTCAAATATATAATTAAGGAAGCCCATCTCTCCACCACTTGCAAATAGTTTAACTCCTTTTTTTTCTCCCGTCGAAAAAAATTTACCAAATTCCTGTACTATCTTAAAAGATACCTTATCATCTTTTTTTACTTCTAAAGCCTTAGCCTTGCCCTTATTTATTTCACCTACTGGTTCGTCTTTGCCTTCTTCAATTAATAAAGTTTTTTCACCTGAAGAGTCAATAATATAATTTTGGTTATGTACCTGAAAAGAAGCTTTTTGCCCATCTGCAACTTCAACAATTTTTTTGCCATTAGCATCATAAGCTTTATAATTAATCTCAAATCTGCCTACAGGCATGATATAAGTTAATAGTGCCGCTAATAAGACAACAAAGAATACGATTACATAAGTGTCCGGCATTTTAAAATCACAGTTTTTCTTTTTATTTTGCACCATTATGATTCCCCCTTTAATTCATATGTTTTATATAGTAGCAATTTATATGCCAATTTATATTTTTGTTAAATTGAGTTAATTGCATATATACGTTAGTCATAGCCTCAATTATTTTTATAAACTAAAAATGAATGGTGACCACATAGCATCCAATTATGCTTAATGGTCACCATTCATTATAATATATCTTTAAATTATCATATTAAATTTTATTTTATTTTTGTAATACTACTTTTTCACCTAACTCTGTAAGGCATGTACCTTTTTTCCCTTTACCTTTTACAATTAAGCCCTTTCTTTCTAACCTTTCTAATCTAGTTCTAACCATTGATTCGCTCATATTAAAGTTATTTTTTTTACTTTCTTCTGAAATAATCTTTCTTCCTACAATTATTCTTTCATTACTCAATTTATGTACCTGCATTAGTATATACTTAAGTTCCTTATCTAAATAATCAATAGTTAAACATGAACTTTCATTAATTTTAGTATCATAATTTTGAAAGAAACTTATATCTGGCAGTTCATTTAATGTTATAGTATCACTATCTCTTATAGCAAGCATATAGTTTATTGTATTTCTAAGTTCGCGTACATTCCCGTACCAATCATAGTTTTTTAATATTTCAATTACATCACATTCAATTTTAATCTCTTGTCTACTTTCCATATTTAGGAAACACTTCACCAGCGGTTCTATATCCTCTTTACGCTCACGTAGAGGAGGAATTTTAAGGTATCCTATTTTTAATCTGTAATATAAATCCTTTCTAAATTGGCCTTCTTCTATCATTTTAAACAGATTTCTATTAGTGGCTACTATTATATTAACGTCTACAGGTATTATGCCATTACCGCCTATCCTCATAACTTCTTTCTCTTGAAGCACTCTAAGTAATCTTATTTGAACTTTTAATGAAATATCTCCTATCTCATCCAAAAAAATAGTCCCTCCATTTGCTTGCTCAAATAACCCGGGTTTTCCACCCTTTTTTGCACCTGTAAATGCTCCATCTTCATACCCAAATAATTCACTTTCAATAAGCTCATCAGGTAATGAGCTACAATTTACGGCGAGAAACGGTTCTTTGCTACGTCTTGAGCTTTTATGTAGAGCACTAGCAAAAAGTTCTTTTCCCGTACCATTCTCTCCTTCAATTAATATAGTTAAATCTGTCTTTGCTAATTTTCTTGCTATGTTTTTTGTTTTTTGCATATTTGAATTATCACTTATAATATCATCAAAGGAATATTTAGCAACCAATCCTTTTGTTATAAGATTTTTTTCCTTGTTATCATTTGTTGTATCATAGTACTTCTTAAATACTGCTACTGTATAATCATTATCTTCAATTTGAAATTTATTAACCGATAAATCTATCCCCTCTAAATTAAACCCTTTTTCACCAAACTCTGTATTATCCATAAGGTATTCTAAAAGTTTTTTATTATACACCACATTTTTGAGTCTTTTACCTACTAATTTATTATTATTTATTTTTAAACTGCATTTTAGTTCTTCATTTAATACATTTATTATTCCATTTTTATCATATACAATTAACCCTTGATGAAGTCCATCAATAACATAATTAAGATGTGAATTCATCTTGATTATTTTATTATTATATTTACCTAATTTTTCTGCAATGTTTATTATTTTGAAAAGATAATTTTGAGAAAATACAAATGATTTTTTTTCTAATAGATCTAACTTAACTAAAATTTTTATTATAGTAGTAGGATCCATTATTCTTGGTCCTATATCATAATTTTTTTCTATAAAACTAGGGATCTTATCTGTCTCCCCTGGAGTTATAGCGATTTTTATTCTTTCATTAATTTCTAAGATTCCTGGATAATATGGTTCGCATTTAATGTGGTCAATACCCAATTCCTTAAATATTTCTATCATTTCATATGTACTTTCTTTTAAATCATTCACAAAGAGCACTTCAGTATTTTCTGGTATTAAGAATATTTCATCAATATGGTCATAATTTATAGTTCTCTTTGCAATAATAATATCACATTTAGTATTTAACAAATTCTTATCAATTAACTCCCGCTTAACAATTTCACCTGAAAGAATTACCAAATCATTTTCTATTATGTCATGAATTTTGTTATTTTCTGTGGCATAGCTTTTTACATATTTGATATCTATGTATTCTTCAAGTTGCTTTAACAAAGCTATTTTTGTAGATTCTGAACCTGCGACTAAACTTATACCTCTAATCATATGTATTCCCCCAATATGTATTAAATAATATATATCATATTATACACTACTTTATAAACAATCTAGTATTGCATAATATAAAGCTTAAATATCAATTAAAAAAAATCGAAATCTAAGCTTATATTACAGTTATTTTGTTTTTTGATAATATTATTTAACTAATTTATTTGCATATTACTTTTTAATAGGAAAATAATTTTCAGGAGTTTGATCATTAATAACTTTAAATTCGTATCCATTATCTTTATAGAATTTTATTACCCTAGGTAGTGCCTTACATGTGTTTTTATGCATATAATCACAATGCATAAGCAATATTATAGGATGCTTTATACCAGTATTTTTTGTAGCTTCTGTATACAACTTATCAGCGGAAAATTTAGCGTTGATTCCATCAGACATGGTAGCATTCCAATCATATACTCTAAAATTATAGCTATGAAGTTGTTCTAAAAAAGCCTTAGTTAAATGTTTACTACTACCAGACGGAAATCTTATTATTGTTGGATTAGTTCCTATAAGTTCATTAATTTCTTTCTGAGTTTGTAACATTTCAGATATAAACCCTTTTCTACTGGGATATATATTCTTATATTCATGCGTATAGGAATGCAGACCTATATTATGCCCTTCATTATATATTCTCTTTACTACAGCTTCTTGACCTTTAATTTGATTTCCTATAAGAAAAAAAGTAGCCTTTACATTATTCTCTTTAAGTATATCCAAAACTTTATCTGTCATAACACTAGGCCCATCATCAAAGGTTAAATATATAACTTTTTCATCTTTTTTATTTGCTATAGAATATCCTGATGCTCTTTGGCTACCTAATAAACAAGAATTAACAGATAAATAAAATATCCCAAGGAATAAAACTATAAATCTAATTAAACATTTCTTTTTCACATTATTCCCTCCTTAAATTTAATAAAACATATATTGTTCATTAAATTTATTTTACCCTAAGTAATCTATATAATAAGTGGAATTTACTGTATTGTCCTAAAGAAATTGTGTTATCTTAACTTATTGTATACATAACATATAATAAATTAGGTATACTAATTACTATAATTAAATTCCATATGTATAGCAATCATAATACATGTTTTATATTATCCTTGTAGACCTTTTCGGTAATTTACTAAATTTGTATTTAAAGAGGCAAAACATGAGCAATGCATCAATTCCCCATTGCACCGCAGTTATCCACCATACCGCTGTAATTGGGTATTTTAAAATATAAATAATATAAAATGTTAATGGTAATCTAATAATCCAACTTGTAAAACAACAAATAAAAAATGGGCTTTTAACGTCTCCTAACCCCTTTAATGCACCAGCAAAGACTACCGATATACCTATAAATGGTTGCTCTACTGCTCCGATGGCAAGACATTTCCCTGCTAAATAAGCAACCCTCTTTTCATTTTCATTCACAAAAAACTTTACCAGAATGTTGGACATAAATAAGAATATTATTGCAAATATGCTCATCATAAATACAGCATAAAAAACACAATTATACGCAGTTATTTTTGCTTTTTTATAATCTTTTTTCCCTATATTAAGTCCTACTAAAGTAATAACTGCGATTCCAAATCCAGTACTGGGCATAACTGAAATTCCTTCTATCATATTAGCTATTTCATCCGCTGCATAGGAAACGCTTCCAGAATGAATTATAATGGCAACACATATCAATTTGCTAATGCTAAAAACTGTTTCTTCCAATGAACAAGGAATGGCGAGTGCTAATATTTTTTTGACATCACTAAAAGTAATACTGAAAATAAAAAAGGGTTTAAACCTAATCTTAGACTTAAAAACAGTATAGTAAAGGGAAAAAATAAAACCACCTAAATAAGCAATTATAGAAGCTATAGCCAACCCTTCTATCCCCCTTGCTTTAAATGCGATACCAAAAATTAATAAGTAATTAAAAATCATTTTAAAAGAAATTACAATTAAGGAGCATATGAATGGTATAAAAGTGTTTCCGTATCCTATTAAAATAGAATTTAAAAGCCTCATGTTCATACAAAAAAACATAGCTATAGAGTTAACTTTTATAAATGAATATCCTATTTCTAAAATTCTATTTCTAGCTCCAAGTATATAAAGAAGCTCTTTTCCAAAATTAAAAATAAAAATTGTAATAATTAAACAAAATATAACACCTAAAATTAATCCTATTGCTGCGAATTTTTCAGCGGTTTTATACTGCTTTGCACCTACCAGTCTAGAAACTAGTGAAACAATACTTATACAAAAACCTCCTGAAACAAATATTCCTATGAATGCATTTGTTAAATTATTACTTAATCCCACAGCACTTACTGCTACATTCCCGCCATATTTGCCAATCATCATCAAATCAAAAATGGACATTAATGTATATACTGTTATCTCCGCAACTACAGGTAAAGAAATATTAAGGACTTCATTTGTTGTATCCCTATATGCCATACATAATCTACCTCACAAAAATTAATTGCCATTATAAAGTATATTAGCTAACTCAGTTTTGATGAATAATTCTTCAACATTTAACAATAATTTATTTTTAAATGTTGCAAGAAATCTTAATAATGTGGAATACTAAATTAGTACTTATTTTATTATTGCTTTAAATAGATTGGAGGTGTATTAATTCATGAGAAAAAGCATTAACCGAATTCGTATTTCTATTATAATTTTTCCTTTTATTTTATTGTTGTGTTTATTTTGCTATAAACCAGATACTTTTTATATCAATAAAGATACTGCTATTCCTACAATATCTTTAGTAGATTCTGATAAAACTGAAGTTACAAAAGCACTCGAAGATATTTATAAAGAACGTTGCTCCATGTTTATTACTAAAGATCTTACTAATCTCCCTAATTATTTTGATACCTCTCAAAAACTTGGGAAATGGAGTTTAGAACATGAAGTAAAAAGATTAAGTTATTTTAATGATTGGTCAAGTCAAAGAGATATGAATTTTATAAAAGTTGAATCTACCCCCAAAGTTAGAAAAATAACTAGTACCAAAAGAGGCATTCGCTTATTAGTGGATGAATATTACAAATTTCAGTATTCTTATAAAAATGATATATCACCCACTACAAATGTTTTTGGAGTAGGATTAACACACTCTATTGAATTAATCAAAAAAGAAGGGAAATGGGTAGTTTATTCCGATTGGTATTTAGATTGCTTTGAAGATGCATTAAAATCTTATTTAGGTGAAATAAAAGACGTTAAACTTAATGCTGATAAACAGCCTATTTATAAGCTGGAAAATTGCCCTAAAATATCATCTGAATTAAAAGTTATTACCAAAGGTCATTATGACAAAATAAATGCTGTTAAATACGCAGATAAATATTGTGGAATACCATGGGCAAGTGGAAATTCAACAAAATATAATAAAAGGTACACAAACTATACCGGTATTGGTGGAAATTGTACAAATTACGTATCTCAATCAATGGGAGATAAAGAGGGTGGTGGCCTAAAATTTGATGGCACTTGGAACTGTACTTACAAAAAATATGACGGAGCTGACGGAAGCTCGGCATGGGTTAATGCTGATGCCTTTAAAAATTATTTACTTTATAGTGGCAGAGGAAAACTACTAGGAAAAGGGACATTTAAGGAATTAATTTCTCCCATTCCTGGTTATCCATGTGGTGCAGTACAAAAATTGGATATAGGCGATCTTATATGTTATGCCAAAGGTAGCGATATAGATCATTTTGCTATGGTTACCGGTTTTGATTCTCATGGTTATCCTCTTGTTAATACTCACACTATTGATAGATATCATGTACCTTGGGATTTAGGTTGGGGCGATAAAAATATTAATTTCTACTTAATACATGTCAAATAGTTTTAAACTCATATTCATTATTTTTATAAAAATCACACCCCATTTAACGGGCACAACTAAAAAAAAGTTGTAGGATCCATTTGATGGGGTGTTTTATATTTATCTAATTGATACTATTTTAAAAATATCAAATTTCATTATATGATGACTTAGTCCCTAATATTGTTGCTATTTTCTTTTCAACCATTTCATATAACTTTTCAACTTTGCTCTTTAATTTTAAATTATAAATATAACTTGTTACAAAAACAATTACATACGCTCCTATAATATCCATAGGATAGTGATGCCCAACATATACCCTTGAAAAACCCATAATAATTGATAATATTATCAATATTATACTAACCAACTTGTTATATTTTTCAATTCCTAATGCTACGCTCATTGTTCCTATAACATGATTACTTGGAAATGATGCATTTTTCGTATGAGGTAATAATAAATTCACCTTATTATGCACAAATGGTCTGTCTACGTAGTATATACCTCCAAAGATAAAAGCTAGTATTAAATTAATTACTGTAATAATAAAAGTATTAATAGCAACTTTTCTATAATCAGAATTATTTTTTATAATTCCTATAACAAATACTATTGCAATAACTGCCATAAATATATACGGTACATATTTTGCAAAGAAAATCATAATCCAATCTAATGTCATACTCTTACTTGCCAAATTATTTATTAATCTAAAAAATATCATATTCATTTCCGACTACTCCTTCTATAATATATTCTTATAAAAAATAGCTATATTTTTCATATACCCTTCCTGAAATATTGTAATTTATACAGTTAAATATCCATGTTTTTTCCCCTTTCGTTATATGGATCTTTAAACTTTTACCATATTTCATATTGTATACCTGTAAGATTAAAAATAGATTAAAAAATCCTTAGATTTATCTTAAGAATTATGATAGCTTATAATAAAAAAACACCTACATAACAAATAAATCTGAAATCTAGATGTTTAATATAACATTTATTTTTTTCCTGGTGTGAATTTAATACTAATTGATATAACCGTTATTATCCTCATTTTCTAAAAATAATTCTTCAGAGTCATGATCGTAATTAAACACCTCTGCATACCTACCCCAATCAATTATTGAGCCCATTGTATTTTCTACTTCATAAGTTGAAAAATGCTGCATAAATAGTTCCTTAAAAAATTCTTCTTTCATAGTCTTATTTCTCTTACTATTTAACACATTTTCAATAACCCTAAAAGTTGAAATATTTTTAATCTGATTTTTAAATATAGTTTTACTATCTTCTATATCAGCTTCAACGAATTCTTTTCCAAGCGTCGTAATAATTATATCACCCTCTTTTATTTCAGCGAAATTGAGCATACATGTACCTTCAATATTTGGAAGTAAATCATCACTCTCCATCATTAAATCACGTCCAAGCTGATAGATATCCATTTTGCCATCATTATCGTCAATAAGCTCAAGAAGACCTGACATAACTCCTATAGGAGCTTTCGGTATTAGAACAGGTTTTTCTTTATTTTCATTAATAGCTTCAGTTACTTCTTTGTCTTCTATCTTTTCTTCCAATTTCCCACTGGTTAAAACCTTATATATGTTATCTACAATACTTTCAAATTCAGGAGACTTCCTATTTCTTGGGTGAGGAAGGTCTACCTTTAATTCTGCAATTACCCTTGCAGGATTTTTGCTTAATATTATTATTTTATTAGCCATAAGTACTGCTTCTTCAATATTGTGAGTAATCATTATCACACTTTTCATTGGCATTCTTTTATCAGTCCATAAATCTATAAGTTCAGTTCTTAAATTCTCAGCGGTTAAAAAATCTAGTGCAGAAAAAGGTTCGTCCAAACATAGAAGTTTAGGTTCAACGGCGAGCGCCCTAGCAAATCCAACCCTTTGCCTCATACCACCTGATAATTCTTTAGGATATGCCTCTTCAAATCCATCTAGTCCTATAAGATTTATTAAATCTTCTGCTTTCTCTCTTGTATATTCTTTAGGAAACCCTTTAGCTTTAAGCCCAAGTTCTACATTTTCAAGTACAGTTAGCCATGGATATAAAGCAAATGTTTGAAATACTATAGATGCGTAGGGGTTAACGCCGTTAATCCTTTTTCCATCAAATAAAACTTCACCTTTATCAGGCTGAATTAGACCTGTTATTATTCTTAATATGGTTGATTTACCAGATCCAGATGGTCCGAGTATCCCAACAAAATCTCCTTCATTAATATCTATATTTATATTTTCAATTGTAGGCTTATCTGAACCTCCAAAATATTTAGTTATTCTATTTACTTTAATAAACTCTTTTACCTTTGCCATTACTAACACCTCTTTCTATCTTACTATAGTTCTATTTTATACTTCACTTCTGCTAAATTATACAATGGTTTCCAAATCAACTTATTGAATGTAACTACCATTATACACATAACGATTGTACTAAGAATAAGCATTGGAAAATCTCCGCTGTTACTTGCATCTGATATTAATGCGCCAATTCCTATAGTGCTAAATGTTTCGTTCCCAAAATTCACATATTCAGATACTATAGTGGCATTCCAGCATCCACCTGTAGCTGTAATCATTCCAGTTATGAGATAAGGAAATATTGCTGGTAGTATTAGTATCTTCCACTTTTTAAAGCCTTTAAGTCCAAAAGTCTTACTAGCTGCTACCAAATCCTCTGGTATTGCCATTGCTCCTGCAATTACATTAAACAATATATACCATTGCGTTCCCATTAACATCAGAAAGACTGATGCTATACTTAATCCTCCAACAGCACTCATAAATAATCCCAATACTACAGGAAATAGTGCAGTAGCTGGAACCGATGCTATAACTTGGATAATTGGTTGAAATATATTTGCTAACTTTTTATTCATTCCTATAGCAACTCCAACTGGTACTGTCCATAAAAGTGCTATAACTTGTGCAGCAAGTACTCTTAATAGTGATGCTCCTACTGCTGGAATAAACTTGCTTAATTCATTAAGAGAAACCGTAGATACAAGTTTTAACGCGTTAAATAACGAATAACAAAGTAAAATAATTATTATAATTCGTACTATTATGCTTATAAACTTCCCTAAAATACTAACCCTCGAATATTTGCTACTACTAAATCTGCCTATTAAATTATCAATAATATTATTAGCAAAAAATTTAATTTTACTAAATACCTTTTCTGATAGAAATTCAATAATCACTGAACGTCTTATCATTGTAAGAATGAAGGAGTGGGATTTTTCATCATTCCCAGTAAGCTCTACTTTGAATTTATCAGCCCATACAATTACAGGTTTCCAAACCAATTCGTTTAGCAGTACAATCACTAGTACTAATGTAATTATTCCCCACAAGAGTGCTTTTTCATCTCCCTCATTAGCTGCTGTTTGAAGATAAGATCCTAAACCCTCAAGTCTAAAATTTCTATCCTTTATGGTAAACATTTCACACGCCATTAGAAAGAACCAACCACCAGCCCAAGACATCATGCTATTCCAAACAAGACCTATAGCTGAAAATGGAAGTTCCATGGTTTTAAATTGTTGCCATTTACTTAATTGAAAAACTTCAGTTGCTTCTTTTAAATCTCTTGGAATATTCTTAATTGAATGATAAAAGCTAAAGGTCATATTCCATGCCTGCCCAGTAAAAATCAAAATAATTGAAGCAATTTCAATTCCTATGTTATTATTAGGGAATACTGCAACTAATCCCAAAACAACAGCTGGCAAGAATGAAAGTACAGGAATTGATTGCAAAATATCAAGTATAGGTACCAGAACCTTCTCTGCCTTTTCATTATGGGCAGCCATATATCCGTATATAAATGTAAATATTAATGATAAAATATATGCTGCCGTCATTCTTCCAACTGACTTAAGAGCATAAATTGGAAGCTTTGATAGACTCGTTGAAATCACTACACTTTGACCAGTTGAAGTATGGTTAATACTTGGTGACACCAAAATATACAATAATGCTATTATTGATGCAAATATTATAATGTCAAATAGTCCAAATTTTCTTTTAATAAAACTTACTGTATGTTTCATTTTAAAACCTCCTATGATTTGTATTATGAATTAAAATTAACACATCTCATAGTAATCTAAATAAACTTAATTAGTTAAATCATCGTCTTCGATGCTGCAACCTTATATTTCTACCATAACTAATACATATTTAATAAAACATACCTATCAAATAGCGATTGGCTATGGTAATGATATAAAATTCATTAAATTTGTTTATTAAATTACTATCCGCAGGGCCATCATCCATGTCAATCACCTCCTTAAATCATCTTCTGCGAAGCTGCAATATCAATGACTTCAGAAGGATATTTAGACTCCCACTGAAGTTTTTTCTTTGTTATAGTATGCAACTTCCACTTATAGACGTGGGAGACTTTCCTTCTAAAATATCATAAATCGAGTAGGAGCTAAATAATTAATTTATTTAGCGACCTCTCACACCACCGTGCATACCGTTCGGTACACGGCGGTTCAATAGAAATTAATGTTTTAATAAATATGTCTCAGATATAGAAACTAATCCTATATTTTTAAGGTATTTATTGGTCAATGTTTTGTTTAATATAGGGCTATTGGATGTTCTCCAATAGCCTTTCCTTGTATTTGCATATTGCAAAGCTTTATTGTTTGGTATTCCTAATTTAACAAGGTTCCCATATTTTGTTTTAATCTTTTTCCATTGTTTCCAAAAACACATTCTAATTCTTCGCCTTAACCATTCATCAAGTGTTTTAAGAATACTTTTAATGTCTGCAATAGCAAAATAATTTATCCATCCAACTATCACTTGCTTAAGTTTCATAAACCTATATTTCATGCTCATCGCATTACTTCTTGAAGTTAATTCTTTTAGCTTTGCTTTGAATTTGATTATAGGTTTTTGAGGAACTCTCATTCTGTATTCACCTTTTGCTCGGTAAAATGAAAATCCTAAAAATTTAAGTTTCCAAGGTCTATCTACTGTACTCTTTTCTTTATTCACTCTAAGCTTTAACTTTTCCTCAATAAATCTCGTAATACTCTTCATTACTCTATTTGCTGATTTCTCACTTTTGACGTATATATTCGCATCATCAGCATATCTACAAAAGTTTAGTCCTCGTTTTGTTAGTTCTACATCGAGTTCATGTAACATTACGTTACTTAATAATGGGGACAAAGGCCCGCCTTGAGGTGCTCCTTCTTCTGTATTCATAAATACCCCATTTATCATCACTCCACTTTGTAGATACTTTCGTATCAGAGAAATTACTCTACTATCTTTAATATCTTCCGATAGTATCCTTATTAATTTATCATGATTTATCGTATCAAAGTATTTAGAAAGGTCTATATTCACCGTCCATGTATGTCCAGCATTAATATATCCCCTACATTTTTCAACAGCTTGTTTTCCACTTCTTAAAGGTCTAAAACCGTAACTATTATCAGAAAATTTCTTTTCATATATTGGTATTAGAGTTTGTGATATCGCTTGTTGAATAACTCTATCTAATACAGTAGGTATTCCAAGTAGCCTAATTCCACCGTCAGGTTTTGGTATTTCTACCCTTCTTACGGCTAGAGGTCTATATCTACTTTCTAATAATGATTGCCTTAATTCTTGTCCATGCTCTTTTAGATAATGTAGAAGTTCATCTACTGTCAAACCATCAATCCCATGACTTCCTTTATTGGCTTTTACTCTTTTATATGCTTTATTCATATTATCTCTCGATAATATCTGCTCGAGTAAACCATTATCATATTCATTCACATCGTTTCTTCCTTCTTCTGACATAGAGGAAATACTATGCACTTCTACATTACCTTCGAGTTCCACTCTATTCTCTCGTAGAGAGCCTTCTTTATGAAGTTGTCTGCTTTTATCATATTTTCTCGTATCCTTCAAAATTCCAAACCTCCTATTGTTCAGTCCTTCCCACGCTAACGCGTTTTGCATGGTACTATGACGTCTGCTGACTTCTGATAGTTCAGCCATACATCACTGTATGGGTTGTTATTTCTAAATTCATATCCACAACTTACCTATCAGATCTCCCCGGGTAAGAACGCAATCTTTCACTCCATCTATCTGCTACATTTACACCACTTGTTTCGAATAGTTTTGGGCTTCGTTTTGTATTGCAAACTTACCCACAAGCATATGCCTTATATGTAGTTTCTGTTCGTCAGACCGGAGTTTGGCCGCCAACTTCCTTCAGATTCCATCTCACGATGGACACCCTTGTCTTAAGCTATGCACTTGGCACTATTAACCCGTGCTAGGGACTTTCACCCATTAGATTGCGCCCATGCCGGGCGCACAATAAAAAATCTCTCCACAACAAGTGAAGAGATTCAATACGAATCAAATAATACCTTCTCCACTCGTTGAGTTTTAGCACTGTAAAGCGTAGAACATAATCATTCATATTATCTATGAATGTTGTCAGCTACATTAAGTAAAACCTTAATCCGGTAGTACCTGCTGACCCATTGGCGTCTCTCGACATTTCTGGGCAGTAGCATATTTCTATACAGTAACCTCACCTAACAAGAATATAAAATTGTTATTCTCAATTAGTTTTAGTCTATATTTTTATAATATGCGTAAAACTAAAGTATGTCAATGATATTTTCAATAGTTTTTAATTGTTGTTATCAATTAGAAACCATTATTAATATCCCACACAGATACTTTATATCTTTAATTTAATAAAATAAACCACAGTATTATTTTATCCAGTTTTTTTAATATCATTCACTACAGTTTCGTCTTATTAATCAAAATCGATTTGGAACTTCTTGCATTAAATTAGAAAATGTTTCCCAGTATAACTTAATCACCATATAAGTTTACAACCCATATATTGAAATATAACTAATAAAAGGAGCGAACATATATGGCATTAATTTTATCAGCATTATCATTTAGCTTATCCAATAACCTAGATAATGCAGTTGTAGGAATAGCTTACGGAATAAAGAAAGTAAAGATAGGGAAAATTGCAAATCTTATAATAGCAATTGTATCATCTATAGGAACACTTTTATCTATGCTAGTTGGAGCATATATATCAAAATTTTTACCTCACTCTGTAGCTAATGCTTTAGGTGCTATAGTTATTATTACCTTGGGAGTATATCTTGTAATCCAGAGCATAATAAAATTTGCAAATAAAACCAAGTCAAAGGAGCTTGCTTTAAAAAACATTACTGATATGATTGATTATGCTGAAAAATCAGATTTAGATAACTCTGGTGATATAAATATGAAAGAGGCTTTCATTTTAGCATTAGGATTAACCTTTAACAATTTAGGAACCGGAGTAGCTGCAAGTATAACAGGAGTTAGTATTAAATTAACAGTCATATCTACATTTATATTAAGTATCCTTACAATTAAATTCGGTGTAGCTATAGGTGATCATATGTTAGGTGAAATTCTAGGTAAATATGCACCATTATTTTCAGGTATATTGCTAATAATACTTGGTATTACTGAATTCCTTAATTAACATTTTTACATTTGTAAATAAGACTTTGTTAAACTAAGTACGAAAAACACGAATGTCAAAATTTGGTATTTTTATTTTTCGTATTCTCTTAATAACAGTCCTCGTTTTTTACTATCAGTAACCATATTAAAAGAAAGTATATTAGTTGTAAAAATTCATACTGCTTTTCGATAATTGTAGACGTGTACATATGCAAAAAAACTAGCACTTAAAGTGATAATTAATAAGGACTATCATATGTTAATGCATATTATTCACAATTAATTCCCATTAATAACTATATTTGATTCTCAATTGATAATATTTTCTTGTAAAATATTCTTCAAAAATGCTTAACATTTCTATGTTTATAACATATAATAATTAATGTATTAGTTATTAATTGATAATGAGGTGTAATAAATGCAAAATAATTCATTAAAGGGTTTGAGTAATGAAGAGGTAAAAACTCTTAGAGAAAAATATGGTTTTAATGAGCTTGTAAAAATTAAAAAGTCTAATCCTATAATAAAATTTTTAAGTGTATTCAAAGAGCCTATGTTTTTATTATTAGCAGGAGCAGCAACCTTATATTTTATATTAGGTGAACCTCGCGAAGGTAGTATAATGCTTATTTTTGTTGTTTTTGTAGCAACTATAACTTTTGTTCAGGAATGGAAAACCGAAAAAACTATGGATGCTTTAAAAGATTTGACGGCACCCCATGTTATAGCCCTTAGGGATGAAAAAAAACAAGTAATTAAAAGCTGCGAACTTGTACCTTCTGATATAATTTTTTTATCAGAAGGAGATCGTATTCCAGCAGATTGTGAAGTAATACAGGAATCAAACTTTTCAGTGGATGAATCTTCTCTAACTGGAGAAAGCGAACCTGTATATAAGCTACCCACCGGAGCTATAGATTCCTCTAAGGAATACTGGAAACAGGATTATTTATATGCAGGTACTTTGTCTAATTTCGGGAAATGCACTGCTAGAGTAAGGACAATAGGCTTTGAAACGGAATATGGAAAAATAGGAAAAGCTATAAATGAAACAAATCAGGAACCCTCTCCTCTTCAAAAGAAAGTATCTAATTTAGTAAAAACATTAGCTATTGCTGGCTTTATTTTATGCATTATAGTAATAAGTTTTTCCTATATGCATACTGGTGAATTTGTTGAGAGTATACTCGCAGGTATAACCTTGGCTATGGCCATTATTCCAGAAGAGTTCCCCGTAGTACTTACAATCTTCTTATCCCTAGGCGCATTTAGGTTAGCTAAAAAGAACACCTTAATTCGCAGTATACCCGCTGTGGAAACTTTAGGTTCCACCACCGTTCTTTGCGTAGATAAAACAGGAACAATCACACAAAATATTATGAGGGTAAAAACTATATATAACAATAAATTTATAGACCCAGATAAACTTCTGGATAAAGATTTAGCTAAGCTTTTAGTTTTAGCTTGCGAAAAAGATCCCTACGATCCTATGGAAAAAGCAATAGTTGCAGCTGGCACTGATAAAATAGACATAAATGAGCTTTACAATCTTGAGTTAGCTAAAAAATATGCTTTTGATCCTAAAACCAAAAGAATGGCGAACATTTACAAAGAAAATGATACCTATTATATAGCAGCTAAAGGTTCCCCAGAAACTATATTGCCACTATGCAATTTAAGTCCAAATGAAGAAACCAAAATTTTAAATATTATCGATGATATGGCTAGCAACGGGTTAAGAGTTATTGTACTGGCTGATTTAGTAACTTGTACCCTTAAAGATAATTTAGAAGAGTATAGATTATGTTTTAAGGGATTAATCGGACTTCAAGATCCACCGAAAGAAAGCGTACAGGATGCTATAAATATATGTAAAAAAGCTGGAGTAAGAGTAATGATGATAACTGGAGATTATTCTAAAACAGCTATAGCCATAGGACATGAGATAGGTCTTAATTTTAATAACTCTGCTATTACTGGAGATGAAATTGATGCTATGACCGACTATGAACTTTGCGAGGCAGTGAAGCATTGTGATATTTTCTCAAGAGTAATTCCAGAACATAAAATGAAGATAGTTAAGGCACTTAAAAAGAACGGTGAAATTGTTGCAATGACTGGTGATGGCGTAAACGATGCCCCAGCTCTAAAAAATGCTAATATAGGTATTGCAATGGGCAAAAGAGGAACAGAGGTTGCGAAAGAAGCTGCCGATATGATTCTAATGGATGATAATTTTACAACTATAGTTCACTCCATAGAAGATGGAAGAAGGGTTTTTGATAACATTCGTAAAGCTATGGTATATATAATGATAATTCACATTCCTATTATGGCCTTAGCGTTATTTTCACCTGTTTTTAACTTACCACAAATATTACTACCTGTTCATATCGTTCTTTTAGAGTTAATTTTGGATCCAACCTGTTCTATAGTTTTTGAAGGTGAACCAGCAGAAGATTATATAATGGATCAGCCCCCACGCTTGCCAGATGAACCTCTACTAACGAGAGCATTAACAAAAAAAGTTTTATTACAGGGTACAACAATGTTTTTAGCAGCATTTTTACCTTTCCACTATATGGTTGACTCAGGTCTAAGTGCAGACTATGCAAGAACTTTTTCTTTAATGAGCTTGATAGTCGGAAATGTAATTTTAGTCTTAGTTAATAGATCCAACACTAAGTATCTATTTAGTATTTTTAAGGAAAAAGGTAGCAAAGCTAGACTTTACATTAATAGTTTAGCCTTAATGATGTTATTTTCAATAGTGTATATTCCAGCTGCTCATCCTATTTTTAAAACTGTAGCGCTGAATTTTAAAACCGCTATACTAGCCTGCATCCTTGGTGCTGCTTCTACTGGTTGGTGGGAAATTGTTAAGTTTTATAATAATCCAAAGAACAATAAAATTAAAAAATTAAAAAAAATGCCCTTTCCTAATTAGGATAACTACTGATAGTCTCCCAATTGCCTACAAAAAAAACAAACCCTATAGGTTTAATCCTATAGGGTTTATATTACTTTTTTTACTAGTTTCTGAATCCTCTGTCATTTTGTTGTTTTCTTGCTCTTCTGCAATCAACACATCTTTGAGGTTCATTGTCGAATCCTTTTTCTTTGTAGAATTCTTGTTCGCCTTCAGTGAATACGAAATCTTTACCACAGTCTTTACATACTAAAGTTTTATCTGCCATTTTAAACATTCCTCCTTTTTCAAATATTAAGATCTAACAATCGATTAACAATTATATTCTAAAAAGAGGATATGTTGTTATCTAGTTTAGTCTCAGTAATAACTGGCGTTAACCAGTTAATATAAATGTATTTTACCATACATATAAGTGAATAACAATACATTTTTGATTGTTCGCGATGAATTTTGTACTTATCCTATACGATTATAAATAATTTAATTTTATATTTACACCTTTACAATGTAATATTTATCCTCTATACTATATCTGTATCGCGTTCAATAATACAGTTGACACACTAGGATTATACATTTAAAATAAAAAAGAAAGGAGAAATAAGATGTTTGAATTAGATTTAAGAAGTCGTCTGCCCCTTTACGAACAACTAGTAGAAAAGTTTAAGCAGCTTATAATTAGTGACATATTGAAGCCTAATCACCAACTACCCTCAGTGCGCACTATTTCAATGGAGCTTACTATGAACCCCAATACTATTCAAAAAGCGTATAAAGAACTAGAAACACAAGGATATATTCACTCCATAAAAGGAAAAGGCAGTTTCGTTACTCCCTCCGCAAAAGTAGCAGATTCTGAAAAACTAAAGAAAATAGAAAATGAATTAACAAAAATACTGTCTGAAGCGATGTATATGGGGATGACAAAAGAATATATTTTAAAAATAATTTCACAAATACAAACTAATAAAAAGGAGGAATAAATATGATTTCAGTAAAAAATGTTTCTAAATCCTTTGCTGATTTAGAAGCATTACAAAATGTAAACCTTAATGTTAATAAAGGCTCTATTTACGGCCTTGTAGGTTCAAACGGTGCCGGAAAAACAACTCTTTTAAAGCTTTTAGCAGGTATCTATAAACAGGACACGGGAATAGTTCAAATAGCTGGTGAAAATGTATTTGAGAATGTATTAACCAAATCAGAAACTGTATTTATACCAGATTCCCTTTATTTCTTTTCCCAATATACAATAGATAATATGGCTAACTATTATAAAAATATTTATCCTAAATGGAACAATGAAAGATTTGAAAATCTAATAAAAGTATTTGATATGGATGTAAATAAAAAAATAAATAGTTTATCTAAAGGTATGCAAAGACAGGTTGCCTTTTGGCTTGCACTATCAACTATGCCTAAGGTTATGATTTTAGATGAACCACTTGACGGCTTAGATCCAGTTATGAGGCAAAAGGTCAAAAACTTAATAATCCAAGATGTGGCGGACAAAGAAATGACTATTATTATTTCTTCCCACAATTTAAGGGAATTAGAAGATATCTGTGACCATATAGGAATTCTTCATAAAGGAACTCTCATAGTAGAAAAAGATTTAGATGCGTTAAAATCTGATGTGCATAAAATACAAATTGCCTTTAAGGATAAAGTACCAAAAGAACTTCTTAGCGGTGCTAATATACTCCACAAGGAAGAAAGAGGAATAGTGCTTCTTCTAATTGTTAGAGGAAATAAGTCTGATGTTATTAATTACTTTAATAAATTTAATCCTGTGATTATGGATGTTCTTACTCTTACCTTAGAAGAAATATTTATATATGAAATGGGGGCCGTTAACTATGAAATTGAAAACATCATGCTTTAATAAAGGGGTACTCGTAAATGATATAAAACGCTTTGGCTGGATAGGCATATGTTACACAATATTTTTATTATTTGAAGTACCTTTTAAAATATTGATGATGAACGCTAGTAACACAGCTCATCCAGAGTATTCTTCATCAATGAAAGATATTTTTAATAATAACATACTATTGATGTCCACTGCAGTTATACCGGTTTTAACTGCTATACTATTATTTAGATACATACAAAACAAAAAATCTGTAGATATGATTCACGCTCTTCCTATAAAAAGGGTGAAGTTATATGATAACCATATATTTATAGGAATACTACTTCTTGTAGTACCAGTAATTATCACTGCACTTTCTGCATTATTGCTTAAAGAATCTTTAAATTTGAACACTGCTAATATTCACTTTACGGTTAATACTGTTATGTTCTGGGCCGGACTAACAATTTTATTTAATATTGTTATTTTTCTTTCAAGTGTTTTAGTTGGTATGTTCACAGGACTTTCAACTGCACAGGGAATACTTACGTATATATTTTTATATTTACCTCTTGGATTAACTGCCTTAATTAGTTATAATCTTGACTTCTTTATTTATGGTATTGCCAGTAACTATCTTATAAATAATAGCATAGAATTTTTTTCTCCAATTACAAGATTTTTAACTAATACACCAATGACTTCAATGGAAATATTTATATATATAATTTTATGTATTATTCTTTACCTTGTAGCTAGATTCGCATACCATAAAAGAAATTTAGAAGCTGCATCTAATGTTGTTGCTTTTAAACATCTACAACCTGTATTTAAATATGGCATAACCTTCTGCTGTATGCTAGTAGGTGGAACGTATTTTAAAAGCGGAGGCTATGATATACGCTTTATTATACTCGGATATGTTATAGGCTCTGTAATTGGATATATTATTGCAGAAATTATAATAACTAAATCCCTAAGAATTTTTAGAAATATAAAGGGGTATTTCATGTACGCAGGTATTATCGCCCTACTAGCACTTGTTATTAATTCTGATATTATTGGATATGAAAAACGAATTCCTACTATAGAAAATATCGACAGCATTGTTATAGATAATGGGTTCTATTATACAACTAGTTTAAAGGAGGACAACCCAATATCTGCTTATCATGAAATACAAACTCTTAATAACATTGTGAAATTGCATAGTAAGCTTATAACTGATAAAAAAACTTTAAAGTACGCTTCAAATACAAATAAGCAATTTGATATTCTATATAACTTGAAAAATGGAAAGCAAATAAAAAGACAATATAATATTCCACAAGATGAGTATGGAAAATATCTAAAACCTATATATGAATCAAAGGAATATAAAAAATTTCATAATAGTATTTTAAATACCGATTATAAATCCATTGATAAAATTTCAATTAACTCAAGATATGCAAATAATGGGATAACAATAGCAAACCAAACAAAAATTAAAGAAGCAACAGATATTTTGAAAAAAGAAGCTTTAAATGAAACTTATGAAAGCATCATAGATTCAAGAGATTCATGGGCGAACATTGATATATTATTATCAAATGATGAAAGAATAAATTTATCTTGGAAAAAATCCTATAAAGAATTTGAAAATTGGTTAAAACAAAATGGATACTATTCTAAGGCTAGAATTTTGCCTGAAGATATAGACTATGCTATTATAGAAAAAAGAAACCCTAGCAACCCCCATGGAGGAATTAATCTTTCGGATGAAACCGTCAATGTAAAAAGACTTAAAATCACTGATAAAACTAAGCTTGAAACCTGTCTAACAAACTACTCACAAAATGTTGAAGGACAGTATGCTTTAGGTCTATATATGAAAAACGGTGATGATATTACTTATTTAAATATTGAAACCGCATATGTACCTGATTTCGTTCGCGAATATTTCAAATAAAACAAGAAAATATGGGGACGGTTAATAACTAATTGAATGCAATTAGTTATTAACCGTCCTTTTTTTATATTTTTACCAAAGAAAGTTCAGATTTGGAGAGAGTATTTTAGGATGTTGAGCAAAATGTATATGATTAAATCATTTACAAATTGGCTAAAATATCTATATGTAGTTAATTATTATAATACAAAGGATGTTTAATTTATGAATGCAAATGACTTTTCAAATATAAACCTAGTAAAATCATTAGATGAAAATATTAATATGATAAAAAACATTTTTATTAATGACACAACAGTCGTATATAGAGATCTATCAATTGGCAAACCTACTAGCACTAAGTGTACGCTTGTTTATATTAATGGAATGGCAAATCTGAAAACAATTAATGAAGATATTATAAAGCCACTTTTGTTAGGTGATTTATCTGATATTAATGATAGTAACATTATGGATATTTTAATGCAAAAAATACTTTTAACTGCAGACAACAAAAAAGCATCTATTGTTGATAATATCATTAATGAAATTATATACGGAAAAACTATGCTTTTCATAGATGGTTTGGCTGAAGTAGTTTCTATTGGTACTATAGGATGGGAAAAAAGGGCAATTTCAGAACCTCAATCAGAAACTATAGTTAGGGGTCCTCGCGAAGGCTTTACCGAATCAATGAATTTAAATCTTACACTTATTAGGCGGAAACTTATTAATTCTAACTTAAAATTCGAATTCATGAGAATTGGTGAACAAACTAAAACTCAAATATGTGTATGTTATATTAAAGGTATAGCAATGGAACCTATACATAAAGAGCTAATGACGCGGCTTAATAATATTGATATTGATGGCATTTTAGATTCTGGTTACATAGAGGAATTAATTAAAGATGCCCCTTATTCTCCCTTTAGGACTATTTTTAATACAGAAAGACCTGATGTGGTAGCAGGTAAACTTCTAGAAGGAAGGTTTGCAGTTCTCTGCGATGGAACTCCTGTTGTTTTAACTCTTCCAACTATCTTTGTTGAGGGTTTTCAGAGCAATGAAGACTATTATAACAATTTTTTATATTCCTCCTTTGTCAGATTTCTTCGCTGGTTATGCTTTCTTATTAGTACTAGTACTCCAGCTATATATGTAGCACTTGTTACCTTCCATCAAGAACTTATTCCAACTCCACTTCTTTTAAGTATATATTCTGCGAGACAAGGATTACCTTTTCCTTCAATTATAGAAGCCATGGGCATGATGATTGTATTTGAGATACTTAAAGAAGCAGGTCTTAGAATGCCTAAACATATTGGCGGAGCAATTAGTATAGTAGGTGCCTTAGTGCTTGGTGATGCCGCTGTTAACGCAAGACTAGTCAGTGCCCCTATAGTAATAGTTACTGCACTAACTGGAATTTCAAGCATTATGCTACCTCAAGTGTTAGGAATAGTAGAGATACGAATAATTTTTTTATTATTATCTTCCTTCCTAGGTTTATATGGTTACATTTTTGGCGTAATGGGTTTAGTTCTTCATATGATGTCTATTCGTTCCTTTGGTATACCTTATATGACTAACATCCCTTCTTTTTCTATTCAGGATATAAAGGATACGGTAATTAGAGCTCCCTGGTGGGCTATGTATTTAAGACCGAAGCTGTTTACAAAAAATAAAAAGCGTCAAAAAAAATTAAGAAAGAGAGACTCCAAATGAAAAAAAAAATTGTAATAATAATTTTTATTATAGCTATATGCCCTATTATATTATGCGGGTGCTGGGACTATAGCGAAATAGACACATTAGCAATAGTAGCTGGCGTTGCTATAGATAAGGATATATCAACAAATAAATATATTGTTACAACAGAAATTATAACCACGCAACATCAAGGTGGTTCCTCAACCATTAGTTCTGAGCTTTATAGCTCCGAAGGTGACAGTATATTTAATGCGGTGAGGAATATGATAGAAAAAACTGGTTTAAAACTTTTTTGGAGTGATGAAAAGGTGCTAATAATAAGTGAGCCAGTCGCAAATGAGGGGGTAATTCCGGTAATTGATTGGGCCTATAGAGACTCCAGCCTTAGATCAGATATGTGGATTCTAATAGCAAAGGGTAATAGTGCTGCTGAAATTTTAAAAACTAAGGTTAATCTTAATAACGTAACTTCATTTCATCTTAATGATGCCATGACTTCATGGCAAACACTCTCTAAATTTCCTAACTCAATGTTATGGTCATTTGTCGATGCAATGTCTTCAGAAGGTAAGTCTGAAGCAATAGCTACAGTTAAAAATGAGCTTAATGCTGGAAATATAGTCCCTATTTTAAATGGCTCTGCTATTTTTAAGTCAGATAAGCTTGTAGGATATATAGATGGGGACGAAACCCTATACATGCTTATGATTCAGAACAAAATAGAACAAGGGTTAATTACTTTGAAAGATGTTTCAGGTTCCGACACCAGCATAACCTTAGAAATACATGAAAATAAAACTAAATTAACCCCCATTTATAACAATGGAATATCATCGCTTACAATTGATATATACCCAGTTGTAACTATATCTGAGGTTGGAGGAACTAAAGATTTTATTAAAGAGGGAAATTTAAAAATACTTAAGAGTGAAGCAGAAAAAAAAATTGAAAATAATATACAATCTTTAATTAGTAAATTACAGAAAAATTACCATAGCGACGTTTTAGGTTTTAGAGAGATTTTCAAAAAAGAAAAACCAAAAGTAAGTGAGACTTACAAAAATAATGGAGAAGACATTTGGGTAAGTCTAAAGACTGAAGTTAACGTGCACCTGAAAATAAAGGGTAGTGGTACAACAACAAATCCTATTCCAATAGGAAAATAATCAAAGGAGAATTTATAAATGTTTTTACTTGTAATAATTTTTTATATCATAGTAATATTATTTGAAACTGTCGTATTATTAAAAGAAAAAAATATTGGTAAAATAGCACTTTATTTTTCTCTGATTATATTTTCGATGATAATCAGCACTCTTCTAACATTAGGAGTACAGTTACCAAGTCCATCAAATCAAATAAAAGATATTGTAGTTTCAATATTTGGTAAAACAAATTAGTTTATTTACTGTTTATCATTACAGTAAATAGTATGGGAGGCATAAATGAAAAATGAAGTTATTTCTGAAAGACAAGCTACAATACTTATAATACTTTTTATAATTGGAACTACTTTTTTAAATGGATCTGGAGGCGCTGCAAAACAAGATGCCTGGATTGCAATAATTATTGCTATTTTATGGTCTATTATATTGTTACTTATGTTTTCTAAAATTTTATCTTTATATCCTGGGAAAGATTTATTTGATATACTTCAAATCGTTATGGGGCCATTTATAGGAAAAACAATAAGTATACTAATGATATGGTTTGCCTTTCATGATGGATCCTTAGTTCTTAGAAGTTTATCAGAATTTACTGATATTTCAGCGTTACCTGATACACCGGTGGTAGTTCCTATGATTTTTTTTACTATACTTCTTATATGGAGTTTAAAAGAAGGTATTGAAGTCTTAGGAAGATGGTCTGAGTTCTTCATTTGGATTGTAATTCTAATATTTTTTACTGTCTCTATATTTTCAATTTCACAAATTGATATAAGCAAATTAAAACCAATACTAAGTAGCGGTTCCGCTCCACTTCTAAGAGGTGCTTTCTCAAGTTTTACTTATCCATTTGGTGAAACCGTAATTTTTACAATGGTATTTTCTAATATATCTAAAGTTAAAAATTATAAAAAAGCATTTATGATAGGCTTACTAGTGGGTGGAGGGCTTATATTTTTAGTAACATTAAGAAATATTTTAGTATTAGGTAATGAAACCTTATCAAGGTTATATTTCCCTTCTCCCATGGTAATAAGCCTTATTCACCTAGGTAATTTACTTGAAAGACTTGAAATGACAGTAGCTATTGAATTCTTAGTATGTGTCTTTGTTAAAGTAATTATATGTCTCTTTGCAGTTTGCAATGGAATTTCCAAGGTTTTTGGATTTAATGATTACAAATTTATTGCGACACCTGTAGCTCTTTTGATGCTTAACTTCTCTTTTTTTGTTTACGAGAGTACCATGGAAATGTTATCCTGGACTTTGAATATATGGCCATATTATTCTTTTATATTTGAAGTTATAATACCTTTAATTATTTTTATTATGGTGGAGATTAGGAGTAGAAGCGCAAAAACAACAAGCGTAACTAAATAATTATTTAGTATTTCATCACCTAAGTCATATGCAAATGAGTATAACAATCATATTTTTCAAATTATTTTTTTAATAAATAATATATGATATAATATAAATACTATTAAAATTAGTATATTCTTTGAAAGGAAGTGTTCCACATATGTTGAAAGAATTTAAGAAATTTGCTCTTAAAGGGAGTGTATTAGATTTAGCAATAGCTGTTGTTATAGGTGCGGCATTTTCTAAAATAGTTACCTCTTTAGTGAATGAAATTATAATGCCCTTCCTTGGCATATTAATGGGTGGAATTAATTTTAGTAGTTTACAATATGATATACCATCATCTATAGCCGGTGGAGTAGCATTGTCAATTAAATATGGTTTATTTATTCAATCTATCATAGACTTTTTAATAATTGCTTTTTCACTTTTTATATTTATAAAAGCTATACAATCTGTTAAAAAGAAAGAAATCGAAAAAATTGTCGCTCCCAAAATTTCAAATGAAGAAGTGCTATTAAGTGAAATTAGAGACTTATTACAACAAAAAAAATAATATGAAAAATCTCCAAGTAAACATTTCACTTGGAGATTTTTGTATAATTAATTATATTTGCATTCAATTTATAGAAACAACTAAAACATGGGAGTTATAAATATATAAAGGAGGTGCTTCGTTTGAAGTTTTTTTCCTGTAAGAAGAAATCATTTTTAATCTTGCTTTTACCCTTAGGTATTCTCCTAACTCAAATATCTAGAATGTTTCCGACTATTATAGAAAAATACTATTCATCATTTTTTTATAAAATAATTGCTAATATTTTAAGTGCAATTACCCACTTCTTACCATTTTCTCTTGCAGAACTTACAATTATTTTCTTTGTAACTTTCGCGTTATTGTATATTTTAAAAACAACTTTTGACTTATACAAATATGAAAATAAAAGATTAGGTATTTTAAAACACTTTGTTTTAAATATACTTGCTGCATCCGGATTAATATATTTTTCATTCCAGTTTTTATGGGGATTTAATTATCAAAGACTTACACTCAATAAAATATTTCAGTTAAATGTCCGCTCGTCATCTTCAAATGAACTTGCTTCACTTTGCATGCATCTTATAAATAGTTCAAGTTCTCTAAGAAAAAAAACAAACGAAAACCAATATGGTGTAATGGAACTTTCTTATAATAAAAAGTATATCCTAAAAACTGCTCAATTAGGATATGATAAAGTTTCACTTAAATATGCTGCATTAAAAGGTAACTATGGAATACCTAAGGGTATATTACTTTCAAGTCCAATGTGCTATACAGGAATTACAGGTTTTTATTTTCCTTTTACTAACGAAGCAAATATTAATATGGCAGAACCTGATTCATTCCTTCCATTTACCACGGTTCACGAAATGGCCCATCAAAGAGGCTTTGCCAAAGAAGATGAAGCAAACTATATTGCATATATAGCTTGTATAAATCATCCGTATATAGATTTTCAATACTCTGGAACACTTGCAGCATTATCTTATTCATTAAATGCATTACAAAAAAGTGATTCACAAAAATATAAAGAATTGATTTTAACTTGTAGCACAGGTGTAATTAATGACTTGAAGTACAACCAATCTTTTTGGGAAATGTACTCCGGTCCTATAGAAAAAATAGGAGATAAAATTAACGACACTTATCTTAAATCTCAAAATCAACAATCGGGAACAAAAAGCTATGGTGCAATGGTCGACTTACTTCTTGCTGATTACAGAGAAAAATGATTTTAAAACACCGTGGTTAAAATTAACCACGGTGTTTTAAAAATCATCAATCAAACCTATTATATTATTTCTGTGAATCATTTTATGTTATTTTACATGTTGCTATCTAACTCTTCTTGCAGACATATAATCACTTCTCGTTAATTGTGATATTTTAACTACATCCCCTGTGCTTGGTGCGTGTATGTATGAATTATTTCCTACATAAATACCAACATGGTGAGGACTTCCTGATCCAAAGAATACCAAATCTCCTGGTTGTAAATTCTCTCTAGACACATATGATCCGTGAGTTATCTGAGCATAAGTATCTCTACCTGTAGTAACTCCAAAATGTGCATATACATATTGAGTAAAACCTGAACAATCAAATGAATTTGGACCCGTTGCTCCCCACACATATGGTGTTCCCAGGAAAGTTTTAGCATATTCTATTACTTCATTTGAACCAACTGGTAAAGTTGGTTTTGGTAAAGTTGGTTTTGGTAAGGTTGGTTTTGGTTTGCTTACCTCTTCAACTATTTCTTTTTCATCATTTGTTTCATTTTTCACTGCGGTACTTACCTGCCCTCTTGATGGGGTATTTTCTTGAGTTTTTTTAGTATCTATTGCCATATCGTATTTACGTTTTTGATCTGCTTCATCTTTTATTTGATTCGTAGTACTGTCTACTGAAGCCTGTATTTTTATCATCTCATTTTTATTCAATTCTTCCTGTTTATTAGCTTCTACTACTAGTAGTCCTTGTTCTTTTTTCTTTGCACTAAGCTCGTCCAATTTAATTTCATTATTAGCTTTTAACGCTAGAACTTTTACTTTTTTATCATTAAGAGCTTTTTTTCTATCCTCGATAATTTTCTTTTTCTCATTTAATTCTTTAATAATTTTGTTATCATATTCTACAATTTTTTTAACATTTTCTACTCTTGAGATAAGGTCTTCGACTCCTTCAGAATCAAGTAGTATCTCTAAATAACTATCTGCTCCGTTCATATACATTGCTCTCATTCTTTCATTAAATACAGATTCCTCGCCCTTTATATTGTGCTCGGCAACTACTATATCTTTTGTAGTCTTCTCTATTTTTTTCTCAGTACTATATATCTCATTTTTTGCTTTATCAATTCCTGCGTTCATGTTCCCAATATCTAAATCTAACATTTCAATAGATATCTCTAATTGGTCAGAATTCTTTTGTGACAAACTATATGAACCCTGTTGTTCTAGCAGCTGCTTCTTTTGATTATCTAACTGCTGCGTTAGTGACACTGCGAACATCGGCTTACTTACTGACATAACTAGTCCAATAGCTATAAGTAAAGGTAATATTCTTCTTCTCATTGTTACTCCCCCCATATCTTATGTTGTAAAATCATCATTAATTCTCATATTATTATTTCCTAACCATATTATAGCACTATATTAGGCAATTGGAACGATTAATATAAATTAACCTTATTAACAGTCCAAATTAATTTAAATTATTATTACCTGTCCAGCTCTATACATCTACATCCATTTCTAAATATCTCATTTATTTAATCTTTTTTACTATGTTTGTTTGTTTGTTTTTTCGTTTTTCTTTATCCTTTGCTTTAGATAATTGCGGCGTTTTTTCTTTTATTGAGCTATCTTGTGTAATATAACTAGTTGCTACCTTTACAGGGCTTATAATAGGTGTCTTAACAGACTTCTTTATAGCCTCCTTAATAGCATCTTTCTCTATACTTGATGACCCTACTACGGGGCTCACTATTTCGGTCCTATCTATAGTGTTCATAACTGTACTTTCTTTTTTATTCCCATGGAAAATATAAATGCTTGCTAGAGTTACAACTAGACAACAGAAAAACCCATTTTTAATTTTTGTTAACTTCCCTTTATTTGTGATTTTTGTTTTAGCTTTTTTAGTCCCCACATTTGTGCTAATATTATAGTCACTCAAACCCGCTATTTTTTCATATTTATCTTTTTTTAATACTTCTAAAATTTCTTTTTTTAGATCTTTAACCGAAATATATCTATCCTTAATATCAATCTTAACGCACTTCTGTATTATTATTTTTAATTTTTCATTAATATCAGGCCCATAATTTTCGTCCAAAAGAGGTTCTATACCTGTGAAAGGGGTCTTCCCTTTCACCATAAAGTATACTAACATTCCGATGCCATATATATCTGTTTGCGTACAACATTTCCCTAAGCCGTATTGCTCTGGAGCCGCATATCCATTAGAACCTGCGCACACTGTGTCTTGCGACTTGTCACCCTTATAAATTTTCGAAATACCAAAATCAATCAAAACAACTTTTTCACTGATTGTTATAATTATGTTCGATGGTTTTATATCTCTATATATAATAGCTGGATTTTGATTATGTAAATATCCTATAATATCACATAAATCAGATGTAATCCGGCAAGTTTTTTCTGTCTGTATTCTACCATTTACCTTAACATACTCCTTTAGTGTTTGACCCTCTACGTAATCTTGAACCATATATAGATTGTTATTTTCATAAAATATATCAACTATTCTCCGAATACCTGGATGGCTTAGATTTTTTAAAATGTTAGCCTCTGTTAAAATATCTATATTTTTTGTATTTTTTATTACTTCTTTTATAGCCCAAAAATTACCCTGAATTATATTTTCGCATAAATAAACGGTGCCCATTCCACCCTTGCCTAAAATTTTAATTACTACATATTTTTTGTCTAATATATCTCCACTATTTAGCATAATTCACCTCTTGTATAAATGTTTCATAACTTATTCATCTAATAACATATGTATAAATATAAAATTTTAAGTGATATTTTCTTTTTATAGTCATACCTTATCCAATAATAATATATATATAAATATAGGTATATTGGGTATCTAATATCCTTTACGCGAAAGTATATACAAATATAAAATGCATTTGCTATTATTGTTTTACCACAAATAATAATAGCTTAACAAAAGAGAACACAAATACAAGGTAATTATATCAAACTTCCCATTGATTTACCATATATTCATGTTAAATGTTACTAACAATATGACAATAGGATTTTTATTAAAGTTTCTTTAATGCTATATAGCTATCTCTCACAATTTATTAAATACCCAATAAATCTTACAGTTTCCTTGTAAATAAAAAATTCCTTTGTTTTTTTAAGTACCATTATTAACTCCCTGAATATAATAACACTGTAGAGCGAATTAAGGAGATGACTATTTATGGCTTTCAGTGCTAGGGAGTTATTGGCTAGAATACTACAATGTGAGGCTGGTGGAGAAGGCGAAAATGGGATGAAAGCTGTTGCCTCTGTAGTTATGAACAGAGTGCACGTAGCAGATGGTGAATATCTTAGGATAGGTCAAGGTGATTTAAGGAATATCATATTTCAGGAAGGACAATTTGATTGTGCAAGATCTGTAATTCGTGGTGTGACTAACCCACAAACCATTTGGGCAAGTCGACCAGAGCAGATACATTATGATATTGCTGATTGGGCTTTAGCTGGCAATAGATTATATACAACAGGTGAGTCCTTATGGTATTTTAATCCCTATGCACCATGTCCAGATGAATTCCCTTTCAATGGTAGTGGTATCTATCAAGTCAGTGTAGGTCTACATTGCTTTTACAATCCCACAGCGAAGTATTTTACTACTTAATTAAAAAGCATTACTAACTATACCTTTAGATAATAATTTAATATAATTTTTAAGGAGGATATTTTATGTTTATAGCACCACCTAACAATTTTAATCAAATTCCAATGTGGGACAGTGTTCCTGTGTTTTCTGAACCCCCAATGGCACCTATTCCAAAATTTGGTACAGATGATAATACAAGAGAAAGACCTGCGATGCCAACCCCTGATAGTAACCAGCACCGTGAAATGCCACCTGTCTCACCCATAGTAGATAATCCACTTTATAATCAAGGTTGGTTATCTACCCAAATAGGTAAATATATAAAAGTAGAATTTTTAATTGGAACTGGTATGTGGGTTGATCGCGAAGGCATATTAAAAGAAGTTGGTATTAGTTTTATTGTCATTCAAGAAAGTGGTTCAAATGATCTGGTAATGTGTGATATATTCTCTATTAGATTTGTAAGAATTTTTAAAAACCAATCTAAATGTACAGATAATTATGAAAAACAGACAAAATCTTCGTATTAATGTAATTTAAAATCACGAAACATATAAAAGATGCCCCTAGTGAACTTAACTCACTAGGGGCATTTCTTATAATTTTATTTTACATTCTCAACTTCACCATACTTTACTCCAAACGTGTCCACAGTAACTTTTTTCATCTTTTGATCTTTTTTAGGTTTATCATTACTCCCAGTCTCAACAGCTACTATTTTATCCACTGTTTCCATACCTTCTGTAACCTTACCAAAAGCAGCATAATCACCATCTAAGTTGCTACTTTCCTTAATCATTATAAAAAACTGTGAACCAGCTGAGTCTTTATCAGCACTTCTAGCCATAGATACTACTCCTCTTTCATGTTTTAAAGGGTTGTCGAAACTATTATTACTAAACTCGCCGCTTATTGTATACCCGGGGCCGCCCGTGCCCGTTCCTTCTGGGTCTCCTCCTTGTATCATAAAACCTGGTATTACCCTATGAAAAATTAATCCATTATAATAACCACTCTGGACTAAAGAAACAAAATTTCTAACTGTATTCGGTGCAATTTCTGGATATAATTCTACCTTAATAGTCGAGCCATCTTCCATTACTATAGTAACCATTGGATTTTTGTCATTAGCTCCTTTTTCTGTTTGTTTTTTAACTACTGGAGTAGGTTCTACCTCTTTTGTTGCTTTAGGTTTACTATCGACATTATCTTTTTCCGTATTAGCGCATCCAGCTGCCAAAAACACAAAAATCACTGTACCCAATATCATTGTTTTTTTTAAAAACTTCATCCTTTTCATTTTTAAACGCTCCTTCATATCTCGCCTAGCATTAACTATCTTCCGCGAAGCTACAATATTAACGACTTCGGAAGGAGATTTTCACTCCCACTGAAGTTTTATTTTTGTTATAACACGGAACCCTCACTTGTAGAAGTTTAAGACCTTCCTTTTAAATGTCATTAATCCTCTACACACTAGATTTAATTAATTCCATATTACCTTCAAGTGTATACTCTATTCCTTTTGATATATAAACTGTTTCTTCTTCTTTTA
This sequence comes from Clostridium sp. CM039, assembly GCF_055081075.1. Lineage (NCBI taxonomy): Bacteria > Bacillati > Bacillota > Clostridia > Eubacteriales > Clostridiaceae > Clostridium > Clostridium sp. CM039. The sequence goes on from NZ_CM143649.1 coordinate 2,108,463, forward strand.
ATTTCATTTGCTCATTACTCACTTTTATTACTCCCTCGCCACATATTACAGTGTAGCTATGGAAACTATCATTAACTATGTCTATATAATTGTTATTGACAATAATTTTTTCCACTTTAAAATAAGGTGTCTCTAATTTATTAAAATTATCAATTTTTCCACCTTTATTCTTACCATCATAATCTATAACATCTAAGGATTTTTCAATATGCACTTCTCTGCCTCGTCCCCAGTCATGAAGTCTATAAGTAATGTTGCTATTTTGTTGCACCTCAATAAGCTTTACACCAGATTCTATAGCATGTACCGTACCCGCTGGTATGTAGATGAAATCTCCCCTGCTTATATTGATTCGTTCTAAATAATCTTCTAGTTTACCTTCTTTTATAATTTGCCTTAGCTTTTCTTTATTTAAACCTTTCTTTATTCCTGATACTAAAGTCGCTCCCTTTTTAGCTTCCAATATATACCAACATTCTGTTTTTCCATTAGCATTTTCAACCCTTTTAGCATAATCATCATTTGGATGTACTTGTACTGATAAGGTATCTTCTGCTTTTATAATTTTATTTAGTATAGGAAAATCACTACCACATCCTAAAATTTCAGACAATTCTCGTCCTTCATAAATTCCTTCTTGCACCGTAGAATTTCCCTCTTCATGACATGAAAGTACCCATTTCTCCCATCCCCATATTTTTTCACTTAAGTATGGCTTTAATTTTAAAATTAATTCTTTAGACAATACAACTCCTCCAATACACGTTAATTATTTTTCCCCATATTTGTTATTATACCTTTTGCCTCTTTCACAGTACTACTTGGCCCACAAATATCAAATTTACCATTATATTTGTTATCTACTTCAGCTACTCTTATAAGTATTTCATTGAAGTTCTTTGATGTATTAAGCGTTCCAGTCACTTCATATTGCCCTGTTTTACTATTTTTAGCTTCTATAAAAGTGCTATATCCCGTAGTCTTAAAAACATTGTTCTTCGCCCATATTCTCTTTAGAATAACCTTCTCTTTAATACCATCTACTTCTACACTTCCAGTAAATTCATAATTCAAAGATAATTTCTTTTTTAATTCTCCAACAAGCTTAATTTCAGTTGATTTGTTAAATTCACTATTCTCATCATACATATATCCACCATAGTTTCTTTCAATGCTCACCGGTCTAAAATATATAACTGATATTAAAATCATACCAATAACTGCAATTAATATTGAAGCTTTCAAAGCTGATCTATCCATATTTATCACCTCAGATTTTAATTGTTTTATTTAAAATATATTACTTTCTGCCTTAAGCTATACATAATATTATAAACTAAATTTTCTTATCACTTCCTTTTTTAAAATTTTATCACATTATTAATTTAATTTCTATTATTTTGTAAAAACATTGGAAATTTAGTTATAATTTAGATGCATTATACTCTGAATATTGGAGAAACTAATATTTCATTAAACTTTAGAAAGGTGGCAATATCCATGGCAAGAAAAGATTCAAAAAACTACAATTACACTACCCAAGAGCAAATTATGATTAAGAAAAATGATGATGCTAGATTACCAAAACGACTTGGCAGCGATGAAAAAATCCAGGCGGCTTCAAAAAGAAGTAAAATAGAATAATTCCTACTCGGTCCATCCTATTTAGTTTAGATAAAACAAGGCATCTATGATTATTGCCCATAGATGCCTTATTAATTCATACTTATTTAACTTTCCAAGTCGTTCCTTCCTTAGTATCAAAAAGTTCGATATTCATAGCTATAAATTCATTTCTTATCTCATCTGCTCTTGCCCAGTTTTTACTCTCTCTTGCGTCAGTTCTTTCAATTATAAGCTTATTTATAAGCTCTTCATCTACATTTGTATCTTCCTTTTCAATTGTCATAAGATCTAATGAGAATATTTTATCAAAATCTTCTATAAGTATAGCTTTTTCCTTATTATTAAGTTCACCATCTTTTAAAACATCAAAAAGTACAGTGAAAGCATTTGCTATATTTAAATCATCACTGATATATGATGAGAATTTTTCTTTGTATGCGTTAGTTTTCTCACCACTCGTTACATCATTTTGATTTATAGAGTTTAAAACAGTAGCAATTCTCTCTTTAAGTTTTTTGTAGCCATTCCTAGCGTCATTTAAACTGTCGAAACTAAACACTAACTGTTTTCTATATTTAGATTGAAGACAGAAATATCTATAATCAAGAGGACTATATCCTTCTTCTTCAAGTCTTGCTACAGTTAAAAAATTCCCAGTAGATTTTGACATTTTACCACTATCTAGTACTAAAAACTCTCCATGCATCCAGTATTTTACCCATTTATGTCCTAATACTCCTTCAGATTGAGCTACTTCATTAGTGTGATGTATCGCAATATGATCCACTCCACCACAGTGAATATCTAAACATTCACCAATATATTTAACAGACATTGCCGAGCATTCTAAATGCCAACCTGGAAACCCCTTGCCCCATGGTGACTCCCACTGCATAATTTGATTAGAAAACTTAGAGTTTGTAAACCATAGTACAAAATCAAGTGGGTTTTTCTTATTAGGATCTATTTCTATTCTACTTCCTGCTTTCAGTTCATCTATGCTAAGGTTTGCAAGCTTAGTATAGTCTTCAAATTTGTCAATTTCAAAATACACATTTCCATTAGATACATAAGTGTATCCTTTTTCTTCAAGTTTTTTTATAAAATCTATCATATCCTGTATATGATCTGTAGCTCTACATACAATAGTAGGTCTTTTTATATTAAGTTTTTTACAATCTTCAAAAAAAGCATCTTCATAAAACTTAGCAATTTCCCATACTGTTTTATGCTCACGGCTTGCACCTAATGCCATTTTATCTTCCCCTTCATCCCCATCCGATTGAAGGTGCCCTACGTCAGTTACATTCATTACATGTTTAACTTTATAATTAAAATACTCTAAGGATTTTTTAAGTACATCTTCAAAAATATATGTCCTTAAATTGCCTATATGTGCATAGTTGTACACTGTAGGTCCACAAGTATACATTCCCACCTTACCTTCTTTATAAGGTACAAACTCATCTTTATTTCTAGTCATAGTATTATAAACATTAAAACTCAATATATTCACTCCTTCTTAAATAGTACAAAAGTATCCAAAGCTTTCCGGAAACTCTTACTAATAATCTAATCTTTTCATTTAAAATATAAAAAGCTACAGGCATGCTGCAGCTTTAAACTTCAAAGTATAAACAAGCACAGATTTTCAAATACAAAAGTAACTCTAATTATTTAGAATCTTAAAACAATAACATATATATAAATTCTAACATAATAATAAGATAATGCAATAAATTATGTTAATAATCTTTTATTTGCTTCTAATTTATAAAATTTGCAGATACGTTATTTAAATTATTTATAATTCTTCGATTTCCTATAAAATAAAAGTAGCAGAGCATATAGACAAAAGTTTATATGCTCTGCTCTTTTTATTTTCTGTCAGCAGACTGTTTTTTTGTTGTAGCATTTTGATTTTTTGCAGATTCTCTAGTTATAGGAGTATCATAATTACTTTTAGCTAATCTAGAAAATTTATTGTCAGGTTGGCTATCTTTAGGCATAAAAACATCTCCTTTATTTATATTGCTATTTATATGTTTCGCTATTTTCAAAAAAAATATTCTACCTAATTATAATTGTAGAACCCATTCTCATAAATTTATTTCTTATAGAATCTAGAAAACAAAAACCAATCTAAAATATAGACTGGTTTTTAAAAGATCATTTATATATTTGATTTATCTTAATTAGAATGTGCCTTATAGTATCTCTTCATAATCAACATCAACAATAACACTATCATCATAATTAATATCAATGGAATCTGAAGTATCTTTATCACTACTAAACATATCAGCTTTCGCAGCAAAATTTTTCTTTGTACTTAATTTGTAGATGAAATTTTTAGTACCCTTTATTAGTTTAAAACTATACCATACTAAAGCTCCAAAAACTAAAATTGCAAATAAGGCTTTAATAACAAAGATAGCTATATAAGGTAATGTTATTAATAAAACAATAAATGTACCAATTGATAAAACTGATTTAAATAACTTTGAAATTATATTTCTGCCCTTTGTATATTCCATGATAATCCTAGCCTTCTTTCATTTCATAAGATTTATTTATTAAATATTAATCTAATTATAACATATAATTAGAATCTAATATTAGAGATTGCTTAAGAAAGTATTAATAAATTATTAATAATATTATTATTGCATTCCTCCATCTATTGTTATCACCTGTCCAGTAATATATTTTGAATTTTCACTAGCTAAAAAGGTTACAAGCATGCCAACATCTCGCACTTCTCCAAATTTCATCATAGGTATTTCATTAGTTAAAGATTTGCGTTCGCCATCAGTTAGCCAACCATTCATTTCTGTATCTATAACCCCTGGAGCTATTGCATTAACCCTAATATTAGATGGTGCAAGTTCCTTAGCTAGTGCCTTTGTAAAAGAGTTAATCGCACCCTTAGATGCTGAGTAAATCACTTCACAAGAGGCACCTACATTACCCCACATTGAAGATATATTTATTATGCTTCCACTTTTCTGTTTTATCATCGCTTTAACAGCACTGTGCGAACAATTAATTGTGCCTTTAAGATTTACATTTAAAATATTGTCCCATTCTTCTGGCATATCATCCATAAACAGCCCGACCTTTGAGATCCCTGCATTATTTATCAAAATATCTATTTTACCTAATTTTTCAACAGTAGTTTTTATCATACCCTTTGAAAATTCATAATCACTTACATCACCTTTAATTTTCAAGGCATAAGCTCCTAGCTCTCTAATTTCCTGCAAGGTTTTTTCAGCTGCTTCATCATTGCTTTTATAATTTATAACAACGCAAGCCCCAGCCTTAGCTAGCTCTATAGCAATACCTTTCCCAATTCCTCTAGATGCTCCTGTAACTATAGCTACTTTACCTTTTAAATTCATATATACCGCCCCTAACTTAAAATGTTTTCTTTTTTATTTATTATACCGCTAATTTACTAAATATTAAAACATCCCTTCATTTAATATCTTGTAAATAATTATCTATTCAATTATTCTTCTGTTCAGAATTCCAAAATTCAATCAACTTTTTTATGACTTCTACCTATTTAAATTTCACACAATTTATGTTACATTTTAGTTAGTTATAAAAAAATCCAAATTATTATACCTATTTACACAGTAGCATTTGATAAATGCAGTTGGAGGGAAAAATGGCTAATTTAAAAAGAAAATTTGGTGAAGGACCTATATATACGATAACTAATTATATATTTTGGTTTTTCTTGGGCAATCTGTACTTTCTACTTCTCAATATTCCACTACTTTTCATATTAATTGCACTCTTTTCTAATGGTTCAAATACAATTCCACAGGGGTTTATTTCTATTATCCTTATATGTTGTATCCCAATAGGCCCTGCCGCAACAGCTCTTCTTAGTGTTATGGGCAAACTTATCCGGGAAAAAGATATAAATATTACGAAAGATTTTTTTAAGGCTTATAAAGTTAACTTTTTCCAATCATTATTCTTTTGGTCTCTAGAAATAATTACACTATCTATACTATTTATTGACATCAAATTGGTTATTTCAAGTAGTTACCCAAAATTTTTAACTGTTTTTATTTTTATAGTTGTAGCTTTTATTTTTTCAATGAGTCTTTATGTGTTCCCAATAATCTCAAGATTTTATTTAAGTACAAAAGATATTTTTAAAACTGCTGCCTACTATACCATTCGTAAATTTCATATTACAATTTTGAATTTAGCTAGTTTTTTGGTTGTAATACTCATATTTTTTAAAGTTTCTACCTTTATATTAGTATTTATATCAAGTATCATCTGTTATTTAATAATGTTCTATCAGCAAAAAATACTATTGGAAATTGAGTATAATCTTAAAAAAAATACTGAGAAAATTCAGGAAGAAGGCCAAAATGGATAAAACCATTAAATAATACTTCAAATCAGATAAAAAACAATATATCCTTGCAATACAGAGAGTAATCTTTTATATTAAATATAGGACATATATCTATTATAAATAATTTGAAATATCATAATAATTAAGATATATAACAAGGAGGAATTTACATTGAGTAAAATTGAACAATTAACCGTAGATACTATAAGGATTTTATCAGCTGAGGCAATAGAAAAAGCAAAATCTGGACATCCAGGGCTTCCGCTCGGAGCGGCACCCATGGCATATACATTATGGGCGAAGCATATGAAGCATAATCCTTGCAATTCAAAATGGCAGGATAGAGATAGATTTGTATTGTCAGCTGGGCATGGATCAATGCTAGAATATTCTCTACTTCATCTTTTTGGATATGGTCTAACTATTGAAGATTTAAAGAATTTTAGACAATTGGGAAGTTTAACACCCGGTCATCCTGAGTATGGTCATACAAATGGTGTTGAAGTTACCACAGGACCACTCGGACAAGGTATTGCTAATGCGGTAGGTATGGCAATAGCCGAAAGCCATCTTGCAGCAAAATTTAATACTAAAGAATATACTATTGTGGATCATTATACCTATGCTATATGTGGTGACGGATGTAATATGGAAGGAATCTCTGGAGAAGCAGCATCCCTGGCAGGTACCTTAGGACTTGGAAAACTTATTTTAATGTATGACTCAAATAGTATAACTATAGAAGGAAATACAGATATCGCTTTTAGAGAAGACGTAAGTAAACGATTTGATGCCTATGGATGGCAGGTTTTATATGTAGAAGATGGCAATGATATGGACGCAATAAGTAGTGCCATTGAAACTGCAAAACTTGAGTTAAATAAACCTACATTTATTAAAATTAAAACTATTATTGGATTCGGTTGTGCTAAAAAACAAGGTACTGCCTCAGCACATGGGGAACCACTAGGAGAATCTAATATAACTGAAATGAAAAAATGCCTAGGCTGGAACCTCGATCCATTTACAGTTCCCGATGAAGTAACTAATCATATGGAAAATGTAAAGTCAGATCTTAGGGAAAAAGAAGAAACTTGGAACACACTTTATGCGCAGTATAGTGAAAAAAATCCTGAACTTGCTAAGGAATATGAAGCATGGCAAAGCGGAGAACTTTCTGTTGATTTACTTAAGATCCAAGATATGTGGAAGTTTGAAGGCACAGCAGCAACAAGAAACTCTTCTGGCGCAATAATAAATATATTAGCAAAACATGTACCAAACCTTATAGGTGGTTCAGCAGATCTTGCTCCTTCTAATAAAACCTATATGGAGGGCAAAGGTGATTTTTCTATGGAAGATAGAACTGGCACTAACCTTCATTTTGGAGTAAGAGAGCATGCAATGGCTGCTATTGCAAATGGAATATATGTTCATGGAGGTCTTAAACCCTTTGTTTCAACTTTCTTTGTATTTAGTGATTATATGAAGGGTGCAATGAGATTATCTTCCCTTATGAGTCTTCCAGTAATTTATGTTTTAACTCATGATAGTATAGCAGTTGGTGAAGATGGTCCAACTCATGAACCAATTGAACAGCTTGCAGCTTTGCGATCTCTACCAAACTTCAATGTCTTTAGACCAGCTGATTCAAGAGAAACAGCTGTTGGCTTTTATGCTGCAATGACTTCAAAAACAACTCCTACTGCATTAATACTAACAAGGCAGAATCTACCTTTGTATGAAGAAACCTCAATTGAAGCTTTAAAGGGTGCCTATGTCTTAAAAACCTATGAAGAAAAAGGTAGAAACCCTGATATAATTTTAATGGCTTCTGGTTCTGAAGTAGAATTTATTTATGAAGGAGCTAAGATATTAAATGACCGTGGTATCAAAGCTAGAGTAGTAAGTATGCCATCCTTAGATTTGTTTGATGCCCAATCAAAAGAGTACAGGGAATCTATATTACCATCAGACCTAAGATCCCGCTTGGCAGTTGAAGCCGCTTCTTCCTTTGGTTGGCATAAATATGTTGGAATAGACGGAGATGTAATCTCTATTGATAGATTTGGAGCTTCAGGTAAAGCCGACGATTTATTCAAAATATTCGGCTTTACAACAGAAAATGTTGTTAATAGAGCAATTAAATTGCTCCGTAAGTAATTTAATTAAGTTATAATTTTATTCTGAATAATTTTTTAAATCTTACACATAATATTATTAATAGTTATTAACTCACAGCTAGATAGATGAGCTCATCATTAATATAGATACAGCTAAAAGTTACTAACTACCATATGTATTAAATAAACTGTTTTAAATTTAGTTTTTAGCTGTAACTATTATTTAATGCAGTTTATTTAATATTGTATTTTAAAAGCATTTATAAATTATTAATATAAATATTTATTTAATTTAACATATAAAAATAAGCAAAATAATTATGCCATATAGAATTACTAATACCCCCATTAATTATTACATATGTTCCACCATCTTCTATTTGGTAAGTTGTATAATGAAATGACCGAAGAGTAACAAAAAATAAAGACTCAAGAGAAATACTCTTGTATAATGTTAAGTGACTAAACCAACATATACGGGAGGATTTCAAATGAGTCAATTAGATTTTATCACACAGAGCAGAAAAGGTAAACACATAACATACGAGGAACGCATAAAGTTAGAAGCTTTACACAAAATGGGACTTAATTCAACTCGTATTGCGGAGCAAATAGGTGGGCGTTCAGAACGTACAATAAGGCGTGAAATTGCTAAAGGAATTGTAGAACTATTGAATAGTGACTTAACCACTCGCATGGAATATAGCGCAGAAATTGGGCAGTCAGAGCATGACAAACAAGGTACCGCTAAAGGTCCTGCATTAAAAATAGGAAAAGATCATGAAAAAGCTATTGGTATAGATGGCGAATCTCCGTATGCAGCTATTCAAAATATCACAAATAAAGATCTACAATTTGAAACAACTATTTGCTTCAAAACTGTGTATAACTATTTGGATAATAATTTGTTTTTAAATATAAGTAACAAAGATCTGCCTGTTAAAAAGAATGCTAAAAAGAGAAACTATAAAAAAATAAGATCAGCGTATAACAATACCAAAGGAACTAGCATATCGGAGAGACCTGCAGCGGTAGCTGCACGTGATGAGATAGGCCACTGGGAAATGGACACTGTAGTTGGCAAACAGGGTACAAAAACTGTCTTGATGGTGTTAAGTGAAAGAGTAACTCGTAAGGAGTTAGTCTTTAAAATACCATCTAAATCACAGGCGGCTGTCGTGAAAGAATTGGACAAATTGGAGCGTAAAATGGGAATGTTATTCTCGAAAACATTTAAAACAATCACCTGTGATAACGGCTGTGAGAACCTTGATTTCGAGGGTATTGAGAACTCAGTAAGAAATAAACGAAAGAGAACTAAAGTGTATTATGCTCACCCATATAGTTCATGGGAGCGAGGCACAAACGAAAATATCAATAAAATGATACGACGATTTATCCCAAAAGGTGTGGATATTTCAGCATTCTCTAAAAAACAAATTATGCGAATACAGCACTGGATCAACAATTATCCAAGAAGGATTTTCAACGGTTTATCTGCCAATATGATGGAACAGAAAACCATTACAACTTAACATTATATTTTTCTTGAAAATTTCGGACATTTTATATTGCAATCTACAACCATCTTCTATTTCTAAAAAACTCTTTATTTATTAGCCCAATTATGATATTATGTAGTAAATTAGTTAAAAAGGAGGTTGATTATTATGTCATATAAAATTACTGATGCATGTGTAAGCTGTGGAGCTTGCGAACCTGAATGCCCAGTTAACGCTATAAGCCAAGGAGATTCACTATTTGTTATCGATGCTGATACTTGTATCGATTGTGGAGCTTGTGCAGGTGTTTGTCCTACAGGCGCTCCAGTTGAGGCTTAATTAGAACATAGATCTTATGATTAAGATACAAGCTACTGACTTTTGTCAGTAGCTTGTATCTTTTTATTCTGTTATATTATGAAACCCTTCCCCAGGGTTAGCATGTGCTATCAGATTTCTAAATTAAAAGCGGCTCCTATTCTACACATAGGGAGCTGCTTTTAATATTGTAATTTACTATTAAATCATCTCCTGCGGAGCCGCGACAGCTTCGCAGAAGATGCATTGATGACTTCAGAAGGAGATTTATACTCCCACTAAAGTTTTCTATTTGCTAGGGCAAATAACGCCTACTTATAGTAGGTACTCCCACTTATACAAATGGGAGACTTTCCTTCTGAAATGTCGTTAAAATTCAGCAGACCCAGTTGTTCTTGGGAATGGAATAACGTCTCTGATGTTGCTCATACCTGTAATATACATAATAGCTCTTTCAAATCCTAGTCCAAATCCAGCATGCTTAGTTCCGCCGTATTTCCTTAACTCTAAATACCACCAGTAATCTTCTTTATTAAGACCACATTCTTCCATTCTAGCTTCTAAAATATCTTGTCTTTCTTCTCTTTGGCTTCCACCGATAATTTCTCCTATTCCCGGTACAAGTAAGTCCATTGCTGCAACTGTCTTATTATCGTCATTTATTCTCATATAAAAAGATTTTATTTCCTTTGGATAATCCGTTACAAATAATGGTTTTTTAAACACTTCTTCTGTTAAATATCTTTCATGCTCAGTTTGAAGATCACAGCCCCAAGTTACCGGGTACTGGAATTCATTTCCTGATTTTTGTAGAATATCCACAGCCTCAGTATATGTTATCTGTCCAAACTCTGCGTTTACAACACCATTTAATCTTTCAATTAAACCTTTATCTACAAAACTATTGAAAAACTCCATCTCTTCTGGAGCGTTTTCCATAACATATTTTATTATATATTTCATCATGTCTTCTGCGAGTTTCATATCATCTTTTAAATCCGCAAATGCTATTTCAGGCTCTATCATCCAGAACTCAGCTGCATGTCTTCCTGTATTAGAATTTTCTGCTCTAAATGTTGGCCCAAAAGTATAAACATTTCTAAACGCTAAAGCAAAAGCCTCTGCTGCTAACTGTCCACTTACAGTTAAGCTAGTTTCTTTACCAAAAAAGTCTTGCGCGTAATCAACTTTTTTATCTTCGCCTAGCGGAATATTGCTAAAATCAAGGGTAGATATTCTAAACATTTCACCCGCACCTTCGCAATCACTACCAGTTATTATTGGTGTATGGGTATATACAAATCCTCTCTTTTGAAAAAACTCATGTATAGCAAAAGCAGTTAATGAACGCACCCTGAACACTGCTGAGAAAGCATTACTTCTTGGCCTTAAGTGTGCAATAGTTCTTAAATACTCAAAAGAATGTCTTTTCTTTTGCAATGGATAATCGGTATTTGACATCCCTTCTAAAACTATTTTAGTAGCTTTAATCTCAAATGGTTGCTTAGCTTCTGGCGTTACAACAAGTTTCCCTTCTATAGTCAAAGATGAACTTATAGGTAATTTAGCTATTTCAGCAAAATTTTCTAAGCCTTCCTCAAAAACTACCTGAATATTTTTGAAGAAGCTTCCATCATTAACTTCTATAAACCCGAACGCTTTAGAAGATCTTAAAGTTCTTATCCATCCAGAGATAGATACTACTTGATCTTCATATTTTTCTTTTTCTCTATAAATTTGTTTTACTAACAATTTTTCCATAAAATTGCCCTCCTTATAATTTTATATTTACCTTAATAATAAAAAAAGCCTTCCATCCCTTAATAATAAAGGGACGAAAGGCTATAATTTCGCTATGCCACCCAGTTTTGTCATATAATATGACCAATCTAATCAGTACAGAATTATATATTCGTTGATACGAGTTATACAATTGATACTGCCCAACAGTTAACGGATTGGAGCCGTCTAAGCCTACTACCTTAAAGATTTCGGTTAGAAACTCTGAGATGTTCTTCGATATAAACTTCGTATTGGTCTTTCACCATCACCAACTCGCTATTACTACCCTTTTATATCTACTCTTCTCTTCACAGTCTTTATATTTAAATATTAGTATATGTATCAATTATTTTTATATTCAATTAAAATTATAATATTTTTAATAATAAATGTCAAATATTTTTATAATAAAAATAGATGCCTAAAATGATTTTTCAATCATTTTAGGCATCCCTTAAGTTTTTCTCTTAATTATATATATTATAATTCTTTTAAACAAGCATATCTATTTAATCAAATTCTTCATCTTCATTTTCATCTTCAACTATCTCACCAATAACTTCATCTCTCTTTGCCGTTTCTCCAGTAACCTTATTTTCAAGAACAATGTTACATTTCACACATCCATCTTCTTCATTAATGAAAGTTTTTGCTACAACATCATCTTTTTCTAAAGATACACCCTGCGTAAGTTTCTCTGGGTGGTCAAATATAATAGGTTTACTATTTAATCTATCATCCATGTATAATCACTTCCTTTCTAAATTTAGTCTTTACATGAAGACTTCAAAATATACTTTGAAAATGTTGCCTATTATACTTGTATTTTATTTTGTAAATCCTTCTCCCGATACTTCTCTTACATCTGCAACAGTAATAAATGCGTTGGCATCAATTAATTTAACCATTTTTTGAAGAGGCACTATTTCATTTTTACCAACTACTATATATAGCACCTGTTTGGGTCCATTTGTATACATTCCAGTAGCATTTATTCCTGTTACACCTCTCTTTAAATCCTTCATTAATATTTCCGCTATTTCCTTAGAATTATTTGAAATAATAAATACCGCTTTAGAATAATTTATTCCTTCAAGTATACCATCTATAACCTTACTAACTATATAAGTAGATATTAGTGCATACATAGCTTTTTGAACACCAAATACAAAAGCACCTGTTAGTATTATAATCGAATCAATAGCTAATATAATTTTAGCTATTGGCATATTTTTTAAATAAACCTTTATGATGTTTGCAGCTAAATCAGTTCCTCCAGTACTAGCGGATGCTCTTAATACAAACCCTAAGCCTATACCAACAAATACTCCACCAAATATACTAACCAACAAAATATCGACCTGTGGCATCGGTATAAAGCTTGTATAAAACAACGCGAAAGATAGATATGCCGCAGCAAACAAGGATTTACCGACAAATTTTTTCCCCTTAAGTTTTCTAGCAATGATAAGCAATGGTATATTTATCACAATATTAGTAAACCATAGAGGCACTCCTATTCCGTAATGCTTTTCTGCAATATATTGAATAACAATGGCAATACCTGCTACTCCACCTGTTACTAATTTAAATTTTGCCAAAAACATATTTATGCCTGCTGCGAGTATTGTAGTCCCGATAATAATGTAAATATAATTTAAAACGTTCTCATTTTTAGTTTCTGTTCTCATTTAATCTATCCTACTTTCTACTTACTGCTTTATAATAATAAAGTATCACAATTATAAAATTATGTAAATAGAAATTATAGTTTTTAATTATTTTATAAGTTTTGCATCATAAATCCATCTAAATATAAAAAGCATCACATGTAATATTAATTTAGGGGGACTAAAAAATACTGCATGTGATGCTTTTTTATTTGGTTATTTAAATTATAGACATAACTGACTATTTCTATCCATATATATTAAAAATATTTTTTATATATTATCTCTTGCCTAGGATGATTTATTTCAACTGATTTTATGTTAATTTTTCTCATTATACTAGCAAATTCTTTAGTAATAGCTACTTCATCTCCGAAATGCATAGGTATAAGTAATTTAGGCCTAATTTCTTTTGCAAAATATTCTCCGCCTATATAATAAAACTCTTGAAGTCTTGGATCTACTGGAAAAAAAGCTATGTCGATAGATTTTTCTTCTTTTAATTTCTCTATGTGAGTTTTAAATGAAGCCTCTGCTTCAGATCGCTCCTCTGAACTGTCCTCTTTCCAGTGCCACCAATTAAGATCTCCAGCATGAAAAATAGTTACCCCATCAAATTTTACTAAAAAAGATATTCCAATATCAGTTGAACCATAAGCTTTTACATAAACGTCTTTAAATAATTTTTCTTCACCTTCCTTTATAAATCTATAATTCGATTTATTTTTATCTATTTTTATATCATTACTAAGTATGTATTGTATATCACTATTATAATTTTCCCAATCCAAAATACAAGAATTAAAATGATCCTCGTGACTATGTGATGAAAACACATAAACATTTTTCATGTCTTTAATATTTTCAGATGATAACAATGCTGTCTGCTTATGGGCTTTATCATTTATTACAGGTTCTTTATAGTAATCAAATATTAAAAAATGATTTTTAGTTTTAATGGCAAACCCACTATGGTATATATAGTATATTTTTGTTTCTATTTCTCTCATATATTTTCACTCCTTCATAATTTTGTGATAGTAAACTCATATCATACATTCTATGCAAATATAAATATATTCCAAATCAGATATTTTTATTTTTAAACTCCTATGAATAAAATTTAAGTAAGCATATAATGATTCTATGGCATATGTGATATATTAATCAGTGTAGCGTGTGCTACACGATATATGAAAAGGTGGTTATATTAAATGAAGTTTTCTTTCGATCATAATAATATAAATGTATTGGATTTAGAAAAAAGCGTGGAATTTTATAAAAATGCTTTAGGATTTATAGAAACTAGGCGATTTCATCCATCAGATGGTAGTTTTACTCTTGTATTTTTAGGTGATGAAACAACTAATCATAAGTTAGAGCTTACTTGTCTTAAGGACAGAACGCAATCATACAATTTAGGGGAAAATGAATTCCACCTTGCTGTAGTTACAGACGATTTTGATGAAGCCTACTCATACCATAAAAAAATGGGTTGTATTTGCTATGAAAATAAATCTATGGGAATATATTTCATTATAGATCCAGATGGTTACTGGACAGAGGTTGTTCCTAGAAAATAGAAATAATAATATAAATTTAAATAGAAAGATGTTGCTATTTTTATTAGCAACATCTTTTTTTTAATTTCCTTTAATAATTGTAAGTTTACCATCCACAATATCAACTATTGCACTACCGCCTGTGCAAAGGTCTCCAAACAGCACTTCATCTACAAAATAAGCCTTTATTTCTTTTTGGACCACTCTATTGATTTCTCTCGCGCCATAATCCTCGGAAAAACCCTTTTTACTTAACCAATCATATAAATTATCTGTAACCTTTAATTTTATATTTTTAGTTAAAAGTTTTTCTTCAAATTGTTTCATTGCCTTCTTAGCTATTTGAAGAGCCATAGCTTCATCAATTTTATTAAATACAATTATGTTATCCAATCTATTCCTAAATTCGGGTGAGAATACTCGCTCCACTTCTTTAGTAATTACTTGCCCAGACTCCATTTTGTCTCCAAACCCAATTACATGTTTGCCAGCCTCTCTCGCTCCTGCATTAGAAGTCATTATTAAAATCACATTTCTGAAATCCGCCTTTTTACCAGTATTATCTGTTAATGTTGCATAGTCCATAACCTGCAATAACACATTAAATATATCGGGGTGGGCTTTTTCAATCTCATCTAGAAGTAGCACGCAATAAGGATTTCTTTTAATAGCCTCAATTAACATTCCGCCCTCTTCATAACCTACATATCCCGGTGGTGCACCGATAAGCCTTGCAACAGTATGTTTTTCCTGGTATTCACTCATATCAAATCTAATAAGTGGAATAGCTAAGCTAATCGACAATTGTTTACTTATTTCTGTTTTCCCAACCCCTGTAGGACCAACAAAGAGGAGCGACGCTATTGGCTTATCTTCTTCATTAAAACCTGCCCTAGATCGCTTTATAGATCTTACTAAAGTGTCTATAGCGTCTCTTTGCCCAAAAACTTGTTTCTTTAAATTAATATCTAGATTTTTCAGTATATCTATTTCATTATTTGATACACTTTGCTCTGGAATTTTTGCAATAGAAGCTACTATTTTTTCCACTGCACCCACCGTAATAAGAATAGTCTCTTCATTGTCTTCAGCATAAAGCCTTGCATAAGCACCTGCTTCATCCATAATATCTATAGCCTTATCTGGAAGAAATCTGTCCTTAATGTACTTGCTAGATAATTCTACTGCTATTTTTAAAGCTTCATCTTTGTATGTAACATTATGGTAAGTTTCGTATTTATCTTTTAACCCCATAAGAATATCGAAAGTATCCTCAACTGAAGGCTCTGGCACCTCGATTTTTTGAAATCTTCTAGCCAGTGCACTGTCTTTTTCAAAATGTTTCTTATATTCATCATAAGTAGTTGATCCAATAAATCTTACCTTACCATCTGCAAGAAAGGGTTTTAAAATATTAGAAGCATCCATAGATCCTCCAGAAACTGCACCTGCTCCAACTATAGTATGGATTTCATCTATATACACTATAGGTTTTTCTTCCTTACTAATTTCGCTTAACACTTTTTTAATACGTTCTTCAAAATCTCCTCTATACTTTGTACCTGCGAGAAGAGCACCCATATCCAAATAATATATTTTACTCCCTTGCAATAACTTTGGCACTTTATTTTCTACAATTAATTGTGCAAGACCTTCAGTAATAGCAGTCTTACCTACTCCAGGTTCCCCTACATGCACCGGATTATTTTTAAGCCTCCTGCATAATACCTGTAAGGTTCTTAGCAGAATATCTTGTCTCCCTATAAGAGGATCCATCTCTCCTTTGCCTGCTTGTTCTGTTAACTCTACAGTAAAGTTACTTAAAAAATTTTCCTTATCATTGGGATTTTCAATTTCCTCTTCATAGGTGTATTCTATATCTTCTTCATTGTCAGTAAATCTCACCGGCTCTTCTATCTCATTATCTGTTGTAGAATCAAAATCAAAAGTATCTACCACAGAGATACCATGAGCTATATAATTAAGAAGATCTCTTCTCTTCATTTGCTGTTTCCGCAAAAAATAAGAAGCAAAGCTTTCATCATCATCATACATGGCCACAATCACATCGCCTATCTTAACTATCTCTTTACCCGAAAGCATAACATGATCTGCAGCCGTTGATAGAATGGTTTGAATTCCAATTGTTTGGATCGGCTCTACATCTTCTACGATTTCTATATTTTCCTTTAAAAATTTTGTTATTTGTTTTTTAAGTCTTTTAACATTCCCGCCACTATTCTCTACTATTTCAATTCCCTCTTCAAAAAATAAAGAAGCGTAAAGAATATGTTCTGGTGTAAAGTATTCATGATTTGACATTTGAGCTTCATTAAAAGCCGCAGTAATAATCTCATTTACTATATTATCTAATTGCATAATTACTCCTCTTCTAAGGTTAGTTTCAGTGGAAATCCACTTTCTTCACACATATCCATAGCTTGATCAATTTTTGTTATACCTACATCATAGCTGTATATCCCTGCAACGCCACTACCTTTTTTATGGACTTCAAACATGGTTTTTGTGGCTTCCACAACCTGTTTTTTAAAAACCCCAACTAAAACCTGCACAACAAACTCCATACTTGTATAATCATCATTGTGAATTATCACCATGTACTTACTAGGCTTCTTAATCTTCATTTCTATTTTTTCTTTAATAATAATTTCCTCATCGAAGGTCCTTTTTTCTGACATAATTAACAACCCCACTGTTTTTATTAAAATTTATGTTTAATAATCTAAAAAAATAACTATTCACATTCTAGTCTATTTTATTTTCTATACCTTGCTCCAAGACTATTATATCCTACTTGTTTATATATTACTGCATTTACCTATATTATTTCAACTATTCTATACTTTTATATTTCATATCTAGCATTTAAAATATACTGATGTTTGAATGAACCATTTTTTTATTATTTACATAGTATGTAGAAGGTCATAAGACCTAAAAAAAGGAGGAATTACTTTTGGAAAATAATCAAATTCTTCACCCTTGCGATAATTGTGGTGAAATTATCAGTTCAAAAACATTGCCTTTAAGCAGTGGAATTAATATTACACCAGTTGGCATTAATGGCCCCCTAGTAGCTAAAATCCCTGTAGTTCTCGGCGAAAGAGAAATTCAAATAGATGTCGAAGCTGAGTTTAGATTGAACGAACCATTCTATGAAATTAAAAGAATAAAGAAAAATGTATATTTAACTCAATGCAAATTACTTCCAAGGTCAGGAGTAATTGAAAATGGTGTTCTTAGATCCGGAAAATTATTTATAAGTGGATTTGTAAGGAAAAATATAGAATATGCTACCGCTGACTGCATCGAAGATAAAGTTGTAAGTGGTAGAATAGCTCATACAACAATAGATGTCAAATTTACAACCGTAACAGAAGTTCAATATGTTGTACCACCAATAGTTAATGTTCGCAGGGCTCAAACTGAAATAGATTTATTAAGTAGTTGTGTGTGCCACGACGACTGCAAAGAAACTCTTATTGGAAAATCAGCATGTGAGCAATCTTTTGAAGATAATATAACTTTTACTGAAAGCCCATACTGTGAATTAGAAGGAGTAAGAATTTTTGAAGACGATATGAATACAGACCCTATATACCATAAAACTAATTCAAAAGTACAACTTTACAATAAAGTAATTGAAAAAATGGTTGTATATGTCAGAGTTAAAGTATTACAATTACAACAGGTAAATATACCATATGATGATCCAGTTAACCCCATTTGCACTACGAGTAAATATTGCGATTTCTGCGAGTAAATATTTCACTATAGACATTTAGATATAGCCGTTCTTCTAAAGAAGATATTTTCCTTTAGAAGCACGGTTATTTATATATTTAAAGTAACACTTTCTTTATTTTCTACATAGTATGTAGAAGGTCATAAGACCTGAAAAAAAAGGAGGAATTACTTTTGGAAAATAATCAAACTCTTCACCCTTGCGATAATTGTGGTGAAGTTATTAGTTCAAAAACATTACC
Source organism: Clostridium sp. CM039 (assembly GCF_055081075.1). NCBI lineage: Bacteria > Bacillati > Bacillota > Clostridia > Eubacteriales > Clostridiaceae > Clostridium > Clostridium sp. CM039. The sequence goes on from NZ_CM143649.1 coordinate 2,127,440, forward strand.
TTTAAGCAGTGGAACTACTATCAGACCAGTTGGAATTAATGGCCCTCTAGTAGCTAAAATTCCTGTAGTTCTCGGCGAAAGGGAAATTCAAATAGATGTCGAGGCTGAGTTTAGATTGAACGAACCATTCTATGAAATTAAAAGAATAAAGAAAAATGTATATTTAACTCAATGCAAGTTACTTCCAAGATCAGGAGTAATTGAAAATGGCATTCTAAGATCTGGCAAATTATTTATAAGTGGATTTGTAAGAAAAAATATAGAATATGCTACTGCTGACTGTATCGACGATAAAATTGTAAGTGGTAGAATAGCTCATACAACCGTAGATGTCAAATTTACAACTGTAACAGAAGTTCAATATGTTGTACCACCAGTAGTTAACGTTCGCAGCGCTCAAACCGAAATAGATTTATTAAGTAGTTGTATGTGCCATGATGACTGCAAAGAAACTCTTATTGGAAAATCAGCATGTGAGCAATCTTTTGAAGATAATATAACTTTTACTGAAAGCCCATACTGTGAATTAGAAGGAGTAAGAATTTTTGAGGACGATATGAATACAGATCCTATGTACCATAAAACTAATTCAAATGTAAAACTTTATAATAAAGTAATTGAAAAAATGGTTGTATATGTTAGAGTTAAAGTATTACAATTGCAACAAGTGAATATTCCGCTATAGACATTTAGATATAACCGTTCTTCTAAAATAATATAATTCTTTAGAAGAACGGTTATTTATATATAATTAATATAATACGTATTCCATATTCAATAATATTTAATTACATAAGGCATATGAAATAAAATAACTCTACAGTATGCTATCTAGCCCGTTTTATTTAATATTTCTGACCCTTATAATAAAGGAGCATTTTTGAATGAAGGAAAAAAATAACTGTGATAAATCAAGGCTGATGAAGTTACTTATTGTTTTGAATATGTTGCAACGACCAAATTGTTTTATAATTTTTAATGAATCATCTAAAAAAGTCTCAACAAATGTTAATCACAAAAATAATTTATGCTTACAAAAAAATGCAAAAGATAGAATGAATGTAGAATATATACTTCCTATTAAACAAGTAAATATTGAAGGTGACTCAGATTTTATACTTCCTATTAAACAAGTAAATATTGAAGGTGACTCAAATTTTATACCTCCTCTTAAACAAATAAATATTGAAGGTGACTCAGATTTTATACTTCCTATTAAACAAGTAAATATTGAAGGTGACTCAGATTTTATGCTTCCTCTTAAACAAGTGAACATTGAAGGTGACTCAGATTTTATACCTCCTCTTAAACAAGTAAATATTGAAGATGACTTAGATTTTATACCGCCTCTTAAACAAGTAAATGTTGAAGATGACTCAGATTCTATACCTCCTATTTGCGATAAATTAATTATGTCAAAACTGCTAGTTATTTTAAAACTCTTACAACAATCATCTTATAATGAAGATATTAATAAGATATTTAAAAACAGGTTAACAAATATCAAGCATAAAAATAATTTAAGTGTACAAAAAAATACAAACGATAAAATTACTACAAAATTTATACTTCCTACACGCAAATTAATTATTAAAACTGATACAGAATGTATAAAAAAAGAAGGTGACATTAATACTACTCCCGATTGTATTTATGATATCCGTGGAAGTATAAATACTAACCCCAGTAAAAGCTTAGTATCGACCTTCCCCCTCATAATTGCAGAAAAAACCATAGATATTCCTATTGAATCAACATTTAGATTAAAAAACGCTGCCTTAGATATAAAAAACATGAAAAAAGACGTATACTTAACTAATAGTAAGCTTATACCTTTGTATAAAAAAGATGATATTTCTCCCTCCTTAAATGGAAAACTTTTTTTAGAAGGTTTTGTAAGAAACAAAGTAGATTCCTCTATAGCTAAAGATGTTCACGATGGTATAATTAATTTAGATACTGAATCTCTTATAATTTATATTCCTTTTAAATGCACTACTTTGATCCAGTATAAAGTCCCCCCCATTTTCTCTAATCAAAATCCTCTAGATTATATACCAATTTATGTCTCATTAGATTGTTTAGATGTTAATAAAGGTTATGGTGATTATCTATACAAAAAAAATATAGAATGTGATAGATATATAGATTGCAGTGTTCCACCTATAAATTGCGAAATAGAAAAAGCTAAAATTTATGAAACATATACCCTTGTTGATAAAACGCCATTTAATAAAGACTTTCCTATAGAAATCAATTTTAATACTATCAAAGAAAACATAATAATAAATCTTTCATTAACATTACTTCAAGAACAAGATGTAGCCATAAACTATAAAAAAACTAAATAGATAATTTATAGTAATGTTTAAATAAAAAAACATGGCAAAACTGTTATATGTTGATTAAATTTTATTTTACTCTCCTAATAAACTTCATTTCACAATTTACTCTATTATACTAGATCATATTCTCTAAAAACCTTAAACAGTAAAACCCCCAAGGTAGCGAGGCCGCTGAAAAAAGCACTCTTTATTTAGTAGAGTTTTCAAGCTTGAATAGAAAAAGCATGAGATATTCATATTTTGGATATCTCATGCTTTTTATTTTATAATTAAGTTTTAAAAGCCCTATTTCATGCTTTTCAACTTAATTATTCTCTTTAGATTCACAGTGAAGATTGATAATGCACCTTGAATTTGCATACTAATTAAGCCTGACGATATTGCTACATCATAGCTATGTTGGTGCTTAAGTTCACTGTTTTTAGCCTCTATCATATAACGTTCCCTAGCTCGTTTTTTAAAATATTCACTTTTTTCGAACTCTATTTGATCTTTGTGAGTATTTGACTTTATTGAAACTGAATAAGTTTTAGATTTAGCGCCTTCTTTATAACACCCATCTTTATGAACACAATTTTTACACTTTTCTACATTAAAATAGTAGGTTAGCACTTGATTTTTACCAACATTCTTCTTTCCCTGTTTTGCTTTTTTAATAGCCATATGACCTGCCGGACATACAAATAAACCAGCATCTTTATTAAACTCAAATTCATCTTCTTTTTTTCGCATTCCTTGTGAAATTACAGGATTTAGTCTTGAAATTAATGCAATTTTATTTTCTTTTGTATATTCTAGGTTTTTCTTTTCAGAATAAGCTGTATCTCCAATTACTTCATTTACATCTATACCAGCCTCACGGCTTTTTTCTATTAAGGTTATGAGCTCCTTTCCATCACTTTTTTCGCCAGTTGTAATAACAGCTGCTGTAATTAAACGTTCTTCACTCATAGCAAGGTGTGATTTATATCCAAAAAAAGAACTATCCTCAGTTTTATGCCCCACTTTTGCATCCTCATCTTTTGATATTTTTAGATTTTCTAAGTCATCATTAATAGCTTCAATTAAGTAGTTTAATTTAGTTTTCACAGCTGGATTTGCTGCAGTTTCTGGCTTCTCGTTTATGGTATCAATTAATAATTTGCAGTACTCAAGAATATCTTCAAGTACTCCAGTTGTAACTTTATTAGGTAACTCTTCTTTAATACCAGGATGTACTCCGTACAATGTTTTTCTTAAGTTTTTTGCACGTTTCAATAATTCCTCGCTTGCTGACTTTTGGTTATAACGTGACTTGGTATGCGTAGCATCAACTATTATTGCTTTACTTTTTAAAACTCCCTCTTTTATAGCAAGTTCTACAGTCTTGTTTATTAATAAATCCAATAAATTCATGTCTTTAAGGCGAAGCTTTCTAAATTTAGTTAGTGTACTTGAGTTTATTAAATTTGTTTCTTCTGGGGCTAAATTTAGAAAATATTTAAAGGACATGTCATAAAGAGTTCTTTCAACAACATCTTCATCAGACAATTCATATATTACTTTCAAAAGTAAATATTTAAATAGCATTATGGGGTTAATAGCACCTCTACCCATAGATGAACTATAGTTAATCATCAATTCGTCATAAACAAATGAAAAGTCAACAAGGTCATTAATTTGCTTTAAAATGTTATCTTTCGGAATAATTAACGAATATAAGCTATGGTATGTATTTATTTTTATTTCCAATTGTCCTTTTAGCATAATAGTTTAGCCCCTTTTATTTTATTCTACTATACTAATTCGACATATCTTTTAAAATTCCTTTTTGTTTTTTAGTCTTTTATATAAAAAAATCGCCATCTTTAATTAGATGACGATTTTTCATATAGTTTTTCAGTGGCCTCAAGGTAGCTTGGGGTTTTTTACTATTATTATACTCCCTTTCCAAATGTACAATCAGGATACCTACATTCCTCACACTCCATACAAAGTCCCCCATGACCATATGCTGCTATATCAGCAAAACTCAATTTTTCCTTTGCGAGTACCCTTGGTAATACCAAATCAAATATAGTTCTCTTAGAGTACATTACACATCCCGGAAGTCCTAAGATTGGAATATTTCCTTTATAAGCTAGCAAGAACATTGCACCTGGAAGCACGGGTGATCCATATGTTACAATTTCTGCCCCTGTATTTTGAATTGCTACAGGGGTAACGTCATCAGGATCTACTGACATTCCGCCAGTACAGATTACCATTCCAGCCCCCTGCTCTATCCATGCGTCTACAGCCTCCGTTATCTTATTCCCATCATCTGAAAGTATAGTTTGTCCAAGTATTTCACAACCATATTCCGTAACTTTGCTTCTTATTACAGGACCAAACGCATCCTTTATTCTGCCATGATATACTTCACTGCCTGTAGTAACAATTCCTACTTTCATTGGTGCATACGGTATTATGCTTACAATTTTCGCATCGCCGATTAAATCCTCTGCTTTTTTTATCTTATCCTCCTCAATTACAAGTGGAATAACTCTTGTTCCCGCTACCTTCTGTCCCTTTTTTACAGGATAGTTATCATGTAATGTAGCTAAAATTATCTCACCTAATGAATTAAGTCCATATAACAACCTTGTATTAATTATAAGAAGTCCATCGTACTCTGCTATAAAATTAATTTTACCTTCTTTTACTTCACTAAATGTAAGTCCTGTTCCTGCTGTAAGGGCTCTCAAACGTTCTGCTGCATCATTTTCATGAAGATATCCTTGTTTCTCCTCCCATACATATATGTTGTCTTTTCCCAATGAAAGTAATAATTGTATATCTTCTTCTTTAATTATATGTCCTTTTTTAAATGCTATATCTTTTACTACTCCTGGAACAATTTGAGTAATATCATGACATAAAACGGATCCAACTGCGTCTCTCACAGGTATTTTTTTTATATCAATCACCTCTAACTCGTATTTTAAAATAAGTTTTATTTAATACCACACTCCACGTGAAAGCATTGCATCCATTAAACAATCTATAGACCTCGATTCTTAAACTTTCTTAAATCCCTTTTAGAATTCTCTTTTCCATACCATTAATCCTCATTCTGAGATGCCATTAAATAAAATACTGCTTCTAATACTCCGCCTGCTATATTTCTTGCTTTATCAGAAATAGTATAACAATTCATTTTTTCTGACACCCTCGGATCGATATCCGCAATCTTAAATCCCTCTTTTACAGTACTTCCACTACGTATAATTCCTCTTAACAGTCCTGATATTGTTGCTTTTATTGGTGTCTCTCCTATATAGGCAATAACTTCATCTTTTTCAACCACAGCACCAATATCTAGAACATCCTTCATTACTCCAGCGCATATCGAATGTATAACTCTTTCTTTAGAGTACCCCCTAATATTTCCTGGAACTCCTGTGTTTTCCGCAGCTTGTCCACTAAAAATAAGTCTACCTAGATTGTGCCCTCTAGCCGTCTCTATTACAACATCTACATCTTTACCTGCTGTAAATCCTGGACCAACAGCAATAGTTATATCTGCCATATCCTTTGTTGTTCCCATATTTTTCTTAGCAATAATAGCATCAATTACAATTTTAGGCTTTATTTCTTTAATATATTTTCCTTCTTCATCTATAATTACTGGAACTTTTTTATTGCTCCAAGCATTTTCTATTTCACTTAAACTGAATACATGTACAGCCCTAATTCCTTCTACCTCTACTTCACTTTCATATACCACTTCACTAAAAGAAATCTTCCGTCTAATAGCAGTCGGTTTTGATGCTTCTAGAACTAATACCCTAAATCCACTTCTATGCAATTTTTGAATTGTTCCAGATGCTAAATCTCCTCCGCCACGTACAATGACAATCTCATTAAACATGCTCATTATTCTCCTCTAGTTTTAGAATATACTCATAATCTTCATTAGTATCAATATCAAATAATTTTGTACTATTATGTATTTCTACAAACTTAACTTTCTCTAAATTCTTATTTATTATTATTTTCCCACCAACATCCCCTTCTAACTTCAAAAAGTCTTCCTTAAAGATGTACGGAAATATTACAGGATTCCCATGTCTACCATCACACCTTGGAATAATTATATAAGCTGAATTCTCTTTAAATTCATAGATTAATCCATTTATCGTATCTTTATCTAAAAAAGGTTGGTCCGCAGTAAAAAACATATATCCATCTGTTTCTGTTGTATGTGTTACACCCAATTTAACTGATTCGCTTATTCCTTTAACTGCATTTTCATTTTTAATAACTTTTAAATCATTTCTTTTACCAATTTCTATTATTTCCTCTTCTCTAGCTACAACAATCACCTCTAAAAAGCAACATTGTTTAATTACTTCTATAGTGTGTTCAATTAGCATTTTACCTTTATATTTTAAAATAAGCTTATTTTTCCCCATTCTCCTCGAATACCCTGATGCTAATATTATAGCAGTTACCATTATTATATCACCTACTCTTACCCATAACTACAAACTTAAAACTTAATTTCATTTTTCTTACATAATTTATATGATAAAAAATCCTTCTAATCATATAATACCTTCATGGGATTCTCCAAAATATACGTTAGTTTTTAAACTTCCAATAAATATACTATTTAATAATTTCTTATTCTTTAAATTTATTTCCTTAACTAACAACCTGGCTAATATTAAATGATGGGGGTCTTCTATTTTATTTATGTATAGTATTTTTTCTCCTTGTGCTCCCTTGAACAACCCCTTAGGATGAAATATTAGCTTAGATAGGTGTTCAATTTTAACAGTTTCTTCCTCTTTTACCCCCGTTATTTCACAAAATATCTTACTTCTATGAATATTGCTCTCATTAATTAGAATACCACATGACTGCATATCTATAATTCCTACAGTTTTTGTAGTTTTTGCGTATATAACTGGTTCAAATTCATTCCACCCTTTTAGCTGTTTTTCCTTTGCCCCATCTGCCTCTATTAGTATATAGTCAAAATGTGGTACTAACTCATCTAATTCTTTTGTGCTTAGCCCCAATATTTTATTTTCTCCATTTACAGCTAATCCTAAAATATAAATTCCATTTTTATTCATAGTAATATACCTTGGAATTATTTCTTTATCAGTGCATATAAAGTCATACTTATCATCTAATGGAATGTATATCTTAGTGGTTGTAGTTACTAAGACCCTATTATTCGCTCTCAGCTCTTCTGCAAGCTTAAACATCATCGTGGTTTTCCCACCTGCACCTACAAAAGATATAATGTCTTTTTTCTTCAATTCCATATAATTACTCAGCTTCATGATATCACCTACTTATTTTTTCTTACTGTATGGCGTATTCAAAATAGGTAGCTTTGTTCTAAACTCTCCATCATAGCTATAATACGCACCAGCCACAGCAGGCGCAGTTGGTATTGAACATATCTCACCTATTCCCTTCGCTCCATATGCAAGATTCATATTTCCTCTACCTAATATAATAGATTCTATTTTCGGTACCTCCGTTGCTTTAAACAATCCCAGTGTCCCAAATTTTGCAGTTGGTACGCTGCCCCTAAGCGGATAATCCTCTGTTAGAGCATATCCAAGACTCATAACAACACCGCCTTCAATCTGCCCCTCAATACTTTTAGGATTTATAGGAGTACCAACATCATGAACCGCAATAACCTTCAAAAGTTTACCCTCATCATTCAAAATAACTACCTGTGTAGCATAGCCATAAGCTACATGACTTACAGGGTTTTGTTTAATTGAGCTCATTTTATCAGTTATCCCTTTAAATTCTCCATAGAATTCTTGCCCATCTAAGTTTTCTAATGTTTGATAAGTTAATGCATCAAGAAGTTCTCTAGCTGCTCTTTTTACTGCCTCACCTGTGAATAATGTTTGGCGTGAAGCTGTTGTATTCCCAGAATCAGGGCAAGTCAAAGTATCTGGCGCTGCATGTACCACTTTATCCGATGACATATTAAGGGTTTCACAAACTATTTGCGTTAATATAGTCCCAAGCCCTTGTCCAATACAAGCCGCACTGGTATGAATATATACGCTACCATCCTTTATAACCAGCGTGCAACGTCCAATATCAGGGATTCCGACTCCTAGTCCACTGTTTTTAATAGAACAAGCTATTCCTGCTTTAGGATTTTGCTTGCATATTTCTTTCACTGCTTCCAAAGTTTCAACAATAGATGTTGATGAATCTGCAATTTGACCATTAGGAAGTACTTGGCCTGGTCTAATTGCGTTTCTATATCTTATTTCAAAGGGAGTTATTGAAGCCAAATGCGCAAGCTGATTTAAATTGCTTTCTATTGCAAAACAGCTCTGTGTTACCCCAAACCCTCTAAATGCACCAGCTGGTGGATTATTTGTATATACTGCTTTCCCAATTATATCAATATTATGATAATTATACGGCCCTGCTGCATGGGTGCATGCTCTTTGCAGCACAGGTCCGCCCAGCGACGCATATGCTCCTGTATCAGCTATTATGATAGCTTTCATAGCAATCAAATATCCATTTTCATCACACGCAGTTGTAACCTCCATCTCCATAGCATGACGTTTGGGATGTATCATCATGCTTTCCCTGCGACTTAATGCAACCTTCACAGGTTTGTTACATAAATAAGCTAGAATTGATGCATGGTGTTGAACGCTCATATCTTCTTTTCCACCAAAACCACCACCAACTATTTTACTTACAACCCTTACTTTACTTTGATCAATCCCTAAAGCTTCTGCACATTCCTTCCTTGTTTGATAAATACCTTGGTCACCGCAATATATTATTATTCCATCATTACCATCTGGCGCAGCTACTGCCGTTTCGGTTTCTAAAAAAGCATGTTCTGTAAATGGCGTGCTGTATTTATTTGTTACGCTGTATTTCGAACTTTTTATATATTTATCTGCATTGCCAAATACCATGGTTTCAGTTACTAATAAATTACCGCTTGCATGTACTTGAGGCGCACCTCCCTTCAGTGCATCTTCCGGACATGTAACCGGTGTTAATTCTTCAAAATCAATTTTAACTAAAGATTTAGCTTTTTCTAGTATTTCTTTCGTTCGGGCAGCTATTAGAACTATAGCATCTCCTATGCAGTGAGTTATCTTTCCCATTGGTATTAATACATCCCAATCCTTTATAATATGACCAACTTTTGGGCTTCCAGGAAGCTCATCCGCTGTAATTACTAAATAAACACCTTGTAGTCTTTTAGCTTCACTAATATCTATACTTTTTACTAAGGCACGTGGATATTTAGTTCTAACCGCTCCACCATAAATCATACCATCTATACGCATATCATCTACATATTCTGCTGTGCCAAGCACTTTGTCTACAGCATCAATTCTATTCAAATTTTCTCCTATTAAACCTTTACAAGTAGATTTAGGTACCTCTGTGTTTTCTTGTAATAGTTTAGCCGCCAGCTTCACAGCTTCAATTATTTTCACATATCCCGTGCAGCGGCAAATATTATTCTTCAAAGCATTTTTTATTTCGACCTCAGTTGGATTTTCTACCTTATCAATAAGACTCTTTGCACTTATAACCATTCCTGGAGTACAAAAACCACACTGTACTGCTCCTGCCTGCATAAAAGCATATCCATATACATCTTTTTCTCTACCAGTTAGGCCTTCAACCGTTATAATATTTTTATCTACAAGCTTGCTTGTTTTTAATATGCATGCTTTTTTTGCCTCGCCGTCAACTAAAACCATACATGTTCCACAGGCACCCTCAGAGCACCCATTTTTAACTGATGTTAAATTCAAATCTTCCCTTAAGAATGTAATTAGCTTTTTATCTTCCTTAGCCCTAACTTTATTCCCATTTACAACAAAGTTAAAAATTGCGACCACCCCGTTTTATATATTTCCCAAAATTCTGCTTTATAATATTTCCATTCTCTACAATCTGTGTCCCTCGTAGAAAAACATGCTTAGCAGACCCTACAGTTCTAAATCCTTCAAAAGGTGTATAATCTACATTTTGTGTTTGATTATACTTAGATATAATTCCTTGATTTCTTATATCCCATACAACTATATCCGCATCACTTCCAACTTGTAATGCTCCCTTTCTAGGATACATTCCAAAAATCTTTGCAATATTTTCACTAAGCATAGAACACATTTGCTCTTTACTTATTCTACCTTTATCTACTCCATAGGTGTACATAAGGATTGGTCTATGTTCAACCCCTGGTATACCATTGGGTATTTTACTAAAATCGTTTATACCATGATCTTTTTGACCTTTAAAATTAAAACTGCAATGATCTGTTCCAATTGTATCAATATCTTCCTTTGATAAAGCTTGCCATAATCTTTCTAGATCATCTTTTTTTCTTAAAGGTGGTGACAGAACATACTTAGCACTTTCGAAATCCTCTGATAAATATAAACTATCTTCTAAAAGTAGATATTGAGGACATGTTTCTACATATATTTTTTGTCCTCTTTTTCTTGCTTTTAATACCTCTTCTAAAGCTTCTTTTGTACTTAGATGTACAATATATATAGGCGCATCTGCTAAATTTGCAATATCTATATATCTTGATACTGCTTCTGATTCCACAATATTAGGTCGTGACAGTGGATGGGCTACCGGGGTCGTATTTCCACTATTAAGCTGTTCTTTTATCATAGTATTTACAAGATCACCATTTTCACAATGAACACAAAGCAAACCATTATATTTTTTTAAGCACTTTAAAAGATCATATATCTCTCCATCATTAAGACGCAAATTGTCATAGGCCATATATGCTTTAAATGATGTTATTCCCTGGTCTTTCATTATTTTAAGTTCATCTTTTACATCTGCATTCCACTGCGTTATTGCCATATGAAATCCATAATCGCAACTTGAAACATCTTTAGCTAAATTATGCCAATTTATTAGCGCTTCACTTAGAGTTTCTCCTTTGTTTTGAGTTGCATAATCCAAAATCGTTGTGGTTCCACCTACAATAGCCGCGGCAGTACCTGTTTTAAAATCATCTGCAGTTCTAGTGTATCCTGTATCTAAATCAAAGTGAGTATGAGAATCAATAAATCCTGGAAATACTAAACAACCTGCTGCATCTATAATTTGTGCTTTATCATCTTCTAAATTTTCACCAATAGAGGTAATTATCTCATCTTCAATTTTAATATCAGAAATATAGCTTTTTCTAGGAGTTACAATAGTCCCATTTTTTATAATAATTAACATTTAACCCACCTCATCAATTTTCAAATCATATAACTATAGTTCGAAATTACAGCCCAAATCATATTTTCAATGTCTTTAGGTATTTCTGTATTGTTTTCATTAAGATTAACTTCTAAAACTTCTCTATCTAACCTAACTTTTACGATTTTTTCATCTTTATTAATTAATACAAATCCCATGTTTTTGCTGTTTTCAAAATCGGCTTCTTTAGCAAATAGTGTAAGCTTTTCTTTATATGGAGCGCTATCATATGGACAGAACGTTTCACAGTTTCCACACTCATTACATAGTTTATCCAAGTGAATTATTTGATGCATTTTATTACCTTTTACTTTTATAGTAATATTTGCACGGTTAGGGCAGACATCAACACAAGCTTCACATATTGTTGAACACTCAAGACATCGTGCGCATTCTTTAGGACCGCACTCAGCCATTTGGAGTATACCTTTTTTAGCTATTGCCGCTTCAGTATTTGTGCTTGCTTTTGGCATATTTATTCTTAAATCACGATTCATTTCTTCTTTGACTATAGACCTTGCAAATCTTGTTGCATCTGCTATGCCTTCAACTACTGTAGCCGGTCCATGCAGACCATCTCCAGCAACATATACTTTTTTAATGTTTGTTTCTAGTGTTTGTGCATTTACATCGGCTTGTCCTTTTTCATTTAGTTTAATATTATTTTCTTCAAATATCTTAGTATCTATCTTCTCCCCAACTGCTGATATAACGATATCTGCTTTTATATCTACCATATCGCCGCTTGGAACTGGTCTTCGTCTTCCACTTTCATCTGGTTCTCCGAGTTTCATAACCTCACACTTAAGAACACCACCGCTAACTTTTACAGGTGATAGTAATTCCTTTAATTCTACTCCATCTTTGATTGCCATTTGCAATTCTTCGACATCTGCAGGCATGTATTTTTTAGTTCTACGATATACTACATATACATTCTCTACTCCGTCTACTCTTTTAGCTGCCCTAGCTGCATCCATAGCAGTGTTACCACCACCTACTACTACAACATTTTTACCAATATTTAAATTTTTATCATTATTCTTTAATTTCTCTAAAAAATGAAGTACATTTATTACATTTCCGCCTTCGATATTAACTCTACCTGGCTGCCATGCCCCGATCGCAAATAGGACATATTTATATCCTTGCTTTTTCAACTCATCTGCAGAATTCTTCTCTGAATTTAATTCAATTTTAACTCCCACGCTTCGAACAAGCTCAATGTCTTTCTCAATAGAATTTGATGGTATTCTAAATCCTGGAATAACATGTTTTACTATTCCTCCTAAAGAGTTTCTTTTTTCAAAAATTGTTACATTGATTCCTTCTCTTGCAAGGAAATACGCTGCCGCAAGACCTGTAGTTCCTCCACCAACAATTGCTACCCGTGCATCACCTTTATCTGCTATCTTAAGTTCCTTAATTAAACTATCGTATGCTTTTTCTGCTGCTTGTAATTTTATATTCCTTATGTTAACAGACTCATCGCAGAAATTTCTGATGCATTTGCTCATGCAAGCATGACTGCATATTGTTCCAGTAATAAATGGGAGTGGATTTTTTTCAACTATTACCTTTAGTGCTTCAAGATGTTTTCCTTCTGAAACAAGACGTATGTACTCTGGAATATCTTGTCCTATAGGACATCCCTTCTCGCATGATGCAATAAAGCAATCAACTAATGGTACTTTCTCATTTATTTTGCGATTAGGAATTGGTTTTATAGGCTTTATATGATGAATATCTTTTACTGATTTATCTTTAAGATCTCTTAATTTTCCATTATCAATAACATACTTATTAGCATATTCCGACTTGTTTAATTTTTCAGCAATTTGAACACATCTTTGATATCCACCAACTTTTAAAAGTGTTGTTGCTATAGTTATAGGCCATATACCCGTTTCAAATATATCATTTATATTAAAAACGTCTGCACCCCCTGAATAAGAAATCTTAAGTTTTCCTTCAAATTCTTTTGAAAGCTTATATGCAAGTGCTATTGAAAGGGGATATAGAGATTTTCCTGACATATACATCTCATCACCTGGTAATTCAGCATTTTTAATCTGAGCTGGAACTGTATTCGTTAATTTAACGCCAAATGACAATCCTTTCTTGCTTGCCAAATCTTGTAAACCTCTAAACATAGGAGTAGCATCATTAAATTGCAAGTCCTCATTGAAGTGATGTTCATCAAATGAAACATAATCATACCCCATATCATCTAAAGTTTTACGTACAAATTCATAACCTAATAATGTGGGATTACATTTCACATAAGTGTTTAGCCCTTTTTCATTTATTAGGTATGTTGCAATGCGTTCAATTTCTTGTGATGGACATCCATGTAATGTTGATAATGTTATCGATGTACATACCTTAGGTGATATATGCTCAACATATTCACTATCAATGTTTTGGAATTTATCCATATTTCCAAAGACGTATGACCTGCATTCACTCCATATATCACTTTTAGATGCATCTTTAAGTCCCCTAATAAATTCACCTATTTTAGGTGAAGAAATCCCCTCAAAATCATATCCTACACTCATATTAAAAATAAATCCATCAGGACTTCCTAGCTCAAGTTCCTTTGATAATATTTTTAGTGCAAACCAAGCCTTAACATACTCATCATATGCCTCGGTAACTCTAAGCTCTGTTGACCACTCTACGTTATAGCACTCATCTTCTGCTCTTATGCATGGCTTTGACACAGGTAAATCTTCACCGTCAAGGGTTTGCACTGTTTTTAATTCAAAAAATCTACACCCAGAAACGTAAGCTGCAATTATGTTTTGTGCTAACTGTGTATGTGGACCAGCTGCTGGACCAAAAGGAGTTTCAATTTTTTCTCCAAATATTTCGAGAACCTTATTATCCTGCTTTTTGAAAAATTTGTTTACTCCAAATATCTTGACCTGCTTTTTATTTTCGTAAGTTATCCACTCCATTAAGTTTTTAAATGGAATAGGTGTCATTCTATCACCCATAGGTAATACCCCCTTATTTTTATTGTTTTTTAGCTGTTGATTTTATTCCACAATTCATTTGATAATTCTCTTGATTTCGCCATGATTTGCTCAGAATCAACACCGATTATTTCACGATCCTTCATAAGAACCTTACCATTTATCATCGTAGTTGTTACACATCTTCCATTAATTCCAAACAAAATATGAGCGTTTGCATTATTTACATTAAATGGCGTTAGTGGATCGTATTCTGCTACTATAATGTCAGCATAAGCTCCCTTTTGTATAATTCCAAGAGGTTTTTCAAAGAATCTATTAGCAATCTTTGCATTGTTTTTAAATGTCATTAGAGGAATTTCATCCCATCCAACAGATGGATTACAGTTATTATGCTTATGCAAAATATTTGCAACCTTCATTGATTCAAGCATATCACTGGTGTATCCGTCAGTTCCAAGCCCTAACGTTAATCCTTTTTTAACAAACTCTAGCACAGGGGTACATCCTACGGCGTTACCCATATTAGATTCAGGATTGTGTACTACCATTGTACTAGTTTCCTTTAATATATCCATCTCACCATTATTAATGTGTATACAATGAACAGCCATAGTTTTGCTTCCCAAAATATCAAAATCAAATAAACGATTTACTATTCTTTTATTGTATTTTTTTAAAGAATCATATACATCATCTATACCTTCTGCTGTATGCACATGATACCCAGCACCACAGGTTATATTTTTAGCACAATACTCAAGTGTTTTATTACTTAATGTAAATGATGCATGAAGTCCCATCATACCCTTTTGCATATCTGAGGAATCATTTTTAGCTGCCTTCATAAATTCAACATTTTCTTTTACAGCTTGTCTCATTTTTTCCTCTCCATCTCTATCAGAAACTTCATAACATAAAGATGTACGAATTCCTAGCTTTTTAGCAACACCCGATATTTGAAATAAACTTCCGGAAATACTACCGTAACTTGCATGATGGTCAAAAACAGTTGTAACCCCATTTCTTATACAATCTAAGTATGTTGAATATGCACTATATTCTGTATCTTCGAGTGTTAATAATCTATCTATTTTCCACCACATTCCAGAAAGAATATCTAAAAAGCTTTTAGGGTTATTCCCTTTAATAGAAAGACCACGGGCAAATGCACTATATATGTGATGATGAGTATTAATCATTCCTGGCATAATTAAACCTTTTTTAGCATCAATAAACTCAGCGCCCTCATACTTTTTCTTCATTTGCTCTGTGGTTCCGATGTTCACTATAATATTAGCATCAATACATACACAACCATCCTCAATAAATGTATTGTCATTATCTCTAGTCAATAACTTACCATTGCCTATTAAAATCATAATATCCCTCCTGTAATATATTTTCAAAATGATATGTAATTAATTGATTGTTCTCATTGTTTTTACTATTCCAAATTTATTCTACCATTATTTTTCGAATTTAGTCAATTCGTTCCACAAAAACTTTTGTAAGTTTAAAAAGTTTTTGTATTTTTTGTTGATTTATAAAAAAAATACTGATATACTGAATTTATAAAATTTTTGTAAAATTTTATAAATCATGACTTATTATACAACAGATTGAGAGGTTTATTATGGATATTAACAGTAATTTAGATTTTTTAAAAAATTTAGCCAAAGGCATTTCATCTCAATTTGGGCGAAATTGCGAAGTAGTTATACATGACTTATCTTCTGGTAACCCAGATTATCCGATTCTCTTTATTGAGAATGGTGATGTTACAAAAAGAACAACGAGCACTAGCAGTGCCTCGCGTATTGTATTAAACGCTTTGAAAAACAATCGTGAACAAATTGAGGATAATTTAAACTATATTACCAAAACTCATGATGGTAGGGTTCTAAAATCAAGTACTATATATATACGAAATGATGAAAATATTCCTGTTGGTGTATTTTCTATTAACTATGATATTACTGAGCTTACCATAGCTAGTAATTGTATAGAGTCTTTGATTAGTCATAAAGAAAACGTTTATGACGGGAATAAAATTCCTCAAAATGTAAATCAACTACTAGATGATTTATTAGAAGAATCTGTAAAGAAAGTAAATAAACCAGTTGGATTAATGAGTAGAGAAGAGAAAATACAAGCTATTCAATATCTTAATGATGCCGGCGCTTTCCTAATTACTAAAGCAGGCGATAAAATAGCCAGTTTTTTCGGAATTTCAAAGTATTCAATCTACAATTATGTAGATATAAAAAAATAATTTTTTTGGAGGTTTTGTTATGAATAAAATAAACTGGGTACGAAATGAGCTCCCTAAAAACAGTAATAAAATGTTAAATGTAATGTCCCTTGAAAAAATTGATAAGGCATCTTCTTTTCATAAAAGTTTCCCCCAATATAGTCAAACACCCTTAGCTAAACTAGATAATATGGCTAAATTCCTTGGCCTTAAAAATCTGTATGTAAAAGATGAGTCTTATAGATTTGGATTAAACTCTTTCAAGGTCTTAGGTGGTTCTTTTGCTATAGGTTGTTACATTGCAAAAAAATTAGGTAAGGATATATCAACGCTTCATTATGATACTATTACGTCAAAAGAACTTCTTAAAGAATTCGGACAAATAACTTTCTTCACATCAACTGATGGGAATCATGGAAGAGGTCTTGCTTGGTCAGCTAACAAATTAAATCAAAAATCCGTCATTTTCATGCCAAAAGGCTCTTCAAAAACCAGATTAAAAAACATTCAAAAGGAAGGCGCTATTGCTACAATAGAAGATGTAAATTATGACGAATGCGTCCGCATCGCAATAGCCGAGTCGGCAAAAACTCCTAATTCTGTAGTTGTTCAAGATACTGCATGGCTTGGTTATGAAGAAATACCCTCTTGGATTATGCAAGGTTATGGAACAATGGCAATGGAGGCTAATGAACAACTGCATAATGATAATTGTGATGCACCAACACATATTTTTCTGCAAGCTGGTGTAGGTTCTCTCGCTGGTGCAGTCCAAGGCTATTTTTCAAATGCTTATCCTGGTAATCCACCAATAGTTACTATAGTAGAACCCAATAAGGCTGATTGTATATTCCGTTCTGCATCAGCAAAAGACGGAAATGTAAGAATTGTTACTGATGACATGCAAACAATCATGGCAGGCCTTGCATGTGGAGAACCAAATACAATATCATGGGATATTTTAAAAAATAATAGTTCATTCTTTGTATCTTGCCCAGATAATATTTCCGCTAAAGGAATGAGACTACTTGCTGCACCTATTAAGGGAGATCCTACTGTTACCTCTGGCGAATCCGGCGCTGTAACAATGGGTGTTCTATTTAATATAATGAAAAATGATAATTTAAAAGATCTAAAACAAGCTCTAAAACTTGATGAAAATTCAAAAGTACTCTTGTTTTCAACAGAGGGAGATACTGATCCAGATGTATATCGTAATATTGTATGGGATGGTAATTATTCATCATTGTAATAATTCTCAATTTAACTAGTAATTTAATATTTATTCAAATTTAAGGGGGAATAAAAAAATGGATTTTAACAGTATTAAGGAAAAAGCGGAGAGCTATAAAGCTCCAATGACAAAATTCTTACGTGACTTAATTGCTATCCCTGGCGAAAGCTGTGGGGAAGAAGGTGTTGTTAAAAGAATAGAACAAGAAATGATTTCTCTTGGTTTTGACAAAGTAGAAATTGATCCACAGGGAAATATTTTAGGTTATGTTGGAACAGGTAAAACTCTTATAGCTTTTGATGCTCATATTGACACTGTTGGTCTTGGAGAGCTCAGTAACTGGACTTTTGACCCTTATATAGGTTTTGAAACTGAGGAAGAAATTGGTGGACGTGGTGCATCTGACCAACTTGGTGGTATCGTATCAGCTGTATACGGCGCTAAGATAATGAAACATCTTGGCATGTTAAGCGAAGACTACACAGCTCTCGTAGTTGGATCAGTACAGGAAGAGGATTGTGACGGAAACTGCTGGCTGCACATCATAGAACAGGACAAAATCAAACCTGAATTCGTTGTAAGCACAGAGCCAACTGATAGCGGTATCTACAGAGGACATAGAGGACGTATGGAAATCAGTGTTGATGTTAAGGGTGTTTCATGCCACGGTTCAGCTCCAGAAAGAGGAGACAACGCAATCTACAAAATGGCTGAAATATTAATAGATATCAAAAACCTTAACACAAATGATGCTGCTGATTCTACAGAAATCAAAGGTCTCGTAAAAATGTTAGATAAAAAATATAACCCTAAATTCGAAGAAGCTCAATTCTTAGGACGTGGTACTGTAACTACATCAGAAATATTCTTTACTTCACCAAGCCGTTGTGCAGTAGCTGACTCTTGCGCGATTTCATTAGATCGTCGTATGACCTCTGGAGAAACCTTTGAAAGTTGTTTAGAAGAAATCCGTCAACTTCCAGCTGCTAAAAAATACAATGCTGAAGTCACTATGTATAAATATGACAAAGAAAGCTGGACTGGACTTTCATACCCTCAGGATTGCTACTTCCCTACCTGGGTTATTCCTGAAGATCATGCTGTTGTTAAGGCAATGGAAGAATCATACCAAGGAATGTTCGGAACAACAAGAAGCGGTTCTTATAGCACTGATGAAATGAGAAAAGCTCGTCCGCTTACTGATAAATGGACATTCTCAACAAACGGTGTTGCTATAATGGGTCGTCATGGAATACCATGCATAGGATTCGGACCTGGTGCAGAATCTCAGGCACATGCTCCAAATGAAAAAACTTGGAAAGATGACTTGGTTAAATGTGCTGCTGTATATGCTGCTCTCCCAACGATTTATTGTAAAAGTAAATAAAAATAAATAATACTAAATAAAAAGGAGTTTTTAAAAATGGCTTTAATGGATAAATACATCAGCAAACTTAACTCCCTAGATTTTAAAAATATGTATAATAATGATTTCATGCTCACTTGGGAAAAATCAAAGGACGAACTCGAGTCAGTGTTCACAGTTGCAGAAGCTCTTAAAGAATTAAGAGTAAATAACATATCATCAAAGATTTTCGATAGTGGCCTGGGAATTTCACTCTTCCGTGACAATTCAACTCGTACAAGATTTAGTTTCGCTTCTGCTTGTAACCTTCTTGGTCTTGAAGTTCAGGATCTTGATGAAGGAAAATCTCAGGTTGCTCATGGTGAAACAGTAAGAGAAACCGCTAACATGATTTCTTTCATGGCAGATGTTATAGGTATCCGTGATGATATGTATATTGGAAAAGGTAATGCTTATATGCGTGAAGTTTCTAAGGCTGTACAAGAAGGTAATGATGAAGGAATTTTAGAACAACGTCCAACACTTGTTAGTTTACAATGTGATATAGACCACCCCACTCAATGTATGGCTGATACTCTTCATATTATAAATGAATTGGGCGGTATTGAAAATTTAAAAGGTAAAAAAATTGCTATGTCATGGGCATATTCTCCATCTTATGGTAAGCCCCTTTCAGTTCCCCAAGGAGTAATTGGACTTTTAACTCGTTTTGGTATGGATGTTGTTCTTGCACATCCAGAGGGTTATGAAGTTATGAGCTCCGTCGAAGAAATTGCAATAAAAAATGCTGCGAAGTCTGGTGGTTCATTTACAAAAACAAATTCTATGGAAGAAGCATTCAAAGATGCCGACATAGTTTATCCTAAGAGCTGGGCTCCTTTTGTCGCTATGGAAAAACGTACAAATTTATATGCAAAAAATGACCAAGCTGGTATAAATACACTTGAAAAAGAACTCCTTTCACAAAATGCTGAGCATAAGGATTGGCAGTGTACTGAGGAACTTATGAAAACTACAAAAGATGGGAAAGCGCTTTATCTTCACTGTTTGCCCGCTGATATCTCTGGTGTTAACTGTGAAGTTGGAGAAGTTGCTGCTTCTGTGTTCGATCGTTATCGCAAACCACTTTATAAAGAAGCAAGCTATAAACCTTATACAATAGCTGCTATGATTTTCTTAAGTAAAGTTAATAATCCACAAGAAGTTTTAGCTATGCTTGAGAAGAGCAATAAAGAGCGCAAATTAAAATAACCCAAATTAAATGCTGGGGGGGAGTTTTTATGAGTTCTAATCAAAAATCCTTACTATTCCAATATGATGGTAAACCTTCACTTAAAGAGATTATACCGCTAGGCATGCAACACGTCGTTGCTATGATTGTTGGTTGTGTTACACCGGCTCTCATAATTGCTGGCGTTGCAAATCTCACCGCCGCTGATAAAATTTTACTTGTACAGTCCTCACTTTTTTTTGCTGGTATAGCAACCTTAATTCAAATTTTTCCACTTGGTAAAGTTATTGGTTCAAGATTACCTGTAATTATGGGAGTAAGTTTTGCATATGTTCCAACATTAACGGCTATTACTGGTGAATTTGATATTGCTACTGTTTTGGGAGCCCAAATAATAGGTGGTTTAGTTGCTATAATTTTTGGGATATTTTTAAAAAAACTTTTAGCATTCTTTCCACCTCTTGTTACTGGTACCGTTATATTTAGCATAGGATTATCACTCTACTCAGTCGCTATTATATATATAGCTGGCGGTGCTGGTTCTCCAACTTTCGGTTCTCCTAAAAATTGGGCTGTTGCTCTAACAACACTTGCTGTTGTTATGTTTTTAAATTATTTTACTAAGGGGACTCTCAAACTTGCATCTATTTTAATAGGTATAATTGCAGGATATGTTATTGCTATATTTCTTGGAATGGTATCCTTTGATGCGGTGACTTCAGCTGGCTTATTTCAAGCTCCAAAACCACTACACTTCGGTATAAACTTTAATATTACAGCTATAACATCTATGGCTATAATGTATATTGTAAATTCTGTTCAAGCTATAGGTGATTTATCTGCTACAACGGGTGGAGGTATGGATAGATCTCCCACTGATAAAGAACTTTCTGGTGGTATTATCGGAAACGGATTTTCAAGTATAATTGGTGCTTTCTTTGGTTGTATGCCAACTGCGACATATAGCCAAAATGTAGGTATAGTAATTACAAATAAAGTTATCAATAAGTGGGTATTTGCTTTTGCTTCTTTTGTTGTAATTTTAGCAGGTCTTATTCCTAAATTTGCTTCACTGCTTACAACTATTCCTCAATGTGTTCTTGGCGGAGCAACAATCTCGGTTTTTGCCACAATAACAATGACAGGAGTTAAAATGATTTCTTTAACTAATCTTACAATGAGAAACTCAGCAGTTGTAGGAATTGCAATTGCATTAGGTCTAGGTATTGTTCAAGTTCCCAATGCATTTGCTCTATTCCCATCATGGTTTATATCTATATTCGGAAAATCATCCATTGTTGTTACAACCATAGTTGCAATAGCACTAAACCTTATCTTACCTAAAGATAAACCTGAAAACGTTACTATTACTAATAATAAATCTAAATCAATAAACATGTAAAAAAATCAAGCCACTTTAGTGGCTTTTTAATGAGGTGGTATAAAAATGAATAAGTTTATGAAAATCGCTATAGAAGAAGCTTTAGCTGGAATGGAGAACAACGATGGTGGCCCTTTTGGAGCCGTTATTGTAAGAAATGGTGAAATTATAAGTTCCGCTCATAATCAAGTTATTAAGACCAACGACCCTACTGCACATGCTGAGGTTACAGCCATTAGAAAAGCTTCTAGTGCACTTGGTAAATTCGATTTATCAGATTGTATAATATACTCCTCTTGTGAACCTTGTCCTATGTGTTTTGCAGCAATTCATTGGGCAAAAATAAAAACACTTTATTATGGTTCAACAAGGCAAGATGCTGCAAATATAGATTTTGATGACCAATATATTTATGATGTAATAAACGGAACGGCAAAAAAATTGCAAGTTGAAATGCTACAAATAGATAGAGAAGAGAGCCTTGAAGCTTTTAAAAAATGGAAAATTAAAATAGATAGGGTTCAATATTAGAACATAAAAGCAAAGCACTTCCATCGCAGCGATGTAAGTGCTTTATTTTTCATTTCTTGAATCTTCATTATTGTTTTAAACCAGTGACGATCGAAGTTTAAAACATTTCACCATCGTTCTCAATGGTTACAATTTTCGCAACGATGCTTTTTAACTTTTTCTACAGCATTCAAAATATTTTCATAACCTGTACAACGGCAAAGATTACCTGAAAGTTCTTTTTTAATTTCATCTGTTGTATACTCTTTACTGTCTTCAAGAACAGGGATAGATGCCATAACAGCTCCACATGTACAAAAACCGCATTGGACAGCACCTTCATCAATAAATGCTTCTTGAATATCTGATATATTTCCATCACCATCCATTAAACCCTCAATTGTACGAATTTCTTTACCCTCTGCCCAAATTGCAAGGTAAATACAAGAATCAAAAGCTTCATCATTAATAAGGACAGTACAAGCTCCACATTCTCCAACCTCACAGCCTTTTTTAACGCTCGTAAGATGAAGATGATTTCTGAGAACATCCGTAAGTGACTCTCTATCATCTATCATAAGTTGTTTAGGTTCATCATTTACTGTGAAGTTTAAAATTGCATTAGCCATTTACCACACCTCCTGATAGTCTTATTGATTTCTTTAAAGCCCGTTTACACAATTCATAAACAAGCTGGAGACGAAAATCTTTAGATGCACGCCAGGAAGTACGCGGATTAACTTCTGTTTTTGCTATTTCTCCAAAAATATTGAACATTTCATCAGATATTTTCATTCCCTTTATGGCCTCTTCAGCTTTTGGACATCTCATAGGAATAGGACCTGCAACCCCAAAGGCAAGATGTACATCGCAAATCACATCTTTTTGCACATTAAGTTTGCAAGTTACACTGCAGCCAAGGGTTGCAATATCCATTGCATTACGCATAGAATATTTAATATAATTACCTGTGAAATTTTCATAATTTTCTTTTGTAATATATATAGCCGTAAGTATTTCACCATTTTTTAAACTAACTTTTCCTGGACCTACATAATACTGCGCAATTGGAATAACCCTCTTCCCATTTGCCCCTTCTATTTCAAGAATAGCATTCAGTGCAAATAACGTCGATGCACTATCAGCACTTGTAACACCATTTGAAATATTCCCTCCAATTGTGCCAATGTTTCTTAACTGTGGGCCTCCTATTTCATCAACCGCATCTCCTAGTACTGGAATATGTTTTTTAATAATTTCATTTTTTGTTATATGTGAAAAACTTGTAATGGCGCCTATTTTTATACTACCATTTTCCTCCATAGATATTCCTCTTAGCTGGTCTAATCCATAAATACTTATAAGAGAACATCCAGCAAGCTTTCCATGACGAATCTTAATAAGTACATCACTCCCACCTGCAATAATTACAGCATCAGGTTCATCCACAAGATGCTGTATTGCATCTTGAATTGAAGTTGCACTATATATTTTTCCGATATCATACATTGTTATGTCGCCTCCATCTTTATATCAAATTTTGATTCTTAAATTTTTCTACAAGTCTTTGTGGCGTTAACGGAGCAACATTAAACTGAACTCCTGTAGCATTTAGCACAGCATTTCTAATTGCAGGTGCAACGGGGATCGCAGGCGGTTCTCCTAGTGCCTTGTTACCAAAAGGCCCTGACACATCATATGTTTCCGCAAACTGTGCTTCCAGGTGTGGTGTATCCATCATAGTTGGAAATTTATAATCTAGTAAATTGTCATTAAGTAGTTTACCAGTCTTTTCATTAAACAATAGCTGCTCACTTAAACCATAACCGAGTCCCATGCTCATACCACCATGTACCTGGGCTTCTGCAAGTGCTGGATTAATAATTTTACCAGAATCATGTACATTAATAACTTTAATAACTTTAATTTTACCAACGGGAATATCAACTTCAACATCGACAAAACATACTCCAAAGGAAAACGTATTTGATTTACATTGGTTTGTTTCTTCAGCTGTTATATGAATTGATCTTTCTACATTGTAAAGCGCATGCATAGCAACTTCTTTAAGTGAAACTAAAACTTCACCAGTTTCCTTGTTTATAATATTATTATCTTTAAGATCAATGTTTCCTGATGGAACTTTTAACATGAAATTTGCGTGCTCAATTATTTTTTCTTTGAGCTTTATAGCAGTTTTTTTAGCAGCCATCCCTGATACATAAGACTGCCTCGATGCATAAGCGCCTGTGTCAAATGGTGTAATATCTGTATCTTGAGTTGATATCATATGGACATTTTCAATTGGAATAGTAAGAACCTCTGATACCATTTGACTAAATACCGTATCTGCCCCCTGACCTATCTCTGTCGCACCCATTTGAACTTGAACAGAACCATCTTGATTAAGCACAATCCTACAAGATGCTGTTTCGAGTGATATTGGATAAACACCTGTTGCATAACTAAATATTGCCATACCAACACCTTTTCTTACAGGCCCTGTTTGATTTTGGTATTCTTTAATTTTATTGTCCCAATCAATATATTTTCTACCTTTTTCGATACATTCGTAAAGACCATTACAATTGCATTTAACCTGATTATCAACAAAACCTACTTTCATAGCATTAAGTTTTCTTATTTCAATCCTGTCTAACCCAAGTTTTATTGCAATATCATCCATATGGGATTCAAGCGCAAAAGTGATTTGTGGTATCCCATAACCACGCATGGCACCAGATGGAGGCATATTCGTAAATACCGAATACATATCCCCTTTAGTTGCAACCGCATCTTGATATATCTGTTTAAATGCGTGGCCAGCTTTATTTGTTACACTATGTCCATGTGATGCATAAGCGCCTTTATTACCATATATTTCAACTTTTCTTGCAACAAATCGTCCATTTGATCTTAGATAACTTTTAATTTTGATTTTCATGGCAGTACGCACGCGGGTATTAGCAAAATCCTCTTCCCGGGTCAGATCAAGTTTGACACATCTACCACCGATAGCCTTACATAAATATGCATTAAGTGGTTCATAAAGAACATCTTGTTTATTCCCAAACCCACCCCCTATATATGGCTTAATAACTCTGATTTTACCCCAATCAACACCAAGTGCTTGACCAATTACACGTCTTGTAATATGAGGGATTTGAGTTGATGAAACAACAACAATTCTTTTTCCCTCTTCATATGCATAGGAAATTGGATTTTCAATCTGGCAATGTTTAACGGCCGGAGTTTCGTATTCCCCTTCAAAAACAATAAGTCCTTGTTCTTTTATCGCATTATCATAATTACCCATTTCATAACTTGTATGCGAAAGAATATTATCAGGGTAATCTTCATTGATTGCTTTTGCCCCTTCTTTTAAGGCAGCTTCTATGGACATTAATGGTTCATATTCATCGTATTTAACTTTTATAAGATTAATTGCTCTTGTTGCAATTACATTATCTTTAGCAACTACAGCTGCTATGTCATCACCATAATATCTAACTCTTTGATTAAGTAACTTTCGGTCTGCAATATCCGCATGACTCGGGTCAATTGAAAAAGGATGCCCAGCTGTTGGAAATTTAATATCAGGAACATCAAAACAAGTTACAATTTTTACAACCCCTGGAAGTTTCATCGCCTCTGTAGTATCAATAGCTTTAACAAGACCATTCGCAATTTTACTATGAAGAACTTTAGCAACTAGAGCATTATTTAATTGAAAATCATCTGTATATAGTGCCCGTCCAGTTACTTTATCAAAAGCATCAACCCTCTTAATACTTTTCCCAATACTCATTTTTTTCCCTCCTTATATAAATGCGTCCTTATTATATTCAATAACCTCTTATGATCTAATAATATTTTTTATTGTGAAACTGTTTTTGAATCTAAGTTAGCTTTCGATTCTTCTTTTAATACAAAATTAAGTAATAGAGCTGACACTGTACCTGCACTTATACCTGAAGAAAAGAAACTTTTAACTGCTGACGGCATACTATTTAAAAGGTCTGGCCTTACAGTAACTCCTAACCCTATTCCAATTGAAATCGCAAGTATAAGCATATTTCTGTTGTTAAGTTCTACACCTTTAATAGTCTTAATTCCCGCTGATACTATCATTCCAAACATTATAATACCGGCACCACCTAAAACCGGGCTTGGCATAATTGCAATAAGGGCACCAATTTTAGGAAATATACCTAGTCCCATTAAAATAATTCCAGCAACAGCAACTACAAATCTACTTGCAACTTTAGTAAGTGGTATAAGCCCAACATTCTGCGAAAATGATGTATTAGGCCCAGCATTAACAAATCCTGCTATAAGAGACCCAACACCATCGGCAAGTATACCTTTTGAAAGTTCTTCTGAAGTTACCTCTTTTCCCGCTGCTTCACCAACAGCCATAAGACATCCTACCGTCTCAACAGTTGTTACTAGATACGCTGTAATAAATGCAACAAATGCACTGAGCTTAAAGGCAACACCATATTTGAAAATTGTTGGAAATTCAATCCAGCTAGCATTTGCAATTGCTGAAAAATCAAGCATTCCTAATGGAAAACATATTGTGTATCCAAATACCAGACCAATTATAACTGATGCAGAAGAAATGAGTCCTTTACCGTATCTATTTAATAAAGCAATTACTAACATAACCGCAAACGCTATACATACATTCCTCACGCTTCCATAATCTTTAGATCCGACTCCACCAGCAGCCCAATCTATTGATACAGGTATTAAAGTTAAACCAATTAACATAACAACAGTTCCCGTTACAATTGGTGGAAAAAACTTCCTCAGTGGTTTAATAAAATAACTTAAAAAAATCTCAATGAAAGATCCCATTATTGTTGCACCAAACATTCCCGGCAACCCGAAAGCAGAACCTACTGCTATAGATGGTCCAACAAATGTAAAATCAGTTCCCATAACACATGGAAGTTTAGACCCTACAGGACCAATTCCTTTGGCTTGAATAAATGTAGCGATGCCCGCTGCAAATAATGCGGCACTTACTAAAAATGCAATGTCTTTCACTGGTAGTCCTAAAGCACCTCCAACTATTAGTGGAACTGCTACAATACCTCCGAACGCCGCCATAATGTGTTGAAAAGCAAGTATGATTGTAATGTGGATTGGTGGTTTGTCGTTTACCTTATACAAGATACCATCGTTGTTTCTAGGTGAATTTACTGTCCTCATAGAATATATCCCCCTTTTATAATTAAATTATAAATAAATTTACAATAATGGAGACTGTATTTGTACTCTAGACATTGTGATAATTCAAAATACTACAAAGGAATGAATAATATAATCCTACTTACTATATTTATTACGCCTTTTTTTAGGATGCATACAATAAATATAGTTACCTTTCGTATACGTTTTCTAGATTCATTTAGAATATTTATAAATAACTAACGCTCTGTTATTTTTTTGTAAAAATATTGTTTTTTTTCCTATTATACCCTTCGTCAAGATTACCATCTTGACAAATAAAAGTCAATGATTTACAAAACTTTTAACCCCTTAGCTATTTCTGCAGCCTTGGCAAATGGACAAGAAATGGAATTGTTGCATTCCAATATAATTAAGGGCTGTGGTGAATGTTTAAAGCTATGTACAAAAAATACTAAAATCTAAAAAAGCACTGTCAATATTAGAAACTCAATAATATTGGCAGTGCTTTTACTATTTTTAATTTAAAATATTAATATGATTTTAGTTACCCTACATAAATTTTACTTTTGAGGTAGCTCATTATTCCCTAACTTGCCCATCTCCATATATAAGATATTTTGTAGTTGTTAACTGCTCAAGCCCCATTGGGCCCCTAGCATGAAGTTTTTGATTGCTTATACCTATTTCTGCACCAAATCCAAATTCTGCGCCATCTGTAAATCTTGTAGAAGCATTTACATATACACAAGAGGCATCTACTTGCATTAAAAATCTCTGCGAATTTCTATAATTATTAGTTATTATAGCTTCTGAATGTTTTGTTCCGTATTTAAAAATATGGTCAATAGCTTCTTCCATTGACTCAACAACTTTAATTGAAACTATTAAATCCAAATACTCAGTATCCCAATCCGCGTCGATCGCAGCCTTCGCATCTTTAATAATTTCAATTCCTTTTTCACATATTCTAATTTCCACACCTAATCCATAAAGTCTTTGTGCAAGCCTTGGTAAAAACTCACTAGCAATATTTTCATGTACAAGTACTGTTTCTACTGCATTACATACTCCCGGTCTTTGAGTTTTAGCGTTAACTACTATTTCTTCCGCCATACCTAAATCAGCCTCTGAATCCACATATATATGACAAATACCTAGCCCTGTCTCGATTACTGGTACAGTAGCATTTGCTATAATGGCTTTTTTAAGTCCAGCGCCACCTCTAGGAATAATTACATCTACGTAATCATTAAGCTTTACTAACTTATTTACTAATTCTCTATCCACCATTTCAATAAGCTGAATACACCCTTCTGGTAGTCCTGCGAAAGTAGCAGCTTTTTTAATAACTTTAGCTAAAGCCATATTAGTATTTATAGCCTCTGAACCTCCTCTGAGTATTATTGAATTACCTGCCTTTAAGCATAAAGCTGCTGCATCTACAGTTACATTTGGCCTTGACTCATATATCATACCTATAACGCCCAATGGAACTCTTACCATGGAAATATCTAAATCATTTGGTCTTTTCCATCTTTTTATTCCGTCACCTATAGGATCAGGAAGTGATGCAACATTTTTAAGTCCCTCAGCCATATTTTCAATTCTCTGCTGATTAATCATTAATCTATCCAGCATTGCAACAGACAAATTATTTTTCTTACCTAATTCCATATCCTTAATATTTGCTTCAATTATAGCGTTTTCACTGTTTATTAAAGCTTTTGCCATATGTAAAAGTGCATTATTTTTCGCATTAGTGCTAGCAGTAACCATGATTCTAGACGCATCTTTAGCACGTCTGCCTATATTTATAATATAATCTTCAAAATTCAATTTTTCTCCTCCTTGGCGCTTTATAGCATAGATAACAGCTATGCTATTACAATGTGTAACCTATTCTATCTCTCGCTCATGGTTTTTGTATTTCTTTCGAATAATGTCCCTACTTCACGACCTTCTAAAATATCATTAATAATATTAGGTTCAGAGCCTTCTGCAATAATCATAGATGCATTTGCAGCTACTACAATTTCTGCTGCCTTAATCTTAGTTGCCATACCCCCAGTTCCAAGATTTGACCCTACACCTTCTGCAGATTCCTTAATTTCATCAGTAATCTCGGATACATTATAAATGATTTTCGCATCAGAATTTGTCCTAGGGTTTGAGTCATACAATCCATCAATATCGGAAAGTATTATCAATAAATCCGCACCTATTAGACTTGTTACCATTGCAGATAATGTGTCATTGTCTCCAAACATTATTTCATCAACGATTACAGCATCATTTTCATTTACTACAGGTATAACCCCCTGAGATAGTAACGTCAAAAACGTATTATGGGCATTTAGATATCTTGTATTATCTACGATATCCTCTTTTGTTAAAAGAATCTGTGCTATAGTCTTTCCATACTCTGAAAAAAACTTTTCATACATGTGAATTAAAATGCCTTGACCTACAGCGGCCGCTGCCTGCTTTTCTGGTATTGTTTCCGGCCTCACCGTAAACCCTAATTTCCCCATGCCTGCTCCTATCGCTCCAGAGGTGACTAGTACAACCTGAATTCCTTGATTATGAATATCTGCCAATTGTCTTATAAGATTTTCAATACGTTTAAAATTTAATAATCCTGTAGAGTGGGTTAATGTTGAAGTTCCTACCTTTACCACAATTTTTGTTACACCTTTTAAATATTCTTTTCTACTGTTCATATAACCACTCCCCATCTCATTCTAATATTTAATTTAATTTTCTGTTTTTATAAATTTACCATACTTTTTAAAATTTTAAAAGATATTTTATACATAATACTAATTTAATTTTACACCATATAAATTACCAGGGTTAATTAATTTATAAAATTTTGATTTTTAGGATGAGGTTATTTAAGTAGAGTTTTGTATCATAGTGAATTTAATGATATAATTAATCTATTGTCATTAGCCATCTAAAAAATAGACTATCATGCTTACTAGTTATTTTTTTAAGATGCCTTAGTTAATGACTAAATAAAAAATGTAAAGTAGGAAGATTAAAATGAGAAATGCAAAATTAGAAAGAGCAATAGTTAGAATAGATAATGAGATTTCCGCTATGAACATAGCTAAGAAATACTTATCAAATTTAGATGAAATTAAAAATGTACAACACACTTTAAATAATAAAAGACAGCTACTTGCGGACGAATTGTATGTTGAAGACAAAAAATGTTATGAAAAGTGTTGTGACGTTATAGACGACATGCTAGATAAAGAGCTAGGAAAAGAAGACCAAATAGAATTACTTGAAATGATTAGGGAAAATTTTGGAAGACAATCCCCGAACGTAAGCAAGAAAAGTAGTGGCCTTAATGCCTGGTTAAAAGAACTTTGCATTGAATACCATTGGATTAAAAATGAAGAAACTGATTGGGATATGGTTGTTATTACCGGATTTGGGTTATATGAATAATTACCAAATTTTAGATTACAACTAAGTCCCTAATTATAATTAACCGCCATGTTGAGTCAACATGGTGGTAATTGATTTATAATAAAAAACTGCTTATAAAATAAGCAGTTTTTTATATTTTCTTTATTTACCTACCACTGGAACCCTTTTAGCATCGTCTTTCTTCATTTTCTTATTATTATCACCTTTAGGCTGAGCTTGCGGTCTACTCATTCCTTTTTTCGCCATAATTTTTCCTCCTTAAATTTATTTTAATATGCCTCATTACCTTATTATCTTTTACATATTATTTTGTTTAATACTAATACATTTTATTATTTATTCTTTCCTCTAATTTTATCATTAATCTGTATGACTTCCTCTTCATTTAAACTTGTTAAGTTTAAAATTTCAATCATGCCCTTGCCTTCTTCAAGCAAATTTTTTATATTTTCAACTTCCTCTTCATGCTGACCTTTTGGCAATTTTGTTTTTTTCATAGACTTTTATTTACCTCCTCTAAACTTTAATAAAATATTGTAATATCTTATTTTTACCTAGAAGATAACTTTTATTCTAAAACTATTAAATATGAATATAAAATGTGAATACATTATAATCCATATTTAATAATATGTAGACTATATTCTATATATTTTATAGTATTAATAATCTCATATTTGTAAAATATATTAACATATTATTAAAAAGGGAGGTCTTTTAATATGCGTGAAGGATTAATTCCAACTATGTTAGGTGCAGTTGTTACTACGGCTGGAGCATCATTTTCAAAAAACAGTATGAATAAAAAAAATATGCTTCCTATGATTGAAGCAGGTGTTATTGGCTTCGGGCTTGCTCACATTGTGTTAGGAGCAATTGATTTGGTTGAACACAGACGATAACTTACTTTGTTACATTTGTCTAAATATTAAAAAGTCTTTCTAATTTCAAAAAAAATAATTTAGAATAAACAAAAAAGCTGATTAGAAATTTCAATTTCTAATCAGCTTTTTTATAGTATCTAATCTCTAAATTCCCCATAAAATCTTTTTACAATATTTACTAATCAATGTTATAATAGTATTAGTATAATAATTTCATTATAGAAATGTTAGTATATCTAATAATTGAGGAGTTGTTTATATGATTTTAATTAAAAATGCCAATATACACAGTATGGCAAATAAGGATTTTGAAAATGGAATGATTTTAATCGATCATGGTAAAATTATTGCTATTGCAAATGACGTAAATCCACCCCGTAACGCAGAAATTATCGATGTTAAAAATAAGTTTGTTATGCCAGGAATGATTGATGCACACTGCCATCTTGGAATGTGGGAAGACGGAATGGGCTTTGAAGGTGCTGAT
Source organism: Clostridium sp. CM039 (assembly GCF_055081075.1). NCBI lineage: Bacteria > Bacillati > Bacillota > Clostridia > Eubacteriales > Clostridiaceae > Clostridium > Clostridium sp. CM039. The sequence goes on from NZ_CM143649.1 coordinate 2,160,032, forward strand.
GGTAATGAGGCTGTTGACCCAGTTACCCCTCATTTAAGAGCAATCGACGCTATTAATCCTATGGATATATGTTTCAAAGATGCAATCGACGCTGGAATAACAACCGTTGCAACTGGTCCAGGTAGCGCCAATGTAATTGGTGGACAGTTTACGGTTATTAAAACCTATGGAAATAGAATTGATGATATGATTGTAAATGAGTGTCTTGCTATGAAAGTCGCCTTTGGTGAAAATCCTGATAAAACGCCTGAATTTGACATGAAAATGGAAGCTTTAGCAAAGGTCATAAAAAAAGAAATACCTCTAAAAGCTCATGCTCATAGAGCTGATGATATCCTTACTGCTCTTCGAATTGCAAAGGAATTTAATATAGATATAACCCTTGATCATTGCACAGAAGGCCACTTAATTATAGATTATTTAAAAGAAGGCATTCAAAAGGGTGTAATATTAGGTCCCTCGCTTTCTAATAGATCAAAAGTAGAACTTAAAAATCTAACTTTTAAAACGCCTGGAATTTTATCAAAAGCGGGTATAAAAGTAGCCATAATGACAGACCATCCTGTTATCCCACTTCAATATCTCCCAGTATGTGCTGGCATTGCATCAAGAGAGGGTATGGATGAAGAAGAGGCCCTTAAGGCAATAACTATAAATGCTGCAGAAATACTTGGCATAGATGGCATTGTTGGAAGCTTGGAAATTGGAAAGGATGCCGATATTGTTATATATAGTGGACATCCCTTTGATTTAAGAAGTAAAGTAGCATTGGTAATGGTCAATGGTGAAATTGTAAAAAATGAAATTTCAAAGGAATTTTAAAGGAATTTTAAAGGCTGTCAACATAATATTTATGTTAACAGCCTTTATTTTGTAATGAGATTCAAAAGAAATTTTATATATTAATGTTGCTTTTTAATTCTACCTTTTTTGATGCAATCAAGAAAATTACCATTGCTGCAATTGCTCCTATAATCCCGATCGTGTATGAAATATTTTGTGAAAGTTTAAACCCCTCTGGGGCAATTAAGATGTAAGAAGTACATACGGCTGTCATAAATGTAGCCGGCACCGTTGCCATCCAGTGTTTTTTACCCATACTAACCATATACATACCCGCTGTCCATAATACTATAGTAGCTAAAGTTTGATTAGACCATCCAAAGTATCTCCATATTATTGCAAAATCCATCTTAGTTAATATAAATCCTACCACAAATAGTGGAATACTAATTACAAATCTGTTTTTAATAGGACCTTGACTAAATTTAAATGCATCAGCCAAAGTTAATCTTGCACTTCTAAACGCTGTATCACCAGAAGTTATAGGACATGCTACAACCCCGAGTATAGCCAAGATTCCACCAACTTTTCCAAGCAAACTAATTGAAGATTCGTTTACTACCCACGCTGCTGTATGACCACTAATCGCCATAGTAGCATTTAACTGATCTACTCCTCCAAAAAAACTCATTGCTGCCGCTGCCCAAATTAATGCAACTATACCTTCCACGATCATTGAACCATAAAATATCTTTTTACCTTGTTTTTCACTACTTATACACCTTGCCATTAAAGGCGATTGAGTTGCATGGAACCCCGAAATAGCACCACAAGCAATAGTTATGAATAACATAGGAAATATTGGATTTTTATCTGAATTTGAATGCATATTAACCAAATTTGATAGTGTCACTTCTGGAATATGGTACCTACCAAAGATTAAAGCAAAAGCAATACCAACTGCCATAATCAACAAGCAAAATCCAAATATAGGATATATTTTTCCAATAAGCTTATCTATTGGAACCATTGTTGCCAGTAAATAATATGCGAATATTATATAAACTAATAGTTGAAAATTCATACCTGTTAAATCTTTTAATATACCTGCTGGTCCAGTTACGAAAACTACTCCTACTAGTATTAAAACTATTACCGAAAACACTCTCATAAAGTTTTGAAATCCTTTACCAAGATATTTTCCTACAACTTCAGGAATACTTGCACCATCATGTCTTGCTGATAGCATACCTGAAAAGTAATCATGAACTCCACCTGCAAAGATGCATCCAAAGACAATCCACAAAAATGCAACTGGACCCCACATTGCACCTGCAATTGCTCCAAATATAGGTCCTAATCCTGCAATGTTAAGAAATTGAATTAAGAAAATCTTCCATCCAGGCATTTCAACAAAATCTACACCATCCGCTAGCCTTACAGCGGGTGTTTTAATTGACTCGTCTGCTCCAAAAGCTTTTTCTACAATTGTGCCGTAAATAAAATAACCTGCTATAAGCGCTATAATTGCTAAAATAAATGATACCATTTGAACTCCCCCTAATTATTTATCAACTAAATTATAATGTATTTTTAAGAACTGAATACGCTTTCATACATGAAACGACAAAAAAAGCACATAAAGTGCTTTTATATACCCATTGTTTGTAAATTTGCAATATATGGTCTATATTTTATAAAAAGTCCGTTAATATACTATTTTGTAACAATCATCTTTATTTTCATATGCCTTAAATCATCTCCTGCGGAGCTGCAACAGCATCTGCCCCAAAGGCCTTTTCTACAATTGTACCATAAATAAAATAACCTACTATAAGGGCGATAATTGCTAAAATAAACGATACCATTTTAACTCCTCCTCAATATTTATAATTACATTTCAATTTATTAACATAATTATATTATATTTACATAATTATAATATATTATTAAGAATTAAATACAGTTTTATACATGAAAAAACAAAAAAAGCGCATGGAGTACTTTTATATGCCCATTAGTTGTTTAAACTCAATTATATTATTTCTACTTACCGGTATATGTACTTCTTCACCTTGCAGTTTTAACATAAAGGTATTGTTAAACCATGGAATTATTTCAGTTATTTTATCAGTATTTATAATATATGATCTATGACCTCTAAAAAAGAATTCTTCTGGAAGCTTTTTATAGAACTCAGAAATGCTACAATTTATATTGTATTGCATTCCTTTAATATAAATTAATGTTTCTCTTTCTCTTGCTTCACAATAAGAAATATCAATCATACTCCTCACCATCATTTTATTATCTTTCCAAAGTGTTATTTTATTATTTATACTTTTTTTATCGAAAAATTTCTCAATATTTTTTAATGTACTAACTATACGCTCTTCTGAATACGGCTTTAATATATAATCATAAGCCTGAATTTCAAATGCATCTACAGCATAATCTTTATGAGCCGTAATAAAAATAATAAGGTAATGTTTCGGGAAGTGATTAATAATTTTACCTAATGCCATTCCATCTAATTTAGGCATATTGATATCCAAAAAAATAATATCCGGTTTGTTTTGCTCAATAAACTCTAATGCCTTAATAGAATCATCAAATTCATCCATTATTTTTATACTACTGAAATTATTTATGAAGTACTTTAGCTCCTCTCTTGAAGGATATTCATCATCAACAATAATACAATTCATATCGTCACTCCCTTATTTCCCTCACATTGAAATTGATTCTAGTACCACTCGTACGTCTTTCTATCCTTAATCCTTCACCATAAATATACTTTAATCTATTATGAACATTTGACATGCCTATTTTATTTTCTTCCATTTTACCTTCATAGACTTTTTCTATAATCTCTTTTGAAATTCCAACTCCATCATCTTCAATTACTATTGTAATGTCACCAGCCGCAATTTTTTTAATTTCAATTGTCACGCTGCCGTATCCTTTCCCCTCTAAAATACCATGTTTAATAGAATTTTCAACTATTGGTTGAATGATCAGATTTGGAATCTTGACATCTAAATCGTCTTCAATATCATAAATTACATGAAGTTTTTCTCCAAACCTTGCTTTTTCTATCTCTATATATGCTTTAACCTGCTCTAGTTCACGGTAAATATCTACGAGATTTTCTCCTGTTTCTAAATTATATCTCAAGTAAGTGGATAAATTTATAATTAACTCTCTTGCACGGTTAGGATCAAGTCTAATAAATGAAATTATAGTATTTAGTGCATTAAATAAAAAATGAGGGTTTATTTGAGCTTGTAACGCCTTTATTTCAGCCTTATTTGCCATATTCTTTAGCTCTCCTAATTTACTAATTTCTAATTGAGTAGAAATTAGTTGGGATAATCCTACGGCTAAGTTTATATTTCTAAAGGAAATTGCATCCTCGCTGCAATAATATATTTTTAATGTTCCTATCATTTCGTCTCCTTCCTTCAAAGGAGCAATGATTGCGGATTTCAAATTGCACTTAACATTAGGACAATCTATCTGTTTTGCATTAGTTAAAGAAAGTAAGTTTCCCTCTCTAATAACTTTTTTTGTAGCTTCTGTTACAATCCGTTTTCCTCTTATATGATGATCAGCTCCTACACCTACATGAGCTAATATATACTCCTTATTTGTTATAGATACTGCATCTGAATGAATTGAATCTTTTATTATTCCACATATCTCTTCAAATGAATTTTCTTGCATTTTTCTAAAATATGGCAATGTTTTATTAGCTATTTCCAAAGCTATTTGTGCTTGTTTTGCTGCGATTTCTTCCTTTTCCTTATGTATTTTTTGAATTATTAATATTAAGATTGTGATTCCTATGGCATTTGTAAAGCTCATAGGTAAATATATACTTTCCACAATTGTTAAGGCCCTACTAAAAGGATGTGCCATCACAAGTATTAAAATCATTTCTAACGTTTCAATTAGAATCCCACCAATTAGCCCATACAACCACTTGTTATTTTCATTTGATTTTTTATATATTATACTTGCAACTATTCCTGAAATTATAGTTACGATTGTACAAGGTATTGATGTAACCCCTCCTACATCTACTAGTAGCCTGTGGATTCCAGCTATAACCCCTGCAAGTATTCCTACAAAAGGACCACATAATATTCCCCCTGCCATTACTCCAATAATTCTAGTGTTAGCAATCGCTCCATTAAACTCTGTTCCCGTGTGGGTCCCTAAAATTCCAAATGTTCCAAAAATTATTGAGAGCATAATTAGATCTTTTTTTTTGAACTCATCTTTTTGAACGATCCTCTTAAAGCTCCCTATCCTAGAAACGAAAAAAGCAATAAGAATCACATACCCTAAATTATTAGTAAGATTTCTTAACAATTCGATCATACATATTAACTCCATTTCACCCAATATATCTAAAAATAACTAGCCTAGTCTATTTTTCACACATGATTAAAGAAGGCTTTATAAATAGTATATACAACATTCTATAATATATAAAGATATATTATCTATGCTATAATTACTATAAGGTTATTTTTAATTAATACGAAATGTTGAAATACTTTAAATAGCCTTTATACATTATTCTATTAATTGTAAATATACACCTAGGTGATAACTACAGGAGGGTCTCTAATGCGAATGATTTTTTTTGATACAGAAACTACTGGCATAAGGCCAGGTAATATATGTCAACTAAGTTATATCCTTGTTGATACTAATTATAAACCAACAAAAACAATAGGTAAAAATATCTTCTTTACAGTAGATTATATAGAGCCATCTGCGCAAGATGTGCATGGTTTCAGTGTAGAGGCTTTATTTAAACTAAGCAATGGCAAAACTTTTGAAGATTCTCACGAAGATTTTATTGATGACTTTTTAACCGCAGACATTCTTATAGGACACAATGTTAATTTTGATATAAAATTTTTAACTCATGAACTTGAAAGTTGTGGGCATAAGCTAAATCTTAGCCATACTTTTTGTACAATGAAATATTATAAAGATATATGCAAACTTCTTACTTCAAGAGGTGGATATAAAAACCCAAAATTATCAGAAACTATTAAATTTCTTAAGTTAAATGAGACTCATATAAATTTAAAAAGCAATGAATATTTTGGAGATACTTCAAATTTTCACGATGCTAGATTTGATACTACTGCAACCTATTTGCTAGTTACAGAAGGTATTAAGAAAGGCTTTATCCCTAAACATTATTTTTCAAAGCTTGTTGAATAATTTATAATGAAAAGATAGAATAATCGTACATTATTCTATCTTTTCAAAGAGTTTTTCAAATCCACTCCACATCTCCATATTAACTTTTTTAAGATTTACAACTCTAAATTTTTCATTAACAAAAGCATGAGTTGTACTGCCTTTAGCTAAGATTTTCCCGTCATTTTCTCTAATAACATTATAATTGAATATTACCTTAGCCCCATTTAGCTCTTTCATGAATGTTTGAATTATAATTATATCTTCATATTTTGCACCTTCTATGTACCTACAAGAGCTCTCTACCACTGGTAACATAATATTATTTTCTTCCACCTGTTTATAGGTCATGCCTATTTCTGTTATATACTCCGTTCTACCTACTTCAAACCAAGAGTAATAATTTGAATGATGCACAATCGCCATTTGATCCGTCTCTACATACCTTACTTTTAATTTCGTTTCATTGATATACATTTTCATTTCTCCAGTCTTCATTCGTATTAAACCCTAAACATTATTAGAATTCATATATTATACCATCGCAAAATATCCTTTTAATAACCTTATTATATACATATATTTGAATTGTATCACCCTTTTTCAAGTATAACTCTACAGGCAAATTAAGATCACATACAAAATTTCCTGATTTTATTTTTAGTTTTGTCCTGTGAATATGGTTTCTTCCCGCCAAATCTGCAATGTCTGCCCCTAATAGCAACCCCTGTCCTGAGGTCATGCTATCAATTTGTATTCTTGGATAATCAATAATCTTTGCAACCATAGGAATATCATTTCCTATTTTTTCATTACTAACATATACTGTATCCTCATTCATAATTATTGAATCATTTTCAATTATAACATTATTAATATCCACCAAGAAATATGCATTGATTTCTTCATTTGGGATGCTTTTATAATGAAATTTTTCTTCACAACGTAATATTCTAAGATATACCAATTTCAACAATTCTTCATAGGTATTATCTTTAAATTTTCCAAATTCTTTTCTCATTACATTATCTATGCTTTTGCTTAATCTTGGTTCATTAATTTTCCCTAAAATGTTTTTACAGCCCAAAAAGCTAGCTAACTCCAATTTTATTTTGCTTTTATTAAAATCCTTCTCTTCCAACTTAATATCTGTGTTAGCAACCATAAATACACTTGTATATTGTGGATATGCAGCTTGAATAAACCCTAAATATTTCCTATTTCTATCGTATACATTAAAAGGCATATTACGTCACTTCCTCCTAAATTATTTTTAAATCATATAAAAAATATTCCATATTAATATTACACCTCTATTTAAAATTGTTAAATACAAATTTCACAAAATATTATTTTACTTAATTACTTAAAAAGGTAAAAATATCTCTACTATTTATAGTAACTTCCTCATGCAAATATTTTTATGATTATTAGGTTATATTATTATATAACCCTAATATAAAAGGAGGTAATACTTATGGACAATAATAAAAGTCACATGAAAACTGATAAAAAAACTAACGCCGAACTGAGAAAAATGTTCCCCCAAAGCGGTGGTGATATAGGAATTGAAAATGGCGTGAAAATTGATGCAAATAATGACAAATTGACTAAACGCTCTAAATTATCTCATAACAAATAATATTTTTATCGCTAGAAAAACTCCAGAATGTTTCTGGAGTTTTTTAGTTTGTAGTTTCCACTTCACTACCTTATGCACTTTTACAATTTCCTAGAAAATAAAAAAAGCCCTATAAAACCAAAGTTTTATAGGGCTTTGCACTTATTTATACTATCTTCTAAAAGATGAATTATCATTTTGTTGTTTTCTTGCTCTTCTGCAATCAACACATCTTTGTGGTTCATTTTCAAATCCTTTTTCTTTGTAGAAAGCTTGTTCGCCCTCAGTGAATACGAATTCTTTCCCACAATCTTTACAAATTAAGTTTTTGTCTTCCATTTTAAATATTCCTCCTTTTATTTGGAAATTAAAATCTAAATTTGATTAACAATAATTTCCTTAAAAGAGGATATGCTGTTTATCATATTAGATTCTCTAGATAGCAATTATTAATTACTATTATATACTTATATTAACATATTATGAATGCATGTACAATATTTTTTTACTTTTTTATACAATCATTTTTTTATATCATTATAAAATCATACCATAGTGAAATAATATTTATCTCTATCCTTTAAATCATCTCCTGGGTAGCTGCACAGCTTTGAAGAACTCCAGAAGGATATTTATAATCCCACTGAAGTTTTATTTTTGCTAGGGTAGTTACCTCCCGCTTATAGAAGTAGTAGACTTTCCTTCTGAAATGTGGTTAAAATGCAAAATTACCACTCTTAAATATAGGTATTTCTTTTCCATCTGCTGTAATACCTATTATTTGCAAATCTCCTGTGCCAACCATAAAATCTTCATGCACAAAGGAATCATTGACCCCTAGTTTTGCAAGTTCCTCACTACTTAAATTTTCACCATTTTTTATGCATACTGGATATGCTTTCCCAATAGCCAAATGGCAAGATGCATTTTCGTCAAAAAGTGTATTATAAAATAGTATATTTGAATTTGATATTGGAGAATCATATGGTACTAAAGCCACTTCACCAAGATAATAAGATCCTTCATCGGTTTCAATAATGCTCTTTAAAATATCATAACCATTTTTTGCTTTGAAATCTACAATTCTTCCCTGCTTAAAAGTAAGTGAAAATTCTTCAATTAGATTTCCATTATAGTTTAAAGGTTTTGAGCTTACTACTATTCCATTAACTCCAGTTTTTTTAGGAAGTGTAAATACCTCTTCAGTAGGCATATTAGCTATAAACTCTATGCCCTCTGGGGTATAATCTGATCCTCCAAGCCATAAATGATTTTCTGGAAGCTCAATTTTAAGATCAGTACCCAATGAATTTTTATATTGCAAATATTTAAAGTTATTCAAATTTAAAAAGTCCATACTTTTTTTTAGATTGCTTTTGTGAGTTTCCCATGAAGCAACAGGATCCTCTGTATCAACCCTTACTGTTTTAAATATAGAGTTCCAAAGTTTTTCCATTGCCTTATCCTCTGATAATTCTGGAAAAACTTTTTTTGCCCAGGATAAAGTTGGAATTGATGCAACACACCATACATTTTTATTACTCATAAGCCTATCTCTGTATTCTTTTATTGCAGTACTAGCTGCTTTATGTGCTTTTGACAATCTCTGCGGATTAACATCCTTCATAAGTTCAGGATCAGAGGCTGAAATACTTAAGAAAGCTGCGCCCATTCGTGCATTAGATAAGTAAAAATCTCTCTGCCATTCCGGATATTCTTCAAAAACCTCTTCTGGCGCATGCATGAATTTAATTTTTGAGGATAATTCATCCCTCCAATTTATAATTACTTCCCTAGCACCCTCTATATAAGCACTTCGAGAAACAATTCTAGTAAAAGACGCGCACTCTATAGGCGAGTTGATTACAAGTGTTTGATTCTTTTGAATATTAATTCCTGTTTTTACCAATAAAAGAGCATATTTTTCTAATAATTCATTATTCATAATTTATTTTTAGCGAGTAAGTGTACAACAAGTACTCAAATTCACTAAATACTCACTTCCTTCCAATATCTCGTGTAGCCTTCTGCACGGATTGATTTTGCTTACTTTATTTATAATTTATTATTAGTACATCCAAGAAAATTATACCATAAAAAACAGCGTATGAAATCTAATGTTTAGTTTCATCTATCTGCTTTTCTATTTACTTCAATGATAATAATCTTTATAACCGCTATACTAGTAATATTATTATATAAAGATAATTATGAGAACTAAATCAAAACAATTATCTCAAAATAATCATATCTGACTTTTACTTAAATATAATTTATTTAAAAACATGAATTTTTATGATTTTGGTTATACTACATTTAAACCGATAATTATTTTACTAATAAGGAGGATTTTTCATGAAATCAAAAATTGTACTATTAACATCAGCTCTATTAACTGTGTTGTTTGTAGGATGTGCTAAGCAACCTGCACCCCCAAAACAAACAACACCGCCAGAAACAACCCCAAATGTAGTAACTACAGCTTCAATAGTAAATACTACAGCTACTTTTGAAAAGGCTATAAGTAGCAAGGGGACATGGATTATTGCAATAACAAAGGATTTAGCTATTGATAAAGATCTTGTAGTTGATGGTGAGTATAAAAACGGTAAAAAAGATGATAGTGGCAAAGATATTATACAACGTAAGATAGCTCTATACAGCCAAGATGAGAATAAAAACATAACTGCTAGATTCACTTTAACTGTTCCAAAATTAACTATCAATAGTGTTAACGGCAGTATAGAACATGGGACTTTCAAAGGTGATCTTTATGTTTCTGCAAATAACTTTCAGTTAAAAGATGCTACCGTTGACGGAAATATATATTTTACTACTGATGAATCTAAATCTACATTCAAAATGGATGCCAAAAGTAAATTGACAGGAAAAACGGAATTAAAAAAATAGTATAGTATCACAAATATTAAACCATTAAAAAATCGCATTTTTTAATGGTTTAATTTTATTTTGAAATTTTGTAATCATGTAGTTCTCTTTAACTACTTACAATTACTTATATATAAAACAATAAAGATTCTTTAGAAGTATGTTTTAAATTAGAAAAGGTAGTAACATAAAATGTTATTTTACATAATAATATATTGTGTATAACTTTTATAAGGAGATTTTTATGAAAAATTATTCAATGGACTGTAAAAACATGAAAGAAATGAATCCTACGATGCCTATGAATCAAATGAATCCTATGATGTCAATGATGCCTATGAATCAAATGAATCCTATGATGTCAATGATGCCTATGAATCAGACACCAATGGATCCTATGATGCAGAACTGTATGATGCATATGATGCATATGATGTGTATGATGTGTATGATGCATATGCACCATATGATGCCTATGCCGGACAAAGACAATGTAAAAAAATAATTTTCTACTTAGATTCGAGCAAAATCATATGATTAGGCTAAGTCACATAAATAATCTAAGTGACTTAGTTTTTTGTTCTTCCATGCTTATTTTGCCATAATTTCCTTTCCAAATTCTTGTGAAACGCGCCCCTTATTCTCGCTGTATATCATATACTTTAAAGACATATCACATGGTTCCATTTCTAATCACTTTACTTTCTATATTAAGCTTTATTGGCTCTTTAATTCTACTGTTTATTCTACTATGCTATACTCATACTAACTAAGTATAATAAGGAGTGTATAAAATGAATGAACAACAAAAGATGCTAAATGGTGAAATATATAATGCCTATGATAAAGATTTAGTACTCTTAAGAAATAAAGCTAGGCATCTTACAAAACTATATAATAATACAGATCCCGAGGAAACAATCGAGCGAATAAATATTATTAAAAAACTACTTGGAGAAATAGGCGGGAATTTTGAAATAGAACCTCCCTTTCATTGTGATTATGGCACTAATATTGAAATTGGAGAAAATTTCTATGCGAATTTTAATTTTTTGGTTTTAGATGATGGACTTGTAAAAATTGGACATGATGTATTGTGTGCTCCTAATGTAAGCATATTTACTGCAACTCATTTAATTGATCCCAAATTAAGGCCCAAAAATGCTGATTATACAAAAGCTGTAACTATAGGTAATAATGTATGGATTGGTGGTGGCTCTATAATAAATCCCGGTGTAACTATTGGGGATAATAGCGTAATAGGTTCTGGTAGCGTGGTTACAAAAAATATTCCAGCTAATGTTATCGCTGTTGGAAATCCTTGTAGAATAATAAAAAATATTGATTAATTAATAAAAGTACCTAATATAGTACTAACAACTGTTGTATCAACATTTCATCTTTAAATTGAAATCCGATAATGAAATAAATTACAAGTAATATTAAAAATGCTCGATATTCAAAAAACTACTGAAATATATATTTCAGTAGTTCACTATCTGGCTTTTGCCAATTTTTTTATTCACATTCTTTTGTAACCTAAGTTCAACTTCTTCTTATCTAAACCGTAATTGCATATATTTTACACCCAATTGTGCAAACACTTCCACTTATAGTAGTTACTCCCACTTATAGAAGTGTGAGACTTTCCTTCTGAAATGTCGTTAAAAGTTTTTAGAAACGTAATTTATCATTAACATCCCCTATTTTAAAATTGCTAATACACCACCCTATGATAATTTATTATCCCGATTGGATAATCCCTCAGAATAATTGTTAGATTACTTTACTAAAAAAGCAAACTCACCCTCCACATTATCCTTTAATAAATTTGCGTTGATTTCTACTTGAACTCCTATTTTTCCGGCACTTACAATTATGGTATCTATTTCGAGAGCACTTTTATCAATAAATGTTTTATACTGTTTCTTCATACCTATAGGGGAACACCCCCCTCTAACATATCCTGTAACCTTTTGAAGATCCTTTAAATCTAACATTTCTATTCTTTTCTCGTTAGTTACTTTAGCTACTTTCTTAAAGTCTATTTCTTCTCTAACTGGAATTAATATAATATAAATATTTTTAGAAATTCCATGTGTCACTAAAGTTTTATAGACATACTTTTCATCTCTACCTATCTTATTTGCCACAGACACTCCATCTATTTTATCATCTTTGATATCATAAGTTATAACATTGTATTCTACATTCCCTTTATCTAAAATTCGCATAGCATTTGTTTTTATCATCATCTTCCCCTTTATTTAAATGGATTTACAATAAAAAGTTAGTTTCAAAGCTTCCTTTATTATATCCTCTTTTCTTACCTTATGCACTATTTACCTAATCACCATAGTATATATTGGACTTTCTTCCAATTATTAACTATAAATGCCCCTTTGCTATTGAATTTTTTACCAGTTGCTATATAATGATATTAACAAAGTAAATTAACTTAGATCGTCTACATTAAAGGGGGAAAAAACATGTCGGAAAAAGTAAAAAGTACTAAACATTTAACATTAGTATCATTAGTTTTAATGATTTTTACTTCGGTTTATGGATTTAACAACATTCCCAGATCATTCTATAAAATGGGTTATGCTGCCATTCCTTGGTACATACTGTCTGGAATAACATTTTTTATTCCTTTTGCTTTCATGCTATCTGAGTTTGGTGCAGCTTTCAAGGATGAAAAAGGTGGAATCTACTCATGGATGGAAAAATCAGTGGGGGCTAAATTTGCGTTTATGGCAACGTTCATGTGGTATGCATCTTATGTAATTTGGATGGTTAACGTTGCCTCAGGAGTTTGGGTTCCAATATCAAATGCAATATTTGGAAAAGACACAACACAGACTTGGGCCTTATTTGGATTAACCGGCCCTAAAACTTTAGGAATACTTGGAATGCTTTGGATAATATTTGTTACATTTATATCAACTAAGGGATTAGATAAAATTAAAAAGGTAACATCACTAGGTGGCACTGCAGTTGCATTGTTAAACGTAGTATTATTAGTCGGATCTCTACTAGTCCTTATAGGAAATCATGGCCAGTTAGCTCAGCCAATAACTGGACTTAGTTCATTCATATCCTCGCCAGATCCTGCTTATTCTGGAAATATGATTTCATCATTTGCTTTCGTAGTATTTGCTATATTTGCTTATGGTGGTATTGAAGTTGTTGGAGGACTAGTTGACGAAACAGAAAATGCTGAAAAAAACTTCCCTAAGGGTGTTGTTATTTCAGCAATTATTATCTCAGTTGGATACGCACTTGGACTATTCCTTGTTGGTATATTTACTAACTGGTCAACTGTTATGACTGGAAATGGCGTTCACTTAGGTAATGTTGGTTATGTAGTAATGAGTAACCTAGGGTATTCTCTTGGTAGTGCATTCGGTGCAAGCGAAGCAACATGTTTAGCTTTGGCGCATGGAGTAGCTAGATTCGTTGGGCTTTCAATGTTCTTAGCTTTAGCCGGTGCATTCTTTACATTAATGTTTTCTCCATTAAAGCAATTAATTGAAGGTACTCCAGCTAAATTATGGCCTGGGAAAATGGCAGAAATGAAAAATGGAATGCCTCAAAGGGCTATGTGGATTCAAGCTACAATAGTTTGTGTTATTATTGCTCTTGTATCCTTTGGTGGAGAGAATATGTCAGGTTTTTTCGTTGTGTTAGTAGCTATGACTAATGTAGCTATGACTCTTCCATACATGTTTATAGCTTTTGCTTTTACACCATTTAAGAAAAACAAAGATATTATTAAGCCTTTTGAAATATTCAAAACTGAAAGAAGTGCACTAATATGGACAATAGTTGTTATGTTCACTGTTGGATTTGCAAACTTCTTCTCAATAATACAACCAGCACTGGAAGGAAAATTGATCATAACGCTTCAGAGTATAGGTGGCCCAGTATTCTTTGGGGCTGTTGCCTGGTTTATGTATAGCCACTATGAAAAGAAATATTTAAATAAAAATATACCCTTTGTAAATAAAAATTTTAAATAAGTCTATGCTGAATCAAAAAGATGATTTCTGTGTTGTGCACAGAAATCATTTTTTTACTTTTCACATTATATTATATAATTTTCTCAATAAATAATTTTATTATTATTCCATTTACCTGATTTAATGTAGATTATACACATTACAAGTGATGCGAATGTTGCAAGAGGAGAAGCAAATCCAATTTCATATAGAGTCATACCTACTATTTTACTTAAAACAAAAGATAACGGTATACGAATGATAAATGTAGCAATTAAACTGTGAATCATTGGAAATAACGAATTACCACAACCACTAAAAAACGAGTTCATACAAAATACAAAGCATACCAAAATGCAATCGATGCTGTATGATTTAATATATAATGCAGCTGTTTCTATGACCGCTGTATCCCTAGAAAACAATGCTGTAAGCGATGTTGGATTCCATTGTGCATATGCATAACATATTATTCCTAATATTAATGAGCATCCCGTGCCTATATACAAACATTGTTTTGCTCTTTCCTTCTTTCCTGCCCCCATATTCTGAGCTGTCATTGCTGCAATTGCTGAAGCAAATGCAATCGTTGGAAGCATTGTAAATACAATTATTTTTTCGACAACACCTACAGATGCAGAAGCAGTAAGTCCCATTACATTAATAACTGCTGTGATTATTATAAAAGAAATATTAATTAAACCATCCTGTAATGCTATTGGTAATCCTAGCTTAAATACCTTCTTTGCTTTTCCTGCTTCAATCCTAATATGACTACGATGAAACTCAAAGTTAAAACCTATCTTTTTTATATACAGCACCCCAATTATGAAGCTTATAGCTTGAGCAGCTATAGTAGCAATTGCAGCTCCTGGAGCCCCCATATGGAACCCACCCACTAATATTAAATCTACCATAATATTAGTTACGCAAGCTACCGCAATAAAGAATAATGGTGCTTTTGAATTGCCTAGCCCTCGCAGAATACCACTCAACGCATTGTACCCTATAATAAATGGAATACCACAAGAACAGATAAAAATATATTGTTTTGTGTATTTAAATGCCTCTGTTGGCGTATTCATTAAATTTGTAATAGTACCTGTCATTACCACCATAATTACAGTCAACACAGCTGCTATTATACCAAATGTACAAATGATAGTTCCAACTGACTCTGCAATATCTTTATATTTTTTTGCACCCAAATAGTTGCCAATTAAAATAGTACCTCCAGTTGTTAATCCAAGGATAACGCTTGTGATTGTCTGCATAATCTGGCTTCCTGTTGCCACAGCAGAAACTTGCGCCGAATTATCAAACTGTCCAACAACCAACAAATCAGCTGCACCATAGAGTGCTTGCAACAAGCTTGCTAATAGAAACGGAAATGCAAATTTTAAAAGCGTTGGGATAACCTTACCCTCTGTTAAAGTGTTCTCTTGTTTCATAATAACCTTTCCTTCTGTTAAAATGTTCTGTTGTGTCATAATATGTGCCTCCTAAAATAAAAAAATGCTGGATAAGGCAGTTGGCTTTATCCAACCATCTTATCCAGCATATAATTATCTATATACCCTCCGATGAACAGTAGCAATCGTAACACATATGTTCAATATTGTCAAAAATAAAACAAAGACATTTTTACCTATTGACAATTGCTTTTACGAGTAATATACTAAGCAATAACAACTGAATACAACTTATCCAGAGCGGCAGAGGGACTGGCCCGATGATGCCCGACAACCAGCATTCTTAAGTGGAGTGCAATGGTGTCAATTCCATCAGATTATAAAATCTGAAAGATAAGGACGATAGCAAATTTTATAATACAATTTTATTGTTTATTAAAGTTAATCATGCTGCTTTCCTTATAGGAAAGCAGCTTTTTTTTATAAGATGCCTAATTACAAGGAGGATGCAAATGCCAATAAAAATACCTGACAATCTTCCAGCGTTTAAAACTTTAAATAAAGAGAACATTTTTACTATTACAGAAGACTGCGCATTTCACCAAGATATTCGGCCTTTAAAAATTGTGATTTTAAACCTTATGCCAACAAAAATCGATACTGAAACACAAATTTTAAGACTTCTTGGAAACTCTCCACTACAGATTGATATAGTTCTTCTTCACCCTGCAAGCCATGCATGTAAAAATATATCGCAGGAACATTTAATTAAATTTTATAACACTTTTGAAGAAATAAAGAACTCTAGATTTGATGGAATGATAATAACTGGCGCACCAATTGAAAGTATTCCCTTTGAAGAAGTGGATTACTGGGAGGAACTTAAAAAAATTATGGAATGGAGTATTCACAATGTATACTCTACCTTGCATATTTGTTGGGGTGCTCAAGCAGGGCTTCATTATCATTACGGAGTGCAAAAACATAAACTTGATAGTAAAGTATTTGGAGTGTTTAAACATAAAATAACAAAGCAAAACGTTAAACTTTTGAGTGGATTTGACGATGAATTTTATGTTCCACATTCAAGACATACTGAAATAAGAAAAGTTGATATTGATAAGATAGATGAGCTTGAAATTTTATCAGAATCTGAGGAATCAGGCATTTACATTGTATCAGCAAAAAAGGGAAGACAAATTTTTATAACCGGGCATTCAGAGTATGATCCATTAACATTAAAAAATGAATATGACAGGGATATAGCAAACGGCTTAAATATAAATGTCCCCAAAAATTATTATCCAAAAGACGATCCATTAAAAATACCTATCGTAAAATGGAGAGGTCACTCAAGTTTGCTTTTTTTAAACTGGTTAAATTATTATGTTTATCAGGAGACACCTTACAATTTGGTGTACCTAGAATAATACATATAAAAGTTGGGCCCCTAGTAACTTAGGGACCCAACTCTAAATATTGAACTTTATTAAAATTTAATCTGTATTAGAAATACGTTTCTTAAATTCTTCCATGTCATGGAATGAACTTATATATACCCTATGTAAGGAAAGTATACCATCCTCTTTGGAAGACCATCTGCCGTCAGTACTAAAAGCCATTGTATACCCTGCTTCTCGTACAGCCTCAATTGAAGTTTTGCTGTATCCACCATAAGGGTAGGAAAAGAATTTTATTTGTTTATTTAATATTTTTTCCAAATCTTTTTTAGATTTAACTAAAGTTTCTAGTTGCTTATCCTTAGGCATCTCTTTTAAATTTTCATGCTTTACGGTATGACTCCCTATTTCCACTCCATATTTTTCCATTTCCACAAGCTGTTTCGAAGTCATATAGTTAGGACTTTTATCAATACTACCAGTAATAACAAAAATTGTTGCTTTAAAATTATACTTTTTCAAAACAGGGAACATATCCGTATAATTATCTTCATAACCATCATCAAAAGTAAGAACTATGGATTTTTCAGGTATTGGTATATCCTTAATAAGATATTCATATAAATTTGTAAGTGTAATAGTATAATAACCATTATCTTTTAAATATTTTAGTTGCTCCTCAAATCTTTTAACAGGAAGACGAATAGGATTATCTTTTTCGTAGTCAATTGAATGGTACATTAAAACTGGAACACTCTTTCCTGAAGCCTTCATAACAGCAGTCTTGTCAAAAGCGGGTATCGAAGAGGTTTGAGCGGGTTCAGCCGGTTTAATGGGTTCAACTGCAGTTGCTGGTTTAACTGGGGCAGTTTTTTTTATTGTAGCAGTCTTCGATCTTGAACACCCCGAAAGAGACATTAAAATAACGAGTGTAAATATTAAAATTATTTTTTTTCTCATAATAACCTCCTTGTATGTATTTTTTCGGAAACACATATTATTTTTTAATCTTCATCATCTAATACAAAACCCCTTAATAATAAATTCCCTGAGTATTTTGTAACCCTAATGCTAAATTGATCACCTTACATTTATTAACTTTATACCATCCAGATTATAAAATCAATCTTTTCCGGTATTTTCTTTATTTTATTATTTTCTTTTAATTCATAAATATCTAAAACAGGTTGTAAAATATAATATACTTCTATATAATTAAATTATAATAATAATATATGTGCTAGGGGTGCCTAATGGCTGAGATATGAATATTTAATTCATTGACCCTTATACCTGATCTGGATAATACCAGCGGAGGAAAGCGGTTATGATGTATAAGTACATTAACTATATTCCTTTTTTGAATATAGTTTTTTTGTTTTTGCCATAATACTTCTGTAGCACAATACATGGAGGCTATAAAAATGACTTTTACCGAAAGAATCGCTGAAATTACAAAAACCCCCATTGCTCTTTTTGCACTATTAGGAGTTTTGTTATTAATCTATGCAGTTTTGAAAGTTAGGAAAATTAAATTTACTACGCAGATGATAACTTTAGTTGGTATATCTCTTGCATTATCTACTGTATTGCAGTTTATTACAATTATAAAATTACCACAAGGTGGTAGCATTACTGCTGGGAGCATGGTTCCAATCATACTTATATCCTTATTTTATGGTCCTGAAGTTGGGTTTTTAACAGGTTTTTTATTTGGAATTATTAATTTTTTAGTAGCACCCTTCGCACTCCATCCAGTGCAAGTACTATTTGATTATCCGCTTCCTTTTATGGCCATTGGAATAGTTGGTTACTTTAGATCACGTAATACTAAGGTCATACTTATTGGCGTAGTCGTAGCAATGCTAGCTAGATTTACATGCCATTTTATTTCTGGAGTAGTGTTCTTCGGAAGCTATGCTCCAAAAGGAACCTCTGTTTATTTATACTCCCTTTTATATAACGGTTCATACCTAAGTGTGGAAACCATTATTACCTGTGTAATTATTGGGCTTCTACCTTTAAAACGATTATCAAAGTTAGCTATAACCAAAGCTCTAAATTAACTCGAAATATATCTACTACCTACTTCACGTTTTTCTTCAACCAAAAGTTATACTAATACATTATTCTGTTCATCATGAAGTTTACTGTATTATATTTAATGCTACGTAATATTAATATTACGTAGCATTAAATATAATAACTTAGAAATTACTATCAATCATCTCTTAACTCTAGCCCACTAAAATGGGCAATTCTGTTAGATTACGTTTTAATCATTCTTTTAGATGAAAGAATACCCATAATACATAAACCAATTATAAAATAAAAAATATAATTATAATTCGCAAGGATATCCATTAGAAGTCCAGAAGCCAACACCCCGATAATGGCTCCTATACCATATGCCGTAAACACAACACCATAATTCTCACTATAATGTTTCGTTCCATACATATCAAGAGTTGAAGTAGGCGCTATAGCTAACCATCCTCCAAGATTAAACCAAAATATCGAAAACGCTATACTAAATAATACTAAACTGCCTTCATTTGCCACTAGCATTAATAATGCTGCGATAATAATTAGTGCGTAAGAAATTAGCATGGCGGTTTTAGACGAGTACTTATCCGTAATCAAGCCAAATATAGGTCTACCTATTCCATTAAAAACTGCAAATACGATCATTAATAAAGCTACTGTTTTTGGGGATAGCTTAATGAGTTCTACACCAACGTTACTTGTCATTCCAATTAACATTAGTCCAATCATTGATCCAATCATAAAATTTACATATAACCCTTTAAAGTTTTTTGATTTAATCATTTTAGCAGTATTCGTACCATTCATATGAATTTTTGTGCTTGCAGTTGTTTCAAGACTTTTACTTTCCACATCAGACGGATATCTAAATGGATACGAAAGCAAAGGTATTATTACCCCAAAAGATACACCTAATATTAGGAAAGCTTTTGTTATTCCATAACTTTCTATTAAATTTCTTGCAAGTGGAGCTGTTATAAGTGGTGACAACCCAAATCCTATTAATACAATGCCTACTACTAAGCCTTTTTTTTCTGGAAACCATTTTGCTACTACCGTCATCGGAGCTCCATATGCTATGCCTACGCCAGCGCCAATTATTACCCCATATGTTATAGTTAAAATATATATATTTGGTGCATATGCAGATAATATCCATCCTAATGCTACAAGAAGTGCACCCATAGAAACAACCATTCTTGGACTGTATTTCTCTAAATATTTTCCAGTTATAAACATAAAAAATGAATAAGCTGCTAAAGAAACCATGTAAGGAAAGCCACTTTGAGTAGATCCTATATTAAAAGCCTTTTCAATTGGAATCCTAAAAACACTCCATGAGTATACAGTGCCTAAGCACATCATAATTATAATTCCCAAAATCACATATATCCACCTTTGCTTAAATTTCATATTATCATCCCCTTCGTTTTTTATAATACTCCTTTAAAATTAAAATCAATAAAAAAGCCAATAACAAAAACTCCTCACTCAGAGTTATTGTTATTGGCTTACCCCTTGACTGGTCATTGACCCTTCAGTGCGTCTTCCATGATTATTTTATTAATCGTTCTTCAATATCTTGGTCTACAATTATAGCTATAATTTTTTCACCTGTTTTGGTACTCACATCAGAATAAGTACTTACTATATTAACATCAATTATAGATTTTATAGTTTCTTCCAAATTTTCTCTTGCATTCTCAAACAAAGCAATATTCAGTCTTTTAATTAAATCGACGCCTTCCTTGCTTCGAGCCAAGCTTTTTTCTGATTTACTTAAAAATCCTTTAAGTCTTACTATTATTAAATCTTGAAATATGATTGTCCGAATTTTTTCTGGGCCTCTACCCATGTGTTCAATCTCAAATTTACTAATTGCTTCGCTTAATTTCGCTTCAATTTGTCCTTTTGTCATTGAGCTCCTCCATAAATCATCATAAATAGAATCAGAGTCTTGATATAATAAATAATTTTAGCATATCAATTGATAATTGTAAATAATAATATTTAAGGTTGTAGTTTGTTGTAGATTGCAATATAAAATGTCCGAAATTTTCAAGAAAAATATAATGTTAAGTTGTAATGGTTTTCTGTTCCATCATATTGGCAGATAAACCGTTGAAAATCCTTCTTGGATAATTGTTGATCCAGTGCTGTATTCGCATAATTTGTTTTTTAGAGAATGCTGAAATATCCACACCTTTTGGGATAAATCGTCGTATCATTTTATTGATATTTTCGTTTGTGCCTCGCTCCCATGAACTATATGGGTGAGCATAATACACTTTAGTTCTCTTTCGTTTATTTCTTACTGAGTTCTCAATACCCTCGAAATCAAGGTTCTCACAGCCGTTATCACAGGTGATTGTTTTAAATGTTTTCGAGAATAACATTCCCATTTTACGCTCCAATTTGTCCAATTCTTTCACGACAGCCGCCTGTGATTTAGATGGTATTTTAAAGACTAACTCCTTACGAGTTACTCTTTCACTTAACACCATCAAGACAGTTTTTGTACCCTGTTTGCCAACTACAGTGTCCATTTCCCAGTGGCCTATCTCATCACGTGCAGCTACCGCTGCAGGTCTCTCCGATATGCTAGTTCCTTTGGTATTGTTATACGCTGATCTTATTTTTTTATAGTTTCTCTTTTTAGCATTCTTTTTAACAGGCAGATCTTTGTTACTTATATTTAAAAACAAATTATTATCCAAATAGTTATACACAGTTTTGAAGCAAATAGTTGTTTCAAATTGTAGATCTTTATTTGTGATATTTTGAATAGCTGCATACGGAGATTCGCCATCTATACCAATAGCTTTTTCTAAGTACTTCACCAATTTATGATCTTTTCCTATTTTTAATGCAGGACCTTTAGCGGTACCTTGTTTGTCATGCTCTGACTGCCCAATTTCTGCGCTATATTCCATGCGAGTGGTTAAGTCACTATTCAATAGTTCTACAATTCCTTTAGCAATTTCACGCCTTATTGTACGTTCTGAACGCCCACCTATTTGCTCCGCAATACGAGTTGAATTAAGTCCCATTTTGTGTAAAGCTTCTAACTTTATGCGTTCCTCGTATGTTATGTGTTTACCTTTTCTGCTCTGTGTGATAAAATCTAATTGACTCATTTGAAATCCTCCCGTATATGTTGGTTTAGTCACTTAACATTATACAAGAGTATTTCTCTTGAGTCTTTATTTTTTGTTACTCTTCGGTCATTTCATTATACAACTTACCAGGTTGTAGTTTGTTACTTTATCATCCTTTGCTAAAATTCAAATTTCCTAATCAAATTTATTTCCGCTCTAACAGGCGGTTTAGAATCACTTTTGCCTCGCACGTTCACTTTATCTTCGCAAATATTCAGTTCTCTTGCTATAATAGCCTTAACTCTAGGTTTACAAAAATTCCCTTGGCAAGTTCCCATTCCTGCTCTTGTACGTCTTTTAATCGCATCTATAGAGTTAATTGGTATATTTCTATGAAGCGCATCTATAATCTCTGCCTCTGTAACCTGCTCACATCTGCATATAATATTTTTTGATTTATCTTCATGATTAACTTCTCCATCAAAACTATTATCTTTTTTTACTATTATTCCTTTTCTATAAGGATTAAAATTATTATTCTTCACAAGATTCATTCCTGAATTCTTAAGTATTTCTACCACCATCTCAGCAATTGCTGGCGATGATGTAAGCCCCGGAGAATCTATCCCAGCCACATTAATAAATCTTTTAACTCTGCTTTCCTCAATGATAAAATCCCCCGTACTGCTACTAGCTCTTATCCCTGAAAAAGTAGTTAATGCGCCTCTCACATTAAAATCAGGTATGGACTTTCTAGCCGCCATAATGACATCTTTTAAAGTTTCAGCGGTAGTTGACACATCATCTCCATTACTCACTTCTTCTGCATTAGGTCCTATCATAAAATTGCCATGATATGTGGTAGTTACTAATATCCCTTTCCCTTTATCTGTAGGCACTTGAAAAATAACAGTATTCACAAGGTGCCCTTGATCTTTTCCCATTAAAATATATTGGCCTCTCTTTGGTGTTATTTTAAAATCATCGATCCCTACCATGTTAGATATATTATCACTATGCAAACCCGCAGCATTTATAATATATCTTGCTTTAATATCCTCCTTGTTAGTATGTACAATAAACTTATCTTCTAATTTTTCTATAGATATTACTTCATTTTCAAGCTTAAGTTCAACGCCATTAGTTATAGCATTTTCTACTAACGCAATTGTAAATTCATAAGGAGACGCTACCCCTACGCTTTTAGCATATAGTGCTACCTTTACTTCACTATTTAAGTGTGGCTCTATTCCTTTTAGTCTCGCTCCTCTTATCACCTCTAAATCATTACAGTCTAATTTTAGACCATTTTCATAAAGCTCAGTAATTTTTTTCTCGTCACCTTCATTAAATCCAATCACTAAAGCTCCTGTTTGTCTGTATCCAAAATTTAATTCTTCCTCAAGACTTCTATACATTTTGTTTCCTTTTCCGCATAATCGTCCTTTTAATGTACCGTACTTTGCAGCATATCCACCATGAACTATTCCACTATTTGCTTTTGATGCTTTCGTTGCAACGTCATCTTCTTTTTCTAAAACGCCTATTTTTAGATTATATCTTGAAAGTTCCCTTGCTATCGCTGCACCTACTACTCCTGCTCCTATAATAATTACATCATACATAAATATCACCCCTCAACATATTATTAATATTTAAAACCTTTTAATATTTAATCTTTGTTAATATCTATTATAATATAATTATTTACATTATAATAGATATTTTCAATAAAATCGTTTTCTTATTTATTAGTTTTCGCCGTGTATGTTGTTTATAAAAATAAATGCGATGTAATTTTATAGTTGCTGAGCTATTAAATAAATTTTACTTAATGCGAGAACGTAAAAAGCATGTGTCAATTACTTTGACACACACCTTTACTGTATTTTATGATTATGGTTATGTTTAAATGTTAATTTGTAATATCAGAAACGGAAATCTCGCTTCCCTTCCTTAAGTTCTTTTAAATGCTCTATTGCAATTGTACGAACCTTTTCATTTTTTATATTAGGAATCTCATTTTCAATTACCATCTCGCCCTTTTTTTTGGTATCAAGTGAAGCATAATCCTCCAAATATTCTTTAAGTGTCATTAGTGCGTTCGGCTGACAGCAGTTTCCAATTTGACCTGATTTCACAAGACTCATGAAACGATCACCTGTACGCCCTTCTCTATAACAGGCGGTGCAAAAGCTTGGAATATACCCAAATTCCAAAAGCCAGTTTACAATTTCATCCAATTTACGAGTGTCAGTTACTTCAAATTGCTTCGAGTTATCTTCTTCCGTTTCTGTCTGCGCATATCCGCCAACGCTGGTGCATGAGCCTCCGCTTACCTGAGATATACCCAGTTCCAAGACACGCTCACGTGTTATTTTCGATTCACGGGTTGATACAATCATGCCAGTGTATGGAACAGCGATACGAATAATAGCCACAATTTTTTCGAACATCTCATCCGAGATTGAATTTGAAAACGTATTTGGGTCAATATCATCAGCAGGGCATATTCGAGGAACACTAATTGTATGTGGACCCACACCCATGGCTGCCTCTAAATGCTCTGCATGCATGAGTAGTCCAACAAAGTCATAACGGTACATATTTAAACCGAATAAAACTCCGATCCCCACATCATCAATACCAGCCTCCATGGCACGATCCATAGCCTGCGTATGATATTCATAGTTGTGCTTTGGTCCTGTTGGGTGCAACTCCTCATAATTTTTTTTGTTATACGTTTCCTGGAAAAGTATGTAGGTACCGATGCCCGCATCCTTAAGTTTCTTATATTCTTCCACTGTAGTTGCAGCAATATTGACATTGACACGGCGGATATCTCCATTTTTATGCTTAATACTATAAATGGTCTTTATACTTTCAAGGATATATTCAATTGGATTGTTCACAGGGTCTTCTCCTGATTCTAAAGCCAATCGCTTGTGTCCCATATCCTGAAGTGCTTTGACCTCTTGTGCTATTTCTTCTTGCGTAAGTTTTTTACGGGATATTGTTTTATTTTTAGCGTGATATGGACAATACACACAACCATTTACGCAATAGTTCGAAAGATATAGTGGAGCAAAAATAACAATACGATTGCCATAAAACTTCTGCTTAATCTCTTTTGCCAGTTTGAACATTTTTTCTTTTTCATCTTCCAAATCACATTCGAGAAGTACTGCAGCCTCCCTGTG
Source organism: Clostridium sp. CM039 (assembly GCF_055081075.1). Taxonomy (NCBI): domain Bacteria; kingdom Bacillati; phylum Bacillota; class Clostridia; order Eubacteriales; family Clostridiaceae; genus Clostridium; species Clostridium sp. CM039. The sequence goes on from NZ_CM143649.1 coordinate 2,185,708, forward strand.
TGTTAGACCCTTACAGTCTTTTGCACGTTCTATCAGGCTATCAATTAGCTCACGATTTCTTTTGTTTTCTCGAGCATAAGAAATGGTAGATAGAATTTCACCGTCATCAATAAACTCAGTTGCATTTTTAGACTTATTATCATACATAGCATAAACCCCTTTTTAATATTTATTATTTATAAATGGTCAAACCCTTATAGACCTTGATTTAATCATTCGTTTACTGCTTTGCTATAGGTGGCGCCTTGGAATAAATCGTTTTGGTGTTTACATTTGGTAGCATTCCAAGCTTACCTGACAGGGCGCTGATAACATCATTCGGCGCATCCACAACGATACTTATTACCGAAATATGGCGTTTCAGATAGGGTACTCCCATTCTTCCTACTATGTATTCTCTATATTCGTGGAGAATAGAGTTAAGCTTTGGAGCAGCATCTGTGTTTTCAACGATAATTCCAATTAGAGCAATTCTTGTTTCCATTGGCAACCTCCTTTCTTTTAAACAATAAAAAAAACCCCTGCACCCGAAAAGGCACAAGGATAGTACGTCGAAACCAAAGGTACAACCAATAAAGATATGTTCTTTGGAACATTCCAACTATTCTCTCGCCTTCTCATTCGGGACGAACCCTCGTGCATTCAGAACGATAACTTTGTTAATTTAAAATCAATCTAACCGTACCACTCCTGATAGTAAAAAGCAATACAACAATTTATTTACTTATTTTTAACTGCCCATCTGATTCCTTTTTCAATATATTCATTCCAAAAATCCCACGTATGGCTGCCAGGACTTTCTACATATGTTACATCTATATTTTCTGAAATTAAAAAATCACGGTATTTATGATTTACCTCTAACAAAAAATCGTTTGTACCGCACGCCATATATATTTTAGGAATTAGAGCATTTTTCTTCTTCAACTTAATAATAAGTGCCTCTGGGTCTTTATCACTATCCAAAAGTTGATTCAGATCACCAAATACTCTAGTATAAAATTTATAGTCACGAACTTCGTCCTTAAAATCACTAGAAGCTCCAGCAATATTGTATGTAACTATAGCAGAAGATAATGCAATGATACGGCTAAAATTGTCAGAATATTTTAATCCATTTCGAATTGCTCCATATCCACCCATAGACAACCCACCTATAAATGTATCTTCCCTTTTCCTTGATAACGGAAATATCATGCGTGTAAATTCCACTAAATCATTTCCAACGAACTCACCAAACAATTCGCCTTTATCAACATCGTCTAAATAAAAATTATTTTCTCCAGAGGGCATAAACACTGCGATATTGTGTCTTAAAGATAGTTCCTCAATTTTACTACTACAAACCCAATCAGTGTAATTTCCAGCTAACCCATGCAAGAGATACAGCGCTTTCATTGGTTTTTTCTTAATTATTTCTTCCTCCTGTATTTCTATTGTATCAATTGGTATAAGAGCATTGAAAGTAACATCTCTTTTTAAGGCTTTTGAAGCAAAGTTCACTTGTAAAAATGCCATTTTTTATCCCCTCCTCTAAAGTATTTTTAGTATTAGTATAATACTATATACACTATATTTCGAATAGTTTAAAATAGAGGAATGAATGTAATGACGTTTTCCTCTACTTTTTTATCTTAAGCGTAATAATGAAAGTCTACCACTAATTCAGTATGACAGTCCCTCTATTTTTATTTAGTATTTTTACTAAATAAAAATATAAAAACTGGTATTTGTGCAATTATAATCATTATCAATGGTATCATCATTGATAAATTATACTTTAATGATAAAAGTATTATTAAAAATGCAGCTAATAATATGAAAGACTGCATTACGATGTAGCTTACAAGTTTCATTTTCTTAGTCATAAATCCTCCTTAAAAACTTAATTTAGTGAAAGAGCAGACTAATTATAATTTATCCTTAACTTTGTTAAATCTAAGCGCCATTTTTCTATCGGTACGTATTGTTGGATATAGTAATAAAATCCTACCAAACGTAACTATAGATTCAAGCAAAGAATCGATTCAAAAAAATCCAAATACAGACATAAAAACTATTATATATCCAAGCGATGCATATAACGCATCTTAATCCTCCTCCTGTTTTAAATCCAATTTCAAGATTTCTTACATACTCTGTTTCTAACTTTTCTAAGGCTTTCCTTCAGCCACAACGACGATAAAACCACTAAAGTATATTTAACTATACTTCAGCAGTTTTCCCACAGCTATCACCAAGTTTTTTTGTAGGTACCAACAAATCTACATCTGTTAATCTTTTTTTATAAAACAATACCGTAAAAAAGGAGTCGTAGTCGCATTCTTCACCTTGCTACAAATTATTTTCTTTACAATTAAAATACAAATAAAAATTTTCACCTAAAATATCTTTAACTTTTGTATATCTAAGTCCTATTTTTCTATCAGTACATATTGTTGGATATAGTAATAAAATTCCAATCAATATAACCGCAGATTCAAGCAAAGTACCTATTCCAAAAAATCCAAATGCAGATATAAGAACTAATATATATCCAAGAGATGCATACAAAGCGTCTCTAACAAAAATTCTCTTTGCTAAAGATTTATCTAAATAAAATAAATCACACTTTTTATAATTAGCTATCAATGAAATATAAAGTTTCTTCTTTGGCAACAATCAAGCGAGATATCCGTATGGCCAAAGTAAAACAAAAAAATTTGTTTCATTTAGGAGCTATTATTTTTAGCATAGAAAGCTGTATTTTACAGACTTTTCTCACAGCCTCCTAATTTCTTCATAATATCTTCTAACAAATTTTTATAGTTACTACATTTTGAAAGTATTTGTCCCGCATCACAAATATATTCCTTGTATTTTTTATCAAAACCAGTACCGTCACTAAATAATCCTCTTAAACTTTCGTTTATCATGGCAAAATATTTAAATGTATTATAATTATTTAAGGTTAAAAACTTATCAAAACTTTTATAATTATCTAATTTAAGTTCATATTTTGTTAAAGAGTATTCATGCAGAAGGAATTTATAAGCAACTTTTATAATTTTAGCATCAAACATTATATTTCCTTTTGAAGACTTAAAGTAATAATTAAAAATCCATTCTTTAAATTTAATACACTGAATACTTAAATTCTCTCCATTTATTATCTTTTGATCAATAATTCTGTTTATTAGTGCTACGACCATATTATTATATTCACACTTGGACAAAATTTTGTCCACAAACAGCTCAGATTCTTCAACTATAAAATTATTAATTGGATATTCAGATGAGAATTGAATAGAAAACATTAATATAACAAACTCAGGCTTTCTTTTGAGTAAATCAATTAAACAATAGTCACCATATACACTAATGCTGCTATAAAATATAGTTATAAAAATTGACCAATTTACAATTAATAAAATCATACAAATCACAGTAAATTTATTTTCTATTATAAACAGGGATGAAATGAGAATAATTACAAATGTAAATATCGGTCCCCCATATAATATCTTTATATATTGGTTTGTATATGACAAGAGACTTTTTTTATCATTAATCTCATCATTAATTTCTGGTAAAATGAATCCCCCGCTGATAAGTGGACCTGATAATCTGAATCTAAAAATCTTTCTTTTTTTATCATTCATATATATGATTGGCCCTACAACAAATAATTTCAACTTTATACATACTAATTTACTCATTAAATAATGACCTAATTCATGCATAAAAATTGAAACAAAGTAGATTAAAATTCCCACAATAAAATACATTACCATTCTATTCAACATGTAATCATTTTTTAAATTCACTTTACCTAAAACTATGTTATATAAATTGGTTTTATACGCACCCTTCATTAAGATTATTAGTATAATAACATTAATTATTATTTTAGTGAATCTGAATTTTCTATGAAATATATTATTATTTATGTAATTAATTGATTCCCCCCCCCAAAAATTAAATAATACTAAAATTGAAATCTATTAACTATAGTTACTATTTAGTCACAAACCAAATTAGCTCCATTTGTCTAAATTATTTGAGCTAAAGTTACTTAATTTGGGCATTCAGATGAGAGACATTATTTCTCTCTTAAATCAAGATGTTAATCACCTACATCCTTGGCAACCACCTTTAGTTATTAGCCTGATTATCTTTTTCTCATAAAGCAGACCACCTCTTAACATAAAAGCATATACACTTTAAATCACAACTGCTCCCTAAGTGTTCTACATCATTCTCCTTTATCATTATGATACCAATGCCAACTAACATTAAATATAGTACTCGGTAGCAATATTATTAAAAATCCAGTAAAATTATATAAATTATAAGTACTAATAATAAGACCACATACAAATACTATTATAGACACTATCACATAATATTCTTTATCTAGTTTCATACCCATCCACCCTAAGTCACCTTCCATTCCTGCCACAGTAATAACTACTCTATCACGGTGTATGCCTTCTGTTTGCTAATTACTATAATTGGAGATCCGTTCAATCATTCTTTCTATTTCAGCTTTTTCAAAAATATCTATTCCTTTTACTTCATCCTGATTAACTAAACTTAATCCACTCTGCCCAAATTCTAAAGCCTTTACAATATCTTTTTTAATATAAAGTTCATATGCCATTTGTATTCGAAAACCACCAATACTTTTATCATTTAAAAGTACTTGTGAAATTTGTGTATATATTTCTTTTGATTTGTTGATATCTTTTTTAATATAACAATAAGAATATAAAATTTCACACATTACATCTAGCCTTACATCCTTAGTATATTCATCAATATTTTCTTCAATTATACCTATACATACTTGGGCTTTATCAAAATTTCCACTATCTAGGTAATAATAAAAATAATATAAGCTTATATATTCGTGAAAGCTTTTATCACTAAATATATTTCGATTATTTAGTACTTTAAAATTTATATCCCTTGGTCTAATACCACAAAAAAGTTGCAATGATATTACCATTTCCATTAAATCAATATCATTGGAATCTGATGGGTTTATTATAGTCAATACATTTGAGCCATCTGTTTTCATTCCATTAACTTTACTTGGTATAACATTTTTAATTAAATTAAATTCACTAATAATTAATAAAAAACAAAAAAATATTTTTATGAAAATATTATTCATGTTAGGTACCTTATAAATTATCAAAAATAAATATGCAATTATAAATATAAAGTTCAAACCTATGCCTCCAAGATAATATATTAATAACTCTTTAAATAATTTACTAAAAGTCTTGGGATACATCATACACGAACCTAATAACCCATAATTGCCAGTGATTTGAAAAATGACTTTTTGATTTTGATTTCTTATTTCAAACGGAAAAATAGTAAAAGAATAGAATTTAAATCCAACTAATTTTCCAGCTATAAAGTGACCTAATTCATGAATTATTATATCGATATAAATACAACTTAATAATAAAACTAATAATATTAATATACTGTATTTGTGAACACTTTCAATATCAATAGATAAGTTTTTAATTTTACATAACGCTGTTAATATTATTAATATATCTATACCTACAAAAAATGAAACAAGACCCATTATTTTTTTATTACTTATATTCATAATATGAAATCTCCACATGGCAACCTAATATATATTAATTTTATATTTTTCTTTTTAATTATCATATACACCTTCTTAAATTTTATATAAATATTATTATACTCCAATTTTTAGTAATATATATATCAGTTTGCCTTTTTATCAAAAATTGTGCTATAGAAAACCACCCCTACTGCAACACCAACTGCAACAGAAATATTTCTTGCTAAACTTATATTTGATGGTCTGAAAAAATAGTCAAACAAAAAATTAAAAAAACAAAGTGACACTGAAAACTTTATACAAGTAATTACTTTTCCTTTTGTGACTTTCATATAAATCATCTCCTTATAATTTTAAAACTATACTTTTTATATCTCACATTGTGTATAATCGAGCTTCAACATTAATATTTTGTTATGCACTATTAAGTGTACCAAGATACAATGTTAAAGCTCGTAATACTTATTTTTTTACTATATTATAAAATTTATATTGATAACCAACCGTTTCCTGGTTTTGAATCATGATTATCTAAGTATTTTGCAACAGTGTTTCCAATATCAGCGGCATTTATTGCAAAATCTACTGCACGACCAAGGCCACCTGCTAGTGCTCCAGCACCAATAGAAAGTAATTTGGTTTTAATACTCCTATTAAATATTTTTTTTGCCTCACTAAATCCTACCTTTCTAATATATGATGAGATAGCTCCTACTCCAACTCCACCAACAGCAAGACCTATTGCTGTATTAAAAGCTGCTCCAGCTACCCAAACTGGCATAACATCAACTCCTAACCATCCCCCATCAACATACTCCATCTCATCTCTCTCAACCTCAACATAACTACTTGGCATTCTTAAAACCATTTCACTCATTTTTTAATCCCCTTCCCATTATTATAATATTTTAACTGTTTACTACAATTAATAATTACATTAAATTGCAGTATTTATATCAAAGGCACTTGCTGACACCTAAAATAGCTAATTAAGTTTTATTCCAATCTGTTCCATGAAGTACTTCATATAAGTTATTTTTTCATACTTAACTCTAGTTTCCGTAACCATACCTAGTGTAATGTTAACCTTTTCTCCTTTTTTATCTGCAAGGTAATTTTTATCAAGTTTTACTTTAGCCTTGAAATATACATTCCCTTTTTCGCTATCTATAGTAGCATCTGCATCTATATTCAAAACCTTTCCCTTAATAGTGCCATACTCTGCTTGGTTTAATCCCGCTACAGCAACTGCAACTTCGTCACCTATATGTATCCGCGGCCTTTCATTTGAAGGCAGTAAAGTTTCTATCATTAATTCCTCTTCCTTACCAGTTATGCTTCCAAGTACATTTCCAGCTTGCAAAACCATTCCTTTTGTGATCGTAGCACTTAAATGAATCTTACCATCCTTTGGCGCAACAACTTTGTATTCTTTTGCACTCTTTCCCAGGGCAACTTTTTGAATTTCAAGTTTATCTTTCTCAAGTTCTAGCTGCGTTCTTTCAGTAGTGAATTGTAAAATCGTATCGTAGTAATTTCCATCTAATTTTATTTTTTGTGTCTTTTTATAATCTTTTATCTGATCATCTGTACCACCCTGCTTTTTTAAAGCCTCTTCATCTACTATGAATTCTTTTCTTTTTATGTAGCCGTTTCTTAATTTGTTATAAAACTCTTTTTCATCATCATATTTTTCAAATGTATTTGTTTGGTTAGTGGCATCATTTTCTGCCCTTATAAGTAATGCTATTCTCTTATTAAGCAGTACAATTTGATCCTCTGCTTGTCCTGATTGCAAATTGGACTCTACTGGATTTAAGGTAAAAAGTACATCCCCAGCTTTTACTTCTTTACCTTCTAATGCATTTACATTGACTACTGCTCCAGATACAGCCACCATAATTTGCGACTTATTTTCTGTAGTCACTATTCCTTCTTCATTTTTATCCACAAAAACCGTGTAGCTGTCACCTTTTAATTTCATATCATTTTCAAAAGCGAATAGTCCTAATTTTGAATAAGCATACTGAAGATTTTCTTCTTTTTCAGTAAATCTTGCAAACAAGCAATTTGTTACCCTTATTTGATTCTTTAATTGATAGGGTTTTTCTATATTATGGATTGAATTTTTTAGCTGTATCATAAGCTTTATTGTTATTTTAGCCTGTCCATTTTCATCACCCTCCACAAATGAGTAATTAATCATTGGACCCACTTCAGAATTCCCCTTTGACTTTATATAACTATCCATCATATATGCAATCTAATTGTAAATAACTAGCTTAGCGTTGTAAGTTTACGCCTTGCTAGCACTACCCATTATAGGAATTCAATATTTTTTGAAATGGAAACTTGGAAAAGATGAAAAATAATATAAGAGGATTAAGAAAACAACTTGGATTTAGACAGGAGGACATAGCAACTGCGCTTGGTGTTACAAGGCAAACCGTTAATGCGATTGAAAATGAAAAGTATAATCCTACTCTGGAATTAGCTATGAACCTTGCTAAACTATTAAACACTACGGTAGAAAAATTATTTATACTTGAAAGTTAAAAAGAAAAATAAATCTAATATAAAAAACAAATGTAATTTATTAGACAAAAAACTACGTGATTACAGCCCTATAAAGTAAAATAATTACATTTACGGGAGCGTAGGGCGTGTAAATTATTTTGTGTATACTCTTTCTATAGGCAAAAAATTAATCCATTATTTTTTTGTAAAATAATGCTATTTAAAGTCGATTAAAGTTTTTTATCTATAATCACTATACAGTATATTATTGCTCCAATGTTTTGCCTATCCCGCCAAAAGGTATATTAGGGGACAAAATATATTATTAATATGTATTTTGGGTGTTTTGAATAAAGTGCTTAAAAAACCACATTGTGGAAATATCATCCACGATGTGGCTCATTTTTGCACGTATGTCTGCTGTACCCGCTTTTAAGTGGATAGAACGCTAATAACCGTCTTTTTGCTGCTTTTGAACATATCATACCACCCTATCTTGAGTTTAATCTTACTAATTATAATTTCTCTTTAACTTTGTTAAATCTAAGTGCTATTTTTCTATCTGTACGTATTGTTGGATATAGTAATAAAAACCCACCAAACGTAGCTATAGATTCAAGCAAAGAACCGATTCCAAAAAATCCGAATGCAGCTATTAAAACTATTATATATCCAAGAGATGCGTATAATGCATCTCTAACAAAAATTCTCTTTGCTAAAGATTTATCTAAATAAAATAAATAACACTTTCTATAATTAGTAATTAAAAACCATACAAACACATAAATTGAAATAAATACAATAATTCCTCTTAGTAATTTAATATCAATCTGTTGTATTTGTGTTATACCCATCCCCAAACCCGCAAATACAAAAAGTGAACTCATCCCAATAGTTGTTACTTTACCCATTCCTTCAATATTTTGTTTTTCTGCTTCAAATATTATTTCAACTTCCATGTTTTCTTTTTTTATAATTATATGTATTTTTGCTTTTTTATACATTTTACATTCCAAATATATATTAATAATTAGTAATGAGGCTAATACGACTTGTTGAATAATATACTTTGATGATAAAAATTGAAAAGTAAATTGAAAAGTAACATAACATGATGCAACTCTTATAAACCAATCGATTATTGCCTCTATTTTAAATATTTTATATTCTTCTTTGTTATCAGTAGCTAGTATAAATGATGTAACTACTAAAAATACAAATGGTGACAATACCCACATTACTTCTATTCTTAAATTACTTTGTAATGCTATTTTGTTGTATGAATATATAAATGCAAATGCAAAATTACTTATATAACTCATTAAATTTAATAGCATTAATAGCTTAACAGACTTTTTCATTTAATCTACTCCCATTTTTATAATTAGTTTTTTTGACATAGGTATTTAGATGTATCTCAATAATTTTTGTTTATCATAACTAATACAAAAGTAATAAAATCCTCTTAGATTAAAGTCGAAGTGTTAATTACTAATTTTTTTATGCAGCCTTAATTATTAGCAAACTTTAAAAGTCAACCCTGTTGGAAAACCTGTATTAATAGCAATACCTTGATTTTTAATTACTGCATTAACACATGCCCATGCAAATTGAGTAGCATTCGCAGCTAATAATGCTCCAGTAATCCATCCTGCTCCTGGAATAGTTGCTGCCATAGTACCTGCTATACTATATATGCCAGCTGTTATAACAGGTATAGAAGCTGCTGAAACACCAGCACAACCTATCGACATAACTACACCTTTAACTTGTGTTGGATTTAGGTATACGCCTCCATCTATATATTCCATTTCTTCTCTATCAATACCAACGTAACTAACTGGTAATTCTAAACTCATTATCATTGTATATTTCCCCCCTAAATTATATATTACATTTTTCTACTAAATACAAGTTATTGTTTTGCTACATAATATAAGCATTTTACACTTCGACTTTAATCTAAGAAGACTTTAGTATACTTTGTCTGAGTATTTATTGGTTAATTTACATAATATAATTACCTTTTGATTTATTACACGAAAACTAAGTAAGTTTTATCCCAATTTGTTCCATAAAGTATTTCATATAAGTTATTTTTTCATACTTAACTCTTGTCTCTGTAACCATACCTAGTGTAAGGTTAAACTTTTCTCCCTTTTTATCTGCAAGGTAATTTTTATCAAGTTTTACTTTAACCTTGAAATATACATTCCCTTTTTCGCTATCTATAGTAGCATCTCCATCTATATTTAAAACCTTTCCCTTAATAGTGCCATACTCTGCTTGGTTTAATCCCGCTACAGCAACTGCAACTTCGTCACCTTCGTGTATCCTTGGCCTTTCACTAGATGGTAGTAAAGTTTCTATTATTAATTCTTCTTTATTGTTAGTTATGCTACCCAGTACATTTCCAGCTTGCAGCACCATTCCCTTTGTGACAGTGGTACTTAAATGTAGTTTACCATCCTTTGGTGCAACAACTTTATATTCTTTTGCACTTTTTCCTAGGGCGACCTTTTGAACTTCAAGTTTATCTCTCTCGAGTTCTAGCTGCGTTCTTTCAGTAGTGAATTGTAAAATCGTATCGTAGTAATTTCCATCCAATTTAATTTTTTGTGTCCTTTTATATTCTTTTATCTCATCATCTGTAGCTCCCCGTTTTTTTAAAGCCTCTTCGTCTACTACAAATTCTTTTCTTTTTATGTAGCCGTTTCTTAATTTGTTATAAAACTCTTTTTCATCATCATATTTTTCAAATGTATTTGTTTGGTTAGTAGCATCATTTTCTGCCCTTATAAGTAATGCTATTCTCTTATTAAACAGTACAATTTGATCCTCTGCTTGTCCTGATTGCAGATTTGGTTCTACTGGATTTAAGGTGAAAAGTACATCCCCAGCTTTTACTTCCTTACCTTCTAATGCACTTACATCTACTATTGAACCAGATACAGCAGCCATAATCTGCGACTTATTTTCTGTAGTTACTATTCCTTGGCCTTTTACCATATAAGTTTTAGCTGATTTATTTGCCCATACCAAAAACATTACTAAAAGTACTGTAACTAGCGCAATTATGTATATCATGAATTTGGGAGGATTTTTATCATAAAGAACCCTACTGTCAGTTAATTCGTTTAGATTATATACCTTCAAGCTCATCTACTCCTTGTTTTAGCTCCATAAATACATCTGCCACAATTCCTTCTTCATTTTTACCTACGAAAACCGTGTAGCTATCGCCTCTTAATTTCATATCATTTTCGAAGGCGAATAATCCTAATTTTGAATAAGCATACTGAAGATTTTCTTCTTTTTCAGTAAACCTTGCAAACAAGCAATTTGTTACTCTTATTTGATTCTTTAATTCATAAGGTTTTTCTATATTATGGATTGAATTTTTTAGCTGTATCATAAGCTTTATTGTTATTTTAGCCTGCCCATTTTCATCACCCTCCACAAATGAATAATTAATCATTGGACCCACTGTAGAATTCCCCTTTGACTTTATATAACTATCCATCATATATGTAATTTTGTTTATATCTATAAGTTCGTTTTGACTCACTTCTCTTATAAGTACATTGTTTAATTTCAGGATTTTATTTTCTTTTACTACTATTTTTTCAGTTATACTCATACTCTTCACCATCCTTAGTAACTTTTTTAGTATCTAATGTTTCATCATTTGTTTCTTTTTCAATATCCTTTACTATTATAGTCTCATCTAATTTTTCTATTTCTCCAACTTGACTTATATAAAGCCTGTAATAATATCCTTTTTCATTTAAAAGTTCATCATGGCTTCCCTGCTCCACTACATTTCCCTTATCCATAACATAAATTATGTCGCAATTTCTTATGGTGGAGAGTCTATGTGCGATAATTAGCATTGTCGTATTCTTACCTTTTACAAAGAGAGTATTGTATATTTTTGCTTCACTTATAAAGTCCAAATTACTTGTAGCTTCATCCAGTATTAAAAAGTTAGCTTTCTTTATAAATGCTCTGGCAAGAGCTATCCTCTGCCTTTCACCTCCTGATAAGCCTCCGCCTGCTTCCTCTAAAAATGTATCATATTTACCTGGAAGCTTTTCTATAAATGAGCTACATCCTGCACTTTCGCAGGCAACCTTAATATCCTCATAGGTGAAACTTTCTTTACCGAGTGTTACATTTTCTTTTATATTACCAGAGAACAATTCTATATTTTGAGGTACATAGGCTATTTGCCTTCTTAAATCATATAAATCAAGCTCTTCTATATCATAGCCAGCTATATTTATATTACCTTCCTCTGGTGAGTAGTATTTTAAAAGCAGCTTCGATATGGTACTTTTCCCACTACCAGACTCACCAACTAAAGCAACCTTTTTCCCCGCTGGTATTTTTATACTTAGATTCTTTAAAACAGGTACTCTACTGCCATACCTAAAGGTAATATTGTTGAGTTCTATATCGCCACTTATTTTATCTATTTTAATTTTGTCTTCTTCATCCTCATTCTGTTCTTTTTCTACTTCATATATCTCTGATATTCTCTTAAGAGATATTCCTGCCTCTTGTATACTAAGCTGAAGACCTACTAGTCTTCCTATTGGTCCCATAAAATAACTTGATAATGAAGTAAACGCCATTAAACTTCCCAAAGTAGTTTTCCCGTCTATTACCATTGTTGCTCCCAAAAACATAAGCACTAAATTTCCTATAGTTGATATTGCTGAGGATATTGAGCCTTGTATATTAGAGAGTACTCCCGTTTTGAACCCAATTCTAAGATTTTTTACATACTCACTTTCTAACTTTTCTAAAGACTTTTCTTCAGCTGCATTAACCTTTATTGTTTCTATTCCTTTTAAACTTTCAATAATATGGCTACTTAGCCTTGCTTCTGACTCCATTTGCGCAAGATTAATTATTTTGTATGGTCTTTTAAATATATATATAAGTGCTGCACTAACAATTGTAAGAATCAAAACAACTATAAACAACGTTTGATTCATTATATATAGTACTACTGCAGAAACTAACGCTAAGGTAACATCCATAATCAGTGACAATGAAACGGATGTTAATATATCTTGTATAGTAGTAGCATCCCTAAATCTCGTGAGAATATCTCCTACCTTTCTTGATGCAAAAAATTTCATAGGCAATTTGTATACATGTCTGAAATACCCTAACAATAATGAAATACTAATTTTCTGTGATAAATATAAAAGCATTTGTTGCCTTATAGCAGATATTAATATCTGAGTTATGCCAATTACTAAAAATCCTATGGTAAAAGTTATAAGTTGATTTTTTAAACTATATGGAAGAATTTCATCCATCAAAATTTTGTTGAAAAACGAAGACGCAATTCCAAGCATTGTTAATATTACAGAAGCTATTATGGTATATATGAATAAAGATTTTTGTGGCAAAAGTATACTTACAAACTTTAAAAGCATACTCTCTTTTTTATCTTTTTTTACGCTAAACTCATGGTTTGGTATAAGTAAAAGAAGCACTCCATCAAATTCTTTAAAAAATTCATCGATAGTTTTTTTAATTACACCTTTTGCAGGATCGAGTATTGTAACATTGTCCTTTTTTATCTTATGAACTATTACAAAGTGACTAAGACCATCCTTTGTAATTAGGTGAGCTATTACTGGCAATGTGTACTTACTCACAAAGCCTTCCTTATCAACTCTAATGGCTTTAGTATCAAATCCAAGTTTTTTAGCACCATCTTCTAACCCCTTAAGAGTTGTCCCTTTAATATCCGTACCTAAAATGTCTCTAAGTTTTGTTATTGTAATTTCCTTTTTATAATACATACATGCAGTAGCAAGACATGCTGCTGCACAATCAGTTGCATCCAGTTGTTTAACTAAATATCTTTTGTACCCCAATTATTTATCCCCTTTATTAGAAATTATAAATAGTTTTTTTCTTCACTAAAATTTCGACCGAAATGTTTGCTCAACTAGAATGATACATTTCAAACTAATAAGAGTAAATACTTATTCCTTGAACAGGTCGATTCATGCATTTTATTGAATTTTTTATATAAATATACTGTTTAATGCAATTTTTGTTCAGTTAAAGGATAATCTATTGATATTTCCTTTATAATATTCCAAAGTATTATTACTACAAAATATACAAAAATATATAAGGATGAATAGAAATGAATGTATCTAAAATGTTTAGCACTAAAATATCAAATCACATAAAAAAAGTATTACCTGATAAAACAGAAGAAGATTTAGAAATCATTCAATATGGAATAGAAGTCTTGTTTATGAACCTCACCAAATTTCCTATTATTTTAGGTGTAGGATATCTATTAGGTATATTAAAATATACTGTGTGTACTTTAATAATATTTAGCATTGTAAGGGGTTTTGCCTCAGGAATTCATGCTCGCCATAGTTATACTTGCCTAATATCTACTATGGTGACTATATTGGGTTCAGTGTATTTGTCTTTATATTTAAATATAACCATAATAACTAGACTAATATGTTTTTTACTAATTATGTACATATACTTTAAGTATGCACCAGCCGATACTGAAGAAAAACCTTATTTAGATCCTTTAATCAGGAAGAATCTAAAGTTAAAAAGTATACTTATAGCAATTATTTATTTTATTATTTCTATAAGTGTGGATGATACTTTTTTTTCTAATATATTTATTTATGTTCTATATATCGAAGGAATTCTTATATCACCACTTACTTATAAATTACTTAATAGGAGGTATAATAATTATGAATACTACCGCTAAATTGTCTAGAATTATAGCAACTAAAATTAGTGATCTATCTACTAAAATAGCACATACATCTACACAAGCATGTTTATGTATAACTTTAGAAGAACCTAAAATGCCTAAAGCATTATTAAATAAAACTAAAGCTAAGTAAATTATTACTTAGCTTTAGTTTCAATACATAAATCTTGTATAAACATATGATTTTCAATATGTGTATTTAGTAGAACATTAGGGTACTTTTCATTTATTATATTCCTTACATTACTTAAACCTATTCCTCTATTCTCACCTTTAGATGAATAGCCTTTTTGATATATGTTATTTATATTTACTTTATCATTATAACTATTTAATATTGTTATATTTAATGGACCATCTTGAACAATAGATATAGCTATAATTTTTTCATCACATTTTTTTACAGCCTCTCGAGCATTATCAAGAAGTATTCCTATTATTCTACATAAATCAAATGTATCAACATATAATACCTCTATATCATTTAAAATTTCCAACGATATATTTATACCGTCTTTTACTATTTGTGACATTTTAGCTGCCAATAACCCTTTAAATCCAGGTTCTTTAATTTTTTTCAGTTTAAAATAGTCATAAATATTATGTTGATTAAATATTTCTTTTGAAAAATGTTTTCTTAATCCATCAAAATCATTATTTTCAATATATCCATTCATCATAAAAATAATATTATTATAGTCATGTTTAAACTTTGCTATATCATCTACTAAACTTTCAGTAATTTCTGAATATAATTTTAATCTATCATATTCTTTTTCTTTAATTTGCATCATTCTAATTTGTTTATTTAATGTGTAATTTATTATCAGGAAAATTTTAGCGATAACCAAAGAACAAATTACAATAATAAGAACTCCAAATATTTTTTTATTAAAATATTCATTAAAATGTTGATTAATCAATGAATAATTAAATAATAGCATGATTGTCATCCCAATAAAAAAAATAATATTTATTATTGCACTATTAATAATAACCTCTTTTTTAGTTTTAAATAATTTAGTTATAACCTCTCTAGAATTTATTGTAAAAATAGCGTTAATATAAATTAGAATATTTACAATAAATTTAATCATGTAATTTGTAGATATATCATTTAACGATATTTTAGTACAACTAAGCATAATGATTGTAATTTCTAATTCAGAAATTATAGTTATCAATAAAATAATAAAACTTATTTTAATTAGCTCAAGAATTTTATTATCAATTACATTTATAATAATGATTGTTATAAATATAAAAGTGACCAATATCTTAAATTTATTAAAAAAGCTCCATTTAAGCAAATAATAATAAAATATTGATAAAAAGAATATAATCAAAATATTCTTCTTTTTTATATGCATTTTACATTTGCTTAGTTTATACGCAATATACAAGAAGGTATAAAAAGATAAATTCAACAAAAACAGATCTACTAGCATGTACACCGCTCAATCACCTCTTTTAACCCATTCTTAGAAATATAACATTGAATATTATTATCTAATTCTAAATAAGGATTGCCAGGTTCTTTATTTATACTTTTTATGTAATTTTTATTTACTATAGTAGTCTTGTGTACCTGAATAAAATTACTATCTAAAGAATTTTTCACTCCTTTTAAAGTGCCATAAAACTCTAGTCTATTATTAGCTTTATAAAGTAGTATTTTCTTAGTGCTTTTTATTGTTTCAAGGCAAACAATATCTTTTAATGGTATATTAAAAATTTGAATTCCAAACTTAATTTGCAATGATTTTTCTTCAATTTCTTCCTTATTCTTGTTTAATATTTTCGTTGCAATTAAAATACTTTCTTTTAACTGTTTATCAATATTATAATTTTTATCAATAAACTCTAAAACTCTTAGTTTATACTGAAAAACTTTAAATGCCATTTGTATGTGATTTGTCACAAAAATCATTTCACTTTTATACTCATCCAATCTCCTTATTTTTCCACCTAATGACAATCCATTTATTTCTTCATTCAAGTCGATATCCAAAATATATATTTTTTTCTTACCATAATTATTTTTAGTATATGTAATAGTATCCTCTGAATTATTAAAAGTTTTTATATTAAACTTCTTAAAGCTACTTTCATTATAAAACTGCTCCACTATATTTTTTATTTTCTCTAATGTATTTGAACAATCATCACATATTATAATATCAATCATAAAAAACCGCCTTCGTTTTAGTTTTTTCTATTAGTTCATGTATATTTCCCTTTAATTTTTCATCCTAAGTTATTCTTCAGCTCTTATTCTAAGATAAATATTTCTTAAAATAATAGAAATTAATATCAAAATAAAAAAGATGAGTAATCAATAATAATTAATGATTACTTATCTTTTTTAAAAGAAATTAGTTTATTATATTAATTAATAAAAATACACATCAAATATGTCATACTACAAGTAAATGCTTTTAGCATTTCCAATCTTCTCAAGAAGACGTTTCAAAATTAATGGAAATTCACCTAATTTTATCTCTTTAACGCCAATGTTATCTTTTTCTTGAAAAAAGTCTTCAATTTCATAATATATTTTTTTTGTAACTGCGCTTTTATGTAAAAAACAGGGTTCTGAATCATTGAAGTATTCAATACTTTGCTCAATAATAATATTCTCTGCAACTGGTAGTTTATAAAGATTACCCTCATATAAAATGCAATTATCATTATCTGTTATTTTAATATTTCTCGGCATTTAATAAACTCCTTTATATTTACTATATTAAATTATAAAAACTATAAATAAACAAAATAAGAACATCACTATTGCGGTTAATAGTTTTATTAAATACATTTTCTCTACAAGGAATGATGATACTTTGAACATATCAGTCCCTTTATCAATAATAAATACGATTATAATTGGTGGTATAATAAATACTAAATCATATAAGAATAAATAAGAAAAAGCCTTAAGAGAATAAATGCTATTTTTTTGTATCATGTAACTTATACTTGCAAGATATACTTGTCCTGTACATAAAAATTCTCCTAATGAAATAACTACACCTAATAAAAAACTTATAATAACTAATATTTTACCACTTTTATTTTCCAAAAATCTTTTTATTACATTGTGATTAAAACGTCTAACTTTTCTTGGGAGTTGATTTTTAATTTGTCCAAATTTTTCCTTTCTTGCTTTTAAAAAATCATTTACATTCAAATAAATAATTATAGCAGAAAACAATATAAATATTTCTTTCATTATTGTATTATATATTCCTATATTTATTTTAGATAGATATGTGTATAAGACTGAACCTATTAATAAATATGCTATAAATTTACCTAAAATAAAACTAAAACCAAGCTTCTTTATTCCAACATTTTTGACACTAATAAGTGAGAGAAAAAATAAGAGCATGGATATAGAGCATGGGTTAAGTCCATTAATAAATCCTGTAAATATAAAACCTAAAATATCATAATTGAATGAATTTGCATTTATCTGAATTCCCTCCAAAATAGGTGTTTCCTTAACCTTCTCATTCTCATTCTGTAATATTTCTCTTATTATAGACTTTATTTCAGACGGCTCTTTTATATATCTATCTGATACGAATATAATTGGTGCTCCTCCAGTCTCTTTATTTAACTTATATTCATTATTATATCTAACAAGCATCTCATAATTTTGACTTTTACTTATATCATATTTATATATCTTAATATTTTTATGTTCTTTCTGTAACTTATTTAGTTCATCTTCAAACTTATTGCATGTATTACAAAGAGGCACATTGAAATAAATCAAATTTAACTCATTAGTCTTTGCATGAATTGTGTCGACCATTAAGAAATTAATGGCAAAGAATATTATTAGTAAAAATAATATTCTACAGTATCTTTTTACTACTTTATTAATATTCATACTTCTCATATTTTAACCTCACTTGGATTATTTATTATTTCAATTTCACTATGAATATGATAAAGTTCCTACTATTTATTTACGATTAAAACATCTAATCATAATTCCACCACAATTTATTTTCCTAATTGGAGTTTAATATATCTTCTACAATTCTTTTAAATTCGTCTTTTTTATAAATACCAACCATTTTTTCATTACCTACATACATTGTTGGTATCGTATTAATCTTGAGATAGTCTATTTCTTTCTTTATTTCCTTGTTATCATCTTTCCTTTTATTATATAATTTCTCTCCTAAATATGACTTTAAGTACTGCTCTGATTTTGGACTAATATACTTTTCTTTTTCATTGAAGATCTTTCCAATCTCTTTATAATCCTCTGTACTAATTTTAGGAATATTTAAATGCATATTTTCATTAACAGTCTTAAATATTAAAACAACCTTCTTATTAGCTATGTATTCTAATAGGATTGGCTCAATATTTTCATTCATTTTTTTACAATCTGGACAATTAAAGTCCGTATACTCAATTATCTTAACAGGTGCCTTAATATCACCAAAAACAATTCCAGCATTAGATATAGTCTTAATATCATCTTTTTTACTTAAACCCTCAGATCTATTTATAAAAATACCCATAATCACTAATAGAACTAAACTTATTGTAATGACAACACATTTTTTCTTTCTTTTAAACTTCATTTTTCCTTAATCCTTTCAATAAAATATTAAATATTATTGATAAGACAATAGTCGCCAAAAATACAGCCAAAACTAATAATAAAAATGTAGTCTTTATATTAAACGTATAGCCATTGTTTCCAATTTTAAGAATCTCCATTGTGTTAAAAAGGATTTTACCACTTTTATTACCAAACATTTTAAGAAAGATTAAACTCATAGCAGTTATAGGTAAAATAATTATACTTAAAACAGCCGCTAAACCATATGTTTTTTCACTAATTTTTATCATATTAATCTCCCCTAGTATCTAAATTATTTTTTTATTGTATATCATTAAGAATATATAGTTAAGAATATTTTTACCATCACCTGTAAATGGTAGTAAATGTACTAATTGAATAACAAACATTCCCGCAAAAATATTGATATACACAGAATATTGCCACTCTTTAAACATAGTGAAACTAATGATGTACATTAAGACTCCTAAGATTCCAGGAATTATTGATCCTGATAAGGCTATAATAATATTGTTCTTAGAATTAGTTTCTGCCGGTCTTACAAATCTCACTCCCAATGGACTTACCCCTAAAAATCCTATATTTTTATTTTTCTTTTTTATCCATAAAGAATACATATGAGATAATTCATGTATGTTTGTGCTCAAAATTAATCCAACAAAAGCGATCAAAAATCCAAATGCTACTCCCGAAGCTAAACTATCACTAATTAAAACTACACTCAATATGTATAGAACTAATGTCCATATAAATAATATTCCTATTTTTTTAAAAATCACATTATTAATACTATTAAATACAGAAAAAAAGTTGCTGTTTTTTATAGTAACTCGTTCTTTATATCCTTTTTTATATTGTGCAATAAGATTTATAAATATTTTTTTTATCCTTATATTGGTGTCATACTTCCAGTTTAAAAGATAATTTTTATTTAATTCATAGAATAAATTATTTATATCATTATATAGAACATCATAATCGATCTTGATTTCTTTGTTTAAATATTCTGTAATCTCACTTACACTTTTAATTCCATCAACTAGTAATAATATTTTATAAGCCGTTTCATTTATTGGAATATCAGCATGTAGATTATGATCAAATATGTGATCTTTATTAATCTCAATATTTTGAGGTATATATGGTATTCTTTTTAATTTATTCATATTTTATCCTCCATTTGGCCACTAAATAAAAAGCAGTAAATAATATAATTGTAAGTACTACCGCCACAATTATCAAAGACATATTTGTTGTAATTATTTGATTTAATATAACTACTATAGGAATCATTGTAAAAAAGAGAATAAAAAAAGCAAATACACCCATATAAGGGTTCTTGTTATCTACTGGAATTAATATTCCTAAAATATATAATGATATTATTGAACTAATAACTATTGGAATGCTAATCAATACTTGATATATATCCATATCAATTCCTAGTATTATTATAGTTATAAGTAGAAATAAACCATATCCGATAATACATAATCCTATTGCCTTTGAAATCAACACCTTTAACAATTCAACCCCATTAGCTTTATACATTATAAAGTAATTATTTTCATTTCCAAAGGAGTTTAGCGCCAACATACTAGAAACTAAACTTACTATCCCTATTATCATAATATTCGGCTCTAAATTTCCCAATTTAAATCTTACTAAAATTGACAATAGCAAAAAAATTATTATATTTATGTAGTTTTCTTCATTTCTAATTTGAACTTTAACTTCTTTTATAATTAATGATCTATTAAACCCCTTTGACATAGGCAGAAATTTTAATATTTTAGAAGAGTTGTTATTCTGAACTTTTTCATAGCAAAATAAAGTGCTTAAAGCTAAAAATGCAGTAATTAAGATATAAATACTTATTCTTAAATAGCTTACAGAATTAAATGCTGCAACCTTTACTGATTTCATAAGAACTCCACTAATTAAATAAAGTATATTATAATCAAATTTAGTGTATGAAGATAAAATCCCTTCCACCGAAAAATTTTCTATAAAATAATAAAATACTGACATTAGTAAAATTAAAAGCGTTATAAGCTTTCTATAAGGGAGTCCAATCATAGATATAATAAATATACAAAAGTCATATATTATTGTATTTAAAAAGAATACAAAAGTAATTTGTATAATAAAAGCTAATATACTGGCTAGCAAAAAACCTCCCTGTAAATCATTCATAACCAATGAAGGTACAACTAATAAAGTATTTATAAACAATTCGCTGACAAATACAACAAAAAATATTGGAAGCTTGTATCCTAAATTCCTTTCGAATGTAGTAAGCGGAAACCAATTTAACTGCATTTCAAATTCACCGCGTTCTTGTATTACAGATTTCACCAATACAAATAGTGCCGTTGTTACCACAGAAATATTTACCAATATACCAGAAAACAATAAATATAGTGACCTAGTATCCCCATTCACAAACATTACTATTATAGGATTTACAACACAGTATCCTGCTATTACGGATAATAAGGTAATAAATAATAAAAATGAAATTACTCCTACAACCTTACTTTTAGTATTCAATATTTTTGCTAAACTTCTCTGCCATATTTTAAAAATTAATTTACAAATTATTAATGACTTCGTCAATTTTATCACTCCTACTTTTATCAAGAGATGCTTTAATAAAAACTTCTTCAAGTGAATTACAGTTATATTCTTTTTTTAATATATTACTAGTATTTTCTGCAACTTTCCTCCCTTTTGAAATTATTACAATTCTATCACTCAAACTATCAGCTAAAAGAAGATCATGAGTTGACATTAAAATACTTTTTCCATCTTTCAAAAATTTTCTCAACATTTTTTTTGTTGTTATTATCGATTCTACATCTAATCCTCTAAATGGCTCGTCTAACACCATCAATTTGCCTTCTAACATAAATGCTGCAATTAATTGAAGCTTTTTCTTCATTCCATGTGAATAATTTTTTATTATTTGCTCCATAGCTTCTGCCATATTATATATTTGTACAAGTTTTTTAATCTTTTCGTCATTTACATTTTGATACATTGATTTTACGAAGTTAATATATTCTTTACCTGTCAAAGACTCAATAAGTAATAGTTCGTCCGGTACATATGCAATATATTCTTTAAATTTCTTAGTATTATTTTTTTGACCGTATAAAGACAAAGTCCCTTTGGTTGGAGAAATAACTCCAAGTAAACAATTAATTATTGTAGTTTTTCCAGAACCGTTTGGACCAACAATTGAAACCAATTCTCTTTCTTTTAGTTCTAAATCAAAATTTTGAATGCCCCAAAAATTATTTGAATATTTTTTACTAAGGTCTTTAATTGATAACATAATAAAAGTTCTCCTCCCTAAATAGAATATTGTTTTTGTAAAATTTTATTTTGCAATCAACTATAAATTTAAATGAAACTTAGACAAGCTTATTATCCATTATAGGCTTGTCTAAGTTGAAGAATGATGCAATAAAATAGCTTTTTTATTGCATTTTATTCATTTAATAACATTCAAATTTGACTTTTAATCCCCATTCAATTATGCTATAATCTCCAGTGAAGCCACTGTAACCATTAGCAAGACACCACACTGACATACCTATGAACCATGTAACACCAATTACTAGTAATACTGCCATAAATACTATAATCCACGCTTGATCTTCAGTATATTCAACTGAAGTACAGTCAATTTTCGGACATAAATAAGTTTCCATACAACACCCCTTTTTTGTGGTATTGTCAAAAATATTAATCTATCTTTGACTTACCCAATTTTATTTTAATAATTTATATAAATAACTTGCTTCCAATTCAGGATTAGGTATTTTAGTTTCGCGAGAACTAAAATACCTAATCAAAAGAAAGGAACAAGATATCATCATGATTAATAATTCTTCAATTCAGTCAATCGTTTACATACAAAATAATTACTACCCTTATTCCTCTACTACCATATTATAAACCTTTAAGGGTTGTCCTTTTAATATTCTTACCTAAAATACAAACCCATACCAAATCTCTTTATAATTTTTTATCAACCTTATATAGTGATTTAGGCATCTTACATTCATTAAATGACCAAACTATACACATTGATGATGAAGCTTTCGCCACTGCCGATACACCAGAACAAGTTATTGAAGCTACTTTTTCTAATATTAAATTTTTCATTTTTCCACCCCTTATTATTAAGTTCTCCTATTGCTTTACTTGAATTACCATGATATTATTTTACCATATTGTGATTGCTTAATTCTACATTTTTTCCTAAGATGGGCTTTTTTGCACGTGAAATGTAATTAATATTAATTTTTATCAATAAATTATTGTTTAGGGTGGCGTTATATGAATATAAATGAAAAATTAAGCAACTTATACATGGAATTTGTCAAAAAAAATTTAGATAAGACAGAGGAAGAACTTGAAATACTCCATTATGGCACTCAAGTTATATTAATTAGTATATACAAATTGATTATTCTGTTTGTAACATCATATTTTCTTAAAGTATTCACCTATACATTAATAGCATTTATAGTTTTTGGCTTCCTTAGATCTTTTGCTAATGGCGTTCATGCAGACTCTAGCCTAAAGTGTATTTTTTTAAATTATATAATTTTCTTAGGAAATGTGTTTTTAAGTCTAAATTTCACTCTAAATAGAACTTCAATAATTATCTTATTTTTAATAAGCTTAATTTTAGTTGTTAAATATGCTCCTGCCGATACAGCTGAGCGTCCCCTTGTAAGCAAAAAATTAAGAAAAGCTTTAAAACTAAAATCTATCGCTGTTGTATTAATTTCGTGTTCAGTAAGTCTATTATTACCAAATTCAATTTATAAAAATATAATTATTTATTCCATCTTCCAAGAATCCTTTTTAATTACTCCCTTTGCCTACTTTATTTTCAGAAAACCTTATAATAACTATAAAAATCTGCAACTTTAAAGCACTAATTATTAACAATAATTAGTGCTTGTGTAAAAACGAAGTTATCAATACTAATATTTAAATATACATTATTATATTTTTAATTCTAAATATCCTTACAGTATCCAAATATAGATTATAAATAAATCTTAGACAAGCCTAATTATAAGCTTGTCTAAGATGTTGCAATAATAAAATAAATTTATTATTACATTTTATTTACATTCAAAATTGACTTTTAATCCCCATTCAACTATGCTATAATCACCAGTGAATCCCTTGTAACCATTACTAACACACCACACTGACATGCCTACCATCCATGTAACACCTACCGCTAGTAACGCTGCCATAAATACTATAACCCACGCTTGATCTTCAGTAACTTCAACTGAAGTACAATCTATTTTTGGACATAAATAAGTTTCCATAAGACACCCCTTTTTTGTGGTATTGTCAAAAATATTAATCTATCTTTGACTTACCCCATTATATTTTAATAATTTATATAAATAACTTGCTTCCCGCTCATGATTTGGTATTTTAGTTTCGCGAGAACTAAAATACCTAAACAAAAGAATGGAACAAGATATCATCATGATTAATAATTATTCAATTCAGACAATCGTTTACATACAATGTAATTATTAGTCTATTTCTATAGCACTAAATCCAAACTTTTAGCACAATCTTATAAACCCTTTTTCCTCAGTTCTTCTATCGATTTACTTGAATTACCATGACTTTATTTTACCATGTTTAATTATTTGATTCTACATTATTTCCTAAGTTGGGCTTTTTTGAGCGTGAAATGTAATTAATATTAATTTTTATCAATAAATTACTCTCTTAGACTTCTTTATTTTCAGAAAATCAAATAATGACTATGAAAATTTACAACACAAGAACTAATTATTAACAATAATTAGTTCTTGTGTAAAAACGAAATTATCAATACTAGTATTTAAATATACATTATCATATTTTTCATTCAAAATATCTTTAACAGTTTTTAAGCCTATTCCTCTATTGACGCCTTTTGTTGAAAAATTTTTCTCGTATATTTTATGAATAGATGCAGTATTTTCCGGGCAAGAATTTTTTATAATAAATGTAGTACTATTATTATTTTTATATACTAAAAATTCAATAAATTTGTTATCGCATAATATCGCAGCTTCTATTGCATTATCAAAAACAATTCCGATAATCCTACAGATATCTATTAAATATATTGACAATTCATTAACATCGTCCACAATCTCTATTTTGACTTTTATGTTTTTTGATTGAGCCTTAATAATTTTAGAAGAAAGTAGTCCTTTCAACGAATCAATTTTTATATGCATAAGTGATGTATAAGATCGATTCTTTTCCAATATTTTTTTACTTTCAGGCATTAATTCTTTATAATAGAATTCCTTCAACCCTTTTATATTTTCTGACTCAATATATGCCCCTATTGTTTGGAATATATTAATTTGGTCATGTCTAAAACTTCTTAAGTCATTTGAAAGATTTTCTAAATTTATAGTATATTCTTTAAGATGGGCCAATTCCTTTTCTCTGTAATCCCATTCTAAATCTTTTTTAATACTTTCGTTATTTGTATGAGTTAATATTAATATCACAATAAAATAGCTAATTATCAAAAAAAGGTTTAATGAAATAAAAAATTTATTAGGCTTATTAAATATCATTTTTAATGATAAAGAATAAGAATATATAGAAATAAGTGATATTACTACAGTGGAGACTAAAATAGAAATATTTTTTGATTTTATATTCAAAAAATTTTTAACATAGTTATTTTTTAAAACTTTACATGAAAATTTACTTAGAAAATAACATACTATTAAGATTAATAAAGCTGTTAATAATTTAATTTTAGGATTATTTAGTATATCACAATATTTAATTTTTAAAATAAAAACTAAGATAACCCCAGTAACTGCGTCTCCGAAAGCAAAAATTAATTGTATAAAAATAGAAATTAATAGAGCATAGTATACTTTTTTAAAAAGTATATATAAATATATACTCATTATTATTGTTGTAATAGGAATTATCAACTTGTTTTCATTATAATTATTCAATAATACAATTATAGAAAATAAAACACTATTAATAACTAAAAAGTTTTTTTTAGTTATTTCCATATAACTTATATTAATCATAATAATACCAAAATTTAATGCAATAATAAATATATATAATAACTCCATTATCATATTAAACATTTTTTAATTAATCCTTTTAGATATAATGCTGAACTATAGCAGATTTCATCATTTATCATATAGATAGTTTTATTTTTTTTATCAAAAAACTTAATTTTGGTGGTATTAACTATATAAGATCTGTGACATTTATAAAAATATGATGGTAATTTAGCTTCTAGATCCTTCATTTTTCCATAGAACTCAAAATGGCCATTAGTCGTATGGCCCCTTAATTTATGACCAATATCTGCTGTTTCAAAGAATAGGATTTCATTAAATAGAAAGTTTTCAATCCTATTCACTAGATTTATTGAAATGACTTCTTTTTCTTTAACATTAACATTTTTATAATTATTGTAGGCTCCACTTAAGCATTCTGAAATGCTGCTTTTAAGAGCCTCATCATCAAATTTTAAGATATAATCAAAAGCTCGTACTTTATATTTAAATGTCAAAAATGATAACTCAGCATGTGAAGTTATAAAAACAATATATCCTTTTGTATCATAATTTCTTATCTCTTTTGCAAGGTCTATTCCATTTGATTTAGTGCCTAAATCTACATCTAAAAAGTAAATAAAGCTTTTTTCTATGTTGTTCTTAAGATGATTAACTACATCTTTAGAATTATCAGCTGATAAAACTATCTTTAAATCAAGCTTTAAATCTATTAATTTATTTTTTATAATACATTCAATCTTTTCCCTTTGCATCTCATTATCTTCACAAATAATTATATCAAGCATTTTAGCACCACCTTAATAAGAATTCAAACTAAAACTTATAATAATATGACAATTTACATTATTATTATACCATTTCCAACAAAAAAACACTACATTGCTAATTAGTTACATGAGCTATGCCCGCGGTGGTTTTTATGAGCGAATTTAATCCTCCTATGTATTTTTAGTTTTTATATTATTCTATATACACGATATTTCGAATAGATTAAAATAGAGGAATGAATGTAATGACGTTTTCCTCTAAAATTAACTAAGGAGATGTTGCTTTGAAAAACAAATCTATACTATTATTTTGTATAATTATTTCCATAAGCTTTATTTCGCAGGGTTGTAGCAAAAAAGCTGAATCTATTGCTACGCCAAAGCAATCAAACCCTAAAAAAACAGAATCAGCTGTAAAGACCTCACAAAAGTACTTCTCTCCTTATACGGGTGAAGCGGTAAAAAAAGAACTATTAGATAATATTGCTGTGCTTGTGGTAGTAGAAAACTCAGTAGCTGCAAGACCTCAATCGGGTTTGAATGCTGCGGATATAGTTTATGAGACCATGGCTGAAGGTGGCACACCTAGATTCATTGCATTATTTCAAAAAAACAATGCTGAAAAGGTTGGACCAATTAGAAGTGCCAGGCCTTACTTCTTAGATATTTCAAAAGAATATAACCTGCCCTTTGCTCATTGTGGTGGAAGTTCGGAAGCTCTTGTTAAAATAAAAAATGAAAACTTGATGAGTATGAATGAAATGACACATGCTTCTACTTATTGGAGAGATTCGCTGCGAAAGACTCCTCATAATCTTTATACCTCCACAGAAAAATTAAGAGAACTTGTTAAAAGAAAAGATTTTGTCAAAGCTCCTACTGTAAAATTAAAATTTGACAAAGGCTATTGGGATAACGCTAAATCACCGAAAGCTATAGATGTACTTTTAAAAATAAACAAAAATTACAACACTGGTTACAATTATAAGGATGGGCTTTACCTCAAAAGCATGGATGGAAAATCATCAACTAATAAAGAGAATAAGCTTCCACTAGCATTTAAAACCATAGTGGTGCAAATCACCTCCATTAAAAAACAAGCAGATGGACAACATTTAGACATTTCTCTTGTAGGTAAGGGGGATGGTTATGTTATTAGTAATGGTAAATTTATAAAAATGCATTGGGCTAAAAAAGATGCCACTTCGCAAACACTTCTAACTGATGAGGGTGGTAATAATTTGCCATTAAATCCTGGAAAAACTTGCTGGAACATTGTAGATAAAAATACCATTGTAGATATTAATTAAATTATAAGGTTAGGCGAAAAAAAGACTTGCCTCGTATAATGAGACAAGTCTTTTTGTTGTATTTCGATTAAGCTTTTTGAATTTTTCCATCAATTTCTTCCTGATTAATTGTTTCTACAATATATTCTTCATCAATATCTTCTTCAACAATATCATTACAAACCTCAGCTTTAGTTAAGCATATTAAACATTTTGAAACTTTTTTGTTTACTACACCCACTCCTAATAGAAGAAATGCGATACCTCCATATATTGCAACTGGTTCAAATATTCCTGGCAACAATTGTGATGGCACTAACGCATCCCTTACAGTAGCGGCAGAATAACCCTGAGCTACAGCTTGATTAAAGTTAGTTCTATATAAGAAAACATTATTAACTAATAATGCAACTCCCATAATTGCAACAACTGAAGCGACAACATACAAAGTAATTGAAATAGCAGATTTTCCTGATTTTTTAGACGCATTTTTTGCTTTGATTTTCATAGTAATTCGTCCCCATTTCCGCCATTAAAGGCTATATTATAATTTCGTTTTAATACTGATATTATTTTTCAGCACTTCTGCTTCTTTTAATAATAGTAACAAATAATTGTTGCATTTAAGTGTCAATATTGTGAACAATTTATAACTAGGGTTTCCAAGTTTTAAACCCATCCTCCATTAATAATACATCTAAGTGTTTTGAAAGAGATTTCCACTCACTTTTTAAACAATGATATGCTTCTTTACCGTCATCACTTAAAACGTAAAACTTACGTGGGCGACTAAAACAAACTCGATTTGTACTACAAAAACAAAATATAAAATGTTTAAAACATAAATAGCCTATATTCGGCCCCTATAAAAGACCATATAGCCAGTAATGGTACTATTATCTAGCATATGTTCCATTTTTATCCGTATATCACCTATACCCCAATATTGACAGACCTGTCACATTTATTCTCAATTTATGGAGTTTTGTAAACAGACAATCCTATGATACCATATAGGTTGTTAGTTTTAATTAATAAAATTTGACTGACATTCTATTATTTTATTGAGGAGAGGTTATATGTTAGAGTTTAGGAATATAAGGAAGGTTTTCAAGGGCAAAACCGTAATTAACGACATTAGTTTTACTGTAAATAAGGGAGAATTTGTAGTTATAGTAGGACAAAGTGGTTGCGGTAAAACCACAACCTTAAAATTGATTAATAGGTTAATTTCACCAACATCAGGGAGCATACACTTGGATGGTAAAAATATATTAAAGGGTGATACAATTAAGCTACGACGGAATATGGGGTATGTCATACAGCAAACAGGACTTTTACCACATATGACTGTAGGAGAGAATATTGGAATAATACCAATGCTGGAAAAATGGCCAGAAGATAAAATACTTGACCGAACAACTGAACTTTTAAAGATGGTAGGAATGAAGGCAGAAGAGTATGTTGATAGATATCCATGTGAATTAAGTGGAGGTCAGCAACAAAGAATTGGGGTAGCAAGGGCCTGGGCAACAAATCCAGATGTAATTCTTATGGACGAGCCTTTTAGTGCCTTAGATCCAATTACGAGAAATCAGCTTCAAGATGAATTGTTTAATCTTCAGCAAGAGTCTAAAAAGACAATAGTTTTCGTAACTCATGATATGGATGAAGCCCTTAAGCTCGGTGATAGAATTTGTATTATGAAGGACGGAAACATTGTTCAGTATGATACTCCAGAAGAAATTTTAAATAATCCTGCTAATGATTTCGTTAAAGAATTTATAGGTAAAAATAGAATATGGCAGCAACCAGGGTTTATAAAAGCTAGGGATATTATGATTACAGAGCCAATTACAACTAGTGGCAACAGAACAGTAGTCCAAGCTTTAGAAATCATGAAGGCAAACAAAGTGGACAGCTTGTTAATTATTAATAAAGAAGATAAGCTGGAAGGAATCATTACAATAAAAGATATTATAAGGAATTATATAGGTTCTATAAAGGTAAATACTATTATGGGCACAGAAATTAAAACCGTTAATTTAGATGACTCTTTAATAGATATATTAAATCTAATGAATGAACTTAAAATTGGATATGTTCCAGTTGTAGATGACAGTTCTAAATTAGTTGGATTAATTACTGAGAGTAGCTTGTTGATTGTTTTAAGCAATCAGTATATTAACCAGGAGGATGATGAATAATGGGCATATTAAATGGAATAGTTAGTTTTAAAGACTTTGTAGTTTCAAGGCAGAGTCAAATAATAGATTTAACACTTCAACATATTGAATTAACCGTATTTGCTGTGGTTATAGCCATAATTATTGGAATCCCTTTAGGTATATTAATATCTAGAGTTAAGAAGTTATCGGGGCCCGTTATAGGTCTTGCGAATTTAATACAAGCAATACCTAGTTTAGCTTTATTAGGGTTTTTAATACCAATACTTGGAATAGGTAGTACGCCAGCAATACTTATGGTATTTTTATATTCACTACTTCCTATTATAAAAAATACCTATACTGGACTTATGAATATAAATCCAGATGTAATCGAGTCATCTAAAGGCATGGGTATGACAAATAAACAAGTACTTAAATTAGTTCAATTACCACTTGCGTTCCCAGTAATTATGACTGGTATAAGAATATCAGCAGTTACTGCTGTTGGACTTATGACAATTGCAGCATTTATAGGTGCAGGCGGACTTGGATATATGGTATTCTCAGGTGTGCAAACGGTAGATAATAATATGATTCTAGCTGGAGCAATTCCTGCATGTTTATTAGCACTGTTAATGGACTCTATTGTAGAGAAAATTGAACAAGGGGTAACACCTCCAGGAATCAGAAAAGCAGATGGAACAATTAAACTGTCTAAGAGAAAAAAACATAAGTTTAGTAAAACGCAAAAAATCATAGCTAGTAGTTTAGCTATGATACTGATAGCTAGCGGTGTGTATATGTCCACTAAAAAGACTGACACTATTGTGGTAGGTTGTTACAACAGTTCCGAACAAATTATATTAGGTAATATACTAGCAACACTAATAGAAAAAAATACAGATATCAAAGTAGAGACACATTTAAATTTAGGAGGATCAGGCCTCGCTTATTCTGCGTTAAAAACTGGTGAAATAGACATGTACCCTGAGTATACTGGAATGAGTTTAGTCGGTATTATGAAGAGGTCCCCAATTAATGATCCAGCTAAAGCTTATAAAATTGTAAGTGATTATTACATTAAAAACTACGGTATAACTTGGCTAAAACCCCTTGGTTTTAATGATACTTATACATTATCGGTAGGACAAGACACTGCTAAAAAATACAATCTAGAGACCATTTCAGACCTTGCAAAAGTAGGAGGCGAGCTTAATCTCGGTGCTACATTAGAATTTTGCAATAGAGCAGATGGTTATTCAGGATTAACTAAAGTATATAATTTGAAATTTAAAAGTGCTAGCGCGATTGATGGAGGACTTCGGTATACAGCCTTAGACAATAAAAAAGTAGATGCTATAGATGCTTTTAAAACTGAAGGGTTATTAAAGTCATATAACCTTAAGGTTTTAAAAGATGATAAAAACTTCTTCCCAAATTATGATTGTGTACCCATAGTTAGTAGTAAAACTCTTGAAAAACATCCAGAACTTAAACCTTTAATTAATAAATTAGGCGGCAAGATTACGAAAGAAAAAATGATAGACTTAAATTATAAAGTTGATAAGCTTTCCGAAGAACCAGCAAAGGTTGCCGAAGACTTTTTGAGGGAAAATAAATTGATTAAGTAGTATATAAAGTTATAGAATATCTTTTATAAGAAGAGGTATAGCAAAATTTTGCTATACCTCTTCTTATAAAAGATTATTTAGACATGAAGTTTTTACCACGGTGCATATCAATTTCCTCTCCCTTTATTACTTTGAGTGAATCGCTAGCATCTTTTTCTAACGCTAATTTTCCGTACTTATTTACTTCATTTTTATCTCGTGAACCATGTTTAAGGGATGCTGCTCCACCTATGCATCCACCAGAACAAGCCATTCCTTCTATGAAATTGCCGTTTGATCTATTAAATTTCAATAATTTCAAGGCTTTATCACATTCAATAAGGCCGTCACAGCTAATAGGTTTAAACTCAACTGAAACATTTTCAGCATCAACTAAGTGTTTTACTGCTTCGGTAAGACCACCAGCTTTAGCAAAAATCCTTCCATAATAAGAAGCATTATTCAAAGGAAGTTCTTCACACTCTTGAAGATCTATTTCAAATGCCTCAAGCATTGCCTGAAGTTCTTCAAAAGTCATTACATAATCAGTAATGCCTTTTATATCTGATTGCTTTATTTCCATTTTTTTAGCCGTACAAGGTCCAATAAATACAACTTTAGCTAAAGGATCTGTATTTTTAATGAGCTTAGAAATTGCTATCATCGGAGAAACTGTGCTTGATACATGTTTACCGAGCTCTGGGTAATTTTTCTTGATATATGAAACAAAAGCTGGGCAACAAGAGCTTGTCATAGTTTTGAGCTCCTCGATAGTTTCTATAAATTCTTTTGTTTCATTTTGAACTACCATATCTGCACCAATAGCTGCTTCTACGACATCATAAAAGCCCATTTTTTTTATACCTGAAAGTACTTGACCAATCTTAACATCGGTAAATTGACTAGCGATTGCAGGGGCAACGACAGCATATACATGCATATTTTTATCTTCTTTTGATTTTATTAATGCATTAGTAATATCTACTACTGATGATTTATCCATAATTGCACCAAAAGGGCATTGATAAACACAAGCACCGCATTGTATACATTTATCATTATCTATTACTGCTTTTTTATCTTCATCAATACTTAATGCGCCTGCACTGCAAGCTCTACGACATGGTCTCATAACATCAGAGATTGCGTTGTACGGGCAAGCAGCTTCACATTTGCCACATTCAATACATTTTTCTGTATCAATGTAAGATCTACGATTTATAGAGTGAATTGCATCCACAGGGCATACTTGAATGCATTTGTGTGTTAAACAACCTCTACAAGCTTCGGTAACCGTGAATCGTTGTATGGGACATTCATCACAAGCAATACTTATTACTTCAATAACATTTTTGTTTTTTTTACATCCGCCCATTACAAGTTTTATTCTTTCCCCAATAATTGCTCTTTCCTTATGAATACAACAACGAGTTCTTGCCTTAGGGCCTGGAACAAGAACCTTAAATAGATTTCTACCTTCTTTTTTTAGAGTTCCTTTAATCGCAAGTTTAACTACCTCTGTTATTACCTCATATTTTATAAGTTGTATATCATTATCAAATTGCTTCAAATTTATCACTTCTCCTATTTTTATAATGTAAAGTACGAATATCAAATTCTAGACACTTTTAAAAACGTGTAAAAGATATTCAATTCCTATTATCGAGAATATATATATGTATTGTTCCTAATAATTGGTTTTAGTTACATTAAAATAATATCACTATGTTAAGAAATCAGCAAGTGGGCCCCTCAAGTACCCACAATACCTTTCCTCGACAAAACACCATTGTTATAATAAGTTCTAAACTTCTGGTTTATTTTTTATTAATTCCAATATACATTCTATATCCATAAATTTAAAATATAATTCTATAGTAAGCTCATCTAATACAACTACATCATATTCATTATTTTGTTTAATCCTTATTTTTTCTGAGTGCTTAGCAAGTTAAATTTAAACGTAATATGAAATATGTAATGAAATTGTAATAATTCTGTAATCTCTTAAATTAGAATAAGTAGTATTATAAATGTATAGATACGACAACATTTTACATATGAGATGATAATATTGCAAATTTTGGACAAGTTGTATTTAATTGTAATTTTATTCAGTGTTTATTATTTGCAAATAAGCTGTTAAGGAAGTGTTAAATAAGTGTTAAATATTAATGAAACAAAGAGACTTAATAAAAGAACTATAAAAATAAATTTATTATCTGGCTGCATTTTTTTAATTTTAATAGGTGCTCTCATAATAGGTAAAAATTTTCTTAAAGAAGAAGTTAAAGCTGAACCAGTTACTGCTACAAATAATAATGCATTACAGCATAATAATGAAACCATCAATAAACCACCAAAAAATTATACCGTAAATAAAGAAGGACAAAAGTACATTTATGATGCTACAAAGGTAAATGCCATAGTAAATTACAAAGAAAAAAATGATGGTAAGAAGATAGCATTTCTTACCTTTGATGATGGTCCATCTACCACTGTAACCCCCCAAATACTAGATATTCTAAAAGAGTATGACGTTAAAGCAACATTTTTTTTGATTGGAGAAAATGTAGAAGAGAATGAAAAAAGTAAAGAACTTGTAAAGCGTGAATTTAATGAAGGACATGCAATAGGCAATCACACTTATTGTCATAGCCTGAATGTGTTGTTTCCTAACAACAAAATTAATATACCTGTTTTCATGAATGATGTGAAAAAAACCGAGGACGCTTTAAAAAATATTCTTGGCCAGGATTTTAATACAAATATTTTAAGGGTGCCAGGAGGATATATGTCCAGGACATATTATAAAGATCCAACTTTACCAGAGTTTGATACAATATTAAAGAAAAAAAACATGGTCAGTATAGATTGGAATGCTCAAATTAAAGATGCGGAAGGTAAGCGCAATAAAAGTCCCGAAGAGTTCCTTAGCATATTAAAGGAAGAGGTTGGAACAAAAGAAAAAGTAATTATATTGATGCATGATACTTATGGTAAAATAGGAACTGCTAATGCATTACCTCAAATTATAGAATATTTAAAGGGTCAAGGATATGAATTTAAAACAATAAAATAAGTGCTAACGCGACTAGTCGCGTTAGCACTTATTTTACTTTTTTTTGCCAATCATCCACATAACTACCCGTAGCCCAATGGGCCATTACTGGCAGCTCTCCTGATTTAAACTTCAAAGTTAATGATTTTTCTCCAAGGTTATATCCTTTTATAGTAAAAACCATTAATTCTGTATTGGTTAGAACAACAACAAAGTCTCTATTAGGTGAGGAATAAGCATCCACTGCACTAGGAACCTTTGTTTTTATTACGTTAAAAGAAGGAAATAAATTATCATATGTAGTTAATGATTTAGGTGTAGCATAAGGAATATCAAAATCTATAAATGAATTCTTACTATTTATTTTCGTTTCCATTCTTCCCCTTAGTATCCATCGTCCACTCCTTCTTATTACACCCCAATTAGTATCCACTTTTTTTAGATTTTCATCTTTAATGTTTTTAGGTGCGTTTAAAAGTGTACCTGCCAAAGTAGACTTTTCTATTTCCCTTCCCAGTATGCTTGTAAGTTTTATGGATTCTCCCAATAGATTATCCATAGGAAGAATTTTAAGCTGATTATTAGTGTATTTATTTTCTGAATAATTATTATTTACATCCTCTAAAGTATCAATTGAAACATAATTGCTACCTACAAATTTAATAGCCATACTACCTTCCGTTTTGGTATACTTTATTTGTTTTGAATTTGTATTTATCGGTTTAGTCGGATTAATTGGATTAATTGGATAAGACCAAAGTACATCCTTAGCATCTCCATTTTCTATTTTCTTACTTATCCCTACCTTCCAAAATCCATCTTGCCTTGGAAGTAGCAAATCTTTAGTTTCCACAATGGGTAGAATTTTATCATTTACCGAACTAATCATTAAGGTTTTATATAAATATTTGCTAAGCCCATCTTCCGCTTTAGGGTTTTCATACCTTAGTCCAAGTAATAATCCTGACTTAGATCTTATTTCTTTTTCTGCCTTACTGATTAAAATTTTTGTGTTATCTTCTTTATCTTTATCATATGAATGCGTAGTACTAGAATCTTTTACTTTATGAAAATATAATAAAATGCCCTCATAATTTTTTATTAAAGTTACCTCATCCAACTTTATGTATTCATCGTAAAAAATATTATTGGAGTTAATGGTTATAATTTGCACATCATCATTTTGTATTCCTAAACTTTTAGCACTTATTTTTACAGTATTCCAAAAATAGTTTTTAGTATTCACGGACTTAACTTTATATTGAGGATTATTAGAAATGTCACCATTAAAGTCAACTGTATCTTCACTAAAATAAGCACTCTTTCCAATTAATTCTTTTGCCTTTTTATCATCTATTGTAGCTCCACCAATAGAAACATATTTTTCTACTGTCCAGCTTCCTCCTATAGGAGACACCTTGAGTTTTTTATGTAATCCCTGAGAGTTTAAATTTAATCCTACATACTGACTCCATATAAAAATTATAATAGAAAATAAAACAAAAAATAAACATAACGCCTTTTTCACTGCGAGCCACCTCTTATATATTTAAATTTTATTATTTCTTATGCCAACGGTAAGAATATTCTAACATCTGTACCCATGCCGTGTTCACTTGAAATCTCAAGTTTACCATTGTGCATTTCTACGATTTCTTTACAAAGAGAAAGTCCTATTCCATTTTGTGACATACTTGTTCTGCCTTTGAAAAATTTTTCTGTGACTTTAGGCAAATCCGCCGGTGAAATTCCTATTCCATCGTCCTTTATAATAATGCAAATATTATTACCGGCAATGCATGCTTCGAGTGTTACATTGCCCCCTTTTTTTGTAAAATTAAAGGCGTTATCTAAAACGTTAATAATAACTTGATTCACCCTTTTTTCATCTG
The DNA here is from genome assembly GCF_055081075.1 of Clostridium sp. CM039. Taxonomy (NCBI): domain Bacteria; kingdom Bacillati; phylum Bacillota; class Clostridia; order Eubacteriales; family Clostridiaceae; genus Clostridium; species Clostridium sp. CM039. The sequence continues at coordinate 2,223,119 of NZ_CM143649.1, forward strand.
CAAAAACTGGAGATAAAGCTTCTTGTATTTTAACAGTAAAATTAATATTGTGACGTATTGACTTGGGCATAAACTGTTTTTCTATATAGGCTATAATGCTTTGAATATTTACATATTCTTTTGTAAGTGGTACTTTTCCAGATATAAATTTAGAAAAGTCCAACAGTTCTTCCACCATTCCTGTAAGTTTATCGCTTTCCTTTTCTATGATGCTAAGTCCATCTAGGATTTCTTCCTTATCTTCTAAACTACCAGAACTAATAGTTGCAGCCCAACCTTTTATAGATGTCAGCGGAGTTCTAAGTTCATGAGAAACCGACGCAATAAATTCATTTTTCAACTTTTGATTTTTTTCAATTTCTTCTGCCATAAAATTAAATGTATCGGATAGTTCTCCAATCTCATCATTTCTTATTTTTTCTAGTCTTTCATTGAAGTTTCCAGACGCAAATTTCTTAGCTAGGTTTTTTATTTCCTCTAAGGGTTCCACAATAGTATTAGATATAAATATACTAGAAACACCAGAAATCACAATTACAAGAGCCCCAACTCCTAAGAAAAGAAATGTTATTTTACGAATCAGTGCATCTACCTCAGATAATGAAGTAACAAAACGCAGTACACCCTCTATTTTATTAGAGGATTTTAAGGGGTATGAAACGTACATAAAATTTTCTTTTGTATACTTATCTTTCTTAGTAAAGGTTCCAAGTCCCCCCATCAATGCCTTTTTTACATCATCATCTTCAATAGGTTTCTCATTAAAATTACCAATTGAATCCATTAGCATCATTCCTGAGTTATCAATAATTTGGACCTCAGCAGAGGTGTTTTTCCAAAAAATATCAGCATTATTCTCCACATTTTCCTTTAAACTTGATGAAGAAAAATAATTATTATAAAAATCAACAGACCCCTTAATTTGGCTCGAAAGCAAAGACTCCATGTTTTTGTAGTAATATTTCTCTATAGAAACCGTAAGAAAAACTTCTAAGGTAATTACCGTAAAAAAAATCACTAATAGATAACTCCAAACAAGTCTGGCTTTTATTCCTCTCAAAATATCACCTCTTTTTCCATCTATATCCAACGCCCCATACTGTTTCTATATATTTGGGCTTAGAAGGAGTATCTTCAATTTTTTCTCTAAGACGTCGTATGTTAACATCTACAATTTTAGAGTCTCCAAAGTATTCATAATTCCATACTAAGTTTAATAAATCATCTCTACTAAAAGCTTTTTCCTCATTTTCCATGAAGGCCTTCAGAATCAAGTATTCTTTAGGAGTTAAATCTAGAAGCTGGCGATTTTTATATACCTTCATTGAAACAGTATCTATGATGAAGCACCCAGAGATTAATCGCTCAGGATTTTTCTCTTCACTATGACTCATTCGTCTAAGTAGAGAATTTGCTCTGGCAATAAGTTCTAAAGGATTAAATGGTTTTACCATATAATCATCAGCACCATACTCAAGGCCCATTATTTTATCCATATCTTGTCCTCTAGCAGTAAGCATGATAATACCCAAATTCGGAAAATCAGCCCTTAACAATTCACAGGTTTTAAACCCATCCATACCAGGAAGTGTTATATCTAAGATTATTAAATCTGGTCGCTCCTGGTGGACTTTTTCTAAACCTTCCTCTCCAGATACAGCTTCAAGCACTAAAAAGTTATTTCTTTGGAAATTAATTTTAATAAACCCTCTAATAGATTCCTCATCTTCTATAATGAGCACTTTTTTTTCCATAATTTCACCTCTTACAATGAAAGCAATATTCTACTACAATCTGCTTTACATATTATTAGCTTTAATTATAACATAATGCAGCTATGAAATATTATAAGTAATAATATTCTAATTGCTTTGTAATGCTCCTCCATCGCAATCTTTTTTGCTGTGATTTTTGACTAGATCATCTTATGCTTCGCTCTGCAATCGGATCAGCCTTAGCATTATTTAGATTTATTACAATTAAAACAAACTGGTTCAACTCAAAACAGTTTATACGTCAAAAATAGAGTAACCCTATAATAATTAAGAACTAAACCACTTAAAACGGCGGTACTTGCCTGCGCACATTTCTAGAAATTTAGTTCTTTTCTTAAAATTAACTCCTAACTTTGAAAAAGCGAAACATTTAGAGTTTAAGGTAGATGTATAATGTGCTCTGAAAAAAGCACTTAATCATATTAAGTGCTTTTGTTTAAATTATTTAATTTTTCTTAATAATGACCAACTATTTCTATAGCATGAAGTATAGGTCTAGGCAAAGAATTTTAGAGTTTCTACTCTTTTATTATATATGGTACAGTAAGCACTGCTACATTTCTATTTTTATATAGCATACTCTTTATAAAATATGCTGTTTGGTTATGAAGTAAATTATGCCACCACTTAGTAATGACATATTGTGATATTACAACTGTCACAGTTTCTCCATGTTTTGAAGCACGTTCTTCAGATTCTATAAAATTCATTAATGGTTTCATTATGTCTCTATAGGAGGAATGTTTTATTATTAATGGAATCCCAGGATTATACTCTTCCCATTTTCTTTCTAATTTTTCAGTAGCTTCAGCATCAGTTGATACATGAAATGCAACTACATTTTGTGATAGGCATCTATCACAGTTTAATGCCTTTAAAAATGATTTATTTAATGCTCCTACAAGTATTATTACATGTTGTTGGTTATTCGTTGTCGCTCCTTCATTAGGTCTTTGTTCTAATGATAATTTAAGTTGTTGCGCTATCTTAGTATAATGTTGCTTAACCTTAACCATAAGATAAACAAGTAAAGGTATTACAATACAAACTATCCAAGCTCCGTGGAAAAACTTTGTTATACCTATGAGTATTACTGTAATAAAAGTTACAACTGCACCTAATCCATTTATAAGTTCCTTATGTTTCCATCCCAGAGTTCTACTTCTTTTCCACTTTAAGAACATTCCAACCTTTTGTACCAAGATTATCCTTTGCGACTATATATGATCCACCACCACATGGGTAGCTATCAATAGTTTGCCTATAAGAAAAAACAAGTATAAATAATAGTACGACAATACACAACGCAGCATAAAACATATATCTATATGCTATAATACCTATAACACTAATTAACACAATTAAAATTTCTTCCCCTGCATATGCAACTGAAGAAACGGCATCACTAGATAATATAGGAAGTCCCCAAAAAACATTTAATTTTTCTCCTTCTAATTCTTCTGTTTTTAGTGTCTTACCTATTAGTAGTTCTCTTAATTTTGAAAACATAATTACACCTCTATTATAGAATTTTTCATTACTATATTTATTTATTTATTTATTATATAGTATTGATTCAAAGACTTCAATTTTGTATTCTTTCATTTAAGCTAAAATAAAAACAAATCCCCGACTAAATTGACAAAACTATAACATTTTAATCCCCATCCGCTTATATGCTTACTATATATACGTTTTAGATGGAATCGTAATTGTTTCAATATTACATCTTATTAGTCTATATTTAAATTCCTAAAAATATTCTAACTTATTTTTAAATCTTCTATGTTTCCACATAGAACAATAATTTCATTGCATCCCCCCCCCCTCTTTAATTAAATTAGCTTGAATTAGAAAGAGGTATAGCAAAATCCTGCTATACCTCTTTCTTTGTAACTCCTATATATAATCCTTAAAAAATAGGATGTCCGTTTAAACAAATGTCCTATTATAATTTTTATTTCATTAGCAAATTATCTTTTAATATCACTCTTAGTAAATATTTTTGTTAAATATGTTATAAAAAATCCAAAAATTATAAATCCTACTGGCCCACCATAATTCTTTAATATTGGAACTATTGCTTCTTTGAAACTTGTAGCTCCTGCAATATCTCCCCAGCCAGCGCCAAAGAATGCTAATACACCTAATACGAAAACAATAGTTGAAGATGTAACTACAGCCGCTTTTGATTTTAACATTACAAATGGAGGTACATTACCTTTAAGCCTAAATACTAAATATGCAGCTGCAAGAACAATATAAGGTATTGCAAGACATAAACCGGATAATGTAGTTAATGTGTTAAAAAAAGTATCTATTGAATTCAATCCTATTAGTGGTACTATTATTAATGCTGATAAGATTCCACATTGAACCCAAAGTGCATTAACTAGTGTTCCATCTTCACGTTTCTTAGTTAAAAATTTAGGAAAGGTGCCACTCGGAACCTCTGAGAACATAGCCCTAATTGGGGATTCTAACCAAACCACAAATGCGGCTATAGACGATACAGTTAAAATAAAAGCATATATTTGAACAAATATTTTACCATTTAAACCCCAGGATTCTGCTAATATCTTATAAACAACATAACCTGCATCCTTAACACCAGCTTTGGTTATTAATTCAGGTGATGCAACTAAGCATATTGCAAGTGATCCTAGTACATATGCTCCAGCTATAAATGTAGTTGCTATAAGAACAGCCTTTGGGAAAACTTTTTTAGGATTTGCAACATCTTTAATATAAGTCCCTGCCACCTCAGCCCCTGCAACAGCGAGAATCAGCCATGAGAAAGTTGAAAAATAGTCAGCATCAAACTTGGGAATAAGTGTTGTTTTTGTGAAAGTTGTAGCTGATGGTTGCTTACCAACTAATGCTCCAACAACTGCAAATAATATAAATATAACTGTAACTGCTAAAGTTAGTTTTCCACCTAAATCACTGATTTTCGAGAATCTTTTAACTCCAGTTGTAGCTATATAAGTTAATACTACTGCTAGTCCCAATCCTATCCAAGGTAACAAATATGCATTGGCATCGTTAAATCTATTTTCACCAAAAAGAGTCCATGATACCATGACTGGTATTCTGGCAAAAACCATTTGCAAATAGAATAAATTAGCAACAAAGTATGACCAGGTACCTATAAACGCCCATCTTGGACCAATTGAACATTCTATCCAGGTGTATAACCCTCCTTCTTTGTCTTTATTAGAAGAAGCTAACTCTGCTATCATTATTGATAAAGGTAGAAAGAATAATAGAGCAACTATAAGCCATGATGGAATAGCTGCCGGTCCGAGTGCCACTGCATTTGAAGCAATATTCCCAAATCCAAATGTTGGAACAAAAATTAACATTACCAAAGTCCATAAGCCAAGTTTTTTTGTATCATTCATAATTTACCTCCCTAATTTTAGAGGTTAGTGCAATCACTAGCCTTGCTTTATACAATTATACCAATATTAGTAACCTATAATCAACTACTACTTTCACTTATAAACCAATTGTTTGATTTTATTGTAAAAAATGCACCTCTATAGTCCTCAAAATACGATAATAGCAGCCATAATGGCCTCTGTCTTAGTCTTATAAATCATAATGTAATTCTTTACGCTAAATAAACTTTATGTTATATTTACTTTAGTTTAACATGTTCATTAACGGTACATAGATACCCTACATATATATAAATAAGAAAAACAATTAACTCAAATATGGGGAATATTTTTAATATTTTTCCTGAAAGACAAATTTAATTTTAAGGGGTGATATCGTGATAAATAATAATAGGTCTATAGGAGTTATTGATTCAGGAATAGGCGGTTTATCAGTTGTTAAAGAACTTCAACTTCTCCTGCCTTATGAGAATATAATGTATTTTGGAGATAATAAAAATGTACCATACGGGAACAAAACAGTAGGCGAGATTACGGGTTTAACAAAACGTATGATTGATTTTCTAATTAGTAAAAACGTAAAGGTGATAGCAATTGCTTGTAATACAATATCCAGTGTAATAGAACTATTTAGTATGGATTATGACATTAAAATAATTGGTATTATTAATCCTGTTATTGATACTATAAGTAAAAGTACAGACAAAGATGCTGTTGGTTTAATAGCTACATGTTTTACAGTAAATACTCATTGTTATAATAAAGCTTTATTAAAAGTTAATAGTAAAATACAAATTATATCAGAAGGGAGTGCAGAACTAGCAGAAATCATTGATAGTTCTGATTATAAATCTGAGGCTGTAAAGTGTATAGTAAAAAATCATATCGGAACTATTATTACTAAAGAAAATGTTGATACTATTATTTTAGGATGCACTCATTACCCACTAATAATGGATATATTTAAGGAATGTTATCCCAATATAAACTTTATAAATCCTGCTTTACAACAATGTGCTGAGTTAAAGCAGTATTTACAAGAAAATAATATTATTAATAATGATAAGACTAACGGTTCATTTGAGATTTATACAACAGGCGATATTAAAAAGTATGAAAAAGGTGTGGATTTATTAGCACTAAGAAATCCTGACAATATCATAAAATATATTGAAGAGAATTAATTATATAATAGAAAATAAAACAGGCAAGTTCCTTAGGATCTTGCCTGTTTTTAATGTACCTTATAAAAAATTTGAAATTTTATAACTTCCATCACTGTTATCTTCACTCTCATCCTTCTTTGTTCTCACCTTACTCACACTTTCTAATGACTCAATATCAGAATGTTTTTTAAGAACTCGATCTTTTATACTATGACTTTCTGCTATATTATTTAGCACCGCTATCGCATTATCTTTTTGGTTTTTATCACGATCTTCATTATAATGTATATTATTATTGTGTGACATAAAAAAACCTCCTCTTTTTTTTAAATTTCATACTCTTATTTTAGGCTTTTTACCTTGTTGTAATACTATGAAATTCTTGGGATTTATATGAACTTGATAATGAAATAATGGTTATTGCTAAAAAAATTATAACCTAAAAAAACCCGTAGAAATCAATCTACGGGTTATCCTCTATTTTTTTCTTTGCTTTTTTTTTGTAGCTTTTACCTGCTTTTTTTTATTTTTATTTTTATTCATCTTGTTAATTCCTAGCATATATTGCGACTTAGACTCAATACTCTCTCTAGGAAAACATCTCCAACACCCTAACTCTTCTATAGTATCCTTAAGAAATGAATACCCTTCCTCTTTTAACTTTGGAAATTTTTCTTTATCATGGATTTTAATAGCCCCATCCACTTCTTCTAAAGAAATGCACTCCTCATCTATTAGTCCATCTTTATAAGCCTTTTTTATGTGTTCATATAATTCACTAGGACCCGCTTCACAAGAATCATATATAAGTTCATTCCAAACTTGTGAAAATTCCCGTTCAAGTTTCTCTTCAAATAAACTTTTGTAATATTCAATAACTTCACTTTGTGATATAACTCCTTCGCCCAGAAGTACAATAAAGGATTTAATCGCAGCACTTCTAACATATTCATTAACACTGCTATCTTCTACTAATCTTTTTATTGGATCCATATCGCTTCCACAAACTGATGCTAAAATTTTGTGTAAATCCTCTGTAAGAAAATCACCAAAAATATCGTCTGAAATTTCATTTGGTAAACTAATTAAATCTATAATCGGCTCAATACTTTGCTTTTCTTTAAACTGTGCTAACAAGAAAATGGCATATATATGCGCAAAATAATTAGGTTTTTCTAAAATCTCTCCATAATTTTCTTTGGCATTTTTTAATACCTCAAGTAATTCAGGTATGAACTCTTCTTTGCGGTTTATTATTTCCTTTAATTGTGCTTCTGGAAATTTCCCATTATTATATTCAATTTCTTTAAGTAATTCATTCATAAAATAAAACTCCTTCTTCATTTGATTCGCTACTAATGTATTATCTTATAATTTCTTTATAATATCAATGCTTTTTATATTTTCAAGGTCTCTCTATCACCAAGTACATTTTCACTTCCCCTAATAACTTGGATAAAGGCATCAGCAATCTCTTTATCGAACTGATTACCGCTAGATCTACTAATCTCATCAATAGCGTCTTTATAAATTTTGCTTTTATTGTAAGGTCTGCACTACGAAAAAAATAATGAGGTCAGTAAAACTGACCTCATTTCTTTATTATTTTTCTCTTAGACATTTTGGTTCTACAGGCTGATAAGTAAACCACCAGCATGCTGAAGAAGCTACAGAAGCCGCCACAAATGTAGTTACCACTGCAATTAAAGTGAATAGGTGTTTATTTATTTTCTTCATACTAATTTTACCTCCTTTTCTTAATATTTATGATTTAAAAAGGTATCTACTTTACCTATTAATAAGTGTGCTGGAGCTGTAAGCGTAAATGCTTGCCATAAGATGCCTGAATATATGCATAGAGCATAAAAAAGTAGATTTATTCCACCACTATTTATATACAACAGGATAATAAATACTGAAATGATTAAATAAACACTTAAAAGTATTGTAGATCCTTTTTTCATCCGCTTTCTTTTTTCTTCTTTTACTATAGGCTTTGAGGCACTGTCCACTGGGGCTAATTTGTAAATTATGTAATAGGACCATATAAAAATCAATGTTCCTATTATTATAATTAATTTTAAATTAACCACTGAGCTCATTAAAAGCGATATTAATACCGCTTCTCCTACACATACAATTGTTCCTATGAAAGTGCAAATTCCTGGTGAACTTGCATGAACTCCTCCAGAATATTTTCTAAGAATACTTGCTGTAAAGGAAATTATTAGAGCTTCAAACGCTACATGAAACAACAATCCAAATAAAAATACAATAATTATAGAAATAAACATCTGCATTAAAGCAAAAGTGCCATAGGCAATTACCTCTCTATTATCCTCATCAAGGGATAATTCTAATGCTACTTTATTAGCAATATTATCAGATAATTTCTCCATTTATTACCTCGCTCATCTTTTTTCTTCTAGCAACATATAAATAATATGTGGATACTATAATTGCAAAAACCAACAATGATGGAATTCCATATAATGTTTTTAATAAAGGTTCGCTTAACACATACATAAGATCTGCTTTAAAGATATTATCAATTATAAAAACATTAATTCCCTCACAAATAAGTTCCAGAACTACTGTCATTATGCCTGCTTTTATGGATTTAATTATGCTAATTTTATTTATATTAACCGTTAATACAATAATTACTATAATATTAAGAATAGCATGTACTCCATATTGAATTGGTAGTAATCTTATTAAATAAACTGCTATAATAAAAATAATACTTGATATTATATATCTTTTTATATTAATAACAGTCTTTGAAAATACATATACTGCGAAAAAAATTAGAAATCCTTCCGGCAGACCTCTAAATAAAAACTCTAACAACGTTATTTTCAACATATTTTACTTCTCCCCTAACACCCTTCTAAAATATCTATGTATATATTGCCAATTATATCATTAATATTACAAAATAGGATATAATTCTTAATACAATTCAATAAAACTTCAGATACTACTAGTGCAACCCTCAGACTTCATTATCTCTGTTTCATTAATGATCTTTATGGTATTGAATATAATAATAAAGGCAAAAACTCTTATACATATATCTCCAATACTCATAACGCTATAACCCACATCAATTATATCTGTTAAAAACTTCAACTTAGTTACTTCACTCCCCATAATATGTATGTCATTGACTTTCATAAAAGAATCTGGTTTTGCATAACCAGTTAAGTATGCTAAAGTTGGAAATACTGGCATCTTCCCATTATTAGCTGCTATAGCAGTATTATTCAAAGCAGTTCCAATAAAAATAAATATTGACCCTATAATTGCACTAACATTAAGCTTATATTTAATAATCAAAATCAAAAACGTTAAAAGATAAAAATAATGAAAAGTGCTAGCATACTTTATAAATGCATAATTACCATGAAATAGCATTACCTCTAAAATTACATATATTAGTACAAATGCTAATACAGGATATACTGCCCATGTCTTAAAAAGTGGTCTTACTTTGTACCCTTTTATTTTTGCAATAAAAAGAGCTAGAAGTATGGATTCAATCATATATATTCCTCACATTCAAAATCTCAATATTAAATCTATTTCTCTTTAAATTATACTACTTTTTCAACCAATCTCATAAATTCTTCCATGCTGTTTACAACATAATCGGGCTCATACTTAAGAATCATGTCCATAGGCAGTGCGCTCCACCCAACAACCACGGATGTAATTTTTGCATTTTTGGCACATAAAACATCAAATGGACTATCCCCCACAAAGATGGTCTCCTCTGGCTTCCCTTTCAATTCCTTTAAAGCCATAAGTGCTGGGGTAGGATCTGGCTTATGTTGGTCTGTATCGTCTGCCCCTATAATGCTTTCAAAATAATCCATTAATCCGAAATGTTTTAATCCTTTAATGGCCGAATCATTTAAACGGGAAGTAACGATTCCAAGATTATATCCTTGTCTATGGAGCTCTATTATTCCTTCCCTTACGCCCTTGTGGATTGTAATCAACTTTTCGAAGTTACCGGTTTGAAATCTACGATAGGTTTTAATGGCTTCTTCACTGTCATCACCAAATTCCCTATCTAATGTAATTTTTAAAATTTCTCCAAAGTTTTTAATAATCTCCTCTTTATCTACTTGCTTGTTCAAGTGCATTTTATAAGTATGCTGAAAAGATTGTATAATTAGTTCATTTGTATCTAACAAAGTCCCATCCAAATCAAACAAAATATTTCGAATTGCCATAAAAATCTCCCCCTTATCTACAATAACGGAGTTACTCCGCTAATTTCATTCTACCAAAATAACAAGCATTTTAAAAGAAAAATAAAACTATCTCTCCATATATTTGTATTAAAGTAAATTATATTTAAACGACAAAAAACCACTGAAATATATGTATATTTCAGTAGTTACCTTCGATAGCTTTCACTAAGTTTTTTGTTACTATTCTTCTCTGTATTCTAAAATATCTCCTGGCTGACACTGAAGCTCACTACATATAGCCTCAAGGGTAGAGAATCTTATTGCCTTTGCTTTATTGGTTTTTAATATAGACAAATTCGAATTTGTAATTCCCACTCTGTTTGCCAGTTCAGATAAAGAAATTTTTCTTTTGGCCATCATTACATCTAAATTCACTATTATTGCCATGTATTTCACCTCAATTTGTTTATATAACGCAAATATCTATACCGTAAAATCATTTTCTTCTTTAACTTCAATCGCCTGTTTAAAAACCTTAGAAAGAACTAATGTAAAACAACCTGCAAAGAAAAAAATTATAAACTCAATGTCTGTGTGAATCCCTTTAGCATCAATTTCTATTAACTTTAAATTTAAATATTGATTGTTAATAAAAAAATTGAGCACATAACAAGCAGCAATTATAAAACATGAAGCAGCAACAATTTTTAAACTTTCAACATTCTTCCATACAAAAGGGTTTGCTTTAACTAATGAATTCATAATGCACCTAAGATAATACATTATACAAAGTAATGCAAAACCACCTAGGACGAATAGAACGCAGGTGATAATATTTTTAAAGTTAAGTAAGTTTACTTGCTCCGCCACCAATGCTTTTCTAAGTATTAATAAATACACAATAAACCCTATAACAATTAAACCATCTAGCATTAACTTTAGTAGGGATGATAAAGAAGTTTTTCCATAATATTTCATAAAAATTTCCTCCATAACTTGTACTTTTATTTTTTTAAATTAAATGCTACTTTATATTAACAAGTAAGTATAAATCAATGTTATTAATTTCAACAATTTATGTTGTTTGCTTTTTATCTCCAGATTCTTAAATGATATAAAATTGTAATTTAACTTATATGAACTTTAAAACAATATTATCACATTAGTTTTTTTTTTACAATGCAAATTCACTGTTTATCAATGAATTTATATTGCAAAACACTAGTACCCTGCTATTATCGATAATAGCTGGTATGAAGTCATTACTTCCAATTAAATTTAGCTGTTTTCAATGTTTTCCTGTTTCGGTGGTAATATTTACGTTGAAATACATGGGTGTGATATAATAAAAAAGTTAGTGTGTATATTGGTGATCCCAATGTAATGATAGGGACAATGTACCTATCTGCAATAAATAAAAAAACGGAGAATCGTTGTATGTGGAGCATAAAAAAATATAATCCTAACAATAATAGTAATAGAATTATAAGGAAAGAGATGATCAAATGATAAATGCAAATTTCAACGATTGTAAGTTAAGCAGTGAGTTATTAAAAGCAATTAACATGTTAAATTTCAAGAATTTCACAGAAGTCCAAAAGCAGGTTATACCAGCGGTAATCGCGCAAAAGGATGTAGTAGTAAAGTCCCAAACCGGAAGTGGGAAGACTGCCGCATATGCCATTCCTATTTGCCAATTAGTAGATTGGGAAGAAAATAAACCCCAAGCATTAGTGCTTACACCAACAAGAGAGCTTGCTATTCAAGTCAAAGAAGATATTTTTAATATAGGTAGATTTAAAAGACTTAAAGTATCTGCAATTTATGGAAAGTCTCCTTTCTATGATCAAAAAAAGGAACTTAAACAAAAAACACATGTAGTAGTTGGCACACCTGGTCGTATTATTGATCATTTAGAAAAAGGTACATTTGATACATCAAATGTAAAGTATCTTGTAATAGATGAAGCTGATGAAATGCTTAATATGGGATTTGTAGATCAGATAGAAACAATAATAGGTGGCTTATCAAAAGAACGTGTGACTATGTTATTGTCAGCCACAATGCCCAAAGATATAGAGACTTTATGTAACAACTACATGAAAGATCCTATATACATAGAAATAGAGGACCAAAATAAATTAAAAAGTAATATATGTCAAGAAAGATATAACGTAGATGAACTAGATAAAATAGACCTTTTAAGAGATATAACCATAGTAGAAAACCCTGATAGCTGTATAATATTCTGCAATACAAAACTAAAAGTAGATGCAGTTTATAATAAACTGGCAAATCTCGAGTATACTTGTAAAAAAATACATGGTGGAATGGAACAAATTGATAGATTAAGAGTAATGAATGATTTTAAAAAAGGTTATTTTAGATATCTAGTGGCTACAGATGTTGCAGCTAGAGGCATAGACATAGATAGCATTAGCCTTGTAGTTAATTATGATATACCGGGCGACAAAGAAAGCTATGTCCATAGGATAGGAAGAACTGGACGCATAGGAAAGACAGGCCATGCAATTACCTTTGTAACCAGAAACGAAAGCAGATTTTTAAATGATATACATCAATATATTGGCAAAGAGATTATTTTAAACGAAAGACCTTCAACCGAAACCGTAAGTAATGCCAAAGAAGAATTTGCGAGAAAAATGAATACAAGACCTGAAGTTAAAGAAGCAAAAGGCGCCGAGCTAAGCAAAGAAATTATGAAATTACATATTAACGCAGGTAAGAAAACAAAGATGAGAGCAATGGATATTGTAGGTACACTTTGCAGTATTAACGGCATGACAAAAGATGATATAGGAATCATCAATATAATTGATATATCTACTTTTGTAGAAATATTAAATAATAAAGGTGAGTTGGTATTTAAGGAATTACAAGAAACACCTATCAAAGGTAGACTTCGCAGCGTAAGTAAAGTGATATATGAATAGAAAAGTAGCTATCAGTTAAGATGTTAGTAGTAGGGGTAAGGCTTCTTTTGTTCCCCTGCTACTAGTTTTTTTGTATAATAATTAACAACTTTGTTACTATTCTTATCTGTATTCTTAAACATCGCCCGGATGACAAATAATAAAGAGGTGTTTCCATAATATTTCATAAAGATCCCATCCATAACTAATTTCTTTAATAAGGTCCTGTTTGCCACTTAAAAAATGAATCTACTTTTTATTTATTTTTTTGTTGTTCTTCTTTTTCTCTTCTTTCTTTTTCAACTTTTGGAAAAAAAATAAAATTAATATAAACAAATCCTATAATTAATATTCCAACAGTAACAATTACAATCATATCTTGAGAATTCATATCATTGCCTCCTTGTATTAGTATCTATAAATAATTTTTAATGTTTATTAATCAAAAAATAAAAAGGCGGGACTCAAATAAGAGTTTCCCGCCCTAGAAACAAAATTCTCGGAATCAAACTAAGCTTCAGTTTGTCCAACCGCTAAAAAACATTAAAATATATTTTTCTATATAGTATATAATACTACATAGTTTAAATTAATTCAATTTCTAAATAAAAAATCCTTTTCTTTGTAAAAAAGAGTAAACTTCATAAAATAACTGGTGTATTTATTTTGTGTGAGATTAAAAGGGAGTTATAGGCTTTTAACTTAAAAGCCTATAACTCCCTAATGTTATTTAAATTATTTTGCAAAGATTTAAGTGCATCATCTTCTATTTCACAGAACTGTCCAAGTAATGCTAAATTAGTTGAACCTTCTGGAATAACTTAATAGATGTTTTAAGAATATGAGTGAACTACTCCATGACTGGTTATTTACCGCTTACGGACAAAACACTTTTAAGGATTATATTATTTATCGTTATCCTTGAGCCAATCCTTAAAATCCTCATCCTTTATTTCATCATCTTTAGAAATGTTGGATGGTGAAGGGGTTACTTGATTCTCAACGTTAAGCTTTGTTTCCGTATCGGATGAATTCTTTTGCAATATCCACCCCAGCGTAAATATAATAACTGCAAACAACACATATTGTGCACAGTTTGCCATGTAGAAGTTTACGATATCATACTCGTTTCCTTTTAGCTCCAACTTTCCCTGTGCAATCATCGTAGAAATTTGGTCTTGGCAGTGGATCACTGCCCAAGTCGTATAAAGCACAAGTAAAACGGCAAATACATATAAAATGATACTAAAAATCGGAATTTTCTTTTTACCCCTGTTTCATTTACTCCCTTTCTATGAATTATCACTATTTAATTAAAAGCAATTTTCCACCATTTATTCCCCAAACCTCGTCTGCACTGGATGTGACTTTTTTGGAATGGGTGACGATGATAACGCACTTTCCCTCATTATGGGCAAGTGACGTTAAAATCTTCAAAACTTCCGCTTCAGTCTCACTATCCAGATTTCCTGTGGGTTCGTCGGCAATAATGACATCAGGATTGTGCGACAATGCGCGGGCAATTCCGACACGTTGCTGCTCTCCGCCGGAAAGCCTTAAAATTTTGCGATCTGCTGTTTCTTTGTCAATTTCAACCTTCTCTAAAAGCGCATATGCAAACGCTTTTTTATCTTTTTCTTTACTGCCGCTTATATTCATGGAAAGAACGATGTTTTCCATGGCTGTCGCATTAGTAATCAAATTGAAACCCTGAAAAATAACGCCGATGCTTTTTGACCTGTATTCGTCACGGTCCAATATTTTAAGACTTGTACCACCATACAATATTTCTCCACCCGCACAGACATCTAGTCCGCAAACAAGAGATAACAATGTTGATTTTCCCGAACCGGATTTCCCAACAATAGTATATACTTTCCCAGCTTCAAACGTCGCAGTGACGTTTTTGAAAACTGATTTCTTACTGCCTTCATATTGATACGACACATCTTTTAATGTTAATACACTCATTTTAACCCTCCTAATTCCTTTCCATCAATATCTTGATAGGTTCGTATTTCGTAATCTTGCTGGTACTTACAATGCTTGAAGCTGATGCAAGTAGCAGGGCAATAAGCGATATTTTCCAAAGAGAGTCCAGACTCAAATGAGCACCTAGTTCACTGACTGGTTTATCATTACTGGTATCTGAATCTGAGCCAAACGACATCATTTTATCAGCGCCAGCTGAAGCATTTTCTGCCGCTGTTATCTGATTTTTAAGTAAGGCGTTTGCTATAGGTTGTGATGATACACTTCCTATACCAAGCCCTATTACAAGGCATATTGTGGTAATTATCAGTGATTCAGTTATAAATCCCGCCGCTACCTTGCCTTTTTTCATTCCCATTGCACGAAGAACTCCGACTTCATATTTACGTTCTCTTACTGAGATGGAAGAAAGTAAAACAAGAATGAGCATTCCCAATATTAGGACAACAATCATAAATGTCATGGATATGCTTTTTAAACCTTCCACAGGTCCGACTACTTTGTCATAGCCTGCATCGTCTGCACTTACCACAAAAGTGTCAGCAAGTCCTTTTGTACGCAATTCAGCTTCAAACTTAGGCAATAAATCAGGGTTTTTTAGATAATATGACGCATTAATCATAACTCCTTCATCTTTCGCATTAATTATCGTATTAAACGTGGTAAGAATCTCATTACGTCTATTTGCCCAACTAGAGTGTATCGGCATTCCTCCGAACTCATCTGTTGTATCGAAATACAATCCTGTTACAGTTAATTTAATGCTTTTTCCATTACCTTTGACAGTAATACTATCACCAACAGAAATATTATTAAGCTTTGCAAATTCTTTGCTCAAAATACATTCATTTTCAGCTTTATAAATTCTGCCGTCTATTATCTTTCTTTTTCCATCCTTAAATTCTTCAAGATTATCAATATCTGATTCGCCTTTAAGCTTCATTGTTGGAATTTGTACTTCTTTACCTGAACCATTTGATGAAATGGACCCTCCTTCCCCTTCTTCTTTCCTAGCTTTCTCATCTTCATCTTGACCTATTCCCTTTAGTTTCTCACTACTAGTTTGTATTTCTGCGGATAACTTACTTTCTTTAATATAATCAGATTTAGCAAATGATAAATATTGATCAGCAGTTAATCTGCCCCGCCGCTTACCGCTTTCCATAATTTTGTCAATATCAGGCGCTATACTAACCTTTGCGCCGAATTCAGATTTGTAATTGTCAATAATTTCACTTGTTGCGTTGTTTATTATCAATGATACCACTGTCGTAATTATGATGATAAGGATAATAATACCCATAAGAATATTTCGTCCCTTGTTTCTGCCTACGTTTTTTATTGCATTTTGAAAAATGTACATTGCTTTGCCTCCTTGAATTAATTTGTTAGATTTCACAAAGTGGTTCATCTGAAGATTTCTTTTTAGACGAATTCACTTTGGAACAATTTCATTTTAGCAAATCTAATGTTAATCTAACGTTAAGGCCTCAGGTAAAATCATAAAAAAGGTTGTGCCACGCACATCCCGGTTTTCCACCCAACAAATACCACCACAAAGCTCACAGACATGCCTCACAATACTTAATCCAATGCCATATCCATTTCTTTTGAGCTTGCCTACTCTATACTGGTAATCAAATAATTTTTCCTGTTCCTCTTCATCAATACCTTCTCCTTCATCGGAAACAGTAATAATGATGCTACCTTTTTTGTTTTCAACTGAAACCTGTATTTCTCCACTACCACCGTACTTAATAGCATTTGAGACAAGGTTAGAGACCGCGCGGCTAATCCATAGTTCACGTCCATACACCAAATTGTTAGCATAATCGTCAAAATTAAAATCAACCTGCGGGTAAATTTTTCTGTATTCGTCACATACATCCGCACACACTAAAGCAACGTCTACAATTTCAGTTTCCCCACTGTCTTTTGTTGCGGAGAGGGTCAAAACATCGTTCAAACTATCGGTGAGTTTATCCACCTCAGCCGTATAATCCGAGTTTTCCGAAAGCTGTAGTTTTGCCCGAAGTAATGCAAGAATGTTTTTTTGCTCGTGTGTCACATAGGAGCTTAGACGGACATAATCAAGTGCATAAGCCGCCAATCTGTCCTTTATTTTCTGATATTCTTTTACAACAGCTGGGTGTTGGTCTGGTAACGAATTTTCTTCGCCAATATTACAAAGCTGCTTTGCAAGCAATAGCGCCTGCTCCTCGTTTTGCCTTCTTAGTATTTTGGATAAGATAATTGTTCCAACAATGAACATTCCTATAATGCATATAATAAGAATCGGTATGTTTTTAAGCAACGCACTTATATAATAATTTTCCAAATTAGTTTTTGTAACAACAGAAGTGTACTTGTCATTAAAAGGTATTTCCATACTTTCGCCCTGCATAGAATAAGCAATGTTTTTCTCGTTTGCAACAAATAAATGTTTTGGCAAATTTGATTTTGGAACAGATATTGTGCTAACAAAAATATAGAAAACAAGAATTAAAAGTGCTGTTACCGCACCGGAATAATAAAGAAGAAGCCAATTAATTTTCATTGTTTTTTTTCGCATAACTGATACCCCTTCCCTTTAATCGTAATCAGCAATCCTTCTCCGCCTTTCCGAGTCAGCTTCTTGCGCAAATTTGCAATGTGAACGCGTAAAACGGACGAAAAAGGGTCATAAAACTCATCATACACATGTTCTACAATATCTTCACTTGATACAATATCCGGGCTTCTACTTGCCAGATATTCCAATATGTCAAATTCCTTTGCCGACAGTACTGTTTCAAATTGACCCACAAACACCTTGCGCGTATTTGGATAAACCTTAATTTTTCCAAGATCGATTTCATTTTTCGTGCGTCCATAAAAACGCCTAACAACGGCCTGTATTCTCGCTTCAAGCTCTACAAAGTCAAATGGTTTGATGATATAATCATCAGCACCACTATTAAGTCCTAACGCCCTTTGTTGAACTTCATCCCGCGCTGAAACTATAATAATCGGTGTGTGGATATTGTTTTCACGTAAAAAGGACAAAATTTCTATCCCGTCTTTATCCGGAAGATTAAGGTCAAGCAAAATTGTGTCATAACTATTTGCAAAGGCTTTTTCTTCACCTTCAAATCCTGTGTTCGCGACATCGGCAGTAAACCCATTTTTTTCAAGTCCGATTTTCATTACATATGACAATTCTTTGTCATCCTCTATGATAAGTAGACGCATTTTTAATCACCTCTCAAACTATCATGTAGTACCGTACCCTCGAAAACTCTCAAGCCATTGATATTCCTTAATTTGTTTTTATATAAAAATCATCACGTCACAATTTCGTGACTGTGTTTATGAACTTAAAAATATCAATGACTTATCTCCCTAATTTAAATTATTTTCACCAGCTTATGATTTTTCATATAATTCCAACTCGATTTATCTTTTAAATAGTATTAACCCTATTATAGACCTAAGTACTGATTTCCATGCTATTTCAACTAAATCATAATCATTGTCTCTAAAAGCGTTTATTGTAAATTATAATTTTTTGACTGAACTCTATTATACATTATCCAATGTTAATTCCGTGTTAATGCAAAATCTTGCTCCTGTTTAAATGTAGATGCAATTATGTACCTAAGATATTAAGAGAGTTTGGAATGGGATATTTTGAAGGGAAAGCACCTTAATAAAAATACAATAGTAGGTAGAATATATTTATTAATTTTGGTGCTAATATTAAATAACCCTATAAATTTTCTAAACCCACTAATTGAATAGTTTTTGATAACGAGTCTTTATCCACATTTCTAAGTTTTGCATAAAACTTTAAACACTGCAAACATGTTAAACTTGGATAGAAAATGGGCACCTCAATGATGGCACCAACTTCTTTAATGTATTTTAAAAATTCTTGCTCCACATCAAAATTATAGAGCTTTATTTTTCCTTGAGTAATACTAGATAAACCTACCATTAGCTTCATCAAGGTGGTTTTACCTGCACCATTTGGGGCAACCAAACCCACAATTTCATTTTTATTTAATTCGAAATTGATATTTTTTAAGATTTCCTTATTGCTTATATTTTTGCGAACATTTTCACATTTTAAAATACCCATAATGTCACTTCCTTCATTTCTGTTTGATGACTTTATAGGACCAAACTTTTGGCCCTATATTATCCAAGTCTTCCCAAGTGAAACTTAGTTCTTCATGAAAAAACTTATTTTTACGATGAGTCTTAAAAAATTAACGTTTATGAAAACTATATAGCATCTCCTATGCATCAAAAAAAGCATCCACATAAGATGCTTTTTAAATATATTTTATCCACAATTCTTGAACAAACATGTTACCTTCTATGCTTGTATTTAAGAATGCATTATGATATTTTTTATCTATAATCTGTTTTGCGCTGTACAGACCTAGTCCTCGTCTTTTCCATTTGTGGAATAGCCTTCTTCATATATCTTATGAATCTTAGGTTCCTGTCCAATAAAATCATTTCAATAACTACGGTCACATAATTATCTTTATAACTTTATTAGTTATCTACATATATAGTAGCATATTTTACTGACCCTTTTCATCTAAAAATCCTTTTAAAATTGATTTTCTTTCATTTTAATCCTCCTAATCTACAATTAATTTTATGCTAAATATAAAACAATTAGTTAATATAACTTGCTTTTTATAATAAACTATGATAACATAAGAATTGACTTAAATGAATAGTAATTAATGTAGCACATATATATTTCAATTGGTACTTTTAAATATAGTATTTTAATATCGAAATTTTATTAGTGAGCTATTACAAAGCATTTAAGAAAATAAAATTTCGGAGGTATACATTATATGAATGGTACAGTTAAATGGTTTAATGGAGAAAAAGGATTTGGTTTTATTACAGGAGAAGACGGAGTAGATGTTTTCGCACATTTTTCTCAAATAAATTCAGATGGTTACAAATCACTTGATGAAGGTCAAAGAGTTTCTTTTGACATCGTTAAAGGACCTAAAGGACCACAAGCAGAAAACATTTCAGTTTTATAATTAAAAAAAAACCATTAAATAGTTATACTATTTAATGGTCTTTTTTTATTTGTATGATTTACAACGTACGTATTTGTAGCTTAGAAAAGTGTTAATCATTACATTTGTTACTTATGCTTTCTTCCCACCAACCAAAAGCTATCCTACCTTCTGTTAAAACTTCTGGTGTTTCTGGATTTGATAGAAATATTAAGAAATTACCACCTTCGCCAATAATTATTTTACCATTTTCACTTTCCACCAATGTTGTTTCAGGCTGGGCACGTCTTACAAAAGCTTTGATTCCACCAGTTGGCTCACCTATAACATTAGATGCGTATTCTAATTTCACCTTTGCTCTAGGTTGTGGTTTGACACTTAAATTTGTAGGCGTTACAAGTGCATACTTAACATCTGACTCAGGAGGAGTTGCGTTAAACCAAAACTGTGCACGGAAAGCTGACTCTGCAACATCAGTTACAGTCCAAACATTCACATGTAAAATAACACCTGAATTAATTGGATTGTATAATCTTGCCGAGGCACTTGTACCTTTCCCAAATACTAAGTAAGTAAACCAAGGGAACTTCACCCTTAGTTTCTCTCAGAACCGTACGTGAACCTCTCAGCTCATACGGCTCCCATCATTCAGTCGTTGGTAATATTCCCATTTTCCAGTGTGCAAACAAATTTATATCTCTTTTCGCAATACTTCCCAACCAATATTCTGCTCTTCGTTTATGTTTTCGTTTCTTATACTTTCTTCGAACCCATTTTACTAAAGCATTATTGATATATCTTAATACTGAATACATTCCCGTTTTATAGAAATGTGTATAATAGTTAATCCACCCCTGTATCTTTTTATTAAACATACTTGATATATCCCACAAGTCTTTATCTACCTTCAACTGTACTCTCCAACTTCTTACTTCTTTCCTAATTCTTTTCTTTGCATTATCTGCTATCGCTGGTAAGAAACTTGTAAAATACTTTCCATATTTACTTTTTGCGCCTCTAGGCTTAAATGTATACCCTAGAAAGTCAAATGATATATTTGGATAATCTCCCTTTCTATCATCATCTTTACAGTATACAATCTTTGTTTTATCAAGGTTCAGTTGCAATCCGTATTCTTCGAACCTTTCTTGCAACCGTCTTTGTAGATATTTAGCCTGTTTTAGGGATACACAGTGTGCTATTCCATCATTTGCGTATCTTGCCCACGGAATTGTTTTGAATTCTTTTGTTATAAAATCATCAAACACATAATGTAAAAACAGATTCGCAAGTACTGGACTTATGACACCCCCTTGCGGAGTTCCAGAAATTCTTGGCACTAGTTTTCCCGTTTCCATTTGAAATGGTGCAGTTAACCACCTTTGAATATATAGAATAATCCATTCTTCATTTGTATGTTTCTTTACCATTTTAATTAAAATGTTATGTTTGATATTATCAAATAGTCCCTTTATATCAAATTCAAGGACCCAATCTTTCCTCCAACACCTTTTTCTTGTAACATCAAGTGCCTGTATTGCAGATTTATTAGGTCTATATCCGTAGGAATCCTCATAAAACATAGTCTCTACTTCTGGTTCAAAGTATAGTTTAACTAGCATTTGTGCAATTCTATCCTCAACAGTCGGTATCCCTAGTAATCTAGTTCCTCCACTTTTCTTTGGAATTGCAACTGCTTTTACAGGTTGGGGAAAGTAACTTCCTGATGACATCCTATTCCAGATTTTATATAGATTATTTTTCAAGTTCTTTTCAAAATCTTCAATTGACTGTCCATCAACTCCATATGTTCCCTTGTTTGCTTTCACCTTTTCGTAAGCTGTAACTACAGCTCTTTTAGAAATATTAAACGGCTTTGTTTCTGTCATAAGCTCCTCCTCCTTTTCAAAGTTGACTTATTTCTGAAACTGAATAACTTGAAGTCCTTCGCTCCACTTCCATTACAGAAGTTTCTTCACTACTACGACCCAATCTGCCCCTATGCTTGCATCGATACTCTTTTCTCACAGTTCTTCTGCTTGAAATACTCTCTTAACATCAAGCCGTAGGTTCCCACGTTCCATACAAATGCCCATACTAAAGTCATGCCACCTTTATGCCGCCCACCGCCTAGCCAGTAAACAGGTTTCCTCTAGGCTTATCCCAAGTTAACGACTACCCCCTGGTTTTGATGGAGTCTCTACGCTTTCGACATTTTCGTAAGTGATTCACATGCTCGTTCATCTCTTTAGTACATACTTGACAGATTTACCTCTGCCTTTTCCTTAACGCTAAGCACCATAACTTTTGATTACAGCACCTTAAGGTAGTTTGAAATCTCCACCTGCATGGCGATTTCGGAGGACCTTCCTCCATCATCTGTATAGCACAGCTATATTAATCAACTCTTGCGAGTTGATTACCACGCTTTCGTGGCGCACAATCATCAGCATACCCAATAAAATATTGTCCACGCATAGATTCGTACAGCTCTATAGGAATATCAACAGTTTTCGAAAGTGTTTCGTATCTATCTTTACAATTTTTTTGATTCATTAAATTACCACCTCACTACATTATATTTGCAATATTAAAATATCGTGACATGATAAATTTTCATAAAAAAATACTAGTAAGAGTCACTCTTACTAGTTTTTGAATGTTTGTTTTAATAATCTAAAACATCAATGTATTGGCATTTATGCTGGTATTTCTTGAGATGAAAATGATGCCTATACCTTTACAAGTAATATCCCAAACATAATTATGCATAAAGATACCCTATAGGGCAGACTTTTTTTACTTGTCTACTCTATAGGGTATTTAAAAATTTCATTTATCATTATTCTTTTATTTATACTACTTCATTATCTAAGTTTGCTCCACTAAATTGACTATTATAAAGATCTGCATAGAATCCATTCTTAGCAAGAAGTTCATTATGACTCCCCATCTCAATAATACTTCCTTTATTCATAACTAATATTAACTCTGCATCTTTAATTGTAGAAAGTCTATGTGCAATTACAAAACTTGTTCTATTTTGCATAAGTTCTGTCATAGCCTTTTGTATATAAACTTCTGTTCTTGAATCAACGCTACTTGTAGCTTCATCAAGTATCATAATAGTTGGATTTGCAAGTATTGCCCTAGCTATAGTAAGAAGTTGTTTTTGACCCTGTGATATATTTGAAGCTTCTTCATTTAGTATTGTATTATATCCATCAGGAAGAGTCTTTATAAAGTGATGCGCATGAGCTGCTCTTGCTGCCTCTATAGCTTCTTCATTAGTTGCTCCCTCTTTACCATACGCAATATTCTCCATTATAGTACCATTAAAGAGCCATGTATCCTGAAGTACCATCCCAAACATATTACGTAGTTCTCCACGCTTTATGTCTCTGATATCCACTCCATCAACTGTAATTGAACCTGCATCTATCTCATAGAACCTCATAAGCAAGTTAACAAGTGTAGTTTTACCAGCACCTGTTGGTCCAACAATTGCAATTGTATGACCTCTTTTTACATCGAGGTTCATATTCTTAATAAGAGGTTCTTCTGCTTTATAACTAAAGTCAACATTCTCAAACTTAACTTCTCCCTTAGGAAGCTCAACTACCTTGGTATCCTCAGTTTCTACAAGCTCTTCGACCTCATCTAATAATTCAAAAATACGTTCAGCTGAAGCTACTGTTGATTGAATTATGTTAGCAATATTTGCAGTTTGAACTATTGGCTGAGTAAACTGACTAGAATATTGAATAAAGGCTTGAATATTACCAATACTAATTTTACCTTGCGTTGCTAAAAATCCACCAACAACACAAACTACTACATAACCTATATTACTAACAAATCTCATCATAGGCATTATTATTCCCGATATGAACTGAGCTTTCCAACCCGAAACATATAATCTGTCATTAATATTTTTAAACTCCTCAATAGAATCCTTCTCATGTCCAAAAGATTTAACAATTTTGTGTCCAGTATACATCTCTTCAACATGACCATTAAGTGCTCCAATTTCCTTTTGCTGCGCTGCAAAATATTTTTGGGATCGTTTTGCTACAAACGCTGTCACAACAATATATAGTGGCAAAGTTAATATAACAACCAGCGTCATTAATGGGCTTATTGTGAGCATCATAATGATAATACCTACGATTGTAACAACAGACGTAATAAGCTGTGTAAGACTTTGTTGAAGCGTTGTTGATATATTATCAACATCATTTGTTACACGACTTAATATCTCACCATGAGTTCTTGAATCAAAAAACTTAAGTGGTAACCGCGAAAGCTTATTTTCAACTTCTTTACGCAAATTATAAACAGTTTTCTGCGCAACTCCAGCCATTATATATTGTTGAAGAAATGCAAAAACTGTACTTACTATATATAATGCAAATAATAAAAGAATAATATTTCGAATGTATATGAAATCTATCTTTCCACCATTTACATCCATTATTTTAGAAATTCCAGTTTTAATTTTGGCAAGGCCCTCAATTACTTCAGGCCTCTTTGCAACTGCTGGATCAGACTTTATTAAAGCTGCTATTTTGCCCTGCTGAGCATGCAACTGAAGTAACCCAACTTTACTCATTATGCCTTCAAATAATTTATCTAAAGCTCTTGCTGAAACCTTAGGTCCTACTATTGTAAAAACAGTACTTACTATCGCAAATATAAATACCAGAATAAAATTAGTTCTTTGAGGCTTTAAATAACTTAAAAGCCTTTTTAATGTACCTTTGAAGTCCTTTGCTTTCACTACAGGACCTGCGAAGGATCCCATTGGTCCACCTGAGCGCCCCATGCCTTTTCCCGCTCCTTCACCTGATTTATTGTTCTTGTTATTTTCACTCATGATAATTCCTCCTCTGAAAGCTGTGAAGATACAATTTCATGATATATCTTACAACTAGTTAAAAGTTCCTTGTGAGTTCCTATGCCTGCAATTTTGCCCTCATCTAAAACTATAATTCTATCTGCGTCCATAACTGTTGCAACCCTTTGGGCAATGATTATTACCGTTGATTTTGCTGTTTCTTTTTTAAGTGCTTCACGTAGTTTTGCATCAGTTTTAAAATCAAGTGCTGAAAAACTATCATCAAAAATATATATTTCAGGTTTTCTAACTAAGGCACGTGCAATAGATAGACGCTGTTTTTGTCCACCAGAAACATTTGTTCCTCCTTGGGCAATAAGATGGTCATATCCTTCTTTCATTCCATTAATAAAATCTGTAGCTTGTGCTACCGTAGCTGCATGCTGAATTTCTTCAATAGTAGCATTATCCTTACCATATTTAATATTCTCGGCAATAGTTCCAGAAAAGAGTACAGTATTTTGAGGAACGAAACCAATCTTAGACCTTAGAGCTTCCTGACTCATTTCGCGAACATCTACTCCATCAACCAATACTAAGCCACTAACTGCATCATAAAAACGCGGTATTAAGTTTATAAGAGTTGATTTACCAGAACCTGTACCACCAATAATAGCTGTTGTCTCACCAGGTCTTGTACTAAATGTTATGTGGCTAATGGCTGGTTGATCTGCACCTGGGTAGCCGAATGTTACATCCTTAAACTCAACATATCCACTTTGTTTATCAGCCAATTTAATAACCTTTGGATCAATGATTTCCGGTTCCATTTCTAATACTTCATTTATTCTTATTGCAGAAGCTTGCGCCCTTGGTATCATTATAAATACCATAGCAAGCATTAAGAATCCGAATAAAATTTGCATTCCGTATTGTATAAATGCTATTAATGAACCAACTTCCATACTTGAAGCATCTATTCTTTTAGCGCCGAACCAAATAATAGCAACTGTTGTGACATTCATAATTAACATCATTACTGGCAATAAAAATGCCATGATTTTATTCACTTTTACAGCATTATTCATAAGATCAGTATTTGCATCATCAAATCTAGCCTTTTCAGTATCTATACGATTAAATGCACGTACAACCCTAATACCAGTAAGTCCTTCACGTAATACAAGATTCAATTTATCTATCTTCACTTGCATTAATTTAAATAATGGCATAGCGAATTTAAGGGTTATTCCAATAATAATTCCAAGTAACGGAATTACAACTGCAAAAATCCAGGTTAAATGTGCGTCCTCTCTTAAAGCCATAACAATACCACCTATAGCAGTTAAAGGTGCAAAAAGCATAATAGAAAAAATCATTACAGTTGCTGTTTGAACCTGAGTAACATCATTTGTAGTCCTTGTTATAAGGGTTGCAGTACCGACCTTATCAAACTCATGCAGCGAAAACCCTTCAACTTTAGCAAACAATTTATTACGAATAATCCTGCCAAACCCTACAGCAGTTCTTGACGATAGGAATGCAGCTACAACTGAGCATATAGCTCCACCTGCTGAGAATAATAGCATAAGTCCGCCTATTCTAATAATATAATCTATTCCTTTATAAGTTCCACTGAATCCTAAAAATGAAATAGTTTGAACTACATCCTTTTGTACTATACCTTTATCAACTATATTAGCCATTAAGGTTGGCAAATATAGGTTCGCAAGTACTTGAGTAAAAATCAATATAACTATTAGCACTATTTGCAATGTGTATTCTTTTAAAAATCTAAATAATTTAATCAAAAGTATCATCTCCATTCATTTGTTATTGCATTATTTTTATTGGTCATTTAAAAGCTTCTTAAGTGTATCTAAGCCTTCAAATATTTTATGAAGTTCTTCTGTACTTCCCTTACTCATTATATCTGCAATGTTTTTTTCAAATTGGTTATGAAAGTTTTTATGCATCTCTTTAAAGTTTGGTGACATACTTACGTAGACTACCCTCTTATCCACATCGCTTCTTTCTCTTACTACCATTTCCTGCTTTTCAAGCCTATCAATAATTCCAGAGACTGTACTATTTGATAAACAAAGCTCATTGCTAAGTTCTGTTATCTTAAGTTTCTTTTTTTTACTTAAAAGCCCCAAAACCATACCTTGAGGCGCAGAAATACCTGTATCACAAAGAACTTTACTCATATTATGTTTAAATAGCTGCATAACCTCTTGAAAAAGTCTTGCAACGTCTACGCTTTCATTTATTTTTTTCACTTAATTACCCCCTTAAATGTATTTCGTGTACTAATATTTCGTATTCGTATATTTAGCTTACGAATTATATTATAATCCCATATATATTTTATGTCAATACATTTTCACATACCCTTAAATTGGACTTTAGGATATTTTACCTTTGCCAAGCCCTAGAGTTTAAGTTATAATTTTATAAATAATGGAGGTGTGTTTATGAATGTTGATTTTTCTAATATTAATCTGAATACCATTATTATGGTTGCATTAGCTATATTACTTGCTTATCTTGGTATTGCAGTATTTAAAATAATTGGAAGGATATTAAGCATTACACTCGGTGTCTTCCTTTTAATATATGTCCTTAAACAAATAGGTATTGCAATACCTGTATTAACTGATTTTCTTAGCTATCTTTTACAGGTGATAAATCCAATTATCGATAATATAAGACATTTAGTTACTTCTGTAAATTTTAAATAGGCATATAATTCAGTTAGGTTTTTTATGTTTCATAGTGAAATAAAAAAAGCGAAGAACAGATTATCCAAATTTCTTTTGATAAAATAACAATAAAAAAACATGCTAATTAGCATGTTTTTTTTATCGCTACTAGGGAATGATAATATTATAGAAATTAATTTTATTAGGAGATGACAACATTGGATGCTAGTCAATTTTTAAATTATAAAAACTGGGTTGTAGTTGGGGATGTATTAAACCCTTCCAAATATGCTTATAAAATATTGAATTCCTTAAAAAAACATGGATTTAACGTAGTGGGGGTAAATCCATCTATTGAAAATGAGGGGATTTATACCACCCTAAGTGATATACCCTACAAGGTAGAAGTTTTAGATTTATGCATTAATCCATATAAAGGTATTAAAATTCTTCATGAAGCCCATGATTTAAAAATAGATAAAGTCCTTATTCAACCAGGAGCTGAAAGCCCTGAAATAATTAATTTTTGTAAATCAAGTGGAATGCAAGTAATAGATGGATGTGCCTTAGTAGAATTATCAAAAATATAAACCAAATAAAATCTTTCCTCCCCATATACCGTTTTGTAAACTCAACATAAATAAGTTTTGCACATTTTTAGAAATATTGCAGAAATTTGCAGAATAATTATTACCAATGATAACACAATATTACAAAATAATGTATTGCTTTGTGGTATAATTAAAATATTGCGGATAGGCATTTTACCTTTATATGTAAATTGTCTAACCGGCATTGTTTTATACTATAGCGGGAGGGGAATATATGGAATTAAACACATTAGAAAGCGAGATGCTAATTGACATTTACGATGCTGATATGTTGCCAGGAATGTCATTCGAAATTGAAAATTACAATTTAACAGAGGAAGATCCAAAAGAGAAGAATCAAGAATTTGCTTCCTATTTGGGAAAATTAAAAAGGTTAGGTTTTGTAAAATATGAAGAGAAAGAAGCCTTTGTAAAATGTGGAAGTCGTAGCCCTAAATATAATAATAATGTAGTTATGATTTGTGAAGATAAAATACACATTGATTCCAAAGGAATAAAATTAGTAGAGTTGTATAATTACAGTAATTCCGAAATTCAAAGAAAACTGTATAGATGTGGCTAAATAATTAGCCCAAACAGTAAGAAATGAATTATTCGTTATGATATTATTTCAATTTGAATATTTTAAAAGATCATATAACCATGCAATTATACAATAGAATTCCAGTAATGGGGTTCTATTTTAATTTATATCATAAGACATATCATAATAACACTATCCTAAAGGTGTTAACATGGTATAATAAGGTATTGGTATAGTAAAAAATAATAAACGGAATGGAGTGATAAAATTGGAATTCAATTTTAATAAAGACTTGAAATTTACTATGGAGCAGACTATTAACAGCAGTGACACCGCGATTTCTTATGGATCTGGAAGTCTAGATGTTTATGCTACTCCAGCTATGACAGCGCTTATGGAGAATGCAGCAACAAATTGTGTTCAACGAAATTTACCTGATGGGTTCACAACCGTCGGTATAGAGATTAGTGTTAAACACATAAAGGCAACACCTGTTGGCGTTAAGGTTAGAGCTGAAGCCTTATTATCAAAGGCAGAAGGCAAAAAATTGTTCTTTAAGGTGGAAGCCTATGATGACATGGGTAAAATAGGTGAAGGAATTCATATAAGGTACATAGTAAATTCTGAAGAATTCATGAAAAAAACAGCACGTTAAATCATAACCTGCGATTCTGTTCATCATCTTCGATGCTACAATATCACAATTAAGACTGTACCTAACAGGGCAGTCTTTTGTTATGTTAAAAATTAATACTATTTTTAGATACAATAGCAATATAAAAAAGCAGTAGAACTAACTACTGCAATTTTTTAGTTTTACTATATGATTTTTGCTGGCCTTTTGTATATACCACCAGCTTAAAAAAACTGTTAAATCTCCATAATAATTGGAAGAATAATTGGCCTACGCTTTGTTTTTTCATACAAATATCGCTCTGTGGATTTTTTTATATTAGATTTTAATACATACCATTCAATAATTTTCTTGTCTAAGCACTTATTAAGCTCAACCCTAACAATTTCTTTTACTTCACTAATTAATTCATCCGATTCCTTTGCATATATAAATCCGCGAGTTATTATGTCTGGTCCCGCAATAATACTATAAGATTCGCGTTCTAAAGTAACCACAACAGTGAGCATGCCATCTTCTGCTAAGTGCTTTCTATCTCTAAGCACTATGCTTCCAACATCCCCAACACCAAGTCCATCTACAAATACAGATCCAGTGTGTACCCGTCCTGTTACTTTAGCTTCATCCTTTGTAAGTTCTAAAACCTGCCCTGTTTCCATAGTAAATATATCTTTGCCTTGCATACCTAATTCTTGTGCTAACTTAGCATGGTGACTTAAATGTCTGTATTCACCATGAACTGGCATAAAATATTTAGGATGAACTAATGCGTGAATTAATTTCAATTCTTCTTGATATGCGTGACCGGATACATGCACTTCTTCTAAATCCTCATAAATTACCTCTGCCCCTTTTTTGAATAGCTCATTGATTACTCTAGATATAAGTTTCTCATTGCCTGGAATTGGAGATGCAGAAATAACAAATAAATCCTCTGGTTCAAGGGTGATTTTCCTATGAGTAGCAAAAGCCATTCTAGCAAGTCCTGCCATAGGTTCGCCCTGACTTCCGGTAGTTATTATTGTAATATTTTTATTGTGGTAATTTTGCATATCATCTATACCTATAATGTAACCTTCTGGTACATGGAGATATCCAAGTTCAATAGCTACTTGTGAGATATTGTCCATACTCCTCCCACTAAAAACAATTTTTCTACCATGTTTCACAGAGGCGTCTACGATCTGCTGTATTCTGTGAATATTTGAAGCAAATGTAGCTACAATAACCCTTCCCTCTGCATTAGAAATTATTCTAGTTAGAGTCTTCCCTATAGTTTTTTCAGAAATTGTATGCCCTTCACGTTCCACATTCGTGCTATCCGCCATAAGAAGTAGCACGCCCTCTTTACCTAAATTTGAGATACGTTCAAGATCCATGACCAATCCATCAATGGGGGTATAATCAATTTTGAAGTCACCAGTATGTAATATAACACCTAGTGGTGAGTGGATGGCAATAGCACAGGAGTCTGCTATGCTGTGAGTAACCCTTATGAATTCAACTTTAAGATTTTGTAGTTCTATTGTTTCTCCAGCATTTACATTGTGAAGTTCACAATTAGATAATATATTGTGCTCCTTTAGTTTATTTTCAATTAGCCCTAACGTTAACCTAGTACCATAAATAGGTACATTCAATTGTTTTAGAATGTACGGAAGCGACCCTATATGATCTTCATGTCCATGAGTTAAAAAAATACCTTTTACTTTTTCTGCATTATTTTTTAAATAAGTTATATCTGGAATTACTAAATCTACACCATACATTTCCTCATCAGGAAAGGCTATACCACAGTCTATAACAATGATTTCATTCGCATATTCAAAAGCTGTTATATTCTTACCTATTTCTCCAAGGCCTCCTAAAGGAATAACCTTTATACTTTCCTCGTTTTTCACTAAATTCTCCCCTTCATTTATATCAATTATATTATTAATATTATTTTCTTTATTTTGCCTCGAATTATAAAATTAATACCTTTATGGGACAATTTTTTTTGCTTTTTTATAATCATTTTATTTATACCAACGTTGTAATTTTATTTGAACTAAACACAGAATATACATAAACATTATAGTATAATAATATTATCTATATAAAAATAGATTTCATTATATTATAAATTTTATTTTTTGGAGGTATTACCATGAAAATAGCTGTAATAGACGCACAAGGGGCAGGTCTTGGTCAAACAATCATAAAAAAAATTCGTAAAGAAATTAGCCTAGATATCTATATTGTTGCACTTGGTACAAATACATTTGCTTGTTCAAATATGGTAAGAGCTGGTGCAAATATTGGTATAAGTG
Organism: Clostridium sp. CM039; assembly: GCF_055081075.1. Taxonomy (NCBI): domain Bacteria; kingdom Bacillati; phylum Bacillota; class Clostridia; order Eubacteriales; family Clostridiaceae; genus Clostridium; species Clostridium sp. CM039. The sequence goes on from NZ_CM143649.1 coordinate 2,255,252, forward strand.
GAGAGGAATCAATTTGCTCATTTTGCAAGAAAAATAAAATTGATAGCATAATCGGTCCAATTGGAATAATATGTAGTGGTGGCATTAACGGTGAAATTACCCCCATGATTGCCACGTCAATATTTAATATGGATTGTACTAAATATATACTTCCACTACAAAAACATGGTATTTATATACCAGGCACAAGGAATATGCAAATCAAGGATATAATTGAAGAGATTGTACTTGATATAAAAAGTAATATAAAATATCATTTTATATAAGAAGGTTTATACATAATATTTAAAAGACTTTATTAATTCTTGGGTTAAGACTTCTGTCGGTATTCCATAACTAACAATTTTGCCTGCTTTCATGGCATAAATGTTGTTAATCCGCTCTATTAGCTATCTAAAATTTTTATTTAATGTTTTAAGGATTTAAATCCGTATCCAAAGACTTCATAAATATTATTCACTGTTACAAAAGCATCCTTATCAACAAATTTTATGAATTTTTTAAGTGTTATAAACTCCCTTCTTCCTACTATAACCACAACAACTTCTTTATCCTCATCTGAAAAATCCCCTACTCCGTTATATACAGTAGATGTTTTATCTAGCTTTTCTCTTATATATTTTCTTATCTTATCGCTGTTCTTACTTATAATTGTAACTTCTTTGCACACATTTATTCCATCTATGATGTGGTCTATAAGAAATCCATTAATTATAACTCCGAGCATTGCATATAATGATAGCTTAATTCCAAAAGCAAAAACTGCCATTAAAATTATAATTAAATCACATATTAAAACTCCTTTTCCTAAATTTATATGAAAAAATTCATTTAATATCTTAGCTAAGATATCTGTCCCCCCTGTTGAAGCGTTTTGATCAAAGACTATAGCTGTACCTATTCCTGATATTAGTATTCCAAATATAAGTTCCAGTAAAATATCTCCTGTAATTGAATTATTAATAGGTATAAACTTTTGAAATACAATTATAATACCTCCTACACCAAAGCTTGCATACACACTTTTTCCACCAAAACTCTTTCCGATAGCAATAAATGCTATTACAAACAAAATAAGGTTTATTATCATCATTATCCAACCTACGGATAACCCCCCTGTAAATTTATTTATAACTATTGCTAATCCATTCGCCCCACCTGTCGCTAAATTATTTGGCATTAAAAAGAAATATAAACCTGCTGATACCATAAGCATTCCTATGTTTATAAGCGCAAATTCCTTTATCTTTATTTGCATAATATGCCTCCTTATAATTATCAATTGTATTACCTATCCTCTGTAAAATAATCATAATTTCTTTCTCAACGAAAAATTAAGCCCTTTAGCATTTATGCTAAGGGCTTGATAATAATACCAACCATATTTGTAAAAAATGCAAAATTTAAAATGCATTTTCATACAAATATGCGTCACACCCCCTATCACTCGTAACGTTCTTGGTGTATTAATGAAGGCAGGTCTTCTGACTTTGGATCATAGTCGCTTTAATCCTTCCCAACAAAATTGTCAGTGGTATAATTTAAAGCTTCTCACCATTACAGCGGCGGGACCGTTCAGGCTTTTCACCTGGTTCCCTTTTAAATGAAATGCAAAACATCTCATACCTTTATATGCTATATTAAATTACTTTCTTTTAATCTCTTCCATAAAACCTTTTTTAATTGAGCTTTATTTATAACAGAGCTTTTATTAAATTCTTCCACAATAACCATATCGGCTTCTCTATTCCCCGTTATATTGACAATAAATTCTTTGCCTAAGTTTTTGTACGTATTCATAATAATTCCCCCTTCAAACTCTAAATATTATTAACTTAATTTTAGAATTTGAGGTGGTTATAATCAAAACTCTATACCCTCTCTAGATGGTATTCCTTCGTTAAAATAATGTTTAATATCCTTCATCTCAGTTACAAGGTTTGCTTTATCTATTATAGCTTTAGGTACGTCTCTCCCTGTTAAAATCAATTCTATATTACCAGGTTTATTCTCCATTAATTCTAGTAGTTGTTCTTCACTTATTAGTTGATTGTTCAACGCTCCCATTACCTCATCCATGATAAGTATGTCGCATTTTTCTTCTTTTAATGCTTCCCTGCAAAATTCATACCCCTTTTGTACTTCTTCTTTTAATTCATTTTTTTCCTCTGCATTTAACGTCCAAAAAAAACCTCTTTTTTTCTCAAACCTAAATATGTTAAAAAAGGGAGCCAATTTTTTTGCACTTTCAATTTCACCAGTTTTACTTCCCTTCAAAAACTGTACCATAAATACAGTATATCCATTTCCTGCTGCACGTACAGCTAGTCCTACAGCTGCAGTCGTTTTCCCCTTGCCATTCCCCGTATAAATTTGAACATATCCGTTTTTTAATTTCCCCATTATATTCATTTCTCCTTTTATTAGCATATGCATACATATGCTTTATTATCTCAGGGTTATCTTATATTTTTTTATTTTATATTGCAAATCTTGTCTTGAAATACTTAATTCTCTTGATGTTTTGCTAACATTGTTTTCGTTTTTATTCAGTGTTTTTTCAATAATTCCCTTTTCAATATCAGCCATATAGCTAACCAACTCGAACCTCTTTTCTACATTTACCACCATATTTTGAAAACACCTCCCTATCTCTCGTAGAGTTAACTGTGTATAATTATAGAAAGGTATTCTGGCTTAAGTCTCATTGCCCTTAAAACCTTCCCAGTTTCCCAGTGGTATTTTTTATAAGGACTCCTCTTTTACAGCGGCGGGACCGCGCAGGATTTCCACCTGTCTTCCCTTTTAAACTAAAGCAATTAATACTTTAATTACCCATAATTATAATATTAAATCAATAAATGATACTTTCATCCCAATTATATGAAAAAGCATTATTCAGTTTTATTCCCCTGATTTTCTTTTTTAGTTCTCTCTACGAATCTTCCCAGGAAAAAGAATAGAACACCAACTCCTATACCTGTCTGTAGACAAAAGAGTAAACTCTCAATTTCCCCTGGTAATTCTCCACCAATCCAAGTTTCCATAACAGGTTCAAACCAAGGCTTATACTCGGTACCTGTAATCTCGGAAACCACTTTGCTTCCTGCATCATCTGAGCCACCAAATTCAGCACCCTTTAACGTGAATAATGGTATAATGGCAATCACTGCAGCAATAATTAATAAAATGATAACCCTTTTTTTCGTCTTTACCATTAATTTTCGCCTCCCTTTAGGAATCCAAGTTCTGTTAATTCGGATTTTGCATATGTTTCAAGACCCATAATGATAACAACGGTCAGAATACCCTCGATAATTGCCAGTGGAAGCTGTGTCGGTGCAAATACTGCAAGGAACTTGACTACAGATGCTGCGATACCACCGTTTGCAGACGGATACGCAAGTGCAAGTTCAAAACTTGTTACACAATAGGTTAATAAGTCACCGATTGATGCTGCCAGAAAAATACCTACATATTTATTGACTTTGAGCTTCTGGCCTGATTTGTAGATTACATAAGTAATAAGCGGTCCTGCAATAGCCATAGAAAACGTATTAGCACCAAGAGTGGTCAGTCCGCCATGAGCAAGCAAAATTGACTGAAAAAGTAGTACAATAATCCCCAGGATGCTGACTGCCATTGGTCCGAATAGGATTGCACCAAGTCCGGTACCAGTCATATGTGAGCAACTTCCTGTTACTGACGGAATCTTTAAAGATGAAAGCACAAAAATGAATGCGCCTGACATAGCAAGAATAGTGATGGATTTACGGTTCTTAGCTAATGTTTTCTTAATTGATAAGTAACCTGCTACCAAGAATGGAACGCATATAACACCCCATATAATACAGAATTTTGGTGGAAGGTATCCTTCCATGATATGCATTGCGTTTGCTGCCGGAGCTACCCCGAAAATTAATGCGAAAGCAATCGCAATAAAGACAATTTTCTTTTCTTTCTGATTCATTTTTTTCCTCCTCTATTGTTTTTAATTTATATTAATCTAAGCTAACCCGCCTAGAAAACCTAACTATTTTTCAAACATTTCCTTAAATTCTTGCGTACTTTTCGGATAGGCACTAGTATCTTCCAGCAGATGTTTTTCTACAAGCAATTCATATATCTCCATCACGGTTGGCTGTTTTAGATTTGCTTGTTTTAAAATTTCTGTATTTTGGAAAATTTCTAATGGTGTTCCATCTGCGATAATTTTTCCTTTGCAGAATACAAGGACTCGCTCCGCCCATCGATATGCGAAATCTAAATCATGGGTGGAAATGAGCATTGTCTTGCCCTCCGAACCAAGCTTATCCAAAACTTCTTCTAACATCAGTGCATTTAAAGGATCCAGTGATGCAGTAGGTTCATCAAAGATAATGATCTCCGATTTCATAGCAATGATGCCCGCAATGGTGACGCGCTTCTTTTCACCGCCACTCAAATAGTGTGGCGGACGATCCTTGAAATCTGATATGTTCATGTATGCCAGTGCTTCCTCAACTCGCTTTAGTACTTCCTCTTTTGGAAGCCTTAAATTCATCGGCCCGAATCCAACTTCTGCCCTAACTGTAGATGCGATTATTTGATTGTCCGCATCTTGAAATACAATTCCGATATTTTTTCGAAGTCCTTTTAAATTCTTTTTATTAACGACAGTACCCCGGTAAATGATTTTTCCCTGTTCAGGTGTAAATACACCGTTTATATTCAAGAAAAATGTAGATTTTCCGGATCCATTGGAACCAATGACAGCGATTTTCTCACCTTCATAGATATCCACGCTTACACCGTCCAATGCAGACTTTCCATTCCCGTAGACGTAGTATAGATCTTCGACCTTTAATATTGATTTCCCCATAATAGCTCCTTTCTATCTTGTAACGCCCCATATCAGGATCAAAAAAATTATAAATACTACTGCAGAGGCAATCTGTATTGTCTCTACCTTTTTATCTTCCTCCAAAAATATAAGATCCCCATCATAGCATCTGGCCTCCATGGCATCATAATAATCGTTTGCCTTTTTAAGCGAAATAACCAGCATATTGCTTGCAATGCTTCCAAATGTATAGCAGGAAGTCTTAAAATCACAGTAGCCCTGACGAGATTCTGCGGAATTTTTCATTTTAGTATAGACATCCATTAAAATGAAAATATAACGGTAAATGAGGTTCATCAGCTCTACAATAAGCTTTGGAACATGTGCTTTTCGAAGCACATATATAATCTCGGAGGATGGAGTTGACAGTGTCATCATTTGTAGGGCACTTATAGCTGCAAAAACTTTCAGAATCAAAAATGCCACTTCCTTAAGCTTTGCCTGAGAAGTAAACACATAGCAGAAGCCAAGATACAAGTTATACTGCCCCATCGGCTGCTTTGAAAAATCAATAGCAATTGTAAAAGTGCCAAGGAGGATAAAGATGATTGGAATCGCCAGTATTGACAAGTATTCGTTTACTGGAAGCTCTCCTTTTACAATGGTCAGATAGGCCATTGCAATAATGACCACAACAGATACATAGGGGTTTTCCAATACAATACAAAGAATCAATATCAAAACAGAAAGAGATACTTTAAAAGTAGCATTCCAGTGCCTGATTTTAGAAGTATAAGCATAAAAATCAATTGAAAACCCTTCGCCGTGTTTATGTCCGGTTCCATGGTGATGATTATGTGTCCCATCCCCTTTTTTCCATTTGAAGAAAAAGCCCACCATTAGAAAAATGGCACATAAAATAATAATTTTTCCCATTTCACATCTCCTTTGAATTTTCACCCCATGGCAGCATTCTGGGAGATTTTAGAATAATAAAAATAGATGAAGCATAGTAAACAATTACACCTACAATCTGATTTAAAAATGCAAGGCCAGATAATGTAACTATAATCGCATTGAAGCACCCGGCGAAAACGATGATATTCTGCCTAATCATGTTATAGGCTCGTTTTGACAATTCGTAGTATAGGCCTGTCTACAAATCGAGTAGGAGCTAAATAATTAATTTATTTAGCGACCTCTCACACCACCGTGCATACCGTTCGGTACACGGCGGTTCAATAGAAATTAATGTTTTAATAAATATGTCTCAGATATAGAAACTAATCCTATATTTTTAAGGTATTTATTGGTCAATGTTTTGTTTAATATAGGGCTATTGGATGTTCTCCAATAGCCTTTCCTTGTATTTGCATATTGCAAAGCTTTATTGTTTGGTATTCCTAATTTAACAAGGTTCCCATATTTTGTTTTAATCTTTTTCCATTGTTTCCAAAAACACATTCTAATTCTTCGCCTTAACCATTCATCAAGTGTTTTAAGAATACTTTTAATGTCTGCAATAGCAAAATAATTTATCCATCCAACTATCACTTGCTTAAGTTTCATAAACCTATATTTCATGCTCATCGCATTACTTCTTGAAGTTAATTCTTTTAGCTTTGCTTTGAATTTGATTATAGGTTTTTGAGGAACTCTCATTCTGTATTCACCTTTTGCTCGGTAAAATGAAAATCCTAAAAATTTAAGTTTCCAAGGTCTATCTACTGTACTCTTTTCTTTATTCACTCTAAGCTTTAACTTTTCCTCAATAAATCTCGTAATACTCTTCATTACTCTATTTGCTGATTTCTCACTTTTGACGTATATATTCGCATCATCAGCATATCTACAAAAGTTTAGTCCTCGTTTTGTTAGTTCTACATCGAGTTCATGTAACATTACGTTACTTAATAATGGGGACAAAGGCCCGCCTTGAGGTGCTCCTTCTTCTGTATTCATAAATACCCCATTTATCATCACTCCACTTTGTAGATACTTTCGTATCAGAGAAATTACTCTACTATCTTTAATATCTTCCGATAGTATCCTTATTAATTTATCATGATTTATCGTATCAAAGTATTTAGAAAGGTCTATATTCACCGTCCATGTATGTCCAGCATTAATATATCCCCTACATTTTTCAACAGCTTGTTTTCCACTTCTTAAAGGTCTAAAACCGTAACTATTATCAGAAAATTTCTTTTCATATATTGGTATTAGAGTTTGTGATATCGCTTGTTGAATAACTCTATCTAATACAGTAGGTATTCCAAGTAGCCTAATTCCACCGTCAGGTTTTGGTATTTCTACCCTTCTTACGGCTAGAGGTCTATATCTACTTTCTAATAATGATTGCCTTAATTCTTGTCCATGCTCTTTTAGATAATGTAGAAGTTCATCTACTGTCAAACCATCAATCCCATGACTTCCTTTATTGGCTTTTACTCTTTTATATGCTTTATTCATATTATCTCTCGATAATATCTGCTCGAGTAAACCATTATCATATTCATTCACATCGTTTCTTCCTTCTTCTGACATAGAGGAAATACTATGCACTTCTACATTACCTTCGAGTTCCACTCTATTCTCTCGTAGAGAGCCTTCTTTATGAAGTTGTCTGCTTTTATCATATTTTCTCGTATCCTTCAAAATTCCAAACCTCCTATTGTTCAGTCCTTCCCACGCTAACGCGTTTTGCATGGTACTATGACGTCTGCTGACTTCTGATAGTTCAGCCATACATCACTGTATGGGTTGTTATTTCTAAATTCATATCCACAACTTACCTATCAGATCTCCCCGGGTAAGAACGCAATCTTTCACTCCATCTATCTGCTACATTTACACCACTTGTTTCGAATAGTTTTGGGCTTCGTTTTGTATTGCAAACTTACCCACAAGCATATGCCTTATATGTAGTTTCTGTTCGTCAGACCGGAGTTTGGCCGCCAACTTCCTTCAGATTCCATCTCACGATGGACACCCTTGTCTTAAGCTATGCACTTGGCACTATTAACCCGTGCTAGGGACTTTCACCCATTAGATTGCGCCCATGCCGGGCGCACAACAAAAATCCTTCTAACTAAAGTGTTAGAAGGAAACGATTCAAAAATATGCTTAATCATATAAAATCAACAAACAAATTTTCATTATAAAGCCCTCTCTATCACTCGTAGAGTTTGTAGTGCGAAAATATGGGCAGGTATTCTGACTCAAGAATCATTATTTAAGCGCGCCTTCCCCGTTTTCGAGTGGCATAATGCACTTAAATTCATCTATTACAGCTACGAGATAGTTCAGGATTTTAACCTGATTCCCTTTTAATTAATTTAAACCTATATTCTATTATTTAATTTTTATAATTCTTTCACACATGTACTCATTACATAGTAGACTTATTATTACAAAAAATCAACTACTTTAATTGTAAAAAGATAATATTTTTCAAACTTTCACAAAATAATACATTATACTATATTCTGAAATAAATGCTACAGTAAAAAAAGGGACCCACTAGGGGACCCTATACGTACTTTCTCATGTGCTTTAATGCAGTTTTTTCAAGTCTAGAAACTTGTGCTTGGGATATTCCTATTTCACCTGCTACTTCCATTTGAGTTCTTCCATCGAAGAACCTTAAATTTAAGATTAACTTTTCTCTAACATTTAATTTTTTCATTGCCTCTTTAATCGATATATTTTCAAGCCAATTATCATCTAAATTTTTGGTGTCACTTATTTGATCCATTACATAAATTTCATCTCCACCAGCGTGATAAATTGGTTCAAATAAAGATACAGGATTTTGTATAGCATCTAAAGCAAATACTACATCTTCCCTTGGTAATTCTAATTCTTTTGCTATTTCAGCTACAGTAGGCTCTTTGTTGTCTTGATTCACCAATCTGTCCCTAACTTGTAATGCTTTATATGCAATATCCCTTAATGATCTACTAACTCTTATTGAGTTATTATCTCTTAAATATCTTCTTATTTCCCCAATAATCATAGGAACTGCATATGTTGAAAATCTAACATTTAGACTTAGATCAAAATTATCAATGGACTTCATTAAACCAATACAGCCTACTTGAAATAAATCATCTACGTTTTCTCCTCGATTATTAAAGTGCTTTATCACACTTAAAACCAATCTTAAATTTCCTTTAATAAATTTTTCTCTACACTCATACTCACCATTTTGTATCCTAAATAGTAGCTCTTTCATTTCTTTTTCTTTTAGTACGGGTAATTTTGAAGTATCTACACCACATATTTCTACTTTATTGAATACCATAAGGTCATCATTCCCTTCAGAGTAATTGCTTCTAAATTATGTCCTTATGGTTTGCTTTTTATACTACAGACAACCTTTAACATCTGAAAGGGTGTTTTTATTTTAATCTTAATAATAGATTCATCAAAATTGCATCACAATTTCTTTAATCCCGCCCATAACATTCCTACATATTACTAAACCTTATTTAAGCTATCTATTAATTCATTAAAATTCTTTTTAGCTACTATTTCTCTATTCTTAAAATCACCTATTTTTTGTTTATTAAATTTTTCACTTTTATCTAGGTTTACTAATTCCTCTTTTACAGTTTCTCTAAGCCTTGGAATAATATTTATTATTTTTTTTATTCCATAAATATATTCATCATCATAAAGCTTGAAACATTCAAATAAACCTGATATAAGTCTCCCATCAGAAAATATGTAAATATATCTATCACTCATTTCATCTGATAAATCAACTTCAATTTTATGCTTATACAGCCTAAAGAAAACATCATCTTTCTCAATGAAAACAGGAAATATCATAGAAAAAAGCATCTCTATTTCTTCTTCCTGCTCAACTAATCCTGAAAAATCGCTTTCATTAAGTTTTTTAACTATTTCATCTGTAAAAATATATTTCCTTACCTCTTTTCCCAATTTACTCCTTAGTTTTTGCTCCTTTTCATCAGATAATAAATTGTCTATTGAATCAATTAATTTATTTAGCGGACCTTTAATCTCATTTTTTTTCATAATGAAAAAACCTCCTTAATAATACATAAACTACATATATAAACTTAATTTAATCGAAGCCAAAATGTAGCGTATTCCAAGAAATTATCCTAAAAGCGCAAAAACATATTCCATAAAAGAGGATATAAAAGGACAGCTACAATTCCTGAAATAGCCATAGTTATGCCACTCATGGCTCCCTCAGTTTCTCCTATTTCCATAGCCCTCGCTGTTCCCAGCGCATGAGAAGATGCTCCCATAGCAATCCCTAAGGCAACTTTATCATTAACTTTTAAAATTTTATATAAAAACGGTCCGACAATTGAGCCTACAACACCTGTCATTATTATAGCTACAACTGTAATTGAGGAAAGTCCCCCTAACTGATTTGACAATGCTATTCCTATAGGTGTTGTTATAGACTTAGGTATTAAAGATTCAATAAGTACATCGGAAATTCCAAATAATTTCGAAAGGAATACTACACATACAATACCAGAAATCGCACCACTCAAAATCCCTATAAGTATTGGTATAGCATTTTTTTTAAATAAAGAGAATTTCTTATACATAGGCAAAGCTAATGCCACTGTGGCAGGAAATAAAAAAAATGAAATTATTTTACCTCCGTTATTGTAGTCTTCATATTTAATGTGTAGCTTTGTCAAAAAAAATATTAATATAATAATGGCTATCAAAAGTGGATTAAAAATTGAAAGTCTGCCTTTCTTCTTTATGTAAATCCCAATTTCATAAGCAATAAGGGATATTATTACACCAAAAACTGGTGAAGTAATTAAATCATTCATATAAACGTCCTTTCCTTAAAAATTTAACTACGAGTGCTGTTACAATCCAAACTAAACATGTGGAAAGAACAACTATAACGATAAATGGTATCCATTTTCCTTTTAACACACCAAATGCTGTCATTAGACCTACTCCAGCAGGAATAAAGAAAAAAGACATATTTGATAAAAGGAACTCACAAACTTCTTCTATCATTTCAACCTTAACTATACCTATTTGCAACCCCAAAAACAGTAAAATAAGTCCAATAACCGCTCCCGGAATCGGTAATTTAAACATAAGTTGCAATATAGTTCCAACAATATACGGAATCAAAATAATCATTAATTGTCTTAAGTACTTCATTGTTTCACCTACTTATTATAAAATGTTGTCATTTGTGTAATTTTCTTATTAAAGTATAAAATTCTTACCTATTTATATATGTAATCTCTTGTCAAAGGCAAATCATTATTTACACCTTTAGCAAACAATATCTGATGAAGAATGATATTTTATTCTATCATTAGCCTTTTGAAATTGTTCTTCATTTAAGGTAATTCTAATAACCTTTACTTTATATTGTTTTGCTGAATTTTATAAAACAGTTTGTCAGTAACCAACATTTATCACTCCCTAATTATATTAATATAGTTTACTAGTAATTAGTTATTTATTTCACAATTATAACAACTAATCTTCTTAGGTATACCATTTTTTTAACTAGAGGTCAAAAGCAATCCGTAGAAGACTAGTGCTTGGTAAACGATAATCATAATCTAATTGATATCAAACACTCTCATTTACTTACTTATACTATATACTTATACTATATATTTGTTTATAATTTCATTAAGTTCATATGCATTTTGCTCAGTCCAACTAGCGAAATCTTTTTTATCATTAATTGCAGCACTTGCAAGTTCGAATAAAAATTTTGGTACTTCTGCTTCCTTAATATCGCCATAATATTTACCTAGCTTTGTTTCACCTATCCCAATCTCTCCCCCAAAATGTAATTCGAATACATTTATAAGCTCATCTTGGACCTTTTTCTTTTTACCGCAAAACCCAATTGTTCCTATTTCGTGTACAGAACAAGAATTAGGGCATCCTGATATATGAACATGAGGCAGTATATCTTTTGTTAAATTATTTTCTTTAAAATAACTTAGTATTTCCTTTAAAGTACGCTGTGTTTCTAAAATTCCCATCTGACAAGTAGGAACTCCTATACAAGCAATAGAACATTCCAGTGAAGTATTTCCACCCATTTTACCTGTTAGCTCAAGGATTATTTCAGCTTCTTTCCCATTCAAATTTCTAATGTATAATCCCTCTGACATAGCTAGTCTTATCTCTACTTCATTCATAACTTCTATTTTATCTATTATTAGTTTCAAATGCTCACTTTTTAATTGTCCGCCTATTGGATGCACATACACACTGTATAATCCCTTTTGTTTTTGAGTAAATAGTCTTGGACTTCGCATCGATGATTCAATCCCAACTTTGTCGTAGATTTTGGTTTGTACCTTGATTTTTAAATTTTCTCTAGTCTTAACTTTTTCCAAATAACTATTATAGCAGTTTACAAATTTCTCCTCGCCCATTCTTTCCATAATATATCTTATGCGAGCTCTTCCTTTGTTAATGTAGTCGCCTTCATTAATAAAAAGATCTGTTATTGCTTCAACATGATATAAAATATCTTCTGGTTTAATCAACTGTTCTCTCTTCACAGATAGTTTTGAATTATTCCCCATTCCACCACCTAAATACACTTTAAAATACTCTATGCCATTTTCTTTAACCGCTAAAAAACCTAAATCAGTAGCAGTTACATGTGCCTCATCCTTTTCATTACTTGAAAATGCAACTTTAAATTTTCTTGGGAGTTTATACGTATATACCTTACTTAAAAAATGGTCTCCTACAGCTGTTGCGTAAGGTGATACATCAAACACATCTTTTTCCCCTACTCCAGATAGCGGTGAGACTGACACATTTCTAGGGAAATTACCGCCGGATCCCCTTGAGTATAAACCTTTCTTTATACCTTCTTCCATGGAATCACAAACTTCATCAATAGTAATTCCATGTAGTTGTATCGCCTGACGAGTAGTTAGATGTATACTATCTAATTTATATCTTTGTGTAAAATCATATATTAATTTAAGATCTTTTATAGAAGCTATCCCTGATGGTATTCTAAATCTTATCATAAATTTCTTGCCACTACGCTCGGCATACACGCCCATACCACCCGAGGATCCTTTAAAGTCCATTTTACTTGTTTCCCCATTTAAAAATTTATGTCCAAGCGCTCTAAAATCCTCAACTTCCCCAAGAAGTACTTCACTAAGAAGAATTTTATTTAAAGTTTTCATGATTATCAATCCTTTCCTATTGCAACATTATTATGGCTATAGTATACTGTTTTTTAACCAATAAGTATAATACATGTTTTATATAATACTTATTAATATTTCTGATAGGTAGGGTGATAATTTTGATTGAGGAATTAAAAACCTTTATTGCTGTGGTAGATAAGAAAAGTTTCACAAAGGCTGCAAAGAGCATCAACATATCTCAGCCTAGCGTAAGCTTACATATTGTAATTTTAGAAAAACACTTCAATACAAGACTAATAGAAAGATCAAATAAACAGAGAAGTATATTAATTACACAAACTGGAGAAATGTTGTACAAAAAAGCTAAACAAATAATCTCCCTAATAGATGATACAAAAGAAGAACTTAACAATTATCATAATTCCACCTCTGGCACTTTAAAGATTGGCGCAAGCATGACTATAGGTGAATTTTTACTGCCCTCAATACTAGGAGAGTTTATTAAAGAGTTTCCAAACATAAAACTAGAAGTTGCTATTGAAAATACCCATAATATTTATGAAAAATTTAAAAACTATGATATTGATATTGCTTTAACTGAAGGCAGCGTCCCTGTGCATGACTATACTTTCAAAAATTTTTATGAGGATACAATGGTTGTTGTAACTCCAAATTCCTTTACATATGACCAAAATATTGGACTTAAAACTTGTTTGTCAAATCAAACTTGGATGCATAGAGAAGAGGGTTCTGGCACTGGTGAATATCTAAATATCTTTTTAAATGCAGAAGGCATATCTCCAAAAAACTTCATTATTCTCGGAAGTAACTACTCCATTAAAGAAGCTGTTAAAAACAATCTAGGTGTAACTTTTATCTCATCTTTAGTAGTAACTGATGCTGCCATTAACAATGAACTTAAAATTATACCTATCAAAACAAAATACAATAGATTTTTTTCTTATTTAGTTCATGAAAAAAATCTATCCAGGATTGCAACATTATTTGTTGAGAAATTAGAAAAGTGTAGCCATATGAATAAGTAATGCTTAATTATTAGTAATCAAGCATATCAATAATAGAAGTGCTTTTATTTTATAAGTAAATTCCACGAGCCAAGGTCCAAGAAAAATACTATGTTATGTCTATGGATACACTCACACTAATAATAATAATAATAATAATAATAATAATAATAATAATAATAATAAACCTATTGATTTGGGATGGAATTTTATTAATACTGCTTCTTGTTATAGTGCAGGAGTTGCAGGAAGAGCTATAGGCACAAATACGGAAGACTTATGGGATGTTATTGTTGCAGATAAAAGTTCGAGTGTTGTCAATTGCTTTAGGTACGGATATGGTGTTGATAGACATATGTTATAATCTATACTGAAAAATAATTTTAAGGCAGGATTATCCTGCCTTAAAATTATTTTTCAGTAGTGCCTTTAGATGCTTCTGAACGTGCATTTAATTGTTGCTTTTCTTCTGGAGTAGCATCACTAGGGCCACTAGCCATGTTAGGCATGTTATACATATTAGTCACATCGCCGTTTGACGCACCACTAACACCTTTATTTGATTCCGATTGTTTTTTCATTTTTTTTATTTCTTCTAAATCATTTTTATTCATAAATATTCTCCCTTCTAATGTACAAAATACACTGCACATATCCAATGCATTATATAGTTTACCCATTTTGTGATATAATATTATGGTTATAAATTGTTAACAATATTGACACTTAAATGCAATACTTATTTAGTAGTATTAATTTGTATAGGAATAGGTTGCTACAACGATAGTATAAAACAAGACATGCAAAATATAGATAATAAGAATTATCATCATACCAGTATTAGATTGAAATTTATAGCATGGCCAATAATTGCTGAAATGGAGACAAATAATTATGAAACCTGAAAACGAAAATGTGTCTGAAATGTCGGAAAATACTTCTATTTTAATTACTCTGTGTGTTGTCGCCTTAGTTCTAGCACTTGTGGGGATTAAAATAGTGATAACAACTATGTAACTCAAGGGTATGCTAACGCTACCGTTATAAATTAATATTCTTGTAATTAACCCCAAGAATATTTGAACCACCTTTGGATATAAATCAGATATATTTCACAATAAATTAGAACCATCCTAAATATTAAATTTAGGATGGTTCTTTCTACTTAAATACAGACCTTGCCTAAAGATAACCGTTTTGTTATAATTATGGTGATTTTACCTATTTAAGGAGATGAACATATGATTACTGTACAAAACCTAAGTAAAAAATATTCTAAAGAATTAGTTGTAAACAATATTAGCTTTCAAGTAAATGAAGGTGAAATTGCTATTCTTTTGGGCCCAAATGGTGCTGGAAAAAGCACCACAATAAAATGCATCGCTGGGCTATTAAAATATGATGGATACATTGAAATTTGTAATCACAAAAACAAGAGTGTTGAGGCAAAAAAATTATTTTCCTATGTTCCAGAGGTTCCAGCTATGTTTGATTTGCTCACAGTTTATGAGCATATAGAATATATGGCTGCCGCTTATGGTATAAATAACTATAAGGAAAAAGCCGAAGAATTACTTAAAAGATTTGATTTAATTGATAAAAGAAATAAGCTTGGAAAAGAGCTGTCCAAGGGTATGATGCAAAAAGTAAGTATTTGCTGCGCCTTAATAATAAACCCTAAGGTAGTATTATTTGATGAGCCTTTAATGGGCCTAGATCCTAAAGCAATAAAAGAACTAAAGAAAGCAATTTTAGAGCTCAGAGAAAAAGGTTCTGCCATTCTAATAAGTACCCACATAATAGATAGTGTTGATGATTTTTGGGACAAGGTATTGATAATGAAAAATGGAAATATAGTACTCTCCGGTACAAAGCAAGAGCTTATGAATAGGAATGAGACCTTAGAAGAACTCTTCTTTGATGTAACAGAGGATAGCGTATGAAGCCATTATTTTATATAATAAAAAAATCTATAAGAAATTTTTTATTAGAACTAAAGCGAAAGCCAATAAAGCTAATTGCCTATATTATACTTCTTATACTTTTGTCACTAACTTTTATTTTTGGCAGCAGTAATACCAGCAAGCAAAATATTTTAGATCCAGCGTTGTACACTACTATTGTAGGATTTATTATTTTACTGTTCACCGCACCGGACCTCTATTCCTCAATAAATAATGGAGCCACTTTTTTTAGGGGTGCAGACATAAATTTAGTATTTACATCTCCCACTAGTCCTCAGAAAGTTTTAGTATATGGATTTTTAAAACAAATATATACTTCATTTATAGCAGTTTTTTTTGTTTCATTTCAAGGACCTAACCTTTATCGTTTTACTAATATTAAATCCTATGGAATTATAGTAATTATCTTTGGCTTATTCATTATGCTCATTTTCAACTCAATACTAAAGATATTATTATATTCAATAGCTTCTAAATGTGAAAAAAATAAGGTTATTTTAAGAAATACTTTTAAATTTTTAGGAGTATCCCTAATTATAGTATACTTTATAGAATTATATATAACTAGGTCCCCAGTTAAGGCTATTATATCATTGCTAAATAGTCCTGCCATTTCATATATTCCTGTATACGGGTGGGTAAGGGCAATTATATTATCTTCAATGAATGGCATACATTCAATATTTTTTGTTTATATAGCTCTGATTGTTGCGTCTGGAGGTATTTTCAGTTATTTAATTTACTCTATGCAACTTGACTATTATGAAGATGTTTTAGCTTCAACTGAATTAAAAGAAACAGCCATCTCCGCCACGCGTCGGGGTGAGCGATTATTTGTACAACCGGGTAAAAAACCTAAAGTAAGAAAAGTTCAATACACTAAAAAAGGAAAATTTGCCTCTGCTATATTTTGGAGACAAATATTAGAGTATAAAAAGACTGGTTTTGCATTGATAAATGTAGTGTCTGTTATTTACGCAGTTATAGCAATAAGTGCTGGATTATTTAGCCCTATAAAAGATTTAAAAATAGTCTTAGGTGGCATGATATATCTTCAATTATTTTTTACCTTTGCTAGTAAGTGGCAAAGAGATTTATCAAACCCATACATTTACATATTACCAGCCCACGCCTTTAAGAAGGTTATCTATGCAACTGTAGTTGATAACCTTAAAAACCTTATTGATGGAACTATAGTGTTTGCAATAACAGGAATATTATTTAAAAGTAGTATCATTCTTATTCTCCTTAATATAATAGCCTTTGTTTCAATAGGTTCTCTTTTCATCTATGGTGGAATTCTTACTAGAAGAATTTTAGGCAGTGGTAATAACATAGTATTTACATCTCTTATAAGAATTGCAATCTTACTTTTAATACTATCACCTGGTATAGTCCTTCTGATAGCATTATATAGTTCTACGGGAATGCTAATAGCCTACACACTATTTATTACCTATAATCTTATATTTAGCAGTTTAATAGTGTTTTTGGGTAAGGGAGTGTTTGAAAATATTGAATTATAGTGATATATTTTTTTAGATTAATTAGGTACAGGCGACATATATATGTCGCCTGTACCTAATTAACCTCTATTTAAAATTGGCACATATACTCACTGTTTTTTATGTAAACTTCAGTATTTCTGCTATCACAGATTTATCGGCTGCACCCCTTTAAACCTATAATTAATAATAGTAACACATAAATTATAATTATTATTTCAAAAATAAAATTCACTTTTTTTGTTTTTATATTCTATTTTTTTAAAAAATTTATTTCTTAGTAATGAGGATATCACCCCTACACATAAGATAATTACACCGCCAGAAACGTTATTTGTATAACTAAGCCACGCACCTATTAAAAGCAATGATAAAGTTAATATTGTGACAACCTTTTCAACAACGTATAGTTTTTTCATATTCTTCATAATCACCTCAATAAAATTAATATAAACAGTCTTACTTAAGAATAAATTGTTTATATTTTTTATTCTACTCTTTATAAGAGTAATTATCTACACCTAAATTAACACTATCTTTTACTAATCTGCTTACATATAAACTAGGAATAACTGCATACATAGCTGCAGCATTTACTAATTCACGTTTCCAAGTTCTTTCATTTGGAGAATGCGACTCTTCTTCATGACCTGGTCCAAAGCCAATGCAAGGTATACCGTATCTGCCCATAATAGAAACTCCATTTGTAGAAAATGCCCATTTGTCAACTAGAGGCTCCTCATTAAATAAGCCTTTATATCCGCTTACTAATGTTTCGCAAACTGGATGGTCCTCATCTGTTATCCAAGATTCAAAATAAGCAGCTGTAGGGTAAACAACTCCCTTATAGGAAGGTTTTTCGTAATCATACATGGAAACCTCAGCTTTCAAATCTTTCACCGATGAAAGATTTCTTATTTGCTCTAGGGCCTCATCATACGTTTCTCCATTGGTTAATCTTCTATCTATTGATATGGTTTGACTATCTCCCATCGCGCTTCTTGATGAAGAAGTAAAAAACACCTCAGAAACAGTTAAGGTTCCTTTCCCCAAAAAATCATCATAATGTAATCTTTCATTAAGATCTTTCAACTCATTAAAAAAAGGTGCCATTTTATAAATATCATTTTCTCCTCGCTCTGTTGTGCTACCATGAGTAATTACTTTTACCTCCATTCTTCCTCTTTGCCCCCTATATATATTGCAGGAGGTAGGCTCTGTAATCACAACAAATTCCGGCTGAATCTTGTCTTCATTTATCATGTACTGCCAACAATTCCCTTCACATTCATGTTTTTGTAGCGTACCTGTAATAAGCAGAGTATAGTCACCTTGTAAGTTTAAGTCTTTAATAATTTTCCCGGCATAAACCATAGAAGCCATACCACCCTTTTGGTCACTTCCACCACGTCCTATGATTACTTCCATATCTTCATAGCCTTTGTATGGGTCATACTGCCATAACCCCTTATCTCCTATGCCTACTGTATCTACATGTGCATCCATAGCAATAATATGTTTACCATGCCCTATAGTTCCTATTATATTTCCCATATTATCTATGTCTATCTTATCGAAGCCTACTTTCTGCATTTCCTCTTTTATTCTCTCAACGACTCTACGTTCATCACAGCTTTCACTAGGAATAGCAATCATGTCACGAAGAAACCTTGTTATGTCCCCTTTGTACTCTTCTGCTTTCTTTAATACTTTTTTAAAATCTAAATTCATAGAAAATCCTCCTTCTATTCCTCTATATTTTGTTATTTATTTGAATGTGCTTCAATTATAGTTTAAATCTATTACTATAGTCTCTGCACCTAATTTTCTAATAGCTTGGACATAGCTCATATTCTATTTTCATGATATTTTACTACTACCAATATCATATTAATGAATATATGAAAAAATTACCAAACAGAGTAAATAAAAAAAAAGCCTTATACTCTAAGGCTTAATAATTTTATTAGCAGCATTCATTTTTTCAACAATGTTATACATATTTGTGATTTGTCCAACAGACAGCTCATCTTCTAAATTATAATAGTTAAGGCATGTTCCGCAAGATAAAATTTCCACTCCCAACCTCTCTAATTTTTGCAAGCTATCTAACACTGAAGATTGTTTGGTTGGAAGTTTTACTCCCCCATTATAGAAAACAATAGTAGAGGGGATTTGTTCTGCTTCTACCAAAGCATAAATAAAGCCTTTAATTAGAACTTGTCCTAATTCATCATTCCCTTCTCCCATTTTATCAGAAGATATAACAACTAATGTATTTTCCTTTTTCTCATTTTCTAATTCTTTAACAGATTCATCTGAACCTAACCCTTTTATAATTTTAACTTCATAATGATATTCATTAATAGTTTTGGATTCCCATTCGTATCCCATTCCCTTAGCCATTTTTTCTAAATTTTTCTTAGCCATTTCATTATCTACAATAACTAATACGGTTTCATCTTCTTCAACTGCTTTAAGAGCGTTCCTGGCTTCTATAACTGGTATGGGACAAGTTTTTCCTTTAGCATCAATTCTTATCATATAACTTACCTCCCATGGTAACGTCAAGATTTTCAAGTTTAATTCCACCCTGTAAATGTTTTCTGCTTCTCTTATTCATTTCATTATATTACCATTTTGCAAAATAAAAGTCAATAAAGTTCTCAGAATATTATTACAATTAAAATAAATCACTTCCCTTCGTTAATCTGAATGAGAGTGATTTATTGGGAACATTATTTTAATACTTCCACATTAACACAAGTATCCGGCTTTTCACCATTCAATACTTTAATAATATTATTAGCTGCAGTTAATCCCATTTTTGTCCTTGTTTCCATCGTAGCCGAGGCAATATGTGGAACAATTGCAACATTGTACATATCGAGAAGCTCTGGTTCAATGTCTGGCTCATGTTCAAATACATCAAGCCCAGCTCCCCATATTTCACCTTGCTTAAGGGCTTTAACTAATGCTTTTTCATCGATTACTGGACCACTACATGTATTAACAATAACTGAAGTGTTTTTCATCACAGAAAATTCCTTTTCACTAATATAGTGTCTGGTAGAAGGTGAAAGTGGTACATGTAATGAAACGAAATCCGCTTCCTTTAATAATGCTTCTTTATCCACATAAATAGCACCCAATTCTTTTTCCATTTCATAATTTCGCAACAAATCAGTATAAAGTATCTTCATATCAAAAGCCTTGGCTTTCTTTGCAAAATTAAAACCAATTCTCCCTGCTCCTACAATTCCTAAAGTCTTACCCGTGATTTCACGTCCAAGAAACATCATAGGATCGCAAGATTGAAAAGCACCATTTCTTGTGAATTTATCTGCTGCAATGATTCTTCTAGATACAACCATAAGCAGTGTCCATGCTAAGTCAGCAGTCGCATCATCCAGTACCTGCGGAGTGTTTGTAATTATTACTCCACTTTGAGTCGCTGCAGCTGTATCAATATTGCTGTACCCTGCTGCGTAGTTAGCAAATATCTTACATTTTTCACCAGCTGTCTCAAATACCTCTTTATCAATATTATCAGTCAAGAGACATAAAACTGCATCCTTACCTTTTACCTTTTCTAAGAGCTCTCCTCTTAATAAAACTCTATCTTGAGGATTAATTTCTACATCAAAATGCTTTTTTAAAAGCTTAATAGCCTCATTGGGGATTATTCTTGTTACGTAAACCTTTTTCTTATCCATATATTACTCCTCCTATAATTCTAAAATTGACCTCCGACTTGTAGTAATAGTTTTTTTATTAATCTTTAACTTTTTTTTCAACATTGATACAACTGAAACAAAAGAAAAATAAAATACGATAGTCGATGCTTTTTCTCTATCTCTTAAACATCGGATTAAGGTATAGGCTGCTCCTGCACACATAGCAGATATAAACCCTAAAGGTGGAGGCAGAACTAAAAAATTGAATTGAGGTTTAATAATTAATAGAGCTCCTATAAATGCAAAAGCGGATATCAGCATAAATGTGATAACTTTAGGTTTATTATCCATTCTTCACACCCTCTCAAATATAAGTTCATTTTTAATCTTTCCTACTTCTTTTATAATCTTCATTTGTCTAAAACAATAAGTAATTTTTCTTGCCTTGTATACCGTAACTTTTAATGTTTTCGCTAATTGTTTATTGGTAAAATTCACTGGTAGTTCTTGTGGTAAAAATTCAAAAAAATCTTTTACTTCTCTAAATGTTATTTTATCTACTACTTCTAAAAGCTTTCTATCCACAATGCTTATTCCTTTTCTTCTCCAGCTTCCTTTACCATCCTTGCACCGTATCTCTTCTTCTTTAGTCATTAAGATTTCTAGTATAAAATTTTCTTCCGCCATTAAATCAGGTATTCTAATTAACTCATCAAATAAATCAACCACTTTACCTTTTTTAGGAGATTTTCTTCTACTAATTACTTTATTAGTTTTTTCTGTTGTTACTATATATTTTTCAACAGCTATAGGGTGTACTAGCATAACCTTATTGTACTTAACCAATTCTCTAAGCTTATTGCCAATTGCACCAAAATTTTTCGTTTGTATTTCAATTAATGAATCTTCCCTTACCAAATCAATTATATATTTATCTACTTTTACTTCTAATCTGTCCCCTGGCACCGCATACCATTGCTTAATGGATGAGTGCAAAGATCTCTCGTTTTTTATATTTATTCCTGTTTGCTCTAACATTAAGACCGTGTCTTCTATTTCCCCCATTTTTTCTCCTTGCGCTTTAATAAAAATCTAAAACTTCACAATAAATGTAAAAATATACCCTTTTTATTTATATAATAATTATAACAGAAATATCATATATCGCACATACTAATTATGTAGCAAATAATAATATAAAATACTATAATATTATAAGGTGATGAAATATGAAAATTGCGATATTATCTGATACTCATGCGAAAAAACATAATGATAAACTTTTTAAATTAATAAATAATATATTTAAAGAAGCCGACATGATAATTCATGCAGGTGATTATATTTCCTCAAGCGTCGTGTCAAAATTAAAAGAGCATAAGAACTTTGTTGGAGTATGGGGAAATAATGATAAAGGATACATCAGAGATTTACTAAAAGAAAAAGTAATTATATCTGTGGAAGGATATAAAATTGGTTTGTATCACGGCCATGGTAATAGCAAAAGCACACTAAATACAGCCTATGATAAATTTATAGATGATAAAGTTGATATAATCATCTTTGGACACACTCATCAGCCACTTATTTTGACTAAAAATAAAGTACTCATGATAAATCCAGGTTCACCCACGTGTAAAAGACGTGAACCATGGTATTCTTATGTTATTTTAGAAATACAAGATAAGAAAATAAATGTTCAATTAAAATTTTATAATTAATATTTTTATAATAATTAAGGAAAATACATCTGTACTTTTTTAAAAAATTCATATATTATATTGGGCAAATAATTTCTTCTAATTATTTACCCAATATTTATAGTTTCTACATATAATGGACATGAAAAAGTAGACAGAAAAAAAGCCTACCAATATTGGCAAACTTTTTATTTTTTTATATTAATCTTCTTCTACCTCAGTAACTTCATATCCTATTTCTTCAATAGCTTCCGTAATGTCGTTATCAGTTGTTTCGTCTTCAAATTCTGCTACTGCAAATTTTTCTTCTAAATCTACTTTTAATTTACTAGCACCAATATCGAGTAATGCCTCCTTTACATGGCTTACACAATGTGAGCAACTCATTCCATCAATATATATTTTTTTCTTCATTTAAACTACCCCTTTCTATTGTTAATTCATATTATTATATATGTTACATTCTAAATTATATAATCAATAAGTCAACTTATTTTTTTAAATTCTTTTTATCTACCTGTATTTAATAATAATACTGAACTAAAATTAATATATACTGTTGCAACCCAAAGTTAAATATAATACACCATTAATGGTTAAAATTTCAATTATTATGGGTATATTTAAAGTATTATACCCAAAATTTTAAAATAAATTCTCTTTTATCCCTTATTTTAGCTTTAATCTTGACAGCCTCTTCATTAATTCTAATGTAATATTATCCAATTCATTTAATAGTTTCAAATTTACTAGCCGCTATTCCCACATAACTATATACCTCTTTGACTCTGTGTGCAACACCTTTATTCATTCCCTTTTTTGTCTTTATAGGTATATAAGTACCCATTGAGTATGTCCTATCAATTACGTCCCTCTGCACATCTGAAATTATTGATTTAAATTCAAGTTAAATTACCCCTATATTAATTTTATATAATACTTTTCAAAAAACTTTCTTTAAAAAGAATCTTCTTCAAACGCACTAAGTACTCTATCCAATATACCATTTATATGTGCTATAGCTATACCGAAATTGGTAATAGGCAGTTCCTCTATATTAGCCTTCTTAATCCTTGACATGAATTGCTGCCTATTAACCATACAGGCTCCACAATGAACTATTAGCTTATATCCGCTTAAATCATCTGGAAAACTGCTGCCGGCGCAAATCGTTATATCTAGCTTTCCACCTACTTTTTCCCCAAGCCATATAGGAAGCTTCTCTCGGCCTATATCTCCAACAAGTGGATGATGGGTGCAAGCTTCTGCTATAAGTACCTTATCTCCTGGTTTCAATGTATCTATAGCTTTTGCCCCTTTAACTAAGGTGCGTAAATCTCCTTTATACCTAGCCATAAGTATAGAAAAGGAAGTAAGTGGTACATCTTTTGGTACTATAGAATTGACTTTTTTAAATACCTGCGAATCCGTAATCACCAAATCTGGTTTGTCCTTTAGCGCGGCTAAAATGCCCTCTAGTTCACTATCCTTTACCACTAGTGCCATAACATCATTATCAAGAAGATCTCTTATTACTTGAACCTGCGGTAGTATTAGTCTACCTTTTGGGGCTTGGATATCTTGTGGTGCTACAATTATTACTATTGCCTTCGGCTTTACTATGTCACCGACAATCGTGCATTTTTCAAAATCCTCTGGCGCATTAGCCATAATTACTTTTTTTAACCCATCAATATTGGTCTTATCTTTAGCGCTAACATTAACAAAAGTTAGATCTATTACCTTTTGAATATCCTTGAGTGATACTTCATTTTTGTCTACTTTATTGATGACTCCAACTACAGGTATTTTTCTTTTTTTTAAATCTTCATACCATGTTTTCTCAAATAATAAATCTTCCTCATTACCGTCAATAACCAAAAGTGCTAGATCAGTTTTGTCCATAACTTCTTTAGTTTTCTTTATTCTAAGTTCTCCGATTACGCCTTCGTCATCAAACCCCGCAGTATCTATAATAACAACAGGACCTATTGGAAGTAGCTCCATTGCCTTATAAACTGGGTCTGTTGTGGTTCCTGCTAAATCAGATACTAATGCAATATCCTGCGACGTAATTGCATTAATCAAACTTGATTTCCCTACATTTCTTTTTCCAAATATAGCTATATGAAGCCTATTAGCATTCGGCGTTTGTTGCATAGTATATCCTCCTCTTATCTTTTATGTTCAAATTTATAATTTAAAAATTTTATCAATTTATTTTTCCATACAAATTAGAAGATTCCAACTTTATCAAACAACATAATTATACAAAATTTGAGTATTGAATGTCAACAACTCATCAGATATGTTCTTGCCCTACTTTAACATAATTATCATCACCTGTGGTGATGATATACTACCTATCTATAAATCCCTATTACACGCTACATAAAAATTTTACATATAAAAATATACTGCTTTAATACATTTTTCTTTGGGTATACTAATTACGACAAAATTAAAGGTGTGTGATAATATGAGTTTTAGAAAAAAAAGTATTTTCCTTGTTTTTGCTACCACTATTATTTGTTTCTTATTATCTAACAGTCCACATATATCCAATATACAGAAAAACAGCCAGGCATTTATACCATGTAGTCCGTCATTAAAATCTGCTGGCGATATTGAAACTTCAAAATTTGTTTATTTAACTTTTGATGATGGTCCTACATACGTTGTTACCGATGCTTTATTAGATGTATTAAAAAAACAAAATGTAAAAGCTACTTTTTTTATAGTAGGAAAAGAAATTCAAGGAAAGGAATCAATTCTTAAGAGAATATATAATGAGGGTCATGGTATAGGTCTTCACACATACAGTCATAATTTTAAAAAAATATATAGAAGTACAGATGAGTTTATTTATGAAATGAAAAAAGATTCCAACAAAATTGAAGAAGTCACTGGCTTTGCTCCTAAGGTTATTAGATTTCCTGGCGGTAGCGCTAAACGCTTAAATGCTTCTAATTTAGAGAAACTTCATAAAAACAATTTTAAAGTATATGATTGGAATGTTAATTTATCTGATGGTATAAACCCTAATTTAAGTGTCTCACAACTTATTAAAAATTCAAAAATAATTAAAGGAAATAAAAATGTAGCCATACTCCTTATGCACTGCAATTTTAATAATAAAAACACTGTAAAAGCTCTACCTGAAATCATAAAATACTATCTAGATTCAGGTTATGAATTTAAGGTTATTACTGAAGATACCCCTGAATATTATTATAAATTTAGAGATTAAATCATCTCCTGCGGAGCTGCACATCTTCTACGAAGATGAATTGACGACTCCAGAAGATGATTTATATTCCCACTGAAATTTTATTTTTGCTATAATATGTGCCCCCAATTATATGCGTAGGTAACTCACCTTCTGAAATGTCGTTAAAAAAACCTCACTATAAAGTGAGGTTTTTACTATAATTGCGTTATAATTTTTTTTTCATTATAATTGTTTAACTATTGTTTTTTAAATTTTAATTTGCTTACCATTAAATAAGATAATATAACCATTAAAATCATAGTCGACCCTAAATTTGAAGCTTTGTTAAACATAAATAAAGCATACAGTGCTAAAAATGTGCCTGTAACAGTAATAGGAATTCCTGAAAAAACCCCATCAAAATCCGTAATATTATATTTCGCTAACCTATATGCGCCTGCTACTGGGAAAATTAAAACCATTAAATACCCAATTGACCCAAGCCCTGCGAAATTATAAATATTAAATATTAATATTGAAGGTGCCAAACCAAAAGATACTAAATCGCATAATGAATCTAGTTCTTTACCTAAATCGTTATCCACATTTAAAAACCTAGCTATTTTACCATCATATCTATCAAATATTCCTGCTAAAAGAATAAATACCGCTGCTAATTTATAATTTCCGTCAAAACTCATAAGTATAGATAAAATTCCACAAGACATATTGCTTAAGGTGAACATGTTTGGCACAGCGTTTTTTATTTTAACCATCTATATCACTCCTATCCTTATAATTATACCATATTATTAGCAGTTATTCTTTAATATTATATAACATTATTATTAAAAGCTTCTTAAATTTTACTTAATCTTCATTTATATCAAAATTTTAAATTAAATCCTTACTTAATTAATATTCTGAATATTAATTAATAATTACTTTATTTTCTATCAACTAAAAAAGGACCAGCATTTTTTTGCTGATCCTTTTTTGCTATTATCTTTGAACGATAATCGCAGTTCCTTGACCGCCACCTATACATAATGTAGCAAGTCCTGTTTTAGAATCTCTTTTTATCATTTCATATATTAATGTAATAAGTATTCTTCCACCTGAAGCTCCTACTGGATGTCCAAGTGCTATAGCCCCACCATTAACATTTACTATTTCTGGATTTAAGCCTAAATCTTTAGCTACAGCTAATGATTGAGATGCAAAAGCTTCGTTAGCTTCTATTAAATCTAAATCAGCTACGGTCATTCCTGCTTTTTGTAATGCTTTTTTACTTGCTGGAACTGGACCATATCCCATTATTTTCGGATCTACTCCACCTGATGCATAAGATTTTATTGTAACTAGAGGTTTAAGTCCTAATTGATCTGCTTTAGCCCTTGACATTACTACAAACATAACTGCACCGTCATTTATTCCTGATGCATTAGCTGCTGTTACAGTACCGTCTTTTTTAAATGCTGGTTTTAATTTTCTTAATTTTTCTATAGTTGAACCAAATTTCGGGAATTCATCTGTATCAAATGTTATTGGGTCGCCCTTTCTTTGAGGGATTACCACTGGAACGATTTCGTCTTTGAATTTACCTTCTTTTATAGCTTTTTCAGCTTTTAATTGACTTTTCAAAGCAAATTGATCTTGATCTTCTCTAGTTATGTTCCACTTTTCTGCAATATTTTCTGCTGTAACTCCCATATGATAGTCATTAAACGCATCCCATAGAGCGTCTTTAATCATAGTATCAACTACTTTTCCGTCTCCCATTCTTGCACCCCATCTATTGTTTGGTAGTGCATATGGAGCGTTGCTCATGCTTTCAGTTCCGCCTGCTAAAACTACTTCCGCATCTCCACACATTATAAATTGTGCTGCCATGCTTACAGCTCTAAGTCCTGATCCACAAACCTTATTTATTGTAAGTGCTGAAGCCTCATCTGGAATGCCTGCATGTATTGATATTTGTCTTGCAACATTCTGTCCAAGTCCTGCTTGTATTACATTACCAATAACAACTTCTTCTACAAGTTCTGGTTTAATTCCTGCTCTTTTTATAGCCTCTTTAGCTGCAACAGTTCCCATTTCTACAGCTGATACTTTTGATAATCCTCCACCAAAAGATCCTATTGCTGTTCTTGCTGCTCCTACAATTACTACTTCTCTCATATTATAACCCTCCGTTTATTTATTTCTCTAGTATATTATTACCACATAATAGGAATTTATTATATGCTTTTGTTTTTTCCTATATATTTATTACTAGCAATTTCCATGCCAAGTGTGCACAATCTTACAACTCTTACTATACCAACCTCTGCCAATTTTTTAAAACAAATTATAACTACGACTGTAAACTTAGTTAACACTAATAACCCCATACACTTACCCATCTTGAGCTTGTTAATATTATAACCTATTTGTTAAAAAAATCACTAAAAGTATTTTCAACGTATTGATACACCTAAGCATATAATTTTTTTAACAATCCCCATTTATACCACAGCAACTATTTTTAATATAAAAACAACACATGTAACCATAGTTTACATGTGTACTATTGTAGATTTGCTAATTTCATTAAATTATACCTGTTTAATTTCTTATACAATCCGGCCCTACTAAGTCCCAATATTTTTGCAGTTTCTTTTTTATTCCCTCCTGTTTTTTTTATACATTCCATGATAAGGTCTTGTTCAATAGTTTCAACAACATCTTTTAAATAATTATTTTCTAATGAATATTTTTTCACTTTACCATTAATTATCTTTTCTGGCAAATGTCTTGGCATTATAGAAATATCTGTATCAAGTAGGTTTATAGCTCTTTCTATTACATTTTCAAGTTGTCTTATATTTCCCGGCCAGTTATAAGATTTCAAACAATCAATAGCCTCCCTTGAAATGCCCTCCGAGTAGATATTATATTTTTTACATATTTTTACCCTTAATGCATTAGACAATTCATCAATGTCTTCTACTCTTTCTCTTAATGAGGGTAATTTTAAATGCATAACATCCAACCTATAATACAAATCTTCTCTAAACTTTCCATCTTTAATTAACTGTTCTAATGACTTATTAGTTGACGCAATAATTCTTATGTCAACTTTGATAGCATCATTTCCGCCAACCCTAACTAATTCTTTTTCTTGAATAACTCTTAGGAGTTTAACTTGCATATTCATAGGCATATCACCAATTTCATCTAATAAGACTGTCCCGCCATTTGCATGTTCAAACTTGCCTTTCTTACCTGATCTTTTAGCACCAGTAAAAGCGCCTTCTTCATAACCAAACATTTCCGACTCAAAAAGCTGTGCTGGAATAGCTCCACAATTAATTTTTATAAAAGGCTTTTGGCATCTTCTACTAGCATTATGAATGGAGTGAGCGAAGAGTTCTTTACCCGTTCCACTTTCACCAGTAATTAAAACGTTTGAATCTATCTTAGCTACTCTTCTGGCGAGTTTCATTACCTCGCGGCTTTTAACACTATTGCCTATAATGTTTTCAAAAGTATATATTGCTTTCTGATCTGTGCTTAATTCATTTTTACAATATTCAGCATCTTTTTGTGAATTGTTTATCTTATTACTTAATATTTTAAAATTGTCTAAATCTTTAAACATTATTTTCCCAATGGCCCCTACAATTTTACCATCTTTCTTTATAGGAACTCTTATCGAAATTATCTTATGTCCATTAGTTTCTTGAATTTCTCCAAACTCTTGTTTACCAGTCTTCGCTATTATATGTAATTTTGTATTTTCTATAACATCAGTTACATGTTTTCCCTCTGGATTTTCGCAATTAATAAATTCTTTATATTCATCGCTCATCATAGTTATTATTCCATTTTGATCTACTACAACTACACATTCTTTTACAGCATTAAAAATTGTATTCAAAATATTTTCGTCTATTCTTTCATTTCTTTGTGAATTCATTAATATCTTATTTTCCGTTTTTTTACTAAATATTTGGAGTGCACCTATGACTTCGCCATTTTGGGTTATTACTTTACGGGTTATAATAAATTTACCCTCTTTTATATTTAATTGTTCTTCTCTATTTTCAATTATACTTAATAATTCACCATAAGGAAATATTTTTAAAATATGTTTCCCTATGCTACTTTCTGCATTAACCTTCAACATTTTTTCAGCAGCATTATTAATGATTTTTATGATGCCTTTCTTATCTATAACAATAACACCTTCATTAATAGTGCATATAACCTGGTTATAATAATCATTAATTGTACCCATTTGTCACCTTCCCTTAAGCTTATAACACAATTATAAAGTCCATAGTTTTTTTTATCAAGATATAATTAAAATAGCGAGATTTTTTCTCGCTATTTATGATTATTAGCTTATTTTTTAACTATTATATTATTCTTTCACTAAAAAAAGTATGTATTTTAAGTAATACATACTTTCCTTCTGAAATGTCGCTAAAGTATAGAATTTGTAAGATTAAAAGTGTTTATTATTTAATAAAGAAATTCATAAACGTCGTAATGATTCCAACGTTAACAAAATCTACAAATAAACCTCCCACTAATGGTACAACAAAGAATGCACGTTCAGCATGACCAAATTTTAATGTCATAGCGCTCATGTTCGCCATTGCATTTGGTGTAGCTCCCATACCAAATCCACACTGTCCACAAGCCATTACCGCTGCATCATAATCTCTTCCCATAACCTTAAAAGTTACGAAATATGCAAATAACGCCATTAGAATTGTCTGAGCAAATAACATTATGACTAGAGGTAAAGCTAAATCTGCTAATTCCCATAGCTTTAATCCCATTAATGCCATAGATAAGAATAAAGATAATGAAATGCCTCCTATAACATCAATTTCATCTAAATGGACCTTATAAGCCTTTGTAGCATCCGCTATATTTCTTAAAACTGCGGCCGCCAACATACCACCTATATATCCCGGAAAAGCAAATCCTGTTTTTTCAAAAAGACTAGATATAATTGTACCTATTCCCATAGCTAACAAAATCTGAGATGCTGCACTCATAAAATTGTCAGGTATCATTGGTTTTTTAGTGTCTTCATTGGATACTGTTACATCTTTAGAAGTTTTTGAATTAACCGTTTTCATAGGATATGAAAGATTATTTTTTTCAAGTAATTTTTTACCTATAGGTCCTCCAATCATGCTGCCCATAACTAGTCCAAATGTCGCTGATGCCAATGCTACTGTTGTGGCACCTGCTATACCTTTTGCTTCAAATAATGGACCAAAAGCAGCTGATGTTCCATGTCCACCTACCATAGGGACAGAACCAGTACAAAGACCTATAATTGGACTTAATCCAAATATCTTAGCAAGTGTAACCCCTGTAATATCTTGAAGAATTATAAGTACTGTAGTTATTGCTAAAAAAATTAAAACTTGTTTTCCACCCTTTTTTAATAATTGAAGACTTGCTGTAAACCCAATGGTTGTAAAGAATGCCGTCATAAATACTGCTTGAAGCGTTATATCCATATCAAAAGTCAATATGTTAGTTACTTTTAGTATTAAAGTAAGAAATACAAAGAGTAATCCACCAATAACCGGTGCTGGAATACAATACTTATCTAAAAATGTTAACTTGTTTTTGGTTTTTTGTCCTATAAATAAAACGATAACTGCTAATGCTACTGCTTGAATCATGTCTAATTTTATAACCATTTTTATCCTCCTTGTATTATATCATATTATATTATAGTATATATGATAATTATAATAAGCTTATACAGATAAAAACGCAATGCTACAAAATACTTCTTTTTAAAAATTAAATTTTCAGACTTTTATGTTTTTTCTTAACCAAGCAATATGCATTAAATAATTATGTCTATAATAATGTAGTATGTCCTATAAAATCCTTTTGATGTATGTGACAGTGTTAAAATATCTAGTGTATATGCTTGTACACCAATTGTTCTTTTACATATAAATTATCCCATAAAAACACTTCCACTATATGTAATCTTATGTTTCATAAGTCTCTGTTATGCTCTTATAATGCAATAAAAAATAGCGAGATTTTTTCTCGCTATTTTTTTGATTATTATATTAGGAACACTCAAGTAAATAAGCTTAGTTTCCAAAATTATTTAATATGTACAATTTAAATATCTATTATTTCACAAAAAAATTCATAAACATTGTAATTACTCCAGCATTACAAAAATCTATAAATAAACTTCCAACTAACGGAACTATAAAAAACGCTCTTGGAGCAATCCCATATTTTGCTGTCATAGCCCCCATGTTTGCCATTGCATTTGGTGTAGCGCCCATACCAAATCCACAATTACCAGAGGCCATTACCGCTGCATCATAATCTCTTCCCATAACATT
Organism: Clostridium sp. CM039; assembly: GCF_055081075.1. Classification (NCBI taxonomy): domain Bacteria; kingdom Bacillati; phylum Bacillota; class Clostridia; order Eubacteriales; family Clostridiaceae; genus Clostridium; species Clostridium sp. CM039. The sequence goes on from NZ_CM143649.1 coordinate 2,287,713, forward strand.
AAACGTTATGAAATATACAAATAACCCCATTAAAATGGTCTGAGCAAATAACATTACTATTAGAGGTAAAGCCAAATCTGCTAATTGCCATAATTTCAATCCCATTAACGCCATAGATAAGAATAAAGATAATGAAATACCCCCTATGACATCGATTTCATCTATATGGATTCTATATGCATTTGTAGAATCAGATATATTTCTAAGAATTGCAGCTGCAAACATAGCACCAATGTATGGTGGAAAAGTTATCCCTGTTTTTTCTAGAAGTGTTGATATAATTGTACCTAGACCCATAGCTAATAAAATTTGAGATACAGCTCCCATAAACTTCTCGGGAATTAGATGTTTTACAGTGTCTTCTTTGGTTGTTGCTGCCTCTTCATGCACCTTTGAATTAACCGTTTTCATAGGATATGAAAGATTATTTTTTTCAATTAATTTTTTCCCTATAGGCCCTCCAATAACGCTGCCCATAATTAAGCCAAAGGTTGCTGATGCCATTGCTACCGTGGTAGCACCTACTGCACCTGCTTTTTCAAATATTGGACCAAAGGCACCTGCAGTTCCATGTCCACCTACCATAGGTACTGATGCCGTTGAAAGACCTATAAGTGGATTTAGACCAAACATCTTAGCAAGTGCAACTCCTGTAATATCTTGAAGAACTACAATTACGACGGATAATCCTAAAAAAATAAAAACTCCTTTTCCACCTTTTTTTAGTAATTTAAGACTTGCAGTAAACCCAATAGTTGTAAAGAACGCTGTCATAAATAATTTTTGTAGCGTTATATCCATATCAAAAACCAATATATTACTTACTTTTAGTAGCAATGTGATTATTGCAAAAATCAATCCTCCGATCACTGGTGCTGGTATGCAATACTTTTCTAAAAAAGTCAACTTGTTTTTAATTTTTTGTCCTGTAAATAGAACGATAACTGCCACTGCCACTGCTTGAATCATATCTAATTTAAAATTCATTTCTTGTACCTCCTGATAATGTTTTTGTTATATACTATATATTATAAGCAAATTATACAAATAACTACACAAAACTACGAACTCTTGCACAAATAAATTAACTTTTTATATTATTAGTATTTTTTTGTTATCTATAGGACTATGTTTTGAATACTTATGAGCTTAATTTGGTAATAATGCTTTCAATAAATTTTTTTGTATTTATTTTGCCGGGCTCATTTGTATCATTGTTTATATGTCTCATTTCCTGCCTTACTTGCTTGAAGTCAAATAATAATGTGCTATATTCCATAAAAATACTACTACTATAATCATCACAACCGATCTCTGCTATAGTTTTTAAGGCCTTTTGAATAGTTCTCCTAATCCTCTGTTCTAATGCCTTTTTATTTATGTTTACATCTCCATATTCCTCCTGTGCGATTTCACTGTATATTTTTTGTAGCTGATATGTAGATGATGGATTCCTTTTTTTAAAATCTATTATTTTATGTATAATTTTTATTAGCTCATTACTCCCTACAGCACCTGTAATACCTATATCAGCAAAAATATTAGTTATTTGATCATCCAAAAATAATTCCTTTGTTATACTTTTATCATTATTTAAGCTTGATACTGCACTTTTTATAAGTGCTAACGAATTTTCAAGCTCAATATTATGACATATCCCTCTTATAACATTAGTAACTTCTATACTGTTTATAGGTTTACTTATAAAAAAAATTATTCCATTTTCATAGGCTTTTGATACCAATAACTCATCCTCAACTTGAGATATCATAATAAACTTACCATTATACCCTTTCTTCTTAGCATCCTTAATTATTTCAATTCCATCCATTGTAGGTAACAAAAAATCAATAAGCACTATATCCGGGCTATAGAATATAATGTCTTGCGCAGCATCTTCACCACTATCTATTTCACAAATAACTTTTCCAAGGTTATTTTTCTTTATTAAAAGGCCTAGCATTTTTCTAATATTAACATCGTCATCAATAATCAAAAAACTTTTTCCCACAGTTATCCTCCATTCAATGAGTTCTTAGGTATTTTCAATATAAATGTAGTACCCGTCACTCTATCTGATTTTACCTCTATATCTCCTCCTAAGTCTTCAATAATATTTTTCACATGTGAAAGTCCGATACCCGTAGATGCTTTTCCTGTTATATTATCATACTTTGTAGTAAACCCTGGATTAAAAATATAAGGAAGAATCTCTTCATCAATTCCATTCCCTGTATCAGTTACTTCAAAATATATATTACCTTCATCTTCTTTTTCAGATATTTTAATGAACCCTTCATTTTCACAGTCATCTATACTGTTAATTATTAAATTATTAAGAATAATAAATAAATTATAATAAGCCCTAATAGTAAAATCATTTTTAAACTGGAATTCTATTATTATTTCTTTATTGCCTTCTTTTATATATCTGCTTGTATTATCATTAATAATAGTAAAAATACTTGAGAGTGTCATTTCATCTTGATTTTCAAAATTATCTATAAGTGATTCAAATCCTTTTAAAATTCTATAATGATCTTTTTTTATTTCATGTACCTCTCTTGCGATGTCCAACGTTTTTTCTCTTAAATCATCATTATACTTGTAAGTCTCATATAAACAATAGCTTTTTGACATCACCTTTTCAATATCTTTCATAGACTTCTTTAAATAAAACATTTCTGCATGTATATTCGAAATTAATAAATTGAGCTCTGTATATCTCTTCTGATGTTCACTATTTATGATAAATAATTTTTGTTTAATATAAGTGAGGTAAACAAGGTAAGATAAAACCGCCCTAATAAATCCTACCAAAAATATGATTCTTATAATATATAAATTAATGCCATTTCGCATAATAGCTTCAAATATGTTACTTATCGAATCTATTAATGTTAATAATAAAATTGTATTAACTATACGGTCTTTATATTTTCTAACTTTAGTAATATTAATAAAAGCACCATAGATTAAATAATATACTAGCGAAGGAAAATTAGAAGCTATTATATCTATAATTCCATACTGTGATAATACTATTCCAAAAATATTCCTCATTACGAATATTAGTGAGCCAGATAAAAACGCCATTCTCAATTCTGACATATCGTCCATTATAAGTATACTTAAGTTGAAAATAATTACCCCTACTGAAAATTTTAGTTGACTTTCTAATGGGTAAAAATATATTTCTGCGAATAGAGATACAATTAATGATATGACGATATATTTCTTTGTCTTTAGCATATACCCCTCCAAACAGGTAAATATTGTAATCAATTACGAGATTCTGTTAAGACTCAAATATTCCTCTACAGAATTAAAGAATACAGTTACGGCTAGCAAATCTGCTGATCCTCCTGGACTTATGTTGTTTTTTATAAATTCTTTGTCCAATTCTTCTACTGCCGCTTTACCACTTTCTGTAGCCATTCCACCTAAAGAGATTATATGAATTGCCTTTTCCTTTACTTCTTTTAACGTATCCATTGAATGTCTGTGAAGAACATTCGAATCCTCGCAATGTTGCATGATGGATATGAGGGTATGTATTAACCGACTATTTAATTTTTGAGCTTTATTTTCCTTATATACTCCAAGAGAATAATCAAAAACTAGAGGAATGCCTCTCTCTACTTGCCCTCTTATTCCTTCTACATTATATTTTAAAAATAATTTTTCTCCATAGCTTGTGACTTTATCTTTATTCATATAAAATAATTCATCCTGAACAAGCCCTCTAGTCATTTGCTTTATTATATTTTGAATTTCCTCAAAATTTTTCTTATCATACATCACTTTGGTCACGGCTGCACAACTTATACCTAAAAGAAAAATCATACCTTTATGAGTGTTTACACCCTTGGTAGCCTTAAACATCTCTTTTTCGGCTTCTATTCCTATATTTCGAATAGCCTTAAATATTTCTTTGGGAGTTCTCTTTGAATATCCTTCCTGCGCAAACAATACCATATACTTACTTAGAGCCGAGGTGCTTTTAATAAAAGAATAGTGATCCATATCTATATGAGCCCCTTTTGATATAGATGACACTAACCCAGGTGACGGATATGCCGCCACTTCACATAGCATTGCTTCAATTGCGTACCCTGCTATAACAAACGCTTCATGGGATATTAAATATTTATTATTCATAAAATTTCTCCCCATATTCTGCAAATCTACTTTTAATAAATTCTTCAACTTCATCGAAGTTGTGTTTTTTGCTTCTTACACAATTATGAGCTACGTCTTCACAGATATAGCATTTTCTCATATCTAACCCGAAATCCCTTCTACTAATACTTCTACCTTTTTCATCATATACATCTAAGTCTACACATCTTCCTAAAATGTGATTATCTTCTAAATTAAGTGTCATCGATTTAATGTCCCTTGCTTTCTTATTTATGCACATAATCACAATGGGACCTTCTGCAGTTGTAACTATTTTTTTATAATTAATAGAATCAGAAAGCATTTTACAAATTATTTGATCCATAATCACAGTTATTTCTTGTGAATAATGATTATCCTTGTTTATGCCTGGATAGTTAACCCTAACAACCAATATTGGCATTTTGTATCTCTTCACTAGTTCTTCTTGATATTCAATTCTTTTTTCTCTTGCTAGCAATATATCTTCTGCTGTATACATATCGTAATTAATGCGGAGAATCGCTGAGCCTTATTTTCCGCATTATCTCCTTTCCTACCAAAGTATTTAAAAATTCCCACGTTGAACTAGGTACTATATGTTCAATATGGCTTATTTTGTCTTCCTTAATTAATTTTCTAACCTTTGAGGCACTGATAATATCTCCCATAAGCGCTTTTCTTTTTACCTCTACAACTTCTACCCCATAGGTGGGTAGTATTTCCTTTAAAGCCTCATTATAAGCGTTTGTAACGATGCAATAAGGCTCTTTCCCTATAAATCTCTTAGTTATATTTAGAGTTTCACAAAAATATTTTCCAAAAATTGATGCATCGAGTGTTGTATATGCCTTTAGTATTACATCTTCTTTTCTTAAAAAATAGGATGGAAAAGTAGCTTCCGAAATAATATATTCTCCCCCTTTAATCACCCGTACATTATGTAAATGGGAAACACCTTCTTTAACCATAGCATATCTATAGATAAATGGGAATGAAGATTTATCTTCTTCAACTATAAATACCAGGACTTCTGTGCTTTGCCTCGCAGCCTCTTCTATTAAATACTTATGTCCTAATGTGAATGGATTACAATTCATAACTATCGCTGACTTCTGAATATCTGCATCTATATCGTATTCCTCTTGCATATCATTTAAATACTTTTTTATATCATATATCCCACTTTCAAGTAGAGCTACATTTTCTATTTTATGCACAAGTTTGTACCCAAGCGACGTAAATATATCTGTGTTTTCTACCTTAGTAAATATAAAACTATGATAAATTCCTTCCTCAAAAAGCTTATCCGATAATGTTCCCATCAATATAGCGGATACCCCTTCTCCTCTTAAATCATCTGAAACTGCAAAACATTTAAATACATTTTTCGACTTAGAGCAAGTGGCTTTAATCTCTTCATTTTTTCTAATAACAATGGTATAATCCACATTATCATCAAGTAGTAGTCCAAATGTTTGCAAAAAATCTTTTACTTTCTTTACCTCATCTTCATCCTTTAGATTAATTCTTTCAGCGTTAAATCCATACATAGAAATCCTCCTTATGAAAGCTTCTGGTCCCCCCGAAGATATATTATCGCTACACTCTATTATATCTTTATTATGCGATAAAATCCAATATATATAGGTTTACCATTGCAACGTTTAATATAAATAAAATAAAGCTGAAAATAATTATTTTCAGCTTTATTTTATGCATTATAGTGGTCTTCTAACCACATCAATTACCGAACCATCTCTATATTCTATAACTGCAACTATTTCCTGCGAAAGTTCAATTGCTTTTGGTTTACCTGTCATTTTTTCAGCTATTGCTTTCATCTCTTCAATCGTCATTATAGGAAGATTAGTTTTCTTTAATTTCTCAATTATGTCCGTCCTCTTTGGATTAACGGCTATTCCTCTTTCTGTTACAATAACATCAATACTTTCTCCTGGAGTTGTTACCGTAGTTACACTATCCTTTATAATTGGAAGTCTTGCCTTCGTTAATTGTGTAACAATTATTGTAAGCTTAGCTCCTGCTGCTGTATCACTATGGCCCCCAGAACCACCCATGATAGCCCCATCTGAACCAGTGGTTACATTAACATTAAAATTTGTGTCTATTTCTGTAGCACCTAATATGACTATGTCTAGGTTATTTACAACTGCACCTTTGTTATCTGGATTTCCATACATGGAAGCAGACATTCTTTGATGTTTATGAGTACTTACATAAGATTGTATTGCTTGCAAATCAAAACACTGCACATCAAATAATGATCTAAATAATCCTTCTTTAAACATATCTACAAGATATCCAGTTATTCCACCTGACGCAAAGCTACCAACTATACCATTCTCTTTCATATACTTTCTTAATTCTGCAGCTACAGCTAAAGAAATCCCACCTGCGCCTGTTTGAAATGACATTTCATTTTTAACAAGCCCTGACGCAACCATAACATCACTTGCCATTTTAGCTATTTTAAGCCCCACTGGATCCTTAGTGATTTTTGTAGTACCTGATACTATTCCAGCTGGATCACCAATGGAATCTACCTTTAGAATATAATCTGTATATATTTGACTTATTTCTATAGGGCAAGTAGGGTAAGGTACCAAATTATCTGTTATTGCCACTACCTTATCTGCACACTGCGCATCTGATACTGCATAACCTAGGGCTCCGCAGGCTGATTTTCCATACAATCCATTAATGTTTCCATATGTGTCTGCTGTAGGTGCTGCAATGAAAGCTACGTCTATGTGCAAATCTCCACTTTCTATTGCTCTAGCACGTCCACCATGGGTATGCATTATAACTGGTGTTTTTAATATTCCTCTGGAAATTTCTTGTGCCACAGGACCTGACATATAATTAGTCACTATTTTAGTAATTACACCGTTTTTTATGTGCCCAATTAAAGGCACATTGTTTGGGAACAGAGAGCTTGCTGCTAAGGTAATATTCTTTATTCCTCTTTCTGCAATAGCATCCACCACCAAATTTAATACATGATCTCCATTTCTTAAATGATGATGGAATGAAATTGTCATACCATCTTTTAATGAAACCTTCTCTAAAACTTCCTCTATACTACTTAAAACTTTTTCGTCACTAGGAGTTACAGAGTTTACTTTTACTTCTTTTTTCATTTTAATGCCAACATGTTTAAATGCACCTTCGAAAGGGGTTACTTTTCCATAACCTTCTATATATTCCGGTATTTCTCTACCTAGTATATTTTTCATTACTATCACCTCAATTAACTAATCCACTAAAGTAGCTTAAAAAAAGCTTTTATATAAGGCCTAAAAGCTTTGCTAATTCTACTGTGTTTTTAGCTCTATTTATAACTGGAGCATCTACCATTTTCCCATCTAGGGAAAATACTCCTTTTCCTTCTTTTTCTGCTTCTTCCATAGCCTCTAGGACTCTTTTGGCGTATTTTACTTCTTCTGAAGTTGGAGCGTATACAGAATGAATGGTATCAATCTGTCTTGGATTTATTGCTGCTTTACCTGTGAATCCTAGGCTTTTAGCTTTAAACGTATCTTTTGATAATCCCTCAAAATCGTTAGTATCTGTAAATGGAGTATCAATAGAATCCACCTTCATTGCCCTACATGCAATTGCTACTCGATTCCTTGCATAGAAAACTTCTTCTCCTTCTTTGGTTCTTTTTATACCTAAATCTGAAGTTAAGTCCTCTCCTCCAAGTAAAACAGCTACTATCCTATCACAAGATTTTATTATGTTATAAACATTTTCAACTCCATAGGCTGTTTCCACTATTGGAATTAGCTTTATACTTCCCTTTGCAAAACATTCCTGCGCTTCTATGTTTGTAAGTATTTCATTTATAGCCTTTAGTTCTTCTTCTGTAGCTTTCGGTATCATCAATGTATCTGGTTTAACTCTTGCAATTATATCAATATCCTTTTGTGCAAATTCAGTAGAAAATGGATTTACCCTAACTACCACTTCTACATTACTATAATCTACATTTTTTATTGCTTCGCTTACCAAAATTCTAGCACTGTCTTTTTCTGTTATACTTACAGCATCCTCTAAATCTAATATAATTGAGTCTGCGCCTAAAATTCCTGCGTCCTGAAGCATCGCTGGAGTATTACCAGGCATAAATAGCATAGTTCTTCTCAACCTTTTCATATACATCACCTCTTATTGAGCTCTTTTTATAGCTGTTTCTATTCTAGCTTTTATTGTATAGTTTAATGCACCTTTATCTTGAGCATTTACTATAATATTTTCTACTTTTAATCCCTTAAGTGTATCTAGTATTACTCTTTCTATTTCTTCCCCAAACTGTTTCATAACAATACTTTGAAGATTTATTTCAATACCGCCCTTAGGGTTTGGCATAAGCATTACATATATATCGTTAGATTCCATTGTTCCGGCTTTTGCTGGTTTATTAATTTCCATGGTATCACCTCACACTATAACTTAAATCAAATTTATTTTACACTTTCCAAATAAGCATTTTGTCCTTGTTTATATAGATCGTTACCTTCACTATCTATTACTACAACTATAGGTAAATCCTCTACCTCAAGTCTTCTTATAGCTTCAGAACCTAAATCCTCATAGGTTACTATTTCTGCTTTTTTTACACATTTACCTATTAGAGCCGCTGTTCCACCAATGGCTGCAAAATATACAGCACCATTTTTAATCATAGAGTCCACAACCTCTTGTGATCTTAATCCCTTACCTATCATTCCCTTTAATCCTTTTTCTAAAAGCTTTGGTGTGTAAGCATCCATTCTATAGCTTGTAGTTGGCCCTGCTGATCCAAGGGCCCTTCCAGGCTTTGCTGGAGTTGGTCCAACATAATATATGACCGCATCTTTAATATCCATCGGAAGTTTTTCTCCCTTATCTATAAGATCCACGAGTCTTGCATGAGCTGCATCCCTAGCGGTATATACAACACCAGATAATAGCACACTATCTCCTGCCTTTAAAGCTTTAACCTTATCTTCTGTAAGTGGCGTAGTTATTCTTTTCTCCATAACATTTCCCTCCCCTTATCCTTATTATAACTCTTTACTCGCATGTCTTGCCGCATGGCAGTTTATATTTACCGCAACTGGTAGACCCGCTATATGAGTTGGATAAGTTTCAATATTAACAGCTAATGCGGTAGTTCTTCCACCAAAACCTTGAGGTCCTATACCAAGCTTATTTATTTCCTGCGTAAGCTCTTTTTCAAGTTCTGCATAGAAAGGATTTGAGTTTGCCTCTTCAGTAGGTCTAATCGCTGCTCTTTTAGCAAGATTAGCTGCCTTATCAAAAGTGCCACCTAATCCTATACCTACAACTATTGGTGGACATGGGTTAGGACCAGCTTCTTTTACTACTTTTAGAATAAATTCCTTAACCCCTTTAAGACCATCTGAAGGTTTTAGCATTTTAATCTGGCTCATATTTTCTGAGCCAAAGCCCTTTGGAGCTACAGTTATTTTAAACTTATCTCCTGGAACTATATCATAATATATAACTGCTGGAGTGTTATCTTTTGTATTTACTCTGTCTATTGGGTCTTTAACTACTGACTTTCTTAAAAATCCATCTTCATATCCTGCGGCTACGCCTTTATTAATAGATTCGTAAAGGCTGCCTCCTACTATATGAACATCTTGACCAATTTCTATGAACACACAAGTCATCCCTGTATCTTGACACATTGGCATTTTTTCATTTTTAGCTATATCTACATTTATTAAAATCTTATCTAAAACACCTTTAGCTATATCCCAAGTTTCCTCTTCTCTAGCCTTTGTTAATTTGTTTCTCATATCATCAGAAAGATAGTAATTAGCATCTATACATAAATTTCTTACGGTTTTTGTTATTTCAGCTACATTTATTTCTTTCATTGTTATTCTCCTTTTTAATTCAACATCTAATATTGGAAAAGGCAGTTTAAATAAACCGCCTTTTCCAATTACCCCTCATTCATTATTCTTCTTATTTTTTTCTATTAACTAAAGCTACAACTCTATTCATTTCATTGTTAACTATCATGTAACCTTCATCTACACCCATACCTGGTTTTGCTAAGCATTGATCTGCTCCACAAGCAATAGCTATGTTTGTGCAAACTTCTGCAGATCTGTTAGTTTCGTTACATGTTCCACCACAGTATGCTCCACGGCCCTGCTTTTTGCAGTATAGTATTGATTCAATTATGTTGTTAACTCCACCTAAGTCTGGAGTTTTTATTTGAAGCATGTGGCCCGCTTTCTTATCAGCAAATAACACTACGTCTTCATATGTGTTACACCATTCGTCTGCAACTAGTTCCACATTAATTTTTCTATTATCAAGTTCTGCTGTTAATCCAGCTAACGATTCAACTTGTCTTTCTCTATGCTCAACATCCATAGGTCCTTCTATCCTTAACTTGAATGGTTTTGCAGCTTCTTCGAGTGTTGCTATATAATCTGCCATAGCTTTTATATCATTATTAAAAGCTAGTCCTATTGTTCCATATACATCTATGTGGAATATTGGATTATAACTCTCGCTAGTTCTTATTTTTAATACTCTATTTTTTAACCATTCAACATAAGCGAGTAATTTTTCACCCTTAAGCCCTAATTTCTCTTCTACGTTATTTATAAGTGCGTGAGGCATTACGTCTGCACCTTTTATTATCATTTTATCTGCACTTGCATATCTATCATCACCTGATTGTGTGAAAATATCAATTCTCTTGATATCTACTCCAGTTTTGTATTCGTCGCGTACAATCTCTGCCATAGTTACTTTTTTAGCTTTTGCGACAGCATCTAGAATAGCTTGAGTTATTCCGTATCTCATTGCTGTATGAAGCCTTTTACCATTAACTAACATGTGATCAAACTCTTCTGCGAGTGATTTAAAGCTTTCTAATTCTCTACCTATTAATTTTGGTGCTATTTCTTTTTCTATAATTGGTATAAAATCTTTTGCAAGGAATAATGGATCTCTTCCACCGGCTCCTGAATATTGTACTGCTGCACAGTCTCCGTAAGCTACTTGACCATCTTCAAGTATAATCATTACTGATATTGACTCTCCAGCTTGTCTAATTGATGTAAATCCTTCTGTCACTGGCGCACCTACATATGTAAATCCATCATGGTCTGCACCTTTTTTTATAGCTCTTTGGTCGTCAAAATAAAATCCTGTTCTTCCTGTTGAACACACTACATCAATAATTTTCATAATATACACCTGTCCTTCTATAAATTTTTTTTTGTAACTTTGATTCATCTATACATTTATTTATTCTGTGGTCTTCCTATAAGTACACCTTTTCCTACTGCAAATATATCATCTATAGTCATTTGAAAGCTTATATCCCTGTTTTCAAATTTTGCTCTATCTTCAAGTTTTTTCATATTGAAATTTTTCAATTCTTGTGTAAATGGTAGATTCCCAAATTTCAGGTATCTTATCGCTCCATTATTATCTCTTGCAGGCATCATTTTACCAGCATTATATTTACTTGGTGCAAATGGTACATCAATAATTCCCATTTCAAATCCTTTAACTGTCGCTATAGCTAAATCGCCTTTTCCGATTTCATACATCTTATCTAACATACACTTTGTTTCAGCCTTTATTACTTCTATCTCTGTTTGCAACTCTTTAGACATAGGCATCCTTTGGCCTTTTAATAAGTTTAAAGCCATCTTTGTACATCTTATTCCCATAGCATTAGCTTCTTTAGTAGGAATTCCTATAGCCTCATGAGGAGTTTTAACTATTACTTTTGTTGCTCCTGCAAGTGCTGCCGTTGCAGCTCCCGTAGCTATAACTCCAAAAGCTTTCGCTTCATCTTCAGGGAAGCCTCCCATCCATTGATGTAATACCGTGGTTAAATATATATCTTTATATCCATTAGCTTTTAAGTATTCGTCGCATTGCTCTTCTAATGCTCTTATAGCTGCAACATCCTGTATTAAATTTCCGCACTGACCATATCCAACTGTAATGTTTTTAACTCCTTGCTCTGCAGCAAGTAAAGCTTCAATTATTGCAATTGCATTTGACGTACTAGGTGGCACTAAAGTTCCTGTTAATGGTCCAAAAGGCTCTCTATTAAATGAGACTCCTTGTTCTTCATAAAACCCAACAAGTCTATCACAATATTGCCAATCTAAAACTGATTTTGCTAAAGTTACATTTTTAGCATATGGAATATTGTAAGAAATACCGCCTCCTTCATTTGAAGTCCAACCTGAAGCATGAGTGATTTCAGCTAATAATCTTCCATCTGGAGTTCCGTGTCTTGCTTGCAATGGAGAATTTACAGCTTCAAAAACTTTTCTACCACCTTTAACTCCATGATTAACTCCTGGGAATCCGTTTAGTAAAGATCTTCCCGCCTTTAAACTTTCTTGTATTCCAATTTCACATTCATCATATCTATTCAGTCTTGTATAACTATCTATTGTAGTTGGTAGTAAATCTGCTCCGCCTTGTTCCTCTAAGTGTTTTAATAATTCGATATGCTTATCAATTAACGCAACACCTGCTCTTGGTTGCGCGAGTGTTACTCCTTCTTCTTTAGCTTTTATTAATTTTTTTGCAAAGTCTTTATGCTCTGGGATTCTCTTGTTATATTCTACAGCTTCTTTTAAATCTACCTCTTTACCTGTTGGCCATTGACTTACTACTTCTTTTCTAACCTCAAAGAACTCTTCATCCGTCCATTTTTTATTTCTTAATTCCACTGAAATTACCTCCTAATTAATTATACTTTTACTAAATACTTTTTCATGATTCTAACAGCTTTGTCTGGGTAATCTTGAGACAATAATCCCATTGCAGATAATATATAAGTTTTATCAATCAAATACATTGCATCCCGCGGCTTTAAATACGTTGGATTCTCTGCACTAAAGGCTCCCGCTTTTAAAATTTCTTGTGGATTATCACTATGTATTAATGCTCCACCTGTACCTATCATATACTTTACTTCCATAAGATCTTTTCCTGTTTGAGTGTACATAGCTCCCATAGGAGTGTTTGTGTGTTCCACAGTACCTACATGTCTTTCCATAGATATATCTGTGGCTACTTTCGCCATAGCCTCATCAAATTCTATTTCTTCCTTAGTTGTAGGAACCATTTTTATATGCTCTATTCTATATTTACAATTTGCTTCAATATCAATTTTTCTTTCTGTGTCCCCTAAGTACTTTCTGATTTTTCTGCTACCGGCCGCTTCCCTCAAAGAAACTGCAGAGTATCTCATACCAAGGTCACCTTCAACAGTTCTTTTTGCAAAAGGTTCTTCTAGGCCTCTTATTGAAACGCCAGACTTTGTAGGTTCTCCCTCTGCTATAGAATGTACATCCGTTGTTGCTCCACCAATGTCGATAATTATTAAATCTCCTAGACCTTTTTCTTCATCACTGCCTTCACTAAGTATCGTAGCTGCCTTTAAAACGGCCGCTGGTGTTGGCATTAAAATGCCCTTCACTAAATCTTCTGCATTACTTAGCCCTTTAGCGTCAATAATTTTTTCCATAAAGACTTTTCTAATTTCTTCTCTAGCCGGCTCTACATTTAGTTTACTCAAAGTTGGCATTACATTTTTAGTAATGCTAAAATACATTTTAGCGTCAGTGAGTATTTGTCTTATTTCATCACTTGCTACTTTATTCCCAGCTACTACTATTGGTAATTTAACTCCATTGTCAGCTAACATTTTTGCATTGTGTATAATGCATTCCTTATTGCCACCATTAGTTCCACCTGCAAGAAGTATTATATCTAAGTCTGAATTTTTAATTTCTTCAATTTCAGTCAATGTTAATTCATAGCTATATACTTTTAATACTCTAGCTCCAGCTCCAAGTGCTGCTCTTTTAGCAGCTTCTGCAGTTAGATCTGGCACTAGTCCAATGGCTATCATCTTAAGGCCTCCCGCGGCTGAGGAGCATGCTAATTTATTAATAAGATTAACATTTTTGTCTTTTAATATTGGTTCTATTTTTGCATAGGCTTTTTCATAACCGATCATTATATTGTCTTCAATTGTCGTTATGTCCTTAGCCGTAGCAATTATTTCTTCTTTTGCTATATCTACAACAGTTAATTTCGTATATGTACTTCCAAAATCTACAAGCAAATATGCATCCACTTATATCACTCCTATTGATTTTATAATATTTTCAAATCTTCTTTTAAATCATGTATTGTTGTTTCGAGTGTTGTTCCTGGTGGATATATTCTATCAAATCCCATTGCACTAAATCTACTGTGCACATCTTCCCAATTTTGTTTTCCTACAACTATATTTCCGCCTACAGTAAGTAATATACCCTTTAATCCTGCTTCATCACATTGTTCCCTCATGCCTCTGCAATCGATTTCTCCTTGTCCATAAAGAGAAGATACTATTATGGCATCTGCATTAGTTTCAACAGCTGCATTTATAAAATCTTCTTGTGGTGAAAGCACTCCTATGTTTATAACATTAAACCCTGCTTCCGTTAAAGCATAATCTAAAATCTTATTACCAACCGCGTGACAATCTGAACCTATTACTCCTAAAATTAAAGTCTTTTTTTCCATTTTTTAAAAGCCTCCTAAATAATTTTTTAACACATTATTTTTTGAACTTTATTTCAATAATCTTTGACTTAAGCGCTTTTACTGAACCCTCATCTAGACTATATAGAAATTCAATTATTTCCTTATTGCTGGGATTTTTACTTTTAACATCTTTATATCTGCCTGGTGATACTATCATCACATCTGATTCTCGAATTATATCTTTAAGTTCATTATCATCAGTAGTATTTGAGAATTTTATATTGGCATCAGCTAATCCTGCCTTTTCTAAAGCTCCTTTTATTTTAAAAATAAATTCTTCAGAGATACATACAAATCCAAATTTTGTATTCTCACCATATCTAGCTATTTTAACTATTGGTTCTAAATTTGGAGTAATTGCAACACCTAAAATCTCCTTATTAAGCCCCTCAGTTAAATTTGTAACTTCATTAATGTGATTAAATGTGGTTATTATAAACTCAGCACTTTCAATCTTATCTTTAGTTAGCTTGTCCATCTTTCGTAAATCATTTACCATTAAGAACATTACATCCATATTACTATTTTTACTAAGTTGCTTACTAAACATCTTAGCTTGTTCTATGTTGCACTCTATATATATTGCTATTACTTTATCCATTATTTGTTTTTTTTCATTTACCCTTTGATTTACTAAATCTAGAAATTCTTCTGGTTTCATTCCAATTTCTAAAGCTTCCTCTAATCCTAAATCAATGAATTTCATTATTTTATTTTCAATATCGAGATTTTCCCAAGATATAGATTCTTCAACTACGAAAGTTCCCTTTCCTTGATAGGATTTTAACGCCCCATCTTGTTCCAAGTCGTTATATGCAGTGCTTACAGTGTTTCTACTTACTTTTAATCTCGCAGACAATTCTCTTTCTGTAGGCATTTTTCTTCCAACCTTAAGAGTTCCTTTTTTTATTTCATCCATAATTTGTTTTTTAACTTGAATATAAAGTGGTATTCCATTTTTTTTGTTTATTTCGATATTAATAAAAATTCCTCCTAAAGCATATTGGATTAATGGACTAATCCATTACAAGATTTATTATACTATATGGACCAATCCACTTCAATCGCTGTTTTACGAGCATTTAGTTGCGTTTTCCGTATTTTAGAGCAATTAGACACAATTATCTAACTTGTTCTTAGATTTAATACTATTTCCATGTAAACGTAACACTATTCGTCTGTAAACGTAATAAAATACTATATCTAACTTTTTATATAATATATTCTTATTTCTATTTTTTTTAATAAGCATGATCTATTTGGGCAAAATAAATGTTAAGGAGTTGATAATATGAATAGTGAAAACATTAAAAATTTGAATTCTATTCTGGAAGGCGAATACATGGCTGTTAACAGTTTTGATGACCTAATTGAGCATGCTAATGATGCTAATACCAAAAGTGAACTACAAAAAATACAACAAATTCATAAGCAACATACCACCCAAATTTCTACTAAAATACACGATCTTGGTGGTAATCCATCAAATGGTATAGGAATCCAAGGTGTCGTAGCAGAAACTATATCAAATATAAAACATATTGGCACTACTGATACTGCTAGTTATCTTAAAGAAGCAGTCCAAGGAGAATACATGGGAATAAAATTTGTTAATGAATTACTTGCTGGTAGTGATGCTCCTAACAACTTTGAACTATTAAACACTATCATAACCGAATATCAAAATAATATTAATTCAATAAATAATCTTATTAATACTTCAAACGATGTATAGTAATATTCCAAAAAAATAAAATTGGCCTAATATACACTTAGTCCAATATTTCATATTAATAATATAATAGCAGAATTTAATTAGACTTTTTAAAATGACTTCTGCATTTTTTAGTAAATAACAATAGGAGCACAATTGTGCTCCTTTTTCTTTATTGGTGATGATGTTCACCGTGATGATTACATACTACATTTTTATCTTCTAACGTTCCATTAATATATTCCTCAATAACCTTTTTATATTCTCCAGATGCTCCTTTTATCACTTCAAGGCCATTCTGCTGTAGACCGCTAATTGCTCCCCCACCAATTCCTCCAGTAATAACTACTGTAGCTCCGTGCTTTGTAAGTAGGTCTGCCAAGCCTTGATGCTGATGTGCAAGCTCTACTGCAGATATTTCTTCAATGTTTACTATCTTTTTGTCCTCTACTGTCGCAATTACGAAACTTTTGCTCATTCCAAAATGTTGATTTACCATACTGCCATTACTAGGTATTGCTATTTTCATATCGTTCACCTCCATTTCTATTTTTTTATATTATTAATAATTTTATTAATAATATTTTCAGCTATTTCTGATAATTCAGGATTTAGGTTGTATTCTCCCTTGTTAGAAATATTAACAATTTCTCTACACATCGGAATTTCACCAAGCAAATCTAGGTCATTTTTATTTAAGAATTCATCTATGTTATCTGATTCAAAGATTTTTATTTTCTCACTGCATCCTGGACAAATAATATAACTCATATTTTCTATTAATCCTAATATATTTATATTAAGTTTACGGGCCATATTGATTGCTTTCCCAACAATCATAGACACTAAATCCTGTGGCGTTGAAATCATTACTATACCTGTAATTGGTATTGATTGCATTACCGTCAAAGCAACATCTCCTGTGCCAGGAGGCATATCTATAATTAAATAATCAAGCTCTCCCCATATAACGTCAGTCCAAAACTGCTTAACAACCCCAGAAATTGCGGGCCCCCTCCAAATAACTGGATCCTCTTCATTCTCCACAAGAAAGTTCATTGAAATAACATCAATACCCTCAACTGTTCTAACTGGTATAATACCCGCTTCACTCATTACAGGTTTAACATCTTTAATACCTAACAACCTTGGTATACTTGGGCCTGTAATATCCGAATCCATAAGACCGACCTTATAACCTTTTTTATTAAGTTCATGCGCAATAAGCGCAGATATTGTTGATTTACCCACGCCGCCTTTACCACTCATGACGCCGATAATGTTTTTAACTTTGTTTAATGGATTGTTTTCTATGCTACATGTATCTTTATTATCACACTCACCATTTGATGGGCAACTTTTACAATCAGCCATGCATTATCACCTCGCTTTTTATTTGTCATATGCCATTTATATTATAATACTATTATTTATTGTTGTCAAATGCCAATAAACATAGATTTGTTTTAAGTAAAAACTTATAAAACTATTTATCATCTGTTGTCTGTTTATTACATTGTCCATGACAAAAACTGCTTCTTTTATTACAAGTAACTTGCTGCGAAGCACATGATGGACAAATTTTTCTATCTTCCTCATACTTTATTTCATAGGTATAACCGCAGGATGCACATTTGAATTGACATATATTCCTCGTATAGTTTCCACCACTTATATTTATTGCTTTTCCCTCTATTAAAGCTATAGCAATCTTTTTTCGTGCGCTATCAATTATATTTTGAAAAGTTTGTCTTGAAACTAGCATTCTCTTTGCACATTCTTCCTGATTTAGTTCTTCAACATCTTTAAGCCTCATGGCTTCAAACTCTTCAACCTTTATAATTATTTCTTCAATTTCACATTTCCTTCTACCTGCAGGTACAAAGTATGTATATTGCGGTAAATTTTCCACCCTTCTATCCTTAACTGGTCTTGCCATTAATATTCTCCTTATTTCATATACTTTTTTAAGTTCTTAAATGTTCTTAATTGGTGGCATATGCTAATAAATTTTACATCCTTTTGCCATTAATGTCAAACAGCAATATTTAATATATATTTTTTTCTTAACATGTTGAAGATACAATTAAAATACGAATATTTATAGGTTGAAATTACAATTAGTATAATTAAAAAAAGTATGATCATAAAAATAAAATGTATCTTATATGATAGACACTTTTTATATATTATTAAATAAATAGATTTACATTTGAATCTTCAGTTTGGCCTAGGTAATAACCAACTCCACCAATTTTCACTCCATCAATAAGTTCTTCCTTTGTAATTCCCATAACATCCATGGACATTGAGCAGGCTACCACTTCCACTCCACTATCAATCGCTGATTTTATTAAGTCCTCAAGAGAACTTATATTTTTATTCTTCATTACTGATCGAATCATTTTAGCTCCAATTCCCATCATGTTCATTTGTGAAAGTTTAAGTTTCTTACTTCCTCTTGGCATCATAACTCCAAACATTGAATCTATTAAACCTTTTTTTACAGATACTTTTTCAGGTTTCCGTATGATGTTAAGACCCCAGAAGGTAAATAAAATAGTAACTTTACTCCCCATTGCAACTGCTCCATTTGCGATAATAAATGCCGCAATAGCTTTGTCTAAATCACCACTAAAAACTACCATTGTTTTATTATTTTTTTCCACTATATCTGAGGAACATGATTTATTTATTTTTGTAAGATTATTATTGTTTTTTTTTATAAATGCGTAAACCATACCTTTTTCTTTTCTTAAATCTATTAATTCATTATTTGTTTTATTACACCAAGATTTAATGTCCTCATAAAATCCAGGGTCAGTTGCTGTTACTTTTAATATTTGATCTTCATTTAAATCGTCAATGCTAGCTTTAACTTGAATTAGCGGTCCAGGACAACATAGTCCACAAGCATCGAGAGTTTTATCATAATTATCAACGCTTATAGCCACTTCATCCTTTATAACTTGAGTATCTGGATCTAAACTCTGATTTTTGGGTATATCCCTAATTTTAGCTTTATTTGGTTTAAAATTTAAACTTGAAGCTGATTTATATCCCCCAGTTAAGTTTTTAACCTTAAATTGTTTTTGAGCTAAAATTCTTGCAGCTACGTATCCTCTTAATCCTACCTGACAATACTCAATAATTTCTTTGTTTGTGTCAAGTTCACCAATTCTTTCTCTTAAACTATCTACAGGAATATTTATAGCGCCTTCAATATGTCCATTATTAAATTCCATTTCGGTACGAACATCTAATACCGTAACATTTTCTTTATCGTAGTCTATAAACTGATCTGTGGTTAATACATCCACTCTTCCTGCTAACACATTTTCAGCGACAAAACCGGCCATATTTACTGGATCCTTAGCAGATGAGAAAGGTGGTGCATATGAAAGTTCTAATTCAGTTAAATCAGTTACTGTTCCACCAAGTCTAATAACTGTAGCAAGTACATCTATTCTCTTGTCCACTCCATCGTAACCTACACCTTGAGCTCCGAGTATTTTACCTTCATCATTAAAAATAAGTTTTAATGTCATTGAAAGGGCTGCTGGATAATAGGAAGCATGACTTGCAGGGTGTACAAATATAACTTTATAAGGGATATTAAGTCTTGTTAAAGTTCTTTCATTATTGCCTGTACTTGCGGCTGTTAAACCAAATACCTTTATAATTGAAGTACCCTGAGTTCCCTTATATGTAGTTTTTAAACCAGCTATATTATCGGCTGCTATTCTACCTTGCTTATTTGCAGGACCAGCTAGTGGTATTGCAGTATTTGTTTTGTTTATAAAATCTACAACTTCAATAGCATCACCTACTGCAAATACTCCCTCTGCACTAGTTTCCATTTTATTATTTACTAATATATGACCCTTAGGGCCTACTTTAATACCAGCTTCTTTCGCAAATCCAGTATCAGGGAATACGCCTATTGCCAATATAATCATATCAGCGCTTAATTTTGCACCACTATTTAAAGCTATTTCAACACCATCTTCAGTATCTTTAAAGGCTTTAACTTCATCATTCAAAATTATTTCTACACCGTTATCTGAAATTTCTTTTTCGACGGTTACAACAATATCCGTGTCAAAAGGAGCCATTATATGAGGTGCTGCTTCTACTAGAGTAACCTTAAGACCTCTTTCTTTTAAGTTTTCAGCCATTTCCACACCAACATATCCTCCACCAATAACTACCGCACTATTAATACCTTTTTTATCCACATATGTTTTAATGTTATCAGTATCTGGTATATTTCTTAAAGTAAATATTCTTTTATTGTTTATACCTTCTATATTAGGTTTAATTGCTTTTGCTCCTGGTGATAACACTAAATAATCATAACTTTCTTCATAAGTGCCTTTAGCCTTACTATTAACTGTTACAACCTTTTTGCCCGTGTTAATGGAAGTTACCTCACTGTTATTTCTTACATCTATGTTAAATCTAGCTTTCATACTCTCAGGTGTTTGTACTAAAAGCTTATCTCTTTCTTTTATTACCTCACCAATATAATAAGGTAGCCCACAATTTGCAAAAGAAATGTATTCATCTCTCTCAAACATAATTATTTCTGCATTTTCATCTAGTCGTCGTAACCTTGCGGCGGCTGAAGCTCCACCAGCTACGCCACCTACAATTAATATTTTTTTTATCACAAATATCCCCCTCTTATTCTTTTAATTGGTTTACTAACTTTATTATTATTTCATCTTTAATTTTATACTTAACATCATGTGGATATTATCCGAGCATCATCTAGTTAGACCGTATCTCCAAGAAGATATTCCACGACCTAGATGGTAAATATTTTCAAAATCATTGCTTTCCAAAATATCCACTGCTCTTGGGCTTCTTCCACCAGATGCACAATAAACTAGTACCGGCTTATCTTTATACTTATCAAATTCAGCAAGTTTCATAGGAAGAATCTGAACTGGAACAAGTTTTGCTCCTTGAATGTGACCATTATCATATTCCTCTTTAGTTCTAACATCTAAAATAATAAGTTCTTTATCACCACTTATAAGCTTATATGCCTCTTCTGCACTGACATTTTTAACCTTTGAATTAAACATAGTTTAAGCCTCCCTAGAAAATTTATATTTATATATTATTATATCTTAATATTACGTTATAATAATACAATAACATATATAAAATAAAAAGCAATAGAAATTTCAAATTTCACTAAGTATTTATTTTTAACCACTTAATAAAAAAAGATACACGAAAGTTATTCGTGTACCAAACTATTTCACTATTTTAATTTCTTTCTTTAATTATTGTAAAAATTGGAATCACCGGTGAAACTGTAATATATCTTCAACAATCATTTCAAGAATTATTATGTTTAAATTAGCTGAAATTACTTTATTGGGATTATATAATAAAGCTCAATATCTCCTTAGATATATATTCTACTTGCGCCTGTAAAATATGGCTTAACCCAATATTTATATCTATATTGTCAATTTCTATTCCTATAAAATAACCCTTAATATCCATCTTGTACATATTTACTAGGTCCAATAACCCTAAAGAGTGAATAGACCTACTCTGCCCTCTAATTTTTTTTATATCATTCAAACTTTTAAAAGTTACTGTGCCTGGTGAACTTCCATAATATGTTGAATCTATAATATAAAATATATCTCGCTGGTTTAATTTTGAAAAACAAAATTCTACATCTGTTTCTCCTATAATAGTTTCAATACCTTTATCCTCTAGGTTGTTTTTAATTTTTTCTAAAATAAGCACTGCTACTGCATCATCCATCATCAACCTATTACCTATAGCCATGACCTTTTTACCCACATTAACTCAACCTCTCATAAAAAAAATCCTAATATAACCAGAACCTAAATTTTTTATTTGTACCTACTTATTTTTTTCTTTGCTTGTTTCAAAATCCATTCGCTTAGTTCATCCATTCCCTGGTTTTTGGTGCAGGATGTTTGAAAAATCTTTGCCTTAGCATTTATTAGTTTAATATCTTTATAAAACTCTCCTTCCTTAAAATCCGTAAATCCAATTAAATCAACTTTATTTAAAATTATCGCGGTGCTTTTTTCAAACATCAGTGGATATTTTAAAGGCTTGTCATTACCTTCCGTAACGCTGAGTACGCAAAGTTTTATATCCTCACCAATTTCAAATTCAGCTGGAGATGCTATGCTCCCCACATTCTCTATAATAATAAGATCTATCTCTCTTAAATCAAAGTTCAATGATGCTTCTCTTACCATTCCTCCATCTAAATAACAGGGCCCCGCAGTATTAATCTGTACTACTGGAACGCCCTGGGCTTCAATTCGCTCTGCATCTTTAGTTGTATATAAGTCTCCTTCAATGACCGCCATATTTAAGTTTTCTTTAAGCTTTGGAATTAACTTCTCAAGTATAGATGTTTTACCAGACCCTGGAGCGCTCATTAGATTTATAACAAATATGCCCTCTTCATCGAAAAGGTTTTTATTTTCCATATGGATTTCTTCATTAGTATTAACCATATTAATACTAATATTTATTTCACTCATTTCACTATTCTCCTTCTATCGTATACAAATATAATTCATATCTTTTTACATATTTTTTTAAAATAACTAGTCAGTATTCCAATTGTATTTAAGTAACATTTATATAATAAGGCTCACCATATTCTGTATTAACATGGGTGGCACAAGATATGCAAGGATCAAAGGAGCGCACTATACGACCTATCTCCACAGGATTTTTAGGATTTTGAATTTCGCTGCCAATGAGAGCGCTCTCAAGAGCTCCATGCTGCCTAATCTCGTCCATTGGTGAAAGATTCCAAGCAGTAGGAGTAACTATATCGCAATTTTTTATAATTCCTTTTTCTATAGTAGTCCAATGCCCGAGAGCTCCCCTAACAGCATCACAAAGTCCTATTCCCTGTGCACTCTCTGGAATAATATATTTTTCCTGTACTGCTGGTATAGGCTCTACTTCCTCAAGTATTATAAACATTTTTTCACAAAGTTTCTTCCCCTCTAATACTCTAGCCATAAGCCTATCCATTGTGGATATACTATTTTTATAGGAACCTGATAAAATCATACGGGCAAGTGGTCCAACCTGTACAACTTTACCTTTATACCTAGGCGCTTTGATAAATGTATAGGCTCCCTGCTTTTTAATATCTGTTTCAGATGGGTAATTGGATGGAACTTCACTAGATATCGAACCTTTATACCAAGAAAATGCTGAACTCTCTGTTATTGCTTTTACATCTAACATAGCCATATCACCGTCAATATAACTTGAAGGCTGTACATACTGCATTTCTTTATTATGCAAATCATGAAATAAGCCATAGCTTAAAAGATTTCTTGTCCCACCACCAATCTTAAAATACTCCGGATAATAATGAGCTATAATATTTATATCATCAACCATGTTTTCACACATAAATTCACTGATAGTTTGTAGTATGGATTTCAGTCTTATAATTTTAGAAGCATCCATGTTTGCAGTGGTTCCACCCACAAATACACCATGATTATGTGGTGCTTTCCCCCCTATAAGAGCTACAATTTCATGAGCAAGGCGGCTACACTCTAGCGCCTTCACATAATCTTTATTGATTTTTTCTGTGTATTTGCCGGAAAGTCTAAAATCATAGTCTGAATTTCCTGGAGCCATTGTTATATTCACATAATCCGGGAATACAAAAATACAAATTTGCCTCATGATATTTTGAAGATACTCCGCCCCATGTGCAAAGTTTCTGATTCTTACTCCATTCTCATTTGGCGTTACCTTTAGCGCATCTTCTAATGCCAGACTTGCTACTAACCCATGAGATGTAGAACATATACCACATATTCTTTCAGTAAAATATACTGCATCTAATGGGGGACGTCCTATTAACATCTTTTCAAAGCCTCTAAACTGAATCCCACCGCTTTTAGCATCTACTATTTTATTTTTTTTTATTTCTACTTCTATGCTTAAAGGCCCCATAATTCTAGTTATAGGGTCTATAGTTATTTTGGTAGTCACCGCAATCACCTCACTCTGGAATAAATTTGAACTAACAATTGTTATCTACCTCAATTGTTAAGCATCCCTCAATACTTAATAAAAGGTTCTGTGCCATCCGGAAAAAATTCACTAGCGCAACCTATGCATGGCGTATTAGCATCCACTGGCCAATTGATTCTCGAATTCCATAATCCAAGTGGACAATAAGCTTTTGTAATAGGCCCTTTACATCCAACCTTTATCATGCACTCTTTTTCTCCTAGCTTCCCTGCATATACTTTGTTATCAAAATATGAGCGTCTTGGGCAATTAGTGTGGTTGTTTTCTTTAAAAAACATTACTGGTCGCCCTTTCTCATCTATTTCAATCTTTTTATAAAGAATAATACTAGCTATAGTTCCCATAACCCACAGAGGGTTTGATGGACAGCCTGGAATATTTATTACCTCACGTCCAAGGAAATCCCCTAGACTTTTACACCCTGTTGGATTAGGTCTAGCTGCAGATATCCCTCCAAATGAAGCACAAGTTCCAATAGCTATTATTGCTTTTGCTTTCCGCGCTGCTAAATTAATAGCTTCTGCTGTAGGTATCCGCCTACCCTTATAGGTTGCAAATATATTATAGAATCCCTCATCCATATTAGTTAGTGCCCCTTCTACCCCTAATATGAAATCTGTATTTAAAACCTCTAAGAACTTTTCATAGGCAACTTCGCCTTCTTCTTGCATAAGGCTAGGGCTAAATTTCAAATCAACCATTTCTTGTAGGAAATAAAGAACATCTGGCTGGTCTGCATTTAGAAAAGAAATTATATTCCCCATACAACCATTAGCCTCCATCCATACAAAATTAATTTTTTTCGCTTCACCTTTATGAATTTCACCTATGGCACTCTTTATAAGTTTTCTTTCATGCAAAATACTCCCTCCCATTTATCCTTCATTAATATATATTGAAATAATCTTTTCATTATGCGGTATTAATCACTAAATAATTATACTCAAAATAAATAAGACAGAGATACATAATCCCTGACCTTTCTTGTGTAAACTTTAACATATTCTTGGAAGCTGAATTCCAGATGGCATATCAACTATTCTTTTTCCCCCTACTACTGTATTTAAATAAACTTTTTGCCCTAATTCCTGCGTAACTTTTCCGATAATTGCGGCTTCAGAACCTAATGGATGCTTTCTCATCGCATTAAGTACCTTTTCAGCATAATATTCTGGTACAAAAGCACAAAGTTTTCCTTCATTAGCAATATATAACGGATCCAATCCAAGCATCTCAGTGGCACCTTTTACTTCGTCTTTAAGTGGCAATTTATTTTCTTCAAGAGCTATGGTTACATTGCTAAATTCACTAATTTCATTAAGCACTGCTGCGACTCCACCTCTTGTAGCATCACGAATAACATGGATTCCGTCATATGCTTCAAGCATTGTGTCTACTAAGGAATTAAGGCAGGCACAATCACTTTTTAAATTTCCTTCTAAACCAAGTTTATTTCTTTCACACATTATTGTCATTCCATGGTCTCCTAATGTGCCATTTATTATGACGTAGTCTCCCGCTCTTGCATTAGCACAGTTAATATTAACATTTTCATAAATCCTGCCAATACCAGAAGTGTTAATAAAAATCCCATCCACACTGCCTTTTTCTACAACTTTTGTGTCTCCAGCTACAATTTTTACACCTGCTTTATTAGCTTCTTCTGCCATAGACTTCACAATTTCTTCTAATTTTCCAATAGAAAAACCCTCTTCAATAATAAAAGCGCTTGTTAGATAAAGTGGCTTTGCTCCACTTACGGCTAGGTCATTTACAGTACCGCAAATTGCTAATTTACCAATATTACCCCCATTAAAAAATATTGGATTTACTACAAAAGAATCCGTAGTAAAAGCAAGTCTTGCAAAATCTATATCTACTTGAGCTGCATCATTCATCTGATCTAAAATATCATTATTAAAATATTTGAAAAACACTTCATTAATCAATTTATTTGATTGCACCCCACCACTTCCGTGACTTAGGGTTATATTGCCCCTCATTAGAAAGACCTCCTGTTATTTAATATCTTTGTGGTATCTATAATATGCTGCACATGTACCTTCTGATGAAACCATGCAGGAGCCAACTGGATTTTCTGGGCTGCAGAGTTTTTTGAAAAGCGGACAATCCATTGGTTTAATTTTGCCCTTAAGTATTTCTCCACATTTGCAGCCAGGACTGCCATCGTATTCTTCATAATTGATTTTGAAATGCTTAAGTGCGTCAAAAGCTTCGTACTTACTATTAAACTCCAGACCACTTTGGGGTATTACCCCAATTCCTCTCCACCTACTATCCACAATTTTAAAAGCTTTATTTAAATATTCTTTAGCATTTGGATTACCCTCAGTTTTAACTATTCTTTTATATTCATTCACAATTCTATAATCCTTTTTGCTAATTAAGCTTACTAGTGTATTCAAACCTTGAAGTATATCTAAAGGCTCAAACCCCGTAACCACTCCAGGAATATTATAATCCATGCTTAAAAATCCATATGGTTTCGTACCGATAATTGCACAAACATGCCCTGGCAATAAAAATCCGTCTATTTTTAATTCTTTATCTTGAACTAAAGCCGCCATAACAGGCGGAACGATTTTGTGGGAGGTAAAGAAAAATAAATTGCTCAGGTTATTTTTTTTAGCCTCTATAGCGGTAACCGCAGTCATCGGCGCAGTAGTTTCAAATCCCACTGACAAAAATACTACCTTTTTAGAAGGGTTTTGTGAAGCCATATTAAGGCAATCCATTGGTGAGTATACTATTCTTACATCTGCACCTTCTGCCTTTTTCTTACTTAGTGAACCTTTTTTGCCGGGTACTCTCATCATATCTCCAAAAGTTGCAATAATTACATCCTTTTCACCTGAAAGTGTCAGTGCGGTGTCTATATAGCTCTGAGGTGTAACGCACACAGGACAACCTGGGCCTGATATCAGATTTACATTTGGAGGAAGTACGTCCCTAATACCATATCTGAATATAGCCATAGTATGGGTACCACAAACCTCCATAATGTTTATCTTTTTACTCGAAATGTTATTTAGCCTTTCTACGAGTTTTTTTGAGTATTCATTGTTTCTAAATTCATCAACAAACTTCATTTTCAAGAAGCTCCTTAAAAATATCCAAGGTTATTTTTGCTTCTTCTTCGTCTACCTTTTGTATTGCACAACCTGCATGTACAAGTACATATTCGCCCACAGATACATCTGGCAAAAGATGCATAAATACTTCTCTTTTCATATTTCCAATCTCTACAACACCTTTATTTTCGTCTATTTTTAAAACCTTTCCTGGAACTGCTAGGCACATCCTCGTTCCTCCTTATTCTTTAACTGAAAAGTATTTTCTATTTATTTAACCTTTATTTTTTTGTTTTGTATTTTCCTCATTAACCATGAACATATTTCATCTATACCCTGATTTTTAACACAAGATGTTTCAAATGTATCCACATTAGCATTTAAAGATTTTATATCTCTGTAGAACTCTTCTTTATCAAAATCAGTAAATTCTATTAAATCTAGTTTGTTCAAAATGATTGCACCACTTTTTTCAAACATTAGTGGATATTTCAAAGGTTTGTCATTTCCTTCTGTGGTACTCAAAACACAAATTTTTATATCTTCACCAATTTCAAATTCTGCAGGGCAAACTAGATTGCCTACATTTTCTATTACAATCAAATCAATCTTATCAAGATTTAATGCATTTAATGCATTTTTTATCATTTCGCCGTCAAGGTGGCACGCCCCACAAGTGTTAATTTGAACCACTGGAACACCCTGAGCCTCTATTCTCTTAGCATCCTTAGTAGTATAAATATCCCCCTCAATTACAGCAATATTTATATCGTTTTTAAGCTTAGCTATTATTTTCTCAAGTAAGGACGTCTTACCTGAACCAGGTGAACTCATTAGATTTATTACATAGATCCCTCTTTCGCCTAGTAATCTTTTATTTATCGAGGTTATCTCATCATTTTTTTGAAGTATATTAGTAATTATCTTAATTTCACTCATATTTAATCCCCTTCTATAGTATTTACATAAAGCTCATATCCACTAATAATACTAGAGCAAAATTTATTACAGCATGGACAAAGTTTATTAAAATGGTCAATTAGGAATTTCTGTTTGCAATCCTTACATTCGGCTACTGCATTAACTTTTTCTATTTCTAAAATTGAGCCTTCAAGCATTGTATCCATTATACAGATTTCGAATGCAAAGTTTAAGCATTCTGGCATAACACCAGATAACTCCCCTATTTTTAACGATACCTTGTTAACTTTAGTTAATTTATTTTCAATTGCTTTATCTGTTACTATTTTAATAACATTTTGAATTATAGAAACTTCATGCATATTTATCTCCTAATTAATTTGTAATTCCTTCTTCATTAATATATATGTGAAATATTTGATTAAAATGTTTTTGCATGCTCATTTTTTTAATTTTTCATTAAATTATTTTCAATTATTTCATTGGCTATAATTATCTGCCCAATTGCTACCCCTCCATCATTAGAAGGTAAGTCCTTATGAGTATAGACTTGAAAATTATCCTTTTTTAGATTAAAAAATATTTTTTTAAGTAAAAAAGAATTTTGAAAAACCCCTCCACTCAGTACAACTTCATTTATGCCGGAGTCTTCTCTAATTCGTACACATATACTTACAGTTAAATTAACAATAGTATTTTGAAATTTTGAAGCAATAATTTTAGCTGATACGCCTTTTGTTTTGTCTTTTATTGCCTCAATAATCATTCCGTAGGGTTCTATAATATACATATCCTGTTCTATTACTTTATACGTATATGATTCTTCAATATCCATTTCTGATATAGCTTCAAGTTCAATAGCAGCCTGTCCTTCATAGGTAACTATATCTGTAATTCCAATTATATTTGCCATAACATCAAAAAGTCTACCCATGCTTGATGTCTCGATACAATTAATGTTTGAATTTAAAATATTAATTAGATTAATAGCCTTAATACCATATAATTCAAAAATCATATCATTAACCTCTTTTTTACTTCTTTGTCTACTTAAAAACTTATAAAGAGAAGAAACTGCCATTCTCCAGGGTTCTTTAATAGCTTTTTCTCCTCCCGGCATTTTTATATAATCAAGATGGGCAGCTCTTGCAAATTGAAGGCGGTCACAAACCAGAAATTCTCCACCCCACATTTTTCCATCAGTACCATACCCAGTTCCATCAAAACAAACTCCAATAACTCTTTTCTCTAAATTATTTTCAAACATGCAACTAACTATGTGCGCATGATGATGCTGCACGGGAATCTTAGGCAAATCATATTCTAAAGCATACTTAGTTGACATATATCCTGGATGCATATCGTGTACTATAAATTGGGGAGAAAAAGAAAATATTTTTTTAAAATGCTCTACATTTTTTTTATAGTGTTCATAGGTTTCTAAATTTTCTAAGTCGCCATTAAATTGGCTTAAAAACAAAAAACCGCCTTTACTGATGCAAAAAGTATTCTTCATGTTGGGACCACAAGCTAATATATTTCTCATATTAGTCCATTTAAATGGTTCAGGTACAAATCCTCGAGCCCTCCTTATGATTCTCTGCTGTTTCTCTACAACCTTTAATACAGAATCATCAACTGGGACATGTATTTCACGATTATGTATGAGAAAATAATCCACAATACCCGATAGACCATATCTTGCAGAACTGTCTTTATACTCTATAGGTAGACCATTAACATTTGCACTAGTCATAATAAGCACCTTAAGTTTTTCTGAAAACAATAAAATATGAATTGGTGTATACGGTAGCATTACTCCCATTGTTTTTTGATTAGGTGCAATATTTTGAGGTAAATCACAGCTTTCCTTTTGATTCAAAATAACAATTGGTTTTTTTATTCCAGTTAGCATTTTCTCTTCTAACTCACTTACTCTGCAATACTTTTTTACTATTTCTATATCTTTTATCATAAGCGCAAGAGGCTTAAATGGTCTTTTTTTTCTCTCCCTTAAGTTATTCACTGCAATTTTATTCAATCCATCACAAGCAAGGTGAAAACCCCCTAGCCCTTTTATGGCAAATATTTTCCCTTCCTTAAGCATGTTTTGAGCAAAACTTATAGGATCTTGTATATCTAATCTGTTACCTTTAAAATCCTCTATCCAAAGCTCTGGGCCACACGACCTGCAGGCATTTGGTTGTGCGTGAAATCTCCTATTTGTAGGATCTAAATATTCACTATTACATTCCCTGCACATTTTAAATTCTTTCATTGTAGTTTTATTTCTATCGTAAGGTAACTCTTTGATTATAGAAAATCTGGGGCCACAATTTGTACAATTAGTAAAAGCATACCCTCGTCTCCTATTATTAGAATCTAGTATATCTTCTGTGCACTCACTACAAGTATCTATATCTGGCGATATAAAAGTAATTTTATCTACACCCTTTTCACTTTTTTTAATTTCGAAATTAGAATAATTTAGTACTTTATCATCTTTTATAGTTATTTTTTCTATTCGAGCAAGAGGTGGGGGACTATTTTCGAGACATTTTATTAATTTATTTATATCTTCCAAGCATCCCTCAACATCTATATAAACTCCTTCAGAGTTATTATTCACCCACCCTTTTAACTCAAAATCCTTTGCTAAATTATATACAAATGGACGAAAGCCTACACCTTGTACTATTCCCTCAACCACAATAAAGCTTCTCTTTTTATCCATAATACACACCCTCTAATATTTTGTATTTACGGAATATAAAATTACTACTCAATACTCATAATATTCAAGCTCAACAAAAATATTCTAAAGAAAGCCTGAAATACGAAATATTGCTGCATAGTTTAATACTTCCCACGCTTTATAAATCATTAATATAGATATTTAATTTAAGTCTATTTTTAAAATTAAATTTTCAAGTTAAAAAGAGAAATTTGTGGCATATTAAACAATCTAAATGGCACCTTTGTATTTCCCAGTCCACTATTAACATATATTTTTGTTCCTCTAGGGTTGTCTAATTTATAAAGGCCCTTGGTATATTTTTCTGATAATACATTTTTCTTTAGTGGACCATAAAAAGGAATGTATACTTGTCCACCATGGCTATGTCCACTAAGAACTAAATCAACTGGATAATCACTATATTTGTCTACTAAATCTGGTTCATGTAACAATAATAAATTTACAGACTTATTGTTAATTCCGTTCATTGTTTTATCTACACTATGATTTCCCATTAACCCATCATCTGCTCCAAAAATTTTTATATGCTTATCCTTAAACACAATGCTTGTCCCATCATTTTTCAAAACCTTAAATCCACCTTTATTCATTATCTCCTCATAGTATCTAACAGCCCCTCCACCATAGTCGTGATTACCATATATAGCATATTTACCTATTTTACATTTTATTTGTTTAAGAACCTCTGCTATATTGTCAATCTCATTATATGTTGAAGCATTATCTATTAGATCACCTGTAAATACCACTATATCGGCATCTAATCCATTAATTTTTTGGACAACCTTCTCTAGCTTATTTAAGTTGTAAAATTCTCCAAGATGTATATCCGTAATTTGCACTACCTTTAGCTTTTCATCCCCATTTTTATTAATTGTAACATTATGCCTTTTTACAATTAATAAATTTCTTTCTATATAAGTTGTGTATACTCCTAACAAGCTTACAAATAATATTATCCAAATAGTAATTTTTCTTTTCACTTTCATTTTTTATCATATCCTTTATCCTTAGTTTTAAACTATTCTAACCTTAATATAACCCTTCTATGTTACATTAAGGTTACATATCTTTATTGTTTATTCAAAAAAACTAGCTTATAAATATAATTTATAAGCTAGAGCTTAGTCCTTTATGGGGTATATTTAATTTTATTGTTTCCATCAAATATAATAAGAGATTTTGCGGCAATTTTTTCCCCTTCAACATTAACTTCCTTATTAGAAAAGTTAGCTATTACCTTTAAGTCCTCTCCATATTTAGTCATTTGGACTAATCTATCCTTTGATAAAATCTTAAAATCTGTCATTTCCTTAGTAATTGCCTTTTTACTAAAATCAGACCATACCTTTGTATGTTTTACAATAACGGCTTTATTCTTATTCCATTCATTTTTATCAATATGATAAAGTGGTGGTACATTATATAAAACCTCATATAGCATTCTATTTTCTACTTCATCTTTTATTTTTAATGTACCCCAGCCCCACCAATGAGAAGTAATAACTGAATCATTATAAACTAACTTGTATAGTGGAATTGTATATGCGGTATCCATAAATAACTTCTTATACTTATCCTTTATAGGTATCTGCTTTGAAAATAACTCTGGCGCTCCTCCATTACTTGAATAATATCCTCCCACATAATATTTACTATCCTTATTTTTACTCATATCCTTATCCATCCATGAAAAAGATGGTGTTTCTATGCCATGAGCAAATGCTATAGATTTGCTTGCAAAATCATTTCCTCCTTCACTTCCAACTACCATATTAAACTGTTTTTGAAGGTATTCCATTCTTTCTATTCTTGCCTTTATATCTCCTGCTTCTGTTGTAGGATGCTCTTTAGAATAATCATCCACCACTTCTCCTGTTGCATCTGTATCTAAAAACCACGAATTAAACTTTAGAC
This sequence comes from Clostridium sp. CM039, assembly GCF_055081075.1. Lineage (NCBI taxonomy): Bacteria > Bacillati > Bacillota > Clostridia > Eubacteriales > Clostridiaceae > Clostridium > Clostridium sp. CM039. The sequence continues at coordinate 2,320,993 of NZ_CM143649.1, forward strand.
CAATCTTTAAAATAGATGAAACTCGCTCCTTTACACTTGGCATAGCAAGTGTTGGATTTAACTTTCTTCCAGCCCCTTGGAACCCCTCTATCTTTTTGCCCTCTTTATTGGTTACAGTAGCATTTTCATAAAGAGATGTATCAGAAAATTTCGCTGTTGACCACTTTTCTTGTCCTGGCTTATGAATTGAATGATAAGAATCATAAGCACCTATTAAATATCCCAATTCATTTGCTTTTTCAACTAATTCCGGCTTTAAAAAGCCTTCTTGAAAGTCGTCTAATCCAACCCACATTTTATCAATACCGGACTTTTTCATATCGTAAAGTACATTAACAGTATTCGCATCTGCCCATTTTTCAATAGGATCTGCTACATCTCCTAAAGATGATTTTAATAAACCTTTATTTAAATCTATTAATTCTACTGGGTTTAATTTATTTATTCCCTTATCTATTAACCCTTTACTTTTTTTATCTAAATTCGTAAACACCTTAGGGTTATAAAACTCCTTTAACTGTATTACAGAATTAAAACCTTTTATAATTCTATTTTTTGTATATTTATCAAGATACTCTGAAGAATCTAAATCATTAAAAGCAGTAGCGAGCTCTCCACCATCCTCAACCTTTGTTTTTAACAACTCCTGCATCCAAAGTTTTAGATCTTTTGGAATGCTTCCTTTTATCTTATCCAATTTAACATTTTCCTCAGATATTGCCGACCTATCCCAAAAATAAACATGTGGCGCCCCATAAAGCTTTTCAATATTTTTATTATCCTTAGCCTTATCCTCTAGAGATTTAAAGTTACCCTGCTTCACAATAAAATTCTTATAAGTTTTAGCTACATCTACTGGATTATTCTTAGTTAAATAAATTCTAAATCCATAATCCTTGTTTTTATTTATTGAAGGATATTCATGATTAAAAGTAAATTTAATATTTTCTTTAGTATCAAATTTAACTTCATTATTATAAGGATTGTTAATTATATATAATAGCGAATAATTCTTTTTGCTTGCTGCAAAAAACTGCATAGAAAAAGACTCTAAAGTTTTCATTTCATTATCATTTAAATAGTCTTTCCATACTTTATCATCCTTTGGAATATACTTACCCTCATTTAATGGAAGCATATATCCTTCTCCTGTTACTTTTGGCCATGAAAATTTATTTTCACCATCCTTATTACTAGATTTTATAGATACATCTAAATACTTATCTTTCTTTTGAATTTCTACATCAATATTTTTCTTTTTATAACTCCAAGATATTTTATCTCCATTGTCCTTTAAGTTTGATACCTCCGTTTTTTCTAAAGGCTCAGATACTGTTTCCGTAATTCCATTAGATTCTACCGTTATCTTAAAGGTAACAGGTTCTACTTTAAACTTAAAATCTAAATTTTCAACCTTAGTATTCATTTTGTTATTAATCGGATTAACTTTATTATTACTTGAAATAGCTTTATTATTACAACCCGAAAACAATGTTGTTACAGTTATAGCTACTAAAACTAATGATATTCTTTTTTTCAACTAAATCACCTCATAAGTAAAATACTATAGAAGTGTTACGCCAATGTTACAAAAAACTTTATTTAAAATATTATGTAAAATTCAATCTTATTCTGTTTCACATTAAATCCAAAGTCAAGATTATGTTTTTCTAATATTTTTTTCACTATAGATAACCCTAATCCCGTACCAGAAAGTTCCTTACTTCTTGATTTTTCAAGCACATAAAATGGTGTCCATATATTTTCTAAATCTTCTTTACTACTTTCTTCTAATCCATTTTTTATAGAAAACATTGTTTTATTATCTTCTTTGACTATTTCTACTTCTACCTCATTATTATTAGTATACTTTATAGCATTTGTAATTAAATTATTTAATACAATATCAATGCCTTCCTCATCTCCATAAACAATATATTCCTCGTCTTTATTTATATTTGATATAAAATTTATGTTAGCCTCATCTATAAGTAGTTTATATTTTTTTAAAACACTACTAAACTTTCTCTTCAAACTAAAGTTAGCTTTTTTTAATTCTTTTTTTTCAAGCTTTGACAAAAACAAAAGATTTTCTACTAAACTATCCATATGGTCTATTTGCTCATTAATTATTCCCATATATGTCCCATCATCTAAACCATCCTCAATTCCCTGTCCATACGCCTTTATTAAAGCTAATGGAGTTTTAACCTCATGAGCCATATCTGAAATTAAAGTCTTTAACTTTTCATTTTGAAAATTGATTTCTTTATGTGCCTGCTCTAAGCTTTCACTCATGCTATTTATACTTATAGCAAGCTCTTCTATTTCATCATTTGTTTTAATTTCCTCTTTTCTGAAGTTTAAATTAGCAATATCCTTTGATAATTCTTTTATAAGTTCTAATGGTTTTATTATTTTTTTAGAAAAAAAGCCAACTAAAATTATAATTAAAATCAAAGAAAATATATTTAAATATATATTAAATTTATTTATAATATCTATAGTTTCTCCCATATATGGTAGTGGCATCGCTATAGCAAATATATATTTATCAACCTTTATAAACTTTGTTAGTACCTTATATTTTGTTACTCCTTGGTCATATATCTTGTTTATACTTTTACTATTTAACTTACTTAGAGTATCTTCCGTGAGCCAAAATTTATTTAGCTTTATTTTATTCGAACTAAATTTAGTTATTAAATCCTCATTAATATTATTAATATCGCTACTTGCCTCCGAATAAACTATAGTGACATCATTTTTCTTTTCCATTTCATCTATATTTTTAAAAATATAATCTGTTTTTTTTCTGTTTATTTGCTCAGAAATCTGGTCTAATGTCCTCGTCTTTTTAAACATATAAAATCTTTCAATAAAAAATACATTTATCACCATAGAAATTATAGTTACAAAAATTGTGACTGACGCTATAGACAATGTGAACTTTTTACTTATTTTGATTCTCATCCGCCTCCATACTATAACCAATTTTTCTATAGGTTTTTATACTATCCTCACCTATTTTCGCTCGAAGTCTTCTTATATGAGTATCCACCGTTCTATGATCCCCATCATAATCCATTCCCCAAACTAAATCTATTAGCTTATCTCTAGATAAAATAATCCCCCTATTTCTAACAAAAGAAATCAAAAGATCATATTCTATTTTTGTTAATTTTAATATTTCTCCATTATTATATACCCTTTTCTCATCTGTGTTTATTTTTATATTATTAATACTTATCTCATCATCAAAATTTATAAGCTTTTTCGCCCTTATTAAAAGTATTCTAGGATCAAAAGGCTTTTTTATATATTCATCGGCTCCGCAATCTAATGCTTCAATTTCATCCTCATTTTGTGTTCTTGCAGTTAAAATTAATACCTTTGTATTACTATTTTCCTTAATATATTTACAAGCCTCAACTCCACTAACCTTTGGCATCATCCAATCCAAAATTGCTAAATCAATTTTATGTAAATGAAACAAATCTAAGGCTTCCTCTCCATCCTTTGCTGTAATTGCATTAAACCCTTCTTTTTGAAAATAAGCTGAAAGGATTTTTACCATTTGTTTCTCATCATCAGCAATTAGTATATTCAATTAAACCTCTCCTTTTAGCCACTAAATATTATAGTTTTTATTTAGATTATACCCAACTATAAGTATTTTCTCTATAAATTTATAACTTCTGCTAATTGATATCGTGTTATATTCAAAAAACATAGCAAAGCATTAATAAGGCTGCAATCCTTTAAACTTATTTTAAAGGATTGCAGCCTTGTTATATGGAACAATGTTAGCATTCACTGCCTTTTACAGCAATTCCTTAACTTAACTCAGTTCTTTTATTAAGCTTCTTCAAATATTGGAGCTTCTATAAGTGTAGCAAATATTAATTCATGGCAATGGTCATCAACGACATTAGTTCTAGCCTTTACAAAATGAACATGCCTACCACCGCCAACAGGTATTGCTAAACCTGAAGTTGCTTCAAATTCATGAAAGTGGTCAAAAAAATCTGTTCTTGATTTAACTTTATGCACATGCCCACCTTGAACTGGTATTGCAGGACTTGACACTCCAGCAAATCTGTGGTTATGAGCATCCTCACTATCTAATTCTGCTAATCTAGTACTTCCTAAGAATTCATGGTCGTGGAATTGCTTTTCTTTTTTACAACAGTTATCCTCATGCTTTTTTTCACAACCACAGTTATTCTCAATCTTTGACATTAACATCACTCCTTTTTCTATTCAGTTACTATTATATGTACCTTATAAAAAAAGAGAACTTAATACAAAAAATTCTTATGTATTTTATTTCTAGCACTCTCTATACTCTCCTAAAACAATTTAGGTATAATTTTTTATACATTACAAATAATAATTTATAATATAAATCGGTTTAGGAGGTCGATATGAAAAAAAATTTGTGTTTCATATTTATATTAATTTTTTTAACCTCTGTCCTTGGATGTTCAAAATCTATTTCAAAACCTATACCCATAACAAAGAAAGAGTCTACAGTTAATAAACCTTACGGTAAGAGTGTTCCAGTCCTAATGTACCACTCAATTACCTCTGGAAAAAGTGATTCCAATTCTCTTCCTATTGAAACGTTTAAGGAGCAAATGAAATACCTAGAAGATAACGGTTACCAGACTATAACGCTTACGGATTTATATAAGTACTTTATGAATCAGAAGCCTCTACCTGAAAAATCTGTAGTCCTTACTTTTGATGATGGCTATGAAAATAATTATACTGCTATGTTCCCTGTTCTAAAAGAATATAATTTTAAAGCAGCAATTTTTGTTATTACTTCTCATATTGATAAAGATCATGAATTTATGACATCCAAACAGCTTTTAGAAATGGATAAATACGGAGTAGATATAGAAAGCCATACCGTAAATCATGATAAGTTAAAATCACTTTCTAAGGATAAGCAACTAGCAACATTAATTCAATCTAAAAAAGATCTAGAAAAAATATTAAAGAAAGAAATAAACTTCTTTGCCTACCCTGGTGGTGCGTACAACAAAAGTGCCATTGAGGCTGTGAACGAAGCTGGTTACAAAATGGCTTTCACCATTGATGGTAAGTCGTCTAGTTGGTCCTCTAAAAATGATGGTCTACTTTCCTTACACAGGGTAGATGTAAGTTCTTTTCAGGACCTGAATGCCTTTAAAACTGGAATTTCTAATGCTGATTATAAATCTTTATTTCAATAAAAACAACCATCTGGGCTCCAGATGGTTGTTTTTATTATTATTTTACCCTGCCATCATTATAGAAAACTTTTCTTTTACTATCCATTAATATAATTAAATTTAAGCTTCCACATATACATTTTTTCCCTCTTTACGTTCAGATTGATTTTTAACAATCGCATTTACTAACTTTTCTCCATATGGAAGGCAAAATTGTATGCATGGACCTGTTAACAATGCAGATATTATTGTACCTATACCAAATACTCCACCGAGTGTAAATCCTGTTATTAAAAAGATAGCATCTAAGCTCATACGAACCCAACGATATTCTAAATTAGTTTTATCTTTTATTATAAATGGAATAATGTCATTTGGTGCAACGCCTAGATTACTTGCTGAAAGTATAGAAAATCCAATTGCAATTAGAACACAGCCGAATACAACTAAAAGTATTTTTACACCAATATTTAAAGATTCAATCGGAAAAAATGAAACAGCCTTTACTCCAAGATCCATAATGGGGCCTACTCCCACCACGCATATAATTGTTCCTATATTAATACGCGTTCTTTCAACTAAAAGTATTATACAAACCACTACAAATAAAATAATCATATTGGCACTTCCAGGTGTCTTCTTTAATAAAAATGCTAATCCTTGAGTGAATAAGGTAAACGGATCAGAACCAATATTAGTTTTTAAAAACAAAGCTACCCCGATCTGTATTATACTCATTCCTATAAAAAATAGGATTAGTCTTTTAATTAGATTTAATTTTTTTGTCATGTTTTCCATCCTTTGCCTTATATTTTATAGTTGCTCTCTATAATATTTTCAGATTTTTATTATAAACTACCAAAAAGGTCAATTTTAATTATACAATGATACAAATTTATATACAAGTATATATTATTTATGTAATTGTTTGAAAAATATAGTTATATTAAGTATATTTTGAAATTGTTAAAGAATTAGTTGGCGTTTGTCTACGGTATAACGTAAACGAGCTAAAAAATGAGCATTTCTGCTTCTAGTCTCTCACAATATATTTGATAAATTAGATATTTCTTCTTCATCCGAAAGTGTTGTAAAAGACAGTACCAATCCCCACAAACTACACCCTATATTTTAAAATAAACCACTCTTTGTTGCTGCCCTCCCGACTTTCTTTCTGAAATGCCGTTAAATTCGTTTTCTATATATTAGTATAACTTTGACATAATCTATTTTTATAAAAAAGTAAAACGCTTCTCATTCTGAAGTTGTCAATTCGTCTTCTGAGAAGCTGTGTAGCCCCGCAGGAGATAATTTGATGACTGTTTTATCAGTAGATGCGCCTTCTACAGGAATCGCTTTGTAAAAATTGTTATTGATTTGAACAGCAATGGCGCCTTTAGTCTCCACATCTTTTATTGAACAAACATTTTGAAAAGAGACAATAAACTTTGCATCTTTAGGAAGATTCTTTTTTACATCCTCTATTGTTAATTGGGCAGACGAATCAATTCTTTTTTGCTCAAGTATACAATTATTTTTATCAATAACTGCCACTTTGTCAATAATTCCGTTCCATCCCCCAATTTTAGACCGCTCCAATGAAAGATTTGAAATTTGATAGGTTGTATCCTTGTAACTTATTTGAGTAGCATTTTTAGCATTAACTTTACAAATAATTTTATCTTTAATTGCATGGTTCCTGGCTTTGCTAATTATTTTATCTTTTGGAGAACATCCTGTTATTAGCGTACAAAACAAAACTGTGAACAAAGGTATCAATATTTTTTTTATCTTCATAATAATTTCTCCTTACTCATATGACTTTCTTCCTTCCCACTTTCTGAACCAAAATAAACTAGCAACGAAGGCAATACATATTGCAAATAGCATTACAAATAATCCCTTTTGCATATCAAGTGCTATTTCAGCACTGAAAGCAGGATAGTTCAACTTGTTAACCATACTATTGCAAAGTCTCACACTCCATGCCCATGGAACAAAGTGCCATATATAATCACCAAGACCTGTAAGCATAAGAGCAGAAATCAGACTTCCGGAAACTCCGAGCCCTGTAGATGCTCCCTTTCCAAATTGAAGACTAATGAACACATGCAATATATAAAGAAATATGTTTCCTATAATTAATGCTGCACCTGCTTTTAAATAAAATAAGTAGGGCAATACGTGAAATCCAAGTGCAAATACTCCTACAGCAAGTGCAATAGAAAAACTTCCTAATAAAAGCAAAAAAATTAACTTGCTTAAATACGTAGTACATTTTGATTTTGAAGTACATAGCATTACTTGAAAACCTCCAGCTTGCTCTTCCTGCTCAATTACTATCCCACTGATTAATCCTATCAGTAAAGGAAACGCAATGGCCAGCGCATCTAGATACCCTTCTATATCCATAATTGAGTTCTTTGATGTCCCGTAGTAATATAATAAAAACATAAACGCTCCTGCTAGTGGAATAAATAAATGAATCCGCAAAATAGAAGTATGTCTTAATTTGTAAAAATCCGATTTTATACATCTAAGTAAAGCAACCATATTAATTAACCTCCTGTTTTGAAAACCAATTAGCGGTAACAATCAATAGCAATGCAAACAGAATAAGAGACAAAATTATTCCAATTGGAATCGCGATTGGATTTAGTAGTGGAGATCCTGTTTCTACCTTAAGTCCATTTGGAAGATATCCAAGAACTGGACACATAATACGAGCTGTCCAGCTATAAGGACAAATCCACCACGTTGATGTTATTGCAGTCAAAGAACTTAACATAATACTACCGCAAACGTTAATCAAAACAGCCCCTATCATTCCCAGTTTCTTTGCTAAAAACATACAAAGTGGAATTTGCCACAAAGATGTAACTGCAATCAAAACAGCTGCGACAAGTGCCCGAAAAAACGGTACAGTGACGGGAAAATAGTAGCCGCCTAAAATAATTCCTACTGACAGAACCATGCAGGATAGAAGCATATAAAACCCATTTACCAAAACTTTTGAAATCCACACTTTTTTTAGTGAAATTGGAAGACCAAATACAGCTCTATACCGTAATTTTTTTTCTTCCCTTTCATTAGTCATCACTGCCATTATTGAAATATATCCTGGTAGTATCATCATGTACCACGAATTAAAGCTATTGGCTTGAAACCATATAACAGATGAAAGTGCAATGAGGAAGGTAACCATAGGTGCAAGAAAAATTATTTTTTTTATAAATGTTCTCTTACATTTTAAATTTTCAGCCTGTAAATATTCGAGCATTATGAAACCATCTCCCTGTTCTTTTTCACAACCTCTGTGAAAAGTACTTCCAAATCTTCTCCAGGATTAATTTTGCCGTTATACCCGAGTACCCCATTGCTGATGATACCAATGTGGTCTGCAATCAATTCAACCTCAGACAATATATGACTGGAGAGGATGACTGTCATTCCTTGAGCTGGGAAAGAACGTATTAACTCACGTAAATCTTGTATTCCAAGAGGATCCAGGCCATTTGTAGGCTCATCCAAAATTAACAATTTGGGTTTATTTAGTAGTGCAATTGCAATTCCAAGCCTTTGCTTCATCCCCATAGAAAATTGTCCTGCCTGCTTTTTATTTGTGTTTGTCAAATCAACTGTTTCCAATACTTCCTTAATACGAGAATCAGGAAGCCCTAAAAGAATGGTTCGAACTTTCAGGTTTTCTACCGCCGTCAAATTTTCATAAAGAGGTGGAGATTCAATCAAAACCCCTATATTTGAAAGATCATTCCTGCTCCAAGGATGATCATCAAAAATAATTTCTCCTGATGTTGGATGAAGCATTCCAGTAATCATTTTTAATAGAGTTGATTTTCCAGCACCATTTGGTCCCAGCAATCCATAGACAGAATTTTTCTCAATAGACAGCGAAATTTTGTTTACTGCGCGTTGTTTTTTAAAAGTCTTGCAAAGATTTTTTGTTTGTAAAATATAATTATCCATATTCATCTTCCTTTCGTTTACTAATAGTTTTATAATATAAGAATTTTATAAAGAGTTCAAAAATTCTTTTTCTACTTTCAATAATTCTGTCATTATAGATACCCCTCGTTAATATTAATTATTTTGAATATGTTTTACACTCTTAGTATACAAAAAAGCAAAATATACCACCATTGCTTCGGCTTACATTTTGCTCTTTCAACTTACATTTTTGTAACATCATAATAATTATTCCATTTTAGAAAATGAATAATTGCCTTGGCGCTTTTATCATATTCGTAATCGTCAAATAGCCCCTACCTTAACTTAAGATGAGAGCTATAAATAAATTTATTTGTTTTTCTTATGTTTAATAATCCCCACAACAATAACTATAGCAATGATGACTACGATTCCTTCAAGGGCTGGCGACCACCATTGAATAGTTTGAATAATTCCTTTAGACACTCCTAAATTTAATAAAAAATTCTCCATATTTTTCTCTCCTCACTATATTTCTTTATTTTATCTTTTGTTCAACAATGATTTGTTTTGCACTTTCGTAAGTTGCAATGAAGTACATGATATACAAAACGATAATAATTGCAAAACTTACCCCCATATTTAGCCCAATAGACATCTGAAAGAATGACTCCACTTCATTTAGTACGGATCTAGTAATAAACATAGATAATACCATTGACATAATGAGTGGCACAATAAAGTAAAATCCAATCTGTAGAAATAATGTGCTACGAATCATTTTTCCATCTGCCCCCATATTTGCTAATGTGTGATATCGTTCTTTATTATCTTGCGTTTCGGTTAATTGTTGCAGTGCGAGTACTGCCAAACAAATTATAATAAGCACAAGACCAAAATAACTACATATGAATGCGACAACCCCAAATGTTCCAAAATAGAAGTCCTGCAGAACATCTTTTGTGGTATAGGTAATGCTTCCACCTACTATTGAATCAGACCATGCTTTAATCATCTGTGCGTTCAATAATTCTTTGTTCGCGTCCGCCTTATAAAGACCGTTTAAAAAATATGTCTCTGGTATTAACTTTGAAACAATTTCATCAGGTACAATAATTGTTCCCGGATCATTTGCGCCTATAGGAGCAAATGCTATAATTGTCTTGTTAAGGGGTTCTGCCCTTTGTGGTGTTAATTCTTGACCAGCAACCTTAATCTTCCCATGATTCTTTAAAAAATGATCTACATAAGGTATTGTGTTCTTATAGGTTGCATTTATAAGATATTGATTTTTAGATAAGCTAATCCGTTTCTCATTTTGAAGAGTCATCTGTTTATTAAACTCTGTCTCTGACATGAAGTTAATTTTAGATTCTGGCATGTCCTTATCCGTAATGGATAATTTTACGACTTGCCCCTCAAATATATCTCCATAGGTATAATCCGTAACATATAGAATACTCTCACAATAATCCTTCAAATTTTCTTGCAAAATGACTCCATCTTTTTGGGATTTTTCTAGTGGAGTTACTTTATCCTTGCTTATAGGTAACAGAACGGTAACATCATAAGGAATAGATTTTTTCATCAGATTGTTAATTTGACCACTAATACTAAACCCTGAGCTAAGGACTACAAGCGAGCACAAAAGCAATCCACTAATAACTGTGATGACAAGATAATTTGTCTGAAGCTTGCTACCAATTTGTCTGAATAAGAATGTATTTAATCCATGAAAGTACATACGTTTATTTTTTTGAACAAATAAGATCATTACACTAGAAGCAGTATAATAAAACAATAGAATACCAACCCCAATAAGCACCATAACTTTGGGTAGAGTTGTTTTGCTAAGTCCAGTACTAAATAGTATGTATATACCTAAAATCATACAAAATACTGATGTAGCAAATAATAAAAATGAAATCCATTTATTATGAACTCTTAATTCTTGATTCTTTCTGTCTGCCGTTAATAAATCAATTAACTTTAATTTAAAAATCGAACGCGTGTTAACTATCATAACAACCCCAAAAATGATAGCAAAATTAATAATTGTTTCTTTTATAGCATTAACAGACAAAACCAACTGGAATGAAGATACATCTGTTGCAAATAAATTTAATGCTATTAGTGAAAGCCCTTGTGATAAAAGCAAACCTATACCTAATCCAACTATTAAGGAAAAAATACCAACCAAAACAATTTCCCCCACAAAAATAGATGAAATGCTCCACTTGTCCATACCGAGAGTCATATACATTCCCATTTCTTTTTTTCTTCTTTTCATAATAAACTGATTTGCGTATACTACAACAAAAGCAAGAATCACAGCAATAAATTTTGATAGAATTCCTATATATTGATTCATAGTATCGGTCATCATTTTCATTGCAGAAGATAATTTGCTTAATCCTGGCTGAGATGCTATTGAATTAAACGCATAAAACAAACTAACCGCCAGTGCCAATGTTAAAAAGTAGACCACATAGTCTTTAATACTCCTACGTACATTTTTAAAAACAAGTTTAAAAAACATTATCACTCTCACCTCCTAAAACAGAAACAACTTCCATGATGCTATTAAAGAAGGTTTTTCGATCATGACTGCCTTTATATAACTCATTGAATATTTTTCCATCCTTAATAAAAATGATTCTTTTACAAAAGCTTGCATTATACGCATCATGAGTTACCATAAGGATTGTGGCCTCTTGATTACGATTTAAATCTTCCAAACTTTTTAATAGCATTTTTGCAGATTTACTGTCAAGCGCTCCTGTTGGTTCATCTGCTAAAAGTAAAGATGGATGAGCCACCATAGCACGAGCTGCTGCCACTCTTTGTTGCTGTCCTCCAGACATTTCATAAGGATACTTATTAAGTACTTTCTCTATATTTAAAGCCAAAGCTACATTATCTATTTCTTGTTTAATTTTATTCACAGGACAATGATTAATAGACAATGCTAATGAGATGTTTTCGTATGCTGTCAATGTGTCCAATAAATTATAATCTTGAAATATAAATCCCAATTTTTCACGACGAAATTTGGAAAGCTTACTTCCACCTAAAAGAGTGATATCTTCTTCGTCTACATATACATGTCCTGATGTAATAGTATCAATGGTAGAAATACAGTTAAGTAATGTGCTTTTTCCGCTTCCACTAGAACCCATTATTCCCAAAAATTCACCCTTATTAACTTCAAAAGAAATGCCATTTAAGGCATGTGTAACTTTCCCTTTATTTCCATATACTTTTTCAATATCTTTAACTTTTAAAATCGTATTAATATTCATCGTTATCGCTCCTTTTCTCTCTCTTACACTACTTTATCATCTTTCTATTTTTCAAACTATCGATTAACCTTACCGTAGCATTACCATTTTGTAAGGTTAATCATCAATTGCATTGCTGTTAATCATCAATTGCATTGCTGTCAATCATCAACTGCGTTGCTGTAACCAGCACCGTAAGTGATGATTGGGCTATTCTATTCCTTGCCATTATAACGAATATTATGTACAATATACCATATAATTCATTATAATTGTCGTATGTGCAAGGTACTTCAATATAACATCATGGTATCGTTTATTATATTTATATCGAAGAGGAGACTGTAAAATGAAGATATTTATCATAGAGGATGATCCAACAATTTCTAGGGAGCTAAAGAGTTTCCTCTCTAAATATGGTTATGAGTGTTTTGATAGCAATGATTTTGAAAATATTATTGAAATTGTATTACATTCAAAATCTAATTTAATACTTTTGGATTTAAATTTACCTTATCAGGACGGGTTCCACGTATGCCGTGAAATACGCAAACAATCTCCTGTTCCTATCATCGTTGTCACCAGCAGAAACACACCAATAGACGAATTGCTAAGCTTAAACATTGGAGCTGATGATTTCATCACTAAACCTTATAATCTTCAAATATTACTAGCTCATATTCAGTCTGTGTTAAAAAGAACCACCGATAATCCTGAGAGTATCTTACTTAGCCATAAAGACCTAACCGTAGATGTTTTAAAAAGCAAAATGATCTATGATGGCGGGGAAGTAGACTTATCAAAAAATGAGTTAGGTATAATTCGATTGCTCATACTGAATAAGGGCAATATAATTTCAAGGGATGATCTTATGAATGAGCTATGGCAAAATGGGGATTATGTTGATGAAAATACCTTGAATGTCAACATTGCAAGGCTTAGACGGAAACTTAAGTCTTTTGGCTTAACCGATTATTTAATTACAAAACGCGGTCAAGGGTATCAGATATGAGTGTCATAAATTATCTTAAAGAAAAATCAATTCAAATTATTCTTGTTCTTTTATCCTATGTTATTAGCACTGGTATACTATATCTGTTTAATGTTAAAAGTTCTGTTATTATTTTCATTTGTGGTATATTGCTTTTCTGTTATATTTCTGGATTATGCTTTGACTATTACAGAATGAAGCATTTTTACAGCGAACTGCTTTTAATTTTTCAAAATCTTGATGAAAAGACATATATCACTGATATTGTTGAAGCACCGCATTTTTTTAGTGGTCAGGTTTTTTATCAGATTTTGAAAGACTCAACAAAGGTCATGAATGATAATATCGCAAGCTTTAAAATATCACAGCGAAACTATCACGATTATATTGAATTATGGGTGCATGAAATCAAAACACCTATTACGGCAATCAATTTGATTATAGCAAATAACAAATCACCTATATCGCATCAAATACAATCTGAAATTGATCGAATTGAAGGTTATGTTGAGCAAACACTTTACTATGCCAGAAGTAATACGCTTTATGAAGATTATCAGATAGAGACGACTCGTCTCTCATCCATAGTCAATAGCACAATAAAAAGCTGCTCAATGAGTATCATACGAATGAGTGGCAAAATACAAATGAAAGATTTGGAATTAGATGTAACAACTGACCCTAAATGGATTATATTTATTTTGAAACAACTCATTGATAATGCAATCAAGTATCGAAGTGATAAACTAATAATTTCATTTTATACGAGGCAAGTAGTATCAGGCACCATTCTGAATGTTCATGATAACGGCATAGGCATTCCCCCTGAGGATATACCTCGCGTTTTTGATAGGGGATTTACAGGACATCATGGTAGATCATATATGAAATCCACGGGAATGGGACTTTATCTATGTAAAATATTATGCAAAAAATTAGGATTAGATATAACCGTTCAGTTTTCTGAACCTTCTGGAACTACAATGATGATTTTCTTTCCTAATAAGCTGAAAATATTTGACGAGTAGTAACCTTTAGGGGTTCTTCCTCAAAGTATCCTGAGGCCACTGTAGATGTGAAATAAAATACAACTAAAAAATAGATAGAGCATCATAGAATACTATGTGCCTACCTATTTTCTATAAATAATATTGAGCTAATTTATATCTAATGTATTTTCGCTCCAAAAGGTATGAGCCCAAGTTGAGCAAATTTAAAATGCTGAAGTCCGAATGGTATTCCTACAATTGTTATACAAAATATTACACCCGTAACGAGATGCGCTATGGCAAGTTCCCATCCTAAAAAAATAATCCAGATAACATTAAAAATCAATCCTCCAACACCAAAATTACCAAGCTCTATTTCTTTTTCAAAAGGCCACAATACAAATATTGAAATCTTAAAACATTGAATACCAAACGGTATTCCAATAATTGTAACGCATAAAATTAGACCTGATAAAAACCATGCAATAGCTGAAATGATTCCACCAAATAATAACCAAATAATATTACCTATAAAATTCATTATCCATCTCCATTCTTATTATATTCATAAAAATCTTTAAATCGAATACTTATTTATAAATTGATTTCTATTTCTGTACCACGTCCGAGCTCACTTAGCACCCTAATTTCTCCATCATGTGCTTTTACTATGTCCCTCGCAATAGCCATTCCAAGTCCCGAACCTTCATGTCCTTTTCCGGTATTTGCACCTCTGTAATATCTTTCAAATATAAGGTTTAGTTCTTCCGGCCTTATTCCTTTTCCGTTATCACTTATAACAATTTTTATGTTATCATTCTTCTCAACCAATACTTTTATTTTTACGCCCTCTTTATTATGAACTATTGCATTATATACCAAGTTTTTTATAGTCCTCATTATCAGAATATCATCCACAAAAGCTTCTATAACTTCATTATCACAAATAAAATCAATATCTACATTAGCATTCTTAGGATCGTTTAGTAAATCAATTACAGCATTTCGTGCCAAGCTAACCATATTTACTTTTTTCTTGTTTAACTTCAATACTTTATTTTTCAATCTTGTTGTTAAATTTAAATCATCTACAAGCTCTTTTATATAATTAGACTTACTTTCTATTATTTTTGAATACTGATTTATCTCTTCTTTTGATAAATCATAATCATCACTACTTAAAATTTCGGCATATCCTTTTATAGATACTAGCGGCGTCTTAATATCATGTGACATATTTGAGATCCATTCTTCTCTCATTTGGTCCAGTTTTTTTCTTTCTATTTCATTACTCCTAAGAGTTGATGAAAGATTGTTTAAGTTGCGGTAGACCCCAGTATATAGCCCCTTTTCAGATAAATTCAAATCATATTTTCCATCCGACAATACTAAGACACCATTTATTATGTTGATTACAGGTTTAGTAAGTCTTCTTGAGAATAAATATGCAAAAAACAATGCAATTAATGCATCTAATATTAAAATGATATAAATAAAGTTACCTATCGTTTCTACAAAATTACTATTATTAATAGTAATTACTTGTCGCTCAACCGTGTCCCATGGGAATCCTATTATATAGCTGTATTTACGTCCTTCTATTTGTTTTTCACCTAAAAAAATAGTTGTTAAGGTTTTTTCATCCACATACTTATATTCATTAATCAATTCAAAAGGAGTATAACTTTTTTTTGTACCCTTTGGCTTTTTATAACTATATACTTCACTACTTTGCTCATCTAATATCTGTATCCATATATTATTATTATCCAAGCTTAGTTTCCCATTATTGTCTATATAAACAGCTTCTTTATTACCTACAATACATTTGCTGAAATTTCTAGTATAATCCTCTGCCCCTACACCTTTTAATTTTTTCTCTATTAAGGTTCCTTTTGTCTCATTGTTATAAATTATAAAAGAAAAGGCTGCAATAATATTTATAATCATTACTATTATAACTACAGAAACCACAGTTATCATGAATTTGCCCATTAATTTGAATTTCATATCTATTCATCCTTTACAACAAATTTATATCCAAGCCCCTTAATATTAACTATATATTTTGGCATTGAAGGATTATCCTCTATTTTTTCTCTGAGTCTCCTTATATGAACCATAATTGTATTGTCAAAACCTATATAATCTTCTCCCCAAACCCCACTACAAATATTTTCCTTGCTCAGAATTTGGCTCGGATTTTTTGCAAAGTATGCTAACATCTTAAATTCTTTTGGTTTTAACTCTATTAATTCGCCATTCTTTTTAAGCTCTATCTTTTCCTCATTTAATTCAAAGGGTCCAAAAACTATAATTTTGCACTTTTCATCAGGCTCTTCACCAATGTAATTATTTCTTCTTAGATGAGCCTTCACCCTATATGCGACCTCTTTTGGACTAAATGGCTTTGTAATATAGTCATCCGCTCCTAAAGCAAATCCTAAAATCCTATCTAACTCTTCCGTTTTAGCCGACATAAACAAAATTGGCGTTCTAGAAGTGCTTCTTATTTCTTTACATACTTCATACCCGTCTCTATCTGGCATCATTATATCCAAAAGAATAATATCTGGGTTTATCCGTATTACTAAATCTAATGCTTCTTTTGCAGTCCCTGCAGCATATATATTTTCAAAACCTTCTTTTCTAAGCACAGTAGATAAAAGTCCTAATATATCCTCTTCATCATCAACTATTAATATTTTACTTTTATTAATTGAATTATTCATAATTACCACCTCTTAAATTATCACCTAAATACTCCATATTAAATATTTCAGAAGACTAAACAATTAATAATTGTTTAGTCTTCTGAAATGTCCTTGTGTTTCTTACTTATATAATACCATAGAAACTATCTTATCATATTTTTTATTCCTTTATAAATGCTTTGTAGGTAAGCTTTGGTAAAAATATAAAACCAGCAATAACTATTACTATTTGAATCATAATTAATGATATTGGAACCTGATATCTTATTAATTGCATAGACATCATTCCCCAAAGTGGAGTTATCCCAAGATATTTCACATTTCCAAATCGATATAATATAGCTGGCAATACATATGGCAATCCTATAAGTAACCCTCCAAAAATAAAAGGTATGGAAGCCGATTTACTTATTGCTGATAGATATAATCCTAGCTGGGAGCAAAAGAATGAACCTACTGTAACTGTTATTATAAGTATAATCATCATTTGCAATACAGTTATGTTTGAACCACTGTTTCCAAAATACCAAAGTTCTTTTAATTGTAAGTCTAGCCCTTTAAAATTTGATTTTATTAATCCATCTATAAGCATTGTAAGTACTATTGATAGATTAACTATTGTTGTTGCTATGCCCGCACCAATCCATTTCGCCGTTACAACCTTTTTCTTTCCATTTTGGGTTGTATTTATAAGTTCATTCATATTAGAGCTATATTCAAGGGTATATGTAGCTGAAATTACCATAAAGGTTATTAGCCCTATCACTGGTACGATTCCATACATTTTACTAAAGGCATCCGCCCAAATCTCTGCACTTGAAGACGGATAAATTAAACTTCTACTTAATAAAAGTAAAGCAATCCAAGTTATTATAACGCTCTTTTTAAATAACATTTTTCTTATTTCTGATTTTATAAGAATTTCCACAAGTTACACCTCCCTAGTATTTTCTAACTCAAAGTAAAACATATATACATCTTCAAATCTTGGTTCTATGCTCTGCGCTGATGCATATAAAGGCATTTTATCGCTTACTACTCTGAGCTCTGTAACATCCGCACCCCTTTGAAGGTTAACTACCTTATAATCTCTTTGTATATCCATAACTTCATTTTCTTTATCTGTTGTAATCTTATATACTTTTCCCTTCATGCCAGTTAATATATCTTTATGACTTCCTTTTATTATAACGCTACCATTTTTAATCATTATGGTTTCTCTTGCTACTGCTTCTATATCCGAAATAATATGAGTTGAAAGTATTATTATTTTTTCCTTAGATATATCAGCTATAAGATTTCTAAATCTTGCTCTTTCTTGTGGATCAAGACCCGCTGTTGGTTCATCAAGTACAACTATTTTAGGATCATTTAATAATACTTGTGCAATTCCAACTCTTCTTTTCATACCACCTGAAAATTTGCCAACTGCCTTGTTTCTAACCTCATATAATCCAACAAGATTTAGTAGTTCATCAATTTTTTCAGAGGCTTTATTTTTGTCTATTCCCTTTAATGCAGCCACATATTTCAAAAATTGTTTTGCTGTGAAATTCTTATATGCACCA
Source organism: Clostridium sp. CM039 (assembly GCF_055081075.1). NCBI lineage: Bacteria > Bacillati > Bacillota > Clostridia > Eubacteriales > Clostridiaceae > Clostridium > Clostridium sp. CM039. Next base: position 2,339,706 of record NZ_CM143649.1, read on the forward strand.
AATTCTTGCGGAAGGTATCCAATAATATTTCGGTACTCATCTTCTTTATCATAAATACTTTTTCCATTATAAATAATTTCTCCACTGGTAGGTTTTGTTAATGTTACTATTTGTTTCATTAGTGTAGTTTTACCCGCTCCATTTGGTCCGAGTAGTCCATATACACCATTTTCTAAAGTGAGTGTTATATTATTATTTGCATTCTTTTTTCCAAAGCTTTTTGTTAAATTTCTTATTTCAAGCTTGTTCATAATCGTTCCTCCTCTAATTTTAAAATCCATTAATTATCTTACTAATATTTTTTTAAATGATACTACGCTGAGTGTAATTCCTGCCACTATAGTTACTGCCAGTATTCCAAGGCAAAGATTTATTAAGTCAAAGTTCATCCCAAAGAATTTCACATTTCCAAAATATATGCCAGCAAACTGATTAAAATAAAATAGTAAATTTATAAAATTAACATTCGCGAGCACCATTTTAACATTACTCGGAATTATTTTTACCACTGTTAATAATTTTGGAGTAATAATAAAAATCAAAAATCCACTTGTTGATGCTATTGAACTTGTTGTTATAAATGAGAATAAACATGCAATTACACCTAAAGTAGCTAGTATTAATATCATTATTCCTATCTTAAATATTATAAATTGAATTATGGTATATGCATCCCTTACTAAAATAGGATTATCTATTATTCTTATTGCTTGTAGTTTCCCATTGGTGGGCATGCCATATTGAATCGCTGTCACTATGAATTGAATTGCTAGATACCCTCCATATAAAACTGTTGGTATTAATATTCCAAGTCCTAGTTTTGAATATAAAGCCCTATTTTTATTTTTTGATGTAAGAATCAAATTTTCTACCGTAGAAACAATCTCATCTGTATATGTATTACAACAAACTATAATTAGAATTACCACCATACAGAATGCCATAAAAGTATTGGTTGCTCTATAATCGTATGCCTTCCAGAAGCTAACATCCTTATATTTTGTATCTTCCATACTTTTTAACTTTTTACTGGATATTTCTTTTATACCTTTACTAAAGTCATCCTTCTCCTGACTATTTGCCATTTCTTTTATTGTTCCTATTTTTGCATCTAATTTCCCCTGTGCAATTACCTCTGCTTTTCTTGTGTCTTTAATTAACTCATATTGCTCATTTCTATGTGATTTCTGTGTTTCCATCTCTGGTTTTATAAAAGCCATTACTCCGCAAAGTAAAATAAATATCGCCGCTACAATTATTCCAGTTTTTAATTTTAATATTTTTTTAAGTTCCCAATATATCATATTGTGCCTCCTTGTATTCCTCTTCAGTAATTATTTTTTTCGGTAAGATTATAATTATGAAGTGAATCTTGCTATAGGTACATTATATAAGGTTAATCTTATCTCTTGATAACATTAACCTTAAATAAACCTTACAAATGTTTTATATTTTAAAAATAAGATAGAAAAAGGATTTTATTTAACTAGCTAAAAATATTTTGCAAATAAACAAAAGACTTTTTATAGAATTGTACTTTATATACAACTGCCGAGCCATGTGTAATGTGTTCTGGTGCAATATATTGGGGTAATGTGGGGGAAGTAGTATATGATATAAGCGAGAAAAGATTACTAGAGCTTACTGGTAATAATGATATAAATCCAACCTTTGATTTATCTTGCAGATATGTCTTTGCAAAAGGACAAAAGAATATTAATGTTGAAGGCCCTTTTGAAGAAATTGAGCAAGATGTCGTAAATGTTCATGATGGTTTTTGGGATTAATTGAGTAAACAAATACAAAAACTGTATTGGAATTTTCTAATACAGTTTTTGTATTGATGCTGCTACAGTTATAATCTAAATGAAACTACCCTTGTCACTACTGACCTACTTGATTATAATTAAGTGTAATCATTTTTTTACAAAGGAGATAAATTATGCACCCATCACAATACTTTATTGACACATTAAATATGGAACCTCATCCTGAAGGTGGTTTCTACAAAAGCAGCTTTGACTCTTGTGAAAATATTAGCTCCAATGATTTAAAAACTAGCTTTGAAGGTGAAAGAATACTTTGGACTAGTATTTATTTTTTATTAAGAGATGGAGAAATTTCAAGGTTTCATAGATTGAAATCAGATGAAATGTGGTACTATCATGCAGGTTCCCCTCTTACAATATATATGATAAGTCCAGAGGGAGAACTTACTACTAAGCAACTAGGTCTTAATATAAAAAATGGAGAAACTCCACAATTCCTAGTACCTAAGAATTATATCTTTGGTTCTGCTATGAATAGTTCAGGTTACTCACTTGTTGGCTGTATGGTATCCCCCGGCTTTGACTTTAAAGATTTTGAAATATTAAAAAGAGATGTTCTTTTAAACAAGTACTCTCAACATAAGGATATAATAATTAAGCTTACAAAATAACTATTGCTTTATAATTAAAGACCATACTAGAATCAATAATTCTAGTATGGTCTCACTATTTTAATACTATTTATTTATGTTCTAAACATTTAAGCATTCTCTTAGCATAATCAATATATAACCATTTTTTTATTTTATAACCTCTCCATCATATTTCCAGTTTTTACCAAAGTCTTCACTAATAAACCTACATACCTGGCTTTTGCCTGCTCCATAGTCACCATCATCCCCTTGTCCAACATAAAGCTCACCATGACTCCCCTTAAATACAGGTGCTACTGGATCATCATATATGCCTTTAAGTTCCTCTGATATTGGCAATTCAATTGTATTCCAACTCTCTCCTCCATTAGTAGTCATATATATGCCATTATTTTTAGTTGTTATAAATCCAATTTTGCTCGTTGAAAATGAAATCCCAGTTGCAAGGCTTGATCCGTCTTTCATTAATGGACCTTTAAAGTCCCAAGTATCTCCTCCATTTTTACTAGTATAAATATCTATCATTTCAAAACTCATTGCTCTATCGCCAGCAATAATTGCATATCCAAATCCTTCATCCGTAAATCCAATGAATTGTCTTCTTATACCCATAATATCACTTTGTAAATTTACATCTTTCCACGTTTCCCCTTCGCCACTCGATATACATAAACTTCCAATTCCATATATAAATGCCGTTTTCTTTTCGGATATATAATAACTTCCTTTATTCAAGTCATCTGATTTTGTATCTTGCTTATCTTTATCCTCTAACGGCATAAGCGCTATTGGAATTTTAGTCCAATTTACACCGCCATCATAAGTTATATACACATCATCTTCTTCTATTTTATATTTACACTTATCCGCTGTTACTACTGGCTCTATTATATTGCTATTTTTCTTTGATATACCTAATTTTTTCTTTACATCGCTGGTTTGTAAAACATCTAAAAGTTTATACTTATTACCTTCAAACTTACTTATAATTAAAGTCCAATCACAATGAATCATTCCATCATTATCTATTAAACCCCATTTACTTAGCTTGCTAAGGTCACCTTTATCATATGGCTCCACATCAAATATTGCCGATATTGCAAAAGTTCCACTATCCCCTGCAATAAGTTGACTGCTTTTATAAGTATAATAACTTATCTTTTCATTTACCTTATTCTTAGTATTAATTTTATATTGTCCTAGATATTTTTCAAGCATTGGACCTGCTATATATTGAAGTCTTGAAGTATCTTTATATTCTATAATCGGATGGTTTTTACTGTAATTGCTTTTGATATTATATATATAATATCCACCTATAATACAAAATATAACTAAAATTATTGATATACTAATTAATATCTTATTCTTTTTATTCATATCTTTCCCTACTTCCTGCACACCTTATCTTCCTAAATCCTTACCTATTTCAACTAGCTCATATGTAAATGGTTTATCTGTAACCTTTATATGGAACCTTGTTCTAAATAAAGGTCTATTTTTACCTTCTATCATAGAATTCTTTAATAGATTTGCATCATCTTTTAAGTATCTTGTGTTAAAAGTAATTTCAATTAGAAAGTCTTTTAGATTACCTTTAATAATTTTATTACTTTCATACTGAAGCCCATCAAACTCCATTTCACTAATATTATTCTTAAGTGTATTTACCTGATATTTCTGGAATATACTACTCCCAATTGTTGAACAATCCGTTGCTGTACTCTCAATACTTGTTTTTATAAAAGGAAAGTTTATATCTATAACCTTTACTTCGTTTATTTCATTTTTTAAAATTTGGTCTTTACCTTCATCATTTACTGCCGTCTTCATATCACTTAATACATATGTAATTTTATTTTTTCCCTTTACTGTTTCATAAAGAAAAAAAGCCATAATTATAGATGCTACTATCATTATAGAGGTTATAATATTTAATACTTTATTATTTCCCATATGCTTATTCTCCTTTTACTATTTATATAAGAAAAAATACCTCTTGCTATTTATTCTCTATGATTATGCTAAAATAATAACCTTAGTTAATACTAATATTCCAAGTAAAATACCTACTACTACTCTATATATTGCAAAGACTTTCATTGGCTTCTTTTTCAAATAATCCACAAATTTTTTCATAACTATCAAAGATACTATGAAGGCTACAACAAATCCTACTATTAATGAAATCCATAATGTTTTCGTCATTACAGAATAATCAAATTCAAATAAATCTTTTCCTGTTGCCCCTATCATAGCTGGAATCGCTATGAAAAATGAAAATTCTGCTGCTATTGGTGTTGATAATCCTGCAATCCATCCGCCCATAATTGTAGAAGCACTTCTTGACATTCCTGGCCACATTGCAAGCAGTTGTAATAAACCGATCTTAAATGATTGTATAGGCGTTATGCTATCTATACTTTCTACTTTATGATCCCTGTTTCTAACTCTCTTCTCGATTATTAGTAACAATAATCCACCAACTATGAATCCTACTATAACAGCCTCTGGTGTAAACAATAGTTTTATTTTATCGTATAATACTACTCCTGCAATTCCCATTGGAATAGATGCCGTAATAACATTTATCCCAAATCTGAATCCTTTCTTTCCCTCTTTTCCTTTAGTAAATATAAACTTAAAAAATTCTATTATACTTTCGCTAATCTTCTCCCAATACAAAACAACAACTGCCATTATTGCTCCAAGTTGGATTACAACTTCAAACATCTTTACAAACTCTCCCTCAAACCCAATTGCCCATCCAATCAATATCATATGTCCTGTAGACGATACTGGGATAAATTCAGTTACCCCTTCTACTATTGCTATTATAATTGCTTTTAATAAAAATATTATGTCCATAACTCACCATTCCTTCCAATCTAATTATTACTGTATATAGTTTATCATAATAATCTATAAGGTACCATCTTCAAAACTTACAGTAATATTACATCTATGCAAATTTCAGAAAATACTTTACCTGTCGTAGTAATTGTGTTATCCTTGAATTACTACGACAGACAAAGTACTACAGATGCAGTAAAAGCAAAGGAGGATATAATTTGATAAGCAGCGATGTAATTCGAGGATATAATGATACGATTATTCTTTTTATGCTTCAAGATGGCGAATCCTACGGGTATGAAATATCAAAAAACATCAGAAAATTATCAGAGGAGAAGTATGTTATGAAAGAGACCACACTCTATTCAGCATTCAACCGTCTTGAGAAGAATGGATATATCGAATCTTTCTATAAAGACGAAACCTTTGGTAAAAGACGCACATATTATAAAATCACCCCCGTAGGTTTAACCTACTATAAAGAAAAATGTGAAGAATGGAGCTTAACAAAAGAAGTTATTAATAAATTTATTAAGGAGAGGGATTAGAATGGAAACTATAAAAAATTATTTAGATAATATGTTTAAAGTCCTACCAAGAACAAATCAGACGGTCAAATTAAAAAATGATTTATTATGGAATATGGAAGAAAAATATAACGAGAATAAGAATGATGGAAAATCAGAAAATGAGGCCATTGGTATTGTAATTTCAGAATTTGGCAATATTGACGAATTAATTGATGAACTTGGCATCGAACATATGAAAAAGGGTGCGATACTTAAAACCATTACACAAGAAGAGGCCGATAACTTTATGACTACAAAAAAAGAATCTGGCTTATTGATGGGTATAGGTGTTTTTTTATGTATTGTAGCAACAGCTATATTAATATTAATTACCACTCTCATAGATGGTGGCATTATCTGTAAAGGAATTTCAAAAGATTTCAGCGATATGTTTGGCATTATTGCACTATTCTTACTGTGTGTACCTGCTGTAGCTTTATTCATTTATTCCGGTATGAAGCTAGAAAAATACAAGTATCTAAAAAGCGGTTTTGATTTACCTCTTCATGTAAAAGTAATTGTAAATCAAAAAAATAATGCTTTTGCATCAACCCATATGATATCTGTAATAACAGGTGTGTGCATATGTGTCATATCACCAGTTGCACTTTTTGTATCATCTGCTTTTGGCGACAATGCATCTAGCTACGGAGTAGTTGTTTTACTTGTGATGATTGCTATTGCCGTTTTCCTCTTTATATATTTTGGAAATATTAAGCAGAGTTTTAGTATTCTTTTACAGATTGGTGACTTTTCAAAAGAAAAAACTGAAGATAATAAACTTATTGGTGCAGTTGCTGCTATCGTATGGCCATTAGCAATCTGTATCTTCCTTGTCAGTGGATTAGTTTTTAATCTATGGCACATTAATTGGATTATATTCCCTATCGTTGGCATTTTATTTGGTATGTTCAGTGCAGCATATAGTATTATAAAAGGGCATAATTAAAATAATTTTATCTTTAAAAAAAGTATTGACAATTGTTTTTATGAGTAATATACTAAATACTAATAACTGAATACAACTTATCCAGAGTGGCAGAGGAACTGGTCCGATGAAGCCCGACAACCAGCATTCTTATTCGAATGTAGTGGTGTCAATTCCTGCAGATTGTAAAATCTGAAAGATAAGGATGTTAGCAAATTTTATGATACAATTTTATTGTTTATTAAAGTTAACTATTGCTACTTTCCTTATAGGAAAGTAGCTTTTTTTCTTTCCCAAAAATCTAAATAAATAATGTACTAAATACTAACAACTAAATATAACTTATCCAGAGCGGCAGAGGGACTGGCCCGATGATGCCCGACAACCAGCATTTTTAAAAGAAGTGCAATGGTGTCAATTCCATCAGATTGTAAAATCTGAAAGATAAGGACGATAGCAAATTTTATGATACAATTTTATTGTTTATTAAAGTTAATCATGCTGCTTTCCTTATAGGAGAGCAGCTTTTTTTTAGAAAAATAATTATAAAAGGAGAAATTAATATGAGTGAGCGAAAATTAAGTTTTGAAACATTACAGGTACATGCAGGGCAGGTTCCAGACCCTACTACAGGCTCGAGAGCAGTCCCAATTTATCAAACATCATCTTTTGTTTTTAAAAATGCAGATCATGCAGCAAATTTATTTCAATTAAAAGAAGAAGGAAATATATATTCAAGAATAATGAACCCAACTACAGACGTTTTTGAAAAAAGAGTAGCCGCTCTCGAAGGCGGAGTAGCAGGACTTGCTACAGCTTCAGGAATAGCTGCAACATTCTATGCAATACTTAATGTAGCAAATTCAGGCGATGAAATAGTAGCTGCAAGCACTCTATATGGTGGTACTTATGAACTATTTAATGTTACTCTTAGAAAACTTGGAATTAACGTAACATTTGTTGATCCAGATGATCCTGAAAATTTTAGAAAAGCTATCTCGAATAAAACAAAAGCACTTTATGCTGAAACAATGGGAAACCCAAAAATAAATGTTCTAGATATAGAGGCAGTAGCGGATATTGCTCATGAAAATAAAATACCCCTTATTATTGACAATACCTTTGCAACTCCCTTCCTTTGCCGTCCAATTGAGTATGGTGCAGATGTAATTATTCATTCAGCAACAAAGTTCATTGGAGGACATGGAACTACTATTGGTGGAATTATAGTTGATGCTGGTAAATTTGATTGGGCAGCTAGCGGTAAATTCCCTGATTTTACAACTCCGGATAAAAGCTATAATGGAATAGTATATGCTAATTTAGGTGCTCCAGCATTTGCTTTAAAAGCTAGAGTTCAACTTTTAAGAAACACCGGTGCGACGCTTAGCCCTCAAAGTGCATTTTTATTTCTTCAAGGTTTGGAATCATTATCGTTAAGAGTTGAGAGACATGTAACAAACGCTAGGAAAGTTGTTGAATTTTTGAGTAAGCATCCAAATGTTTCATGGGTAAATTATCCTGAACTTGACGGGAGCAGATACAAAGATTTAGCTAAAAAATACCTACCAAAAGGAGCAGGATCAATATTCACTTTTGGAATAAAAGGTGGCCTTGAAGCTGGAAAAAAATTTATTAATAATGTAGAATTATTTTCGCTGCTTGCAAATGTTGCAGATGCAAAATCTCTAGTAATTCACCCCTCAAGTACAACTCATGCAGAGCTTAACGCAGAGGAGCAAAAATCTGCTGGAGTTACTTCAGATTTGATAAGACTTTCAATTGGCGTTGAGGGTATCGATGACATTATATACGATTTGACGCAAGCTCTAGAAAAATCAGTTCAATAAAAAGTCAATAATTCTTTGGCAGCTGGTTTCAAAATAAGGTCTTGTTCCTAACTATATTCCTCCATCACCTTAGATGACGGAGGAATAACTTTAAAGTTTAGAAAGGAAAACTATTATGAAAAAGGTAAAAATAGCGATTTTAGGTTTTGGAAATGTTGGGACGGGTGTATGGAAAATACTTCACGAAAATAGAAAAGAAATAATGAAACGTTCAAATTATGAAATAGAAGTTGCTAAAATACTTGTAAAAGATATAAATAAAAAAAGAGATATCAAAGCACCTAATGGCCTATTAACAGATAACATTGATGATATTATAAATGATGAAAGTATAAAAATTGTGGTTGAACTTATTGGTGGATGCGATAAATCTAAAGAGTATATGATACGCGCAATGAAATCTAAAAAACATATTGTAACTGCTAATAAATTAGTTATCGCGAACTGGGGCGAAGAGTTATTTAAAACAGCGGAGAAAGAAAACGTATTGTTTTATTATGAAGCAAGTGTGGCTGGTGGAATTCCAATAATACGCGAGATTAATGAGAGCCTTACAGCCAATAGGATTGATCAGATAATTGGAATTATAAATGGAACAACTAATTACATATTAAGCAAAATGACAATGGATGGGATTAGCTTTGATGAAGCACTAAAGGAGGCGCAAGAAAAGGGTTATGCTGAAGCAGACCCAACCTCTGATGTTGATGGCTTTGACGCTGTATATAAGCTTGCAATAATGTCTTCTCTAGCATTTGGAACTAAGGTAGATCATGATTGTATTTATAGAGAAGGAATAAGAAGTATTAGTGACATAGATATAGAATATGCTAAAAAACTTGGTTATTCAATAAAACTTTTAGCAATAGCTAAAGAAGTAAATAACAAATTAGAGCTAAGAGTACATCCAACCCTAATACCTTCGAGCCACCCAATGGCAAATGTAGCCGATGCATTTAATGCTATTATGATAAAAGGAAATGCAGTTGGAGAGTTAATGCTATATGGAAAAGGCGCTGGAGCTTTTCCAACTGGAAGTGCAGTTGTAGGTGATATAATATCCATATTAAGAAATAATGTAAATCCTTATGACTTATTAGACCTAAGTGACAAGACTGATTTTAAAGAAGTGAAAAAATCAGAAGAAAATGAATCAGAATTCTATATTAGACTTAATGTTAAAGATACAGTAGAAGTTTTAGGAGATACAGCGAAAATATTTGGGAAAAACAATGTCAGCATTATGTCCGTTACTGGAGATGTAAGGCACGATGATCATGGACCACTAGGATTTATTACACATAAAAGTTCAGAAAAAAACATAAGAATTTCATTAGAAAAAATAAAAGAACTAGAAAACGTCAACAAAATAGAAAGTATAATAAGGATGGAATCATTTTATTAAACTTATTCTCCTTTTAGTATTTATATATAAAAACACCCCATCAGATGAATTTTACAACTTTTTTAGTTATAATCATTCAATGGGGTGAAGTTCACTATTTCGGTTCTATTACATTAAACCTTGATTTATACCTTTTTAACAAATTCAGATTTTAATTCCATAGCTCCAAACCCATCAATTTTGCAATCAATATTATGATCTCCATCAACCAAACGTATATTTTTTACTTTTGTACCTTTTTTTATGGCTAATGGACTTCCTTTTACTTTAAGGTCTTTGATTATTGTTACAGAATCACCATCGTTTAATACATTTCCATTTGCATCTTTGATAATCCTTTTCTCTTCACTACTTTCTGTTTCTAATTCTAAAGTCCATTCATGAGCACATTCAGGGCAAACAAAAATACTTCTATCTTCGTAAGTGTATTCTGAATTACATTTTGGGCAATTTGGCAAATCAGCCATAATTTCATTTCCTCCATTCGTTATTGTTAACTCTAATATATAAGAATTATTGTCAATTTTCTTTTTACAACTTCATAAGAATAGAAATTACAAAGTTAAAATTCACAAAAAAAAATATATGGAGTTCCTTATATGCTTATATACTATCATAGTCTCCTCATATTGACAAACCTTCCTCCGCCCTCTCCTTAAAGTCCCTTTTTTCTATTAATCATTTTTTACATACAAGTTTTTTAAAAGCAAGTCTAATTTCAAAAATAACCATAGCAGTCATTTATCTTGCCAAATTAATATTTTTAATATTTTCCATTTTCCATAAATCTGAATATGCCCTAATATAAAATAATACATTACTTTCTTTATGATTTTTTAATAGTAAACCCCATTTTGATGTTATCACATTATCATCCATGCTTTTAGTAAATCCCCAGCTTTCCTCGGTGTCATGGGACATTACATAAATAACCATCTTGCTCTGGTCAGTTGCATCACCATCAGTTAACACATTGATAAAAGGTGTATACTTGTTTAATAGTTCTTTACTGGATTCAATACATTCAGCATAGTTGAACATATCTTTAAATTCACCAAATACCCTTGTCCAAAAGTAACTTCCTTCACTTTCTAATGCAAAATGCTTACCCATGTCGATTCTGAACCCACCCACTCCACAATTCTTTAGTTCTTTTAAAAAATTTATATAAATTTTTTGTAATTCTACATCATTGTAATTGAGCATTGGTAATCCAAAAGCACCATTAACAATTGCATTTCTATTGCCATAATCCACTGTATTTTTTGCGTTAGTCCAAAATTTGGGGTTATCTAGTAGGTTTTGATCTACGGTTTGACTTGGTATTAGCTTTCCACTCTCATCACCCGCTAAATGTCGTAACACTACGTCAACGATGATTTTAATTCCTATTTTATTAGCTTTATAACATAATTCTGTTAAATCCTCCTTTGTTCCACTTCTATTACCTATTTTAAATGATAGCGGTTGATAGTATGTCCACCATTCATCTCCTTTTTTGCAAGGTTGCACGGGAGTAACCTGTATGGATGTATAGCCACACTCTTTTACTTTATCTAAAATTCTAGTTATATCTGAGATTTTCCATTGAAAACAGTGCAATATTATTTCTCTCATATTATGTCCTTTCATTAATCATTTATTTTATAATGTATTTAAACATTTACTTACTTCCAACCATTTAACCCATTTTCAGCTTAAATCATCACCTTCGTAATTATCATCTCGATCAAGCTGCAACATTAATTAAATTATTACTATTACAATCAGATAATTTTTACAGGAAATAAATTCAACATAATGTAGTTCCTATAGATAATGATGTACTTAATTAACATTAAATATACATAGAATAATTTTTCAAAAAATATCCCCTTCTGATAAGGAATACGATATTTTAAGACTTGAATAGCCTAGCCATTAACAAATTCCCTTTAGCGATAGTTTATACAGACAATTTTTTAGAAATACAAATAGTGTTACTGTTATACAATTTAGGTGGAATGAAGTTTCGAGAGAAGATTTCTTCGACTTATGGAAATGCTTTTTAAAAACTGATAATATGTACCTTTTATTTGTTAAATTTAAAGCCACTGGCAGATTTGTATATAAGACTTTATCTGAGAGAAATATTAAAAAATTAGTTGAGTACGTTGACAATAGCCCTGGGGAAGATAAGACTAAAAACCTTAATACCCGAAATTAAACCATAAGAGGACCCTCACTAATTAGTGAGGGTCCTGCAAGTTACTTAGATTATCTCTAAGCGTCAAAGTAATCCTTTAATTTTCTTGGTCCTGCAAGTACTTCGCTGTCTACGAATAAAGTTCCGTCCTTCTTTGTGTTAACATACCACTTTACAAGTTTGATATTACCAAAATCAATTTCCATTGCTGTTATGCATCGAGGATGAACACAGCTTCCATCATTGAAATATGGAGGATCACCTACTTCAGGAAACATAGGCCTATGTGTATGTCCTGCGACCATCATCTGTTTTTCTTTTATTACCCATTCAATAAGCTTTTTTTCTACTACTTGTTTCTTATGATAATTCTGTGCTGTTCTAGTTGGATCATTTACTCCAAAGAAGTTAAGAGGTCTCCATAAATACCTTACTAAAAATCTGGTCAATCTCCACATTTTATCATTTGGACAGTCCACTTGATGCCCGTGTATTAGAAAGATTTTGTCATTAGTAACTTTATGCCTCAATACTATCCCCTCATGGAGCCTAATATTATCGAATAAAGGAATATACCTTTTCTTGAGTTCATCAAAATATTTATATAAATTATTTTTTACAAATTTATCGTTTCTTTTTACTATATCATGGTTTCCAAAAATAAAATTAAGCCTATCTTCATTATAAAATTTAGATAGCAACCAGAAAACATCGCTATGTACCCTCTTAATGTCAGAAAGTCTTTTATTCTCCCAAAGTTCATCTCCATCACCAATCTCTATATAAGTATAGTGTTCGTCATAGTAATGAGTTAAGGCCGCAAAATAAATATTTTGATTCTTCGAAAAATTATCTGACCAGTTTCCATCACCTCTATGGCAATCACTCATTAAAACAATCTTGGAGGAATCGTCAAAAATAATTTCCTCCGATGACTCAAAAACTTTAGATAAATGCTTTAATGTATTCATCTTTTCCCCCTCTAAGCCACAAAATTCTTTTTATAATTAAATATATTACAAAATTTACTCATAAAGAACACTTAGAGGCCCGTAAAAAAGGATATCGATGCTTTAGAAACAACTGTCAAGGAATTAATATTAACCTATCTTGAAGAAGTTATTATATTAGGTTCGTTACCTCATATAATATTTTTAAAAAAATAAGAGCCTTGGAAAAAGTCCAAGGCTCCCCTAAGGTGATTAACTGCTGCGTAGTATCCATTTATCATTAAATTACAATACTTTATTATTAATAAAGTTAATGGAGATAAACCTAACATAGAGACTAACCATATTAAAATTATGCATTTAATTCTATTGTTTAATCCTTTAAATTTAAGGCATAACTTCTTATAAAAAAATAATATATAGTAAAACAAGAACTAGGTTAAAAAAGGTATTAGTTACTATTTTCTGTTCCTATTGATCAAGTGGTAATTTTGTTTTAAATTCTGTTTTTTCCTTAGAGCTTGCAACCTCTATATTACCATTATGTAATTCTACTATTGTCTTTACAATTGCAAGCCCAAGTCCAGTTCCATCTTTTTTATTACAAGATCTTTGTACCCTATATAACCTTTGGAATAAATTCTTCAAATTCTCTTCTTCTATTATATCTCCATAATTTACAAAGCTAACTACAGCCATATTATTTTCTTTCCCTATATTTATATCTAAATATTTCCCCTTACTACCATACTTAATTGCATTAGATATTATATTTTCAAAGGCTCTAACTAATAAAATAGCATCTCCATCTATTATTAAACCTGCATCTTTTGAAGATATTCTATATTCCATACCACTATTTTCAAAAGCCGGTATAAAACCAATGGTAACTTGTTCTATTAATTGGTGTAAATATATATTAGATTTATTTAAATTTACATCTCCATTACATATCTTTGTAAACTCAAAAAGTTGTTCCACTGAACTCTTTAATTCCTTTGATTTACTTAATGAAACTTCGCAATAATGATGCAACTCATTATCATTTTTATAATTTTTCTTTTCAATCAACTGTAAAAATCCAATAACAGAAGTAAGCGGAGTCCTTAAATCATGAGATAAATTTGTAATCAGGTTATTCTTCTGCTTTTCCCACTGTCTTTCTTTTTTCATTAGTTCTTTTATGCTATATGCCATTTTATTAACATCTGAAGCTAATGTTCCCAGCTCATCCTTTGTTCTGATAGGTATATTTATATCTATATTTCCATTAGCTACTATCTTTAAATTTTGTGATATTTCTTCTATATAATCAGTGATTTTATTCATTTTTTTGATAAATATTAAGCACATCAGCACTATAAAAATCACAAACACTCCTATACTAATCCCCAGCATAACTGAACTATTTGTATTATAATCATTAATAAATTTCATATAGAGACTTTGGCAAAAAATATGTAGCCACATAATTACTAAAAAAACTCCTACTAATGTTGATATTATAGACATTATCGTAGCTGTAAAAAAATTTAGGAGTATATTATATTTAATACTGTTATTCTTCAATTTTATATCCCACTCCCCACACCGTTTCTACTATTTTAGGTTCCTTGGGATTATCCTCTATCTTTTCTCTTAATCTCCATATATGAACCATAACAGTATTATTTCCTTCAAAATATTTTTCTTTCCAAATTTCTTTAAAGATATCCTCAGCATTAAATACTTTCCCACCGTTACTTGCCAATAGCAACAATATCTCATATTCTTTTGGAGTTAATTTTAACTCTGTACCAAATAAATTAACTTTATGATTTCTTTTGTTTATAGTAATCCCTTTTATTTCAATAATATCTTCATCGTCAAACGGTTTGTGATTTTCATTAAGATATACATATCTTCTTATTTGAGCTTTCACTCTAGCAATAAGTTCCATTGGGTTAAATGGCTTTACCATATAATCATCTGCCCCTGTAGATAATCCTTGTATTTTGTCAATGTCTTGACCCTTTGCACTAACCATTATAATTGGAATATTATACTCTTTTCTAATCTTCATACAAACCTGCAACCCATCTATTCCTGGCATCATTATGTCCAAAATCACAAGATGAATCTTTTCTTCATTAATTATATCAAGTGCATCTACCCCATTTGTAGCTTTAAACACCTTATACCCATCATTTAGTAGGTATACTTCCATAAGTTCAATTATTTCTACTTCATCATCTACAATCAGTACATTAAACATAGCGCTTATTTCTCCCATCAAATACCTGTTTTTAATAAAATTGTACCATATTTCAAAATAATTGATGTTTCAGGTTATATTTTAAATCCTAAAAAATCAAAGTAATATATGAACCATATGAAAATAAAATTAACTATAGTTATGATTGTAAAATAAATTTTTTCTGCTTTTCTTCCTCTCTTTTTAACCCAATTATATATTAAAATAATTAATCCACAAATACTTAAAGCCGTTGATACTATTAGAAATCCTAAAAAAGTATAAAGTAACCATGCAAAGGTAAAATCATTAGTACTAATCATAGTCATTGCCATTATAGTTGCACCAAGCATTCCAACTACATTAAACGCACTAATAACTAAGTTTGCTGTTCTAATTAATTTTATGCCCCTACAACTTTTGCACCCTGTTTGTTTAAACCTCCTTTTTATAAACAAAACTATTGCTCAATTATATTAATAACGAACATAATCATAGCTATAGCAAATATAGCTATATTAAAATTTACTTCATCAAAAAAACTTATCTTTTCAAATGAATTATGGCTTACATCATTAAATGCATAAGTTACTTTACCACTGTCATTTATCTTAAATGCAAAATCTCCTCGTCCATCTTCCCTTGCAAATACTCCATCTTCCTTTTCAACAAGAGTTGTAGTGATTTTCTGTTTAGCAAGAGTATACTCCTTAAGAGTTAATGTACCGTCTTTATTAGCTATAATTCTCATATTCATAGAAGGGTCAAATAAAAAACCGATCTTCATAATGTTACTTTTTGATATCCCATCATAGTTTCTATATGTTCCTTCATATTTACTAAAATTTTTAATTGAATTTTTCTTTATTTCATTAAACTTATTATTGGTGGTAGGATAAAATTTATTTAAAAACTCTTCTTCAAAGTTAAATGGAAGTGAATTTACTGAATTGGTTGCAATATATAACCCTAAACCTTCCTTTGGCATTAAAAATAATGTAGTAGTACTACCTGATGGTAATGCACCCTCATGTTTTAATATTTCTTGTCCATTTCTATTGCTTCTTATAAATCCATAGCCCATTCCAGGTAAGCTGCTGTCATTTGAAAATTGCTTATCCTTCATTATTGTTGATGTTTTTTCATTTAAAATTTTCTTTCCTTGAAACTCTCCATTATTTAAGTGAGCTATCATAAAATTTTCCATATCTTTAACTGTTGCATTTATCCCTGAAGATCCGGAAGTATATTGATAAGCTAAAGGACTTTCATTATAGTCTCCGCCTATTCCTCCGTACCCATAACCCTTAGCTGTATTATTATTTTTTAATCTAACTAAGCTATTATTCATTTTTAATGGCTCTAATATATTTTTCTTTACATATTCTTCATAAGTAATACCAGATACCTTTTCTACAATATATCCTAGAAGGTTATACCCCTCGTTACAATATCTACTAACAGTGTTAGGCTCCCTTACCACCTTAGGAATATGGGTATCCATATAATATTCCTGTGATTGTATGGATTTTTCATCTAAAGTAGTGCCATTAAGTTCACTAGCTTCGTCAACTCCACTAGAATGAGTTAATAAATTACCGCAAGTCACTGGTTCCTTATAATTATTAATAACCTTGTAATGATTTATATACTCATTAATATTTTTTTTCAAATCTATTTTGCCTTCTTCATACAGTTGCATAATAGCTGTTGCAGTGAATAATTTACTCACTGATGCTGCTGGAAAAGTAGTCTTATCAGGATCTTCTGATATTTTCTTATCTATATCACTGTACCCATACCCTTTTTTAAATACTTCTTTTCCATCCTTTACAACAGCTATAGCTGCTCCTGCAATTGAATGCTTCTCCATATTCTTCTTGAAAAAATCATCTGTGAATCGCTGTAAATTTTGACTGTTATTCACCTCTAAATGTTTCTTCTCTATTTCCTTTCCAAAACTATTACTATGTAACCCTGAGCTTATCAACATAGTACTTAATAATATTATCATAATTTTTTTTGCTTTCATCTTCATAAATTCCAACTCCTTAATTATTCTATAGTTAGATTTTATATTAAAATAAATTTTTAATTTTAACGATTTTCTTACGAAAAACTAAAGTTTATATATAAAATCGAGTAGGAGCTAAATAATTAATTTATTTAGCGACCTCTCACACCACCGTGCATACCGTTCGGTACACGGCGGTTCAATAGAAATTAATGTTTTAATAAATATGTCTCAGATATAGAAACTAATCCTATATTTTTAAGGTATTTATTGGTCAATGTTTTGTTTAATATAGGGCTATTGGATGTTCTCCAATAGCCTTTCCTTGTATTTGCATATTGCAAAGCTTTATTGTTTGGTATTCCTAATTTAACAAGGTTCCCATATTTTGTTTTAATCTTTTTCCATTGTTTCCAAAAACACATTCTAATTCTTCGCCTTAACCATTCATCAAGTGTTTTAAGAATACTTTTAATGTCTGCAATAGCAAAATAATTTATCCATCCAACTATCACTTGCTTAAGTTTCATAAACCTATATTTCATGCTCATCGCATTACTTCTTGAAGTTAATTCTTTTAGCTTTGCTTTGAATTTGATTATAGGTTTTTGAGGAACTCTCATTCTGTATTCACCTTTTGCTCGGTAAAATGAAAATCCTAAAAATTTAAGTTTCCAAGGTCTATCTACTGTACTCTTTTCTTTATTCACTCTAAGCTTTAACTTTTCCTCAATAAATCTCGTAATACTCTTCATTACTCTATTTGCTGATTTCTCACTTTTGACGTATATATTCGCATCATCAGCATATCTACAAAAGTTTAGTCCTCGTTTTGTTAGTTCTACATCGAGTTCATGTAACATTACGTTACTTAATAATGGGGACAAAGGCCCGCCTTGAGGTGCTCCTTCTTCTGTATTCATAAATACCCCATTTATCATCACTCCACTTTGTAGATACTTTCGTATCAGAGAAATTACTCTACTATCTTTAATATCTTCCGATAGTATCCTTATTAATTTATCATGATTTATCGTATCAAAGTATTTAGAAAGGTCTATATTCACCGTCCATGTATGTCCAGCATTAATATATCCCCTACATTTTTCAACAGCTTGTTTTCCACTTCTTAAAGGTCTAAAACCGTAACTATTATCAGAAAATTTCTTTTCATATATTGGTATTAGAGTTTGTGATATCGCTTGTTGAATAACTCTATCTAATACAGTAGGTATTCCAAGTAGCCTAATTCCACCGTCAGGTTTTGGTATTTCTACCCTTCTTACGGCTAGAGGTCTATATCTACTTTCTAATAATGATTGCCTTAATTCTTGTCCATGCTCTTTTAGATAATGTAGAAGTTCATCTACTGTCAAACCATCAATCCCATGACTTCCTTTATTGGCTTTTACTCTTTTATATGCTTTATTCATATTATCTCTCGATAATATCTGCTCGAGTAAACCATTATCATATTCATTCACATCGTTTCTTCCTTCTTCTGACATAGAGGAAATACTATGCACTTCTACATTACCTTCGAGTTCCACTCTATTCTCTCGTAGAGAGCCTTCTTTATGAAGTTGTCTGCTTTTATCATATTTTCTCGTATCCTTCAAAATTCCAAACCTCCTATTGTTCAGTCCTTCCCACGCTAACGCGTTTTGCATGGTACTATGACGTCTGCTGACTTCTGATAGTTCAGCCATACATCACTGTATGGGTTGTTATTTCTAAATTCATATCCACAACTTACCTATCAGATCTCCCCGGGTAAGAACGCAATCTTTCACTCCATCTATCTGCTACATTTACACCACTTGTTTCGAATAGTTTTGGGCTTCGTTTTGTATTGCAAACTTACCCACAAGCATATGCCTTATATGTAGTTTCTGTTCGTCAGACCGGAGTTTGGCCGCCAACTTCCTTCAGATTCCATCTCACGATGGACACCCTTGTCTTAAGCTATGCACTTGGCACTATTAACCCGTGCTAGGGACTTTCACCCATTAGATTGCGCCCATGCCGGGCGCACAATATAAAACCGTACACTATTTCAGTGCACACTTTTGTTAATTAATGGAGTATTACAGACTACTATGTTTATGTTTTAAATTAAGGCATAAAAAAATCCTGAGCATCTCTGTTCAGGATTTATGGGAGCGAAGCACAACCTTTAAAATCCACTACATATTTCTATTAAAAACAACCCTATATTTCACTAATATTTTTTACATATAAAAATTATCCAGTTGCTCTTTTCGCCCCATCTCTCTTCATAAATCTACTCCTTTATTTCCTTAACTTTATTTAGCATAAGGTCTTCTGCTTTTATTTCCGGGTGCGAATAACGCTTTCTATTGTTATTCTTATTGGAGTATTCAATAGCTCTCACTGGACACCATTGAATACAATCCATACATTGTTCGCAGTTATTATTCCAAGTAGGAATATCATTTAACATTGTAATATTACCCATAGGACAAATGCTCTTACATATCTTACAATGTGTACAATTATTATTTACTTTAAATTCGCCATCTCTACTTTTCAGAGCTGCTAATCTTTCTAATGAATTTTTATTAAATAATTTAGCTAATATATTTGCTTTTATTATTGCTGTTCTTTCCCTTTTATCTATTATTGAAATAATCTTTACTATTTTTTTACCTTCTCCTTTGTATAGAAACTTACAAAGAAAATTTGGAAATCCACCATATTCCACAATCCAATTTCCAGGCATTCTTATTTTAAATTCAGCAGCTAGTTTTCCACCATTTTTATCTACTATCTCCCTAAGTTGTTGCAATGCCATCCCTCTAGAACCTGCAAAAGAAGCTACTCCAAAAACATATTGATTAGATTGGAACTTAAGTTTATTTAAAATTTCCTTCATTACATTTGGCATGTACAATTCATACACCGGAAATACAAACCCAATTCTTTCATAACTGCTATCTATTTCTATAGAGTTATTTAAAGCTAAAATATGCACAACCTCAGTATCCTTTAAATATTTACCAATATGCTTTGCTATAGCTAAACTATTTCCCGTTCCACTAAAGTAGTATATTACATTTTTCAATACATCCACCTCACTTAAAGTTTTGAAATACATATGTACATATTTCAAATTAACTATAACATTTAATTATTCCCAATTCAATAGTTTTGAAATATCAATCTTATATTTCAAAACTGTTATGATATAATTGAATAAAAACTTACGTATTGGAGGTCCAAATGAATAAATATGAGATTAGAACAAATAAAAAAAAGTTATCAATAGTAAATGCTGCTAATGGGTTGTTTAAAGAAAAAGGATTTGTAAATGTAAATGTCAAAGAAATCGCTTCCCAAGCCAATGTATCACAAGTTTCAATCTATAATTATTTTGGGAATAAAGATGCCTTAGTCGCTGAATGTGTTAATTCTCTTATGGGAGATGTATTAGAGGCCGCAAGAAAATTGCTTTATACCGATATGAACTTTAAAGAAAAAATACTTAAGGCTCTTTCTTTATGTTCTAATTACATAAGTAAATCTTTAAGTGAATATTTTACCCTGGAGGCTCTAAATGATAAAGTTCTAATTAAGCTTATTACAGAGAGTGTAAACAAAAATAAGTTTGAATTATTTAGGGATTATATTGAAGTAGGTAAAGATGATGGAACCATAGATAAGACAATTCCAACTGATACAATTATGAGATTTATAGAGATAATATCAATTGCCGAAAGTAATGTTAATTATAGTAAGGTTTCCGATAAATATATTCAAGATATGCAAACCCTAATGTTTTATGGAATAATAGGAAATTAAATACATAAGACTTTTTTTTAGATAACCTATAAAAATATAATATTTTCTTTCTGTGCTTCACTGATTTAACAGAACTTGCTGGCTTGCAATATTCTTTTTCTGGTAGATTAGCAATAAGAATGATTGAGATCTTATATCGTATTCATGATGAGTACGCTAAAAATGCACACCCCTAAGTTCAAAATCCGTAGCGGTGTGCATTTATTCCATTCTAACCTATAATTTAATGACTTTCAGCTCAATTTTCTAAAACATCCTGTTCTCTGAACAAGCTTGAAACAGCCTCATCGTAATCATATAATCTTTCTGATTTCTTAATCTTTTTTGCATACTTTACATTATCAGAAAACGCCGGAATCATATAAAACCATAATTCTTTCATTTTAAACAAGACATTCCTCTCTCCAAAGAGTATTCTTTTATAATCTTCATAAATTTTATCATGAAAGTCTTTCAGCAATTTTTTTTCAAGTTTAATATTATTTGTAATGTAGCTGTTCAGTCCAGGATTGGCTAATAATCCCCTGCCAAACATTAAAGTATCTACATTAGGGAAATCAGCTGAAAACTCCTTGTAATCTTTGATTGTAAAAATGTCACCATTATAGCAAACAGGATTTTTACTTAAATTCAAGGCTTCCTTAAAGATTTTCAGATTAGGCTTATTTTTATAAAAATCTTTTTGAATCCTTGGATGAATAATAAGCTCTTCTATAGGGTACTTGTTAAATATTTCAATTAAATCATAAAATTCTTCAGGTCGGTCTTTTCCTATCCTGGTTTTTAGTGAGATTTTTGTTATCGATTGAGAGAAAATTTCGTCTAAAAACACATCAAGTTCTTCTTTTTTTGAAAGAAATCCAGATCCTCTATTTTTTGAAACTACAGTTCTAGAGGGACATCCTAAATTTAAATTGATCTCATTATATCCTAACATCTTTATCTTCTTTGAAGTATGAATAAAATCTTTTGCATTATTGGTTAGTAATTGTGGAATCAAAACTAGTCCTTGGTTGTTTTCAGGCAAAATATCATTTAATTCCCGAGTTTTAAAACTTTCGCTTTGATTTGCAACAATAAAAGGTGAAAAGTATTTATCTATATTATTAAAAAAAGTGTTATGGGCATTTCTATAAATGTACCCAGTCAACCCTTCCATAGGTGCGAAATAAAAATTCATATATCAATAGCTCCTTTATTCAAATAGTTATCTTTCTTCTTTATCAGGAACTTTCTTTATGAATTATCTTAAGTCTTTCCTTACATACATTCTTAAGAACTTTTCATTTCGAACTTACCTAATAAATTTTCTATACGAACTTTATGTGAATGCCAATGAAAAATTAGAATCCATTTTCCACTAACCATTTCATAATGCTTTCTTCCCTTTCCTTAATATCGTCATGCTGCGTATCGTATTTACGCATTTTCTTCTGTGCAACTATATTTCCATCTACCATATACAATATTCTTTCGGTTTTTGCTGCCACCTTTACATCATGCGTAACGAGCATTATGGTTGTTCCTTTTTTATTTATCCCTGCAAGAATTGACATAATCTCTGCTGCCGAATTGGAATCTAATGCTCCGGTCGGTTCGTCTCCAAATATGATATCCGGATCATTTATAAGCGCTCTACAGATGCCGACTCTCTGCAGCTGTCCACCAGATGCCTGGATGATATTATTATCTGCAAGCTTTTCAATTCCTGTCATTTTAAGTAGCTTTTTTGCTTTTTGATTTACCATATTTTTATCCGCATCTTTTGATACAAAGGCAGGAAACATAACATTGTCAATCACTGACAGATTCTTTAAAAGATTAATATCCTGAAAGATAAATCCCATGTTATTAAGCCTAATCTTCGCCAGTTCTTCTTCTTTTAGTCCAACCATTTCACTGCCTTTAAATTTCACACTGCCAGAAGTAATTCTATCCATACCGCTTACATTATATAGCAGTGTTGACTTCCCACTTCCAGATGGCCCCATGACCGTAACGAATTCACCTTTTTCTATCGCAAAGTTTACATCCTTTAAGATATGAAGCTCATTGTCTTTCCATAACTCTACTTTTTTGTTCATACTTCTAGCTTCCAATATATTGCTCATATATATTCCTCCAATGTAAAATATTCAAATCAAAGTCTATATCCACAGTGACATCCCGGAATGCCTTATTTTTCAGCAGTTCTAACTTCTTAAAGTTACAGATAAATCATCTTCTACTGTTACCGTGCAACACACAGATATAGTAACTCCAACTACTAAAATCAACGCTAACGGACATAGCAGTAAGGTCTGCCATGCAACATTAACAAATTGAATTCTTGCAGCCCCCATTGGCGACATTGCCAAACTTACAAGAAACTCCCCTAAATAATCAGAAGCCAGCACTCCAAGTATGATTCCCAATATCAGTACCATCAAAGTTCCTGCCATATATTGATGTTTAACATTTTTAGAAGTTAATCCCACACACCGCATGATTGCAATCTGGGACATATCCTTTGACAATAACATCTTAATGAATAATGCAGTTATAAGTATAACAATTATTACTGCAATTGCGATTGAGCCTATAACAATTATGCTCATCTGATCAATGATATTTCCAAGAGTCTGCCCAGTATATTCTTTGATATCATTTACCTGCGCAGAATCATAGGTATTCTGATAGTAGTTCATTTTCTTTCTAATATCAACACCTTTAACCACATCCATGTTCACAATATACCAAAGAACGGCATCTTCATTTAAACCAAGACTGGTATCCGCTTTCGATGTTTTACCACCATTTGTAATATCTTGATAAATACCACATATTTTCATAGTCTTCTCTGCCTCGAAAGCCTTTACTACTATTTCATCTCCCACTTTCTTGTTTAATCCGTCTTTTGACGCATTTGCATAGGAAACTGAGATTTCCCCTTCACCCTTCGTTGCTCTCCCTTCCACATAATTTAATGGAAATACAGAAAAATCTCCGGTTTCAATATTAATATAGTCCCAGGAACCTTTCGCATTTTTGACCTGGTATGAACATGTTATGTAGGCCGCATACTTTTCAATATCCGAATCATTCTTCAACTCTTCCTGCAGCTTTTTAAAATCTTCTGTAATCGTATCTGTCTTTCGAAGATCGATTCTCATGTCGCATTTTCCTATTCCCATGTATGTGGAAAATGACCGTGAGTTCATGGTGTTATACATATTTAACGGAAGAATTACAATAACCGTACATACAGCAAAAATAAAAATCAGTAACCTGTATAATTTGAAACGCTTCCATACATCCCTAATTCCCATGTAAACATTGGTGCGCAGGAATTTGTTGCTAAGCAGTGGAAAACTGTATTTCCGGTTCTTTCCACGTTCCATGATGTCTGAACGCAATGCCTCCACCGCAGAAATCTTATCTATTTTTTTCAGCACTTTCTTGCAGTACATCACAATTATAGAATATACAAATAATGGAACTGTAAGAGATAGTACATATTTTAAGTTTCCTGATAAATCCGAAGATATATAAAGTCTCATTTTACCGTTAAACAGATTTACCACTACAAAGGAAAGCAGATAGCCTATTATACCGGCTACTACTGACATAACCCTGTATTTGATAAGATATACCTTCTTTATATCCTTTTTAGATATTCCCATCGCTTTCATAACACCAATTTCTCTTAAATCTTCATCAATAGTTGCCAGAAAGGTAAGTCTGATACAGCAGGTCGCTATAATAATCAGCAGAATACTGATAAGTATAATTACCATCGCAACTGCCGCATCTGACATAGCATTAAACACCATAAATATCTTTCCGACCACTGTCGGACCGTTTGCCGGAAGACCTGCAACCATATATGCAGTCAAAGCAGCCTGAGAATCCCCGTTTTCATTCAGTTTAAATTCAATAAGATATTCCACTTCCCCTGCCTGCTTTTCAATCATTTCATCATAGTCCGCCTGATTAATAACAAACCGCTTCGAAGACGTAAGGGAAGAGTTCATCTCATAATCTCTTGCATAATTTGAAATGACAAACTCTTTCAGGTATCCTTCACTTTTCACCGTAATCGGATCACCTATTTTCAAGTCATGTTTTTCCATGAAGTAGATGGGAACCGCCACTTCACCTGCCTTTACCTCCAGCTTTTCATTATCCAGATCCAATATAAAATCAAATTTCTTATTCTGTACAACAAATGAAATATCCTGTACCGTTCCAGCCATCGTTTTATTTTTGCCAAAATGGATATTCCCTCCATCAAAATCCAGAAGAACCATCGTCTCCTGCTTCGCTATATTCTCACGCTGCTCTTTCGTAAATTTATCGATTTCTGCCTGATCATATTTTCCGGAATGCATCTGAGTAATGTCAGCTGGGACTGCACGTTCCTGCAACTGGGACATCGACTGAATCAGATTTGCAATGATATTTGTTGCACTAGCTCCTAAAATAACTGCCATGGTTATAAACACAGATACTGTCACAGTTATGATTTTCTTCCTGCTGAAATCATTCTTTACAATTTTAAAAAACATTATTTTTTCTCCTTCTGACTATATATCTTTGCTTCGAAAGCTCTCATCATTAAATGATTGTTCTGCCTCCAAACTACCTTCTGCTTCTTTCTTGGAATCCATTCCACGGATAGTCTTTGATTTAGATACAATCAGTGCCGTAATTACAAGGCCTATTCCGGCAAGGATTAGTAAGAATCCGATTCCTCTTGTTTCACCAGTTCCTATGACTTTTCCAACAGTATCCGCCAGCACACCGCCTTCTACCAGTGCTGGATTAAATACATAATCTGCAAGAACACCTGCCAAAATATAAGCAATTACATATCCCAGCTGTGAAATCAAAGAAATAAGTCCCCATGCCCTACCCTGCTTATCATTATCAATGGATTTTCTTATGAGAACATCAATACTTGCAGTCGCATATGGTAGCGAAGCAAAGAATAAAAATCCAGAAATAATAATGACGGTCATGCTTGTCGTTGCACCAAATCCTGCCATAGTAATACCACTCGCAATAAAGCTTGCCACCATGACATTTACATATTTGCTCTTTAATATTCCACTACCAATCATGATACTGGACACCATCATACCGCAGGCAACTACTGTCTGCAGAATTCCAGTTGTTTTCTCACTGGCAAAGGATAGGATCATTGGTTTTGACAGGACCTGAATAAATCCCATATAAAACATTAAGACGGAAACAAGTATAATTAATAGCATGACTCCCTTAGCCTGGATAATAATCTGCCATCCTTCTTTTAAGTCCTTGAAAAAACTCATTTCTTTCTTAACCTGTGACTTTACCGCAAGAGATTTTCTTACGGTAAAGATTGCAACAACCGTTACAACAGAAGTCAGAATATCAATGGTAAGTATCACTTCCATACCGGAAGCTGCCAGAATTAAACCGCCAATAATCGGTGAAATCAAAAACTTGGAAGAGGATGCAATTGACACCATTCCACTTGCTTTTGCATAGTCATCCTCTGTCAGTAAATCCGTAATTGTTGCTTTATATGCCGGATCGAGCAATGCTACAAATGCTGAACTAAATCCCACACAAAGGCAGATTTGCCACACCTGAATATGCCCTTTGTTCATAAGCCCCAGCATAACAATCAGCCCAAACGCTGATACAATATCTCCCAGTATCATGAGCAGTCTTCTATCAAATCGGTCTGCAAGAACCCCCGCAGCCGGACTTAATAAAATCATCGGCAGAAGCGCCGCCATTTCCACCATTGAGACATCCACCGCTGAATGTGTCAGCTGCCACACATACACTCCAAGACCAAAGGCCGTCATTCCAGTACCGATATTAGATATCAGTTCCCCCAGCCAGATAATCAGAAATTTTCCGAAGGATTTTCCCGAATTATTCATTGCTGCCTCCATCTCCGCTACCAAACATCTGCATAACGTACATAAGACTTCCACTTTCGGCACCGAGCAGCCTTTCTACATTGAAAACAAACGCCTGTATGCGTGAAGCGCGCTCCGCGCTTGTCATTTTAACCATATCATCATCAAAAACGGTATTTGTATATGACATAACCATTTCCACGCATTCATACGGGAACGGCGTGCTGAACAGTCCCTGCTCAATGCCCTCGCAGATTATTCCCGTCAGTATCGGCGTAACACCGTTTAATATTACCTTTTGTATTTTCTGATGCATAAGCGCGTTCTGTGGCTTGTGAATGTGCTCCATAATTTCCTTGCCGCTTCCGCCACTTATGTTCAGTGCCATTACAACGCGCATAATGCGCTTGTTTACGGGCATGCTCTTGTCTGCGGCAATTTTCTGCGCCGCGCCTAAAATACGGACGTTATATCGCTCAATCAGCACGTCCATAATGCCCTCCTTCGACTTGAAGTGGTAATATAGTGTTCCCCGCGCAATTCCGACCTTTTCGATAATATCGTTTGTGCTTGTGCCGTCAAAGCCCTTCTGACAGAAAAGCTCATCCGCCGCGTCAAGTATTTCTTTCCTGCGTTCTTCAGCTTCTTTTACTATCCTCATTTGTACATCTCCTTACAACAGACTGACTGTCTGTCTATTAATAATATAATGTCATATTTGTTTTAAGTTGTCAAGAGAGCGTGCTAAATTTCCTTAAAAACCGTCTGCGAAGCACGGTGTCCATCAGGTCTATAGGTCTGTCAGTATCCTCCCCTCTTTTCAGCGATGTCAGCTTACGTAAATTCAAGATATTCTACGGTAGGGGTTTATTTTAGTATGCATTTATTTTAATTTACCCCAAAAACTTATGGTCAAATCATAAGTTTCGCCTTATATTTTCACCAAAAAACAACGAAAACCCCTGAATTCAAGGGTTTTCATTTGTACAAAATTGTTGTTTATGTATGGTGGAGGCGAAGCCTGATGGGTGTAATCCACTATATAAAGGTGCCTTCCTTAAATACAGAAGACATCTCTAATAACCAGTGAACCCCTGTTACCACTTTTCAAGTCTACCTTTTTATTATTAAACTTATACCTCCCACACTCATCTCATTTATGATTTTAAACTATCTGATACTCCCTTAAAGAAATTTCCAATAGAATCACATACACTTGAGAACCAACTTTTAGCCTTATCACTCTCTAATGTATTTTTCATTGTACTAGCTACACCCTCAAGCTGTCCTTTTACTTTGCTGTAATCCAAGTTTAATTTATTTACATTTTTCATTAATCCAACAATACCACTTACATCATCTTTAGACAGATTGTAATTGTAATTATTTGTTACATTATTTACTATTTTTGTTATACCTGCCTCATTCTTAGGTTTATCTTTTATAACTTCACTCTTTACTTCATTGATTAATCCCGCTGCTTTATCTTGTCCAATTTTTTCACCTAGTTTGCCTGTAACTGCGACCTCTTCATTAGCTGTTTTCTTTGTACTTTCATCTAATTTCTTACCGTCTTTACTATTTTCAAATCCCTTTAATATGCCAGTCATAGCTGCCGTACCGGATACAGTGAATGGTGCAGAAACTTTAACATTAGCATTCTCAATTCCTGCTGTAATTAGGGCATTCTTTATCATACTAGCATTTACCCAAGTTACATTATTTGTATTGACTACTAAACCACCAGTAGTTGTTGGCTCAATATAAGAACATGATATCGCCTTATTACCTAATTGAGCTCTAGATACTGTATCTCCCAGATATTTCTTCTCTTCACTAGCTGTAACTTCAACAACACTCGCACTATTCCTATCTACATCAAAATACTTTAGCATGTTTTCTTTCTGTTGATTCGTCAAATCATCCCCTATAGTAACACTCTTATATGAATCAGCATATACATTTTTTATAGGTGTTACAAACAAACTTACTGTTAACATTACACCTAAGACTAATTTCTTATTCATTTGACAAGACCTCCATATTCCACATTATTTAACTGTTGTGACTTAGATATATTATAACCTAAACTATACTAATTTGGTAAATGGATTTTTTTCCATTGAATTGTATGAACTATAGGTCCCTTTAATACTTGGAAATTTCTTCAACATATACTCCTTCATCACTTCTAATATTGGTTGGAGAATTAAATTTAATAATTTATAGTTCTATTGGTCCCTTTAAAATCCACTACTCCGCCTTTCTTTTTAATAATATTAATTATCATATTTGCCTAAAAACCCTCGAGTTTCTTTCCCAATTTCTTTTGATTTCGTATAGAAAATATAATGTCTTCCTTCTAGATCAGAATAACTAAATTTATTATACTCCTTAAATTCATCTAAATTTTTATTCATTATATTTGTATATTTATCATTAGGTATATCTTTCATAGATCTAATTGCAATAAATTTAAGTATTGGCAACTCCTTTGACATTTTAGTTTTATTCACTGTTCCACAATTCTTTAATATCATATTAATTTCATTTTTTATAGTTTTGTTAAATGTATTTTGAACTCCCATTTTTACTAAATCATTTTTATCCTCTTCTGAAAAACAAGCTTCATCTTTGTAAATATTATTATAATATATCCTATCAATACCTAAAAAATTTCCTACAGTAGCTTCCATATATAGCTTTTTACCCATGGGTAAATCAATTTTATCCGCTTCTTCTAGACATGCCTTAACTAATGTTGTATCCATCATAACTATTGCTTCAACTTCTTTTGGATAAACTTCTGCATAATACTGAGCATATATCCCTGATATAGAGTGAGGCATAAGTATATATGGTCCATCTATATTGGCCTCTTTCAATGCCGTTCTGGTTTCAGCAACAATATTTTCTACGCTACGTTCCTTTGAAGTTTCTTCACTAAATCCATAACCAAAAGGTTCTACAACCACTACTTTAAAGTCTTTTTTAAACTCTTTAATTAAAGGTTTAAAATCAATTGAAGGTGCAATACTTCCTAAACCTGGCATTAAAACAATTGTTTTCTTTCCTTCACCCTCAGAATATACGTGCATTTTTTTACCATCAACCTCAACTAATGTACCTAAAGGATTAACATCGTCTTTTTCTAGATATTTTCGAACTTGACCTACTATAGATATAATTATTAATAACGCTAATATGACAATAAGAATGTTTTTTAATATCTTTAGTATCTTTTTAATCATTATTATCGCCTTCCTCATAGACCATCTTCACATAATCATTACTTATGAAAAAATAGAATAAAATCATTGTTATTGAATATAAGCATAGCGCAATTATTAACTGAGTATTAAACGAAAAATTCATTATTTGTTCTAACATCTTAATTGCAATAATACTATGCAGTATTCCTACACTACCAGGTAAAATAAATGAAATTCCAACTTGTACATGCACAGATTTCTTTACTTCCGCTTTACTCATGCCTATTTTCTTCAGTGTTTTGTACTGCTCTTTATCCATGAAGGCATCCTTTAATATTTTAAAATAAATTGTACTAAAGGTTGAAAGTATAAATATTATAGACATTATTAGCCCTAAAAAATGAAATATTTCTATTGCATAATAATCCCATGTGTATTCGTTAATATGTGGATATACCTTCTCCTTTGGCATAACTTCCCTTATATTGGATATTAATTGATCTGCCTCTTTCTCTTTACTTATTTGAACGCAATTTAAAGATGTTTCATTAAAGCCTTCCTTAACCTTTTCATATTCATCATCTTCTAAAATATATATATTTTTTGTTCCTAATTTGTCTATAATCCCAGTAAAGGGTGCATCTTCTTGTTTTTTAATTACATACTCTCTATTTTTTATTTTAATTTCTTCTTTCAGAACATTTAATGGAGATGCTAATGTTGTTGCACTTATTATAAAAACAGCCTCGCATCCCTTAGGCTTAATGTTATCTGTTACTTTATAATTTAGAAACTCTAAGTTCTTTTTTAATGTTGAATAGCTTATTATTATTGCTTCATTTTTATAATCTACTTTTCTATGATAGTTTATATAATCAATCTTTCCTAAAATAAATTTATTTTCATTAATTCCAATTAACTCGTGATTAGATTCATTAATTATTCCCACTACTTTTTCTTTTGATTTTTCATCATTACTTTCATAGCTAAAACTATATGGAGATTGCTTAATAGCTTCTTTTTGTGCAACTTTCTCAAAGGATAAGCTTACTCCAAAGGCTGTTATAGCTGCTGCACATAACATTGCTGTCATAGCTAGATTACGATAATTCCCCTTTAGTCTAAAGTACATATTAGAAATACTTACTAACATAACATTCTTATATACCATGGTTTTATTTTTTATCATCTTATTAAAGACTATGGACATGAAACTTCCAAAGAAAAAGTATGTACCTATTGAAACACATAATAGCGCTGTCATAGATGAAAACAGCAAATCTAGCTCCCATCTTTTAATCATAACGCCAACTAAGTAACCAGCTAAAATTAATAGAACCCCTAAGATACCCTTAAAATATCTTAACTTTGGTAGTTCTTCTTTTTCCTTTGTAGCATTAATCATATCTATGAGTTTACTTTTCTTTACTACTCTATATTTTTTATAACCTAATATTGCAAAAATACATGAGAATACTAAGATTACTATAAAGACAGCATTTAATGAAATTTTGAAAGGTATTTCTACATTTAAAAATATGGATTTTGCGAGTAGCATAAAAAATAGTTTAGATAAGATTACTCCAAATATAAGTCCACTACATATAGATGTAGCTCCAAGTAATA
Source organism: Clostridium sp. CM039 (assembly GCF_055081075.1). NCBI lineage: Bacteria > Bacillati > Bacillota > Clostridia > Eubacteriales > Clostridiaceae > Clostridium > Clostridium sp. CM039. The sequence goes on from NZ_CM143649.1 coordinate 2,371,669, forward strand.
AACTTTCTATTGCAAATACTTGTCCAATTTTTAATTGGGTAATTCCCATTAACATATATAAGGCAGTCTCCTTTTGCCTATTTAACAAGAAAAATTTATCTGCATTAAATATAAAATATACTACTGTACATACTAAAATAAATCCACATGAAAGACTTGCTACACTTGCTGCCTGAAATCTTTCACTAATTTCGATAAATGCCTCATTGTCTCCTATTGCTAAAAAGTTATAGAAAGTTGCAACAGATACAATTGTAATAAGTAAATAAAGTTTATATACCTTTATGTTATCCTTAAAAAGCATCAATGATAGTTTAAATGAGTTCATCACTAACTCCTCCCATCATAGCTATCATATTAAGAATCTTTTTAAACATCTCACTTTTATCTCCATTGCTATCTAATTCACCACTTATACTTCCATCCTTCAAAAACATCACTCTATCTGAATAGCTTGAAGCCCTAGGATCATGAGTTACCATTATAATCGTAGTATTACAACTTTTATTTATATTTACGAAGCATTCAAGAACTTCTATAGCTGATTTAGAATCTATTGCACCCGTTGGTTCATCTGCAAAAATCACCTTTGGAGATGTAATTAATGCTCTACAAATTGCTGCTCTTTGCTTTTGGCCCCCTGATAATTGATAAGGATATTTATCCAGATGCTTTTCTATGCCTAAGAGCTTTGTTAGTTTATTAATCTTTTCTAATATTATCTCTACCTTTTCATTGTTTAGTGTTAATGGCAATGCAATATTATCTCTTATTGTCATATTATCTAACAAATTAAAATCTTGAAAAACAAAACCTATTACGTCTCTCCTAAACCTAGCTAATTCATTTTCTTTTAGACTGTTAACATCTTTACCATCAATTAAAACCTCTCCTGAAGTTGCTTTGTCTATCGTTGACATGACATTTAAAAAGGTAGTTTTTCCTGAACCTGAAGGTCCCATTATACTAATAAATTCACCTTCATTAATTTCTAAATCTACTTCCTTTAATACTTTATGTTTATTAGTTAACCTTCCATATTCTTTAATTAACTTTGATACCGCTACAATTTTATTCATATTATCACCTCGTATCTATAGTATAATTTATATCTGACCACTCCTCCACCTATCAAGGTTACAAATCAGGTTCTAATGTGACATTGGTGTAACATTGTAGTAATCTGCTAACTTGTAAAAACTTAGAATAAATTCAGTGTACTCTGCCTCTTCACTTTCTACCTTCAAATCTATATTTAAATTATTACACATTTTTTTTGCATAATATAAACCAATACCAGTTGATTTAGTTCTTGACCTTCCATTTTTCCCAGTGAATCCTTTATTAAATATTCTTTTTATATCTTCTCTAGGAATACCAATCCCATTATCTTTAATATGTAAATAATAAGCCTTGCTATCCTCTTTACTGAAAATGTGTAATTGTCCATTTTCATTAGTATACTTACTACTATTATTAATAATTTGAGAAAGGATATAGTGAATCCATTTTCTATCACTTATTATATTAAACCCTTCAACCTCTAATATTATTTCAATATTTTTGTTTATGAAAAATCCTGCATTCTCTTTTATTGCCCTTCTAATTTCATCTCCTACTGCTACTTGATCACTTTTTACATCTAAATTATAATTATTTGCCCTTGTAACATATAGCACTTGATTTACACTAAACTCCATTTGTTTCATTTCAAATATTACCTTTTGCGACTCATCCTCTTCCAAGTCTTCTAATAATAGGTAAGTAACAGCAATATTAATTTTAATATCATGAACCCATTTTGTAATATAATCCTCAAAATCATTTATATTGTTTTTTAAACTTTCTTCCTTTTTTAGATGTTCTAGACCTTGTTTTTTTAAAATATTTGAAAATACATTTAAATGAAAATCAGTTGTTTTATTATCTAATTCCTCATTACACTTTAAAATATTACTGTATTTATTTTTTTCTTTTATAAATCCATAAGTAAAAGCTATAAATACTGTTAATAAAATAAGTATATCCATGTACATAATATCTTGAAAACTCTTATTTATAGTACTACTGCTATATAATATACAATTAATTATTATAAAAATTATTGTATTGCTTATTAACCATATTTTATTAATCTTCATATAATCAATTATCTTCATCTATCATTTCCCCCTTTTTATCCTTCATATAAATAACTATATCTTTCTTGTATCTTAAGAAAAAGCCAACCATCTAGAATTTTCATCCAAACAGTTGACTTAATATCATAATATTATATATCCAATGCCTTTTTGTGTTATTATTAAATCTTTTATTCCAATTTGCTCTATGCGGTTTCTTAATCTATTAATATTAACAGTTAAAGTATTCTCATTAACATATATATCATCATCCCAAAGCTTTTTCATTAGTTTACTTCTAGAAACTCCTTTTCCCTTACTCTCTATGAGAGAATGCAAAATGATTATTTCATTTTTTGTAAGTTCTAAGGAATTTCCATTATATAAAAGAGTTGTGTTGTCTAAATTTAATAATAAATCATCACATTTTAATACTCTTGTTTCTTCATTTTTATACTCATATGTCCTTCTTATAATAGCTTGTAGTTTTGCAATTAACACATTTGAATCAAAGGGCTTTTGAATATAATCATCTCCACCACTATTAATTGCCATTACTATATCCATATTACTATCCCTTGAAGATACAAATATGATTGGTGTTTTAGATATTTCTCTTATATTTTTACACCAATAAAAGCCATCACAAATTGGAAGGTTAATATCCATAAGAACCACCTTAGGTTCACATTCTTTAAAGCACTCTATTATTTTTTCAAAATCTTCACATACGGTTACTTCAAATCCCCATTTACTTAGAATATTACTTAACACTTCACACATGTTTTTATCATCTTCAATTATCAATAATTTATATGTATTATTCATTTCAACGCCCTAACCCATCCTAATTTATTCCTTTGTCTATTATACAATTTTGTTCTTGAGCTATTGTTATTATACCATCTTTTCTCTCAAAAACAAAAGATAGTTATCTTCTTGAAATATAGAAGCCACGACAACTATATTATTGGAATAAATAAATCATATAAGTAAAAAGTTTGCATAAAGATTAGAAATAATTGTATAATAAATTGTAGGAATAGTTTGTGCTAATTGTGTTTGTGTAATTTTCTATATTGATAACCATATAGAATGGTGTCAATTTTATATATATTATTGTCTAACATAGCCTAAAATTTAAAAGAGGGATTAATTAGCCTTTTTTTAAACCATATTCACTTTGCAACATAATTCTTTACAACATTATAATATAATAAAAAATATTATTAATATTTATAGCTATTTTAAGGAGGTTCATGAATGATAAAAAAAATAATATCTGTTGTTATGATGCTAACAATAACTATCAATGTCAATACTTTTGCTGCGCCAAGTACTAATGAAACATCTGAATTAGAACAAGTTCAAAGCAGCAAAAAAGCTTTACAGATAAAAGCAAATAATTTTGACATTGAAATTGATAAAGTATTAAATAAAATCGACATTAACAAAGCTAAAATGAATGACATCGCTCAAGATATAAGAAAAACACAAACTAAATTAGAAATTGTAGAAAAAAACGCTATCGATCAAGAAGCCTTGTTTGAAAAAAGAGCAAGAGCTATGTATATAAATGGTTCAGATGGTTACCTTAAAGTAATTTTAGATTCAACTAGTTTTAGTGATGTTATATCAAGGATAGATACACTTGAAAGGATAATAAAGCATGATAGAAAACTCATTGATGAAATAAAAAAACAAAGAAATTCTATAATAAAACATAAAGCCACTTTAAATAATGAAAATGATAAATTATCAGTGCTAAAAACAAATAATGAAATTATTCTAACAAAATTAAGTAAAGACATAAAAGAACACAAGGTGCTTATTAGCAACGTAACTAAAAAAGAAACTAAATTAATCGCTGACAAAAATGCAAAAGAATTAGCTGATGCGAGAATAAAAGAATTAGCCGCTGCAAAAATAATAAAAAAGCAAGCAGCAACAAATTCCATTACTATATCTAGACACTTAGATTCTGCTAAAAGTGCACCCTCTAAATCTGATGCTATCCCTAGTGATGCATCAAAATCAAATAACTACTTCATTATAGAATCGACCGCATATTCAACGGATGGTTTTACAGCATCAGGTTCTAGGACAAGCAGAAATCCAAATGGATACAGCACTATAGCTGTGGACCCTACAGTTATACCAACGGGCTCTAAGGTTTATATAGAAGGCTACGGATATGCTATTGCATCAGATACTGGTTCCGCTATTAAAGGTAATATCATCGATGTATTTTTTAATACAGAAGCTGAAGCACTTAATTGGGGCCGAAGAAATGTAAACATCCGTATAATAAATGACTAATAAAGATGGTGTAAATTGTTCTAATTGAGCCCAATTAATTAGACATTACTCTAAAAAACGAGTTATTCCTAAGCCATATTCCTATATTCTATAGGGGTGTGGTTTTTTAATTTTCCTAATTTTCTTGCTGAACAATATTATAGTAAGTCTTAGCTGTCAATCCATAAACTACAGCGTATAACACTGCAAAGATTACAACTGTGCCAGCTATTGCAAATATTAATGCACTAGTACTAAATAGACCAAACAAAGATAATAGTTTGGATACAACGTTGAAAGCAACGGCAATGTGGAGTAAGTCCTCTTCTCCCTCTACCACTATGACCATTATCTATGTATTTCTATCTATCCAATCCGTATTTTATGTCTAGAATATTCAATATGCCTTGAATTGTTTCTTGGACCTCCTGTGGCACAACTTTAAGCCTTCCTTTTCATTCAAATAACCAACTTCTAACATCGTTGCTACCTCCCTTAGAATAAAAATACTCTTACCATATTTTTAAGGTAAGAGTCATCATGACTATAATATATATTTGAAGCTAATATTTAATACTTTAAATCTAGGTTATTCATAAATTAAAAAATTATTTATAATTCTATTCTTAACTCAACATCAGCTTTAATAAATCCATTTTATGTAAACGCATACTCCCCTTGAGTGTGTTTTGATAATAAGATACAAAAATAACGGGATTAGCCCCCTATTTTAGAAACATGAACTCTTATAGATTTTAATAATTTATCCTTAGTCATATGTTGAATTTGCCATACTAGACAAAGGAAATATTAATGTAACTTTAGTTCGTTTATTCTCCTCAGAATCAATAGTAATTTTTAAGCCCAGTTTTGAACATAGTTTTTCACATAAATACAATCCCATTCCTGTACTTTTACTAAATTTTCTTCCGTTTTCACCAGTAAATCCTTTTTCAAACACTCTATTTATATCTTTATCTATTATACCTACCCCATTATCCTCTATGGTTAACATTACTGAATTAGCTTTCTTAATTGAATATATACTTATTATGGGCTCTTTACTACTTGAGTACTTTATAGAGTTTCCTATTATCTGATTAATAATAAATTCAGTCCATTTCTTATCACTATATACAATTTCATTTATATCTTTTATATCTAATTTTATTTTCTTATGAATAAAATCTCTATAATTTCCTTTAACTACATTCCTTACTACATTATCAAGATTAATTTGTTTTATAATATAGTCTTTACTAACATCATCGCTTCGAGAATAATAAAGCACCTGTTCTATAAAACCCTCAATTCTATTTATCTGGAAGTCTATTTTATTAGTTACTTCATCTTGATTATTTTCAATTATTAGCTTTGTAGAAGCTATTGGTGTTTTAATTTCATGTACCCATGTCTCTATGTATTCTCTATATTCCGCCTGTATACCCTTGTAATATTTTACATTTTCGTGCATATCGCGGCTTATCTCTTTAAGTATAGAATTTAATTTTTTCGCTTGTATAAATTTCGCTTCTTTTATTACCACTGGAAGTAGATATTTCTTATCTAAATTTTCTAATATGTTATTAATTTCATCATAATAATTTTTAAATTTTATAAACTCTAAAGCCATATAAGAAATTAATGGCAAAAACCAAATACAAAAAACATATAAAATTATAACGAAATTAACATTAATAATAATCATTATAGTTGCTAATATAATAAATAGCAGCATGTTAGATATTATTACTAGCATTTTCTCTTTAATAAATTCACCTATACTCATGGTATTATATACCCTAACCCTCTTCTTGTTTCTATTGGATTTTCTATGCCTATCTCTTCAAGTTTTTTTCTTAATCTATTAATATTAACAGTTAAGGTACTATCATCTACAAAATAATCTGATTTCCATAGATATTCCATAAGCGAATCTCGTTTTACTATATCTCCCTTATTGTTTATTAAGTAAGAGAATATCTTAACCTCATTTTTCGTTAATTCCAAGCATTTATCCTTATAAATAACCGTTGCATTTAAAAGATTTAAATTAAAATCTTTATAGCTTAATATATTATTAGTTTTTGAACTTCCACCTGTTCTTCTTAAAATATTAGTTATCCTTGCTAATAATATTTCTATATTATAAGGCTTTGTTATAAAATCATCTGCTCCTAAATTCATACTCATTAATTCATCTAAGTCACTATCTCTACTTGTAACTATTATAATTGGAACCCCTGAGGTTTTTCGTATTTCTCTACATATATAATAACCATCAAACACTGGAAGATTAATATCTAACAATATAAGTTCTGCATTCTCATTTTCAACATATTGTATTATATTATTAAAATTCATAGGAGCTTTTACTTCGTATCCATATCTTTTTAAAAAATTTTGTAATTCTTCTCTTATAACTTCATCATCTTCAATAATAATAATTTTTTCCATATGTACTCTTACCTCCTGCTTATTTTATTCTGTACCCTAATATCATAACATATTCCAAATTTTATAAAATATAAGACTTCCTATATATCTTAAATATTAAAGTACATATTCAGCTCTATCCACTCTTAATCGGGACTTTCACCCGTTAGCTTGTGGCCATTTTGAGAGCTCCTTAAAGAGGTACTTACTTTTCAGCAAATACCTCTTTAATTTATTACTTACTTTATTTTTAAACTTTAATAATTAAACTTTAATAATAATCACGCTCCTTATTAATCAGCTTCGTTGCTGAATATTAACATTTTTTTGTAAAATCCCTTTATAGATTATTCCTAACAATATTTTTATATCCTACATATGTTGTATAGAAGTATCCTGCATAAATTACAATAAATATTAAAGCTGCTACTAATGCTGAAGAGTTAATATTTGTTTCTTGTAAGCTATTTATTAAATCGCTAGTTACTTTAATTCCAACCACTGAATGAATTAATGCAAGACTAACTGGAAGACTAAAATATATCAATGTTTGAACAAAAATTGTTTTATCTATCATTTTTTTGTTTGCACCAAGTCTCCTTAAAGCTTTATATCTTTCTATACTGTCACTAGCTTCTGATAATTGTTGAAGAGCGAGTACTGCCATGCTAGTTATTAAAAATACAATACCTAAATATATTACGACAAATATCAATACACTTGTTGATACCATACCTTCTGAATGAACCGCATCCTTTGAGATACCGAGTATAAAACCACCTTTACCATAGTCCTCGCGTTTTTGATATTTTTTATTATATTTTTCTCTATTCTTATCTAAATAATTTACATTAATTACTGAGTTACTAATTTTGTAACCTGATAAAAACTCATCATTTATAACTATTGTGAAAAAACTACTTGTAAAATAAGCAGTTTGAAGATTTTCTTCTATAGCTTTAGGGTTTTTTATTAGGTATTCTTTACCTTTAATATTAATTTTATTATTATTATTTTTTATTTTTTTATTTATTGGCTTCATAAACTTATTAGTATTTGATAAAATTAAAACTTCATCCTTAGTTAAATTTACTTCTTTTTCATTCTTAAATTTTAAAATTTTATTATAATCAGATATTTTAACAAAAACTACATAGTCTTCTTTAAAATCTCCTGTTGTTAAAAACTCACTAGCTTTCATACCTGTAAGATATTCATTATGAGCTACGGATTTTTCATTTTTACTTATTTTCAAATTAAATTTATTTAAAACATCTTCTATATTGTAGTCTCCATTCATTTTTTTTACTGATATGCTGGCATCAAAGGGCGTTGACTTTTTAATTCCTGCATCCATAACTGTTTTAAATCCTATTCCCATAGATAAACTTACTATTGTGAAGAATAACATTAAGCATATTAAAGACATTGATATGAAGTTTGTATTAACTTTACTATTTATCTGTTTTACTACAAATATATTTAACCCTTTAAAATAAACCTTTTTATTTTTCTTTACCACATATAATATAAGTCCAGATAAGCTAAAGAAAAATAACACTGTACCTAATATTCCAAAAGCTATTGATATTAAGACCATAGGGTCTAGTACATTTAAACCTATTTTTAGTATCGATTTATATGCAAATCCAAGTGATACTACGCATAAAATAAATGCTATTAAATATATACTAGAATTTTTGGATTTAATATCTTGATTTCTTTTACCTGCTGTTAATAAATCGATTATCTTGTATTTAGATATAACAAATACATTAAATATCATAACAAGTAAAAACATTATTCCAAAGTATAATACAGTTTTACCTATTGCACCTGTTGAAACTGTAAACTTATATTCATTAATCGGTACATTAAATAACTTTAATGCAAAGGTGGCTAATCCTTGTGATGCTCCAATTCCTAGTATAAGTCCACTAATTAAAGATATAACTCCAACTAGAAAAGTCTCCATTACTAATATTATAGATATTTTTCTTTTTCCCATACCTAAAGTCATGTATATTCCTAATTCTTTTTTACGTTTTTTTATCAAGAAATTATTTGCATATAATATTAAACTACCTAATATTATAGATATAAATACTGAAACATAAGACATAATTTTCATTAATTTAGATACAGATTTCATTTGTATAAGTGCCTTTTGTGACCCAATTGAGTTGAAGCTATAAAATATACAAACTGCTAAAGTTAGTGTTAAGAAATATATAGCATAGTCCTTAAAACTCTTCTTTACATTACCTACAGCTATTTTGGAATACATTATCATCACCTCCAAGTAGAGTTATAACTTCTATAATTTTATTAAAGAATTCTTTTCTAGTATCCTTACCTCTTACTACCTCACTAAAAATTTTTCCATCTTTAATAAAAAGAATTCTATGAGCATAGCTTGCAGTAAAAGCATCATGGGTAACCATAAGTATTGTGGTCTTTAAATCTTTGTTTAGACTTTCTAATTTTTCAAGTAATAATCTAGCTGTTTTAGAATCCAGCGCCCCTGTTGGTTCATCAGCAAGTACTAAGGATGGATCTGTTACTATTGCTCTTGCAGAAGCAACTCTTTGCTTTTGTCCACCTGACATTTGATAAGGATATTTATTTAGTTCTGGTTCAATGTCTAAATATTTTGCTACTGATTTTATTTTCCCATCTATTTCTGAACTTTTCTCACCTTTTATTGTTAATGCTAAAGCTATATTTTCATAAGCAGTAAGGGTATCTAGTAGGTTAAAATCTTGAAATATAAAACCTAACTCATTTTGTCTAAACTTATCTAATGCTTTTGATTTCAACCTAGTAATATCACTATTATTTATTATTATTTTCCCTGTAGTGACATTATCAATAGTTGATATACAATTAAGCAATGTTGTTTTACCACTTCCTGAAGGTCCCATTATCCCAACAAACTCACCCTCATCTACCTTAAAACTGATACTGTCTATAGCCTTTGTTACATTATCTTTATTTCCATAATACTTTTCAATTTTTTCTACACTTAATATATTTTTCATTTATAACCCTCCCTTTATTTTAAATTTAATTGTTCTAACTCCATCTGATGTACTTATTATATATAATTTTATTTGCAGCAGCCATCGATGTATATTTCATTAACATTACATTTTTGTTATGTTAACATAAGTTTGATTATTTCAATGATAAAAAACCGCAAAAAAATTTTTTCGGACACTTTAAGTCTGAGGACACATAAAACACACTTCAATATTTACTTTAAAACCTTCAAAGCCTTTGATATTAGCTTATTTCTTTACTATCTTCACCTCCGTCTCCACATGGTCTGTATATGGAAACATAATTTATTTAAGTTTTTGTCTTCTTTTTCGAATTCACACTTCATTATACTAATCCAACTAAATTAGGGCATAAGAAAACCCACAACTAATTTATTAATTAGTTGTGGGTTTTACTGGTGGAGGCGAGGGGTGTCGAACCCCTGTCCGAAAGCCATAACACCTAGGCATCTACGAGCGTAGTCAGTACTTTAAAATTCCCGTCTCCTAACCCCTACTGACGGGGTTTAGGTTCCGGTAGCTTCATATTTTCCGTTCCTGGGTCAAAGCTTTCCCAAGCTCGGTTCACCGCTGTCGGCGCCCTATCCTAAGTCGCGGTATTCAAAGGTAAGACGTAGCAGAACTAAGCTGCTAGTGCTAAATTATCGTTTGCGTTTAAATTGTTCCAATAGTTTTTTAACGCGGGTCCATAGGTTCCCTCGGCTCGCTTCCTCGATGCAACGTACCCCCGTCGAAACCAAGTACGCCCCCTAATATGTCAAAAGATTAAACTAAAATCTTTTGTACTACAATAATATATAACTATTATTGCATGTAATTACGCAAATTTAAATTATTAAATTTTTATGACCCATAAATTAATTAGATATCAACTGCTAATCTAATTTCTTGTTACTTACTATAAACCTAATGATACACTATATTATATCCTTTATCAAGTGCTAATATCATGGAATGTATGTGCATTATTGCTAGTTATCTCATTCTCTCTTTTATCTGCCTATCCATGTCTCTCTTAGCATCTTTTTCTAGCATCGCATCTCTCTTATCATAGTCTTTCTTACCGCGAACAATACCAAGATTAACTTTTACCTTAGTATCCTTAAGATATAGGGATAATGGAACTAGTGTAAAACCCTTTTGAGCCGTAAATGATGCTAGTTTATTTATTTGCTCTTTATGAAGCAATAATTTTCTTACTCTTAAAGGATCAGTGTTAAATTGATTCCCATTTTCGTAATGACTAACATGCATATTTTTTATAAATACTTCACCATTTATAACATCTGCATAAGCATCTTTTAAGTTCGCTTTTCCAGATCTAATAGACTTTACTTCTGTACCAACAAGCGCTATACCAGCTTCCATTGCTTCTTCTATAAAATAATCATGTCTTGCTTTCCTGTTTTCTGCTAGTGTTTTGTTTTCCGATTTCTTTGCCACAATTTCACCTGCTTTATTCTTATTAATATACATAAGAACACATTATATATATTATGTATAATACATATTATTATACTATACTATGTATTCTTTTTCAAGAAATGCATGGATTATTTTTACAATATATCTTTTAAATATAATACACAGAAGAAGCTATTAACCTCTTCTGTGTATTTTAAAATTATTCTATATTATAGTCTTCTTTTTTTGACTACTCTTCCTTTATAAGCTCATTTAAATCACTAACAGAGTATTCAACTTCTTGGTCTTCTTCTTTCTCTTCATCAGCTTCAATTATATCAAAATAAACTTCATGTGAAGTTAAATCAACTTTACTAACTACAATTCTTACTTCTTCTCCTAGTTTATACATTTTCTTAGTTCGCTCACCAATAAGGGTTAAATGTCTTTCATCGAAGACATAATAATCATCATCCAAGCTAGTCATATGAACTAACCCTTCTACAGTATTAGGAAGTTCAACAAACAATCCGAAATTAGTTACTGAGGATATAATACCATCATATTCTTGACCAATTCGCTCACTCATATACTCAGCTTTCTTTAAGTCATCTACTTCTCTCTCAGCTTCCATAGCTACTCTTTCCATATCTGATGATTGTTTTGACGCTATCTCTACTTCTCTACCTAATCTATCTGTTCTCGCTTGACTTAATCCTCCATTTATAACTTCTTTAATTATCCTATGGATCATTAAGTCAGGATATCTTCTAATTGGTGATGTAAAATGACAATAATACTTGGCTGCTAACCCAAAATGCCCAACACATTCTGGAGAATATTTTGCTTTCATCATAGAACGTAATAATAAAGTGCTTAGTACCATCTCTTCTTTTTGGCCTTTTACTTTTCCTATTACTTCCTGAAGCATTCTAGGATGTATATCCTTTCCCCACTTCATAGAATATCCTAAATTATGAGCAAATTCACTAAATCGCATTAATTTTTCCTCATCTGGATCCTCATGAATTCTATATACAAATGGCACATTTAGCCAGAACATATGCTCAGCTACACTTTCATTAGCCGTTAACATAAATTCCTCAACTAATCTATTTGCAATAGCTCTCTCATAAGGTACAATGTCTACAGGCTTTCCTAATTCATTTAATATTATTTTACACTCAGCGAAATCAAAATCTATAGCGCCCCTATTCATTCTCTTCTTATTAAGAATTCCACATAACTCTTCCATATGTTTAAAATCTTCATATAAATAATCATATTTTTTAATAGTTTCGGCGTCTTTATCCCTTAGTATTTTAGTAACATCTGTATAAGTCATTCTCTCATTAGTTTTTATAACACTTTCCATTATTTCATGATCTACACATTTACCCTCTTTATCCATTTCCATAATACAACTAAGAGCTAGTCTATCTACTTTAGGATTTAAACTGCAAACCCCATTAGATAATTTTTTAGGAAGCATTGGTATAACCCTATCAATTAAGTATACTGAAGTTGCTCTTTTAAAAGCCTCTTTGTCCAAAGGATTTTTATCTTTTACATAGTGAGAAACATCTGCTATATGAACTCCTAAACGATAGTTTCCATTATCTAAAATTTCAATAGACACAGCATCATCTAAATCTTTAGCATCCTCGCCATCTATGGTTACCATACGTAAATCCCTTAAATCTGTTCTGCGCGTATATTCTTCTTGTGGAATCACTTCGGCTATATTATCGGCATATGCTTCAACATTTTGTGGGAACTCCTCTGGTAGCTTATGTTTTTTAATTATAGTTAATATATCGATGCCCGCGTCACCTTTGCTTCCGAGAATTTCTATAATTCTCCCCTCGGGATTTCTTTTTTGTCCTGGCCACTGAGTTATTTCAGCTATTACTATTTGCCCTGTTTTTGCACCATTTCTTTCTGATTTAGGAACAAATATATCCTGAGCAATCCTCTTGTCATCAGCTACTACAAACCCAAAATTACTACTGTCCTCATAAGTTCCTATTATTGTTTTATTAGACCTTTCTATTACTCTTACAATTTCACCTTCACATTTTTTCCCGCTATTTTCTTCCTTTAAAACTTTTGCAAGAACTTTATCACCATTCATTGCTCCATTTAAATTATCCGCAGGAATAAATACATCTGGTCTTTCTACTTCTGCTATTACGAATCCAAAGCCTCTTTGATGACCTTGGAATTTACCAATTACAAGACCCATCTTCTCTGGAATACCATAATATTCGGCATGTGTTCTAACCACATCCCCATTTGTTTCCATTTCAGCTAATAAATTAGAAAACCCTTTCATATCCTTTTTTTTAATATCGAATACTCTAGAAAGTTCTGCTATATTCATAGGCTTATATGCCTGCTCTGTCATAAAATTTATTAAATTTTCTTTTATCTCCATAAGATTTCCTCCTATCTAATTTTCATATTGATATATTTTTCAAATTTTAAAAAATATTTAGTATTGCTTTAGTTTCTCACTAAATGTTGTGTTAAATTATTCATGTGTTTCTATATTTACTCGCTTTTATTATAATCCAAAAAATACATCTAGTATATACTATGTGCTTATATACTTCCCTATTATCAAATAAAAAATGCTCACATTAAATAATGCTATTTAATGTGAGCATTTTATCGAAATATGTTATATCAAGAATTCTTCACAAAAATCGACTTTTTTATACAAAATAAAACAGCCCTTGGGGTTGGGCTGCTTTAAACAAATAAAAAGGGGGCTATTTATTTCTCTATTTAACTTTACTACTTAATTATATTAAATTTAACTAATGTTTGCAAGCGTTTTTTACAAATTTAATTCTAATAATATTTTAAAATAAAGACATTTCACTTATTTTTTTCATAAAAAATAATATTATTAACTAAATTAAATCTGTTTTAATAAATCCAACTCTTCTTCCGACAATTCTCGATATTGTCCTTCAGATAAATTTTCATCTAATTTTAATGGTCCAAAACTAATTCTTCTTAAAAATGCAACATTTTTATCAACACTTTCGAACATTCTTTTTACCTGATGAAATTTGCCTTCTTGAATAGTAATCATTACCTCAGATCCATTTTCATTCGCATTTAATACTTTTAATATGGCCGGCATGCATTTATAACCATCATCTAATACAACACCTTTCTTAAAGGTGTCTATATCCTTTTGATCTACAAATTTATTAATCTCGGCATAATACGCCTTATCTACATGATTCTTAGGTGCTATCAATTTATGATTTAATTCACCATCATTAGTGATTAGCAATAACCCTACTGTGTCTTTATCCAATCTTCCTATAGGAAATGGATTAAAAGCATGGTATTCTTGATCTATTAAATCAATAACAGTTTCATCATACTTATCTACTGTAGCAGAAACTACCCCAGCTGGCTTATTCATGACTATATATATGTATTTTCTATATGTTATTTCTTCACCAGCTACCTTTATTACAGCCTTATCCGGATCAATTTTCATTGTATTATCAGAAACTATTACTCCATCGACCTCTATTTTCCCTTTTTTTAACAACGCCTTCACTTCTTTTCTTGTTCCATGCCCTAAATTTGATAATATTTTGTCTATTCTTTCCATATCTATTCATCTCCTTAACTATTTCTAAAACTTCAGGTAAATTATCACCTACGGTACTATTCATCTTCTTCGAAGCTTAACATTAAATCTTTTACTCATAAAAAAAACAGCCTTTAAAAGCTGTTTTAAAGTTATTCTTTTACTTCAATCTCCATTATATCATAATCTTCATATGAAATACTCTTATAAGAACTTTTTGATAATACTAGTATTCTGTAAATCCCTTTAGTAAAAGGCATAAAGATGTAATCATTTTTCCTGCTAAATTTTTGTACCAAACTCCAGTCTCCTTTTTCCATGAGATAGACCTCATATTCAACATTCTTGCCACCCTTACTTTGTGCTACAAATGTTATTGTTTCATTAGCCATAAAATTTGCCTTATCACATAGAATCTTTGTATCTCTTACAGGTAGCGTCTCATGTATTTCTATTCTTATTTCCTTCTTACTATCATATGCATTTGTGCTCAATTTATTCTTTGCTAGAAGTTCTATTAAATAGTTTCCACTACATTTAGGTTTAATCTCATAATTTTTATGTTCCACAAAATTTGTTTGTTCTACTAAATGACCATCTATTTTCAAAACGTAATTCACAAGAGTATTTTTTGTATTTTCAGATATAACTTGGAGAGAAATAGTATCTCCAACCATAAAGTATTCTCTTGTTGGCATTAATACATAGTCTATTTTAGCTGGAATGCATTCTAAAGCTTGAATACATAGAACTTCGTGACAATCAAATTTCCTTTTGGAATATTTATCTTTTACTCTTACCTCCAGTTTGAACTTTCCACTCTCCTCTGGCGTAAACTCTAGAAAATCACGTGTTCCAAATTGTATTTTTTCTATCTCTTTATCATCTTTAGAAATTATAAAACTATATCTTAAAGAATTTCCTCCTGTTGCTTTGACTTTTACATGAACTATTTGGCCTATTAGTACTGTCTCTTTATTATCCAAAATTATATCATCAATAACCACATTTTCATTACCTATATCGTCAATTAGAAAATCTAAAGAACCTTTCTTCTCATATTCTCCTTTAAAAGATGCATCCTTCACCCATAAGTAAGCTTTATATTCTCCCGCTTCTTTTGGTATCCAAAAAAAATTATTTTCTCTAATGTAACCAGAATCCTCTATGCATTTTCCATCAATTTTGAATTTATATAATAACTCTTTCCCACCTCTAGCAATACACTTAAAAATTATAGGAGTGCCACATACTTGCGGTGAGCTTAAATCACTAGTGAAACTATGTATGTTTATTTCTTCATAAGGTTTAACGCTATAATGAATCAATGCTCTATCATCAAATTCATGAATTGAATACATATCCTTTGCCATACATAGTAGCTTATAATCACCCTTGTTTTCTTCAACATAACTAACTAATTTCTTAGTTGAATAATCTTGTATGCATTTGGTATTCCCCTTAGGATTAATTTTTACAAATTTGTACAAAACCATTCTGTTATCCCCATAGTTTGCCTCCACCTCAAAAACTAGTTCCGCACCTTCTACCATACCATCCGTCAAACATTTAAAACTTACAATTTCTACTGATTGTATGGCTTGTACATTAAATCGTATTTTCATAGAGTCATCAAATGTATTTTTTGAATCTAAATTCCTGCATTCTACCAAAAACTCTTGCTCTCCACAATATTTTGAAGTCCAAGTCAGTATATTTTCTGATGAATAGTCTTTTATAAGTAGCCAATTCCCCCTTTCATGTACCCAATATCTATACATAATAGGAATCTTTGTGGCATCTACTGTTAAGGTGACTTTTTCACCTGCCATTATTTCTATTTTATCTATGTATATATCATTTATTAACTTTTCGTAAGCCTCGCCTACCAGGTAATCTGTTTTTGACATATAATCAAAGGGCTTCTTACTTTCTTTTCTTTTAGCTTGTACCATTATGGAGTACTTACCATCTGCCTGTGGCTTCCATATAGCATCCCTGGCTCCACTTAATTTCTTCAAAGTAGTCCATGTTCCATCAATCCCTACAAGAAATTTATAGTTCAAATTATCCTCTAATATATTTTCAACACTTATTCCGATTTCTTTATATTTTTCTTCAGGGTTTTCTAAGCTAAACGATATATTCATTTCATTCATTTAAATTCACCTACCTTTATAAATAAGCTATACAATACAAAAATATTATTAAAAAACCAATCTCTATACTGAATATATTATACTATAATTCCATTATTTGTAACAGTGTATATTCCATATTTTTTCTTTTATATATAGACATAAACTTTCAATGTTTTATTATAAAATAATAAAATTTAAAATTTCATAGCTATTTATGTATTAAATTCGTCATTATAATTTGAACGTTACACCCAAAAATTCATCTCATGACTGAATTCGCGATTATTCTTTTCAAAAATATAAAAATAGCTAGTAATTTTTATTACTAACTATTTCGTATATTCTAAGTGCATTATTGCGTTTTTAGAATCAATTTAATTAAATTGTTATAAAGCTTTTCATCATCTTCATTTGTTCGTTTTTTAGGACCAAAGGTTTTACCTCCGCTCCGTCTTAGTTTGCCGGATAAATGCCTCTCAAATAATAATTTATCAATATTATCATCATCATATATATGTCCTTTAGGGCCTATTGCATATGCACCTTTAGCTAAAACCATAGCAGCAACCCCAAAATCTTGAGTGATTACTATGTCATTAGATTTCGCCTCATTAGCTACTTTCATATCAACACTTTGAAATCCACTATCAACATACCTTATCGAGGCATAATCGCTACTCAAAATATGATTAATATCACAATACATAATAAGCTCTATAGAGTTTTCCTTAGCTGCCTTTTCTATTAGCTGTTTACCAGGGCAACCATCTGCATCTACAATAATTCTCATATGATTTTTCTCATTTTTTAAAGCCTTTTTTCGAGTGCTGCTTTGGTTTCTTCATATCCTGATTTTCCAAGAAGAGCAAACATATTTTTCTTATATGCTTCAACTCCTGGTTGATCAAAAGGATTCACACCTAATAAATATCCGCTTATTGCTAAAGCCTTTTCAAAGAAATAAACCATATGTCCAAAATTATACGCTGTTAATGCTGGCACATTTAAAATAATGTTAGGTACACCCCCATCATTATGAGCAAGTACTGTTCCTTGGAAAGCTTTTCTATTAACAAAATCCATAGTTTTACCTGCTAAAAAGTTCAATCCATCTAGATCTTCACTTTCCTTTTCTACTACAACTTCTTTCCTTGGCTTTTCTACATTAATAACTGTTTCAAATATATTTCTTACACCCTCTTGAATATACTGTCCCATAGAATGCAAATCTGTAGAGAAATTAACTGATGCTGGGAATATTCCCTTTTGGTCTTTTCCTTCACTTTCCCCACAAAGTTGTTTCCACCACTCACCAAAATATTGAAGTGATGGCTCATAGTTAACTAAAATTTCTGTAACCTTGCCTTTTCTATATAGTGCATTTCTAGCTGCTGCATATTTATAACAATCGTTATTGTTTAAATCCTCTACACTGTATGCTTCTCTTGCATCCGCTGCACCCTTCATCATTTCATCAATGTCAATGCCCGCTACTGCTATTGGAAGTAAACCTACAGCTGTTAACACTGAGAATCTTCCTCCTATATCATCCGGAATCACAAAAGTTTCATAGCCTTCTGCATCTGCTGATTTTTTTAGAGCTCCTTTAGAAATATCTGTAGTAGCAAAAATTCTTTCTTTAGCTCCTTCTTTTCCGTACTTCTTTTCTAATAATCCTTTTAATATTCTAAAAGCAATAGCTGGTTCTGTAGTAGTTCCTGATTTTGATATTACATTTATAGAAATATCCTTTCCTTCTACAGCATCAATTAAATCTGCCATATATGTAGAACTTATATTATTACCTGCAAAGAATATTGCTGGTGCCTTTCTCTTATCGCTTGAAAGACTGTTATAAAAACTATGACTCAACGTTTCTATAGCCGCTCTAGCTCCTAGGTAAGAACCACCTATTCCAATTACTATTAAGACTTCAGAATTATTTTTTATCTTTTCTGCTGCCTGTTTAATTCTTTTAAATTCTGATTTATCATAATTTAAAGGAAGGTCCATCCATCCTAAAAATTCATTCCCCGCACCTGTTTTATCTGCAAGCATTTTGTGTGCAGCAGATACCATTGGCTGTAAATAAGAAACTTCATGTTCACCTAAATATGGAATTGTTTTGCTTAAATCTAATGATAAAATTTTTGCCATTAATATTCCTCCTTGCTTATATCTTGAAGCAAAACAATCATTGATTATTTTGCTCATCGCATTGCATTGCCTCGCTAAAACAATATACTATAATTTTAGTTTATTCATTTAAATAAATCAAGTTTTTTAATAAAATTTTGTATTTATAACAAATTTTGTTATTTTTATTTATTAAAACTTTAAGAAATAAACTTAAATATAAAAGTCCCTAAAATTGGAGTCGCCTATACATGATAGCTATAGTATTATCTGTGAATGCTTCATTTATTCTAGTGACTTTTCCAAATAATTGACCGTGACTTTATTCACCATAAAAATATAGTAAGTACTCCCTTGTATTGTATAGCATATATTAAATTATATTACTATAAGAGGTGTGATTTTTTTTGATTATTCATGTTGTAAAAAGTGGTGAAACCTTATATATAATTTCTAAATTATATGGAGTTCCATCTAATAAAATTGCTTCTGATAATGAACTTGCAAACCCAGATGAACTTGTGGTAGGCCAAACGCTTGTAATACTTCAAGTCACAAGAAAACACAAAATTCTTCCTGGTCAATCACTTTACATGATAGCTAGAATGTATGGTGTAACTATTTCAGATTTATATGCTGCAAATCCTAACCTTAAAAATTCTATACTAATTTATCCTAGTGAAATTATTATTATACCACCATCAACGCAAAAATTAGGCTCACTTGAAGTTAATGGCTATGCACTTCCTACTACGGATATGGATGTTCTCGCAAAGACTCTTCCAAGTCTCACATACCTTAGTATATTCAGTTATCAGGTGCTGCCTAATGGAACTCTAAAAGGAATAAATGATGTCCCCTTAATAGTTGCTGCTAGAAAAGCTAAAGTAGCTCCTATGATGGTAATTACGAATTTAGAAGAGGGTGGTGGTTTTGATAGTGACCTAGCCCATATTATACTTACAGATGAAAATATACAAAACACTTTATTAGATAACATAGTCAGCATCTTGGAAAATAAAAATTATTACGGTTTAGCTATAGATCTAGAATATATTTTCCCAAAAGATAAACAAAGCTATAATGATTTTTTACGCAAAACAGTAATCAAACTAAAGGCTTTAGGCTATATTGTTACTACAGCTTTAGCCCCTAAGCCAAATGGTGATATAAAAGGATTACTTTATGAAGCGCATGATTACCCATTTCACGGTGCCATAGCTTCCCATGTTATACTGATGACTTATGAGTGGGGTTATACTGCAGGTCCACCAATGGCGGTGGCTCCAATTAATGAAGTAAAAAAAATCCTTGATTATGCTGTAACCGTAATTCCAAGTAAAAACATCTTTATGGGCATACCTAATTATGGGTACGTTTGGACTTTACCTTATGTAAAAGGAACTAAAGCAACTGTACTCGGTAATGTAGAAGCAGTTGATCTTGCGAGAAAGGTATTTGCATCTATTCAATATGACTATACCGCTCAAGCACCGTTTTTTAACTATTACGATTCTAATGGCAAAAGACATGTAGTTTGGTTTGAAGATGCTAGGAGTATGAACGTCAAACTTAGGACTGCTAATGCATATAATTTAGGCGGGGTTAGTTATTGGACTATTGGGAAATACTTCCCTCAAGCCTTTCTAGTTCAAAATTCATTATTCGATGTAAAAAAGGTAATTTAGTTAAGCGATTGTTATTTCAAATAAGAATTAAGAGTTTTTCTTTGATTATGCTATAACCAAAAGGATATGTTGCTAAGATGCTTTCTGTGCAACATATCCTTTTTGTTTACTTAAGAGTGCATTTTTTGTATTTTATTGTATTATAGTAAATATTGAATTAAAATTATTAAAGGTATATATTATAACTATACCATATATTTACATCAATTTTATGTAATTGGTATTTTCACAACAGATTTATCACCTCCCTATTTTATGGGATACCTAAGGAATAAAAATTAAGGGAGGTGAGAATTAAATGTCGGAGATTACCCAAATGTTCAAGCTGTTTTGTATTACCTCAATAGCTGTTCTTGGTATAACTTCCGCAGTAGTATTTTTTTCAAAAGATAGAATAAGTTTTAATATAAAAGCGCGTACCAAACTACCTGATCAGTCCGAAACAGAATTTGGTATCGAAGTTCATAAGGATGATAAAAAAACAAAATAGATAGTTATGCGTACTATCTATTTTTTACTACTAATTCTTAATCTGTTGTGTCCTCTGGTATCCCTATTTTATTAAATAAACTAATTGTATTATATGCAATTTATCCATAAAGTGTGCATGTTTTTAAGAATTCAGTAATATATTTATTCGCCCAGCGATTTTGCTTATATTATCACCATTTTAACTTAAAAGTTCTTGGCGCTACTCTATATGTTAAAATCAACGCAACTACCATATATACAATAGTTGTTATAATAATCCCTGCTGTGAAATAATATGAAGTCGTCTTAATTTGAAGACACGTATAGCTACCGATATACATAACCATGTTTACGACTTTAAATAAGGGACTTTTCACTGTTAACCCTGCTGTATAAGGCTGCAATACATAGTACATGAACAAATGATGTATTGAGAAGAAACAAGCCAAACAAATAATACACAAAAATAGTGGTATCATTCCAATAAGCTGGGAGCTATAACCACTAGCTAGTATAATACAAATTATAGCAGAACATAAAGTTAAAGCCGGTATCAGGTTAAGAATAACTACCCTCTTAAGTCTTGAAGTGAAGTTGGATAAAATCACACTTGCCTCTCGGTAATAGCCTTGTCTTAATAGGCTTGCATCACAATTAAAAAACATAGCCTTGCAAATTCTTTCTCCCGTTGACATGCTGTACATTATAAATACCAATGGGGGAATGCTTTTTTTAATTATGTTCACTATATCCACCCTTTTACTCGGCATAAAAATCACAAAGTACATGGTAATTAAAAATATAAAACCTATAAAGACGACTCTTTCCTTTACAGGTTTTACCATTATTCTTCTGAAACGAAGAAAAAATAATGAGTTTAAATATTCATAGCCCTTCTTTTGGTCATATTTTTTTGTATTTAATTCTTCCTTACTCATTCTCTTTTCATCCAATTTCACAGTTGAAAAAGTCGCTTGATTTCTAATAGCCTCTACATCAAATAAACTATCCTTATTTAATAAATCTTTTGCTATTAAAGTATATTTCTTAAATTTCCATAAGTATATAAAAGCTGCCACGCCTAGAATTAATACAATAATCGCCACTAAAGCATTGAATAATATTAAATTAAAATCAATAGTAACTCTTAATAAAGGTAGTGCATAGGCAAGGACAAGTCCTCCTATGATTACTAGTGACATAAATAAATCTTTATGTTTTTGTATTATTTCTGTCTTATCATATATAAAAAGCTGTAGCCCTTCTTCTATCAATCTAAATGCTATTATTTCCGCTACAAGCACCATAGCTTTTAATGGTGAAAATCCTATTATTAAACCTATAATTATTACTGGAAGAACAAAGTATATAAAGTCTGTTATATTTTTATATACTATTTCTCCAAGATAGTATTCTCTTGCGTCAGCTCTCATTAGTGTTATCATATTAAAGGCCGCTTTGTTGGTTTTATCAAAAATTACATTTTTCATAACTGGTCCCAAAATAAAGCTTAAAAAGAAAAGAATATGTAAAAAATAAGGTTGTAACTTTGCTATATCCTTAGTCATTAAATAGGATGGCAAAATAATCATTACACCTAAATATATAGTTTTTCCTATAAACCCACCTAGCACTCCTAAAATTTCACGTATAATCCCTATAACCAGTTTAGCATGGGTTCTTTTATACAAATTTTCAGGAATTTTTTTACCCAAAATTGGTATCCTTTTAAGAAAATATATAAAAGTATTAGCCTGCTCTGCAAAAGATACCTTAAAACTATTTATAAATGTACTAATCATTTCCTCCCTCCTTTAAAATCTCCATGATTTTCTCTTCAAATTCAGGACTCTTTAGAACCTCACTATCCACTTCTTCTAAAATACAATTATTTAAAACCAATATTTCATCACATAAATCTGTAGCCAGCTGAAGAATATGAGTAGAAAAAATAATAATGTGCTCACTTTTCATTTTCTTTAACAAATTTTTAATTTCTAGAGCCACCACTACATCAAAAGAGGTTAAGGGCTCATCTAGCAAAATTACAGCAGGTCTAGTTATTAAAAGACAAACCATTTGCATTTTGTTTTTCATTCCATGGGAATATCCCTTCATCAACCTATATCTGTCTTCATCCTTAATTTTTATAATATCAAAATACTCATCTATTGTAAGCAAATTTTCAATTTTCTCCTTATTAATATCAATATAAAATTTTAAGAACTCATATCCAGTTAAAAACTCTGGTATCACTGGATCTGAAAAAACATATCCTACCTTACTATAATCTATTTCCACTGATGCTTGTCCATCTTCTACTATACTCACGCTACCATCCTCATATTTAGTTTCCCCACTTATGCAATTAAAAAGGGTTGTTTTACCTGCTCCATTTCTTCCTAAAAGTCCATATATTCTTCCTTTTTCAAATGTAAATGATGCTTTTTTTAACACCTGTTTTTCTCCATAACTCTTTTCTATATCTTTAAGTACTAATTTCATTTTATTCTACCACCCTCATTTTTCTCTATTACCAAATTAACAATGCTCAGCCCTAGGCCAACACCAGTACTTGCCTTTTTACTTCTAGAGTCATCACACTGATAAAATGGTAAAAACACTTTATCTTTATCTCTTATGTTACACCAGTTATGCCAATAAATATAGTAATAATTGTCTTATTAACCATAATAATTCTCCCTTTCTCTAATTCCCTAATTTAAATCGAGTAGGAGCTAAATAATTAATTTATTTAGCGACCTCTCACACCACCGTGCATACCGTTCGGTACACGGCGGTTCAATAGAAATTAATGTTTTAATAAATATGTCTCAGATATAGAAACTAATCCTATATTTTTAAGGTATTTATTGGTCAATGTTTTGTTTAATATAGGGCTATTGGATGTTCTCCAATAGCCTTTCCTTGTATTTGCATATTGCAAAGCTTTATTGTTTGGTATTCCTAATTTAACAAGGTTCCCATATTTTGTTTTAATCTTTTTCCATTGTTTCCAAAAACACATTCTAATTCTTCGCCTTAACCATTCATCAAGTGTTTTAAGAATACTTTTAATGTCTGCAATAGCAAAATAATTTATCCATCCAACTATCACTTGCTTAAGTTTCATAAACCTATATTTCATGCTCATCGCATTACTTCTTGAAGTTAATTCTTTTAGCTTTGCTTTGAATTTGATTATAGGTTTTTGAGGAACTCTCATTCTGTATTCACCTTTTGCTCGGTAAAATGAAAATCCTAAAAATTTAAGTTTCCAAGGTCTATCTACTGTACTCTTTTCTTTATTCACTCTAAGCTTTAACTTTTCCTCAATAAATCTCGTAATACTCTTCATTACTCTATTTGCTGATTTCTCACTTTTGACGTATATATTCGCATCATCAGCATATCTACAAAAGTTTAGTCCTCGTTTTGTTAGTTCTACATCGAGTTCATGTAACATTACGTTACTTAATAATGGGGACAAAGGCCCGCCTTGAGGTGCTCCTTCTTCTGTATTCATAAATACCCCATTTATCATCACTCCACTTTGTAGATACTTTCGTATCAGAGAAATTACTCTACTATCTTTAATATCTTCCGATAGTATCCTTATTAATTTATCATGATTTATCGTATCAAAGTATTTAGAAAGGTCTATATTCACCGTCCATGTATGTCCAGCATTAATATATCCCCTACATTTTTCAACAGCTTGTTTTCCACTTCTTAAAGGTCTAAAACCGTAACTATTATCAGAAAATTTCTTTTCATATATTGGTATTAGAGTTTGTGATATCGCTTGTTGAATAACTCTATCTAATACAGTAGGTATTCCAAGTAGCCTAATTCCACCGTCAGGTTTTGGTATTTCTACCCTTCTTACGGCTAGAGGTCTATATCTACTTTCTAATAATGATTGCCTTAATTCTTGTCCATGCTCTTTTAGATAATGTAGAAGTTCATCTACTGTCAAACCATCAATCCCATGACTTCCTTTATTGGCTTTTACTCTTTTATATGCTTTATTCATATTATCTCTCGATAATATCTGCTCGAGTAAACCATTATCATATTCATTCACATCGTTTCTTCCTTCTTCTGACATAGAGGAAATACTATGCACTTCTACATTACCTTCGAGTTCCACTCTATTCTCTCGTAGAGAGCCTTCTTTATGAAGTTGTCTGCTTTTATCATATTTTCTCGTATCCTTCAAAATTCCAAACCTCCTATTGTTCAGTCCTTCCCACGCTAACGCGTTTTGCATGGTACTATGACGTCTGCTGACTTCTGATAGTTCAGCCATACATCACTGTATGGGTTGTTATTTCTAAATTCATATCCACAACTTACCTATCAGATCTCCCCGGGTAAGAACGCAATCTTTCACTCCATCTATCTGCTACATTTACACCACTTGTTTCGAATAGTTTTGGGCTTCGTTTTGTATTGCAAACTTACCCACAAGCATATGCCTTATATGTAGTTTCTGTTCGTCAGACCGGAGTTTGGCCGCCAACTTCCTTCAGATTCCATCTCACGATGGACACCCTTGTCTTAAGCTATGCACTTGGCACTATTAACCCGTGCTAGGGACTTTCACCCATTAGATTGCGCCCATGCCGGGCGCACAATAAAAAAAGGTTCAGCCTAAGCCAAACCACTTTATATGCTAATTACTAATTATAGGATAATTATTCTTTGTATTTCTCAATATATTCTAGAAGTGCCATGCTAACTAAATCCATACTTTTATACTCTTTATATGTCTCTGCAAAATCTTTAAACGCCCCCCAAACTTCTGAATATAATCTAATAGTAGTCGTCATCTTAAATTCTCCATTAAGTATATCTTCATCAATTTTTAATTCTTGTGGTTGCGGTATATCAATTATAGTTTTATGATCCTTTGTTTGCTTTGATGTTTGTGTTTGTGTTTCTGTTTCGATTTCAGTTTTATCTGCCCCTGTTTTCAGCTCTTTTACAAAGTAATAAGCTGAATCAATAGCTTCCTCTACATTATCCGCATTAAAACTCACACAAGGGATTGTATCCTGCAAAATCAAACAAAATTTAGCATTTGACTGAATTTCTATCTTATATCCTGCATCTATTAATGTTTCTAATTTATTCATTTTTTTTCACACCCTTTTCTTATCTATTTACTTTTCGAATAATTTCTTATTAACTCATTTTGGTGATATATTACATTTTGTTATTGCTCTCTAATATTTATAAAATTATTATGCCACAATTTAATATATATTATGTTTTATAATTACCTTACTATATATCAATTAAATCATTTCCTACGGAGCTACAATATTTTTCTTGTTTTAAACTTATATCCCATACTTCTATTGAAAAACATAAAAAAAGGTGTTTATGAAATACTAATTTAATAGTATATTTCATAAACACCTTTAATTAACTTATTTCATTAATATATATAGGTATAACAACGTTCATACCTATTCCCACTCAATAGTTGAAGGTGGCTTAGAAGTTACATCATAAACAATTCTGTTTACTCCTTTAACTTCATTAACAATTCTTCTAGAAACTATATCTAACACTTCATATGGTATTCTAGCCCAATCTGAAGTCATTCCATCTGAACTAGTTACAGCTCTTAGGGCAACTGTATGGCAGTATGTTCGTTCGTCTCCCATAACTCCAACAGATTGGATGTTTGGTAGACATGCAAAGTATTGCCATATTTCACTTTCAAGTCCAGCTTTAGCTACTTCATCTCTGAATATTGCGTCTGCTTCGCTAGTTATAAATAATTTTTCAGGTGTTATTTCTCCAAGTACTCTTATAGCGAGACCTGGTCCTGGGAATGGTTGTCTCCACACTAAGTAATGAGGAATTCCAATCTCTTCTCCTACTGCTCTAACCTCATCTTTAAATAATTCTCTTAAAGGCTCTATTAGTTTAAAGTGCATATCTTCTGGAAGTCCGCCAACATTATGATGACTTTTTATAGTAGCTGAAGTAGCAGTACCACTTTCAACTACATCCGGATATATTGTTCCTTGAACAAGGAAATCTAATTGTCCGAGTTTATTAGACTCCTCTTCAAAAACTCTTATAAATTCTTCTCCAATTATCTTTCTCTTTTTCTCTGGATCACTTACACCTTTAAGCTTACCTAAGAATCTCTCTTGGGCATTAACTCTTATTATATTCATTTTAAATTCGCCTTTGAATATTGTTTCAACTTGATCGCCTTCATCTTTTCTTAAAAGGCCATGATCTACAAATACACAAGTTAACTGATCTCCTATTGCTTTATGTACAAGCACTGCCGCAACTGAAGAATCTACGCCTCCTGAAAGAGCACAAAGTACTTTTTTATCTCCAACTAGTTCTTTTATAGCCTTGATTTTTTCCTGCGCAAAAGATGACATTGACCAATCGCCTTTAACCTCGCAAACATCATATAGGAACTTTCTAATCATTTCTTCACCAAAAAGAGTATGTTTTACTTCTGGGTGAAATTGAACTCCATAGAGTTTTTTAGAAACACTCGCCATAGCAGCTACTGGACAATCTTTAGTAGTTGCAATTATATCAAATCCTTCTGGTACTTTAGAAATATGGTCTGTATGACTCATCCAGCATTGATTCTTTTCTATTCCTGCAAAAATAGTAGCATCTTTGCATAGGTCAACTTCTACTTTTCCGTATTCTCGAACATCAGGTGTTATAACTTCTCCACCAAATACTCGAGCCATTAGTTGAGCACCATAACATATTCCCAAAATAGGAATACCTAGTTCGAATATTTCTTTTTCAACCTTTGGAGCACCTTTTGCGTATACACTATTTGGTCCGCCGGTGAATATTATTCCTTTTGGATTCATGTTTTTTATTTTTTCGGCAGAAGATGTATATGGTATTATTTCGCAATAAACATTATTCTCTCTAACTCTTCTTGCAATAAGTTGATTATATTGACCACCAAAGTCAACAACTAAAATTAATTCTCTATTAATCAATGTTTTTCCTCCTGTACACTTAAGCTTTATACTTAGCTATTTATATATATTTTATCTATTCTCATCTGTACTAGTTGTTCACGCTATAATTTGGCGCTTCTTTTGTAATTGACACATCATGTGGATGACTTTCTCTTAGCCCTGCTGATGTTTGGACAACAAAGGTTGAAGTCTCAAATAATTGCTCTAGCGTTTCAGAACCTAAATATCCCATTCCTGAACGTATACCGCCTATCATCTGATATATAGTTTCTATAACACTTCCTTTGAAAGGTATTCTTCCTTCTACCCCTTCTGGAACTAACTTTTTATTTCCTTCTTGGAAATACCTATCCTTACTTCCGCAAGCCATAGCACTTAGAGAACCCATGCCTCTATATACCTTATAGCTTCTTCCCTGATAGATTTCCATTTCACCTGGAGCTTCCTCACAGCCTGCAAACATAGAACCCATCATTACCACTTTAGCACCTGCTGCTAATGCCTTAACTATATCTCCTGAGTATTTTATGCCGCCGTCTGCAATAACAGGAACTCCATATTTATTCCCCTCTTCAACGCAATCCATAACTGCTGTAAGTTGTGGAACTCCTACTCCTGCTACAATCCTTGTAGTACAAATTGATCCAGGACCTATCCCTACTTTTACACAATCCGCTCCTGCCTCAATTAAATCTCTGGTTGCCTCACTCGTAGCAACGTTCCCTGCTATTATTTGAAGTTCTGGGTATACAGCTTTTATTTTTCGTACTGCATCCATTACTCCAAAAGAATGTCCATGAGCTGTATCTATAGTTATTACATCTACTCCAGCTTTCACTAAGGCTGCTACTCGCTCCGCTATGTCTACAGTTACACCAACAGCTGCACCACATAATAATCTTCCTCTAGAATCCTTTGCAGCATTCGGAAATTTTATGGTTTTCTCTATATCTTTTATAGTAATAAGTCCTCTTAAATAATTTTCGCTATCTACTAAAGGTAACTTTTCTATTTTATGTTTTTTAAGAAGTTCTTTAGCTTCCTGCATACTTGTTCCTTCTGATGCAGTAATTAGATTTTCACTTGTCATTATATCTTTAATTTTCTTACTATAATCAGTTTCGAAAACTATATCCCTATTAGTGATTATTCCAACTAATTTACCATTTGTTGTAATTGGAACTCCTGATATTCTATATTTACTCATTAGTGCTAATGCATCTTCTAAAATATTATCTGGAGATAAGAAGAATGGATCTGTAATTACACCATTTTCTTGTCTTTTAACTCTATCCACTTCAATAGCTTGGTTTTCAATACTCATGTTCTTATGTATAGTTCCTATTCCACCCTCTCTAGCCATAGCAATAGCCATTCTAGACTCAGTAACAGTGTCCATACCAGCACTCATTAAAGGTATGTTAAGTTTTATTTTTTTCGTAAGGTAAGTAACTAAACTAACATCCTTAGGTAATACTTTAGACTTATTGGGAACTAGCAATACATCGTCGAAAGTATATGCTTGTTTTAATATTTTTGCCATTTAATTAACACCCTTTCACAATTTTATTTTACATTCGTCTTTATAATTAGCATAAGAATATTTATATATACGATATTTTAAAATAAGGTATAAAGTATAAAAAGGCATACTAATCCTACCTTAACTAAAGTAAAATTAGCATGCCAAAAATAAGCTCATACTAAGATTACTCATAGTCGGAAATTTACGGCTTCCGGTAGATACTCCTTGCCATATTCAAGGTATATATGAGTAGCGTAATTGTTCTTTGAATTTGTTATTACAATAATGATAGTTAATGTTTAAGCATTTGTCAATGAATATTTCTAGTATGTTCATGAACTAGTTCGCGAACATACTAGAAACATAATTATAAGGCTTAACAAAATAAAAAAATTAACTAAGGCAAAACCCTAGTTAATTTTTTATTTGAATATACTTTATTTATAATAATTATTGTTCAAATTATTTTTAGTACATTCCATCCATTCCCATTCCTGGTGCGCCACCCATTGGTGCTGAATTCTTTTCTGGAATATCTGCAACTGCAACTTCAGTTGTTAAGAATGTTGCTGCAACAGATGCTGCGTTTTGAAGTGCTGATCTTACAACTTTTGTTGGATCAACAATCCCAGCTTTTATCATGTTTACCATTTCTCCACGTAAAGCATCATATCCATTTTCTCCAGCGCTTTCTCTTACTTTTTCTATTATAACTGAAGCTTCAGCGCCAGCATTTGTAGCTATTTGTCTTAATGGTTCTTCTAATGCTCTTTTAATTATGTTAATACCCACTTGAACATCTGGTGTATCTGATGATAATTTTGCAATCTCAGAAATAGCATTAATATAAACTGTTCCACCACCAGGAACTATTCCCTCTTCAACTGCTGCTTTTGTAGCTGCAAGAGCATCTTCTATTCGGAGTTTCTTTTCTTTTAATTCAGTTTCAGTAGCAGCTCCAACTTTTATTACAGCTACTCCGCCTGCAAGTTTAGCAAGTCTTTCTTGTAATTTTTCTCTATCAAAATCTGATGTAGTTTCTTCAATTTGCTTTTTAATTTGGGAAACTCTATCATGTATTGTATCTTTTTCACCCTTGCCATTTACTATAGTAGTGTTTTCTTTAGATATTTTAACACTTTCTGCTTTTCCAAGCATGTCAACAGTAACATCTTTTAGTTCTCTTCCTAATTCTTCGCATATAACTTCTCCTCCAGTTAGGATTGCTATATCTTGAAGCATTTCTTTTCTTCTGTCACCAAAACCTGGTGCTTTAACAGCTACACAAGTAAAAGTTCCTCTTAATTTATTAACAACTAATGTGCTTAAAGCTTCACCCTCAATATCTTCAGCAATTATTAATAACTTTTTGCCTTGTTGAACGATTTGCTCAAGTATTGGAAGTATGTCTTGTATATTAGTAATTTTCTTATCAGTTATTAAAATATATGGCTCATCAAGATTTGCTTCCATTTTTTCTGCATCTGTAACCATATATGCACTTAAATATCCTCTATCAAATTGCATTCCTTCAACAACATCAAGTTCTGTTCCCATAGATTTTGATTCTTCTACAGTTATAACACCTTCGTTGCCTACTCTTTCCATAGCATCAGCAATTAGAGCTCCCGTTACTTCATCACTAGCTGATATAGCAGCAACTCTCGATATATCTTCCTTACCATTAACTGGTTTAGAAGATTTTTTAATTTCTTCAACAGCTTTATCTACAGCCATTTTTATACCAGTTCTTATTAACATTGGATTGGCACCAGCTGTAACATTTTTTAAACCTTCTCTTATTATAGCTTGGGCAAGCAATGTAGCTGTAGTTGTACCATCTCCTGCTACATCATTTGTCTTTGTAGCAACTTCTTTAACAAGTTGTGCTCCCATATTTTCAAATGCATCTTCTAGCTCTATTTCCCTAGCTATAGTAACACCATCATTTGTTATTAATGGTGATCCAAACTTTTTATCTAAAATAACATTTCTTCCTTTAGGTCCGAGTGTTATTTTAACAGTGTTTGCAAGTTTATCTACACCTCTTTGCATAGCTCTTCTTGCTTCTTCTCCAAACAATATATCTTTAGCCATTTTAAACCCTCCTATACGACGCTAATGATTAAATAATCATTTACTATCAATTATTATTTAATTATTATTACGTTAATGTTATTTTTCAATTACAGCTAATAGTTCATCTTGCTTTAATATGATATACTCAATACCATCATATTTTATTTCACTTCCTGAATATTTAGAGAATAATATTATATCCCCTGCCTTAACTTCCATTTTAATTACTTTCCCATCTTCAACTTTTCCTGGTCCTACTGAAACTACTTCAGCCTCTTGTGGTTTTTCCTTTGAAGCTCCTGCAAGAAGTATTCCACTTTTTGTAGTTTCTTCTGCCTCTAATCTTTTAATTAACACTCTATCACTAAGTGGTCTAATATTCATTTTAAACCCCTCCTTATATATTTTTGTTGTTTTTGTTAGCACTCATCACATCTGAGTGCTAATGAGTTCTATACCTAATATTTTAATTAATAATCATTATAATATCAACTTCACCTATTCCATATATTATACCATTTATACGCAACTAAACTATATTATGTTTAGTTATCACTGCATTATATAGTTTTTCTCTTGTTTACTTACTTTTTAATGAAATTATAATTTTAGCACATTTTTATTATCATTGAATATATTTTGATTTATTGTTAAAATCACTAATAGAGGTGATTTTATGAATAGTCTATATAAATGGTTTAAT
The DNA here is from genome assembly GCF_055081075.1 of Clostridium sp. CM039. Lineage (NCBI taxonomy): Bacteria > Bacillati > Bacillota > Clostridia > Eubacteriales > Clostridiaceae > Clostridium > Clostridium sp. CM039. The sequence goes on from NZ_CM143649.1 coordinate 2,404,343, forward strand.
AACTATTTTTTTAGAGACTCCATTTTCAGAAATGTAAAAACGCTTATTAAATTTTCATTCAAAACGTTTTTTATCTTAAGTTTTACTTTTTCTTTTATAATTTTAAGCATAAATCTTACTTTGCTTTTTAAACCATTATACTATATGGATATTGATGTTTTAAAAATTGAAGAATCTTCTAATTTAAATAAAAAGGAACTAAAGACTAATTATGACTATGTAATCACATATTTAACTCAAAATAAAATTGAAGAATTCACTCTTCCAACGCTACCTTCATCCAATAATGGTAAAATTCATTTTAAGGAAGTTAAAATAATATTTGATAATCTTAAGGTAATGCTATTTTTCTCCATATTAATAAGTATTATAGGTATAATCATAAATAAGAGACACAAAACAATAAGATACTTGTTAACTAGTTCCATTTTTCTTATTATCGTACCTATAATATTACTTATACCCTTTTTAATTAATTTCGATAAAAGCTTCACTGCTTTTCATCATATTTTCTTTAAAAATGATTACTGGTTATTTGATATTGAATACGATCCAATAATAACGATCCTTCCACAGGATTTTTTCTTCCATTGTGCAATATTAATAATTATTTTGATTACTATAAGTAGCATAATATTAAGGTGTATATATAAATCACAATATAAAAAGCTACGCTCTTTATAATATTTTATAAAACATGTGTTATCGTAACTTTTTAATAAGATTTTTTCTTTTTAATTACATTTTTTATTATAGTATTTCCTTTAAAAATCCCTACTATTGATATAATACTCATTGTTATGCCTATAGTTATTAAACTTGTAACATCCCATGCATCTATTTTTTGACCAAAATAAGAAGAAATAAAAATCCCTGGAATTCTACCGAGTGTTGAATATATAAAGAAATCTTTAAAAGAAACATCAGATACTCCACATATGTATATTAGAGCATCTTTAGGTATTCCTGGGATTAAAAAAAATATGAATATAACATTTTTTTTGCTTCCTATTTTTAATATTTTTCTAAAAAATTTCACTTTCTTTTTTAATAACAACTTCTCCACAAAAGGCCTACCATAACTATTAGCAATAAGATATACTATTATACCTCCTAAAGTAATACCCATTAAAGATATTATACCGCCTAAAAATGCACCGAAAATATATCCTCCAGCAATTTGTATAAATTCTCCTGGAATAAAAAAAACTACTACTTGTAAAACCTGCATAAGAATGAAAATTAAAACACTGAAATTTCCATAAGAAAGAATAACTTCTTTTAATATATTCGGATTTCTCAATATATATGAATACTTGAAATAATATTCATATCCTATGTATGCGAAAGCTAGCAAAACTGCTGATAGTAATATATATTGTTTATATCCTGATACCTTCATTCTAATACTATTCCACATTCTTTTCATTGTTTTTCATCCTCTTCACTCTTGTATTTATTTCAATAGTAACTCATAGTTTTATATAGTATTACTTGCTTTGCTTAATTTATTCTATTTTAATATTATTTTCTCTTGCATAATAAAACAAATACTGTTGTGCAAAACCTGCTAAGTTTTCAAATTTGTCTCTAGCGAAGGTCCTTATTTTAGGTAGAGAGACATCTGGTGCTAAATAAAAAAATTGCATCGCCCTCTTAACCCACACATCCACTGGGAAAGCAGAATATTTTTGCATAGAAAATAACATAATACAATCCGCCACTTTTGGGCCTATTCCACTAAGTTTTTTTAGTTCTTCATGGCAAATATCATCTTCCGCGGCTTTAATAAGCTCCAAATTCACTTCACCAGTATATACCTGATGTACTGTGTTTTTTACATATTTAGATCTAAACCCCAGACTACAACTCTGAATTTCTTCTATAGTAGCTTCTTCTAAATCTGCAGGCGTTGGAAATGTGTAGTACGTTTTCCCCTTATATTCTATTGGTTTTCCCCATTTTTTGCTCAAATTGTTTATAGCTCTTTTTATCATTGGGATTCTATTATTTGAAGAAATTATAAATGATATGGTAAGTTCAAAAGGCTCCTGCTGCAATAATCTAATGCCATACCCGAAATCAACAGATCTTTTAAGAAGAGGATCCATCTTAAATTTCTCTTTGATAACTGTGTAATTTCTTTTAAGGTCAAAATAATCACACCAAATCTCATTAAATTCTTCCTCATTTATATTATATATCTTTACTTGCGTCCCCTTTTTTTCTACTTCTATTACCTTCCCATATGCTACCCCTATGTAATTGCCATTAGGCTCCTTGTCCCATCTAAAGCATTGCCCACATTCGAATATATGGTCTAGTTCAAAGTTCTCTACATCTTTTATTATAATGCCTTCATTAAATGATTCAATATTTTTGTAATCCATAATTTTTCCTTTCATTGAGTTAAATTATTAACTTTTAATTCGCGTATCACAATTTCATCTAATATTTCAGTAGCAGTTTCAATCATTACCTTGCAACTACCATCCTCTTTTTTATATTTTGCTTTAAGAGCCGCGCAATTATTCGTGCTTAACTTTGATTCAAATTTTTGGAAGAATTCCTGACATAGTCTTTTAACTCTATCACCTTCATGCGCTTTTTCTTTAGTAAATAATATACCTATAACTGCCAAAGAACCTGTTATTGCTCCGCATACGCTCTCAATACCCATTCCTCCACCAAAGGATGACATAGTTTTAAACGTTTCGCTTTTTAATTTCATATTATATTCATCACTAGCAGCGTAAATCATCACCTCAGCACAACTTAAATCATATTCCTTAGTGTAATATTTATTTATTTTATCTATTAACATAATATACCTCCTCCTATGCAATATTATTATACCAAATAGTTGTTACCTGTCCTCACTTTTTTAAAACAAACTCCATAAACCTTTGTTTATGGAGTTTGTAATTTAAAAATTATTATTTTGTTAACATTCCATCTATAGCTTTAGCAGCTTTTTTACCTGCTTCCATAGCTAATATAACTGTAGCAGCTCCTGAAACAGCATCTCCACCAGCATATACATTCTTTTTAGATGTTAATCCTGTTTCATCTTCTGCAACTATGCACTTCCATTTATTGATTTCTAACCCTTCTGTTGTTAAAGGAATTAATGGATTTGGTGATGTACCTAGAGACATTATAACCGTATTTACATCCATTATGAATTCCGACCCTTCAATCGCTATAGGTCTTCTTCTTCCTGATGCATCGGGTTCTCCTAGCTCCATTCTTATACACTTCATGCCTATAACATTCCCTTTTTCATCTCCTAGGATTTCAATTGGATTCACAAGTAAATCCATTATAACTCCCTCTTCTTTTGCGTGATGCACTTCTTCGGCTCTTGCAGGAAGTTCTGATTCTGATCTCCTGTACACTATGTGCCCTTCTGCTCCAAGTCTCACTGCTGTACGCACAGAGTCCATAGCAACATTTCCTCCACCTACAACAGCAACCTTTTCACCTGTTCTTATAGGAGTCTGATACCCCTCTTTAAATGCTTTCATCAAATTGCTTCTAGTTAAATATTCATTAGCAGAAAATACTCCATTTAAATTTTCTCCTGGTATTCCCATGAACATTGGAAGTCCAGCACCTGAACCGATAAATACAGCTTTAAAATCTTCTTCTTCCATCAGCTGATTTATTGTTACAGTTCGTCCTACTATCACATTCGTTTCTAATTTAACTCCTAATTTCTTAACATTTTCAACTTCATGTTTAACAACTGTATCTTTTGGCAACCTAAACTCTGGAATTCCATATACCAAAACTCCACCAGCTTCATGAAGTGCTTCAAAAATAGTTACATCGTACCCAGCTTTAGCTAAATCTCCTGCGCAGGTAAGTCCTGAAGGACCACTTCCGATTACCGCAACCTTAATGCCATTTTTAGGTTTTGTTTCTGAAAGGTCAACATTATGCTCTCTTGAATAGTCACCTACAAATCTTTCAAGTTTACCAATAGCTATGGCATCTCCCTTTATTCCTAATATACATTTGCTTTCGCATTGAGTTTCTTGTGGACAAACTCTTCCACAGACTGCTGGTAACGCACTATATTTTGCAATTACCTTAACTGCCTCTGTAAATTCTCTATTTTTTATGTGAGCTATGAACCCAGGAATATCTATTGCTACTGGACATTTTCCAACACACATTGGCTTTTTACAATTTAAACACCTTGTAGCTTCCTCAACTGCTTCGTCCTCTGTATATCCTAAACATACCTCTTCAAAATTAGTTGCTCTTACTTTTGGATCTTGTTCCCCTATTGCAACTCTGTTCATTTTACCCATTATTTAGCACCTCCTAAACCGCAGCCTGCTTTAATGCCTTCACCTTTAGAACTCTCTTGAGTTTTGTACATTGTTTGTCTTCTCATTGCCTCATCAAAATTAACTTTATGACCATCAAATTCTGGACCATCAACGCAAGCAAATTTAGTCTCACCATCTACAGTAAGTCTGCAAGCTCCACACATTCCTGTTCCATCAACCATAATAGGATTCATGCTTACAATAGTTGATATTCCAAGTTCTTCAGTCAATTTGCAAACAAATTTCATCATTATCATTGGTCCAATTGCAACAACTAAATCGTATTTTATGCCATCATTTTGAACTAATTCTTTTAATTTATTTGTGACAAGTCCCTTATATCCATATGAACCATCATCAGTACATGGATATACATTCCCTGCTACTTTCTTCATTTCTTCTTCCATAATTACATAATCTTTAGCCTTTGCGCCTATTATTACGTCTGCCTTAATACCTTGATCTCTGAGCCATTTAACTTGAGGGTAAACTGGTGCAGTTCCTAGCCCGCCAGCTACAAACACAATTTTCTTTTTCTTTAAATCTTCAATGCTCTCACTCATTAATTCAGATGCTTGTCCAAGTGGTCCTACAAAATCTGAAAATGAGTCACCAATTTCATACTTTTCCATTTCTTTTGTTGAACAACCTATTGTTTGAACTACTATAGTTACTGTACCTCTTAACGCATCATAATCACTAATTGTTAAAGGTATTCTTTCGCCTTTTTCATCCATCTTTATAATTATAAATTGACCTGGTTTTGCTGATTTAGCTACTCTCGGAGCCTCAATATCCATTAAGAATATCTGAGGTGCTAATGCTCTATTTTCGACTATTTTATACATTTTTAATCCTCCATATTCATCTATGATTTTGGTCTGCCTATGTTCCTACACTAAAACCTTCGTTATTATATATTCATTTTACCACAAAAATCTAAATTATATATTTGTTAAAATACATTTTACATTATCTCTATTTTGTCAAAATAAATTTCACTTGAAATTTTTATTAGAGTGAAAATACTAAGTCAAAATAGACAGGTAGTAAAGAGTATTAAATACTAATGCTCTTTACTACCTGTCCTCTTATTAATCATTTAATTATTGTCTATTGGTACAATTTCATAATGTGCCTAATATTAAATCATCTCCTGCGGAGCTGCATATTAACGACTTCAGAAGGAGATTTATACTCCTACTTAAAGTAGGTACTCCCACTTATAGAATTGGGAGACTTTCCTTCTGAAATGTCGTTAAAATTTAACTTTTTCTCCTGTAAAGGTACAAGTTAATATCTTTTTCATTTCGCAAGTATTTATTGGTCTTGGGTTAGATCCTGTGCATGCATCTTTTATAGCATTTTCAGATATAAAATCTACATTTGCATCAAACTCTTCTTTTGTCATTCCGTTTTCCTTTAAAGAAGTTGGTATATTCATAGCTTTATTTAAATCTCTTATCATATCAGTTAATGAATCAATTAATTCATCTTCTGTATTTCCAGCTAAATTAAGACTTCTAGCAATTGTAGCATATCTATCTCCACAAGATTTTTTGTTAAAATCTATAACATATGGAAGTAATATTGCATTAGCTAAGCCATGTGCAACATGAAATACGCCACCTATTTTGTGTGCCATACTATGAGATATTCCTAGTAGTGCGTTGGAAAATGCCATTCCCGCAAGACATTGTGCAATGTGCATTTCATTTCTCGCTTCCACATCACCTTCAAATGATTTTAATATATTTTCTCTAATCATAGTTATAGCTTGTATTGCAAGAGGATCTGAGAAGCTTGACCTAAGTCCTGCTACATAAGCCTCAAATGCATGTGTTAATGCATCCATACCTGTATGTGCTACTAATTTAGGTGGCATTGTTTGAGCTAGTGCTGGGTCTACTATTGCTATATCTGGTGTTAAGTTGAAATCCGCTAAAGGATATTTTATTTTTGCTTTATAGTCAGTAATTACTGAAAATGCTGTAACTTCGGTTGCTGTTCCACTAGTTGATGGTATAGCTATAAATTTAGCTTTTTGTCTTAAGTCAGGAATACCAAATGGTATAACCGCTTGTTCAAAAGTAAATTCTGGATACTCATAAAAAATCCACATAGCTTTTGCTGCGTCAATTGGTGAACCACCCCCGATTGATACTATTAAGTCCGGCTGGAATTCTCTCATTACTGCTGCACCGTTCATAACTGTTTCTACCGATGGATCTGGTTCTACTCCAGTAATATTCTTAACTTCAATTCCAGCTTCTTTTAAATAAGCTTCAACCGTATCTAAGAATCCGAATCTTTTCATAGAGCTTCCGCCAGTAACTATTACTGCTTTTCTGCCTTTTAAGGTTTTTAACACCTCTAATGAATTTTCTCCAAAATAAATATCTCTTGGTAACGTAAATCTATTCATTATATTTCCCCCCATTTTTAAAAAATATTATATTCTTTTATACGTTTATGCCTAGTTGTTTATACCAACTTTTGTCATTTCTTTGTTATATTGTTAATGATATATCATTAACAATGCAAAGTCAACATTAAAACAAGAGCATTACAACCCTCTACAAGTTGTAATGCTCTCTAAATTCATTGTTCATATTAAAATAATATCTTATTTTGAATAATCAAATATTCCCTTTTTAGTTTTTCTTCCTAGCAATCCGCCTCTAACATATTTTCTTAAAAGACTATGAGCTCTGTACTTATTGTCTCCTGTTTCAGTATATAAAACATCCATGATAGCAAGACATACATCAAGACCTATAAGGTCTCCTAGTGCTAGAGGTCCCATTGGATGATTAGCGCCAAGTTTCATTGCTTTATCAATATCTTCTGCAGATGCAACACCTTCTGCAAGTATTCCTACAGCTTCGTTAATCATTGGTATTAATATTCTGTTTACAACAAATCCAGGAGCTTCAGCAACTTCTACTGGATCCTTACCGATAGCAATTGCAATTTCTTTAACTGCATCGAAAGTTTCAGTGGACGTACCCATTCCTTTAATTATTTCTACAAGCTTCATCATTGGAGCTGGATTAAAGAAATGCATTCCTATAACTTTGTCAGGTCTATTTGTAGCAGCTCCTACTTCAGTTATAGACAGTGATGATGTATTTGATGATAATATAGTTTCCGGCTTACATATTCTATCAAGTTCTGCAAAAATTTCTTTCTTTATTTTCATAATTTCTACAGCTGCTTCAACTACTAAATCACAGTCTGCTGCTAATTCCATATCAGTAGTTCCTGTAATTCTTGAAAGTATTTCTTCCATTTGTGCTTCAGTAATTTTTTCTTTTTTAACTAATCTTTCTAAATTCTTTTTAATTGTAACAAGTCCTCTATCAACAAATTCATCTTTAATATCTCTCATTATTACTTCGCAACCACTTACTGCGAATGTTTGAACAATACCCGCTCCCATAGTTCCAGCTCCAAGTACAAAAATCTTTTTCATAATAACACACTCCTTTTATTTTTTTAAAAACCAAAAGTAATAAATATTTTTAAAACTTACTCTAATGCTAAATTTCAGCATTAGAGCAAGTTCATTTAAATACTACTTTAAAATCTAATTATTTGTTTCTTAATGTATTAATCTGACCTATCATTTCTGGAATAACTTTTATGAAATCTCCAGCGATTGCTACATCAGCAGCTTTCATGATTGGCGCTGTTGCATCTTTGTTTATAGCTATTATGAAATCAGAATCTTGCATACCAGCTAAATGCTGAATTGCTCCTGAAATACCGCAAGCTATGTATACAGTTGGTCTTACAGTTTTTCCTGTTTGACCTACTTGAACTGCTTTATCTATCCAACCATTCTCAACTGCAGCTCTTGATGCTCCAACAACTCCGCCTATGGTAACTGCAAGTTTTTCAAGTAACGCGAAGTTTTCTTTACTTCCAACTCCACGACCACCAGATACTATAATGTTAGCTTCTCCGATATCCGCTAAAACTGAAGCAACTTTTACAACGTCTACTGTTTTAGTTCTGATATCTGATTCTTCTAAGTTTACAGTTATTTTTTCAACTGGGCAGCTTCTTTTTTCATCTCTAGCTAATTTTTCAAAAACTCCTGGTCTAATAGTAGCCATTTGTGGTCTATGTTCTCCACAAACTATTGTAGCCATTAAGTTTCCTCCAAATGCTGGTCTTGTCATCATTAGATTGTTGTTTTCTGTATCTATATCTAATGAAGTGCAATCAGCAGTAAGTCCTGTTGAAAGTCTTGCGGATACTCTTGGTCCTAAATCTCTTCCTAAATAACTTGCTCCTACAAATATAATTTCTGGTTTTCTTTCATTTGCAAGATCACATATTACTTTTGTATATGCATCAGTTGTAAAGTGGCCCAATAATGGATGACTAGCAACTATTACTTTGTCAGCGCCATATGCTACTAATTCTTTAACCATATCATCCGTTTTATCTCCAAGTAATACAGCTGTTAATTCTTCTCCTAATTTATCTGCTATTTCACGTCCCTTACCTAAAAGTTCAAATGAAATCTTTTGAAGTTCTCCGTCTCTTTGCTCAGCAAAGACCCATACGCCCTTGTACTCTTCTATATTCATAACTTAATCCTCCCTGCTTCTTAGATAAAGTGATTTTCTTTTAATTTTGAAACTACATATAAAGCAGCTTCATTAGCTGGTAATTGTATTAATTCGCCTTTTCCCTTAGCTTCTTTGGTCATAGACTTTTTAACCTTTGTTGGTGAACCTTTAAGACCGAGAACAGCTATGTCTGCTCCGATATCTGCTGCATTCCAAACTTTTACTTCTTTATTTTGGAACATTTCAAAAATGCTTTTTATGTTCATATATCTTGGCTCATTCAACTCTTTTATTGCTGTTAAAAGAACAGGAGTCTTAACTTCTATATCTTCATATCCGTCTTCCCAAGCTCTTCTAACTTTTAATCCACCCTTAATTACATCAACTTTTTCAACATATGTTATTTGAGCAAGATTTAAATGTTCTGCTATTTCAGGTCCAACTTGCGCTGTATCTCCGTCTATAGCTTGTCTGCCTGCAAACACTACGTCATAATCTAATTTCTTTAAAGTCGCTGCAAGTGCATGAGATGTAGCTAATGTATCTGCTCCTGCGAATGCTCTGTCAGATACTAATATTGCTTCATCAGCTCCCATAGCTAAAGCTTCTCTCAAAGCTTTTTCTGCTTGTGGGGGTCCCATGCTTATTACTGTTACATGTGCACCATGTTCATCTTTTAATCTTAAAGATTCTTCCAGTGCATTTTTATCATCTGGATTTATTATTGATGGAACGCCTTCTCTTATAAGTGTTCCTGTTTTAGGATCTATTTTAACTTCGTTTGTATCTGGAACTTGTTTTAAACATACAACTATATTCATTCCTTAATCTCCTCCTACTTTAATAAATTTCCAGCTATAACCATTCTTTGAACTTCTGAAGTTCCTTCATATATCTCAGTTATCTTAGCATCTCTCATCATTCTTTCTAATGGATATTCTTTAGTATATCCATATCCTCCGAAGATTTGAACGGCTTTAGTTGTAACTTCCATAGCTGTTTCTGACGCAAATAATTTTGCTCTAGCAGCTTCTACTGTATATGGTAAACCATTATCTTTATTCCATGCTGCTTTATATATTAAAAGTTTAGAAGCCTCAATTTTAACATCAAGTTCTGCAACCATCCATTGTAAACCTTGGAATGCTGAAAGTGGTTTTCCAAATTGTTTTCTTTCTTTCATGTATTTAGTAGCTTCATTTAGTGCGCCTTCTGCAATTCCTAGGGCTTGAGCCGCTACTCCGATTCTTCCTCCATCAAGGGTTTTCATTGCGATACCGAACCCTCTTCCTTCTTTTCCAAGCATGTTTTCTTTAGGAACTATGCAGTTTTCAAATACAAGTTCTGTAGTTGATGATGCTCTTATTCCTAATTTATCTTCGTGTTTACCAATTGAGAATCCTGGAAACTCTTTTTCAACTATGAAAGCAGTGATTCCTTTTGTTCCCTTAGTTTTATCAGTCATTGCAAAAACTACAAATGTATCTGCTACTCCACCGTTTGTGATAAATATTTTTGAACCATTTAATATATAGTTATCACCATCTAAAGTTGCTGTAGTTTGTTGACCTGACGCATCTGTTCCTGCATTAGGTTCAGTTAGTCCAAAAGCTCCTAGTTTTTCACCTTTTGCAAGTGGAACTAAATATTTCATTTTTTGTTCTTCTGTACCGAAAGCATCTATTGGGCCAGCACATAATGAAGTATGAGCTGATAGTATAACTCCTGTAGTTGCACATGCTTTTGATAGTTCTTCAACAGCCATAATGTATGATACATTATTTCCGCCTGCTCCACCGTATTTAGTAGCAATTGGGATACCCATCATATGGTATCTAGCCATTTTCTCTACAGTTTCGCTAGGAAATCTTTCTGTCACGTCTATTTCCGCAGCTAAAGGTTTAACTTCGTTTAATGCGAACTCACTTACCATCTGTTTTACAAATTCTTGTTCTTTTGTCAATGCAAAATTCATGAACTTTCCTCCTCACTATTCTCTGAGACAAATAATAATCTTTAATTGTTATCTGCCTATTCTTTTTACAGAATACTTTTTATTACTTATTTTTAAAGCATTTTTCTGTTTTTTCAATAAATGCTGTCATTCCATTTTTTTGATCTTCAGTCGCATAACATTCTCCGAATATCTCTGATTCGTATGAAAGCGCTGAATCTATATCTATTTGTATTCCCTTATTGATTGCTGCCTTACAAAAGCTTACAGCAATAGGTGCTTGTCCTGCAATTGTATTTGCTAGTGCTTTAGCTTCTGATAATAAATTTTCTGGATCAACTACTTTATTTACAAGTCCAATTCTTAATGCCTCTTCCGCATTAATAATCTTTGCTGTATAAATTAGTTCTTTAGCCATTCCAAGTCCTACAAGTCTAGGAAGTCTTTGCGTACCTCCAAAGCCAGGAGTTATTCCAAGACCTACCTCAGGTTGTCCAAATTTTGCTTTTGAAGAAGCGATTCTAATATCACAAGCCATAGAAAGTTCACATCCTCCACCTAGCGCAAAACCGTTTACTGCAGCTATTATAGGTTTTTCTAAAGTTTCTAGTTTTCTGAAAACTTTATTCCCTAGATTTCCAAATTTCCTTCCACCCATAACATTAAGATCTTTCATTTCGGTGATGTCAGCCCCTGCTACGAAAGCTTTTCCTTCTCCTGTTAAGATCACTGCGTAGATTTTATCATCTTCAGCAATTTCATCTATTGCTAAATCTAGCTCTTTTAATGTTTCTGTATTTAATGCATTTAGAGCCTTTGGTCTACTAATTGTAAGTATTGCGACTTTGTCTTCTTTTTGAACAACAATATTCTTGTATTCCATAACAATCAACTCCTTACGAATTAATCCATTCATTAAATATTTGTTAATAATATAACAAATAAACCTAAATGTAATTGAAGCCCTTCGCCTCAATTACATTATATCTCTTTATAGTAATTATTTCAACAAGAAATATTCATAATCTTTTAAATTAATCTTGTTGATTTCATAAACTTTATAAACTTTGTAAATTTTATGAATATGATTTGTCATTCATTAAACAACTAAGTGTTAGCAAGCTCTCACTTAAATGGACATTCTCCACAATTGTTTCTACAGGCACCTCTAAATCCACAGGTGCAAAATTCCATATACCTTTAACCCCATTTGCTACCATTATGTCACTAACTTTTTGAGCACTAATATGTGGAACACATATTACGCCAATATCTATTGGTGTCGCTTTAAGGAAACGCGCTAATTCATCTAAGTCTATTACTTCAACATCTCTAATTTTTAATCCTATAAGCTTTGGGTTAACATCAAAAATACCCGCCAAGTTAAATGATAGCTTTTCAAAATTAGTATAATTGGCAATAGCTTGCCCGATATTCCCCGCGCCTACTATTACCATCTTATATTCTTTTGAGAGTCCTAGTATTCCACTAATTTCATTCAACAATTCTTTAACATTATATCCGTATCCCTGTTGTCCAAAATCTCCAAAACAATTTAAGTCTTGTCTAATTTGAGATGCTGTAAACCCAATCTTTTCGCCCAATTCTTTCGAGGATATCCTATCTACATCATTTCTTAAAAGTTCTTTTAAATATCTATGGTATTTAGGCAATCTTTTAATAACTGCCATTGATATATTCTTTTTTCTTTCCACAATATACACTCCTCTACGAATATCATAAATTACATACTATCTATACTAACACACTATTATAAATTAAAACTACTTTTGCTATAAATTTAGTAGTTATTGTGAAATTATTACCATTATATATATATATATACTATTATTAAAAATTAATCTATATATATTTCTTTTTTACTACAAAAAATTAAATATAAATAGTACAATAATATATGAAGCAACTTTAATTAATATTTATAACTAATTAAGTTGAATTTTTTTAATACTACATAACAGGGAAGGTGAAAACAATGATAGTTTTAAGTTGCAAGGATATTCACAAAAGTTACGGCATAGATGTTATTTTAGACAAAATAACTTTAAGTATAAATGAAGGTGAAAAGATTGGATTTATTGGTGCTAATGGGGCAGGTAAATCTACGCTTTTTAAAATACTCACATCACAATTGGATTATGATAATGGTGAGCTATTTATAGATAAAAATAAAAAAGTTGGTTATCTATCTCAAAATCTTGAATTAACTTTAAGTAATACTATATATGAAGAAACTCTTTTAGTATTCCACGATCTATTAGGCCTCGAAAAAAGACTTAACAATTTAGAATCAAAAATGAATGAACCTTATGATACTTCCAAAGAAGAATATAATAATAGAATAATAAAAGAATATACATTAATCTGTGAACTTTACAATAACAGGGGCGGCTACACATATAAAGCTGAAATTAATAAGGTTCTCAAAGGTCTTGGCTTTATGGAAGAAGATTATAATAAGCCAATAAACATACTAAGTGGAGGTCAAAAGACTAGAGTTGCACTATGCAAATTATTACTTAAAAATCCCGATATTCTTTTATTAGATGAACCTACTAACCACCTAGACTTAGATGCTATAGAATGGTTAGAAGATTATTTGAAATCTTATAAAGGAACTATTTTTATAATATCCCACGATAGATTCTTTTTAGATGCTATTACCAATAAAACTTTTGAACTTACTAACGGTCATGTAGATTCTTATAATGGAAATTATACAAATTTTATTGATTTAAAGAAAAAAAATTATGAAGTTCAATTAAAAGCATACAATTTGCAACGCTCAGAAATAAAAAGGCAAGAGGACATCATAACTAGATATAGATCCTTTAATAGAGAAAAAAGTGTAAGAGCTGCAGAGAGCAGACAAAAATCCTTAGATAAACTCGACCGGGTTGATTCCCCCGACACAGCTCCTAGGGAAACTAAAATCAAATTTGAAACAGAAATTAAAAGCGGAAATGACGTTCTCCATGCAGAAAATTTATCAAAACGATTTGGAGACAATCTTTTGTTTGAGAATTTAAATCTAGATATAAAAAGATCCGAAAAGTTCGCTCTTATTGGTGAAAATGGTCGTGGCAAAACCACTCTTTTAAATATTATAATGGATAAAATTTCAAGTGATACAGGTATAAAAATATTGGGCAAAAATATTTTTGTAGGATATTATGACCAAGAACAATCAAATTTGAATCCAGAAAAAACTATAATAGATGAGGTTTGGGATGAATTTCCTAAACTTACTACCACAGAAGTACGTACTGCATTAGCTGCATTTTTATTCATAGGAGAAGATGTATTTAAAAGTATATCCACATTGAGTGGTGGTGAAAGATGTAGAATTAATCTTCTAAAAATAATGCTATCAAAATCCAACTTTTTACTATTAGATGAGCCAACAAATCACTTAGATATTATGTCTCGTGAAGCTTTAGAAGATTCGATACTTGGATATGACGGTACTGTTCTTGTAATATCTCATGATAGGTATTTCTTAAACAAGGTAATTACTAAAATACTTGAATTAAAACAAGATGGTCTTAAAGAGTATTTAGGTAATTATACTTATTATATAGAAAAAAAGAAAAACCCTCTAAGGTTCCAAGTAGAAGAAGCCTACGACGGCATGTCAAAAACTCAAATTAATCTTGATAAAAGAAAGAAGAGAGATGAACAAAAACTAGAAAAACAAAAGAAAATCGATTTAAAAGACCTAGAAGATAAAATTACCTCATCGGAACAGCGATTAGAAAAATTAAATAGTGATCTTTGCCTTGAAGAGATTTATTCAAGTCCTAGTCGGAGTGTTGAGACAAACAATCAAATTTCTAGTATTAAAACCGAACTTGAAACTCTTTATGCAAACTGGGAAGACTTTATATCGGAAGTGGACTAAAAATTAAGGCTCTTAGCACACAATCAAACATTTGTGGTCTAAGAGCTTTTTCTTTTAGATACCTAAATTAATGCCCCTTCTAATAAAACTTTAATATTGTCCTTATAAATTTTATTAAACTGACTTATTGGCAGAGGATTTTTTCCAATTCCGACCTCAATGGTATAACCCGGCCTTCTATATTTTTCTATAAACCAATCCTTATATCCTGCATAGCTTGTGATTCCATAGGTTTCTGCTAATTCATAACCACTTAAAGAGGAAAATATCTCTCCTATTTTTCTAGCCTCAGCACTTGCCAAATTTTGAAAATCCCAGTATATTACTTCCCCTTGGGTGTGATACGCTATTACTAATCTAAACCCATGTTTTCTTGTAAAATCTGCTACCGCTTTAGACTCTGATTCTGATTCTGGCGCAGTACCTGAATATCTTGTAGGGCCCGGTCCATATACGCCATAACTTTTTTCCGCGTCCTTTGATTTTTGCCACATAGCATCATAGTTATGATTAAGGTCTACACCGCGAATATTAGCACTCCATGTTTTAGAAAAATCAGAACTCCCATTATTCCACTTAATTAAATCATTGTAGTATGGGTTACTCCTCTCTAGGCCATTAAGCACTAAGTCAATCCCATCTGGATTTACCATAGGCATAATGTATATAGTACTTTTATTCCAGATATCTAAGGCACTATACCCTTCTATATTTTCACCTGTTGCATAGGCTTTAGAAAAGTTTTCAATAAACTTCATCAAAAGCACAGTAGTTATCCATTCAATAGCATGATGAGATCCATTATAAAAAACTTTATTGGGTCCATTACCGAGTTTCACATAATAAAGTTCTTTTCCAAGCTCACTCTTGCCGCCACTAGCCACTTCAATAAATGGGTATCTAGCCTTTAGCCCTTCTAAATCTTTTTTCATAATATCATAAGTGTAATCAATATTTGTATAAACTACATCTAATGAATATGGAACTATGATCACCTCTCCAACCTGCAAGTTGTTAGGATTTATTTGAGGATTTGCAGTAATTATACTTTCTACGGTCACAAAGTACTTACTTGCTATAAGGTATATTGTATCACCCGGTCTAATTCTATAAGTATCATAACCCATTAAAAATCTATTCATAAGTTTATAAGTATCATCATTTACTGTGCCTGTAGGTGATAAGCCAAAATATCTTTGAAACATCAATACTGCCTGTGCCGTTTTAGTTCCGTAAATTCCGTCTATTCCTCCTACATCATAGCCTAATTTATTAAGTAGTGCTTGTATTTCCATTACCGATGTTCCTCTTGAGCCTATTTTTAGGGTTTGCAACTTTTACCCTCCTAAATTTTTCTATAATACTATTATATGAATTTTAATAAAAATGTTGCAGGTTTTAACGAATAAAATACCACACCTATTTTTTTTGCCTCCTCCTTTGTATATAAATTTTCACTCATAAAAATATATTTCTCCTTTTTTGACTTATTATATGATGTCATGTATAATTTTGTCATACATATTAATATTTTTTCACAAAAAATCATAAATATGTTTTCTTGTATAGATTAATTTCACATAATAAAATAGGAGGAATAATAATGTTTAAAAAATTTACAAATGGTTGTGTTAATCTTGTCCAAAAGTATTTACCAGACCCATTCATATTTGCTGTAATCCTTACCTTTCTAGTATTAATTTTAGGGATGGTGCTTACTGGTCAAGGACCATTAGCTATGACTATTCACTGGAGTAAGGGTTTGTGGACGCTCCTCGCTTTTTCAATGCAAATGGCGCTAGTATTAGTTACAGGTCATGCGCTTGCCAATGCACCATCTTTTAAAAAGGGTCTTAAAATTCTTGCAAAAATCCCTAAATCACCAAGTCAAGCAATTATTCTTGTTACAATTATTTCTACTATAGCTTGCTGGATTAACTGGGGCTTTGGTCTAGTTATCGGAGCTATTTTTGCTAAGGAATTAGCTAAAGAAGTTAAAGGCGTAGATTATAGACTTTTAATAGCTTCTGCTTATTCAGGCTTTTTAGTATGGCATGCCGGTCTTTCTGGTTCTATACCACTAGTAGTTGCTACAGGTGGTCCTGAGGTAGTAAAAGCTACTGCAGGTGTTGTTACTTCACCTATACCAACCAGCGCTACATTGTTTTCAGGTTATAATCTAATTATATTAGCTATACTTTTAGTAACCTTGCCTCTTATAAACAAAGCTATGCATCCTGACACTGAACATACTATTACTATAGATCCAAAGCTTTTGGTGGAGGAACCAATGATTATAATAGCTAAAGAAAAAATGACTCCCGCTGATAAACTTGAGAATAGCTCTATTATCTCAATGTTATTAGTAATTATGGGCTTTAGTTATATTATTTATTATTTTGTTAAAGGTGGTAGTCTTGATTTAAATATTGTTAATGCTATCTTCTTGTTCCTAGGAATTGCTCTTCATGGAACTCCTATAAGGTTTGTTAACGCAATTACATCCGCTGCTAAAGGAACTGCTGGAATTATACTTCAATTCCCATTCTACGCGGGTATTATGGGTATGATGGTTGGTACAAGTGCTAGTGGAATTTCTCTCGCAGGAGTTATGTCTACTTCTTTTGTTAGTATATCTAATCAACATACCTTCCCTCTATTCACTTTCCTAAGCGCAGGACTTGTTAACTTCTTTGTACCATCTGGTGGTGGACAATGGGCTGTTCAAGCTCCCATTATGATGCCCGCTGGTGCAGCTTTAGGTGTGCCTGCTTCAAAAACTGCTATGGCTATTTCATGGGGAGATGCATGGACTAACATGATTCAACCTTTCTGGGCATTACCCGCTCTTGGAATTGCCGGTCTCGGTGCTAAGGACGTAATGGGCTTTTGTATAATCGACTTATTATACTCAGGTGTTATTATTGGACTAGGGCTAATGTTTATATCATAATAGCTAAGGGACTGTCTCAAACTGATTAAAAGTTATTTTAAGTTTATATCGATACCTGTAGATCGGACACTTTGGTAAAAGTGTCTGATCTACAGGTACTTTTTTTGCATAATATAGAATATTGTTACATAGGAGTATTTTAAATTTATATAGCTAATAAGGGGGAATCAAAATGTTCAAAAAATTTACAAATGGTTGTGTTAATCTTGTCCAAAAATATTTACCAGACCCATTCATATTTGCTGTACTTTTAACATTCTTTGTATTAATTTTAGGCATAGTTCTTACTGGACAAAGTCCTTTGGCTATGACTATTCACTGGAGCAAAGGTTTGTGGACATTACTTGCTTTTTCAATGCAAATGGCATTGGTATTAGTTACAGGCCACGCTCTCGCCAATGCACCATCTTTTAAAAAAGGTCTTAAGACCCTTGCAAAAATACCTAAATCACCGAGTCAAGCAATTATTTTGGTTACACTTATTTCTACTATAGCTTGTTGGATCAACTGGGGCTTTGGTTTAGTTATTGGGGCTATTTTCGCTAAGGAATTAGCTAAAGAAGTTAAAGGAGTAGATTATAGGCTTTTAATAGCTTCTGCTTATTCAGGCTTTTTAGTATGGCACGCTGGTCTTTCTGGTTCTATCCCACTAGTAGTTGCTTCTGGTGGTCCTGAAGTTGTAAAAGCTACTGCAGGCGTTGTTACTTCTCCTATACCAACTAGTGCAACATTGTTTTCAGGTTACAATTTAATTATATTAGCTGTACTATTAATTACATTGCCTCTTATAAACAAAGCTATGCATCCTGACATTGATCATACTGTCACTATAGATACAAAACTTTTGGTTGAGAACCCAGTAGTTATAATAGCTAAAGAAGCAATGACTCCTGCTGATAAACTTGAAAACAGCACCCTTATCTCAATGTTATTAGCAATTATGGGCTTTAGTTATATTGTTTACTATTTTGTTAAAGGTGGTAGCCTCGATCTAAACATTGTTAATGCTATTTTCTTGTTCCTAGGAGTTGCTCTTCATGGAACTCCTAGAAGATTTGTTAATGCAATTACAGACGCCGCCAAAGGCGCTGCTGGAATTATACTTCAATTCCCATTCTACGCAGGTATTATGGGAATGATGGTAGGTACAAGCGCTGCTGGAATTTCTCTTGCAGGTGTTATGTCTACTTCTTTCGTTAGTATATCTAATCAACATACCTTTCCACTATTCACTTTTCTAAGTGCAGGACTTGTTAACTTCTTTATACCATCTGGCGGTGGTCAATGGGCTGTTCAAGCTCCTATTATGATGCCTGCCGGTGCAGCTTTAGGCGTACCTGCTGCGAAAACTGCTATGGCTATTGCTTGGGGAGATGCATGGACTAATATGATTCAACCCTTTTGGGCATTACCCGCTCTTGGAATTGCTGGACTCAGTGCTAAGGACGTAATGGGTTTTTGTGTAATTGACTTATTATACTCAGGTATTATTATTGGGTTAGGATTATTCCTTTTCTAGGAAGTTTTTATTATAACAACAAAAGGGGTACATCTTTAAATGATTAAATAAATCAATTAAAGATGTACCCCCTATTTTTTTATTATAAATTTATTAAATTAAACCTCTCTCAACTATCTCCGTAACAGCAAAACTTGCTACATCATCAGCAAATTTTCCTGGTCCGAAACCTGCATCATATCCAAGCTCTTTAGCAAGTTCATGAGTTATTCTTGGACCTCCACAAATTAAGACAACTTTATCTCTGATTCCTTCTGCTTCTAATAATTCTACTAGATTAGTAAGGTTTTGGATGTGTACATCCTTTTGAGTAACTGTTTGAGAAACTAAAAGAACATCTGCTTTAAGCTCTATAGCTTTTTTGATAAATTCTTCATTCTCAACTTGGCTTCCCAAGTTCAAAGCTTCTATCATAGGGTATCTCTCAAGACCATAGTGTCCTGCAAATCCCTTCATGTTCATTACAGCGTCTATCCCAACTGTATGAGCATCTGTTCCTGTACTAGCTCCAATTATTACAACGTCACGTTTAATGTTTTCTTTTATATATTCTCCGATTTGTTTCATATCCATTGTTTCTACTTCTACAGTTTGAACATGAATTTCTTCATAGTTTACAGAATGCGATAATGAACCATAAATAACATAAAAAGAAAATTCTTTATCTAAAGATGCATGATGAGCACAGTTTGGATTTTTAAGTCCCATAGCTTTAGCAAGTTGAAGTGCTGCTTCTACTCCTCTTTCATTATCTTCTACTGGAAGTGTAAAGCTCACTTGTACCTTACCATCATTCATAGTATCTCCATAGGGTTTAATCTTTGTTAAATCCAAATTTTGATCATACTCTTTAACTTCTAATGAATATTGTCCTTCGCTCATTATTTATTTCCCCCTAACATTAAATCTATAAATGGGTTAAAGTAAGCTTTTTCTTTTTCTACAACTCCTGCAAGTCCTTTTCCACCAGTATAAGGTCTCTTAATTCCTGCAAATTTCCCTTGCTGTATCGTACTGAATAAGCCTTCTTTTTCAATTTCTCCAATTAAATCTGCTGCTTTATTTAATACTTCATCAACCCTTGTTTCCATCATGCCACCTTTTTTGAAGGTGATTTCTGATCCTAAATCCTTCATAGTTCTAAATATATATTGAGCATTGTCTATTGATAACGCTCTATCTGACATAAATGGAGTGTGTATTGCTTCTGTAAGCATTCCAAGAAGATGTAACTTTTGTCCTGTCATAATAGTAACCATATTGAATAATGTATCTTGTACTTGTCCTTTAAATATATCTCCAGTCTTAAACTTAGTTGGAGGCATATATTTTAGTGGTGCTCTCGGAAAGATTTCTCTTGCCATTTGCGCTTGTGCTAATTCATATATAAATCCATTTTCAACATCTGGACTTATTTCAAACGCATGCCCAAGTCCCATTTGTTCTTCTGGAATTCCAGCAACTAATGCAAATTGTTCATTTATAAATTGTGAAGCAAGCACTGTATGAGCTTCTTCTACTGCATCTGCAGTAGTTAAATAATTATCTTCTCCAGTGTTTATAATAACTCCCGCAAATCCATTTATTACTCTTGAGAAATATTGGTCAACTATAGTTCTTTGCATGTTGATATCGCGGAAAAGAATTCCGTATAAAGCATCATTGAGCATTACATCTAATCTTTCTATAGCTCCCATAGCAGCTATTTCAGGCATACATAATCCAGAACAATAATTACAAAGTCTTATATATTTCCCCAATTCTTCTCCAACCTCATCAAGGGCCGCTCTCATAAGTCTGAAGTTTTCTTGTGTTGCAAGTGTTCCTCCAGTACCTTCCGTTGTAGCTCCGTATGGAACGAAGTCAAGTAAGCTTTGTCCTGTACTTCTTATTACGGCTATTACATCTGCGCCTTGCTTAGCAGCTGCTCTTGCTTGGGTTATATCTTCATAAATGTTACCTGTAGCAACTATTACATAAAGATATGGGCTACTCTTATCGCCAAATTTTTCAAGGTATGATTCTCTTTTGCCTCTATTTTCTTTAATTTTAGCAACCATTTCTTTAGCTACTTTATCTACAGCCATTTTTATTTCGAATTCTTCATGCATAGGAGTTTTAGTTAAATCCATTTCACCTTTTGCTACTTTCTCAGCAATTTCTTGTGGTGAAAGACCAGTTTCAACCATAGCATTTCCTATAAACATTGACGCACCAAGTGCTAATCCATTACCATTTTTAATGTTATCCACTACTACATTTGGAATTGGTACTCCAACTTCATCTACCCCATCAATACCTAAAAGTCTACACACCGTTCTTTCTACTGTTACTGTAGTATGTATGTCAATAAATTCTTGAGTATCTTTTGCTATGTTTTTAGCTGATTGTCTAGCTTTACTCACAACATCCCAATTCATATTTAATTTGCTTTCCATTTTATTCCTCCTAATTGTAGAAACTTTTTGCTATATCCACTATTTCCTTTTCAAGTCCTAGTAATAATGCTATATTAAGTGCATCTTTTGGCACTTCATTTTCTTTTGAAACCTTCTCTAGCTTGTAATTCATATGTTGTTGTATTATTTCAACAGAATGAGTTTTATTTAAATCTATCTTGTACTTTAGCGCATTAAAATCTACATTTTTAAGTCCCATTACTTGATAATGTTCCATATTCTCCTCAACTACTCCATCGTAATGAGTTGAAATTAAGCTTATTGATTGAAATTTAGTCAAGTATTTAGAAAGAGATTTCATAAGATAGTACCCTTCTTTTGGATTAGTACCTCTTGCAAACTCATCTAGAGCTATAAATCCATTTCCTATTTTTGCAGACTCTACCACTTCTTTTAACTTTATTATTTCTGCACCAAATGTACTTAAGCCTTTGGATATGGACTGCATATCATCTGAAACAAAATGAATAAAATTAAGGATTGGAAATTGTGCTTTTTTTGCAAATACAAAAAAGCCCATTTGCCCAAGCAGTAAATTCAGAACAATAGTCTTAAGGGTAACGCTTTTCCCACCCATATTAGCACCAGTTATAATAGTTGTACCACCAAATAGCTCTATACTAACTGGGGTAAATACCTTTTTACCTTTTTCTAATATTTCTTTAATTTCAGGATTAAAGGCTTCATCAAGATTAATCTTCATTTCTTCACAAATTTTCGGACGGGAACCATTATAATCTATGGATAAATTCGCTTTGGCAATCAAAAAGTCTAATCTACCTATCGCTTTTATATTTTGGTTTATGATCTCAGTTTCCTTAGAAATCTGGAGTGTTAACTCTTTTCTAATCCTTAGTTCTTCCTCTTCTTCTTCTATAACTAAATCTAACCTTTGCTTCTTTAGTTCATTTACTTCTTCCTCGGTTTTCACAGTAAAAATTTCTTTTTCCTTTTGTTTTTTCTTTTCACGAATGCTTTTCAAAGTTTTAGAATACTCATCATAAACATAAAAAGTAGACATTCCCTTCTTCTGTGGGTCTAGGAGGGAGATAATCTCATCTAAAGAGTTTAGATGAACCTCCTCTATATCAAGCTGTAATTTATCCAAAATATTTTTTAAATCTGTTACTAATATTGAAAAATATTTAATTTCATATAATTCAACTTCATCTAATGTTTCTGATTCATTACATCTTTTAATAGAATTTCTAATATCTTTTAGTTTACAAAATATTCGTCCTATTCCATTATACTCTTGACTATGAGCTCTCATTGATTTAATCATATTTTCTAGACTATTTAATTCATGAGTTAATTCATTTATTTCTGAATCTTTAAATGGTCTAATATTTTTTTTCTCCTCAAGCCCATAAGAAGTAGTTATCCCCAATTTATCCATAACAAAAGAAAAACCAATTTGATCCCTCTGCTGCTTATCTAAAAATTTCATTTTACTCCCCTCCAATAACATCAAATACAGGTATATTTAATTTATCCCTAAGCCCATCTAAAAACTTCTGCTTATCAAATTCATACCCATAAGGTGATTTTGGATTGGATGTAACACATACTATATTAATGGGATTTATTGTTTTTATAATTCCACCTTGCTTTTTAAATTTATAAAGGGTTTCCCTAGTTAAAAAGAGCTTTGTTCCATCTTCAACTAGGAAAATTACACCTTTATACTTATTTGTAGATGTCATAATATCTTCTAGTAGGTTATCTGAAACTACACCTTTAATAACTACATAGGAGGCATTTTCATCTAAAGACCCAACAATTTCCTTAGAAGATCCCAATGCTGTAATTGCATCTAGCATTTTTATAGTATTATCTTTGCAAATAATACCTATTCTGCCGATGCGTAAAACTTCATTAGCGAGATTTAATACTTCATTATTCTTTTCATTTTCCAATGAAAGTAATTTAACAGTATGACTAGTTTCTTCTATAACCTTATCCATACTTTTTGACAGCGCCGCTCCAGTTGATAAAATTGTAGCATTTGTAATTGATGGAGAGGCGAAGGTTTTTCTATTAAGGGCACCATCCACAATTACAAGCTCACTTCCAAACCTTTTAAGATCATCACATATTAAAGTCATATAGGAATTTACAGATGGACCGCCTAAATCTACATATCCGTCACTTAATGCTCTGCATATAATTATTTCACCCATAGGAGTGTTGAAACCAGTAGTTTTTAAAATCTCCCTGGTAATATCACTATTCAATAAGCATTGTTTTGCAGTAGCAATTATAGTTCCTTCTTCAATGTAAATTTTAGGTTTTTCAGTAGCAGTTACTTGGTCCAACTCTTCTCCGTCTCTTCCTATAGAGGTAAGCCCAAGGGATATTTCCCCTCTGGCTTCCCTCAATATATGATTTAAGGTGGTTGTTTTTCCTACATTTTTATTCATTCCTATGATAGAAATACTGTCATATTTTTGAATCATATTGAAAATGCTTGGGTTGTTTATGCTGTCCTTAATTTTACTCGTGATGTCCTCTTAGATTTCTCTCAAGTCCAGCTGGTTCCATAGACATTTGCTGACCGTTTAATAGCCCTGCCACTCCTACTTTATGAACCTTTTTCTTTCCTTCGCAAACTTCACAGCGACAACCTGAAGTATAACTAGTTGGTTGTTCATAAGTAGTTATAACGCCTTCAAAGTTTCTAAGTACCACTTTTTCAGGACTTTGAGAAATAATATAAGTTGGCATTACTGGTATTTTACCACCGCCACCTGGAGCGTCAACAACAAATGTTGGAACACAGAATCCTGAAGTATGGCCTCTTAAAGCTTCAATAATTTCTATCCCTTTAGATACTGGTGTTCTAAAGTGCTCAAGTCCCATTGAAAGATCACATTGATAGATGTAGTATGGTCTTACTCTAATTTTAACAAGCTCATGTACAAGGTCCATCATTATATGTGCACAGTCATTAACCCCTCTTAAAAGAACTGATTGATTTCCTAGAGGTACTCCTGCATTTGAAAGCCGCGCGCATGCAAGTTTTGCTTCTTCTGTAATTTCATTTGGATGATTAAAGTGAGTGTTTAGCCAAATTGGATGATATTTCTTTAGCATATCAACTAATTCTTTTGTAATTCTTTGTGGAAGAACCACTGGTACTCTCGAACCCATTCTTATTATTTCAACGTGTGGAATTGCTCTTAATTTTTTAATTATATATTCTAATTTATCATCTGAAACAAGTAGAGCATCTCCGCCTGATAATAATACATCTCTAATTTGTGGAGTATTTTTAATGTACTCGATTGCTTTATCTATTCTTTCCATTGGCATAGCACTATCGCTTTGACCTGCGAATCTTCTTCTTGTACAGTGTCTGCAGTACATTGAGCATTGATCAGTTATTAATAGTAATACTCTATCTGGGTATCTATGAGTTAACCCTGGTACTGGAGAATCTGAATCTTCATGTAATGGGTCCAATAAATCAGCATGTGCCTGATGTAATTCAAGCCCTGTTGGTATAGCTTGTTTTCTTATTGGATCGTTTGGATCATTAGGGTCTATTAATGCTAAGTAATAAGGAGTTATAGCCATTCTTAATGTTTGAACGCATTTCCTAGCTCCTTCTTCTTCCTCCTGCGTTAATGGTATATATTTTTTTAGTTGATCCACATTTTCAATTCTATTTTTAACCTGCCATTTCCAATCATTCCATTGCTCATCAGTTACATCTTTAAATAATTCAAATCTTCTATTAACTTTCATATTAGTACCTCCATCGTATAATAATTTTTAATTTTATAATATGTAGTTGATATATCAATATGGTTTAGAGAGAATACAATATAACTTTATATTGTATTCTCTAAATCACAATTAAATCATCTTCTTCGAAGCTGAAATGTCATTAAACGTATAATTCTTCAAATACTTTTCTTAATGTTTCATTTTCTCTTAACTCTTCAAGGGTTATTTCAGCATGTCCTTTAGTGTATCCGTTTCCTACGATCATAGTAACGTCTTTACCTACACCTTCAGCTCCAAGAGCTGCTTTTGTAAAGCTTGTAGCCATTGAGAAGAAGTATACTATTCCGTCATCTTTTACTGGTAAAATTGATGACATTTCAGTATTTGGAACATTAACCATATTTATTGCTACATCTACTTCACATCCATTGTTGTGCTCTAGAGTAGTGTTCATTACATCAATAGCGTTTCTAGCATCTCCAATAACTATTTGCATTTTTAGACCTAATCTTTTTAATCTCGCTTTCTCTTCTTCATTTCTTACAATGCCTATAACGTTTCCTGTTGGTCCTACTCTTTTAACTGCTTCATAAGAGCAAATCATTCCTGATTTTCCTGCTGCGCCTAGTAAAAGAACTGATTGACCTGGTTTAACAAGTTTAGCAACTTGAGCTGGCGCTCCTGCAACGTCTAATGCTGCTAATGCTAGATTTTCATTCATGTCTTTTGGAAGTTTTGCATATAATCCACTTTCAAATAAAATAGCTTTTCCTTTTATTTCAACTCTATCGATATCTGGTTTGATATCAACAATTTTTTCTATTTTTAAAGGAGTTAATGATAGTGAAACTAATGTAGAGATTTTGTCTCCCACTTTAAGATCTGTTGTTCCTTTTAAAGCTTCGCCTATTTTTTCAACTGTTCCAATAAGCATTCCACCTGAACCTGTTACAGGATTTTGCATTTTTCCTTTTTCAGCTACAATTTCCATGATTTTAGATTTTATTTTTTCAATGTCATGTCCTGCTTCTTCCTCTATTTGAGTAAAGCTAGCTGAGTCTATGTTTAAAGCCTGAACATCAATTAAAATTTCATTATCAAATATATTCATATCATTTGATATTTTAGTTGCTGGTTGTGGCAATGCACCTTTTGGTTCAAGTGACCTGTGAGTTCCGTATTTACATCCTTTGTTCATAATAACTTCCTCCTATACATCCATTATTTTTAGATTTTCTGATATTATTAATTCAGCTTCAGTAAGTGATTTAACTTCTTCAACTGTTGTATCTTTATGAATTTCAGTAAGTACAAGTCCCTTTTCAGTAAATTCCATTACTCCAAGTTCTGTAACTATAAGGTTAACTTGTGCCTTTGCTGTTAATGGCAGCGTACATTTTTTTAATATTTTAGGAGTCCCTTTAGCTGTATGTTGCATTGCAATAATAACCTTTTTGGCTCCTACTACTAAATCCATTGCTCCACCCATACCAGGAACCATTTTGCCTGGCACAATCCAATTAGCTAAGTTTCCTTCCTGATCTACTTCCAATGCTCCAAGAACAGTCATATCAACGTGTCCTCCTCTTATTAAAGTGAAAGACATTGCGGTATCAAAGTATGCTCCGCCAGGAAGTATTGTAGTAAATTGACCACCTGCATTAGTTACATCCTTGTTTTCTTCTCCTTTTGCTGGAGAAGCTCCCATTCCAACCATTCCATTTTCTGATTGGAGAGTAACATGGACGCCTTCTGGAATATAATTCGTAACTAATGTTGGAAGCCCTATGCCCAAATTAACAAGTTGTCCATCTTTTAATTCTTTACCAATTCTTTTTGCAATAATTTGTTTTGCAATCTTGCTATCTGTAATCATATTAGTTAGCCTCCCCTATAATATAATCAACCAATACACATGGAGTCACAATATTATTTGGATCTAAATCTCCAATTTTAACAATTTTTTCAGCTTCTACTATTACAGTTTCTGCAGCAGTAGCTATAATTGGATTAAAGTTTTTTGTTGTTCCATAATAAACTGCATTTCCAATTTCATCTACGACGCTTGCATAAACAAGTGCTAAATCTGCTTTAATTGGAAGCTCTAATAGATATTCTTTTCCTTCTATTGTAAGTTTTTGTTTTCCTTCTTCTATCATAGTACCAACTCCTGTAGGGGTAAGCACTCCACCAAGCCCAGCTCCCGCTGCTCTTATTCTTTCAATTAGTGTTCCTTGTGGCACAAGTTCTACTTCCATTTTTCCTTCTGTCATAAGTCTTCCCGTTTCAGCATTTGTTCCTATATGAGAAGCCACAACTTTTTTAACTTGACCGTTTACTACAAGTCTTCCTATGCCCCTATCTACATAGCTTGTATCATTTGCTATTATAGTTAAGTTTTTTACATTTGTTTCTATTAATAGATCTATCATCTTTTCAGGTGTTCCACAGGCTAAAAATCCACCTATCATTATTGACATTCCATCTTTGAGTAATGGCCTAACTTGTTCTAAAGATACAACCTTATTCATTTATTTTACCTCCTCTTATTTATCTTGAAGATATAACAATTATCAGTTTTATATTTTGTTTAAACCCAATATCTCTCTTGCTTCTTGTGGAGTGGCAATTTCTCTGTTAAGTTCTTTCGCAAGTCTAACTACTTTTTCTACTAATTCTGCATTTGATTTAGCTGGTATACCTTTTTCAATATACACATTATCTTCAAATCCAACTCTTACATGACCACCCATTACAATAGTCACAGCTGCCATTTGAAATTCAAATCTACCAATACCTGATACAGTGTAAGTACTTCCCTCTGGCACGCTTCCTGCCATAAATACTAAATCTCTTGGCGAAGCAGTTATCCCACCATTTACACCCATAACAAAGTTAAAATGCATTGGTGTTTTTATAAAACCTTTCTTTTGAAGTCTTATTGCCATGTCTACCATGCCCTTATCAAAAACTTCAATTTCTGGTTTTACACCCATTTCAATCATCTTTTTACCAAATTCTTTAATAGTGTTTTCAGTATTTACGAATACATCATCTCCACCAAAATTACAAGTACCTGCATCTAAGGTTGCCATTTCTGGTCCTAAATCAACTGGTTGTAATCTTTCTGCATTACTCATTCCGACAGCTCCGCCTGTTGATGGTTGAACAATTGCATCCGGACATCTTTCTTTAATAGCTTCAATGCAAGCTCTAAATCTTTCCCTGTCTTGAGTAGGTGTTCCATCATCTTTCCTTACGTGTAAATGAATGATGCTAGCTCCTGCTTTATAAGCTTTTTCCGCTTCTATTGCCACTTCCTCAACAGTATAGGGTACATTTGGATTATGTTCTTTTGTAACTTCCGCTCCAGATATAGCTGCAGTAATTATTAATTTTTCCATGTGCTACCTCCTTATAGTGCTTCGTGGTGCAAAAATAATTACTATCTACCATAATATTTATGATAAGTTATGTATATTATGATAATTTTGCACAAACTTATTTAGCAACTAAAATATTAACCACTAGGTGAAAAAGTTTACATTAATTCTCTTGCATATTATTTTCTTTGGTTTTCTTTTAGAACTACGCAAGTTCCGCTTGCCTTACAAACTATTATTGGTTCTTCTAATACATCACAAGCTGAATCATTTATATCTGGTCTTGGTACTATAACTTTTCTTGCTTCGAAAATCATTTTTCTTGATGAATTCCCTACCTTCACTATTTCTCCAACAGCTTCTATATAGTCACCTGCATAAACTGGTGCTAAAAATTCTACAGCATCGTATGCTTTGAATAATCCTTCATCACCATCGTTCATAATTAAAAGTTCTGTAGCTACATCCCCAAATAATTGAAGCATTCTTGCTCCATCTACTAAATTTCCACCGTAATGTGCATCATGTGCACTCATTCTTAACCTTATTAAAGACTTCATTTTATTTTCCTCCTCGTTTATTGTAGTTATTCATTTTGTAATTTTTAGGAATTTTGTAAAAAACAACAAATCTGTGTTGTGTATCTTTTAGAAAATGCCTTATGTTAATTTATTTTGAAATAAAAAAAGGCACTGATTTTTCAGCGCCTTAATTAACCAAAGTACTAGGTCTATTAATGCAATGAAAAAACATCTTTTCATTACATAAATAGCTCTCCATAAGAACTCTTATGGCAGTGATAGAAATACTACTTTCTATCCCCAAGAATAAATTGAAGAACCAAAATATTCTTTCGGCAAACAAATACTTCATTTTTGACATTGGATGTTCATATCCTTATCATTCAAAAATTACCTCTTTATCTGCACCTCTATTTATGTGAAACTATTAAATTTTATTTTTAACTCTTACTTAATTATAATACGTAAACGTTTCAAATGCAATGTTTTTTTAAAATTATACTTTTTTAGTAAAAAATACTTTTTCTTAGTTATTATTTCTTTTTGCTTTGTTTACTTCCACTATCTTGCTTACTATATACTCATATCCATTTTCAGAATGTGGAATCATGCAAATTGAGCAATCTTTAACACCACTTACGAATTTCCCATTTCCACCACACTCCTCTAGAAAATATAGTGGACAATAGCAAAATAGACAATTAAATTTTTCATCATCTTTAACTTGATGGCATGGGAAATATTCGCAATCTTTATTTTTAAAAAATTTATAGTTATTATTCATTTTTAACCCTCCTTTAATTTCTAGGTTAGTTCCGAATTCTAAAAAGTTACCACATTATATATATCTATATCTTCTAATATTGTTTGCTCTAAAATAGATTCTTCGGGGAATTGCTTGTTCAAAATTTGTTTAAATTTTTTAAGTTGCGCAGCAGAAAGTTCTGCTTGCTTTGGCAAATTATTTTTTTCCTTAATAATATTGCCTGCTTCTAATTTATATATAAATTTGTCCCCTATAATATTTATATTATTTTTATCATCAAATTTTAAATCTCCAGTTATGTCACTATTTATGCTTGTCTTCTTTAAATCACTTATTGATTTTCCATCATTATTAATTTTAGCTACATTAATATAAGCACTTACTTCACCATTCGAATTCTTTGAATCTGAAAGCCAACTTCTAAAGGCAAGCATTTTACCATCTTTAGATATCACTCCATCATATATTTCTTCCTTATCCTCTATACTTTCAAAAATTTTATTACCATTAATATATAAATTGGCCCTAGGTTTTGGAAATATATGAGGTGTAACGCTATAAAGGATGCTTTTTTTATTTATAATAATATCTCTTATGGTACCAACGCATGATATTAACTCCAATTTGTTTTTTATGTTATATATTGCATAACCTGAAGCTGACGGATTAATATGACCCGTAATCAAAATGTTTTCATTATCTATCCACTTGAGTTCAATAATTTGTTGAACGTCTTTATTATTTATATCAATCTCTGTTGATTTTTCAGTTTTAATATCATAAACAATTATATGTGGGGGATTTATTTCTTTTTCTTCATTAAAAGATCTAAATACTATTTTTGTTTTATCTGGAGAAAGTTGTAATAGATCTTTTGAATTTGAATTATCCCCTAAAGATTTAATCTGTTCATTTATTTCATCATAAAGATAAACATTATTATTCTTCTCGAATGCTATCTTTGTTAGCTTTGCATTTTGATCCTTACTTTTAATTTCAGCATCTTTACTAGATATAGTCTCTATATTTTTACTCGAATTTCTATTGATTTTATTTAAATAAGCCCTCAGTGTCAATATGCTTAGCGATAAACACATCGCTACAATGAGTAACTTTAATTTTTTTTTCGTTATTTTTTTATGGCCAGTCATAATTTTGCTCCTCATTTAAATTCATAATAATTATTATTTTAAATCATTGAAACTTAGATTATTATACTCCACTTATATTAGTGTATCAACTGGATTCTTTTGTGTTTTACACTGTTATTTATATGTTTACAATTTAAAAATATACAATGTTTATTTTATCTTTTAATTATGAATTTTTTGTAAATATTAACATTGGTTTATCCGTTCAAAAGTAATAAAGGGCATTAGTTTAAATTTAAACTAACGCCCTTTATTACTTTTGAAATTATTTTCGCATTTGTTATAGATACTTTCCATAAATTCTACATTCCGATTTAAATCGGTATCTACCTTCATTTTTAGATTTATTATTTTTTCATTTGATCATTACTGCTAAATATGTTCTTTACCCATGTTAAAAAGCCCTTCTTTTCTTCTTTTATCTCTACAACTTTTTTATCTTCTTTAGTTGCCACAGTCTTTACTTTTATCCCATCAGTTTTCATAACAAATTTAACTTTACCATCCATCTTATCACCTACACCTGAAAATGTACCATAATTATTAGATATTTTTACAAGTTCATCTTTCACATCAATAATATCTCGCACATCTCCCATTTTGCTGTCAATTTCGCCACTTATCTTTTGAATACCCTCTTTATCAAATTTTTTCATATTTTTATCTAATTCTTTATTTCCATTTGCTAATTTATTGGCACCTTCTTTTAATTTTCCTGACCCTACAGAAAGTTCACCCACCGCTGAATTTAGTTTACTTGATCCTTGTGTTAATGGTTTTATCCCATCATTATTTAATTTTGTTAAACCATCTGCCACGCTTTGAGATCCTACCACTAATTTATTAGTGTTTTCTCCCATAACTTTTGTTCCTGCGCTTAAGTCTTCAGCTGCATTATTTAACTTATTTGCTCCACCTATGAGTCCCCGACTACCAGTTTTAAGCTTTCCTGCAGCTGTTCCTAATTGTTCTGTGCCTTGCGCAAGTCCTCCTGCTCCATTAGCTAATTCACCAGTTTTATCTGATATTTGTTTTGTGGCCTTAGCTAATTCTTTTGACCCTGACACTGCATTTTTTTGTCCTTCTTGAAGCTGGCCCATACCTGTATCTACCTGCTGTGAACCAGTTTTGATTTTTTCTATGCCTTCTTCAAGTTCATTTAATCCTTGTAACAATTCATTGCCGCCATCCTTTAAAGCTACAAGGCCCCCTTTTTCATTTTCTAATCCACCATTTAAATTTCCTGCTATTTCACCTGTACCAGGAATTTCCCCAAGGAACCCAATAAGTCCCTGTAATTTTTCAATTCCTGATATTAAAGAATCAGTAGCTTTTATCTCTGACTCTTTACCTTTTTTTAGTTTATCTATACCTTCTAAGCTTTGCTCTGCACCATCTGTTACTTTTTTTTGACCTTGCTGTAGATCCCCTGTAGAATTCACCATTGTATCTAGTCCCTCACTTAGTGATTCCATTTTAGCCGACACTGTATTAGTCCCTTCAGCTAACTTATTAGCTCCATCTGATAGCCCTTTAGAACCTGCAACTAATTTATCTGTTCCATATGCTACCTTACCTGCTCCATCTGCAAATGCTTTTGAATTTGCAGCAAATTCTACTGTACCTGATCCAAACTGCTGTGCTCCACTACCGAGTTTTCTAGTTCCTGCCTCAAATGCTTTTAATCCACCTGCCACCTTCTGAGCACCACTTTGTGCTGCACTTGTACCGTCGCCAATCTTTATCATACCAGTATTAAATCCTGAAACCCCAACGCCTAGCTTAGTTACTCCACCATTAAATAATGTCATATTATCAGCTAAAGCCTTTTGACCAAGGTCTAATTTGCCTGTTCCCTCAGCTAGCTTGGTACTAGCATCTTGTATGTTATTAATGCCTTTAGTTAAATCCCCTAAAGATGAGGCACTTTTAAACTCTTCCATATCAGGAAGTTCTGGCGTCCCTGTTATCATTATAGGACCCATTTCAAAGTTTTCTACCTGTGCAGTAATTTCTAAATTCTCTTTTAAGTCTAAAGTAGTCTTTTCTAAATCCAAGCTTTCCTTCATACCTGGAAGAGAAATGAAAGTGACTATTTGATTATTCCCATCATTAATCATTTTCCCACCGCTAATCTTAACATTTCTAAAATTATCTATTGGCAAATCTAGTACAGTTACAGTGCTAAATGGAGTATATATTTTTCTGTTTTTCCCTTTAATATTAACCATACGGCTTTCATTATTCTTATAATCAATTTTTATTTTCACTTCTCCACTTTTACCTGCCAAATCCTCTGGTTTAATTTCTTTTCCATCAAGCAAGTATTTAACATTTACATCAATAGGAAGTTTTTTATCAGTAGTACCTCTATAATAGACATCATTACCACTTATCTTCCAATTTAAACTCTCACCAATACCATTTGGTTTTTCTTCACCCTTTACATTTTTTATATCCTTTAATATAGATTTATCATGAATTTCAATATTTTTCTCGTTAGAGTGAAGCCAATCACTTACTATTTTTTCTTTAACCTCCCCTTGCTGATTTAACGTAACATAAACAGTCTCATCCTTTTGAATTAACTCACTAGCATAAGTCATATTTGGAATAACTAATGCACCTATTAACACGATACTTAATAATCTTTTTGACATACATTTATTTTTCACGTTAATACATCTCCCCTATAGTTTTGCTTTCAAAAGTTCTTCTTAATTTTCTGATTGTGATTCTGATTTTAGTTCACTACTTGCTTGTGTTTTAGATTTAAAATTTCTACTCGTAATTATTATTAATTTTTCACTTACTAATAGTATAGATGGAAGAACAAAAAGGATAATTCCCATACTTATTACTGCTCCCCTTGCCATCATTGTGCATAGTGAACTTATCATTTCCATGTCAGAAATGATCGCTACCCCTGCAGTAGCTGCGAAAAAGGTTAATGCACTGGTTACAATAGATTTAGCAGAGCCCTTAACTGCGATTTCCATAGCCTTGTTTTTCTCGTATCCATTTCTCATTTCTTCTCTAAATCTTGTTGTCAGTAATATTGCATAGTCAACTGTAGCCCCCAACTGTATAGTTCCAATAACTATAGATGCTACAAATGGAATCACATTTCCCATATAACATGAAATTGCCATATTTATGAATATTGCGAGCTGTATAGCTAAGACCAGAATTACTGGCAAAGATACAGATGTAAACACTATAAGTATTATAGCGAATATTGCGCCAATAGATGCTATGCTAACATGTTTAAAGTCAACATCCGCTATTTCTGTCAAATCTTTAGTAAGAGGTCCTTCTCCTGAAACCATTGATTTCGGGTCATATTGTTTTGTAACTTTAATTACTTCATCTATCTGATCATTTTCTTCTTTTGTAGCTGCCTTATATTTAGAATTTGCCATTATTAGTTTATATCCGCCCTTTTGAACAATGGCTTTAATATCTTCTGGGATAAAGCTTTCTGGAATAAGTGGTCCTAAGTACTTATCTGAAGCAAGTACCTTGTCAATTCCATCTACCTTTTCTATTTTCTTTACCATTTCCTTAACTTTATCAGTTTCAAGCTTATCATTTATTACAATAAAGTGTGTCGAAGTCATATTGTAATCTTTCTTTAGTTTATTTGTTGCCACAATAGAATCCAAATTCTTTGGTAGCGATTCATCTAAGTTATAATAAACCTTAGTGTGGTTATTTCCGTAAATAGCTGGTATAAATGCAAGTAAAAATACTATAGTTATTACTTTATAGTGTTTGGTAGCCAGTTTTGATGTTTTATCAAATTCAGGTAATATGGTTTTGTGACTAAATCTATGAATAGGTTTATCAAACACTAAAATTAATGCAGGCAATACTGTTACCGTAGTTATAACCCCAAGCAAAACGCCCTTTGCCATTACTAGCCCGATATCCTTACCTAATGCAAGTTGCATGGTACATAATGCTAAGAAACCTGCTATAGTTGTGAGTGAGCTTCCGGATATAGCGACCATGGTATTTGCTATAGCATCACCCATTGCCCCTATACGATCATTTGGCATAAGTTCTCTTTCCTCATCGTATCTATGAAGTAAAAATATTGAATAATCCATAGTTACACCAAGTTGAAGTACTGCTGCTAATGCCTTTGTTACATAAGAAATTTGCCCTAAGAATATATTTGTTCCCATATTATATAATATGGCATACCCTATCCCTAACAAGAAAATAAATGGAATTATAACTGATTGCATTGTTAAAGATAAAACTACGACTGATAGTATTACTGCAATCATTACATAAAATGGTGTTTCTTTATCCGATAAATCTTTAGTATCCTTTACAATTGCCGATATACCACTTAAATAACATTGTTTATTTGTTACCTTCCTTATATTGGTTATACCATTTTGTGTGGCTTCTGAAGATGCTGATTCTTTAAATTTAATTATTAACATAGTAGAATTGCCACTATAAAAAGAGCTTTTAATTTCATCTGGCAAAATCTCCTTAGGTATAGTAGTATCTAAAATATCATCTACCCAAATAATTTTTTCTACACCTTTAACCTTTGAAACCTTTTCTTTTATTTTTAAAACATCCTTGCCTTCCATATTATCAACAATAAGCATTGAAGTGGCTGCGTTTGAGAATGTTTTGTCTAAAATATTTTGTCCCTTCATGGAATCAAGTTCTTGTGGTAGATAGGTAAGAAGATCATAATTTATTTTTGTGTTTACCATTCCAATTACGGATGGAACCAGTAGCAATGTAGAAATAATTAAAATTATTATCCTATTTTTAGCTATAAAATGTCCGAACTTTTTCAATTAGGTCATCCCTCCCTTAGAAAATTAATTTTGCAATATTTTCTTAATAGTTTTAAATAACACAGGTTTCATATTATCTATAGTATCTGGTTCCTCTAAAATAATTGAGCTATAGCAAACCGAACCTGTTAGTTCAATAATCATAAATAATATCTTTTCAGCTTGCGATATACACATCGTTTCGCTCACTATATTATCCATAAATACTTTTGCGATTTCCTTCATTTCGTTGTACTCCAAAGGTTCTGCTATCACCTTTCTATAAATACCCCAAGAAAGATTTTTATATATAAGCCTTAGAAGCTTTTTATCTTCCCTTAAATATTCAATTATATAATCTACAAAGAATATTACTTTATCATTAAATTCTTCAAACTCCTTATTCATAGATACCTCAATAGCTTCTTTTAAAACTTTTGAACTCTTTCTTAAGACTATCAAATCAATAATGTGATATTTGTCTTTAAAATAAAGGTAAAAAGTTCCTTTGGCAACTCCTGCTCCTTTTACAATATCGTTTATAGCAGTGTCATTAATCCCTTTAGTTGTAAAAAGTTCATAAGCTGAGTCGTATAATCTCTTTTTCTTCTTTAATTTGTTCATTTCCGATTTACTTTGTTTTTCTTTAATAATTTCAACTTTTTTCATAATGCATTTACCACCTAGGTTTTAATTTTAATTTATGACCATCGGTCATTTGTTCACCATACTTATTTATTATATACTTTTATTACCATTAGTCAATAATAATATTGTAAATATATTGTAAATATCCATAATATTGTTATTTATTAATTGCTAACTTAAATACTTACTAACCGTCCCGCAAAAAACAAAAATATTCACTATAAACCTTATAGTGACCTGAAATATGTTATAAATATTCTTTAATTTTTATATTTATGATATACTTACATCATCGTATTATTTTTAAAATAATTATTAATTAAGGAAGTGAATTGAGCTTGTTCAAAGATAAAAAAATCCCTTATTTAAATTTAATCCCTATAATCTTATTATCGCTTATTTTATTTCGAATAGTATACCACATAGAATTAGTTACCAATGCCCTTAGTATTTTTATATCATACATAAGTTCATTTATATGGGCATTCGGTATAGCCTACTTATTAAACCCCGTAATGGTCAATATTGAAAAAAAGTTCCATACAAAGCGTAATCTAACTCTACTTATTATGTATATATGTGTTTTAGGCATAATAGTTTTTAGTATCACTATACTAACGCCTAGTATAGGTGAAAGTATTCGCGAACTAACAGTTTCAACTCCCGAATATATATCTAAAACTCGAATTTGGTTTTATGAAAATATGGATAAGGTTCAATTGCTTGATAAATATGGTGTAACTAAATATTTAGACGAAACTACCTTAACACTTATGTCTAACTTAAGTAAATATCTAAATACCGGTATCAGTGTTGCCTTGCTAACAGCCGTAGGTTTCACCTCTTCTTTTATGAAATTTCTGCTTGGATTTGTTGTATCTTTGTATCTTTTAAAGGATAAAGAATCCTTAATATTAAATATAAAGAGACTGATTTATGCTATCTTAAAAAAAGAAAATGCAGATGGTTTTATAAAATTTAGCAAAGAAGCCAATTATATCTTTTCAGGTTTTGTTATCGGAAAATTTATTGACTCTGTTATCATTGGTATTATATGCTTTGTAGGACTTAGTATTTTTAGAATACCTAATACTATACTTATAAGCTTAATAGTTGGAATTACAAATATGATTCCTTATTTCGGACCATTAATTGGAATGGTTCCTGCTTTTTTCATTACCCTATTCTTTAGCCCTATAAAGGCTTTTTGGGTGCTTATATTCATTATTATTCTTCAGCAATTTGATGGATTATATTTAGGGCCAAAGATCCTTGGGAAATCTGTTGGTTTAAGCCCTTTACTTATTATCCTTGCAATACTCATAGGTGGCGGAACCTTTGGGGTTCTTGGAATGTTCCTTGCAGTACCCACAATGGCGATTATTTTACTGATAGTTGAAAGATTCATTAACAGGAAGCTTGCGGAAAAGGATATTGAATTATAAGAATATTTTCAAAAAGGAATGCAGATATATTGTAATATATCCGCATTCCTTTTTTATATAAAATTCACTATGTTCGTTCTTTAGTAACTCTATATTTATATTATCCTATCTTTCTCCAAGTTTTAAGTTCGGTATCGCATTTAGCGTTAGCGGTGAAATTCTTCCTTTAATTAATTCAAAGTAAGCTGCACTTCCAATCATAGCTGCGTTATCAGTGCAAAGTATCATTTCTGGAAACAAAACTTTTATGTTCTTCTTTTGCCCTTCTTTTATCATTGTCTCTCTAAGGCAAGAATTTGATGCCACACCACCCGCTATTGTTATTTTATCTACGCCTTTAATTTCACATGCCTCTAGAGCATTATGAACCAAAACATCAACCACTGCCTTTTGAAAAGATGCGGCCACATCTGGTACATTAATTGTTTCATTTTTCATATTCATTTTATTCAGATAATTTAGCACCGAAGATTTAACCCCACTAAAAGAAAAGTCTAAAGTATCTTCATGAAATTTAGCTTTTGGAAATTTTATAGCACCTGCATTGCCTTCTTTTGCTATTTTATCTATTTTAGGACCACCAGGGTATCCTAGCCCAATTGCCCGAGCCACCTTATCAAAGGCTTCTCCTGCTGCATCATCTCTAGTTTGAGCCATAACCTCAAATTCACCGTGGTCCTTCATATATACAATAAATGTATGTCCACCCGAAACTACCAAACACATAAATGGTGGTTCAAGTTCTTTATATTGAATAAAATTGGCACTTATATGACCTTCTATATGATTAACTCCAATTAAAGGTTTATTCGTTGCATATGCGAGCCCCTTAGCATATTGAACTCCTACCAGTAGTGCCCCTACTAGCCCTGGGCCATAAGTTACTCCTATTGCATCTATATCGTCTAATGTAACTTTAGCCTCGTCCAACGCCTCTTGAACTACAGCACTTATTGCTTCTATATGCTTTCTAGATGCCACCTCAGGAACAACACCCCCAAACTTTTCATGTATATCAATTTGTGATGCAATTATATTTGATAGAATCTCACGACCATTCACGACTACTGCCGCCGCTGTCTCATCACAACTCGATTCAATTGCAAGTATTTTAATATCCTTTTCCATTGTTTTTACCACCTTTTTATATCTAGTGTAACAAATGCTACACCGATTGATTTTACTTTATCTATACATAGACTACATATAAACTATGTTATTTATAATTAAACCATTATGATTATAATTAGTACGCAATATAAGAACATTACGACTTAATTTCAACCACAAGTATTGCTTTTTTACTTTAATAAATATGACATGGGGGTATATCTAATACCATTCATAGTAAGCTCTTTGTCTGTATCAAAAAAACCAAGATGATGATAAATTGATATTGCATATGGAGATGAATTTAATGTAATCTGGCTAATATTATTCTGGCTTTTACAGTTCTCTTCAACTATCTGAAATAAACTTCTTGCTATACCTCGTCTATGATACTCTTTATTTACAAAGAGCATGCATATATGATTAATTCCTCTTGTTGAAAGTACACCTACTAAATCATCATTATCTATACATCCCCAAAAGTATAATTCTCCTTTATCAAACTTTTCAATGTTAGAATTATAAGATATAAATTTTCTGAATTCTTCAATGCCTTGTTTTGAGTAATCGGGTGCTTCGAATTCTTGAAAAACTGTCCACACTAAATTAAGAGCATTTTTGATATCATTTTTCTGCAACTTTATAATTTCCACACAAATCCACCTACCTAATAAAATATAGTATTACGTATTTGATTACCATTGCGACATTTACATCTTTTCATATAACTTACCTCTAAGAATCTCTAATTGCTTTTTCAACTTCTTATTCTCTTCTTCAAGTTCTTTAATCTTTTTATCCTTAGCCATTATGATAATGTCTTTAGATTTAGCTGTTTTATCATATTTAGCTCTTTGGTTCATACTTCTACTGGTTTGCTTATCTCTAAGTTCCTCAATCCTTTTCTTAGTCTCTTCATTGTTATAAAGAAAAGTCTTAGAAACACCGCCTAATTGAGAAACACTATTAAAATTAATTTTTTGTTCAGTCAAAGACAGTTCCCTAATGGCTTTATCAACCTTTTCCAAAGTAATCTTACTCTTATTTTTTGCATATTCTTTTAATCCTTTAGTATGGTCTTCCATTATGAATCCTCCCTCGATTTGCCGTTCTTATGAACCAACTTTTGTTCTCGAACGTTTCCTAATGTTTTCTCCAATATATTTAAATACTGCTTATTCTTTTCTGACCATAATTCTCTGCCAAATTTATCACTAACTTCAATCTGTGTTTTAACTTTTAGTATTTCTTCCTCGTATTCGGGGACATTTTCGGTAGTAGTACAGAAACTTGCACAAGTTAAACAATGGTTCATTTGTTGCTTACAAGGTATCTTTGATGCTTTAAAACATACTCCAAAAGGAACTCTTACAGCATCTAAATTCTTTTTAACATATTCATATCTAATAAGATTTTCTCCTGCCTCAGTTGCTACATCTACTTCTATAAGTTCATTAGTTTCAGTATTAACTTTAAATAATTCTAAATCCTCGATATTCTTCCATTTCTCATAAAGCATATTTTCACTAACTGTAGCATAATGAACTGTCATTTGAAGGCTTCTATGCCCTAATATTTGCTGTATAATACTAATTCCCATACCTTGCTCTACATATTCTTTAGCCCTTGTATGTCTTAGTGAATGGAGGTTTAAGTGATATAATTCACCATTAACACCTCTAATATCTTTTTGTTTAATTAATCTTTGAATAGTAAGTAATAAAGATGGTTTGCTTAACGGTCTTCCTTTTAACTTACCTTCATAGGTATCAAATAAATATTTCTTCGGATTATTTTCTTCGGTGCTTTGCTTCTTAGCTTTATCAATACATTTTTCAACCATTTCGGCTACTTTATCTCTTATAGGTATCTTAAGTTGTGCTATGCCTGTTTTAGTTATTTCACCACAAAGATAATAATTATAGGATTGTTCTTTACTATTCCATATTTGTTCTAAGCAATTATGATATCTAAGGTTTAATATATCAGTACCACGCCATCCTGTTTCTCTAAGAAGAATATATATAGGAATATACTGTGGTCTATCTAAATCCATGATGTTATTATCAAATTGCTTTAATATTGGCTCAGGAATAAATTTTGCTTTCTTAACTTCATCTTTATTTAATTCTCTTTTAGGAATATCATCTTGAAACATCAAAAATGATATTCCTTTTTTAGGAGCTTTATCATATTGAGCCATTTGAATATATTCTAAAAATAATCTAATCCAGCTTATATATTTAGATGTTTCTGTCTTAGCTTTATCTTTTCTGTCATTACCAACATAATATATATATTTTTCTATATCATTTCTGCTTATATTCTCTAAAAATCCATCTCCGTAATTGTTTTGATAATAATAATTAAAAAAATAATTTATTCTTAGTAAATATTCATAACAAGTACTCCAAGATTTTTTTGTTACTATAGTTCTAAAATAG
The DNA here is from genome assembly GCF_055081075.1 of Clostridium sp. CM039. Lineage (NCBI taxonomy): Bacteria > Bacillati > Bacillota > Clostridia > Eubacteriales > Clostridiaceae > Clostridium > Clostridium sp. CM039. The sequence goes on from NZ_CM143649.1 coordinate 2,446,081, forward strand.
CGTTTTACTATATCTTTGTAATAAATAGGTAATGTATTAAAATTTAAAGACGCACTTCCACATTTACCCCCACTTGCAGAGATTTTAGCACCTGGAATATTCTTTGAATACCATATATCTTTTTCAGTTTCTTCTCTATCATCAGAAAAATCTTTAATAAAATCTAAAACATAAGGTATATTATTCATTTCCATAGAATTAATTTTTCCTTTGTCTGACATTCTAAATCCCACAGTTACAAGATAATTTTTAAATTTAAGCTGAAATTTATTATTATCTATATCATTAAAACTTATATATTTTAAAAAATTATTATTTAGGAAGTTACTAAAATGCTTGAATGTTGAAGCTAAACTTATAATATAAGAATTTTTAAGCAAATTTTCCTTGAAGCTAAAAACAATATAGAATTTTAATTCAGTTTTTAAAAATTCATTAGAAATATTAGAAAAATTCACATTTCTAATATTTCTTGTAACTTTACCCATGAAAAAATCTTTAGTTAAATCCCATTTATCATTTTCTAACCAGTATCCTTTATCTTGTTGTAAATACTCAATTATTTCATCATACTTGCTTTGTTGATTACTACTTGTCTTTTGTAAATTCTTCACTTTATTCATCCCCTCCGTTGTATATATCTAAGTCTAGATTCGGTTGAGTTTTATTAAACTCTTCCGTTATTTCTTTATCAGAAGGGTGAATATAAGTATTCATAGTAGTATAGATATTTTTATGTCCTGCTCTTATTCTAAGTAATTCTGGTTGCCATCCTGACATTCTTAAAACTGTCAAAGAACTATGCCTGAACATATGTGGCGTAACATATATACCTGTTTTCTTTTTCAATGTTCTAAATAAATTATCAACATCAACATAATCCATAGCTTTGTATTTGTTTTCACCACTTATTTTTATGAATATATGGTTAGTCTCAACTTCCTCGGTATGATATTCAGCTATATACTCCATAAACATATCAGCTAAATTCTGCGATATATCAATCCTTCTCGGACTTGATACTGTTTTAATTTCAGCGTTATTTTCAAGTTCACCTCTATCTTGGAGGTCTATAATCATGTCGCTTATATCAAAATCTTCAATCCATAAAGATAAGGCTTCGCCTATTCTCATTCCTGTTTCATATAGTAATATTAATAGAAACTTATCTCTAAGGTTATTACAAGCTCTAACGAGCGTTCCTATTTCATTTTTAGTAAGTATTTTAGGGTTAGATTTTGGAACTTTAAGCCTTAATATATTGCTTGTAACTTTCTTCTGTTCATGAGCTATTCCATATAAGAAACCTTTAAAGTTTCTACTTGGCGTAGATACAAACTTTTTAAGTCTATCTGAAATGTTATTGCTATATTCCTCATGTCTTAAAATATAGTCATAAAACGATAAAACTGCATTTACTATAATATTTACCGTTCTTGGACTTCTTGCCTCATCAACTTGATGCGTTGGAATTACCTTTAAACTCTTATAAGGATTCTGTAACCAGTTCACGAATAAAGCTAAATCATCTATAGTTACCTTTTGAAAATCTAAATCTCTTTGCTGTAAGTATTCAAAGTATAACTTTAAATGCTGACAATACATTCTTAAAGTATTCCTTGCAAAGTTAGTATTATCCTTAAACCTAATAAACTTTAATATTGGTTCTATAGGCAATCCATTATCATCTGCAACAAAATATCTTTCCTTACCCTCTTCTGTTTTCACTTTTACTACTTCCATATTTCTATATGCACTCCTATAATTCGATTATATTCTACGTATAGTTTACTATAAATACTATAATAGTTCAAACTATATATTTAGTACTTATCGTCTTATATCTATATAAGAATGTATCATGGAATACTATAAATACGGTCTAATTACCTACACTATATTCCTTTAATATACTTTATATAATTTTTTCTCTATATTCATAAAAACATCCTAAGAACTTTATGTTCAATGAATGTTTACATCTGTTAATAACATAAATTAATTATACTTTATTAACTTTAGCATATCAAATTTTTATATGCATTTCCAAGTGTACTCACTTACGTGTACTCACTTACTTACTTAAGTGTACTCACTTACTTACTTAAGTGTACATAAATAGATTTAAACTAAGTATCTATCTTTCTATGATATAATTGCATATATGATTATATTATAGAAAGTTCAATTAAGTCATCAAAAAATAACAAATCAAATATTCAAACTTTTTTGAATATGGCTATTAGTTATTATCTATTTAAGATAGATCCTAGGAGGGACATATGAGTAACACCTACGCAAAGGTCATAATAAAAGGCTCACCTATTTCAAAATCTAATTTTAAACTTTTCAACATGAATGGCAGAGCTATTTTACCTTATAATTCCGGGAAGTACCATGATAGATACGCTCTGTATGAGGAAGAGATTGCTTATCAATGCAGAATCCAAAACTGTAATATTTTTTTAACAGAATCCCTTATTGCTGTTCTAAAAGTATATTATAAAAGTATAAAAAGGCATCCTGATACAAACAACATAACTAAAAGCATTTTCGATGGTATAGAGAAAAGTGGTCTTATAGTAAATGATGCCCAAGTTACAAGACTTATTATTGAGGAGTTTTATGATAAAGAAAATCCTAGATTTGAATTAGAACTTTTTGCTGAAAGTACATATGCTATGAATTACGCAATAGTTGAAAAAAAAGAAAAACAGCAACCTATAAATTACGATCCACCCTCAAATAAAAAAAACACCATAGGTGCTAAAGTAAATAAGCCAAAATCTGTGGCTCTTAACAGCTCTACGTCAAAACTAATATGTGAAATATGTAGAAAGCCGGTGTCAAAGGATGAATGCATTTCAGCCAATAAGGGTAAAACTACTATATGCAAAAACTGCTTCAAAAAATCATTTTAGTAAAAGCTCAAACCATTCTAACTTGTAAAATGGTTTGAGCTTTTACTATTTACACATACATATTACAAAAAAATCTGGCTATGCTATTAATATACCTACTACAAAAATATGAAGGGAGATATAACTCATGAACAGAAATAAAAAGACTAAAAACAAAAAAGTTAATGACGCAATAGCTAATATGGAAAACAGCACAAGTTTTCAATCTATAAATGATATTAGTAGCAGTAAGAGTAAAGATAAAAATAATATTCCCGAAGTGTCAAATTAATAACTTAATCATCTCAAAATAAACATTTAAAGAATGAATAAAAAGTTGCATTAATGCAACTTTTTATTCATTCTTTAAATATTTTAAATTTAGCTTATTAAAATACTGAAAATACTGAAAAAGCTATAGCCGTACATATTTTATGTTACAATAATACTCATATTCTATCTTATACGAATTTTTACAACATTTAGAATTTAATATTATATTTATACTGTTGTATAAACCATCGTTTAAATAAAAACCAATTACAAAATAGGGGGATTAATATGACCGCAAATGTTAACATCGATTGGAATAAATTAGGTTTTACTTATAGCAAGACAGACTTACGTTATATTTCAATATGGAATAATGGCAAATGGGATGACGGAAAACTAGTTGAAGATAACAAACTTTGTATAAGTGAAGCTTCAACCGCTCTTCATTATGGCCAACAATGTTTTGAAGGATTAAAAGCTTATCGTACAAAAAAAGGCAATATCCAATTGTTTAGACCTTACGAAAACGCCAAGCGTTTGATGAACAGTTGTTCACGCGTTCTCATGCCTGAGATCCCCGTTGAAAAATTTGTTGATGCATGTATCCAAGTTGTTAAAGCAAACGAAAAATTTGTTCCACCATATGGAACCGGAGCAACACTTTATCTTAGACCTTATATGATAGGTATTGGGGATAACCTTGGCGTAAGTACAGCTCCTGAATTTTTATTTGGAATATTCTGTTGCCCTGTAGGCGCTTACTTCAAAGGAGGACTAGCCCCAGTAAACTTTATGACATCTGATGACTATGATAGAGCCGCCCCTTATGGAACAGGCAATGTAAAAGTTGGAGGAAACTATGCTGCAAGCCTTCTTGCCTATGAAAAAGCTAAAGAAAAAGGATTTGCTGACTGTGTCTACCTTGATCCAGCAACTCATACCACCATCGAAGAAGTTGGTTCTGCAAACTTCTTTGGAATTACAAATGATAATATATTTGTAACCCCAAAATCACCATCAATACTTCCTAGCATAACTAAGCGCTCATTACTTTATCTTGCAAAAGAATATTTAAAAATGGAAGTACAAGAAAGAGATGTCGCAATAAGTACTCTTAGTGAATTTAAAGAAGCAGGTGCTTGTGGAACTGCTGCTGTAATAACGCCTATTGGTGGTATAGAATATAACGGTAAACTTCATGTTTTCCACAGCGAGACAGAAGTGGGCCCAGTTACTACAAAGCTTTATGATACTCTTTACGGAATCCAATTTGGAGAAATAAAATCTCCTGAAGGCTGGATTGTGGAAGTAAAATAATCATTTTATAACAAAAAACAACTTCAAAAGGGCCTGTAAGTAATTTTGTGTAAACAGAATAAAAAGTACTCTTTCTTGCCAATAATTGAGATAAGCTAATTATCAAAAATTGTAGGAGGAGTATTTTTATGTCAAATATTTCGAAAGATATTTTAAAGAGGTCATATTTATTCATAATCCTATAGATACGTTTTAAACTATATAAAATGTTATTACAAACCCTTTTGTATCTTATTATTTATTATTATTGTTTAACAAATACCTACCGAGATATACTGCGCTTGCAGCCGCCTGTGATAAAGAATAGGTTGTTCCTGAACAATCTCCTAAAACATAAAGTCCCTCTTGTTTGGTCTCAAAATATTCATTAGTACTAATTTCAGGTTCATAAAATTTTGCATCAATTCCATATAATAAAGTGTCTTCAGAAATCTCTTTTCCTATTATATCTTCTATTGATTTAATAATTTTTAATAGTGCATCTATATAAATCTTCGGAATTTCATTATATAGATTTCCACCCTCACCTTCAATCGACGGCTGAATACTATTTTTAGTAAGTTGTTCTTTTGTAGTTGCCCTATTATTTATTAAATCCTCAAATCTTTGAAGTACTATTCTTTCTCTATCTTTATTTATAGATTTTATTATACTTGTGGCATATTCGTTCGCCTCAATAAAACAAGAAAAATATTTTGGTACAAGAATAGAAAAATTTAAGTTACAACTCGGACTGTCTGTTTCAAGATAATTTTGACCATCAGCCATTACGATGCCTTTTTGAAACTTTTTGATTACTTTTCCTTTAGGATTCATACAATAAGTTGTAGCTTCAAATCCATCACCTTTGTAATTAATCTTAATTTCAAAAGAATCTTTAAGAATAGAGTCTAACTGATCACCCTTCATTTCAACCCTTACCCCTAAATCCAGCCTTTTTCTATAGGGCTCAATATTAAAAGCTTGACAATATTTCAGAAATTCCGCTCCTCCACTTATACCTGTAGCTAATATAACTATCTTAGACTGGAAAACATTTTCTTTACTATTCAAGTTAAATACATTATTCATTTTATCTATAGAAGTTATATCTAACTCAAACTTAATATCTACCTTATCCTTAAGATGTGAATACATTTTATTTAAAATTCCATAAGACAATGCTGTTCCTAAATGTCTTACTTTTGTAGTTAGTATATTATAATTTTTCTCTTTTACTCTTCTACTAAGTTCTTCATTCTCTGTACTATATAATTTAACTGTGTCTGCACCAAATAGACATAAGATATTATCAATACATTCCATTAATTCTAGTGCAGTTCTGTTTCCTATTTTTTCACCTAAATAACCACCAAAATCATTAGTGTAATTAAATTTTCCCTCAGACCTACCCATACCACCAAAACCTTGAAATTTATTACATGGTTTACAATGGATACATCTTTTGCTTAATCCGTTTTCCATTGGACATACCCTGTCTATAAATTTTCTTCCCTTTTCTATCATCAGTATTTTTAATTTTGATTTTGTCTGTACCAGAGTATATGCGAGGAACATCCCACTAACTCCTGACCCTACTATAGTAATATCATACATATATTTATTCCTTTCATATCTCTTAAAAATATTTTAATATTAGGGGGCTGTACCCGATATTGTCAATTAGGCACCAATTATGCAGTTAAATTTTGGTTTCACGGCATCTAACTTTTCTTTGTTTTTTAGATATATGAGTGTAAACTAAGTAGACTGAGACTATACATATATAGTATGTATCGTTTCATAGAGGCCCCCCAATGCAAATTAAAAATCATGTTAATTTATAAATCCCTTATTTATATTAACATGATTTGATTTATAAAGTAATATTTTCAAAGTATTATAGAAATGAAGCTGATGCAAAGAACTGTTTTATCGAAGGAGATGGTAGTTGTAATAAATATAGGCTAATATGGTAATTCTATTGCCGTTTTGGTTCCAGTAGAATTTGGAAAAGTTTAAAAAATAAAGTTTCATGGAAAACGAGAGAACAAAAAAAGAGTGTACCTCATGAAAGTAATTAATTTCAATGGATACACTCTTTTTCGTTTTAACTATTCCCTAAATTGTAAAATAAGAGGGGTTTTAGGACATATACCAATATTTTCTACAATACTAATGAACTTACAGTCTTAGTTTCTTAGTATAATATTGTTTAACTCTATGAGCTAAATAATAGAACGCAAATCCGATACCACATCCAACTGTATTTAAAATAAGATCATCAATATCAGATACCCTACCAATAAATGGAAGTTGCATTATTTCAATGATTAAGGAAGTAATAAAGCCTATTGTAATCACTTTTGAAAAACTATCTAATTTTGAAAATGTAAGAGGTATTATGATACCGATAGGGATAAACATAGCAGTATTTCCAATTACATTAATCAGTGTATCTCGGATAGAGCCTTCATAATCAAAAAGATTAACTAATGGAATAAAATTTATTCTGAATGGATAAATTTTATTCATTTCCAAAGTAAGTGGCTGTATATGACCATTGACTAAATCAAAAGGAAAGAAAGTAAATCTTAGTATTACAGCTACACAAAAGAATATAAACGCTCTTTTAAGTTCATATTTCCAATTAATTTGCTTATTTTTAGAATTAATTATAATTCTACTTATTATCCAGGTTGCTATAACAATCATAACAATCGTATAGTAATATATTTCTATCATAGTTACTCCTATCTATTATCTAAACAATTCTTGTTATATTTATATATCCTTAAATTAGGAATAACAAAAATTTTATTTATTATTTAAACGCTATTATTTTTCTGATAGTGTATATATTACAACAGAGAAATGCATTTTGCAATAGTTGAAGGATATATTACGGTAGTAATGATTTTTATATACTATAAAAAATCATTAAAAATGGATTAAAATAGAATTATATAGTAATATTCTTAAGTTTCTCTCTATCCAAAGTTGCTCCAGATATTTTTTCTTGATAAATAATATCTACTCCAATTTCATTTAATTGTTTAATTTGTCTTTCTTCATTTTGGTCCTGTGAGCTTACACGAACATATCCTATTTTTCTCAAATGTCCGCCTCCATTCTGATACAAGTCTTATGGGACAGTCCAAATACTTATTTTACCATTACTAATCAATTATACCAATAGGGCGTACCTAATGACACTATTAAAATATGTTTCACTGGGGTTATAAAAAGGACATATGAAATGTTTCAAATAGAAATAGGCTTGTTGCAACACTTATAAAACAATATATAGCCACATGTTGGATATTACTTCCATCATGTGGCCTATTTTTACCCGTATGTTGGCTGTACCCGCCCCCCCGAAAAGGTATATTAGCCTGTTAATATGAGGCAGTACGGCATCCCTGTGTACTTAAAAGTAATATATTACATAATAATATCAAATATTATTATTAAGTAACATTCAAACTGAAAGTAACACAATACTAATTGTGTTACTTTCACATTGAGTCTATTTCCCATTCCTTAAAAATTTCATTTTGAAGAGACTGTAAATAGTTTTAAAGTTGTTTTTATATTTTATTTTATATACATCTTGTTATAGTATTCGTCTAACATTCTCTCTACTGAAAATTCATAGCTTGTAGTTTTAATACTTTCTTTCATCATCTCTATCCACTTTTCTCTATTTTCATAATAGGTAGTCATAACCCTATTTATTAAAGTATCATAAAGAGCTTCTGTATCATGTTTATCTAATTCTACTTCTGATAAATCATCAAGACCCACTGCATCTCCAAACTGCCATCCATTTACACCGTCCTTGCAAGCTTCCGGCCACCACCCATCTAGAATAGAGCAGTTAAGTACACCATTCATCGCAGCCTTCATTCCCGAAGTGCCACTAGCTTCTAAAGGTCTCCTTGGATTATTCAACCAAACATCCGAGCCCCTAGTTAGCATCCTTCCTATATTCATGTCATAATTTTCTAAAAACACTACGCTATTTGGATACTTCTTCATCATCCTTACAAGCTTTGCTACTATTTCTTTTCCTGTATCATCAAGTGGATGAGCTTTTCCTGAGAATACGATTTGAACTTTTCCACTTTGGAGTAATGGAGAAATAATTTCTTCATCAGTAAATATCAAATCGCTTCTCTTATACGGTGCAGCTCTTCTTGCAAATCCGATAAGTAACTTATCCGGATCAAGCGTTATGGCCGTTCTTTCTTTAATAAATGCTATTAATTCCTTTTTAACAGTTATATGGGTACCCCATAGGTCTCCATTATTTTCATATGCCTTAGTGATTCGATTATCTACCCAAGTAGGTTTATGAATTCCATTAGTTATCCCAATAATAGATGGCCTTCCAGCAACTGTTTTCCACATTTTATTTGCAGTTTCCATGTGGAGTTGAGCTACGGCATTAGCCTTTCTTGAAAGCCTAAGTCCTGCTATTGTCATATTAAATGGTTCTCCACCAAATCTAATCATTTGCTGCCTAGTTAATCCATTAAATGCTCCCATGTACTCTAATTTGGAAACATCATGAGATTCATTACCTTCAACTATTGGAGTGTGAGTTGTAAATACTACTTCCTCACGTGTTTTACTCCAAGACTCCTCAAAACTATATCCTGATTGCATTTTTTCTTTAATAAGCTCTGTAGCCGCGAGTGCCGCATGCCCTTCATTGAAATGGTATACATTTATAGGAATTTCCAATGCCCTCAAAGCTTTTACTCCACCAATACCTAGCACCATTTCTTGAGCAATTCTTTCTTCTCCAAACCATCCATACAACTGTCCAGTTATCCAATTGTCACCATTTTCCGGTATATCAGTATCTAAAAGGTATATTGGGTTATTCCCAAATTCCTCTAATTTCCAAACCTTACACACTACATCCAAATTTCTGATTTTAACAGTTACTTTTACCCCTGTATCCTTTAAAAAATCATAATTATAATTATGATATGTATCGTATACTTTTCCATTTTCATCTACAAGTTGCTCAGTATACCCTTGTTTCCACTTGAGACCTATTCCCACTAGTGGTAGATTTAAATCTTTAGCTCCTTTTAAATGGTCACCTGCAAGTATTCCTAGTCCGCCTGCATAAGTTTTAAAGTCTGATTGTAGTCCATACTCCATACAAAAATAAGCAACTCTTGGAAGATTGTTAATATCCATTAATTTTCCCTCCTATACTTTTTTAGCACTAACCAATTAAAAATTAAATTTAATTTTTAATTGGTTGTTTTCTTTTGTATTTGTTGTAATTGTATCTTTTATAATCATTATACATAATTTTTTAGTTTAATGCACGCGTTTGCACAAAAAACATATTTTCCTAAAAATACTTTATTAAGGTTCCTCAGTTTTTTTTGAATTTCTAGTTTTAAAACTATGCTTTAGTACCATATAATACAATAACTGTACTTATTATTTAATTCTAAGATTCCCTTTAATCGTTATCACCACATATTATAAGGAGTTGTGTTAGTATGAATTTAAAATCCGCCTTTAACCCCCTAAATCGTAAAAATAAATTTATTTTTTTAATATTAATAATCGGGGTAATAATGATTAATTCGATTATAATCAAATTTAATAATGATAAATCTATAACTTCTACCCTTATATCGGAAAGATTATCTAAAATTTCAGAACTTTCTACATTAAGGTATAATTATTCAAACATAATATCTCTAAGAGATAATAAAAAATTAAAAGATTACTCTATTCCATTTACTGAAAAATCATTTTTAATAAAATACAATGGCTATATTAAAGCTGGAGTAGATTTAAAAGATTTAGATGTTCTTGTCACTAATGATAGCGTTACTATAACTTTAAAAAAAGCTAAAATCTTAGATCATGTAATAAATAGTAAAGACTTATTCATTTATGATGAAAAATCCTCAATGTTTAACAAGCTTAGTATGCAAGATATGATAAACGAAATCAGTAATGAAAAAGTTAAGGTTGAAGCTGATTTAATAAAAACAGGATTTTTAGATAGCGCTAATGCTAATACTAAATTACTTTTACAAGGCATGCTATCAAATATGGGTTTTAAAAATGTAACAATAATTTTCAAATGAAAAATAAAAAGGATACATCCATATGAGGCGCATATGAGACTCCTAAAATTTAATAGTAATTATTTCTAATTATAAAAAAGCAGAAAACACATTGTTTTTCTGCTTTTTAATGTTTAATTTTACAAAATCATTATATTACCATCCTCCAGAAGATCCTCCCCCACTAGATGAACCGCCTCCAAAGCCTCCGGAGTCATCTCCAGAACCTCCGAAGTCTCCAAAAGATCCTCCATCACTTGATGAACCTCCTCCGAAGCCATCACCGTTCCCTATATTACGAACAAATTGAAAAAGCCATAATGCAAAAAATCCTATTACCAGGCTTTTCTTACCCCTTTCAACAAGATCTGAGCTTTCAAGTACATTTGAGTCTTCAAAGACATTTGAGTCTCCAACATATTGTGGAACATTAACGTCCTTATCTAGTTTTACATTGTATTCTTTAGCTATATTATCTGCTAGAGCTGAATATGCTGCACGAAGACCTTCTCCATATTGATTTTCCTTGAATTTGGGAACTGCAAAATCATTCATAACACTTGAGGAATATATATCCGTAACCGCCCCTTCTAGACCTGTGCCTACCTCCACTCTCCACTTTTTTTCTTCCATTGATAATAGAATTAATAATCCATTATTTTTATATTTTTGTCCAATACCAAAGCTTCTAAAAATGCCAGTAGCATAAGATTCTATAGTTTCTCCCTGCAGTGAATCTATAACTACAACAGTAGCCTGCGCACCTGTTTTAGCTTCTAATTCTTTACCTATGGACAAAATATATTCTGCTGATTTACTATCTATCACTTTACCGTAATCATTAACATATTTCAATTCTGTAGCTTTAGGATATTCGGTCTCTGCATTCACTAGCTTCATCGCTGTTATTTGACTCAGTAAAAATATACTTATCATACCTACAAAGATAATTCTCATCTTAATCTTTTCTTTGTTAAGTATTCTCCATGGAATATCATAAATCTTCCTAATTAATTTCATTAAATAATTCTTCATATTGTAACTCCTATTTATTAAAATCAACTTTTGGTAATTCTTTAGCTGATTCACTAGCCTTATAATATGTCTTTTCATCAAATCTAAAAACCCCTGCAATAATGGAGTTAGGAAACAACTTCTTAGTTTGTAATTTCTATTTATAAGTTTTGAACTTGTGTTGGATTAATCCAATGTTCTCTTAAAATTGCATAATGAACAACGTCATAAAAAGTACCTTTAACCTTTACTTCCTGTAGACCTGTTCCTTCATATTTCATTCCACATTTCTGCATAACACGACCCGAACCTTCATTTCCTACATAATGTGTAGCTTCAATGCGATTCAATTCCAATTTTGAAAATGAAAGGTCTAATATTAAACTTAACACCTCTGACATGTAATTATTGTTCCAATATTTCCTATTCAATACATACCCAAAACTTGCTTTATTATGTTGAATACATAGTCTTAAATCAATGCATCCAATACATTTATGCTCTGATTTTAATTCAATTGCAAAAACTCCAATTTTACCTATATAAATTTTTTTTACTACGTCCTCAGTTTGTGATATATCCTTATACGACGGCCATGTTAAATATTTTGTTACAATATCATCACTGGTATATAAGAATACATCATCTACATCCTCTATAGAAAATGGTCTCAGAATTAATCTGTTTGATTCTAAGATAGAGTTCTCTTTTATAATTTCACTATAATCAATCATGTTCTGCACCTCATTATATACAATTTGTGTTTTTCTACCATTATGTAATAATACAATACCAATCAGACATAGCTTCTAAGAATATTATACCATTATATACTGTTTTTACAAACCTATAAATGTCACAAAAGTAAACCTTTTTTGTTGGCATTATTTGATGTCACAAAACTATGAATTTTATATTTTGCGACAGTATTTAAAGATAATTATCAAATTTTTACATGTGCGATGTTTGAGTATAGTATGATATACTTTTATTGGGTTTCCTTTTGGTATAACATGTGAGCAGGCTTTTGAAAATGGGTTAGTTGAAAATAATGAAATAAGTGATGAGGAGCTTCCATTTTAATAAGAAAGAACACGAACCAGGTGGGTGGAAGATTAGAGGAGGAGAGCTTTGCAGTATAAAGTGATTCATAAATTGAAAGAGCGTAGGTTTATTAATAAAATTTCTAAAAGTGAAGAGGCAGTATTTGACTATTTAGAAAAGCATTTTAATTCTATCCCTCGGTTGTCAGTTATAGAACTAAGTGAGAAAAGTTTTACATCGCAAGCAACCATTAATCGTGCATGCAAAACTTTAGGGTTTAATGGTTATAGTGAACTGAAGTATGCAATTAAAGAAGATCTATCATTTATCGAAACTCACAGTCAAGAGCGTATTAATAAAACAGAATTTTTTCTAGAAAAAATAAATTTCGAAAGTGCAAAAGATATTATTAAATATTTCAAAGGGAGTTATGTGAAATTATTGATTTATGGTCTTGGAGGATCAGAAATTTCAGCTAAATATTTTCAAAGACAGCTATTATACCTCGGAATTCCTACAGTATTTGTTAGCGAAATAAAAATGCTTGATCAATTTAAGGATTATGTAATTGTTATTTTTTCAAGCTCTGGGGAAACTCTTAGGATAAATCAAATAGCAAGGAAAGCTAAGAGTTACAATATGCAGCTGGTATCAATTACTAAAAAAGATAGTAGCCTTGCTCAAATTAGTGATGGTGTTTTTTACCATGAAGTTAATATGGATAAACTAGATGGTATTTCTAGGGAACAACAAATTCATATGATTATTATGGTAAATGAGCTTATTGATCAAATAGCCAAGGTATTATAAAAAAATGAATTGTAGTCTTTTCACATAGTAGAACCACTACTATGTTTTTTTTTGCACAATTTTATGTATAATTATCCGTAAACTTGGAGATAACAAGGTAATAAAACGTCGTATAATGAAAATGTAAAGAATTACATCGCAGTAGGAGGGTCACAATGAAAAGAGATATAAAGATACTTATGCATACGCATTGGGATCGTGAATGGTATTTTACAAAAGATGAAACACAGGTGCTGCTCAGAAACCATTTCCAGGAAGTAATTCAGTTTTTAGAGGAACATGAAGATATTATATATATATTAGACGGTCAAAGTGTCATGATAGATGATTTTTTGGAGGTGGCACCAGAATGGGAGGATCGGTTAAGGGCGGTAGTACAGTCAAATCAGCTTCGCACTGGACCATGGTACACCCAAACAGACTTACTGATTGTCCATGGAGAATCAATAATTCGTAATTTATATTATGGGATTAAAACCGCACTTAAATATGGAGACGCGATGAAAGTTGGGTATGCGCCAGACACTTTTGGGCATTCCAGTCAGATGCCACAGATTTACAAACAGTTTGGTATTGAAAGTACAGTCTTTTGGCGAGGGTTCAGTGAATTAATGGCCCCAAAATCAGACTTTATTTGGGAAGGAATTGATGGAAGTAGAATTTATGGAATTAATCTTGCCACTGGTTATCAAGGAGCCAAATATTTAGAGTCTGATTATGATGCTTTGAAGCAGCGTACGGGGAAAATTCTAGAGGTACTAGATAACTACAGTGCAGGTAATGCCAGGCTTGTTATGAACGGTCACGATCAGATGCCTATCCAAAAAGATATACATCTTATTATAAAACACTTAAAAAAAATATATCCCGACGATAATATAAGCGTTAGTGATTTTGAGAGTTACGTAGATTCTTTAAGGGATTGTAAGCTTGAAGTTGTAGAAGGAGAGCTTATCCATAGCAAGCATGCACGAATTCATCGAACCATCAATTCTACAAGAATGGATATTAAGCTACTTAATACTGAAATTGAATATAAAATGTACAATATTTTAGAACCTTTAGCAGTTTTAGCATCGCATTTAAAATTAGACTACCCTCATGCACTATTCGCTAAATGTTATAAACAGATGTTTGGCGCTCATGCTCATGATAGTATAGGCGGTTGTAATTCAGATTATGTAAATCAAGATATTAAGAAAAGATTACTAAATGTGAAAGAGGCCGTGGATACACAAACTGAGTTGTATATGAGGTTAATTTCTTTAGGAAATAAGAATCAAGATGAAAAAACTATTACAATTTACAACTTTTTACCGCATTTAAGAAAAGATCAATTTGTAGAAATTGAATTGATTACCCGTTCAAGTAATTTCGAGATCCTAGATGAAGAAAGTAATCATATTGAATATGTGTTATTAGAACAAGAATTGGTTGATGCGGGACTTATTGATCGTCAAGTGGCTGCTCGCTTATTGGATATAAAAGTCTATAAAAGTAAAGTAAAAGCAAAAATAAATGAAATAGATGGGCTTAGTATTCGCTATTTAAGTTATAAAGACCTTGAGGGGAATAAGCAGGTAAATATAAACAATGATGAGTCCATTGAAAATGAATTTTATGAACTGCTAGTTCAGGAAAATACAATATCATTGAAAAATAAATCTACCGGTGAAGTTGTACAAAATGTAATTTCCATTGAGAATAGTGGTGATGCAGGTGATAGTTATGATTATTCACCGCCACACAAAGATATACTTATAAATCATCAAAATGTTAACATTACAAATATTACCACCATCAAAGATAGTAATTTAGAAGTACTAAAATGTAAGCTTAATTATATTGTACCAAATGACCTTAATGAAAGAGCAGAAGGCAAGCTTAGCACAGAGGTATGTTTTGAAGTTAACATAACCTTATATAAGGGAGATGCAAAAGGTTATGTGCAAATAAGGCATACCAATATGGCCATGGATGCCAGATATCGATTGGTATTTAATACAGAGATTGTTTCCGATACAGTCCAGGTAGATTCTCATTTATCTGTTGTTAAAAAGCCTGTGTATAACCATAAAGAACTTTCAGTTTGGAAAGAAGAAAAATGGGTGGAAAAACCTGTCTCTATTGAAACTTTTCAATCCTATATTTCTTTAGAAAATGAAGATAAGCAAGGAACTATTTTTGCTTATGGATTAAAAGAATATGAGGTTTACGATAAAAACATTTATATTACACTCTTTAGATGCTTTTCCCACCTTGGAAAACGTGAACTTATAAATCGGCCAGGAAGACCTTCAGGCATTGAAATTGAAACACCTGATAATCAACTCCAAAATCAGAAATTTACATTTAACTTAGCATTTACTTTCCATAAGCCAAAGGTTAATAAAGCCTTTGAAGGAAAAGAATTTTTAACTCCTATTATGGGGTATCAATTAAAGGAATTTAATCGTTTTAATGTTAATATACCTAGGTTTACAACCAATATTAATACAAGTTTAAATTTGGATTTAAATGGATGCGTTGTATCTGCATTAAAACTTACAGAACAAACAAATGATCTTTTTATACGGATGTTTAACCCTAAGGATGAGAATGTTTCACTTGTTTTCACAGAAGAAACTTACTTAGCAACTCCAACCGAAAACAAATTAGAGAAAATAACAGCCTACACTATTAAACCACAAGAAATTTTAAACATTATAATTAAAAAATAGAATTCTTTTAGTTATAACTAATTAATAACATAAATTTAAAATTAACCTAAATATTAGGGGGCTATTAAATGTCAAATTTTAAGAAGAATTTTCAAAGCTTTGGGAAGTCATTATTATTTCCAATTTCTTTATTGTCCTTTATGGCAATATTTTTGGGGCTGGCTGCAGCGCTTCAGAATCCAAACATTATTAAAGCGATACCTTTTTTAGGAAATGAGCCATTACAAATCTTTTTAGGACTTATCCGTAAAGTATCCGGACTGCCATTTGCACAACTTCCTTTATTGTTTGCTATGGCAATCCCACTTGGAATGGTAAAACGTGATAAAGAAGTTGCAGTGTTTTCTGCAGTTGTTGGCTATATTGCAATGCTTGTTGGTATAAGTTATATTTTAAGCGTGCAAGGACTTACACCATTAACAACAACTGTTGAATATTTAACGGCAAATAAATCAATGAGTCAAGTGGATGCAATCTTGAAGAATTCATTATTTACAAATATGCTTGGAATATTTGTCTATAACATGAATGTGATTGGCGGTATTATAGCAGGTCTTATGGGAGTTCTAATCCATAATAAATTCAGAAAAACGGAATTACATCCAGCCTTATCATTTTATAGTGGTAAGCGATTTGTTCCAATTATCTCAGCACTTATCATGGTAATTGTGGGTATGATACTAGCATTTGTTTGGCCAGCGATTAATGCAGCAATTATTTCCACAGGAAAACTTATCAGTGAAGCAGGACTATTTGGAGTTTTCCTTTATGGGTTTACAGAAAAGATCATCAATCCTACAGGATTACATCATATTTTAAACCAAACATTCCGTTTTACGGCATTAGGTGGGATAGAGACTATCGATGGGAATAATTTAGTTGGTGCAATGCAGATTTATCTTTATCAACTAGATAACAATTTACAGTTTTCAACAAATGCAACACAGTATTTAGCACAAGGTAAAATCTTACACATGGCATTTGGAATGCCAGCTGTAGTATATGCTATTTACCGTAAAGCTCTTCCAGAGAAACGAGACAAAGTGATTAAATTCTTTTTAGCTGGTTTAACTGCGGCTATTCTAACAGGAATTACAGAACCGATTGAATTTACATTCATATTTATTTCTCCTCTCTTATGGATTGTGAATTCTGTTTTTGCAGGTCTTTCATTTTTAGTACCTGCTATGTTTCATGCTGCTATTGGAAATATTCAAGGTGGAATTATTGACTGGTTTGTTTTCGGAGTATTACAAGGTGCACAAACGAAATGGGTTATTTACTTGTTTTTAGGCCCGATTTTCTTTGCAATGTATTATTTCTCATTTAGCTTTATTATTTCTAAATTCAACGTAATGACAATTGGAAGAAGTAAATCTGACTTTGAAGATTCTGAAGAAGAAACGGGAACTGGAGAAGCTTTAACTGGTGATGATAAAATTTCAGCACGTAATATCGTTGAAGGCCTAGGCGGTCTTGACAATATTGTGGATGTAGATAACTGCATTTCACGTTTGCGTGTTGAGTTAAAAGATGGTTCAAAAATAAATAAGGATTTAATAAAAAAGACAAAACCAAATGGTATAATTATTCCTGATCCAAATACAATTCATATTGTTTATGGGGGAAGAGTTACAAAAATACGAAACATGGTAGATGATTATATTTACAATTTAAAATCAGTAAAATAATATAAATAGGAGTGATTCAATTGAAAAAGTTTAACGTAACGCTAGTTGGGGGAGGAAGTACATGGACTCCAGGACTATTACAAAGCCTATGTAAAATGAAAGAAACATTCCCAATGAATAGGTTAGTCCTGTTTGACATTGATGCGCAAAGACAATCAATTATTGGTGAATTTGCAAAGGTGTTATTTTCAGAAAACTATCCAGAATTAGAATTTTATTATACAACAGATGTAGAAGAGGCTTATAAAGACGTGGATTTTGTGTTTATGCAGATGAGAACTGGCGGATTTAAAATGCGTGAAAAAGATGAAAAAATACCATTAAGTATGGGGCTTGTAGGACAAGAAACTTGTGGTGCGGGTGGATTTGCTTATGGATTACGTTCTATAGGTGATATGATAAACACTATTAATGATATCCGTAAATACTCAAAAGATGCATGGATTTTAAACTATACAAATCCAGCAGCTATAGTGGCAGAGGCAGTTAGAAGAGTATTTCCGGATGATAAAAAAATATTGAACATGTGTGATCAACCTGTAAATTTATTAAGATCTTACGGTAAAATTTTAGGAATGGATTCTAGTGAGTTTGAACCAGTTTACTTTGGATTAAATCATTTTGGTTGGTTTACACATTTATTTGATAAAGATGGAACAGACTTAGCTCCAAAGTTAAGAGAATTAATATGTGAAAATGGGTTTAAGCCTGTTGATGCAGAGCAACGCGACAAATCTTGGCTTGCAACTTATGAGAATGTTTCAAAGATGCTTAAAGACTTCCCAGAGTATCTTCCAAATACCTACTTACAATATTATTTATATCCAAGCGAAAAAGTAGCACACTCAGATCCAAATTATACTCGTGCTAATGAAGTAATGGATGGTAGAGAAAGAAAAGTGTTTGAAGAATGCATACGAGTTACACAAGTGGGTACTTCAAGAGGTTCGGTACTTGTACACAATGATGCACATAGTGAATTCATGATAGAAGTTGCCCAGTCTATTGCTTATAATAAACAACGTATATATATAGTAATAACTGAAAATAATGGTGTGATTTCAAATATTCAAGATGATGCAATGGTAGAAGTAGCAGCTGTAATGACATCTAATGGACCAAGACCCCTCGCTGTAGGAAATATATCTACTTTCTATAAAGGATTAATGGAGGGTCAATTAGCTTATGAAAAGCTAACTGTCGATGCATATATGGAAGGTTCATACCAAAAAGCTTTGCAAGCTCTAACTTTAAATAGAACAGTAGTATCTGCTGAAAAAGCACGTAAAGTACTTGATGCGTTAATTTTAGCAAATAAAGGATATTGGCCAGAACTTAAATAAACTTTGCAATTGATTTATAAGCGATTTATAAAGAGGGGATATAATGAAAAAACTTAAATTTGTGATTGCACCTGATTCTTTTAAGGAAAGTGTAAGTGGATTTGAAGCATCCCATGCTATGAAAAGTGGCATAAAGAGTATCTTTAAAGATGCAGAATTTGATATTATTCCTATGGCGGATGGTGGGGAAGGGACCTCTGAGGTTATAGTAAATGCTCAAAAAGGAGAATTTAGAAACGAAATAGTTACAGGTCCTTTAGGTGAAAAGACAGAGGCTAGATATGGATGGTTAGTAGAAGAAAAAAAGGCAGTAATTGAAGTGGCAGAAGCTTGTGGGCTGTATTTAGTGGAACACTCTAAACGAAATCCAATGTTTACAACAACTTTTGGAGTTGGAGAAATGATTCTTGATGCTTTGAATAAAGGAGCAGATCACTTAATAATTGGACTTGGAGGATCTTCTACAAACGATGGAGGTCTAGGGATGTTACAAGCATTAGGAGTGATAGCTCTAGATACGGAGGGTAATGAATTAGGACTTGGTGGAAAAGAGTTAATTAAAATTCATAAATTAGATATTTCTAAGATGGATACTAGACTAAAAAAAATAAGTATAGAAGTAGCCTGTGATGTCCAAAATCCTTTTGTTGGGGAAAATGGGGCAACTAAAGTTTTTGGACCTCAAAAGGGTGCCAAAGGCGAAATTGCAGATGAACTCGAACTTGGAATGATTAATTTTGCCAAGGCATTAGTAGAAACCTTTGACTTTGATATTTCTAATATACCAAAGACCGGTGCTGCAGGCGGATTAGGTGGGGCTTTCCTTTTATTAAATGGTAGTTTATTAAGAGGTGTAGATTTAGTTATAAAGCACACTAAATTTGAGGAGAGAATTAAAGATGCAGATTTTATTATAACTGGTGAAGGAAGTATAGATGGCCAAACAAAGTATGGAAAAACCATAGCTGGAGTTGCACACATTGCTAAAAAGTATAATATACCAACCATTGTGCTCGCTGGCAAAGTTGGAGATGATATAGACGAATTATACTCAATGGGAGTAACTTCAGTTTTTGGTATAGTAGATAAGCCTAAAAACTTAGAGGAAGCGCTGAAAGATGGATATAATAGCATTAAAAAAGCATCTGAAAATATTGCTAGATTGATAAAAGTATTGTATTTTAACGGAAAAGAGTAAATTATAGCAGAACCAACAGTTGTTGTGGGGAAAATTTCGAGTGTAATAGAATGGGGAAGTCTTGATGAAGAAATAATTGAACCGGTAATTTGATGGAAAACTTTTACATTAAATTACCGGTTTTAGGTAAGTAGACGGTAATCTTCACAGATACCGCCCCTTTCAGAACCGGACGTGCCCAATTTAGGCATCCGGCTCCCCATATGAACCTCTTTACACATAAGCAGGATTTAGATTAACTAAAGATTTTGGTTTAGGATTTTCTAAAGGATAATGTTTTAAAAGTTTACTCATTTTATCCCAGTTTAAGCTAGTTCGCTGACTTCTCTTTTGAAGCCAATAGAGCATACTTTTACAATTTGCCTTTTATATTTTACTAGATTGTTCCAGTTATCACTAACACCGTAATAATTATAATGACCTCTTAGTTTTAGGTTCACCTTTTTCCATATTAAACCTAGTGGTAGATTACGATTTTCTTTTATCCACTTATTAAAGTCATTCATTTTAGCATGGAATTTTTTTGAAGCTGTTTTCCATTTTAATTTAAAGTTTCCATTTCTACTTTTACTGCAATAGTGTGTAAACCCAAGAAAATCAAAGGTTTCCGGTTTCTTTATTCCTCTTCGGTTTAATCGTTCTTTAGCATAGCGTCCAAATTCTATAGTTTTAGTCTTTTCTTCTGCTATACTTAATCCGAATTTTGCTAGTCTACCTTTTAGTGCTTCATAATACCTTTTTGCATCATTTTCATATTGAAAACAGGTTACACTATCATCTGCATATCTTGTTATGTAACATTCGCCTTTACAATGCTTAGTTACAACTTTTGTAAACCACAGGTCAAAAGTGCAATGCAAGTATATATTTGCCAAAAGTGGATACAAGCTACCGCCCTGCGGAACACCTTCTGTTGTTTTTAAAATTACCTTTTTCCATTGTGCCTGCTTTTAAAAATCTTTTAATCAAAGCAAGTATCTTACTATCACTTATTCTAAGTTTGAGAAATTTCATCATCCATTCATGGTTAACATGGTCAAAGAAACCACTTATATCAGCATCTACTACGTAGTTAACTTTCTTTGTCATTATATCATCACTTAAATTCTTTAGTGCATCATGACAACTTTTATCTGGTCTGAAACCAAATGATATTGGTAGAAAGTCCTCTTCGTAAATGCTCTGCAAAATAATAACTAAAGCACCTTGTACTATTTTATCTTCTAGTATAGGTATACCAAGTGGTCTCATTTTATTACTACCTACTTTGGTGATATATAAACGTTTTACTGGTTGAGGTCTGAAAGAACATTTCTTTAATTTGATTACTAAATTATTCAAATTTTCATCTAGGTTTCTCTTATAACTTTCTTTAGTTTCCTTATCTATACCCGCAGAGGCCGAGCCATTCAGTCTATTGAATGATTCTTTTAAAGTATTCTTGTTCATTAAATAAGCCAATGAACAGAATTTTGCTTCTTTATTTCTGCGAGCTACTTGTGCTATGCTTACAAGTTTTGTTCTCACTGTTATTCCAGTTCTAAGTCCGGGCAGTGTTTCTCTTTTAAGCAGTTCCATATGTTACTCTCCTTCCTTCCTCCGGAATTACCCGTTATCTTCAGTACTATGAAAGTATCCGACTTCCTACTGGCATTTGCGTTCCTTACTTCTTCAGTTTGTACTGCATACTTTTCATTTGAAAAGACCAAGTAGGATCTCCCCGAGTTTCCGTATATTCTCAATGTTTAGCTAGGTAGGGCCTCTGACTACGGATGCGTTTATTTGCACTCGCTTTAACGCACAAATAAATGTTGCTTTCCACGTACGTGAACGTTTCTGCCACATCATTGACCGATTTTTCGAAGCTCAATACCATTCACTGCTGGGTTACCATGAGAATAGGTAAAGCTCCGATATTTTTACCTCGACTTTTTCCCCTCTCCCAAACTGTACGGGCGACTTTCATCGCATACAGCTTTCCAACGTTTCTATGAATTTCCAACATATTTATATTGCTTATTTCTAAGCTACTAAATCAATCAATTCTTTAACTCTTTTATGAAATTTTTTATTTACTATTGTTAATAGTCTTTCGGGAGTTTTACTATGTAGTATCCTATGTTCTTCTACACTTATTACACACAAGTTGTCAAACGTATCTTTGCCGTTTTTACCACGTGGTGTTTTATGGTGACAATGATATTCTTCAACAGACACAAAATCGCCCGACAAATAGCTTTTACCTTTGCAACTACTATATTTGCTAATTCTAAACTCACAATACTTACTGCTCTCATTTGACCACTTCGCATTTTCTACTAGATATTTTATATCTTCCAGTGAAACTCCAGGTTTATGATTTTTCTTTTCTCCATAATCATATGGGTTAGGCCTAGTTACTTTACCTCTAATAGCATGTGTTAGATTACTATCCCAATTAGCCCAACCTATCTGCACTATAGGAATTTCACTACTTCCATACAAATAGTATCCAGTTTTACCCCCACTATTATATTTTCCATTCATAAAGTTATCCTTAAATTCTTGATTAGTTGTAAATGTAGTTTTATCCTCCATTGTGTTATAAAATTTCTTGTAAATCCGCCATCCTAGCTTTCCAAAGCTTTCGTTAAATTCATTCATCCCTCTAAAATAGTTATGTAACCCTATTATATAGATATTCCAAGCCATTATGTTTTCATATTTAGGTTCTTTCTTAATCTTACTCAACTTTTTTCTACATTCATTAACAATTATATCTGCTTTATCTTCTGGTAAGTCATTGACACAATGCATATTTCTAGTCTTATTATATTTATTATTCACTTTCCTTAAACTAAAGTTATATCCTAGATATTTCATTTTATCATTATTCAAATCATATATTTTCGTCTTATTTTGATTGATTTTCAATTTCAAGTTCTTTGTTAAGTACCTATTTACGCTATATTTAAATTTTTCAGCGTGATATTTACTTTCACAAAGTATAAGTATATCGTCAGCATATCTTACATGAATACCAATTTTCAAATTAGTATATCTCATATTTCTTCTACAGTTATCATTACTATTAACAAACTTTTCCGTACTCTTATCATGCCAATCATCACCTTGGTCTCTTAACCAAACGTCAAATCTATGCAAATAAATATTAGATAGTAAAGGTCCTAATATACTTCCTTGTGCACTTCCTTTAGGGTCATATATCTTACACCCTTTTTCAAAGTATCCTTTTTTAATGAAACGATATATATAATTCAAAATCACTTTATCTTTAATACCGATACTCCATAACTCTCTATACATTACATCAGCATCTAATGTTCCAAAATAGTCTTCCATATCAACTGATAATACATAAGGCATAGTTGTGCATTGATTTTTAACTTTAGCTATTGCATTATGTGTAGATACTTGCTCCCTAAATCCAAATGAACTAGGAACAAATTTAGTTTCGCAGTACGGTTCTAGAACTAATTGTATACATTTCTCAACTAGTTTGTCCCACACACTGCAAATACCTATTGGTCTTCTCTTTCCATTCCCCTTAGGAATATACACACGTTTTACATAATCCATTTTCTTGTTATATAGTCTCTCTCTAACTATTACTGCTAGTTCACAAAAACATCGTTCCGTTAAAGTATCATAGTTTGAGCCATCAGGGCCTTTTGTCATACGACCTTTACTTTTCCCTAATTGTCTTACTGCTAACATAACATTCTCTTCCGAGCAAACTAATTCGTGCAGTTTACGCATATCTATTCCATTATTCTGGAAATTTTCAAATCTTTTTTTCATATCTACATAATAAATATTGTTTATACTCATAGGAGGCTCCACCTCCTTTCTGTACGAATAGTCTCTTTCATCTAATTTGGCGAATTAGAATTTACAAAAATAATTTTATACACTAAAACGTCTAAGGCCCTTTCCTTTACCACATTTCTTAATATGATATCCAAGCGGTACTACGGCCCCTCTGTTAACCTATTAATATTCTTTCTTAGCTTACCCTTTCGGTGCAACTAGTCCTCAAACATTACAGAATCGACTTATTAATCCTTATCCGTTAGGTCAATCACCTTTACCGATATATTCTCCTTAAATATTGCACTTAGAACTCCTCTTTACTCCGTTTTTCTCAGTTCTTACCTGGTTAGGTTTTACACCTAATCTATAACCACCATAAGGTTATCCTCCATCTGTACCCAGGTATATACATTGAAGTAGAAAAATTAATTCAACCTCCCATCTGAACTAGGGATAGGCATCATTGATTACGAAATTTAACAACAAGGAAATTATATTCATATGCAACAGTACCCGAAGTGTGACTTTACAGCCAGTGTCTCCGTCTTCACCTATGCTTCGCAACATTACATTACTGCAACGCTGGCAGGAGTATTAGTAAGCCTCAGTATCCATAAGATTATTGGCTCCTATGCCGGACTCGAAAATATCAGTTAACTAACAGAAACCATTTCTTAAGTAACTATTCTATCAGCCTAGAAAGCTTATCGTCACTACTACACAACGTTTTCGCTAACTAAAAAGGTCGCACACCCAGTCAATTCTCCCTCGCTAACTTTCTGTCTACGCTTAAAATGTTACGTTACCGCAACATCTCTAAGACTCGATACAAAGCGATTTGCTAAATCTTACCTTGACAGTATTCCCACCTGCTAGAATATACGCCCTGTCGGGACGCACCGCGTATCTCGGTTCCCCTTATTAATATTTGCATATTTTTACTATCAATATCTTCAATTTTCTAATTACAAACTTCGCTGGCCTTTAATCCTGCGGAGTAAACCGTCGTGAGAATCGCTTAATGCTTAACATTTTCGGTTGTATATCCATTTTCAATCTTCTCTTAATTCTGACATAAATAATAATACTCCCTTATTTCTTATTTCGACAATAAAAGTATGTAGGAAGTGCACCTTCTAATAAAGAATTATCTTAGTTACTTAAGATAATTCTTTATATTCTATTTAAGTAAAAATTAAATTAACGTATTAGCACTCGTCTGCCACCGCTGTTAGCGGTTTAGTTTAATTTTTATTTCACGTCATTTGTCTCTTTTCATGGTTATTTATTGATTTTGTTTTTTATATACTCTTTCATAGATGCGATGGCTTTTGTTATTCTACTGAATTCTAAAAGCCATCGTTATAAATGTTACTATTTTGTAAACTTTTATATTTTTATCCTATATTATACTACAAAATAAGGAAAATTTCAAGTCTTGTACTGTTGATAATGAAATGGTATTAATTATTAGAGGTGATAATTTTATGGATCAAAAAAGCATGACCGCATTGATAAGCGCATTTTCAAGGGCATATCATTCAGTACAAAATACAGAAAAAGTATTTGATGATTACTTGGCAAAAGACATTTTAACTGAGAATGAATACGAACAAATTTCAAGTAACATGTCAAAAGGAATCAATTTTTTCAATCCATTATTTGACGGTACACAGAAAGAAGCATTACATTGGATTGTAGATAATCAGTTATCTCCAACTCCACTTGGTAGATCAGCATTTGCGGAGAAAGCACTTGAAAATGCTGTGAGAGTTGGCGCAAAACAATATGTAATTTTCGCTGCCGGTTATGATACATTTGCATATCGTCAGCCTGATTGGGCATCAAACATTCAAATTTTTGAACTTGACCATCCGGCCACTGGTTCTGACAAACAAAAACGTATTCAATCAGTATTATCAGAAAAACCTACCAATCTGCACTACGTATCAATTGATTTTACAGAAAACAACTGGGAAAGCAATTTAATTGACTGCTTTGAATTTGATCAAAGTAAAATCAGTTTTTGCAGTTTGCTTGGGATAAGCTACTATTTGTCTAAGCGGACTTTTGCTGAAACACTCAACACTATTTCATATATTGTGCCAGGAGGCAGTGTTATTATTTTTGATTATCCAGATGAGGATTCATATACCCCAAAAGCAGGAGAACGAACAAAAAAACAAGTAGCACTGGCTGATGGGGCTAATGAGAAAATGCTTGCAAGCTATTCCTATTCAGAGTTGGAGAATTTATTAGCTGATAGTAATTTCTTGATTTATGAGCATTTGACACCAAATGAAATAACAGAGCAGTATTTCAAAAAATATAATAAATTAAATCCAGAGCATCCTATAACAGCCTTTGATAATGTAAATTATTGCTTGGCAGTGAGAAACTAAAACCAAAATGAGAAAACCTAATAATAGGTTGAACTTATGTACAACAAATATCGTCTCAAGTAACCCCATATCATTAGATATGGGGTTTAATATATTAAGGATGTCGTTAAAGTCTCTTTTCGCGTCATTGTTATTTTCTCATTCCAATTAAATGGGTTTTATATGAAAATAACTGCTTATGACAGAAAATGTACGTTTCACATAATTTGTATTGTTTTTTGAAAACCAGTAAAATTGGTTAATTTCAATTTTAACTTTGTTCATACAATTGAAGGTGCAAGCCCTAGATTCCAATAAAGTTGCATTTAAATATTTTAAAGTGACAAATGCAAAGTCTGTCTTTATTTTTCTGATGCATATTTCCCTACAAAATATAAAGCGATTCCAAGAATAAGAACTAAAATTATATTTAATTTAAATTCTAATATTTCCCTTAAAAATGTGCAAGCATACATAATACAAAACCATAGACATCCTATTACCCAAAGTTAAAAAAACTCTTTTGTTTTGCTAACTTTGAAAGTTTTCTTAAAGCAGTTTTTTTTGAGAAAAATGATAATAGCAAAGATCGTAATACCTATAATCAAAAATTGCAAAATAATTCCTAAATTAAATTTTAGAATGAGAGTAAAATCATTAATACCATATTTTATAATTGCTTCTAAATTTTGTGTAATATAATTAATAATTGATAATATTGTTATGATCATACCTGTGTACATAACATATTCGCTACATAGTGATGAGTAATGATAGTTTGATTTATAGGTATTTACTATTTCTTCACAGTAATGCTTAATATCTGTTGTTCCTAGTACATTTTCAATGCTTACACCTTGCTGCTCTGCATTTAAAAAGCTGTCTAGTATCTGTTGTAGAAATTCTTCAGCGTCCCTTGTTTTTATATTGGATGTTCTTACATAGACTACAATGTCATCAAATACATCTTTGCTTTCTAAAGATAATTTTTCAGATGCTTTATTTAATTGCATTATTAATGCCTTTGTTTTAATCATTTAGGTCGTCCCCCAATATCTTATTAACTGATTTTGAAATTTTACCCCAGGAGCTACAAAAGTCTAAAAATTCCTGTTCCCCTAATTTAGTAAGAGAATAGTATTTTCGTTTTGGTCCCAGCGGTGAGTCCCTGCTTACCGAGGACAATAACCCATTTTTTTTCAACCTAATTAGCAAAGGATATAAAGTTCCTTCAGATAAGTCATCAAAACCACTAATTTTTAATGAACTATATAATTCATATCCATAGGTTTCTTTTTTTAAAATTATTTTTAATATACAACCTTCTAAAATTCCTTTTAATAATTGAGAATAATTTGCCATTTTATATCACCTACCATGTAATGAACAACATAGTCACTATATTGTATTGCAACTATGTTGCTATGTCAAGTACATGAATACTTGATACACCTTTAGTAAGTACAGGAGATAACAAACTGGACTACACTATAAATAATATGCTCATTAACTTCTAATCTTATATAGCAGATAAGGTAAAATTAAAGCATGGGAATTGCTTATTCTCCTTTATGGATGCAGAGGTTGCGAATAGCACTTGTAAACCTGATAATTATCCCTTCGATACCAATAGCACTCATAAGCTTTCATAGTGATTATTTGTAAATATTAAAAAGCAGAAAACACATTGTTTTCTGCTTTTTAATATTTAATTCCACCAAATTATTTTATTACCAACCTCCAGAAGATCCTCCTCCACTTGATGAACCGCCTCCAAAGCCTCCAGAACCACCTCCGGAACCTCCGAAGCCACCACCATTTCTGCCACCACGTCTACCGACTGAACTCCAAAATAGCAATGTAATAATAAATCTGGTTATTCTTCCTCTATTAAGAACAAAGTCAAGAAAAACTAATATAATAAATCCTATTGCTAGAATTCCACTTCCCTTTTTAGAGACGTTTGAACTTTCAACATATTGTGGAACATTAACGTTCTTATCTAGTTTTACATTATATTCTTTAGCTATATTATCTGCTAAAGCTGAATATGCTGCCCTAAGACCCTCTCCATATTGATTTTGCTTAAATCTTGGCACTGCAAAATCATTCATAACCCTTGAGGAGTATATATCCGTGACAGCCCCTTCTAGACCTGTGCCTACCTCACCTCTCCACTTTTTTTCTTTCATTGATAATAAAATTATTAGCCCATTATTTTTACCCTTTTGTCCAATACCAAAACTTCTAAAAATCCCAGTAGTATAAGATTCTATAGGCTCTCCTTGCAGCGAATCTATAACCACAACAGTAGCCTGTGCACCTGTTTTAGCTTCTAATTCCTTACCTACTGACAAAATATATTCTGTAGATTTACTATCTATCACTCCAGCGTAATCATTAACATATTTTAATTCTGTAGCTTTAGGATATTTGGTCTCTGTATTCACTATATTTATAACTGTTACTTGACTCAGTAAAAATACGCTTATCATAACTGCAAAAATAACTTTTGTGCTGATTTTTGCTTTCGTGATCATGCTTGATGAAAAATTATGAATGTTCCTAATTAATTTCATTAAATAAGTCTTCATATTCTATCTCCTACTTAGTAAAGTCAACTTTTGGTACTACTTTAGCAGATTCACTAGCCTTATAATATGCCCTTTCATCAAATCTAAAAATCCCTGCAATAATGTTCGTCGGGAATTTTTTAATTGTGCTGTTGTAACTTGAAACATTCGCGTTATAATCCTGCCTCGCTGTTCCTATTCTATTTTTTGTACCTTCAAGAGCTACCGTTAAGTCCCTAAAATTCTGACTAGATTTTAAATCCGGATAATTCTCTACAACTACTAATAGCCTTGAAACCGCACTTCCAAGTTCGCTATCCGCTTGCGCTTTATCTGGCACCGTTTTTGCTCCTGCAAGTTTAGCCCTGGCATCTGCTATTTTTATAAATATATCTTTTTCCTGAGATGCATAGCCTTTCACCGTTTCTACCAAATTAGGAATTAAATCAGACCTTCTTTGCAATTGTGTATCTATGTTTCCTTCTGTAACTTTTACCTTTTGTTCTAAACTTACAATTTTATTGTAACCTCCAATAATAGGCATTGTTATTACTAGAAATATTGCTGCAACAATTTCAATGGTTCTTAATTGTTAGCGGTAAACTAAAAGGGTGATATTTCGGCAAACAAAAAAGGAGAATAATTTCCAGTTAAGTACAATAATAATTCCTTCTCTGATACAATTAGAGATATATTTTACAGAGGGGGAATTTAAAATTGAAAGGATGGAATATGTTTAGTGAAATAAAACAATATAAAGCACTTGGATTTAATAAATCACAGGTTGAAAGAGCTCTAAATATAAATTACAAAACAGTTCAAAAGTATTGGGACATGGATCCTGGTGAATATGCTAAAGTCACTATTCAATCGAAGAATAGACATAAAAAAATTGATATCTACAAAGATGATATTTTAGAATGGATTACTGATTTCAGAGATATGTCAGCAGCACAAGTACTTGATTGGATAAAGGAAAGATATGGTGATGTAAAATTTAAAGAAAGGTCTTTAAGGCTTTATATTAGTAATTTAAGGAAAGAATACAATCTGCCTAAGGCTTCGCCAATAAGACAATTTGAGGAAGTACATGAACTTCCCATGGGCTACCAAGCTCAGGTTGATATGGGTCAAATATGGCTCAAAAGATTAAATGGAAACAAAGTAAAAGTGTATTGCTTTGCAATGGTTTTATCACATTCAAGGTATAAATACATACTTTGGACAGACAAACCATTTACTACCGCCTCTTTTATTGATGCTCATAATCGAGCTTTTGAATATCTTGGTGGTATGCCTATTGAAATAGTGTATGACCAAGATCGTGTGCTTGCAGTAGCCGAGAATTCTGGAGACATTATTTATACCGAAGGTTTTCAAAATTATATTAATACTATGAAATATAAAGTTAGGCTTTGTAGAGGTTTTGATCCTCAAAGTAAGGGGAAAATAGAATCTGTGGTAAAATACTCAAAATATAACTTTGCTATAAACAGAGTATTTATAGATGTTGATTCCTTTAATGAAGACTCATTCAAATGGCTAGATAGAACAGGCAATGGTAAAAAACATGAAATAACGAAAAAAATACCGGCAGAAGTGTTTGCTCTCGAAAAGAAACACTTGCTACCAGTACCTGAACTCTTTGAAAAAAATTCATCTAATACTAGTTTAACTTATGCTGTACGAAAAAACAATGTAATTTTGTATAAACAGAACAGGTATCAAGTGCCCAAAGGAACTTATAGCCCAGGTAAAGAACTTAAATTAATGATAAAAGGCTCCAAAATGAATATAGTTGATTTTGATACAGGTGTATTAATAGCAAGTCATCAAGTAAGTACAAGGCAGGGTGAACTTATAAAAATAATTCATCCCGAAAGGGATATTCACAGTTCTATTGACCAAGTTTATGAAAGATTGTTTTTTGCTCTCGGTAAAACTGAAAATGCAAAAATGCTACTAGATGGCATAAAACGTGAAAAACCAAGATACTGCAAAGATCAATTTGGATCAATACTAAATATAGTACATTCATATGAAGCTTCGCTAATAGAACAAGCATTGAATTATTGTGTTATACGAAACTTGTGGAGTGCTGGAATGTTTAAAGAAACCCTTGAATATCTTGCGATACAGGATATTGCAAAAGTTGATAAAAAATCTGTAATTGACAAGTTATCTATACCATCAAAGTATAGAGGGTTAAAACCGGAAGTAAGAAGTATAAGTGACTATATTGATGCTTTGAAGGAGGACAAGCAATCATGGAGAAATTAGAATTAATCAAAGAGTATGCCAAAAATCTTAAGCTAAACTATTTAAATGTAGATGCAGATAAAATTATTGAAAAAGGCGAGTTAGGTAATGTTTCCTATCAAGACTTTCTGTTATCAATACTTAAAAATGAGGTTGGTTTGAAGGATCAGAAAACACAAGAAAAAAGACTTAAATATGCTGGCTTTCCAGTTAAAAAGACAATGGAGGAATTTGATTTTCTATTTCAAAAATCAATAACAAAGAAACAAATAAACAGACTCATGGAAATGGAATGGATAGATAGGATGTATAATCTTATATTTTTAGGCCCACCGGGCGTTGGGAAGTCTCACACAGCTATTGCCTTGGGTTATAAAGCCGTTGAGGCAGGTTATAAGGTAAGTTTTGTAACTATGGATAATCTGATGCATGTTTTGAAAACTCAGCAGATATCAAGAAAAAGCAAAGGTAAACTAAATAGAATCCTTTCTTCAAGCCTCGTTATAATTGATGAGGTCGGATATCTTCCTATAACTAGAGATGAGGCTAATTTGTTCTTTCAATTAATATCATCCCTTCATGAACAGGCATCACTAATTATAACTTCTAACAAAGGATTTGAAGAATGGGTAGAACTTTTAGGAGACCAAGCATTAACAACAGCTGTATTAGATAGAATATCTTATAGGTGCGAACTTTTTAACATGATTGGAAAGAGCTATAGATTGGAGCACAGAAAATCTATATTCTAGCAGCTAAATGGGAAAAATATACTGGGATAAATTCAGTAAAATAGTTTGCCGAAATTTCTCCAAAAGTACTTGCCAATAACATTAATGTTTTATTCATTTCTATACCGCCTTTCTATTTTATATAATATCAACTATTTACTCATTAAAATTTGAATCATATTACTAACAGTAGGTGAAGTCTCCACCGTCCTTACATAATTAGATTCGATTTTTAAAAAGCGTATTTTGCTAGATTATATAACGAATGTGTATTAAACAAACACTCATTTTATTCTATATAATATTCCTTTATATGTTAGTTAGCATTTATATAGATTGCACCAAAAATGCTATATCAAATCAACATAAGTATTCCATATTATGTTGATTCAAACCCTATCTCAGTATGGTGCTCGAGCTATACCAATATTTTCACTAATATTCTCTTAAATCTTAAAGTTATTTTTTTAAAATTAGAAACCATTTTAATATATCGGAGTTTTGAAAATATATGTCTTACAGTAGTGAATTTACGCTTTGCGGTTACTACCCCCATAATATATAAAGTCAAGTTTTATAAAATAATAAAATCGGATTATAAAAACAATAAAAAAGGAAGACATATAAATAAGCTCATGCATAATATGTAAATAAAAGTGGTCATTTGTCGAAAAAAAACATTATATAAATACAAGATATTACAACAAATTACATTAAGAAGGAGTATACTGCAATTGAAGTAATTTCTATAAGTAAATATATTTTATTTTGAAAGTTCGTATAAATAAAAATATATAATGAGGTACTTTATGAAAATTTATGCTGTAAAACCTTTAGATATTAGCGAAGAAACGCTAAAAAAGATATGTTTATTGATTTATTCACAGCAACGCTTTAAAATTAAAAATTTTATTAATAAAGAAGATAAGGTTAGAACACTAATGGGGGAGATATTAATAAGAACTATAATTTTGAGGAATTGAATATCAGAAATAAACATATAACATTTGAGAGAAATCAATATGGTAAACCATATTTGAAAGGGTATACAAAATTCAATTTTAATATATCTCATTCTGGAGATTTTGTGGTATGTGCTATTGATGATAACGCTATTGTAGTTAATATTGAGAAAGTAAAATGTATTGAATATTAAGAGATAGCTGAAAGTTTTTTTCAATAAGTGAATTTGTTTATATTGTTAAAAAAGATTTAAGCATTCAATTAAAGAAATTTTATGAAATATGGACATTGAAAGAAAGCTATATTAAATGTTATGGAAAGGATCCATCAATACCCTTAAAATCATTTTCTATTAATATAGATCAACCTGAAAATAGTAAAGTGATTATTAATAATGAATATGTATTTAGGCGATTTGATATAGGGTTAGGTTATAAAATGGCCGTGTGTTAAGTAAATAAAAAGATTTTAAATAACATAATAATGACAGATCAAAATAGCTTAATTAACAACTATTTTACATTTAACCTAGAATAAGGAGTGTTATACTAATGATATTATTTTGTTTACCATATGCAGGGGGATCAGAAAACATATATTATAAATGGAAAAATCACTTACATCCTTCAATTCAACTAGTTCCAATAGCTTTAAAAGGAAGAGGAAAAAGATTTAGCGAAATTTTTTATGAAAGTTTAGAAGAGGCAGTTGACGATATATTTGAAAGTATTAAAGATAAAATATTAGATGATAATTATGCTATATATGGACATAGTATGGGGAGTCTTTTAGCTTATGAATTATATTATAAAATAAGTAAGTTAAATCTTAGAAAACCTAAACATATATTTTTTTCAGGATATAAAGCACCAAGTATTATAAGGGAAAAAGAAAATATATATACTTTGCCTAATTATGATTTTATGAAAAAAGTAATGGAACTTGGTGGAACACCAGAAGAATTGATGAAGAACAAGGAGTTATTAGAACTATTTCTTCCCATAATCCGAAGTGATTTTAAGATTTTAGAAACCTATAACTATAAAGAAAGAGAAAATAAAATTGAGTGTGATGTTTCAATTTTAAATGGGAAACAAGATTCTATTACTTTGGAAGAGATATTAACTTGGAAAAATCACGTGTGTAAATGTTTCAAAGTTTATAATTTTGAGGGAACCCATTTTTTTATAAACAATAATGTTGAAAATATAACTAGCATTATAAATACTACATTGGTTGAAAATAATCATATAAAAAGGGAGTTTTATTATGGAGTGCAATAAGAGCTATTATCATAATTTAACTCATCTTAAAAAATATGGTAATTCAAACTCTACACTTCATAATATTGGTGGCTGTTTAAACCTAAATGTCAGCATTACTGTTGATAAGTTGAAGTAACTTCTTAACCTTAGCAAGCTTACTTATATCTCGTATTCTGGTGAATTAAAACAATACCGCTCTTAATAAATCCCAAGTTTTCACAAATTATTTCACAGACAATATTTTTTTGTTAATTATTGTCTGTGAATTTAAAATGTTTCAATTTTGTTTCTTGGCTATAATTTAATTCTTCCAAAAACGTCTATAAATTATACCATTTATTTTTTTCACTTCTATTAATTTAAATATCCCAAGTATTACTTCCATTAATGTTTTTCACTTTTTTAATTTCTAATATTTCGTCTTCATTCTCTTTCATGCCTGTTTTAACTACATTAATGATTCAATTCTCGAATGTTTGTTTAAAAAAATTGAGGAGTTTTCTAAAACAACATTACCTATAAAGAGCAGTGATAAGTGATAGATCCTATTATCAGTGGAAAAGTTATCTTATGTTAATAAAAATGGTATTCTGAAGTCGGCAGTGCTTTGGAGATAAGTTTGGCACATTCTATAATTGGAAGAACGGTAAAAAAAATAAAAGTGATTTTTTTACTTAAGAGATACCACTTATTGAAAATTAGCACCATAAAATATATCAGTAAATATTTAGAAAATTCACTATAATAATGTAGGGTGTAAAAATTAAAAAAGTACCTTCTCAATCTTAGTATGCTGAATCGTACCAATCAAAATATTTTCTATGAAAGAGGTGACACAATGAATAAAGCAAACAATGTGAAAATTCTGCTTGTTGAGGATGATAAAGAAATAAATACACTAGTTTATAAAATTTTGCTAACTGAAGGCTTTGACATAGTTCAAGTATATGATGGAATAGCTGCTATGGATAATTTTCGATTCGACGGAGCCTTCCAATTGGTCATATTAGATTTAATGCTCCCTTATATTGATGGCTTCGAAATAATAAGACGAATTAGACAAAAAAGTATTGTACCAATACTCATAATATCGTCAAAAAATACGGAAATGGATAAGGTTGCAGCAATCAGTATGGGTGGAGACGACTATATTGTTAAACCCTTTTCTTTGAATGAATTTATAGTTAGAGTAAAGGCCTTATTAAGAAGATATATATACTTTAATAATGAACAGGACTCTCAAGATTCTATTATTAATTATAAAGATTTAGTAATAAATATGAATGACTATACTATTGTAAAAGAAGGGAATTTAATAAAATCCACTCCTACAGAATTTGAGATATTCAAATTATTTCTTTTAAATCCCAACAAGGTTTTCACTAAATCTCAAATATACGATAGTATATGGGGGATAGATGCTATAAAAAATGATAATACAATTATGGTACATATAAAAAGACTTAGAGATAAAATTGAAGATGATATAAACAAGCTGGAATATATAACAACAGTTTGGGGAATAGGTTATAAATTAGGAGAGTAAATATGATATACAAAGTTTTACTGCTCATCAGTATAATTATAATAGGACTTCTATATAAAACACTACTTTCAATGAACAAAAAATTAAATCATATAAAGATCATTCTTGATGATATATTATCTGGAAACACCGATAGAAGAATTATGCTAAACAATAATTTAAAATCAATATCTCATTTGGTTAACAACATAAATCAGCTTGTAGAAAATATGTGTAAAATAGATAATGAAAAAGCTAAACAATCAATAGTAATAAAAAAAATGATCTCAAATATCTCTCATGATTTGAAAACTCCACTTACCTCTTTAGTAGGTTATATTGAATTAATTAAAGAAAATAAAAACTTAAATGAAAAAGATGTAAGGGAATATTTGGATATCGCTCATGCTAAGGCATATTTTTTGAATGCTACTTTAGACAATTTTTTTTATTTATCCAGACTAGAGTCAAATGATGAAAAATTTAATTTAGAAAAAATTAATTTATCAGATATGTTGAAAGAGCAAATTCTGTTTTTTTACAATGACTTTTTAAATTTAAATTTAGAACCATCTATAGATATCCCTGAGGATGACATTTTTGTTTTAGCTGATAAACTTTCCGTGAGCAGAATACTAAATAACTTACTATCAAATAGCCTCAAATATGGAAGAGACGGAGATAAAGTGGGAATATCTCTAAAAACCGAAGATACTAACATATATATAGAAGTTTGGGACAATGGTAAAGGAATTCCTGAAAAAGACTTGTCACTAATATTCGATAGATTGTATACTGTTGAAAATTCAAGAAATGCAAAGCTAAGTGGAACAGGAATAGGGCTTAGCATAGTTAAACAATTAGTTAAAAAAAATAAGGGAACTATAGCTGTAGCTAGTATCCCTTTCACAAAAACATCCTTCATTTTTACATTGGTTAAGGCATCTTGAAGTTGTTAAAGTTCCTCTACTTTTAAAGATTGAAATATACATAGTATCACTCCAAGTCCAAAGACTCCTAATGCCAATCCTACTGTAGTAGTTATACATATTGGCTTATAAAATTTCATAAATGGCATATATGGTAACATAAATGGACAATACTCATATCTATGTGTCACATAGGCATAAAAATTTATTCCTAAAGCAAATACACCTAATAAAGCTGATACTACCGGATTTTTACTTATATTAATAAGGAAAATTAAAATAGGAATTATTGAAAATTGCAATATCACGGAAAATATATATGCGTCCAGATGTACTAAAAAAAACTCTGAACTAAGCGGCTCCTTCAGTGTCAATATTCCTCCTGCAAACACAACTATGAAGTGTAAAATATATACTAGCGCTATTATTATATATATTGCTAGTATTTTACTTATGAATATTGATATTTTACTTACTGGATAGCTGTACAATATCCTGATAGTGTTATCGGAATATTCTCTTAAAAAAATATAGGAGGATAATAAAGTAAAAATTATTATTCCAACGGCCATGAACATTACATCCTCCTGATTATTAGCATAGCTTTTCCAACTCAGCTTATTTCTTGTAATGAACATTAACAAAATGAAAAAAATCGGAAAAGCAATACTGCCTAAACCTAAATACAACACGGTAGATGATTTTTTCAACTTTAAAATTTCACAATATACTAAATTAAACAATTTCCCCACCCCCAATTAATCTCAAGAAATAATCTTCGAGTTTTTCACTATTCAGGTTTAATTCTCTTACGCCTATTCCATTGCTAAGCATTTGCTTATTAATAAATTCAATTTCATCTAATTTTTCAAAAATTCGTATAATCCCATTTTCATATACTTTATATTGATTTATACCACACTTTTGCTCTAAAGTAATTGCAGCTTTTTTATCATCATTTACCCTAATCTGCAAATAATTTTTATTTTTCTCTTCTAATTCTTTATACTCAATTTCATCTAACAAAACACCTTTATGTATAATTCCTATCTTAGTTGCCATTTGCTGTATTTCACTTAGTACATGACTAGACATAATCACCGTAACTTTTCTCTCTTTGTTAAGATTTAATATAATTTTTCTAATATCACTTATTCCTACTGGATCTAATCCAATAGTAGGCTCGTCCAGTATTAATAATTCTGGTTTTTGTAATAATGCTCTGGCTATTGCTAGTCTTTGTTTCATCCCTAATGAAAAATTCTTCACACTCTTGTTTTTCACCTTAGATAACCCTACTAAATTTAAAGCTTCCTCTATACATTTTTTGTCTTGAAGTCCCATTGATCTTCTATGAATTTCTAATGTATCTAAGGGAGAAAGATTAGGATAAAATCCTGGAGTTTCTATTAATGCTCCTATTCTATTTTTATACATATATTTTTTACTGTTTATTTGTTCACCAAAAGCTTCTATAATGCCATTGGTTGGCTTTGCAAGCCCCATTATCATCTTTAATGTAGTTGTTTTTCCTGCTCCATTTTGACCTAAAAAACCATATATCTCTCCCTTTTTTATTGTCATACTCAAATTACTTACTACATTTGTATTCTTATATTTTTTAGTAACATCTCGGATTTTTAATATAGTGTCCATTCATATTCCTCCAGTTTATCTTATTTTTAACAACATTTCATAAGGCGTCAAGTCTACCAACCTCTCTAGTTAGAAGTTTCCATCCCTAGGAAAATCAATTTGGTGTGAGTCCAAATCTCCTTCCAAGGTTGTTAGACTTAAGCAATTTATTGCGACTTTAATTTTAAAAGTCCTCTTTTTCTGAGTAGGAACTGAATTTAAGCAAACTTTTCTTTTCTCTCAATTTCCCCATCTTTAATGTTTAAAATATCCGTCCCATAACTTGCCGCTTCTTGTGAATGGGTGACCTGCACTATTGTTTTGTTAAAATCTTTATTAATACTTTTAAATAGCTTCATTATTTCGGTTCCTGTTTTGGAATCCATATTTCCTATTGGTTCATCTGCTAATATGATTTCAGGATTAAATAGTAGAGCTCTTGCGATTGCTACCCTTTGCTGTTGCCCTCCAGATAACTCACTTGGCGTATGTCTTCTTCTATCTGTCATCCCTATAATTTGTAATATTTTTTCCAAGTCTTTTTTTAAGTCCTTAGCCTTCCTACCATCAATAAGTAGCGGCAGTAAAATATTATCTTCCACAGATAAATTAGGGACAAGATTGTAAAACTGAAATACAAAACCTATTTCTCTTCTTCTCATTATACTTTTTTCCTTTTCTTTCATTGTTGATAAATCTCTTCCATTTATTATTATATTTCCTTTTGTAGGTTTATCCAGTCCTCCTAATAAGTATAGAAGAGTGGATTTTCCACAGCCAGATGGTCCCATAATAGATAAGAACTCACCTTTTTTCACATTAAAACTCAGCCCTTTTAATACATCAATTTTTTCCTTGCCTAATTCAAAGTGTTTATACATACCTTTAACTTCAATAGAATTATTAACCATGTATTCATCTCCCTATTCATATTTTAATTCCTGCATAATTGATACTCTCGAATTTTTAACCATAATAAATACGCTTGATAAGATCATTACAATAAATATGCCTATACCAATTATAAAAAAGGCTTTAAAATCATATTCTATTGGTAAAGGTAGCCCTACAAGTTTAATTAAATTGTTAGATATATTCACTGCAAAGTAAGATATAATTCCACCAAGTGATGTTGCAAGAATAGCTGTAACTACTCCCTCTATCAATATCATCCTCCTCTGCTCTTCATTATTCATTCCAATAGAATTTAATACTACAAATTCTCTTTTTCTTTGAATAAAGCTTACGCCTATATTATTTATCATTCCAAACATGCCTAATATGACTGTCATTAATGAGAAAAACAACAATATCTTTGTAAAAAAGCTAATACCTCCAATCGATTCTGCCACATCTTCATCAAAGGTCTTCGTTTGTGCCAAAGTTCCTTTGAATTCTTTTTGCAGCGATTTTTTTACTTCATTTGCATTACCATCAATTTGTAAACTATACATAGTTGGCACGGATATTCCAAAATCTTTTATTAAATTTTCTTTATTTATTAAAACTACATCAGAACTTAATTTAGCATTAAAAGTATCTATTATCTTATACGATACTTCTTTGTTATTAATTCTTAAGATGATGGTATCTCCTTTATATTTACTTATTTCCTTTGCAACCTTATCATTTATTGCAACATTTCTTTCATTTTTATCAAGTTCTCTATAGAACTCATCTTTATTCTTAATCTCAAAATAGTTATCATAATATTTATAGGTTTGAGGTTCTATTCCTTGAATTAAAATATTTTTATTTGGTACTTTTATCTGTCCATCCCTAACATAGAATATTTCTATTACTTTTTTTACATTTACATTTTTGTTAATAGCTAGCTCTAATTTTGTTGGATCCTCCGGTTCTATCCTTGTTGGATCCATTGCCTGATATACTGAAATATCATATTTATAAGATTTTGCCATTCCAAGCATTGTATTCTTGTAAGAAGATGAAAGCGAAATTATGACCATGATTGAAATCATTCCTATGACGATAAGCCTTATATTATTTAATAATATTTTTGAAGTTCTAATATTATTTACAGCTAACTTAAACAATACACTTACATTACCGAATATCTTCATTAACGGATAAGTTATGATCTTTGTTATTCCTGGTATAGCAATAACAGCACCAATAATAAATAAAAAGAAAACAATTGGTGAAAATTTTATTGATATACTATTGTCTAAATCATTTATAAAAATAGCTATCAAAATTAGCATAGTTCCAAATATAAAGGATTTGTATGATTTTTTATGAGATACGTTTATCTTGTTCAATATAATATCTTTAATTTGTAGCTTTCTAGTGGATATTATAGGTAAAATTGCTGATATTAAAGAAATACCTATGGAAAAAATGAATGCTACTACAAAGTACTTTATATTAAAGTCTACTTTTGTAGATACTCCATATCCTTTATATTTATTTACTACATCTGATAGTAAATATATTAATCCTGCACCTAGGAACATAGAAAGCACGCCACCTACTACTCCATATATCAAGCTTTCACCTAACAATAATTTTATTATTCCCCATCTTGTTTCTCCTTGGCTTAAAAATGTTCCTATAACAGACATTCTTTCTATAACTATAAGTTTAAAGCAACTATATATTATAAATGAACTCATAAATGCCACTATTAATGATATAAAATAAAGAAATGCAGCTACCGGTTTTGCATCTTCGTCTAGCCCATCTTTATCAAATGTTATTTTTGCCATACATTCACTGTTTTTCTCATTGAAGTTTTTAACAAATTCTTTGCTGTTAACACCCTCTTTTAGCTTAACAAGCATAACATTATATAGATTATTTATTCCCCACAAATCCGATACCGTGTTTTGATTTACAATTACTGAAAATTGATTTTTCAAGTCATTAAAAAACTCTCCATTATTTTCCGCAACGGCACTTATATTTAAAGTTCGTTCTTTTCCTTTTACATTTATTCTTAATTTATCTCCTACCCCTAAATTGTACGCTTTTGAAGTTTTTTCAGAAATTATTGCCTTATCCCCAACCAAAGGCTTTAAATTATTTTCTTTTAATATTTTCATATTGGCCAACTTACTATAATTTTCTGCTGCAACTCCGCCAAGCACAATATTTACAGTTTCATCTGCACTTAAATATCCTCTTACTTTTATACCAGGAACAAAAACTTCAAAATCCTCTTTAGAGATTTTATCCTTGTTAAAAAAAGGTGTTTTGCTTGTTTTGTTTGCACTAATTAAAACATCATAACCACCCCACACTTTTTTAACCTGTTCTTCATAAGCGCCTCTACCGATATTTAAAGCTCCCATCGCGCCAATTAACAGTGATGTTGAAATTGTTATTGTAAATATCAAAAGGAGGCTTCGCCCTTTTTTACTAACCGAAGACTTTAGCAAGTATTTTAAAAATATATTCATTCAAATTCCCCTCTCCTGTAAGTTTTTCTTTTACTCTTTCCTTAATTTAAGTATATAGATTTTATCTTACAAAGCATTTACTTATTTCTTAAGTTTTTCTTACTATTATGAATACGTAACTTCTAAACTTAATAGAAAAGAACTGTAGATAGGCTTTATTTTTACTGAAACCTATCTACAGTCTTCAAATTATCACATTGACCTTATATTAAACAAAGGAATCTACCATATTTTCTATTTCTTTTAAATCAATACAAGACAAATTATCTGCTCCCTCATAATCGCTAGGAGTTAAACATAAGTCCTGTACATTTGTACAGTAATCTATGATTTTCTGAAGGTTACTCATATACTTCTGTACCATATCCTGTATTATTTTTTCTTCAACTTCTAAGATACTGTAACCAAATCCTATGACAAATCTATTATCTTTAATATATCCATTAATATTAATTGCAAAAGGCTCTCTTATTAAATCTCCTACTTGTTTACCCATAAAGGTATTGGATAATTGAAAGTTACCACTTGTAGTATTCATCCCTATATCCCCTAAATAATTAAAACTTATTTCAGGGTTAATATTAAAATTCATATCTTCCTTAAACTCTTTTCCCGTCAAATATTTAAGAATACCGTATCCTACCCCTTTGCTCGGTACATATCTTAATGTTTCTTTCGTCAATATAATCTGCTCTTTAATGCTATTTTCGGTAATATTAACAGTTACTGGATACATAGATGTAAACCAACCTACTGTTCTAGATACGTCAATATCATTAAAAATATTTTCTCTTCCGTGACCTTCCATGTTTATCAATAGCTTTTTATTTCCATATAAAAAGTCATTCATTGTTAAACATAATGCTGTAATTAAAATATCATTTATCTCTGTATTAAATGCCTTATTTGTATCTTTCAAAAGTTTCTGAGTATATTCTTTTGATAAACTTCCCGTTGTCGTTTCCACCAATTCTGTAATTCTATTTTTTATAATGGATTTTTTAAACAACCTTCCTATATCTTCATATTGAACTTGCTTCCAATACTCCTTTTCTTCTAGTAACCTATTGCTATTTGCATATTCTACCATTTTTTCTCCCCATACTTTATAAGAATGGGTTTTTGCTTGCAAATATATAGGTTTCCCAATTTGTAAACCCATATAAATATCCACAAAATCTTCAAGTATAATTCTGAAAGAAACTCCGTCTACTACGACATGAGAGATTGTTATTAATAAATTTCCTCCGTTTTTCGTTTTAAAAATACAGACTCTTACAATTGGACCATCCTCAATAGATACCATTTTTTGTTTTTCATTACATAATATGTCCATGACTTCTAGGTAATTCTTATCTTCTCTTAAATCATAAGTATCCATAACATATATATTTTCATCAAAAGGCATAATGGTTTGCTTTATACTTTTTTGTGATATATCATATTTCATTCTTAATGCATCATGATGTTTCATGATTTGATTCATTGCTTCTTTTGTATAATTCTCATCAATTCCATCTTTATTGAATAACATGATGGATTGATTAAAATGATTTTGTTTAGTATATCTCACTTTAAAGAAATTCTTTTGAACAGGTGTAAATTTCACTCCTCCTTTAATGGCTTCCTGTTCTGCCTCAATTTTTAATGGCTTAATATGATTTACTAATTCTTTTATATATGGTTTCTTAAGTATGTCTCCTATCTCTAATTTATAACCTGATTTTTGAAGCTTAGATGAAATTTGAATTGCCTTTATTGAATCTCCTCCTAGACTGTAAAAATTATCATTTATACCTATTTTGTCCTCTCTCAATACATCCGACCATATATTAAGCAACATCTTTTCTAAATCTGTACTAGCTTCTTCATGGTTTATATTCTCTTCTACACAATTTACTTTTAACAATTCATGTCTATCTACTTTTCCATTGGTAGTTACAGGAATTTTATCTATAATACAAAATTGTGCAGGTATCATGTATTGTGGTAAAGTTTTGTCTAAAAATCTCCTTATGCCTTCTATGTTTACTTCTCCTTTGGGTACTATATAAGCACATAAGATTTTACTTGTTGTTTTATCCTCTTTATCAAGGACAACAGCTTGTCTTATTAAGTCATGCCTTAAAAGCTCCTGTTCTATTTCTTCTAACTCAATCCTAAATCCCCTTATTTTTACTTGTCTATCCATTCTCCCCAAGTATTCGATGTTTCCATCTGGCAACCATCTTACCAAATCTCCTGTGTTGTACATCTTTTCCCCTTCAACGTATGGATTTTCAATAAATTTTTCTTTCGTTAATTCCTCATTATTTACGTATCCTCTTGCAACGCCTGACCCGCTTATATACAATTCACCGGTAACACCTACAGGAACTAATTTGTTTTTCTTATCCAAAACAAACAACTTAACATTATTTATAGGTTTCCCGATAGGAACTACCATTGTATCTACTTCTTTTGCAAAATTAAAATATGAAGCATCTACAGTAGCTTCTGTAGGACCATACACATTCGTTATCAATGGTTTAATTGGATTAAACATATCTATAAACTCATTAACTAACTTTGTAGACAAAGCTTCCCCACCTACACATAATCGCTTAATATAGAGGTTATCTTTTATTACTCTACCTGTTCCAATCATTATTTTTATATGAACTGGTGTACAGTCACTTACCGTTATTTTATTTTTAAGTAAGAAATTTAAAAGCTGATTGCCA
This sequence comes from Clostridium sp. CM039, assembly GCF_055081075.1. NCBI lineage: Bacteria > Bacillati > Bacillota > Clostridia > Eubacteriales > Clostridiaceae > Clostridium > Clostridium sp. CM039. The sequence goes on from NZ_CM143649.1 coordinate 2,490,699, forward strand.
TCCATCCTCTCTTCATCAGAAGTAATGTATAAGGTATGCCCTAATAATAAAGACGCAAATATTTGTTTTATAGACCCATCAAATACAAAAGGCGCTACAAGACCTATGTTTATATCCCCTGAATACCTTTTGTATATAATGTCATTCAATGCATATACAAGATTGCTTAAATTTCTATGCTCTACCATAACACCTTTAGGTTTTCCCGAAGTTCCTGAAGTATATATTATATAAGCCAAATCGGATTTTTCTGATATTATTTCTAAATCCTCGATATTATTCTTATAAATGCTTTGATCTTCTATGTTTATCTTTACATTAAATTCAATAGTATTCATTAAATGTTGTTCTGTAATTAGAGCACTGGCATCACTATTATTTAACATGTACTCAATTCTTTCTTGAGGATATTCCGGCAGTATAGGTAAATATGCCCCACCAGCTTTTAGTATGGCTAAAATTCCAACTACCATATCAACAGAACGGTTTAACATAAGTCCTACTACCGAATTGTTTTTTATTCCTTTTTCTCTTAATATTGCTGCCAAACTATTGGATTTTTTATCCACTTCTTCATAAGACATACTTATATTGTTATAAACTACTGCCTTTTTATGCGGGTATTTATTCACTTGTTCTTTAAACATTTCAGGAATAGTTTTATTTAAAGGATAAATAACCTCACTATTATTAAACTGATGAAGTATTTTATTCTCCTCTAAAGAAGATAATAAATTCATGTTATCTATAGTTTTATCTACAGAGTGAATTATAGATAACAATATCGTTATAAACGCCTCTTTCATTGAAAAAATACTTTCTTTTTTAAACAATATCTTACAATATTCAAAGCTAACATTTAATGCCTTTTCTGTCTCAAATACAGTTAGAGTTAAATCAAATTTAGAATAATTACTAGATTTTGGAATGATTGAGTATTTACTATTGTCTATTTCAAAATCTGTAATATCTATATTGTCATAAACAAACATTACATCAAACAAAGGATTTCGACTCATATCTCTTTGTAAAGATAATTTGTTTATCAAATCCTGGAATTGATAATCACTATTTTTAAATCCATCTATACTTATTTCTTTTACTTCTTTTAAAAATTGTCTAAAGGTCTTGTCTCCTGTTGGATAACTTCTAAGAGCCAAAGTGTTTACAAACATTCCTATGGTATTTTGTAAATCCAAGTGAGAGCGACCTGCTGTAACTGTTCCTACTATTATGTCTTCCTGTGTGGTGTATTTATATAATAAAACTTTAAATGCACTTAGTACTAACATGTATAATGTTGTTCCTGTTTCTGCGGCTAAGTATCTTAATTGTTCTAAAATATTCTCTTCAATTACAAAGTCAATGTTTTCTCCTTCAAAACTCTTAATACTCGGTCTTTGGTAATCGGTAATCAGATTAAGTAACGGAATATCCCCTTTAAATTGTTCTATCCAATAGACTTCCTGCATAGCAATTCTTTCTGATTGTTTTAATTTATTTTGCCATACTACATAATCACCATATTGCATGGAAAGTGGTTTTAATTCTTCTCCTTTATATAAGGTAGCAAATTCTTTCATAAATATACCCATTGATATACCGTCTGAAATAATGTGATGCGTATCAATTAACAACATATAACATTCATCATTTATCTTAACTATCTTTACCCTCATTAATGGACCACTGCTTAAGTCAAAAGGTCTTATAAATTCATCCAAGAAAATTCCAAAGTCAAAGCTTTCAGAATTTATATTTATTTCTTTATAAGTAATATCTTCGTACTCCAGTTTAAAGTGTTCTATATCCTTGACTTTTTGAACAATTCCATCTTCATGTACATAAAAGGAAGTTCTTAATATATCATGCCTTTCGATTATCTTATTTATTACATTTTCTGATTTATTCACATCAATATTCCCATTGATCAAGATAGCCAGAGGTATATTATAACTGGTAGCCCCCTTATCTAATAATGCAACAGAGTATATTCTATCCTGAGCAGGTGATAAATTAAAATACTCTCTGAATGAAGCTCTTTCTATCCTTGAGAATTCTATTTTATTGGCAGACTGATCTATATATCTAGCCAATTCCATTAAAGTACCTTTTTCAAATAGATCTTTGATATTAATATCTATATTCAGTTCTTTATTGATTCTATATAACATAATCGCTGCTTTTAAAGAGTCTCCTCCTATGTTAAAGAAGCTATCGGAAGTACTTATTTTTTCTATCCCTAGTATTTCACTCCATATTCGTGATACTATTTTCTCTGTTTCTGTTTCCGGGGCAACATATGCCTTTCGATCAATGAGTTCTTCCAGTGCAGGCAACTTATTATAATCAAGTTTGCCATTTTCATTTATTGGTAAACTATTCATTTGTTTTATATAAGAAGGGACCATATAATCTGGAAGCTTTTCTCTTAGGCTTTGTTTCAACTCCTCTATATTTATGTCCTTATCACTTACTATATAAGAACATAACCGTTCTTCATTTAACACTACTACCGCTTCTTTTATCCCTTCTGTTTTTATAAGTACACTCTCTATTTCTCCCGGTTCTACTCTAAAGCCTCTTGTTTTTATTTGTTTATCTACTCTTCCTAAAAACTCAATATTTCCATCTGATAACCATCGACCTAAATCACCAGTTTTATACATATAAGTTCCCAATTCATAAGGATTTCTAATAAATTTTTCTTTTGTTAATTCTTCATTATTTAAATATCCCCTTGAAAGGCTACTTCCGGATACACATATTTCTCCCACCACACCTATTGGCTGAATTCCATTATTTTTATGAACTATATATATCTTTGTATTGCCTATTGGTTTTCCTATTGGTATATTTTCATATTCCCTGTCTATTTTAATACTTGCAGCTACTACGGTGTACTCTGTTGGACCATAATTATTGTATATATCATAATTTTTCTTTTCTACATATTTAAGCTTGTCTGCGCCTGTCAGTAATCTCTGTAATGACTTGTTTTCCAGCTTTATAAATTGCTCAAAAACCTGAGTAGGTAAAAATCCTATTGTTATTCCTTTTTCTTCAAAGTATTCATTTAGTTTTTTTATATTTAATCTTAATTCATCATGAATTATATAAATAGAGGCCCCTGCCACAAGATAAGGAAATATTTCCCACACCGACGCATCAAAACCCACTCCTGCATATTTTGAGGCTTTATCCTTTTCTGTAACCTTGTAATAGTTATTGTGCCACATACATAAATTCATTAGTCCTTTATGCTCTACCGTAACTCCTTTTGGCCTTCCTGTGGTCCCGGATGTATATATCACATAGGCTGCATTATTTAGTTCTGCTAAATTTATTTCGTCTACAGATATATCATTTTTTATCATATCCTCAAGAATTAATTTCTCTCCTGAAAAATCATATTTGCACTCTAAGCTTTTTTCCGTTACTACTAACTTTGCTTTACTATCTTCTAGGATATAATTAATTCTGTTTTTAGGATATTGGAAATCTATAGGCATATAGCATGCCCCTGCTTTTAGTATTCCCATAATTCCAGCTATCATCTCTGTTGACTTTCCTGTAATAATTCCTACTATATCTTCTTCTTCTACTCCCTTTTCTTTTAGTATTTTGGCTATAGCATTGGATTGTTTTTCCAATTCTAAATAGGTTACTTCTTTATCTTCATAGACTACAGCAATTTGTTCCGGTCTTTTTCTTACTTGCTCTCTAAATAAGTCTACTATAGTCTTATCCTTTGGATATTCTAAATCAGTTTCGTTAAACTCTTTAAGCAATTTATTCTTTTCTTCTTCAGACAATATATTTATTCCATCAATGCTTTTATCTAATGTTTTTGTTATTTCCTCTAAAATATTTATGAAATGTATTTTTAATCTTTCCATTGTTGATCTTTTAAATAAGCTTGTACAATATTCGATATTAAATTCAATTGCATCCGCGGTGTCTAGTACTGTAAAAGTAACATCAAACTTAGCTACATCTAAATCAAAGATAATCGGGCTAAATTTAAGAGTATCACTCTCTACCTTAAATATTTTAGTATCTTCTAATACAAACATAGTGTCAAATAATGGATTTCTACTAAAGTCTCTATCGTATTCTATTTTACTCACTAGTTCATCAAATGGATAATCAGAATTTTCAAATCCATTAAGGGTAGTTTCTTTAATTTCCAATAAAAATTCTTTGAAGTTTTTTCTGCCCTCTACTTTGTTTTTTAAGGCAATTGTATTGATAAATACACCAAAAACTTTTTGTAAATCTTCATGTGACCTTCCGGCAACAGCAGTTCCAACTACTATATCTTCCTGTGCTGTATATTTGTAAAGTAAAACATAATATGCACTCAACATAAGCATATATAGTGTTGTTCCCGTTTCTTTTGCTATTTTCCTTAGTTCCTCCGTTAATTGACTACTAATATTAAAATGTACATTATCCCCTTCAAACTTTTGTATATTTGTTCTTTTATTATCTATCGGTAAATTTATATTAGAAGTTTTCTCCTTAAACAAATTTAACCAATATTGCTCTTGTTCTTTTATCACTCTAGATTGACTAAGCTCCTTAGACCACTCAACATAGTCTTTATACTGGGCTTTAACCTCCGGCAATTCTTTACCATCATATAATTGTATCAGTTCATTCATTAATATACTTTGAGATATTCCATCTGCTACAATATGATGAACATCAATCATAAATACATGTTTATTCTCGCTTACCTTTATTACTTTTGCCCTCATTAAAGGCGGTTTTATTAAATCAAAAGGTCTCACAAATTCTTTACATAATTCACTAGTAAGATGCGTTATCATAACCTTATCTTGAAGTTGTACATCGAGAGTTTCATATTCTAAAACAAACTTCACTTCAGTGTATATTCTTTGAATTAAATCATTATCTATAACCTCAAACCCAGTCCTCAAAATCTCATGTCTTTTTATAATTTTCTTTAATGCATTTTCAAGCTCAGATAATTTTAATTCACCTTCAATAAATAATGCCATCGGTATATGATATGTTATGCTATCATTATTAATCTTCGATAGCGTATACATTCTCTTTTGTGCAGAAGAAGTAGCATAATATTCTCTTTGCTCCGCTCTCTTTATACCGTTTTCTTTATTATTATTATTATTATGAAGTTCCATATAATTGGATAAGGTTTCTATAGTATAATTTTTAAATATTTCTCTTATTGGTACCTTAATATTCATTTTTCTACTTATTTTCGAAACCAATGCTATTGCTTTTAAAGAATCTCCACCTATTTCATAATAGCTATCCTCTATGCTTATGTTTTCTATTTCAAATACTTCTTTCCAAATATCAACTAACAACTTTTGCATAGGGTTTTTTGGTTGCCTAAGTGTAACTCCTTCCTGTTTATTTACTTTATCTATTTTCTCATTTTTAGCTATTTCTACTAAAGCATTCTTATTTACTTTTCCATTTATGGTTAACGGTATACTATCTATTCTAATAAATTTTACTGGTATCATATAATCAGGCAATGTTTTCTCCAAAAATTCTTTTAACTCCTTAGAATCAACACCCTTATCTGTTACTATATATCCATACAAATTTTTAATCTTCTTGTCATCCGTATAATCTATAACCACTGCTTTTTTAACTGCTTCATGCTTTACTAAACTATTTTCAATTTCTCCTAATTCTACTCTATATCCTCTTATCTTTACCTGACTATCTTTTCTTCCTAAAAATTCTATATATCCCTCTTCTCTTAATACTCCATAATCTCCGGTTTTATATAGGTTCCCTAATCTTGGATGGGTTATAAATGCAGCCTTTGTTTTTTCTATGTCATTTATATATCCCTTTGCAACTCCTACTCCTCCTATATGTAGTTCTCCTTCTACTCCTACAGGACAGCATTGTTCATTATTATTTAACACATAAAAATTTTGATTTCCTAAAGGCATTCCATAAGGTATACTACTCCAAGTTTTTTCTACTTGTTTTATGGGATAATATATTGACCATATAGACGCCTCAGTGGCACCTCCTAAACTTATTACCTCTGCATTTTTATAAGAATCACTTACTTTTCCAGGCAGTTCTAGCGGTATCCAATCACCACTTAATAGTACCAATCTTAAGGTTTCATTTTCAGATTTTTCCTCTAGCTCCCTCTTTACGTCTACTGTCATATCCATAATAGCAGGCACTGAATTCCATATAGTAATTTTTTCCTCTGCCACTATTTCTTCTAACTTAAGTACATCCCTTTGATCATCTATCATTACAAGGGTTGCTCCACTACTTAAAGAACCAAATATATCATATACAGACAAATCAAAGCACATAGAAGATATTCCTACTATTCTATCTTTCTCTGTAACATTAAACCTTTTATTCACATCTATGATTGTGTTTGTAACAGCCCCATGAGTTATTTGCACTCCTTTAGGTGCTCCCGTACTTCCTGATGTAAATATTACATAAGCCATATCTTCTGTATTTACTTCTACTTCTACCGCTTTCTTAGAATATTTATCTATTCCTTTTTCCTTATATACATCCGGCGTTATAAAAAGCTTACAATTACTTTTCTCCATTATATATTGTTTTCTTTCTTCTGGATAATTAGGATCAAGAGGTATATATGCTGCACCCACCTTTAATACAGCAACCAAATTGATTATCGTCTCTATACATCGCTTTCCAATTACTCCTATATAATCTCCCTTTAGAATGCCATTTTCCATTAAATATTTTGCAACTTGATTTGATTTTTCATCTAATTCTTTATATGTTATTGTTCTTTCATGATGTTTTACTGCTTCTTTATCTGGCATTAGTTTTGCTCTATTTATAAATAGATGGTGCAATGTGGTTCCTTTTATATCTTGCTCCGTGTAATTATAACATTCTATCGATTGAACATCTTTTGCTCTAAGTTTTAGATCCGCTATCTGTTCATTCGCTAAAATCTGATCCAACAAATCCACATATTGATTAAACATAGTTTCTATAATGTCATCCTCAAATAATTGTTCTACATAATCCCAGGTTATATATATACCTCCGTTTATTTCATATACCTGATTATCTATATAGACCTGTGACGTTTTTGTAGTTAAATATTTTAGCTTGCTAAAATCAATTAATTTGTCCAACGAATCTCTTTCATCTTCATTTAACCCGCTTGTAAATACAATAGGCATTATTGCCTTATTATCCATGTTGTATTTTCTTCCTATTTCCCTTATAAAATCTACTCCATCATAATGTCTATATTGAAGCGCCTCTAATAATGTATCTTGAACATTTAATGCAAAATCCCAAAAGGAATCTATTTTATTTGTTATATTTACATCTAATAACAATAATGTTGTAAAATCACCAACTATATTTTTTACATCTTTATGGAATGGAAGTCTATTAAATACGGTTAAATTAATAGCAAAATGCTTCTGGTTACTCCAATAAGCTAGCATGTAGGCGTATGCAGCACAAAGTATAGATGAGCCCGTTAAATTTTTCTTTCTTGCTTTTTCCTTTAACATTTCCCATTTAGAACCATCAAAAAATTTCGAAAGCTTTTTAAAGCTTGGTACAGCTATCTTATCGGGATCGCATTTTAGAGGAAGTAAAGGTGCATTTGGGAAATTATCGAGCTTGTTTAACCAGTATTTCTTATCTCGCTTATATACTTCAGATTTCCTATACTCCTTAGAGGCTAATACATAATCCCTAAAATTAAACATTAAATCCTCTAATTCAAGCATTGGATTGTTATACAACATTTTAAATTCTTTTATTAAAATTTTTAAACTACCATCATCGCAAATTAATGGATCCATATTCATACAAAAGTATTTTTTATGATTAGATAGATTGAAAGCATTTATTTCAAATAAAGGCCATGTATAAGGATTTATGATTTTATTAGACATAATCTCCCTTTGTTCATGAAGATATGCTTTTAATTCCTTTTCTTCTAACTGGCTCAAATCTAACGCCTCTACTTTATAATCATAATTATTTTCTAAAATCTTCTGCATACCACTATCAGATATTATAGTATGAAGAATTGGGTGTCTATTAATAATTTTTTGCAACACTATATTAAATCTATCTATATCAATATCCAGCTCAAATTCCGCATACCCACTTGTAGCTACTCCACCCATCTCAAAGACTTCGTCTCTTCCTATTAAATAAGCCAATTGCACTCCTGTTAATGGAAATTCTTCATGAATATTATTCAGATCTGTAACCTTATTAGGGTATGTTACTGCCACACTTACTTCTTCATTAGTTTCAATAAATTTACTTATTTCTTTTATTGTAGACAGTTTAAAAAATTCTTTTAATGAAATTTCTATATTTAACTCTTTGCTAATTTTAGATACAAGCTCCATTGCTTTCAGAGAGTTCCCTCCAAAATCAAAGAAAGTATCATCAATTCCTACTCTTTCCACATGTAATACTCTTCTCCATATATTTGCCAGCTTCTCTTCCATTTCATTTCTTGGGGCTTCATAAATCCTTTCCAAATTCCTACTTACTTCTAGTTTTGGTAGAGACTTTCTATCTATCTTCCCATTTGCTGTTAATGGCATTTTTTCTAATTGCATAAAAAAAGAAGGTATCATATATTCTGGTAAGCTCTTTGATAAATATTTTTTTAATTTTTCTACTTCCACTTTCTCATCTGCAACTATATACCCGCATAAATATTTATTTCCGCTTTGATCGTCTTTATCTACTACTACAACTTCGTTCACCGCATCATATTTTAATAATTGGCTTTCTATTTCTCCAATCTCTATTCTAAATCCCCGTATTTTAACCTGGTAATCTATTCGACCTAAAAACTCTATATTTCCATCCGGCATCCATCGTCCTAAATCACCAGACTTGTACATTCTCTCTCCTAAAATAAAAGGATTTTTTACAAATTTTTCCTCCGTCAACTCCGGTCTATTTAAATATCCTCTTGCTAATCCTTTACCTGATATGCAAATTTCACCTGCTGTACCTATTGGCTGCAACCTATTATGTTTATCTACTATATATATTTTTGTATTATCCTTTGGTTTTCCAATTGTGATTGGTTTACTAAGTTGTACATCTTTTAACATAGTGGAAATAACACTATTTTCTGTTGGACCATATTCATTTACTATTTCCATTTCAGGATTGATTTCTTTACATCTTTGCACTAGCCTTTCTGTTAAATTTTCCCCTCCTAGTGTCATAGCTTTTAAGATTTTTGCTTCATCAAAGCTCAATTGCTCCATAATTGCCAAACACATTGACGGAACCGTTATACAATGTGTTATTTTATGTGTTATGATTTTTTCTTTTATTACAAATACGTCTTTAGCATCGCTAGCACTTAGAATAATTGTCTTTGCACCGGCTATAATGGGAGTGTAGAAATTGGTTACAAATGCATCAAAAGCATTAGAAAACAACTCGATTACACTGTCATCCGAGTTGAACTTATATTGTTTTTTTCTCCACTGCAGAGTATTTGAAATACTACTATGTTCTATCATAACCCCTTTAGGGTTCCCCGTAGTGCCTGAAGTATATATTACATAAGCTAAATTTTTTGGCCCACTTACTTTATCTAAATTGGTTCCATTATGGTCATATGATCTTTGATCTTCTAATTCTACTATTTGTCCTTTAAAATTGAATGGTAATAAGTGCTTTTGCGTAATTAGAATATTAGTTTTACTATCCTCAAGCATATGCATTATTCTCTCTTTTGGATATGCAGGATCTATTGGTAAATAGGCTGCTCCTGCTTTTAATATTGCAAACATCCCCACTACCATCTCTAATGAACGTTCTGCCATAATTGCTACTATATCATCAGTTGTTATGCCTTTTTCTCTTAAATTTCTTGCCAGTTTATTTGCTTTTTCATTCAATTCTCTATAAGTCAATTTATTGTCTTCAAATACTACTGCTATATTATTGGGTGTCTTTTCTACCTGGTCTTCAAATAATCCATGTATTGTTTTTTCTGGATATTCCCTATAGGTCTCATTAAACTGATATAAAAGTTTGTTTTTTTCTTCTCCTGATACTAAATTAGGCATTAATTTTTTTTTCAATTTAACTTTTTTATGAACTTTTTTCATCATTGTATGCTCCTCTCTTGTATAACATTTTTAATAAAAACCCACTATGGATTAATCCACTCCTTTTAATATCAGTGTTATTACTTCTACATTTTCTTTGAGACTCTTCCCATCTATCAGCATATCCGAATGTCTACCAAATCCATCATACATTTTAAAAGATTGGGTAGTTAATTCTCCCCATTTCTTTTTCAAATTAAAGGTTTCCTGATCTACTTCCTCTGTACTTAATATCTGATGAATATTTGTATTTATTTTGTCCCTACTAACAAACTTATTCGAATATATCAAATAAGTTCTAACTTTTCTTTCCATTGATTGCCCAACATATTGCCACATTAGTGGATTTGTTTCAAATATAAATGATTTGATATTTTTCATAATTTCTTCTACTTCTTTATCATCCTCGTCTCCGTTGTCTTTATCTGTTTTTTGTTTTACAACACAATCAATCAATATAATGTCGGATACAACATAGCCTTCCTTATTCATCATTTTTGCCACTTCAATTGCGAGTTTCCCTCCTGCTGAATATCCCATTAAAACATAAGGCCCTTTTTTCTGCACATTGGTTATTAGTTTTACATATTCATTAATTCTATTTTCATTTTCAATGAAATCAAAACCATATACGGTATAAGAATTTATTAAATTTGACAATTCCTTAAAGGAAATACCTAAACCACTTATAGGTGGAAATGCAAATAGGTTCTTTTCTTTTTTATCATTTAATCTGGTTATACTTTCTAATCCTTTGTTAAAGTCCGAGTTAAATATTTTTTTTAAAAATTCTTTTATTGTTGGCTTGCTAATTACCTCTATTAACGGTACTTTTATATTTAGTTCTTTTTTTATCTTTCCCGCAATAATAATAGCTCTTAATGAATTCCCTCCAAGCTCAAAAAAAATATCATTTATTCCTACTTTCTCCTTCTCTAATACACATTCCCATATTTCTACTAATTTTTCTTCTATTTCATTTCTTGGTGCTTCATATTCTGTTTCTATAGCTATACTTCCATCTAGTTCTTTCAAAGCCTTTCTATCTATCTTTCCATTTCCTGTTAATGGCATCTTCTCAAGCTGAACGAAGTGTGATGGTATCATATAGTTTGGCAGCTTCTTTCCTAGATACTCTCTTAATTCCCCTACTGTCATTTCATTTTCTGCTACTATATATGCACACAAATACTTAACTCCATTACTATCTTCTCGGTCAATAACTATAGCTTCCTTTACTCCTTCATGATTTAATAGCTGGCTTTCTATTTCTCCAAGTTCTATTCTAAAGCCCCTTATTTTTACTTGATGGTCTATTCTTCCTATGAATTCTATATTTCCATCTGGTAGCCATCTTGCTAGATCTCCTGTCTTGTACATTCTTTCTCTTAGCTCATATGGGTTTGGTATAAACTTCTCTTCTGTTAATTCTGGCCTATTTAAATACCCTCTTGCTAATCCATCTCCTCCAACACATAATTCTCCAACAATTCCTATAGGCACTATATTATTATTATCATCAACTATCAATACTGAAGAATTATTTATTGGTCTTCCTATAGGGATATTTCGTTCATATTCCTTATCAATTTTAAAGCAAACTGAAAATGTTGTATTTTCAGTAGGACCATAGCCATTAATTATTTGTATGTTCTTATATTTTTTTAATATAGTATTTATATGTTTTGGTGATAATATATCTCCACCAACTAAAAGAGTTCTAAGATTTTTAAATATTTCTGGTTTTTGGTCTACTAACTGATTGAATAATGACGATGTAAGCCACAGTATAGTAATTCCACATGTACTTAAAGAATCTCCAAGCTTTTGTGGATCTAAAATCAAATCCTTATTTACAACATGTAAGCATATACCATTTAATAGAGTCCCCCAAATTTCAAATGTTGTGGCATCAAATACAATATCAGCCGTTTGAAGTATTTTGTCATTTTCTTTAAAACTAACATAATTCGTGTTTTTTACTAACCTTATAACACTTCTATGTTCAATCATAACACCTTTCGGTCTGCCTGTTGTTCCTGATGTATAGATTACATATGCAAGATCATTTGGTTTATTTACATTCTCTAAGTTACTTCCATCTCTTACATATAAATCTTCTCTGTCTATTTCGATTATGTTTACTCTAAACTTAATCTTACCTACTAGCTGTTTTTGTGTTAACAGAATATCTGCACTGCTGTCTCCTAGCATATAATTTATTCTTTCCTCTGGATATTCTGGATCTATGGGCAGATAAGCTCCTCCCGCCTTTAATATTCCCATTATTCCTACTATCATTTCTAATGAGCGCTCTACCATTATTCCAACTATACTGTCTGGTTTTACTCCCTTTTTCCTTAGGGTTCTTGCTAGTCTATTTGATTTATCATTAAGCTCTCTATAAGTCAGTCTCTCTTCCTCATATGCCACCGCTATATTATCTGGTGTTCTTTCTATTTGCTCCTCAAATAGCTCATGTATAGTCTTATCCCTTGGGTAATCTGCATGGGTATCATTAAATTCATATATCAATTTATGTTTTTCTTCTTGTGGTATTATATCTATTTCTTTTACTTTGATATCTATATTGGATATCACTTGCTTTATTACTTCTTTCAAGTGATTTTCTATTCCTTTTATAAAACCGGTCTCATAAACTAAAGTATTATAATCTAACTTTACAATTAGTTCCCGTCCTATTCCTACTATAATATTGAAATCATAATTAGTCTGTTCAAAGTCTTCTACCTTTTCTATTGCAAATCCAATATCCTTACCACCATTTCCCCTCTGTTGGACAGGTGTATTTTGGAAAGCTATTATATGATTCATCAGATTTTGTTTTAATTGGGAACTAGATTGAATCTCTGACAGTGCAAAATAACTATATTTTTCTGATTCAATTGCAGCACTTTGAACTTTCTTCATTAACTCTGAAAAGGTTGTTTCTTTATCACACTTTATCCTAACAGGAATTGTATTTATAAATAATCCTACCATAGTTTCTATTCCAATTACTTCAGATGTTCTTCCTGATACCACTGCTCCAAATATAACATCATCCACATTATTGTATCTTTGTAATACTATGCCCCACAAAGTTTGAAAAACTGTATTTAATGTTACATTATGGTTATTGGCTATATTTATTAGTTTTTTTGTTACTGTTTCATCAATGATAAAATTTACTTCTTCTTGCTTATATTCTTTCCCTATTTGTGTATTACTTTTCGGTAAAGTAGCTTGTTGTTCATACTCTTCAATATATCTCTTCCAGTATGTTGATGCCACTTCCCTATCCTGTTTATTTAACCATTTAATATAATTGCTGTATGGATATATATCTTTTTCTGTCAATGTGATTTCATATTTCAATGATTGGTAAATTTCTAAAAACTCTTTCACAATAATACTATTACACCAACCATCAATAATGATATGATGAAAACTCCAAATAATTTTATAATGTTCCCTATCAAATTTCAGAATAGATGCTCGAATTAAAATATCTTTTTTTAAGTTAAAGCCTTTCTTTTTATCCTCGTTTACAAAAGCTTTTATTTGTTCTTCTTTTTTATCCTCATCTATATTTGATATATCTTTATAAATTATACCTGCCGTCTTTTTCTTAAATACGATTTGTATTGGTTTCTTCACTTTCTCATGAACAAAATTGGTTCTTAATATATCGTACCTTTCAATTAACACATTAAAGGCTTTTTCAAATATTTCTAAATTTATTTCTCCCTTTACCTCTATATTGCTTTGTACAAAATATGCCTTTGATTCTTCATCAACTAATGAGTGAAATAAAATCCCTTCCTGCATAGGTGACAGGGTATATATATCTTTAATCTCTGATTTTTTACCCATCAATATTCCTCCTTTTATTAAGACTTTTTAAAATTACAACTTACCCGAGTTGTAAAGTCAAATCCACGTGCGTAAATCAAATCCTTGCTTTACGCCTATGGAAGTTTAACACTTCTGGCTTTAAAATTTAAATTCTTTCTAATCTAAATTGCTAATTTCACTGATAGCATCCTCAAATTCTTCTAATGTGAATTCATTGTAACTGAAATCCGATGGAGTAACTTCTATTTCTTCTTTGCTTGTACAATGTTCAATTATAGTTATTAAACTTTCCTTATAGTATTCCGCTAATTTTGCTATAGTTTTTCCATCATATTCTTCTTTACTATATTCAAAGGTTATATTAAGACTTCCATTTGCAACCAACCCTGTAATTTCAAGAGCATATATTCTCTCACAATTATTGCTTATTGCTTTTCCTGTAGATATATTTGACATTTTGAATACTTCTAATGACACATCCTGGTCAAATTGTCCTAAGTAGTTAAAACAAATTTCCGGTTTAAGTTTAAAATCTATATCTTTCTTTAATTCCTTTTCCGTCAGATATCTTAACATTTGATAGTTAAAACCTTTATTTGGGATATGTCGTAGGTCTTCCTTAACCGTTTTTATATTATAGGACAAATCATGCTCTTTTTTCATATCAATAATTACAGGATATTGAACTGTAAACCATCCTATTGTTCTGGTTATATCTAACTGTTCAAAAAGTTCCTCTCTTCCATGCCCTTCTAAATTTATTAATATTTTATCTTGATCCGTCCACTTTTTAATTGCCAATCCTAATGCAGTAATTAAAAGATCATTGATTTTTGTATTGTATACTTTATTACTTTTCTTAAGTAATAACGCTGTCTGATCTTTTGAAAAAGTTATTGTTTTATTTTTAATGTTTTTTGTTATTCTTCTGTCTACCACATGATCCTTAGGAATAGGCTTTATGTGAACAGCTTCAATTTGATTCCAATATTCCAACTCATTTAGCACATCTTTACTTTCTACATGCTCTTTTAATGTTTTTGCCCATTGTCTATAAGATGTTGTTTTTTCTTGGAATACTATCTCCTCATTTTTCACAGTCTGGCTATATCCCTGTGTAAAATCTTCAAATAGTATTCTCCAAGATACTCCGTCAATTACCAAGTGATGTATTACCATGAGCAAATGATCGCCTTCGCTTGTTTTTAATAAAGCTAACCTCATAAGTGGTCCACAATTTAAATCTATGCTGCTTTGTATTCTAGTACATATTTTTGTTATTTTCTCCTTGTAGTCTTCCATATTTCTAAAATCAAAGACCTCTAAGCTATATGCATCTTCATTTATTCCCTTGTTAAATTGAACTATAGAGTTTGTTTCTATTTTATAGCCCATTCTAAGAGCATCATGATGTAAAGTTATCTTATCAAATACTTTTCTTATAACTTCTTCCGCAAATCCTGATTGGTTATATAACATCATTGTTTGATTGAAGTGGTGCATATCTGTAAAGTTTTGTTCGAAAAACCAGCTTTGAATTGGTGTTAGTTCTACCTCTCCTTCTACAAGTCCTTGATCAATTATAATGTTAGAAGCTCTTACATATTTGCTTATGCTTTCTATTACAGGTTCTTTAAATAAATCCTTCATTTCAAATGTATATCCATATTTCTTAATTCTTGCAATAATTTGAATCGCTTTTATAGAATCTCCTCCAAGGTTGAAGAAATTATCTTTTATACCTACTCTCTCTACACCTAAAACTTCTTTCCATACAATTGCTAATTTTTCTTCTATTTCGCTTCTTGGTGCTTCATATTCATTTCCTGTTACTATATTTCCATCCGGTTGAGGAAGTGATTTTCTGTCTATTTTACCACTAGTTGTTAAAGGCATTTTTTCTACTCTAACAAAGTAAGATGGAATCATATATTCCTGTAATTCTCTTGATAAATATGCTCTTAATTCAGCCACAGATATTTCTTTATCGGAAACATAATATGCACAAAGATATTTATTTCCATCTTCATACTTCCTATCTATAACCACTGTTTCTTTAACAATTTGTTCCATCGAGCCATTTACATATCCTATTTTATTAAGTATTTCTTGTATTTTTTCTAAATTGAATTCTGTTTTTAATTCTTCGATAATATCCTCCTTACTTGCTTGTCCTATACGATAATCCCAAGCTAGAGGTGCTGCATAGTTGTGGTATCCTTTATCCCTTAAATGGATGTAAATACCCACATCATTAATAACACAATTGGTAGAACAGAAACCTGTATCTCCTGGTAAACTCCAAAATACATCCTTTTCTTTTAAATATTCTTTTATCTCTCTTGCAGATTTATCTTCATATCTATAAAAATCAATAAATTGTATATTGTTAAAAATCTCTTCATTCTTCAAATCAATATTTAATAATTGTGAAGTTTTATCCGCTGCATAGTGGTACATCTTTCTAAAAAGTAAAAGTTTTTCTTCTATTTCTGTCACATCGCATATGCCTTGCTCATATAGACCATGTAACTTTGTATCAAATATTTGTCCTCTAGATAATCCGGTAAAAACAATATTAATTCCTTTTTCCTCAGCTATTTTAGTACTAATAGCCGTAAGTGCTTTAAAACATCCTGTGCATACAGTACAATCTGATTTTAAGCTTTCTACAAATATTTGATCCATAGTTTCTATTTTGCAAACGATATTGCCTACATTAAGTTCTGATGTAACTCTTTTTATATTTTTAAACGCAGTAGCTGAAATAAATCCGTTATCAAAAGTAAAGGTAAGCACCTTTAGACCCATTTCTACCAATCTATATAATACATAAGAACTATCTTTACCACCGCTATAAAGAAGTAAACAGTCATATTCTGATGTTTTACTTTTTCGAGCGTGGTCAATAATTTTATTTAATTCATCACCATCTTTAAAATATTCCTTTGCGTTATCTTTATATCTATCAAAAGCATCACAAATACTGCATACGCCTTCCTCATTAAAATGTATATTGGGATAATTAGAAGGAAGCAAACAACTTTTACAATAAGTAATTGAAGTTTTAGCTGTATTTAAATTTATATTGTAATTTAATAGTTTACTTTCTATTTCCCCTAACTCTATTCTAAATCCCCTGATTTTCACTTGATAATCGATTCTTCCTAAAAATTCTATATTACCATCCGGTAACCATTTTGCTAAGTCTCCTGTTTTATACATTTTCTGATTTTTTACAAAAGGATTAATTAAAAATCCTTCTTCCGTTAATTCTAGTTGGTTTAAATACCCCCTACCTACACCATCACCGGCAATATATAGCTCCCCTATTACGCCTTCTGCAGCAATTAATCCATCTTTATTCAATATATAAATGGTTTCATTTGCCATAGGCTTACCAATTGGAATTGTATGAAGGTCTTTTATTTTGTTATTATCTATTTCATACGCTATTGAGTCTACGCAGCATTCTGTAGGACCATATATATTTATTATGCGGGTAGTATCACATTGAAACTTTTCATAAAACTCACTCACTACTTTTGATAATAGTACATCTCCACCAATAATGAACTCTTTTACTCTCATTTCTATCTTTTCATCACTCACAGTTGCAAGCATATTTAAATGTATTGGTGTTCCATCTGAAATATCAATTAAATGTTCATTGTAATAGCTTAACAATGCATTTCCATCTCTTCTCACCTCTTCAGGAACTATAAATAATTTATGACCGAGCAATAGAGATGGGAATATTTGCTGAACAGATGCATCAAATATGTATGGTGCAACCAAAGCAATTTTTAATGCAGTATTGTACTTTCCATAAACAACTTTAGATAAAGAAAATACAAGATTTACCACATTTTTATGTTCAATTAAAACGCCTTTAGGTTTTCCTGTTGAGCCCGATGTGTAAATCACATAGGCAAGGTCATTTGCTTTATTTATATTTTCTAAATTTTCCTTACTGCTTTTGTATAATTTTTCATCTTCCAGATTTAATATACTTGCTTCATAGTTAACTTTTCTCTTGCAGCTATCTTTCGTCAATAATATCTTTGTGCCGCTATCTTTTAACATATATCTAATTCTGTCTTCCGGATAATCAGGATCTATTGGTAAGTACGCTCCCCCTGCTTTTAAAATCCCCATTATACCTATTATCATTTCTAATGAGCGACCTACCATGATTCCAACTATGTTATCAGCACCTATCCCTTTAGCTCTTAACTCCCTTGCTATTTGATTTGATTTTTCATTTAATTCTCGATATGTTATTTTTTCACCTTCAAATACTACTGCTGTATTATCTGGCGTTATTTCTACCTGTTCTTCAAATAATTCATGTAGGGTTCTATATTTAGGATATTCTACATAATTGTTATTAAATTGGGATAGAATCTTATTCTTTTCCTGCTCTGAAATAATATCTATTTCACTTATCTTGCTGTTTCTGTTTTTCCCCACTAAGTTAAGTATAGTTTTAAAGTGTTCTATCATCCTTTCTATTGTTTCTCTCTTATACAAATTAGTAGAATACTCTAAATTTATAAACAGATCTTCATCTGATTGACTTATAAAAAAAGTTAAATCGAATTTAGCAATCTTACGGTGTTGATTATATTCTTTAAAGGTTAATTCTCTAAGTTTATTATTAGATTGATCCATGTTTTGCATTGCAACCATAACATCAAACAATGGATTTCTACTTACATCTCTCTGCAAATCTAACTTATCTACCAATTCTTCAAATTGATAATCCTGGTTTTCGTATGCGCTTAATACAATCTCCTTTACTTCCATTAAGAATTCTTCATAGGTGTTGCTTCCTTTTGGACGATTTCTTATTGCAAGAGTATTTACAAACATTCCTATCATTTTTTCCAAATCTGCATGTGGTCTTCCTGCTATAGGACTTCCTACTATTATATCTTCCTGTCCACTATACTTTGAAAGTAATATATTTACCCCTGATAAAATAACCATATACATTGTACTTCCTGTTTCTTTTGCAATTATTTTTAAATTTTTGGTCACTTCTCTATCTATTATAAAATTGATGCTATCGCCTTCAAGATTTTGCACTAGTGGTCTTTCATAATCGATAGGCATATTTAGTATCGGTATTTCATCTGAAAATGTATTTATCCAATATTCTTCTTGCACTTTTATTTTGTCTAACTTTAAAAGAGAGTTTTGCCACTCTGAATAGTCTTTATATTGAATTCTAAGTTCTTCTAATTCTTTTCCTTCATATAATGTTACAAATTCATTTCTTAATAACTCCATAGATATTCCATCGGAAATTATGTGATGTATGTCAATCATTAATATGTGCTTCTCTTCTTCTAATTTAATAACTCCCACTCTTAATAAAGGTGCTTTACTTAAATCAAAGAATCTTACAAATTCTTTTACCATCTGCTCTAAATCTCTATCTAATTTTTCTGTATACTCCACTTTGAACTCTACATTTTTGTCGACCTTCTGTATTATTTTTTCTTCTATGCTTTCAAAAGAGGTTCTTAATGTTTCATGTCTTTCTACCAGCTTTATAAATGAATTTTCTACCTTTTTTTTATCAAGCTTTCCTTCTACAATCATTACTAGTGGTGTGTTGTATCCAACACTTTGCAAATCAAACTGCTGTAATATATACATCCTCTTTTGTGCAGAAGATACTTCATAGTATTCTTTTTCTTCTGCTAAGCTTATTTCCATGTATATACTCTTTTCAGTATTTTCTATATATTCACTTATTCCCTTTATGGTAGGTAATTTAAATAATTCATTAATAGGTATTTCTGTATTCAATTCCTTATGGATTTTTGATATAAGGACTGTCGCTTTAAGGGAATGTCCTCCAAGCTCAAAAAAGTCATCATTTATTCCTATTTTTTCTACCCCTAATACAATACTCCATATTTCTGCTAGCTTTTCTTCTATTTCATTTCTTGGTGCCTCATATTCTACTCTTATATTTATATCTTCTTCAGGTTTAGGGAGTGCTTTTCTATTTACCTTCCCATTTGATGTCAGTGGTAACCTTTCAAGTTGTATTAAATACGCTGGTACCATATAATCCGGTAATGTGTTTTTTAATTCTTCTTTAATTTTTGAACTATTTATGTTTATATCTGATACCACATAAGCACATAAATATTTATCCCCATTGCCATCTTCAATATCTATTACCACAGCTGATTTTACATCTTTACATTCCATTAATCTACTTTCTATTTCTCCAAGTTCTAACCTAAATCCCCTTATCTTTACTTGATAATCCTTTCTTCCAAAAAACTCAAGGATTCCATCTGAAAGCCACCTTCCCAAATCTCCTGTTTTATATAATCTTACATCTTTGTCTTCTATAAAAGGATCTTTCATAAAGGACTTCTTAGTTTTTTGTTCATCATTTAAATATCCTCTGCCCACTCCAATTCCAGATACAACAACTTCTCCCTTTACACCTATTGGGCATAGTTTCATTTGTTCATTTACTATGTATATATTAGAATTTTGAATAGGTTTACCAATAGGTATACTACTCAAATTGGGATCTCGTTCCATAATATAATGTGTTATGTCATCTGAAGCCTCTGTTGGTCCATAGGCATTTACCATTTTAACATTGGGATAGATAAAAAACCATTTTTTAACTAATTTTGCTTTTAACTCTTCACCGGTAACAAGTAAATATTCTAAGTCTTCAAATCTTTCTTTTCTTTCTTTTTTTTCTTCCAAATAACTAAGTATTACCTCTAAAAATGAAGGTACTACCTCTAGTATTGTCACCTTATCTTTTATAACTTTGCTTGCAAATTCTTCTGGCTTCATAACGGTATCATTTGAATAAATCACTGTTTTACCACCACAAACTAGTACTGCAAGGAATTGCCATACTGATATATCAAAACAATGGGATGCATTTTGAGCAATTACACTATCTTCTGTTATTTTCAAATCTTTTATCTTAGCATAAAGATGATTTACCATACCAGCCTGCTCTACCATAGCTCCCTTAGGTTTACCTGATGAACCTGACGTATATATTACATAACTAATATCATTAGGTATATTTATAAATTGTACATCTTCCTTAGAACATGCATTTATAGAATCAAAATCACAAATAGAGGCAAAAGCTTTACTATTCTTACATTTAATATCACTTATCTCTTCTGATGTATTCGTTTGTAGATCCTGCCCTTTAGTAAGACCTTCTGCAAATTTAAGAGTTCTAAATAAATCATTATCCCTTTCTACATCCTCAATATTATCAAGGTATATGATATGGCTTATTTCTGTACTGGAAGCAACCTCACAGTAAAACTCATACTTATTTGCCATAACATTGGATTTGGTAATTAAATATTTAGCCTTTGAATCTGATAACATCGTTTTTATCCTGCTAATAGGATAATTTACATCCATAGGTATGTATGCTCCTCCTGCCTTTAGAATTCCAATTATTGAAACAAGCATATCAATTGATCTTTCAAAAAGTACTCCTATTAGCACTTCTCTTTCCACTCCATTTCCCCTTAAAAGCTGCGCAATTTGATTGGACTTCTCATCCAACTCTTTATATGTCAACTTCTGTTCTTTATAAATCACTGCTATATTATTAGGGGTCCTTGCTACCTGTTCTTTAAACAACTCCTGTACTGTTTTATCTCTTGGATATTCTATATTAGTGTTGTTAAATTCATGTAATAGTGTGAATCTTTCTTTCCCTGAAAGTATCTCTATATCTTTTACCAATATTTCTATATTATTTAGTACTTCCCCCAATAAGTTTAAAAAGTGAAATGCAATTCTATTTATTGTATCTTCTTTATATACTATTTCATTGTATTCTATGGTTCCTTCTATATGATCTTCCATTCTTACAAAAGAAAATATGGTATTTACTGTTATGTCTTTGATATAATCTCTATGGTGGATATTTTCCAGAATTATAATTATATCGAAAATCGGAAAAAACTCTCCTCTAAATCCCATTCCTAAATCAAGCAATATTTTGTTGAGGGGATAATTTTGGTGCTCAATGGCTTCTGTTAAAACCTGTCTAAAATTCAGTAATTCTTCTTTAAAGGTGTTGCTATCACTTATTTGATTTTTTAAGGCTATTACTGTATTTATAAATTCCGCTTCTGCATTTTGTTTGTATATTGGAGTTCCAATTATTATATCTTTATTATTGGTATATTTATTTATTAATAAGATCAATGCTGTTGATAATATCATGTGCAACCTCGCATCAGATTTATTGCTCAATATACTTAGTTTTAAAAATAACTCATCACAAATTTTAAACTTTACATACTGCCTTTTATTTTCATATCTATCCGGTTTAGTAAAATCAAAAGGAAAGGAACTGTTTTCCAGTTCCCCAGACAGTTTTTTTAACCAATACTTTTTTTCTTTAATTAATGGATTCACTATAATCGCTGTATCTTGATTAATGTCTTTTGTCATAATATTAAGACCGCCTTCACTCAAAAATTATTATTTCATGTTTTTTAATCTTTTTACTTAAAATCCAAAATCGTCACCGTCATTTATAACAACTCCTGTACCTGCTATGTTTAAATCACTATAAATATTTATCTCATCTAGTTTAATCTGCCTATTATTTACTATTTGTTTTAATATTTCTACATAGCGTTCTCCCATTTTTACAATAGTGTTTCTTTTAAACAACTTAGTACAATACTCTATGTTTATGAGTACTTCTTCTCCTACCTCACTTGCTAAAAAAGTTATGTCAAATTTAGATGTTTTATGTTCTTGATAATAAGGTTTAAAAGTCAATTCCTTCATTGCTATTGCTTCATCTGGTCTATTTTGCATTGCAAACACAACATCAAATAATGGATTCCTACTTACATCTCTTTGTAAATTCACCTTATTTACTAATTCTTCAAATTGATAATCTTGATTTTGATATGCATTTAATGCATTTTCTTTTACTTCCTTTAAAAACTCCTCATAACTCTTGTATCCATTAGGATAATTTCTCATGACAAGAGTGTTTACAAACATCCCTATGATTTTTTCTAAATCTGCATGAGGTCTTCCTGCAATATCACTTCCTATGATTATATCTTCTTGACCACTGTATTTTGAAAGAAGTATATTTACTGTTGATAAAAGAACCATGTACATTGTACATACTGTTTCTTTTGCAATCTCTTTTAACTTTTCCGTTAGTTCTTTATCTAACTTAATATCTATAATTTCTCCCTCAAAGCTTTTTATTATTGGTCTTTCATAATCTGTAGGCATATTTAATACCGATATTTCATCTGAAAATCTATTAATCCAGTATTGTTCTTGCCTTTTCATTTTTTCTGAATTTAAAAGCTTGCTTTGCCATTCGGTGTAGTCCTTATATTGACTTCTAATTTTTTCTAATTTTCTTCCTTCATAAAGACTTATAAATTCATTTGTTAATATTTCCATGGATACTCCATCACATATGATGTGATGAATATCAATCATCAATATATGTTTTTCCTCTTCCAATTTGATAAGACATACTCTTAATAAAGGTGCTTTAGCTAAATTAAAAACTCTTACAAATTGTGTTACTTCTTCTTTTACATCTTTATCTGATTTTTTTATATACTCCAACTTAAAATCTACAACATCATATATCTTCTGTACTATTTCTTCTTCAATAATTTCAAAGGAGGTCCTTAAAACTTCATGTCTTTGTATCAGTTTACAGAATGCATTTCCCACCTTTTCTATATCTAATATTCCTTCTACTACCATAATTTCAGGGATATTATATTCTATACCTTGTAGATTAAACTGTTGTAACATATACATTCTTTTTTGCGCTGAAGATGCTTTATAGTATTCTCTTTCTCCCAACAAGGTTATTGCTTCATATATACTCTTTTCCGACTTTTTTATATATTCGCTTATTCCCTTTATAGTTAAGGATTTGAATATCTCTCTAAAAGGTATTTCTACACCTAAGGTTTTATATATTTGTGAGATAAGAGTTGTTGCTTTAAGAGAATGTCCTCCAAGTTCAAAAAAATTATCATTTATTCCTACTTTTTCCACACCTAATATATTGCACCACATTTGCACTAGATTTCCTTCTATTTCGTTTCTTGGTGCTTGATATCCACTTGCTTTCACTCTATTTCCATCCGGTTCAGGAAGTGATTTTCTATTTATTTTTCCAGTAGAAGTTAAGGGCATTTTTTGCAGTTGTATAAAATAAGACGGTATCATGTACTCCGGCAGATTTTTGGATAAGTGATTTCTTAATTCTCCAATTGTTATTTCTTTATCGCCTATAAAATAAGCACATAAATATTTTTCTCCGTTTTTATCATCTCTATCAACTACAATGGTTTCTTTTATTGATTCATGCTTTAATAGATGGCTTTCTATTTCCCCAAGTTCTATTCTAAACCCCCGAATTTTCACTTGCTTATCTATTCTTCCCAAATATTCTATGTCCCCACTAGATAGTATTCTTGCCAAATCACCGGATCTGTAGATCCTTTCCTCTGGTTTATATGAATTAGATACAAATTTTTGTTCCGTCAATTCCTTTTTATTTATATACCCTCTTCCAACTCCTTCACCACCAACACACAACTCTCCGGGTACTCCTATTGGCAAAAGCCTTAAGTTTTTATCCATTATATAAGTAGTTACTGTAGGTATTGGTTTCCCTATATTACTTACCTTTTCATTTATTTCTTCTTCTCTAATTTCTTTATAAGTAACATGGACTGTTGTTTCTGTTATTCCATACATATTAATTATTTTAGTTTCCGGGTACTTTTTTATCCAATCCCTTAACATTTCAGGTTTTAATGCTTCTCCACCAAATATAACATATCTCAAATTTAACTCTTTTGATTTGCAATTTAATTCTTTATCCATAAGACTATAAAAAGGAGTTGGAATTTGATTTAGGACTGTAACCCTTTGTTCTTTTAAGATTTTCAAATAGCTATCTGTGTCCATTGCTTTATCCCTAGAAATTAGTACTAATTTCCCTCCATAAAGCAGTGCTCCATACATTTCCCAAACAGAGAAATCAAAACAATAAGAATGAAACTTTGTCCATACATCTTTTTCATTAAAATCAAATTGCATTTTTTCATTAAACATTAATCGTACTACATTTTTATGCTCAATCATTACTCCCTTTGGATTACCGGTAGTTCCTGAGGTATATATGATATATGCTAAATCCTTCGGGTCGTTTTTATTCACTAAGTGTTCCTCATTTTCACATACCAATTGATCATATGACTGATCTAACCACACAATTTGCCTATCCTTAATATTATTTTTTATATTTCCCTCTACAAAAGCAATTCCTTGTATGCTTTTTAAAACCTCCACCTCTGGCATCTTCTTTCCATTTTCCATAAATTTTCCGATTATTTCGCCAAAAGTTATTTCCCCTTCTCCCAGGATAACTAAATTTACATTTGTATCCTTTAGTATACTCATATAATCGCTGGTAGCATAAGGCCCCCCAGCTATAATAGGTGCGTCTATTCCCCATTGACGAATCATTGATATTGTCTTATGAAAGAAATCTCTGTAATACGTAAGGGTTCTTATACTTATCACATCTGGTTTAAACTCCTCTATCAGCTCTCTTAATTGGTCATAACTATTAAAATCTGTTCTTGATTTAGCAATTTTACCGTTAATATTACTTCCATACATATGGTTTAAATATGTCAGTAAATACATAAGACCTAATGGTGGTTCAACAACATCATATAACATATCATTATTTTCGCTTTTAAAAAACTGTGATAAGTCTAGCAACAACACTCTCGTACCTTTTTCGTTAGATTCTTTTTTTGGAAAATGATTTTTTAATTTCTTATTCAAATTTGGTACTTTGCTAAAATTATTATCTACAAATTCTATAGTTCCAAGTTCCTCCCTAGAGATACCTGCTAAATCCAGTAAATCAGAAAAGCTATTAATTTCTGTATCTATATAACTGTTGTACTTTTGTATCATTTCCTCTTCAGATAAAACTTGCATTTGATAGGGAAGAACCTTTAGCATACGTTCCTTTGAAAGAAAATAGTCATGTAAAAATTCAGCTTGACATGCCACTGTAAATTCTTTTGAAAAAGGTAAAGTATCAGGTAACTCATGGAATGCTAATTCTACTGAATTTTCTATGGCCTCTTCAGTTATACCGTTGTCTAATGCTATATTAGCCATATCTGTCCCTGGATATATCTTAAGTATGTGAAAATATGGAAAATGTATCCATTTTATGCTTTTTATAAAATCCAACGTCATTTTAGCCTCTTCTTCTGTTTCAGTTGGAAAACCATGCATGGAAAATAATTCAAGTATAATTTGAGGATACTTTCCAGTAATATATTCAATATTTTCCTTTAACTTGTTAAGATTTATGTTTTTCTTAATAACCTTTTGTAATCTAGATGAAGCTGTTTCTAGTGCAATGGCTAAACTTACTACCCCAGCTTCAACCATGAGGTCTATATATTCCTTTGTTAATATATCGCCTCTCATACCATTCGGAAAAAATATTTGAACTTTCATCTTTTTCTCTATTATAAGTTTAAAAATATTACTACTATTCTCCTTATTTAAATTAAATATATCGTCAATGAAAACAAATCGTTTTATTCCCATATCATAATATATTTTCATTTCTTCAATTACATTTTCTGGTGACCGTACGACATGACCTTTGGGCCATATTTTATGACAATAAGCACAGTTATAAGGACATCCTCGAGTAGCCTGAATGGCTATAGAATTTTTTACTGTTGCCTGGCCTATAAAATTATGATACTTTTCATAATTTACTAAAGACCTATCCGGAAAAGAAATATCATCAAATTTATTAATTTGTGGTCTTTTACAAGTAACTGTAGGTACTAAAGAATTATTATTGAATCCTTGAAGCCTAATTATAGAATAGTCCTTTATTGCTTCTCCCACCGTTATAAGAATTGATGCATTACTGTCATTCAGCATTGCTACTACTCTATTTTGAGGATATTCCGGATTAATTGGTAAATATGCGCCTCCTGCCTTTAAAATAGCCAATATACCTACAATCATATCAATGGATTCTCTTAACATTATGCCTACAATGCTATTTGTTTTTACCCCTTTTGTTCTTAAAGCCTTTGCTAACTTATTTGCCTTTTGATTTAACTCTCTATAAGTAATTTCACTACCCTCATAAACTACTGCAATATTATTCGGTGTTTTATTTACTTGTTCTTCAAACAATTGATGTATTGTTTTATCTTTTGGATATGATATATTTGTATCATTTAATTTATACAACAACAAATTCTTCTCTTCTTCTGAAAGCATATCTATTTCACTTAGCTTAATGGTTCTATCCTTCGATAT
This sequence comes from Clostridium sp. CM039, assembly GCF_055081075.1. Classification (NCBI taxonomy): domain Bacteria; kingdom Bacillati; phylum Bacillota; class Clostridia; order Eubacteriales; family Clostridiaceae; genus Clostridium; species Clostridium sp. CM039. Next base: position 2,518,121 of record NZ_CM143649.1, read on the forward strand.
TAATTTTAGTAAATTTTGAAAATGCTCTATCATTCTTTCTATAGTTTCTCTTTTAAATAATTTTGTGCAATATTGTAAATTAATTATAATTTCTTCTTCTAACTCCATTGCTGAAAATGCCATATCAAATTTAGATACATTATGATTTTGCTTATATTCTTTAATCGTTAAATCTCTAATAGCTACAGTTTCAAAGTTAATATTTTGCATTGCAAACATAACATCAAATAATGGATTTCTACTTATATCTCTTTGTAGGTTTAGATTATCTACCAATTCTTCAAATTGATAATCTTGATTCTCATATGCTTTTAATGCATTTTCTTTTACTTCTTTTAAAAATTGTTCATAGTTCTTATTTCCTTCTGGGTAGTTTCTCATTGCAAGAGTATTTATAAACATCCCTATAACTTTTTCTAAATCAGCATGATACCTACCTGCAATAGGACTTCCTATTATTATATCTTCCTGCCCGCTATATTTAGAAACTAGTATGTTTATTGCTGACAAAAGAACCATATAAATGGTACTGCCTGTTTCCTTTGCAATATTTTTTATTTCTTTTGTTATTTCTTTATTTAATTTAAAATTTATGCTATCCCCTTCAAGATTTTGCACTAATGGTCTTACAAAATCTGTATGTATATTTAATACAGGTAATTCATCTGAAAATCTATTGATCCAATATTCCTCCTTCGCTTTCATCTCTTCTGATTTTAAGCGCTTATTCTGCCATTCTGAATAATCCTTGTATTGAATTCTGAGTTTTTCTAATTCCTTGCCTTCATAAAGATTCACAAATTCATTTGTTAATATTGCTATAGCCACACCATCTGAAATACTGTGGTGCATATCAAGCATTAAAATGTATTTTTCTTCTTGTAATCTTATAACTCCTACTCTTAACAAAGGTGCTTTACTTAAATCAAATGGTCTTACAAATTTTTGCACTTCTTCATCTGCATCTTTATCCAATATTTCTATATACTCTACTTTAAACTTTATATCCTTATTCACTCTTTGTATTATTTTTTCTCCTTTACATTCAAAGGACGTTCTTAAAGTTTCGTGTCTTTGCACCAATTTATTAAATACATTCTCTACCCTTTCTTTATCCAGTTTTCCTTCCACTAACATTATTCCTGGTGTATTGTATCCTATGCTTTCCAAATCAAACTGTTGTAACATATACATTCTCTTCTGCGCTGAAGAAGCTTCATAATATTCCTTTTCTTCTACCAGTCCTATTTCCTCATGGATATTATTTTCTGTTTTTCCAATATAATCACTTATTCCCTTTATAGTTGGATATTCAAATAACTCCTTTATAGGTATTGCCTTATTTAAAGCCTTATGTATTCTTGATACAACCACAGTAGCTTTAAGAGAATGTCCTCCTAATTCAAAGAAATTGTCGTTTATCCCTATTTTTTTTACATTTAACACACTGCTCCATATTTCTGTCAATTTTTCTTCTGTTTCGTTTCTTGGTGCTTCATACTCTACTCCAGTTACCATATTTCCATCCGGCTCCGGAAGCAATTTTCTGTTTATTTTCCCATTAGATGTTAAAGGCATTTTTTCTAGTTGCACAAAATAAGAAGGTATCATATATTCCGGTAAATTTTCAGATAAATGTTCTCTTAATTCTCCAACTGTTATTTCTTTATCCGCTACTATATAAGCACACAAATATTTATTTCCGTTCTCTTCTTCTCTATCTATTACAGTTACTTCTTTTATCGATTCATATTTTAATAGTTGACTTTCTATTTCTCCAAGCTCTATTCTAAATCCACGTATTTTTACTTGATGGTCTATTCTACCCAAGTATTCTATATCTCCATTTGGCAATACTCTAGCTAAATCACCAGATTTGTAAATTCTTTCTTTTGGCTTATATGGGTTATATACAAATTTTTGTTCCGTTAATTCCTTTCTATTTAAATATCCTCTTCCAACTCCATCGCCACCAACACATAATTCACCAGGTACTCCCACAGGTAAAAGTTTTAAATTCTTATCCATTATATATGTTGTTACTGTAGGAATAGGTCTACCTATATTACTTATCTTCTGATTTATTTCTTCTTCTCTAATTTCTTTATAAGTAACATGAACCGTTGTTTCTGTTATTCCATACATATTAATCAATTTTGTTTCCGGATATTTTTCTATCCATTTCCTTAACGTTTCAGGCTTTAATGCTTCTCCACCAAATATTATATATCTGAAATTCAATTCTCTTGTATTGCAATTTAATTCTTTATTCATAAGGCTATAGAAAGGTGTTGGGATTTGATTTAACACTGTAACTTTTTGTTTCTTTAAGATTTTCAAATAATTTTCTGTATCCATTGCTTTATTCTTAGGGATTAAAACCAATTTTCCTCCATAAAGTAGTGCTCCATACATTTCCCAAACAGAAAAGTCAAAACAATAGGAATGAAACATTGTCCATACATCTTTTTCATTAAAATCAAATTGCATTTTATCATTAAACATTAATCGTACTACATTCTTATGTTCAATCATTACTCCCTTGGGATTACCTGTAGTTCCGGAAGTGTATATAATATATGCTAAATTTTCTGGTACATTTACTTTTTCTAAATCCTCATAATCTTGGAGATTTATTCTTTCTTCTTCTAAATCTATTATTTCCCCATTAAAAGAAATTTGAAGTAATAAATTACTTTTTGTCAAAAGTAGTTTTGTTTTACTATCCTGTAGAGTATAGTTTATTCTATCCTCTGGATATTCCGGATCTATTGGTAAATATGCTCCTCCAGCCTTAAGTATACCCATTACTCCAACTATCATCTCCAGGGAAGGTTCTACCATCATCGCTACTACACTATCCGGTTTTACTCCTTTGCCTCTTAAAACCTTTGCTAACTTATTTGACTTTTCATTTAACTCTTTATAAGTTAATTTTTTATCTTCAAATACTACTGCTATATGATTGGGGGTCTTTTTTACCTGTTCTTCAAAAATCCCATGTATTGTTTTATCTTTTGGATAGCTGGCATTCGCATCATTTAAATCGTATAATAGCTGTACCTTTTCCTCTTTTGATAACATTTCTATATCAGATATTTTGATATTTATATTATTGATAATTTCTTCTAACAAAACTATCATATGTTGGTAAACTTTCTTTATATAGACTTCGTTATATAATACAGAATCATATTCAATACTAACCTCAATTTCATTTTCTGTTCGCTCAAATAAAAATTTAATCGTACACTTTAGATTATTAATGTATTTCGTTTCATGTATATTTTTTAGTACGATTCCAACATCAGTTAAAGGATCTTCTTCATTCGAATAAAATAATCCCATAGAATTGTATAATTGAGAAATGGGATAATCTTGATTGTCCATTGCTCCATATAACATTTCTTTAATTTGCATTAGCAATTCCTTAAAAGTCGAATTTTCTTCAAATTCGCCTTTTAACGGCAATGTAGTATTAATATGTTCGTTATTATCGGTTTGCTTAAAAATTGGTGCTTCAACAACAATATCATTATTGGATGAATACTTGTATAGTTCTATCATTAGCCCGCTTAATAAAATCATGAATAATCTTTGATCTGAATTACCACTCAGCTTTATAAGTTTTAAGCTTGTTTCACATGGAACCGTAAATTTAAGAGTATTCTTTCCACATGCATTTTCAATTTCCTTATAATTGCTACTGAGAAAACTAGTTTTAGTAAATTCACCAGATAGTTTCCGTAACCAGTATTCCCTTTCCTTTTCCATCATATTGCTTACAAGCAGTACATCTCTACTTACTATTTCTTTCATATCACATTACCTTCTTCCCATAGTTTCATTAAATATAAAATCTTTATCCGAAAATTTATAGGTATAGAGTTAAAAAACAAAATCACCTTGATCAACTTGAACTTTATCTGAAAATGCTACATTGCATGAAATATTTATATCTTTTAATTCTACATCTATATTTTCTACTATCTTAGCCAAGATTTCCTTATAATGGTTGGCCAAGCTTTCAATAGTTTCCTTATTAAATAGCTTTGTACAATATTCTAAATTTATGAATACATCTTCTCCTACTTCAATCGCTGCAAATGTTATATCGAATTTAGATATTTTATATTCCAGCCCATAAGGTTTAAATTTCAAATCTTTTAGTTCCATATGCGGACTTTCAATATTTTGCATTGTAAACATAATATCGAATAATGGATTTCTACTTATATCTCTTTTTATATTAATCTTGTCTATTAATTCTTCAAATTGATAATCTTGATTTTCATAAGCTCTTAATGCATTTTCTTTTACTTCTTTTAGAAATTCTTTGTATCTCTTGTTTCCATCTGGATAATTTCTCATAACAAGTGTATTTACAAACATTCCTATAACTTTTTCTAAATCCACATGTTGTCTGCCCGCTATAGGAGTTCCCACTATTATGTCCTTTTGACCACTATACTTTGAAAGTAGTATGTTTATTCCTGATAAAAAAATCATATACAATGTGCTGCCTGTTTCTTGTGCAATTTTCTTCAAACTTTTCGCTAATTCTTTATCTAATTTAATTTTTATATTATCTCCTTCAAAGGATTGTACTTTGGGTCTTTCATAATCGGTAGGCATATTTAATACAAGTATTTCATCTGAAAATCTGCTTATCCAGTATTCTTCCTGAACTTTAACGTGCTCCGATTTCAAAAATTCATTTTGCCACAGAGAATAATCTTTATATTGAATTCTAAGATCCTTTAACTCATTTCCTTCATAAAGCCAAGAAAATTCATTTGTTAATATTTCCATTGACACGCCATCAGAAATTATGTGATGCATATCAAGCATTAGTACATATTTCTTTTCCTCTAATTTTATAATCCCCACCCTTAATAATGGCGCTTTGCTTAAATTAAATGGCCTTATAAATTCTTTTACTATTAGATTTATCTCTTTATTCGGTTTTTCTATATATTCTACTTTAAAATCTACAACTTTATTTACTCTCTGTACAATTTTCTCTTCTATGCTTTCAAAGCATGTTCTTAGTGCTTCATGTCTTTGTAATAATTTATTAAATACCTCTACTACCTTTTCTCTATCAAGCATCCCCTCTACAATCATAATTGCAGGCATATTATATCCGATACTATCTAAATCAAACTGCTGCATTATGTACATTCTCTTTTGCACTGAAGATGCTTCATAATAGTCTCTTTCCTCTACTTTTTTTATCTGTTTATATATACTCTTTTCTGTATTTACTATGTATTCCTTTACTCCCTTTACGGTCGGCGATTTGAATAACACCTTTAAAGGAATTTGTACATTTAATTCTCTATGAACTTTAGCTACAAGAACAGTTGCCTTAAGAGAATGTCCTCCTAATTCAAAAAAATTATCATTTATTCCTATCTTCTCTATTCCCAACACATTACTCCATATTTCTGCAAGTCTTTCTTCTATTTGATCCCTAGGTGCTTCATATTGTATTTTTGTTACCATATCTTCATCCGATTCTGGCAATAACTTTCTATCCACTTTTCCATTAGATGTTACTGGCATCTTTTTTAGTTGTACAAAATAAGCAGGTATCATATATTCCGGAAGATTTTTTGATAAATGCTCTCTTAACTCTCTATTTGTTACTTCTTTATGGGCTACTATATAGGCACATAAGTATTTATTTTTTCTTTTATCTTCTTTATCTACTACAATTACCTCTTTTACTGATTCATTCTTTAATAATTCACTTTCTATTTCACCAAGTTCTATTCTAAAACCACGGAGTTTTACTTGATGGTCTATCCTTCCTAAAAACTCTATATTACCATCCGCTAGCCATCTTCCTAAGTCTCCGGTACTGTACATTTTTTCTCCTGGAACAAATAAATTGTCTATAAATTTTTCTGCTGTCAATTCAGCATTATTTAAATACCCTCTTGCCAATCCATCTCCTGCTATGCATATTTCTCCGCTTACACCTATAGGGCTTAATTTGCGATCTCTGACTATATACATTTTGGTGTTTGAAATTGGACTTCCAATGGGTATATTATCTACATTTTCATCTATCTCATTTATAAAATAATAACTGCTGAAAACCGTACTTTCTGTCGGTCCATATACGTGTATTATTTTATCCTTCCCTATATAGTCTAGTGCCATCTTTGTATGAGAAATAGATATCCGTTCTCCTCCAAACAATACTTTTCTTATATTTTTAAAACACTCTATTTTATTATCCACTAAAGTATTGAATAGCGCCGTTGTTATGAAAAATACGGTTATTTTTTTATTAATTATAAAATCTCCAAGTTTATCCATGTCAAGTAATGTTTCTCTATCAATTAAAACAAGTTTGGATCCATTTAATAACGCCGCATATATATCAAATACAGATCCATCGAAAGCATAATTTGATAGTTGTAGTATTGTATCTTTTAAGGTTATAGAAATGTAGTTTGTATTTTTTACAACCCTAATTACGTTATAATGCATCGTTTCATTTCCCTTAGGTTTTCCTGTTGAACCGGATGTATATATTACATAAGCTAAGTCTGTTGCTTTGTTTATATTTTCTAAATTTTCCATACTACTTAAATATAATTTTTCATTTTCTAATTCTATTATTTCTCCCGTAAATTCTATTTTGCTTAAATGTTCTTGAGTAAGCAGTATTTTCACTTTACAATCTTCCAGCATGTATTTTATTCTTTCTTTCGGATACCCTGGATCTATTGGTAGATATGCCCCTCCTGATTTCAATATTGCCATTATCCCTATTATCATCTCAAGAGATCTTTCTAGCATTATTCCGACTATACTATCTGCCTTTACTCCTTTTTCTCTTAACACTGTTGCTAAACTATTGGTCTTTTCATTTAATTCTCTATAAGTTAGCTTTATATCTTCAAAACTCACTGCTATATTATCCGGTGTTCTTTTTACCTGTTCTTCAAATAATTCATGTATTGTTTTATCCTTTGGATATTCTGTTTTTGTATTATTGAAATCATATAATATCTTCCTTTTTTCTTCTTCATCCATCATTTCAATTTGAAATATATTTTTATTTATATCTTCAAATACTTCTTTTAATATATTTATCATGTGCTTATAAATGCTTTGTACATAATCTTCCTTATATAATGATGGTTCATATTGAATAGTTAGTTCAATGTTGTTTTCTTTTCTGTCAAATAAAAACATAATATTGCATTTTAGTTGATCAAGGTATCTTGTTTCGTGTATATTTCTCATTACTATTCCTACATCCGTTAACGGAGAATTATCCTTTGAAAATGGCAGTCCTAAAATATCATACAACGTATTAATAGGATAATTCTTGTTATCGCTTGCTTCCTGTAAAACCCCCTTGACCTGTATTAATAGTTCCTTAAATGTCAGTTCCTCTGCCAGCTTATTTCTTATAGGTAAAATAGTATTAACATACTTGCCCTCCCTATTTTGTTTATAGATAGGAACTTCAACAATAATATCGCTATTGTTCGTGTATTTATATAATTCTATGATCAAAGTATTCAGTAGAGTCATAAATAACCTTTGATCAGAGTTACTACTTAATTTTATAAGTTTTAAACTTATCTCCTTTGGAATTATATATTGAATTATTTTTTTCTTGTCTTCGCATTTATTTAATTTATAACTACTACATAGAAAAGCAGTTTTAACAAATTCCCCAGATAACTTTTCTAACCAATACTTTTTTTCTTTATTCAATATATTACTTGCAAGTACTATATCTTTATCAAATATTTCTTTCAAACCACATCACCCTCTTATAAGTTTTGTATAGGCCTCTAACTATATGTCGGTATAAATGCCTAATTGACATTATTTTCGAAACTAGCTCTGAAAAATGCTGACTACTACCTCATAGATAAGCGCTCATCTCATCGATGAACACCTATTGAAGTTCATCCTTTAAAGCAACAACCAACTCCTTTCGAGAAGCCTGTCCCTTTTTTTAAAAGATTTTTAGAATGCGAAATCCCCCTCATCAAATTCATCTTGCTCTGCAAAAATCACTTCATATGAAATATTAACATCTTTTATTTTACTATCTATATTTTCTATAAATTTACATAAAATCTCGCAATAATGCTCCGACAATTTCTCTATTGTCTCTTTCCTAAATATTTTCGTACAATATTCTAAATTTAATATTATATTGCTTTTAGTTTCTATTGCTATTAAAGTAAGATCAAATTTAGATATATTTATTTCGAATTTATAAGGCTTAAATTGTAATCCTTGTATTTCTATATCTTCTAAATCTGCATTTTGTACGGCAAACATTGTATCAAATAAAGGATTTCTGCTAAAATCTCTATTTACATCTAATTCATTAAACAATTTTTCAAATTGATAATCGTGATTTTCATATGCTCCTAATGCAGTCTGTTTCACCTCTTCCAAAAACTCTCTAAGACTTTTTTCTTGTTGCGGATAGTTTCTCATTGCAATGGTATTTACAAACATACCTATTATATTATGCAGATCCGCATGTGATCTACTAGCTATTGGAGTTCCTATAATAATATCTTCTTGACCTGTATATTTCAATAGCAACACATTATATGCGCTTAACAAGACCATATATAAGGTGGTTCCCGTTTCTGATGCAAGGTTGTATACTCCTTTTGTTAATTTTTCGTCTATCTGAAAAGACATTCTATCGCCTTGTAAACTTTGTACATCAGGTCTTGCATAATCAACTATCATATTAAGTACAGGTATATCTCCTTTGAATTGATTTAACCAATATTCTTTTTGTTTCTCAAAAATGTTAGATTTTATCATATTATTTTGCCATTCTGAGAAATCCTTATATTGAACTGTAATCTTCTCCAATTCTTTTCCTTCATAAAGCTTTACAAATTCATTGGTTAATATCATCATAGATACACCATCCGAAATTATATGATGCATATCAATTATTAGTATGTGTTTTCCTTCTTCTAATTTTATAAGACCTACTCTTAATAATGGTGCTTTACTTAAATCAAAGGCTTTTACAATTCCTTTTATTATTTCATTTAAATCTTTATCTTTTTTTTCTACATACTCTACTTTAAAATCTACAGTTTTGTTTATTCTCTGTACTATTTTATCTTCTATATTTTCGAAAGAAGTTCTTAATGCTTCATGTCTTTCTGTTAATTGACTAAAAACCTTTTGTAACTTTTCTCTATCAAGTTTGCCTTCTACCAGCATTACTGATGGCATATTATATCCAATGCTTTGTATATCAAACTGCTGCAGCATATACATCCTTTTTTGTGCTGAAGATGCTTCGTAATATTCTTTTTCTTCTACCCTTTTTATCTGTTTATATATGCTTTTTTCCGCCTTTGTTATATATTCATTTATTCCTTTTATAGTTGATGCTTTAAATAGCTCTTTTAAAGATATTTCCACACTTAATTCTTTATGGATTTTGGATACAAGAACAGTTGCTTTAAGAGAATGTCCTCCAAGATCAAAGAAATTGTCATTGATGCCAATCTTCTCTACTCCTAATACTTCTTTCCATATTTCTGTAAGCTTATCTTCTGTATCATTTCTTGGTGCTTCATAAATTGTTTTTAAGTTCACATTTCCCTTTGGATTGGGAAGTGCTTTTCTATCCACTTTTCCACTTAGGGTTAATGGAATTTTTTCTATTTGTACAAAATAGAATGGCACCATATACTCCGGCAACCCTTTTAATAACTGTTTTTTTACCTCTTCAATTACTAGTTCTGTATCTGTCACCACATAAGCGCATAAATAATTTTCTCCACTTTTGTCCTTTCTATCTATTACAATTGCTTCTTTTATTACTTCACATTTTAATAGCAGATTTTCAATTTCTCCAAGTTCTATTCTAAAACCTCGTATTTTTACTTGATGATCTATCCTACCTAAAAATTCTATATTTCCGTCATCTAACCATCTTGTCAAATCCCCTGTTTTATACATTCTTTCTCCAAGTACAAATGGATTTTCAACAAATTTTTCTGCTGTTAATTCTGGCTTATTTAAATATCCTCTTGCTAGTCCTAATCCACATATACATAACTCTCCTACTACACCTATAGGTGCCATACTATTATTTTTATCTAATATAAAACATTTAGCATTATTTATAGGTTTACCTATTGGAATAATATCATTGTTAAAATTACTTGCTGAACATTTAGTTGAATATACTGAAGCTTCCGTTGGCCCATATAAATTTTCTAACTGAACAAAATTTAATTTTTCTTTAGTAGCTTTTACTGTATCCTTTTGAATAGCTTCTCCTGCCGAAAAAATATATTTTAAGCTTTTTAAGCATTTTTTAGAACTTTCATCAATTAATTTCACAAATATATTTAACATTGAAGGAGTAAAGTTTATATGTGTTATTTCATATTTGTTTATTACACTAATAAGTTCCATTACATCCTTTTCTTTTTCTTGTGCAAGTATAACTAATTTACTACCACATAAAAACCAACTAAATATCTCGCTTACTGATACATCAAAAGTATAGTTAGTTTTTAATAAATAACAATCTTTCTGTGAAAGCGGATAATATTCCTTAAGTGCAAACAGAATATTAATCACATTACCATGCTGAACCATAACTCCTTTTGGTTTTCCCGTTGAACCAGATGTATAAATTACATAAGCTAAATATTCAGGACTATTTATATTTTCTAAATTTTCCTCATCATTAGCATAGAAACTTTCATTGTCTAAGTCTATGATTTCTTTAATTATATCTACTTCCCCTACATATTTTCTTTGTGTTAAAAGTATATTAGATTTACTGTCTTCAATAATATACTCTATTCTATCCTTTGGATATTTAGGATCTATAGGTAAATAAGCGCCTCCTGCCTTTAATATCGCCATGATTCCTACTATCATTTCCATAGAACGTTCTACCATAATTGCTACTATAGCATCTGCTTTTACACCTTTTTCCCTCAACGTTCTTGCTAGTTTATTTGCTCTTTGATTTAATTCTCTGTATGTTAGCTTCTTCTCTTCAAAGATTACTGCTGTGTTGTCTGGCGTTTTTTCTACCTGTGCTTCAAATAACTGATCTATTGTTTTATCTTTCGGATATTCTGCATAAGTATTATTAAATTCATTCAATATTTTTATTTTTTCTTCATTAGACACTAATTCTATATCCTGAATAAGCACATTTTCATTCTCCAAGATAGCATTTATTATTTTTCTCAAATGGTTACCTATATTGTTAACAAAATCCTTATTATATTTATTGGAATTATATCCGAATTGTATTTCCATATTTCTATTACAGGTTATAATTATATTAAAGTCATAATTGGTTTGATCTGTTACATCAACACTTTTTATTGCTACCTTTTGCTTTTCCTTAAGTCCACTATTCATATCTTTAGGATAGTTTTCAAACACAACTATATGATCTATCAACTCCTGCTTTAACTCAGAGCAATTTTGTATTTCTCCTAAACTAATACAATTGTTACATACACTATTATTTAAATCATTATTTATACTTCTCAATAAATCATCAATTGTACTATTTGGCTTACCCTTTACTCTGAGAGGTATACAATTTATAAATAAACCTGCCATATTTTCAATACTTTCTATTTCTGAAGGTCTGCCCGAAACTACGCTACCAAATACAACATCCTCTGTATTATTGTATTTCATTAGCAGAATACTCCATGCAGCATGCATTAAACTTCCCATGGTTGATTGTTTACTTAATGCTAATTCTTTTAATTTTTCAGTTGTAATTTCATCAATTACCAAAGAATGTTCTTTTTTTATATATAAATCGGATTTACTATTAAAGCTTTCAGGTATTATAGCTTTGTTATCATAACCATTTAAATATTCTTCCCAGTTTTTTAAGACTTGTTTTTTATCCTGTGATTCAATCCAGCCTATATATTCTCCATAATCATTATTGCTACTCATTACTACTTCTTCATTTTTGCATAAATTTCTGTATACATTAATGAAGTCGTTACATATTATGGATACACTCCACCCATCTAAAATGATATGATGGAAACTAAGAATAACCTCATAATAATCCATACTTTTCTTAACTATATGCAATCTAATCAGATTGTCTTTTAATAGATCAAAGCCCTTACTTCTATCCTCATCTCTATATTTTTTTATATAACTTAAAACTTCTTTTTCCTCTTGTGCAGATAAATCAATAAATCCAACAGTTATACTTTTCTTTTCTAATACTATTTGTCTTGGTTCGTTCAACCCTTCACTTAAAAATCTTGTTCTGAGAATAGAATGTTTTGCTATTAGTTGATTCAGACTTTTTTCTATTAATTGAATATTTAATACCCCTTTAACACTAATACTTCTTTGTTCAAAATATGCATTAGATTTCTTATTGTATAGGTAATGATAAAATAAACCTTTTTGCATAGGAGATAAAGGGTATATATCAGAAACTTTTTCAAACTTTGATATTATATACTTTAATTCTTTTTCTGTAAGTCCATTATCAAATTTAAAATCACTTAAAGTTATTTCTCTATTCTCTCGATTACAACAAAATCTTATAATCTGCTTTAAAGTTTCTACAAATTTATTTCCAATTTCCTTTATTGTATTTAGATCATACTCAAGCACATTATATTTAAACCCAACCCTAAGCTTATTATTTATAACAAGACCATTTATATTTAGCAAATATTCTTCCTCATTTTCTATGCTAAATTCTCTTCCAATATCCATATCTGAGTGTCTAAATACTGATGAATTGAAATCATTGTCAAATTGTCCTAAATAGTTAAAGCTTATCTCTTGTTGAAGGTTGAATTTCATGTCTTCCTTCAATTTAGAATCGGTAAGATATTTTAAAATCCCGTAACCTATTCCTTTATTAGGTATAGCTCTTAATGTTTCTTTAATACCTTTTATAGTTTCTTTTAAATCATTTTTCTTAATATCCAGCACTACTGGGTATGCACTTGTAAACCAGCCTACCGTTCTTTCAATACTAACATCTTTTATTATTTCTTCTCTTCCATGACCTTCTAAATTAATAAACACCTTTTCGCTATTAAATACGCTGTCTATCGTTATTCCAAGGGCTGAAATAAGTAAATCGTTTATCTCCGTATTTAATGCTTTGTTCGACTCCTTTAAAAGATTTTCAGTATACTTTTGATCTAATTCGATCCAGAAAGTTGAAGAATCTTTTGCCTTTCTTTTTAAAATACTGTGATCTTTTATTAACGGGGTAATCTTTAACTCTTCAAGTCTACTCCAATAGTTTTTTTCTTTGATTATCTCATCACCATTTGAATATTCCATTAATTTTTCTGACCATTGCTTGAAGGAACTTGTTTTTTGTGGTAGCTCTATTTTTTCTCCACCTACACTTTGAGTATATGCATTTTCAAAATCCTCTAAAATAATCCTCCAAGAAACTCCATCAATCACTAAATGATGTATTGCAATTAGGAGAAAATCGCCTTCCTTCGTCTTAAATAAGACTACTTTTACTAATGGTCCATTATTTATGTCTATACTTTCTTGTGTTTTTTCTGATATTTTTTTAATTTTTTCAGTATGATTTTCTGCCTGCATTAGATCAATTACATCTAATGAATAGTTTTGTTTCTTAAACTCTTGATTAGATTGAATTACTTCTTCTCCTATTCTACTAAACACCATTCTTAAAGCATCATGATGTTCAAGTATGCAATCAAACGCTTTTCTAATATGCCTTTCATCAAATCCTTTTTTACTATATAAAATCATAGCTTGGTTAAAGTGATTTTCATTTTTGAATTCTTTATCAAAAAACCATTTTTGAATAGGTGTAAGCATTACTTCCCCTTGTACCATTTCTTGACTGATCTCATTTTTTAATTGTTTTACATATTTGGATATTTGCTTTATCGTCATGTGTTTTAATATACTGCTTACCTCTAATTTATATCCTAATTTATACACTCTGGCAGATATCTGGATAGCCTTTATGGAATCACCACCTAAGTAAAAGAAATTATCGCTAACCCCTACTTTCCCACTTCCTAATACCTGACTGAATATCTCTGCAAGTAAACATTCTACATCAGTAGTAGGTGCTTCATATTTATCTTCAACATTTATATCCTTCGGATCAGGTAATTTTTTCACATTCACTTTTCCATTTGCATTTAATGGAATACTTTCCATTTGTACAAAATATGTTGGTATCATATACTCTGGTAATTGTTTATCTAAAAACTCCCTTATCTCTTCAGGTTTTAATTTAGTATCGGATACAAAACATGCACATATACAAGTATTACCAAGTATATCTTTTATAGGCTTTATAACTGCATTCTCTATATGCTCATGTTTTTTTATAAAATTTTCAATTTCTTCTAATTCTATTCTAAAACCTCTTACTTTTACCTGATTGTCCGTTCTTCCAACGAATTCTACATTCCCATCTATTAGCCATTTTCCTATATCACCTGTTTTATATAACTTTTCATTATTATTAAAGGGACTATCCATAAACTTTTCTTGTGTAATTTTTTCATTGTTTAAATACCCCTTTGCTACTCCCTCCCCTGATATATATATTTCTCCCTCTACGCCAATAGGTTGGATCGTTCTATTTTTATCTAATATATACACTTTAGTATTTTTTATACCCTTTCCTATCGGTGCATTTGCAAACTCTTCTAAATCATTCACATTGTAATATGTTGCAAAAACCGTAGTTTCAGTGGGACCGTATACATGGACTAATTTCCCTTGACCATATGTATTCAAAAACTTTCTAAAATGTTGAATAGAAGCTTTTTCTCCTCCAGTAAAAATCTTTTTAATTCCTTTTAAACACTCTATATCAATATCTACTAAAGCATTAAATAACGCGGTTGTAATGAAGAATTTCGTAACTCTTTCTTTTTTTATTAACTCTGCAATTTTAGAAATCTCCATTAGATATTCTTTGGGTATCATTACTAATCTGGCACCATTCAAAAGTGCACCATATATGTCAAAAACACAGCCATCAAATGCATAATTGGATAATTGCAAAATAACATCTTCTTTATTTATCTCTGTATACAAAGCATCCTTTACAACTCTTGGTACATTTTGATGCATTATCATTGTTCCTTTTGGCTTACCGGTAGTTCCCGATGTATAAACAATATAAGCTAAGTCGTCCAATTGATTTATATTTTCTAAATTAGTATCTTCATATTCCAACTTATCAATCATTTCTAGGTCCACAAAATATCCATCATACTCTAAGTTATCTTTTAAATGTTTATGTCCAACAAGTATATGAGAATCCGTATCTTCTATCATATATTTTATTCTTTCCTTAGGATAACTGATTTCAATAGGCAAATAAGTCCCACCGGCTTTTAAAATCCCTAACATTCCAACTATCATTTCTATAGATCTATCTGCTAACAGTGTAACAACTTTATTCTGCTTAACTCCCAACTCTCTCAATTTTCTTGCCAAACGATTTGCCTTTTTATTTAAATCATTATATAAAATATGCTCATTTTTATAAGAAACAGCTATTGCTTCTGGAGTTTTTCTAACCTGTTCCTCAAATAAATCATGAATATTCTTCTTACATTTATTCTCCTGATCTTCTTTATTAAATACATTTATGATTAACTCTTTTTCAGCTTCTGTTGTTATATCAATATTATTAATTTCTATTTCTTCATTTGAAATAATTTGGTATATAACCCTTTCTATATGACCTTTCATCCTTTCGATAAATATATCTTCATACACATAAGAGTTATATGTAAAATTAATATTTAAGTTAGATTCTACAGACATGGTTATACTAAGGTCGTAATTGGTTTGTTCTTTTGATTCTACCTTTAGAATCTCAAATGCATCTTCTTTTATATTTTCTACAGGATAGTTTTCAAAAGCTATAATATTATCAAATAATCCCTCTTTAACCTCTGTACAATTTTGAATATCTGCCAAAGATATATATCCAAATAATAGACTTTTTTGCAAATCCATTTTCACTTTATTTAATAAATCTTTAAAAGTATCTTTTTCATTAGTTTTTACTCGGACGGGAAGAGTATTAATTAATAAACCTACCATTCTATCTATTTCAGGAATATCGGCATTTCTTCCTGAAACTACACTTCCGAACACCACATCTGTGGTATTATTATATTTCTGCAATATAATTCCCCATATGCAATTCAGTAAATTATTTAAAGTTGTCTCATTGTTTAATACTATCTTTTTTAAATTTTGTGTTAACTCCTCTGACAAACGTAAATGACATATTCCTTTTTTATTCTTTTTATTATTATTTTTATTTTTTTTAGGAACTTGGGTTTTTTCTGTTAATCCACTTAAATATTCTCTCCAGTATTCAATTGCTATATTTTTGTTTTGCTTTTCTAACCAATTTATATATCTAGAATATTGAATTGGTTGTTCCAATATCAAAGAAGTTCCATATTTTAATGACTTATATATTTTTATAAACTCATCAATAATTATTGGTAGGCTCCAGCCATCCATTATTATGTGATGAAAACTCCAAATTATTTCAAACACATTATTATTTGATTTAACTAGATGCACTCTAGTTAGTGCATCTCTTGTTAAATCAAAACCCTTTTTAATATCTTTATCTTTAACAGATTGTATATATTCTTTTTTTATAGAATCTTTTAAATCCTCTATATCGTGATATTGTATTTGTGGTTTTTTTGATTTCAAAACAACCTGAGTTGGTACTTTTGATTTATCATAAATAAATAATGTTCTTAAAGCATCATGTCTATGAATTAATACATCCAATGATTTTTCAAACAAATCGCTGCTTATATCTGACTTCACAGTTATA
Source organism: Clostridium sp. CM039 (assembly GCF_055081075.1). Lineage (NCBI taxonomy): Bacteria > Bacillati > Bacillota > Clostridia > Eubacteriales > Clostridiaceae > Clostridium > Clostridium sp. CM039. Next base: position 2,535,012 of record NZ_CM143649.1, read on the forward strand.
CTCATTTGTTGAAAATAGTTATCTGAAGTCTTATCAATTAAATAATGATATAATATACCATTTTGCATAGGCGATAATGGATACATATCTTGAACCTGTTTACTCATAAATATTATCCTCCTTTAGTGTAGTTGAAAAAAATAACATGTCACTTGTTATTTTTTTGAAGATGCCTAATCAATAAATTCTAATTCATCTACAAAATCCAAAATATCATCCATGTCTTCTTGTGAAATTTCCTTATGTTGAAAATCACTTGGTGTAAATCTTGTCTCTTTTACATCCAAACAACAATCAATTATTTCCATTAATTCTTCCACATATTTTTCAGCAATACGCTCAATTGTTTCATTTAAGAACTCATATCTATTGTATTTTATTTCAACATTAAAAATATCATTAATAATATATGCATCTATAATTAATTTAACGTGTGAAGGTATGTCATCTCCTCTATCTCTATATACTTCTACATCAGAACTTTTAAAAATATTTGTGTCTATTACATTATCAAATTGTCCTAAATAATTAAAAATAATTTGTGGTTTCAAAGAAAAATTCACTCCTAATGAATGCGATTCATTGCTTAAGTATTTAAGCAATCCGTATCCTATACCTTTGTTAGGTATGGATCTAATATTTTCTTTAATGGTCTTAATCTGAATATCAATTCCACTTTTGTCTGCTAATTCCAGTATTATTGGATATACAGTTGTAAACCAGCCAACTGTTCTCGACACATCTACGCTAACATCTAAAGTTTCTCTTCCATGCCCCTCCATATTTATTAGAACTTTATTATATCCATTCCACTTGTAAAGCGCTCTTGCTAAAGCAGTTAGTAGTATGTCATTTACTTCTGTATTAAATGCCCTATTCGTATTTCTTAATAACTTTTCCGTATATTCCTTTGATAATTCTTTTTTTACAACTTGTGAATCTTTAATTACTCTGTTAGTTACTTCGTTATCAACAAGTAAATCTACCACTTTATTTTTTTCTAATTCACTCCAATATGAAATTTCATTATAAATTTCCTTACCATTTGCATATTTAGCTAAGTTTTTCGACCAATATTTAAATGAATGAGTCTTAGCTTCTAATTCTACTTTTTCATTGTTGCTCATTTTACTATAAACTGTATCCAGGTCTTCCAAAATTATTCTCCAGGATACACCATCTACAACTAAATGATGTATAGCTATAAATAAATATTCTCCAACTTCGGTTTTAAATAAGGCTGCTTGAATTAATAATTGCGCTTGAATTGTTATGCTCTCTTGAATTTCTTTTGTTATTTTTAACATATCTTTTTTATAATCTTGGCTTTTGATTAAATTATATACCTCTAATTTAAAATCCAAATTTTCAATCCCTTGATTATATTGTATAAAGACTTTATTAAAATTCTTATACTGCATTCTTAATGCATCATGATGCATTATTATTTCTTTAAAGGCTTCTTCCAAATACTTATCATTTACTTTTTCTTTACTAAACAATAATATAGATTGATTGTAATGATTGTTTTCTACAAAGTTCTCTTCAAAATATTGTTTTTGTATAGGCGTTAATTCCACTTCTCCTTGAACGACCGGTTGTTCAGCAGAACTATTAGTACTTTTTACATATTTAGCACATTCCTTGATTGTTTGATATTTTACTAAGTTATTTACTTCTAGCTTTATCCCAAGTTTCATCAATGCAGATGAAACTTGTATAGCTTTTATAGAATCTCCACCTACTGTAAAGAAATTACTACTTATACCTATTTTTTCAACTCTCAATATTTTACTCCAGGTTTCCGCTAACCTTTTTTCTATTTCATTTCTCGGTGCTTCGTATTCCTCTTGCGCTATAATATTTCCGTTTGGTTTTGGAAGGCATTTTCTATCTATCTTTCCATTTGGTGTTAGTGGCAATTTTTCTATCCATATAAAATATGCTGGTATCATGTAATCCGGCAGTTTTTTTGACAGATATACTCTTAATTCTGTTACTGCTATTTCTCTACAACCTGTTATATACGCACACAGATATTTATTGCCTTCTTTATCTTCTTTGTCTACTACCACCGCTTCTTTTACATCTTCATGTTTAAGTAGCTGATTTTCTATTTCACCAAGTTCTATTCTGAATCCCCTTATCTTTACCTGATTGTCTATTCTGCCTATGCATTCTATATTTCCATCTGATAACCACCTTGCCAAGTCTCCTGTTCGGTACATCCTTTTCCCTGTCTCAAATAAATCTTCTACAAATTTTTCTTTTGTCAATTCTTCTCTGTTTAAGTATCCTCTTGCCAATCCATCTCCTGATATACATAATTCTCCTGCTACCCCGATTGGCTGCAGTTTATTATTAGCTGCCAGTATATATATCCTTGTGTTTGATATTGGTTTTCCTATATTAACATTGTAACTATTAGTTAATTCCTTAATTGATGACCAAACTGTAGTTTCTGTAGGTCCATACATATTATACAATTTAGGTATCTTAAGTTTCTTTAATTCATCAAACAACCCCTGAGGCAAATCTTCCCCACCAACAAGAAGTTTTTCTAATTTGCTTAAGCTTATTAAACCATTGTCACTATTTGCTAATAACTGAACCCTCGAAGGCGTAACTTGAATAATATTGATATTATTTTCACAAATAAATTTACTTAATTCATTGGCATCTTTTTGTAGTTTGCTGTCAGCAATTATTACTTTTAATCCTTTTGTTAAAGGAAGTACTGTCTCAAGAAAAAATATATCAAATGAGATTGTTGTTAAAGCTAATATACTTTTTTTCTCATCCATTTGTATATTACTAGTAACTCCAGCTATGAAGTTAACAGCATTTCTATGTTCAATCATAACCCCCTTAGGCTTCCCTGTAGAACCTGAGGTATAGATTACATATGCAAGGTCACTTGATTTATTTACTTTCTCCAAGTTATCTTTACTTGCTTTGTATAATTCTTTTTCTTCTATATCTACTATAATTCCCCCAAATTTCACCTTATCCATAAGACAATTTTGTGTTAATAATATATTACTATTACTATCCTCTAGCATATATTCTATTCTCTCTTGTGGATATTCAGGGTCAATTGGTAAGTAGGCTCCTCCTGCCTTCAATATTCCAATTATAACTATTATCATTTCTAGAGACCTACCTACCATTATTCCCACTATACTATCTGCTTTTACCCCCTTTTCTCTTAATACTCTTGCCAAGCTATTTGACTTCTCATTTAGTTCCATGTATGTTAACTTTTTGTCTTTATACACAACTGCTATATTTTCTGGTGTCTTTTCTACCTGTTCTTCGAACAATTCATGTATTGTTTTATCCTTTGGATATTCTGCTTTAGTATCATTAAAATCTACTAATATTTTTGTCTTTTCTTCTTCACTAACTATACATATGTCATTAACTAGAATCTCCGGGTTTTGTATAACTAAACTAATAATTCTTCTTACGTGGCTTTCTATATCAGCAATGAAATTTTCTTCATAGATTCCTTTATCATAACTAATTCTAAATCTTAAGCAATTGTCAGCAAACACATTCACATCTAAATCGTAATTTGTTACTTCTGTTCCCTGTAAATTTAAAATCTCAAAATCATTAGTTTTAAATAAGTTTTTACACTCTTCAAAAGGATAATTTTCAAATATTAAAATATTATCAATTAAATTTGTGCAAATTGAAGTAGATTTTTGAATATCTGATAAACTTATATGAGAAAAACTATTATTCTCACTGAAATCATTCTTTACATTCGTAATCACCTCTGAAAATAAAGTATTCTTATCACATTTTATTCTTAATGGAATTATATTTATAAATAACCCTATAGTCTTATCTATCCCCTCTATATCTGAAGGTCTACCAGAAGTAATACTTCCAAACACAACGTCATCTATATTATTGTATTTTTGTAACAATATCCCCCAAATGCTATGTGTAATATTGCTTATTGTAACTTGATATTTTTTGGCTAAATTTTTTATTTCATTTGTTATGCTTTCGTTAAATACAAAATTATAGTATCCTCTTTTGAAATTTTTATTATTAATACTATTATTTTTAGGAACAACTGCCTTATTGTAATAATTTTGCAAGTAATTTTTCCAATAATTTAATCCATCCAAATAAGGCTTTTCTTGTACCCATTTTATATATTCTTGGTATTCTGGTGAAAGCTTAATTGGGATTTGACTATTATTTTTCAACGCTCTATAAATATCCGTAAATTCTTTAAAAACAGTTTGCAAACACCAGCCATCCATTATAATGTGATGGAAGCTCCATATTATTTTATATTCCTCTTGGTTTACTTTAAATAAACTTACTTTTACTAATATATCCTTTGATAAATCAAAACCTTCTTTTATTTCTCTAGTTCTACTATATTCCAAGGATTCCAGCTTTTCTTTTTGCGAAAAATCACTTAAATCCAAATACTTAATTCTAATACTTCTCTCTTTCAATACAACTTGTCTTGGTATATCTACATTTTCATAAACAAATATTGTTCTTAAAGCATCGTGCCTCTCTATAACTTTATTTGCCGTTTTCTCAAATATATCTTTGTTTATCTTCTTAGATTTTATATCTATACATATTTGTTCTACGTATTCATTTGTTTTCATATCCATTAAATAATGATACAACATACCTTGCTGCATAGGAGTTAATGAATACATAGTTTTTATTTTATTTTTTTTCTCCATAAGCTCACCTCTGTTTATTTTTTCTAGTCTTAAATATCCCACACTTAGATAATTGAGTTAAAATAGAAAATATAGTAATTATATGTTTTTTTTAAAAAAAAAAGAGATTTATAACATATTTTTATAATATTACATATATTTGGCCATGTCAACTAATTAACACATTTTTCATTGTTTTTTTCTTATTAAACTACGTAATTCAAATTAAACTTACAAAATAAATTGAAATTGATAAATATCTAACAATGTCCATAAATGATACTAAATTAATAAAATAAATCAAGTCGGTAGAAGTGGGAATTTAATTTCCGACTTCTTTCCTCTTACAGAACCGTACGTGCGGACCCCGTTCGGGTAGAATAAGCTCTCGCGAGCTTAAACCCTCACAGAACCGAACTTGCGCTACTAACGCATTCGGCTCCTCATGTCATCTTTCGCACAATGTAGTTAAGTTCTTGTCTCAATTCATAGATATTCACATGAATTTTAGGTCGAATTAATGGATGCTTTCTTAGAAATAGTAAGTATTTATCCCAATTAAACCTTTTCCTTTGACTCCTTCTATTCAGAGCCTTATATAACATTTTCCTTACTGTATCTCGATATTTACTCATCATTGTGGTGTTATCAGTAACTCCATAATAACGATAGTATCCATTTAGTTTTACTGTCAATTTCTTCATTATTTCTACTGTTGGAGTGGTTAAATTCTCCTTTAGCCATTGTTTGCATCTTTTAAGACTGGCATTGTATTTCTTTTTACTAGTCCTTCTTTTAACTCGAAATTTTCCATTTTCGCTCTTGCTACAATAATGTGTAAATCCTAGGAACTCAAATGTCTGTGGCTTTTCTTTACTTAAGCTTTTAATGTTTACTTCTGCAAATCTTCCAAATCTGATTATTTTAGTTTTATCCTCTGCTACTTCCAATTTGAACACTGCAAGCCTTTGTTTTAAAAGTTTATAGAATTCCTGAGCTTCGTTCTCATACTGAAACTAAACCAATGGAACCTCACCCTTAGTTTCTCTAAGAACCGTACGTGAACCTCTCAGCTCATACGGCTCCCATCATTCAGCTGTTGGTAATATCCCCATTTTCCAGTGTGCAAACAAATTTCTATCTCTTTTCGCAATACTTCCCAACCAATACTCTGCCCTTCGTCTTCGTCTGCGTCTGCGTTTTCGCTTCTTATACTTTCGACGAACCCACTTTACTAAGGCATTGTTGATATATCTTAATACTGCATACATTTCAGATTTATAGAAATGTGTGTACTAGTTACTCCACCCCTGTATTTTTTTGTTAAATATCTTTGATATATCCCATAAGTCTTTATCTACCTTCAGTTGTAATTTCCAACGTCTTACTTCTTTACAAATTGATTTCTTCGCCTTACCGGCTATCGCTGGTAAGAAACTTGTAAAATATTTGCCGTATTTATTCTTAGCACCTCTAGGTTTAAATGTATATCCTAGAAAATCAAATGACATATTTTGATAATTTCCTTTTCTATCATCATCTTTACAGTATACAATCTTTGTTTTACTAAGGTTTAACTGTAGTCCATGTTCTTCAACTCTTTCTTGCAATCGTCTTTGTAAATATTTCGCCTGTTTTAGAGATACACAGTGTGTTACTGAGTAAATAAACCAAGGGAACTTCCCCCTTAGTTCCTCTCAGAACCGTACGTGAACCTCTCAGCTCATACGGCTCCCATCATTCGACTGTTGGTAATATTCCCATTTTCCAGTGTGCAAACAAATTTCTATCTCTTTTTTCAATACTTCCTAATCAATATTCTACTCTTCGTCTGTGTTTTCGTTTCTTATACTTTCTTCGAACCCATTTAACTAAATCATTATTGATATATCCTAATACTGCATACATTTCTGTTTTATAGAAATGTGTATAATAGTTAATCCATCCCTGTATATTTTTGTTAAACATGCTTGATATATCCCACAAGTCTTTATCTACCTTCAACTGTACTCGCCAACTTCTAACCTCTTTTCGAATTGATTTCTTCACCATATCTGCTATCGCTGGTAAGAAACTTGTAAAATACTTTCCGTATTTACTCTTAGCGCCTCTAGGCTTAAATGTATACCCTATAAAGTCAAATGATATATCTGGGTAATCTCCCTTTCTATCATCATATTTAGAGTATACAATTCTTGTTTTCTCAAGATTAAGCTGCAATCCGTATTCTTCGAATCTTTCTTTCAGTCGTTTTTGTAGATATTTAGCCTGTTTTAGAGATATACAATGTGTTATTCCATCATCTGCATATCTTGCCCACGGAATTATTCTGAATTCTTTCGTCATAAAGTCATCAAACACATAATGTAGAAACAGATTCGCAAGTACTTGACTTATGACGCCCCCTTGCGGAGTTCCAGAATTTCTTGGCATTAGTTCTCCATTTTCCATTTGAAATGGTGCAATTAACCACCTTTGAATATATAGAATAATCCATTCTTCATTTGTATGTTTCTTTACCATTTTAATTAAAATTTCATGTTTGATATTATCAAATAGTCCCTTTATATCAAATTCAAGAACCCAATCTTTTCTCCAACACCTTTTTCTTGTAACATCAAGTGCTTGTATTGCAGATTTATTAGGTCTATATCCGTAGAAATCCTCATAAAACATAGTCTCCACTTCTGGTTCAAAATATAGTTTAGCTACTGTCTGAGCAGTTATATCTTCAATAGTAGGTATTCCTAGTAATCTAATTCCTCCACCTTTCTTTGGAATTGCAACAGCCCTTACAGGCTTTGGAATATAACTTCCTGATGACATCCTATTCCAGATTTTATATAAATTGTTTTTCAACTTCTTTCCAAAATCTTCGATTAACTGTTCATCAACTCCATATGTTCCCTTGTTTGCTTTCACTTTTTCATAAGCTGTAACTACAGCTCTTTTAGAAATATTAAACGGCTTTGTTTCTGTCATAAGATCCTCCTCCTTTTCAAAGTTGACTTATTTCTGAAACTGAATAACTTGAAGTCCTTCGCTCCATTTCCATTACAGAAATTTCTTCACTACTACGACTCAATCTGCCACCATGCTTGCATCGATACTCTTTTCTCACAGTTCTTCTGCTTGAAATACTCTCTTAACATCAAGCCGTAGGTTCCCACGTTCCATACAAATGCCCATACTAAAGTCATGCCAGCTTTATGCCGCTCACCGCCTAGACAGTAAACAGGTTTCCTCTAGACTTATCCCAGATTAACGACAACCCTCTGGTTTTGATGGAATCTCTACGCTTTCGATATTTTCGTAAGTGGTTCGCTCATTCATCTCTTTAGTACATACTTGACAGATTTACCTCTGCCTTTTCCTTAACGCTCAATACCATAACTTTTGATTACAGCACCTTAAGGTAGTTTGAAATCTCCACCTGTATGGCGATTTGGGAGGGCCTTCCTCCATCATCTGTATAGCACAGCAACCTGAAGCAACTCTTACGAGTTGCTTCAGGTTGTTTACAAACCCAGTATAATTTTTTTATTATACTGGGTTTTTTACATGCAATTATGCGATAGCATTTTGAGTTATGGATAAATTTAAAATAACAACTATGTTCTTAGTTAGAAAATCAAAAAACCTTAAAGATAGCAGGCTAGCTATCTTTTTCATATTCTGCACTGCTGCTGTATGCAGACACTGATCTTGCACATTTTCTAATCCACGCATATGGCAATAGCGAAGCCCATGCAGTTGTTTTGAATCTGCGAAGCTTCGCTCTATAGTTTCTTTTCTTTTTCTATATATATTTCTGCCTTTATCTGTTCTGGTGAACTTTACAACATCTTCTTTATACGTTTCCCAAACATGTCTTCTAATAGTTTTAAACTTGATTTTTGCAGAAAAGCATTGAGCTCTATTTGGACATATGTCGCAATATTTTGCATTACCAACATATTCTTTATATCCTTCTCTTGTTGTCGTTTTATAATGTAAAGCCCTTAAGTCAGGGCATACATAAATGTCCTGTTCTTAACATATTGGAATTTATTTTTTGTGTACATTCCTTTTGTATGTGGAGACCTACGGTATCCCATTACAGATTTTAATTCCCTCTCATATAGTTCTTTACATATAAGATTTGTAGCATAACCAGCATCTGCACCAACATATTTTATATTAAAATTAAACTTTTTTATTTGCACATCTAATCTATCGATATAAGGATCAACATCATTTATGTTTCCAGGAGTGACATACACATCAGTAATTATATTATGTCTGCTATCGACAGTTCTGTGATCTAAATATATATTCATTAGCAATGGTGAAATAACGGCGCCCTGCGGGCAACCTATATCAGATTCATCAAAAATTCCATTTTCCATAGTTCCAGCATTCAAGAACTTACCTACTAATTTTAAAATTCTACTGTCGCTTACTTTTTCATTCACTGATTTAATTATTATTCCATGGTCAAGTGTGTCAAATCATTTAGATAAATCTATATCTACTACATGATCTAATCCATATTTGTTCATGAATCCTTCAGCTTTAGCTACTGCCTTTTGACAAGACCTAATCGGTCTACAACCATAGCTTGAAGGATGAAATGTAGGTTCAAAAATATTCTTTAGTGCTTGTTGGACAACCCTATCTCTAACCGTAGGAATACCTAACGGTCTTTTAGTGCCATCATCTTTATCAATATATACCTTACGTACTGAAAGTGGCTCATACGTTTCGGTTTTGAGTTCATGATTTAGCTTGACTATATCAGCTTCAATATTAGCTTCAAAAATTTCAATAGTCTCCCCCTCTATACCAGGGTCTCCCTTATTGCTTTTGTCCGCTTTGAAAGCCTTTCTTAAGTTAACAATTGTATAAACTTTATCAATCAAGCTATACCACTTTTTCATCATGAACCCCTCTCGCTTCGCGGTCTAAATTATTCCCTTATAAACCACAGTTTCTTCATTAGTTTTGCTGACCTTTTTAGCCTTTCGGCAATATATCTAGCTTAGCCTAATTACTCTGTTTAGAACGGACTATATTTCCAGTAGATTCGTCATCACCAGTTACAAGTACCTCTTAGTATTTCGACCTCGATTATCTTTTCTAATAAGTTTATAAATTTACAATTTTGAATTGCAAACTTTATTTTGCCTTCCTCCCTTTGCAAACATAGATACTTTGCTAATCTATACCTCATTATGACTGGTAATATAATAACTTCCGCACAATGTCCTCTTAATTTTGTCCTCCATACTATTACCAGTTTTCATTGGCTAAAAGTTAACCACTACTATGGATTCATCTGCCACCTGCACTCCATCGTACCTCCCTTGTGTTCCCACTTGTTTGAACTTACCTATTAAAATAGGATAATACAGGCTTCTCCAGATGGGTTTGCCTGCCTAAATGCGAACGCATCCATCTTAACTTATAAAGTTATCCAACTTTGGGGCTTTCCCATATTTTGCAGGGTTACCCACTTTATAATCCATATTCGGTTTACTTTCGTTATGTTCCACATTTCCCCTGCGGCTTCCTTCAGACCCTCCCGTTGGTTAGGTGACATATGCTTCTTTCAGCCTATCGGCTCAGCAAACATGCTGGACGTACAAAAAAGTGTCCATATTAAATTATAGGACACCTTTCTAAAAATTAATTTTTGTGAAATAAATTTAGGTACTTTTATAATAAATGCTTATTTCTAAACTATGAAAGCGGAGTTAAAATCCAAAGTCTTCTTCGTCATTAACAACAATACCTTTATTTGCAATACTTAAATTGTTGTAATTATGTATCTTCTCGAATTCTTTAAATAGTAGGATAACAAGTTCATTTATTTCATCTGTTCCAATTGAAATTCTAATATGTGATGTTAAATTATAACCGTTTGCACAATTTCTTATAGCATAACCATTAGTAAAGAAATACTTTACTAATTCATCTGGAGAGTACTTTAGTAATTTAATTAATAGAAAGTTACTTTCTGATTTATATACTATATAACCACCTAATTTTTCAAGTTCATTTGTAAGTTTATCCCTTGATTTCATTGTGCTTTTAGATACATTTTCATAATACTCTACATCTTGTAATGCTGCCGCAGCAATTCGTTGGGAGGTATAGGAAATCCCAAATAAAGGAGCAACTTTTCTGATAATGGATGTTAACTTTATATTAGAAATTAAAAATCCTATTCTTTCACTTGCTAAACCATATAACTTAGATAGAGTCCTAACAAATACTAAATTCGAATAATTTTCAATAAGGTAATTGATATCTAACCCATATTCATCCGTGAATCCATAATAGGCTTCATCAATTAGTATCAAAGTATCTTTTGCATTCTTAGCTATGAATTCTAATTGGCTTTGTGTAATAGTGTTACCAGTTGGCATATTAGGTGATGTTATAACTAAGAGTTTTGCTTTGCTTTCTTTTATTTTTTTTAATATTTCATTTTCACAATATACATACTTGTCCTCTTTTTCAAGAACACTATATTCAACACAGTTAGCTCCTAAGATACTAGCTATACTTTTGTAATATGACCATCCAGGATTAGGAATTAAAACATTATCATCTTTACTTATGACTACTCGAAAGACTTGGTTTAAAACCGTTGCTGCACCGTGATCTACTAGTACCTCATCCTTATCGATATTTAAATAACTAGCAATAATTTTATTTATCATAAAATTTCCACCATAAGGATACTCAAAAAAGTCTTTCTTGTCAATATTATCCAGAGCTTTTATGCATTTTGGTGAAGGACCATATAAGCTATAATTCATATACAACCCACATACATTTTTTTCGAAAATAGGCGGTTTATAATTGTCAGCCTCTTTGATATAGGACAATACATATTGAAATTCATCTGATAGTTTTTTTTCTTCATTTTTAAAAATTGTATTCATTTTTATTCACTCCTTCTAATTTAATATAAATTTTTCAACAAAGTATTTTCTAAACAACTTCTTTATTTGTATTTGCGATATATAAATTCTCTTTTTTAATTACACAATGATATTTTAAAAATAATGTAAAGAGAAATAGTATTACCGCACCAGACATAACATAAATTGTAGCAATATACCTATCAACCATTATTCCGAATATTATATTTTCAAAAGGAATGCAAATCATGCATCAAGTTGACATAACCGTTGACACTCTTCCTATAATATTCAAAGGTACCATCTTTTGGAATGTAGTCCCCACGTTTATATTAATTACTGAAAATAAACCACCAAAAATGAAAGTTAATACAAGTAATTCAATATAAGGAATTAAATTCGTGTTAAACATCGTTATGTTTTGTTTTGAAACCAATAAGGATATTATTAATAACAAGAGTGATGCAAACATTAATAAAGAAAATATTAAATTTTCTAAAGAATATTTTCTACCAAATTTAACAGCAAAAAAAGGTCCAACTATCATTGCAAGGGCAAGGCATCCTTCTAAAAAAGATATTTGCATATTTGATATTCTTAATAGATCCATTGATACCCTAAGAGTTCCTATAGATAAAATTGGATTAAAAACAAAATTTACAATAGAATATATTTCTATTATTGGAATCAAAAGTTTGGTTGTTTTAATAAAGTGAAGACCTTCCTTAAAATCAGTAACAAAATCATTTAAATTGATAGTTTTAGGGGCTATATTTGTTTTTGGTATTTTAATAAATATTTCAAGAAATGCAGCTATAAAAAAACTTGCGGTATTTAATATACAATACACCTGGTAGCCCAAATAAAGTTAAAATGGCTGCACCCAAAACAGGTCCTATTAAATTGACTAAACTAAAAGTCATGGAGTTAATTCCATTGGCATAAATTAAATCTTTTTTATTAATGATAAAAGTAGTTATGGCCCCCTGTACAAGGTTGATACAATGAAGATATAACAGAAAGTGTTATTACAAGCATGTAGCAGTCTAACAACGATAGTTTTCCGCGAAAAAAGTAAAAACATGTAAATATACATACTACCAACCCGGCGATTATGTCTAAATAGATAATAATTTTTTTCCTATCAAACCAATCAGAAAAGACTCCATTAATCGGAGATAATAATAATTGCGGGAGTAAACCGGCAATTAAAATTATAGCAAAAATAGTTGAAGAACCTGTACTCTTCATTACATACAGGGATAAAGCAAAAGTTTGAATACTAGCCCCTAATAATGAAATAAATTTAGCTAAAAGTAGTACGGAAATTTTTTTGTTTCAAAATTACAAAATTCATATAAATCTGATTCCTTTTATTTTTTAATGTGCAAAATTAAATAAACTTAAAGATAATCGAAAAATTAAGCGTTATTTGTCTTAAAATATAAATCAAAAAGTTAAGATTAGTAAATAAAGTCTAAAATTATATAATGTTTTGAAGTAATAGCATTTTTAAACATATAAAGATTATGTTGTAATTTCTATTATAAATGAAAATATTGTAAATTTCAATAAAAAAAATTAATATTATGACTTTAAGCTTATAACTCATCTCCCGACCACATGCAATACTTTCCGCTAAATAACTTTTCTTAAAAAACACTTATAATAATATAATGTACCCTATAGTGATATGCTCCCCTTAAAGTGAATTGAACCCCAAAAGTTGAACAAGATATTTCATGTATGGTACCAGTAGTTTAATGTAACTGCTGGTCGTTTTACGCTACTGATTTTCTATAATTAACTGGACTTAACCAATTCAAACTCTGTTTGATTCGATCATTGTTATAGTATTTGATATAATGGATTAATTCCCTCTTTATTTCTTCTATTGATGTAAATTCCCTTATATACAATAGCTCAGTTTTTAAAATACTAAAAAAAATTTCTACTACTGCATTATCATGACAGTTTGCTTTACGTGACATACTTTGTTGAATTCCTTTTGCTATTAATTTATTTCGATATGATTTTTGTTGATATTGCCAACCCTGATCCGAATGCAAAAATAAGTCTCGTGTTATCGGGTAGCTTTCTAAAAGCTTGTTCCAATGTATGATTAATTTGCATCATATTTGCATGGTCATTAAGATCATAACTAATAATTTCACGATTATATAAGTCCAGAATTACTGATAAGTATGTTTTTTGACCACAAAATGAAATTTCACTGATATCCGTTACCCATTTTTGATTAGGTTTGTTCGCTTTAAAATTCCTGTTTAATATGTTAGGTGCAATTTTCCCAACATGACCCTTATAAGAGTTATATTTCTTTATTCTTACACAACAAAACAGTCCCAGAGAATTCATTAATTTTAGTACTGTCTTATGATTAATTGTATATCCGAATTTGTGTAACTCTGCTGTAATACGTCTGTAACCATATCTTTTTTTGATTCTTACCAAAGTTTCTATAATCTTTGGCTTTATTTCTTCATACCTATCTAGTCTGTTCATTCGTTTTATATAATAATAGTAAACACTGTGTGGAATTCGTGCTATATCTAAAAGCAGCGTGATTGTGTATTTATGCCTTAATTCATAGATTACTGTTACCTTTTCTTTGGTGCTTGTCTGGATTGAATTAAGGAATTCAATTTTTTGTGTATTCTAGCTCCGCACGAAGACGCTCGTTTTCATTGTAAAGAGCTCTCTCCGTTTTTGTTTGCAAATCGCTTAGTTTTAAATTTTCACAAGCACTGATTATATACTTTATAGGTTCTCCTTTTTTTCGACCACGATGATCTATAGCTAAAAATTCTTTGCCGTTTTCAATATATAGTCTTTTCCATCTAAGAACTAAAGATTCATCAAGATTATATTTAGAACATACCTCATGTTTTGAAAGACCACTATTTATTAATTCTTCTGCAACCTTTATGCGAAAGTCACCTGTATATTTATTCCGTTTCCCATTACGAGGTACAAGCGCACCGTTGCCATGTAATTCCTGAATTTTTTCCCAGCCTCGTATTGTTTGGGGAGCGACATCATATTTTCTTGCTAACCATTGCGTGATCCATTATTAGCTTTCTTCCATTCATCAAGTATTTCTAAACGTTTTTCAAGCGTGTATTTTACTTTCAAAAAAATCACCCCTTCTATAAACAATTATAATACTTTGTCCAATAAAAGGGGTTCAATTCAAAGTAGACAGATTAAATAATAAAAATCTCTACTAGAAAGGCGAGCATTTTTATGTCTAAAAGGGCTAAATATACAACAGAGGAAAGCGTAAAATCTTAGATGCGTATGAGAATAGATATGTGGCAATGCAGGAAACTTTCACTAAATTTAGTATTAGTGAGTATGCTTTTTACGATTGGGAATATAAGTATAGCAAATATGGAATAGATGGATTAAAAGAATCGAGAACATGTAAAAAATATTCAAATGAATTAAAAGGGCTGGCTGCAAAAGACTATATATCAAGAAAATTTTCACAGAGTGAGGTAATAAAAAAATATGAATTAACAGATAGATTAGTATTAAGAAAATGGATAACCAAGTATAATGGTCATAGAGAAATAAAGGCAGTTACGAAAGGAATGAGACAATCTATGACTAAGGGAAGAGTTACTTCTTGGAAAGAAAGAATTGAAATTGCATTGTACTGTATTGCTCAAAGCAACGACTATCAACAAGCTGCTGAGATTTATAAAGCGTCCTACCAGCAAGTATATCACTGGGTTAAAAGATATGAATCTGGTAGTGAAAATGCTCTGACGGATAAACGAGTCAGGAAGAAGCTTGAAGAGTAACTAACGCCTGAAGACAGAACTAGGCTCTCAATGAAAATACCGGAAGAACAAAATAAGAAATTAAGAGCAGAGAATACATTTTTAAAAAAATTGGCGGAGATAGAAAAGGGGCGATATTAAGCTATATAGGACATGAAAATAAGTATATTGCAATCTCACAACTTCATGAAAAAGGGAAGTTCTCTATTTTATTATTATGTGAGGTAGCAATGATTCCGCGCTCTTCATACTATAAGTGGTTAAATAGTAAATAGTCTGTTCTATAGACTGAAAATAAGATGTTGACGACGCAGATTATTTAACTCTATGCAGAGGTAGACGGAATTTACGGTTATCGGAAAATGACACTAAACTTGAATCGAAGGTTAGGTCAAAGTTTTAACTACAAACGTATCTATCGACTTATGAGAATTTCAGGGTTGCAATCTGTTATTCGGAGGAAACGAAAACGTTATATTAAATCTAATTCACAGTATGTAGAAGAAAACATTCTAAAACGAGAATTTACTGCCGATAAATTGAATCAGAATCGGCTTACAGATGTAACTGAATTTAAGTATGGTAATTCCCCAAAAGCATATCTGAGCGCTATACTAGATCTTCACGATAAATCTATTGTTGGATATGTACTTGGACATTCTAACAATAATGACCTTGTATTTAAGACCATAGATATGGCTCTAGAGGCTTCCCCTGGTGCTAGTTCAATGATACATAGTGATCGCGGCTACCAGGTGCGACAAGAAGTCGCGTAATATATTGTCGAAAGACTACCCTATCCATTCGGGGTAACTCTATTGTGACTAGCGTGAATGGTAACGCTCGGGTTAGAAAGCTCACGAGACAATGTGGAAGTTCGAATAGCCTAAATTGGGACAACTGCTAGAGTAGAATGCTATGGAGAACGTAAAGTGAATCATTGTAGGAATCGTTACGCGGAGAAAGCGAAATAGGCTGAAACGCTTTAACCAAAATGGTAAGGAGTCTAGCAAAGGCGGACTGGTAAACCAATGCGAATGGATAAAGAACTCCCGGTTTAAAGATGACTCCTAAGGCACTCACAATTATATATTGCGTGGAACTTGGTAAACCCTATATGTTCCTCTACCAAGAGGTATCTAACCGCAAGGGGCGAAACGACATAGAGGGCAGAAGAAAAGGATAAAAAGCGAATGTTGATTTTGTAACGAAAACAGATAGGGGTTCAAACTTTGCCCTAACCCGAAAGGGTGCAGACTTATCCTATGGTATTTCTTAGCAGGAAAGGATTATATATTTATGAATTTTAGTAATTCAACGACGGATAAAACCGAGAGACTAAAAGACGCCAAATCACTTGCCTTTCAATGGGAAACTATTGATTGGAAACAAGTTGAAAACGATGTTAATAGACTACAAACCCGAATCGCTAAGGCAACAGTAAACGGAGATAACAATAAAGCCAAAAGATTACAATATCTATTAACCCACTCTTTTTCGGCTAAAGCTTACGCTGTAAGAAAAGTAATGACAAATAAAGGGAAAACACACCAGGAGTAGATAAGAAACTATGGTCTACCACTGCTTCAAAGATGAAAGCAGTGCTTTCTCTCACTGATAAAAACTATAAAGCAAAACCTTTAAGACGAGTGTATTTGTCAAGTGAAAACTCCCCCATATTCTAACCCAAAACTCCTCCACCAAAAATTGTAAAAAAAATAATATTCCCTCCAAATTAATTATATAGTGAAGGGAAATTTTATTATTGTTTTGCGAGCCATTCTTTAGTTTCCTTTAATCTGTAGGAGTTACCATTCATATTTACTATATATGCCTTATGCGTAAGTCTATCGATCATTGCAGCGGTCATAATAGGGTCTTTAAATATCTCATTCCACCTTTCAAAGGATAAATTTGTGGTTACTATAGTTGATTTTCTACCTGCTCTTAATGATAAGTGACTAAATAAAAGTTCTGAACCTTCTTTATCATAAGAAATATATCCCAATTCATCAGCAATAATTAAATCATATTTATCAAATTTATTTTCAAATGCTCTTAATACTTTCTGAGAACGACTTTCTTTTAATTGGGTGATAAGCGATGATACCGTAATAAAAAGAACTTTATAGCCAGCTAAACAAGCTTTTATTCCAAGGCCAATACTCATGTGGGTCTTGCCTGTCCCAGGATTTCCAGCTAAAATTACATTTTGTCCTGTACTAATAAATTCAAGTGAACTTAACGTCTTTAATTTCTTTTTAGCATCAACTGGTAAATCTTCAACTACAAGATCTTCGATATATTTTTTATAAGGAAACTTTGCTATTCTAATTCTATTTTGTTTACTACTTTCACTTCTTAAAACAGATTCTTTTTCCAATAATTTGTAAAGAAATTCTTCATAGCTTATGTCATTAATGCAAGCATCTTTCGCACCCACCTCAAAGTTGTTTTTTATACCTGCAAGTTTAAGATCTATTGCTAATTCTTCAATATCTTTATATAATTTCTTCTTATTTATCATATTATAGCCACCTCATTATTAAAATCTTCCGTTGATATTGGTATTAAAGATTTATACACATCTAGTAAACCGTTAGGTTCAAATTCAACAGTTGAATTTAGTTGGATAACATTATTTTCGATAAAATTAGTATAATCTCTATTACAAATAGACTTTATTTTTTCGGTTGTTATATCCGTAGGATTTATTTTATTTAATAAATTTATTGCATTTAGGACCTTAGAGATATTACTTTTACCTATAAATAAAAGTAATTCTATAAAATCTTTCTCTTTTTTGTTATAATAGGTATCATAGATGTTTTGAATCCTAGGGTCTGCTTGTAGCATTGCAGTGCTTGAAGCTAATGATCCTGGCTTTCTTTTAAAGGTATTAAGATAATGTTCAAGCTTAATAGACCATTCATAAAATCCTAACTTCCTTTCATGGGAAGCTATTTTTTTACCCTCACTAAAGCAAACAATGTCATTGGAATATATTTTTATGAATATTCTTTTTCCAACATATATATCAGGTACAGAATACCGACAGGTATTCACTGAGAATGTCGAATATTTATCCACTCTAGGTTCTTCTATCCTAGCAGTGTCAAGTTTTGCAATATAAGGCCCCATATGTTGTCTTTCCTCATTAAGAATTTCTTTTGCAGTCTTCATATTTTTTATTTTATGTGGTTGGCTATTCAATTTATCGCATGTTTCCATCAGATATTTATTAGCTTCTTCTAATGATTTAAAACTATCATTTTTACAAAAAGACTTACGTCGTACTACCTCTACACTTCGCTCGACATGACCTTTTTCATTTCCAGCTCGAGTATTGCAAAACCTAAAATCAAAGCCATAATACATGGACATTTTAAGCAATGCATCCGTAGGTTCTTTCTCAGTAGGTCCTACAAATTTTTTAACTGCAACTCTCATGTTATCATAAACGATTGTTCTATATACTTGTCCTATATGTTCAAAAAACAAAGCATGAGCTTCTTGAAAACACTCTGAATTTTGTTTAGCAAATAACTGTGCATATCTATAATTCCCTTTTGCAGATGTAAATACAGCCATTTGAAATGTTCTATCCACAGCATTAATAGTTAACTTTACTTCCCCCCAATCAAATTCACAAATATCCCCAAGCTCATATTCTGATTTTATAAATGCCTCGGCTCCATTCTCAAGTAATTTATTTATATAGTTACTCACAGTTGGATAACTTATATCGTAATCGTCTTCTTTTAACGCTTCATATATATCAATTTTCTTTTTTTGCTGCTTATGCCTCCCGGCATGCCGTTTTTGCTGGTTTTCTTCAATATACCCCTTTATCTTATTTATAATTTCATCGGTTAATTTTTTCTTTTTTCTATTTATGCAATTGTATTTAGGTTTCTCAACAATACTGTCCTGAAGTTCTCTTATATCATCAATTCCTCCATTAAAATTCAAAATTTCTTGTCTTGCCACTTCGTATTCTTTAACATATTTACTAATGGTTTTTCTATCAATTCCAGTCTCTCTAGCTATGGACCTTTGAGACTTTCCGTTTAGATGTGCCGATATTATGATGTGTTGTTTTTCGCTCAATTTAATCATCTCCATTTCCCCCTCTTATGATGCATCTCATAAGAAAGTTTACTGTAAGGTGGGGGATATTTCAATTAGAATTGTGGGGTAGTTTTAGATTAACATATACAACGAGTATATATTGCAAAGAAAGGCAAAAATCAAAAACGTCCATTAGGTATACCAACAATATATGATAGAGCAATGCAAACCTTATATGCACTAGCACTTGAACCAATCGCAGAGACAAAGGGCGATTCTATTTCCTTTGGATTCCGTCGTGGAAGAAGTGCAAAAGATGCTTGTGAGCAAATATTTTGTGTATTAGCTAGAAAATGCTCTCCGACATGGATACTTGAAGGTGATATTAAAGGTTGCTTTGGTGCGACAAGAAGTGACTTCTTCCGCAATTGTCAGTGGATATAGTTAATCCTATATCCTATCCTAGTTGAAAGGATATCCCTATCTGAAACTGCAAGGGCAGTAATTCCTTTGTGGGTTGCATGAGGAAATACCTAATCAATGTCTAGTATCCGAGACAAAGTTGGTTAAGGGAAGAATGGTATGGTTAATGCAAATGAATTCTGTATAAAGTGTCGAAACCTTTGACAATAGTTGGGATATATTTGCTATTGATGTAGATAGGAAAATATGTATCGAAGTGCATATAGGCATCAACCCATATATCTACCGGCATATAAGGAAGACCTAACCCATTCGTGTCTGACAGAAGTCAAACTTGGTAAGCCCAATGTGGTCCATAAAAATGGTAAGCCTTCCGCAAGGAAAGCCTAATTTCCACAGTGGGTAAAGGATGTTGAAATAAGCAAATGCCCTTAAGTCGAAAGACAACAGGAAAGGAAATAACTGGAGGGATAGTGATTTTTTTTTCACACTCGAAAGAGAGCTGAATTTCTAAACAGGTATGCAACATGATATAAAGCGTAAAGTAATGTCCAAAAGGGAGGTAACAGTCGATGAATGCTTCTAAACAGAAGTCCGCATTATCTAACACTAATAATCAATGGCAACAGTTTGACTGGAAATCCATTGAAAAATATGTAGGGAAATTACAACAACGAATATATCATGCCGAAAAACTTGGACAAAAAAGAAAAGTAAGAGACTTACAAAGGTTACTTATTCACAGTCAAGGTGCTTTGTTACTATCAATTAAACGAGTTACTCAATCTAATAAAGGAAAAAAAACAGCTGGTGTGGATGGATTTGTAGCATTGAATTCAAAAGCAAGATATAACCTCTATGTAAAAATGCAAAAAATGAGTATATATTTACACAAACCTAAACCAGCATATCGAGTTTACATAAAGAAAAAAAATGGCAAGTTACGACCTTTAGGTATTCCCACAATCATTGATAGAGTATATCAAAATATTGTTAAAATATCATTAGAACCTCAATGGGAAGTTCGTTTTGAACCCACTATGTATGGATTTAGACCTCAAAGAAGTTGTCAAGACGCCATCCTGAGAATTTATCTTTCCTTGGCGAGGAAAAAGAGACAATGGATATTTGAGGGTGATTTTAAGAACTGTTTTGGAACGTTAAATCATGACTACATCATGGAACAAATAGGAACATTTCCAGCTAATGAAATCATTTATAACTGGCTGAAAGCAGGCTATGTTGATAACAATATTTTCAATGAAACAGATAATGGAACACCTCAAGGCTCGATTGCGTCACCGTTACTTGCTAATATTGCACTTAATGGAATGGGAAAGGCTCTTGGCGTCAAGTACAAAACAACACAGACTGCTACCGGCGTTATTAAGTATGAAAATAGAGGGAAATATACACTATCTGTTTATGCTGATGATTTTGTAATTATGTGCTATACAAAAGAAGATGCAGAAAATGTATATAATTCATTATCCGGTTACTTAAATGCAAGAGGTTTAGAACTTGCAGAAGAAAAAACGAAAATAACAAATGTGGCAGAGGGATTTGACTTTTTAGGCTTTAATATTAGAACATATAAAAACGGAAATAAAACCAAACTCCTAATTAAACCATCCCAAAAGAGTATTAAAACTCTAAAAAGTAAAATATCAGATAAATTTAAAGAGTGTACTGGAAATAATGTAGGAGATTTAATTAGAAAGCTTAATCCTGTTGTTATAGGAACAGCCAATTATTGGAATACACAAGTAGCTAAAGAAATCTTTGGCGATATAGATAATTATCTATGGATAAAAACCAGACGATTCCTTAATAGGTTGCATCCAAAGAAAAGTAATAAATGGAAAAAGAGTCAATATTTCAAACCGGATATAGCAGGACAAAGTAAGGATAAATGGATACTTACAGACCCGATTACAGGCAGACAGTTAACTAAAATGAAGTGGACGCCGATTGTCAGACATGTACTTATAAAGCATGACTTTACTCCTTTTGATGAAAGACTTAATGATTATTTTCAAAAGAGAAAGACTAAAGAATTCGATAAAAATAATATTAAATCGAGACAAAAATTAGCTAAAAAACAGAAATACTTATGCCCTTTATGTAAAAAAGATATTACAAATGGAAAAGAAATCCTGGTAACTCACTATAAAATACCTAAAATATTTGGTGGTACTAATGAATATAAAAATATACAACTGGTACACAAAAGCTGTGATGAAGAGTATAGTAATTACTTTTCTAGCACATTAACAGAACCAAATAAAAAGCAAATATTTGACTGCCACAAAAGTATACTGAATAAGAAACTTGCAGGAATAATTTGAACAGAAGTCTCGGATGAAAGCATGCTCGAGCCGTATATATGGAAACATATAAGTACGGTTCCAAGGGGAGTAGGGAGCAGTAATGCTCCACTCTTACCCGACATAACATCAACCATGAATGGTTGCAAGACAATATACAAATGGATAAAAGCATTATGAAGCAGTTCCTAAAATCAGGATATGTATATGAAGAAAAACTATTTCCGACAGAAACAGGCTCGCCACAAGGTGGAGCTATCTCTAGTGTATATGCAAATATGACATTAGATGGACTAGAAAAAGTGATTCAAGACAAATACCACAGAAATTCAAAAGGTAAAATAGAGAATCACTACAGAGCCAAAACTAAAGTGAATCTAATTCGATATGCGGATGACTTTGTTATCACTGCAAACTCAAAAGAAGTTGCCGAAGAACTTAAAACTACCGTTAGTCAATTCCTTCAATCAAGAGGGCTCACACTATCAGAAGAAAAGACTATGATTACACATATTGACAAAGGATTTGACTTTCTTGGCTGGACATTTAAGAAATCCAAAGAGAAATTAATAGTTAAACCTTCTAAAAGCTCCATTAAAAACATAATTAGAAAATGCTCCACAATAATTCTTAAAGAGGGAAAAGCTAGCACTCAATCTGATTTAATACGAAGGCTTAATCAAGTCATAAGAGGTTGGACAAATTATCACAAACACGTTGTTGCTAGCAAAGCTTTTTCATATATTAATAACACCCTTTATCACCTATTACAGCAATGGGAAAAACACAGACACCCTAATAAGAACCAATGGTGGCGGTTAAATAAATACTGGCATGAAAAAAACGTAAAAAGATGGCTTTTCACGACGGACGATTACAGTCTAATTAATTTGAGGCGGATTAAAATTGTTAGACACCCAAAACTGCAGATTTCAAAAACACCGTTCTTGGGCAAGGACTATTTTGACCAAAGAAAGATGAAACTGCATGCGCTTGTTGCCGCCTGAAAAGGTGAAGAAATGCTTGAGCCGTATGAGCGGGAAACTCTCACGTACGGTTCTTAGATGAGGGAAAGGGAGCAATCCCTTTTTCTTAATCGATTATACCTCACATGGATTCAAAGAAAAATCGGCTGCTGCCGAAATGACACATAGTATGTCCCGAGTAGATAAATGTATCGATTATCCCGATAATTTACTTATCCCGAATTTATCTATGAATAATGCTATATTTACGATATCAGGCTATACATACAGTATTCATAAGTTAAAACTTCGGGATAATATTTTTACTGATTGAGATTCTTAAATTCAACCCATAATTATAATACCAGATAGTTATCTGGAATATATTATGGAGGTCATCTTAATGAAAGAAATATCACTTATTGATTTAATTGATAAAACGAGGAATGAAATCAAGTCTTTTAAACACAGTCAATCGACACGATGGCAATACAACTACGCTTGGAGAGGGCTTTGTAATTACTTTGAAAAACATGGTACACCACAATTTTCAAATGAATTGGCCAATCAATATGTAATGTAAAATCACCAAAAGTACGAAACTGGGACTACAGCCCAATGGAAATTTAAACTCATTCCAAAAACCGTAACTATGCTAATGCAATGTTATGAATCTAGTGTTGTTAAATGAGCCATTTTACCTTTATGGAGTAAAATAAGTTTAAAGTCATCTGAAAATATTTCTGTCTTAAACAATTATATTAATCAGTTAAAACTCAAAGGCTATGGACAGGGAACTATTGAACAACGAAGAACTATCTGTAAAAAGTTCTTGAGTTATTTAAAAGATGAAAAAATTAACCATTTATCCGAATTGGAGCTTGGTAATGTAAGCAAATTCATACCGTATCTTTCAAATTATTACCAAGCTTCAAGCATGGGAACAGGTCTCTCAGCCCTTCGACCATTTCTGGCGTTTCTTAATTCAGTGCAAATTACTACGACCGACTTATCACATTCAATTCCAACCATATTCGCAAGAAAAACAACCATGATTCCAATGGTTACTTTTAAGGAAGAAGACAAACTTCTTGCAACAATTAACTGCCAAACCGTGGCTGGCAAACGTAGCTACGCTATATTATTACTTGCTTTGAGGCTTGATTTAAGGGCTGGTGATATAGTTAATTTGAAACTTAAAAATATTAAGTGGCGAGCAAATACAATTGAGATAATTCAACAAAAAACTGGATATGCTCTAACAATTCCTTTGCTAGCGGATACAGGTAATGCAATAATTGATTACCTGTTACACGGTAGACCGGAATCCCAAGAACCATATGTTTTTCTGCGTAGCAAAGCTCCGTATATAAAATTATCAGGCCATTCCAGTGCCTCTCATAAGAAAGTTTACTGTAATGTAGGGAATATTTCAATTCATAAAGCCTTGCACCAGGTTACCTTGATTCCTTAATTAAATTAACTACTTTACTGCGATTAGAGCGATTTACTATTCTTCCACGTTTTCCATTAAGATCGCTTGTGACTTTTTTCTAAGGATCAGTAGAGCAGCAGCTTCTGCTAAGGCTTTTTCTTTTATTTTAAGTTTTTTTCAAGAGGCGTGATCAGTTTTGAATCCTCAGTCTTAAATGCTTTTAACTCTTTTATATCAACAGTATCACCCGCGTTATTATTTGTATTCACGCAAATACTAGACCATTTTTTTACTTCATCATAATATAGTCATTATTCTCTGCAATATCTTGCTAACGCTATCTCAGTCATGTTGTACGTCTCCCTGACTATTAAAAATTTATCATTTGGAGTTAATCTTCTTTTTGGCTTAATATTTCCATTGAATTCCTCTGCCTTTTTCTTCTAGGTAACTAAAGTAGATTTACTTATACTTGTTTCATTTGATAGAATTCCTACAGAAATGTTTTCTGGTGGAAACAACCTTGCCACTAAGCCGTCCTTTTCTTCTTTAATATATTTATTTATTTGTCTTGGCATAAAATAATCCTCTCTCCTCTGTTCGAGAATATCATATATTATTACCTACGACAACTATCTTAGCACAGGGGATTGCTAATAATATTATTTATTGCAATTCTGCGTTATTATCAATAATACTTGAAAAATATCAAAATATAATAATCAAAAGCAATTGATTTGGATAAAATAATTTCAGATTTAGTTTTAGAATAAATCCGCAAAAATTGTATCATCAAAAATTACGGGGTTTTAGGTGTAGAACCCCCGATAAAGATTATGTCTTTTTCTTAGCAATTTTATCACCCTTTTGTTCTTACTATAACACGCCTTTAGCAGAGTGATAATGAGTAGGTTAGAGGTTGATCCTCTTTTTCCTAATAAACTTGGAGTTTTTCACATCCTCCTATATACTATTTAGTTTTCTATATGGGAAGAAAATAGTTTGCAGAATAATGCACAAATTAAAGTTTTGTGAAACAATAAAATTAAACTATAAGAATTGCGAAAACTTCTTTTTAATAAGCATAATATAACATTAAATACTTAGAATAGAATTATTTGTCGAAAAATTATGTAATATTCATACAGGTTATTACATAAAAACGCCATTAAAAGAAGTATTATGTAAGTGAAATGAATTTTGCAACAAAAACATGAGGGATATTAGATATAAATAAAAATGTATAATGGGGCGATTTATGAAAATTTATACTGTCAAGACTTTAGATATTAGCGAAGAAAAACTCGATAATATCTCTTTATTGATTGATTCAGAGAAAAGATATAGGATTGAAAAATTTATTAATAAAAAAGATAAGGTTAGAACATTAATTGGGGAAATATTGATACGAACTATAATTGCTGAAGAATTGAATATTGGAAATAAACATATAAAGTTTGAGAAAAATCAATATGGGAAGCCATATTTGAAAGGGCATCCCAAATTCAATTTTAACATATCTCATTCTGGGGATTTTGTGGTATGTGCAATTGATGATAAACCAATAGGAATTGATATTGAAGCTGTAAATCATATTGAATATGAAGAGCTAGCTAAAAACTTTTTCTCTGTGGGTGAATTCAATTATATTGTTAAAGCGGATTTAGGTATTCAATTAAGTAAATTTTATGAAATATGGACATTGAAAGAAAGTTACATTAAATATTGTGGACAAGGTTTATCAATACCATTAAAATCATTTTCTATTGATATAGATAAATATCAGAATATTAAAATGATTATTAATAATCAATATAACGAGCATGTATTTAAGAAATTTGATATCGAAGCAGGTTATAAAATGGCTATTTGTTCATTAAATAAGGCCATTCCAAATGACATAATAAAGATAGATCAGTTTCTTTTAATTGATGAGTATTACAAACTAGATTAATAATGGGGTGAAATTAATAATGAAATTATTTTGTTTGCCATATGCAGGATGATCAGAAAGCATATATTATAAATGGAAAAGCAACTTAAATCCTTCAATTCAAGTAGTTCTAATAGAGTTAAAATGAAGAGGGAAAAAATTTAGTGAATTTTTCTATGAAAGTTTAGAAGAAGCAGTTGATGATATATTTGAAAATATTAAAGAAAAAATAATAAATGATGCTATGTCCATATATGGACATAGAATGGGAAGTCTCTTAGCTTATGAATTCTATTATAAATTAAGTGAGTTAAATCTTAGAAAACCAAAACATATATTTTTTCAGGATACGGATCACCAAGTATAATAAAAAAAGGAGAAAACACATATGATTTGCCAGATTATGATTTTATGAAAAAAGTAATGGAGATTGGTGCAACCCCGGAAGAGTTGATGAAGAACAAATAGTTACTTCAAATATATCTTTCCATGATTAGAAGTGACTTTAAGATTTTAGAAACCTATAACTATAAAGAAAGAGAAGATAAAATTGAGTGTGCTGTTTCAATTTTAAATGGAAAACAAGATTCTATTAATTTGGAAGAGATATTAGCTTGGAAAAATCATGTGTGTAAATGTTTCAAAGTTTATAGCTTTGAGGGAAATCATTTTTTTATAAATAACAATATTGAAAATATAACTAGTATTATAAATGCTACTTTGGCTGAAAAAAATCATATAAAGTATATCAGATGAAAGAGAAAGCAGGAAATATAAATCTAAGAACGAGAAGGTAGTGGATAAGAATGAAAAAATCAGTTTATAAAGCACAGTTTTATAAAAACAATAAGCTATATTTTGTAGCTACAGTAATATTGTCAATAGTTCTTATGGCATTTAATGTATATGTAGCAATTCTATTGATGAATTTAATAAATGTAGCAACGAAAGGCACGATGGATGATCTAATACGAATGTTAATAAGTGGTGTAATATTTGTTGTACTTAATGTAATTGTTGGCTTTATTGAAAAACATTTCAGAAACATGTTTTATTATAAGGCATTGATGGGTTATAAAAAATTTGTTTTTGAAAGAATGCTTTGTAAAAATGTTAATGCATTTAATCAAAGTGCTACAAGCAAATATATTTCTGCACTGAGTAATGATGTTAAATCAATTGAAACCAACTATATCGAAGCCAGCATATCATTAGTGAAGCAATTTTCTTTATTAATTGGTGGTATGGGCGTTATGCTTGTACTAAATCCTATACTGTTTTTATGTGTAGTAGTTGCATCTTTATTTCCAGTGATAGTATCTGTAATATTTGGAAACCGTGTAATTAAAGCTGAAAAAGAACTTTCGGATAGTAATGAAGGATTTATTGGTTGTGTTAAGGATATGGTTTCAGGCTTTTCAGTAATAAAGAGTTTTAAGGCAGAGAATGAAATCCAGATAGTGTTTGACAAAACAAATAAAGGACTTGAAGAAATAAAAAAGAAGAGAAAAGGTTCAGAAGATACGATTGGCATTTTATCAGGCATGGCCGGAACAGTTGTACTATTTGTAGTATTTGCAGTAGGGGCAGTGTTTTGTCTTCGTGGAATTATGACCATAGGCACGATTATAGCATTTATACAGCTTCTTAACTATGTAATAGGTCCAATACAAGAAATCCCTACATTACTTAGTAAAATTGGTGCAGCAAATAAGTTGATTGCTAAGATTGAAAACCAGATTGAAGAAGATGTGGGAAGAGGTGGTGAAGTAGAACTATCTGAGTTTAAAAATGAAATTCGATTTCAAAATGTGGCATTTGGCTATCAAGAAGGAAATCCTGTTATTTCTGACTTGAATCTACTCATTGAAAAGGGGAAAAGTTATGTAATTGCAGGTGTTAGTGGAAGTGGAAAATCTACACTGCTTCAGTTGATGCTTGATTATTATCCTGAGTTTCAAGGGGATATAACGATTGATGGAGTCAATATAAATGATATAAAGTCGGAAAGTTTATACGATTTACTATCTATCATCCAGCAGAACGTATTTATATTTGATGGAACGATTGAAGAAAACATTACCATGTATAAAAAGTTTAGTGAAGATAAGGTGCGGCTTGCAGTTGAAAGGTCAGGTCTAGTTGCGCTTATTCAGGCGAAGGGGATTGACTATATGTGCGGTGAAAATGGAAGCAAGCTTTCTGGCGGCGAACGACAGCGCATTTCAATAGCAAGGTGCTTATTAAAAGAAACGCCAATCTTAATGATGGACGAGGCAATGGCTTCACTAGATAATACTACCGCAACCATGGTTGAAAAAGAGATTCTTCAGTTTGAAGGGATAACAAAAGTTGTTATAACACATAAATTAAATGAAGAGCTACTTAGGCAATATGATGCAATCATTATGATGGGAAATGGAAAAGTAACAGAGATGGGTAGCTTTGATGAATTATTAGAAAAACGCGGACAATTTTATTCTTTATATAATGTGTCAGAAATGTGATAATGCAATGAGTAGTGTTAGTATAGTATTGTCGACACGAAAACTCAAACGGTATAAAATAAGAGTTGAAGAGAATTGTCTCCAATGGTAAGCAGTAAAAAATAATATACTTATGAATTTAAAAATGCTTTGGTGGAACTATATCATCCTGGAAAGTCCTTGGCAGATTTAAGTCGCGAATATGGCATAGCAAAATCAACAGTAACAGTATGGATAAATAAATTAAAACCAATAGCTGTAGATAAAGATAAAACTATAACTACAGCAGAATATCAGAAAATGTTAAAAAAGTGGCAATACTTGAAGAGGAAAATGAAATATAAAAAAAGCCACTGCCATATTCGCAAGGAAATAACCTGGATATTTGATTTCATTACTAATAATAAGAAGGAGCATGGTATTAAAATCATGTGCAAACTCCTAAAGGTCTCCAGGAGTTCATATTACAAGCATCTAAGTAAGAAGCCATGCAAGCGTGAATTAGAAAACCAAATGATTGAAAGTAAAAAGCGTTATGGATCCCCGAAAATTAATAAAGCCCTTCAAGAATTCAGTATAAATATTAGTTTGAAAAGGACGCAGAGAATAATGACCAAGCTGGGTATAAAATCTATAATTATTAAAAAATATAGACCAACTTCATCCAAAAACAAAGTTGTGGAAAAAGAAAATATATTAAAAAGAGATTTCACCACAAGTACAATAAATGAAAAATGGGTAACTGATATAACTTACATATATACGATTAAATATGGTTGGAGTTACCTAGCCTCAGTAATGGACTTTCACACCAGAAAAATACTAGGCCATTCTATGTCTAAATATATAGATACGAAATTGGCATTAAAAGCCGTCAAAAATGCCTTGACGCTATAAAAACCTACTAAACCCTTAATACTTTATAGTGATCTTGGTTGACAATACACAAGCTTAGAATTCAAAAAATCTCTCTTAACAGCCTGTAAATAGTAACTCACTCTTTTAGTAACAAGGGCTGTCCTTATGATAATGCTAGTTTTTCCCTCTCCTTGTCTGCTATATAAGATAAGAAGTTAATAAGCATATTATTATAGCGTAGTCCAGTTTGTTATCTTATGTACTTACTAAAGGTATATCAAGTATTATTACTTTTATACCTCTTTCAAAGAAGTATTGAAGTTTATTAAATCCTAATAAATTATACTTCTTATTAAGAATATTGCTAAAATCATTATTGCCACATTAAATCATCTCCTTCGGAGCTGCACAGCTTCGAAGAAGATGAATTGACGACTTCAGAAGGATATTTATACTCCCACTGAAGTTTTCTCTTTGTTATAGTATGGAACTTCCAACTATAAAAGTGAGAGACTTTCCTTCTGAAATGTCATTAAAACAGAGTAAAAAAATTAGAAATAAAAACTTACCATAAAACTCATAAGCTTTCATAGTGATTATTTCTAAATATTAAAAAGCAGAAAACACTGAACTGTAACCCATAAACTAGACAGTTCTAAAAAATGACCTATACCAATACTAAAATATGAGTCCTGTATTGTGAACTGCACCCTATTGCGATCTATACCAGAAAAAATAGACAAATAAACAAAATGTACCAAAAGAGTAATATCATTCTGAACTGCCCCCTGTCAAGTAGACAGGTCAAATAATAAAATTGACTTAAGCGGCTAAAGCCCTAAATTGCAGGAGGCTAAGGCCGTTTAATTTTTTTTGTAGTCTCTTGGTATTGTAGAAGATGATATATTCATCAATTGCATTAAAAAGATCTTCATATGCATTATATTTGTGCAAGTAGTACTTTTCACACCTGAGAATTCTCCAAAAGCCTTCCATTGATCCATTGTCGATACACTTTCCTACTCGTGACATGCTATGCGTCATTTCTGCATCAGCCAATTTATTTTTAAATCCATGGGAAGTGTATTGATATCTACGATCACTATGTATTATTGGACTTGCACTGAATTGAACCCCTTTTATTGGACAAAGTATTATAATTGTTTATAGAAGGGGTGATTTTTTTGAAAGTAAAATACACGCTTGAAAAACGTTTAGAAATACTTGATGAATGGAAGAAAGCTAATAATGGATCACGCAATGGTTAGCAAGAAAATATGATGTCGCTCCCCAAACAATACGAGGCTGGGAAAAAATTCAGGAATTACATGGCAACGGTGCGCTTGTACCTCGTAATGGGAAACGGAATAAATATACAGGTGACTTTCGCATAAAGGTTGCAGAAGAATTAATAAATAGTGGTCTTTCAAAACATGAGGTATGTTCTAAATATAATCTTGATGAATCTTTAGTTCTTAGATGGAAAAGACTATATATTGAAAACGGCAAAGAATTTTTAGCTATAGATCATCGTGGTCGAAAAAAAGGAGAACCTATAAAGTATATAATCAGTGCTTGTGAAAATTTAAAACTAAGCGATTTGCAAACAAAAACGGAGAGAGCTCTTTACAATGAAAACGAGCGTCTTCGTGCGGAGCTAGAATACACAAAAAATTGAATTCCTTAATTCAATCCAGACAAGCACCAAAGAAAAGGTAACAGTAATCTATGAATTAAGGCATAAATACACAATCACGCTGCTTTTAGATATAGCACGAATTCCACACAGTGTTTACTATTATTATATAAAACGAATGAACAGACTAGATAGGTATGAAGAATCGAGTAGGAGCTAAATAATTAATTTATTTAGCGACCTCTCACACCACCGTGCATACCGTTCGGTACACGGCGGTTCAATAGAAATTAATGTTTTAATAAATATGTCTCAGATATAGAAACTAATCCTATATTTTTAAGGTATTTATTGGTCAATGTTTTGTTTAATATAGGGCTATTGGATGTTCTCCAATAGCCTTTCCTTGTATTTGCATATTGCAAAGCTTTATTGTTTGGTATTCCTAATTTAACAAGGTTCCCATATTTTGTTTTAATCTTTTTCCATTGTTTCCAAAAACACATTCTAATTCTTCGCCTTAACCATTCATCAAGTGTTTTAAGAATACTTTTAATGTCTGCAATAGCAAAATAATTTATCCATCCAACTATCACTTGCTTAAGTTTCATAAACCTATATTTCATGCTCATCGCATTACTTCTTGAAGTTAATTCTTTTAGCTTTGCTTTGAATTTGATTATAGGTTTTTGAGGAACTCTCATTCTGTATTCACCTTTTGCTCGGTAAAATGAAAATCCTAAAAATTTAAGTTTCCAAGGTCTATCTACTGTACTCTTTTCTTTATTCACTCTAAGCTTTAACTTTTCCTCAATAAATCTCGTAATACTCTTCATTACTCTATTTGCTGATTTCTCACTTTTGACGTATATATTCGCATCATCAGCATATCTACAAAAGTTTAGTCCTCGTTTTGTTAGTTCTACATCGAGTTCATGTAACATTACGTTACTTAATAATGGGGACAAAGGCCCGCCTTGAGGTGCTCCTTCTTCTGTATTCATAAATACCCCATTTATCATCACTCCACTTTGTAGATACTTTCGTATCAGAGAAATTACTCTACTATCTTTAATATCTTCCGATAGTATCCTTATTAATTTATCATGATTTATCGTATCAAAGTATTTAGAAAGGTCTATATTCACCGTCCATGTATGTCCAGCATTAATATATCCCCTACATTTTTCAACAGCTTGTTTTCCACTTCTTAAAGGTCTAAAACCGTAACTATTATCAGAAAATTTCTTTTCATATATTGGTATTAGAGTTTGTGATATCGCTTGTTGAATAACTCTATCTAATACAGTAGGTATTCCAAGTAGCCTAATTCCACCGTCAGGTTTTGGTATTTCTACCCTTCTTACGGCTAGAGGTCTATATCTACTTTCTAATAATGATTGCCTTAATTCTTGTCCATGCTCTTTTAGATAATGTAGAAGTTCATCTACTGTCAAACCATCAATCCCATGACTTCCTTTATTGGCTTTTACTCTTTTATATGCTTTATTCATATTATCTCTCGATAATATCTGCTCGAGTAAACCATTATCATATTCATTCACATCGTTTCTTCCTTCTTCTGACATAGAGGAAATACTATGCACTTCTACATTACCTTCGAGTTCCACTCTATTCTCTCGTAGAGAGCCTTCTTTATGAAGTTGTCTGCTTTTATCATATTTTCTCGTATCCTTCAAAATTCCAAACCTCCTATTGTTCAGTCCTTCCCACGCTAACGCGTTTTGCATGGTACTATGACGTCTGCTGACTTCTGATAGTTCAGCCATACATCACTGTATGGGTTGTTATTTCTAAATTCATATCCACAACTTACCTATCAGATCTCCCCGGGTAAGAACGCAATCTTTCACTCCATCTATCTGCTACATTTACACCACTTGTTTCGAATAGTTTTGGGCTTCGTTTTGTATTGCAAACTTACCCACAAGCATATGCCTTATATGTAGTTTCTGTTCGTCAGACCGGAGTTTGGCCGCCAACTTCCTTCAGATTCCATCTCACGATGGACACCCTTGTCTTAAGCTATGCACTTGGCACTATTAACCCGTGCTAGGGACTTTCACCCATTAGATTGCGCCCATGCCGGGCGCACAATAAAGCCAAAGATTATAGAAATCTTTGGTAAGAATCAAAAAAGATATGGTTACAGACGTATTACAGCAGAGTTACACAAATTCGGATATACAATTAATCATAAGACAGTACTAAAATTAATGAATTCTCTGGGACTGTTTTGTTGTGTAAGAATAAAGAAATATAACTCTTATAAGGGTCATGTTGGGAAAATTGCACCTAACATATTAAACAGGAATTTTAAAGCGAACAAACCTAATCAAAAATGGGTAACGGATATCAGTCAAATTTCATTTTGTGGTCAAAAAACATACTTATCAGTAATTCTGGATTTATATAATCGTGAAATTATTAGTTATGATCTTAATGACCATGCAAATATGATGCAAATTAATCATACATTGGAACAAGCTTTTAGAAAGCTACCCGATAACACGAGACTTATTTTGCATTCGGATCAGGGTTGGCAATATCAACAAAAATCATATCGAAATAAATTAATAGCAAAAGGACTTCAACAAAGTATGTCACGTAAAGCAAACTGTCATGATAATGCAGTAGTAGAAAATTTTTTTAGTATTTTAAAAACTGAGCTATTGTATATAAGGGAATTTACATCAATGGAAGAAATAAAGAGGGAATTAATCCATTATATCAAATACTCTAACAATGATTGAATCAAACAGAGTTTCAATTGGTTAAGTCCAGTTAATTATAGAAAATCAGTAGCGTAAAACGACCAGCAGTTACATTAAACTACTGGTACCATACATGAAATATCTTGTTCAACTTTTGGGGTTCAATTCACTTTAAGGGGAGCATATCACATTGTTTTTCTGCTTTTTAATATTTAATTCCACCAAATTATTTTATTACCAACCTCCAGAAGATCCTCCGCCACTTGATGAACCGCCTCCAAAGCCTCCAGAACCACCTCCGGAACCTCCGAAGCCACCACCATTTCCGCCACCTCGTCTACCGATTGAACTCCAAAATAGCAATGTAATAATAAATCTAGTTATTCTTCCTCTATTAAGAACAAAATCAAGAAAAATTAATACAATAAATCCTATTGCTACAATTCCACTTCCCTTTTTAGAGACATTTGAACTTTCAACATATTGTGGAACATTAACGTTCTTATCTAGTTTTACATTGTATTCTTTAGCTATATTATCTGCTAAAGTGGAATATGCTGCCCTAAGACCCTCTCCATATTGATTTTGCTTAAATTTTGGCACTGCAAAATCATTCATAACTCTTGAGGAGTATATATCCGTAACAGCACCTTCTAGACCTGTTCCTACCTCGACTCTCCACTTTTTCTCTTTCATTGATAATAAAATCAATAGCCCATTATTTTTATCCTTTTGTCCAATACCAAAGCTTCTAAAAATACCAGTAGTATAAGATTCTATAGGCTCTCCCTGAAGCGAATCTACAACCACAACAGCAGCCTGTGCACCTGTTTTAGCTTCTAATTCCTTACCCACTGACAAAATATATTCTGTAGATTTACTATCTATCACTCCAGCGTAATCATTAACATATTTTAATTCTGTAGCTTTAGGATATTTGGTCTCTGCATTCACTATATTCATAACTGTTACTTGACTCAGTAAAAATACGCTTATCATAACTACACAAACAATTTTCGTGCTGATTTTTGCTTTCGTAATCATGTTTGATGAAAAATTATGAATCTTCCTAATTAATTTCATTAAATAAGTCTTCATATTCTATCTCCTACTTAGTAAAGTCAACTTTTGGTACTACTTTAGCTGATTCACTAGCCTTATAATATGCCTTTTCATCAAATCTAAAAATCCCTGCAATAATGTTCGTCGGGAATTTTTTAATTGTGCTGTTGTAACTTGAAACATTTGTGTTATAATCCTGCCTCGCTGTTCCTATTCTATTTTCTGTACCTTCTAGAGCTACCGTTAAATCCCTAAAATTCTGACTAGATTTTAAATCCGGATAATTTTCTACAACTACTAAAAGCCTTGAAACCGCACTTCCAAGTTCGCTATCCGCTTGAGCTTTTTCTGGCACCGTTTTTGCTCCTGCAAGTTTAGCTCTGGCATCTGCTATTTTTATAAATATATCTTTTTCCTGAGAAGCATAGCCTTTCACCGTTTCTACCAAATTAGGAATTAAATCAGACCTTCTTTGCAATTGTGTATCTATGTTTCCTTCTGTCACTTTTACCTTTTGTTCTAAACTTACAATTTTGTTGTAACCTCCAATAATGGGCATTGTTATTACTAGAAATATTGCTGCAACAATTGCAATCGTTCTTAATGTTTTATTCATTTCTATACCACCTTTTTGTTTTATAGAATATATAATAGTTATCAACTATTTGATGTATCTAATTATAATAGATATAATTATTAAAGCAAATCTATCCTTATATAATAATTTATGAATTTATTAAGCGTACTATACTACTTTGCTATTTATTCTCTGAAATTATGTACTATTTCAAAAATATATTATTTAAATGTATCCTTTAGGTAACAACCTTTTATAATTTTCAAACAATTGTAAAATTTAATAAAATAAAGGAATCCATTATAGATTCCTTTATTTCACTAAATTATCAACAGCTTCCTTAAACAGAGTCTAAATTTTCAATCTCCCAATGCACTACTTTCAATAAACGCAAAAGTTTTTTTTACGTATTCTTCTGTTTTGTAATTTCCTAATCTAATATTCATTCTCACTAAAAGAGAATTTAACCTTAAAATATCCTGCGGACTAATCTCTTTCAATTCTTCAAAGATTAGTAAAGTTTTTTGATTCTTGTTATAATCTTCTATTATTAACATTTCGCCTTGCTGAGATATATCTAAGTAATAGGCATTTTTTATTAGAGCTTTTTCTTTATGAATAAAATGCTTACTATTTAAATTCTTTACTATTACATGAACTGTAGAAGGTGACCAAAAGCTAATTTCACTTAATTCACTTGATGTAATACCTGGGAATGCAGCAATTATCCACAAGGCTCTAAGCTGAGCATAAGTTACATTAAATTCCTTAAGTGGTTCACTATGATTGCTTTTAATAGTTAATATGAATGTTCTTGAAAGATTATATACACTAATAGTCTTTTTTATAATACTAACTTCATTTGTATCAAAATCTGTTAAATCAATCTTTAAATTCATTTCATTAAGCTTCTCAATATAATCAAAAATAAACTCTTTGTTTTCTTTTATTATAATTCCAGTAAAAATTTCTATAATAAAATCTAATTCCTTATGTGAAAATAATCCTATTAAGTCAAAAAGATAGATCTTTTTTTTCTTATCCTGTTTATTTATATAAATAAACCAATTACCCTTTTCTGTTAATTGAAATTTATATGCCTTTTTATTATTAGCTTCTTCTTTAAATATCAAATTTTTACTCATCAAAATTTTAATCATATTACTAACAGTAGGCGAAGTCCAGCATCCAATCCTTGCGACGCTACTAAGTGAAATTCCTGGAAACACTTTGATAATCCAAAGAATTCTAAGTTGTGGCAAAGTTATACCTGAAGTTTCTACCATCCTTGCGTAATTAGATTCAATTTTTAAAAAAGCATATCTCGCTAGATTATATAACGAATGTATATTAAACAAATGCTCATTTTGTTCCATAATATGTCCCCTTATATGTTAGTTTAGCATTAATAGGATTTATTATTTCACACGCCTATCTAACATTCAATATTGTATCAAAAATGTTATACCAAATCAATAAAAGGATTTTCTCTTATAACAAAATATATTTTTTTTGTGTAAAATATGATATAATAAATATGTTATACAGTATTTAATATCACGTATACCTAAATACAGTTTTGTTGTTTATAGAATTTTAATATCAAAAACTAATATATTTGGAGTAAAGTAATATTCAAGTATAATAATATTAAAAATAATTATATTTGGAGTAAAGTAGTACTCATATGTATCTATTTTTAATATTCGAATGCTAATTAAAATAATACTCTTTTATAGTTATTTTTAATATTCGAATGCTAATTAAAATAGAGGAGTGAAAATTATGTTCGTCCCAAAACTATTTACCTGTTTAAAAAATTATTCTAAAGAGCAGTTTATCAAAGATTTTGTTGCTGGAATTATTGTTGCTATTATTGCTCTCCCCTTATCTATCGCTCTTGCCATAGCTTCTGGTGCCTCTCCCGAAAAAGGGATTTATACAGCAATCGTCGGCGGATTTGTAATCTCTTTGCTTGGAGGAAGCAGGGTTCAAATTGGTGGTCCTACTGGTGCTTTTGTAGTTATTGTATTTGGTATTGTTGAAAAATATGGCATCGATGGCCTAATTGTATCGACAATACTCGCAGGCATCTTTCTTATAATAATGGGACTTCTTAAATTTGGTGGTATGTTAAAATTTATTCCCTACCCTATTACCACCGGATTTACAAGCGGTATCGCTATTATTATTTTCTCCACTCAGATTAAAGACTTCTTTGGGCTAACCATGCAAACCGTGCCTTCAGACTTTGTTCCTAAATGGATTGCTTACTTTAATAATTTAAACACTTTAAACATGCAAAGTATGATTATTGGTATTCTTTCACTTTTAATAATTATATTTTGGCCTAAAGTAAATAAAAAAATTCCAGGGACGCTTGTCTCGATAGTGATAGCCACTATATTAACCCTTTTATTTAATTTAAATATAGAAACTATCGGAAGCCGGTTTGGTGAGATTTCAAGTTCATTGCCCAGTATTTCTCTTCCTCATACTTCTTTTAGTATGATAAAAGAACTCATGCTTCCAGCTCTAACAATTGCAATTTTAGGTGGTATAGAGTCCTTACTATCTGCAGTAGTCGCTGATGGTATGATTGGTGGTTCACACCGATCTAATATGGAACTTGTAGCTCAAGGGTTTGCTAATATTTGTTCTGGTCTTGTGGGAGGCATTCCTGTAACTGGTGCAATAGCACGAACTGCCGCTAATGTAAAAAACGGTGGCAGAACTCCTGTTGCGGGTATTGTTCATGCTTTAGCACTGCTCGTAATACTTTTATTATTTATGCCATATGTAAAACTTGTACCTATGTCGTCTTTGGCAGCAATATTAATTATAGTGTCGTACAATATGGGAGAATGGGAATCCTTTAAGCAAATATTTAAAGCTCCTAAAAGTGATGCTTTAGTGCTCTTAGTTACCTTTTTTTTGACACTCTTCCTCGATCTAGTAATCGCTATAGGAGTAGGCTTACTTCTTGCATCATTGCTATTTATGAGAAGAATGGCAGATGTTACAGACGTACGATTTGTTCTAGATGAACATAAAGACGAAGACCAAGTAGAACTTATAGATAGCATAAAGACTCCAGAAAATGTATCTCTATATGAAATTAATGGACCTTTCTTTTTCGGTGCAGCAGATAAATTTGTACATGCTATTAGAGAAATAGGTATTCCTACTAAAATATTAATTGTAAAAATGCCCAATGTACCTGCTATAGATGCTACGGGATACCACGCTTTAAAAATGCTTCACTCCCTTTGCACAAAACATCACACTCAGTTAATAATATTAAATCTTCAAGGACAGCCTACTAATGTTCTTGAAAAATATGGGTTTATAGATATTCTAGGAAAAGAAAATTTCTGCAGTAATGTTGAAGAAGCTATTGCTAGGGCTAATTTACTACTGAAAACTCCTAAAGTCTCATTAAAACATCAAATTTTATAAAATAGTAAGAGATATCTTACCTATACTAAAAAGTACATTGGCATAAGTCAGTGTACTTTTTATTGTTTAAGCCCTACCTGTTTCAAATACAAGTACTCTCCAAAATCATATTTTTGTAAATTAACCTATATTTAAAATAAAAAATATTTTGCTTTAATATTACAATAATCTATATAAATGTATTATACTATTAACTGTAGCCTTTATATTAAATGGGCTACCCCAATAGAATTATTTCCATTATAAAGGAGAGTCAAAAATGATATTTTCTAGTGAGACACCAATTGATGCTATAGAGGAAGATTTGAGATATGTTAAGTTGTTGGCTAGCAAGTATCCCACAATTCCAGATGCTTGTACCGAAATAATAAATCTACAAGCTATCTTAAACCTACCTAAAGGAACTGAGCATTTTCTTACAGATATTCATGGCGAATATGAATCCTTCAACCATGTTCTTAGGAATGCCTCTGGCGTAATCAAAAGAAAGATTAATGATATTTTTGGTAATTCACTGAGAGATAGTGAAAAAAAAGAACTAGCAACCCTTATATATTACCCTGAACAAAAGTTAGACCTAGCGCTTAAAGAAGAGGATGATATAGACGATTGGTACAAAATCACTCTTCATAAACTTATTAAAATTTGTAGAACCATCTCCTCAAAATATACTAGATCTAAAGTCAGGAAAGCACTGCCTGTAGATTTTTCGTACATTATTGAAGAATTACTTCACGAACAACAAAGCACTTTTAATAAACAGGAGTATTACAATGGAATTATTCAAACCATAATTAAAATTGGGAGAGCTAAAGAATTTATAATTGCTATTTCAAACCTAATTCAAAGGCTTACTGTAGATAGGCTTCATATTTTAGGCGATATTTATGATAGAGGACCTGGAGCTCATATAATCTTAGATACCCTTATGCGTTACCACTCTATTGATATACAATGGGGTAACCACGATATACTTTGGATGGGAGCAGCCTCCGGCTCTGAAAGTTGTATTGCTACTGTTCTTCGTATTTCAACGAGGTATGCAAATTTAGATACTATAGAAGAAGGTTACGGCATTAACTTATTGCCCCTGGCAACCTTCGCTCTACATTTTTATAAGGATGACCCATGTAAATCCTTTAAGCCTAAAGTTCTTTCTGAAGATAATTATGGAGAAAAAGACCTTAACCTAATGTCTCAAATGCATAAAGCCATTTCTATAATTCAATTTAAGCTTGAAGGTGCGATAATAAAAAGGCGTCCTAATTATGAAATGCAGGACAGGCTACTTCTTGATGAGATAGACTATGAAAAGGGTATCATTAAAATTGAGGGAAAAGAATATACGCTAAACGATACTAATTTCCCAACTATAGATCCAAGTAACCCTTATAAATTATCTGAAGAGGAAAGGGAACTTATTGACAAACTTAAATCCTCTTTCTCAAATAGTGAAAAGCTCCAAAAGCATATACGTTTCTTATATTCTAAAGGTAGTATGTACTTAAGATATAACTCCAATTTGCTTTATCATGGATGCGTTGCACTGACTGATGATGGTAGTTTTAAGAAAATGAAAATAGATAACATCACTTATAGTGGAAAATCCTATATAGATAGAACTGAACGTGTCGCAAGAGAAGCCTATTTTGGGAAAGCAAATTCAGAATCTAAGCTTTATGCTTTGGACACCATATGGTATTTGTGGTGTGGTTGTAATTCGCCTTTATTTGGAAAGGATAGAATGACTACCTTTGAGCGATATTTTATAAATGACAAAAGCGCTCATACAGAAGTTAAAAATCCATACTATAAATATAGGGATGATGAAACAATATGCAATAATATATTGGCTGAATTTGAGTTAAACCCCCATGATTCACATATTATAAATGGTCATGTTCCTGTAAGAACTATACAAGGAGAGAGTCCTATAAAAGCTAATGGTAAACTTTTAGTTATTGATGGTGGTTTTTCTAAGGCTTACCAACCAGAAACAGGCATCGCAGGCTATACACTTATTTATAATTCCTATGGATTGCTTTTAGCATCCCATGCACCTTTTGAATCTACGCAAAAGGCTATCGATGAAGGTAAGGATATTCTTTCTTCTACTATAGTTCTAGAAAAATCTACGTATCGTATACGTGTAATAGATACGGATGTAGGTCTCGACATTCAGGATCAAATTAAAGATTTAGAGTCGCTTCTTACAGCATACAGAAAAGGACTTATTAAAGAACAACGAGTAAACTTATAAAAAGAGTTTTATAAAACTTAGAATTTAAAGCCACCTGATGCTCAATGAGCCAAGTGGCTTTACCCTTGTTAATTATCACTTTTAGGGCTGCAATATAATATGAGTTATAAGTAACTTAATTTAAATAGCTAATATTTCTACTTTCCGTCATGCACATTTAATAATTCTTGCAATTTTTGAGCTTGCATTGCAGATTGTTCTGCAAATTCCCTAAATGTATTACTTACTGTTTCTTCCGATACT
The DNA here is from genome assembly GCF_055081075.1 of Clostridium sp. CM039. Taxonomy (NCBI): domain Bacteria; kingdom Bacillati; phylum Bacillota; class Clostridia; order Eubacteriales; family Clostridiaceae; genus Clostridium; species Clostridium sp. CM039. The sequence continues at coordinate 2,576,905 of NZ_CM143649.1, forward strand.
TCTCTTGCAAATGATTGATAATCTCTAGTATTTTCTTGTGCATCTAATAATTTTTTCATAATAGTGTCTCTGGTGTTCATTTCCATTTTCATCACTCCTTCACTGCTATTTTCCCACAAAAGATATTTTTTATGTGTTTTAAATTTAAAAATTTGTTAATAAATAAAAGAAGCAGAGAATCGTATGATTCCCTGCTTCTTTTATTTATCCTATACATTAAATCATCTCCTGTGGAGCCGCGAATTGATGTCGTTAAATTTACTCAGAAAGTGTTAAATTTACTTTTATCGTCTTTCCTTCTCTAACCAATTCTATTTTAATTATGTCACCTGCTTTATGTGTACCTTTAATCTTATTTATTTCTTCCACAGTTTTAATCTTTTTACCATCAAATTTAATAATTGTGTCCTCTACTCGCATTCCAGATTTCTCTGCGGCACTAAACTCTTTAATTTGTGCAATGTATACTCCCACTGGAATATTGTATTCCTTTGAAATATCTTCAGTGATGTCTCTGCAAGAAATTCCTATGTTAAGAACCGGTTTAAGCAAACTCTCAATTTTAGGATTTATTGTATTAATCGGTATTGAAAACCCCAATCCTTCTACTCCTTCTTGACCTATTTTAGCAGTATTTATCCCTATAACTTGTCCCTTAGAATTCACAAGCGGGCCACCACTATTACCTGGATTAATTGCTGCATCCGTTTGAATAAACTTTAAATCTTTATTTTCAATACTTATTTGCCTATTAACTGCACTAACAACTCCTTTAGTAACAGACCCCAGTAATTCTTTCCCTAAAGGGTTACCTATTGCTACCACAGATTCCCCTACCTGAAGCGTATCTGAATCTCCAAATTCAGCCACACCTGGAACATTAGTATTATCAGCTAATTTAATTACAGCTACATCAGCTGTAGCATCATAGTTGATTATTTTTGCAGAAACTTCCTTTCCATCACTAAGCATAACTTTAATATTCTGAGCCCCGCTTACGACATGATAGTTAGTTAAAATATATCCGTCTTTACTAAATATTATTCCAGTTCCAACACCTTCTTGCTGTTGATCTTGCCTCCTAACATCCTTACTTACACTAGATGTATTTGTAGAAATTGCAACTACAGCGGGCCCTACCTTTTTTACAATTTCAGGTGTAGTTAACTCCTCTGTACTATTAGCAGTAGTAAGCTTTACATTTGAATTACTAGACGCCGGTGTATTAGTTGCAGGTGTACCAGTCGTTCTTGTGTCCTTAATCATATTCATTGTTACAACAGCAGAACCTACACCTCCAAGCGCAGAACATACTATACCTACTATTATGTAAGATAATATTCTCTTACCCATCCCACATTTATTTTTTTTCACCTTTTTATTGTTTACTTCCGTATAATTAATATTTTCTAGCTTAAGATTAGTGTTTTCACTTTCTTTTTCGTTATACCCATCATTATCTGCATTTACCGTAAGTTTTTCGTTAACCCCTTCACTATGGATTATGTTTTCGTTCGTTTCATTGTTATTTGTATCGTCGCTCATATTATTTTCCTCCTCATTTACCCCGGTGTATAGATATTAGTCATTAACTATTATTCCCTCAAACATTATAATAAAATTTGATTTATATATACTTTTTTTTATTTTATCTTTAATTACATTCTAAGACCTTTATGTTACAATTTAGTGACAAACTTGTTAACAAACTTTTAATTAATATTATTTGTTTAACGACATTTCATCATCGCTTGAGATGATGAAATAATAAAGAAAACCATTATATAAAAATATAATGGTTTTCTTTATTCAGACCGTTGACAAACATAAAATGTAAAACACTCTAATTTAAAATTGGAGTGTTTTTTTTCATATTCAAAAAGGATTTTAGGACATCAATGTCGAATATATATAGGATACAAACTTTATAATTCGGAGGGCATTATTATGATTAATGAAAAGAACTTCACACAACAAAAACTAGAAATGGTGTATTTAGAAGATTTAGTTCCTAAAGACCATATTCTGAGAAATATAGATAAATACATGGATTTCTCTTTTATAAGAGAACTGACTAAAAAATATTACTGCTTAGATAATGGAAGACCTGGCGTAGATCCTATTATACTTTTTAAAATGCTGTTTATTGGGTACTTATTTGGAATAAAATCTGAGCGACAACTTGTAAAGGACATTGAAGTAAATGTGGCTTATAGATGGTTTCTAGGACTAAGTCTTACTGATCCTATTCCAGATCATTCAACACTTAGCCAAAATAGGCGTAGACGATTTAAAGGTACAGATGTGTTTCAAAAAATATTTGACGAAGTAGTATTTAAGGCTATAAATCTTAAGATGGTAACCGGTAAAATACTTTACACAGATTCTACACACCTAAAAGCAAATGCTAATAAGCGAAAGCTTGTGAAAATTGAAGTTGAAAAAACGCCGAAAGAATATGTAGCTGAACTTAATAAAGCAGTGGAAGAAGATAGAATAAACCATGGTAAAAAACCTTTAAAGGAAAAAGAACCTGTCACCAAAATAAAAGAAACTAAAGTTAGCACAACCGACCCTGACAGTGGATATATGATGAGAGATGGCAAGCCGGAAGGCTTCTCATATTTAGATCACAGAACTGTCGATAGCAGACATAATATAATTACTGATGTGTATGTTACTCCTGGAAACATAAATGATGTTGATCCTTATATCGATAGATTAGATGTGCAAATAAAAAAGTTTAATTTTAATACAAAATATGTTGGTGCAGATGCTGGTTATGCTACAAATCTTATATGTAAAGAACTATATGAGAGGGAATTAAAATCTGTAATGGGATACCGTAGGTCTCCACATACAAAAGGAATGTACACAAAAAATAAATTCCAATATCTTAAAGAACAGGACATTTACGTATGCCCTGACCTAAGGGCTTTACATTATAAAACGACAACAAGAGAAGGATATAAAGAATATGTTGGTAATGCAAAATATTGCGAGATATGTCCAAATAGAGCTCAATGCTTTTCTGCAAAAAGCAAGTTTAAAACTATTAGAAGACATGTTTGGGAAACGTATAAAGAAGATGTTGTAAAGTTCACCAGAACAGATAAAGGCAGAAATATATATAGAAGAAGAAAAGAAACTATAGAGCGAAGCTTCGCAGATTCAAAACAACTGCATGGGCTTCGCTATTGCCATATGCGTGGATTAGAAAATGTGCAAGAGCAGTGTCTGCTTACAGCAGCAGTGCAGAATATGAAAAAGATAGCTAGCCTGCTATCTTTACTGTTTTTTGATTTTCTAACTAAGAAGATAGTTGTTATTTTACATTTATCCATAACTCAAAATGCTATCGCATAATTGCATGTAAAAAGCCCAGTATAATAAAAAAATTATACTGGGTTTGTAAACAACCTGAATAAAGAAAACCATTATATAAAAATATAATGGTTTTCTTTATTGTAAAGATTCACCGTATTATTTACCAGCATATAACTCAACTATTTTAAGTATCACTTCAACAGCTTTTTCCATAGCAAATGTTGGAATGAATTCATATTTACCATGGAAATTATGTCCACCTGCGAATATATTGGGCGTTGGAAGTCCCATAAAGGAAAGCCTTGCACCATCCGTACCGCCTCTAATAGGTTGCGTTATAGGATTTATCCCTACTTCTTTCATAGCCAAGAATGCTGTATCTACAATATGTTTAACCGGCTCTATCTTTTCTTTCATATTAAAATATTGGTCCTTAACATCTATTTCAACTGTACCATTACCATATTTTTTATTTAGTTTATATGCTACATCCTTGATAAATACCTTCCTATTTTCAAATCTTTCACTATTAAAATCCCTTATAATATATTGAAGTTTTGATTCCTCAACTTCACCATTAAGACTAATCAAATGATAGAATCCTTCATAACCTTCTGTATTTGAGGGTGTCTCATTTTGTGGCATTGAATTTACAAATTCGTTTGCTATAAGTGTAGAGTGAATCATCTTTCCTTTCGCCGAACCCGGGTGAACATTTCTTCCATGAATACAAATTTTTGCTCCTGCGGCGTTGAAATTTTCATATTCTAGTTCTCCGATAGTTCCTCCATCCATAGTGTATGCAAAATCTGCATCAAATTTTTTCACGTCAAAAATATCTGCACCACGGCCTATTTCTTCGTCTGGTGTAAATCCAATACGAATAGTACCATGTGGGATATGGGGGTTTTCTATTAAGTATTCTACAGCAGACATTATTTCTGAAATTCCTGCTTTATCATCAGCCCCCAGTAACGTAGTTCCATCGGTGGTTATAAGGGTTTTCCCTACGTAATTCTTTAGTTCCGGAAAATCTTTTGGAGACAGTGCTATATTATTTTCTTTATTTAATATTATGTCTTCGCCATCATAGTTGTACACAAATTTAGGGTTAACATTTTTTCCTGATATATCTGGAGCGGTATCCATATGTGCTATAAATCCTATAGTTGGTATGTTTTTTTGTACATTTGCGGGGACAGTCGCCATTATATATCCATTATCATCTACACTTGCCTGTTTTAGCCCCATTGCCTTTAATTCCTTAACTAATTCTGTCGCAAGTCTCATTTGGCCAGTTGTGCTTGGAACCGTAGTTGATTCCTCATCAGATTTAGTATCGTAACTAACATACTTTAAAAATTTTTCTACAACTTTTGACATATGCTCATCTCCTTATCATTCATAAACTAATTCACTAGATATATACCATTATATTACAATTAGCTCGAATTTTAAACACTTTTTATAAGCATATTTAAATAAAATAACTGTTAATAGTTTATTTTTCATTACTAAGTTTTATATCAGAACTCCATAAATGAAATATGTACAAAATTTATTATTTTTTTTTCAAAAAGTTATCAATTAATTTTTCCGCCATTCTCTTTTGCATATTAGCTTTATTAATAAGTAGTAATATCATTAATATTAATTCTATTAACTCCCCATCTTTTTTTCCCATTTCTTTAATTCTCTCTTTTATAAATTCGGTATCTTTATCTATATCTTCTGCAAACTCTTGATTTTGAACTTCTTTAATTGCTAAAAAATTATTATATAAATCTTTTAATGGAATACTCATACTTTGAGGAGCTTTTATATCAATAATAGGATCAAATATTGTATTAATATCATTAATTGATATAGTCTGCTTCAAATTATAGATAAGTGTCAGCAGAATCATATGTTCATTAGTATATTTTTTATTTTTTGCTGGCATCAAAACCTTACCTTTAGTATAATTATTAATCATAGTTTTTGTAAGAATTTTATCTTCTTCATTTCTTCTAAGACTTCCAAGCTTTTCATTAAAAAAAGTTGTAACCTGATCCATATATAAATCTACGCACGGTATTTCCATTAAATTGATATCTTTTGTTCCTATAATCTCTTCAACTAATTCATTTAGACTTTCCTTGTTATAATCCATTTATTCCACCTCGCCTTCATTATATAGCATAGATTACTCATAATCCACAATTATGAATAATCTACAATTATAAGCACTCTAACTTATGACTTTTGTTTGATGGTGTTTGTAATAATTAAATCATCATCTTAGATGTTACAATATTAACTATAAATTTAATATTATTACTATTGATTTTTATCACTTTATAATGTAGTATTAATACATAGCTAATATAGTTTCAAAAACTATATATCGACTTACTATAACTGAAACCTATATTTAACTAGTAAATGTTACAAAAAGTTTATCCTTATTTTTTAAAATCATTAGATTTAAATAATAAATTTTAATTTTAAAGGAGTGAGTGATTTGTTATCAAAATTTAGAGAACCTGTAAGCAGCCTTACACACTTAGCTGGCGCTTTTTTATCCCTAATAGGTTTAATTCTTCTAATTAAATATTCCTTAATCATTTCAAATATGTATAACACTATTATACTTGCAGTATTTGGGGTAAGTTCAATACTCCTTTATTGTGCGAGTTCAACATATCACCAGTCCTTATCTTCACAAAAGGTTATAAAAATACTTAGAAGAGTAGATCATTCTATGATATATGTTCTAATAGCAGGGACATATACTCCTATATGCTTAATCGCTTTAAAAGGCACCATTGGAACCCTCCTTTTTTTTGGTATTTGGATTTTAGCTCTTATAGGAATTGTTTTGAAGATAGTTTGGTTTGATGCCCCTAGATCGCTATACACTGGATTCTATATTTTAATGGGTTGGATTTCTGTCATTGCTATTGTCCCTATTATAAAGGCTATATCCTTAGGTGGATTTATCTGGCTACTAGCCGGTGGGCTCTTTTATACTGTAGGAGCTGTTATATACGCTACTAAACGTCCCAAAATAAACCTAAAGCTTTTTGGATTTCACGAGATATTTCATATTTTTATTATGCTTGGAAGCCTTTGTCATTTTATACTTATGTTTAAGTACATAATGTACATTAACTAAATTTAATATAGTAAAAATTTTAAAAATATAATCCCATTAGTATATTCAAAAAATAAAAGCTCTTTAATATTTTCAAAATATAAAGGGCTTTTATTTTTCGATTTTCAGCTAGCTAAAGTTTGCTACCTATTTTCCTTTTCCATTTAGAAATTCACAATAAGGAGCTATTGGACACACCTCGCAATTAGGTTTCCTAGCTTTACATATTTTTCTGCCATGCCATATAATGTAATGATGAGCATCACTCCACATTTTTTTAGGAATATTTTTCATAAGCTTCTGCTCTACCTCGTAAACGTTCTTTCCTGGGGCAAGCCCTATTCTGTTTGATACTCTAAAAACGTGAGTATCTACAGCAATTGCCGGAATACCAAATGCATTAGATAAAACCACATTAGCAGTTTTTCTCCCAACTCCTGGAAGATCTATTAATTCTTCCATCGTGCTTGGCACTTCTCCATTATATTTTTCTAATATTAATTTTGTAGCTCCCAAAATATTTTTACTCTTATTATTATAAAATCCACAGCTTTTAATTTTTTCACCTAGTTCTAAGTCTGATAAAGCGATCATGGATTCTGGTGTATTATATTTCTTATACAACTTCTTTGTAACAATATTTACTCGATCATCTGTGCACTGTGCTGATAGTATGGTTGATACTAAAAGTTCATAATGCGTTGTAAAATCCAAGCCACACTTTGTCCCCGCATACGTTTCGTTAAGAATTTCAAGCACTGCTTTTATTGTTTTTTTATTCATATAAGTCACCTACTTTTCATTACTCAGCGCCAATTCCTTTAGCTCTTAATTTTTCGAGCATATCAATAGTCATTTTAGGCAAATTATATTCAGCAGTAAATCCCCATTCATTTTTAGCGCAGGTTGAATCCATTGAATTTGGCCATGAATTAGCTATTCCTTGTCTTACTGGATCTACATTATAATCCATAATAAACCCTGGAATATGTTTTTTAATTTCATTAGCTATTTCTTCTGGTTCAAAACTCATAGCCGCAATATTAAATGCATTTCTGTGTATTAATTTTGATGCATCAGCTTCCATTAACTTAATTATTGCATTTATTGCATCTGGCATATACATCATGTCCATTTTTGTCCCGCTGCCAATGAATGAAGTGTATTTACCTGACCTTAATGCTTCATAATATATATCAACAGCATAATCTGTTGTCCCTCCACCTGGAAGAACTTCATAAGAAATTAAACCTGGGAAGCGTACTCCTCTTGTATCAACCCCAAATTTCTTATAGTAATAATCACATAATAATTCTCCTGAAACTTTATTTACACCATACATAGTTGTTGGTCTTTGGATTGTATCCTGAGGAGTATTATCTTTAGGTGTAGATGGTCCAAACGCCCCTATAGAGCTAGGTGTAAAGAACTTGCATTTAAGTTCTCTAGCAACCTCTAAAGCATTTACAAGTCCACCCATATTTATATTCCAAGCGAGTAGTGGTTTTGCTTCAGCTGTTGCTGATAATAAGGCTGCTAAATGAATTAATGAATCTATTTCATATTTTTTGCAAAGCTCAAGCATAGCTTTATGGTCAGTTACATCCAGTATTTCAAAAGGTCCTGAAGTAACTACTTGACTATCCTCAGATTTCCTTAAATCTGTAGCTATTACATTATTACTGCCATAAATTTCTCTCATTTTCATTACGAGTTCAGAACCTATTTGTCCTAATGCCCCTGTTACTAATATTTTTTTCATTTTACACCCTTCCTCTCTACATTAAATAAATATTCCTAATATTTAATATTAATTTAGGTATAACACCTAGTAATTATGTGTTATACCTAAATTAAATCAGCTCCTGCGGAGCTGCATATTCCTTATTTTATTATGTTCATTTCTCTGCCAACTTTTGCATAAGTAGCTAAAGCTTCATCTAACATTTCTTTTGTATGAGCTGCCGTGGGCATATTTCTTACTCTCCCAGTTCCCTTTCTAACAGTTGGAAATACTATCGATTTTGCGTAAACGCCTTCTTCAAAAAGTTTCTTACTAAATTCTTGAGTTTTAACTTCGTCTCCTATTATACATGGAGTAATAGGAGTTTCACTATTTCCAATATTAAAGCCAAGTTCTTTTAAACCATTCTTTAAATAATTTGCATTTTCCCAAAGCCTATCATGTAACTCAGTGCTTTCTGTAAGAATATTAATAGCTTCAATAGCCGCACCTGCAGCTCCTGGAGTTAGTGATGTTGAGAATAGGAATGGTCTAGCACGAACCATGAGCCAATCAATTAGATTCTGCGATCCAGCTACATATCCACCTACAACTCCAATAGCCTTTGATAAAGTCCCAATTTGGAAATCTATTTTATCTGACAATCCAAAGTGATGTACGGTGCCTGTCCCTTTTCCAAGGACTCCTGAACCGTGAGCATCATCAACATATGTTATTAAGTCAAACTCTTCTGCTATCTTGACAATTTCCGGAAGTTTCGCAATGTCCCCATCCATAGAGAATACGCCATCGGTAATAACCATTATTTTTTCATATAAACCCGATTCTACTGCCTCTTTTGCCTTATTTCTTAAATCTACCATATCAGAGTGTTCTACTCTTATGATTTTCGCACCAGATAATCTACATCCATCTATTATTGATGCATGATTCAATGAATCTGAAAGAATTGCATCTTTTTTATTCATTACTGCTGAAATTGCGCCCATATTACAATTAAACCCTGACTGAAAAGCAATAGCTGCTTCTGTATGTTTAAATTTAGCAAGTTTTTGCTCTAATTCGATATGAATTTCTAAAGTACCATTTATTGTTCTAACAGCACCTGCTCCTGCACCATATTTTTTAGTTGCTTCAATAGTAGCCTCAATCATTCTAGGATTAGTAGCAAGACCTAAATAATTATTTGAAGATAAGTTAATTAATTTTTTATCTCCAATTGTAATAACAGGCCCATTTGAACTCTTTAGGGTATTTATCACATTATATAAACCTTTACTTTTCAAATCTTCTAAATTTTCTTTTAAAAATTTCCCAAGTACTTTACTTCCCATGTAACATACCTCCAACTTTTTATTTTTGAAATTCTCATTATAATCCATGAGAATTTCATATTTAATCATAACTCTATTATATATCATTTAATAGTAAAATGCCTTTAATTTATAAAATTTATTCCAATTTAATGTAAAAAATGTTTTTTATATACTTTTCGATCAAATAAAATCCATCATAAAGTTTTTTTCTTCATTTTTTTATACTAATGAAACTTTTCTTTCATTTACAATCGGAATATACTCCCCTATACTGCTCTGGTAGCATCACAGCTATACTTGACATTATTTCATGCATAACCCTATCATAATACTCGTTTTTATCCTCATCTTGGTTTTTACTTGGGAGTAAAACAGGCCCACCAATATTAATGTTTACATCTGCATAATTAAATCTTTCTGACGCCATGTCATTGTCATTAATTGATAGTAACTTTTCCGTTCCCCAAATACCTATTGGAACAATTGTTGCCTTTGATAATTTAGCCATTAATATAAGACCCTTCTTACCCTCTATCATTTTTCCATTTCTACTTCTAGTACCCTCTGGAAAAATCATAATGTTATTGCCTTGTTTTAGCGTACTAACAATTTTAGATATAGCTTCCTTATCTGCTGAATTAGGTTTTAACTTTATTGTCTTAGCAACGTGAAAACCTAATTTTGTAAGCTTATTATCTGTTAGCTTTACGCCGGCAACAAAAGTTACATTGTGGTCCTTTAATAACTTATTCATAACTATACCATCTGCATTGCTTAAATGATTGCATATGAAAATTATAGGAGATTTTATATCATTAATTTTCTCTATTCCGTGAGTTTTAATGTTTGCGTATTTATTAATATATGAATCAATTAGTTTATTTGCTATAAAGGATACAACTTTATCTGGCAAAATGTCTATTATTCTTAACACCGCTTTAGAAACCATCACAATTCCACCTTTCATAATAAATAATTATAACATTATTATAATTTTAAAAGCTTTAAAAGTCTATAATAATAATCTCTTATATAAGGCGATGTATCCTTCTCTATAGTTATAATTTTACATTTTTCTGTAATAACCTCATTAATCATTGCATTCCTCTTAAGTATATTTTTACCTCTCCATCCACAAGAAGTTATTTTGTACTTATCTTTAAATAACTGATTATCAATATTCATTAATGCTTGCACGTCGATTCTCTTCATATGTTCATAAGGTTTAAATTCTTCAATAGAGCTAAATTCAATTTCTTTATTAAAGTGACATACTCTCTGACAGGTATCACAACCAAATAGTCTACCATTTAATTTTCCGAACCAAGAATCCTCTATATCTTTTTTCTGTGTTATGTAGGATAGACATATATTTGCATCATTATTTATTCCTACTCTCCCTTTGACTATAGAATTTGTAGGACAGGCTGCTAAACACATCTCACAATCACCACATTTTTGCTTAAGTGGCTTGTCTGGCTCTATTACTAGATCTGTTATTATTTCTCCTAAAAAAACATATGAGCCGTACTTTTCAGTTATCAAAGTATTGTTTTTTCCTATGAATCCCACTCCACTACTGCACGCAATGTATCTTTCCGGAAGCGCATTGCTATCCACAAAGCACATAGCTTTTGCACCCATGCCTTCAATGAATTTGCAAATTTTTTCCATATACTCAGTTGTAACAACATGATAATCTCTACCCATGGTATATTTTGAAAAATGCGTTCTCTGATTAAAATCTAAATCATATAGATATGGAAACGCAATAGAAATTATAGTTTTCCCACTGGGCATATATATAAATGGATTTATTCTATTATCTACAATTTGCTCCTCAAACTCATTTTCTAGCCCTAGTTCTTTTCTTTTCTCAAAATAAGGACTTAGCTCATAGAAAATTCTACATTTGCTAAATCCTATTACATCTAAGCCATTTTTTTTACAAAACTTTATTATTTCTTCTTTAATATCCATATTGTCTTTCCCTTTTATATTACCATATCGTTGTACATTCTTTTAGTTTCACCTGCATAATCCTTAATTTCTATTATAGTTGAATTCTTTACAAAAATTATTCTAGCAGGAATACCTACAGCAGTGGCCTTAGCTAATACATCTTTTAAAACTACAGCATTGGCACCAATCTTACTACCAGTTCCTATTTTAATTGGTCCCAAAATCTTTGCACCAGCACCCACCACCACATCACTGCCTAAAGTAGGATGCCTTTTTCCTGTATCCTTACCTGTTCCACCTAGTGTAACTCCTTGATACAAGGTCACATTGTCCCCAATTTCTGTAGTTTCTCCAATTACTACTCCCGTCCCATGATCTATAAATAATCCTTTTCCTATTTTAGCCCCTGGATGAATTTCTATTCCAGTAAAAAACCTAGCTAATTGAGATATAGATCTAGATATAAAATAGATTTTATGATTATATAATAAATGAGCTATTCTATATATTATTATAGCATGGATAGACGGATATAATAATATTACTTCTACCCAATTCTTAGCTGCTGGATCCTTTTCTAATACATTATTAATTTCGTATCCTAGCAATTTAAACATTTTAAACATATGATAATTCCCTCCTATAGAATTATATTTTGTGAATATCGAAATTCATATTCTTAGATATAAATTTCCATATATGTTAACCCACAGACTACTTATCTATAGAGTAGAAATAAATATTTTCACCTTGTTAAATCATCTCCTGCGGAGCTGCACCATCTTAGTAGAAGATAAATTAACGACTTCAAAAGGAGATTTATGCCCCCACTGAAGTTTTCTATTTGTTAGGGTAGTAACTCCCACTTATAGAAGTGGGAGACTTTCCTTTTGAAATGTCGTTAAAAATTTAATCATAGATTCCCATTGAAATATATTTTTCTCCTCCGTCAGGTGCAACAGTTACAATCTTTCTACCCTTGCCTACTTTACTCGCAATTTTCATAGCTGCTGCGATATTAGCCCCTGCTGAAATCCCTACTAATATGCCTTCTTCTTTAGCTATTCTTTTTGCTATTTCAAAAGCCTCTTCATCAGAAATTTTTATTATTTCATCAACTACACTACTATCATAGATATCTGGCACAAAACCTGCTCCTATTCCTTGTATTTTATGAGGTCCAGGTTCCCCTCCTGATAATACGGGAGAGTTTTCTGGTTCAACCGCAACTACTTTAATTCCAAGTTTAGCTTCTTTTAATCTTCTTCCTATCCCAGCAATTGTTCCTCCAGTTCCTACTCCAGCTACAAAAATATCTACGTCCTCTACATCTCTAATAATTTCTTCTGCAGTAGTATCATAATGTTTTTCTGGATTTGCTAAATTAATAAATTGTTGTGGCATAAAAAAGCTAGAATTCCCCTCCGCTATTTCTTTTGCCTTATTTATAGCACCCTTCATCCCTTTTATCCCATCTGTAAGTACAAGTTGTGCTCCATAAGACTTAATCAAATTGCGTCTTTCAACACTCATGCTATCTGGCATAACAATAATTACTTCATACCCTTTAATTCTTCCAATCATAGCCAAAGCTATTCCCATATTTCCACTGGTTGGTTCAACTATAGTAAATCCTTCTTTTAATATTCCTAGTTTTTCAGCTTTCTCTATCATTCCAAGGGCAGCTCTATCTTTTATACTTCCAGCTGGATTGTATTTTTCTAATTTCACAAAAATATCAGCCATATCACCCTCAACTAATTTATTTAATTTTAGAACCGGTGTTGCTCCTATCATATCTAAAACATTGTTATACATCATAATAATATCCCTCCAATTTTAAAATAAGTAATCTACCTTCAAAAGCTATCTATATTCCTGCATCCTTAGTATTTTAAATAAAAATCATCACGTATATAATTATATTTTTAATATTTCAAAAGTTTTTGGGTACAAAAAAAACTCCCTCTAATTTAGAGACGAAGTTTTACTTCGTGGTCCACTCTAAGTTATAACCACTAAATTGATTATAAAGCCACTTTTTCAAGCACAGCGCTATGCTCTATCACTATAACGGGTGAATCCCGATGCAGCCTACCAAAGACACATTCATGTGACTTTTTCGGTGCATAACTCCAAAGGGCACTTCATATAAGTCGACCATAAGAATCCTCTCAGCTTTAGACTCTCTCTCTGTAAATTCTTCTTATATTACTTTCCTTCTTCTAAGTATTTCCTAGTATTTCAGTATGAATTACTTTTCTTTATTATATTCTTAACATCAAAATATGTCAATACTATTTTTTTGTTTTTATGTCATTATTTTTCACGTTTATATTTACACAAATAAAAAAAACCATTAAAATAAGCTAACAGTTTTAAATTCACTTATATTGGTAAACCATAAAAGTTTACGTACTAGATGTTAGAATTCTTTATGTATTGCGAAGTGCTAATACCTATGTTATAACTTTGCTTTACCACATTTTCAGAAGAATCATAACCAATAGCTACGCTTCCGCAGGCAAAGACGCCGGCTATATTAGTTTGTGAACTTTCATTTAATTCAATTTTCCCTGTTGATTCATTAATTAGTATTTCTACTTGTTTTGCTAATTCATTGTCCGGGTATAAGTTTACAGATAATAGTAACGCATCACAAGAAATATATTCCTCACTATCTTTAATAACTTCATTATTTTTATTAATTTTTACTAAAGTTATCCCCTCAAGCCTTGTTTTGCCTTTGATATCCGCCACCTTCTGTTTTATTTTTAAAGGTATATTAAAATCATTCAGGGAATCAATGAGTTTTTTGTCAGTTGCCTCAATAAAATCTTTACTTTCAACTACAGCTTTAACATTAGCTCCTTCAATTGCTAGCCTACTTGCTACTGTTAATGCAATATCTCCTGTACCCAATATAACTATTTCTTTTCCTGGCATATATCCTTCTATATTTATAAATTTCTGTGCACACCCCACCGTGTATATACCTGCACATCTACTACCTGGCAGATTCAAAAATCCTCTTGGCCTTTCTCTACACCCGGTCGCAATTATTATAGCTTTCGCTCCAATTTTAAAAATCCCATCACACGCATTCACTGCATTAATTTCTTTAGTATTACTTAAATCTAAAACAGTAGTATTTAATTTATATGAAATACCCAATTTATTAACTTTATCTATAAATTTCTGCACAAACTCCGGTCCTGTCAATTCTTCACTAAAAATATTCTTGCCAAATCCATTATGAATACACTGATTTATTGTTCCGCCTAATTGATTTTCTCTTTCTAAAATCAAAATTCTACATTTATAGTGCTCTTTAGCTGAAATAGCTGCTGCAAGGCCTGCTGTACCTCCCCCAATTACTACTATGTCATATAGTTGCATTACATACCCTCCAGTTTTTTTCAGATGCCTAACATTAAAATTTAATGATTCATTATAATGCATATTTAAATAAGTAACGTAAAAACCCGTGAAAATAATTTCACAGGTTTTATTTGGCAGGGGTAGTAGGACTCGAACCTACAACCAATGGTTTTGGAGACCACTACTCTACCAATTGAGCCATACCCCTTTATTAACTTTTAAAATGCAAAAATGTAAAAATGTAAAAATGGCAGGGGTAGTAGGACTCGAACCTACAACCAATGGTTTTGGAGACCACTACTCTACCAATTGAGCCATACCCCTAAAATACATCTGAATTATATCACGTGTTATAAATAAATGCAAGATTTTTTTATATTTTAATCTCTTAGGAAACACTGAGGCCTTTTCTTTTTCTATGTTTTAGGATAAAATATTTAGTGAGGTGAAACTTATGGAATACATAGTAACTACAGTAGACGAAACTTATAAAATAGGCGAATTAATAGGTTCACATGTAAATTCAGGGGACATAGTTTGCTTAATTGGTGACTTAGGCACTGGCAAAACTCATTTAACAAAAGGAATTGCAAAAGGCTTAGATATAAAAGATCATATCACAAGCCCTACATTTACAATTGTAAATGAATATACAGGTCGCTTGAAATTATATCATTTTGATGTCTACAGGGTAAATGACCCTGACGAAATAGCAGCTATAGGCTTTGATGAATATATATTTAGTGATGGCGTTAGTATTATTGAGTGGGCTAATTATATTGAAGAACTGATTCCACCCAATAATTTATCCATTACCATAGAAAAACTTCCTAGATTGGGAGATGATTTCAGAAAGATCAACATCCGATATTCTGATAAAAGATATGATTATATAAAGGAGATAAAACTATGAAGATTTTAAGTCTGGATTCTGCTACACAATCAGCAACTTGTGCTATCCTTGACGATAACAAAGTTCTTGGTGAAATAACTTTTAATTATAAAAAACAACATTCTCAAATACTTATGCCTATAATTGATGAATTATTAAAAAATACAGGAATAACCATAAGTGATATTGATGCCTTTGTAGCATCAAAGGGGCCCGGTTCCTTTACAGGCCTTAGAATAGGGATGGCTACCATTAAGGGGTTAAGCCAAGGCTCAAAAAAGCCTTTTGTAACTGTATCTACCTTAGATTCTTTAGCATATAACTTAGCATATACAGATGGAATTATTTGTCCTTTGCTAGATGCTTTAAGAGATAATGTTTATACTGCCTTATATACTTTTAATAATTACGAGCTCACCCGCATCAGTGACTATATTAATATTTCCTTAGATGAATTAATAAATATGCTTAAAGAGAAAAATTGCAATATTTCCTTTGTAGGAGATGGAACTTTCAAATTCAAAGAAAAACTTATAGCAAATTTACCTAAAGCCAATTTTGCTCCAGCGCATTTAAACTTAGCTAAGGCTTCATCCCTAGGCGAATTAGGGCTCAACCTTTTATCTAATGGAACATTCGATGATATATACTCGTCAGTGCCTATTTACCTTAGGCAGCCGCAAGCTGAGAGGGAGTACGAAGAAAAGATGAGGCAAATAAAAAATGAATAGCGATTTTAAAATTTGCCCAATGGACGCATCATCTATTAAATCCATACTCAATATTAGCGAGTTAAGCTTTCCTATTTCATGGAGCTACGAATCACTCCAAAGTGAACTAGATAATAAATTTGCTAAATATGTTGTATTAAAAAAGGGCAATTCTATAGTAGGTTATGGAGGAATGTGGCTAATTATAGATGAAGCCCATGTTACTAATGTTGCAATTCACCCTGATGCCCGTGGTCATGGCGGCGGCGACCTCATCGTGGAAGCCTTATTTAAAATTTGCAGGAAACTAAAAGTTACAGCAATAACCTTAGAGGTTAGAAGTTCAAATTTCGCTGCTATAAACTTATATCAAAAGTATGGCTTTGAAAATGAAGGCATTAGACGTCATTATTATGAAGATAACGGGGAAGATGCAGTAATTATGTGGAATCGACACCTATAGCAGATAGCGTAAAAAGACTAGCTCTTGCCAGTCTTTTTTTTATTCTCTACTAAAAATTTAGCAAGCATGAGAATAAAATGGTATAATGTGGGTGAACTGTTTAAAATATATTAGAGTAAGGGGTAATATTTATGACCAAAAAAATTATATTAGCACTATTTTTTGCATTACTATTGGTTGGATGCAATTCCTTAGCTAGTCCAACTTCCAGTAAAAGCACAATAGTTTCAGATGATTCTCAGAGTAAATCACCAAAACCAGTAGATAATTCATCTAACATCCCACGCTTATCAACAACGCTTAAAGATCCGATTGTTAGAACATTTGATCAAACTGAAGGTGTGTCAAAAAAAATACCAATATTGATGTATCATCATCTACTAAAGAAAAAAGAAAACACATTTACAAATAATGGTGTAGTATTAAATCTTGAAAATTTTCAGCAACAAATGGACTACTTATACACTAATAAATACACTACAATAAATCTAGCTGAATTAGAACAGTGGCTTTTAGGGAATTTGGAACTACCTAAAAAATCAGTATGTATAACATTTGATGATGGATATTTAAGTAGCTACATTTATGCCTATCCTATTTTGAAGAAATATAATTTTAAAGCTGCACAATTTTTAATTACATCTTATGTCAAGGATAATAGTGTTGAATTTAATCCTAAAACACAACAATTCTTAAGTTGGAAAAATATTTCTGAAACTACTGATGTATTTGAATATTCAAACCATACCCATAATTTACATAAAACAGAGAATAACAAGGGTTATTTAATTACAAAACCTTTAGATTATGTAAAAAAAGATTTAATAAAAAATACGGAACTAACCGGCAGCCATTATCTATCTTATCCTTATGGACACCATAACGATGATGTATTAACCCTTCTGCCTAAAATAGGAATACGAATGGCTGTTACTGTTAATAATGGAAGCGTAAAGAGAGGAGATTCTTTACTAGAGCTAAATAGATATGGAATATATCCTAAAACATCCATATCTACATTTAAAAGCATGGTTAATTGTGAATGGTGAACAATAAAACTAAAGGATGGCTTCTGCATTGTGCAGAAGTCATCCTTTAGTTTGTTAATACCCTTTTTTTAAAATCTTTGAAATAAGTCCCTATTTATATACCAGTGTTTTTTATATTTTTTGTTCTCTACTTTTGTATTCTCTCTCCATATTCTCTTTATGAAGTATAGGCGAAACACTCTTATATAAAGCTAAGGTCATTGCTGATAATACCATTCCTTTAAGTAAATTAAAAGGAATAATTGACCAAATAATGAAAGAATTCAAATCGACAATGTTATGATTTATTTTTGATCCCATTTCTATAACGCTAGCTACTGGGAATCCTAATACTTTTTCATATAAAGGTAAAACAACAAAATAGTTTAATATCCCTGCAAAAATCGACATACAAATTACTCCTATTAATAATCCAGCAATAGCCCCACCTTTGCTTTTGCGGGCCTTGTAAATATATCCCGATACTAATACTAAACATGAACCCACTAGAAAATTTGCTACTTCTCCAACGAAGGCTGTTTTAGTAGCTAGCATTCCATGTAATATATTTTTAAAGAGTTCAATAACTACTCCCGCTATTGGTCCTAATGCAAAGGCCCCTAAAAGTGCTGGCAGGTCGCTGATGTCAATTTTTAAGAAATCAGGGAAAATCGGTATTGGTAACTCAATGTACATCAAAAGAAAAGCCATAACAGATAAAAGTGATATTTTGATTAGTTTAACAAGTTTTTCGTCTCTCATTTTTAGTGCCCCCTAATTAACTATATCTCCTAGGGATGGATATAATACAAGCCCTGACATAGTACTATGCCAGGGCAAATTTATATATATATCACATCTTCTTTTATCCAGACTATACTGTCGGCTTCGGAATCAAATCATCACCCAAGGGTGCTGTCTTAACGACTTCGGAAGGAAAACTCTCTTCCAAAATGTCGTTAAACCGAATCAGCCTTACGGCTCGCGGGCTTTACCGCCGGTGGGGAAATTAGCCCCGCCCTGAAGATTATTAAATTTTATTTTATAATTTAATTATATATAAATACAGTAAAATAAGCAACATATTAATTAATTATTTTTCATTGATAATGATATTCTTTTTCTTTTCTCATCAACTTCTATCACACTAACTTCTACTATATCGCCAACCTTAACCACATCCAATGGATGCTTTACAAATTTATCTGATAACTGGCTTATATGCACTAACCCATCCTGATGAACTCCAATATCAACAAAAGCTCCAAAGTCAGACACATTTCTAACAGTACCCATAAGTTTCATTCCCGGTTTAAGATGGGACATTTGAACTACACCCGTTTTTAATATCGGCTTCGGTAGTTCTTCTCTTGGATCTCTACCAGGCTTTTTAATTTCTTTAATAATGTCTCTAAGAGTTGGAACACCTATCTCCAATATTTGTGCAAGCTCATCCATATTAATATTAATATCTTTTAGTCTATCATCCAAATCTTTAAAGTTTAAAGATTTAAGATCTTCTCTTGTGTACCTTAAAAAATCCAATAATTTTTTAGTAGCATTATACGTTTCTGGATGAATTGAGGTGTTATCTAAAAATTCATTACTCTCCATAACCCTTAAAAATCCTGCACATTGCTCATATGCTTTTGCTCCTAATCTTTTCACTTTTAATAATTCTTTTCTAGTTTTGAACTTACCATTTTCTTCTCTATACGCTACAATATTTTGAGCTATAGCAGCATTTATCCCTGATATATAAGCTAATAAAGAGGGTGTTGCAATGTTAAGATCTACGCCAACAGCATTAACACAATCTTCAACTACTCCTTTTAAGGATTCATCGAGTTTTTTAGCTGCTACATCATGTTGGTATTGTCCAACTCCAATAGCTTTCGGGTCAATTTTCACAAGCTCCACTAATGGATCTTGAAGTCTTCGCCCTATAGAAATAGCTCCTCTAATAGATACATCTATATCTGGATATTCTTTAGATGCAAGCTCTGACGCTGAATATACTGAGGCTCCCGCTTCCGAGACTATAACATAGTACAAATCTTTTGAGCATTCATCCTTAAGTTCTTTAATTATCTGCGCTAAAATTTCTTCAGATTCACGACTAGCAGTCCCATTACCGAGTGACACTACTTCTACATTATGCTTAATTACCAATTTTTTAATAATATCTATAGATTTTTGAATACCGTCCTTACTGCCCGCAGTAGCGTATACTGTAGCTATATCTAAAAGCTTACCAGTATCATCAAGCACCGCTATTTTGCACCCTGTTCTAAACCCAGGATCAAATCCAAGCACTACCTTTCCTTTTATAGGTGACTGCATTAAGAGTGCCTTTAAATTAGCTTTAAATATTTCAATAGCGCTAGTTTCACCCTTTTCTGTGAGTCCGGACCTTATTTCTCTCTCAATTGATGGGAATATAAGTCTTTTTACGGAATCACCTATACTTAACTCTATATACTTATCAGTTTCATTATTCCCTTTTAAACATTTAGCTCTTAAGTACTGAGTAATCTTATCATTATCGGCTTTGATTTTCACAGAAAGTATCTTACTATTTTCGCCTCTATTTATAGCAAGAATTCTATGCGGTGGAATAGATTTAACCCCTTCTTTATACTCATAATACATTTCAAATGGAGTAGTGTCATCAGAACCGCCTTTAGTTTCAACATTTCCTTGATTATGCACTAATGCTCTAATCCACTTTCTGTAATCAGCTTCATCTGAAATCATTTCACTAATAATATCCCCAGCACCTTGAAGTGCGTCCGAAGTACTATTTACTGCATTTTCTTCACTTAAGAATTTCTCTGCATACTCATTTATATCACCCTTAAACTCGCCGCATACAATAATTTCAGCTAAAGGTTTAAGCCCTTTTTCTATCGCAATGATAGCTCTAGTTCTTTTCTTAGGCTTAAAGGGTCTATATATATCCTCTATTTCTGTCAATGTCTCGCTTTTTCTTATTGACTCCTCAATTTCCGCGGTTAGTTTTTCTTGATCACCGATAAGACGTACTACATCTGTTTTTCGTTCTTCTAAGTTCCTAAGATATATAAGCCTCTCTGTAAAGTTTCTAAGGATTATATCATCAAGTCCCCCAGTTCTCTCTTTTCTATATCTAGCTATAAAAGGAACTGTATTCCCTTCATCTAATAATTCAATTACACTTTCCGCCTGTTCTTTAGTTATTGAAAATTCTTTAATTAATCTGTTAGTTATATTCCCCATGTTTTTTAGCTATTTTTGCAAGTCACATTTAAATAAATAACAAGCACTATGATACTTTATTTTCATGTACCTAAATAGCTATTCCTCCTCACATAATTTATATTTTAAATTTAATGGACTAAAATCAACATATTTAATCATACCACGAATTCTATCCTCATATCTATACACTATATAGAAATTTTTAGGAGAAATATTCGAAAGGTTAATATGGTCTTGTCTTTTAACCCTTTGTCTTATATTGCTTTTTTATAGTTAACACATATATTATACCCTATATAGATTCAAAAAAATGCTTTGTTAACTTTACAAGCGGTATTAATAATCCTTACGAATTGTTTTCTTGACATATTATTATTTTTATTCTATGATTGATTTTATAGTGCCCTTTTACGGGTTTTTTTGTATTTATTTTAAAATATTTTATTGAATCGGAGGAAAATAATTATGGCAAAAGGAAAAAAATTTGTAGAATCTATTACCTCTATGGAAGAAGATTTTGCAAAATGGTATACCGATATTGTAAAAAAAGCGGAACTTGCTGATTATGCGAGCGTTAGAGGTTGCATGGTAATAAGACCTTATGGCTATGCAATTTGGGAAAATATTCAAAAAACTTTAGATCAAATGTTTAAAGATACAGGTCATGAAAATGTATATATGCCAATGTTCATTCCTGAGAGCTTACTTCAAAAGGAAGCAGATCATGTTAAAGGCTTTGCACCAGAGGTTGCTTGGGTAACACACGGAGGCAACGAGCTACTAGCAGAGAGGCTTTGCGTTAGGCCAACTTCTGAAACATTATTTTGTGACCACTATTCAAAAATAATTCAATCTTACAATGATCTCCCTAAATTATATAATCAATGGTGTTCCGTTGTTCGTTGGGAAAAAACCACAAGACCTTTTCTTAGAAGTTCAGAATTTTTATGGCAAGAAGGCCATACCGCTCATGCAACGGCGGAAGAAGCAAAAGAGGAAACTCTTAGAATGCTTAATATATATTCAACCTTTTGTGAAGAAACCCTTGCTATTCCAGTTATAAAAGGTAAGAAAACAGAAAAAGAAAAGTTTGCAGGAGCAAATGAAACTTACACAATTGAAAGTTTAATGCATGATGGAAAAGCACTTCAATGTGGTACTTCTCATAATTTTGGAGACGGTTTTGCAAGAGCATTTAACATACAGTATTCAGATAAAACAGGTAAACTTGCTTATGTTCACCAAACTTCTTGGGGAATGTCTACAAGACTTATCGGCGCTTTAATTATGGTTCACGGTGATGATAATGGTCTAATACTGCCACCAGCAGTAGCTCCAATTCAACTTATCATAGTTCCAATTGCACCTCATAAAGAAGGCGTAATTGAAAAAGCTACAGAACTTAAAAATATATTATCAAAGCTTTCACGTGTAAAAATGGATATTAGCGATAAAATGGCTGGATGGAAATTTAGCGAATACGAAATGAAAGGTGTTCCGCTACGTTTAGAAGTTGGTCCAAAAGATATAGAAAACAACCAAGTAGTACTTGTGAGACGGGATAGCCGCGAAAAAATAATTGTTCCAATGTCAGAACTAGAAGCATTAGTACCCGAGATTTTAAAAGATATTCAAAAATCTTTATTTGAAAAAGCTAAAAATGCACAAGATACCCGAACCTTTAACGCGAGCACCGTAGAAGAATTAAAAGAACTTCTTGATAAAACTTTAGGATTTGTTAGCGCTCCATGGTGTGGAGAACTCGCTTGCGAAGAAAAAGTAAAAGAAGTAGCCGGTGCGTCTTCTAGATGCATGCCATTTAATATGCCAGAAGAAAAAGGCGTTTGCTTATGTTGTGGAAAACCATCTAAAGCTACAGTTATTTGGGGAAGAGCTTATTAAATTTAAATATAAAAGCGATTGGTTTATGCCAATCGCTTTTAATTTTTTAAATTTATACCTTAATAAATCGCGATATAATTCTATACCCTCTTGGTAAATTGATTAAATCGTTACCTGTAGCGATGCAATATTAGCAACTTATGGTTATACTTTTTATTGAATACCTGTATTATTTTTGTTATACTAATGACAATAAATGAAATGCTTATAGGCTTAATTTAAATTTTTTTAAAGTAGGTGATGACAATGGATTTAATTATAGCTTTTATTGTTACATTTGCACTTTTAGTTTTGAGTGTTTTAAAAGGCATATTTCTTGCATATCCATTAATATCTGGGCTAATCCTCTTTATTTTAGTGGAGTTTAAAAGAGGAATTCCCCTAAAACGCTTGTTAAATATGTCTTTTAATGGGGGCAAAAAATCTCTCATAATTATAAAGATTTTTATTCTTATTGGGGCTATTACATCTATATGGATTGTCTCTGGCACTGTACCTGCAATAGTTTATTATTGTATAACTCTAATAAGGCCCAATATGTTTATTTTATCTGCATTCTTAACCAGTTGTTTCGTATCTTTTTTAATAGGTACATCTCTCGGAACGTCCGGTACAATAGGTGTGGCCCTTATGGTTGTTGCAAGAAGCGGTGGTGTAAACCTTGCTGCCACAGCTGGCTCAATTATTGCTGGAGCATACTTTGGTGATAGGTGTTCTCCTATGTCTTCTAGTGCAATCCTTATTGCGTATCTTACAGAAACAGATATATATATAAATATAAAAAACATGTTTAAAACCTGCATAGTTCCCTTTGGTATTTCAATTATTTTCTACACTATAGTGTCAAGTATATTTCCCTTGCATAGTTCTGCAAACGGGATAAATAGTGAAATAATTAATGCATTCTCTATAAATATAATTGTTTTGCTTCCTGCTTTGGTTATACTTGTTTTTTCAGCATTTAAGATAAATGTTAAAACATCTATGATTGTAAGCATATTAACGGCTTTTTTATTAAGCATCTTTATCCAACACGAAACCCTAGTACAATGCATAAAGTTTACTGTTTTCGGATATAACACAGACAAATCAAGTCCCCTTTACACGATACTTAAAGGCGGAGGAATCATTTCTATGCTAAAATCATCCCTCGTGATATATATAGGCTCTGCATTTGCAGGTTTAATAGAGGGAAGTAAAATGTTAGACAGTGTTGAAGCTATAACTTTGAAGGCAAATTCTAGGTATGGGGTCTTTCAAAATATAGTCATTTCAAGCATATTCACCGCTACTGTAGGCTGCAGCCAATCCGTTGCTGTTATGTTAACTCATATGTTAAATAAAAAGGCTTATGAGAAAAATGAACTAGATAACTCATTCTTAGCCATTGATTTAGAAAATACAGCAATAATGATTTCCGCTTTGATTCCTTGGAATATTGCTTTACTTGCTCCACTTACGATTTTAGGTGCTAATCTTTCCTGCATGCCATACCTCTTATATATATATATGGTACCTATAACAAATTTGATCTTAATCCGATTTAAATCAAATACTAGCAATATAGAAATAAATATCAATCATTAAATCATCTCCTGCGGAGCTGTAATATTAACGACTTCTGAAATGTCGTTAAATCATCCTATTGCATTCTAATTTTTTTACGTATTATTATGAAGTAATTGAATAGTTCTACGTAATTCTACTACAGCAATTTGACCTGGTGCAGAAGCCTTCTTGACTGCGCCAAATGTTAATGCAGAGCCAAATAATTCACCTGATAATCTACTAATAAGCCCTTTTTCTGCCATAGAAATTGTAATAATAGGGCCATTCGCATATCTTTCATTCATAATACGCGTTGCATCTAACAGTACAATCACATCCTCTGCACAATTAGGCATTACTGCGATTTTAGGAATATCTGCACCTAATCCTTGAGCCTTACGTAATCGAGATATAATTTCTTCTTTCTCTGGCGTATTATGAAAATCATGATTAGATATAATAACCGCTACGCCATTTTCATGTGCTGATTCAACTAATTCTTTTATATCTTTTTCATCGTTAAATAACTCAATATCTATAACTTCAACAAGCTTTGTTTCAGAAATCAATCTATTTAATTCAAAATAAAATGCAGTACTAATCTCCTTTTGTCCACCCTCTTTAGCACTACGGAACGTAAAGATAATGGGCTTGTCAACTAGCACTTTCCTAATTGCTTGTAATGCTTTCTTAACTCTCTCTATATTTGTAGCGTTCTCGAAAAAATCTACACGCCATTCTACAACATCTAAGTCAATCCCTTTTAAAATTTCAGCTTCTTCTATAAGCTGTGGAATAGTTTCTCCAACCATTGGAACGCAAATTTTAGGTAAGCCTTCACCAATTGTAACATCCTTAATAGTAACTACTTTTTTCATTAATACCCACCCCATCAAAATAAATTGCGACACTAATTCTTTTCTAGATATAATACCAGTCATTACTAATATAGTAAAGGTTTCTTATTTTTTCTTCCCCCTATAAACTATTAATAAATCACTCAAAATCAAGGGAAAGAAAAGAACTTCGCCACCTCAATCTAATTAATTGTTATTTAATACAATAATCCCCTTATAGATGCCTTCCCGGAATTTAATTATTTTTTTTCTATCTCACATCATCACCTTTTATATATCAACATTATGAACATTTTGTAAATAAATAATATCATTAACGATTTCAGTGCGATATTATGATGAAAAATAGGTTTATATGCATAATTATTAACGCAATAACTAATAATATATAGGCTATGTAACCTTTATCTAGATATTGCTATACATTTATAGGTATAAATAACCAAAAAAAAGTTTTATGAATGTTTATACCTTATTTCTAGCATTATGCATAATAAACTAAAACATTATGAATATATATACACATAATCTAATATTCTAAATTTTCAAGCAGAAACATCCATAGTATTACCGAGTAAAATAAAGCTTAGCATAAATAAGCAGTGTTAAATCAATAACAAAGCTTACATGTACGATATATATGGAATTATAGTAGAATTCTCGGTTTTCCTTATATAAATGTACACTTTATAATGATGGCATAAACAAAAACGAATAGGGGGCTAAATTAAATGGAATCATTTATAAATGTAACTTCTGAAATAGGAAAACTTAATAAAGTAATGCTACATAGACCCGGTAGAGAAATAGAAAATTTAGTACCGAATCTTCTTGAAAGATTACTTTTCGATGATATTCCTTATTTAGAAGTAGCGCGAAAAGAACATGATATATTTGCAAAAATATTAAAAGAAAACGATGTGGAAGTTCTTTATTTAGAAGAACTTGTTACAGAGGCTTTAATCGAGGATCAAACCAAAAAAATATTTTTACAACAGTTTTTACTTGAAAGTCACATTAGTAATAAAGAAATATATAAATCTCTTTATGATTATTTAATGTCAAAGCCTACAAGAGAAATGATTGATATACTTATGGCTGGAGTTAGAAAAAACGAAATAGCTGTTAAGGAGATTCATTCTCTAAGAGGATTAATAGGAACCCAGTATCCATTCTACTTAGATCCTATGCCTAATCTTTACTTTACTCGCGATCCAGGTGCTTCAATTGGAAATGGTATTACTATAAATACTATGCAAACTGAAGCTAGAAGACGTGAGACTTTGTTCCTAGAATTTATTCATGAATATCATAGTTCCTTCAAACAAAATGAAGTGCCACTTTGGTATGATAGAAGCCTTCCAAGTAATATCGAAGGTGGAGACGAACTTATATTATCTGCCACAACCCTTGCAATAGGGTGTAGTCAAAGAACTTCACCTGAAGCTATAGAAGTTGTAGCAAGAAATTTGTTTGAAAAACATACTACTTTTGAAAAAGTATTAGTATTAGAAATTCCATCTAGTAGAGCATTTATGCATCTTGATACTGTATTTACTATGGTTGATTATGATAAATTTACAATACACCCAGAGATAGAAGGACCACTTAATGTTTTCGAAATTACAAAAGGTGTCAATGGACAATTAAATATTAAGCAAGAAAAAGATATATTACAAAATGTATTAAAATCTGCATTAAAAGTGCCTTCAGTTGATTTAATAAGATGCGGCGGTGGTGACGCTATTGTAGCAGCAAGAGAACAATGGAACGACGGATCAAACACTCTAGCTATTGCACCAGGAAAAGTTATAACTTATGAACGAAATTATGTTACTAATGAAATTTTATCAAAACATGGTGTAACAGTACTCACAATGCCAAGTGCCGAACTTTCAAGAGGAAGAGGCGGCCCAAGATGTATGAGTATGCCACTAAATAGAGATAACTTATAAAAACAACAATATTAGGAGGAATTTATTATGTTTAACTTAAGAAACAGAAACTTTTTAACTTTGATGGACTTTACTCCAAATGAAATAAACTACTTTTTAGATTTAGCTAGAGATTTAAAAAGAGCTAAGTATGCAGGTACAGAACAACAGAAATTAAAAGGTAAAAATATTGCGCTAATATTTGAAAAGAGTTCTACAAGAACAAGATGTGCTTTTGAAGTAGGAGCACTAGACCAAGGAGCTCATGTAACTTACCTTGGACCTACAGGAACTCAAATTGGCAAAAAGGAATCTGTAGCAGATACAGCTAGAGTTCTTGGCAGAATGTATGATGGAATAGAATATAGAGGATATGGCCAAGAAATAGTTGAAGAACTAGCAAAATATGCAGGAGTTCCAGTATGGAACGGATTAACAACTGAAGACCACCCAACACAAATTCTTGCAGATTTTTTAACTATAAAAGAACACTTTGACAAGCCATTAAGCGACATTGTGTTTGTATATGCTGGAGATGGAAGAAACAACATGGCAAATGCATTGATGATTGGTGCTGCTAAAATGGGTATGGACTTTAGAATAGTATCACCAAAGAGCTTATTCCCTGAAACAGCATTAGTTTCAAAATGCAATGAAATTGCTAAAGAAACAGGAGCAAAAATTACTATTACAGATAGCGTGGATGCAGGAGTTAAAAATGCAGATGTAATCTACACAGACGTATGGGTTTCTATGGGCGAAGCAGACGAAGTATGGGCATCAAGAATAGAATTATTAAGGCCATACCAAGTTAATATGAAAATGCTTAATAAGACAGGTAACAAAAACGTTAAATTCATGCACTGCCTACCAGCTTTTCATGATTTAAAGACACTTGTAGGTAAAGATATATTTGAAAAATATGGTCTTGAAGGTTTAGAAGTTACAGATGAAGTATTTGAAAGTACACATTCTATAGTATTTGATGAAGCAGAAAACAGAATGCATACAATCAAAGCAATTATGGTTGCTACACTTGGAAACTAGCCTAAAATAATTATAAAATTAATTGGTGAGGGCAATATTATTGCTCTCACCAATTTAAAATATGGCTAATACATTAATCAAAAGGAGATTATAAAATGGAAAAGGATAAAGATAAGAAGCTAGGCTTGTCTCTATTAATTGCTCTTGGAGTTGGTTCCATGATTGGTGGTGGCATCTTTAATAGCCCAACTGATCTTATCGGTAAAGCAAACCCTCAAGCAGTAATTATTGCATGGGTAATTGGTGGACTTGGCGTGGCATTTTTAGCACTAGTATTTCAATTACTTGCAAACAAAAGACCAGCGCTTACAGGGGGCATATTCACTTATGCAAAAGAAGGCTTTGGAGAATTTGTTGGATTCAATTCAGCCTGGGGATATTGGTTAAGCGCTTGGCTTGGAAACGTTGCATTTTTTATTCTTATATTTAAAACTTTTAATAGTTTAGTAGGTGACGTAAAACCTATAGTAACATTTTTATTAGCATCTGCACTATTATGGATAATTCATTATATACAAATGCGTGGAGTTAAGAGCGCCGGAATAATAAATGCCGTTGCCACAGTTGCAAAAATCATACCCTTATTAATGGTAATTGTATTTGGTCTTGCAATATTTAAAACTAGAACTTTTAATGTTGATAATTGGAAAACAATATTAGCTTCTACGGGGGGTTCTACCACCGTGTTCTTGCAAATTAAAGGAGCAATGGGTACAATTTTGTGGTGCTTTATTGGTATCGAAGCTGCAACAGTGCTTTCTGAGAGAGCGAAATCTCAAAAGACTGTCGGAACTGCTACAATAATAAGTTTAATTATAACTTTAGTGCTTTATATACTGGTTTCAACAACCGCTATGGGAGTAATTTCAGCTAATACTCTTGCTAGTTCACAAACCCCTCTAGCAGATATGTTATCAATTACTGTACTTGGCAGTATTGGAGCTGTAATCGTTAAAGTTGGTTTAATTATTTCACTTGTAGGCTGCCTAATTAGTTGGGTTATGCTTGCAGCAGAAATTCCTTATGTTGCGGCAAAGGGTGGCACAATGCCAAAATGGTTTATTAAACAAAATGACAATGGTGCTGCAGTAAATTCATTATTACTAACTGATGGATTAACTCAAATATTTTTACTTTCGCTACTTTTACCAGCACTTCAGTCTGCATATGGTAGTGTGTTTTTAATTTCAACAACATGTATTTTAATTCCATATTTGCTTTCATCACTATATGCAGTTAAAGTTGCATTTACAGATGTCCTAGGAGCTAAAGATAAGATAGTTTCTATATTAGCCTGTACCTATTCACTATATGTAATTTACGCAGTAGGAATAAATTATCTAGGAGCAGCAGTAATACTATATGCAGTGGGTATATTTGTATATCTAAAGGCTAGGAAAGAAAAGAATGAACCTATTAAAATAAACGAGAAAATAGGAATGGTAGCCATTATGGTAGTTGCAATCTTAATGATTATACTGCTTTCAATTGGCAAAATTCAACTTTAAACATTATTTCAATGAAATTTTATAAAATATTTTTAAGTTATTAAATAAATTATATTTTATATATAATATAAAAGGAGAAATATATATGTCAAGAATAGTAATAGCACTTGGTGGAAATGCCCTTCAAGCAAATCCAAAGGATACTACATCAGAAGCACAATTAGTAACAGCAAGACAGACGTCAGAAGCCATTGTAGATTTAATTGAAGAGGGTCACGAGGTTATTGTTGCTCATGGTAATGGACCTCAAGTAGGTCAACTCGTAGCTACTTATGAAGCAGCCGCTTCTATAAATGAAAATAGCCCAATAATGCCTTTTCCTGAATGTGGTGCTATGAGCCAAGGTTATATAGGCTATCATCTGCAACAAAGCATTAGATCAGAGATGAGAAAACGAGGAATAAATAAGGACGTTGCAACAGTAGTTACTCAGGTAATTGTTGATCAGAATGATCCAGGATTTAAGGATCCAACTAAGCCAGTAGGTTCTTTCTTTACAGAGGAACAGGCTAAGAAATTAATGATTGAAAAAGGATATATAATGAAAGAGGATTCAAATAGAGGATGGAGACGCGTAGTGGCTTCACCACTTCCAATGGCTATAGTTGAAGAACCTATTATCAAAACATTAGTTGAAGCTGGACATATTGTTATAACTGTTGGCGGTGGCGGTATACCTGTAATTGATAATGGAAATGGAAACCTTGAGGGCGTTCCAGCAGTAATAGATAAAGATTTTGCTTCTTCTAAAATAGCTGAATTACTAAATGCTGATGCATTAGTTGTACTTACAGCCGTTGAACAGGTTGCTATTAACTTTGGTACTCCAAATCAAAAGAATCTTTCAATAATAACTGTTGAAGAAGCTAAAACTTATATTAAAGAAGGACATTTTGCTCCTGGTTCTATGCTTCCAAAAATAAAAGCGGCTCTTGCTTTCGTTGAAGCACAAGAAGGCAGAAAAGCAATTATAACATCACTCGAAAAAGCTAGAGAAGCAATAAGCGGAACAGCAGGAACAGTGATAACAAAATAATAAACTTTAAATGTAAGTCATAAGATGAAAATGCTTATGACCTATACATAACAAAAATAAAAGATCCAGCAGAATATACAATATATTCTGCTGGATCTTTTAGGTTCAAATAGAAATGTGTCTACATTTCTATAATGGTACCACCCTTCTTTATTGTAGCTATACCTGATGTTATTTATTGTTCTGCCTTAAGTACGCCTCGATAAAAATATCAATATCCCCATCCATAACTGCATCTACATTACCCATTTCTGTATTAGTCCTATGATCCTTTACCAAATTATATGGATGAAATACATAAGATCTAATTTGACTTCCCCAACCATTTTCTTTCAAATCCCCGGTTAAGTCTTCTATTCTATCTTTTTTAGCTCTTTCCTTTAAATCCAATAATTTTGCCATAAGCATCTTCATCGCAGTTTGTTTATTACTATGCTGACTTCTTTCATTTTGACACTGTACTACTATACCCGTAGGTATATGGGTAATCCTTATGGCTGAGTCAGTTTTATTTACATGTTGACCTCCTGCCCCTCCAGATCTATAAGTATCTATTCTCAGGTCATCAGGCTTTATTTCAACATCTTGATTATCGGTAAGCTCTGGAAGTACTTCACAAGATGCAAACGAGGTTTGCCTCTTACCATTTGCATTAAAAGGTGAAATTCTCACTAACCTATGCACTCCCTTTTCGGCCATTAAATATCCATAGGCATATTCGCCAGTTATTTTTAATGTCACTGCTTTAATACCCGCTTCATCAGATGGCTGATAATCTAAAACTTCGATCTTATATCCCTTCTTTTCACACCACCTTGAGTACATTCTATAAAGCATTTCTGTCCAATCTTGAGCGTCACTTCCACCTGCACCGGTATGAAGCGTTAAAATCGCATTATTTATATCATATTTCCCAGCTAATAAAATTTCTATCCTGAACCTATCTGTATCCAGCGTTAGGTCTTTTAATTCACTTTTCATTTCTGCTATAGAGGAATCATCTTCTTCCTCCTCACTTAGTTCAATTAGCACTTCCAAATCTTCTATCTTACTAATTATTAAATTGAATCTATCAATTCTATCTTTAATACCCTTAGCTTTTTGAGTAACTTGTTGTGCCGCTTTTATATCCTGCCAAAAGCTCGTCTCCTGCATTGTAAACTCAAGTTCTTTTAATTGTTTTTCCATAGACGCTACGTCAAAGAGACACCCTAATCTCTTCTACATTACTTTTTAATACGTTTAATTCACTTATTGTTTCTTCGATTAGTATTATCAATTATAGCACCTCTTTCATTATATTTGAAAAGGGATAAGCAAGAATCAATTGCTCATCCCTTTTCAGTTGGAAATTGACGGTTTTATATTTCCAACTATTATTATCCCTTATGCGGTTGTTTGAAGTTATTAATAATTATTAACCTCTGCCACAGCAATTTTTGTATTTTTTCCCTGAACCACAAGAACATTCATCATTTCTTCCTTGTTTAGTAACTTTTTTAATTGGCTCATTTTTAATGGAATTATCATGATTTGTTGATGTAATCTTAGAAACCATTTCTCTCTCAGGTGCTTTTTCTATTTGCACATGAAATAAGTATTTAACAGTTTCCGTCTTTATATTTTCAATCATTTCAGCAAACATATCGCTACCTTCCATTTGGTAGGCTTGTGATGGGTCCTGTTGCTTATAAGCTCTAAGTCCAATGCCCTGCTTTAAATGTTCCATCTCATCGATATGATCCATCCATTTACTATCTACTACCCTTAGAAGAATAACCCTTTCGACTTCTCTTATTTGTTCGTCACCAAAATTTTCTTCTTTTTGTTCATAGATTTTTTTAGCTATTTCTAAAAGAGTATTTTTAATTTCCTCATTAGATGTTTTAGAAAGTTCTTCTATTGAAACCATACCCTTTGGAAGATATATTTCTTCAAGATAGTTAATAAGTTTTACTAATTCCTCATCAAAACTTTCCTCAACTCCACTAATATGTGAATCAACTGCAGAGAAAACAACATCTTGTATCATTTCTTCAATTTGATCTTTTATATTTTCGCCTTGAAGAACCTCTGTTCTTTGTCTATAAATTATTTCTCTCTGTTGGTTCATTACATCATCATATTGAACAACATTTTTTCTTATATCAAAGTTATTTCCTTCAACTTTCTTTTGAGCACTTTCTATAGCACCACTTACCATCTTGCTTTCAATAGCGTCCTCATCAGTTAATCCTAATTTTCCTACAACCCCTTGAAGTCTTTCAGACCCAAATATTCTCATTAAATCATCTTCGAGTGATATGTAAAATCTTGAGCTTCCAGTATCTCCCTGACGACCAGCACGACCCCTAAGCTGATTATCAATACGCCTAGATTCATGTCTTTCAGTTCCAATTATCTTGAGTCCACCAACTTCAACAACGCCTTCTTCAAGCTTAATATCTGTACCACGGCCCGCCATATTAGTTGCTATGGTAACCATGCCACGTGCTCCTGCATGAGAGACTATATCCGCTTCTCTTTCATGATATTTAGCATTAAGTACTTGATGAGGAATTCCTCTTTTTTTAAGCATATCAGATAATAATTCTGATTTTTCTATACTAACAGTTCCTACGAGAACGGGCTGCTTGTTCTTATAAGTTTCAACTATTTCATCTACTATAGCTTTATATTTCCCATTAACAGTTTTAAACACTAAATCTGCGTTATCAATTCTTGTTAATGGCATATTTGTAGGTATTACTATTACATCCAATCCGTATATTTCTCTAAATTCATTTTCTTCTGTAAGCGCAGTTCCAGTCATGCCCGATAACTTATTATACATTCTAAAATAGTTCTGGAAGGTAATAGTTGCAAGAGTTTTTGACTCTTTTTCAATTTTGACGCTCTCTTTTGCTTCAATAGCTTGGTGAAGCCCATCGCTATATCTTCTGCCTTCCATGAGTCTTCCAGTAAACTCATCCACTATGATAACTTGACCATCCTTTGCCATATAATCTTTATCTTTTCTCATGATGAAGTTTGCTTTTAAAGCTTGAACTGTATGGTGCTGTATACCCATATTTTCTGCATCAGCATAATTCTCTAAATGAAAATATTTTTCCGCTTTATCTATACCAGCATTAGATAATATAACAGCACTAGCTTTTTCATCTATAGTATAATCTTCTTCCTTCACTAGACCCTTAACAAAATAATCTGCTACTTTATAAAAATCCGTAGATTTTTCTCCTTCTCCAGATATTATAAGCGGTGTTCTAGCTTCATCTATTAATATAGAATCAACCTCATCCACGATTACAAAGTTTAATTTTCTTTGAACTCTTTCTTCTTTATAAACAACCATATTATCTCTTAAATAGTCAAACCCAAATTCGTTATTTGTCCCATATGTTATATCTGAATTATAGGCCGCTTGCCTTTGTGTTTGATCTAAATCATGAATAATTACGCCTACAGAAATACCTAAGAATTCGTGTATTCGTCCCATGTCATCGCTATCTCTTTTGGCAAGGTAGTCATTAACTGTAATTATGTGAACACCATTTCCAGTTAACGCATTCAAATATGAGGGAAGTGTAGCCACTAAGGTCTTTCCTTCACCCGTTTTCATTTCTGTTATTCTTCCTTGGTGCAGTACTATTCCACCAATTAGTTGTACTCTAAAATGCTTCATGTTAAGAACTCTCCATGAAGCTTCTCTAACCACCGCAAAGGCTTCAGGTAATATATCCTCTAAAGTCTCTCCTTTATTTAATCTAGTTTTAAATTCTTCTGTTTTTGATTTAAGTTCTTCATCGCTTAAACTAGTCATCAACGGATCTAATTCTTCTATTTTATCTACTGTTGAAATTATTCTTTTTATCTCTCTATCACTATAACTACCAAATAACTTTTCAAAAAATTTCATACTTTTCATCCTCACTATTCATTTTAATAGTCCCTAAATATATACTTAAAATTATACCACTTAATTTGTTACTGTTCAACTTATACGAATTTATAAATTTTGTAAATTATCATTAATAATTTTTCACTATACTTTTTTTAAGTTAAAAAAAGATTAAAGTAAGTAAATTTACTTTAATCCTTTAAATTTAATATATTTTAAAATTCTGGTTCTATCAAACCATAATTTCCATCTTTTCTTTTATATACTACATTTACCTCTGAACTACCATCACTCATATATACGAAGAAACTATGACCAACGAGTTCCATTTGAAGTACTGCTTCCTCTGCTGACATAGGTTTAAATGCAAATTTCTTCATCTTTACTATCTTAGGATCTATACCATCATCTTCGTTCTTATCATATTTTGGTATGCCTTGAAATTTAAGAGATGTTCCTCTATTCCTTTTTTCTAA
This sequence comes from Clostridium sp. CM039, assembly GCF_055081075.1. Taxonomy (NCBI): domain Bacteria; kingdom Bacillati; phylum Bacillota; class Clostridia; order Eubacteriales; family Clostridiaceae; genus Clostridium; species Clostridium sp. CM039. The sequence continues at coordinate 2,612,313 of NZ_CM143649.1, forward strand.
TTTTGTTTTATTTTTTCTAATTTGTCTTTCTAATTTATCAACTACAATATCTAATGATGTATACATATCTTCATTTTGCTCTTCTGATCTTAAAATAACTCCATTAAAAGGGATTGTAACTTCTATTGTATGTCTATTCTTACAAACGCCTAATGTTGTCTGTGCTTCCACATCTGGACTAAAATACTTATCCAATCTTGCTATTTTCTTGTCTATAATATTTTTCAAGGCTTCTGTTATCTCTATATTTCTTCCTATTACTTTGACTTTCATACTTACAGCCCCTCTCTAATATCTACATACTGCTTAATTGCTAAGCATGATATATGTTTTATATTTCAATTCTATTACTTTTAATGCTAAATAGCAACCATTAAAATCAGAATTCACATAATATTAATACAATTTAAATTATATTCGATATTTTTAGGTACCAATAAAATAAAAACTCCTAATATAATATTAGGAGTCAGACCGTTGACAAACATAAAATGTAAAACACTCTAATTTAAAATTGGAGTGTTTTTTTTTATATTCAAAAAGGATTTTAGGACATCAATGTCGAATATATATAGTATACAAACTTTATAATTCGGAGGGCATTATTATGATTAATGAAAAGAATTTTACACAACAAAAACTAGAAATGGTGTATTTAGAAGATTTAGTTCCTAAAGACCATATTCTGAGAAATATAGATAAATACATGGATTTCTCTTTTATAAGAGAACTGACTAAAAAATATTACTGCTTAGATAATGGAAGACCTGGCGTAGATCCTATTATACTTTTTAAAATGCTGTTTATTGGGTACTTATTTGGAATAAAATCTGAACGACAACTTGTAAAGGACATTGAAGTAAATGTGGCTTATAGATGGTTTCTAGGACTAAGTCTTACTGATCCTATTCCAGATCATTCAACAATTAGCCAAAATAGACGTAGACGGTTTAAAGGTACAGATGTGTTTCAAAAAATATTTGACGAAGTAGTATTTAAGGCTATAAATCTTAAGATGGTAACCGGTAAAATACTTTACACAGATTCTACACACCTAAAAGCAAATGCTAATAAGCGAAAGCTTGTGAAAATTGAAGTTGAAAAAACGCCGAAAGAATATGTAGCTGAACTTAATAAAGCAGTGGAAGAAGATAGAATAAACCATGGTAAAAAACCTTTAAAGGAAAAAGAACCTGTCACCAAAATAAAAGAAACTAAAGTTAGCACAACCGACCCTGACAGTGGATATATGATGAGAGATGGCAAGCCGGAAGGCTTCTCATATTTAGATCACAGAACTGTCGATAGCAGACATAATATAATTACTGATGTGTATGTTACTCCTGGAAACATAAATGATGTTGATCCTTATATCGATAGATTAGATGTGCAAATAAAAAAGTTTAATTTTAATACAAAATATGTTGGTGCAGATGCTGGTTATGCTACAAATCTTATATGTAAAGAACTATATGAGAGGGAATTAAAATCTGTAATGGGATACCGTAGGTCTCCACATACAAAAGGAATGTACACAAAAAATAAATTCCAATATCTTAAAGAACAGGACATTTACGTATGCCCTGACCTAAGGGCTTTACATTATAAAACGACAACAAGAGAAGGATATAAAGAATATGTTGGTAATGCAAAATATTGCGAGATATGTCCAAATAGAGCTCAATGCTTTTCTGCAAAAAGCAAGTTTAAAACTATTAGAAGACATGTTTGGGAAACGTATAAAGAAGATGTTGTAAAGTTCACCAGAACAGATAAAGGCAGAAATATATATAGAAGAAGAAAAGAAACTATAGAGCGAAGCTTCGCAGATTCAAAACAACTGCATGGGCTTCGCTATTGCCATATGCGTGGATTAGAAAATGTGCAAGAGCAGTGTCTGCTTACAGCAGCAGTGCAGAATATGAAAAAGATAGCTAGCCTGCTATCTTTACTGTTTTTTGATTTTCTAACTAAGAAGATAGTTGTTATTTTACATTTATCCATAACTCAAAATGCTATCGCATAATTGCATGTAAAAAGCCCAGTATAATAAAAAAATTATACTGGGTTTGTAAGCAACCTGACTCCTAATATAATATTAGGAGTTTTTATATATTAAGTTAGTTGACCTGGTCTTTGACCCCACACTCGCCTGCTGGAGCTTTTGCTACCCAGAATTACCCTCTCACTACTAACACTCTCGTCTACTAAACGGCAGGACTAACCTCTAAGCCGCACCATGCTCGCTAAACTTTGTTTAACTTACGTGGATCGTTTCGCCTGCGACTGGCATCGACTTTCAACCACAAACCTAACTTACTACAATACGTATTATACATTACTTTTGGCTATTGTCAATATATAAATATTATTTATCCCACTTTCTTTCAGTTTGTGAGCACAATGAAACGCTGTAGCCCCAGTGGTTATAACATCATCAATGAGCAAAATATTTTTATTTTTTATAGCTTCATTTTTTTGGATCTCAAAACATTTCTCCATATTGTTCCATCTTTCTTCGCCATTGAGACCTATTTGATCTTTAGTATCCTCAGTTTTAATTAAGTTGCAAATCACTGGAATATTTAAAAATCGCGATAAATAGCTTGCCAAAAACTCGCTTTGGTTATACCCCCTATTTTTTAAAGCTTTTTTAGTCATAGGTACATAAGATATTAAGTCAAACTGTAATTCATTGCTTTTTACAAGTTGTAACATGTATTCCGCTAAGATTTCACCGCATATAAAATCGCTTTTATATTTAAGCCTAATAATTAATTCTTTTACTATATTAGAATAATAAAACACTGACCAAACAAGATATTTTTCTTCATTGCGACCTATATAAAAGCTTTGCGCACAGCGCTTCAATTTTTCTCTGCATTTAGTACACAAAGCTTCACTTTCCTCACTATATCCACTACAAATCACGCACTGTTCATCGCCTGAATATATGAGCTGAACTAAACAATAAAGTATTTTTCTTATATATTTAATAATCCTCGCTCCCACGCTTTCTCATTAAATTTTCTAGCTATATTTTTAGCTTTATCCATTTGCACAGTTTCAACATTAGCTAAAAATATAGCCTCTCCCCTTTGTATACTTTCATATCTCCCAACCTTACTTGATAAATATAATAGTTGCTTATGATTATATTTATCATTATCAGCAAAATAAACTATAACATCAATTGAATGAAATTCTAAATAACTTTCTTCAAAGTCATTAGTGACTATTATCCCCTCATCTTCATTCATGAACTTTACTTTAATATTAGCATCGCTTTTTTTACTAATAAACAAAAAAATATTTTCACTTAACTTTTCTTTGAAATTACATAGATACTCAAAGACCGCTATAGTTTTTTCCTCATCTGGTGTAAATATTATTACCTTTCTATTAGATATAATTGACCAATTCAAATATTGATAAACAACCAAAGGTATATCCGTACTAAGATTTATCCTCGTAGTTATGATTCTAGGCTCTATAATCGGAATATTATTGTTTTTTAACGGAAACATTATTGGCGTGCCCTCGCTTAAAACATTCTCTACAGAATAGGCTATAGCTACACTATTTGCTTTACACATTCTTAATAACACTTTTTTTATTTGTTGCTTAGTGTATTTAGGAAAACTTCTAATATCATTATAAATAATCAAATCAAATTTTTCTTGGAGTTTTAACGCATTTTCATGATTGCATATATGTAAATACTCATTCACACTGCCATAATTCGTTTCAGGTGAATATACATATTGACCTAAATTACTAAATTTATTTATGAAGTAAATAATATCAATACTCCTCTGGTTTTCATTAGTTATATACAATATATTTTTCTTTTCATTAACATATTCAATTATAGTTTCTAACAATATATCAGAGGAATTGTAAAACATAGATACAACATCAATTCTTTTTTTGCTGTTTAAAGAACATCTTAAAATTTCTTTGCTAATCTCATCTTTTTCTTTACTAAGGTTTAATTTTGCGTAGAAAAGCATGTAAAATCTCCTTTGCAATTTAATATTTCTTCCAAACAAATCAATCTAATTTTCATCATGGCCCACATTTGCATCTACTATTTGCCTTATTCTCCAGCCCAAAGCGGAGTACCGCTCGAAACTTCTGTTGTTATCTTTCATGAAATTAACAGCTTTTATTGCTCCCACTAAAACAACCATATTCTTTGCTCTAGTTATCCCTGTATAAAGTAAATTTCTGTTCATTAAAAGTGGGGGCCCCATAAACATAGGCATAATTACAACTTCAAACTCACTACCTTGACTTTTATGTATTGTAATAGCATACGCTAAAGCTAGTTCATCTAAATATACACCTTCATATTCTACCCGTTTGTCATCATCAAAAATCACAATAACATTTTCATTATCTTCATCAATATCTTCAACATACCCTACATCACCATTAAAAATGCCCACTCCATCTTCAGCTTTTGCATTAATTTTTTTCCATTTTATAGAGTAATTATTTTTAATTTGCATAACCTTGTCGCCTACCCTAAATATAGTATTCCTATATTCCTTTTCCTTTTTATACTTAGATTTAGGGTTCAATATTTGCTGAAGCTTTCCATTTAGATTTTCTATACCCAATATCCCTTTTCTCATAGGAGAGAGTATTTGAATGTTCTTCATCTTATCCCACTCTTTGTTAAATTTCGGCAATCTGGTATTAATTAAAGCAATTATACTGTCCAAGATTTTCTCCGGCTCATTATTCTCAATAAAATAAAAATCTTTATCCTTTTTATTCAAAATAGGCATCTCGCCATTGTTAATTTTATGGGCATTCACAATAATCATACTTTCTTGTGCTTGCCTAAAAATCTCCTTAAGCTTAACTACTTTAACACATTTACTGTCAATAATATCTCTTAGTACATTACCCGGTCCGACAGATGGCAATTGGTCAACATCACCAACAATTATAAGTCGAGTTCCTACGCTGATAGCTTTTAATAAACTATTCATAAGCATTATGTCTATCATAGATGCTTCATCAATAATTAGCACATCACAATCTAAAGGCGATTCCTCACTTCTAGAGAACTGCGACCCATCATCTCTGCCTACTCCAAGTTCTAATAACCTATGTATGGTTTTGGCTTCGCGACCAGTAGCCTCTGTCATTCTTTTGGCAGCCCTTCCGGTGGGCGCAGCCATATAAACTTTCATTCCTGCTTCTTCAAATACCTCTATAATGCAATTAATTATAGTAGTTTTGCCAGTACCTGGACCTCCCGTTATTATTTCAATACTATTTTCTGCAGCACCACAAATAGCAGTCTTTTGAGACGTTGCAAATTTTATGTTTTTTTCTTCTTCGAAGTCATTAATCTTTTCTTCTATGTCTATTTCTAATTCGTCATACTTTTCTATAGATAAGGTTATAATTTTTTTAGTAATAGCTAATTCACAGTAATAGAACGGCATAGTGAAAACACAGTCTTCTTCATCAATATTTTCGACTTTCAATTTTCCCTGCAATACATTATCATAAACATTTTTTTCAATTTCTTCAGCCGTAACCCCAAGAATATTTTTAGATTCTTTGTATAATTTGTTTAAGGGCATATAAGTATTTCCCATAGCGCAAAATTCATTTACCACATAATTAATTCCACTTTGTATTCTGAAAGGCGACTCTTTGTCAATGCCTAAACTTTGTGCTATCTTATCTGCAATTTTAAATCCTACTCCAGAAATGGTTTCAGTTAACACATAAGGATTATCCTGTACTACCTTTATAGAGTCTCCTCCATATTTTTTATAAATTTTCACACATTGGTTAGGTGTTACTCCATATGTTTGAAGAAATATCATTATATTTTTAACTTCTCGTTGCTTAGAATATGATTCAAAAATTAATTGAATCTTTTTTTGTCCTACACCATCAATCTCTTTTAATCTTTCAATTTCATTATCTAATATATTCATGGTGTTTTCACCAAAGTGCTGTACAATTTTTTTAGCAGTTATTGGTCCAATTCCTTGAATAACTCCTGAAGCTAAATATTTTTCTATACCTTCAAGTGAACTAGGTATTATTTCCTCACATTGTATTATTCTAAATTGCTTGCCAAATTGAGGATGAGTAACCCACTCCCCCGTTAATTTCAGGTTCTGCCCTTCACTTATATATGGCACAATGCCTACCACAGTTATCTGCTTTTTATTATCATTCAAATGAGCAATTATATATCCATTTTCTTCATTATGAAATACTACATCTTCGATTATCCCTTGTATTTCCGGCATAAAATCTCTCCTATTTATAAATTCATATAATAACATTAATAATAATATTATTAGCAATAATATTATTATTAATGTTATTATATCATATGTATTTTACATCTCTTATGTTCAGTATACCCCTATCTTAGGTTTTATCAAAATACTACTTAATAATCACATGCACTAAAAAGGGATAACAATTAATAATTGTTATCCCTTTTTTTATATTATACGTACTTTTTTATTTCATCAACCTTGTTTAGTTTTTCCCATGAAAGATCTAAATCAATTCTTCCAAAATGTCCATAGGCAGCTACTTGTTTATAAACAGGTCTTCTTAGTTCTAATTCTCTTATAATTACAGCTGGCCTTAAATCAAATACTTTTTCAACTATTTGAACTATTTTATCATCGTCAATTTTTCCTGTTCCGAAAGTTTCGACCTCTATAGATACCGGTTTAGCTACACCTATAGCATAAGCTAACTGAATTTCCAATTTATCTGAAACTCCTGCAGCAACTAAATTTTTAGCAACCCATCTTGCAGCATATGCAGCGGATCTATCAACTTTTGTTGCATCCTTTCCTGAGAATGCTCCACCTCCATGTCTTCCATATCCACCATAAGTATCTACTATTATTTTTCTTCCTGTTAAACCAGAGTCTCCTTGCGGTCCTCCAATTACAAATCTGCCTGTAGGATTTATATAATATTTAGTATTTTCATCTAATAATCCACTTGGAACTACAGGTTTTATTACATGCTCTTTTAAATCATTTTCAATTTGATCATGAGTTGCTTCTTCTGCATGTTGAGTTGAAATAACAATAGTATCTATTCTTACTGGCTTATTATCTTCATACTCTACAGTAACTTGAGTCTTTCCGTCCGGTCTTAAGTAATCTAATGTGCCATTTTTTCTTACTTCGCTTAACTTTCTTGCTAATCTGTGAGCCATAGCAATTGGTAGTGGCATGTATTCTGGTGTCTCATTAGTTGCAAATCCAAACATCATGCCTTGATCACCAGCACCTATTGCGTCAACCTTATCAATCTCGCCTGCTTTAGATTCTAATGCCTCATCTACTCCCATAGCTATATCTGTTGATTGTTCATTAATAGACGTAAGTACAGCGCATGTGCTAGCATCAAACCCGTATTTTGCTCTAGTATATCCTATGCCTTCAATGGTATTCCTAACAACCTTAGGAACATCTACATAACAACTAGTTGTTATCTCTCCCATTACTAAAACCATTCCTGTAGTAACCGCTGTTTCACAAGCAACCCTAGCATAAGGATCTTGCTCTAAAATAGCATCAAGTACAGCATCTGAAATTTGGTCACAAATTTTGTCTGGATGTCCTTCTGTAACGGATTCTGATGTAAATAATCTTTTCATTATAATTCTCCCTTCTATTCTCTAAAATTTCCCTATAAAAAAATAAAACCTCTTCCAAATATAAGAAGAGGTGATTTAATCATCTCCCTTATCTTGCAGATTATAACTGCAGGAATTGGCACCATGGTGCATTGCACCGGTTGCCGGGTTTCATAGGGCCTTTTTCCCTCCACCTCTCTTGATAAGAGTTATCAATTATTAACTTTTAATTATAATACCATATGCATTCTATGGTGTCAACAGAATCTAAACCCTGTAAAAAATAAAAAAAGACATCTATAGATGTCTTTTGGTGGAGGAGGACGGATTCGAACCATCGAAACATTACGTAACAGATTTACAGTCTGCCCCCTTTGGCCACTCGGGAACTCCTCCATATGTGGAGCTGGCAATAGGAATTGAACCTACAACCTGCTGATTACAAGTCAGCTGCTCTACCGTTGAGCCATGCCAGCATGCATTTTATTCTATTTTAAAAAGATTATTATGGTGGGAACAACAGGGTTCGAACCTGTGACCCTCTGCTTGTAAGGCAGATGCTCTCCCAGCTGAGCTATGCTCCCATAATTTATTGTAAACCATAATTTATTGTAAACCATTATAAATGGTGGAGGAGGACGGATTCGAACCATCGAAACATTACGTAACAGATTTACAGTCTGCCCCCTTTGGCCACTCGGGAACTCCTCCACTTATGGAGCTGGCAATAGGAATTGAACCTACAACCTGCTGATTACAAGTCAGCTGCTCTACCGTTGAGCCATGCCAGCATATTATGTTTTATCATTTTGCCGTTTTACCGTTTTACCGTGTCGACAAGAATTATTATACAACTTTAATTAATTAATTTCAAGTCTATTATCCTTTAATAAACGACTTCTTCTCTCCATAACTATACTATTCGCATATTTGCTTAATATTAAGCATTGATACAACTTACTATTTGCACAAATAATTTATTATATTTTTTATTTGGTTTTCCTTCATATAGTTAATATACTTATATATCATTTTTTAATTAATCATTTTTTTATTCTTTATTATAATAATACACGGGATTTATTCATATAAATTATTCATAGGAAACTAATAATTTTTCCCCAGCGCAATACAAGGAGGTATATTTCTTGAGTAAAGCTAAAACCCATTATAAAGATCCTTTAGCATACTATACACTTTCTAATTTTCTAAAAGACTATATTGACAAAAATACTTTAGTTGTTTGCATAGGTACCGATAGATGTATAGGCGATTGTCTAGGTCCTTTAGTTGGTACACTTTTAAAAAATAGTTCCTTTCCATTACCTGTATATGGCACTATAGATAATCCAATTCATGCCTTAAACATAGATAGTAAATTATCTAAAATAAATGCATTGCACCCAAATTGTACTATAATAGGTGTAGATGCTTGTTTAGGAGACATTTCAAATATTGGAGAACTCCAAGCTAGAAATTATCCAATTCATCCTGGCAAAGGTGTAGGGAAAACCCTTCCTAAGGTAGGCACTCTTTCATTAATAGGTATAGTAGATTCAAGTGATGATAGTGAATTATTTACAAATAGAAACATAAGATTGAGCTTGGTAATGGATATTGCTAATGTTTTAAGCAGATCCCTCTTGCATTCATACTATTTGCACTCCCTTACCAATGAAGAAAATAATTTGAGCCCTGTTTAACATGCTTTAATTAGTTTTAAATAATTATCCACAATTTAAACTTACAAATCTTATATAATATAAAAATAAGCAATGCAATTAAACTAATAATTGTATTGCTTATTTTTATAGCTTGCTTATACTTTTTATTCTGTTAAGCATAATTCTCTTCCATTGAATGAATTATCTAACTTATCCATATAATCCAATACTTTACCTGTTCCGAGTGCTACGCATGAAATCGGATCCTCCGCTAGATATACCGGAACTTTAGTAACCTCTTGTATGAGCTTACCTAAGCCTTTTAACAATGCACCTCCACCAGTCATAACTATACCTTTATCAGCTATATCTGCTGAAAGCTCAGGTGGTGTTTTTTCTAATACGGAATGTGCACATCCTGCTATTAAATATACCGCCTCTTTTAAAGCTTCTCTCATTTCTTCTGATGATACTTCTAAATTCTTAGGAAGACCTGTAATTAAATCTCTCCCTCTTATCTCCATGCTTGTCTTTTCTTCTTGTTTATAAGCACAACCTATGTTGATTTTTAAATCCTCTGCAGTCCTCTCACCAATCATTAATTTATGTTTTTTTCTGATATATTTTATAATCTCTTCATCAAACTTATCACCAGCTACTTTAACTGATTCACGTACAACCATGCCTCCTAAAGAAATAACTGCAATATCAGTCGTGCCTCCACCAATGTCAATAACCATATTACCACTTGCTCTAGTAATATCGAGTCCCGCTCCGATTGCCGCTGCTAGTGGTTCTTCTATAAGTTGAACTTTCTTAGCTCCGGCATTTCTACCTGCATCTTCTACCGCTCTTCTTTCTACTTCCGTTGCTTCGCAAGGTACACATATTACAACTTTTGGAGAAGATAGCCTTCTTTTCCCACAAGCCTTCTTGATAAAATGATTTAACATTTTTTCAGTTATGTCATAATCCGAAATAACACCGTCCCTCATAGGGCGTATTGCCACAATATTGCCTGGTGTCCTTCCTATCATTTGCCTAGCTTCTTCTCCTACTGCCAATACCTTATTATTATTTCTATCTATGGCAACAACAGAAGGTTCTTTTAATATAACACCTTTTCCTTTAATATATACAAGCACTGTAGATGTACCCAAATCTATTCCCATATCTGTACCCATTCTAAAAAAAAACATTTCAAAACCACTCCTGCTCTTTAGTATATTCAATATTTAAATTACACTAAACTCTATTCTATAAAGCTATAAGAAAACCCTCTTTTAATTTTAAAATTTTTTTATAGTTTTTAGCTTCGAATGTTTTTATCCTTGTGCTTCTTTATATTTCAATTTAGTTGCTCTTCCGCCTCTTATATGCCGCTCAGCTTTATTTATATCCAAAATTGTTTTTGCATCGCTGGCAATTTGAGGATTTATTGTGGGTAATCTTTCCGTCATATCCTTGTGTATAGTACTCTTGCTAACGCCAAACACTTTGGCAGTTCTTCTTATTGTAGATTTTGACTCGATAATGTACTTAGCAACTTCTAGTACTCGATCTTCAATATAGTCTTTCAAGTGTTGCCTCCTTAACCCTTATATATTTATAAATATGCATTATCTTGCTTTTAAATTCCATTCCAATTAGTCATCTTCTAATATATTTTTAAAAAATGGCTAATTGAGATGGTTATTGGTTATTTCTTAGTTTCTGCAGGTTGATATTTCTCATATTTTACATATTTAGCAGGATCAACATTCTTATTACTCTGCAGAACTTCAAAGTGTAAGTGAGATCCATATTCTTCCTTAAATGAATTTAAACTAGTGTTTCCCACTGTACCAATTTGCTGTTTTTTAGTTACTTTATCGCCTTTTTTTACTAATATTTTTTCATCTAGATTAGTACTGTTAGTAATAAATCCATTTTGATGATCTATCTTAACCATCTTACCTTTTTGGCCATTAACGTCAGTACCAACTTCTTTAACTATTCCATCCATAACCGCTACAACTGGCTCCCCTATTTTTGCTTGAATGTCAATACCTAAATTTGTCCTATAGCTTCCATCAGTCTTCCACACTACTGAATCAATATCTTTTGAATATGCCCTTGCGAGTAATCCATTTGCTACGGGATTTTCAAATTTAGCATTAACTGATTTAGATACTGCTGATGCCGCTTTTCCTGTTGTAACCTTTTTGATATCTGGTACCGCTTTAAGCGCTTCAGCCTTAGCTTTCTTTTCTTCTTTTACTTGAAGAGCACCCTCATATTCTTTTTGTTGCGCTTTTATAACATCTCCTGCATTTGCTTGTTGTTTTTGTAATGCTTCTTGCTTGCTTGAAAGCTTCTTATTATTATTTGCTGTTATAGACGCCACTGAAGCTACTATACATAAACAAACAAATAAAATTACATAGAATCCTTCCTTCTTAAAAAAATTTAATGTCTTATTGTTTTCATTCTTATTCATACAAACACCTCCATTTGTATTTTTGTCCATATTTTATTAAAACATACATATTTCCTAAAATTTATTTAAGTTAATCTACATTTTAATAATATTTATATTTTATAGTTTAAAACATATTTTAAATTTTAAATTATTCACCCTTAGTTTTACTTAAATCATCTTCAAGTTTATTTTTATAAAAAGCAAAGCTGATTATCCATTTTTTATATAGGATAACCAGCTTATGTGTATTTTTTTTCATTTGGATATAACAGTCCCTTGATAATAATGAGTTAATATTTCAATATAGGTTTTCCCATCTTTCGCCATCGCATCCGCACCCCATTGACTCATCCCTACACCATGACCATATCCGCTGCAATCTATTTCTATATTGCTTAAATTAAACTTCATTTCAAAATTCGATGATTTTAAACCGAGCATTGTTCTAAACTTACTGCCTGTCATGGTTATATTCCCTACCTTAATACTCTTAACACTCCCTGCCTCAGTCCTATCAATTACTGTTATTTGTTTCTTAACATTAGTTGATGTTACCTTAGCATTATTATAGTTTTTATTTATAATTCGACTTAGATCTTTATACTTTAAAATTTTACTACTCTTAAAGCTTCCTGCTCTTTCTTCGCCTGGACTTTCTACACTCCTTAAATAAGGTATGCTATCGCTAAATACCTCTTCGGAATTTTCCGTTTTCCCACTGCTAGTTGCAAAATAATAAGGTTCCATTACTAAGTTGTTGTTATATGTTAAAACTTGTCCTAATGTTCCTTTAACCGCCATTTTAATCTTATTCCAATTTTTTTCACCAGAAGTTCCCCATTCTTTTATACGCTCTTCTTTAGTCCTATAAACTTGACAGTGGACTGTATCGCATAAATCAGCTCCATTACCATTTTTACATGGGGTTCCACCCATTTCTGTGACATGAGCTAAAGCATAAGTCCTAGCCGCCACTGCTTGAGATTTTAAAGCTTCTATTCCAAAATCAGCTGGCATTTCCGCTGCAACAACTCCCGTAACATATTCTTCTAAACTAAGTTCTTTTATATTATTTTCTTTTGACATAAAAACTTTAACTTTAGTGATTTTGGCTAGTGAACCATATTTTATAATATTTTCATTGTCTTCTACCTTAATTGCAGAGTTTTTACCCTTATTTATACTTTTATTATTTCCTACCCCCACTATTAAAACAGAAGTAATAACTATAAATGCAATAAATGCAGTTATTAATAGAAGGATATTTTTTAAATGTACTGTAATAAAAACTCTTCTCATTTTTTTCTCCTCTCGTTATAAAACAACCTTTACCTTATACATATTAAATAACTATAAAAAATATTACTTTTTTCCATTGACTAAATCCCTGTAAAATAATAGTGCATACTATTATGCATTTATTAAAAGAGATAACGGATAAAAAGATTTAGACCAGTTGTAACCAAAAGGCACCCAAAAATAATATACTAGTCATTGTGCTAGTTTATTATTTTTAGGTGCTTATTATAAAATAATTGGAATATAACACTTATATATTCCAACTATCCAAGTTTAAATTATAAGTGAACCGCCATATATTTTTATCGCTTATTGAATTTCCCTGTTATTTATGAGAACTCACTCTTTCTATGTCTGCTCCTAGTCCCTTTAATTTCTCCTCAATAGAAACATAGCCTCTATCAATATGATATATATCATTTATTGTAGTTGTGCCCTCTGCTGTAAGTCCTGCAAGTATTAATGCCGCTCCCGCTCTCAAATCTGTAGCTGTAACTTCTGAACCTGTAAACCTATCTATACCTTCTATTACGGCACTTCTACCATCTATTTTTATATTTGCTCCCATTCTCTTTAATTCTGTGGCATGCATAAATCTATTCTCAAAAATAGTTTCTGTAATTATACTCGTTCCTTTTACTGTACACAGTAAACTCATCATCTGAGCTTGCATATCTGTAGGGAACCCAGGGTATGGCATAGTTTTTATATCTATTGGGCTTAACTTTTTCCTACCATCAACTATTATGCTATTTTTATTAATTTCTATTCCTACTCCCATCTCTGTAAGTTTTGCTATTATTGGTTTTGAATGAATTTCATCAATACCATTAATTTTAAACAAGCTTTTCGTTATTGCAGCAGTTATCATAAATGTACCCGCCTCTATCCTGTCATATATCGGCTTATAAACAACTTCTTTAAAATCTTTAACGCCTAAAATTCTTATAGTGTCTGTTCCTTCTCCATATATTTTTGCTCCCATAGCCCTTAAGAACTTTGCTAGGTCTACAATTTCTGGTTCTTCTGCTGCATTTCCTATTATTGTTTCTCCCTCGGCTAGCGTTGCTGCCATCATTATATTTTCCGTTGCCCCAACTGACGGATAATCTAAATATATATTGCTGCCTATTAGTTTTTTTGCTTTTGCTTCCACATACCCGTGACCTACTGATACTTCTGCACCTAAAGCTGCTAATCCTTTTAAATGAAGATCGATAGGCCTAGTTCCAATATTGCATCCACCCGGCAGAGAAATTTTGAAGTTTCCAAATCTTCCAAGCATAGGACCCATTATTAAAAAAGATGCTCTCATTTTTCTAACTAATTCATCATTAGCTCCATTATTAAATAAATTAGTAGTATTAATTTTCACCATTTTAGTAATTTTATCTATATTAATATCTGCTTTAAGAGATTTTAATACATCACAAATTACAAATACATCTTCAAGCATAGGAGCATTTTCAATGGTACAACTATTACCGTTTAATATTGTTGCTGCAAGTATAGGAAGAACCGAATTTTTAGATGCACTTATATCCACTTCACCTTCTAATTTTTTCCCACCTTTTATAACTAATTTATTCATTTACTTCCTCCATTATATTGTTATTTTTAATAAGTTGTAATTATTTCAGGTGTACCAATGATAATGTATCTTCCAGATGAATAATTACATACAGCATAATTAAAATCGATTGACTTTTTATTGATTACCAGCTCATCGTATTTTTTAGTATATGCTATAGTACTTAGTCCATTATTTATACTCACAGTCTCAATATTGTAAGTCCCATGGGATTTCAAAACTTTTATTATCCTATTATTAACACCATAAATGTCTTCATTTTTAACACTTGAACTACTCTCTCCCATTTTCGCCTTTAGGTATTGAAAGTATTTGATGTTTTTGCCTCTATAGCCAATACTAGTGCTAACTTTATTTTTAAGAGATACTAGTCCATTTTCGTTACCTATCTTACTTATGTTTATCGTTATATCATTCTCATTTTTGTATTTTAATGCTTCTATATATCCTTCAACATTTTCACCAGAAAACTCTATACAATAAGAATTCTCATTTTCGGAAATGTTTAATTTTATTTTTCTGTTATTAAGTTCTAAAGACTTAACTAAATAGTCACAAAATTGTTTTGGTTTTTCTCCAGTTTTAAAGCATGTTTTCAATCCATACTCCACAGTTTTGCTTTTAGTTTGGAGTAATATTTCATCGAATAAATTAACTACCTCCTGTGCATTTGAGATTTTAACATTAATTTGTAAAATAATTAGACTTAATACTATACACAAAAGTGCGATACTTTTTCTTTTCATTTTAATCCCCCTACCCTTCAATTAAATTCTTGACCATAATTTATTTTTTTATTCTATAAATAATGGTTTTTTAATATTCATGTTATTAATAAAATCATCCCCCAGCACAAGTGTGAAGAGGGCTATTTGATTCATTATATAGGTAGGGTTATTTTAAAAATTGATATTTAGTATATATCCATTCTTTATATTATTAATATATAAAATTTTAGTGGAAATGTGCTAAAAAAAATGAAATGCCATTTTTTATCAAAAAAAATGAAGATATATTAATATCCTCATTTTATAATCTCTATCCTTTTGTCTTGATTCTTTCAAGCGCTCTTAAAATAGCATTCTCTGTTCTCATAAAACCAATTCCATGCTTATGTCTCAATCTTTCTTCTGCTCTTTCTTTAGCCTGCCTTGCTCTTTCAACATCTATATTCTCTGGCCATTCACAGGCACTACATAACATTTCTACCTCACCTTGAATCACTCTTAAAACTCCCGTTGATGTAAAAGCTTTTAACTTTTTACCACTTACATCTGTAAATGTTGTCACCGTAGGTTTTAATGGAGATATCATAGGAACATGATTGGCAAAAATACCAAATCTGCCATCATCACTCTCCGTGTTCAAACTCAGTATTTCACCACTATAAAACTCCTTTTCCGGAGTAAGTATAGTAAGCTTTATATGATTTTCCATATAAATACACTTCCATTTCTATGCACATATTCTTAAAATACTTTATTAACCAGCCATAGTTTTCGCTTTTTCTACGGCCTCTTCTATAGATCCAACAAACATAAATGCCGCTTCAGGTAAGTCATCATGCTTTCCTTCAATGATTTCTTTAAATCCTCTTACCGTTTCTTTTACTGGTACAAATTTACCTTTCATTCCTGTAAATTGCTCCGCTACAGTAAATGGTTGAGATAAAAACCTTTGAACCTTTCGCGCTCTTAATACTACCATCTTATCCTCTTCAGATAATTCATCTATCCCTAATATTGCAATAATATCTTGAAGTTCTTTATATCTTTCAAGGATACGTCTAACTTTTATTGTAACATCATAGTGTTCCCTACCAACTATTCTAGGATCAAGCATTGTTGAAGTAGATTCTAGTGGGTCTACCGCTGGATAAATGCCCAATTCAACTATCCCTCTAGAAAGCACTGTAGTAGCATCAAGATGACTGAATGTAGTAGCTGGTGCAGGATCAGTTAAATCGTCTGCCGGTACATATACAGCCTGAACAGATGTAATAGATCCTTGTTTTGTAGATGTAATTCTCTCTTGTAATTGTCCCATTTCCGTAGCAAGTGTTGGTTGGTACCCGACCGCACTTGGTATTCTGCCAAGTAGCGCAGACACCTCTGAACCTGCTTGTGTAAATCTAAATATATTATCTATGAATAAAAGTACATCTTGACCATGATCTCTAAAATATTCTGACATGGTAAGCCCTGTTAACGCAACTCTCATTCTAGCTCCAGGTGGTTCATTCATCTGTCCAAAAACTAAAGCCGTTTTAGATATAACTCCTGACTCTTTCATTTCATTATAAAGATCATTACCTTCCCTAGTCCTCTCACCAACTCCGGTAAATACTGAAAGTCCATTATGTTCTTTTGCAATATTATTCATAAGTTCTTGAATAAGAACCGTTTTACCAACTCCTGCCCCACCAAAAAGACCAATTTTACCACCTTTTTGATATGGCGCTATTAAGTCTATTACCTTAATACCTGTTTCAAACATTTCTGGCTCAACAGACTGTTCTGCAAATGTTGGGGCTAACCTGTGAATAGGCATATATTTATCTACTTTAACTTCTCCCATTTCATCCATAGGCTTTCCAAGAACATTAAACAGCCTTCCTAGTACTACATTCCCAACTGGAACTGATATTGGACTACCTGTATCAACTGCCTCAAGACCACGGCTTAATCCCTCTGTGCCTTCCATAGCTATTGCTCTTATAATATCATCACCAATATGCTGTTCAACCTCGGCTACAACCACTCTATCATTCATCTGAATTTCAATACTGTTGTAAATATTGGGAAGACTATCTGAGTCAAACTTTATATCTATAACAGGCCCTATTATTTGAACTACTTTTCCTATATGTCCTGGCATTGTTTTCACTCCCTTTTACCTTTGAGCTTCCGCTCCTCCAACTATTTCTGAAATCTCTTGTGTAATTGCACTTTGTCTAATCCTATTATAACTTAAATTAAGTTTATCAAGTATATCATTGGCGTTGTTAGTAGCCGATCCCATAGACTCCATTCTAGCTCTGTGCTCACTTGCTTTTGAATGCAGCATAGAATTCAGCATTTTACCACTTAAAAATAATGAGGTAATCTCATATATTGCGTTTTCATCTATTGCCTCAATATCTACATACTCTTTACTGCCATTCTCTTCATTATCAGAACCTAGAGGAAGTAACTTTTCAATTATAACTTCATTTTTCAATGCCGAAATTAGCTTTTTATAAACAATGTAAACTTCACCAACATCTCCGCTACTATACATACCAAGTGCACGATTACTAATAGTAGAAGCTTCCTTTTGAGTAGGCACATCTAAAATTTCAACGTATTCAGCCACAGTTTCAATATTAATTTTTTTAAGTAAAGCTCTACCTTTTTGACCTACAATTATTACATTGTAATCTTCTTTATTGCTTTTTATGCTATTAGTTAGTCCATTAACTACTGACCAATTAAATCCACCACAAAGACCTGTATCTGATGTCAATACAACATACAATTTTTTGCTGTTATTATTTCCTCGTGTATAGATACTATCATCTTCATAATTATCTTTAACCTGTTTAACAATTTCCTCAAGCCTATATAGATAATTATTGTTAACATCCACCTTATTTCTTATTTTTTTATATTTAGATGTGGCAACTAATCCCATGGCTCTGGTAATTTTTGTAGTATTTGTTATGGATTTTATTCTTCGCTTAATTGCAATAAGCCCCATACCTGCCATGTTTCACCTCTCTTTAGTCTTGATAATATATTATCAAGACAAATTAATTATCACCTAAAGGCGCTATTAATATCATCACCTTTAGGTGCTACACTAACGACTCGCCTCTAAAATGTCGTTAATATTTTTCAACTAAGAACATTTTTTTAAATTCATCTATAGCTTCAATAAGTTGTTGTTTTATTTTATCATCTAGTACCTTATTATCCATTATTGCTTTACCTACTTCTCTATGATGTGTGTCCATATACTCCAAAAACTCACTCTCGAATCTCGTTACTTGATGTACCGGAATATCCATAAGATGGTTATTTGTCCCAGCAAAGAAGATCATAACTTGTTTCTCTACTGACACTGGCATATATTGATCTTGCTTTAATATTTCAATTAATCTTTTCCCTTTTTCTAGTCTCATTTTTGCATCTTTATCAAGATCCGTACCAAATTGAGCAAAAGCTGCAAGCTCCCTATACTGAGCAAGTTCTAACCTTAAAGTTCCAGTAACTTGCTTCATGGCTTTTATTTGAGCATTTCCACCAACTCTTGATACAGATATTCCAGCATTAACTGCCGGTCTTTGCCCTGAATGAAACAATTCAGCTTCAAGAAATATTTGCCCATCCGTTATGGAAATAACGTTAGTTGGTATATATGACGTAACATCGCCTGCAAGAGTCTCTATTATAGGAAGGGCAGTTAATGAACCCCCACCTAATTTTTCTGAAAGCTTTGCTGCTCTTTCGAGTAGTCTTGAATGAATATAAAATATATCTCCTGGATAAGCTTCCCTACCTGGCGGTCTACGAAGTAATAGAGACATAGCTCTATATGCCACCGCATGTTTAGATAAATCATCATATACTATTAACACATTCTTACCATTATGCATAAAGTATTCTCCCATACTACATCCAGCATAGGGTGCCAAATACTGCAATGGTGCCGAATGAGAAGCTGTAGCCGCTACAACTATTGTATAATCTAGTGCTCCCATTTCAGATAGGGTATTAACAATATGTGCAACAGTAGATTGCTTTTGACCAATAGCTACATATATACATATAACATCTTTGCCCTTTTGATTTAAAATAGTATCTATAGTTAAAGCTGTTTTACCTGTTTGCCTATCTCCAATTATAAGTTCTCTTTGACCTCTTCCAATTGGTACCATAGAGTCTATTGCTTTTATTCCAGTTTGAAGTGGTTCTTTAACTGATTGTCTTTCAATAACTTCAGGCGCTTCGACTTCTACTGCTCTTGTCTCCGTAGTCTTAACTGGGCCTTTACCGTCTATTGGTACACCTAGAGCATCTACAACTCTTCCTATTAAAGCCTCACCTACAGGAACTTCTACTACTCTACCAGTTCTTTTTACTATGTCCCCTTCTTTGATGCCCTCTTCTGGTCCTAAAAGTACACATCCTACATTATCCTGTTCTAAATTTAGTGCCATACCAAATATTCCATTAGGAAACTCTAAAAGTTCATTTTCCATGCATTCATCTAACCCATATACTCTGGCAATTCCATCACCTATTTGAATTATTGTTCCTGAGTCAACAGTGTCAATCGTCTTTTCATATCTTTCAATTTCTTTCTTTATTATGGATGTTATTTCTTCTGGTTTTATATTCATAAACTCACCTCCATTCCTATTTAAACATTAATTTTTTCATTTCCTCTAATTTACTTTTTATCGTGCCATCAATAACGTCATCGCCAACCCTTATATACACTCCGCCTATAACGCTTTTATCTAATCTTTCATCAAATATGATTTTTTTATCATACATTTTGTATAATTTCATGCGCAAGTTTTCTCTTTCGGTTTCCTTGAGAGGTATTACTGTTTTAACCACCACCATTAAAGTGTTATTACGCTCTAAGTGGATTTTTTCCATCTGCTTAAGTTTTTCTGCTGTAAACAATATTCTGTCTTTTTCTATAAGAATAAGTAAAAAAGATAAAAGATCTTCATCAATTTTGCCCTTAAAAATCCTAATAAACATCTTCTTTTTTGCAGAAGTACTTATTTGTGGGTATTTAATAACTTTTAGGAACTCAGAGTCATTCTTCATAAGTGAAACTATTTCTCGCAAGTCATTTAAGTATTCTTCAACTTTCCCTTTTTCCTCGGCAACTGTATATAGTGCAAGTGCATATCTTTTATCTAAGTATTCATACATTTTAGCTACCTACCTTAAAAATAAAATCCTCAATCAGTCTTCTGTGTTCTTCTTCACCTATATGCTGTCCAAGAGCTTTTTCAGATAATACTAAAGATAAATCTATGACTTGCTTTTTAATTTCACTTTGCGCCTTTTCTCGCTCTCTATCTATTTCGACTCTTGATCTTTCAATAATAAGCAAAGCTTCTTTTTTTGCATCTTTAATTAATTCTCCAGATATCTTTTCTGCTTTTTGTTTGTATTTTTCAACTATTTCCTTACCCTCTTTTTTTGCTAAGTTTAATTTTTCACCATTTTCTATTTTCAATCTCTTAGCTTCTTCTTTATCATTCCTCGCTTGTTCAAAAGAAGAGTTTAATTCTTGTTTTCTTGTGTCTAAAATCCTATTTACTGGTGTAAATAAATAACGTTTAGCAATAAAAAGTAGTATAAGGAAATTTATCATTGCAGCTATAATATTACCTAAGTCCATCCCTATCTCCATATATATAAAATCTCGGTTTATAAATTTCTTTTACCATTACGAAACCGAAACTTTCACCTACCTTCCCTTTACCTATTTCTTTTTAACCTTTTACACCGAATAAAATTAATAATAACGCTATTAAGAAACCATAGATAGCTGTTGCCTCCGATAGTGCACCACCTATAACTAACACTCTTGTTATTTTATCACTAGCTTCTGGTTGTTTTGCAATACCCTCCACAGCCTTCGCTGTAGCATTTCCTGTTCCTATACCACCACCTATAACCCCAAGTGCTGCTATTCCAGCTCCTATTGCTGACATTCCTGCGACAAATCCTGTTGAAACCATAAAATATTCCTCCTATTCATTTTTATTTTACTCTTCTGAAGTTATTACAATATTAATCATTGTTAACATTACAAAAATAATCATTTGGATAGTACCATCAAATAAATCAAAATACATGTGTAACGGTATCGGTATTCCGAGTTGCGCCACCCAAGTAACGCTATTCAATGCACTATAAACTAATTCCATAATTATAGTTGCCGCAAACATATTTCCAAATAATCTTAGACTTAAAGATACCGGCAACATAATTCTCTCCATTATATTTACTGGAAGTAATAAAGGTAATGGTTTTGCATAGCCAGTAAAATACTGTATAACACCGGATTTCTTAATTGTATAACCCTGTATCACTATAAATGTAATTAAACTCATTCCCAAAGTTACACTATAGTCTGTAGTAGGTGGTTTTATTCCAAGTATACCTACTAAATTCATTGATAAAAGATAAATTCCTAATGTACCAATAAATGGAACAAAAGCCTTAAAATTTTTACCCATGGTCTCTTCTATTGTTTTTTGAACAAATTCTACAAAAATTTCAACTACACTCTGTTTTTTGTCTGGTATTTTTTTTAGATTTCTATTAATAAATGCTATTAGTAATATCAATACCAAAACTATTACCCACTGTGTTATTAAACTAGCTGTAATTTGA
This sequence comes from Clostridium sp. CM039, assembly GCF_055081075.1. Lineage (NCBI taxonomy): Bacteria > Bacillati > Bacillota > Clostridia > Eubacteriales > Clostridiaceae > Clostridium > Clostridium sp. CM039. Next base: position 2,634,388 of record NZ_CM143649.1, read on the forward strand.
AAATTATATCCAAACAAATTCACACTAGGTAGTTGTGCGATCGTTGCCACTTACTCACTTCCCTTCACACTCTTTAATATTAATTCCGTAAAGTACTAGAGAAATCAATTGTGAACTATACCCCAATATAAACGCAATTATAGCAAAATTAGAATAATTAAAAACCATCAAGCCTGTTACGCATACTATAATCACCCTAAATACAAAGCCAAATAAAGTAACAACTCCACATTTGTTTTTTACTTTGCATAATATAAAATTAACAGATATTAAATTAAATAACAAATTAATACTTGCCAATATTAAACCTAATAAAAAAAATACTGCGTATTCCTTATTAATAAAATAAATTACCACAGTCCCAATAAGTGCTATAAAAAAGTTAAAAAAATTAATTTTTTTATACATCTGTGCTGATTTAACATTCACTTTTTTCTTCCTCTCATCATTCGCTAATATTTTTATATTATAGTCTACTAATTTTCATAAACAAAGCCTAGTATTTCTTAATTTTCAAAGCTATATAGCGCTATAAGTCGATTTTATATTAATAATCTTATGTTTCTTCTGTATATCTCTGTTTTAAGATATTTTAAGGCTTAAAGAATAATACATACTTGTTTTATTCAATTAATCTATTTCTTTCAATGTGCTCAATGTACTAAATGTTCGTAATATTCTCACTATTCTTCTCAATATTAGTGGCTTTATTAACTTTTAATAACTTTAAAATATAGATTCTGTTCAGTTAAACATTTACAAAAAATCTATTAATAGATATATATTCTATTAATTTTTTTTAATTTTTAAAACAATTGCAATATATATATTCTTTTAATTCAAAAATTTTATGCTATTTTACGTATTTCACCTTATAATTATCATCTAACGGTAAAAATATACATTGTATTTAGATATTTTAGTAGGTATAAGCTTTTAAATACCGTATATTATAATAAACGATATATTTAAGTCTACTTCGTTGTTATACATGCATTTGATTTTTTTCACTTCGTAAACTGTTATTTTAAGCTTATTCACTTGTAAAAACCGCAAAAAAATAAGTCTAAGAATTTAATTTCTGCCTCCTTAGACTTAGTTTAAAAATTATTTATTAGTACCTTAATTGCATTTCCCATATACCTTTATGTTTTATCTTTATCAAAGTAATTCACTAGTTCATCTACTATTTTAGCAGAAGCATTTCCATCTCCATAAGGATTAATTGAATTACTCATGTGATTATACTCATCTGCATTTCTAAGAAGATTATTAGCATGCAATACAATTTTATCTATATCTGTCCCAACTAGCCTTACAGTGCCAGCATGCTGCGCTTCTACTCTCTCCGTAACTTGCCTAAGAACTAAAACTGGTTTACCTAAATGAGGAGCTTCTTCCTGAATTCCTCCTGAATCGGTCATTACTAGATAACATTTTTTTATTAAATTATGAATTTCTTTTGTATCTATAGGCTGGAGTAAATGTATCCTACTTACGCCTTTTAAAATGCTGTAAACCGTATCTTTCACTACTGGATTAGGATGAACTAGATATAATACTTCGACATTTCGATTTTCTTCAACAACAATTCTCAAAGCATTACATATATTTTCAATTCCAATTCCCCAATTTTCTCTTCTGTGAGCCGTAACCATTATGACTTTTTTGTTTTCATAATCAATTTCATTTAGCTCACAATTTTCAAAAATATACTTCTCTTTAATTGTAAACTTCATAGCATCAATAACTGTATTTCCCGTAACAAAAATAGTACTTCCCTCTATTCCCTCTCTTAATAGGTTTTCTTTAGAGGTCGTTGTAGGTGCAAAATGCAAATCTGCTAAAGCGCCAGTTAACTTCCTATTAATTTCTTCTGGGTAAGGAAAAAATTTATTATGACTTCTTAGCCCTGCTTCTACATGACCAACAGGTATTTTTCTATAAAAAGCTGCCAGAGACGCTGCAAATGTTGTTGTTGTATCTCCATGTACAAGTACTATATCCGGTTGTTCTTTTTCAAAAATCTCCTCTAAACCTTGAAGAACAGAACATGTTATCCCCGTTAAGCTTTGTTTCGCTTTCATTATGTTTAAATCATACTGAGGTACAATATCAAAAATTTCCAAGACTTGATCTAATATTTCTCTGTGCTGCGCTGTGACACATACCGTGCATTGTATTTGAGAATTTTTTTCTAATTCCTTAATAAGAGGTGCCATTTTTATAGCCTCAGGTCTTGTACCAAATATTACTATAACCTTAATATTTTCCACCAGATACCTCCTAATTTTAATTTATAACCACATGTTAACTAAATTACTCTTTTTGCTGAAAAATTCCATATTTCCAAGCCACTAAAACTATTATAACCATTACTGATGCTAACAAAAAATATGCCCTTTGATTACTAATTTGCATAGCTATAATGGCAATCCCACCTAAAACAGCGCTTATAAAATACATGATAATAACTGCTTGTTTTTGGCTGAGGCCCATATCCAAAAGCCTATGGTGCAAATGGCCTTTATCTGCTTGCATCATAGATTTCCCATTAACTTTCCTTCTAATCATAGCGAAAAGAGTATCATAAATAGGTAATCCAAAAGCTAAAATTGGTACTGCAATAACAAAAGATGTTGCAGATTTAATAGCCCCTTCAATTGAAATAGCTGCCAGAAGAAACCCTAGTAATTGAGATCCCGTATCCCCCATAAATATAGAAGCTGGATTGAAATTGTATGGTATAAATCCTAAAACAGCACCACTTAAGACAGCAGTCAAAAATGCTGCTTCGAGTCTTCCATTAAGCAAAGAAACTATCATTAAGGTAACAGAAGATATAAATGCTATACCTGCTGCTAAACCGTCTAATCCATCTATTAGATTAAAAGCATTAGTCACACCTACAATCCATATTATTGTTACCGGGATGTAAACCCATCCTATACTTAGATAAGGGTAAAATTCTCTAAAAGGGTTAGTTACAGTTGATATCCTTATACCTGATACTAAAAGGCATATGGCCGCTATAACCTGTATTAAAACCTTATATTTAGGACTTAAATCTTTAATATCATCTATAATGCCCCCAATAACAATAATAGTTGCTCCAATAATTATACCTATTTGGGAAGTTGTTAGGATGCCATTATATAAAATTATTCCTATAACAAAGGCTATGTATATAGCGAGCCCTCCCATAACTGGAATAGGCTTATTATGAACTCGCCTTTCATCTTTAGGAATATCTATGGCATTCACCTTTATTGCTAATTTCTTAACTAAAGGGGTAATTATAAAAGAAATTAAAGCTGTAATTATTGCTAAAATATACCTATTACTCATAAAAAACCTTTCTTTCACAAAAATATTGTTTCTATTTGATAAATATAGATTAAATCATCTCCTGCGGAGCTGAAATGTCGTTAAAGTTTATGAAACCAATTTACAGAATTTCATAATTAATATCCACCATCACCTTGAATTGAATCATCATTTTCTATCCATTCCTCTACATATACAATTTTATATTGCGTTTTGTTATCTCTAATTATTACCTTCTCTATACCCGAATTAATTATAAACCTCTTGCACAAAGAACATGGAGACGCATTTATAACTAATTCACCGCTATTAACCTCTTTCCCAACTAAATACAAAGTCGACCCTAACATATCATTTCTCCGGGCTGATATAATTGCATTTTGCTCAGCATGTACTGATCTACAAAGTTCATACCTTGTCCCTCTTGGGACTTTTAATTCTTCTCTTCTACAGACCCCTAAATCACAACAATTCGCTCTTCCTCTAGGCGCTCCTGAATATCCAGTAGACATAATTTCATCATTTTTCACTATTATAGCTGCAAAATTTCTACGTAAACAAGTACCTCGTTCAGATATTGTTTCGCATATATCCAAATAATAATTATGCTTATCAATTCTTTCCATAATTATACCTCATATAAACATATTTTAATTATGTAGATTAAAAATTAAAAACTAAATTTATAATCTAATAATCAATCACTGTTATTTTACACTAAAACAACGATGATTTAAAGTGTTTAATGAACTATATATGCTAACTTACTATAAAGCACGTCAAGAGAAACATATATTATATGCCTCCTTGACGTGCTCAAGTATAGAAAGGGGGTGGGTTCGCAGCCCTCTATATCAATACTAAATTATTACTCCGTTTATACCAATAGTTACCTCTTTGTATGGAACTATTATTCCAGCTCGAAGCATAGCTTCCTTTACAGAATTAACAATACCCGCGCAACAAGGTACCTCCATTCTAACTACCGTAATGCTTTTAATATTATTATTTTCTAATATCTCTGAAATTTTTTGTCTGTAATAATCATTATCATCGAGCTTTGGGCATCCTATTAACGTTACTCTTTCTTTAATAAATTCCTTATGAAAACCCCCATAAGCATACGCCGTGCAATCTGCAGCAATTAATATATCTGCACCCTTTAAAAATCCTGCCTTTGAATTAACTAGCTTTAACTGTACTGGCCATTGGTTTAATTCTGACTCTAGTGGCGAAGCATCGTAACTGCTTATTTTAGTTGCAGCTAGTTTAACATTCAAATTCACATTTCTTTTTATGGATTTTTCCATTGTACCAGGACATCCACAGGGTAAATTTGGTTTAGCATCATTTTGTTTCTTTTTTATTTCAACGGCCTGTACGTCATACTCTACAGCATCTCTTTGTATTATTTTAATAGCATCTGTTGGGCACCCTGGCAGACAATCTCCCAGACCATCACAATATTCATCGCTTATTAATTTAGCCTTACCGCTAACGAGCTCTATGGCTCCTTCATGACAAGCATTTATGCATAATCCGCAACCATTACATTTATTTTCATCTATACTAATAATATTCCTTTTCATATTTTAACTCCTCCATTTTTTATATATTCACATTGATGCCCATTCAAATAAATAACAATTCGTATACTATTTTATTTATCTTCATGTACCTAATTAATTTTTTAATTGACTGTATATGTTAATTATATTAAAATTACTTATACTAATATGTAACTTACGTTACCAAAATAAAAATTTGAGGGTGATTTGATGGATAAACTGGTAAATCATTTAAAACAGTGTATTTTATTTAAAGGTTTAACTTGTGACGAATTGCAAAATTTAATTACAAGTATAAATTATTCAATTTCCAATAACTGCAAAAATTGTACTGAATGCCAAACCTGCATTATTGCTCTTGAGGGTGAAATCTGTGAATCTCTAGGCATTGTAATTGAAGGTAAACTAGAAGTACAAAAACATTATGCTAGTGGAAAAGTTGTTACCCTTGCAAAATTAGATAAAGGAAAAATTTTTGGAGAAGCAATCGCTTTTTCAGAGACAAATATATACCCAGCTACTATAGTATCTTATAAAGGTTCAATTATACTTTATATTTCAAAAAAAGATATTATAGCTATGTGTAGCTCCTACCCTAAAGTACTAAACAACTTCATGCAATTATTATCAAGTAAAATTCTTTTATTAAATAAAAAGATTAAAGAACTCTCTTTTGAAACCCTAAGGCAAAAAATATCTAATTACTTACTTTCTCAATATGAAATTCAAAAAAACTTAGCACTCCTACTTCCTATTTCTAGAAAAAGCCTTGCTGATCATCTAGGTGTACAGAGACCATCTCTTTCAAGAGAGCTCGTGAATATGAGAGCTGATGGCTTAATAGATTTCAACAAGAATTTAATTCAAATAAAAGATTTAGCTGGCATAGAAAATATATTAAATTAGCAACTTGTCGAATATGCTCGAACTTTTTCTACTAAAAGATATTAAATTTTACTTGATAATTATTATCCGTTAGTGTATAGTAGTAATTGTAGCAAAGATAAACACATATTTTTTATTTATTTAGTAAATTATATAACTAATATACGAGGGGATACAATTTATAATTGTTATCTTACTCAAAAGAATACGAGGGGGAAATTAATATGAAGAAATTTGTTTGTACAGTATGTGGATATATTCACGAGGGAGACTCCGCACCTAGCGTTTGTCCAGTTTGTGGTGCAAAAAGCGATAAATTTATAGAGAAAACTGAAAATGATATGTCATGGGCAGATGAACATGTCATTGGAGTTGCTAAAGGCGTAGATGCAGAAATTATAGAAGGATTAAGAGCTAACTTTGTTGGAGAATGTACTGAAGTTGGTATGTATTTAGCAATGAGCCGTCAAGCTGATAGAGAAGGCTTCCCAGAAGTTGCAGAAGCTTATAAGAGAATAGCTTTTGAAGAAGCTGAACATGCTTCAAAATTCGCTGAAATGCTTGGAGAAGTTGTAACCGCAGACACTAAGAAAAACCTTGAAATGAGAGTTGATGCTGAACACGGAGCTTGTCAAGGTAAAAAAGATTTAGCTACTTTAGCTAAAAAACTTAACTATGATGCAATTCATGATACAGTACATGAAATGTGCAAAGATGAAGCACGTCACGGCTGCGCATTTAAGGGATTACTTAATAGATATTTTCAATAAAATTCAATTAAGTAAAAAAAAGCAACTTACAGATAATTTTCTGTAAGTTGCTTTTTAAGTTTTCATATATAAATTATAATATTTAACTATTTAGTTCCGAATAATCTATCTCCAGCATCACCAAGACCCGGTACAATATATCCTTTTTCATTTAATTTTTCATCAATTGAGGCTACATATATATCTACATCTGGGTGTGCCTCCGTAATAGCCTTAATTCCCTCAGGTGAAGCTATAAGACACATAATTCTTATATTTTTTGCTCCTCTTTTCTTAAGAGCTGAAATTGCATCTATCGCAGAACCTCCTGTAGCAATCATAGGATCCGTAACAATTACATCTCTTTCACTAATGTCCTGAGGCAATTTACAGAAGTACTCAACTGGTTGCAACGTTTCCTCATTCCTATACATTCCTATATGTCCAACCTTAGCTGCCGGTATAAGATTTAGCATACCATCAACCATTCCTAAACCTGCTCTTAATATAGGTACTATAGCCATTTTCTTTCCAGCCAAAACTTTGCATTTAGTAATACAAATAGGAGTTTCAATTTCTACTTCTTCTAATTGTATATCACGTGTAACTTCATAAGCCATAAGCATTGCGACCTCTGAAACTAACTCTCTAAAATACTTTGAACCTGTGTTTTTGTCTCTTATGTATGCCAATTTGTGTTGTATAAGTGGATGTGTGATTTGCGTTACTTTACTCATATGTAATTCCTCCTGCTTTTTTAATGTTTATTTAGAGTATTTTTCCTCAATTTTATTTATTTTATCAATTCTTTTTTGATGTCTGTCCCCTTGAAATTTTGCAGCGATAAAAGTATCTACAATATCTAGGGCTAACCCGGTGCCAATAACTCGCTCGCCAAGCGCTAGTATGTTAGCATTATTATGCTCGCGCGTTGCATGGGCGCTAAAAGTGTCGCTGCATAGTGCAGCTCTTATCCCAGGTACTTTATTGGCAGCAATACTTATTCCAATCCCTGTACCGCATATTAGTATACCAAGTTCAAAATTTTTAACTGCTATTTCCTGTGCAACTTTTAGAGCATAATCTGGATAATCACAAGACTCCTCAGTATAAGTACCAAAGTCCGCTATCTGGATGTTTTTACTCTCCAGATGTTTAATAATCTCTTTTTTCAAACTTAAACCACCATGGTCACTACCTAATGCTATTTTCATTATGAAACACCTCCAAGAAATATTTTATTATCTAAAGATATTATGTTACAAAAAAAGAAGATATCGGTATTTAAATAAACTATTTAAATACTATTATCTTCTTTATCTTATCCAATAATAAGAATACATTATTCTTTAATCCACTAAATTCTTTCGAATATACTAAGACATCTTTAACATATGGGTCTATAATATTTATAGTATATATTTTACTATAAATAGCTTCTAGCATATAGTTTCTTCGCATTTTTTCATTACAAATATACGATATACCCATAGTTATCCTCCTCATATTCATCTGGAATAGATATCAACTATAAATTGTTATCTACTATACTTCAATCATATCAAAGCCTGCAGATTTCTTAAGCCTATTCATTATAGCAACACCTATACCCTTTTCCTCAAACGCTTCTGATAATATTAAATCTACATCGGTATCATCAAAACTTCTTAAAACTTCAAAAAGATTTTTGCCCACGCTATCTAAGTGCTTTCTGCTACCTAAGGAAATAACAGTGCCGCAACAATATTTAGCTTTAGTTTCATCTGTCGCTATAATCCCTATTTTTTTATTGCCCATATTATTCTGCACTATTTCATTGATTTTTGCAACAGTTTTTTCTAAATCTCCACATATAATTTTAACTGGAGATTTTGGTGCATAATGCCTATACTTCATACCAGGTGCTTTAGGTTTAAAATCGTCCTTTGGTTTAGACATTATATTTTTATCAATATATATTTTCTCATCTATCTCTCTTAACATCTCAATGGTTATAGCCCCCGGCCTTAGTATACATATAGGGGTACAAGTACAATCAACTATTGTTGACTCAAGGCCTACTTTACTTTTATCTCCCCCTAGAATATACTCTATCTTTCCATTTAAATCTTCAATACAACTTTCTACATCAGTTGGACTGGGTCTACCAGATATATTAGCTGATGGGGCTGCAATAGGTGTTCCAGCTGCCTCAATAAGTTTTCTTGCAATGAGGTTCGCTGGCATACGTATACCTACAGTATTGAGTCCCGCACTTGTAGTTATAGGTATCAAATCAGACTTATTAAAAATAAGCGTTATTGGTCCAGGCCAGTATCTATTCATAATTTCTTTGGCTATATAGGGTATTTCTTTAACTAAATACTCTATATTAAAATCTGCCACATGCACAATAAGGGGGTTATCCTGTGGTCTTCCCTTAGCCTTAAAAATTTTTTCTACAGCAATCTTATCTAAGGCATTCGCACCAAGACCATAAACTGTTTCCGTAGGAAAAACAACTAATCCGCCTTCAGCTATAACGAGCCCAGCCTCATTAATTATATTTTGTTCAATATTATTTTCATCTATTATTGTTATCTTCGTTTTCATCCTTACACCTCTTAATTAAATCATCATCTGCGGTGCTGCACATCTTCGAAGAAGATGCATTGACGACTTGAGAAGGAGATTTATACCCTCACTTATAGAAGTGGGAAGCTTTCCTTCTGAAATGTCGTTAAAGCACATTAGTCACTATTAACCCAACTATTATCCCCAAAAGTATTCCCAATGTGTTTGTGATTCCTGACCAAAGCTTTTTAGACTGTGGAATCATCTCTCCGTAAATCACATATAACATAACACCTGACGCAAATGCTAGAGCACCACCTAATATATTTACAGATATGCTGCCAATATAAATTCCTATCCAAGCGCCAATTGCAGTAGGCAAGGCTGTTAAAAATGCGTAAAATAATATTTTTCTGCTTTTTGTCCCCGAAAGCATTAGAGGTGCTGCCACAGCCAAGCCTTCCGGCACATCATGTATTGCAATTATAACGCTCATTTTAAGTCCTAAGTTCTCTCCGTTAACAAACCCAAATCCCATTATTAGACCTTCTGGAAAATTATGAATCATTATTCCAATGGCAACCATAAAAGCCACCTTTGTATATTGAGAATTTGCATTGCCACTTAAATTGCTGATTTTGTCTATTGTTACAACAACAATAATTCCTAGGATTAAAAATAATAAGGTTCCTAGCAATCCTGTTTTTTCTGTAGCTTCTGGAATAAGTTCAAAAACTACAATAGAAAGCATAAGTCCTGATGAAAATCCTATAATATTTCCTAAGAACTTTTGTGAAGGTTTGTTTATAATAACACCTAAAAACGCCCCTGTCATAGTACCAATCAAAGCTATTACTCCTGAAAATATGATTATCAAAACAATACTACTATTCAAATTTATACCCCCACTTTTATAGAATTATAATCATATATGCTACAATTCCATATGAGAATAAAGTATAGAAGCGTTTAGCTTTATGCTTATTTCCCTATACACTAATTTTATTTGTGTCAGTGGGGGTTTATGCCGCAATCTTTAATTTTTTCTATATCATCATCAGAAAAGACTGCTTGAACACAAGGTCTATATAAGTTATCTAGTAAAATATATTTCTTAAATCCACCTTTATTAATTATAAAATAGAAATAAGTTTCCTCTAAATTTTGAATTTTAATTTGTTATGAAGTACTACAAACGTAATCATCAGCTCGATGCAAACTAAATATATTATAAAAAAATATATTTATAATCTTTGATCTATTAATATATTTGGCGATAAAACAAAAATAAAGCACATTGATAGCATAAACATTTGTAAGTCCTCTTTTGCTTTCTAATGGCTTTATTTATATTCATAATTTCACCTTTCACTTATAATAATTAGAGTCCTTATAAAACACAAATCAATATGCTAGTCTATTTTCATGTGCCTACACTAAATTCTAATCATTATTACCCATGGATTTCATCTTTTCTGCTTGATCAGCAGTTATCAAGGTATTTAGCATTTCATCTATATCTCCATCAAGAAAAGATTCTAATCTATACAATGTTAACCCTATTCTATGATCTGTTACCCTTCCTTGAGGATAGTTGTAAGTTCTTATTCTCTCACTTCTATCTCCCGTACCTACTTGACTCCTTCTATCTTCAGCTATTCCTGCCGATCTTTCAGCCTCAGCTTTATCAAACAATCTAGATTTTAATATTTTTAGTGCTTTTTCTTTATTCTTTAACTGAGACTTCTCATCCTGACAAGAAACTACAAGTCCTGTAGGGATATGTGTCATTCTTACTGCTGAATCTGTTGTATTAACACACTGTCCGCCATTACCAGATGCTCTAAACACATCTATCCTTAAATCGTTAGCACTAACTTCAATGTCTACATCTTCAACCTCTGGCAGCACTGCTACAGTAGCCGTAGACGTATGAATTCTTCCGCTCGACTCTGTATCTGGAACCCTTTGAACCCTGTGTACTCCACTTTCGTATTTAAATTTACTATATGTAGATTCACCTTTTATCATAAATACCACTTCTTTGAATCCGCCAATATCAGTTTCATTAGCACTCATTACTTCAACTTTCCATCTATTACGCTCTGCATATCTTGTATACATTCTGAATAGATTTGCTGCAAACAATGCTGCTTCATCTCCACCTGCTCCTGCCCTAATTTCAACAAATACATTTTTATCATCATTTGGATCCTTAGGCAAAAGTAAAATTCTTAATTCTTCCTGCATAGTTTCTTTAGTTTGAGTTAAGTCCTTCATCTCTTCTTGAATCATATCTTTCATTTCTTTATCTGATTCTTCTCTAAGCATTTCTTTGTTTGATTCTAAATCCTGCTTAGCTTTTTTATATATTCTATATTTTGTAACGAGTATTTCCAATTCTGCATGTTCTTTGCATAACTTTTGCCATTCCTTTTGATTAGCTATAACCAACGGGTCGCAAATTTTAATTGAAATCTCATCGTATTTATTTTCTGTAAAATCAAGCCTACCCAACATATTTATCACTCCGTATATATATTTTCACATCATATTATTTTATCACAATTAGATTCAAAATACAAATTGCATCTAGCTAATACACCTTCGTCGAAGCTGTGTATCTCCGCAGGAGATGATTTAACATTTATTACACTAAAATGGCTTTAATGACCCTATCATTCCCAGCCAAATCTTTAATACATTCTATTTTCTTAAATCCTGATTTTAAAAGAATATTGCTAACTTCTTCTCTTTGATCATATCCTATTTCAAAAGCTAAGAGCCCTCCCTTTTTCAAAACCTGTAAACTCTCTTCTGTAATCCTCCTGTAAAAATCTAAACCATCTCTTCCACCACTAAGGGCTATATACGGTTCATATTCCTTTACATCATCCATTAAAGTTGGTATAACATCTTCTCTTATATAAGGTGGATTGGAAACTACCACTTCAAATTTCTTGTTTTGTTCAATAGGAGCTTTCAATAAGTCACTATTCTCCACGTTAACTCTAATAGCCAAGTCAAATCTTTCTATATTCAATTTTGCCACAGTTAAAGCGTCATCAGCTATATCATACAGCGTTACCTTCGTACTTTTAATGAATTCAGCTATGGCTATGCCAATAGCTCCACTTCCACTACAAACATCACACACTTCAGTATAAGCTTTTTCATTTATATGCCTAATTACTTCTTCAACTAAAATTTCAGTGTCAGGCCTCGGTATCAAAACTCCTGGCCTTACTATAAAATCCATTCCCATAAATTCGCATTCACCAAGAATGTATTTTATAGGCATTTTACTTTTTCTAATCTGAATTAACCGCGAAAATTCATTTTCCTGCTTTTGATTAAGATTAAAATCTCTATTAAGCATTATGAACAATTTATCCTTATTTAAAACCTTAGCAAGTAAGAGTTGTGAATCCAACAAATAACTTTCAATCTGAACTTTTTTTAAAATTTCATACGATTCTAGAAGTATTTCTCCTATATTCATTTCCTACCACCTTCATTTATGATTACCACGGGATGAATATATTTGTTTTTTATATTAGACACATTCAATACCCTCAGCTACTTTAAGCGCCTTTATTGCCACTTCTATCTGAGACAAATCCGGTTCCCTCGTAGTTAGGTTCTGCAATTTCAGTCCTGGATAAGAAAGGATTTTAGCTAGGGTGCCTGTGCTTTTCCCCATCCATTTAATAATTTCATAGCTTCCACCCGAAATCAAAGGAAGAAGTACTATTCTATACATTATTCTTTCCCAGATTGAATTCCAACCAGTTAAAGAAAACATTATTATACTAACTATCATAACTAAAAACAAAAAATTCGTACCACATCTTGGATGCAGTCTTCCAAACTTAGCTGCATTCTCTGGAGTTAATTCAACATTGTTTTCATAACAAAATATAGTTTTATGTTCTGCGCCATGGTATTGATATACCCTCTTGATATCTTCCATTTTTCCTATTAAATATACGTATATTAAAAATATTAAAACTCTAATAATTCCTTCTACAATATTCATACCCATTGTGCTTGCGCCCACCTTACTAAAAAAACTAGCTACAAGAGTTGGTAAAATAAAAAATAACCCTATAGATATAATCAATGAAATGACGAGAGATATCCCCACAATTACATCATTGCTTTTTTCCTTGAATACTTTTTTTATCCATTTATCTAATTTTGAAGGTTCTTCCTCTTCTTCAAAAAAAGAAGCTGAATAATTTAAAGTTTTTACACCTATAACTAAAGACTCAATTAAAGAAACAAACCCTCTTATTATTGGAAGCCCTAAAATTTTATTTTTTTTAGTGTAAGCTGTGTATCCTTTTTTCTCCACTACAATTTCCCCTTGCTCAGTTCTCACCGCGGTGGCAATTCCCGCGCTTCCTCTCATCATAACCCCTTCAATTACTGCCTGACCTCCGACATTTATGTTTTTAGCCATAGTTACACCCCTTCTTTTGGGACAATGTGACACTTTCTACATCGCGCTTCATAGGATTCCGTAGCTCCAATTAAGACAATGGGATCTTCATATTTAGCCGGTTTCCCATTAATTAAACGTTGAGTTCTAGTAGCCGGATTGCCACACACTACACAAATCGCCTGAATTTTGTCAACAAATTCCGCCACAGCCAGAAGTGTAGGTATCGGTCCGAAAGGTATCCCTCTAAAATCCATATCTAAACCCGCGCATATAACCCTTTTATTGCTATCAGCTAAGGTAGTGATTACATCAATTATACCTTTATCAAAAAACTGTACCTCATCTATAGCAATAACTTGTGTATCCGCATCTAAGAGCTGCAACATCTGTGCGCTATCCTTAACCGGAACTGCATCTACCTTAGTTCCGGAGTGAGACACCACGTCTCCCCTGCTGTATCTATTGTCAATTTCAGGTTTAAAAACCTGCACTTTCTGTCTTGCAATTTTAATTCTTCTTATCCTACGTATAAGCTCCTCAGACTTCCCGCTGTACATAGGCCCTATAATAACTTCCACCCAGCCATGATTTTTTGGTCCGTACATATTTTTCCCTCCAATTTGTTAATCCATGTTTTAAAAGCATAGCTTTAAGTATGCCTTATAATTTTATGGCAAATCTTACACATGTTTTTTTACTTTAATATATTTTTATTCTTATTGACTTAATTATTAATTATATGATAAAATTAAAGAGTTGACAATACGGGTATATATTTTTTTTTGAAAGAGGTGAAAAATATGCAAGAAGCAATACATCCAGAATACCATCACGACACAGTTGTTAAATGCGCATGTGGAAACACTTTTACTACAGGATCTACTAAACAAGAACTTAAAGTAGACGTATGTTCTAATTGCCATCCATTCTACACTGGTAAGCAAAAGAATATTGATGCCGGTGGAAGAGTTGATAGATTCATGAAGAAATTTAACATAAAAAACGAAGATGCAGAATAATATATTAATGGAAAAGATTTAATTATCTTTTCCATTTTTTTAATTATACTAATTTAAAAATTATGTTATCTAGCTAATAATTCAAAATTCTTATTTATCATCTCAAAAAATTCATTATTACTCTTTGTTGTAGCTAATAAATTTAGGAGTTTTTCTGTTACACCTAATGCATTACCTTCTCTATACATTATCTTCCTTAAATTATATATAGTCTCCATTTCAATCTTAGTAAGCAATAAATCTTCTCTTCTTGTCCCTGATTTATAAATATCTATCGCTGGGAATATTCTTCTTTCTTGAAGTTTTCTATCTAAGTGAACTTCCATATTTCCTGTACCCTTAAATTCCTCAAAAATCATATCATCCATTCTACTTCCTGTTTCTACCAAAGCAGTAGCAAGAATTGTCAAACTTCCACCCTCTTCTATATTTCTAGCCGCTCCAAAAAATTTCTTTGGCATCAAAAGTGCACTAGGATCGAGTCCTCCGGATAGAGTTCTTCCTGAAGGGGTCACAGTTAAATTGTAAGCTCTAGAAAGCCTAGTTAAACTATCTAATAGAATAACTACATCTTGGCCTTGTTCTACCATTCTTTTAGCTCTCTCAAGAACCATAGAAGCTACTTTTGTATGATGATCTGGTTCTTCATCAAAAGTTGAATAAATAACTTCACCATTAATAGATCTCTGCATATCAGTAACTTCCTCAGGCCTTTCATCTATTAAAACAACAATTAGTTTTACTTCTGGGTGATTTATAGAGATACTGTTAGCGATTTTTTTAAGAAGTGTTGTTTTTCCCGCCTTTGGCTGTGCTACAATTATGCCTCTCTGCCCTTTTCCTATAGGAGAAATAATATCCATCATTCTCGAAGACAAATCAGTTGCACATGTTTCTAGTGTCAATCTTTGAGTTGGATAAATCGGAGTTAACTTTTCAAAAGGTCTTCTACCTACAGCTCTGTCAGGATTTTCTCCATTTACTTGTTGTACATACAACAGAGCTTTAAATTTTTCACCCTCTTTAGGCGTTCTAACCTTACCTTCTACTTCATCACCTGTTTTTAAGTTAAATCTTCTAATTTGAGATGGCGAAACATATATATCGTCAGGGCCTGATAAGTAATTATTCCCTCTTAGAAACCCATAACTATTGTTTTCGATTATTTCCAGAACTCCTCTTGCCGATCCCGATTCATTTATCATTTCTTGTAATTTTTCTTTTTTATTTTCATTTTGATTTTTAAAACCTGTATCATGTTCTGAATTATTGGTAGCTTGAGTAGTTTGAATTGGGTTAATTTCGATTTGCTTCTCTGAATTTCCTATAATATTGTCTCCAGCTGTAGAAGTGTTTTTGGGACTTATTTTTTCTCTTAAAATAACTCCATCCTTTTGCATAGAAACTGGCGTTATCTTTTTTATTTCCTCAATTAATTCACTTTTTTTAAGTTTAGAAATATTTTTAATGCCGAGTTCTTTGCAATGTTCCCGCAGCTCGACTACTGTCCTATTATCAAAATCTTTATTTATCAAAAATCTGCACCTCCGAAGGGTATTTCATATATAATATCTATTTAATAAATATCATGGGAATTTTAAAACGAGTCTACTATCCAATGAATTTTCTTGAAATGATATATTCTTTAAATTATATCCTATTTCACAATTTTAATCCACTATATTTAAATTCCCCAGCAACCTATATTGTTCCATGTCCCGCCTAATTACTTGTTTTTTCTTTTATATCATAGCGTAAATCTTCTCTATAGTCTGTCTATATTCATTTACTTTTTCAATAACTTTTTGATTCTTGCCAATTAAAAATATAGGTAAGGCTAATTGTTCACATCCTCCTATAACCATATTTATTTTAAAAAACTCATTAATATTATAATGATAAAAATGAAACTCCTCACATAGCGAACACTTAACCTTAATTAATATTTCAGTACCTTTATGTAATTCAACTTTTAAAGAGGGAAATACAGTTTCCATGTTCTCTATTTCAAATATTGTCAGTTCGCAAACTTTATACTCACCATTAGGATTTTTCAAAGCCATAGCAATATTAGTATCAAATACCAATTACTTCACCTCCATATTTTATACTTCTTATGTGAATTTTTTTACATAAGGATTACTAATCATCACCTGCAGTGCTGAAATGCCGTTAAAACAAATCCATTTTTCTTGGCTATAGTGTTTAATACTAAATTCTATAAATTTAATTAAATTCCTGCTAAATTTAAATTGAAACTATTAGTAAGTTTTATATAAAAATCATTATAATTTAAAATTGTTTAATAATTTGTTATGGAGTAAAAAAATAAAGGGCTGCTTATGTTACTTACAGCCCTTTAACTATATCATTTATTAAGCGAGGCCTTAATAAATGCACTAAATAATACATGTGGTTTATTAGGTCTAGATTTAAGTTCTGGATGAAACTGAACTCCAACAAACCAAGGATGATCTTTAATTTCAACTATTTCTACTAATTTTTCATCAGGACTTGTTCCTGTAAGCAAAAGTCCTGCGTCAATCATTTCTTTTCTATACTCATTATTAAATTCATATCTATGCCTATGTCTTTCATATATTACTTCATCTTTGTACGCTTCATAAGCATTAGAATCTTTTGCTAATTTACATGCATATAGCCCTAGTCTCATTGTACCTCCTTTTTCATCTAAATCTTTTTGGTCTGGCATTAAATCTATTACTGGATACTTCGTCTGCGCATCGATTTCTGAACTATTAGCGGTTTTGAGTCCCGACGCATTTCTTGCATATTCTATAACAGCGCATTGCATACCAAGGCATATCCCAAAGAACGGCACTTTATTTTCTCTAGCATATCGAGTCGCCTGTATTTTGCCTTCAATTCCTCTATCACCAAATCCTCCAGGCACCAATATTCCGTCAACATCTTCCAATATTTCACTTGCATTCTCTGAAGTTATATCGCAGGCATTTACCCATTTAATTTCTACATTGCAATCGTTAAAAAGACCTCCATGACTCAATGCCTCAACAACAGAAATATATGCATCATGAAGTTCTACATATTTTCCTACTAAAGCTATTTTTACATTTCCAGATAAACTCTTTAATTTATCTACCATATTAATCCACGCACTATTATCTATTTCAAGACAAGTAAATTTTAATTTTTTACACACTAGGGTATCTAATCCTTCTTTGTGAAGCATAAGTGGCACTTCATATAAATTCTCAGCATCCAAGTTTTGAATTACGCAGTTCGCCTCCAAATTGCAGAACAGACCTATTTTGGACTTCAAATCATCAGATATCTCCTTCTCAGAACGACATACTATGATGTCTGGCTGAATGCCTATACTTCTCAATTCTTTTACAGAATGTTGGGTTGGCTTGGTTTTAAGTTCTCCAGCCTTCCTTAAATATGGCACTAATGTAACATGGATAAAGCAAACATTCTCTATTCCTACTTCATATTTCACCTGCCTTATAGCCTCTAAAAAAGGTAAAGACTCAATATCCCCAACAGTTCCACCGATTTCAGTTATAACAACATCTACGTCTTTTTCTTTAGCTACTCGATAGACCCTTTCTTTTATCTCATTAGTTATATGTGGGATTACTTGCACTGTACCACCTAAATAGTCCCCTCGCCTCTCTTTTGATATGACTGACCAATATACTTTCCCTGTGGTTACATTACTACTCTTGCTTAAGTTCTCATCAATAAATCTCTCATAATGCCCTAAATCTAAATCTGTTTCCGCACCATCATCCGTAACAAAAACTTCACCATGCTGATATGGACTCATGGTGCCCGGGTCCACATTTAAATATGGGTCAAATTTTTGAATAGAAACCTTTAACCCTCTATTTTTTAAAAGCCTTCCTAACGAAGCTGCTGTTATTCCTTTCCCTAAAGATGACACTACTCCCCCTGTAACAAATATGTACTTAGCACTCATAATTACTCCCCCTATGTTTTATCGCTCATCATAAGTTATTTAACTATTATAAAAAACAACTTGACAAATGTTCTTTATAATTCTATAATAGGAATTACCCTATAAATTGAATAGTATGGTATCATGGCGTATTTATTATTAAAATAATAATATTATTTTAGCATATTTTTTTGTCATTCACCAGTGTTTTTTTGTTTTTCTTTTTTTTTGAGTTTTGTTATGTAAAATCTCAAATATTTACATTTCTAGTTGTCTCTATCTAATATGTTTTCTATTTCGAAATACCTCTCTCTAAATTCTTTATTAATGAAAAATCGTTCCTCTGCTTTTTTTAACCCATAATTAGCAGCTCTTTTGTTTGAAATCAGAAAATTCTTATAAGCGCTTTCTTCATCTCCACATTTATACTTTTTTAATAATAAGAATAAAATATACTTACACTCTCTGTCTTTTAATATTTTTAATGATTCATGACTTTTTATGCCTTTAACGTAACAAATAGCTTCTATTATCTTCTCATAATTAATATTTTTTAACATTAAATCACTCCTAGATTTTCTATATATTATGTTGTCACTTAAATTATTGACACTTATACACAAAAACTATACACATAACTTTAACTTGTTGTTAAAAAAAAAGTGTATCATGTTAATAAAGGCTATGTTCTAAAATTAGAACATAGCCTTTATTTTTATTGTGCTTTAATGTTAATTTGCAAAGTCGTACTTAAAACTTGTTGATTCCCTATTATCATATCATAATCTATAAATACATCTCCGCCGTTATCGTCCACATTCATCTTTAACTCCTTAGTATCCACAGTAAGATCTAATGCTCCATGGGGCGTATTGTATAAAGTTAAGTCCCTTACATACTTCTTAAATCTCATTTCAGTATTAGTAGTTCCTGTTCTTATAAGTGTAAACTTTTCTTCATCAATTTTTAAAGTAGTAGTAGTTCCCTTCATTCCTGAAATCTCGGTCTCTTCATATACTGCATAATAGCAATCATCTTCTTTATAA
Source organism: Clostridium sp. CM039 (assembly GCF_055081075.1). NCBI lineage: Bacteria > Bacillati > Bacillota > Clostridia > Eubacteriales > Clostridiaceae > Clostridium > Clostridium sp. CM039. The sequence goes on from NZ_CM143649.1 coordinate 2,653,928, forward strand.
AATTTACCCGGTGTCACCACCTCAATTGCTTCACCATCATCTTCATTGTCAGCTTGTTTGCTAACAACTGAAATTATTGCGTTTTTCTTCATACCCTTACCCCTCGCTATTTTAAAATGTAGTTGTTTATTTCTTCATCAGTTGCAGGCGTTATATCTATAAATTTATTTAAAGGCTGATCATAACTGCCATAACTAATAGATATATTTTTTTCATCCTTACCCTTACAATATCTCCCCGCAATTTTAGCTGCAAATTCAATATCTTCATTTGTCTCTTTGCCAATTATAGCAACAGTAGACCCATTATAATCCGCAGATAAGAATACTAAATCTTCCTGCGTTAAAAGTTGTTTTAATAATTCCCCCTCTTCCTGAGTTCTTGTAGATATAATCCTAGCATCCTTAGATACCTTAAAATGTCTTCCTATTTTTAATAATTCTAGATCTTTTTTTGATATATCTTCTTTATACTCGAAGAGGTCCTTAAGTCTTATAGAATAGTTAGGCTCCGTAAGTTTACATCCACCAGCAGGTGATGGATACTCTAGAATACCCCACATTTGTGCTAGTTCCATTTGAGTCTTTCTGCTTCTCCCTTTTATATCCAAAAGAGCATTTCTATCTATTAACCCTTCAATCTCCATTTGAGTTGGATTAAGATTCTTAGCGCATAATGGTCTTAAGATTTTATCTCCTATACCCGATTCATTTTTCACTATATCTAAAGCTGATCTATTTTGCGACATAGGTCTTTGATTTAACACTTCTCCTGTTATAATAAAATCCGCATGAAATCTCTCTAATAGCTCTCCACTATATCTCATCATCATAGCATGGCAATCGATACAAGGATTCACATTCTTCCCATATCCATGTTTTGGATTTCTTACCATTTCAAAATGTTCATTTGAAAAGTCTATAACTTCTAATGGTATATCTATTTGTTTAACGATTTTCAATGCATTTTCCTCATTGAAAAAGTGTGATTTAAAGCATATCCCAATGACTTCTATTCCCTGATCTTTTACAAGTTTTGCTGCTAATATACTATCAAGGCCTCCAGAAATCATAGCCAAAGCTGTTGTCATAAGCAATACCTCTCTTTACTGTATTTTAATAATTCCTATTAAACCATCTCCTGCGGAGCTGAAATGTCGTTAAAACTACTATTTATTGTTCCTATTGATAGCCAATTCAATAAGTTCATCAATAAGCTTCACATAAGTTTTCCCTGTAGCTTGCCACATTTTAGGGTACATACTTATTTGAGTAAAACCCGGTATAGTATTAACTTCATTTAAATAAACTTCTTCTGTTTCTTTATCCACTAGGAAATCCACTCTTGCCATTCCAGCACAATCTAGTATTTTATAAATTTTTATAGCTTCATCTTTAATGGTCTGTAGCTTAGCTTCACAGAGCGCTGCAGGTATTAAAAGTTTAGATTCCTCGTTTTTATATTTAGCTTCATAATCATAAAATTCTTTTGCGGGGATTACTTCTCCCGGAATAGCCGCCTCAGGATAATCATTCCCTATTACAGCAACCTCAATTTCCCTTGCATTAATGGCCTGTTCAACTAAAATTTTTCTATCATATTTTAGAGCTTCTTCTACTCCAAGCATTAATTCATATTTGTTGTGTGCTTTTGTTATACCTACAGAGGACCCTCCATTAGACGGTTTAATAAATACTGGATAGCCCAATTTTGTTTCTATCTTTTCTATTAATATTTCTTTGTCTTTTGCATGTTCGCTCGAATTTATTACCACATAATCAGCTTGCTTTACATTGAATTTTTCTAATAAGTATTTTGTATATACTTTATCCATGCAAATAGCAGAGGACATTACTCCGGGACCCACGCAAGGAATATTGGATAATTTGCACATACCTTGAATAGTTCCATCTTCTCCAAATGAACCATGCAATACTGGGAATACTACATCCACTTCTTTATTAAATATAATTTTTTGTCCCTCTGGCCTCTTATAATATTCGTCCTTTTCCCATTCACCATTCTCTATGTTATCTAATTTACCAGTATATTCAAACCATAGCCCATCCTTAGTTATTCCTATAGGGTATATATCATATTTTGTTTGATCAATATTTTTCAATACTGATGTTGCTGACATTCTCGAAACCTCATGTTCTGTGGACTGACCACCAAATAACACTGCTATCTTCTTTTTCATTAACGCTCACTCCTTATAACCATAGTAACCATTTTCCAAATAAATTTAGTATTACATACTAGTTTTTTAGTATATAATACTAATTTTTTTTAGTATTGTATCATATTATATCATTTTTATCTATTCCTTTGTATTTTAATTTTCAAAACTCACTTTCTCTAATAACACCACTCGAAATTATAATGGCAAATTAAATCATCTCCTGGGTCGCTGCATAGCTTCGAGGAAGATGAATTGACGACTTCAGAAGGAGATTTATACTCCACTTATAGAAGTGGGATACTTCCCGTCTGAAACGTCGTTAAAACAACTCAATTAAAGAGAGGATATACGTACATAAATCGCACATATATCCTCTCTTTAATTGACTACATGTAATATTTTCGTCCTCTTAACCTTTTATTATACTAAATAGTTAACTTGCCATTAGGCGTGTCTATTATTTCCATTATTCTTTCTTCATAACCAGTATCAGCATTAATGTACACTATAAAATTTTTCTCCTTATATAACCCTAAAAACTCATAGCACAATACTTCTTTATTAGTCTCGGTTGGTATGACAGCCAAACTAATTTTATTTATTTTCAGCCTTTTACCAACCTTTTCTTGCGCTTTTGCTGCTGTTACTTTTGGTTTAACGTTCTTCCTTTTTTCAACATGAGAAATTAGAAATTTTTCAGATTCAATTCCTATAATACTACCATCGTCTAGCGCAATCTTAAGCTTTACTTGATCTGGATAAATCGCCACTTCTCCTTGTTTATACACATAACTTACCACTACTGTATTATCATAATTCAGCACGTATGTAGACTCCATATTTTTATATCCTATTTTACTAATAAACTTACTTCCACTTTGTATTGCCTTATCAGCATTCAAAGTTGGTTTTCCTATAGCCCTATTATCTAATAAATATACTATTCTACCTCCATTTTTACTTACTTCTATTACTGCTTTACCATCACCTTTACCTCTACCTTTAAATGCTACATGAAAGTTGTAAGCAGGTATTTTAGTCTTCCCTTCTTGTGGGTTACTTTCAATGCTTTCAATTTTATCTTCTCCAAATATATTTTTTATTATCTTGATTGCTTCTTTTTCGCTTACTTCCTTTTGGGACATTATTTTAGGCTTTATTTCTAATACATTATCTGAGAAAGGCCCATCATAAATTAATGCTGGATACTGAACTATTTGTTTTTGTATACCCGTGAATTTTTCAGTCACAAGGCTCTTACCCTCTTTTGCAAATACTCCACTACTTTTTTTCCTAATCTCTCCCCATTTGACTTTACCTTCATTTATTTCAGAAAGCACTCCATTTAATTGTTCCTGGAGCGTATACGATTGCATCTCTAATTTGTCAATTAATTCATATTCCTTATCATTAAGTTCCTTTCCTTCTGATGATGCTTTGCCTAAAGTGTAGCAGAAATCTCCTACTTGAGTTAAAAATTCACTAGTATCCGAAATAACTGATTGTTCGAGTGGCAACGAATGTAATTTATCATTTGCGGTGGCTGAATGTCTAAATATTTCTTCAAAGACTACTATGCTCTGTTCTCTAGACCCCACAATAGCAGATTTACCTAGGTTTACCCTTATATTTTGTACAGAACTAACAAGTTCATACATATTTTTACTATATTGACCTTGAAGATAATTTCTATAATCTAATCTTTCCAAAAACATTAGTATAGCAAAAGTTGTTGAAAATACAACAATTATAGTTACAACACTTGTATACAAAATTCTTTTCTTTAGCATTTTCATATGTTTCCCTCCCGGTATTCTTCATAAGGGGATAATAATTATTATCCTCCTAGTAGTCTTCTAGATATTTTTTCAACTAAATAATTTGTTAAAAATCTCGCCAATTTTAAATTTAACAACTATTTTTTTATTATTTACAGTATTATCTACCAAATTATACTCATCATCCGACAATACTGTTTTCATTTCTTTTTCCGTTTTTTCATATGATACATTTCCTTTAGTAATATCTACAAAACATAATGGTGGAAACATAACACACCACCAGTTTTGGCCTGTGCCAGTTCCAATAATAATTCTGTAAGCCTCATATTTACCTTGAGGCAAAGTTATATTTCCGTAGGTTTTAACTGGAAAGTTTTCCTCTGAAAGTGTCGATGCTACGGAATATTTAAACCCATTTTTCTTTATAACCGTTTCCGCAATTTTTTTAATGTTTTTATTTTCATTCTTTATAATCTTTCTTGATTCTTCTATGCTCTTGCAATCCTTAAGTTTTGGTGATATATATTTTAAAACAGAATCTCTTACTTTTAATTTTAACTTTTGATCTGTTTTGTCATCACTATTAGCTATTACATGAAACCTTATAAGTTTACCAGCAACATCACTTTGGTTTACTTTTCCACTCATATTATTTGTATTTAAAGCTATGGAAATTAAAATAATTATGGTAATGCTTGTTAATATAAATTTTTTCATGTTTATCCCCCCCGGATATAATGATTCACATTAAAAGTATTAACATATTATGCAATTTTATTCATTGAACTGCTCCGATTCTTCGAATTTTAGTATTAACAGTCACATTTACTGTTGCATTTTTATATTTCCCATCCCAATCCTTTTCTATTTTGTTCCATAACGAAGGGTTAAATTTTTCAATATTTTCACGGGTTCCAAATGGATCTATCTCAAATTTTTTTATAGCAATTCCCATGTTTTTTTCACATTCTTCACTAATTGACTTATTAAAAGTATTTTGCAGTCTTTGCAACTCACCTTTTTCAAGTATTCTTTTACCTACATAATAGCCACCCAGCTGACCCTCAAGGCTTATATCTATATCAATAGCTAACTTACCTCCTTCCTGCGTAACTTTCATTTTCCTTTCATATCCGTCTATTATATAATCAACAGGGTGTCCTTCCATGTATATAACTTTTTTACCAGCTTTAAACTTCCCACTTAACAATTGGATATCCATCAGCTCGATTGGCGTAAAATATCCTTTTAATTCATAATCTTTAATTATAGCAGCACCAGTTAAAATCAATTCTTTTTTCCCCTTATCTAAAGTTATTCTAGGTAGTAACGCACTTCCATTTTCGCTTAAAAGAATAAGAAATTCATTTAAATTTATGCTCATAATTCTAGAATTTCTCTTGCTGTTATCCATAAGTCCAGAAATATAATATTGGGTGCTATTTTCTGTCATAGGTTTAAATTTTATATAGTCTTCAGCTATGCCTTCCGAAACAACTACCTGAAGCATTCTATTTATGCTAGGATTTCGTTGCATATAATCCACAATCTCTTTGACAGTATCTTTATATTTTAATACATCATCGCTTAATATAAGTAACTTAGCATGCCCCATATATATCTCTCTACTACTTTTAGCTATGGCTTCTGACGCAGCATCCTCCATAGAGGATGCCTGCGTATTAATGTATTTTTCCTGTGGACTCCCACCTTTATCCCCCCCTATCACACTCATGTCTGGAAATCCATAAGTTACATCAATTTTTTTAATCTTCGCCTCAGCAAATGGTTCTTCCGGATTAATACTTTTTAATTCCTTTTCTTTATCAATATCTTCCCCTGCGTCAACAGCTATAGTAGATATGAAATTAAGCCTATCTATTTCTACTTTATCCCAGCATCCGCTAAGCAACATACAGCTTAAGATAACCGGTAAAACCTTCTTAAATTTCATCCGCACTTTTCCGCCCCCCTTTACCCTTACTTTTACATTTACCTACCAATAAGATGAGTATCGGCAAGAGTAGAAAAAGAAATATCGCCGTTAATATAACTGGTGTCGTTTTAAATTGCAAAGCATAAAGTTCTGCTATATTTTGTGGATATAGTGCTACGACATAAATAATAGGCATAATTAAAAGTGAAGATAGTTTAATATCTTTCAATTTAAATACATTTTTTACAATCTCCCCCGAAAAGAAATAAGCATTAACAAAGGTGGCGAAATAAAAAAATATCCAGAACGCCATTACTATTCCTTCCCACCGTTCTATAAATGAACCTGGTATATATAATGATCTTATCATGGAAATAGTTGGCCATAATAAAATTCTACTCTGCGATTTAGAGAACACCGCTAAAACAAGTATCATTACAATTAGATAAAAGATTGTTACAAACATAATACTCTTTTTTAACACACGGGGTGAATTGCTCTTATTCTTAACATAAGGGAGAATAAGGTAGGCTATTTCAATCCCACCAAAACAGAATAAAATATACCTAGAAGCCCTAAAGTAATCGGACGGCTTATTATTAAGTACTGGTAATAAATTTGTAAAATCTGCATTTATTGCGATAAGTATGAAAACTGTAAAAGCGGGAATAAACATAATCCAAAATACAATTTCATTAAACTTAACTAAATCACATATTTCACCTCTAACTAAGTAAGTTCCTGTTAAAATAGTAATCATCAAAATAAATTCTGTAGGAGTTCGCCTTAATAAATGCAATTTAATTACTTCAGCAAACTCCCTCATTCCAAGAGAAGCAATAAATATACTATAAATTGCAAATGTAATCCCAAATATGCCTCCAAGAAGCTTTCCAAAATTATTCTGCAATATATTTGTAAGTTCTTCAAAATCGTTTTTATCCATAACCATGTACATAAGATACAGTAATAAAAAAACAACTATTCCGCCGGCTAAAGTAACTATCCACGCGTCACTACCTACTTTATCTATGACTTCTCTTGGGCTGGAAAATATCCCTACGCCTACTATAGCTACCACTACAGTAGTAAACAACCCAAAGTCTCCAATTATCTTTTTATCTCTCATAATATCCCTTTAGCCTCCACATAAAAGATGTACAAATTATTTTTGTCTTATCTTATCTCCCGTTTTCATATATTTAGGCCTCTCTTTTAGAGAAGATATTGGCGCTCTAATATACATGTCTTTTAAATCCTTAATGTTAATATCCACCGCTGGCGCTAAATAAGGTATTCCAAAACTTTTCATCCTAACTAGGTGAATTAGAAGTATAATGAGCCCAATCATTATTCCATAAAATCCTACAATTGCCGCCGCAATAATAAGCAGAAACCTGACAAGTCTAAAAGCTGTAGTAACTTCATAATTAGGAGTTACAAATGTAGTAATAGCTGTAATTGCCACAATAATTGTCATAATTGGACTAACTATTCCCGCACTCACTGCAGATTGACCTATAACAAGTCCTCCTACTATTCCAATAGTAGCTCCAATGGGCCTCGGTAATCTAACCACAGCTTCCATAAGAAGCGCTAAGAATAATTCCATAATTATAGCCTCTACAAATGCAGGAAATGGCACTCCTTCCCTAGAAGCTGCTATAGCATAAGCTAATTTAGTAGGTATTATAGCTGTATGAAAAGAGGTAATTGCTACATAAAGTGCTGGTGCAGTAAGAGAAATAAATATAGAAAGCATTCTAATAACTCTAACCATAGAACTATGCATCCACCTTTGATAATAATCATCTGGGGATTGAAATAAATTAGGTAATGTAGCTGGAACAACAATTGCAAAAGGAGAATTATCTACAACCAATGCTACTCTACCTTCATATAAAGCTGCTGCTACTACGTCTGGTCTCTCTGTACTTTGTATTTGAGGAAATGGAGAATATTTATTATCCTCTATTAGCTGCTCGATGTAAGCACTATCAAAAACTGCATCGATGTTTATTCTTTCTATTCTATCCTCAAGTTCTTGAAGTACTTCTTTATTTACTATATCGTCAATATACATAATAGCCACATCGGTTTTCGATCTAGTTCCTATAGCTTTAGGTTTAATTCTTAGCTTTGTATCTCTAATTCGCCTTCTAATTAATGCCGTATTGAATCTTATAGTTTCTGTAAATCCTTCTCTCGCTCCTCTAATTACCGTTTCACCAGATGGATCACCTACCCCTCTAGCAGGCCAATCTCGGGTAGCAATAACATATGCGCAATTTAGTTCATCTATAAACATTAATGTGTCCCCAGAAAGGGCAGCATTAACTCCTTCACTTAATTTTTTCACTTCCCGCATATCAGTCACTGCAAGTACAGTGTCTTTTATTTCCTCTACATTCTCTATCCCCTTTGACCATAACATTAATGGCTCTAATACATAATGATTGAGTAGCTGGTTATTTGCCATCCCATCAATGTAAACTAATGCGGCTTTCCACTCTCCCACATTAAAAATTCTAAAAATAACATCTGAATTATCTTGTAAAAGTTCTTTTAAGTACTCTATATTTTTTCCTGCATCAAGTTCAATTTTATCATTAATGCTCTCTTTCATATCCTTCACTTCCTTATATGTATTGATCGACTATAGCATTAACTCATCTCCTGGGTCGCTGCAACATATTCGTAGAAAATGCATTAACGACTTCAGCAGGAGATTTATACCTCTACTGAAGTTTTCTATTTACTAGGACATATAACTCCCATTTATAGAAGCGGGAAACTTTCCTTCTGAAATGTCGTTAAAATATCCACCTCAGTGTAAATAGAACGATAGCTGTAATAATTGCAAGCCATCCTAAGACACGCGCTTTTTTACTAATAATTCCCATTCCAGATTTCTTAAAGTTTCTCACATCCACAGCAAGTACAACGGCGCCTTGAACTACCATCATTGTAAGAAAATAGATATCAAACAACTCTAAAACTCTCATACCTTTACTCCCTATTTTAGTATAATTATCAAAACAATATAAACTTTATGATTAAGCAACTTAACCCTACTTTGTTTTAACTAGCTTTTACGACACTGGTAGAAAATATTCACTTATATAAATATAAAAACGCGCAAAAACCACAAAGGGTTTTTACACGTTCTTATATTTCACTATAAAATTATATTTATATCGTTCTTGTTATATATACTTCTTTATATTGAATTTTAAATTTATCATAGCATCTCTGGGCTTTTAACATGTCATCAAAAAAAGCAAATATCGTCGGTCCGCTTCCGCTCATCATTGAACCCATTGCACCCATTTTAACCATATCTTCTTTTATTCTTTTGAGAACTGGATATTTTCTTAGTGTAACATTTTCAAGTAAATTTTTCATACTACTGCATACATCTGCTAATTTTTCTTGTTCCATAGCTTTTATTAATGCATTTGTATCTGGATGCTTAAAAATTTTACTAATATCTAAGTTTTTAAAAACCTCCCTAGTAGATACTCCAAAATTTGGCTTAACCAATACTAAAATATAATTTTTAAAAGGCGCGAGCGGGGTAATAATTTCTCCTATACCTTCACACAAGGCAGTCCCCCCTGTTATACAATAAGGGACATCTGCACCTATTTGGACACCTAACTTCATAAGTTCATTGTCATCTACATCTATTTTGAATACTTGATTCAATGTTTTAAAAACAGCTGCTGCATCCGCACTCCCACCTGCCATACCTGCTGCTACAGGAATATTTTTCTTAAGATATATATTTATACCTTCGCTAATATCATAGGTGTCCATAAAAAGTTTTGCAGCCTTATATACTAAATTCTTATCATCTGTAGGTATGTACGGCTTATTGCAGCTTATATTAATACCTTTGTTACATTTTTGAAAGGACATAGAATCATATAGATCTACATTTTGCATAACCATTTTCAGTAAATGATATCCATCTTCTCTTTTACCTACTATATCTAAAGATATGTTTATTTTTCCATAAGCTTTTACTAACATGATTTTCCTCCAACTCTTTATTGATAATTCACAAAAGCAATTCAATTAATAATTGTTCAGCCCCCCCTTAAGGGATTCCAAGGTTTATATAAGATGAATCATTTCTTGTGAAACATTGTTAATAAAATCAGTATATTACAACAAATTTAATATTGCTACCTATAATTTAAAAAATGCTATGCCAAACATAATAAAACCCCTATGTGTTATTTATACCACATAGGGGTTAGGGCTACTTGAAAACTAATTTATACAATCAATTTTCAGTCAGCCATATTATTTTTTATATGATTATTCTACCTGGTATTATAAGTTTTTGTGAAACTTTTATAATATTAGGGTCTTCTATTTGATTCACTCTTGCAATTTCTTGCATTGTTGTATTATATTTTTTAGCTATTTTCCACAAGGTGTCTGATGATTGAACTACATAAATAGTAACACTAGCCTTTTTCTTAGGCGCCTCCCCTTCTATTGGATAAACATCAACTAAAAATTTTTTCTGTACCATATAATTTACTCTTACATATACTTTAACCACAGCTCTAACAGCCATATTCGCTGCCTCAATATCTACATTTATATTTTCGAGTGAAACTTTACACATGCTGCTCATATTTATCTTAGCACCTAATATATCCGCCCCACAGCTGAAAGGGATCTCATCAGTCACAGCGGAAAGATATTTTTCTTCATCATCACTTCTATATAATATAGTTACATTCATTATGCCATCAATTATAACCTTATCCTCAATCACCTTTTTATCTGTTACACAAACGGTGGCATTACACATAATGACCTTGCTAGGCTTACCCTTGCTGCTATCTAGTTCTATATCTCCTTTAACTAAGGTCTCCGTTAATAATTGTCCTTGCATTACATTAAGTCCATAATCCTTTTTATCCATCTCAAGCTTTGTAGTCGGTGAATATACATCCTCAATCATATCCACTTCCTCTTTGTGCATGCCTCTCGTATTAGTTTTTATCAAAAACTCTACATCAATAATTCTTTTTTCTCCCAAATCATCTTCCTTAATATCATATTCCATAGCATCTACCTTAAAGTCTGTATACTGATCCATGTAAGGATTCACATCTTGAAAATCTAACTCTTTATTTAGCATAACCTCATGCCCAATATAAATTAATTCCCTGCTATCTTTGCCCTTATATATCATATTAATAACTGCATAAGCATTTATTTGAATTTTTCCTTCGTACAATTTCACTTCTTTCTTATGAATATTAACATCACATTTTATAACTTTAGCAATTTCTGGATTTTCCATTGGAACTTTTATATTAGCCTTTCCAATAAGCTCACCATTAAAATTCCTTATGACTTTATCTATACTCGTAGGATTTTTTAAATATTGAATATCCTTAACTGCTTCAATATCCTTAACTATTTGGAAATTGAAATTTTTATATACCTCAGATTTTGATTTTAAAATACCCTCTAGACATATTTTCCTCTCATTAACTATTCTACACTCCATATGTTCTACAAAACATTCAGCATCACAAAGCATTTCAGGCATCGCGCCCATTATATCTATTGTATTTGAGAACTTTGAACTATATACAACGTTCTCCACATCAGTACGTTCTTGACCTTTTGTAATATAAAGTACATTATATTGAATTTCGCCTTCTAAATATACCTTATCTTGAATTATTTCTTTAGAATTTATTAAGGCTTTAACATCTAACATAAGAATTTCCTTAACATCAGGATGAGTATCCGGTATTACATATTCTTCTTTCACTACTGTATCAACAGTATTTTCTCCTAACAATTGTTCATACTCTATGTTTTCTCTTTTCAAATTTATTTCCACATTATGCCTCCTCGTATTTCTATTGGGGTACCACTTATAGGTTGTTACCCTCCTAAAATACCTACTATTAATATATATAGAAATAGACACTTAAATATGATATTTAATACTTTTATTCGTATTGCAAAATTCAACATAATTCTCTAATAAAAAAGAAAAAAGTATATATTACTATTAATGCTCAAAATCGGTAATACATTTTAAACATAATAAAAAACCATATAATAAAGGGAATACACAGTTATTAATAACCCAATGCATTCCCTTTAATATATGCTCTGTTAATCTTATATCAGTCACATGAAAACAAATAACAAGCTAGTATATTTTACTTGTTATTTGTTTTCATATGCCTATTCTCTATTTATAAATATAAAAAACGATACTATGATACAGTATCGTTTTATCCTGCAAAAACTATTTGAACTGTTTTTGTCAAAACATCTGAATAACTATACGTCACTGTCCTGTGGGTGTCTTTTTCTAATCTAATAACAAAAATATTTGGATAAGTCTTTTCAATAACTCCATTATCCACAAGAATCTTTCTTCTTCCACCATTAGCTTTTAATGTTACTCTTTCGCCAACATGACTTTCAATTTCATCTTTTATTGAAGTCAGTACATTTATTTTTTCCAAAGCAAACACCCTCTTTCCACACTTTACATTATATATCATATATTCCTCTTTGTCAAGTAAGCTTTATATTTTATCACTACTTTAACAATTTTGTCAATGTTGATTTTATGTTAACAAAATTCATTTTCATCGATTATTCGTCGCATAATTAATTATTATCTATTTTATGAGCATTTACCTTATAAATCACTAATGTAGTATACTTACATACCATTTTTAATACAATCTATGATAGTTTGTTTAACTACTCAAAATAAAATAACCAGCATTCTAGTAAATTTTTTAAAGATAACCTACGCACCTATATATACTTAGACTTAGGAAACCCCTCTCTATACTTTCCTCTAGTTTGTAATCCACCTATTCCATCTAATCCTGTTATAGTGTTCTGTATAACATCTTCTATAGCTACAACATTTTCTATATTTGTATAAGCAATCTTCTCAGAAACTAACACGGGGTCTAAACAATGGATTAAGACGCGATTTGGAGAGCTAGCAAAATTAGCACCAGCATCTAAAATTGCCTCATAACAGGATTGACATGCCCCTGCAAATATTACTAAATCATCATAATTGCTATTATAAGATCTAAGAGCCATAACCGCCTCTACAAAGTACTTTGAATTTCTGTAGTTATTTAAATTCATATAATCATTTATTCCTTTTACCATACCATCATGTCCTGTTATTACTACTATATCCGGCTTAACTTCTTTTACTAAATTCACTATTTCATTTGGTTGATTTTTTTCTGATATTATCATCCCTACAGCATTTAATGATAACTGCTTATAAGTTTTTAAGCACACTTCTAAATATTCTGCATCACCATCAACGTGCAGTATTTTTCCGGGTCTTCCAAAAACCATATCTTTATTTTTGTACTCTTTGTATTTTTCTTGTTTTAACTGCAAATCTTTAATTTTCCCTTTGAAATCTATAGCCGATCCTCTGTCTCCCCTGCTCCCTTTAATTCTATTCATTAATACTCTTTTAATAGATGCATTTACCTTTTTATTAAAAACCTTATCAATTTCATAAATGGCATCTTCTTCTACTAATTCTAAATCCTCACTTAAAGAGTCAGCTTCTATTCTTAAATTTATTCCCTTAAGTAAATACACCTCATCATTATCTCCTGGCACAATATCTATTATTTTAAATGTAATGTCTCCGCCATAAGATTTTCTTACTACGATGTCGCCTATTTTCACAATACCACCTCCATATTTAAACCCATAATATATATTATGAAAATATAGTGAATAGGTGAAATCAAAAAAAGTTATGTAAACATTATATTTACATAACTTTAATAAATACCATGGTTTATTCTACCTCTGATTGAAGACTTTTTTATATTCTTCAATAAATGCCATATACTTTTCTTTTTCAGAAATTAACTCCTCCATCTTCTTGTTAAAAGTATTTTGAATCCAGGTAACTTCATTATAATAGTACCTATTACAAAGCCTCCAATATCGTTGTGGAAATACTAAAAATGCATATATGAGTCTGTACTCTTCTTCTAACAGAGGATTTACACTGCTATACGCCTCTAATACTATTTCAGCATATTTTATGTCCCAATCCTGCTTTTTAAGCATCTTGATCAAAAAATTAGATAAATCGTATGCTTTTACTTCTCTTTTGCAGTAATCAAAATCAATTATATTAACATCATTATTTTTATCAATAATAATATTATGATAAGTATAATCATGGTGGCAAAATCCTTTTTCTTCTTCTGTTTGCCTACATATGTCGAAGTACCTAGAGTCATCGAGTATTGCCATAGCTCTTTTGGCTAATTCTTTTTGATCATCAACACTCCTGATATAATTCATATCAAAATCTGTTTTAAAATTCTTCTTTTTTCTAATCATACCTTGCATTTTATCAAAGGACTTTATTCGTTTTTCCATCAGATGTGGCCATCTTCCAAGATCCGTTTTTAACTTACTATTTTCTGGTGGATCATATCCTTTGGATGCAATATGCATATAAGCTAATTCTTTTGCGGCCTCAACTAAATCCTCCTCATTGTGAAAATCACATTCGCGACCATCTATCCAGGTTGATAGTGTATAAATATCTTCATTAACTAATGCATAAGGATTTCCTTCAGTATTTAAAAAATATCTATCAACCTTGTCAAATCCATTTTTTGCAAGATGCTCTTTGGCTCCATATACAAACAAAAGTTTTTGTGTCCCGTAACTGATTTTCTTTAGACACTTAGCTCCGTCATCCGTCTTTAAAAAATACACTCCCTTATTGGGACGTATACTTTCTATCTTAATACCATATTGTCTTTCAATTTCAAATTCCCTCATCATGTTACTCACCCCCCCTATAATTTATATTACTAATATTTCATTTTAGAATAAATTATTGTATGTTTTAACAACATTTATGCTTTCGCTTAATATAATAAAATATATCCATCTATTAAATCAGTATTTAAGGAGTCTTAAAATGAAAATTGGAATTGATGCTAGAGCTGCAAAATGGTATAGAGGAACTGGTATAGGAACTTATTCTTACCAGCTAATTAATTCTTTAAATAAAATAGACAATTTTAATGATTATTCGCTTTTTGTGCCAGACGACTGTAAGCTTGCCATACCCTTTAAAGAAAATTTTCATATAGAAAGCATTAAGCAAGATAGTCAAAATAACTTTTGGAACGAGGTGAATATTCCTAACAAATTAATAGATAAATCTTTGGACATATATCACGTTCCCCAAAACGGCATTGGGCTGCCGTCAAAGAAAACCTGTCCCTTCGTTATTACGCTACATGATGTTATTCCGTATAAAATGCCAGATACAGTTGGTGAGCAATATTTAAAAATTTTCAATGAAAAATTGCCCAATATCATTCCCTTATGTGATGGAATAATTACTGTGTCTGAATATTCAAAGGAAGATATTATTAAAGCTTTTAACTACCCAAGAGAAAAAATATATGTCACTTATTTAGCTAGTGAAGATATTTATAAACCTTATGACAAAGCTCTTAGTAAATCTATAATCGAAAAAAATTACTCTATTACAGGAGACTATATTCTTTATATTGGAGGATTTAGTCCCAGAAAAAATATTCTCGGATTACTAAATTCATTTAGTCTGCTTTTACCAAAATTAAAAAAAGATATTAAATTAGTCATTGCAGGTAGCAAAGGTAAATCATATGATATATATAAAAAAAGAGCACAAGATTTACACATTGACGATAAAGTAATTTTCCCAGGTTTTATATCCATGACCTATATTCCCTTCATGTATAACGCTTGTGAGCTGTTTGTATACCCTTCATTTTATGAAGGTTTTGGATTACCTCCAATTGAAGCAATGGCTTGTGGCGTTCCTGTAATCGCCTCTAACGCCACCTCTATCCCCGAAATAGTTAAGGACTCAACTTTACTTGTAAATCCATATGATATTAATTCCTTAAGTGAAAAAATGTATAATGTGATCCTTGATAATGACCTAAGACAATCCCTAATAACTAGAGGATTAAAAAGAGCCTCCACCCTAACTTGGGAACATACAGCTGCAACTACTCTAAGTGCTTATCAAAATATATTAGGGACACCTAAATAAATGTCCTTATTATCAAATTATCAAAACAAAAGCCCCACATAGTGTAATTACAACTATGTAGGGCTTTTAAACTAACAATTATAATGATTCTTAAAGGCCTCTAAAAACCCTTCTCTGTCTTCTCTGCCTTCCACTTTCTTCTTTAATCTGCTTAAAAACACCTCTTCACTCCATTGTTTTTTCCTTGTATAATAATCTCTAGCTATACTGTAAAAGTCCTCTGGAAAGCTAAGCATGCCATACAATACCTTTAATTCGCGATTATCTAATGGTAATACTTTAATATATTCGCTTAAAATACCATTGGCCTTTTCTATATCATAAGCAGAATTTTTGATGGCTTTATTTGTAAAGTTACAAATATCATGCACCTTTAAGTCTATAACTGCATAATCAAAGTCTAAGAAATATACATCTTCCCTATTAATCAATATATTATGGTGAGCTAAATCATGATGGCAAAATACAATTTTCTCTTTTTCCTTGCATAAATTGTAATAATCTGATTCGCTTAGAATATCTATGCTTTGCATTATATTTTTCTCATAATATTCCTCATGTTCTAGAAATATATAATCGAATTCATTTTTATTTTCATTTCGAGTTGCTATGCTTTTAAAGAACATAAGATCATTTAATTTTTTTTTAAAATTTTGTATTATTCTACCACATAAGTACCGTTGCTCATTTTTTGCGAGTAACCTTTCAAATGGACCTTCATATACAAGCCCTTCCGATGCCTTATGAAGCTCAGCTATTGCCCTAGACGCGAGCATTACATCCACTGGGTTACTATACTCGCACTCTCTCCCTTCTACTAAATTCATAATACAATATATATCATTTTTCCAAGGGACATATATGAGTTTGGATTTTGTCTTTTCGAATTCAATGATCCTATTAAAATTATTATTTCTAATATACTCAATCGCATAATTAATGAATTCAAGTTGGGAAATGCTATAGTTTACTTTTTTTAAAACCTTATCACCTTTATCCGTATTAAGTATGAATACTTTTCTTACCGGAATAACATCATCAACTACTAGATCGAACTCGCTAAATAAATCTACATCTAAATCATATTTACTTAAATAAGCCTTATCTTTAAATCTAACATCTAACATGTTCTCACCTCTTTTATCATTGCATTAATAACTTAAATTAATGAATCCCCATCTTGAATCAAAGCCTTTATAAGTTTCTCAGAAAACCTTTCTTCATTCCAATTCTTTTTACCTGCCCGATGCTTATTACAACATCTCATGAATTCATGAGGGTAAGAAATTAAAGCTATTAAAAATTTTGAACTTCTTGTGTCTAGCCCTTCAATGTAGCAGAACTCTTGAGTAAGATTATGAAAATCAAGTTTCACTCCTTTTCTTTTTAACTTACTAAGCAAAAGGAAACAATCCATTTCCACCATATTGTAACTACAGTCTTTAAAACTAACCACTTCAATAAAATTATTTTTTCTAATATTTTTAAAATCTGTATTTCCTAAGCATATTTCGCAACGCCTCATGCTTCTTGTTATAATCCCTAAATAATCTGATTGGTATACTTCTCTTATACACCGCTGCCCTCTATCTATAACTTCCTTTCCATATTTAACAATTAATTGTTCAAATGAATTTTTCGGTTCATATTTTATAATATTATTTATGTCTCCGGCCAACTTTTTAATAGAAATTTTATAATCCTCTATGATTTTCCCTGTATTGTTATTTAACTTATTCCTTAGGTACCCATTAAATCCAAGAGATTTTTCATGCAAAGCATAAATAGCACGAAATTGTTCTATTATTGCTTCTTCAGTTACGTCTATGTTCTTAGATTCAATTTCACCTACATTTTTAATACCTTTAAACATCATATAATCTGAAAATTCATTATAGATGCTTATCGCCACTCGCACCACCTCAATTTAAATCTATTAGTCAATTGATATATAATAGCCAAGTACTATCTGGTCTTTTTATAATTTTTGTCCATTTTCTTTAATATCTCTCTTTGCTGCAATTCAAGCTCACTAATTTTCTTTTTCCTTTTTCTTATTTTTTTCAGTTTTTTAACTTCCTCTTCCATATTCTCGAGCCTTATGTCATATTCCTCTACAGTGGATTCCTGCGGATCAATTACATCAATTTCAAGCTCATCAATGCACCCATCCTTTTTATTTTTCCCCACAATACTACCTCCCATATTTTATTTTTATGAATTTCTCAATAAAAATTTGCTTATCCACTCTATCCTCACGCATTTTTTCAAGTTTCCTTAAGAAAAACTCCTCTCCCCAATCCTTTTTTTCCCAATAATATTGAATTCCTATTTGCCAATATTCCTGAGGAAATTCCATAAATGCTGCCATTACTTCTATATCACTTTTATATATCGAAAATGCATCATCATACGCTTCCATTATAAAAAGCGCATTTTCAGGACTCCATTTGCCATTCTTCATTCTTCGTATTAGAAGGCTACTTAAATCATGTAAATGAGTGTCTAGAATACAATAATCAAAATCAATAACATTCACGCCACCACTTTTATCTAATAATACATTATGATGAGCATAATCGTGATGGCAGAATCCCCTATGTTTAATTTCTCCTTTCATCTTACTTACATATTCACTTTTGCATAAATTTTCTATTGATCTATTACTCCGTGCGAGCTCTTCCCCCATTATTCTTAAATAATCGCTATCGAATTCCGTAATGCATTCTTTTTCACCTATTCTTCTTTTAAAATCCAATATTTCTCTTTCTCTAGTTTTAAAAGTTTCTATCCATTTAAGCCATCCTATTCTGGGCGACATGTCCGGCGTAACTTTAAAATTCAAACTTTTTTTATGGAGCTCTGCAAGCTTTAAAGTACATAATTTTATTTCCACTGGATTATCATAATTACATTCCCTTGCTTTTAGCCAAGGTGTTAAATAAGCGTATTTATTCTCAATGGCTATATACTCCTTGTTATCGATAGTCTCAATAATTTCCGGTATATTTTCAAAACCATTGCCCTGCAGATGTTTTATTGCACCAATAATAAATAAAAAATGCTTAAAGTCATAATTAATGATTTTCAAACAATACATGTCATTCTCAGTTTCTATCCTGTAAACATTTTTTATTTTCACTATATCATTAATACAAAGAGAATAATTATCTTGTACCGTCTCCTTTACTTCCTGGATTTCCAAATGCATGCCTCCGCAATATTGTTCTATTTCAGTATATGAACTTTCTCAATAATTTGTGCTTAATTATATTTTTATAATTAGCACACTTTTTAAGTAAAAACAATATATTAATATATATTGTCTTTCAAATGAAATTTATAATTATAAATATAGGGTTTTTATAATAATTTTAAGGAGTGAAACCTATGAAGATTGCAATTGATGCTAGAGGCATCAATTTCTATAGTGGAACAGGTATAGGAACTTATACCGAAAATGTGTTTAAAAATTTAATTAACATAGATAATGTAAATAATTACCATGTTTTTTGGTCAGGCAACAATTATGAAATTATAAAAAAAGAAAACTGCAAAATAGTAATGACCTCTAAAAAGCATCAAAGATTTTTTGAAGATTACTATTTTCCAGAAAACATTTCAAAAGAAAACATAGACATATATCATATGCCCCAAAATGGTATAGGTTTTTCTCAGGAAATAACTTGCAAGAAAGTAGTCACGATACATGATTTAATTCCATATGTTATGCCCGAAACAGTAGGCCGAGGCTATTTGCTGAAATTTTTAAAAGAGATGCCAATGATTATAGGAGGCTCTGATGGGATAATAACTGTATCCGAATTCTCTAAACGCGATATTTTAAAATTTTTCCCAGTAGACGAAAGTAAGATTTTTGTAACTCCTTTAGCTGCAGATAAAAAATATGTTCCTTTAGATAAGGTCCACTGTAGGAATTTCCTAAAAGCTGTATATAATTTAACAGATCCCTTTATACTCTACCTAGGAGGATTTAGTGAAAGAAAGAATGTGGCTTCTGTCATAATTGCTTTTTCTAAAATATATAAAGATTTAAATAAAAAGTATAATTTAGTTATTGTAGGTGGCTATAAAGATTCCGGTCAAAAACTCATAAAACTTGCGAATGAATTGAAAATAGGCTCGCATGTTATTTTTATCGGTTTTGTACCTGAAGATCATTTACCACTTTTCTATAATTGCTGTGATACTTTCATCTATCCATCTTTTTATGAGGGCTTTGGACTCCCCCCTTTAGAGGCAATGAATTGCGGCACTCCTGTAATAGCATCTAACCTTACTTCTATTCCCGAGGTAGTGGGTGACGGTGGGATTTTAATAAATCCATATGATATCTCAGAGATGTCTCTCGCCATAGGTAACTTATTAAGTAATGAAGCTCTAAGATCAGAATTAAGTTCTAAAGCATTAATAAGATCTAAAAAATTTTCATGGCAGAACACTGCACAATGCACTCTCAAAGTCTATGCAGATATATACAATCGCGAATCCCCTGCTCAATAAGAAAAGTATATATTACTGCAACTATATTTTATGTAATATACACTTTTCAAACACACCATAATTAAGGCTTGCATAATGAGTATGCAAGCCTCCTTTTTAAAAATTAATTTATAGTTTATTGATAATACTTGCTAAATATCCTGCGCCAAAGCCATTGTCAATATTAACAACACTAACTCCACTAGAACAGCTGTTTAACATTGATAGCAATGCCGAAAGTCCTTTAAAATTAGCTCCGTATCCTATACTAGTTGGAACAGCTATAACTGGTTTATCCACCAAGCCTCCAACTACACTAGTTAAAGCGCCTTCCATTCCCGCCACAGTAATAACTACCTTCGCGCGCCTTATAACATCTAGATTTTCAAACAACCTATGAATACCCGCTACTCCTACATCATAAATTCTTTCAACTTTATTCCCAAAGATTTCTGCTGTAATAGCTGCCTCTTCCGCTACTGATATATCAGAAGTTCCTCCTGTTACTAATGCAATATATGTACTTGGAATCTCTACGTCCTTTTTTTTAATTACAATTGTTCTTGCAAGTTCATTGTACTCGGCATCATCACATACCTCTTTTACCCCTTCATACATGATCCTAGAGGCCCTTGTACCAAGAATATTTATATCCTTAGTAATCATTAAACTAACTATACCCTTTATTTGATCCACAGTTTTCCCTTCACAATATATAACCTCCGGGTAACCAACTCTAAGTTCTCTATGATTATCGATTTTTGCAAATCCTAAATCTGAATAAGACAAATCTTTTAACTTATCTACACCATCATCAATGGATATATTACCATTTTTAACGGACTTAAGGAATTTCTTCATTTCTTCTGTATTCATATATTCTCCACCTTTTTTAATTTAAGCTTACAGTTTTATGTTTTTATATCTATAATGTTATATTTCATTCCTTAATGTCTCATATACTTTGCTTATAGGGAGTCCCACACTTCGGGCTATTTTCTTACACTCCTCATATTCTAACTTATTCTTTATTTTTTCACCTTTGTAGTAAGCTTCTTTCACAGTAACTTCACCATAGCTAGTGTTCATTTTAGTAAATTCTCTTTGGAGCATTGTTTTATGTACTTTAAAACTTCTTACTCCAAATGTAGTAGTTTCTCTAAATAATACTTCTTTCATCTTTTCAATTTTATCTTCTTTACATAAAACACTTATTTTTACGCCTGGTCTGCCTTTTTTCATTATAATTGGAGTTAAGTATGCATCCAAAGCACCCTTTGTAAAAAGCTTATCAAGAATATACTCATATATCTCTGGATTCATATCATCTATATTACATTCCACAATTTCTTGAAATACTTCCCCTTCATTTTCTTTCTTTTCAGTATCAGACAAATTATTTACCTCTTCTACTAACATGACCCTCAGTACATTAGGAATTTCAGTATCTCTGTTACCAATGCCATAGCCGATCTTCTTAATAATAAAATCGTTATCATCTTTGAATTCAGAGACGTTAGCTGCAAGAATTGCAGCACCTGTAGGTGTTGTAGTTTCAAAAGGTACAGCTCCCATTTTTACCGGTATCCCCTTCAAAATTTCCACAGTAGCAGGTGCTGGTACTGGTATAAGTCCATGAGCACATTTAACAAACCCACCACCAAGTTCTATAGATGAGCTCATTATTTTATCAACATTTAAATGACTTATGCAAATAGCAGCTCCTACTATATCCACAATAGAATCTATTGCACCTACCTCATGGAAGTGAACTTCATACAATGTTTTTCCATGAACCTTTGCCTCAGCTCTCGCAACCCTCATAAACATTTTTTTGCTTAATTCTTTCACTTTAGAACTTAACTCACTACAATCTATAATTTTCTCAATATCTTTAAGGTTTCTATGTTCCTCATGGCTATGATTATTGCTCACATGCCCATGAGAGTGTTCTCCTTCACTTCCATCCTGAGTATGTACATGATGATGCTCCTCTAAATCTACATCCACCTTAGTGCCCTCTATACCTTTTCTACTATCTCTCGATACTTTTATTTCATACCCATTTATATTTAGCTTTTTTAATTCCTCGATTAAATATTTCTCGTCTATACCTAAGTCTAGCAACGCTCCTAAATTCATATCACCACTAATACCTGAAAAACAATCATAATAAAGCATTTTCATTCTCATCCACTCCATTTCTTTTGTATTTATCTCATTGTACCAAATAAATAAATATTATAGGTTATATATATATAAATTATAAAAAAATATGCACTTATTATTATGCGATATATTTATTACTATGTCTGACTTTTTTATTTAAATTCTAAAACAAAAGCCTTAATATTTGAAAAGAAATAGGTATATCTGCTTTGATATACCTATTTCTTTTCAATTATTATAAAATCAAACTGATTCAATTTCAGCCCATTTTCTATACTATTGCTACAATATAAAACTTGACCAATGCTATTTTCTATATATACCTTAATACCAAAGTTAATTACAATTCTAATTACTTCATTATGAAGTTCTCTTTCTAAAATAAGTATATTTTTCTTAAAGAAAATAGTTTTATATGTTCCATATAATAAACATGGATTATTATACCTTATTTTAATAAGGTCTTTATACAAGTATAATAAACTTTTTTTATTTTTTTTACAAACTTCTACTGATATGTCATCTACCTTATCTTCTATGTTTATCCAAGATTTACTCTTGCTAAATCCATAAAACTCCGAATTTTCCCATTGCATTGGACTTCTTGATTTATCTCTAGAACTCTTATTTGCACTAGCTAATGCTTCTTCTCTACTTTTCCCTTTTGAAATTTCTATATTATATTTTGTAATCCCTTGAACATCATTCATTTTGTTTATATCGAGGCAAACCAAATCCTTAATCCCAATTTCCTCTCCAAAATACATAAATGGAACACCATAAGTTGTTAATAATAAAGCTGCCATCGCTCTTTCAATTCCATTTTTCTCTCCATCTGGATTAAATCTTGAAACACTTCTTCCCATATCATGGCTATTAAAAAATATTGTTGGTATTTGCTCTGAATTGTATTCCTCATTCATAGCTTTAATTTCTTTATATATTTTCTCCGCTGAAAATTCCTTCATACTACCTAAGTTAAAATTGAACACTACGTCTAATAAATTCTTACCGGAGTAATTTTTCAGTTCAATTAACTCATCTGATCCAATTTCTCCTACGAGGAAAATATCTTCTTTTATTTCTCTTATATCTTTTACTAAAGTTTTTATAACGTCTATAATTCCATCTTGATCTTTATCATTTCTATGTATTTGTTCACCTTTTTCATCATATGGATTATCTTTATTAAAGTCATTTTTTATTGTTAAAAAGTTAATTACATCAAATCTAAATCCATCTACTTCCAGGTCAATCCAATATTTAAGTACATCTTTCATTGCATCATAAACCTTAGGTTCTGCCCAATTCAAATCTACTTGCTCTTTTGCAAATGCATGATAGTAATATTCCTTTGTTTTCTTATCAAATTCCCAAGCATCTCCACCAAAAAATGACTCCCAGTTGTTAGGTTTGTCTTTTTTCCATATATAAAAATCTCTTTTTTCATTATCTTTAGAGCTTCTTGATTCTTTAAACCATGAATGTTCACTTGATGTATGATTTAAAACTATATCAACTATTACTTTTATTCCTAAATCATGTGCCTTATTTATGAATCCTTTAAATTCTTCTAAAGTACCATAACATTTATCAATATTATAATAATCTGATATATCATAACCATTATCAACTTTAGGAGATGGATAAAATGGTGTAAGCCAAATCCCCTTAATACCTAATTCACTTAAATAATCTAATTTAGATGTTATTCCTTTAAAATCCCCAATTCCATCGTTATTTCCATCCATAAAACTTGACATATATATTTCGTAGAACACACATTCTTTCCACCACTTTTTATCCATGTTTTTTACTTCTCCCTATTTGAACAGATTATAAATTAATCTATACTTTACTCTTTTACACCTACTGAATCTCTTTCAATTACACTTACACTCATAATTATATTTTCATTTAGTTCGTTTTTATGATCTAACCTCCATAATAATTTATTTAAACCTTTACGTCCCATTAATTCCTTTTCTACTCTCACTGTTGTAATATTAGGCACAACAAATGAGCTTAACACTATATCATCAAAGCCTACAACTGCTATATCTTGTGGAATTGAATATCCCATTTCCTTAAGTGATGAAATTAGAATAATAGCAGCATTATCATTTGAGCATACAAATGCTTCTGGCATATCCTTTAAGCACTTTATTTTTTCTTTTACCCATTCTAAATCTTGTCTTATTACATACTCTTCTAAATTATCTAAAACTGAATATCTATTTATAAAATCAATCATTTTATTTTCTTCCTTGAAATTTATAAATTTTTTCATAGCTTCTTGATATCCAAAAAATCTTTCCTTTACACTTAGAGAATATTCTAGCTCTCCAAAAAAACCTATTTTTTTATATCCACGATCTAAAAGTAATTTCGTAATCTTAAAGCTTCCAAGCTTGTTATCTGTCAAAATACTATCTGTACTTTCTAATAACGATGTATGATCTACTAAAACTACTGGCGCCTTATAACCTTTTAGCTTTATCAAATAATCATCATCTATTGCACCTATTACAACTACTCCACATACCTTCTTATGTTCAATGCAACTTGGAATATTTTCCTCATTTTCATCAATCATACACGTAATTATGTCGTATCCATTTTTTCTCGCTTCCTCAACTATCCCCATCATTATCTTAGAATAAAAATAATTATCTTCAAAATATAATTTTCTTATTAAAACACATATATTTTTACTTGCATATGACAGAATGAATTTAGTTGATTTTTCCAAATAACCAATCTGCTCTGCCACATCAAGAACTGTCTTTCTTGTTTCTTCACTAACTCCTGCCTTTCTATTTAATGCTAATGATACTGCATTAATAGATATATTTAATTTATCTGCTATATCTTTCATTATTACTTTTCTCATCTAATATCTCCTACCATAAATATACTATAAGGCTATCAGTTAATTTTATCAAATTATCTCCTGCGGAGCTACAATATTAAGGATTTATGTGTTATTTATCCATTAAAGTGAATATATCTTCTATTTTTATATCTGCTCTACAAACTTTATCATCTGCTGCGCCATAATATATTTTAACAATACCATCTTCAAATAAACATCCACATGTAAATACTACATTACCAAAAAAACCTTCTTTTTCATAGGTAGCTTTTGGTTCTAATATAGCTCTACTTGTTTTGGCTAATATTTTGCTAGGATCATTTTTATCAAGTAAGAATGCTCCTAAGCAATATCTATCATTTTTATCTGCTGCATGATAAATTTTTATCCAACCTTTTTCTGTTAAGAATGGTACTGCACCTCCTCCAACCCTTCCATTTTCCCATGCTCCTTCATTTGAACCACCATAAAAATGTTTTTGTTTTCCCCAATGTACTAAATCAGGTGATTCTGCTATCCACATATCTGCTCCGCCGATTGCACATGGAACGGGTCTATTAAATGTTATATATTTCCCGTTTATTTTTTCTGGGAATATAGTTACATCTTTATTTTCTGGGGCAAATATAATTCCATGTCTTTCATAAGTTTTAAAATCCTTTGTAGAAACTAACGAAGTGGCTGCACCATTTCTAGTCACAGATGTATAATTAACATAATATGTATCCTCTATTTTAGTTATTCTTGGGTCCTCCATTCCCCATTCTTCTTCTGAAGCTGTAAGTTTAATAAAAGCTTCATCTTCTATGATGAAATTTTCTCCATCCTTTGATCTTGCTATCCTTATATGTGATAATGAAGTTAAATAAGCAATTTTTCTTACTCCTCCAATATGCGTAATCCATAAAGAACGTGCATCTGAATAATCATATTGCGTATCTATTTCTTTATTAAATGAAACTATGTCTATTACATCTTTTCCATCTATGTTTACTACTACAGGTATCTTTACTTCATCTTCCTTATCAACTTTAACAGATTCTGCAACTCTACATAATAATAGATATTCATCATCATATTTACAAACACCACAGTTAAATACGCCATCAACTTTAAAATCTTCTCTACTTGGTTTCACGTCACTTGGTTTTATAAGGGGATTCATATTACTTCTTTTAGCAAAACTCATTATTAACACACCCTTTTGTTTTTCTTATTCCTGCTACCTCTAATGCTGTTATTGCAAATACATTCCAAGAAAAAACCCTTATAGATTTCCATAAACACCCTTCCTTAGATAAATCCGTTGGTAAAAATTCATGACTTACCGGATCATCTTTAATTAGGTTTATCTCTCTATCCATTCTATTTAAAATCCTGTTCTTATAGTCATCTAATCCATATCTCACTCCAACTGCATATGCCATTATCTCTTCTCTAAGCCAGCTACCACCATTATAATATACTCCATCACTCCAGCTAAACTTTTCATCAAAAGGACTATCAACCCCACTAAAATACTTGTTATTAACATGTCCTATAAAAGTTGCGCAATCATTAATAACTGGTATTTTTTCAAGTGTATTTTTTACAATTCCCTCATTAAGTAACCCTTCATTAAAGAACCATAATGAAACAAATTCAGGCATCAAATCACCTACTGATATAGCATCTTTATAGTCTAAAGTATTTAATAAGTATCCTTTTTCATTGCTATAAAAGCTTTTATACCCAATATTAGCTTTCTCTATATAATCATCTGGCACATCTATGCCTAAGGCCTTAGCAACTTTTAATGTCACTGCAAATACACCCTGATTAACTGATACACTTGATGTTTTTCCACCTTCAAAATATGTTTGAACATCATTTTGACCTAATACAAAATGTGATTTTGCTATACCATCACCATCTTCATCAAACTCATTAATACAATAGTTATAAGCTTTTTTAACTTTGCTCATATTAGGTTCTATTCCATACTTGATTTTATTTATATATGCCCACCATATCCATTCACAAGTAGCTTCGTTACCTTTTACTTCTAAGCTTCCCATATATGGGGTTATTATGGTTCCTATTGTTCCATTTTCATTTTGAGTTGAACCCCACTTTTCCCAAAGTTTTTTGCTCAATTCCTTATCATTTACCCCCGCTACACTCCAAAAAGAATCTCTATTATACATATCTGGGGCATAATTTAAGCTAGGTACATTTAATGGCAAAAAGTCATATGCACTAGTTATCCATGTTAACATCTGCATATCTGCAAAAAGAATTTTTTCAACATCACTTCCATTAAACCCTAACCCATCTGCTAATAACACTTGGCTGTAGTAACGTATATCTCGAAGACCATCCATTTGCTTAATAAGTATGAATAACTTCTTCTCACAACTTTTACCTTGTTCCAACCTATGAAATGGTTTTTCTATACCATTTACCTTAGTTACCTTTAAGTTTTTTATATCAATAGATTCATTATCATTACTCTTTATCACTAAGAGGCTCTTTTTATTTTCCGTATTTGATAGTATTAATCCATCTTGGAAGCTAGTCCATGTTTCCTTATAAGATGGTATATTATTCTGATAATCAAAACCATGTACTTCGTAATTATCTTTTGTTAATTCTTTCAAAACAACTACACTTAATTCTCCATTTATCCTATGATCAAAACTTATATCATAATACCCATCTTCAAGATCTAGTGTTATGATTAAACTTCCTTCATTATCTTTATTTATAAAATCATTATCTACTTCAACAACTTCTTTTTTCCCGTTATTAAAATCTATTAATTCTCCTAAAGTTATCTTCACATAATGATCACCTTTTTCTCTATCAGATAAAGTTGAAACTCTATAAAGATTAATATCACAAGCCTCTTTTATTGCTGTAAATCCTAGTTTGTTATAATGTGGCCTTCTTCTAATATTTCTTGTCCAATAATTTCTGTGTCCAGCATCTGTCAGCAATCCAACATATGCTTTTCCCACTACATATCCCGCTGCTGGAAATACTTCTCTCACCACACCACCATTGTTATTATCATTATCAAAACTCCAATAACATTTTGGCTCCTCACTTGGAATTATAGAGTTCTCTATACTATAAAACAGCATAGGTATATTTGTTTGCTTAAGTATTATTCTTTTCTCCACTAAGGCCTCATTAACTACTTTATAAACAACTTGAATATCTATATACGTTTCTAGCATCTTGCAGTAATATCTACAATTACAGATAATTTCATTTTCATAATAACCAACAGTATCAATATCTATATTACTTATAACCTCTCTATATGATCTATCTTCATTTTCTATAGTAATCTTTATATTTTTAATATCATCCTTTGCTACAACTTTGTTACTATTCAACAAACTTACTGTGTATTTCTTGTTTTCATCTTTACTAATGTCTATAGAAATTCGCTCCACCGTAATAACACACTCCTATTTGCTATATTAAATCATCCCCTGATGAGCTGAAATGTCGTTAAATAGTTTCTGTATGGTGACATGCAACAAATCCATCCCCAAGTTTTCTTAGTTTTGGTTCTTCTTTTTCACATAATTCATTTGAATAAATACATCTTGGATTGAACTTGCATCCACTTGGTAAATCTTTAAGACTTGGAATATCCATTGTCTTTAACGGTAAGTTTGAAATCATATTTTTATTTCTTGGATTTGCAACTGGAACCGCTTTTAATAAAGCTTTAAAATATGGATGTTTAGGATTTGTTATTGCATCATTTATATTATTTAATTCCACAATTGATCCTAAATACATAACCAGAACTCTCCCCTCATTAGCTATATATCTTGCTGTAGCTAAATCGTGTGTTATGTAAACAAAAGAAATTCCATGTTTTTTGTTCATCCTTGCCATTAAATCTAATAACGAAATTCTTAATGATACATCTACCATCGATACTGGCTCATCTGCTACTATAAGCTTAGGTTTCACTAATAAAGCTCTTGCTAATAATATTCTTTGTCTTTGTCCTCCACTTAATTGATGCGGATATTTATGTAAAAACTGATCAACTGGAGTTAATTCTACTTCCTCTAGATATTCTGTACATAGATCTAAAGCTTCTCCATTTGTTTTAACAATTTTATGTTTTAGTATAGGGGCGCTTAATGATTGGAAGATAGTTTTATTTGGATTTAATGCTGCAAATGAATCCTGATGCACCATTTGCACCCCCATTCTAAAGTCCTTATAATCCCCCCTTTTTAGAACATTTATATCTGTTCCTTTATAAAGTATTTTCCCCTCTGTCGGTTTATGAACATCTGCGATAATCTTTCCTAAAGTAGTTTTACCACAACCACTTTCCCCTACTACAGCTAATATTTCACCGTCTCCAATTTCTAGATTAATATCCTTTAATACTCTAACCTGTTCCTTTCCTTCTCCAAAACTTTTACTTACACCCTCTATTTTTATTAAATTACTCACTTTAAATTCCCTCCCAGTACTTACATCTACTATAATGATTATCCTTTACCTTGATAAGCTCTTTACTATTTTCATCCGAACCATCACAGCCAACCTTTCCC
Organism: Clostridium sp. CM039; assembly: GCF_055081075.1. Classification (NCBI taxonomy): domain Bacteria; kingdom Bacillati; phylum Bacillota; class Clostridia; order Eubacteriales; family Clostridiaceae; genus Clostridium; species Clostridium sp. CM039. The sequence goes on from NZ_CM143649.1 coordinate 2,684,080, forward strand.
TTATAAATACACCTATTTTTAAATCTACATTCACCTTTTAAATCTAACATATTAATAGGTGCCCCTTTTATAGATCTTCTTGTGGTTACATCATCATATAATGAAGGTATTGCAGCTAATAATGCTTTTGAATATGGATGCTTCGGCGTTTCGTATACATCTAAAACATCACCAACTTCTACTAATTCTCCTGCGTACATTACAGCTATTCTATCAACCATAGAGCCTATTATTGATATATCATGAGTTAAAAACACTATAGAAACTCCATTTTCTTTATTTATTTTTCTTAATATCTCCAATATATACCACTGGGTTATTACATCTAAAGCAGTAGTAGGTTCATCCAATATTATTAACTTTGGTTCAAGTAATAAACTTAATGCTATTAATACACGTTGCTTCATTCCACCACTTAGCTCAAACGGATAAGAATCTAGAACTTTTTCATCTAACCTAACAAAGTTCAATAACTCTTTTATACGGTTCATCATTACTTCATTAGATACTTTATCTAAATGTGTAGTATAAGTTTCAACAAAATGATCTTTTATCGTTGCTATTGGATTAAGTGAATTTTGTGCAGCTTGAAATACTGTTGATATATCTTTCCATCTATATTTGTTATATTCCTTTTCCGAAAGGGCTAATAAATTTACACCATTAAAATAAACAACTTCTCCGCTTGATATTCTACCTGGCTCTCTTACTAAATTTAACATGGCTGAAGCTAAAGTTGATTTACCGCTTCCACTTTCTCCTATTATCCCTAACATTTCACCTTTATAAATATCTAAAGTAATATTATCTGCGGCCTTTAAAACTTTATCTTCATTAAAATATTTTACGTCAAATTCTACAGTTATATTTTTACATTCTAATAATTTTTCCATACTCTCACCCCTAAACTCCCATTACTTTTGTTTTTCTTTTTATAGCTATAGTAGTTTTTATTCTTGGGTTAAATGCGTCCTCTAACCCTTTACTAAACATAAAGCATCCTAATTGGAATAAAACAATCCCTACAATTGGTGTTAATAGATATATTATCGCTTTTGAACCAAATAATGCTCCCGTTTTGTTTAATGCCATATCCAGCATTATTCCCCAATGATCTCCTTTAAACGGAGCTAATCCTAATACCATTAATCCAACACTTGCTAGTATTGATGATTTCATTATCATAATAAAGTTAACTGCTATGTATGATATAATATTTGGTAAAATATCATTTATAATAATATAAATCTTACTCATACCTAAAATCCTACTTGCCTCAATAAAATCTCTATTTTTCAAAGATAATGTTTGTGACCTTACTGCCCTTGCAAGTCCCGCCCATGACCATATACTTAATATAAGCCCAAACTTTAATGAACTATCAATATTTACTATTAATGACATAACCATTAATACAGGAAAGTTAGGTATTGTCTGAACTACATTAGTTATCATCATTAAAATATCATCAACTATTCCGCCAAGTAATCCTGATGTAATTCCTACTGTAACCCCGACACTCAATGTGAAAACACCTGCATAAAGAGCTATTGTTAAAACCTCTCTTGAACCTAATATAAATTGTTTCAACGTATCTTTTCCCGCAAAATCGGTACCTAATAAATGTTGAAATGATGCTCCTTGTAATCTATTTACATAGTTAGCCTTATCAGGAGTTAACATAATTGGTCCTAATATTGCCATCAATGTAAATATGATTAATATAAAAGCTCCAAAAGTTGCTTGTTTATTTGTAACTATTACTCTCGAGAAATTAACTATCCCTTCCCATAATGAACTTAGCTTGTTTTTCATTTATGCTCTCCCCTTCCTTCTTAAACGAGGGTCTACAAACCCATATAATAATTCTACTAAGAAGTTACATAAAATAACTGTTATTATTATTACAAAGAACATCCCTTGCATTAAAGTAACATCTCTATTTGCTGTTGCATTATTTAAATAATAACCAACCCCTGGATATGAAAATAAATTTTCTATAAGTGGTGAACCACCTACTAATAATCCAAAAGTAGTTGCTAATGATGTAACCATTGGCAACATTGCATTTCTACCTACATATTTAAAAATTATCTTTTTATTAGTTATTCCTCTTGCCCTTGCATATTGAATATAATCTTCACTTAATATTCCAACTGCTATTGATCTCATATTTACTATCCAGTTCACTACGTTAACAATGAAGAATGCCAGTATTGGTAAAATAGCATGTTTTGCAACATCTGCTATAAAAGCCATGTTAAATCCGACATCAACCATTGTTGAATAGGCCCCTTTAGATGGTAGCATCCTTAAATTCACTGCAAATATTAATATTAAGAAAAACCCTATAATATACTCTGGTATAGCTCCTAAAACCGATGCCGAGGTATCTAATAAAAGATTTAGCTTTTTACTTCTTTTCCACGCAGCAACCATCCCAATGCTTATACCTACTGTAAATGCTAGTATTGTTGAAACACCGGTTATAAGCAATGTCCATGGCAATGCTGACATTACTATATCTTTAACATCTGTTTTAAACTTTAATGACTGTCCTAAATCTCCATTTAATATTCCTTCACCAAAATCTAAAACCCTTTCAGCTAGTGGAACATTTGGATCATAATTCAACTGCATAACAGCTCTTTTATATGCTTCCTCATAAGGCACTCCTTGTGTACTAACCATTTCCCTAGCTAATACATCTACAGGATCTCCGGGCATAAGTTCTATTATTAAAAATGTTACTATAACTGCAAATATAACAGTTAAACATAACATTAAAATTTTCTTTATCATAATGATCCTCCCTTGAAAAAAGGTGTCCTATAATATGTATAAGACACCTTTAATATTATTTTCCCAAAGTTATAGTCTTTTCTTTTATTAAAGTTGCAAGTAGATTTTCTCCTACACCGGAGTATCTAACATCTTTTATTGTTTCATCATTTCCAAACCCTAAAGTAACATTATCTTTTAGAGTTCTTATCGGGAATCCTTTTTCTAAATAAGGAATAAAATATGCTTGCTCATTAGTTATTTTCATTAATTTCTTAGTTATTTCTTGTACTTCATCACCTTTGGCTGTAAATAGTTTCTTAACTAAATCAGTTACATTTACTTCTTCACCTTCTGACTCAATAATTATATTTCCTTCTTCGTTTGTCTCTAATCCCATTAAGAATGGTCTCGATCTATAAATTGCTTCGTAACTTCCATATGGATGTGCATATAGTACATTTCCAGTTGGGGCAAATTCAATAATTACAGTGTGCTCTTTCTTAGTAAAGTAATCATTAAACGCTGAACCTTCCATTGGCCTAAATTGAACATCTAATCCAAACTCTTTAAGTTTTGTTGCAATTGCTTCACCTGGCAACATAGCTGAACCCCACCCATTGTTACAAGCTAATTCAAATGTTACAACTTCGCCTTTTTCATTTGTCCAAGTACCAGCAGCATTTCTATTCCAACCAATCGATGTTAGTAATTTTTCTGCCTTTTCAGGGTCAAATGAATAATCTGTTAATTCATTTTTCGCAAAATCTTTTACTCCCCAGCTTTCTTGTAATGTAGCTGGAAGACCTGTTAATGTAGTCTCACTTTTTAAACTACCTGGTTCTGTTAATGGCATTATTTCTTCTCTATTAATTAAATAAGCCATAGCTTGTCTAAATTCTTTTTTATTTGCAGGATATTTTTGTGTGTTAAATACAACTGACATTTGACTAAATTCTGAAACATACTGCGCTTTATATGTGTCTAAACCCTTTTTAATTTGTTCTTCTACATCTCTAACAATACCACCACTGTGCATATCTAGCGTTCCATCCACCATAGCTGTTGCCGCTGTTTCCGGTGTAACTACTCTCATAACCCTTAATTGTTTAATATCTAATTCTTCACGGTAATTTTGATTTTGAACTAATAACGCTTCTGAAGTTGTAATATTTTTTGCAGTAAATGGGCCTGATCCAATAGTTTCCTCTACTTTTGGCTTAAATCCTTCTAATTGAATATTTAAGTCTTGTAACTTCTTATTAGACTCTTCTAAATACCAGAAAGTTAGTGTTTCTGGATGATACTTTCTTCCTGTCATTGCTATTTCTTTATATTTTTCTGCCCACTTACCATATACTGATGTAGGTGCATTAATTTTAATATCAAAGGCCATATTTATTATTAATGGACTTTCTGTTTTAAAGTTAAACTTCATAGTTGTATCATCTACAATTTGTATATTTTCTAAAAATTCCCAAACCTGTCTTCTTCCAATATTCATATAGAAAGTAGTCTCAACATCTCTAGTAGTTAATGGTGACCCATCACTCCACTTTAGTCCATCTTTTAATTTAACTGTTAAAACTTTATTTTCAAATGTATAACTTTCCCCTAAATGAGATTTAAATTTTGCTGACGGAAATGGTGCATATACAAATAGGTTATCTTGCATATACGGTTCGATACCGTTTACAAATCCGCCTATAAATGGATTGCCATGTGCAGCTGGAGGCACTATGTAATCACCATTAATAACTAGTGTTCCATCCGGATTATTACTTGAGTTTGCTTTATTGCTTCCACCACACCCTACTAATAATGACGTTCCTAATAAACAACTCATTAAAACTGCAACTACTTTATTTTTTCTCATTTTAAATTTCTCCCTTACTATTTTCTCATTAAATCATCTCCTGGGCAGCTGCAATAGCTTCGCATAAGATGCATTGACTACTTCAGAATGAGACTTATACCCCCACTGAAGTTTTCTATTTGTTAGGGCAAGTATCTCCTACTTATAGTAGATACTCCCACTTATAGAAGTGGGAGACTTGCCTTCTGAAATGCAGTTAAAATTTAAAAGGATCTCTAATTAATATTTTGTGAGCTTCTGCATCACTTACTCCACAGTAAAGTTCCGCTTGTCCGTTTTCTTTTCTTATTAATCCACCACTAAATATTACATCTATTAAATCAGGTCTCTTTGCTGCCCCTTCTTCAAAATTATCTCTTATTGCAATTAACTTCATTTTGCTATATTCTGAAGTTTCATGATTAAATGTAAATACTGATGAATAGTAATGTCTATTTCCCTCATTATCAAACTTAGCTATATGAGATAAAACTCCTATAGTACCATCTTCAAGTAAATGAAGCTCATTTGCTCCACCCCATTCTTCTTCATAAAACATATTATCTAAAAGTTTCGCACTTTCTATGTTTTCTATAGTAAGCTCTTCTAAACTCCTCATAATAAAGTAACCTATAGTACCTCTATTCCCAATTTCACCTTGCGGTCTTGTAAATACTAATATTTTATTATTTGATAACTCGAGTAGTCTTATATCCTTCATTCTGTCTGGTCCAACAGCAAATCTTTCTAATTTTTTTAATGAATTTCCTTTTAAAAATACAGTTCTATAGCATATAGGCATGTCTTCATTTCCTGTTTCGTAAATCTCTACTCCACCTAAAACTAATTCTCCATTTATTTTAGTTACAAATGGATCTTGCAAATCAAAAATCGGGGTTCCCTCAATTACTCTCCACTCATTTTCAATCTCTTTAAAGAACATTATTTTCGAATGTTCGGAATCCCTTGCTTCAACTCTTCCTGCTATAACTACTTCATTATCAATTTCAAATGGTGCTGTTATGTTATATATATCTTTATTGTCATTTAAAACAAATTTTAATTTATTAGCTTTAAATTCAACTTTTTGAAGTTTGAATTCATTTAATAATTCATCACATTTTTTTCTTTTCATATTAGTCTCCCTCCTTTTGTAAACCTTTCAATTGTTATTTTATCAACATTTTACTTTAATTTCAATATACTTTTACTTTAATTTCGGTTTTTTTCAATTTATTCTTACAATTATAATTACTTGAAATAAATTAGAATACAGGCAGTTTATACCAAATGATGTAAAGCGCTACTACCCAAATACTTAGACCTTAACTTGTGTGACAGCATTTTATTATGGGTAAGAAGATATATTCATTGGTATAACTACGAAAATTTTCAGCTGACATTAAAAAGCCACATTCCTATAGAATATAGGAATGTGGCTTAGAATTAATTCTCTTTTGTTAAATTCATTATGTTACTTTTTGATTTTGTAGCATACAATTTTGTTTTTCAACTTCCATATAAACTTTCTCAACGTTTTCTCCAAAGCACTTAGACGATAATGGTTCCATTCTATCATAAGCATTTTTCACCATTAATGCAGATTCCTCTTTGTCCATTAATATTTGGAATAATATTTCAGCTAAATTTTCGTCTTTATAAAAGAATCTTCCATTAATTTTATCGCGAATTATACCATCTAAATTTTTATCGTATTTAGCTACCACAGGAATTTGTGCCGCCATAGCTTCCTCAAATGTTAAGCCTTGCGTTTCAGTTAGTGAGGCACCTACAAACACATCTCCCATCTGATAATACCTGCCAATTTCTTCCCAAGGTTTTTCTCCTGCGAATACTACAGATTTTTCAATGCCCAATGCCTTAGCTAAATCTTCTAGATTTTCACGTTCTGGTCCATCACCTACAATGAGCAATTTACAATTCGGTATTCTCTTAGTTAGTTCTTTCATACTATTTATAATTATATCTATACTTTTTTCTTTTGCTATTCTCCCAATAAATAGTACAACTGGTTGGGTTTCATTTATTCCAAAAGATCTCTTTTCATCTTTGATAGTCTCTTTATTGTAATTACTTCTTTTGAATGGTTCAATGTTAACTCCAGTTGGTATTACATCTATATGCCTTGTTAAGCCATAATTTTCCAATGCATCCTTCACCTTTATTGTAGGAACTATTATAGCACTACAATCTCTACAATATAGCTCACTTACCTTCTTAGCTAATTGCGAAGCAGGCTTAAGCATTATGCCATGAGATATATAATGGATATAATCCTCATACATAGTATGATAGGTGTGAACTACAGGAATATCTAATCTTTTAGCAACTATTCTTCCAAATATTCCTATGCTAAATTCCGTTTGTGTATGTATTATATCTAGGTCTATTTTTTTTATCTTATTCATAATTTTACGTGAATATATCATCCCAACTCTTTGTGAAGGTAAAAGAAAAAATGGTATGCTAGGCAATCTAATGATACCCTCCTGCTCCTCTACATCTGGGTGTGCAACAGTAATAATGGTTACATTATGTCCAAGTCTAATTAATTCATTTTTCAATATAATAGTAGAAGTAACTACCCCACTTACTTGTGGATAATAAGCATCAGTAAAAATTCCAATATTCATAATCAATCCCCTTTAAACACTATAATTTCCTTATAAAATTTTCTTGCTTAATATGCATTAAATCATCTCCTGCGGAGCTGCAACAGCTTCACAGAAGCTGCATTATCGACTTCAGAAGGATATTTATACTCCCAATGAAGCTAATTTTTTACAGTAGCATAAAACCCAAAAATTATACAGGAATAAAATGTAATTATCCTCCATAATAATATAGCAGCCATTATATTATTAGATACGAAAAACAAACTAAAAAACATATAGAAAGCACCCTCTGCTCCACCAATAGCTCCAGGCAATGGTATAAACGCTGTGAGCATAATTACAAACGCGGTTGCAGCTATCATACTGCCTATGCTAGCACCCTTCATTCCAAAACTAAGATAAATAAAATAAGGGATGCTAAAATATATTGTCAGTTGAAATACTGTATAAACAACAGCTTTAAGCATCAATCCCTTGCTATGCTTTACTATCTCCATATTATCATGAAATTGATCTAAATTCTCATTAATACGTATTTCTAGCTTTGATATATTCTTTACCACTCTAAATTTTCCTAATACTTTAGAAAAAGCTATTATTAATTTTCGTGTTAATTTCCGATACTTAGAAAATATAATTAAGCATATAATCACGCTAGCATTAACTGTAAATCCAAACCCTATTAAATAAAATAAATTGCTCATTTTACTTTTGAAAAAAGCTGCTTTCCAAAATATAAGAATTAAAGAATATATAGTCAATATCGTCTGATAGATAATAAATTTAATCATCAGCGCTGAACCAGATTTGCCAGCTCCCAATTTTTGTTTTGTAAGTGAATATAGTTGCATTGGCTGACCCCCAGATGCAAATGGAGTAATTGAATTAAAATATTGCCCTACCATAGTAACTTTAAATGCATGTTTGAATTTATAGTCTTTTTTCATTAAAAGTATAATACTTTGCAAAGTTTTAGCTTCAAAAATCCAATATAGCATCATGGAAATAACTGCTACGAATATCCATTGGATTTGCAAATTTTTCATTTGATGAATTAAATCCATCCAACCGTTTGTGAAAATGATCAACAAAACAAATATAACCCCAGAAGCTATCCCCAAAATAATATTAAATTTATATTTTTTCATTAGATTACCTACCCTTTATTCTATATACCTTTTCGTAAAATTTTTTCCACATAGCAAGTACATTCTCTCTAGAATAAAAACTGTGCCCTCTTATAGCTTTTTCTTTAGCCTGTTTATAATAAGTTGCATCATTTTTTAATTTTTCTATAGCCTTAATGAACCCTTCATTATCATGTTCTTTTAAGTAATAATCAAATAATATGTCCTCATATAGTTCCAAGTCTCTTAGCAGTACTGGAGTGTGAGTATTCATTGCCTCAAGTATTGACATAGGAAAAAGCTCGTTATAAGATGGCATAAAAAGAACATCTGATACATTATATATATCATTCATCAAATCTCTTTCAACTATCCCTGTAAATAAGATATTTTCAGGTGCATTTTCTATTTCATTTTTTAGTTCTTTATATCCGTCCGTAATATTTCCAAAAGAAAACCCACCAGCCCAAATAAATTGTACTTCTGGAAGTTTTTTTGCGATATCAATAAAATCAATAACACCTTTCCTTGTTTGTATTTGGCCTACTCCAAGCACAACAAAGGCATCCTTTGCAATTTTCATTTTTTCCTTTGCTATGTATTTATCCTCAATTGAAAGATTATAAAATTTTTCAGTAGAAACAAAATTAGGAATGTAAGTAATTTTCTTTCTATCAATATTATAGGATTCAAGTTTAGTTATAAAATTAGGATTTACTGTAACTAAATAGTCCATACTATTATAAAAACTTATTATATACTTATAAAAAATCTTTTCAACTAACTTGGGTAATTTAATACTTCCTTCAATAGTCTCAGGCAAAAAATGCACATATCCCACTGTTACCCCTTTTCTTTTAGCAAAAGGTATACTCAAATAATGCTTAAAATCAATACTATGATAATGCATTATTTCGGTTCTTGCTATTTTATTTATTACAACTTTATATTCTTTATCTAATCCGTTTTGGACTAAATTTACTTGTTCTAAATAAGCTGAGCCTACTCCTTGACCTTTGACTTTATCAGCTGTTGACAGCATATTTATAGTAGGCATAATAGTCACTCCCGTCTAATCTAACTTTCTTATTATATATATATTGTACTCCATTATTATTAAATATTGATTAATGTTACCTTAAAATTTTCTTAATTTTTATTAATTTTCAATAAAAATCTATTTATAATAAATTTTTATTTAAACATTTTTGTTATAAATTACCTTTATTCGATAAGTTAATTCTACATTAATATTACATTAATTTACCAGTTATATTTTAATACAAAAAGCAGATAATACTCTTGTTCCGATTTAAATAAAAGACTGGAGGTAATAAATATGATGAATGCTGAAAATAAACAAATTGAAAGCAACAACCTAAAAGTTATTAAAGACCAATTAGGATATGAATCATTACTTAATAAAAAATTTAATGAATATGGTTCACAATGTACAGATCAAAATTTAAAAAATCTTTGCACTGAAGCTAGCCAAACACATAAACAAAACTTTAATACATTAAAAACTTACCTTGATTCTCATCAATAATATATAAATGGAGGGATATTATATGAATACAAGTATGTGCGAAAAAGATTTGATGCATGATTTACTTGCTACAGAAAAACAGGTTATTTCTGCTTATAGTACAGGAATAACTGAATCTTCTTGTACAAATTTGAGGAGTACCCTAATTGACAATTTTAAAAACGATCAAAACATTCAATATATGATATTTGACGCTATGAAACAAAAAGGATGGTATCCTACAAAAGATGCTGCAGATAATGAAGTTCAACAATTAAAAGATGAAGCTAACCAAATGATGAATGAATTAAAATAATTAATTATAATATAATAATTTTTCATTAACTATAAGAAGCCTCTAACAGATTAAGTTGTTAGAGGCTTCTTTATGTATATATATAATTTTCATTTCACCTATTTTTCTTTTTAACAAAAAACAATATCTATATTTCTATAACTTGCTTATATATGCCTGGTTTGTTTTTAATTTTATTATGATTATGTCCACTACAAGCTATAACTAAAAGTATGACCCCTACAGTCAAAAACATCCCATGAATTTCCACAGCATATTTCCCTCCTATTAATGAAAACAGCGGAGAAACCAAAATAGCCAGAATATTATTTACTAAATGCGCAAATATGCTTAAATAAATTGAGCCCGTTCTTAAATATATAACTCCGACAACTAGTCCTAGTAAAAATGCATTTATACCTTTAGGAATGTTCATATGAACTAGAGCAAACAATAATGCAGATGCTACAAGCGCTATAGTTGGATTTATTTTTTTAGTCATTCCTTTCAATAATATTCCTCTAAAAACAATTTCCTCATATATAGGCGCTACGACAATATCACTAAATATTGATATAATTGGCGAACTAGGTAGTTCTTCGAATGATTGTTTTATAAAATTTGGCATCGATATCTTGCTAACCCACAAAGTTACACTGTTATCAAATAGCAGACGGAAGGCTATAATCATGAGGGCTGCATAAGCAAAATCCATCCAATTCAATTGTTGTTTAGGTTTTTGATCATTTGCTTTATTACTAAGCCACTTGAATAAAATGATAATAACATACAATTTAACCAATACCCCAAAAACAAAAATTATATAAGGCACTACTTTTTCAAATCTCCCAGAGAATAAATTTAAAACTTCTACAGGTAATTGCCCTAATCCCTCCAACAAAATTGATAGAAACATGACAAGAAGAGCTTTAATGATTCCCATTTTTTTAATATTTATAGCTCCATTTTCTATGTTTCTTAAAAAATTCATTCGATCACTCTCTCTATTTAAATTAATGTAGTTTTTTTCCTTTATTCTATTTATATATAATCGTCCCTCTTCGGGCTATATTCCCTTATAAACTCCATTAGATGCTTATTGTTTTCATCATATATTCACTATCCTTTCTCATATTATATTTTTAAGTGTAACATAATTTTATAAGATGATATATGAACATAATGGCAACTTTGGTTATGTATAATCAATATTATTATCTAGCTAGAATATTTCATTTAACAAAAAAAATCTGAGTTTCTAAATATTGTTAAAACTCAATATTTAAAAACACAGATCATATTAAATCATCTCCTGCGGAGCTGTAATATTAATGACTTCAGAAGGAAATTTATACTCCCACTGAAGTTTTATTTTTGCTATGGTAGTTAACCCCCACTTATAGAGGTGGGAAACTTTCCTTCTGAAATGTAATTAAATTATTTATTTTCCTATAAATTGTTGAGTCCAATAAATAGTTCCATTTTTATCTCTTGCCGCCCCAACTCCTATTTCAGTAAAATTCTTACTTAAAATATTAGCTTTATGTCCTGGAGAATTCATCCAAGAGCTCATTACTGAAGCCGCTGTTTGCTGACCCATTGCAATGTTTTCACCACCAGATTTATATGTTATGCCGAAGTTTTTCATCATATCAAAAGGTGATCCATAAGTTGGTGATGTATGAGAAAAATAGTTTTTATCTGCCATATCTTGTGACTTATATCTAGCCACTCTGGAAAGTTCCCAATTATCTTTTAATGGAGCTAGTCCTTGTTTTGCTCTTTCTTGATTAACTAGTATTACTACATCTTTCTCCAATTTTTTATCCCCAACTAAGTTTGGTATTTTTATTATTTGGTTAACGTTTATCTGATCAGGCTTAGTTATCTGAGGGTTGACAGCTAAAACCTCTGAAACTCCAACCTCATAATTAACACAAATCTTCCACAAATAATCTCCTGACTTAACTGTGTAATTTATGGTATCCCCTGCTGCGTACGCTACTGAACTTATTCCTGTTGTTACTAAAATTCCTAAAGTTAATATACATAATCTTAATGTTTTTTTCATCTTTCTTACCTCACCTTTCTAATTATAATATACAAAGCGTGATTTTTACTTTGTATACACATTCTATCATCTAAATGAGGTTTATAGTTTTTTTATTGATGGAATTTATGTTGTATTATGTCATATATTCATGTAATTACACTTATTGTGTTAGTTTAACTGTTTTGAATTAAGCTATAAACGGAAAATATAATTAATATTTTGAATAATCCAATTTATTGTTATAGAGTGCTTTTTTAATGCAATACAATTAAAGTTTTCATCTCCTTAGTATTTTCTAAGGTCTCTAATTCATACGTTTTAATTTTATGTCATACGTATTCTTATACTTTGCCATCCGAGGATCATTTTTAAAATAACTCTCGTACATACCTCTAGCGACATTTGCAGCGTCACTACCATAACCACCGTCAAATATAACTACAGATATTGCAATTTCAGGATTTTCAGCCGGTGCATAACCTACATACCAAGCATAATCTCCTCTACCGACTTTATTTTGTATTTCAGGTTTATTAAACTGCGCTGTACCCGTTTTACCACCTGTAGGTATAGGAAATCCAGCAAGTGCTTTAGACGCAGTACCGTCGGTATTACCGCCTGGCCCTGTAACGTTGTTCATGCCCTGCATAACTAGATTTCTTGTTTCTGCACTCATATTGGTTTTATTTAACACCTCAGGTTTTGATTGAGATACTAACTTTCCATTAAAATCTTTTATGTTATCAATCAAGTTAAGTTTATATCTTGTTCCACCATTTGCAAGGGTTGCTATATAATTTACCATCTGAAGCGGCGTGAAATTATCCATACCTTGACCAATAGATGCAATATACATATTGTATGGTAAGCTTAAAGAACCATGCCCTGTCTGTACAGCTTGGTAATATACATCATCTACAATTGCTTGTATATCAGCATCAGTAAACTTCTTATCTTTATTCTTAGGATCGGCAGCAATTAATTGCTTAAATAAAACCTCGTAGTTACTCTTTGAAAAAGTTCCATTCTTTACAGAGTCTTTTATTTTATTTTTAATTTCAGTTTTTATTTCTGAAAGTTTTTTCCCCTTATAAACAATAAGAACATCCCCCTCTCTATCGTACAAATCTAATGGGGAGAATTTTGTTCCTATACCAGAAACTCCATTAGTTAAATCATCCTCAATAGTCAAAAGATATTGCGATGCTGATAGATTTTTCTGGGATACTGTATTATATACTTGCCCAAAATTTTCGTTTATTTCTATCCCAGTACTAGGTTTCACTACTTTAGGGTCAGCTCCTAGTCCAAACATCCATGCATATTTAGCTAAAATGTCATCTCCAGATTTTGACCTTAATAAATCACCTACATTCATAAAAAATGGGTTACTTGATTTTTCTAATGCACGTACTACGTTTACAATACCAAGTGCTCCATCTGTTGCGAAAGGATTCCAATTTACACCCCCAACTTTATTATCACCACCCATATCATACCCACCTTTATCATCATATGTGGAATTAGCATCTATAACTCCTTCTTCAAGACCTGCAATTGCAGTCATTGGCTTAAAAATAGAACCAGAAGGAATTAACGACATAGTTGCATAATTATACAAATACTTTGGATAGTAATCAAATTTGTCCTTTCTAATTGTGGTATTTCCCTTTATACTTTTGTCTATTGGGAACATATAATCAATTAAACTTTGTGGTTTTCCCTGAGCTTTTGCCATGGCTTCATAATCCTGACTAAAATATTTTTTTGATTGAGCTTCAGTTAATCCTTGCGCCGTAGAGAAATCATTTGGATTAAAACCCGGTAAGCTAACAAGTGCTAATATGTCACCAGTGTGAATATCTTCTACAACAGCTCCGCCTCTTGTAGCGTTTGATACATTTAAGCCATTTACCATTCCTAGTCCTCTTAATCTCTTCATTTCACTATTTAAAGCGCTTTCTGTGGCATATTGCAAATTTGCATCTATTGTAAGCTGAACATTGTTTCCAGGAGTTGCCTTCTTACTAGTGATTTCACTTTTTACCTTACCCTGATTCGCATCTGGTATCTTTTCTCCTCCGTTAACTCCTTTGAGACTGCTCTCCATTACAGCTTCAATTCCAGAGTATCCCACATAATCTGTGCTTGTATCATAACCCTTTGCTGAATATTTTTCCTTATCAGCAGGGCTTATTTTGCTTATATATCCTAAAACCGATGAAGCGAGCTGTCCATAGGGATATTGTCTCATAGGCATATTTTCTACTTTAATTCCAGGTAAATCTGAGAGACTTTGCTCGAATATAAATGACGTATCCTTCTTTATATTAGTTGCTATGTTAATTGATTTGTATGAAGAAAAAAAGTTCATTTTTATATCATCTTTTACAATTAAATATTTTCTTATTAAATCTGGTGTTTCCTGTATATGTAAACTTGAAACTCCTTTTATTACACCGTATTCCTTTAGCAGTTCATTATATACTTCCTCTGGGGTTAATTTCAAAAGTTCATTATTAAGTTTTGTAGTTTCAGAAGAATTTAAATCTTCCTCTTTTTTATTTTCAAATTTTGATTTCAATATATTACCTTGAATCCCTCTATCTTTTAAAAATCTTAACTGTAAGGTATGTATTGCCTTAGGATCACTTGAACTAAATTCAAATCTGTATGGTTCAATTTTTAAAGGAAAACTATCTGTCTGAACTTCTTCATTTTCGTCCAAAATTGCAAATATTTTTTGTAAAGTTGTAAATATCTGAGTACTAGCATTAGCTGTGTCTGTATATGTAAGGTTATATCCTAGCGTTTCATTTGCAAGGCTTATCCCATTTTTATCTGTTATGAGTCCTCTTGGGGCCTCTACAGTTATGACCTTTTGAGCACTGGCATTTGCTGTATTCTTGTAATATTGTCCATTTAATACTTGTAAATAATATAACTTTGCAATTATTATTGAAAATATAGCTAACATAATTACAAATAGGACATTATGTCTATTAATTTTTTTTCTTTTTTTCATTTCATCACCATTTTAAACTTTCATTTTATTTTTATAAATATAATATAATATATAATTCAATATATTTTCACTATAGTTAAATCTATAAATATAGTTTAAAGGAATGTAGCCTTATTAGTGCTTTGTTGTGTTTTTTTCATGATTAACAAACTCTTTTACTATAGCTCATTACCCTACTCAAAGTAAAATAAATCTTCAAATTTTTTATCTAATGCAATACAAAATATCAACGCTAACTTTGCAGTTGGATTAAATTGACCTGTTTCTATTGAGCTAATTGTTTGTCTGGAAACGCCAACCATTTCCGCTAAATCTCCTTGAGACAGATTGTTTTCTGCTCTAGCTACTTTAAGTTTATTTTTTAATATTAATTCTTCTTTCATAAAGTCACATCCTTAAATTGTTATCAAAATATAGTATACTACCATTTAGTTTTTGGGACAAGTTATATTGTCATTTATATAATATAACTTGTCACTAATATAGCAATACTTGCCCTATTAACTATGTTTATTTCAGAAAAAGATAAAAAAAATTACTGTGGTACCCTCCATAGTTTTTTGGAGGGTATATTATATACTTTGTCTCATAAAAAAATAGCAACATTTTTAAAAAAATGTTGTTATTTTATTTAATAAGTAAATATAACTGTTCAATTGGCCCACCTAATAAAGAGAAAATAGTTATTGTATTGTGTTAATTACAAACATAAATTATTTTTTGGTATTATTTCTATAAACTCCTCGCAGATTCCAATTTTCTATGTAGTGGAATAAAATATACAATTATAATTCCTATACAAAGAACTATGGTTGCTGCCATACCGGCTTCAGGACCAAATACTCCACCAGTGAACAATTCTGCACCAGTTAACTTTAAATTCATCAAGCTACCTGTTGCTACTTTTAGTCCACTTACCTCAAACCCAAAAATATTTCCCTGAGTCCAGTTCCACGCAGCATGAAGTCCACAAGCCCCCCACAGATCATTAGTTTTTATAACATATACGCCAAAAAACAAACCTACTAAAACAATATTTATTATAGCTAAAACACTTACATTTGGATTTCCAAGGTGCATAAATCCGAAAAACGTAGAGGAAACAATCAAACCTACAGCTACATTGTATCTTGCACCTAAAACATTCATAAACCATCCTCTTGAAAGAATCTCCTCTGCAGCACTTTGTATCATCCACCCTGGTATAACAATTAGCACACCACTTAAAGCTGCTACACCTGAAAGACCTACTGGATTACTATTTACTACAGTATGCCCGCTAACACTAAGCAATAAAACTACTATTGAAAACATTAAAATTCCTATGCCAAAACCTATTAAATACTTTCTTATAAATCCTTCTTTTTTTAATCCCATGCTTGAAATACTTCTTTTTTCTCTAAACTTTACTCTAGCAAATACTAATAATGTTATAAATATAAAACCACAAATAAGTTGATTTAGTAATAAAACGGAAGGATCATTGCCAATAATTTTCTTTGTAAAATGAGCCAATATTTCACCTATTCCTTGCCCTCCAATTAGAAAAAGCAATACCCAAAATAAACATAAAATAATATTAGGAAGTACCTTCGCTTGTTTTGCTTCTCTAAATAAACCAGTTTTATTCGAAAACATATTATCACTCCTACTCTATTTGCTTAAACTGCATATTGTAAAGATAAGAATATAATCCTTCTTGCTTTATAAGTTCGTCATGCGTTCCTCTTTGGTTTACTCCTTCATCAGTAAGTACAATTATTTCATCCGCATTTTTTATTGTACTTAATCTATGAGCAATAACGAGCGTCGTCCTGTTTTTTGTAAGGTCTTCCAATGATTTTTGAATATATTGTTCATTTTCATTATCAAGAGCTGATGTAGCTTCATCAAGTATTAAAATTGCTGGATTCTTTAAAAATACTCTTGCTATAGATATCCTTTGCTTTTGACCACCAGAAAGTCTTACTCCTCTTTCTCCAGTATAAGTATCATACCCATGTTCAAGACTCATAATGAACTCATGAATATTTGCCTTTTGAGCCGCCTCAATTATTTCCTTTTCCGATGCTCCCGGTCTGCCATATGATATATTTTCTTTAATGCTTCCCGAAAACAAATAAACATCCTGCTGGACTATCCCAATAGATTTTCTAAGTGATTTAAGTTTTATATCTTTTATATCGATGCCATCTATTGTTATTGAACCATGGTTTACCTCATAAAATCTTGGTATAAGACTGCAAAAGGTTGTTTTACCACCACCCGATGGACCAACAAGTGCAATATTCTTACCTGATTGTATTTTTATATTTATATTACTTAATACTTTATGCATATTATTATAACTAAATGATACATTATTAAAAGATATCTCTCCTTTTGGATTAACCAATTCAACTGCATCTTCTTTATCGATTATGTCTGGCTTTGTATTTATGACTTCAACAAATCTTTCAAATCCCGAAAGCCCTCTTTGAAACTGCTCCGTGAAATTTACAAGCTTATCAATAGGATTTAAAAATGTATTTATATAAAGTATGTAAATTACAAGATCAGATACTTTTAATGAGCCATCACTTATAAATATACCCCCTACAAGTATAGCGCTAAGATAAAGTAATCCTTGAAAAAAGCTGTTACCACTATGGAATTTGCCCATTATAAAATAACTTTCCTCTTTTGTCTTTAAAAATTCGTTATTACCTTTAGCAAATTTAGTATTTTCTATATTCTCATTAGCAAATGATTTCACCACGCGAATACCTGCTAAACTGTCTTGAATTTGGGCATTTACGCTTGCTATCTTTTCCCTGTTTTCCGAAAAAACATTTCGCATTTTCTGATTATAGAAATATGAAAAATATAACATTGCCAGTGTAAATAAAAGAAGTATAAGTGTTATTCTTGAATTTATATTTGCGAGTATAACAAAAGACCCAACTATTTTTAGTATGGATATGAATACATCCTCAGGCCCATGATGTGCAAGTTCTGATATATCAAAAAGGTCTGTAACTATTCTCGACATGAGCTTTCCGGTATTCGCTTCATCGTAATAAGAAAAAGATTGTTTTTGAAGATTGTTAAAAATGTCTTTTCTCATATCCGCTTCCATTTTTGCTCCCATTATATGTCCCCATGAGGTTATGAAATACTGACAAAAATACCTTGCAATATACATAAGTAATAGTGCTATCCCCACATATAAAACATATTTAAATATCTTATTTCCATCATTTAATACATAAACATCATTTAGCAAATATCTAACTATTAAGGGAAACACCAAATCAATTACAGATAAAATTAATGCACAAAACATATCTGCAAAGAACAGCCCCTTGTATGGTCTATAGTAACTTTTAAATTTTTTAAAAATATTCATTATTATTGTAACTCCTTTTCCTTAAAGTTTGTTTATTATTATATCACTAAACTCATTGAGAATGATTATTTATTTCATTCTCAATGACCCTTCTTAAAATGATTCTTTATATTACTATATTATTTAGTGTAAAATATATTTTATAATATTATTTCCTACGCTAACGAAGGTTGATTCTAAATTATTAAATGAACCTTTTATATTTTCACGCGTAGTAAATAGTGAAAGGGGGCAAGGTTTTGGATGATAAGTTTATTTGGATAACTTTTGATACTGATAGAAATCAAGCGCTTGCACTATTTATAGAAAAATATAAAATTCCTCTCTATAAGTTCTGTATACATTTGCATAAAAACAGTACTAGTGCTGAAGATCTATTTCAAGATACTTGGATAAAAGCTTTTAAATATATGGATGACTTTAACAGAATTAAGAATTTTAAACCTTGGCTCTTTACAATTGCTATTAATCTATATAAAGATAATTATAGAAAAGTAAAACGGTGGGTTTCAAAATCTATAGATTTTTTTGATATTAACGAGAAAAACATTGTAATGGAAAATATAAAGTCAACTACCTTTCTTCCTGAGGAGTCTTATGATAATAACCAAAATAAGCAACAGTTACGAAATAGTGTGAATAATTTAAAAGATGAATTTAGAATGGTAATAATACTATTTTATTACAACGAATTAAAGCAAAAAGAAATTTCAGAAATTCTTAAAATACCTGAAGGAACTGTAAAATCCAGATTAAATAAAGCTAAAAAGTTATTAAAAGAATATATGGAGGATAATAACTATGGAAGATAAACATTTAGAAGAGCTTCTCTTTGAACTAGGTAATGAAGATATTAATCTTCCTAAAAATTTAGTTCAAAATACTAAAGAAAAAATAAGTAACATACACTTTTTGCCCATTGTTTGTATGTCAGTTTTTTTTAATATTATTTCACTTATAAGTTTAATTATTATTGTATATTTCAAATTTAATTTTAAAGGAATTATAGGTCTATATATTTTATACAGTTTAATTTCAAGCTTATCAATATTACCTCTAATACTTTTTAAAGAACAGATCAGGCTAAAATTTTCAACTATTATTTAAAGGAGAGATTAAAATGAAAAATTCAAAAAAAATATTTTTTATCCTTATAACAATACTTTCCCTACTCTTTTTATCTTTTATTATTTTCATATCTTTTGCTATAGCCTCAGACTATAGACATGGGCACACAAATATCTCTGGAATAGTTCCACCTCTCATAATACTACCTTTAATACTTTTATTAATCTTTGGAGTAATTTATTTAATTGGTCATTTTGTATTTATGGATTCAAAGAAAAGGGGTATGGACCCTTGGCTTTGGACAATGGTGGCACTATTTGTTCCAAACCTTATAGGTTTAATAATCTATCTAGTCGTAAGGAATTCCTACACTAAAAAAATCTGCAAAAGCTGTGGAAATCCTGTAGATGACCACTTTATGAATTGTCCCCTCTGTGGATTTAAGCTTAAAGATAATTGTAGCTCTTGTGGATTCCCAGTAGAACCTGAGTGGAATATTTGTCCCAAGTGTGCCTCTAAATTAAAGTAGGGTAAAATCACTTTATTAATTAAATATAAGAAAAAAAGATAATACAGTGTGTATTATCTTTTTTCATTATATTTAATATTTCCGCCATGGGCTTCTACAATATACTTGCATATATATTCATCATTATTTTAATTGTGATAAATCTATTATAAATTTATCTCCTACTTGTTTATATTCACCATCCATCCTACCGCTTTTATCTGGATATTTAGCTGCATAGGGGGTAAGTGTTAATGTTTTTGCATTTTTATTAAGATTTCCATCTATATTTTCTATTTTAAATAATGCTTCCTCTTTCTCTGAGTGAGATAAGTAAAATTCAACTTCATTACCCAAATCATCAAATCCTTTCAAATTCACATCATATGCTGATTTTGTTGTAAAGTTGGATATTGAAGCATAAATTTTTTGACCTACGGCATTATTTGTATACTTTTTTAGAGTGTATTCTTCGCCGTTTGGAAGTGAAAACTTCTTATTAAGTAATATTTCCTTGGTATTTGCTTTTAACTCACTACCACTGGTCTTAAATTTAAAGACCCAAGAACCCTTGGTTTTCTTATCATTCAAATTCATAGCATGAGATGAGATTTTTATATTTAAATCTCCACTTAAATCTACTTTACCTAAATCATAAGTAATAACCGATTGTGTAGTATAGTCATTAATATTAAAAGCTCCTCCCCCACTTCCTCCATTTACGCTTTTTCCATTCACATAAATCTCGTTGGAATCAAGCCAGGATTGATCTTTTCCTAACTTTTTATTAGAACTTATATTATAAGAAACATTCAGTTCATTTCCATCCAATATTACTTCATTTAATTTAACTGTTACTCCATTATCAGTTATAGTTTTATTTACAACGGTGTTATATTCATCCAACTTCTCTTGTATTCCTAAAAAAGCACCTATATTACTGCTAAACGTTGATAATCCTGATACTTGAACATTACTTCCAAGCATTCCAACAGTTAATGCTACAACTGCCACCGCTGCCACTATTTTTCTATTGTAGAATTTCTTTTTATTAATTGATTTTTTAAAATTATTCTTTATGTTTTTCTCTTCTATTTCATTAAATTTTTCTTTTTTATAATCATCTAAATTTATGTCTGCTTCATTTAACATAGTGTATATATTATTTTTCATATTTAATACCTCCACTTTCGCTAATTTTAAGCATACTTTTTATCTTTTTCTTCCCTCTAGATAATCTATTGTAAATAACTTCTCTCTTAATACCTGTTTCTTTGCTTATATCATCCATTTCTTTCTCCTCAACATATAGCTTATAAAACAAGTTCTTATCCTTCTCTTTTAAGCAATTTAAAATATCATTAATATCATCCTCTACTTCATTTTTAATAATATCTTCATGAGTGGTATCTGGAATGCCTAGTTCTAATTCATCTATATTTTCATGTCCTAACGTTTTTAGATACTTTCTCTTATAGTCGATGCATTTAAATTTAGCTATTCCAGCTACCCAATTTTTAAATTCATTTTTACTTTTATCAAAACTACCAATGTTATTCCAAATTCCGAGAAGTATATCATTAATACATTCTCCTTGAACACTCTGCAAATTGTAAAGTTGTTTTTTTACAATACATTTAATAATCCATCCATAGTTTTCTATAACATAGTCGAGCGCCCTTTCATTCTTATTTATTAACTGAATAACAAAATTTTCTTCTTGGATTTTCATTTTAAACCTTCTTTCTAAAGCAAGCTTGCATAGAGTATATCGCCCTACACTTAATACTTCGCTTATTAAATTAGGATATCTATCAATAATTTAAATAAATTATACTTTTTATAGAATTAATATTGTATTAAAGTAGGATAAATAACTTTCTATAGGAGCTTTTCCTTTTATTATTTCACTAAAAAAAATGGATAAAGAAATGTTAATTTTAATTAACACATTCTTTTATCCATTTTCATTTTAAGAAGTCAATATCCCCATAGTAATATTCTTATATTTCCATACTATTCAAAATATCTTTAAGTTTCTTTAAATCTTCTACAGATAAAGTAATCCCCTTACCCATCTTCTTATGCTCGCAATCCCAATCTCTAATATCATATTTAGGATCTTTATCATTCCAAGAGACAAGGTTTAGTTCCTTTGTCCATCCCTTTGCTGACTCGGAAATCACCCCTGATTTTTCTTTTATTTCAAATTTAATTTCTGCCATTTAAAATCCCTCCAATAATAGTTTTTTTATTTATTCGAAAATCTATTTCTCAAAATCGTCGCAAAGTTTACTTACTATTTTCTCATAAATATAAAAATAAGCACACAAGGGATGTTTATATATCAATAGTAAATATAAATTCTGCCCCAGCTACTTGGTTATTCTTACATTTAATGTTTCCGCCATGGGCTTCTACAATATATTTGCATATTGATAATCCGAGTCCAGAACCCGGGATGCTCATACTTCTAGATTTTTCTGCTCTATAGAATTTATTAAAAACATAGGTCATATCTCCTAAACTAATACCACTTCCATTGTCCATTACAGAAAAAGCTATCTTATTTTCAGTTTCAAGATAAAAAACAGTAATTTTTATCTTGCCATTTTCATGATTAGTATATTTTATACTATTCTCTATAAGGTTGTAAATTACCTGTGTTATACGGCTTTTATCCATAGAAACCATTACATTTGCAGCATTGCACTGATATTCAAAGGTAAGTCCATAATGTTCCACTAAAAGCTTTAATTCTAATATTACCTTTTTTAAATATATATCCAAATAACATTCACTTTTTACAATTTTCAGTTCATTCAATTCCGCATTTGAATGTTCTGACAAATCGTTAACCATTTTAGTAATTACCTCAGATTTTCGAATAATAACTTCAACATATTTTTTGCGTTTTTCTTCAGTGTTTGAAATGCCATCTCGCATGCCTTCACTATACGCTTTAATTGTCGATATAGGTGTTTTCAAATCATGAGAAATGCAGGAAATAAGTTCCTTTTGGGACCTTTTTAATTCCTTTTCTTTTTCTCTCTTTTCCTTTAATTGATCTCGCATTAATTCGAACCCATATGTTAATTCAGCCACTTCATTCTGTAGCAATCTATTGCCTCTTGCGCGTGCTACTGGAATGTCATAATTACCTTCAATAATTGCTTTTGAGGACTGGTTTATTTCAAGCAGTGGATCTAAGACATGGTATTTCATATAAATATTTATGGCAATTAGTATAAGTAGCACAAGGATAATTCCACAAATAATTGGAGCAAATAAATAGAACAAGTTTTCTATTTCTGTACGCTTTAATATCTGCTGTCTTGGTATAGTAAACACAGCAAATTTGTCTACCTTTTTCCCACTTAACAAAACAAAGGAAACTTTAATTTGTTTGTTATTCTTTTCATAAAAACTTTTATCAGTTTGGAGAACCTCTTTAAGATTTATAAATCCCCCTTGTTTATAATCATTTTTGTCACTGGTATAAACAACTATTCCAGCTAAATCAAACACTGTATAAGAAAACTCACCTTGTTTATATCGTTTTGATTCTAGTTCATTGACTTGACTGGCTACTAGAATTCTGGACTTATTATAAAGAATTTCCTCTTTATTATTTGAATATCTTATCATGGACATTAATGTGGATATTACCAAAATGAGCACTATAAAAAAATGTAACCCTATTTGTTGCTTGAAAATTCTATTTTTCATAATTTTATACAGATAACTTGTATCCTACTCCCCATACTGTTTTGATATAACAAAGTTCAAAATCATTCAACTTTTCTCGAATTCTTTTTATATAAACTGCCACACTACTAATATCACCAAATTCATTCATACCCCAAACCTCTTGGTATATTTGCTGCTTTGAAAATACTTGGTTTACATGCCTTGCAAAAAAATATAAGACTTCAAATTCTTTTGTGGTAAAATCTATGATTTTTCCATCTATACTTGCCTCATAGCTTTCCTTACTAATTCTAATCTTACCAATATTAATAATTACAGAAGGAGCTTTCGATTGTTCGAGCTCTTTATACCTTCTTAAATGGGCTTTTACTCTTGCCACAAGTTCCAACGGACTAAAGGGCTTTGTGACATAATCATCTGCTCCAATTCCAAGGGAAATCACTTTATCCATCTCTCCACTTTTAGCAGATACCATTATTATAGGTATATTAGAATTATTTCGAATTTGCTTACAAACCTCCATACCATTTACTTTAGGGAGCATAATATCAAGAAGTACAAGTTCTGGTTTTTTGGATTTAAAAAGTTTTAATCCTTCCTCGCCATCAAATGAAATGAATATTTTAAAACCTTCTATTTCTAGATAATCGCGTAATATTTCAGCCAACTCTTTCTCATCTTCAATAATTAAAATCGTTTTTTGCTCCATAATATCTCCTATTTTTTACCATCCTCTTTGTTTTAAAAATTCATAAACTATTTTTTCTCTTTCATCAGCTGTCTCTTTTTTATATTCATCTAATTTTAAATCTCCATCAAAATAGCCATCTTTTAAGAATATAATTCGAGTGCCTCGAAGCGCGGCCTTTAAGTCATGGGTAACCATAACAACTGCTTGACCTCCCTTATGAATATCAGAAAAAATATCTAGTACATTTTCTCCTTGAGCTGAGTTAAGTGCACCTGTAGGTTCATCGGCAAATAATAGTTCAGGCTCATTTATAAGCGCTCTGCAAATTGCCGCCCTCTGACTTTGTCCACCAGATAATTGACTGGGGAATTTTTTTTTGTGATCTGTTAACTCCATTTTCTCTAATAACTCATCAATTTTTTTATCAATGTCAAATTTCTTTTTATTAGTTTTATAGGTCGGACTTACAATATTCTCATAAATGGTTAGATCAGGAATAAGGTTAATCCCTTGAAATACAAATCCGATTTTGTTTCTTCGTAAATCAGCCATTTCACTTTCCTTATAATTTGTAATATTTTCATCACCTATAAATACCTCTCCACTAGTTGCTCCATCCATACCGCTTAACAGATAAAGCAAAGTGGATTTACCAGAGCCGGAACTTCCCATAACTACTGTAAAGTCTTCTTTATTTATCTCAAGATTTAAGTTTTTGATTACGTTATTTTCTTCACCATCACTTAAAAAACTTTTGCACAATAAGCTTGTTTTAATTATAACATTATCCATAAAATTCTACCTCACTATTTTTTTATTTTTTTATTCTTGCCCGAGCTCTGTTAGGTGATTACTAAATAATCCAGTTGATGATAATACAGCGCTTAGTAAGAACACAAACAATATCACAATATTTCCTATAACCATAGTTGCAACATTATAAGTCACCAGATATTGTTCAAATCCAAACATAGATGTGGATAGAACCATAGTTTTAGGAAACGCTACAATAAAGATTGGGACAGTTACTAAAATCGATATTAGTGCAATAATTCCAATGTAATATAAATTTGTTAACAATAAATGTTTTCCGGAATAACCAATTGATTTGAAAATATTATGTTTCTTTCGGTCTTTTATATTTTTTAAATATACTATGCAGAAAAGATTGAGTGCTCCGATAATCATAACCAATACCATAAATGGCCCAATTGCTAATTTTTGAGGCCCACATATCATATCCATAATATTGCTGTATTTATTTGATCGATCTATAATTTTCAAATTATCTTTCATCATAGTATTATATTTCTTTATAAACTTATTTTTATCTACATTCTTACTTAGATAAATTGAGGCTTCATTGTAAGAAAGCTTTACTCCATTTTTTTCGAAGGTAGAGCCTAATAATCTACAGATTCTACCAAGTTCATAGTACCCTTGGCTAGTTCCTACAACAAGAAGGCTTACTTTTTTATCTGCGGTTAAATAAATATCCACATAATCGCCTACATCTTTTTTCATTTCCTTTGCAATTAAATTACCTAATACGATTTCATCACTGTGTATTGGATTGCGCCCTTTCACCACTGGCATATCAATATTTTTATAAGTCTCATACACCATGCTTCCAATAGTGGGATCACCCATTCCTTTTGCCCATTTTACCATAACGTCTTTTTCTGGAGTTGTTTTAATAACACGTTTAACAGCTGGGTCTGTTAATAAAATGTGGCAATTATCATCAAATTTTACTTGATTGGTGGCAACTGCTGCAACATCAAATTTATCAAAACCAATCCAATAATAATTATCGTCCTTCATTGTATCTAATAAAGAAAAGGATGCTAAAGCAAAATTTACACAATAAACAGAAATCACACAAGTGAGAATAATATAGCAAGTGTTCTTTTTATCTCTTTGCATATTTCTAACTGCTATTCCTAGTGGAGAAAAACTTAATTTTTCTGTAAAGGGATGATTTTTTGTTTTACGAGTGCCAAACTGATTTTCTCTTCCATTTAGCACAATAACCGGTTTTATATCTTTCAATTTATTTATTACTAAATAAACTTGAAGTAATACAAAGCCATTGATTAAGAAAAAACATATTGATGCAGGAAACCATATACTAGCATGATTAGTTTCACCAATATTAGCAAAGATTTGCTTAGTAAATTTACTTGAAATAAATGAAGAACAAATGATTCCTAGAACACTTCCGCTTGCTACAATAAAGAAATATAGTTCCATATAAATTCTCATAATAGATTTTGATGAATAACCAATGGTTTTATAAATAGCTATAGTTTTGCTATCTTGAATTAGAGCATTTTTAATCATATAGCGAATCATCATGCTACTTACTAAAAGCACAAGAATGCTTGCTGCCAGCAATATACCGCCTAAAATCTTCTCTGATATAGCACTGTTACTCATACTATCTTCTATTGTCATGGCTCTTCCTTCTAATACGCCATGATTTTTCACGCGGTATTCGCTAATAATATCTTTTCCAGTAATACTCTTATCGCTAAACACTGCTATGACCTTTGAAGTTTCTAACTCTTCTGGAATTTCACTCACAAGAAATTCACAATTAAATGCTAAAGATATAGAGTATGGATCTGCATAAATGGCTGCTACTTTGTAAGTATAATTTCTACTGCCACTCCATAAAACAATTTTTCCGCCAACCTTTATATTATATTCATTTGAGAGTGCAGCTGGAATAAAGCACTCTCCTTCCTTAGGCACATCAACTTTATTGCTAATAGATCTTATCTTCCCATATACACTTCTCTCATATTTGGTTAAACTTGCAAATGTTTCCACATTTTCACCTTTATAAGATATTTTTTCTGTTATCCAATGTCTGTTAATTAATACTGTTTTTGATACAGAGTCTAATCCTTCTATTCTTTTGGATAACTCACCGATTTCTTTTTCTCCTTTTTCAAGAGGAAATACTTTTACTTTCGGAGATTGGCACTCTTTTTGGAGATCTTCAAAGGGTTTTTGTAATGATGATATCATCATTATAGAACTTGACATTAGCATGGTACAAATTAATATGATAAAAAAAATCATAATGCTCTGCATTTTTCGTTGTCTTAATTTTTTAACCCACATACCTTACAATCGTCCTTTCTTTTATTATTAATATTATTAATGAATAACTTATTTATCATCATAAGATTATCATACAATTTAATTATTAAATAAAAATAGGATAATTATGAATAATTATGAATAAAATCACCATTAAATATCCTTAGCCTTTTAATTAAGCTTAATCAATAATTAAGCGCGCTTGAGATATATTTCGAGAATAAAAAAACACAACGCATAAAAATCTTATACATTGTGTTTTTCCTTACTATTTTAAATTAAACTTAGCAAAAGCCTCAGCCATAGCAGAATTGCCAGTTGGTTCATCTTTCTTATTCTGCTGATTCAAAAATCTACTGACATCTTTTTTGTTTAAAGCACTTTTTTCTGAGTCGCGACGTTTGTTAAAGGCTGAAAGTTTTTCTCTATATCCACAGCCACAAACAAATATCTTATTGTCTCCATCTCCTCTAATCTCCATTTTCTTATGGCAAGTAGGACAACGTGCATTAGAAACTTGTGAAACTCCTTTACGATATCCACATTCCCTATCTGGACATACTAGCATCTTTCCCCTTTTGCCGTTAACTTCAAGAAGATACTTACTACACTCAGGACATTTCATTCTTGTGGCGTTGTCATGTTTATATATTTCGCCAGAAGCTGCAACATTCTTCACAAGCTTCACTGCATATTCCCTCATATCTTTTACGAAATTCATGGAATTAGCTTTTCCTTTACTTATAAGTTGAAGCTGTTTTTCCCACTTAGCCGTAAGCTCTGGGGATTTTAATTCCTGCGGAACTAAACCTATTAGCTGTATTCCTTTTGAGGTTGGGAATATATCTTTGCCTCTTCTCTCCATATAAAAGATGTTAAATAATTTTTCAATAACATCTGCTCTCGTAGCAGGCGTCCCAAGTCCCGAAGTATTATCCAATGCTTCTCTTAGACTTTCATCCTGGATATCTTTTCCTGGATGCTCCATAGCTGTAAGCAGCGTTGCTTCATTATATCTAGCTGGTGGCTTAGTTTTTTCATTTTCCAATTTAACTAAAGTAAGTTTAACTTCTTCACCTTTATTAATTGGTGGAAGTGACTGATCTTTGTCTTCTCCACCCTCAGAACTACTTATTTCTTTCCAGCCCTTTGACTTAACTATTTTTCCTTTTGCAGAAAAAGTCTCACCCTTAACATTTATTTTCACAGTAGTTTGCTCATACTCAAAAGGTTGACTTAGAACCTCTAAAAATCTTTTTACAACTAAGTCATAAATGCTTCTTTCTTCTTTGTTAAGGCTTGATAAATCTACATGTTGCTCTGTTGGAATTATAGCATGATGATCTGATACCTTGCTATTATCCACAAGTCTACTTGTAGTATGTATCCTTCCTTTTATTATACTTCTAGCAGCTTTCTCATATGGTCCTATAGCAATGCTCTTTAATCTGTCGAGAAGCGTTGCTACAATATCTGTGGTAATATGTCTAGAGTCTGTTCTTGGATAAGATAATATCTTATGATTTTCATATAATCTCTGCATTATATTAAGAGTTTGCTTTGCAGAATATCCAAATTTTCTATTTGCATCCCTTTGAAGCTCCGTTAAATCATATGCAAGTGGAGGGAGCTCTTTTTTAGATGCTTTATTTAACTCGGAAACGGTTCCCATTTGATTATTTACCTTATTAGCTATATCTTCTGCCTTTTGCTTGTCAAATGTACGTGCTTCACCATTTTTACTAGACCAATGAACTGTAAAATTATTTACCTTTCCATTTACTGTCCAGTAATCCTTTGGAATGAATCTCTTAATTTCGTTTTCTCTTTCAACAATAAGTGCCAAAGTTGGTGTTTGAACTCTTCCTGCAGACAATTGAGCGTTATATTTACAAGTTAATGCTCTTGTAACATTAAGCCCTATTAGCCAATCTGCTTCTGCTCTTGATTGCGCTGCCCAAAATAGGTTTTCATAATCTTTTCCAGGTTTAAGATTCGCAAATCCATCCTTTATTGCTTTTTCAGTTTGAGAAGAAATCCACAACCTTTTAATTGGCTTTCTAAATCCTGCTTTTTGAATAATCCAACGTGCTACTAGTTCTCCTTCACGTCCCGAATCTGTAGCAATAATAAGCTCATCTACATCAGTTCTTTTTAGGAGTTCATGTACAATCTTATATTGCTTTGAAGTTTCCTTAATAACTACCAGTTTTAAGTCCTTTGGCAGCATAGGAAGATCTTCCATTTTCCAACTTTTATATTTTTGATCATAATCCTCCGGACCAGCTAGTGTAACAAGATGTCCGAGTGCCCAAGTTACAATATACTTTTGTCCCATTAAATACCCATTTCCACCTTGAGTGCAATTTAAAACTTTCGCTAGTTCACGGCCTACAGAGGGTTTCTCTGCAAGCACCAATATTTTTCCCATATATAAAACTTCCTCTCTTATATATCACGTGTAGCATACGCTGCACGGATTGATTTCACTTATTTTATTAAAATATGATATAGCAACTATACTCATTATAAACTACTTTATA
The DNA here is from genome assembly GCF_055081075.1 of Clostridium sp. CM039. Taxonomy (NCBI): domain Bacteria; kingdom Bacillati; phylum Bacillota; class Clostridia; order Eubacteriales; family Clostridiaceae; genus Clostridium; species Clostridium sp. CM039. The sequence continues at coordinate 2,714,400 of NZ_CM143649.1, forward strand.
TACAACATTCAATTTTTTGCAGCTAAAACTGTAATAGTGCAGGTGTTTTTTACTAAAGAAAATGATATACTACATGATATAGTAATATATCACTATGCACTATAATATTAAATAAGTTTAGAGGTAATTACATGAATTATATAATATTTGACTTAGAGTTTAATCAAGGCTACAATTACACAAAAGATACTACGAACATAACAAATCCTAAATGTCCTTTCGAAATAATTCAGATAGGTGCCATAAAACTAAATGATAATTTTGAAACGATTGGGACTCTAGATGTATTAATAAAACCGGAAATATATACTATCATCAATCCCTTTGTAAAAGAACTTACCGGAATAACAATGGATGAATTAGATAAAGGCAAACCTTTTAAAGAACTGTATAAAGAACTTTCAGAGTTTATAAACGCTGACTCAAGCATATTGTGTGTATGGGGAGTCGCTGATATAAAAGAATTATTTCGAAATATAGAATATCATGAATTAGATACCTTGATTGTACCCACAAAATACATAAACATTCAGTCCTACGCTTCTAAAGAGCTTAATTGTCAAAAAGGAATTAACATTGGGCTAGGTAATGCAGCAGAGCTATTAGGCATACCTATTGAAAGTAAGTTTCATAATGCTTATAATGATGCATTCTATACAGCTGAAGTTTTCAAGAAAATTTATAGCAGTGAAATTAAATCTAGGATATATAATCCTCATAAAAACACAAGGGTAACTAGACCCGCTGCTGAAAGTTACAAACTTGACACTTGTAATTTAATGAAACAATTCGAAAAAATGTTCAAAAGGGAAATGACCGAGGAAGAAAAGTCTATAATTAATTTAGCTTATATTATGGGAAAAACAAATCAATTTCAAGTTGTTTCTGACCCAATATCAAAAAATCGAGTAGGAGCTAAATAATTAATTTATTTAGCGACCTCTCACACCACCGTGCATACCGTTCGGTACACGGCGGTTCAATAGAAATTAATGTTTTAATAAATATGTCTCAGATATAGAAACTAATCCTATATTTTTAAGGTATTTATTGGTCAATGTTTTGTTTAATATAGGGCTATTGGATGTTCTCCAATAGCCTTTCCTTGTATTTGCATATTGCAAAGCTTTATTGTTTGGTATTCCTAATTTAACAAGGTTCCCATATTTTGTTTTAATCTTTTTCCATTGTTTCCAAAAACACATTCTAATTCTTCGCCTTAACCATTCATCAAGTGTTTTAAGAATACTTTTAATGTCTGCAATAGCAAAATAATTTATCCATCCAACTATCACTTGCTTAAGTTTCATAAACCTATATTTCATGCTCATCGCATTACTTCTTGAAGTTAATTCTTTTAGCTTTGCTTTGAATTTGATTATAGGTTTTTGAGGAACTCTCATTCTGTATTCACCTTTTGCTCGGTAAAATGAAAATCCTAAAAATTTAAGTTTCCAAGGTCTATCTACTGTACTCTTTTCTTTATTCACTCTAAGCTTTAACTTTTCCTCAATAAATCTCGTAATACTCTTCATTACTCTATTTGCTGATTTCTCACTTTTGACGTATATATTCGCATCATCAGCATATCTACAAAAGTTTAGTCCTCGTTTTGTTAGTTCTACATCGAGTTCATGTAACATTACGTTACTTAATAATGGGGACAAAGGCCCGCCTTGAGGTGCTCCTTCTTCTGTATTCATAAATACCCCATTTATCATCACTCCACTTTGTAGATACTTTCGTATCAGAGAAATTACTCTACTATCTTTAATATCTTCCGATAGTATCCTTATTAATTTATCATGATTTATCGTATCAAAGTATTTAGAAAGGTCTATATTCACCGTCCATGTATGTCCAGCATTAATATATCCCCTACATTTTTCAACAGCTTGTTTTCCACTTCTTAAAGGTCTAAAACCGTAACTATTATCAGAAAATTTCTTTTCATATATTGGTATTAGAGTTTGTGATATCGCTTGTTGAATAACTCTATCTAATACAGTAGGTATTCCAAGTAGCCTAATTCCACCGTCAGGTTTTGGTATTTCTACCCTTCTTACGGCTAGAGGTCTATATCTACTTTCTAATAATGATTGCCTTAATTCTTGTCCATGCTCTTTTAGATAATGTAGAAGTTCATCTACTGTCAAACCATCAATCCCATGACTTCCTTTATTGGCTTTTACTCTTTTATATGCTTTATTCATATTATCTCTCGATAATATCTGCTCGAGTAAACCATTATCATATTCATTCACATCGTTTCTTCCTTCTTCTGACATAGAGGAAATACTATGCACTTCTACATTACCTTCGAGTTCCACTCTATTCTCTCGTAGAGAGCCTTCTTTATGAAGTTGTCTGCTTTTATCATATTTTCTCGTATCCTTCAAAATTCCAAACCTCCTATTGTTCAGTCCTTCCCACGCTAACGCGTTTTGCATGGTACTATGACGTCTGCTGACTTCTGATAGTTCAGCCATACATCACTGTATGGGTTGTTATTTCTAAATTCATATCCACAACTTACCTATCAGATCTCCCCGGGTAAGAACGCAATCTTTCACTCCATCTATCTGCTACATTTACACCACTTGTTTCGAATAGTTTTGGGCTTCGTTTTGTATTGCAAACTTACCCACAAGCATATGCCTTATATGTAGTTTCTGTTCGTCAGACCGGAGTTTGGCCGCCAACTTCCTTCAGATTCCATCTCACGATGGACACCCTTGTCTTAAGCTATGCACTTGGCACTATTAACCCGTGCTAGGGACTTTCACCCATTAGATTGCGCCCATGCCGGGCGCACAATAAAAGCAGTATAGAATTATCTTCTATACTGCTTTACAATGCTTATTAAATCATCTCCTGCGGAGCTGGATTAATGACTTTCCTTCTAAACTGTCATTAAACTTCTGTTTCTTCAGTTGGTTTATCAAATTCTAACTCAACTTTTTTGTTTTCTAAATTAGCTTTTCTATTATCTAATGTATTAAGATTTATAGGATGAGTAACCATATCTTCAGTTGTACTCATTATAAATCTATTCAAATAAATTTTTCCTTCAGGAGTGTTTGCTACAGCATAAGGTTCTGTATCTTTCTTAAAGAGAACCCATGTATAACTATTATTAACCACTCTGCTTAAATCTTCTTTATCGATTATAGTCCTAGATTTTTCTTTACCATATCTATCTCTTAATATTATAGCAACAGTTTCTTCATCTAATTCTTCATAATCGTTAATTGTATTTTGATTATATACTTCTAAGTTGCATTTTCTATTATCTAGAGTGTCTCCATTGATATGTCTTACAGGTGCTTTTGGATGAACATCTAATATGAATGACTGCAAACTCTGTTTTCTTCTATATTTCTTTTCTTCGATATAATAACTGCCTAGATTCTGCGCTAAGAAATTATTAAAATCTTTATTCCACTCTGCAAACCAACGACCTTTTTCTAATACCTTTTGTAAATCTTCAGTATCTATTTTACAATCAATAGTTGTTCCATCTTTTTTAACTATTTTTAAAAATGTAATATTTTCTAGCGTCTGATATTTGTTTGATTTAATTTCTACTTTAGTAGTTTCTTTTTTATTTTCATTTTCGTTTTTTATGATAGGACACCTCTTTCTTCTATTTAGGCATCTTCAAAAAAATAACCAGTCAGCACGCTAGTCTATTTTTTTCATATGCCTTGTAAGGGATTTAAAATTATATATAACTTTAATATTTCCCTAATTTTTTAATAACAATTCAATTTTCTCTAGAACACACATGTTTATTTTTCTACATTATTTTAATTATATCATATTTATCAGAGTAGTGGCTCTTAATTTTACGATAAACTTAAACTTTTTTTTAAAACTGCCAATATACGTGCAAAAAAATTATAATGGTATTTTTTCTAGCTACCAGTTCCAGGTATAGGAACCTCCCCTTGTAGGAACAGTATAAGATTGACTGTTGCCACCTCCCCAGGTTACGTTTCCATCACCATCTTTCATAATTGCTTTAAATTGATAGTCACGGCCTTCACCAAGATATGTGGTTCCTGTATACCTTCCATTGCTATTAGTAAGTGGCAAAGGATATACGCCTGTAGTCCAGTTAGATAATTCCCATCTACTCCCTGATAAGTATACATTTTGACCACTGCCTGGATTAACGTTGTTCACTGTAAAAGTTACAGGAACTGGCTTCATAACTAAAGTATCTGCAAAGGGAGCCATTTCAGAAGTAGCTGTTCCATTGCGGTTAACAACATTTGCAAATCTCAAAAGTGTAAATCCAGAGAAATTATAATTAAATAGCATTTCAGCAGCATTTTGATACGCTTGATTATTATTAGAAATAGCTAGTGCATTCTCTCCAAAGTGTCTTATACCTTTCGATGTAGCCAAATTGGCAACATTTATAACGAGACTTTTAGGAGCTGAATAGCTTGGACTAACATATGCGTTTGAATCATCCATCTCAAGACATGTAAATGTTAAATCTACATTTGATGTCTTAAACTGGTCGAGTAAAGTACTATACTTATAATAACCTGCACCGTACTCCGCAGCATGTGGCATAGTAGGACTATTCATTAGCCAGTGTATACCTGCTATTTTTGCTCCTATTCTAACATCAAAAACTGAATCAAAACTGTTATGCGCTATAGCCGTTATATTCGACAAGTGTTTTGCAAGTACACTTTGATACCAAGTTAAAAAGTCATTACCATAAGTTAACTTATAACCCTTTTCAAAAAAATTATCCCCATCTGTTGGAGGCATAATTTGTGTAAAGCTTGTTAGACTTGCATTCCATGCACTATTAACTGCCGAAATAGTGCCGTATTTAGTTTTCATCGTATTTTGAAAATCTGTTTTTGCTGTTGTGCTGTAGCATTGTAGAGATCCACGACCTGGATATGACCAACCTAATGATGGATTGTAAGAAGGAAATCTTAATTCACCTGATGGACCACCAGAAAGGTAAACTTTAGCTATAATATCTTTATAGCTGCTGAAGTTTTCAGCAAAAGACACATAAAGTTCATTGTACTGTTTATCTGTACCAGACCACCATGGACTAAGAGATTCCTTATCATAATTTCCTTTTTCATCCTTAAACTGCATATTCTCAGCACTATCTTTATTCCATAACCATGTAGGTAAAGGTATATTTACTGAATTCCCCACAGAACCACCGCATTGGTGAGTGGACATAATAGGCACCCACTTTAATCCTGCAGCACGAACAGTATCTGCATAAGTCTTGTAGTAACTCCAGTCAAACTGATTGTCACCCGCACTTTCAACATCTCCCCACCACACATCTGTGGTAAGGGCATAGACTCCATTGTTCTTAATGGTTATTAATTGATTTTTGAACGCATTCCAATCTGTTACTTTTTCCAATGGAGCCATTACAAATGACTTGTAGTCAGATTGTATAGTTGATGCATACGTTTTAAATGAAAAAGATAGCATTAAATTAAGAGCTATCACTAAAGATAAAGCAAAGCTACCATATCTTTTTAATGTTTTATTAACATACCTCATAAATTCTCCCCCTTCATATTTTTTGATAATGTTAACACTATCTGTTTATTTATATAACTCCTTGCAATAGCAAGGGGTTAAGCTAACTTATACTGAAGTCAAAGGGGTCCATCAATACCTATTGCACTCGTTTTCATGATAAAATACAAGCGACAATAGATATATATTCCCTATAATTTAATAAACGATATACTTTGAATAATATGTATATCGTTACATTTTCTTACTTAATTCTAATTATATATGAAAATACAACAATATTCAATCGAAAATATGTTTTACGGCAACATTCTTATAAAAAATCTATCAAATAGAAATTTTAAACAAACCCTATATTATAAATATTTTCTTTTCCTTTTGGTTAAACTTCTTAGTAGATACACTAAGGAGGAGATATAATGTCAAAAATCAATTGTAGCGTTTCAAATTGCTCCCATAATGACAAAAACACATGTTATGCTAACATAATAAATGTTGGTGGAAAAAGTGCTAAAAAAGATTCTGATACTTGTTGTGCTACTTTTTTAGATAGTATTGTCTATAGTTCTCTTACAAATATCATTAATTCCAATAGCAATGGATGCGACGTAATTGCTTGTAATGTATGTACTTGCACCTATAACTCTAATCAGCTCTGTAATGCTAAATCTATAGACGTTAGTGGCGAAAATGTTAATCTCTATTCAGAAACAGATTGTTTGACTTTTAAAACCACCTAATTGAGTTTTTTCATAAAAAACAAAGGGTACCTTAATATTTTTACTAAGGTACCCTTTCTAACTATTCCTTAATTCTATTACCTCTTTCTCTGTTAGGTAACGCCACATGCCAATATCTGTCTCATCAATTTTTATATTAATAATTCGAACTCGTTCTAATCTTACAACTGTATATCCAAAAGTTTTGCTCATTCTGCGAATTTGCTTATTTAGTCCTTGTGTTAAAATAATACGAAAAGTATCATCGCTAACTGCGATAACTTTGCAATGTCTTGTTTTAACTCCACAAATTTGAACACCTTCAGACATTGCTTTGAGAAAAGATTCATCAAAATGCTTATTCACAGTTACTATATACTCTTTCTCATGTTCATTTTCAGATTCTAAAATATTATTTGCCAAATCACCATCATTAGTCATAAGTATTAACCCCTGAGATGCCTTATCTAATCTTCCAACTGGAAATATGTATTCTGGATAGTTCATGAAATTAATTATATTGTTTTCTACTGTTTTTTCTGCAGTACATGTAATCCCGACGGGTTTATTTAGCGCAATATAAATCTTCTCTCTCACTACAATATTCTCATTATCAAGAAGAATGTTATCCTCTTTTTCTACCCACTGCCCGGTGGTGCAAAGCTTCCCATTTACCATTATCCTTTTTTCATCTATAAGCCTATTAACATCAGTTCTTGAGCAAATACCATAATTGCTAAGCAGTTTATTTATTCTCATAATAAATCTTTATCCTTTCACTAGTCATCTAAACTACTTTAATCTCTTTGTATCATTATACCAAATATAACTCATGAGCAAGTTGCTCATGAGTTATTTGTTGTTAATTATTTTATTTCCCCATTTTTCCAATGATCGCTTCAGCGAACTCGCGAGTCCCAGTATTTCCACCTAAATCACAAGTTAAATGTTTGCCTTCTTTTAAAACATCATCCACAGCTTTCTCTATTTTATTTGCCGCTTCTACTTCTCCTATAAATCTTAGCATCATAACACCTGATAGAATACACGCAGTAGGATTTGCTAAGTTTAAGCCAGCTATATCTGGAGCAGATCCATGAGCTGGCTCAAAAACCGCACCTTCTTCTCCAATATTTGCACCTGGAACTAGTCCTAGCCCACCAATTAACCCCGCTGCCATATCTGATAATATATCTCCGTATAGGTTAGGCATTACAAGCACATCATATTTTTCTGGGTTCATTACAAGCTTCATGCTCATCGCATCTACTATAACATCTCCAAAGCCTATATCTTTGTGCATGGTCGCTATGTTTCTTGCACATCTTAAGAACAATCCATCGGAAAGTTTCATAATGTTTGCTTTATGAACAGCTATTACTTGTTTTCTATTCTGCTCTTTTGCCAATTTAAAAGCATATTCTACTATTCTATCACTAGCTTTCTTGCTTATTACCTTTATGCTCTCAGCAATATCCTCTGTAATCATATGTTCTATTCCTGCATATAAATCTTCACTGTTTTCTCTTACTATTATTAGATCTACATCTTCAAACCTTGATGGAACCCCCTCATGTGTTTTTATAGGCCTTATATTAGCATAAAGATTTAATTCCTGTCTTAATGTAACATTAACACTTTTAAACCCCTTACCAATCGGTGTAGTTACAGGCCCTTTAAGTGCAACTTTATTCTTTTTAATGCTTTCTAAAACGTAGGAAGGCATAGGAGTATTAAATTCCTCTATAACCGCGGCTCCCATACGCACCGTTTCCCAATTAATTGTGACTCCACTTTTTTCTATTACTTTAACTGCAGCAGAAGTTACTTCCGGCCCAATTCCATCACCAGGTATAAGTGTAATATTATGTTCCATACTTCTAAACCCCTCCCTTTTTCTTGTTTTTTATAAGATTTATTAATCCACCATATATAAGCATCTCTTTTTCTCTTTGAGTTACTTCAGGTAGAGTTTTATACTCAGATCCTTTTGTTATATTTTTTACAATAACTATGCCTTTTTTAATTTGATCTACGGCACCTTCTATTATTAATTCATCCATAATAGCTATATCTTCATAATCTTTAATGTCTTCAAATACCAATGGGATTATAGCATTGTTAATCAAATTAGCCTTATGAATTCTTGCAAAAGATTTCGCGATAACGGCCTTAATACCTAAGTAAAGAGGTGCCAATGCCGCATGTTCACGACTGGAGCCTTGCCCATAATTTGATCCGGCAACTATGATTCCACCACTATTCTCCTTAGCCTTAGTTGGAAATCTCTCATCACACGGAGTTAAACAAAATTCTGATAGATAAGGTATATTAGATCTAAATGGAAGTAATTTTGCATTAGATGGCATTATATCATCCGTTGTAATATTATCTTCTAATTTAGTTAAAACTTTTCCTACCACATTTCCCTTTAATTCTTCCGCTTTAGGGAATGGCTTTATATTCGGTCCTCTTTTCACTTCTATATTTTTACCATCCTCTGCTGGGTTTATTATTAAATTATCATTAATCAAGAATTTTTCTGGCATGGGCACTTTAATTGCTTCACCGAGCTCTCTTGGATCCGTTATATATCCTGTAAGTGCCGATGCAACAGCCACTTCTGGACTTACAATATAAACATTCGCAGACACCGTTCCAGATCTACCTTTAAAGTTTCTATTAAAGGTTCTAAGTGATACTGCTCCAGTTGAAGGCGCTTGTCCCATTCCTATACATGGACCACATGCACTCTCTAAAATTCTTGCACCAGCATCAATCATATCTCCGAGTCCACCATTTTTGGAAAGCATATTTAGAACCTGTTTTGAGCCTGGTGCAATAGCAAGTGACACTTCATCAGGTATGGTTTTTCCTAGAAGTATTTTCGACACCTTCATCATATCAACATAAGAAGAATTAGTGCAGCTTCCTATTAACACCTGGTCTACCTTTATGTCTTTTAAAGATGATGCAGAGACTACCCTATCCGGACTATGAGGACAAGCAACAAGAGGCTCAATTTTACTTAAATCTATTTCAACTATCTCATCATATACTGCACCATCATCTGCTTTAAGTTCCACATAATCTTTTTCTCTACCTTGTGCTTTTAAGAATTCATGTGTAATCTCATCACTCGGAAAGATTGAAGTTGTGGCTCCAAGCTCTGCGCCCATATTAGTAATTGTTGCTCTTTCTGGTACGCTTAGATTTTTCAGCCCGGAGCCAGCATATTCAAATATTCTATTAACTCCGCCCTTAACCGTTAAGAGTCTTAATAATTCTAATATAATATCTTTAGCTGAAACCCAAGGGTTAAGCTTTCCTAATAAATCCACCTTTACAATTTTAGGCATTGTTATATAATATTCTCCACCGCCCATAGCAACCGCAACATCTAATCCTCCTGCACCTATAGCAAGCATCCCTATTCCCCCACTAGTGGGAGTATGACTATCCGAGCCAAGTAAAGTTTCACCTGGAACTCCGAATCTTTCTAAATGAACTTGGTGGCAAATACCATTGCCAGGTTTAGAAAAATATATGCCATGTTTTTTAGCAACAGTTTGTATATATAAATGATCATCTGCATTTTCAGGCCCGGTTTGCAAAATATTATGGTCTATATATGCAACTGATTTTTTGGTTAATACTTTATCAATTCCCATAGCCTCAAATTGAAGATAAGCCATTGTACCTGTAGAATCTTGTGTTAACGTTTGATCTATTTCAATTGCGATTTCACGTTCGAAAATCATTTCACCCTTAACTAAATGAGCCTTAATTATTTTTTGTGCAACAGTAAATGCCATGATATCCCTCCATTTTTCATTTATAAATAGAATTTACAATGTCTAACTTATATTAACAAGCTGCAGTCTTTTGTGACTTTACACTTAGCTGTGGAATAATCTCTTTTGCAATTAATTCAAGCTCTTCACTTTTCATTACAGTATTTCTTCCAGTTTCATATTGCTTATCAACCCATTCTTTTATAACATTAATTCCCTCATCTTTTTTACTTATCTTGTCTGTTCCCCTTAATCTAAAGTAAGTATTAACCCAAGCTGCTATACCTGCGTGTCCTGAATGTTCATTAACTGCTACAACAATTGGCCTGCCTAATATTTTCTCAGTATCAAAAATATTATATATTTCTTCATCTTTTAATATTCCATCCGCATGTATGCCAGCTCTCGTAACATTGAACTCACTCCCTACAAATGGTGTTCTAGGTGGAATACTATATTTAAACTCACCTTCAAAGTATTTGCCAATTTCACTTATCAATTTAAGATTCATATCTTTTACATTTCCTCTTAGTTGACCATATTCTATAATCATAGCCTCAAGTGGACAGTTACCTGTTCTCTCACCAATACCAAAAAGCGACGTATTTATAGCTGCACATCCATGAGTCCATGCTGTAGTAGCATTGGTCACTACATTATAAAAATCATTATGTCCATGCCATTCAATACACTCAGGCGGAACTCCTGCATAAATTCTTAATCCATGTATGATGTTTTGTACACTCCTTGGTAACTCGGTTCTCGAGTAAGGTAACCCAAGGCCTAATGTATCACATGCTCTAATCTTTATCTTGATACCCGATTTCTTAGAAAGTTCCATAAGTTTTTGTGCTAGTGGCACCACAAATCCAAAGAAATCAGCTCTAGTTATATCTTCGAAATGACATCTTGGAGTTATGCCATTTTCTAATGCTTCTTCTACCAATGAGATGTACAAATCCAGGGCCTGCTGTCTTGTTTTATTCAATTTTTTGAATATATGATAATCAGAACAAGACATAAGTATTCCCGTTTCTTTGAGCCCCATGTCCTTCACTAGCTTAAGATCTTCCTTGTTGGCTCTTATCCACGAAGTTACCTCTGGAAATTTATATCCTCTTTCTAAACACTTTTCAACCGCTCTTCTGTCTTTTTCGGTATATAAAAAAAACTCCGTTTGTCTTATTATCCCTGAATTATTATCAAGTTTATGTAGGTAATCAAATATTTTAATTATTTGTTTATCAGTATAGGTATCCATTGCCTGTTGCCCATCTCTAAAAGTAGTATCCGTAATCCAAATATCTTCAGGTATAAACATTGGAATCTGTTCATTATTAAAAACCATTTTTGGAATTTCTGAGTATGGAAATATTTCTTTAAATAACCTCGGTTGTTCTTCATTACTTGCCTTAAAATTATTTATTACCCTCTTATGGTAATCATTGTAATTTGTTATCTTCATCTCTTTCATTTATTTTCCTCCTTGCTGTATACCCTATCTCTATTTATAGAATATACATATTTGAATTTTATATTCATTAAACTTTCAATTTATTTATTATTATATAGCCTAAACGCAATTTTGTAAAGATATTCTGCAATTTCTTATAATTAATCCGTCATTTTTTTTGTTCATATCAATATTTCCCTATACCCTTAAGTAATAATTGTATCTTTCTTTAAAGTAATAAAATGCACAAAATCCTCCATTATAAAGATAATTATCTTTATAATGGAGGATTTTGTTTTGTGGCCTAATATTATATTTCTATAGATTCTTTGTATATATCTAGCTTATTTCCTGGTTTATTTTGATTAAGCCATCTGTAGGCAACAATTAAAATTATGCTTCCTACAATAAAAGCTGTACCATGAATTAATGTAGCATACTTTCCGCTTATTAATTGGAAGGCTCCTGAAATTGAGATCGCCGTAGAATTATTTATAAAGTGTGCAAATATACTTAAATAAATTGAACCTGTATTCAAATATATAGATCCAATAATTAATCCTAGCAAAAATGCATTTATGCCCTGAGGAATATTCATATGCATCAACGCAAAAAATAAGGCTGATACTATAAGTGCCAATGTTGGATTTATTTTGTTAGCCATACCCCTTAGCAATATCCCTCTAAAAACAATTTCTTCATATATAGGTGCTATAACAACAGCACTAAGTATCATTATAATAGGTGACATCGCCAGCTCCTCAAATGCTTGATTTATAAAATCAGGCATAGGTATCTTATTAACCCAGTAAATTAAACTATTATCATATACTATACGAAAGCCTATAATTATTAAAGCAACATAAATAAAATTCTTTCTATTAAACCTTTTTTTATGAATTTTTTCACAGGAATTTTTACTATGCCACTTTAATAAAAGAGTAATAATGAAATATTTAACTAACACTCCTGTAACAAATTTCAAATAGGGGGCTACTTTTGTAAAATGTTTAAAAAATAAATTTAAAATTTCTATGGGTATTTGACCTAATATCTCCAATAAAATTGCTGTAAGCATTACAAGAAAAGCTTTAATTATAGTCATTTGTTTAACAGTTATCGCTTGATTTTCTATATTTTTTAAAAATTTCATATTATAACACCCTCTAACTTATTATATTTTAACATAGTTGCAGTTTATACCATCCTAAGTATACTATATATGTGTTTAACTGTCGTTAAATTACATATATTATATTACTTACCAAATTGGTTATTTTAATAAAGGTGTATATTACATTAAATATATATTATATAGATGAAAAAAGTTATCCACATTGTTTTCCGAAAGCTGTTTCCTATATAATCAAAAAATAACAAGCCAGAAGGTGGCTTGTTATTTTTTTGAAGATGACTTACTTTAAATTAGGACTATCTACTCTGTAATAGACTTTAAACATTTCCACCTTATTATTATGCTAAGATTTCCTTCTACTAGTTCCACTGAAATTTCATGCCCCATTTGTTCAACTAGTTGTTTTGTTATAGCAAGTCCAATCCCTGTACTTTTCCCTGTTCTTGCTCTATCTGCTGTAAAAAATCGTTCAAATAAACGCTTCGCATCTTCATCACTTAAATTTTGGGCAGCATTTTGAAATATTGTAACAATGTATTCATTACTGCGTTTTAAAGAGATGGCTGCATATCCTTCACCATATTTAATAATGTTTTGTATTAGATTTGAAAACACTCTCTTTACTTCAACTTCATCTCCTATAATAAAATAAGGTTTTTCTTCTATATCAATTTTAGGTTCCACTTCGCAATTTAAAAAATCATTATAAAATGAAGCCACGCATTCACACAATATATTATTTAAGTTTAATGATTTCATATCAAATTTATATTCATTACCTTCTAGTCTTGATAAATCATAAAAACTAGTTATTAAGGATTCTAAGGATTTTGTTCTGTTTTTTACTATATCTATATATTTCTTATTTTCATCTTCAGATAAACTATTATTATCAATTAATTGCATATACCCCATTATCGAAGTTAATGGAGTCCTTAAATCATGAGATATATTTGAAATAGCTTTTCTAAGCTCTAAATCCATCTTTTTATATTTAGCTTGTGATTTTTGTTTTTCTTCTAGATTTTTGTTTATTCCTAGTGCTAACTCACGTAATTGCTTATTATCACAAGATAATAGTATTTTGGAATTAGTCTTAGTCTTATTAATTTTGTTTAATTGGCTGTTTATACTTTTAATTTCACTATATAGGAAAACATAAAGGGTAACAGATATGACTACCGCAGCTAGTAATAAAATTATTATTATTCTTTGCATAAATATCACCCCTTCCTCTAATATCTAAAATATATTATCCGTATGCTAATCTAATTTATTTAACGACATTTCAGAAGGAAAGTCCCCCTCTTCTATAAGTAGGAGTTACTTGCCCTAATAAATAGAAAACTTCAGTGGGAATATAAATCTCCTTCTGAAGTCGATAATACAGCTTCTGTGAAGCTGTTGCAGCTCCGCAGGAGATCATTTAACTTCCTTTTTTTCGAAATACAATATAGTTATAGTTGTAAATACTAATGTATAAATAACTCCCATTAAAACCGAGGATATTATAGTTTCGCTTGTTAATGATGAAGTTGAAATTTCATTTATTTTTTTTGTGATAAGGATATTTCCTAAGTATTTAAACTTATCAGAAACAAAGAATGAAAGTGCCATTATAATCTTGTCTGTAAGTAAAAATATTCCAGCATAGACAAATGCAAAAATAGTATTATTTTTAATAATAACAGCTAAACAAGTACCTATTGCTATAGATGCTATCCATAGAGGGGTTGCTACTAATGATTTTTTACAAAAACTTATTATAGTACTAATTAGTTCGTTATTTACTCCGACTAATATAAATGCACTACCGAAAAACAAAACTAATATAATAATTTCTGCTATAAATGCAAGGATAACTGTAGTTATAAGCTTTGATAAAATTATTTTACTTCTTGTAACTCCAAAAACCACAACATTTCTAAGCGTTTCATTTTTGTTTTCCTCCGATGTAATTATATCCACAAATCCAACTACTAAATATATTGGAATAATAAGGGTTGACATAATGAACTTATCAAACATACTATTAATACTATCAATGGGAATATGACAATGTACATTTAAAATCATAACATTAGCTAATATAGCTAAAATACCTATAGAAGCTGTATAAGCCCAAAAAGATACTCTATTAAAACTTCTATAAAGTTCAGCTTTTATATAATTAATCATGTTTATTACCCCCAATTAAATTTACAAAGTACTCTTCTAAATTCACGCCACTGTTATTAATTGAAAATAGCTTAATTCCATTATTAATAAGCGCCTCTGACACAATCTCTGGGGTATCTATGTGCTGATATAATCTAATTTCATTTCTATTTAACACTTCATATTCCATAGATCCTAGCTTATTTTCTATTATAACGGTGGCTTTTGAGGTATCATCTACTTTAATTAATAAGTGCCTTCTACATTTTTCTTCTAGATTCTTTGCAGATATTTGCTCTACAAATTCGCCCTTATTAATAAAGCCATAGGTATTTGCAAGTTGAGACAGCTCACTTAATATATGGCTAGATATAATTATTGTTGTATTTCTTTCTCTATTAAATCTTAATAAGAGTTCTCTTAATTCTATTATTCCAGTAGGGTCAAGACCATTGGTAGGTTCATCTAAAATTAGTAAGTCAGGACTTGTCATTATAGCTAGTGCGAGTCCTAATCGTTGTTTCATGCCAAGTGAAAAATTTTTGAATTTTTTCTTGCCCGCATCCTCAAGACCTACCATTTTAATTGCCTCATCCACGCATTCTTTTTCTACAACGCCCCTTTGCAATCTATAGTATTCCAAATTTTCTTTGCTGATAAATACTTGAAAAAACTTGGTGTTTCAACCATACATCCAAGCTTTGCCCTTGAATTATTTAAACCAGCTTTTGATGTTTCATTAAAAAGTTCTATTTCTCCACTTGTTGGTATAGATAATCCAGATACCATCCTAAGTATGGTTGTTTTTCCTGCACCATTCTTACCTACAAGTCCGTAAATATCCCCTTGTTTTAATTCTAAATCAACATTGTTTACGGCAAAGTCCTTACCATACTTTTTAGTTAATTTTTTTGTTTTTAAAATTATATCCCCCATTAAATTCCCTCCCCTTATCTTATATATTTATAATAGTACTTAAAGTATAAGAAACCTTAAGGAAATCCTTAAGAAAGTATTAAGATTTCTAGCTCATCTTATAACCAATTCCCCATACTGTATGAATATACTCACTATCTGGATCAATTTTTGCTATTTTTGAGCGAAGGTTGCTCACATGAACATTTACAGTGTTATCATCACCAAAAAACTCATCATTCCATACAGTCTCAAATATATTTGCTTTAGTAAACACCTTATTTGGGTAAGACATTAACATCTCTAAGATATGAAACTCTCTTGGTGTAATGTTAATATTTTCTCCTTTAACTAGTGCCTCTACTGCTTCACTATTTAAAATTAAATCTTTATACTTTAAAATATTTTCACTTCTACTTTTATTAGAAAATATCATATATCTTCTGAGTTGTGATTCAACCCTTGCTAGAATTTCATTTACATCAAAAGGCTTGGACACAAAATCATCTGCACCTAGTCTTAGTACTTCTATTTTTGTATCCTGTGCTGTCTTCGCAGATAAAACTATTATTGGCATAGTTTTAATTTTTCTTATGATTGATATAAGCTCCTCCCCAGATATACCCGGTATCATTAAATCTAATAAGATAATGTGAAAATCATACTGATTTATGCACATTCTTGCTTCCGATCCTGAATATGCAGTTTTCACATAGTATCCATGTTTACTCAATATTCCACATAACAAATTATTTATATCTATATCATCTTCTACCACCAATACACTTATATTATCATTCATCCTACTCATCCTTTATAAATTAATTTCATACATCATCTTACATATGGAATTTTATCCATATATAGTTTAGATTTATATAATTTCAGTATACTTTTGTTTTATTAATTTGTAAAATTATTAAAGTATTTCCTTTATAATACCTATTATGGGGATCTGAATCTTGATAATTAGCTAATATAAATTGTTCACTACGTTACTAATTCAAGTAATATCTATTGGACAGTCACCTGAAAAAGGTCTGTAGTGACTAATGTTTACTTCTCATATTTTTATCATAGTTATGGTATACTATCATTTTAAGGCGGTGATAATAATGGATGTAATAAAAGGTCTGATTCTTATTGTTGATGATGAAAGTAGAATTAGACGAATGCTTAAGGACTTTCTCGTTAGTCATAAATATGAGATACTTGAGGCAAGCAATGGAAAAGAAGCGATGGAAATGTTTTATTCTAATAACAGTAAGATAGATTTAATTTTATTAGATGTAATGATGCCAATGAAGAATGGATTTGATGTACTTTCTGAAATTCGTGAAGACTCGATTACTCCAATTATTATGCTTACTGCTAAGGGGGAGGAATATGATCAATTGGCTGGATTTAAATTTGGTGCAGATGATTATATATCTAAACCTTTTTCGCCGTCATTACTTCTTGCACGACTTGAAGCTGTATTAAAAAGAACTGGTAAGCGAAAGGTCGAAAATGTTGTTATAGGCAATATATCAGTTGATAAGTTAAAAAAAGAAGTAGTTTGTGCCAATGAAAAATTAGACCTTACACCCAAAGAATATGATTTACTTTTATACTTTA
Source organism: Clostridium sp. CM039 (assembly GCF_055081075.1). NCBI lineage: Bacteria > Bacillati > Bacillota > Clostridia > Eubacteriales > Clostridiaceae > Clostridium > Clostridium sp. CM039. The sequence continues at coordinate 2,731,731 of NZ_CM143649.1, forward strand.
TTGAAAATAATGAACTAGTTTTAGCCAGAGAACAAATTTTAGATGCCGTTTGGAATTATGATTATGTAGGCGATGCAAGAACAGTTGATACACACATAAAGCAATTAAGAGCAAAACTTGTATTCAATTGCCAATATATCAAAACCGTCCATGGCGTTGGTTATCGCTTTGAGGTGAAAAATGAATAAGACAATTAAAACTAAAGTTACTATATTTGTTGGGCTAATTATTTTTTCAATTGTAATATTACAAGTAATATTCAATATATTTTTAGCAAATCCATATTTTAAGGCACAAAAAAGCAATGTAATTGAGCAACTATTTAGTCAAATCAATCAAAATTACAGTGATGATGATACAAATTTATACAATATCGTTAACCACCGCGAAGAAACTGATAATTTAAAAATTACAATTTTAGATAAATTAAATAATGTTATTTATAATAGTTATGGGGGAAATAATCCATTTCCCCCAGATGCACCTCCTCGTTTTAAAAGTGAAAAGGGTAGAGTAATATTTTCTGAAAATCCACGCGCTGAGTTGCAGGTGAACTATAGAACAAATGAAGAAAGCTTAATGCTTCACGGAATAATAAATTCTAAAAATGGAAAACGATTCATTGTAATTGAAACACCCATTTCTGGAGTTGAACAGAGCGCAAAAATTCTCGCTAAATTTAGTGTGTTTATTTCTATTTTTGCATTACTATTTGGTGGATTTGCAGCATATATATTTGCTTCGAAATTCAGTAAACCTATTAAACAAATTGATGAAGTGGCACGAAATGTGGCTATTTTGAATTTTACTAAAAAAGCAGATGAAAATTTGCCTGATGATGAAATAGGAAGGTTAGCTAAGAACATTAATATCATGTCGAATACACTTTCACAAATGATTTCAAAGCTTACAAGCGCAAATCAAGTCCTGCAGAAAGGTATTGATTACCAAAAGCAAATAGAAAAAATGAGAAGAGAATTTATTGCGAATGTTTCCCATGAGTTAAAAACCCCACTTTCATTATTATTGGGATATTCCGAAATGTTAAAAAATGATGTAGAGGGTATCGATAAAACCTTTTATTATGATGTAATTATTGATGAAAGCCAAAAAATGGATCAGCTTGTTAAGAGCTTGCTTGATATTTCAAGCATTGAAAATAATTTGGTTAAATTAAAAAAAGAAAATATTAAATTGGGAGAAGTTGCATCACTTCTTACTGCAAAAAACCATGTATTGTTTGCAAAAAAAGATATTATCTATAGTCCGCATTTTGAAAATGATTGCTGCGTTAGTGGTGATAAAATACACTTAGAGCAAGTGATGAAAAATTATATGATAAACGCAATTTCACACACAAAACCAAATAATATGGTTAAGATATCTGTTAAGAAACAACAAGAAAATGTGGTGTTTTCAATATATAACGAGGGCGTAAATATTCCTATTGAGAATATCGACAAGATATGGGACAGCTTTTATAGGACGGATCAAGCAAGAACAAGAAATGACGAAAACAATGTTGGATTAGGGCTTTACATTGTTAAAACAATTATTAACGCTCATGAAGGCGATTATGGTGTTATAAATCATGACGGTGGCGTTGAATTTTGGTTTTCTTTGAAAAGCACAAATTAATAATTTAATCTGCTTAACGCTTAGGCGTTAAGCAGATTTTTTTATTTAAGCTCACAAAAACATCACAACTGTTAAATATAATTAGAATTAAAGAAGGAGATGATTAGTCACTATGTATATTTTCAAAAATGCACTTAAAAATATTTCGAGAAATCTAGGTCGAAATATTTTAATAGGAATTATTGCGCTTGTAATCGCAGTTTCTAGCTGTGTTGCTTTATCTATTAAACAAGCAGCAAAAACTGCCCAGAATGAGGGACTAAAAGACTTATCAATTACAGCCACAATTGGAGTGGACATGACAAAAATCCAAGAACAAGCTAAGAATGACAGACAGGCATTACGTCAGCTTATGCAAAACAATCCGGCTATTACCTTAGCTGAAATGCAAAAATACTCAAATTCAAGCTATGTTAAAGATTTTAATTACTCATTAGAAAGTTCTATTTCAAAAAGTGATGGCATCGAGCCATACACTGAAACTGAGACCACGACAACCGGAGATACAAATGGATTTAAAGTTGTCACTAGTGACAAAAAAGACTTTGGAGGTATGGGGCAACAGGGTGATTTCACAATTAGGGGATATAACACAGAAAATGCGATGACATCATTTGTAAATGGTACAAATAAAATTGCATCCGGTGGAATTTTTTCATTTGATAAAGCAGATAACTCCTGCCTAATAAGTGATACACTATCAACTTTTAACAATTTAAAGGTTGGTGATAAAATAAAGTTATCAAACCCTAATTTAAGTACGGAAACATATGAACTCACCATAAAGGGCATTTATAGCACAACCGCTACAAGCGATAATAAAATGATGAGATTTTCCGCATCGCAGGATCCTGCAAATTATATTTATACAAACTACAACACACTAAAAGCAATTACTAATAACTCAGAAAATAAGGCGCAAAAATCTACTGATCAGAATGAAAACGAAACTACAACAGCTTTAAGATACCAAACTAGTGGTATATATTCTTTTTCAAATATAGAACAATTTAATAACTTTAAAACTGATGTGGTATCACTTGGACTATCCAAAGACTATACGGTTACATCAGAAGATGTAACCAATTACGAGCAAAGCTTAGTTCCACTTAAAAATTTAAACAAATTCGCAGACATATTTCTTTTACTTGTTTTTATAATCGGTGGAACGATTTTAGTTGTACTTAACATTTTCAATATTCGTGAACGTAAATATGAGGTAGGAGTATTGACTGCTATTGGAATGAAGAAAATAAAAGTTGCATTTCAGTTTGTTATAGAGCTATTTTTAGTTACTTTTGTTGCAATAATTATTGGGACATCAATTGGAGCAATAGCTTCTGTACCAATTGCAAACACATTACTTGAAAGCCAAGTAACATCAGCTCAAACACAGCAATCCACCCAAAATGAAAATTTTGGAAGACCGGGAATGGGTCAAGCTGGAGGAAGTGTTCAAATTCGAAATTCTTCAAAAAATAACGATGTCAGCTATATTAAAAATATAACAGCAGTAACTGATATTAATGTAATATTGCAGTTAATTGGAATTGGTATACTACTTACAATAATTAGTAGTTGTGGAGCAACAATATTTATCTTACGCTATGAACCGCTTAAGATATTGTCAAATAGGAATTAGGGGGAGAGGTATATGAGTATATTAAAACTTGAAAGTTTGTCTTATTCTTATGATGGTAATAATCAAAAGATTTTAAATGATATTAATTTTGAATTTGAAAAGGGCAAAATCTATGCAATTATTGGAAAATCAGGCGCAGGTAAAAGTACACTTTTATCTGTATTATCGGGGTTAACTACTCCAACTGAAGGGAAGATTTTATATGATGGTAAAGATATTAAAAAAATAGATAAATACCAATATAGGAGCCGAATGGTGGGAGTTATATTTCAAGGATACAATTTGTTGCCTCAACTGACAGCACAGGAAAATGTGGTATTATCACTTGATGTATCTGGAAAGAAACTAGAAAATAAAAATGAAATTGCTCTAAATATGTTATCAAATTTAGAACTTGATGAAACAAAATCAAAGCGTAGAGTCCTAAAGCTTTCTGGTGGTGAACAGCAAAGAGTTGCAATAGCAAGAGCATTATCATATAATCCAGATATAATTTTAGCTGATGAGCCAACAGGTAACCTTGATAAAGACACAGAAGAAGGCATAATGAAGATTTTTTTAGAACTGGCAAGGCAGCAAGACAAATGTGTAATTATCGTTACTCACTCATCAAAAGTAGCTACATTCGCTGACAAAAAAATAATGATTGCTAACGGAAAATTCGATAATAACGATGATAGCAAGCTATCTTCGCTTTAAAATCCACCCCACTTATTCCGTAGATGACTTCCATTTTAAATGAAATTAAACCCTCTTATTTAATTAAGAGGGTTTAATTTCGTATTAATATTGGCTTATATAGATTAATTACATCATCAATTTTCCTTATTTATGTTATTTTTGTGTTATTAATATAATAAGCAAAAATTATGTCAATAATAACCAAAAGAGTAGAGCGTGCTGTTATATCATAACCATATAAATTGTTTTTTTCAGAATAAGCATTTATAGAAATATCTACAAGTTTAGATAAAGTAGAATCAGGAGTATTAACAATAGCAACAGTTTTAAAATTCCTATAGCTTAGTTTTTCAGCAATAGTAGTTAATGTATGAGTCTCTCCACTGTTTGATATAAAAATTATCAAATCATCATGGGTTGAACTTTTATCTAAAAGATCAATTATCTGAGATTCATATATATAGAAACTACTCTTGTTGGACTGCATTAATAGTTTTGAAAAATATTCACCCATGGGCTTTGAGAGGCCAACAGCGACTATAATGATTTTCTGAGACCCTTTTATCATTTTGACTAGTTTATTAATGTTTCCTATAGATAATTTATCAAGAGAGTGATTGATATTGTTTTTAATTACACCTATATAGTTATATATGTTAGGAGTAGATGGTATGTCAATATTTTTTAATATATATTTAAGCTCTGAAAAACCAGATAGTCCAAGTTTACTACACATTCTAACAATAGTGGTATTGCTGACATTGTTTTCTTCAGCCATCTTGGTAAGAGATTGTTCTTTTGCCTTTTCTAATTTTGAGTCTATGTAATAGAAAATATGTTTTTCAGCATAAGTTAAGTAATTTAACTTATCAGCGAAATAGTTAACAACAACACTCAAATATAATACCTCCAATTTTTATGATGTTTTATAACGAATATTATAATTACATTATACACATCATAATGCGGAAAAGTAAAATTATACTTTCTTTGTATAACAAAACTTTATCTCTTTATGTAATAATTATCTTGTAAATGTAAAAGATTTCACAAATCAATAAGCCCTCATATATAAAATGATAAAGGAGAATGATCATGGATTTAAAAAATATGACTAATAGTGAATTAATCATTTTAAATCAAAAATCTTTAAAAAAAGAAGAAGTTATAAAAAAACTAATAGACAAACTTTATGATCAAGGTATACTTTCATCAAAAGAAGAATTTTTTAAAACTGTAATGGAGAGGGAATCACAGTCTCCAACAGGACTAGAAAGAGGGGTTGCAATACCACATGGTAAATCAACTTCAGTAAATAAAGCAGCTTTTGCAGTGGCTAGGTTAGAAAGTCCTATAAATGATTGGGAAAGTGTAACGGAAAATAATGATGTTGAATTAGTATTTTTATTAGCTATCCCCAAAGCAGAAGAAGGCTCAACTCACTTAAAATTGTTAGGTGAACTTGCATCAGCTTTAATGTATGAAGACTTTACCACAAATTTAAAGAAGGCTAAAGATATTAAAGCGTTTATAGCGGCGCTAGATTATAAAAAGGTTAATAATGAAGTTGTAGAATATAATAAGACAGTTTTAGCTGTTACATCTTGTGCAGCAGGAATAGCTCATACATATATGTCTGCTGAAGCACTAGAAAAGGCCGGTAAGGAAATGGGAGTTAGAGTGCTTACTGAAAAGCAAGGCGCTAACGGTATAGAAGATAGACATAGCCAGGACGATATAAAAAATGCAGATGGAGTAATATTTGCCTGTGATATAGCCGTTAAAAACATTGAAAGATACAATGGTAAATCATTTGTAAAGGTAAAGGTAGCAGAACCACTAAAGGATGCTAAGGGTTTAATTGTGAGAGTTTTAGAAAATCCAGATGGCAAAGTAGAGAGTGGAGCTGTATCAGAATCCTCTGTGGATAGCCGTGTTAAAAAAGGCTTCTTATCTGGAATGATGGAAGCTATAATGACTGGTATTTCTTATATGATTCCAGTTATAGTTGCAGCTGGTCTTATGATGGGTATAGCAAAACTTTGGGCTATGGGCCTAGGTCAAATAGATAACTTGAATAAATTAGGAGAAAGCGCAAATCAATTATACGTATTCTTATATTATTTAGATAAGTTTGGTGCATTAATATTTAAGTTTATATATCCAGTATTCGCAGCATATGTAGCATATTCAATTGCAGATAGACCGGGTCTTGTACCAGGATTTATAGGTGGTGCTTTTGCCGGTGGATTGCATTATACCTTCTGGGAAATCAAAGGAGGGATACCTTCAGGATTCTTAGGTGCTTTAATTCTTGGTTTAGTCGCAGGTTACTTAACCAAGTTCTTAAATGAAAAGATCAAGTTACCAAAAGATCTTCGAGCAATGAAGCCAATGTTCTTATTACCAGGTATAGTTGTATTTGTTATTTTTGTGCTAAATTTCTATGTTATTGATCCTGTCTTTGGAGGTTTAAATGGTTGGTTATCAAATTTAATTGCTTCTTTTAATACTGGAAGTACATTAATATTAACTTCTATAATAGCAGCTTGTACAGCATTTGACCTTGGAGGGCCAGTAAACAAGGCAGCAGGTGCTATAGCTATGGGGCTTGCAGCAGATGAAATATTCCCTTTAACAGGAAGAGTATTATCTATAGTAATTCCTCCAATAGGGCTTGGACTTGCAACAGTTTTAGATAAATATATAGTTGGAAGAAGAGTATTTGATGAAAACTTAAGAGTTGTTGGTAATACATCTATTGTGTTAGGGCTCATAGCAGTTAGTGAAGGCGCAATACCATTTATGTTAAAAAATCCATTAATAACCATTCCAATCAATGTAATTGGTGCAATAATTGGTTCATGTACAGCTGTTGCGCTAGGCGCTGTTCAATGGAATCCATTACCAGCAATATGGGGATGGCCTTTAGTAGAAAATTTATGGGCTTACATAATAGGATTAATAGTAGGTGTATTATTCATAGCTTTTGCTAATATTTTTATAAGATATCATATTATTAGAAAACACGAGAAAAAGACAGCTTTATAAATAAAAGAACTAAAAGCTATATTTATAGCTTTTAGTTCTTTCACTAGTGATTATGATTTAGGAGGAGAATATGAATAAAAAGAAAAAGGTATATATAGTACCACATTCTCATTGGGATAGAGAATGGTACTTTACAATAGAGGATTCAAACGTACTGCTAAGCCAAAACATTCCATACCTTATTGAAGTGTTAGAAAAGGACTCAGAATTTAATTCTTATACATTAGATGCACAATTATCAATAGTTGAGGAATATTTAGTGCTTTATCCAGAAGATAGGGTGAAATTAGAAGAATTGATTAAGGAAAGAAGAATATTTGTAGGGCCTTGGTATACTCAAACTGATACATTGCTTGTAAATAAAGAATCAATAATAAGAAACTTATTATATGGAACAAGACTAGGAAATAAATTTGGCCACTCTATGACGGTAGGATATCTACCCGATGTATTTGGACAAAATCAATATTTACCTTCAATTTTTAGGGGTTTTGATATAGAAGACAGCATACTTCAAAGAGGAGTATACACAGAGGATTTAAAAGATAATTTAAACTTTAGATGGTCATCACCTGATGGAGAAAGAGTTAAGGCTAATAATATTTTCTTGGGTTATGGCCCGGGTAAATTTCTAACTACAGATGATAAATATATAGAAGAAAAACTTATACCAATGTTAGAAAAGTTGGAATCTTTAAATGTGGGCTCAGATGACCTATTATTGCCAGCAGGAGGAGACCAAGTTCTAGTTAGAAATCATTTTCCAAAAACTATAAAAGAGCTTAATGAAAAGCAGTATAAGTATGAGTTTATATTGTCTAACTATGAAGACTTTATGAAGGATACAATGAATAAATCTTTTGAAAATGAGATAAAAGGAGAACTAATAGCTTGTCAAAAATCAAGGATACATAATACTATAAAATCTCAAAGGTATGATATTAAAAAAGCTAACTATGATGTGGAAAATAAGATACTTTATATATTAGAGCCACTTGCTGTTATAGGGAACTCCTTAGGGTTAAAATATCCAACTCCATGGGTAGATATAATGTGGAAATCATTATTTGATGTTCATGCTCATGATAGTATAGGTGGATGTAATTCTGATGCTACAAATAGAGGAATTTTAAATAGGATCGAGAAGTCTGATAGGATTTGCTCAGGATTAATTAATGTAATTAAAAAGCAAATTACTACAGCTATTAGTAAAAAAGTAAGAAATGAAAATATAGTTGTATTATTTAATACTAAAGTTTATAGCTCAGTAGAAAATGTTGAAACAGTTATATTTAGTGTGAAAAAAAACTTTAACTTAAATACAATAGAAGGAAATTCGGCCGAGTTTGATATAGTTAAAAGAGATTATATAAGTGGCGGAAAGCAAGTAGTGGCAAGTGCTGATGGAGATACTCAAATAGAGCTTCCTGGCTATTATAGAAGTGAAGTAATTATAAAAAATGAAGAGCTTAAAGCTTTGGGATATAAGACCCTTATCGTTAATGAAGGTGAAATAAACAGTGAAAATATACTAGAAGTTATTGAGGACCATGAAATAGAAAATAACTTCTATAAAATAAGGTTAAAGGATAATGAAATTACATTAATAAACAAAAAAACAAGTGAAGAAGTTACGGACATCTTCTATTTTGAAGATAGTGAAGATTGTGGAGATTCTTACGATTATTCTCCATCTTCAAATGGAGAACGCACAGTTATAAGTAAGGCTATTCTTTTAGAAGTTAAAAAATCTAAGAACATAAACAAGATGATTATTCAGCATAGAGGAGTTAATTATAAATCTTGTGAGATAATTGTAAACACAGAAATAGAGCTTAGAAATGGTGAATCCACTATAAGAATCAAGCATCATATAGATAATACGGCAAAGGATCATAGAGTAAGAGTTGTTTTAAATACTAATGTAGTTAGTTCAACTTCACTAAGTGACCAGGGATTCTCTTTTATTGAAAGAAGTAATACTAATAAATATCTAAAAAACTGGAGAGAAAGTGGATTTGTAGAAGCACCAGTACCAATATATGCCTTAGAGAATATGGTTATGTTAAAGGATGAAAAGTATACTTATGGGGTTATTACCAAGGGCATTAAAGAATATGAAATTCTAGAGAATTCAAAGATAGCATTAACACTATTTAGAAGTGTTGGGTTACTTGGACGTGATGATTTACTCTGGAGACCAGGTAGAGCTTCTGGAATAAACAATAAGGTTGTTTACACTCCAGATGCACAAATGATCAAAAAAATGAATTTTGAATATGCCATAACTCTAAGGGATTCCTCGGAAGAATTATTTAAACAAGTTGACAAATTCATTGGAAGATATACAAGTTACCAAAAGCAGAATCTGAATTTATTTGAAGAGAGAGTAGAAAGGTTTGAGATTCCATTAAATCTTGATGTTAATGGAGATGAATATTCATTAATGAAAATAGATAACGCAAATATAATACAAAGTGTATGTAAAGAATCCTACGAGAAAGATGGGTTTATAGTAAGATTATTTAATCCAGGATATAGTGAAGAAGTGGTTAACTTATATTGTGATAAATTTAAATCCATAAAGTTAACTAATCTTTATGAAAAAGAGATTGAAGAAGTTAATGGAGAAATTAAAGTTAAGCCTAGAGGATATGTAACTATAAAGATAATAGTATAAGAAGTGGAGGTTTTTATGAATAATTTAGAATTAACTAGCGCTGTAGTTGAAAAATTAAAGTTTATTTATGGATCAGAATATAAAGATGAATTTAAAGATGAAATTGAAAAACTGATAAATAAGTGGGAAGAAATAAGACTTACAAAGGCAGATGCTATTTCAGAAAAAAATGTATATTTGATAACTTATGGAGATAGCATCTATGAGGAGGGGGTTCCAACAATAAGAACTTTAAAGAAGTTCTTAAATAAAAAGGTAGGAAACACTATAACAGACATTCATATTCTTCCAATGTTTACTTATACCTCTGATGATGGATTTTCTGTGGTTGATTATATGGAAATAAATAAAGATTTAGGTGATTGGGGATGTATAAAAAATTTATCTGAGGATTATAGATTAATGTTTGATTTTGTAGCTAATCACATTTCTAAATCAAGTAGCTGGTTTAAGGGCTACTTAAGTAATGAAAAAAAATACGAAAATTATTTTATAAAAGAAGATAATAATTTTAATACTAAAAATGTTATAAGGCCCAGAACATCACCATTATTCCATAAGTATGAAGGCGAAAGTGGAATAAAAACAGTATGGACAACGTTCAGTGAAGACCAAATCGATGTGAACTTTGGATGTTTTGCAGTTTTATTAGAAATGACAGATATATTATTAAACTATGCTAGAAATGGCGCAACATCAATAAGGTTAGATGCTATAGGTTTCTTATGGAAGCAGTCTGGCACAAACTGCATGCATCTCCCTCAAACCCATGCAGTTATTGAGGTTTGGAGACTATTGTTTGATTACTTTAAAGAAAACACTCAAATAATAACGGAGACTAATGTACCTCACAGTGAAAATATAAGTTACTTTGGAGATAAGAGTAATGAAGCAAATATGGTATATCAATTTCCGTTACCACCACTAGTACTATACACTCTTACAACCCATAATTCTAAAAAGTTAACAGAGTGGGCAAATACTATAGATAAGGTATCTGATACAGCTACATATTTTAACTTCTTATCAAGTCATGATGGAATAGGGATGAGACCAACAGAAGGAATCTTAACTGATAATGAAAGACAAGTTTTAGTAGATAAGGTTAATAAAAATGGAGGAAGAGTTTCTTATAAGAATAATGCGGATGGAAGTAGGTCGGTATATGAACTTAATATTAATTATAATGATGCTATTATAAATATAGATGAAGATATTACTTTAGAGGATGAAGTTAATAAGATAATAGCTTCAATTTCAATATTACTATCTTTTGTAGGAGTACCTGCTATATACTATCATTCATTATTAGGATCAAGAAATGATTATAAGGGCTTAGAATCGTCAGGAATAAATAGAAGAATTAATAGAGAAAAGCTTGAATTTAGCAAGCTATCTAATGAATTAGATAATGATGAAAGAAAAAAGGCTATATTTAATAGAACAAAGGAATTAGTTGAAATTAGAAAAACACATTCAGCATTTTCACCTTTTGCATCTCAAGAGGTTTTAGATTTAGGAGAAAATATATTTGTATTAGAAAGATATAATGACCATACTAAAGAAAAGATAACATTTATAGTAAATGTAGACTCAAAAACAGTAAAAATCAACCCTAATATTGTGGGAATTGACATAGTTACAGGCAGAGAAATAAAGGGTAATATTGATCTAAACCCCTATGAATTTGTATGGATAAAGTAACCAATAAGCCCCCCCTATAGGTGGGGCTTATTAAAATTAAATTATATATATTTTTCCGTTTCTTCATACTCTTTAAGTTCATTAACCAAATGCTTAATCTCCTGATCCTTATTCTTGTCCATTACGAGTATTACATCTCCTGCATCGACAATTATAAGATCCTTTACACCAAACCCAATTATAAGTCTGTCCTTACCAAATACTGAGCAATTTTCACTCTCTTCCATAAACGTGTTACCCAATACATTGTTACCTCGTAAATTACTTAGAAACCTTGAAAGTGCTGCAAAAGTTCCTATGTCATCCCATACAAAGTCACATTTTATAACAAATGCCTTTCTAGTTTTCTGCATTATGCCAAAATCTACTGATATTCCATCTATTTCATTGTACTGTTCTTTTGTTACCTCGGTTTCTTCATCAGTCTCTAAAGCTTGATATATAGTCATTAATCTTTTATACATCTTAGGTAAATACTTCTCCATCTCTCGTAAGTACACATCTGCTCTCCATACAAACATACCACTATTCCAAAGGAAGTTTCCTTTTAAGAGCAAATCCTTGGCTACTTCGGTATTAGGTTTTTCTAAAAATCGTTCTACTTTGAACGTAGGCATATCAGCGTTTACCCTATCTCCCATTTCTATATAACCATACCCAGTTTCTGGTCTTGTGGGCTGTACACCTATGGTGACTAGTCCTCTTTTTTTATTTGCAATTTCAACTCCCTGTAAAATAGTTTCTTTAAACTCCTTTTCATTTTCTATATAATGATCAGAAGGTAAAACTATCATGGTTGCTTCCTTGTCCTGCTTCACTAGCTTGGCAGCGGATAGACCTATACAAGTGGCAGTTTCTTTATTACTAGGTTCCACAAATATATTTTTTTTATTAATTTCTGGAAGTTCCTCACATATTTTATCAAAATAATCTTCATTTGTAACTACATAAATATTTTCATTTCTAACTAAACATTTTATTCTATCCACAGTGCTTCTTAAAAAGCTCTTATTATTGATAATATTCAAAAACTGCTTCGGGTTTTGTGCACGAGATAGAGGGTAAAGTCTTGTTCCTTTTCCACCTGCTAAGATTAGTACGTATAGCAAAATACCACCCCAAATTATTACTCATTTCATTTTATGATTCATAAGTCTATGTTGTGAGAACAATTTATAATATTGTTTAAGTATTTAGTTTTATAAATTTGAAAATTGCTTATACTTCTTATCATATTTTGAAAAACAAAAAATGTGTAGGCTGAAAAATATATTTTTCATCCTACACACTTTTTGTCTAGATGTTTTTATTTCTCATCCGAGATAATACCTTCTTTATCTAAAACAATACGCTCTTCATCAAAAGGCGAAACAAATTCAAATCTGTCTGTTGACATTTTGCCTCCGCTTTTTCCAAGTAATTCTAAATCATCGTATTCGTCAATATTATATTCCTTTAAAACAGAGGTCATATCCTTTTCTCCCTGGTATGGTAGTCGCGTTACAAATGAACGAAATAATTCTTCGCTGAAATACTTTGAATTTACTATAGGAAAACACGGCAATGGAGAGAATCCATATGCTTCAGCCTTTTTAACACCCTCAATATCATATTTGAAATAATATTTTTCCGGTCCTTTACTTAATTCGCCTACTTTAAATGTTTCTTCTTGTTCATTCTTCCATATCATCCATATTACGTTCTTCACTTTGCTAGTCATTCCTCTCACCCTCTTATTAAAAATCATACTATTATCATGCTCTGCCATTATACTTATTATAACTTAATTGGAATAATATGCAAACAAAAATTTCACTAAGTAGGTTTTATGTGTTTTCTAGTTATTTAATTTTTGTGATAATCTATCCATAACTACACTAGGATTTCTATAAAATTCACTGGCACGTATTTTATAAAACTCCCATCCAACCCTTTCAAGACACATTTGCATTTCATACTGCTTTTGCCAATTATAATTTTCATCTTGTGGCATTCCAATGCATTTAACTGCTATTTTTTTATAATGACCTCCAGGAATATCCAAGGATAAATCCGTTTCTACAACAAAGTCTATAGTATATTTTCCCACTTTAACCTTTGGTGTGATCTTATATCCATTTTCTTTTATGCATTTTTCTATGTGCTCCTCAAAATCGTTTAATAATAAATATTGTTGTGATTTAATTTCTTCCTTAGGTTCATTCTCCTCAAGGCAATATTTTAATAGTGAGTATCTAACACATTTATTATTGAGGTTATCTAAATCGACTGAGTGAAATAGCCACATTTGATTCCTTGCACGGCTTGCCGCTACGTTAAATCTTCTTATATCTGATCCCTTAGTTAAAGCTGTAAATTTAGCATTATTTGCAATAACCATCGATAGGAACATTACATCTCTCTCATCCCCTTGGAAGGAATAAGCATCTCCACATATAAGTCTTCTTTGCAGTATTTCCTCCATGCCAAGTGTCTCTACCAACATGCCCAGTATTAATTCAGCTTGAGCGTCCCCTAGTAACGATACAACTCCCATTGTCATGCCATTATACCTCTCATCACTACAACACTCTACTATCTTATCTACAATGCTTTTTGCTTCGTTTGCGTTTATAGCCTTAGCTTCATCCCTACATCCCTGAGTAACTTTAGAGGTTACTATAAATGGGCCAACTATCTCTTTAGCGTCTATTCTTCTTAAAGGTATTATTTCGCCCGAATAGCACAATTCATTACTAAATCCTATTATCTCTGGAACACACCTAAAGTGTTCCTTTAATAATAATCTATTTGGGAATACCCTTAGGGCTGTATTGTACAAGCTAGTTTTTAGATCAAACCATTCTGCATGTGGAATGTCTTCTAAATATGTGTTTATTAAAGTTTCTACAGCAACATGGTCCTTTCCAATGGCTTCTGGGCTTATTTGCTTTTCATCTCCTACAATAATTGCCTTCTTAGCCCTCATTAAAACTGTTATAGCTGATATATCACTTTGACTGCTCTCGTCCACAATTACCACATCGAATAAATTATCCGTAAGCTTTAAATTCTCCATGACTCTATTTATTGGCATAATCCATACAGGAATTACATCCTTACAATTTTCCATTTCCTTTTGTGCAATTTTCCTATATTTCACTGCCTGAGTTCCTGTGCCCTTTCCTATTCTTTTTATAGCTTCCATCCAAGTAAATAAGCTTCTTTTTTGAGCCTCAGTAGTACGCTCTATTTGATTAAACCAACTTTTTTTAGAAACAAGTTCTCTTATAATATATTTTTCTTTAATTTTTTCCTGGGCTATATTTTTCTCTAAAGCTTCTACATCAATTTCTTCTAATTCGCACAAAAAATCATTCCATTTTTTCCACTTCCATGCCTTTTCCCAATTTAAATTTTCTAAACTCTTCATGGCCTTTTTATTATCATTTGTGATATTTTCAAGTAATATCGGACAGCATTTTTCTATCTTTTTGCTTAATTGTGTTAATTCTAACACACTACTCGCCACTTGCATTAGACTATCAATCTCCATATAAACAGAATGTAAACTATCAACGTCTCTTGTTTTTATAGCATTGTGTAACTTTTGCATGCACCCTACATTATTGAATGTTTTCTCTATCCCTTCCATTTCTAGTTTTAATTTATTATATTTATTTATAAGCCTTAAACTCTCAAATCCATTTTTTAGATAGATATATGATTCTTTTTCATACCAACGTAAACTAATCGTCAGGTTTTTATCTGGTAAAAAATTAATTATATTATTTCTAAAGTCTTTGTCCCAGTTAATAATCGTTTCAATACCCCTAATGCAACCCGCGACTTCACTTACATAGTTTAAGTTTGAATCATCTATAATCTTTGCCCCATACTCTTCTATTGTATTATTCCAAGTATTTTTAAGTTCTCTTTCTAATAGCTGTAGCTTTATATATAAATTAACTACCCTTATTTGTTCACTATTATTTATAAGCTCATAATCCACCTTGCAACCCGCGAATATATATTTAAACTTACCATGGATCATTTTAAATACAATTCCCAGTTTGCCTTTTTCATTTATTGTTTTTGATACAACATCAAAGTCATTTTTAAATTTGTTTATATCAACATCAGTCGGTATTTCTAACTTGTGATCATTTAATTCTTGCTTAATTTCACTTATACTTCTTATATATTCATTACACTTATTAACTAATTGTTGCCAAACACCTTGTGATTCGTTATTAGAATAATAATGTGTCATAACATTATTTAGCCAGCTATTTTCAAACTCTTCTAGTCTTTCTATTGCATCATCTACAAGTTTTAGTAATCTTCTATTTCCATAATCTATAGACTTAACATTATTCCAGTCTTTAATATTATTCTCATGAATATGTTGATACTGTTCTAATTTAAATAATTCTAATATTTTATAACATAACTCGTCTTCTTTAGGCAATATCGCTCTGTACTTATCTATGTTATTTATTTCATGTATTTGCTCTTTTGTAATTCTACTTGATAATGTAACTAACTTATTAAATTCTTCATGACCTAAGGGATTTTGTTTATTAAAATCAACCTTATCTACTAGCCAAGAATGAGCATCTTCATTATCTTTAACCCACTTAGCCATATGCATTAATGTGTATTTTTGACCTTCATACTCTACCTTGTCGTTTTCTCTATCTTCAATGCATTTTAACCCTTCATATAATTTTTTTTGAGTTTCGATGCACTTACTAAGTTTATATTTTAAGAGTTTTATGTCTTTATGTAATTCTTTAGTATCCATTGATAAATTTTCAGTTATTTTTCTAACAGACTCGTCCAATTCTTCTAGTGATTTCGTATCATTTCCCAATATACTTATACATAATGCCCTAACTTCTTCGGGGATTTTATTAGACAAAACCCTTAATGCTCTATCTGTTTGGCTTGTCACTAGTACCCTCTTGCCATGTGCCAAAAGATGGCATATTAAATTAGCTATAGAATGGCTTTTACCAGTACCTGGCGGTCCCTGTACAACAATGCCAAAGTTTTCAGCGAGTCTCTTAGTTATTTCCATTTGCTCCTGATTTGCAGGCAAAGGAAATAATACATCTTGTCCCACTTCCGCCCACTCTTTAAGTTCCTCGATATCTTGCACCATATCTTCCTCTGAAACTAAAGCTTCTATAGTTTTAGGAATAGGAAATCCCGCTCTTATTTGCGTTAATACATCATTTAGTTCCATATTCCAAAGTCTTGTGTCAACCTTACGAAGTATGATGCATGGGGCATTGTAAAATTGCATGTTACTTTGAATCTTTATATCTGATTCACCGCTTAGCTCCTCAATATAAAAACCCGACCTGTGAGCTTTTAAAAGCATAGCTATCTCTTCGAATATTTTCGAAGCCATTTCAATATTTCTTACATCCAGAGCCATATCTTTTGCTTTATTGCGAATGCTTAGTAAACTGTCTAAGTTTACTTCGAGGTATTCATTTAAAAATTCAAGCTCCACATTGGTTTGGTTATTATATGGTTTTAGGGTAAATATTTTTTTCATTGAATCAAGCTTTATTTCTATTTTAGTCGTAAAAATAGGATGGACTACTTTTTTGCCCTCTTTTTCCCAAGTTAAAAGCCCATTTGACCAAATCACCTCTAAATCTTCACTGTTTTTTTCTAGTTTTAAATATGTTTTCTGAAACTGAGCGTATAATTTTCCTGCTCTCTCATCTATAGTTAACCAATAATCCTTATTTTCATCAACATTAAAAGTGCACCCACTAATATTTTGGAGTTCCTTTTGCCAATGTACATTTTCATATTCATTAATATTTCTTATAGTTTTTTGATTCATATTTTTTATACTTAGTAAATATGAAAATATTTTTTCTACTTTATTATTAATATTCAAAACTTCGTTACCTCCAACTTGTTAATTTGACATTTATAAAATCACCTAATTGTATATTCAAGGCTCATGAAAATAATGTAAAAAGTCTTATTAAAACTTATTTTGTTTTAATAAGACTTATATTTATTTACAGGAATCTCTCTCCACTATTCTATATGGTAATACAAAATGTTTTTCCTCAACTTCTAAATTATTTATAGCTTTTATAAGCATTCTCATACTTACAGATCCCATGTCATACATTGGTTGAGCCACTGTAGTCAATTTAGGATAGAATATTGAAGCTGAATAAATATCATCAAAGCCCATAACATCTATGTCCTCCGGAACTTTAATAGATTTATCTCTTAATGCATTTATTACTCCCATAGCAATTTCATCACTAGCACAGAATACTGCGTCTATTTGGACACCTTTATCTAATATCGCATTAATCCCCTTGTACCCATCTCTAGCCTTAACTCCGCCAAGATAAATTAGCTCTTTATCAAGTGTTATTCCCATTTCCTCAAGCCCTTTTATATAGCCAGTGTGCCTTTTAGCTAGCGCATTAACTTTTTCTATATCAGTACCTACATATGCAATTTTCTTATTGCCCTTATTTATCAAATATTTTACCGCATCAGCCGCTGCCCTTACATTATCAATAGTAACACTAGGTAATATTCCTCCAGCATCTGTAGTTTCTACAAGAACCGTCGGCATTTCGAGCTCTTTTATTAAGTCTATAACATTATTCTCTATGGAATTACTCATGTATATAACCCCATCTATCATTTTCTCTTTAAGTATTCTTAAAGATTCCATTTCTTTATCTACGTCTAAATCCGCGTTGCAAAGCATAATGTTGTATTTATAAATATTAGCTACATCCTCACAGCCTCTAACAATTTCAGGATAAAATTGATTTGATATATCCGGTATAATTATCCCTATAGTACTAGATTTTTGAGTTTTTAAGCTTCTTGCAACTATATTAGGCCTATACGACAATTTTTTTATAGCATCATTTACTTTTTTCTTAGTGTCTTCATTTACCACATCTATATCATTTAAAACTCTGGATACTGTGGCAATAGAAACTCCCGCTTCTCTTGCAACATCTTTTATTGACGCAGCCATATTTCTCAACTCCTACTATTTTCTTATCTTATCATTATACTGATAAAAGCCTGTCATTTCAAGTTATATATGAACTTGCTACTATTAGTATAGTTATAGTGTTCCCATTAAATCAAGTTTACAATGATATTTATAAATATATCTCATAAAGTGTACCCGCACATTATTATTACTAAAAAAGAAAGTATGTGCTTAATATCACATACTTTCTAAATCATTAATTACAATTTTTCTAAATCTAGTTTTAAATCTTCACCATTTATCTTAACCGTCGTATATTCTCTTTCACCATTATATACAACTTCTACAGATAAAGTATCCCGTTTGATTTGTTCCTCAAATCTCGAAATTACATTTTGAAGCATTTCATTTCCAGATACGTAAATTCTAATCTTATCAGCAACTTCAAAACCACTTTCTTTTCTCATGTTTTGAATCTTGCTTAAGATCTCACGTACGTTTCCTTCTTCTTTAAGTTCTTCGGTGATGTTAGTCATTAAGACTACTCCCATTTCACCTTCCCCAGCAAATGCATAGCCTTCAAGCCCTTGCATTGTAACAAGTAATTTCTCGCTATTGAGTTCTATTTCTGTTCCCGCTACATTTATAGTAACTATGCTCCCGTTATTTATAGTTTGAGCAAGCTCCATTTGGTTCATAGCTCCTATTGCTTTCTTAATTCCTGGTATTAGCTTACCATATGGCTTACCTAGCACAGGTAAATTTGGTTTAATTTCAAATTTAACATATTTAGAAATATCAGCTCCTAGCTCTACTTCTTTAATATTAAGTTCTTCTTTTACTATATCTCCATAATATTCCGGAAGAGATTTAGAACTAACTAGCATTTTAGAAAGCGGCTGTCTATTCTTTATATTAGCAGCATTTCGTGCACTTCTTCCTAATTTAACAGTCTTATAAGCCATATCCATTTCTTCTTCTAATACTTTATCCACTTGATCCTCTCTATATTCAGGCCATGCACATAAGTGAATACTTTCTGGTGCACTTTTGTCAAATGCAACTACTAAGTTTTGATATAACTCTTCTGTTATAAACGGTATAAATGGAGCAGATATTTTGGCAAAAGTTGTGATAACTCTATATAATGTCATATAAGCGCCTATCTTATCATCTGTAAGTGACTCTACCCAGTATCTTGCTCTATTGCGCCTTACATACCAATTAGAAAGTTCATCTACAAAACCTTCGAGTTCAAGAGCACCTTGAGTTATTCTATAATTTGTCAAATGGTCATCTATATTCTTAACTAATGTGTTTAATTTTGACATCATCCATTTGTCCATAATATTCTCAGATTCAAAGCTATCATATTTAGTTGGGTCAAAATTATCTATTTCAGCATATAGAATATAGAATGAATATACATTCCAAAGAGTTCCTATGAACTTCCTTTGTGCTTCAATTACCGCGCCTTCATAAAATCTTGAAGGTAACCATGGCGCACTAGCAGTATAAAAGTACCATCTTAGAGCATCTGCTCCTTGATTTTCTAGCACTGTAAATGGACTTAGCACATTCCCTTTATGCTTAGACATTTTAATTCCGTTTTTATCTAATACATGCCCTAGTACAATACAGTTTTCAAATGGGTTTGTATCAAATACAGCTGTAGATACCGCAAGTAACGTATAGAACCATCCTCTTGTTTGATCTACTGCTTCTGAAATAAATTGAGCTGGGAAATTAGCTTCAAATATTTCTTTATTTTCAAATGGATAGTGATGTTGCGCAAATGGCATTGATCCTGAGTCAAACCAACAATCTATAACTTCTTCTACTCTAGTCATAGATTTGCTACATTTTGGACATTTTAAATTTACCTTATCTATAAATGGTTTATGAAGCTCTATTCCTCCTGGCACATCTATTCCCTTTTCATTAAGTTCTGCTATACTTCCAATAAGTTCGCGATGACCGCATTCACATTCCCAAATTGGAAGTGGAGTCCCCCAATATCTAGATCTACTTATACTCCAATCTATAACGCCTTCAAGGAATTTACCCATTCTACCTGTTCGCACGTTATCTGGCATCCAATTAATTTTATTATTATTATCTATAAGTTTGTCCCTTACTGAAGACATTCTTACAAACCAACTTTCTCTTGGATAATATAAAAGTGGTGTATCACATCTCCAACAGTGTGGGTATGAGTGTTCAAATTTCTCTGCTTTATATAAAATATTGTTTTCTTTTAAGTATTCTAATATTTTAGCATCAGCCTCTTTAACAAAAATGCCCTTCCATGGAGCAACGCAATCTACAAATTTTCCTTCTACATCAACTAAATTAATAAGTGGTAAATCATATTTTTTACCAAGCAAATTATCATCTTCACCATAAGCCGGAGCAATATGGACTATCCCTGTACCATCTGAGAGTGTTACGAAATCTCCGTGTACTACATAGAAAGCTTTTTCTTTTGGAGTATAGAAATTAAACATTTGCTCATATTCAAGGCCTATTAGAGCTTCTCCTTTAAATTCACGTACTACCTCATACTCTCCCACGAGTTTACTTAATAAATCTCTCGAAAGTATTAAAGTCTCACCTTCCTCAATTACCTCAACATAATCATATTTTTTGTTTACTGCAAGTGCTACATTACTTGGAAGTGTCCAAGGAGTTGTAGTCCAAACAAGTATAAATTTTTCTTCACCCTTCACTTTAAATTTCACATATGCTGACATTTCTTTTACATCTTTATATCCTTGAGCCACTTCATGAGATGATAAAGATGTTCCACATCTTGGACAATAAGGCATTACTTTATGACCTTTGTATAATAGATCCTTATCCCACATTTGCTTTAATGCCCACCAAACCGATTCAATATAATCATTGTGATAAGTTACATATGGCTTCTCCATATCTACCCAGTATCCTACCCTATCCGACATTTCTTCCCACATATTTACATAATTAAAAACACTGTCCTTACATTCTTTCACAAACTTTTCCACACCATAAGTTTCTATTCCAGGCTTACCATTAATTCCAAGTTTTTTTTCTATTTCAAGTTCTACCGGTAATCCGTGGGTATCCCACCCAGCTTTTCTAAGAACATTATATCCCTTCATTACCTTATATCTTGGAATTAAATCCTTCATAACTCTTGTTAAAACATGCCCGATATGTGGTTTTCCATTAGCCGTTGGTGGACCATCATAAAAAGTAAAGGACTCTCCTTCCTCATTTAAATCAAAATTCTTTTGAATAATATCTTTTTCTTTCCAAAGCTTAAGCACATCTTTTTCTATATCCATAAAACTTTTTGAAGCATCATTTTTCTTATACATAATAAAACTCCTTTCCCTATTTTATTTAATAATTACTATTTGTATGTGGGGAACTTTCCTTCTGAAATATCGTTAAATCATCACCTGTGGTACTACAATATTTTTAAATATAAAAAAACCCCACCCTAAATAGGACGAAGTTAAATTCGTTATACCACCTATATAATACATATAAATTCAAGTACAATAATACCTTATTCTTTAACGCAGAAATACGGATAAGCTTACTAAACATTCAGCTCTCAGCTCCTAGGTGATTTTCTCTAAACCTTCACTATGGGTTCTCAACCTGCCCCATTCTCTGTAAGTTACTTGCTTAAATACTTTTCCTAATCAAAGCTTTTTATTAGTCATAATCAATAATTACTATGAACTTCTTATCATTATATTATAATGAATTTTCATTGTCAATTTCTTTTTAAATTCTCTTGTATTTACCATGAAAAAAAAGAGGTCTATATCTAAAATTTAAAATTTGTGTTATAAATCCTATATCTTGATATTTTGGTAATACTATTCTACAAACCTTCAATAACACCTTGATTATTTAAATATCACCTTTTCATAGATGTATGTGATATAATACTAGTTAAAAATAAACTTTGTTATGATTTGAATTTATAAATGATTTTTCATTTGTAATAACTTGCAAATCAGCGCCATTGATTTATAATTTATTGTGTTTTGTGATGTTTTCTTATTGACATACTTGCATTTTCATAATAAAATCATTTTATTTACAAATAAAATTTTGTTGTATTTCTAAGAAAAGCTCTCTACTTCTATATGTGGTAGCCTTGTTACAGGCAATTCAAGTATTCTGCTAAGATCATGATTCTATTTCTAAAAAGGTTAATCAAGTCACTTTAGTGGCTTTTAAGCAATTTATATACTTTAAAGGAGGAATATTATTTTGAAAAAATTAATTTATGTAATTCCTAAAGAAAAGCATTCTGAAAAAGAAATTAAAGAAACTTTACTTGCTCACCCTGAGGTGAAATTCGTCTCACTAGTTGGTATTGACTTATCAGGTAATGACACTGACGAGAGAATTCCAATGAAAATATTCTTAAATGATATTAGTGGCTTCGCGGACGGTGCTATTCAAACTGATGGTTCATCTGTAGTATTGCCAGGTATTGCAACTCTAAACAATGCTAAATTAGACATGCTAGCAGATTTTGACTGTAATTGGTACGTCGACTACAATTATGAAAACATTGACCCTGAAACAACATTACCTATAGGTACATTAAAAATTCCATGTATATTATTACATGATAATCTCCCAGTAGATTCAAGATCAATCTTAAAAAGATCCGTTGAATGTTTTAAAACAACCCTTCTTAATTTATTCAAAGAAAATCCATCATCTTTAACTTCTTTTAATTTTGAATATAAAGATATTGATGAGCTAATGCTCACTTCTGCTACTGAGTTAGAATTTTGGGTAAAAACACCTAATGATAAGGCCGATATAGAAGAACTATCTACTTCGCAAGTACTAAAAGAGCAATATTGGAGTAAAACTAAAGGAAATGTTCGAACAGCTCTCGAGCAAACACTTCTTTTAATGGAAGAGTATGGTTTCGAACCTGAAATGGGCCATAAAGAAGTTGGTGGGGTAAAAGCTCAAATAGGTGAAGCTGGTACTCTAACACATATTATGGAACAACTTGAAATAGATTGGAAGTTTTCAAATGCTCTACAATGTGCAGATAATGAGCTATTTATCAGAAATTTAGTAAAGGAAACCTTCAGACTTAACGGTCTAGATGTTAATTTTTTAGCAAAACCTGTACATGATGTGGCTGGAAGCGGTGAACATATTCATGTTGGAGTCGCTGTAAGATTAAAAAATGGAAAGAGAGTTAACTTATTCAATTCAAATAAAAAACATTTTTTAAGCACTTTAGGTTATGCTTCCGTGATGGGCGTACTTAAAAATTATGAAGTAATAAATCCATTTGTTTCTTCAACAAATGATTCTTTAAGAAGATTAAAAGTTGGTTTTGAAGCTCCTATTTGCATAGTAACTTCACTTGGTCACAGTGTAGATATTCCATCGAGAAACAGATCTATACTTTTAGCCTTAATAAGAGACCTTGATAATCCACTTGCTACAAGATTTGAGCTTAGATCTCCATGTCCACATACTAATGCCTATTTAGCTTTATCTACCCTATATATGACAATGCTCGATGGGATTGTATATGCCATCGAAAACAATAAATCTGAAGATGACCTTTTGAAAGAATTATCTAAAGCACCAGGAGACGACAGCGATTATTTAGAAAAAGATAGAGCTTACAGAAGTGAAGAAGATGTATTCGAATTCTATACAGAAGAAGAGCGCGCAAAATATTTTGGAAAAGCACCAAAAACTGTTTATGAAAATGTTCGTACATTAGAAGAATATCCTGAAAAGCTTAAGGTTCTTACGACTTCCAATGTATTTACTACTAGCATAATAAATAGCTTTAAAATGGCAATAACCAGTAGATGGGTTACTGAAATAAATAATAGGTTATTAAATAATTATGCAGAAGAGATTCGAAAATCTGAAATGATTCACACTGCTGAAAAAGCTTTAGATTTAGATTTAGCAAATTGGCAAAAAATTAATGACCTTAGACATTCTCTTATGAAGGATACTTATTCTAAGAAAAGCCTATTTACTAAAATAAAAGAAGCCTCTAAACTTGAAAACTATGAAGAACTTTCATCATTACAAATACAATTAGATGCACAAATGGAAGAGCTTAGACATTATTATTCTAACTATAAAAAGAATTTATTAGATATTTAATAAAAATCAAAATTATATATTGTGAGTCATGAAATGACCGTATAAAATGTTCTTTTACTACACAATATATTAATTTTAAAGGCATTTCAGAAGGAAAGACTCCCACTTCTATAAGTGGGAGTCACATACCATAACAAAGAGAAACCATTTAACAAAAGGAGAATTTACATGAAAATAACTTGGTTAGGTCATTCATGCTTTCTTTTGGAAGATTCAAAAGGTGTGAAGCTTTTAACAGATCCATTTGACAATACTTTAGGGTATGATATTTATAAAGGTAGTCCAGATATTGTAACTATAAGTCATCAACATTTTGATCATAATTATATCAAAGAGCTAACTGGCAATTATAAAATCATAGATAAAATTGGTATTTCCACTTTACATGATATATCTATAAAAGGTACCCCTTCTTATCACGACAAAAATAAAGGTGCAAAACGGGGCGATAACATAATATTCACCTTTAGAATGGATGGGTATTCCTTATGTCATTTAGGAGATCTAGGCCACACTCTTTCAAATGATGATATATCCTCCCTTGGAGATGTAGATATATTGTTTATCCCAGTAGGGGGTAATTATACAATTGATGGCAAGGAAGCGTCGGAAGTTACTAAAAAAATAAACCCCAAAATAGTTATACCTATGCACTATAAAACTTCACAACTATCTCTTCCATTAGAGGGAGTAGAAACATATCTTATGCATATGAAAAACGCCTCAAAGATAGATAGTAATACTTTAGTGGTTAACGATGAAATAAAAGAATCCATGTCTGTCAAAATATTAAACTATATTTAGAAGAAAAGCCTACCATTTTTAAATAAGTGGTGGGCTTTCCTTTTTTATTTCACATTGGATCAAAATATTAATAATGAATTTTATATTCGCTTATTCCATTATACAATTTGATTTTCTAAAATACTTTTTTTAACATCAATGATTCTCTGATTAGATGATCCAGTATACTTACTAGCGCCTTCCTTTAATTCTTTATCAAATTTGCCATCAATAAGTACATCAATACAACTTAATAGCCCTAGTTTGTCACTATCTCCGCTATGCATTAGTTCTTCGAAAGTGTATCCACTATAACACCAAATATTTAATCCCTGGCCCTTTAATTTCTCTGATAGTTTCGTTAAAGCTATCGCACTCTCAAAAGGTTCTCCTCCTGAAAAGGTAACCCCTTTTATTATAGGCATATTATTCTCTATTTTTTGTGCAATATCATCTATTGAAATAGAATCCCCATAATTAAAATCTTGCATAAATTCATTTTGGCAACTTTTACAGTTATGCATGCATCCAGACACAAAAATTACAGACCTAAGTCCATCTCCATTAACTAATGAATTATCTAGAAATCCGCCTATTTGAAGTTTCATTCAATCCACCACCTTTTATAAAATAATCATATGAAAATGATGGGCAATTGTTTAATACAATTGCCCATCATTTTCATCGTACTTAGTCGATTTTTAATATGTACATACATGACCCGCAGTATGAGATATTCTATCTGCTCTCTCTGCTGTCTTCCCGTTACCAAATCTCTCATCCAAACTTAAGTAACCTGTTACTCTTGAAATCCCTTGTATATTACTACTTCCACATTTGCTACATTTATGTGCTCCACTTTGGAGATATGTTCCACAGTCTTTACAATATCTTATATGGAAATTTATGCCCATATAACTAATGTTCGTTTGCTTATATGCATAATCTAATATGTCCATTATAATTTCTTCTGTTGGATAATCGTCAAGTTCTATATAACTAATATGTCCACCATTACATAATTTATGATAAGGCGCCTCGATATCTATTTTTTCCTTAATTGATATTGGATACCCTACTGGAATATGATAACTATTTGTATAATATTCTTTATCAGTAACCCCTGGTATTTCACCAAATACAGCCTTGTCTTGAAGTATAAATCTACCACTTAATCCTTCAGCCGGCGTAGCATAAGCACTCCAATTAAGCTTAGTTTCATCTATCAGCTTGTCAGTATAATTCCTTATATAAGATATTATTTCAACCCCTAATTTTCTGGAGTCTGCACATTCTCCATGATGTTTTCCAGTTAGCGACGCTACCGTTTCTGCAAGCCCTATAAAACCAATACCCCATGATCCATTTTTTAAAATAGGTTCTATGGAATCCTCAGGTAATAACCCTTCACTACCTACCATAAGACCTTGCCCTGCTACAAAAGGTAGATCCTTAACTCTTAATTTTTTTAAAACATCATATCTATGCATAAGTGCTTCTCTAGAAAGTTCTAATTTACTGTCAAGTAATTTGTAAAACTTATCTACCTCTCCCTTCGCTAATATACCAAGTCTAGGAAGATTTAAAGTTACTGGAGCAATATTTCCTCTCCCTTTTGTTCCTGCCTCTCCATTTGCATTAGAGCAAATATAAGTACGGCATCCCATGGTAGCCGGAGTAATCCCTTGATCATAGTAGAATTTATTAAAATCAGCATCCAAGTTCATAAAGGTAGGATTCATTCTCCTACTAGCAACGCGACAAGCAAGCTTATATAAGTAGTGATATGGGTCAGTCTTTTCTCTATTGACCCCTTTTTTAACCCTAAAAATTATGTTTGGAAATACAGGTTGTTCCCCTTTCCCAAGTCCTTTTTCGTATTCAATTAAAAATATTTCACATACGAGTGCTGCGTCTTTAGATTCCGGCACTCCAATATTCATCGAACTAAAAGGCACTTGTGATCCAGCTCTGCTATGCATTGTGTTTAGGTTATATACTATGCCCTGCATAGATTGTTCTACAGCTCTTCTTAATTTACGTTCCGCAAATTCGCAAATTTTGTGCTCATCTACACCAAGTTCTCTAATTTCTTGTCTAATTTCTTGCCTTGTATATTCTATGAATGCCGCCATGTCATTGTCAAAATCGGGATGTGATTGACCTCCAAACATATCATTCTGCGTTGATTGAAGTAAAATGCATGAAAGTTCTGCTGCAGACTCTATCCTTTTTGCTTTTCTTATATATCCGTATCCTGTATTAAACCCTCTTTCTAATACTTCTCTTGTTGGTATATGCAAACAATTTACAGTTAAATTATAGCTATCTAGATCATGGTAATATACGTCACCATTTTCATGTGCTTTTGATAAATGCTTAGGCATCATAGATAAATTATGCCATTTGTTTGATTCGCTAGCAATTCTAAGTAACTTAGAACTAAAGTTATTACCAACATTAGCATTATCTCTATCTGTCTCTACTCCTATTTTTTCTATAGCTTTCATAAGGTCTGATTTTATTTCTCTAATCTTGTTACGTTCACGTCTGTAATTAGAAAAAGCTACTCCAATAACCTTATGACCATTTTCTAAAAGCGTACCTTCAACAATATTCTGTATTTCTTCAACAGTTAGTTGCTGTTTCTGCAAATCCTCAATTTTTTCTATGACCTTTTGAGTTAGCTCTATAACTTCACTTTCTTTTAAATTAAAAGCGATTTCATCCATCGCTCCCTTTATGGCATTTGTAATTTTAATTGAATTGAATTGAACCTCTCGTCCATCTCTTTTGACAACATGTAGCATATTTTGACCCCTCCGAACACAGTATCTTTTACTTTGCTTATTATACTCTAGTAAAAAATTTATATCAATTTCTAAATTAACTTCTATCATATAATACAGCCAATTAATTTTTAGTTACCTCGATATCCTTTGATTTTTTATAGTTATCGCCTTATTAACATAATTAGTTAACCTACCCGCTCAATTTTGATAATATCATCCTGATAAAAACTTTAAAAATAAAATAGTATAAAAAACATATTAAAAGCCAAACTATATATACAATTTAGATTAAAACCTATTATAAATAATAAAGTGTTGTAGGTGAATATATTTTTATAAATAGCTATGATATTATAATATAAGTTGTGTTTAGATACATTTTAGTAAAAAAATAGTATAAATACATAGATAATATTATTATTTTCAAAAAACTATTTAAAAATTCACCAAAGTGTAGTATCATAATAGTTATGTTACAAATGTTACAAATTTTTTTATTCAGGAGGAAAGTTATATGAAAACAGGTACAGTTAAATGGTTTAATTCAGAAAAAGGGTTTGGTTTCTTATCCGTAGAAGGAGAAGAGGATGTATTCGTACATTTTTCAGCTATTCAAGGAGACGGATATAAATCTTTAGAAGAAGGACAACAAGTTCAATTCGAAATAACTACTGGCGCTAGAGGCCCTCAAGCTTCAAACGTTACTAGATTATAATTCAAAATCTAATCTATAATATAAATTAATTATAGAAAAAACACCTATCACTTTGTGATAGGTGTTTCTTAGTTTATGTATAATATAAATCATACTCTCTCGCACGCAAGTCCATTTGTTCATATTATACATAAAAACATTATCACTTTCATGAATATAATAGTGTTCTTTGCTAAAACTATAATAAATATAGTTTATTTATTATGAAAGGATGGTTTTATAATGTTTGGTAAAATAATAGATATGAGCAATACTGATGCTTTTATAAATTTTTTAAATGGAACTAGTATAAACGTAAGTGTTTCCCGCTTACCTAAAAATTCAAAAATAGGAGATACTATTGATTTAAATATTGATGCTCCTACTAATATGCTTAACGATACAATGATAAATTTTCTCTAATTAAGTTTAATAATAAAAACTGCATTTATTTTTAAATACAGTTTTTTATTATTTTTTGCAAATTATTAAAATCCATTAGGTTTTTCATCTTCAAAAATTTCAATATTCCATCCTTTATCGTATTTCGCTACTACGTAATACTTCTTTTCCTTCTCATTCGCTTTATTCTTAATCGTCACAGAAGATTTGTATATAGTGGATTTGTATCCTTCCGTTTTAACACTTACTAACTCATCATATCCTGTATTTTTATCTTTTACCAATAGTGCATTAAAATCATTTAATAGCTTACTTTTAAATGATTCTAAATCAGTTGATAATATAAATTTAGCCACTTCATTATCTTCACTTATATCGACAAATATTTTTTTGCTTTTATCATCATCCTTTATATACTTATCTAATACCTTTAAAATAGAATCATAATATACAGTTTCAAAATCTATAGGCTTTCTAATATTCCAAAAGTTTTTGATGATATCATTGTCAATCCTTTTAGATACAATATAACTTTTATCTGCACTATATAAATTAGCTCCATCTTTTTTATCAAGTCCCGCTATATAACTAAATTTATGGACTTTATCGACACCTTCATACATTTCAAAAATATAATCAGCCTCTAGTGTTGATTTTTCATTAACTTCCTTAGCTGACGATAAAATTTTATGTAAATCTTTTATAGCTATTTCATCCGTAACCACAAATCTAAAGCTTTTATCTCTAGTACTTTGTATTATTATTTTTTTAATTCTCCCCTGCTCAATATAATCAAAATCAACATTTTTCACTCCAAGCTTTACTTTAATTACATCAAAGCTTTTACATCCAGTAAATATAAATGAAGTTATAATTATAAAACAAAATATAATTAGTTTGCTTTTATTTTTAATCATTTGTTATCCCCCTAGCTAATCTCTGCAGGAAATAACAATTATATATTGTTATCCTAACTCTCAAATATTATTTCCACAAAGTTTCTTTTGTTATTTTAAAATTCATCTCCTTTTTATTCCCTTTATTTAAGCTGCTTAGCACAATAAAATACTAAGAGAATCATAATTGATCCTCTTAGCTCATGACTTGTTAAATCATCACCTTCAGTGCTGCAACAGCTCCGCAGGTGATGACTTAATGACTCACAATATGGTAATGGACGGTCTTTTAGATATCATTAAATAAATTATAATACTTTAAAAAGTTTTAAGCAACTCTAATTAATTTCATACGACATTCGGAGAGATGTCTAATCCATCCTATCGAACTTTCAAAGTCTCAACTATACTTTCAAAAATAGCTCCATAAGTCTCTTTAAAATTAACATTTCTTGTAAAAAAAGAAATTCTATAAAACTCTTTTCCATCATCAATAAAATATTCATAGGCCTTGTACCAATTATTATCGCTTACATTAATTAAGTATTTCACTAAGTATGTCTTTTTCCCATTTATAATAGTGTCATCTATTTTATAATTTCTAATCGCATTTTGCTTCTGTGATATCTCCTTGCTACTATCTAAAAATGCTTTTAAGTCCTGTTTATTTTTCCAAACTTCTACAAAGCCATGAATAACTGCATCATTTGATTGAAAATCGTTATGATACATAATCTCACCACCAGAAAATTTTTTTTCTTTAGTCGTCCATCCAACCGGCAATTTGTAACTTACCTTTCCGTCTATAGCTGTATAATCATTAAGTAGTTTAATATCATTCTCCACAAGAATAGTAGCTTTTAGCTTGTCATCAAATTGTTTTGATATCCCCAAAAGCGTGATCATCAGTCCGAGGATTATTACTATAATTCCAACTTTTTTTCTGTTTATAAGTATAACCTTCACTGTACCCCTCCACATATTAATGTTAATATACTATATGATATACATTAAAAGAATATTAAAAAATTAAATGTGCGACTAAATTATTTAGCCACACATTTAATTCTACATATATTATTTTTTTAAAGGTACAACAATTGTAGAATTTTTAAAATCATAAAACATCAGCCAATATCCCATTTCATCATTCTCCTTATCTGAAATCCAACTTACAAAACCAGTTTTCCCTCCATAAGGTTGATGAGTTTTAGCTCTACTTCCCGGTATTCCATAAACAATATATTTCATTTTCCCACTTGAGTCACATTTATATCCTAACATAAAAGATTTATAGTTTCTAATATACGGATAATACGAAATCATAGGATAATATGCTATTGTATATTTGTTATAGTCACTCAAATCATACATATTCTCTAAATTACTAACCGGTACTTTATACCATTTGCACCATTTAATTTCATTAGAAAAATCAGGTACTTCATCAAAATCTTGCGCTACTACCTTGAAGAATTCTCCCATAGCGCCTTTAGGATATTCCTCTTTTGAAGACTTTTTCTCCTTATAATTACACTCATCTTTTTTATCTTCTTTATGTTGCTTTTTATCCTTATCTCTATTTACATCAAAATCATCTTCAAGTTTCTTAACTTCATTTTTTCCCTTTAGTTTGTCTGAAATCTCAACATCTTCAATATTAATTCTTTGCGTAGTATCTACCTTGTCTACTTTATCGACTTTATCTTGAGCTTCTAAAGGTCCAAGATCTTCGGTATTACCTCTTTTCATTGTTTCTACTTTTGTATCCGCTGCTTCATCCACCTTCTCATGAGTCTCTAAATGTTCGACTACTTCATCAGCTACTTTATCTTGAGCTTCTAAAGATCCAAGATCTTCGATATTACCTCTTTTCTTTGTGTCTACTTTTGTATCCGCTGCTTCATCCACCTTCTCATGAGTCTCTAAATGTTCGACTACTTCATCAGCTACTTTATTTTGAGCGTCTAGAGGTCCAATATCTTCGGCATTGCCTCTTTTCTTTGTGTCTACTTTTGTGTCCGCTGCTCCATCTACCTTCTCCTGAGCTTCTAAATGTTCGACTACGTCAGCATTTTTCACTTTAATTAATTCAATGCTTTGTTCATATTCATCAAATTCATTACTTATATCATCTGCTCTAGTTTCCTTCTTATCCTTATTACAATCCGCTAGTTTATAGTTTTTCCACTCATTTGGTTTATCTGTTGTTGAAAATCCACTCATTATTGAAATCACATTAACATCTAAGAATTTTACAATTGCAGCTCCAATAATTTTTTCAGCAGAAATGCCGGTATCCGCTATATTGTCCATATCATATTCATGGGAAATGTCTACCCTACCGTGATCGTCTATGTTCAATTTACCAACTTTTATAATTTTGTTTACATCTTTTTTGCCGCATATTAAAATCATGTAATAAGGTTGTTTTTCCTTCCTTAGGTTTTGCACGTAGTATGAAACCTTACATTTACTGTTTTTCATCTCAAGCTTTGCATATCCAGATGGAATCTTGTCAGCTTCTAATGAATAGCCTTTTTCATCTTCTTGTAATATAATAAAGTACCTACTATAATTTTTTTTAGGTGTCACCTGCATTTACCTCCATATAAAACTTATTCATTATAATATATGAACCATATTATAAAAAATGAACACTATATAGAAATTTATTTTACAAGTCCTATTTCATCCGAAAGCGTTGCAAACTCTTGCAGTGATAAAGTCTCGCCTCTCCTCTTAGGATCAATGTTTGCTCTTTCAAAACATTTTAGTAAATCTTCTTTAGGAATTCCTATATCTTTAACAGAATTCCATAAGATTTTCCTTCTCATATTAAAAGATTTTCTGACTATAGAGAAAAATAATTCTTCATCCTTCACCTTAACTTTAGGCTCTTTTAATCTATCTAATCTTATAACCATAGATTCTACTTTAGGCTGCGGCAAAAATGCTGAAGGCGGCACGAGCCGAAGTATTTTCGTGTCACAGTAGTACTGAACTAATATTGAAAAGGCTCCGTAAGCTTTGCAATTTGGCTCTGAATCTATCCTCTGCGCAACTTCCTTTTGTATCATTATAGTTAAAGATTTAAAATTATAACCCCCAGTAAGTAAGTTAACAATTATTGGTGTTGTTAAGTAATATGGTAAATTAGCAACTAATTTTACAGATTTTTCATCCTTAATTAGTTCATTAAAATCCACTTTTAAAGCATCATTATGTATAAGCTCAAAATTATCGAACTCTTTTAATTCATCTTGCAAAATCGGTAAAAGTTTTTCGTCTAGCTCTATAGCACAAACTCTTTTAGCTCTCCTTAAAAGTGCTCTAGTTAATGTACCAAATCCTGGTCCTATTTCGATTATAAAATCTTCTTCATTAACTTCTGCCCCCTCTACAACATCGTCTAGCACAGAGTCATCTATTAAAAAGTTTTGGCCTAAACCTTTTTTGAATCTAAATTCATATTTTTTACTAACCTCACTAATCGTCAAATCTGCCATAATTCATCTCCTTGTTTATTTTTTGTACAGCATTTATAAATTCTTCTTTTATAATTCCATAATTGTTTAACCTAGTTATAAATTGCGCCGAATTACCGTATCCTATACCTAATTCGTTTCCGAGCGCATGGCGTCTTTCCTTAGCTCTAATATCTGCTGTTAACTTGAAAAATATCATATCTTGCACGTCAAACTCTTTTCTTTTCTCTTGGACTTCAAATTTTGCAGTTTCGAGAGCCCTTAATATTGTTTCAGGTGATGCATTTTCAACACCTATATCTCCGTCCTTAGTACCTTCCTTTTGAGATATGTACGCATGTTTTACATTTGCTACTCTTTTGGTAATAATCTTTCTTATTTTTTCTCCAGCAAAGTCTGGGTCTGTAAATACTATTACCCCTTTTCGCTTTTGAGCTTCCCTTATTTTACTAATTACCTTTTCGTTGATTCCAAAGCCTCCTACAGAAATTAGTTCAGCGTCTACCGCTCTTTTAACTGCTGTGATATCATCTCTTCCCTCAACTACTATCACTTCTTTAATCATATTGTCCTCCTAATTCTTCATACCGCAGGGCACCACTTATTATGTGGTTATCGACCTGCTATGATAAACTAAGGCATTTTCCTTATTATATAATCATAAAAAATAAAAACATCCCTTAGTATTTCTTTTTATTGCTGTATCTATAATACCATTTTACTTATTAATAGTGAACTATAAAACAAAAAAAGGAGCTTGCGCTCCTATTTAACAATATAAATACTTACATTTCGTGCTCCCCAACCCCACATTTCATCACTGGAGTCGTAATACAAATCTATATGATTACCCTTTATAGCTCCACCTATATCTTCTGCAATACCATATCCGTACCCTTCTACGTAAATCTTGCTTCCTAATGGAATAACGCTAGGATCAACGGCTATAGTACTATATCCCTCTGAGTTTCTTTTCGCCCTCACCCCTGTGCTAGTTATACCAAAGTCAGGGTCGCCCGCACTCTTACCAGTGCAACTATAATCAGCAGTATATGCTGTTGCCCTAACCTTCAGTTTCCTAGTATAACTAATATCGCCTCCACGGGATGGTGTATATACACTAGTAGTACCTAATGCAATTATTTCCTTAACGGGCTGTGCTTTAAATTCTTCATTAACTAATTTTCTAGATACTTCTTTGCCATTTTCATAAACAACAGCTGAAGTTATAACCTTCTGACCAGTTATGCCTTTTTGAATAACTTTCTTTACACCTTTATTTAGTTCATCGCTGCTTTTAATTTCGGTTGCAAATTTAACTGCTTTAGTTTCCTTCACATTCTCAGTGTTTACTCTTGTTACCCTTACTGCGAGACCTGATTTTAGCGAATCACTTTTTAATGGGGTAATCTTGTCTTCATCACCTAATACAATTTTTTCTGCTTTTAGCATATCTTCTACCGTTTTTTCAGCAGTTTGTATATTTAACTCTTTCCCATCAACTGTTACTTTGACATTTACAGCTTTTTTTATATATATTTTATCTCCGTCTTTTACTTTACTGTCTAAACTAACTGTTATTTGGTCTTTTGACCCTAATGCTATATTGTTACTTTTTAGTATTTGAGTAACATTACTTTTTAAAGTTATAACTTCTATAGACTTTCCATCTACAATAACAGATATAGCTTTTTTCATGTTAAACATAGTAACTGAAATGCATGTTAATAATAGCATTACTACAAAAAATGTCTTGGGACCATTTGAAAAATAGTTCTTAAAATTATTTTTCGCGTTTTTTATCATATAAATTCCCTCCCTTAGTCAAGAATACTTGGGTATTATACCTTGAAGCATTAAATATGTCAAATTTCGACCCAATTATTCTTAGTTTCGACTTTTAATGCATCTTTTTGCATATAATTATATTCTTAAACCATCTCAACTAGCCCATTCTTGAGGGTAACCCGGCAAATTAATATTCACCATTAAAATCATATGTTGGAAATTTAATTTTAATTACCAACAATTCCGTGTAAAATTATCACACTAATTGTATTAATAACCATTCTACACTATTTGTAAATTTTTAGCAATTGTTTTATATTATATATTGTTGCATTTTCAATTTCTCCTATGGTTTTACCCTTAACTTCTGATATTTTTTCTATTATGTACTGAATATAATCCGATTGGTTTCTTTTCCCTCTATGTGGTACAGGCGCCATGTATGGACAATCCGTTTCCACTAGTATCCTGTCCATTGGTACGATCCTTGCAATCTCTGCCGTTTTCTTTGCATTTTTAAAGGTTATAACACCAGTGAAGCCTATATAATACCCTAATTTTAAACACTCCTTAGCAAATTCAACACTTCCTGAAAAACAGTGAACTACCCCTACTACTTCCGGAAATTTCTTTAATATATCTAACGTATCTTTATGGGCGTCCCTATCATGAATAACCACTGGTAATCCAAGTTCTTTTGCAAGCTCCATTTGAAGTTTAAAAGCCGCTTTTTGAATTTCTCTATCCGGGTTTTCGTCGTAATAATAATCTAATCCTATTTCTCCTATAGCTCTAACCTTTGGATAATGTGTTAAATTCCTTAATTCTTCAATAATTTCCTCATTAACAATATTTGCATATTCAGGATGTATTCCTACCGCCGAGTATATAAAATCATATTTATTCGATAACTCTACTGACATTCTTGCACCGTCAAGTGATGCACCGCAGTTTAAAACCCCTATTACTCCTTTATCGTTTAACCCCTTTATTACTTCTTCTCTATCTCCATTAAAGGCCTCATCATCATAATGTGCATGTGAATCAAATATCATAATCTATACTGTCGTTAAACCCGTTAATTTCAAAAGTTTAATTACAGTTTTCACCATCCTTTCTATGTAATAATAAATTCTTTAATATAATTCAAATGTCTGTTTGATATTATATCACTAATATTCAACTATTTGCAAAATTGTATAATCGACAATTTAGTTAAAATAAATAAAAGCCACTTTACGACGAAAGTGACTTTTACCTATTAATTAGTAATGTACTAAAGCGACCCTAATACAGGTGATAATAACCCCATAATTGCGCCTAGCAGTGCTCCGAGCCAAGTTATAGCTCTTAACTCTTTGCTAGCAATGTCTAATATAATTTTCTCTGAAAAAGCTACATCAAATTCATTGATTTTGTCTTCAACTATCTTAGCTACATTCAACACTTCAATTACGTCAGCAGACTTATTCTCTACGAATTTATTGTATAGCTCAAGAGCTACTTTGGAAACAGATCGGGGTATTTTATCCCCCTTTCCATTAAATATTGATTTAGTTCCCATATGTAAGAATCTATTAATCATTACAGATACTATTTCTGTAATTTTTATTTTTGCAGAATTGCTTTTTGCCATAGCTTCTATTCGACTTTTTATAAATTTTTCTATTTCATTTTTATAATCTATGCCTATTTTTTCGAGCAACTCCTCAATAGACATGTACTTATTAAATTTACCCTCTAACTTATCAAAAGTGTCACTAATAAATTTTTCATCTACAACCTTTGTTGTAAATAAATTAATCAAAGGCTCTATACCGCCGTCTATCCCTTCTCCTGGTAATTCAGAAAGCACAGTAGATATTGAATTTTTGAGCAACTTGTCTATTATATCATTAATAATTAAGGCAATATCATTATGATTTTTCGTATCATCTAAGAATTCGTCTATCCCAATTGCAACTTTTTCATAAACACTATCCACATTCATAAACATTGCTATCATGGGGCTTAGTTTAGTACTTATTGTTTCCCCTACAATTTTTCTTAATTTCTGACTGTTTTTTTCTTCTTTCATTGTTTTTTTTATTTCCATGGCAATATTATATCTTTTCCCATAAACATACACTTTTAAATTGCTTATCATCTTACTAGGTATAACTTCCTCAAAATTCTTGTCTAAAACCACTAACTGAGCTACCTTATCTTTTAATATTTTTTGAATTTCCTTATAAAATTCTTCCGAATTTTTATACTCAATAACCATGTTTAACGCTTTATTTTTTATTGAATTATATAATTCACTTTCACAAATGGTTTGTGGTTTAACCTTTAGTTCTAGCATTATTTGTGCATATGCATATTTAGCAATACCTTGTTTAACATCTTCTTCATTTATATACTCTATAAGTAATTTAGAAAGATTAGTGTTAGTATTCTGCAAAAAAGCACAATATTCATCGCCTAATAGGGATTTTATCTCATCTTCTACTACATTCTCGCTATTCCCCATAGCAGACACCTTACTTTTCACCCAAGAATCCAATTGCTGATTCATATCTTCACTGCATAAAGACTCCATAATTGTTTCCTTTGTCAAAAGATGTTGGCCTATAGACTCACCCACACTTTTAGCAATTCTAGATTTTTCTTTTGGTATAAGACCTGGAGTAAATGGAACTTTAAATTTAAAAAGTCTAATCTCATTGTGAGGTCTAAACAACATCTTTATAGCTAACCAATTGGTTATATACCCGATAACAGCTCCGATTAAAGAACCTATAATAAATTTCATATTATTTACCTCCTTGTAATTCTTAGTAGTATTTATAACAACTAATTATAAATCTATCCTTATTAAAGTTCAATAGGTCGATGTACCCTAAATAAGGCACATTCAAATGCAAAAGCATGAAGTCTAATTTACTAGCACTTCATGCTTTCTAAACTCAAATTACCTTACTGTACTTCCAGTAGGTAATTCACCCGGCACCGATATTGCAAATAGCTTGCTATCGTCTTCTGTAGCTGCTGAAATTATCATCCCCTGTGATAATTCTCCCCTTAAAGTAACAGGCTTTAAATTAGCTACTAATACTACGTACTTTCCAATTAGTTCTTCTGGCTTATAGTGCTGAGCTATTCCTGAAATTACTTGTCTTACTTCTCCACCTAAATCTACTTTTAGCTTAAGAAGCTTTTTAGCTTTTTTCATTGGCTCGCACTCTAATACTTTAACCACTCTCATATCTATCTTGTCGAAATCTTCTATAGTAATTTCTTCTTTTAATTTCTCCATAGTAGGCTTTTGCGCCGCTTTTCTTTGTGCTTCTACAAGTGCATCAAGCTCCTCTATTTTAGCTTCTACATCTATTCTTGGGAACATTATATCACTTTTATTAACTTTTGTTCCTGCACTTGTTCCATCGAAGGATGCCAAGCTGTCCCATGTAGTTATTTCTGCATTTATTTGAGCATTTATTTTCTTACTTGTAGTTGGTAAAAACGCCGATATCAATACTGATGTCATTCTTAATGATTCTACTAAATTGTACAATACTGTACCCAGTCTTCCCTTTTGCGATTCATCTTTTCCAAGTATCCATGGGGTTGTTTCATCTATATATTTATTAGTCCGTCTAATAAGTGTCCAAGCATGGTCCAATGCTTCAGAAATTTTCAAATCTCCTATCGCTTTCTCTACCTTACCTGGAACTGCAAGCGCTAGTTCTATTAGTTCATTATCAACATCAGCTTTTTCTGATGGTGCTGGAATAACGCCGTCAAAATACTTTTCTACCATTGTTACTGTTCTTGATAATAAGTTTCCTAAATCATTAGCTAAGTCTGAATTTGTTTTCCTTATGAATATTTCACTAGTAAATATTCCATCTGAACCAAATGGTATTTCATGAAGTAGATAATATCTTACTGCATCCACTCCAAAATGATTCACTAGTGTTACCGGATCCACTACATTTCCTCTGGATTTAGCCATTCTTACTCCACCGTCAACAAGAAGCCAGCCATGGCCAAATACTTGTTTTGGAAGCGGTAGGTCTAATGCCATTAGCATAATTGGCCAATAAATTGTATGGAACCTTAATATATCTTTACCTATTAAGTGTACATCCGCCGGCCAGAATTTCTCATAAAAAGATGTATCTTCGCCATTATATCCAAGGGCTGTTATATAGTTTGATAAAGCATCTACCCATACATATATAACGTGGCCTGGATCAAATTCTACCGGTATTCCCCAGTCAAAGGTTGTTCTTGAAACACATAAATCTTGAAGCCCTGGTCTTAAGAAGTTATTTAACATTTCATTTTTTCTTGATTCTGGTTGAATAAACCCTGGATGGGTCTCTATATATTCTATAAGTCTGTCAGCATATTTTGACATTTTGAAAAAATACGCTTCCTCCTTTGCTTTCTCCACAGGCCTCCCACAATCAGGGCATTTCCCATCTACTGCCTGAGTTTCTGTCCAGAAAGATTCACAGGGAGTGCAGTACCATCCTTCATATGCACTTTTATATATGTCACCTTGATCATATAGCTGCTTAAATAACTTTTGAACAGACTTCTTATGATACTCATCTGTAGTCCTTATAAACTTATCATAGCTTATGTCCATAAGCTCCCACAATTCTTGTATGCCCGCTACTACTTTATCTACATACTGTTTTGGAGTGACCCCTTTTTCCGCGGCTATTCTTTGAATCTTTTGACCATGCTCATCTGTTCCCGTTAAAAACATTACATCATAGCCTGTAAGTCTCTTAAATCTAGCAATTGCATCCGCCGCAACAGTTGTATAGGTATTACCGATGTGTAGTTTTGCTGATGGATAATAAATTGGTGTAGTAATGTAAAAAGTTTTTTTAGTCATAGTTTTATCCTACCTCTCGTATTGAAATTATTTATAGTTCTCAATCCCATGAATATAAATATATTAACTAGCTTTAATAATCCCTAAAGATTATAATTTCCCGGAAAATAAAAAAGTCTCTAAACAGAAAAAAATTCTGTTTAGAGACGTATTTAACGTTTTACCACTCTAATTTATCTTTACATCACTATAAAGACCTCAATGGGTGACCATCATCACCTGTCAATATAACGGTTGCTCCCGTATTATCCTAACAATTAAATTTAAAAGTATATTTTCACAATAAACTTTAAATTTTTCACTTAGATAATATGCTTAAAGGCCATCTTCATAAGCTACCTTGCTACTGATTTTCACCCTTCTCAGCTCTCTTTTAACAATTAGGCTTATTACTCTTCTCATCATTGCATTTGTTTAATAATAATCATATTGCAAATAAATCACTATGTCAATATTTTTATCCTAAAATCAATAAATTATACTTAGGTCAACATTATTTTATATTTTACGACTCTATTTTTCTTAATATTTCTACCCCTTTTGTACCTAACAGGTAATACAGCACTACATCTATAATCGCATATGAAGATGCTATTATAGCAAATGTAGTCCATTTAGTTAGTTCAAATTTGATAACCATAAATACTGTAAGCCCACCTAAAGCTATGCAAATAATTATACTAATCATAACATTAAGATTCCGTTTAATTGCCTCTTGCTCTGTACTCCACTGAAGTTTAGGGAAATTCAAATCAATAAATATCCCTATAAAAGATGTAAATACTATTCCAAAAAAACCAACTATAATCATTAATAAAACTAAATCTATCGGTATCTTAAGAAATATTAAACCAATTATAGTTACCATAAGCATACCAGCTATTCCTAAAACTACTGCAGATAATACCTTTGCCATAAGCTGATCTTTATATTTCATAGGTATGTATTTTAATATAAATACATTTTTACCTTCTCTTGATATTGCTGTAGTTGCAATTGCATTACTGCAAGATGCAAAAATCATAAATGCAAAGAAGCCGCCTAATGCTACGCCTGAACTTTTGTTGTTTTGTAAAAACTTAGCTAACATATTAAGTTGAGAACTAGCACCTTTTTGTGCAAAAATTGGTATAAGCAAAAATACTGGCCATAAAAAATTCATAAGTACACAATTCATAAAATAAATCGGTGTCCTAAATAAAAGCTTTAACTCTTTTATTATATATACCTTTAGTGAGGAATTTTGTGCCGTATTTTTTATAAGCTCAATGCTACTAAGAGTTTTCCTTTTTGAGGTTGTTTCAGATATCCCCATAACACCTTTAAAATACAATGCTTCACCCAACATTATAAATATCATTAATGCAGCTAATGTTATTACTATAAATAAAATCAAATTGATAAACCCCTGAACATTAGTAGTATTAATTAAACTATTTACAGCTATCTTAGTACTAGGAAATAGCTTTGTTGCCAAACCAACTAAGGAATTATTTCCCTGTGCAAACATTTTAGTAACTTCTGATTGGCTTAGATTTTGTGAAAACCTTTGGATATATATGTTTATTCCTACACCAAAACACATAGCCATAAGTCCACCCACTAATCTAAACCTATCCTTATTTTTAGCTATATTAGTAAATCTCATTATAATCATATTAATTACAGATGCAATTACTAAAGGAACTATAGGCAAGAGTAAAAATATAATAACTCCATAGCCATAATACAACACCCCTGCATTACTCTTTATACCGTATGCAACTATTGTAGGCGAAAAAAATATTATTTCTGTGAAGTATTCATAAATTAATACTACAGCAAATTTAGCTCCCATAATGTGCCATGGCTTAAAAGGTAGTGGTAATAAATTTTCTACATCCATAGAAAAATAAAATATACTCATAGCATAAAAAATACCAAAAAAGAAAATTACAACGCTAACAATAGATAATCCAAATCCCAATATAACTGCTTCTTGACCAATTTGATGTAATCCATCATAGGCCGTAAATATAAACTCTCCAAACCCTTTAGCCATAGGTGTGAATGCTAGTACTAAAAGTAATCCAAGCAATATTCCTTTTATCTTTTTTTTATCTTTCTTACTACTAGGGGATCCAGTTCCTGTTTTTAATAATACCTTAGTTAGCGCTATAAATTTATACATTTTCAGTCATCTCCAAGAAGATTTTTTCAAGTGACCCACTGGCTTTAAAATGTTCCCTTAGTTCTTCAAGGGTTCCACAGAATAATATTTTCCCCTTATTTATTACAGCAACCCTATCGCATATTTTTTCAGCTACTTCTAGAACGTGAGTTGAGAAAAATACGGTTTTCCCGTTATTTGCATGCTCTTTCATCATTTCCTTCAAAACATATGAAGATTTAGGATCAAGGCCCGTCATTGGCTCATCTAAAATCCAAACTTCTGGTTCATGAAGAAGTGCTCCCATAATAATTATCTTTTGTCTCATACCATGAGAATAACTTTGAATTTGGTCCGTTAGCGCATTGCTCATTTCAAATCTATTTGCTAAAGCTTCGACCCTATCTTTTCTAATAATACTTGGCACATCATAAATATCTGCCATAAAGTTTAAATACTCAATACCCTTAAGTCTTAAGAACATGTCCGGATTGTCTGGTACAAAGCCAAATAATTTTTTAGCCTCTAAATCATTTTTTTCAATATCAATTCCATTGATATTGATTCTTCCGCTATCAGCACTTAATATTCCAGTAATCATTTTTATGGTAGTAGTTTTACCTGCTCCATTTGGGCCTAAAAATCCAAATATCTCTCCGTCCCTTATAGTTAGACTTATGTTGTCTACAGCTTTATTCTTACCATTATAGCTCTTATTTACGCCAGTAATTTCAATCATATTATATCCCCCTTACATTCTTCTAATATAAATAACAATTATATCTGTTATCTACCTTATTTTACTCCAGTATATTTATAATATCATACTTTTTCTTTCTTTTACAATTTGTGTTATAAGTTTAATCTTCTTCGAAGCTGCAACATTAATAACTTCAGAAGGAGATTTATACCCCACTGAAGTTTTCTCTTTCTTATATTATGTATCTCCACTTATATAAATGGGGAACTTCCCTTTTAAAATGTCCTTAAAAGAAGAACTTAGCCAGGTTAACTGCCATTATAATTGCTGTAATATCTGCTAATATTGCTGCTACTAGTGTATGCCTTATTTTTTTTATATTTACCGCTCCAAAATATACTGTCAAGGTATAAAAAATGGTTTCTGTTGATCCCATTATTATGGATGCCACGCGTCCTATGTAACTATCTGCTCCATATTGCTTTATAATATCAGTGAATACTCCTAAAGCTCCACTTCCTGAAAGTGGTTTTATTAAAACTAAAGGAACAACTTCAGGGGGGAGTCCAATAAACACAACAACTGGTTTTACTAAATAAATAAAAAAGTCTAAAGCCCCGGAAGCCCTAAATACATTAACAGCTATAATCATAGCCAAAAGATACGGAAAAATTTTCAGGCAAATAGTTATTCCGTCCTTTGCGCCTTCAACAAAACACTCATATACCTTCACCTTCTTAATAACTCCATATATTACCACAAGCGTTATGATAATTGGAATTATTCCCTTTAAAATATACGATACTAAATTAGCTATAATCATCCTATTTCACCTACCCCATCTAAATTTAAACATTAATATTTCTATATATTTAAAAATACCTTTGTAGAATTTTACAATAAACCACGCCTAAGACTGCAGCAGTACCTGTTGCAATTA
Source organism: Clostridium sp. CM039 (assembly GCF_055081075.1). NCBI lineage: Bacteria > Bacillati > Bacillota > Clostridia > Eubacteriales > Clostridiaceae > Clostridium > Clostridium sp. CM039. Next base: position 2,775,809 of record NZ_CM143649.1, read on the forward strand.
TTGCAGGTATTATAATAATTGCTGGATTTTGAGAGTTATACGCAGCCCTAATAGATATCACCGTTGTAGGCAGAAGCTGAATGCATGCAGCATTTAAAACTAAAAATAAAGCCATGTCATCACTAGCTATATCTTTTTCATTATTAATTTTCTGCATCTCTTCCATAGCCTTTATGCCCAAGGGTGTGGCTGCATTAGAAAGTCCCATCATATTGGCTGTTAAATTCATGGTAATACTAGCCATCGCCTTCTGGTTTTTTCCAGCTTCTTTAAATATTATTTTTAATATTGGCCTAAGCAGCCTTGCCAATTTATCAGTTAATCCACTTTTTTCAGCAATTCTCATTATCCCACACCAAAGACACATCATTCCAACGAGTCCCATTACTAATTCCACAGCACTAGTTGTTGATGAAACAATAACTTTTGATAAAATCTCTCCTTTTCCTGTAACAATACCAATAATTGTCCCAAATGATAAAATTAAAAACCAAATAATATTTATCATGTATTTTCCTCCTAGAATTCAAATTAAATTATCATTGCTTAATTAATATATATGTAGTTATTTCTATAAAATTGCATATAATAATATTTATTCATCCCATATACTATAAAAAAAACGCTTTTTGTGTTATCATTTTCTTATTCAATGTACAATGGGCTAAAAAAAAGGGAGTTAATCTATGATTAATATGACTTTGTTAAATTCTAGCGTATTTACGCTTTTTTATTATTTTATTATCTATTCCTTTATGGGATGGTGTCTTGAAACAGTATATGCTACAGTTAAGAAAAAAGAATTCATTAACCGCGGCTTCCTCCACGGTCCCTTTTGTCCTATTTATGGTTTTGGTACTTTGGCAATAATTGTTTTGCTAAAGCATATTGAAACTAATTATATTTTCCTTTTTTTAGGTTCAGTATTTTTAACCTCTGCTCTAGAGTATATGACAGGTTATATTCTAGAAACTGCATTTAATAGTACTTGGTGGGATTACAGTGATGAGCCATACAATCTTAAGGGTAGAATTTGCTTATCCTTTTCTATAATATGGGGCTTTGTTTCCATATTTATTTTGAAGGTAATTCACCCCTATATTATTTACATAGTAAATTTAATACCACCTATCCCAGGCATAACACTTTTTTATATTCTATTCCTATATTTCTTCATTGATTTTATAATTACTGTGAATACAATATTTAAATTAAGGTCCCTATTAACCCAATTAAATACAGTATATTCAGATTTAATCGATAAACTTCCAGATTTTAAATTAAATTTAGGGAATACTAAGGATATGTCTGAATTAAAAATTAAATTGGACCAGTTAATAGAAAGTGCCGAAATTAAGATGAGTAAGAAAAAATCTGACGTTGAGACTATCATAAAAGAATTGAAAGTAAAATATGATTCTTTGGTTTTCAAAAAATCCCCCGATTATTCAAGACTTATAAAAGCCTTTCCTGACGTAAAATTCAAAGGTTTCGATTCTATTTTGAAAGATGTTAAAAATAAAATTCTTAAGAATAAGAAAAGTTAATTTTTTCAGTTTTACATAAAATAAAAGTCATTCTTAACTTGAAATTAGTAATTACTAATGTTAGGTTTTAAGTATATTTAATGAAATAACATAAGTTAAAGGAGATTAAAAAATGAAAGAAGCTAATCTAAAACTAGCACAAAAGGGCATTGATGATGCACTCGACACTATAGACGTGTTAGAAAAAACTATAAAAGAAACTCCTCTTCCAAAAAATATATTAAAAGATAGTTTTTATATTCTCTCTAGAAAAGTTGATGAAATTGAAGATATATTAAAGAATGAAGGAATACTGTAGTTTGGCATATATAGCTACATAAGGTATATTCAAATAAGATGCTCATCTATACAGGAGATGTTTTAACTAAACATAAAACTAAAAAGAGGCACATAAGTTAATACTTATGTGCCTCTTTTAAATCATCACCTTTGGTGCTGTAATATTAACCATTTTATTGGTTTTTAATAATTAACTTCTTCTAAAAATAAGCCTTTTGCTGGTGCAATATGTCCAGCATATTTTCTTTCTTTTTTATCTAAAATATCACTAATTTCATTTACAGATTTTTCACCCAGGCCCACTTCAACAAGTGTCCCAACTATTAATCTCACCATATTTTTCATGAATCCATTTCCTTGAACACTAATTTCTATATTTCCATCATCATTTACGATATTTATTGTATAAATATTTCTTATAGTAGACTTTTTCTTTGTTTTAAGTGTTGTGAAACTTTGGAAATCATGTTCTCCTATTAAAATTTCTGCTGCTCTTCTCATATTTTCAATATTTAGAGGTTGTGGCACATGATAATCATATTTTCTAGTAAAAACATTGTGTGCTTTGTTATTACAAATATTATATACATATTTTTTAACTTTAGCATTATATCTAGCATGGAAATTGAGATCCACTTCTTCGACCGTCTTCACTACAATGTCTTCTGGTAAATATTCATAGCAATAACTACGCATTTTATGATCTGGCATTGTGCATTCTGTTCTAAAATTTGCTACTTGGTTTGTTGCATGTACTCCTGCATCTGTTCTTCCAGACCCAATAATTTCAATATTTTCTTCTGCCATCTTACTTAAAACGGCTTCTACTTTGTGCTGAATCGTATTATCGCTATCTCCAAGTCTTTGCCATCCTTTATACCTAGTACCATCATATTCTATTACAATTTTTATATTTCTCATATTTATTATTTATCCTACTTTCTGTTTTAGAATTTAATCTAATATTTTAACTATATTTTTTAATACTTAACCATATTTTTAATACAATGCTTATATTATATACATATATCATAATTAATAAAACACACCATATAAAATAATTTTTAATTTTGATAATGCTGAATTTAATATTACTATAGGATACCTTATTTCTGTTTTTAAAATAACCCTTCTCCTTAACATTCTCCACTTAGATAGCTTCCAAGTTATTTTTAAATCATTTTCGTTTTTCCTTATAGCTTTTCTTTCTCTTTCACTACCATCATAAAATATTACAAAATCAAATTCTGCATTTTCACTATCAAATTCTGAATCAAATTTTTTAATAATATTATTAGGTGAAAGTAATAGCCTGCCAGCTTTTGCTTCTAAGTTAAATGTAAGCCCTTTCTTATTCCTTGAACATAAATACGATTTATAAATTAATTCACTACAAAACAAAGCATTATCTGTCATAATGTCAAAATTATAATCATATGCCTTCCCTAAAGATTCAAACGCTGTAAACAATGCTTTTAATTTATCCTCTTTAGGTAATTTAGGACGTAATGCAGAAAAATAGTCAACTTTTGCAATAGCATCTAGAGGATTTATTACCACACCAGGGGCAATAACTTCTATAATATATTCTCCATTATTTTCATTGCATAAACTATCATATACTTTAGGATAAATTACTTTTACATACTCTGAAACACACAAACAATCCCCCAGTGGGATGTCGTTAAAATACTTGTCCAATTTTTCTAAACAGCCTATATAAATCCCAGTGTGAGTCCAAAATCCTGGTAATCCCAGGTTGGTTAGTTGATAATTGTTCCTCTTTAAAAGTATATCCCCTGGTAGCAATTCTTCTTTTATAATATTAATATCTTCATTACTAACATATTTCTCTTTTCTACTAGAGTAATCAACTCCAGTAATACTTATAGCGATCCATTTTTGAAATGGGAACCAAAAATCAAAAATATTTTTTCCAAAAAAATTAATCATATTATTTTTAACAATATTTCTATGATTTTTAACAAGTTTTATAACATTTAAATAATTATAACTTGCATAATTTAATAATTCTTCTTCGTTTTCATCTCTTTCATATCCATAAACTTCATAGTGATTTACCATAAAATCAAAGTAATGCTTATTCCTAAACAAAGATATCATATAATAAATTTCTGTAATTTCTTGTGTAATATAATAATATTGTTTTTTATTAATATTATATTCGGGCCTAGCCTCATTTAACATTGACTCCAAATACTTATTTTTTTCTATAATGTTAGCTAACAATACAGCATTTTTACGTATCGCTATGGTAGAGGCATAAATTAATAATATATTTTTATATTTAGTGTGTGAATCTTCTGTATGTTTTAATATAAGTTTATTTTTATATTTTTCCCGTGTTTCATTCAATTCATTATAACATCCTACATAACTAACCCACTTTTCTAATATACTTTGTTTGTTAGTTAAAGACATATTTTGAATATTAGAACTAAATAGACTTTCGCTACTTTGAATCTCATTCATCACAAGTTCTAATTCTTTTATAAGCTCTAAGGATTTGTTTATTTCCTCATCAACTATTCTATGAACTAACCCCATATCCTTATCCCCGATTCCATTCTCATTTTTAAAGTAGCAATCTAGTATAAACCTTCATGCACAAATAAAAAAACAATACATATTATTAATATATTCATAAATTCAATTCAAAACATACTTCTTCACATAAGTTGATTTCAGCAATTTAATTTTATTATACCATAAAACTTACTATTCCTTTAATAATATAAATTATAATACTGAAATATTTCTATTTTACTCAAAAAACATTTAATAAAAAAATAGATATTCTATTTATACGTATTTTTAATGTTTTTTTATACGCTTTTATATGTATACTATCATTATAAGATAAAATGAATTTTTGGAGGCACATATGTTTACAAATGAACTATTGTTACATTTTTTAAATTTATTATTTATTATCAATATCCTCTTCGCCTTGGCAGTTGTATTTCTTGAACGCAAAAATCCTGCAAGTACTTGGACTTGGCTTATGGTATTACTATTTTTACCTACCATAGGATTTATTCTATACTTATTTCTTGGTCAAAATTTGAAAAGAAAAAAATTATTTTCTCTAAAAAAAGAAGAAAAAGAGAATCTTACCTCAATTATTGATAAACAAAAGGAGTTCTTAAATAATGAAGATTTAATTAAAACTAATCCTTTTTTAAGTAAATACTCTGACATTATGACACTTAATCTTTGCAGTGATAATTCTTTTTACACTAATAATAACAAGGTAACCATATTTACTGATGGCAAATCAAAATTTGATCAACTTAAAGAAAACCTTAAAAATGCAAAAATATATATCCATATGGAGTATTATATATTTCAAAATGATAATCTAGGAAGAACTATTCTTGAAATTTTATCCCAAAAAGCTAAAGAAGGGGTGGAGGTAGAATTACTCTATGATGGTATGGGATGCCTTAAAGTGCCTAAGCGCTTTTTCGCCCCACTAATTGAGGCTGGCGGAAAAGTTGTTTGTTTCTTCCCACCCTTTGTTCCTTATATAAATCTAAGAGTAAATTTTAGAAATCATCGTAAGATCTGTACTATCGATGGTCAATATGGCTTTATAGGTGGTTTTAATATTGGTGATGAATATTTAGGTCTTTCTAAAAAATTTGGGTTTTGGAGAGATACCCATTTATTCATACAGGGCGATGCAATAGATGCATTGGAATTGCACTTCCTAATGGATTGGAGATTTGCCGCCAATGAAAATTCAATTTTTGATAACAAGTATTTCCCTCACAGAGCTCACCTTGGGAATACAGGTCTACAAATAGTTTCAAGCGGTCCTGATTCAACTTGGAAGTCTATTAGAAATGGATATTTAAAAATGATTAGCAAAGCTGAAACCAATATTTTTATAGAAACTCCTTATTTCATTCCAGATGACAGTATATTAGAAGCTTTAAAAATAGCATCCTTATCCGGAGTCGATGTTCGCATAATGATACCTAGTAAACCAGATCATCCCTTTGTGTATTGGGCTTCTACATCTTATATGGGAGAGCTACTAGAATCAGGCGTAAAATGTTATACCTACACTAAGGGCTTTCTTCACAGTAAATTTCTTTCTATTGATAAGTCTATAAGCTCCATAGGCACCGCTAATTTAGATATTAGAAGCTTTACTTTAAACTTCGAAATTAATGCTTTTATATATGATAAAGAAATAACTTCCGACTTAGAACATTTTTTTATGGACGATTTAAAATTTTGCGATGAATTAACTCTCGAAAAATATGTTAATAGAAGTTTTATTGTTAAATTTAAGGAATCTATTTCAAGATTACTTTCGCCTATATTGTAATAAAAACTCTCACAAACTTTTTTAATGTTTGTGAGGTTTTTTATTATAATATTCCTAATTTATTTTGACCCTAAAATATATACTAAATAACAAAAGGGAAATCATTAGCCCTCTTAATTTCATTGTATGCTCCCATTTTATGATTTAGAATTATTACTAATCCATATTTCTTATCTTTATGAACTAATGGAATTATTAATAAGCTTCTCATGTGATATAATAATAATTGAAACTCAGTGCATACTTTGTATATTCTAGTTTCCTTAAATCCTGAATATAATGCTTATCAGCCTCTATAATTATAAAATCAATTTATTACATTTATCCTCCTGTAAATAGTTACTTAGGTTTATCTCCTCGCCATAACCGTGGCAGGCATAAGTTCCAATCCATTATCATTTTTAAATACACTTACAGCATATAAAAGGGGTGCCACTATGCAAAAATCTGGTAAAATAATTAACATTGAAAAAAATAAGGTCTATATCATAACCCAAAATAATGAATTTGTAACCCTTGAAAAGCATACGGCTCATCCTAAAATAGGCGAACTATATGTAGGTAAAGAATTTCGAAGCATTTCCGTTTGGAAGTACTTATTGGCTATTTCTTGCATCCTATTACTTTTATTTTCAATAAGAAAATTATATTTGGATAATAGATATAATTTTTCTGTTATAGTCGACATGAATTGTTCTCTAAAAATGGAGGTAAACGGTTCAAATAAAATTACAAAAGTAGAAGGCAGAAGTCCTGGAGGCTATAAAATAAAACAACTTGTAAATTTAGAAAATAAATCCTTGGATGAAGCACTTCATTTAATTTTAGATGAATCGCTTAAACAAAAATACCTAACTAAAGCACATGCGGACGACGGTTTAAAAATTTATATATTTGTTTCTGAAAATAAAAATAAAACTCCAATTAACTTAACTGAGTTTAATAGGTATGCTGGTACACATAATTTCAAGGTATCACTAAATAATAATGGTCAAGCTGTAATTGACTAAGGGTATCCCGCTTAAGATACCCTTACAACTATTTGTATGATTATTTAACGACATTTAATCTCCGCAGGAGATGATTTAACCATATAATATGAGTTGTATACCTTAATCTTATTTTATAATTCCAAAGGACGGTGCAAAATGAAAACCACACCTAATGAAAAAGAGAAAAACATTATTCAGCCCTATGAAAATAGTGCTTTAAAAATTAGATTAAATAAATTTATAAGTGAAACGGGTTTTTGCTCTAGGCGTGAAGCAGATAAACTGATTGACAAAGGCAATGTCACCTTAAATGGCAAAATCCCTGAAATGGGCACTCAAGTATCTGCAGCTGATCACATTGAAATAAATGGTAAACCATTAAAACATAAAGTAGAATTTGTCTACTTAGCTTTCAATAAACCCGTTGGAATAACCTGCACTACTGAGCATAAAGTTAATGGAAATATCATAGATTTTATAAATTTTAAAAAAAGAATTTTCCCCATTGGTCGCCTTGATAAACCTTCTCAAGGTCTTATATTTCTAACTAACGATGGAGACATTGTGAATAAAATTTTACGTTCAGGTAATAACCACGAAAAAGAGTATATTGTTACTGTAGATAAACCTATATCCCCTAATTTCATAAAGAGTATGGCAAATGGTATTCCTATACTAAATACTATAACTAAAAAATGTTTTGTAAAAAAAGAAGGCAAATATGTTTTTAAAATAACTTTAACAGAAGGACTTAACCGTCAAATACGAAGAATGTGTGAGCATTTAGGGTATGCTGTTGTGAAACTTGAAAGGCTTAGAATTATGAATGTTTCTATAGACAACTTACCCCTTGGGAAATGGAGATATCTAACGCCAAAAGAACTAGTCGGTATTAATAAGTTAATTTCTGATTCTATTAAAACTGAAAATGCTTAAACATCATCTTCTATGCTTAAATGTAGTTAAAAAGCACACAAATTTGTGTGCTTTTTGGCTTATATAAAGGTTATCAACATTATTCACACAGAAATTGTGGATAACTTGTTAGTCTTAGTTAATAATAACTATCTTATTTAACTTCTGCTTTTTTTTGTAAATATATCTTTAAATTTATTAGTAATTATCTCTTTATTACCCTTGAATTCAAATATTTCTTTAGTCTTTTTCTATGAGATATTATCCAATATTTTTTTACTGACTCAAAGGTAATTTCTTCTATGGGACTCCCTACAATTTGAGATCTTTTTAATTTTTTACTGTTTTATAGCTATTACATTTTAATTACATTTCTGGTGCTTAGGCACGCTACTAAACAATTTGTTATAGTTATCACTAAAAAACTTGACAACTTTTTCTCAACCTTTTAAAATCCTTTCTAAGTAATTAATATTTATTTTTCTATAAATATTACGTTATATTTCACTCTATTATTTTCATAAATTTACTAATAATTTGAAATTTTTTACTATTTTTTATTTAGACTAACAGATTGTACACATTAAGATTTACTAATCCACAAATACACTAAAATTATGTATGTTTTTGTAAATTTATATAAAACATTTAAGGCTTATACACATTATCCACAGCTTTTGTGTGGATAATATGTGGGGTTGATGTTAATGAATACTTTATAGTATTAATTATAGACGTTTTTAGAATTTTTTATGTAAATACTTGCATTCTAAATAAAATATTTCTAAATTTTATTATTAAGTTATGCACACTATCCACAGTTTTGTGGATAACATGTTAATAACTTATTGGCTATTTTCTCATCATATTTCCTATTACTAAATCCGTGAGTGCCTCACTACATATTTTAATGTGTTGCGCGAATAAATTTTCTTGATTACCTTCTCATGAAATGCTATATTATATAAAGAAAAGTATATATTCCTACTGTTACATTTCTATATATTTAAAATATTTATAAATTAAATTGAAAAGAGGTAATTCGCTTGAGAATTGGAATGGGCTATGATGTTCATAAATTAGTTAAGGGTAGAAGTTTAATACTTGGTGGAGTAACCATACCGCACGAGGCTGGATTACTAGGGCATTCAGACGCAGACGTTCTTGTTCACGCTATCATAGATGCTCTTTTAGGTGCTGCGGCTCTTGGTGACATTGGAAATCATTTCCCCGATACTGATGCTAAATATAAAGGCATGTCTAGCATTGTCCTACTTAAATATGTAGGCAGTTTAATAAAAAATAAGAATTACATAATCGAAAATATTGATGCTACAATAATTGCACAAAACCCTAAAATGGCGCCCCATATACCCCCTATGGTAATAAATATTGCAACTGCTCTACAATTACCTATAGATAAAGTTAACATTAAAGCTACTACAGAGGAAGGCCTTGGTTTTACTGGCCGCCTAGAAGGGATCTCTTCTAATGCCATCTGTCTTTTAAAATAAAATTTTATTTTCTGTTTGTTAGGGTCTGTAACTCCCACTTATAGAAGTGGGAGACTTCCTTCTGACATGTCGTTAAAATTCTAAAATCCTTGTTTCCAAATTCCATAATCTGCATGATCAATAAGCATGGCTGAAGAAAAATACGTACCTTGTCCATATTCAACACCTAGTTCCATTAGCTTTTCCTTTTCTTCCAAGGTTCGTATTCCCTCGGCTATAATCTTCATTCCTGTTTTTATCCCCATTTTAACCATATGTTCTATCATCAATGCTTTTATTTCATCTTTATGCACATCTTTTACTATCTCCTGAGAAATTTTTATAAAATGTGGCTTCATTTTTATCAATTCTACCATATTAGAGTTACCTTCTCCAAAGTTATCCATAGCTAATTTGAATTTTAATTCATCAGCAAAATTACGCCAAAATGCACTTCTTGGTATACGTTGTGTAATTTCTAAAACTAAGTTTGTCCCTTCCAATTTCTTTATAACTTTTTTTATAGTATGCCTAGTTGTATCCGATTGAAGCTTAAAAAATAATCCTTCTTCAATAAATGGTTCAAGTTTGTTTAGATAGTTATTTAATTTGTCACAAGCTAGCATAGTAAGGTTTTCCAAATCCCCGGTAAGTCTAGCTTTTTCAAACATTTCATCCGGGAAAAATTCTAATCTTGAATCCCTAACTAGTATTTCTAATGATTTAACCCTGCCACTGTTTAAGTTTATAATAGGCTCAACTGTAAGCTCTATAGACTTATTTTTTATTATACCCGAAATGTGATATGCCTTTTCGTCAATTTTATATATTGAATCATTATCTAGATACTCACTTATTGAAGCTTCATCTAAAAACCATTGAACACTAGTGCTCGATAATAAGCTAGGATTATATAAATCTATAAGTTCATGCTTTAAAACTGCTCTTAAGTTATACATTGTATATATCATTGCTGCCATCCTTTTATTTTCATCCTTTGTTTTACGAATGAAATTCAATCCTGCAGAAACTCCAGCTAAATAAAAAGATGGCTCATATAGTTTATTTCTAGAATCCGAGAGCAAATAGTCTATACCATGTCTTAATTCTGGTATTATATCTCTCAATATACTAGCTCCTTCTCCATCTGGAATATCAACATATTTAACATTTTTTGTTAATTCGTCACATAAACTAATCCAAAATTTTCTTTGTTTATTGTTATCGAATTTTAAATAGTCCATTAAAGAATGTATTTCTAAATACCTTGTATCATAAAAAATATTACTATGAAGTTGGTAACTTCCAAAATCAATAATAGACGGTTTTTTCACCGAAACAATTATATTTCCTCCGTGCAAATCACCATGTATGCATGAATCTAAATATTTTATTTTACGACCACACCATACCTTTTCATCTGCAAAAAATTTATATGGATTCGGAAAAAATTTATCAACTCCATCAATGACTAGCCATTTTTTATCCTCATCGATCATTAATGTTTCAAAACCCTTTATAAATTTCTCATCCATAAATCTATAACCTAAGGAAGTTTTCATTATATCAATAGGAGATTTAATTTCAGAGATATGAGGCTTATTCCAATTATATAAAAATTTAGCTACTTGTTCTGAAGTTTGCTTAACTAATGCTAATTCATTTTCCATTGAATATTTCAATGTTTTAATTCCCAGTACATTATCTCCGCCTAATTCATATAAAACTCCAAATCTCTTTAAATTATTTTCACATTGTATTTCCACTTCATCAATAATTTCAGGAATATATCCTTCAATTCCATTCTCTATTGCTTGTAAGAATGCTTTATTATGTAATCCGCTTTCATTCATTTCCTGAATTTTTAGAACTCCTAATTTACGCGATTCACTAAATTCCACAGTATATACCGCCGCCTCAGATTGTCCATCATTTAATTTATTTATTATTTCTATAGGTTGATTTTCTTCTGCAAAATTTTCTAAAATCATTGTTTTCTCTTTCTGGCTTAGCATATTTTACCCCCTACACCAATTATTATTATACTATAGCTAAACATACCTTTATCCAGACTTATTGCATTTCATATGTTAATTTTATAAATTATAAACTATTTCGAGTTAAGTTAACAGTGTATAAACTATTAATTTCACTATAATATATGATTTACACTATTTATCGGTTAATTCACCCTTATATTTATAAACAGTGTTTTCTTTTTATAAGCTAAAATATACTTATCATTATTTGATTATACTACAAATATATAATATTACTATAAACGCAGAAAATCACACAAGCTTTATTAATTATAAAGCTTGTGTGATTAAATAAATGACGTTAAATCATCTCCTGCGGAGCTGCATATTAACGACTTCAGAAGGAGATTTATACTCCCACTGAAGTTTTCTATTTATTAGGGCATGTAACTCCAACTTATAGAAGTAGGAGACCTTCCTTCTGAAATGTCGTTAAAACTATGTTCAAAAATTTAGTTAGCTAAACAACTTCCTAGTGCAATAATACTTATCTTCTCTTTTCTCTAAATCAAATTCACTTATAGATGTAACTCTATCATGTTGCTCTACATGAAGCACATAACCCTCTTCATTCTGATTTTCAAAAAAAACTTTCGTGTAATTCATAACTTCTACTTTGTCCCCACACAGATCATAAATTAATGTTGGTACCTTACCAATCATATTCATCTACCCCTTTAATATTTATTAACTATAAGTTAATAAATATTATGGTGTACTACTATTTATGCTGAAAATGCTATTAATTTTGATTTATTTTTTTAAGATTTGGCATTGGATCCATTATAAATGGATCTTCATTCCTATTTCTGAATAAATATTAATTTTTATTTTCTGTTATCCCCCCGCTTAAAATAGTTAATATACACTTCTATATTTTTTAATTTTCATAATCATCTACAATTTTTCTTATTAATTTTTTTATTGCACTAGCTTGTGATACCAATGTCATTACAACTAAAAACACTGTTATTCTTTCCTCGTCACTTTCTTTTAAATCTAAAGCATTAATTATACTTTGTAATTTTGATTTATCACAAAACTGATTTTCTACGAAATGATTAAGGCTTTCCTTTTGCATATCAGAGAAAATTTTATAAGCTTTCTCCCATGAAATAATATCATCATCTCTATCATTAATTTCATTGAACGCTAGTCTAAAGACTTTTTTAATTTCCTCTGACGTAAGTATAGGTCTCATGTAGCTAAGTAAGACTAATTGGGCAAGGTGTAACTTTGTATAGCCTCTTTTTTTACTATCTTCTGGCTTAGATATAACTCCGCCTTTTATATAATTCTGTACTATATTATTAGTGTAATTATCAGCATCAAATTTATCATTTAAGTAATCAATCACTTGTGATAAAAACAAATCGTACTGAGGTAATTCTTCATACAGAATTATGCTGTTTTCGGATACCGATTTTGATAATGAAATTATATTATCTAGAGTAAATTTAGCCTTATCCACCATTTGTCACCTTCCAAAATTAATATACTAAATAAAATATATTTTATAGTCTTGATCATATAATTATATTATAGGGTATGTATATACTATTACAAGTTATTTTCTTTTTTTTATAATTTGCATTATTTCTGTAGAAATTTGAAAATAACTAACCTAAGATTCGCATATAAAAATATTACCATATTAATGTTGTTTTTTCTTCGCTCTGTATACTTTAATAATAAATAGCGGTTAATATAAATTATTAGTTTGAAAACCCACTAATTTTTAACATTATTTATAATACGCAATATACTCTACTCTTTTACAAGATTCTCGTTATGCAATTTGATTTAATTCACAGTTAATATTGCAAACATCTAAATTTTAACCATTATAATTAAGTTATCCACTGTTTTTAACATTTAATCAACAGAAGCTGTGGACAATTTAGTTTACACGGAAAGCCTTGTTTAAAAGCATTTACATATTAAAAGTAATTCTGACAAGTTTCTTATCCACATTATACATTATCACCTGTTCATAAACTGTTAATCCTTGTGTGGAGAAAAGAGTATTAAATTATTTTTCTACTTTCAATTTTTATCTTTTTCTGCCATTTGATTTTTATCTTATTTAAATAAATTATTATAGTTTGCAAGTGATTTTAGCTATATCTGAAATCACTTGCAAACTAACCCTCCCTATACTATCTAATCTCCCCAAAAAACAGCTGACTAATCCACTCCTGCTTTAGTCAGCTATGTTTTATACACTCAAACTTATTACCCCCCCTCAGCAATACCACATATCTTTTCTATTCCCTCTTTTGCTATTAATATTGCAATTTTTCTTGAACTCGTTTATATTAGTATTCGATAATTAGCCACAGAAAATATCATCCATCTTATATTTTCTGTGGTCAATTTACGGTTTTATAAAAATCAAACTTTACAATTTTCTCGTGAATAAAAAAACAGACTATTAAAATAGCCTGTTTTTTTATTCAAAATTACTTAACTCTTCTTGCAGTAAGGTAATCTCCTCGTGTCAATTCTGATATTTTAATCACATCTCCCGTACGAGGTGCATGAATATATGAGTTATTTCCTACATACATTCCCACATGATGTGGATCTGACGCTGAACCAAAGAAAATCAAATCTCCTGGTTGCAAAGCTTCTCTAGATACATATGATCCTTCATTTATCTGTGTATATGTAGTTCGGCTTAATGAAACTCCGAAATGGTTATATATATGTTGCATAAACCCAGAACAATCAAAATATTCAGGACCAGCAGCACCCCAAACATATGGTGTTCCTAAATAATTACTTGCATAAGCAACTATCGCATTAGAGCTAAGTGACGCTGACGCTGATCCTGATCCTCTAGATGGAGTAACATTAGATTGAGCAGTCTTAGCTGCATTATCTCTTATTTGTTGTATTTGCTTCATAGTAGCATCTACGGTAGCTTGTCCATCACTAATCTTGCCAGCATATAATTGTTTTTTCTTTTCAGCTTCCTTGATTAATGCATCTTGTTCTTGCTTCTTTTCTTTAAGCTTGCCTATCTTATTTTCATTATCAGTTTTCAACACTAATAACTTAGTTTTTTCAGCTTCAAGCACAACCTTTTTATTTTCAATTTTACTCTTTTCAGCTGTTAATTGTCCAATAATTTTATTATCATATTCCACAATTTTTTTAATGTTGTCAACCCTTGAAATAAGATCTTCTACTCCCTCGGAATCCAATAAAACTTCCAAATAGCTATCCGCACCATTCATATACATGCTTCGCATTCTCTTATTAAATAAGTCCTCTTCTTCTTTAATATTAGCCTCTGCAACTTGTATATCCTTTGTTGTTTTTTCTATTTGCTTCTGGGTCTCACCTATTTTATCTTTTGTTTTATCCACTTCTATGCCCATTTTTCCTATGCTCGAATCCAATTTTTCAATTGAAATTTCTATATCCGCAACATTATCTTGTATTTTCTTGTACTCGTTTTTTTGCTCCTCAAGCCGGCCCTTTTGATTACTAAGCTTATCCGATAATGGATCTGCCAATACCTGTATATTTATTGTAGCAGCCAGTCCAATTGTTACTATAAGCGATATTATTTTTTTTCGCAACTTAATCCCCCCATATCAAAAAATATATATATATATGTACTTTTATAATTTATTCACTCTTAAAACGACATTTTTATTATAACACTATTTTGCGCAAGTATTCATTGGGAACATAGGTTAAATTTCCAATGAATGCTTGTATACTTCTGATTTAGGCATATTTCTATCTTTTGCAACTTTTTTCATTGCATCTTTTTTATTTATTCCCTCATCCATATGTTTTTGTATATGTTCTTCTATAGTTAGTAAATCCCATTTAGCTCTTTCATCTTTATCTATATCTTCCTTACTCTTACCTTCAACTACTAATACATATTCTCCTCTTGGGGCGTTTTGTTTATAATATTCCACAGCTTCTTCTAAACTCAACCTAATTATCTCTTCATATAATTTTGTAAGTTCCCTGCACATTGATATTTTTCTGTTTCCAATACTTTCATATAAAAATTCTAAAGTTTTTAAGAGTCTGTGAGGAGCCTCATAGAAAATTAAAGTTTCACTCCTATTTATTAAATCATCAATAATAGGCTTTCTATCTTTATTTTCCCTAGGTAAAAATCCTCTAAATATGAATTTTGTAGTATTAAGTCCTGAATATACAAGTGCAGTAGTAATTGCAGTGGCACCAGGAAGCACTACGAATTCTATGTTCTGTTCTATACACTTTAAAACTATTACGCTTCCCGGATCTGATATTCCCGGCGATCCCGCGTCGCTAATTATAGCTATATTTTTACCTTCTTTTATCTGCTCAATTATATTTTGACTTTTTCCTTGTTCATTATGTTGATGATAGCTTATAAGTGGCTTTTTTATATTAAAATGATTTAGTAATTTTAAGCTTTGCCTCGTATCTTCTGCCGCTATTATATCTACATTTTGTAACACTTCTAATGCTCTGAGCGTTATATCCTTTAAATTGCCTATAGGGGTTGGAACTAAGTATAATTTTCCTGACATTCTTATCACCCTTTACTTTAATATTTGCATTAATTGGCTCTACCTTTAAATTATTTAATATTCTATTGTATTTGAATTATACATATCAGCAATTTCCTGAGTATACCCACCATCCTCAGTGTGAACATAAAGAGGGGGCTCCCATTTTAAAAAGGTTCCTCCATCTCTTTGTCCCTCGATGAGTACAATGTTAGGCGCCTTATTTACACTAGGATGCACCATTCTTATACGTTTAGGCTCAATTCTATGTTTTCTCATAGCGCATAAAATATCAACTAATCTATCAGGCCTATGTACCATATACATCCGTCCATTATCCTTCAACAAAGCTCTACATGCAATAATTACATCTTCTAATGTGCAACAAATCTCATGTCTTGCTATAGCATTCTTATCATCTAAACTTATTAATCCTGAATTTTGAAGTTTATAAGGTGGATTAACTGTAACAATTTCTACCTTGGGAATGCTTTTAATGAGTTCTATATCCTTTAAGTCTCCATTTATAAATTTTATTTTATGTTCTAAATTATTATATCGTGCAGATCGATTCGCCATATCAACAAATTCCTTTTGAATTTCCACACCAATTAGATTACTTGCATATGTTTTACCTGCTAATATGAAAGGAATTATTCCTGTACCAGTACATAAATCAACAACTTTAGCATTTCTTCTTATTTTAGCAAAATTAGCAAGTAATACTGCATCCACCCCAAACCGGAAAGCATGTTTTTTTTGAATAACATGAATTCCCTTTAAATTAAGATCATCTAAAGTTTCATCATCTCCTAAAAACCCCATTATGTATCTCCTTTCTATGAAATCTATATTTACTTTATACATAACAACAACAGAAGTATACCTCAATTTTTGTTGCTAAATCAAGAGAATACAGATTATAAAATAATAAATATATTTTATTTTATTTATCACCAATCTAATTTATTATAAAACTACTATTAGTAACCATTGTTGAATATACATTAATTATATAATAATCGATTATAATGAGGTTAAAAATGCAATTAATATTATATCCTTTTAAAAATATAGTTTTCAATAAGAATTCTGTTTTATTAGATGCCTCCTTCTTGCTCAGCTTAATATATGATGATGATATTAAGCATAGTGATTGTTTATCATGCTTAAAGCAACTTTCTGAAGGAAGTTGTGAGTTTTACACTACCAGTATCATCTCTGCAGAAGTTTTAAATAAAATACTTTATAAATTGTTCATTAGTGACATCCAATGTAAAATAAGCAATAATAGACCCTATAACTCAGCCGTCAACATTAGATCTATAGCAAATAGCTTTAGCCGTCATGATACAAAAATATTAAAGGAAAAGAAAAAAGACAGACTTATTCATATTCCATATAAAAGGTATTTTGATAATATTTCTAAAAATTCTATGAAAAGAGATTTATTGAATATCTATTACAATAAGTCCGTAGAAATAATTTCAGAACTAGAAAAAATTATAAATATAAAATATCTTAACATTCCTGAAGAGTGTATATCTCTAGTTAAAAAATTCATGTGTGAAAACCTATTATCTGTAAATGATGCTTTCCACATAGCTACTGCGGAGTACAATAATATAGACTTTTTACTAACTTTGGATGGTGACTTTATTTTTGCTGAAAGTAGTAAAATGCAAATACTTAGGATTTAACAAACTAATATTTGTTTCAACTTTACCGTCGTTAATTCATTTTTTTCGAAGCTGTGTAACTCCACAGGAGATGATTTAATGCATCAATTACTTGCACTATAAATAAAGAAGTGTACTTTGAGAGACTCAAAATTACACTTCTTTTTTATAGCTATTATTTTGGAATATTAATAATTGTGCCTTCTTTTATAGCATCCTCATTTGTAATTTTATTTGTTTCTTTTAACATTTCTATCGCTTTTTTCACATTATATGAAGTCATATTATTTTTGGCGATTGAAGTTAATGTATCTTTGCTTTTAACAGTGTAGTCACCAGTTTTAGATTTTTTAACTACAGCTGTTTTAGCTGTTTTATCTGTTTTAGCTTTTTCAACTACAGCAGTTGAATCTTTAATTGCTTTTTCATAAGGAATTACTATTTTCTGACCCGCTGCAATTTTGTAAGATTCATTTATACCATTCCTACTTTTAATAAATTCAACCATTTTGCTTTTGTCCTGACTAGGTGTATACGTTTTTACTATACTAAACACTGTGTCATTTTCTTTAACAGTATACATTCCAACGTTAGTTTTGTCATTTATATAAGCAGCATCCATTTCATTAGTGCTTTCCCCTTGAGTATTTTTATTTGTTACCGTCTCATTATTATCTGTAGGTATTATTTTATTGCTTTGCACTATACTATCATCTTGTAATTTTACATTAGCAACATTTTCTCTTCCTCCAATGAACTTCATAGAAAAAAACACTCCTAACATTACTACAGCAATCGTAGATATACTAATTATTCCTTTTTTCATACTCATATTTAAAACCCCTTTCATATTTATTAGTCAATGATTTACATTTAAATTATTGACTTAATTTAAAATTCTCATACCTCCAAATTATTTTATTGTTGTTTAAAACTAATTTATATTTTTGCAAAAATTATCAGTATATTTTAAATGTATTTCAACAGAAAAATAGGCTGTTAACCTTTGAATGTAAGTTAACAGCCTCTATATCCCAATATATTACTTTTTGTTAAATACTATTTTTTTTCTATTTGCATCTTAACTTCTTCACCCGTCATTCCAGTTGCATTAATAATTGAAGTTTTTGATATAGTATTCTCTATACCCATAATATCTTGATTCTCGCCCGTGACAATAACAGCATCATATTTATTAAAAAAATTACCTGCATTTTTTTTTCTATTATCAAACTCTTTGACTGTATATCCCTCGTCACTCAAGTAATCCTTAATTGGGTTTAATCCCTTTTGCACTGCTAATTTTTTCATATTTTAAGCCTCCCTTCAAAATTATTATCTCCAATTCTAAAATGCGTATTCATATGAATCCATTTATACTTTACTTTTTAACATAGCAAAAAACAAAGAAAAGAAACCAGAGAAAGTTTCTCTGATTTCTTTATATAACTGTATACCCGACTACCTCAATTGCCTCAATTAAATTATCCAATGAAACAAAATAATCATCATATATTATTTCTATTTCTTTGCTTACACTATTTATTTGGCAAGCAACTACCCCTTGATTATTAGATATTGCTACATTAATGTTACTAATATCCTCCGAAGTATTCATATTGTATACTTTTATAACCGACTTCATCTTCCCCCCCCCTAGTTATCTTTAAATAGTTCTTTTACAACATATGAATCTTCCTCATTTCCATCTAACTCCAATTTAATATTCTCCACGATAACAGAATCTTCATATCTTCCAGAAATTAATGTTAAGTCTTCGATTTTAACCTCTACTATTTCTTCATCGCTCCCATTAAGTTTTATCTTAATTTTCACAGTTTCTTTTACAACACTATTCCCAATAACTTCTGCTCTACCATAAGGTGTGTCTACTATGGATCCTAAAGTAGGTAAAGTTTTTCTTATTCTTTCATATGTGTCCTGCTCATAGTTTAAACAGCACATAAGTCTACCACAAATACCTGAAATTTTTGTAGGATTTAATGATAAATTTTGCTCTTTAGCCATTTTTATAGACACTGGTGCAAATTCGCCCAAAAAAGTTGAACAACACATAGGTCTACCACACGGTCCAAGCCCACCTATCATTTTTGCTTCATCCCTAACTCCTATTTGTCTAAGTTCTATTCTGGTTCTAAATACCGCCGCTAAGTCCTTTACTAATTCACGAAAATCCACTCTTCCATCTGCTGTAAAGTAAAATATAACTTTATTATTATCAAAAGTATACTCTACATCTATGAGTTTCATATCTAGTTCATGTTTATGTATCTTATCTAAGCATACTTCATAGGCTTCCTTTTCTTTTCTTTTATTTTCTAAGTCTTTTTCTGCATCTCCATCTGTAGCCTTTCTGATAACGCATTTAAGGGGAGATACTATATCATCTTCTCGTATTTCCTTTATGCCAATAACACATTCTCCGAATTCTATCCCTCTTACGGTTTCAACAATAACCTTATTTTCCTTTTGAATATCTATACCATTTGGACTAAAATAATATATTTTACCAGCTTTTTTAAATCGTACTCCTATTACTGTAACCATGTTAAATCATCTCCTTCGCAGCTGCATATTAACGACTTCAGAAGGGGATTTAACTACCACTGAAGTTTTATTTTTGCTAAGGTAGGTAACTCCCACTTATATAAGTGGGAACCTTACCTTCTGAAATGTCGTTAAACCTCCTGCATTTTAAATAGCATTACTTCAAACGTCAACCCCGGGTTAACGTTCCTAACTAAATTCTCCCTAGTATCATTTATTATGCTTATAATACCATTTAATTTAATAAATGAAAATATATTAGCCAATTCTTTTATACTTAATAACTTATCTATGTTAAGAATTAAATCTTCTTCTTCAATTTCTTTATATATTATGGTATCCCTAATATACGAAAGAAATGCAGTTAATATTTCTTCAAAATTTTCTTTTTGATTAGATAATTTTTTTTCATATTTAATTAGCTCTTCAGTTCCAACTTTATTAAGATTAAGCAATATTTCCAAGGTAATATTTCTAATATCCTTGAAATTATTATCTTGAATAAACTTTTCAGCTTTTCCTGGTATTCCATCACTAAAAGCTATAACAACCCTTATCTCCTCTAAAGATAAATCATAATAATTTATTTTTAAAAACTCTTTCATCTCATCTACGTTTAAATTCTTTAGTTTATGTATTTGGCATCTTGATTTTATTGTGTCCAATATAACTTCAAGATTTTCACATAATAAAAGTATAATCACGTTTTTAGGTGGCTCTTCGATTGTTTTTAAAAAAGCATTTTGAGCTTGCACCGTCATTTTATGGGCATTGTAAATAATAATAACTTTCCTATCACCTTCATAAGGTTTTTTGTTAATTTCTTCAATTAAAGCTCTTATAGAGTTAACCCCTATGGTACTTTTGTTTTTTTCTATTCTCCATTCTACCAAATCAACATATTGTCTATCTTGATTTTTTCCTAAAACCTTTAACCCTATATTCTTAGCTACTATACTTTTGCCTATTCCATCCTCCCCAACTAAAAGGTGAGCATGTGATAACCTATCCGATTCTATAGATTTACTTATTTGATTTTTTATACTATTATGACCTATTATGCTCTCAAAATTCATTTTGATCCTCCATACATAGAAGCAAGTATAGATTTATATATACTTGCTTCTAATTAGTTATACCTTTATGTACTTGTCTACGTCAACTACAAATACATTTGCTCCACCTACCTCCACTTCAATAGGAAATGGCATATATACTCCAGTAGAACCAGCTACAGGTGAAGGTGATGATATTATTTGCTTTCTTTCCTTACATACTTCCTCGATAATGGCTAAAACTTCATCTACCTTTTCTTTATCAACACCCATTAGTAATGTTGTATTGCCTGATTTCAAAAACCCTCCGGTTGTAGCTAATTTTGTAACCCTAAAACCCTTGTCTGTTATTTCCTTAATTAAATCATTTGCATCATCATCTTGTACTATTGCAATAACTAATTTCATTTAACCCCACCCTTTTTATAATTTTATTTTTTTTATTCTGTTTATTATATCTTTATGTATTTCATCTACATTCCTATTACCATCTATTACTTCTATTTTACCATATTTCCTACAAATTTCTAAGTAACCTTCAAAAACTTTTTTATGAAATTCATTCCCGCCATTTTCTAAACGATCTAAAGTCTTTTGCATTTTTTTTCGATTTAATCCTTCTTCATATGGGATAGTAATCATAAATATTAAATCTGCTTCTAATCCATCTAAAGCGGCTTCATTCATGCTCTTTATTCTTTCCAATCCGAGTCCGCGGCCAATGCCTTGATACACCATTGAAGAATATACAAAACGGTCGCATATAACTATCTTACCCATGTCTAAGGCTGGCTTTATAACCTCGCTAACTAGTTGAGCCCTAGACGCAGCATAGAGTAATGCCTCGCACATATAACTCATATTACAATTATCATTATCCAATATTATTTCTCTGATTTTCTCACTAATTTCTGTGCCACCCGGTTCCCTAGTTCTTACTACTTCAAATCCCAATTCTTTTAGATGCTTTTCTAGTAATTGTATTTGAGTAGTTTTCCCTGAACCATCTGGGCCTTCTAGTGCTATTAGACGCCCTCTTTCCATTCAATCCCCTCCACCAATATTAATAGTCTATTTTTCTACTGTTGCTACTTTCCCATCATTAATTCCAAGTACTGTTACATTGCATTGCAAGTAATATTCTATAACAGCTATAGTATCCTCATCTAGTCTTTCTCCAGGCATTACAATAGGTATTCCTGGTGGATATGGAACTATTGCTACTGCACTTATTTTCCCCTGTGAATTTTTTAACTCTACCATAGTTTTTTCTCTATCCATTACTTCATATGGGTACATAATTGGCATTGGCATACCATAATCTATTAATTCTACATATTTCCCCTTTAAATTGTTCATATCACAGTTTTTCAGGGCTATGTATAACACTTCAAAATCCTGCTGATTATTAAAGGGTGAAAATATTAAAACTACATTTCTACTATCACTCATTTCAGCTTGAATATTGTTTATTCTTAAATATTCTAATAACTTATGTCCACTATACCCCTTAGGTACATTTAATATATATCTAGTTAAATCCATAGTATACTTATTATCATATTTAGTGGAATTCTCTGATACAACTAATAAATCTTCCTCACCTATAATGTGAAATTTGCCTAATCTATTGATTCTCTCTCTATTAAATTTACATATTTTAATTAACTCTTCATAATCATTTTCACCACACTCTTGAAGATAAAATCTTGCATAATCCATAGAACATAAAAGCATATAAGATGGACTTGTACTTAAAAAGGCACTTGCATAGAAATCTACCTTACTGATATCCGTGCCTTTTCCTACATGTAAAAAAGCTGTTTGCGTTAGGCTAGGTAGAGTTTTATGCGCACTCATAACTACCATATTAACTCCCATTTTCAAAGGGTTTTCGGGTAATAACTTATTGGCACCAAAATGCGCACCATGAGCGGCATCTACTAATACCTTAATATTATATTTTCTAGCAATTTGAGTAATGTATGATAAATCAAAGCATATACCATAATAATTAGGGTAGGTAACAATAATCCCTTTAGCATCTTTATTTTCATTAATTAAAGTGGAAAAATGCTCCTTATCTAAAGGAAAAGGAACATCATATTTTGGATGAATTTCATTTTTAATATATACTGGCTTTAGTTTTCTCATAATAATGGCATTAAATATCGAGCGATGACAATTTCTCTCTACAATGATTTTGTCACCCTCATTGAAGGATGAAAAAATCATAGCTAAGTTCCCACTAGTACTACCATTCACTAGAAAATAAGATTTAATACTTCCATAGTATTCACTCAATAACTCTTGAGACTCTTTTATTATTCCTTCTGCATGGTGGAGATTATCTAGTCCATCGACCTCAGTAATATCTCCCTTTATAAAATTTTCGTAAAGCTCCTTGCCTCTTATCGTTTTAAAAAACCCAAGCCCTCCCTTATGCCCTGGCATACAAAAGGAAACATTTTTTTCTTTTATATATTTTAACACTCCATCTACAAGTGGTAATCTTGACAATCCTTAGTCACTCCTCTTGGTATAAACTGCACCAAAGTCTTTCTTATACAGTTCTTGTAATATTCATAAAAATCAGTATTAGCCTTTGATTCTATAATTCTTCCTTCGCAATTATTGCAAATCCCTCTTCCATTTATTATTATACCATCATTTAGAGGCTTTCTACATATAATACATTTTTCTTTTTTCATAATTTCCCCCTTAAACTTGCTAATTAAAAATTACCTACAGTATAGCCTCTTATACTATATTTTATTCAACTAAGTACGGTTTCTTATTTTGTCCACTTAATAATTTAAAATATATTTATCTACATTTTATGCCATAAATAGCTATATAAAATTATTATTTAAACTTATAAAATATTATTTATTATTATCAATATATTTATGTACCTTTGGTTATACTAAATGTGTTAATAGGTATGAACATTTTGAAAGGAGCGAAGGCTATGAAACAAGAAATTATAAGTTATATAAGCAGTATAAAAGAAGATATCCACAATTTATCTAATTATCTTTATACTAATCCAGAAACGAGTTATAAAGAGTATAAAGGTTATTCTTACATAATAAATATGTTAAAAGCTCATGGTTTTGAAATACAAGAAAATTATTGTAATATTCCTACTTCTTTTTATGCTCAATATGGAAATGGCCACCCTAAGATATGCTATATATGCAAATACACGTCTACTGAAAATGTAGGTCATATTTTTGGTAATAACGTGAATGCTAGCATTTCTATTGCGGCAGCATTAGGATTATCAAAAGTAATATCTAAAAGCGGTGGAAGTGTACTTCTATTAGGATGCCCAGGCGAGTACACAAACGGCGCAGAATTAGCTTTAGCAAAGGAAAAATGTTTTGATGATATGGATGTTATTATTGCTCCTCACTGTGATACAAGCAATGCGGAAAGCGGCACCTCCATGGCTACAATTCCACTTAAACTTAAATGTACCCAAACTATTAATAATAACAATGAAGCTCTTAGTAACCTTTCATCTTTGGATTCCTATTTATTTATACTTAATACATTAAGTCAATTATTAAAAGGATTGCACAACAGGTATTTTATTGATAGCATTTCTATAGAAAATGCCTCTTCGCGCATTAATGAATTTTCTGAATCAGAGGCCAAATTTTATTTAAAAGCTCCTAGCCTAAAAGAAGCTAAATCTCTAGAAAAAACTATTGTAACCTTTATTCAATCACTATCTCAAATAATGAATATAACCGGAGAAATAAGCATATTTGAATTGCCTTCACAAGAGCTTTTGACAAATAAATCTTTATCAAGAATATTTACACACAACTTAAAAGAATGCGGCATCATCGATATTGCTTGTTGTAAAAATACTCTATATGGTCTGGGAATAGGTTCTATAAGTCATATTACTCCATGCATATATCCATCCATATCTATTACAGAAGATTCCTCGTTGAGTTGCCCCTCACCTGCATTTGCTCTAGAAACTCAAACAGATTTTTGTAAAAATAATATGATAAAAGCTGCAGAAGCTCTTGCCTTAACAGGCCTCGATATTATTGAGAAAGAAGAGTTATTAAAAGAAATTGGACTTGAATTAAAATAATATGCAATTAAAACGTTTCTTTAAAGTATCATTTGTTAATGAGCGACTCATAATTGGGCTGTTGGAGATTCTCCAATAGCCCTTTCTCATCTTGGCAATAGATTTTGGATGTATTCTACACCCTAACTTAATCTTTGGACCTATAAAATGAAAGCTCAAGAAACTTAATTTCCATACTCGGTCTACCTTTGTTTTCTCACCCTTTACTTTAATAAATAGTTTCTTTTTCTACAAATAATACAGTATTATCCATTAAATATTCGTATTCCTTAGGTTGGAACCCTACCTAGGGCCTCCTTCAGCTAGTGATCGGCAACTACAGACCCACACAGTGGACTTTCACAACCTAGTTAATTCCCTGCCTGGCACATATAAAAAAGAAGTATAATCATAACTCAATTATACTTCTTATATATATCTATTATTTATTTTTAAAATATGCTTTTTCTTTTAGTAATTTAATTTTATTCATAAACCCATCACTAGGCTCAAAATAAAATTTTTTAAAGTTATCTCCTACTTTATATATACAACAAAACTTACTCCCAATAAACGTAGAACAAATATACTTTTTACTGCTACTAATATGAACACCTGCACTGTAGTTTTTATATTTACCAATATAATCTATATCCTTTAATTTAATATCTTCTAGTATTTTAACCTCTTCACCTTTTATCTTATGGATAATGAATTGATCTGCTACGATTGAATACTTATACTTAACCTTACATTTTGAAAACTCCATATAGCAAAGAGCAATCATTAGTGTATTAAAGAACATAGTTACAAACGTCTTAATATTTATTCTGCCTATACTTACTTTAGTGAATACGTCTGATAAGCATATAAATACAATTAATGTAATAAATAACAATACTATAGCTGGAAACTTTTTTCTTTGAACCATCTCTTTATACATAAAAGCCAGACCCCCTAAATCAATTAAAAATACTAGATATAAATAGTTTTGTGACCAACATATGTGATTATACTAGCATTTCATATATTAATCTACTTGTACTAAGCTCCCTATAGTGCGTATACCATAATATATGCCCATATATGTTATTTATACTAATCCATATGTATCAATATAGGTATTTCTAGCTTTTTCGCTATATTTCTTAATTTAAATAAAAGTTATAGATATTTTATTTATTTATATCCACTAAAAAATTAACTGAGCATATCTAAAATAAGCAAAACTTTACCATTTACTATAACAAATAATGAAGTAGGTAGACATCGTGTAATTAGGTTCAAATATTTATTGTACAACCCTCCGTTAGTTAGGTTAGATAGACCCTTCTCAGCCTATTGGCTCCACAAGCCTGCTGGGCACACCACAAAAAAAACACTTTGTAATATTTACAAAGTGTTTTGGAGGCGCCACCCGGATTTGAACCGGGGAATAAAGGTTTTGCAGACCTTGACCTTACCGCTTGGCTATAGCGCCATAACTTGGTGGCTAGACCAGGAATCGAACCAGGGACACGAGGATTTTCAGTCCTCTGCTCTACCGACTGAGCTATCCAGCCACATTACCTGGCGACAACCTACTCTTCCACAAGGTCACCCCTGCAGTACCATCGGCGCATTGAAGCTTAACCTTCGTGTTCGGTATGGGAACGGGTGTTACCTTCATGCCATAATCACCAGATTGAGAATATAAATATTCTCTGAAAATTGCACAGTGAATTAGTCTTTTCGCTCACGCTCAAAGCCTCGCTTCTTTCTTACGAAAGAAGTATTTCGCATTACTTTTAATTATATATTTAGGTCAAGCCCTCGACTTATTAGTATTAGTCAGCTGAACATGTTACCATGCTTACACCTCTAACCTATCAACCTGGTGGTCTTCCAGGAGTCTTACTAACACCGCACTTACGTGCGAGTTATGGGAAATCTCATCTCAGGGTGGGCTTCACGCTTAGATGCTTTCAGCGTTTATCCCTTCCAAACATAGCTACCCAGCGATGCCACTGGCGTGACAACTGGTGCACCAGAGGTTTGTCCATCCCGGTCCTCTCGTACTAAGGACAGCTCCCTTCAAATTTCCTACGCCCGCGACGGATAGGGACCGAACTGTCTCACGACGTTCTGAACCCAGCTCGCGTGCCGCTTTAATGGGCGAACAGCCCAACCCTTGGGACCTACTTCAGCCCCAGGATGCGACGAGCCGACATCGAGGTGCCAAACCTCCCCGTCGATGTGGACTCTTGGGGGAGATCAGCCTGTTATCCCCGAGGTAGCTTTTATCCGTTGAGCGATGGCCCTCCCACGAGGTACCACCGGATCACTAAGCCCGACTTTCGTCCCTGCTCCACTTGTAAGTGTCGCAGTCAGGCTCCCTTCTGCCTTTGCACTCTTCGCGCGATTTCCAACCGCGCTGAGGGAACCTTTGGGCGCCTCCGTTACTTTTTTGGAGGCGACCGCCCCAGTCAAACTGCCCACCTAACAATGTCCTGTGACCAGATTCATGGCCTCCAGTTAGAACCTCAGTACTGTCAGGGTGGTATCCCAAGGATGACTCCACACAGGCTGACGCCCATGTTTCTCAGTCTCCCACCTATCCTGTACAGACAATACCGAAATTCAATGCTAAGCTACAGTAAAGCTCTACGGGGTCTTTCCGTCCAATCGCGGGTAGCAAGCATCTTCACTTGCACTACAATTTCGCCGGATGTGTTGTTGAGACAGTGCCCAAATCATTACGCCATTCGTGCGGGTCGGAACTTACCCGACAAGGAATTTCGCTACCTTAGGACCGTTATAGTTACGGCCGCCGTTTACTGGGGCTTAAGTTCATACCTTCGCTTGCGCTAAGTAATCCCCTTAACCTTCCAGCACCGGGCAGGCGTCAGCCCCTATACATCAGCTTTCGCTTTAGCAGAGACCTGTGTTTTTGCTAAACAGTTGCTTGGGCCTATTCTCTGCGACCTACTTACGTAGGCACCCCTTCTCCCGAAGTTACGGGGTCAATTTGCCGAGTTCCTTAACAACAATTCTTCCGATGGTCTTAGGATTCTCTCCTCACCTACCTGTGTCGGTTTGCGGTACGGGCACCAATATCCTCGATAGAGACTTTTCTTGGCAGCGTGGAATCAGATACTTCAGGAATAAATTCCCTTCCCCATCACATCTCAGCGTTAAGAGCAAACGGATTTGCCTGTCTGCTCCGCCTAAATGCTTAGACACACATCCAATAGTGTGCACATCTTATCCTCCTGCGTCATCCCATTTCTAATAACGTCCATTGGTGGTATCGGAATATCAACCGATTGTCCATCACCTACGCCTTTCGGCCTCGGCTTAGGTCCCGACTAACCCTGAGAGGACGAGCCTTCCTCAGGAAACCTTAGGTTTTCGACCGTTAAGATTCTCACTTAACTCTCGCTACTCATGCCAACATTCTCACTTCTGTACCGTCCACCACTCCTTACGGTATGACTTCAGCCAGTACAGAAAGCTCCTCTACCGCGTACACAATTGTGTACACCCATAGCTTCGGTGGTAAGTTTTAGCCCCGGACATCTTCGGCGCAGGATCTCTTGACTAGTGAGCTATTACGCACTCTTTAAATGAGTGGCTGCTTCTGAGCCAACATCCTAGTTGTCTTAGAAATCCCACATCCTTTTCCACTTAACTTACACTTTGGGACCTTAGCTGATGGTCTGGGCTGTTTCCCTTTTGACTACGGATCTTATCATTCGCAGTCTGACTGCCGAAATAAAAGTATATGGCATTCGGAGTTTGATAGGGTTCAGTAACTGTTGTCAGCCCCTAGCCCATTCAGTGCTCTACCTCCATTACTCAATTAATCGACGCTAGCCCTAAAGCTATTTCGAGGAGAACCAGCTATCTCCGAGTTCGATTGGAATTTCTCCGCTATCCACAGCTCATCCCATGGTTTTTCAACACCAACGTGGTTCGGACCTCCACGGAATTTTACTTCCGCTTCATCCTGGCCATGGATAGGTCACCCGGTTTCGGGTCTACGACATGCAACTATGCGCCCTATTCAGACTTGGTTTCCCTTCGGCTCCGTACCTTAAGTACTTAACCTTGCTACATATCGTAACTCGTTGGCTCGTTCTACAAAAAGCACGCCGTCACACATATAAAGTGCTTCGACCGGTTGTAGGCACACGGTTTCAGGTTCTATTTCACTCCCCTTCCGGGGTTCTTTTCACCTTTCCCTCACGGTACTTCTTCACTATCGGTCACTAGGTAGTATTTAGCCTTGGGAGGTGGTCCTCCCAGCTTCCCACAAGGTTTCACGTGTCTCGTGGTACTCTGGATTAGATCTGACTGTTTTTCCTTTTCATTTACAGGCCTATTACCTTCTGCGGAGCAGCTTTCCAGCTATCTTCAATTAAGGAATTGCAGTATTTATGATCTATCCTCAACCCCCAGATCAAAGACCTGGGTTTGGGCTCTTTCCCTTTCGCTCGCCGCTACTTAGGAAATCGATGTTTCTTTCTCTTCCTCCGGGTACTTAGATGTTTCAGTTCCCCGGGTCTACCTCTGCATACCTATTTATTCAGTATGCAGTACATAGTTGTTACTATGTGGGTTCCCCCATTCGGAAATCTTTGGATCACAGGCTATTTGCGCCTACCCAAAGCTTATCGCAGCTTAACGCGTCCTTCTTCGGCTCCTAGTGCCAAGGCATTCGCCATGCGCCCTTTGTAGCTTGACCTTGATTCTGTCTATTTACATAGACGGTTATATTAATTTTGCGAAATTGTATTAAATTAATTTATAAACTACTTGCGTAGTTTTAATTTTTTTAAAACAACTTTTTTCACTGTGCAATTTTCAAAGAACATTTTAAGAAAAACTATTCATTATCTAACTCCTAAGAGTTAGATAAAATTAGTCTCTCAAAATTAAACAGAGAACTAGGTACGATTAATTACAATAGATATTTTTGAAGAACAAATTAATATTCTTCTATTGCATCGACCGAAGTCAATACATCTACTCCCTAGAAAGGAGGTGATCCAGCCGCAGGTTCTCCTACGGCTACCTTGTTACGACTTCACCCCAATCATCAATCCCACCTTCGGCCGCTGGCTCCTTACGGTTACCTCACGGACTTCGGGTGTTACCAACTCTCATGGTGTGACGGGCGGTGTGTACAAGGCCCGGGAACGTATTCACCGCGACATGCTGATTCGCGATTACTAGCAACTCCGGCTTCATGTAGGCGAGTTGCAGCCTACAATCCGAACTGGGATGAGTTTTTGAGTTTGGCTCCACCTTGCGGTCTTGCATCTCTTTGTACTCACCATTGTAGCACGTGTGTAGCCCTAGACATAAGGGGCATGATGATTTGACGTCATCCCCACCTTCCTCCCGGTTAACCCGGGCAGTCTCACTAGAGTGCTCAACTTAATGGTAGCAACTAATGATAAGGGTTGCGCTCGTTGCGGGACTTAACCCAACATCTCACGACACGAGCTGACGACAACCATGCACCACCTGTCACCCTGTCCCGAAGGACTTCGCCCATCTCTGGGTTATGCAGGGGATGTCAAGTCTAGGTAAGGTTCTTCGCGTTGCTTCGAATTAAACCACATGCTCCGCTGCTTGTGCGGGCCCCCGTCAATTCCTTTGAGTTTTAATCTTGCGATCGTACTCCCCAGGCGGAATACTTAATGTGTTAACGGCGGCACCGAGGTTCGACCCCCGACACCTAGTATTCATCGTTTACGGCGTGGACTACCAGGGTATCTAATCCTGTTTGCTCCCCACGCTTTCATGCCTCAGCGTCAGTTACAGTCCAGTAAGTCGCCTTCGCCACTGGTGTTCTTCCTAATCTCTACGCATTTCACCGCTACACTAGGAATTCCACTTACCTCTCCTGCACTCTAGACACCCAGTTTCAAATGCAGCACCCAAGTTAAGCTCGGGTATTTCACATCTGACTTAAATGTCCGCCTACGCATCCTTTACGCCCAGTAAATCCGGACAACGCTTGCCACCTACGTATTACCGCGGCTGCTGGCACGTAGTTAGCCGTGGCTTCCTCCTCTGGTACCGTCATTATCGTCCCAGAAGACAGAACTTTACAACCCGAAGGCCTTCATCATTCACGCGGCGTTGCTGCGTCAGGGTTTCCCCCATTGCGCAATATTCCCCACTGCTGCCTCCCGTAGGAGTCTGGACCGTGTCTCAGTTCCAATGTGGCCGATCACCCTCTCAGGTCGGCTACGCATCGTCGCCTTGGTGAGCCGTTACCTCACCAACTAGCTAATGCGCCGCGGGTCCATCTCAAAGTGGAATTTTCCGAAGAAAAATCCTTTGATGTTTCGATCATGCGACCAAAACATATTATGCGGTATTAATCTCCCTTTCGGGAGGCTATTCCCCTCTTTGAGGCAGGTTACCCACGTGTTACTCACCCGTCCGCCGCTAATCCACCCCGAAAGGTTTCATCGCTCGACTTGCATGTGTTAGGCACGCCGCCAGCGTTCGTCCTGAGCCAGGATCAAACTCTCAATTTAAAAGTTTACACTTTTTTAGTTGAAATGATTAATCTGCGACAACTGTTAAGTTGTTACGCAAGCTCATTACATACTTTTAGTCTTACGACTAAATTTTACTTTATACTAAAGTAATTAACTGGTTTAACGAAATATTATTTCGCTATCTTTACCTATTTCTCTGTTTAATTTTCAAAGACCAATTTGTTATTCGTATCTACCGTCATGTGACGACTTCTACTATTTTACTGTTTAGTTTTAATTTTGTCAACACTTTTTTATATGTTAACATCCTCAAACCCGACATCATCACTTTCTTTCGACGACAAGAATTATTTTAACACAACAAAATAATCGTATATTTGAATTATGGCTCATATATTCAATTTATTCTCATTTCTCTCCACTATTCACTATTAATTCTAATAATATCACATATTGATACACTAGGATAAGTATATAGTTTTTTAACTATATTTGTAGATTTTGAAGTTCCTATTATATTTTATTTTCTTATTAACAACAACTAACTTTTTTAGACTGTTATACTATAGTTAAGGAGTTGAGCTTATGTGCTATAGATTATTAAAAACAATTATAAAAAACACTGCTAGTATAGTTTTTTTTGGAGGTGCAGGCGTATCTACAGAAAGTTGTATTCCTGATTTCCGTTCTGCAAAGGGTCTATATAATATAGAAACTGATTTGAAATTTCCTCCTGAAGTTATTTTAAGTCATTCTTTTTTTATAAATCATACCGAGGACTTTTTTAAATTTTATAAATCCAACATGATTTTTGAAGATGCAATTCCCAATGATGCGCATATTGCATTATCTACCCTAGAAGAAAAGAATAAATTAAAAGCTATAATCACTCAAAATATTGATGGTTTGCATCAAATGGCAGGATCCAAAACTGTATACGAACTTCATGGATCTATACATAAAAATTACTGTATGAAATGCAATAAATTTTTTAACTTAGATTATGTGTTAAATAGTAAAACCATAGTTCCTAACTGTAATGTCTGTGGTGGTATTATTAAACCAGATGTAGTTCTTTATGATGAAAGTTTAGATATGTCTGTCTTAAACAGCTCTATTAAATCGATAAGTATTGCTGATACACTGATTGTGGGTGGCACTTCTCTTGTGGTATATCCCGCTGCAAATCTTATAAAATATTTCAGAGGAAATAATTTAATTCTTATTAACAAGTCTTCTACCCCTTACGACAAACAAGCAAATTTAGTAATTCATGATAGCATAGGTAAAGTTTTAAGTACAGTATGTAAATTTTAATTTAGTCGAATATAAATTCAGTTTTTTAACCAAATAAAAACCGCTAAGTATAACTGAGGCCGCTGAAAAAAGCACTCTTTATTTAGTAGAGTTTTCAAGCTTGAATAGAAAAAGCATGAGATATTCATATTTTGGATATCTCATGCTTTTTATTTTATAATTAAGTTTTAAAAGCCCTATTTCATGCTTTTCAACTTAATTATTCTCTTTAGATTCACAGTGAAGATTGATAATGCACCTTGAATTTGCATACTAATTAAGCCTGACGATATTGCTACATCATAGCTATGTTGGTGCTTAAGTTCACTGTTTTTAGCCTCTATCATATAACGTTCCCTAGCTCGTTTTTTAAAATATTCACTTTTTTCGAACTCTATTTGATCTTTGTGAGTATTTGACTTTATTGAAACTGAATAAGTTTTAGATTTAGCGCCTTCTTTATAACACCCATCTTTATGAACACAATTTTTACACTTTTCTACATTAAAATAGTAGGTTAGCACTTGATTTTTACCAACATTCTTCTTTCCCTGTTTTGCTTTTTTAATAGCCATATGACCTGCCGGACATACAAATAAACCAGCATCTTTATTAAACTCAAATTCATCTTCTTTTTTTCGCATTCCTTGTGAAATTACAGGATTTAGTCTTGAAATTAATGCAATTTTATTTTCTTTTGTATATTCTAGGTTTTTCTTTTCAGAATAAGCTGTATCTCCAATTACTTCATTTACATCTATACCAGCCTCACGGCTTTTTTCTATTAAGGTTATGAGCTCCTTTCCATCACTTTTTTCGCCAGTTGTAATAACAGCTGCTGTAATTAAACGTTCTTCACTCATAGCAAGGTGTGATTTATATCCAAAAAAAGAACTATCCTCAGTTTTATGCCCCACTTTTGCATCCTCATCTTTTGATATTTTTAGATTTTCTAAGTCATCATTAATAGCTTCAATTAAGTAGTTTAATTTAGTTTTCACAGCTGGATTTGCTGCAGTTTCTGGCTTCTCGTTTATGGTATCAATTAATAATTTGCAGTACTCAAGAATATCTTCAAGTACTCCAGTTGTAACTTTATTAGGTAACTCTTCTTTAATACCAGGATGTACTCCGTACAATGTTTTTCTTAAGTTTTTTGCACGTTTCAATAATTCCTCGCTTGCTGACTTTTGGTTATAACGTGACTTGGTATGCGTAGCATCAACTATTATTGCTTTACTTTTTAAAACTCCCTCTTTTATAGCAAGTTCTACAGTCTTGTTTATTAATAAATCCAATAAATTCATGTCTTTAAGGCGAAGCTTTCTAAATTTAGTTAGTGTACTTGAGTTTATTAAATTTGTTTCTTCTGGGGCTAAATTTAGAAAATATTTAAAGGACATGTCATAAAGAGTTCTTTCAACAACATCTTCATCAGACAATTCATATATTACTTTCAAAAGTAAATATTTAAATAGCATTATGGGGTTAATAGCACCTCTACCCATAGATGAACTATAGTTAATCATCAATTCGTCATAAACAAATGAAAAGTCAACAAGGTCATTAATTTGCTTTAAAATGTTATCTTTCGGAATAATTAACGAATATAAGCTATGGTATGTATTTATTTTTATTTCCAATTGTCCTTTTAGCATAATAGTTTAGCCCCTTTTATTTTATTCTACTATACTAATTCGACATATCTTTTAAAATTCCTTTTTGTTTTTTAGTCTTTTATATAAAAAAATCGCCATCTTTAATTAGATGACGATTTTTCATATAGTTTTTCAGTGGCCTCGTATAACTTAGCGGTTTTTTCTTACCTGGCGACAACCTACTCTTCCACAAGGTCACCCCTGCAGTACCATCGGCGCATTGAAGCTTAACCTTCGTGTTCGGTATGGGAACGGGTGTTACCTTCATGCCATAATCACCAGATTGAGAATATAAATATTCTCTGAAAATTGCACAGTGAATTAGTCTTTTCGCTCACGCTCAAAGCCTCGCTTCTTTCTTACGAAAGAAGTATTTCGCATTACTTTTAATTATATATTTAGGTCAAGCCCTCGACTTATTAGTATTAGTCAGCTGAACATGTTACCATGCTTACACCTCTAACCTATCAACCTGGTGGTCTTCCAGGAGTCTTACTAACACCGCACTTACGTGCGAGTTATGGGAAATCTCATCTCAGGGTGGGCTTCACGCTTAGATGCTTTCAGCGTTTATCCCTTCCAAACATAGCTACCCAGCGATGCCACTGGCGTGACAACTGGTGCACCAGAGGTTTGTCCATCCCGGTCCTCTCGTACTAAGGACAGCTCCCTTCAAATTTCCTACGCCCGCGACGGATAGGGACCGAACTGTCTCACGACGTTCTGAACCCAGCTCGCGTGCCGCTTTAATGGGCGAACAGCCCAACCCTTGGGACCTACTTCAGCCCCAGGATGCGACGAGCCGACATCGAGGTGCCAAACCTCCCCGTCGATGTGGACTCTTGGGGGAGATCAGCCTGTTATCCCCGAGGTAGCTTTTATCCGTTGAGCGATGGCCCTCCCACGAGGTACCACCGGATCACTAAGCCCGACTTTCGTCCCTGCTCCACTTGTAAGTGTCGCAGTCAGGCTCCCTTCTGCCTTTGCACTCTTCGCGCGATTTCCAACCGCGCTGAGGGAACCTTTGGGCGCCTCCGTTACTTTTTTGGAGGCGACCGCCCCAGTCAAACTGCCCACCTAACAATGTCCTGTGACCAGATTCATGGCCTCCAGTTAGAACCTCAGTACTGTCAGGGTGGTATCCCAAGGATGACTCCACACAGGCTGACGCCCATGTTTCTCAGTCT
This sequence comes from Clostridium sp. CM039, assembly GCF_055081075.1. Taxonomy (NCBI): domain Bacteria; kingdom Bacillati; phylum Bacillota; class Clostridia; order Eubacteriales; family Clostridiaceae; genus Clostridium; species Clostridium sp. CM039. The sequence goes on from NZ_CM143649.1 coordinate 2,812,002, forward strand.
CCCACCTATCCTGTACAGACAATACCGAAATTCAATGCTAAGCTACAGTAAAGCTCTACGGGGTCTTTCCGTCCAATCGCGGGTAGCAAGCATCTTCACTTGCACTACAATTTCGCCGGATGTGTTGTTGAGACAGTGCCCAAATCATTACGCCATTCGTGCGGGTCGGAACTTACCCGACAAGGAATTTCGCTACCTTAGGACCGTTATAGTTACGGCCGCCGTTTACTGGGGCTTAAGTTCATACCTTCGCTTGCGCTAAGTAATCCCCTTAACCTTCCAGCACCGGGCAGGCGTCAGCCCCTATACATCAGCTTTCGCTTTAGCAGAGACCTGTGTTTTTGCTAAACAGTTGCTTGGGCCTATTCTCTGCGACCTACTTACGTAGGCACCCCTTCTCCCGAAGTTACGGGGTCAATTTGCCGAGTTCCTTAACAACAATTCTTCCGATGGTCTTAGGATTCTCTCCTCACCTACCTGTGTCGGTTTGCGGTACGGGCACCAATATCCTCGATAGAGACTTTTCTTGGCAGCGTGGAATCAGATACTTCAGGAATAAATTCCCTTCCCCATCACATCTCAGCGTTAAGAGCAAACGGATTTGCCTGTCTGCTCCGCCTAAATGCTTAGACACACATCCAATAGTGTGCACATCTTATCCTCCTGCGTCATCCCATTTCTAATAACGTCCATTGGTGGTATCGGAATATCAACCGATTGTCCATCACCTACGCCTTTCGGCCTCGGCTTAGGTCCCGACTAACCCTGAGAGGACGAGCCTTCCTCAGGAAACCTTAGGTTTTCGACCGTTAAGATTCTCACTTAACTCTCGCTACTCATGCCAACATTCTCACTTCTGTACCGTCCACCACTCCTTACGGTATGACTTCAGCCAGTACAGAAAGCTCCTCTACCGCGTACACAATTGTGTACACCCATAGCTTCGGTGGTAAGTTTTAGCCCCGGACATCTTCGGCGCAGGATCTCTTGACTAGTGAGCTATTACGCACTCTTTAAATGAGTGGCTGCTTCTGAGCCAACATCCTAGTTGTCTTAGAAATCCCACATCCTTTTCCACTTAACTTACACTTTGGGACCTTAGCTGATGGTCTGGGCTGTTTCCCTTTTGACTACGGATCTTATCATTCGCAGTCTGACTGCCGAAATAAAAGTATATGGCATTCGGAGTTTGATAGGGTTCAGTAACTGTTGTCAGCCCCTAGCCCATTCAGTGCTCTACCTCCATTACTCAATTAATCGACGCTAGCCCTAAAGCTATTTCGAGGAGAACCAGCTATCTCCGAGTTCGATTGGAATTTCTCCGCTATCCACAGCTCATCCCATGGTTTTTCAACACCAACGTGGTTCGGACCTCCACGGAATTTTACTTCCGCTTCATCCTGGCCATGGATAGGTCACCCGGTTTCGGGTCTACGACATGCAACTATGCGCCCTATTCAGACTTGGTTTCCCTTCGGCTCCGTACCTTAAGTACTTAACCTTGCTACATATCGTAACTCGTTGGCTCGTTCTACAAAAAGCACGCCGTCACACATATAAAGTGCTTCGACCGGTTGTAGGCACACGGTTTCAGGTTCTATTTCACTCCCCTTCCGGGGTTCTTTTCACCTTTCCCTCACGGTACTTCTTCACTATCGGTCACTAGGTAGTATTTAGCCTTGGGAGGTGGTCCTCCCAGCTTCCCACAAGGTTTCACGTGTCTCGTGGTACTCTGGATTAGATCTGACTGTTTTTCCTTTTCATTTACAGGCCTATTACCTTCTGCGGAGCAGCTTTCCAGCTATCTTCAATTAAGGAATTGCAGTATTTATGATCTATCCTCAACCCCCAGATCAAAGACCTGGGTTTGGGCTCTTTCCCTTTCGCTCGCCGCTACTTAGGAAATCGATGTTTCTTTCTCTTCCTCCGGGTACTTAGATGTTTCAGTTCCCCGGGTCTACCTCTGCATACCTATTTATTCAGTATGCAGTACATAGTTGTTACTATGTGGGTTCCCCCATTCGGAAATCTTTGGATCACAGGCTATTTGCGCCTACCCAAAGCTTATCGCAGCTTAACGCGTCCTTCTTCGGCTCCTAGTGCCAAGGCATTCGCCATGCGCCCTTTGTAGCTTGACCTTGATTCTGTCTATTTACATAGACGGTTATATTAATTTTGCGAAATTGTATTAAATTAATTTATAAACTACTTGCGTAGTTTTAATTTTTTTAAAACAACTTTTTTCACTGTGCAATTTTCAAAGAACATTTTAAGAAAAACTATTCATTATCTAACTCCTAAGAGTTAGATAAAATTAGTCTCTCAAAATTAAACAGAGAACTAGGTACGATTAATTACAATAGATATTTTTGAAGAACAAATTAATATTCTTCTATTGCATCGACCGAAGTCAATACATCTACTCCCTAGAAAGGAGGTGATCCAGCCGCAGGTTCTCCTACGGCTACCTTGTTACGACTTCACCCCAATCATCAATCCCACCTTCGGCCGCTGGCTCCTTACGGTTACCTCACGGACTTCGGGTGTTACCAACTCTCATGGTGTGACGGGCGGTGTGTACAAGGCCCGGGAACGTATTCACCGCGACATGCTGATTCGCGATTACTAGCAACTCCGGCTTCATGTAGGCGAGTTGCAGCCTACAATCCGAACTGGGATGAGTTTTTGAGTTTGGCTCCACCTTGCGGTCTTGCATCTCTTTGTACTCACCATTGTAGCACGTGTGTAGCCCTAGACATAAGGGGCATGATGATTTGACGTCATCCCCACCTTCCTCCCGGTTAACCCGGGCAGTCTCACTAGAGTGCTCAACTTAATGGTAGCAACTAATGATAAGGGTTGCGCTCGTTGCGGGACTTAACCCAACATCTCACGACACGAGCTGACGACAACCATGCACCACCTGTCACCCTGTCCCGAAGGACTTCGCCCATCTCTGGGTTATGCAGGGGATGTCAAGTCTAGGTAAGGTTCTTCGCGTTGCTTCGAATTAAACCACATGCTCCGCTGCTTGTGCGGGCCCCCGTCAATTCCTTTGAGTTTTAATCTTGCGATCGTACTCCCCAGGCGGAATACTTAATGTGTTAACGGCGGCACCGAGGTTCGACCCCCGACACCTAGTATTCATCGTTTACGGCGTGGACTACCAGGGTATCTAATCCTGTTTGCTCCCCACGCTTTCATGCCTCAGCGTCAGTTACAGTCCAGTAAGTCGCCTTCGCCACTGGTGTTCTTCCTAATCTCTACGCATTTCACCGCTACACTAGGAATTCCACTTACCTCTCCTGCACTCTAGACACCCAGTTTCAAATGCAGCACCCAAGTTAAGCTCGGGTATTTCACATCTGACTTAAATGTCCGCCTACGCATCCTTTACGCCCAGTAAATCCGGACAACGCTTGCCACCTACGTATTACCGCGGCTGCTGGCACGTAGTTAGCCGTGGCTTCCTCCTCTGGTACCGTCATTATCGTCCCAGAAGACAGAACTTTACAACCCGAAGGCCTTCATCATTCACGCGGCGTTGCTGCGTCAGGGTTTCCCCCATTGCGCAATATTCCCCACTGCTGCCTCCCGTAGGAGTCTGGACCGTGTCTCAGTTCCAATGTGGCCGATCACCCTCTCAGGTCGGCTACGCATCGTCGCCTTGGTGAGCCGTTACCTCACCAACTAGCTAATGCGCCGCGGGTCCATCTCAAAGTGGAATTTTCCGAAGAAAAATCCTTTGATGTTTCGATCATGCGACCAAAACATATTATGCGGTATTAATCTCCCTTTCGGGAGGCTATTCCCCTCTTTGAGGCAGGTTACCCACGTGTTACTCACCCGTCCGCCGCTAATCCACCCCGAAAGGTTTCATCGCTCGACTTGCATGTGTTAGGCACGCCGCCAGCGTTCGTCCTGAGCCAGGATCAAACTCTCAATTTAAAAGTTTACACTTTTTTAGTTGAAATGATTAATCTGCGACAACTGTTAAGTTGTTACGCAAGCTCATTACATACTTTTAGTCTTACGACTAAATTTTACTTTATACTAAAGTAATTAACTGGTTTAACGAAATATTATTTCGCTATCTTTACCTATTTCTCTGTTTAATTTTCAAAGACCAATTTGCTTTGTCATCATGTGACGACTTCTACTATATTACTAGGTATTTCTTGTTTTGTCAACAACTTTTTAAAACTTATTTTCATTTGAAAACATATTAAATAGTTATCAACACTTAGTTTATCGTGCACTCGTTTGTGACGACAAGGAGTATTCTATCATATAAATAAGAGTATAATTTCACAACATAGGTGCTCTAGCTAGATTATATTCATATTTCTACATATAAGTCTAAATAATTCAATATTCCGCATCCTGATACACATGGGTAAGTATCATTTATACTAATAATCTAGATACTCTGTTTAATATTATAAGACCTTTGTACAGATTACCAAAATTCGTTGCTACTAATAGTCATGTTAATATATTTACATGATTCTTCATAATAACTATTCCACTTATAAAAGTAAATAGCTTCTCAATCAATACTCCGAGTATTCCAACTTTTCCAAAACAAGTAAGTCCATTTCGACTTCCAAAACTCTGATAGACTAAATATATGGGGTATTGAAACGATTCGTGAAAAAACAGCTACAAGATATTACTCTCCATTTTTGATGAACTATAAATCAAAAACAGACTACTATTTTATGGCTGGTATGGAATGACATAAAATAAGAAAGATACGACAGAACTGAATCTAAACTTATGTTACATTAACTCTACAAATTGGAATTTGACGTGGAGATTATACTTATATACTTTTTTCTTTATCTAATAATGGCAGCAGATAATTTTTTATTAATTTCATTCTATCTTTTGGTAGCATCATAAATTTAGAAGCAATAGCAACTACCATATTTCTTTCTGGTAAGCAACAAATCACGTTACCTCCATCCCCAATAGCACAATACGCAAATTCATCTTCTTTAAATAGCCACCAAAGATATCCATAATGATTTGAATTATCCTGTAGAGATTCCCCAATCCATTCTCTTGAAATTATCTGTTTATCATTCCAATTTCCATAATTCAAATAGAGTTGTCCAAATCGAGCCATATCAACTGCTGATAAAGTAACTCCCCAACCACCGGTACTGTTCCCCTTAGGATCAGATACCCATCCACAAACATTCTTACCCTTAATAAAATCCATATAGGTAGCAGTAGTCATTTCATAATTTGGCGGTTGTTTCATTCCAATTGGTTCAAATAAATATTCATTTGCAAATTCTCTTGCTGTCTTTCCGGTTGCTTTTGTAAGTATTACAGATAATAAATGCGCTCCGGCTGTAGAATACTTGAATGTACCGCACTCATCTTTTCCGCCTAATAAATCAAGCGCATATTTTGCCCAATCTGAACTACTACATAATTCTTTAAAAGGTTCTCGCTTATAAATATATGGTGCTGTCATTGTAATAAGATGTTTTATCGTTATTTCTTGCTTTTTACTATCTACGAGTGTGCTATCATACTCTGGAAAGAAATCCAGCACCTTTTGGTTTACACTCTCTATAAATCCTTTATCAATAGCAATTCCTATCAGTGCAGATAATACACTTTTTGTTACCGAAGCAACATGAACTGTATCTCCTCTTCTATAACCATTGAAATAATTTTCATAAATCGTGTTGCTATCTTTCACAACAACAATACCTGCTATATTTTTATATTTCTTTGCTATTAATTCTTCTAGATCACCATGAAAGTATTCTTTTTTAAACACATTATTTCCTCCTCACATTAATCAAACCTTCTTCACGGGTAAATACACATCTGTGATAAAATCTTTCGGTCTCTCAGTTTCCAGAGGATTTGTTACATAAACATCAAATGGAGGTTTTGCCACACAATATCTTTCTTGTTCTACCCATTCATGTTGCTTTGCATATACTGAAGTAATTTCTGAATAGGCTCCTTTAAGTCGGGTTTTAATGCACAATCCCGGATTAAAATCTTTTGTACCGGTGACATATTCTTTAATTGGAATTGCAAATTCAATATCATACCTTTCAAATAAATATTCCTCACTATGATATATTGTCATTGGCGGACCTATCATTGTAAGACCATCTTCTGCTATTCTTTTATACAATTGATTAAAAAATACGTCATATCCTAAATTGCATTCTTCTATACTTACTAATTTACGAATTGATAAAATATACATAGCCGGTACTTCTACAAGCATAATATCTAAATCTTTTATATTGCTAAATACAGATTCACCTTTTTGAAGATTTTGTATATCGTTACTTAGTTGTTGCAGCATTATATCATAGGCTGTTACCTTTGCTTGAATATCATATTTCTTTTTATTCAACAACACTATTAATTTTTCTTCAAACTGATCTTTTTCTAATTGTAAAAGGGTTTTTATTTCTTCTAATGAAATTTCATACGATTTTAAACGCTTAATAAGAAGCATTGTTTCTAACTGTTTTATAGAGTAATATCGATATCCATTCTCTGGATTAATTTCTTCCGGATTAATTAGACTAATCTCTGCATAATACCTAAGTGTCTTGGTGGACACTTGACATATCTTCGAAAACTCTCCAATTGAAAGCATAAATCCAACTCATCCTCCTTTCATATTCATCTATCCTCAAATACAATAATAAACCTTCCCCTAAGGTTAAAGTCAATTACACTTATAAAAAATAAATAGTTTCTGTTACTATGAATACAGCCAGATTATTAAATAATCTGCCTGCTCCTAATTACTTTACTCTAGTTCTTCAATCTCAAGTTCTATTTTATAGTTGAGAATTATATCAACTATATGAATTGCATCTCTTGAATTTGTATTTATAATACCTATTCCAAATCTTAAATACTGATCACTTACAGCTGAGTACATTGTCACACCTTTCTCTAAGTCATAATGAGGGTTATAGCATTCATTTAAAGCTTCAATTGCCGATTTAACTCTTACACCATCTGACGACGAAGTACTGCCATTTCCCCAATATTTAGCATAGGGCTGTTTATGTTGGCAGTATATCGATATCTACTGCCCATGTATATCCAGCATTGATATATCCCCTACAATTTTCTATCCAGAGTTTTGCTGCCGACTTCCTCCAGATTCCACCTCACGGTGGACACCCTTGTCTTAATCTAACGGTTGGTACCATTCCCCCGCATCGGACTTTCACCGACAGGTAAGCGCCAATTTCAGGCGTACAATCGAGTAGGAGCTAAATAATTAATTTATTTAGCGACCTCTCACACCACCGTGCATACCGTTCGGTACACGGCGGTTCAATAGAAATTAATATTTTAATAAATATGTCTCAGATATAGAAACTAATCCTATATTTTTAAGGTATTTATTGGTCAATGTTTTGTTTAATATAGGGCTATTGGATGTTCTCCAATAGCCTTTCCTTGTATTTGCATGTTGCAAAGCTTTATTGTTTGGTATTCCTAATTTAACAAGGTTCCCATATTTTGTTTTAATCTTTTTCCATTGTTTCCAAAAACACATTCTAATTCTTCGCCTTAACCATTCATCAAGTGTTTTAAGAATACTTTTAATGTCTGCAATAGCAAAATAATTTATCCATCCAACTATCACTTGCTTAAGTTTCATAAACCTATATTTCATGCTCATCGCATTACTTCTTGAAGTTAATTCTTTTAGCTTTGCTTTGAATTTGATTATAGGTTTTTGAGGAACTCTCATTCTGTATTCACCTTTTGCTCGGTAAAATGAAAATCCTAAAAATTTAAGTTTCCAAGGTCTATCTACTGTACTCTTTTCTTTATTCACTCTAAGCTTTAACTTTTCCTCAATAAATCTCGTAATACTCTTCATTACTCTATTTGCTGATTTCTCACTTTTGACGTATATATTCGCATCATCAGCATATCTACAAAAGTTTAGTCCTCGTTTTGTTAGTTCTACATCGAGTTCATGTAACATTACGTTACTTAATAATGGGGACAAAGGCCCGCCTTGAGGTGCTCCTTCTTCTGTATTCATAAATACCCCATTTATCATGATTTATCGTATCAAAGTATTTAGAAAGGTCTATATTCACCGTCCATGTATGTCCAGCATTAATATATCCCCTACATTTTTCAACAGCTTGTTTTCCACTTCTTAAAGGTCTAAAACCGTAACTATTATCAGAAAATTTCTTTTCATATATTGGTATTAGAGTTTGTGATATCGCTTGTTGAATAACTCTATCTAATACAGTAGGTATTCCAAGTAGCCTAATTCCACCGTCAGGTTTTGGTATTTCTACCCTTCTTACGGCTAGAGGTCTATATCTACTTTCTAATAATGATTGCCTTAATTCTTGTCCATGCTCTTTTAGATAATGTAGAAGTTCATCTACTGTCAAACCATCAATCCCATGACTTCCTTTATTGGCTTTTACTCTTTTATATGCTTTATTCATATTATCTCTCGATAATATCTGCTCGAGTAAACCATTATCATATTCATTCACATCGTTTCTTCCTTCTTCTGACATAGAGGAAATACTATGCACTTCTACATTACCTTCGAGTTCCACTCTATTCTCTCGTAGAGAGCCTTCTTTATGAAGTTGTCTGCTTTTATCATATTTTCTCGTATCCTTCAAAATTCCAAACCTCCTATTGTTCAGTCCTTCCCACGCTAACGCGTTTTGCATGGTACTATGACGTCTGCTGACTTCTGATAGTTCAGCCATACATCACTGTATGGGTTGTTATTTCTAAATTCATATCCACAACTTACCTATCAGATCTCCCCGGGTAAGAACGCAATCTTTCACTCCATCTATCTGCTACATTTACACCACTTGTTTCGAATAGTTTTGGGCTTCGTTTTGTATTGCAAACTTACCCACAAGCATATGCCTTATATGTAGTTTCTGTTCGTCAGACCGGAGTTTGGCCGCCAACTTCCTTCAGATTCCATCTCACGATGGACACCCTTGTCTTAAGCTATGCACTTGGCACTATTAACCCGTGCTAGGGACTTTCACCCATTAGATTGCGCCCATGCCGGGCGCACAATAAAAACCGCTAAGTATAACTTAGCGGTTTTTTTCTTACCTGGCGACAACCTACTCTTCCACAAGGTCACCCCTGCAGTACCATCGGCGCATTGAAGCTTAACCTTCGTGTTCGGTATGGGAACGGGTGTTACCTTCATGCCATAATCACCAGATTGAGAATATAAATATTCTCTGAAAATTGCACAGTGAATTAGTCTTCTTCCTTACGTCCGAAGCTTCGCGTTATTTCTAATTATTTAGGTCAAGCCCTCGACTTATTAGTATTAGTCAGCTGAACATGTTACCATGCTTACACCTCTAACCTATCAACCTGGTGGTCTTCCAGGAGTCTTACTAACATCGCACTTACGTGCGAGTTATGGGAAATCTCATCTCAGGGTGGGCTTCACGCTTAGATGCTTTCAGCGTTTATCCCTTCCAAACATAGCTACCCAGCGATGCCACTGGCGTGACAACTGGTGCACCAGAGGTTTGTCCATCCCGGTCCTCTCGTACTAAGGACAGCTCCCTTCAAATTTCCTACGCCCGCGACGGATAGGGACCGAACTGTCTCACGACGTTCTGAACCCAGCTCGCGTGCCGCTTTAATGGGCGAACAGCCCAACCCTTGGGACCTACTTCAGCCCCAGGATGCGACGAGCCGACATCGAGGTGCCAAACCTCCCCGTCGATGTGGACTCTTGGGGGAGATCAGCCTGTTATCCCCGAGGTAGCTTTTATCCGTTGAGCGATGGCCCTCCCACGAGGTACCACCGGATCACTAAGCCCGACTTTCGTCCCTGCTCCACTTGTAAGTGTCGCAGTCAGGCTCCCTTCTGCCTTTGCACTCTTCGCGCGATTTCCAACCGCGCTGAGGGAACCTTTGGGCGCCTCCGTTACTTTTTTGGAGGCGACCGCCCCAGTCAAACTGCCCACCTAACAATGTCCTGTGACCAGATTCATGGCCTCCAGTTAGAACCTCAGTACTGTCAGGGTGGTATCCCAAGGATGACTCCACACAGGCTGACGCCCATGTTTCTCAGTCTCCCACCTATCCTGTACAGACAATACCGAAATTCAATGCTAAGCTACAGTAAAGCTCTACGGGGTCTTTCCGTCCAATCGCGGGTAGCAAGCATCTTCACTTGCACTACAATTTCGCCGGATGTGTTGTTGAGACAGTGCCCAAATCATTACGCCATTCGTGCGGGTCGGAACTTACCCGACAAGGAATTTCGCTACCTTAGGACCGTTATAGTTACGGCCGCCGTTTACTGGGGCTTAAGTTCATACCTTCGCTTGCGCTAAGTAATCCCCTTAACCTTCCAGCACCGGGCAGGCGTCAGCCCCTATACATCAGCTTTCGCTTTAGCAGAGACCTGTGTTTTTGCTAAACAGTTGCTTGGGCCTATTCTCTGCGACCTACTTACGTAGGCACCCCTTCTCCCGAAGTTACGGGGTCAATTTGCCGAGTTCCTTAACAACAATTCTTCCGATGGTCTTAGGATTCTCTCCTCACCTACCTGTGTCGGTTTGCGGTACGGGCACCAATATCCTCGATAGAGACTTTTCTTGGCAGCGTGGAATCAGATACTTCGGGAATAAATTCCCTTCCCCATCACATCTCAGCGTTAAGAGCAAACGGATTTGCCTGCTTGCTCCGCCTAAATGCTTAGACACACATCCAATAGTGTGCACATCTTATCCTCCTGCGTCATCCCATTTCTAATAACGTCCATTGGTGGTATCGGAATATCAACCGATTGTCCATCACCTACGCCTTTCGGCCTCGGCTTAGGTCCCGACTAACCCTGAGAGGACGAGCCTTCCTCAGGAAACCTTAGGTTTTCGACCGTTAAGATTCTCACTTAACTCTCGCTACTCATGCCAACATTCTCACTTCTGTACCGTCCACCACTCCTTACGGTATGACTTCAGCCAGTACAGAAAGCTCCTCTACCGCGTACACAATTGTGTACACCCATAGCTTCGGTGGTAAGTTTTAGCCCCGGACATCTTCGGCGCAGGATCTCTTGACTAGTGAGCTATTACGCACTCTTTAAATGAGTGGCTGCTTCTGAGCCAACATCCTAGTTGTCTTAGAAATCCCACATCCTTTTCCACTTAACTTACACTTTGGGACCTTAGCTGATGGTCTGGGCTGTTTCCCTTTTGACTACGGATCTTATCATTCGCAGTCTGACTGCCGAAATAAAAGTATATGGCATTCGGAGTTTGATAGGGTTCAGTAACTGTTGTCAGCCCCTAGCCCATTCAGTGCTCTACCTCCATTACTCAATTAATCGACGCTAGCCCTAAAGCTATTTCGAGGAGAACCAGCTATCTCCGAGTTCGATTGGAATTTCTCCGCTATCCACAGCTCATCCCATGGTTTTTCAACACCAACGTGGTTCGGACCTCCACGGAATTTTACTTCCGCTTCATCCTGGCCATGGATAGGTCACCCGGTTTCGGGTCTACGACATGCAACTATGCGCCCTATTCAGACTTGGTTTCCCTTCGGCTCCGTACCTTAAGTACTTAACCTTGCTACATATCGTAACTCGTTGGCTCGTTCTACAAAAAGCACGCCGTCACACATATAAAGTGCTTCGACCGGTTGTAGGCACACGGTTTCAGGTTCTATTTCACTCCCCTTCCGGGGTTCTTTTCACCTTTCCCTCACGGTACTTCTTCACTATCGGTCACTAGGTAGTATTTAGCCTTGGGAGGTGGTCCTCCCAGCTTCCCACAAGGTTTCACGTGTCTCGTGGTACTCTGGATTAGATCTGACTGTTCTTCCTTTTCATTTACAGGCCTATTACCTTCTGCGGAGCAGCTTTCCAGCTATCTTCAATTAAGGAATTGCAGTATTTATGATCTATCCTCAACCCCCAGGTCAAAGACCTGGGTTTGGGCTCTTTCCCTTTCGCTCGCCGCTACTTAGGAAATCGATGTTTCTTTCTCTTCCTCCGGGTACTTAGATGTTTCAGTTCCCCGGGTCTACCTCTGCATACCTATTTATTCAGTATGCAGTACATAGTTGTTACTATGTGGGTTCCCCCATTCGGAAATCTTTGGATCACAGGCTATTTGCGCCTACCCAAAGCTTATCGCAGCTTAACGCGTCCTTCTTCGGCTCCTAGTGCCAAGGCATTCGCCATGCGCCCTTTGTAGCTTGACCTTGATTCTGTCTATTTACATAGACGGTTATATTAATTTTGCGAAATTGTATTAAATCAATTTATAAACTACTTGCGTAGTTTTAATTTTTTTAAAACAACTTTTTTCACTGTGCAATTTTCAAAGAACATTTTAAGAAAAACTATTCATTATCTAACTCCTAAGAGTTAGATAAAATTAGTCTCTCAAAATTAAACAGAGAACTAGGTACGATTAATTACAATAGATATTTTTGAAGAACAAATTAATATTCTTCTATTGCATCGACCGAAGTCAATACATCTACTCCCTAGAAAGGAGGTGATCCAGCCGCAGGTTCTCCTACGGCTACCTTGTTACGACTTCACCCCAATCATCAATCCCACCTTCGGCCGCTGGCTCCTTACGGTTACCTCACGGACTTCGGGTGTTACCAACTCTCATGGTGTGACGGGCGGTGTGTACAAGGCCCGGGAACGTATTCACCGCGACATGCTGATTCGCGATTACTAGCAACTCCGGCTTCATGTAGGCGAGTTGCAGCCTACAATCCGAACTGGGATGAGTTTTTGAGTTTGGCTCCACCTTGCGGTCTTGCATCTCTTTGTACTCACCATTGTAGCACGTGTGTAGCCCTAGACATAAGGGGCATGATGATTTGACGTCATCCCCACCTTCCTCCCGGTTAACCCGGGCAGTCTCACTAGAGTGCTCAACTTAATGGTAGCAACTAATGATAAGGGTTGCGCTCGTTGCGGGACTTAACCCAACATCTCACGACACGAGCTGACGACAACCATGCACCACCTGTCACCCTGTCCCGAAGGACTTCGCCCATCTCTGGGTTATGCAGGGGATGTCAAGTCTAGGTAAGGTTCTTCGCGTTGCTTCGAATTAAACCACATGCTCCGCTGCTTGTGCGGGCCCCCGTCAATTCCTTTGAGTTTTAATCTTGCGATCGTACTCCCCAGGCGGAATACTTAATGTGTTAACGGCGGCACCGAGGTTCGACCCCCGACACCTAGTATTCATCGTTTACGGCGTGGACTACCAGGGTATCTAATCCTGTTTGCTCCCCACGCTTTCATGCCTCAGCGTCAGTTACAGTCCAGTAAGTCGCCTTCGCCACTGGTGTTCTTCCTAATCTCTACGCATTTCACCGCTACACTAGGAATTCCACTTACCTCTCCTGCACTCTAGACACCCAGTTTCAAATGCAGCACCCAAGTTAAGCTCGGGTATTTCACATCTGACTTAAATGTCCGCCTACGCATCCTTTACGCCCAGTAAATCCGGACAACGCTTGCCACCTACGTATTACCGCGGCTGCTGGCACGTAGTTAGCCGTGGCTTCCTCCTCTGGTACCGTCATTATCGTCCCAGAAGACAGAACTTTACAACCCGAAGGCCTTCATCATTCACGCGGCGTTGCTGCGTCAGGGTTTCCCCCATTGCGCAATATTCCCCACTGCTGCCTCCCGTAGGAGTCTGGACCGTGTCTCAGTTCCAATGTGGCCGATCACCCTCTCAGGTCGGCTACGCATCGTCGCCTTGGTGAGCCGTTACCTCACCAACTAGCTAATGCGCCGCGGGTCCATCTCAAAGTGGAATTTTCCGAAGAAAAATCCTTTGATGTTTCGATCATGCGACCAAAACATATTATGCGGTATTAATCTCCCTTTCGGGAGGCTATTCCCCTCTTTGAGGCAGGTTACCCACGTGTTACTCACCCGTCCGCCGCTAATCCACCCCGAAAGGTTTCATCGCTCGACTTGCATGTGTTAGGCACGCCGCCAGCGTTCGTCCTGAGCCAGGATCAAACTCTCAATTTAAAAGTTTACACTTTTTTAGTTGAAATGATTAATCTGCGACAACTGTTAAGTTGTTACGCAAGCTCATTACATACTTTTAGTCTTACGACTAAATTTTACTTTATACTAAAGTAATTAACTGGTTTAGCGAAATATTATTTCGCTATCTTTACCTATTTCTCTGTTTAATTTTCAAAGACCAATTTACTTTGTCATCATGTGACGACTTCTACTATATTACTAGGTATTTCTTATTTTGTCAACATTTCTTTTAAACATTTTAGAATATTAAATGTTAACTTATCAATCTTTATAGTTACTCGTTCGTGACTACAAGGAGTATTCTATCATAATAATAAAATTCTATACTTAACCTACCATTTATATAATAGAATTATTATTAATTTGCTATATATTACTCTAATAATCTAATAATTAACTATGCTGACACACGTGAATAGGTGTCTGCGTGATTTTTGCTTTAGTAACGTTTGTTAAAAAAATATTTTACTATATATTTCATAATTAGCTAACCATATAAATTAATATATGTATGATTGTATTATTTTTTGAAATATACCATCCTTCAATAAAAAAAGGATTTACATAAATATTATATGTAAATCTTTTTTCAATATAAATAAATATAAATTTCAAATATTAAACTTAGCTTTATAACTTCACTTTCATAAATATATTGCATTTAATATTAACAGTTATGTCAAATGAATTCACATTATCCACAAGTGTTCGCCTATTTATGTTAATAAAACCATATCATTTTTAATATTATGTAACTATATATTAGCTCCATTATTTTTAGTGAATCGAGTAGGAGCTAAATAATTAATTTATTTAGCGACCTCTCACACCACCGTGCATACCGTTCGGTACACGGCGGTTCAATAGAAATTAATGTTTTAATAAATATGTCTCAGATATAGAAACTAATCCTATATTTTTAAGGTATTTATTGGTCAATGTTTTGTTTAATATAGGGCTATTGGATGTTCTCCAATAGCCTTTCCTTGTATTTGCATATTGCAAAGCTTTATTGTTTGGTATTCCTAATTTAACAAGGTTCCCATATTTTGTTTTAATCTTTTTCCATTGTTTCCAAAAACACATTCTAATTCTTCGCCTTAACCATTCATCAAGTGTTTTAAGAATACTTTTAATGTCTGCAATAGCAAAATAATTTATCCATCCAACTATCACTTGCTTAAGTTTCATAAACCTATATTTCATGCTCATCGCATTACTTCTTGAAGTTAATTCTTTTAGCTTTGCTTTGAATTTGATTATAGGTTTTTGAGGAACTCTCATTCTGTATTCACCTTTTGCTCGGTAAAATGAAAATCCTAAAAATTTAAGTTTCCAAGGTCTATCTACTGTACTCTTTTCTTTATTCACTCTAAGCTTTAACTTTTCCTCAATAAATCTCGTAATACTCTTCATTACTCTATTTGCTGATTTCTCACTTTTGACGTATATATTCGCATCATCAGCATATCTACAAAAGTTTAGTCCTCGTTTTGTTAGTTCTACATCGAGTTCATGTAACATTACGTTACTTAATAATGGGGACAAAGGCCCGCCTTGAGGTGCTCCTTCTTCTGTATTCATAAATACCCCATTTATCATCACTCCACTTTGTAGATACTTTCGTATCAGAGAAATTACTCTACTATCTTTAATATCTTCCGATAGTATCCTTATTAATTTATCATGATTTATCGTATCAAAGTATTTAGAAAGGTCTATATTCACCGTCCATGTATGTCCAGCATTAATATATCCCCTACATTTTTCAACAGCTTGTTTTCCACTTCTTAAAGGTCTAAAACCGTAACTATTATCAGAAAATTTCTTTTCATATATTGGTATTAGAGTTTGTGATATCGCTTGTTGAATAACTCTATCTAATACAGTAGGTATTCCAAGTAGCCTAATTCCACCGTCAGGTTTTGGTATTTCTACCCTTCTTACGGCTAGAGGTCTATATCTACTTTCTAATAATGATTGCCTTAATTCTTGTCCATGCTCTTTTAGATAATGTAGAAGTTCATCTACTGTCAAACCATCAATCCCATGACTTCCTTTATTGGCTTTTACTCTTTTATATGCTTTATTCATATTATCTCTCGATAATATCTGCTCGAGTAAACCATTATCATATTCATTCACATCGTTTCTTCCTTCTTCTGACATAGAGGAAATACTATGCACTTCTACATTACCTTCGAGTTCCACTCTATTCTCTCGTAGAGAGCCTTCTTTATGAAGTTGTCTGCTTTTATCATATTTTCTCGTATCCTTCAAAATTCCAAACCTCCTATTGTTCAGTCCTTCCCACGCTAACGCGTTTTGCATGGTACTATGACGTCTGCTGACTTCTGATAGTTCAGCCATACATCACTGTATGGGTTGTTATTTCTAAATTCATATCCACAACTTACCTATCAGATCTCCCCGGGTAAGAACGCAATCTTTCACTCCATCTATCTGCTACATTTACACCACTTGTTTCGAATAGTTTTGGGCTTCGTTTTGTATTGCAAACTTACCCACAAGCATATGCCTTATATGTAGTTTCTGTTCGTCAGACCGGAGTTTGGCCGCCAACTTCCTTCAGATTCCATCTCACGATGGACACCCTTGTCTTAAGCTATGCACTTGGCACTATTAACCCGTGCTAGGGACTTTCACCCATTAGATTGCGCCCATGCCGGGCGCACAATAAAAATAACAGTCCTAATAGGACTGTTATTTGGTGGACCTTCAGGGACTCGAACCCCGGACCGACCGGTTATGAGCCGGTAGCTCTAACCAGCTGAGCTAAAGATCCATGTATTGACCTGGCGACAACCTACTCTTCCACAAGGTCACCCCTGCAGTACCATCGGCGCATTGAAGCTTAACCTTCGTGTTCGGTATGGGAACGGGTGTTACCTTCATGCCATAATCACCAGATTGAGAATATAAATATTCTCTGAAAATTGCACAGTGAATTAGTCTTCTTCCTTACGTCCGAAGCTTCGCGTTATTTCTAATTATTTAGGTCAAGCCCTCGACTTATTAGTATTAGTCAGCTGAACATGTTACCATGCTTACACCTCTAACCTATCAACCTGGTGGTCTTCCAGGAGTCTTACTAACACCGCACTTACGTGCGAGTTATGGGAAATCTCATCTCAGGGTGGGCTTCACGCTTAGATGCTTTCAGCGTTTATCCCTTCCAAACATAGCTACCCAGCGATGCCACTGGCGTGACAACTGGTGCACCAGAGGTTTGTCCATCCCGGTCCTCTCGTACTAAGGACAGCTCCCTTCAAATTTCCTACGCCCGCGACGGATAGGGACCGAACTGTCTCACGACGTTCTGAACCCAGCTCGCGTGCCGCTTTAATGGGCGAACAGCCCAACCCTTGGGACCTACTTCAGCCCCAGGATGCGACGAGCCGACATCGAGGTGCCAAACCTCCCCGTCGATGTGGACTCTTGGGGGAGATCAGCCTGTTATCCCCGAGGTAGCTTTTATCCGTTGAGCGATGGCCCTCCCACGAGGTACCACCGGATCACTAAGCCCGACTTTCGTCCCTGCTCCACTTGTAAGTGTCGCAGTCAGGCTCCCTTCTGCCTTTGCACTCTTCGCGCGATTTCCAACCGCGCTGAGGGAACCTTTGGGCGCCTCCGTTACTTTTTTGGAGGCGACCGCCCCAGTCAAACTGCCCACCTAACAATGTCCTGTGACCAGATTCATGGCCTCCAGTTAGAACCTCAGTACTGTCAGGGTGGTATCCCAAGGATGACTCCACACAGGCTGACGCCCATGTTTCTCAGTCTCCCACCTATCCTGTACAGACAATACCGAAATTCAATGCTAAGCTACAGTAAAGCTCTACGGGGTCTTTCCGTCCAATCGCGGGTAGCAAGCATCTTCACTTGCACTACAATTTCGCCGGATGTGTTGTTGAGACAGTGCCCAAATCATTACGCCATTCGTGCGGGTCGGAACTTACCCGACAAGGAATTTCGCTACCTTAGGACCGTTATAGTTACGGCCGCCGTTTACTGGGGCTTAAGTTCATACCTTCGCTTGCGCTAAGTAATCCCCTTAACCTTCCAGCACCGGGCAGGCGTCAGCCCCTATACATCAGCTTTCGCTTTAGCAGAGACCTGTGTTTTTGCTAAACAGTTGCTTGGGCCTATTCTCTGCGACCTACTTACGTAGGCACCCCTTCTCCCGAAGTTACGGGGTCAATTTGCCGAGTTCCTTAACAACAATTCTTCCGATGGTCTTAGGATTCTCTCCTCACCTACCTGTGTCGGTTTGCGGTACGGGCACCAATATCCTCGATAGAGACTTTTCTTGGCAGCGTGGAATCAGATACTTCAGGAATAAATTCCCTTCCCCATCACATCTCAGCGTTAAGAGCAAACGGATTTGCCTGCTTGCTCCGCCTAAATGCTTAGACACACATCCAATAGTGTGCACATCTTATCCTCCTGCGTCATCCCATTTCTAATAACGTCCATTGGTGGTATCGGAATATCAACCGATTGTCCATCACCTACGCCTTTCGGCCTCGGCTTAGGTCCCGACTAACCCTGAGAGGACGAGCCTTCCTCAGGAAACCTTAGGTTTTCGACCGTTAAGATTCTCACTTAACTCTCGCTACTCATGCCAACATTCTCACTTCTGTACCGTCCACCACTCCTTACGGTATGACTTCAGCCAGTACAGAAAGCTCCTCTACCGCGTACACAATTGTGTACACCCATAGCTTCGGTGGTAAGTTTTAGCCCCGGACATCTTCGGCGCAGGATCTCTTGACTAGTGAGCTATTACGCACTCTTTAAATGAGTGGCTGCTTCTGAGCCAACATCCTAGTTGTCTTAGAAATCCCACATCCTTTTCCACTTAACTTACACTTTGGGACCTTAGCTGATGGTCTGGGCTGTTTCCCTTTTGACTACGGATCTTATCATTCGCAGTCTGACTGCCGAAATAAAAGTATATGGCATTCGGAGTTTGATAGGGTTCAGTAACTGTTGTCAGCCCCTAGCCCATTCAGTGCTCTACCTCCATTACTCAATTAATCGACGCTAGCCCTAAAGCTATTTCGAGGAGAACCAGCTATCTCCGAGTTCGATTGGAATTTCTCCGCTATCCACAGCTCATCCCATGGTTTTTCAACACCAACGTGGTTCGGACCTCCACGGAATTTTACTTCCGCTTCATCCTGGCCATGGATAGGTCACCCGGTTTCGGGTCTACGACATGCAACTATGCGCCCTATTCAGACTTGGTTTCCCTTCGGCTCCGTACCTTAAGTACTTAACCTTGCTACATATCGTAACTCGTTGGCTCGTTCTACAAAAAGCACGCCGTCACACATATAAAGTGCTTCGACCGGTTGTAGGCACACGGTTTCAGGTTCTATTTCACTCCCCTTCCGGGGTTCTTTTCACCTTTCCCTCACGGTACTTCTTCACTATCGGTCACTAGGTAGTATTTAGCCTTGGGAGGTGGTCCTCCCAGCTTCCCACAAGGTTTCACGTGTCTCGTGGTACTCTGGATTAGATCTGACTGTTTTTCCTTTTCATTTACAGGCCTATTACCTTCTGCGGAGCAGCTTTCCAGCTATCTTCAATTAAGGAATTGCAGTATTTATGATCTATCCTCAACCCCCAGATCAAAGACCTGGGTTTGGGCTCTTTCCCTTTCGCTCGCCGCTACTTAGGAAATCGATGTTTCTTTCTCTTCCTCCGGGTACTTAGATGTTTCAGTTCCCCGGGTCTACCTCTGCATACCTATTTATTCAGTATGCAGTACATAGTTGTTACTATGTGGGTTCCCCCATTCGGAAATCTTTGGATCACAGGCTATTTGCGCCTACCCAAAGCTTATCGCAGCTTAACGCGTCCTTCTTCGGCTCCTAGTGCCAAGGCATTCGCCATGCGCCCTTTGTAGCTTGACCTTGATTCTGTCTATTTACATAGACGGTTATATTAATTTTGCGAAATTGTATTAAATCAATTTATAAACTACTTGCGTAGTTTTAATTTTTTTAAAACAACTTTTTTCACTGTGCAATTTTCAAAGAACATAAATGGTGGGCCTAAATGGACTCGAACCATCGACCTCACGCTTATCAGGCGTGCGCTCTAACCAGCTGAGCTATAGGCCCATTTAATGGTGGAGGTAAAGAGAATCGAACTCTTGACCCCCTGCGTGCAAGGCAGGTGCTCTCCCAGCTGAGCTATACCCCCATTAGAAAAACTATTTATTAGTAACT
The DNA here is from genome assembly GCF_055081075.1 of Clostridium sp. CM039. Lineage (NCBI taxonomy): Bacteria > Bacillati > Bacillota > Clostridia > Eubacteriales > Clostridiaceae > Clostridium > Clostridium sp. CM039. Next base: position 2,832,351 of record NZ_CM143649.1, read on the forward strand.
CCTAAGAGTTAACTAAAATTAGTCTCTCAAAATTAAACAGAGAATTAGGTGCGATTAATTACAATAGATATTTTTGAAGAACAAATTAATATTCTTCTATTGCATCGACCGAAGTCAATACATCTACTCCCTAGAAAGGAGGTGATCCAGCCGCAGGTTCTCCTACGGCTACCTTGTTACGACTTCACCCCAATCATCAATCCCACCTTCGGCCGCTGGCTCCTTACGGTTACCTCACGGACTTCGGGTGTTACCAACTCTCATGGTGTGACGGGCGGTGTGTACAAGGCCCGGGAACGTATTCACCGCGACATGCTGATTCGCGATTACTAGCAACTCCGGCTTCATGTAGGCGAGTTGCAGCCTACAATCCGAACTGGGATGAGTTTTTGAGTTTGGCTCCACCTTGCGGTCTTGCATCTCTTTGTACTCACCATTGTAGCACGTGTGTAGCCCTAGACATAAGGGGCATGATGATTTGACGTCATCCCCACCTTCCTCCCGGTTAACCCGGGCAGTCTCACTAGAGTGCTCAACTTAATGGTAGCAACTAATGATAAGGGTTGCGCTCGTTGCGGGACTTAACCCAACATCTCACGACACGAGCTGACGACAACCATGCACCACCTGTCACCCTGTCCCGAAGGACTTCGCCCATCTCTGGGTTATGCAGGGGATGTCAAGTCTAGGTAAGGTTCTTCGCGTTGCTTCGAATTAAACCACATGCTCCGCTGCTTGTGCGGGCCCCCGTCAATTCCTTTGAGTTTTAATCTTGCGATCGTACTCCCCAGGCGGAATACTTAATGTGTTAACGGCGGCACCGAGGTTCGACCCCCGACACCTAGTATTCATCGTTTACGGCGTGGACTACCAGGGTATCTAATCCTGTTTGCTCCCCACGCTTTCATGCCTCAGCGTCAGTTACAGTCCAGTAAGTCGCCTTCGCCACTGGTGTTCTTCCTAATCTCTACGCATTTCACCGCTACACTAGGAATTCCACTTACCTCTCCTGCACTCTAGACACCCAGTTTCAAATGCAGCACCCAAGTTAAGCTCGGGTATTTCACATCTGACTTAAATGTCCGCCTACGCATCCTTTACGCCCAGTAAATCCGGACAACGCTTGCCACCTACGTATTACCGCGGCTGCTGGCACGTAGTTAGCCGTGGCTTCCTCCTCTGGTACCGTCATTATCGTCCCAGAAGACAGAACTTTACAACCCGAAGGCCTTCATCATTCACGCGGCGTTGCTGCGTCAGGGTTTCCCCCATTGCGCAATATTCCCCACTGCTGCCTCCCGTAGGAGTCTGGACCGTGTCTCAGTTCCAATGTGGCCGATCACCCTCTCAGGTCGGCTACGCATCGTCGCCTTGGTGAGCCGTTACCTCACCAACTAGCTAATGCGCCGCGGGTCCATCTCAAAGTGGAATTTTCCGAAGAAAAATCCTTTGATGTTTCGATCATGCGACCAAAACATATTATGCGGTATTAATCTCCCTTTCGGGAGGCTATTCCCCTCTTTGAGGCAGGTTACCCACGTGTTACTCACCCGTCCGCCGCTAATCCACCCCGAAAGGTTTCATCGCTCGACTTGCATGTGTTAGGCACGCCGCCAGCGTTCGTCCTGAGCCAGGATCAAACTCTCAATTTAAAAGTTTACACTTTTTTAGTTGAAATGATTAATCTGCGACAACTGTTAAGTTGTTACGCAAGCTCATTACATACTTTTAGTCTTACGACTAAATTTTACTTTATACTAAAGTAATTAACTGGTTTAGCGAAATATTATTTCGCTATCTTTACCTATTTCTCTGTTTAATTTTCAAAGACCAATTTGTTTTGTCATCATGTGACGACTTCTACTATATTACTAGGTATTTCTTGTTTTGTCAACACTTTTATATGATATTTAAAATTTTTATATTTTTAATTTTAAAAATCTCTTTCTTTCCATTTGAAGTAACAATAGTAACTAGTAAGTAAAAACATCTAATAATATATGGTTTGTATTTATTCTTTATGATTATTACTCTCTCTATGGTTATTCCTATATTAATCTCATAATACAACTCCTGTAATATTAACGACTTCAGAAGGAGATTTATACTCCCGCTTATATCAGTGAGAGTATAAGTCTCCTTCTGAAATGCCGTTAAAACTATGGATATAACCTTTTATTTTATTTCTACATCATATTTGTTTTTTAATTCCGTTATGGCGCTTGTATATTTTTCATTTTGTTTTTGGTGTGAAATATTCTCCAAAATCATAGGCCTAGATTCTTCCAAGGATTTCACATCTTCTAGACTTTTCTCATCTAATTGTATTAAATGATATCCAAATTGAGTCTTAACAGGTTCACTTATTTCACCAACCTGTAGTTCAAAAGCTACTTTTTCAAATTCAGGAACCATTCTACCTCTAGTAAAACTACCTAAACTACCACCTTGCGCTGATGATGGACATTTAGAATATTTTTTAGCGGCTTCCTCAAAAGACATTCCATTAGTTATTTCCACTTTAATTTCTTGCATTTGCTCTAGGGTATCTACTAATATATGTTTAGCTGATGCAGTCTCGCCACTTTTAAACATTTGACTGTTATCTTTATAGTACTTTTGGATCTCTTCCTCTGTTATATCTAAATCAGCCATTATATTTTTGACGCCTGCTTGTATTAAAACATCTTTTTCTATCAACTTCATTTGTTCTATATAGTCTGCATCTTTCTCCATATCATTATCAAGAGCATAATTATATATTAATTCAAAATTTATCATTTGATCTAAAAATTGTTTTTTACCTTCTTCTGTTTTGTAGTGCTCTTGCGTTTCCTGTGGAAATCTTAATAATGATCTTTTTATATCTTTTTCAGTTATTTTACTTCCATTTACTATAGCTAAAACTTTATTCTCCATAATTACTCTCCTTTAAAATTATTATAATTATATATCTTCATTATCATGATACCATAAAAATAATGAAAAAACACAATCAATAAAATGTTATTTAAAAATAAAAAAAGCACTTCATAAAGAAGTACTTTTTTGGTGGCTTACCGGGGAATCGAACCCCGGACACCATGATTAAAAGTCATGTGCTCTACCAACTGAGCTAGTAAACCATGTTTACCTGGCGACAACCTACTCTTCCACAAGGTCACCCCTGCAGTACCATCGGCGCATTGAAGCTTAACCTTCGTGTTCGGTATGGGAACGGGTGTTACCTTCATGCCATAATCACCAGATTGAGAATATAAATATTCTCTGAAAATTGCACAGTGAATTAGTCTTCTTCCTTACGTCCGAAGCTTCGCGTTATTTCTAATTATTTAGGTCAAGCCCTCGACTTATTAGTATTAGTCAGCTGAACATGTTACCATGCTTACACCTCTAACCTATCAACCTGGTGGTCTTCCAGGAGTCTTACTAACATCGCACTTACGTGCGAGTTATGGGAAATCTCATCTCAGGGTGGGCTTCACGCTTAGATGCTTTCAGCGTTTATCCCTTCCAAACATAGCTACCCAGCGATGCCACTGGCGTGACAACTGGTGCACCAGAGGTTTGTCCATCCCGGTCCTCTCGTACTAAGGACAGCTCCCTTCAAATTTCCTACGCCCGCGACGGATAGGGACCGAACTGTCTCACGACGTTCTGAACCCAGCTCGCGTGCCGCTTTAATGGGCGAACAGCCCAACCCTTGGGACCTACTTCAGCCCCAGGATGCGACGAGCCGACATCGAGGTGCCAAACCTCCCCGTCGATGTGGACTCTTGGGGGAGATCAGCCTGTTATCCCCGAGGTAGCTTTTATCCGTTGAGCGATGGCCCTCCCACGAGGTACCACCGGATCACTAAGCCCGACTTTCGTCCCTGCTCCACTTGTAAGTGTCGCAGTCAGGCTCCCTTCTGCCTTTGCACTCTTCGCGCGATTTCCAACCGCGCTGAGGGAACCTTTGGGCGCCTCCGTTACTTTTTTGGAGGCGACCGCCCCAGTCAAACTGCCCACCTAACAATGTCCTGTGACCAGATTCATGGCCTCCAGTTAGAACCTCAGTACTGTCAGGGTGGTATCCCAAGGATGACTCCACACAGGCTGACGCCCATGTTTCTCAGTCTCCCACCTATCCTGTACAGACAATACCGAAATTCAATGCTAAGCTACAGTAAAGCTCTACGGGGTCTTTCCGTCCAATCGCGGGTAGCAAGCATCTTCACTTGCACTACAATTTCGCCGGATGTGTTGTTGAGACAGTGCCCAAATCATTACGCCATTCGTGCGGGTCGGAACTTACCCGACAAGGAATTTCGCTACCTTAGGACCGTTATAGTTACGGCCGCCGTTTACTGGGGCTTAAGTTCATACCTTCGCTTGCGCTAAGTAATCCCCTTAACCTTCCAGCACCGGGCAGGCGTCAGCCCCTATACATCAGCTTTCGCTTTAGCAGAGACCTGTGTTTTTGCTAAACAGTTGCTTGGGCCTATTCTCTGCGACCTACTTACGTAGGCACCCCTTCTCCCGAAGTTACGGGGTCAATTTGCCGAGTTCCTTAACAACAATTCTTCCGATGGTCTTAGGATTCTCTCCTCACCTACCTGTGTCGGTTTGCGGTACGGGCACCAATATCCTCGATAGAGACTTTTCTTGGCAGCGTGGAATCAGATACTTCGGGAATAAATTCCCTTCCCCATCACATCTCAGCGTTAAGAGCAAACGGATTTGCCTGCTTGCTCCGCCTAAATGCTTAGACACACATCCAATAGTGTGCACATCTTATCCTCCTGCGTCATCCCATTTCTAATAACGTCCATTGGTGGTATCGGAATATCAACCGATTGTCCATCACCTACGCCTTTCGGCCTCGGCTTAGGTCCCGACTAACCCTGAGAGGACGAGCCTTCCTCAGGAAACCTTAGGTTTTCGACCGTTAAGATTCTCACTTAACTCTCGCTACTCATGCCAACATTCTCACTTCTGTACCGTCCACCACTCCTTACGGTATGACTTCAGCCAGTACAGAAAGCTCCTCTACCGCGTACACAATTGTGTACACCCATAGCTTCGGTGGTAAGTTTTAGCCCCGGACATCTTCGGCGCAGGATCTCTTGACTAGTGAGCTATTACGCACTCTTTAAATGAGTGGCTGCTTCTGAGCCAACATCCTAGTTGTCTTAGAAATCCCACATCCTTTTCCACTTAACTTACACTTTGGGACCTTAGCTGATGGTCTGGGCTGTTTCCCTTTTGACTACGGATCTTATCATTCGCAGTCTGACTGCCGAAATAAAAGTATATGGCATTCGGAGTTTGATAGGGTTCAGTAACTGTTGTCAGCCCCTAGCCCATTCAGTGCTCTACCTCCATTACTCAATTAATCGACGCTAGCCCTAAAGCTATTTCGAGGAGAACCAGCTATCTCCGAGTTCGATTGGAATTTCTCCGCTATCCACAGCTCATCCCATGGTTTTTCAACACCAACGTGGTTCGGACCTCCACGGAATTTTACTTCCGCTTCATCCTGGCCATGGATAGGTCACCCGGTTTCGGGTCTACGACATGCAACTATGCGCCCTATTCAGACTTGGTTTCCCTTCGGCTCCGTACCTTAAGTACTTAACCTTGCTACATATCGTAACTCGTTGGCTCGTTCTACAAAAAGCACGCCGTCACACATATAAAGTGCTTCGACCGGTTGTAGGCACACGGTTTCAGGTTCTATTTCACTCCCCTTCCGGGGTTCTTTTCACCTTTCCCTCACGGTACTTCTTCACTATCGGTCACTAGGTAGTATTTAGCCTTGGGAGGTGGTCCTCCCAGCTTCCCACAAGGTTTCACGTGTCTCGTGGTACTCTGGATTAGATCTGACTGTTTTTCCTTTTCATTTACAGGCCTATTACCTTCTGCGGAGCAGCTTTCCAGCTATCTTCAATTAAGGAATTGCAGTATTTATGATCTATCCTCAACCCCCAGATCAAAGACCTGGGTTTGGGCTCTTTCCCTTTCGCTCGCCGCTACTTAGGAAATCGATGTTTCTTTCTCTTCCTCCGGGTACTTAGATGTTTCAGTTCCCCGGGTCTACCTCTGCATACCTATTTATTCAGTATGCAGTACATAGTTGTTACTATGTGGGTTCCCCCATTCGGAAATCTTTGGATCACAGGCTATTTGCGCCTACCCAAAGCTTATCGCAGCTTAACGCGTCCTTCTTCGGCTCCTAGTGCCAAGGCATTCGCCATGCGCCCTTTGTAGCTTGACCTTGATTCTGTCTATTTACATAGACGGTTATATTAATTTTGCGAAATTGTATTAAATTAATTTATAAACTACTTGCGTAGTTTTAATTTTTTTAAAACAACTTTTTTCACTGTGCAATTTTCAAAGAACATTTTAAGAAAAACTATTCATTATCTAACTCCTAAGAGTTAGATAAAATTAGTCTCTCAAAATTAAACAGAGAACTAGGTACGATTAATTACAATAGATATTTTTGAAGAACAAATTAATATTCTTCTATTGCATCGACCGAAGTCAATACATCTACTCCCTAGAAAGGAGGTGATCCAGCCGCAGGTTCTCCTACGGCTACCTTGTTACGACTTCACCCCAATCATCAATCCCACCTTCGGCCGCTGGCTCCTTACGGTTACCTCACGGACTTCGGGTGTTACCAACTCTCATGGTGTGACGGGCGGTGTGTACAAGGCCCGGGAACGTATTCACCGCGACATGCTGATTCGCGATTACTAGCAACTCCGGCTTCATGTAGGCGAGTTGCAGCCTACAATCCGAACTGGGATGAGTTTTTGAGTTTGGCTCCACCTTGCGGTCTTGCATCTCTTTGTACTCACCATTGTAGCACGTGTGTAGCCCTAGACATAAGGGGCATGATGATTTGACGTCATCCCCACCTTCCTCCCGGTTAACCCGGGCAGTCTCACTAGAGTGCTCAACTTAATGGTAGCAACTAATGATAAGGGTTGCGCTCGTTGCGGGACTTAACCCAACATCTCACGACACGAGCTGACGACAACCATGCACCACCTGTCACCCTGTCCCGAAGGACTTCGCCCATCTCTGGGTTATGCAGGGGATGTCAAGTCTAGGTAAGGTTCTTCGCGTTGCTTCGAATTAAACCACATGCTCCGCTGCTTGTGCGGGCCCCCGTCAATTCCTTTGAGTTTTAATCTTGCGATCGTACTCCCCAGGCGGAATACTTAATGTGTTAACGGCGGCACCGAGGTTCGACCCCCGACACCTAGTATTCATCGTTTACGGCGTGGACTACCAGGGTATCTAATCCTGTTTGCTCCCCACGCTTTCATGCCTCAGCGTCAGTTACAGTCCAGTAAGTCGCCTTCGCCACTGGTGTTCTTCCTAATCTCTACGCATTTCACCGCTACACTAGGAATTCCACTTACCTCTCCTGCACTCTAGACACCCAGTTTCAAATGCAGCACCCAAGTTAAGCTCGGGTATTTCACATCTGACTTAAATGTCCGCCTACGCATCCTTTACGCCCAGTAAATCCGGACAACGCTTGCCACCTACGTATTACCGCGGCTGCTGGCACGTAGTTAGCCGTGGCTTCCTCCTCTGGTACCGTCATTATCGTCCCAGAAGACAGAACTTTACAACCCGAAGGCCTTCATCATTCACGCGGCGTTGCTGCGTCAGGGTTTCCCCCATTGCGCAATATTCCCCACTGCTGCCTCCCGTAGGAGTCTGGACCGTGTCTCAGTTCCAATGTGGCCGATCACCCTCTCAGGTCGGCTACGCATCGTCGCCTTGGTGAGCCGTTACCTCACCAACTAGCTAATGCGCCGCGGGTCCATCTCAAAGTGGAATTTTCCGAAGAAAAATCCTTTGATGTTTCGATCATGCGACCAAAACATATTATGCGGTATTAATCTCCCTTTCGGGAGGCTATTCCCCTCTTTGAGGCAGGTTACCCACGTGTTACTCACCCGTCCGCCGCTAATCCACCCCGAAAGGTTTCATCGCTCGACTTGCATGTGTTAGGCACGCCGCCAGCGTTCGTCCTGAGCCAGGATCAAACTCTCAATTTAAAAGTTTACACTTTTTTAGTTGAAATGATTAATCTGCGACAACTGTTAAGTTGTTACGCAAGCTCATTACATACTTTTAGTCTTACGACTAAATTTTACTTTATACTAAAGTAATTAACTGGTTTAGCGAAATATTATTTCGCTATCTTTACCTATTTCTCTGTTTAATTTTCAAAGACCAATTTACTTTGTCATCATGTGACGACTTCTACTATATTACTAGGTATTTCTTGTTTTGTCAACAACTTTTTAAAACTTATTTTCATTTGAAAACATATTAAATAGTTATCAACACTTAGTTTATCGTGCACTCGTTTGTGACGACAAGGAGTATTCTATCATATAAATAAGAGTATAATTTCACAACATAGGTACTCTAGCTAGATTATATTCATATTTCTACATATAAGTCTAAATAATTCAATATTCCGCATCCTGATACACATGGGTAAGTATCATTTATACTAATGTTCTAGATACTCTGTTCAATATTATAAGACCTTTGTACGGCTTACCAAAATTCGTCGCTACTAATAGTCATGTTAATATATTTACATGATTCTTCATAATAACTATTCCACTTATAAAAGTAAATAGCTCCTCAATCAATACTCCAAGTATTCCAACTTTACCAAAACAAGTAAGGCCATTTCGACTTCATTAGACTATTAAAATTTTAGTGTTAATTTTAATAGTTAATTATTTCTAACCAATCGAGAGGGATCTAAGTAATTAATTTATTTAGATCCCTCTTCTGTATTAATAAAAATCCCATTTATCATTTCTCCACTTTCTAGATACTTTCGTATCAGAGACATTACTCTACTATCTTTAATATCTTTCGATAGCATCCTTATTAACTTATCATGATTTATCGTATCAAAGTGTTTAGAGATGTCGACATCTACTGCCCATGTATATCCAGCATTAATATGTCCCCTACAATTCTCTATCTAGAGTTTTGCTGCCGACTTCCTCCAGATTCCACCTCACGGTGGACACCCTTGTCTTAATCTAACGGTTGGTACCATTCCCCCGCATCGGACTTTCACCGACAAGTAAGCGCCAATTTCAGGCACACAATCGAGTAGGAGCTAAATAATTAATTTATTTAGCGACCTCTCACACCACCGTGCATACCGTTCGGTACACGGCGGTTCAATAGAAATTAATGTTTTAATAAATATGTCTCAGATATAGAAACTAATCCTATATTTTTAAGGTATTTATTGGTCAATGTTTTGTTTAATATAGGGCTATTGGATGTTCTCCAATAGCCTTTCCTTGTATTTGCATATTGCAAAGCTTTATTGTTTGGTATTCCTAATTTAACAAGGTTCCCATATTTTGTTTTAATCTTTTTCCATTGTTTCCAAAAACACATTCTAATTCTTCGCCTTAACCATTCATCAAGTGTTTTAAGAATACTTTTAATGTCTGCAATAGCAAAATAATTTATCCATCCAACTATCACTTGCTTAAGTTTCATAAACCTATATTTCATGCTCATCGCATTACTTCTTGAAGTTAATTCTTTTAGCTTTGCTTTGAATTTGATTATAGGTTTTTGAGGAACTCTCATTCTGTATTCACCTTTTGCTCGGTAAAATGAAAATCCTAAAAATTTAAGTTTCCAAGGTCTATCTACTGTACTCTTTTCTTTATTCACTCTAAGCTTTAACTTTTCCTCAATAAATCTCGTAATACTCTTCATTACTCTATTTGCTGATTTCTCACTTTTGACGTATATATTCGCATCATCAGCATATCTACAAAAGTTTAGTCCTCGTTTTGTTAGTTCTACATCGAGTTCATGTAACATTACGTTACTTAATAATGGGGACAAAGGCCCGCCTTGAGGTGCTCCTTCTTCTGTATTCATAAATACCCCATTTATCATCACTCCACTTTGTAGATACTTTCGTATCAGAGAAATTACTCTACTATCTTTAATATCTTCCGATAGTATCCTTATTAATTTATCATGATTTATCGTATCAAAGTATTTAGAAAGGTCTATATTCACCGTCCATGTATGTCCAGCATTAATATATCCCCTACATTTTTCAACAGCTTGTTTTCCACTTCTTAAAGGTCTAAAACCGTAACTATTATCAGAAAATTTCTTTTCATATATTGGTATTAGAGTTTGTGATATCGCTTGTTGAATAACTCTATCTAATACAGTAGGTATTCCAAGTAGCCTAATTCCACCGTCAGGTTTTGGTATTTCTACCCTTCTTACGGCTAGAGGTCTATATCTACTTTCTAATAATGATTGCCTTAATTCTTGTCCATGCTCTTTTAGATAATGTAGAAGTTCATCTACTGTCAAACCATCAATCCCATGACTTCCTTTATTGGCTTTTACTCTTTTATATGCTTTATTCATATTATCTCTCGATAATATCTGCTCGAGTAAACCATTATCATATTCATTCACATCGTTTCTTCCTTCTTCTGACATAGAGGAAATACTATGCACTTCTACATTACCTTCGAGTTCCACTCTATTCTCTCGTAGAGAGCCTTCTTTATGAAGTTGTCTGCTTTTATCATATTTTCTCGTATCCTTCAAAATTCCAAACCTCCTATTGTTCAGTCCTTCCCACGCTAACGCGTTTTGCATGGTACTATGACGTCTGCTGACTTCTGATAGTTCAGCCATACATCACTGTATGGGTTGTTATTTCTAAATTCATATCCACAACTTACCTATCAGATCTCCCCGGGTAAGAACGCAATCTTTCACTCCATCTATCTGCTACATTTACACCACTTGTTTCGAATAGTTTTGGGCTTCGTTTTGTATTGCAAACTTACCCACAAGCATATGCCTTATATGTAGTTTCTGTTCGTCAGACCGGAGTTTGGCCGCCAACTTCCTTCAGATTCCATCTCACGATGGACACCCTTGTCTTAAGCTATGCACTTGGCACTATTAACCCGTGCTAGGGACTTTCACCCATTAGATTGCGCCCATGCCGGGCGCACAATAAAAACCGCTAAGTATAACTTAGCGGTCAGACCGTTGACAAACATAAAATGTAAAACACTCTAATTTAAAATTGGAGTGTTTTTTTCATATTCAAAAAGGATTTTAGGACATCAATGTCGAATATATATAGGATACAAACTTTATAATTCGGAGGGCATTATTATGATTAATGAAAAGAACTTCACACAACAAAAACTAGAAATGGTGTATTTAGAAGATTTAGTTCCTAAAGACCATATTCTGAGAAATATAGATAAATACATGGATTTCTCTTTTATAAGAGAACTGACTAAAAAATATTACTGCTTAGATAATGGAAGACCTGGCGTAGATCCTATTATACTTTTTAAAATGCTGTTTATTGGGTACTTATTTGGAGTAAAATCTGAGCGACAACTTGTAAAGGACATTGAAGTAAATGTGGCTTATAGATGGTTTCTAGGACTAAGTCTTACTGATCCTATTCCAGATCATTCAACACTTAGCCAAAATAGGCGTAGACGATTTAAAGGTACAGATGTGTTTCAAAAAATATTTGACGAAGTAGTATTTAAGGCTATAAATCTTAAGATGGTAACCGGTAAAATACTTTACACAGATTCTACACACCTAAAAGCAAATGCTAATAAGCGAAAGCTTGTGAAAATTGAAGTTGAAAAAACGCCGAAAGAATATGTAGCTGAACTTAATAAAGCAGTGGAAGAAGATAGAATAAACCATGGTAAAAAACCTTTAAAGGAAAAAGAACCTGTCACCAAAATAAAAGAAACTAAAGTTAGCACAACCGACCCTGACAGTGGATATATGATGAGAGATGGCAAGCCGGAAGGCTTCTCATATTTAGATCACAGAACTGTCGATAGCAGACATAATATAATTACTGATGTGTATGTTACTCCTGGAAACATAAATGATGTTGATCCTTATATCGATAGATTAGATGTGCAAATAAAAAAGTTTAATTTTAATACAAAATATGTTGGTGCAGATGCTGGTTATGCTACAAATCTTATATGTAAAGAACTATATGAGAGGGAATTAAAATCTGTAATGGGATACCGTAGGTCTCCACATACAAAAGGAATGTACACAAAAAATAAATTCCAATATCTTAAAGAACAGGACATTTACGTATGCCCTGACCTAAGGGCTTTACATTATAAAACGACAACAAGAGAAGGATATAAAGAATATGTTGGTAATGCAAAATATTGCGAGATATGTCCAAATAGAGCTCAATGCTTTTCTGCAAAAAGCAAGTTTAAAACTATTAGAAGACATGTTTGGGAAACGTATAAAGAAGATGTTGTAAAGTTCACCAGAACAGATAAAGGCAGAAATATATATAGAAGAAGAAAAGAAACTATAGAGCGAAGCTTCGCAGATTCAAAACAACTGCATGGGCTTCGCTATTGCCATATGCGTGGATTAGAAAATGTGCAAGAGCAGTGTCTGCTTACAGCAGCAGTGCAGAATATGAAAAAGATAGCTAGCCTGCTATCTTTACTGTTTTTTGATTTTCTAACTAAGAAGATAGTTGTTATTTTACATTTATCCATAACTCAAAATGCTATCGCATAATTGCATGTAAAAAGCCCAGTATAATAAAAAAATTATACTGGGTTTGTAAACAACCTGACCGCTAAGTATAACTTAGCGGTTTTTTCTTACCTGGCGACAACCTACTCTTCCACAAGGTCACCCCTGCAGTACCATCGGCGCATTGAAGCTTAACCTTCGTGTTCGGTATGGGAACGGGTGTTACCTTCATGCCATAATCACCAGATTGAGAATATAAATATTCTCTGAAAATTGCACAGTGAATTAGTCTTTTCGCTCACGCTCAAAGCCTCGCTTCTTTCTTACGAAAGAAGTATATCGCATTACTTTTAATTATATATTTAGGTCAAGCCCTCGACTTATTAGTATTAGTCAGCTGAACATGTTACCATGCTTACACCTCTAACCTATCAACCTGGTGGTCTTCCAGGAGTCTTACTAACATCGCACTTACGTGCGAGTTATGGGAAATCTCATCTCAGGGTGGGCTTCACGCTTAGATGCTTTCAGCGTTTATCCCTTCCAAACATAGCTACCCAGCGATGCCACTGGCGTGACAACTGGTGCACCAGAGGTTTGTCCATCCCGGTCCTCTCGTACTAAGGACAGCTCCCTTCAAATTTCCTACGCCCGCGACGGATAGGGACCGAACTGTCTCACGACGTTCTGAACCCAGCTCGCGTGCCGCTTTAATGGGCGAACAGCCCAACCCTTGGGACCTACTTCAGCCCCAGGATGCGACGAGCCGACATCGAGGTGCCAAACCTCCCCGTCGATGTGGACTCTTGGGGGAGATCAGCCTGTTATCCCCGAGGTAGCTTTTATCCGTTGAGCGATGGCCCTCCCACGAGGTACCACCGGATCACTAAGCCCGACTTTCGTCCCTGCTCCACTTGTAAGTGTCGCAGTCAGGCTCCCTTCTGCCTTTGCACTCTTCGCGCGATTTCCAACCGCGCTGAGGGAACCTTTGGGCGCCTCCGTTACTTTTTTGGAGGCGACCGCCCCAGTCAAACTGCCCACCTAACAATGTCCTGTGACCAGATTCATGGCCTCCAGTTAGAACCTCAGTACTGTCAGGGTGGTATCCCAAGGATGACTCCACACAGGCTGACGCCCATGTTTCTCAGTCTCCCACCTATCCTGTACAGACAATACCGAAATTCAATGCTAAGCTACAGTAAAGCTCTACGGGGTCTTTCCGTCCAATCGCGGGTAGCAAGCATCTTCACTTGCACTACAATTTCGCCGGATGTGTTGTTGAGACAGTGCCCAAATCATTACGCCATTCGTGCGGGTCGGAACTTACCCGACAAGGAATTTCGCTACCTTAGGACCGTTATAGTTACGGCCGCCGTTTACTGGGGCTTAAGTTCATACCTTCGCTTGCGCTAAGTAATCCCCTTAACCTTCCAGCACCGGGCAGGCGTCAGCCCCTATACATCAGCTTTCGCTTTAGCAGAGACCTGTGTTTTTGCTAAACAGTTGCTTGGGCCTATTCTCTGCGACCTACTTACGTAGGCACCCCTTCTCCCGAAGTTACGGGGTCAATTTGCCGAGTTCCTTAACAACAATTCTTCCGATGGTCTTAGGATTCTCTCCTCACCTACCTGTGTCGGTTTGCGGTACGGGCACCAATATCCTCGATAGAGACTTTTCTTGGCAGCGTGGAATCAGATACTTCAGGAATAAATTCCCTTCCCCATCACATCTCAGCGTTAAGAGCAAACGGATTTGCCTGCTTGCTCCGCCTAAATGCTTAGACACACATCCAATAGTGTGCACATCTTATCCTCCTGCGTCATCCCATTTCTAATAACGTCCATTGGTGGTATCGGAATATCAACCGATTGTCCATCACCTACGCCTTTCGGCCTCGGCTTAGGTCCCGACTAACCCTGAGAGGACGAGCCTTCCTCAGGAAACCTTAGGTTTTCGACCGTTAAGATTCTCACTTAACTCTCGCTACTCATGCCAACATTCTCACTTCTGTACCGTCCACCACTCCTTACGGTATGACTTCAGCCAGTACAGAAAGCTCCTCTACCGCGTACACAATTGTGTACACCCATAGCTTCGGTGGTAAGTTTTAGCCCCGGACATCTTCGGCGCAGGATCTCTTGACTAGTGAGCTATTACGCACTCTTTAAATGAGTGGCTGCTTCTGAGCCAACATCCTAGTTGTCTTAGAAATCCCACATCCTTTTCCACTTAACTTACACTTTGGGACCTTAGCTGATGGTCTGGGCTGTTTCCCTTTTGACTACGGATCTTATCATTCGCAGTCTGACTGCCGAAATAAAAGTATATGGCATTCGGAGTTTGATAGGGTTCAGTAACTGTTGTCAGCCCCTAGCCCATTCAGTGCTCTACCTCCATTACTCAATTAATCGACGCTAGCCCTAAAGCTATTTCGAGGAGAACCAGCTATCTCCGAGTTCGATTGGAATTTCTCCGCTATCCACAGCTCATCCCATGGTTTTTCAACACCAACGTGGTTCGGACCTCCACGGAATTTTACTTCCGCTTCATCCTGGCCATGGATAGGTCACCCGGTTTCGGGTCTACGACATGCAACTATGCGCCCTATTCAGACTTGGTTTCCCTTCGGCTCCGTACCTTAAGTACTTAACCTTGCTACATATCGTAACTCGTTGGCTCGTTCTACAAAAAGCACGCCGTCACACATATAAAGTGCTTCGACCGGTTGTAGGCACACGGTTTCAGGTTCTATTTCACTCCCCTTCCGGGGTTCTTTTCACCTTTCCCTCACGGTACTTCTTCACTATCGGTCACTAGGTAGTATTTAGCCTTGGGAGGTGGTCCTCCCAGCTTCCCACAAGGTTTCACGTGTCTCGTGGTACTCTGGATTAGATCTGACTGTTTTTCCTTTTCATTTACAGGCCTATTACCTTCTGCGGAGCAGCTTTCCAGCTATCTTCAATTAAGGAATTGCAGTATTTATGATCTATCCTCAACCCCCAGATCAAAGACCTGGGTTTGGGCTCTTTCCCTTTCGCTCGCCGCTACTTAGGAAATCGATGTTTCTTTCTCTTCCTCCGGGTACTTAGATGTTTCAGTTCCCCGGGTCTACCTCTGCATACCTATTTATTCAGTATGCAGTACATAGTTGTTACTATGTGGGTTCCCCCATTCGGAAATCTTTGGATCACAGGCTATTTGCGCCTACCCAAAGCTTATCGCAGCTTAACGCGTCCTTCTTCGGCTCCTAGTGCCAAGGCATTCGCCATGCGCCCTTTGTAGCTTGACCTTGATTCTGTCTATTTACATAGACGGTTATATTAATTTTGCGAAATTGTATTAAATTAATTTATAAACTACTTGCGTAGTTTTAATTTTTTTAAAACAACTTTTTTCACTGTGCAATTTTCAAAGAACATTTTAAGAAAAACTATTCATTATCTAACTCCTAAGAGTTAGATAAAATTAGTCTCTCAAAATTAAACAGAGAACTAGGTACGATTAATTACAATAGATATTTTTGAAGAACAAATTAATATTCTTCTATTGCATCGACCGAAGTCAATACATCTACTCCCTAGAAAGGAGGTGATCCAGCCGCAGGTTCTCCTACGGCTACCTTGTTACGACTTCACCCCAATCATCAATCCCACCTTCGGCCGCTGGCTCCTTACGGTTACCTCACGGACTTCGGGTGTTACCAACTCTCATGGTGTGACGGGCGGTGTGTACAAGGCCCGGGAACGTATTCACCGCGACATGCTGATTCGCGATTACTAGCAACTCCGGCTTCATGTAGGCGAGTTGCAGCCTACAATCCGAACTGGGATGAGTTTTTGAGTTTGGCTCCACCTTGCGGTCTTGCATCTCTTTGTACTCACCATTGTAGCACGTGTGTAGCCCTAGACATAAGGGGCATGATGATTTGACGTCATCCCCACCTTCCTCCCGGTTAACCCGGGCAGTCTCACTAGAGTGCTCAACTTAATGGTAGCAACTAATGATAAGGGTTGCGCTCGTTGCGGGACTTAACCCAACATCTCACGACACGAGCTGACGACAACCATGCACCACCTGTCACCCTGTCCCGAAGGACTTCGCCCATCTCTGGGTTATGCAGGGGATGTCAAGTCTAGGTAAGGTTCTTCGCGTTGCTTCGAATTAAACCACATGCTCCGCTGCTTGTGCGGGCCCCCGTCAATTCCTTTGAGTTTTAATCTTGCGATCGTACTCCCCAGGCGGAATACTTAATGTGTTAACGGCGGCACCGAGGTTCGACCCCCGACACCTAGTATTCATCGTTTACGGCGTGGACTACCAGGGTATCTAATCCTGTTTGCTCCCCACGCTTTCATGCCTCAGCGTCAGTTACAGTCCAGTAAGTCGCCTTCGCCACTGGTGTTCTTCCTAATCTCTACGCATTTCACCGCTACACTAGGAATTCCACTTACCTCTCCTGCACTCTAGACACCCAGTTTCAAATGCAGCACCCAAGTTAAGCTCGGGTATTTCACATCTGACTTAAATGTCCGCCTACGCATCCTTTACGCCCAGTAAATCCGGACAACGCTTGCCACCTACGTATTACCGCGGCTGCTGGCACGTAGTTAGCCGTGGCTTCCTCCTCTGGTACCGTCATTATCGTCCCAGAAGACAGAACTTTACAACCCGAAGGCCTTCATCATTCACGCGGCGTTGCTGCGTCAGGGTTTCCCCCATTGCGCAATATTCCCCACTGCTGCCTCCCGTAGGAGTCTGGACCGTGTCTCAGTTCCAATGTGGCCGATCACCCTCTCAGGTCGGCTACGCATCGTCGCCTTGGTGAGCCGTTACCTCACCAACTAGCTAATGCGCCGCGGGTCCATCTCAAAGTGGAATTTTCCGAAGAAAAATCCTTTGATGTTTCGATCATGCGACCAAAACATATTATGCGGTATTAATCTCCCTTTCGGGAGGCTATTCCCCTCTTTGAGGCAGGTTACCCACGTGTTACTCACCCGTCCGCCGCTAATCCACCCCGAAAGGTTTCATCGCTCGACTTGCATGTGTTAGGCACGCCGCCAGCGTTCGTCCTGAGCCAGGATCAAACTCTCAATTTAAAAGTTTACACTTTTTTAGTTGAAATGATTAATCTGCGACAACTGTTAAGTTGTTACGCAAGCTCATTACATACTTTTAGTCTTACGACTAAATTTTACTTTATACTAAAGTAATTAACTGGTTTAACGAAATATTATTTCGCTATCTTTACCTATTTCTCTGTTTAATTTTCAAAGACCAATTTGCTTTGTCATCATGTGACGACTTCTACTATATTACTAGGTATTTCTTGTTTTGTCAACAACTTTTTAAAACTTATTTTCATTTGAAAACATATTAAATAGTTATCAACACTTAGTTTATCGTGCACTCGTTTGTGACGACAAGGAGTATTCTATCATATAAATAAGAGTATAATTTCACAACATAGGTACTCTAGCTAGATTATATTCATATTTCTACATATAAGTCTAAATAATTCAATATTCCGCATCCTGATACACATGGGTAAGTATCATTTATACTAATGTTCTAGATACTCTGTTCAATATTATAAGACCTTTGTACGGCTTACCAAAATTCGTCGCTACTAATAGTCATGTTAATATATTTACATGATTCTTCATAATAACTATTCCACTTATAAAAGTAAATAGCTCCTCAATCAATACTCCAAGTATTCCAACTTTACCAAAACAAGTAAGGCCATTTCGACTTCATTAGACTATTAAAATTTTAGTGTTAATTTTAATAGTTAATTATTTCTAACCAATCGAGAGGGATCTAAGTAATTAATTTATTTAGATCCCTCTTCTGTATTAATAAAAATCCCATTTATCATTTCTCCACTTTCTAGATACTTTCGTATCAGAGACATTACTCTACTATCTTTAATATCTTTCGATAGCATCCTTATTAACTTATCATGATTTATCGTATCAAAGTGTTTAGAGATGTCGACATCTACTGCCCATGTATATCCAGCATTAATATGTCCCCTACAATTCTCTATCTAGAGTTTTGCTGCCGACTTCCTCCAGATTCCACCTCACGGTGGACACCCTTGTCTTAATCTAACGGTTGGTACCATTCCCCCGCATCGGACTTTCACCGACACGTAAGCGCCAATTTCAGGCGCACAATAAAAACCGCTAAGTATAACTGAGGCCGCTGAAAAAAGCACTCTTTATTTAGTAGAGTTTTCAAGCTTGAATAGAAAAAGCATGAGATATTCATATTTTGGATATCTCATGCTTTTTATTTTATAATTAAGTTTTAAAAGCCCTATTTCATGCTTTTCAACTTAATTATTCTCTTTAGATTCACAGTGAAGATTGATAATGCACCTTGAATTTGCATACTAATTAAGCCTGACGATATTGCTACATCATAGCTATGTTGGTGCTTAAGTTCACTGTTTTTAGCCTCTATCATATAACGTTCCCTAGCTCGTTTTTTAAAATATTCACTTTTTTCGAACTCTATTTGATCTTTGTGAGTATTTGACTTTATTGAAACTGAATAAGTTTTAGATTTAGCGCCTTCTTTATAACACCCATCTTTATGAACACAATTTTTACACTTTTCTACATTAAAATAGTAGGTTAGCACTTGATTTTTACCAACATTCTTCTTTCCCTGTTTTGCTTTTTTAATAGCCATATGACCTGCCGGACATACAAATAAACCAGCATCTTTATTAAACTCAAATTCATCTTCTTTTTTTCGCATTCCTTGTGAAATTACAGGATTTAGTCTTGAAATTAATGCAATTTTATTTTCTTTTGTATATTCTAGGTTTTTCTTTTCAGAATAAGCTGTATCTCCAATTACTTCATTTACATCTATACCAGCCTCACGGCTTTTTTCTATTAAGGTTATGAGCTCCTTTCCATCACTTTTTTCGCCAGTTGTAATAACAGCTGCTGTAATTAAACGTTCTTCACTCATAGCAAGGTGTGATTTATATCCAAAAAAAGAACTATCCTCAGTTTTATGCCCCACTTTTGCATCCTCATCTTTTGATATTTTTAGATTTTCTAAGTCATCATTAATAGCTTCCATTAAGTAGTTTAATTTAGTTTTCACAGCTGGATTTGCTGCAGTTTCTGGCTTCTCATTTATGGTATCAATTAATAATTTGCAGTACTCAAGAATATCTTCAAGTACTCCAGTTGTAACTTTATTAGGTAACTCTTCTTTAATACCAGGATGTACTCCGTACAATGTTTTTCTTAAGTTTTTTGCACGTTTCAATAATTCCTCGCTTGCTGACTTTTGGTTATAACGTGACTTGGTATGCGTAGCATCAACTATTATTGCTTTACTTTTTAAAACTCCCTCTTTTATAGCAAGTTCTACAGTCTTGTTTATTAATAAATCCAATAAATTCATGTCTTTAAGGCGAAGCTTTCTAAATTTAGTTAGTGTACTTGAGTTTATTAAATTTGTTTCTTCTGGGGCTAAATTTAGAAAATATTTAAAGGACATGTCATAAAGAGTTCTTTCAACAACATCTTCATCAGACAATTCATATATTACTTTCAAAAGTAAATATTTAAATAGCATTATGGGGTTAATAGCACCTCTACCCATAGATGAACTATAGTTAATCATCAATTCGTCATAAACAAATGAAAAGTCAACAAGGTCATTAATTTGCTTTAAAATGTTATCTTTCGGAATAATTAACGAATATAAGCTATGGTATGTATTTATTTTTATTTCCAATTGTCCTTTTAGCATAATAGTTTAGCCCCTTTTATTTTATTCTACTATACTAATTCGACATATCTTTTAAAATTCCTTTTTGTTTTTTAGTCTTTTATATAAAAAAATCGCCATCTTTAATTAGATGACGATTTTTTTATATAGTTTTTCAGTGGCCTCGTATAACTTAGCGGTTTTTTCTTACCTGGCGACAACCTACTCTTCCACAAGGTCACCCCTGCAGTACCATCGGCGCATTGAAGCTTAACCTTCGTGTTCGGTATGGGAACGGGTGTTACCTTCATGCCATAATCACCAGATTGAGAATATAAATATTCTCTGAAAATTGCACAGTGAATTAGTCTTTTCGCTCACGCTCAAAGCCTCGCTTCTTTCTTACGAAAGAAGTATATCGCATTACTTTTAATTATATATTTAGGTCAAGCCCTCGACTTATTAGTATTAGTCAGCTGAACATGTTACCATGCTTACACCTCTAACCTATCAACCTGGTGGTCTTCCAGGAGTCTTACTAACATCGCACTTACGTGCGAGTTATGGGAAATCTCATCTCAGGGTGGGCTTCACGCTTAGATGCTTTCAGCGTTTATCCCTTCCAAACATAGCTACCCAGCGATGCCACTGGCGTGACAACTGGTGCACCAGAGGTTTGTCCATCCCGGTCCTCTCGTACTAAGGACAGCTCCCTTCAAATTTCCTACGCCCGCGACGGATAGGGACCGAACTGTCTCACGACGTTCTGAACCCAGCTCGCGTGCCGCTTTAATGGGCGAACAGCCCAACCCTTGGGACCTACTTCAGCCCCAGGATGCGACGAGCCGACATCGAGGTGCCAAACCTCCCCGTCGATGTGGACTCTTGGGGGAGATCAGCCTGTTATCCCCGAGGTAGCTTTTATCCGTTGAGCGATGGCCCTCCCACGAGGTACCACCGGATCACTAAGCCCGACTTTCGTCCCTGCTCCACTTGTAAGTGTCGCAGTCAGGCTCCCTTCTGCCTTTGCACTCTTCGCGCGATTTCCAACCGCGCTGAGGGAACCTTTGGGCGCCTCCGTTACTTTTTTGGAGGCGACCGCCCCAGTCAAACTGCCCACCTAACAATGTCCTGTGACCAGATTCATGGCCTCCAGTTAGAACCTCAGTACTGTCAGGGTGGTATCCCAAGGATGACTCCACACAGGCTGACGCCCATGTTTCTCAGTCTCCCACCTATCCTGTACAGACAATACCGAAATTCAATGCTAAGCTACAGTAAAGCTCTACGGGGTCTTTCCGTCCAATCGCGGGTAGCAAGCATCTTCACTTGCACTACAATTTCGCCGGATGTGTTGTTGAGACAGTGCCCAAATCATTACGCCATTCGTGCGGGTCGGAACTTACCCGACAAGGAATTTCGCTACCTTAGGACCGTTATAGTTACGGCCGCCGTTTACTGGGGCTTAAGTTCATACCTTCGCTTGCGCTAAGTAATCCCCTTAACCTTCCAGCACCGGGCAGGCGTCAGCCCCTATACATCAGCTTTCGCTTTAGCAGAGACCTGTGTTTTTGCTAAACAGTTGCTTGGGCCTATTCTCTGCGACCTACTTACGTAGGCACCCCTTCTCCCGAAGTTACGGGGTCAATTTGCCGAGTTCCTTAACAACAATTCTTCCGATGGTCTTAGGATTCTCTCCTCACCTACCTGTGTCGGTTTGCGGTACGGGCACCAATATCCTCGATAGAGACTTTTCTTGGCAGCGTGGAATCAGATACTTCAGGAATAAATTCCCTTCCCCATCACATCTCAGCGTTAAGAGCAAACGGATTTGCCTGCTTGCTCCGCCTAAATGCTTAGACACACATCCAATAGTGTGCACATCTTATCCTCCTGCGTCATCCCATTTCTAATAACGTCCATTGGTGGTATCGGAATATCAACCGATTGTCCATCACCTACGCCTTTCGGCCTCGGCTTAGGTCCCGACTAACCCTGAGAGGACGAGCCTTCCTCAGGAAACCTTAGGTTTTCGACCGTTAAGATTCTCACTTAACTCTCGCTACTCATGCCAACATTCTCACTTCTGTACCGTCCACCACTCCTTACGGTATGACTTCAGCCAGTACAGAAAGCTCCTCTACCGCGTACACAATTGTGTACACCCATAGCTTCGGTGGTAAGTTTTAGCCCCGGACATCTTCGGCGCAGGATCTCTTGACTAGTGAGCTATTACGCACTCTTTAAATGAGTGGCTGCTTCTGAGCCAACATCCTAGTTGTCTTAGAAATCCCACATCCTTTTCCACTTAACTTACACTTTGGGACCTTAGCTGATGGTCTGGGCTGTTTCCCTTTTGACTACGGATCTTATCATTCGCAGTCTGACTGCCGAAATAAAAGTATATGGCATTCGGAGTTTGATAGGGTTCAGTAACTGTTGTCAGCCCCTAGCCCATTCAGTGCTCTACCTCCATTACTCAATTAATCGACGCTAGCCCTAAAGCTATTTCGAGGAGAACCAGCTATCTCCGAGTTCGATTGGAATTTCTCCGCTATCCACAGCTCATCCCATGGTTTTTCAACACCAACGTGGTTCGGACCTCCACGGAATTTTACTTCCGCTTCATCCTGGCCATGGATAGGTCACCCGGTTTCGGGTCTACGACATGCAACTATGCGCCCTATTCAGACTTGGTTTCCCTTCGGCTCCGTACCTTAAGTACTTAACCTTGCTACATATCGTAACTCGTTGGCTCGTTCTACAAAAAGCACGCCGTCACACATATAAAGTGCTTCGACCGGTTGTAGGCACACGGTTTCAGGTTCTATTTCACTCCCCTTCCGGGGTTCTTTTCACCTTTCCCTCACGGTACTTCTTCACTATCGGTCACTAGGTAGTATTTAGCCTTGGGAGGTGGTCCTCCCAGCTTCCCACAAGGTTTCACGTGTCTCGTGGTACTCTGGATTAGATCTGACTGTTTTTCCTTTTCATTTACAGGCCTATTACCTTCTGCGGAGCAGCTTTCCAGCTATCTTCAATTAAGGAATTGCAGTATTTATGATCTATCCTCAACCCCCAGATCAAAGACCTGGGTTTGGGCTCTTTCCCTTTCGCTCGCCGCTACTTAGGAAATCGATGTTTCTTTCTCTTCCTCCGGGTACTTAGATGTTTCAGTTCCCCGGGTCTACCTCTGCATACCTATTTATTCAGTATGCAGTACATAGTTGTTACTATGTGGGTTCCCCCATTCGGAAATCTTTGGATCACAGGCTATTTGCGCCTACCCAAAGCTTATCGCAGCTTAACGCGTCCTTCTTCGGCTCCTAGTGCCAAGGCATTCGCCATGCGCCCTTTGTAGCTTGACCTTGATTCTGTCTATTTACATAGACGGTTATATTAATTTTGCGAAATTGTATTAAATTAATTTATAAACTACTTGCGTAGTTTTAATTTTTTTAAAACAACTTTTTTCACTGTGCAATTTTCAAAGAACATTTTAAGAAAAACTATTCATTATCTAACTCCTAAGAGTTAGATAAAATTAGTCTCTCAAAATTAAACAGAGAACTAGGTACGATTAATTACAATAGATATTTTTGAAGAACAAATTAATATTCTTCTATTGCATCGACCGAAGTCAATACATCTACTCCCTAGAAAGGAGGTGATCCAGCCGCAGGTTCTCCTACGGCTACCTTGTTACGACTTCACCCCAATCATCAATCCCACCTTCGGCCGCTGGCTCCTTACGGTTACCTCACGGACTTCGGGTGTTACCAACTCTCATGGTGTGACGGGCGGTGTGTACAAGGCCCGGGAACGTATTCACCGCGACATGCTGATTCGCGATTACTAGCAACTCCGGCTTCATGTAGGCGAGTTGCAGCCTACAATCCGAACTGGGATGAGTTTTTGAGTTTGGCTCCACCTTGCGGTCTTGCATCTCTTTGTACTCACCATTGTAGCACGTGTGTAGCCCTAGACATAAGGGGCATGATGATTTGACGTCATCCCCACCTTCCTCCCGGTTAACCCGGGCAGTCTCACTAGAGTGCTCAACTTAATGGTAGCAACTAATGATAAGGGTTGCGCTCGTTGCGGGACTTAACCCAACATCTCACGACACGAGCTGACGACAACCATGCACCACCTGTCACCCTGTCCCGAAGGACTTCGCCCATCTCTGGGTTATGCAGGGGATGTCAAGTCTAGGTAAGGTTCTTCGCGTTGCTTCGAATTAAACCACATGCTCCGCTGCTTGTGCGGGCCCCCGTCAATTCCTTTGAGTTTTAATCTTGCGATCGTACTCCCCAGGCGGAATACTTAATGTGTTAACGGCGGCACCGAGGTTCGACCCCCGACACCTAGTATTCATCGTTTACGGCGTGGACTACCAGGGTATCTAATCCTGTTTGCTCCCCACGCTTTCATGCCTCAGCGTCAGTTACAGTCCAGTAAGTCGCCTTCGCCACTGGTGTTCTTCCTAATCTCTACGCATTTCACCGCTACACTAGGAATTCCACTTACCTCTCCTGCACTCTAGACACCCAGTTTCAAATGCAGCACCCAAGTTAAGCTCGGGTATTTCACATCTGACTTAAATGTCCGCCTACGCATCCTTTACGCCCAGTAAATCCGGACAACGCTTGCCACCTACGTATTACCGCGGCTGCTGGCACGTAGTTAGCCGTGGCTTCCTCCTCTGGTACCGTCATTATCGTCCCAGAAGACAGAACTTTACAACCCGAAGGCCTTCATCATTCACGCGGCGTTGCTGCGTCAGGGTTTCCCCCATTGCGCAATATTCCCCACTGCTGCCTCCCGTAGGAGTCTGGACCGTGTCTCAGTTCCAATGTGGCCGATCACCCTCTCAGGTCGGCTACGCATCGTCGCCTTGGTGAGCCGTTACCTCACCAACTAGCTAATGCGCCGCGGGTCCATCTCAAAGTGGAATTTTCCGAAGAAAAATCCTTTGATGTTTCGATCATGCGACCAAAACATATTATGCGGTATTAATCTCCCTTTCGGGAGGCTATTCCCCTCTTTGAGGCAGGTTACCCACGTGTTACTCACCCGTCCGCCGCTAATCCACCCCGAAAGGTTTCATCGCTCGACTTGCATGTGTTAGGCACGCCGCCAGCGTTCGTCCTGAGCCAGGATCAAACTCTCAATTTAAAAGTTTACACTTTTTTAGTTGAAATGATTAATCTGCGACAACTGTTAAGTTGTTACGCAAGCTCATTACATACTTTTTAGTCTTACGACTAAATTTTACTTTATACTAAAGTAATTAACTGGTTTAACGAAATATTATTTCGCTATCTTTACCTATTTCTCTGTTTAATTTTCAAAGACCAATTTGTTGCTTGCCATCAACTGACGACTTTTACTATTATACTAGGTATTGTTTGTTTTGTCAACAACTTTTTAAACATTTTTAAATTGTATTTTTAAAGTGTTAAATGTTAATTTATCAATCTTCACCTTTATCGTTACTCATTCGCGACGACAAGGAGTATTCTATCATGTACACCTATTACACATTCACGCCAATTCGCTAAATATGGCAATTATACTCAATATCCTTCATTATACTACTAATTATCAAATCTTTTTCACACTGATACACTAGGATTAGTATACTTTGTTCTTATCTATAACGTCCTCAAATTACATTGTATTTAATCTTTTAATGCCATTAAGCCATATACAACAGCATCATTTTCATATTCAAATTAATATAGGCTAATCCCCCCTTTTCAATATCTACTCCCTGTTTTGGAATATCATTAGATCTAGATTAAATCTAGAATATAGATATAAGAATTTTATGGTTTGACTTTAGTTCAGCCGTCATTCCTCACCGGCTTATAATTTATTCTACATCTTATACCTATTATTATGTTTGTTTTAAAAATGGATTATTTAATTATACTTCATTTAAAAAAACTTCAGCCATATTTTTTTCACACTCAAAACCTAGTGCTTTTAATGAGTATTGTAATGCAAGTAAAGTATATGCTACTTTATCCTTTTTCGCATTTTCTCCCATATGTCCTATTCTTATTACTTTCCCCTGTAGATATCCGAATGAGCCAGCTATAAATACATTAAATTCGTCAACCATATGTTTTAATAGTTGTTTATCATTTATAGCCTCAGGTATTTCTATAACTGTTACCGTATTAGAATATCCCTCTTCAATATATAAATTAAGGCCTGCTTCCATTACAGCTTTTCTTGTAGCTTTACCAATAGAATTATGCCTAAAAATTATCTCTTCATCATCCAGTATATTATCGATAGCCTGTCTTAGTCCAACGATATCACTTATTGGTGGTGTATATGGAAACCATTTGTTTTCGTAGTAATCCTTCCATAGAAGTAAATTACAATAGTAAGAAGCTATTGGTTTTTTTCTCTGCTGCATTAATTTAAATGCATCTTCACTGATACTTAAAAAAGTGAGCCCTGCTGGAGCAGAAACGCATTTCTGTGAAGCACCTAATGCTATATCTATTTTCCATTCATCTACTCTTATATCTTCTCCACCCATAGCCGCTACACTATCTACCACCGTTAATATACCCTTTTTCTTTAATAAATTACATATTTTATCTATGTCATTTAAAACTCCTGAAGGCGTATCACAATGTACTACCGTAGCATATTTAAAGTCATGATCTTTTTCAAGAAATTTTTCAAGTTCTGTTATATCTATCTTACATTTCCTATTCCCTTTAAAAAAAACCGCTTCTCCACCGTACATCTTAACAAAATCAGCAAATCCTTCTCCAAATATTCCATTATCAATTACCAATACCCTATCATAATTTTCAGTAAGAGATGCACATGCAGCCTCAAGACTTAAAATCCCCTCACCACTTAATATTCTAACTTCGTTATTAGTTTTTAAGAACCGACCTATTTCCTCACAAGTTTCTTTGTAAAATTCATAAAACTGTAAATCTAAATCTGGATTAGTAGTAGCTAGAGTTCTGGCCATCCTGACGTTCTCTCTTACCTCCGTGGGTCCTGGAGTCATTATTTGAGACACTTTCATAATTTTCACTCCCTTAAACTATAATTTATATTCTTATATTAAAAATTATATCACTACATATGCTGTTTTCTTATTCATATCCTTAATTTAAATGTGAAATATCAGCCTCTAAAATAATTTCGATTTTCTCATCTTCAACTTCTAATACAGTTAAACATGTATCATACATAAATGGTTTATTCCAAAATCCATCAAGAGAATAATTCTTGATTATTGAATAGATCGCCTTTATTACAAGTGTATGTGATATTATTAAAATGTTTTCACCAATAGTATTACTCGCAATGTCATACAATACTTTTTTTACTCTATTAATCAATTGATCAAAGCCTTCGCCCTCTACAGGTTGATACAAATAAGGCTTATTCCAGAAATTAAACTGCTGCAAGGGATATAGTTCTTTTACTTTTTCTTG
Source organism: Clostridium sp. CM039 (assembly GCF_055081075.1). NCBI lineage: Bacteria > Bacillati > Bacillota > Clostridia > Eubacteriales > Clostridiaceae > Clostridium > Clostridium sp. CM039. The sequence goes on from NZ_CM143649.1 coordinate 2,860,181, forward strand.
ATCCATGCCTTCCCATATACCAAATCCCATTTCTTTTAAAGATTCAATTTTAATTATTTCTGTATCCTTATTTCCTCTAATGTACTTCGCTGTATCAACAGCCCTTCCCAGCGGGCTACAATAAATATAATCAAAATCTATATCTTTTAAACTTACGCCGAGCTTTTTAGCATTATCAATTCCCATTTCAGTTAAATTAGAATCCTTCCATCCCTGCATTCTGCCTTCTCTATTCCATTCTGTTTCCCCATGTCTTGTTATATATATTTTCATTTTAACCCACCCCCTTACTATAATAAGATAATACCAAATATCTAACAATTATTATATATTTTTGCTCTTTAAAATACCTTCTGCCCTTTTCAGAAACAATAAATCTCTTATTTGAATGAATTTACCAATGTAATTATCCGGTGTATCATTCTCAAGAATAAGTATAGCTTCATCTAATGCAACCCATTTTAATTGAAATCCATTATCTATTTCCTCATCTGTAAATGATGGTTGTTTAATACATCCTTTAACTTTAGAATAGAAGCAGTATGATATTTGCAGTAATTTTTGCATATTTTTATATTCTATTATTGTACCTACTTCACCTAAAATATCAATATTAACCCCAGCTTCTTCCTTAACCTCGCGATTTAAAGCAATATTTCGATCTTCGCCTGCTTCAATTCCTCCGCCCGGCAATTTGTGGTAGTTATTCTTTGATACATATAATAAAGCTATTTTCCGTGAATCATTTAATACTATCGATCTTGATGCTTTCCTGAGCTTATAACTAATACCTATATCCTCATAGTTGTAACCAATATCCTTTTCATATATCTCTTTTATTAATTCCATTTTATTTACCTGCCCTATTTCAATTTGGATTTATAAATGCACTATTAATATATGTTTTCTCTGTGATTTCTCATAACTATAAGATTATATTATTTACTTAGATTCATTTGTTAACCCGGTTATGCAATCAAATGGATAACTCAAAGTTTATCATCTCCCCCTATTATAACCTTATTTCATTGGTTAATTTATATTTAGTAATTATAATGGACGATAATTCTTTTACTAAACTATATTTACTATATTCCATGAAATATATATCTCCTTTTAATTTATAAATAAAGACCTTCTTACTCTCACCTTAACCTTAACCCTACCCCTTAGAAATAATTTTTGTAACACATCAATTAATGTTGGTTTGTCTGGTATTAAGTGAATATCTTAAATGTAAAAGCTCCGATAGCTAATCAAGCGGGCAGTTGATTAGCTATCGGAGCAAAATTTTATTTAAATTTAGTCAGGTCTTTTTTCGAAGAAGCTAATTTTTCTTTAAATGTGACACAAATATACATCGTCAAGAATGCGGCAAGGCCTCCACAAGTATCTATTAGCACATCTCGAAAGGCAGGTCCTCTTCCCGGAACAAAAGCTTGATGAAACTCATCTGAGCATGCATATAAAAACACAATCAATATAACCTTAATAAAAACTTTAATGTCTAGATTCTTCTTTGTATTTATAGCTCTATATAACAGAAAATATAAAATAAAATATTCAGTGAAATGAGCTGCTTTTCTAACTATAAAATCACTCAAAGTCCCAAATATGCTATTTAAATCTAATCCAAGTAAGTTGAATACAGATGCAACTAATTTATTATTTCCACTTGATACTTCTCCAACTTGGCTAGAAAACAAAAATATTAATATCATCCACCCTATAACCAAAATCCAATCTATATGTTTTTTCTTCATATACACACCCCTCAATTATTTCACTAACTTCCCTTTATTAACACTTCAATTATGATTTAATTAAATATACTTGTCAATAACAATATCTTTAGAGACTTTAGTAACAGCACGTAATGGTTACAGTCCTTTAACATAGAGAAGTACCCTGTAAAACCAAACATTTATTTTTGCAGGTTGACAAATTTCATCTTGCAAGTTAAAATGATTTAAAGTTATTTATCTAAAAACTGTGACGAGAAGAGTAAATGTAGGAAGTAGTTAAAGCGAGTGGATTATAGTGTAAGTTCCATACAAAGCCTATGTTGAATAACATCTCTGAGTTTCCAACTGAAATCCTTGTGAAATTAGGTATGGACGGAGCCTAACCGTTATTTATAGGGCAGTATCGAAGATTTGTTTCCGTACTGATTATGAGTGAGCTTTTTCAGCTAATTTAGGTGGTACCACGGAAGTCTAACCTTTCGTCCTAGAAACTAGGATGAAGGTTTTTTATTTTTTGTTCAAATTTTCAAAATTATTTAGCACGACCATTATAATCATTACAAAAAAAATCACAACATTACTAGGAGGTTTTATTTATGATAACTTACAAAAAAGGACTTGCAATTCCCGATGGATACAATCCACTTCTCGGATTAAAGCATACGGAAATTGCTATTAAACAATTAAAAGATTATTTTGAAAACAGGCTATCAAAAGAGTTAGCTCTTACCAGGGTCTCAGCTCCTCTTTTCGTAAAGTCTAGCACCGGTTTAAATGATAACCTAAGCGGTACTGAGCGTGCTGTTTCCTTTGATATGAAAGCCATGCCTGATACACCTATTGAAATCGTACATTCTTTAGCTAAATGGAAACGTATGGCTTTATATAGATATAATTTTGAGTCAGGAGAAGGTCTATATACTGATATGAATGCTATAAGACGCGATGAAGATTTAGATAACCTTCACTCCATATATGTGGACCAATGGGATTGGGAAAAGGTTATTCTTAAAAAAGAAAGAACTTTAGATAAATTAAAAGAAATTGTAACTAGTATTTATGCAGTTTTTAAAGATACTGAGGATCATATCCACAAACTATATCCTGAAATAGACCAATTTTTACCTGAAAAAATATTCTTTATAACTACACAAGAACTAGAGGATATGTACCCTTCTCTTACTCCAAAAGAAAGGGAAGATGCCATATGCAAAGAAAAACTTGCAGTATTTATAATGCAAATTGGTGGCGACCTAAAATCTGGCGAAAAGCACGATGGTAGAGCTCCCGACTATGATGATTGGTCACTTAATGGAGATATCGTATTCTGGTATCCAATACTAGAAAAAGCCTTTGAACTTTCCTCTATGGGAATAAGAGTTGATGAAATAGCGCTAAAAGAGCAACTTGCATTATCAGGTTGTGAGAAACGTTGTACATTAGAATTCCATAGGATGTTACTGGAAGGTAAGCTCCCATATACTATGGGTGGTGGCATAGGCCAATCTAGAATGTGTATGTATTTCCTAAACAAGGCTCATATTGGTGAAGTTCACTCCTCAATATGGCCAGATGAAATGATAACCGATTGTATAGAAGAGAATATAGTTTTACTATAACAAAGAGAAAACTAAATATTGTTCAAAAAAGATTAACTTTAGAAAAACACTGTAACTAACTATTACAGTGTTTTTCTAAAGTTATTTTTGTAATATTTATAATTTATTACTATTTACATTTTACCGCAGTTCCATAAGCAATAACCTCTGCGCTAGTTGCATATCTTATGTTAATGACACCATCAGCACTCAAACCTTCAGTTTTTACTGCCATACGTTTTGTTGCTATAGCCTGAGCTTCATTCATCATCTCTGAGTAACTTTTAATTTCCCCGTCTCCAGCTATAATAACAAATTAACACATCTCTAAATTAATTTTATTTCAAATATCTTAGGCCACATCTTTCCAGTTACAAAAGTGCGATTATTTTTTTTATCATACGTTATTCCATTCAGTGTACCTGCTCTTTTACATTCTTTAGGACTTAGCAGTCCTTTAAGCTCTATCCATCCAGTTATTTTCCCGCTATGTGGACAAATTCTAGCAATTTTATCACATTTCCATACATTCGCATAAATTTCCCCTTTAATAAACTCCAATTCATTTAGTTTTTTAATAGGCTTAAATTCATCATGTACTTTAATACTATACACCTTTTTAAAATTTTGGGGATTTAAAAAATATATTTCATCTGTACCATCACTCATAATTAAATGCTCATCGTTGTGAGTGATTCCCCACCCCTCTGTATTATAGTAAAATTTATTAATTAAATTAAAAGTATCTTTATCATAAATAAATCCCACATTAGATTTCCATGTTAGCTGAAAAATTTTATCATTATAAAGTGTAATTCCTTCGCCAAAATAATTTCTATCTAATTTGTGTAACTTTAAAATCTCTCCTGTTTGCAAATCTACTTTACGTAGTGTGGATTCATTAATTCTTCCGGTGCTTTCATAAAGAAGCCCATCTTCATATACTAGCCCCTCGGTAAAAGCATTAACATCATGTGGATAAGTGTTTATAATATTATAAGAATATCTTGGAACATTATTGAAATATATCATAACCCTCACTTCCTAAATAGTTTATATTTTATATTTATTATATGTATATTTCAATAGCTATATTAGTGTGCCCCAAAAATATACATTATTTGAAGCGCATTTCACATGATATGTTCCTATATATACAAATTATAAAAGTTGACCCTGGATCTTCACCCAAGGAACTCAGGTTTTTTTACATTGTCTGCTCTTATTGCCTTTTTCATTATAGTCAAATCTACAGTTTGATTGTCTTTATCAAAGCAGCAAGGATATTTGGTGCCACACTGATTACATTCTATAAATTCCTTGAAACAAGTCTGTTCTCTATTATCAAATAAAAACGGAAGATTTTCTGCTCCTTCATCATCTATATTTATATTTACTGTATCTATTTTATATGTATAGAGATAAGTTGCCTCATGTTTTATTTCGAAGTTTTTACTATTACATTTTGGGCATACTAGTGATTCATTTATTTTCAATTTATAACATCCTCTCTGTCTTAGTATGTTTATAGTATTCTTTATTTCCTTTCGTATTTCTATTATTAGCCTTAGAGTTTTATAGTGTTTTTATACATTAAATGATAAACTAGTTATAATAACTGTATATTATTTTTAATAAATAAAATCTCATTTTATTATTAAATTTCTTTATATAAATTTAATTTTATTTTCTAAATCTATATCAGTCTGTACTATAGATCTAGAAATAAGATTGGGGGTTAAACTTTGATTAATACTAGAAAACAGATAAGTACATCTATTTTAGAATCACAAAATTTATTTAAAGATATATTTGTTCCTGTAAATAAACGTCCTGGGTTTATTAGATCGAAATCACCTAATATACCTATTTATTTTTATAGATATATTGGCTCTTGTGAAAATAAAGAACTCTATTATGAGAATTTACATAAACTAAACGATGAGCTGACTTCACTTCAAAGCTCATATTTAAAATTCACCTCAGGAATACCAATGACAATTTTATCTACCTCTATATTACAAATACCCTGGGATGGACTTCTTAGTTCCAATCCACTCCAAAGAAATACTTTAATTAGTATTCTTAAAACTAAAGGACTACTGCCGAACATAAAAAACAACTTCCTCAATGATTATATTGAAAGTAGTTTTGACGAAACCTTAGATCTTTATTTAGCAAATAAACCTAATGTTACTGAAACTGTAATCAAGAATTTTGCTGTTAAATTTTTAGGATGGATTGGAGAATTTATTCCAAAATTATTCCAAAACTCTGATTATAACCCTAAAATTGAAAAAGATATTATTAATCCTAAAGTCCTTTTTTATGGTGAGATAAAAAAACATGAAATATATTTTTTAATATTCTTATCGAAGCTAGGTTGTGATGTGCTTTATGTTAATTCACTATCCGATATGGATTTCGTCAAAATTGATAAAGAAAATATGTATTCAAAACTCATAATTTTACCTAAGACTGAACCATTAATAGATCTTAATTTTAAAACAAACCTTACTAATACTAAAGCCAAAAGAGAGGGTACTATTGAATCTCAAAAAACTATTAATCAAAACAAACAACATGTTGTAGAAAACAGAAATTCATCTTTAGACATAACCTTTAAAGATTCTATTAATATTATCCTTAAATGCAGTATAAATATATTTGATGATTTAACCCTTCCTGCCAATAAAAGAATTGGATTTTTAGGTGGATCTTCTGCTTTTATCCCAGTATATTTTTATAGATATATAGGAATAAAGCAAAATGAAGATGACTATTATAATGATCTATTTAGATTAGACAAAAACTTTAGTATCTTCGATGGTTTATATTTAAAATTCACAGACTCTATACCCATACGCTCTAATCCTAAATTAATCACCAGTACTTTAAACATATGGCAATATATAGATCCTTTTGATGTATCACTCACAAGGAAGCTTGCGGCTCTATTTCTAGAACACAAGGTTTTCCCCACGAGTAATCATACTTTAAATTGCTCTATGGCAAATAGTTTTAGCTATATATTAGATTTATACTGTAAGGAAGAAAAAAATTTAAACCTGTCCAAAGTTAGAAATTTTTCTTTGAAATTACTTTCTTGGGTTTATGAATTTGTTCCAAACCTTATGAAAAATTTCGACTTTCAAAATACTTCGTCCGATGAAATTTTTAATCCTAAAGTAATATATTATGGTGATATTAAAAAACATGAGCTTTTATTCTTGATTTTTTTATCTAGATTAGGCTGTGATATTATATATATAAATTCCTTCTGTGATATGATTTTAGAGATTACAGAATATAGTGATCTATTTTCAAAAAGCTTTGAACTCCCATATAAATCACATTTAAAAGAATTTCCAAAAGAAGAATTACTCATAAGACACGAAACTATTGCTCTAAAAGCCTCAAGGGAATTAGAGGCTACACTATATACCGATGATGATGGCTTTTATAAGCCTTGGCAATTTGAAAAATATGAAACTCACCCTACTACGTTAAAAACTACCTTTTATGAGCTGAAAATTTTATGGGATGAACCTTCTAGTTTGCGCACAGGATTTAAAGTAGAGAATAGCACCGTATATATGCCAAACTTATTCGCGAAAATAAGCGGTGTACACAGCGATTTAAATTTATATTGGAATGATTTCTTCAAGTTAAAATCATCAGATAATACATTATTTATAGCTGAACTTCCTTTTACTAAGGTAACCTACTCCAAAACCGATTTATACTCCTTAGCCTTTGTACTTGATAATATCGGGTTAATTGATAAACAAAAACTACTAAATCATAGCTGTTACAAATTTTCTTATTTAAAAACTTCCCTGCAACATACTATTTTACAAAAAATAAATTATTTGATGAAAACCGATATGCTAATAAAAACTATAGATAAAGAATTCAAATTAAAGATTTTAATGACCATCTTAAATCTTGATAAAAATATACTACAGCTAATTCAGCAGTATGATTACCCTTCAAAAATACCTAAACTTGTTATTTATGATAATAATGAAAGTATTTTTAGCGATGAAGATTCCATTGTATTATGTTTTTTAAACATATTTGGATTTGACATTACTATATTAACTCCTACTGGCTATAATAACATAGAAGGAAAAATCCAGGAAAAATTTTATGATACTCATAGATTAGAAGAAGTTAATTTCAATTTATCCTTACCTGATTTTAAAAACGAAAAAAAATATACCAAAGAAAAAGCAAAAAAATTCTTTTCTAACATCTTTAATTTCAAATGATTTTCTTCAAAAAACAAATAAGGGACTTATTGAGTAAAGTCCCTTATTTATTTTAAATATAAGTTATATAATGTTGATATTTAGGAATTTCAAAGCTAACAATCAATTCCTAAACCGTATCGATCCCATAATTATTACACAAAGCTTCTAACCCACCCCTAAATCCACTACCTATGCAATTAATTTTCCATTCATTTTTATATCTATATATCTCAGCTACTACGATGGCTGTTTCTACAGATAAATTTTCATTAAATTTATAGTTTAGAATTTCTTGTTTATTGTCACCCGCTATAATTCTAAAATATCCATCTGATACTTGCCCAAAGTTTTGCTTCCTTTCATTTGCTTCATATACGGTTACAGTAAAAGCTAATTTTTGAATATGAGGTGGTATTAGATTTAAATCTAGCTGTATGCACTCATTGTAAGCTTCCTTAAGAGAAGTATTATGATCCTTTTTAATTACTATTCCGCCACAAGTGCTCTTAGTGTTTTCATAAAAAATAAAATCTTTTTCTGCTGTTTTATCATTTATATCTACCATAAATACCGATACATCTAAATCAAACTCATTATAATTATTTTTTATTATATTATAATCTAATGTTACTATTAATTTCGAAAGATTTTTAGCGTTCTGATTTAAGCTTAACTTCTGCCCTTTCGCTAATTTAATGCTTTTAGTAACATCCACAAGTTTTCTTTTTTCCATATTATTTACCTTTAATGGGACATTAACTTTAGGCTCAGAAATAATTTTAGAATGTACATTGTTTGACCCTTCAGCATTATTCTTATTCGTGTTCTGATTTGGCCCCATTACTACAGTTGCCTTTTTTTCGGGAATAATTGAGGTCTCAACAATTAATTTTCCATATTGTCTCTTTTGAGATATTATTTTTTTATTACTGCTTTCAATAATTATAGCCACAAACACGTACCTCCTAATCTATTGCAACATTTAATCCTGAAGTTCTTTCACAAGGCTGGATAATTACAGTTTCGCCCTGAGAATTAAATTCTAACATATAGGATTCTCCAGAGGTTTGCCCAAGAAAAGTTTTCCAATTTACATCTGTTTTAAAATGAGGGTCAGCGCCTGTCCAGCATACTACTGCATCAGGATCTACTACGCAAGGAGACTCTAGAATAATCGGGTTTCCATTTGTAGTTATAACTACCTGCGCATTATTAGAAGTAGCTGTTAAATTTGATGTAAACATACCCTTTTGAGATATTACACCTGACCCCATAAATCTAACTCCATATTTACACTCCTGCGTAAAAGCAAGTAAATTTTCTCCTTCAACTCCTATACTCTGACCTGACTGAAGTGTAATTATACTAATATGTTGTGCTTTGTCTGCCATATAATAACTTCCCTGTCCATTTACTTTCATAATAGGAATATTCTCACCTGTCAGCTTTCTAGCAGCTAGATTCATAACAGATTTGAATATGCTTTGATTGTTATTTGTATCTACTAATACTTTTTCTTGAGTAAAATTACCCGTGTAAGCCACCATAGCACCAACTTTTGCAAAAAAATGTCCATCTCCCTCGGCGATGCAAGTAAGCTCTTGGTGATTTCTAAAATTAAACATGTATGTTGACTCCTTTCTCAATTTAAATATAGCGGAATTTCTAACTATTTACTCTATGTATTTTTGCAAACTTCCATTTTTTAAAATTCTATGTGTAAAGTATATCATACTGTTGTTAATGATTTATTAACGAATAGATCATTTATATTTATTCTATATTCAGTAATTTCTGTGTGTAATATGTAATTGTGTATAGAAATATGCTATAATTTGTATCACAATCAGTACTATTTATAATCTTTAAATTACTGATTAATTTATTATAATAAATGGAGAACAATTATGCGATATTTTAATAATATTAATAATTCACAAGATATTTTCTTTAAAGCCCCTTCAATTTACGGATTATTTTCCTCAAAGGAAGAGTTATCCTATTCATTAGGCGCATGTTTATACATGCCAGCAACGCGAGAACATTTGCTTAAGGACATTCTTTTAAGTAACAAAATGGGTACTCACACCATCAGTCTTTGTCTTGAAGATTCCGTATCTTCAGACCAAGTTGTACAAGCTGAAACTAACATTATTAATTTATTTAAGAGTATCGGCCTTCTTTTAAAAGATAACTCTTCTTTTATCGATAGTCTACCCCTTATTTTTATCAGAGTCCGAAATGTTAGTCAACTTCAAAAGTTGATTAATGAATCTTCTTTAATTGGTCTTTGTGGTTTTATTTTCCCTAAATTTGATTTTACACTTGGAGAAAAATACTTTTCTATACTAAAAGAATACAATATATCTAATAAAAGAACCCTGTACGGAATGCCAATACTCGAAACCCCCAGCATAATTCATAAAGAAACTCGAATAGAAGAACTTACTCACGTAAAACATATCTTAGATTCTTATAAAGAATATGTTTTAAACATTCGAATTGGCGGAACAGATTTTTCTGGATTATATAGTCTTCGTCGAGGTAAAGATTTCACCATATACGATTTAGCCGTAATAAAGGACTGTATTAGTGATATAATAAATGTCTTTAAACGAGATGATTATGTTATTTCTGGCGTAGTTTATGAATATTATAGCAACGTTTTAGATTTTCATAATAATGTTCTTATTAAAGAAACCCTTTTAGATAGAACCAATGGCTTAACTGGTAAAACTGTTATACATCCAACTCAAGTAAATGTAGTAAATTCTCTTATGGTAGTTTCTAAAGAAGACTATACAGATGCAGTTAATATTATCAGTTCATCACTTGATGGTGTAATAAAGAGCAATTATTCCAATAAAATGAATGAGGTAAAACCCCATGAAATGTGGGCTAAAGAAACATTACTAAAAGCTAAAATAATGGGGGTATTAGAGGATGGAAAATCACACAGAGAATTATTACAATCAATCACTTCATTACAATATAGATAATAGCCTACAAATATCACTTAATATAAAAGAAAATAAATGTAACATTCCAGCTTCAAAGCTTTTTACAATGTCCGCTAGAGAAAATAAAAAGAGGGATTTTTTATTTGTAAGTAAGGTTATAGGAAAACATATGCCAATGATTCCAGATACTCTAAAAATTATTGGAGGAATTTTGGCTCGTTTATGGATTAATGAAAGAGAGGACACAGTGCTTTATCCTACTACTGAATTAGTTGATACGCTTATTTCATTAGATGCCTCTCATAACATGGATACCTCTGTTAATCTCCAAGGTTTACATGACATTTTAAAAGTACCTATAAGACTTGCAAACAAAACCCTTTTTATAGGTTTTGCAGAGACAGCTACAGGTCTTGCTCAATCAGTATTTCAAAATTTTTCAAATGCTGCTTATATACATACTTCGCGTGAGAAAATAACTTCTATAGAACCTGCACTATTTTTTAATGAAGAACATTCTCATGCAGTAGAGCATTCGCTTTTCCCTTATGAAAGTGATTTTTTTAATAAATTTTCTGATATAGTTTTAATAGACGATGAACTTACTACAGGTAAATCTGCACTAAATTTAATAAAATGCCTTCCCGGGAAATATTTTGGGATAATATCTATTTTAGACTGGCGAGATGCTCATAGCTATAAAATGTTCGCTGATGAGAAAAACATAGATGTTAGGGTATGTTCCTTGCTAAAGGGTGATATTAAGTGCAGTAAATCAAAAGATATTATTAGCGACGAGATAACTATTCCTCCAAGTTCTACTAAACTAATTCCAAGTAAAGAGTGTGTTTTTCAAATAGCGCAAAGTATTGAGGGCTATAATAAATCTACTGGTAGATTTGGAATTACCTCTAGCGATAATTTGAAAATTTCTGAAGAAATCAATTCAATATCTAAATTTTTGATAAAAGAAAGAACTACTGGCAATTGTCTTTGCATAGGAACTGGGGAGTTTATATATTTACCTTGTAGTATAAGCTCGATGCTCGGAGATAATGTCTATTTTCATTCCACTACAAGAAGTCCCGTTCATGCTAGAAATATAGCTTCTTATGGAAATAAAAATAAGATTGCTTTTCAAAGCCCTGAGGATGACACTATAACTAACTACCTTTATAATATACCTGATAATTTCTATACCCAGGTATTTTTCTTCTCTGAAAAGCCTTTAACCAAAGAAAAGAAAGATGAATTAAATAGAATTTTCTCTTATTTTCATGCTAAATCCATTATATTTGTATGCTGGAAATGCTAATGTATAATCCCTTTTAAATTGATTACAGCAGATAATTTTTAAGTTTCTTAAATAATATAAAAAAGAGGTGTATTTAAATGAATAAATGTATTTTTTCAGGAAGCTACTGCACGGAAGATGTTGTATTTCTTCTTAAAGACATATCACACCTTATAGTGGAGCAAGATAATGAATTTAGAGAAAATGCTATACAAAGTGGAATCCACTATTCAGAAATGTTACCAATAGAATATACTCCCTCAAAAGGATACATGGATATTTTCTATAGTACCCTTGAGCATTCAAAAAACAAACTAGCTTCTCTAGTTTCTATATTAAGCGAGAAAATTATAGCTAAAAGAGGTAAAAATATTGTTTTAGTCTCTCTTGCAAGAGCCGGTACACCTATTGGCATATTAATTAAAAGATATATACAGTTTAAGTATAATATAACCGCTCCTCATTACAGTATTTCTATAATACGTGATAAAGGCATAGATAAAAATGCACTTATGTATATATTAAAGAATCACCCCTTCTCAGAGATACAATTCATTGATGGGTGGACAGGTAAAGGGGTTATTCAACATACATTAACAAAAGCTTGCAAAGAATATTCGCAGGAGTTTAATATAACCTTGAATTCGGACCTAGCCGTACTATCGGACCCCGCTCATTGTACCCTCATTTATGGTACAAGAGAAGATTTTTTAATTCCAAGCGCTTGTCTTAATTCTACAGTTTCGGGTCTTGTAAGTAGGACTGTTCTTAATGATAAGTTTATTTGCAGTGATGATTTTCACGGCACAAAATTTTATAAAGAATTAACGCCCGCTGATGTTTCCAATTTCTATATAGATGAAATATGTAACTGTTTCGATGAGCTAGATAATAATTATCTATATGAACTGTTGAATGACCCAAACGTTACAGAAGTTGCCGCAGATATTGAGTTTGATGGTAATTCTTTAAACTGCAAAGGACTTCGCGACATCGAAAGCATCAGACATAAATTTGGCATCAATAATATTAATCTTATAAAGCCAGGAATTGGGGAAACCACACGAGTACTTCTAAGAAGAATTCCCTTTAAAATACTAGTTGACTCCTTTGATAATCCAAATTTAAAGCATATATTTACGTTAGCCGCGGAAAAGGATATTCCTGTAGAAATATATACCGATATGTGCTATTCCTGCTGTGGCATTATTAAATCTAAGGAAAAAGAAGATCTATAAGGATGTGTTTTTATGATATTTGCCTCGGACCTTGATAGTACGCTTATATATTCTTCAAGACATTGTAACTTAATTAATGAAGAAAACCTTTTTCCTGTTGACTTTTATAATAACAATATGTGCAGTTTTATTACTAAATCCATGCACAATAAACTTGAACATATAAATGAAATTATGCTTTTTATACCTGTTACCACTCGTTCCCCAGAGCAATACACGCGAATGAAATATTTTTATGATATAATAAAACCTAAATATGCCGTTGTAGCCAATGGAGGTATCATTCTTAAGAATGGTATTGAGCTTAAATCTTGGACAGATATAAGCTCTAATAAGCTTAAAAAAGTTGTATCTGTTAGGAATATGATAGTATTATGCAGTTTCTTTTTAGAAAGTGATTTTATAAAATCATATAAAACTTGTGAAGATTTATTCATATACTCTATTGTGGATGAGGACAAACTAGCTAATAACATAACAAATGGGAAAGTGGAATTAGATTATTTTGAAGTATTACTTTCATTTTGCAAAGGCTATAATTACAGCGTATCAAAGCAAGGTAAAAAGGTATATATAGTACCTAATTGTATAAATAAATATGATCCTATAAATTATATAATGCAACTAGAAAATACAAATATATTCCTTGCTGCTGGTGATTCTCTGCTAGACTACCCCCTAATTAAACATTCAAATTATGGATTAGTTCCGTCTCACGGAGAATTACTAAGTAACCTTTTCGAGAAAACACTCCATAATAATGTCTATATTACAAAAAAATCTGGTATATTTGCAGGTGAGGAAATTTTAAATATAGTACATCAAAAATTCCACGAAATTAACGATATTTCTCGTAATGAAGTATGTTCCTATATTGAATAATATTACGTTTACCTTATTTAGAACAAATTAAATCCCCCATTATTGATTAAAATCAATAATAGGGGATTTATCATTTTGTCCACATGAAAATAAATAATAAGTACGTATTCCAGTCTATTTATTTTCATATTCCTACTCTTCTAAGCTACTCTCTTTTCTTCTGATTCTTCTTCTATTTGTTGTTGTTCTTTTTTTACAAAAGGCTTCACAATCAATTTCACAATTTCATTTACTACTATTATAAGTGAAGATAAAATGATTATCTTTAACCACATAGTAGCGCTTAAAGACACTGCATTAAAGAATTTTGAAAACACTTCAGTTACAAATATTTGTGTTACTGCTGTAATCATAATTATCTTTAAAAATATAGTGTTCTTTGTAAGGCTAGGAAATATGCTATCTGACCCAAATTCTCTACAATTAAAAGCATTAAATAATGCACTGAAAGCAAATAATGCAAATAATGCTGTTTGCATTTCGTTTGGTCCTGCAATCCCATCTTTAGGGAATCCAGTTCCTAATATGTCAAATTTCATCTGAATCATGATAACACAAGTTATATATAAGGCATTAGCAATCATACTTCTTAACATTTGTTTAGTTATAATACTAGCATTTCTATTTGTAGGTTTTCTGTTTAAAACAGCATCTCTTACTGGTTCTAGTCCCAGGGATAGTGCCGGTGGGCCATCCATTATAATATTTACCCATAGAAGTTGTATTGTAGTGAATGGCATTTGAAAGTCAAACACTACAGATAAAATTGCTGTTAAGAATGCAATTATATTTACAGTTATCTGGAATTGAATAAATCTTTGGAAGTTTTCATAAATACCTCTTCCCCATTTAATTCCTTTTACAATAGTCCCAAAACTATCATCTGTTAAAATTATATCCGCTGCATTTTTACTAACCTCGGTACCAGCTATACCCATAGCTATACCCACATCTGCTCTTGTAAGGGCTGGAGCATCATTTATTCCATCTCCAGTTACTGCAACTACTTCTCCATTACTTTGAAGAGCCTCAACTATTCTCATTTTTGTATCAGGCTTTGAACGTGCTACTATTGAGATAGTAGTTATTTCATCTTTAAGTTCCTCATCAGATAATGTATCTATATAAGTAGCCTCTACTGCCCTATTTTTACCACTAAGTAATCCTAATTCTTTTCCTATAGCAATGGCGGTATTAATGTTATCCCCTGTAAGCATTTTTGTAGAAACCCCTGCTTTTTTAGCAGTTTCTACTGCTTCCTTAACGTCAAGTCTTAGAGGATCTCTTATTCCTACGAATCCTGTAAACACTAAATCATTTTCTAAAGTGCCTTGCTCGGATGCCATAGCTACCTCTTCACTTATATTTCTATATGCAAATCCAAGTACACGCATAGATTTTCTCTGAAGTTTCTCTATTTCATCTAATATTTCTTCTCGTCTTGCTTGATCGAGCTCCACTTCCATGCAATTAATATGTTCATATTTGCATAATTCTAAAATAATTTCTGGCGCTCCCTTTGTTAATACTGTGGCACCTTTATCCTCTTCTATAACCGTACTCATTCTCTTACGCTTTGAACTAAATGGAATTTGATGAGCTATTTTTGCGCTTTGTCTTTCTTGTACATAATCACAAGCATCATTGTATAAAAGAAGAGCACATTCTGTTGCACTACCTAAATATTTTACTTCTTTATCAGCTTTCTCAATATCTGCTGTTGAATTTACGATACAGTTATCTATAAAATAGTTATTTCTATCGCTTAATTCATCTCTTGCTTTGAACTTGCCATTTAAGTAAACTTGTTCTACAGTCATTCTATTTTGAGTAAGTGTACCTGTTTTATCTGAGCATATTACACTTACAGAACCTATTGTTTCACAGGCTTCTTTTTTAGTAACAAGCGCATTTATCTTAGCCATCTTTTGCATAGTTATTGCAAGTGTCATATTTATCATTGTTGGAAGACCTTCTGGAACAGCTGCAACAATTAAAGCAACACATACAACAAACGCAGTTTTTATTGGTCCAACAGACTCTAAAAAGGCAAATACACCGGTAGTATCTGGTGATATAGTATTCGCTAGAACCATTTTTATAATCATAATTATAAATAGTATCGCAGCTATTGCGCTTGATACTTTTGAAATCTTAGCACCCAAATCTCCAAGTTTTGCTTGAAGCGGTGTTTCTAAATCACTTTCTTCAAGATTTTTAGCTATTTCGCCCATTTGTGAGCTATCACCAGTGGAAGTAACTACAAAGCTAGCTCTACCATACGCAATAAGTGTTCCCCCGAAAACCATATTCGTTTGTTTTGCTGGAATAGGGTCTTGCACAATATTTTTATCTTTAGCTTGTATATTTTCCATTTCTATAATAACATCGAAATCCTTGCTCACGTCTTCTGATTCTCCTGTAAGCATATCCTCTCTAACCATTAAATCTATACTACTTATGAGTCTTCCGTCCGCTGGTACCATATCACCCGTCTCAATTGAAACTATATCACCAGGTACCAAATCACTTTTATTCACTTGAACAATTTTCCCATTACGCAATGCTTTTACTTCTATATTTTCTGTCATTTTTGAAAGCGCATCTGCAGCTTTTTGTGATTTTCCTTCTGTGAAAATTCCTATGCCAATTCCTATTGCTACAGCACATACTATACCAATGGCGTCACTAAACTCTCCTACTAATGCACTAATTACCGCTGCCGCTAAAAGTATTATCATCATAGGCTCAGTTATTGCCTCCTTAATACTATCCCACATCGATCCCTTTTCTTGTTTAGTAAATTCGTTAGCACCATACTTTGCTAGTCTTTCTTTAATCTCAGAACCCGATAATCCCTTACTACTATCAACTTTAAGACTTTTTAAAACTTCTGAGATCTGCTTATTAAAATATTTCATGTTATCCACCCTTCTGTAATTTACATAATTTCTTTTAAATTAAAATGTAGAAAATGATAACCCTCTCATTTTCTACATCACTAGTATATCTATATATCTATATATCTATAAATGTATATAAATATATCTACATTTATCTATAATCTATTTAAACCCAGTTTGTCTATTGGTATCTTTTTATCATTTCACCTAAGCCAGATGAAGCATCTGTTTCTCCTACGGCTGTAAATTTCCATTCTCCATTATTGCGATAAATTTCTGCAACGAATAACCCAGTTTTACCAGAATATTCTTCTGTTAAGTTAAAACGAAGCATCTCTTTATTGTCCGTTAGATTTACTAAACGTATAAAAGCATTTTGTATCATACCAAAATGTTGTTTACGCTGAACTGCCGCATAGATATTAACCACAAAAACTAACTTAGTTATATTTTGAGGTATGCTTGACAGATCAACCATAATTTGCTCATCATCTCCATCACCATCTCCAGTAAGATTGTCTCCCATATGCTGAATACTACCACATTTACTTTTTAAGTTCCCGAAATAAACCATATTTTCTTTTCCTCTTAGCTTATCATTTTCATCAAGCATTAGCACAGAAGCATCACAATCTATTTGTGCTTGCTTTCCACCAAATAAGCCTCCAAACAATCCCTTAGATGCTCGCTCCACTGGATCCCATCCAAGTCCGACCATTGTCTTTTTTAACCCAGGATTATCTTTTGTAAGATTTATCTTTTGACCTTTTTGTAAATTTATACCCATTTTGTCATCCCCTTTAAATATTCAGTGAATATTTATCCACTGATTAATTTAAATATCATATTGCTTTCTATGCATCAAGACCGTAATTTTTACAAAGGGCTGCTAATCCACCTTGAAATCCACTTCCTGTCGCACTAAATTTCCATTCTCCATTGTTACGATATATTTCACAAAATACTAATGCAGTTTCTACTGAAAAATCTTCTGATAAGTCGTACCTTAGGATTTCTTCATTAGTTTCTTCATTTACCACTCTAACAAACGCATTAGAAATTTGGCCGAAATTTTGTGCACGAGCTATTGCATCATGTATAGTTACTGTAATTGCAATTTTATCAATGTCTGTTGGTACTTTAGAAAATTCAATGATTAATTGTTCATCGTCTCCCTCGCCTTCTCCAGTTCTATTATCACCGGTATGTATAACAGCTCCTGTTGAATGCTCTAAATTGTTATAGAATATAAAGTCTAGGTCATTATTGGTTTTTCCATTTGAACCTACTAAAAAGGCTGAAGCATCTAAATCAAAATCTCCTCCACCTGAATATTTATTTGTATCCCAGCCTAGTCCTATAACTGCTTTAGCTAAACTTGGGTTAGTTTTAGTTAAATCTATTTTTTGACCTTTACTTAAGTTAATTGTCATAATTATTCCTCCTTATTAATCATCATTTCTTATGCTATTAATCATCATTTTTAATGCTGTTTATCATCATTTTTAATGCTGTTTATCATCATTTTTAATGCTGTTTATCATCATTTTCAATGCCATTTAATCTACACTAATTCCAAAGTTACTACAAAGCGCAGTTAATCCACCCTCAAAACCACTTCCTATTGCACTGAACTTCCACTCTCCGTTGTTACGATATAGTTCTGCTACTACCACTGCGGTTTCAATACTATAATCTTCACTTAAATCATATCTTATTAATTCATTATCATTATTTTCATTGAGAATTCTTATAAATGCATTAGATACTTGTCCAAAATTTTGGCATCTTTGAACAGCTTCGTGAATAGTTACAGTAAAGTTAATCTTCTCAATAGAAGATGGCACTTTACTCAGTTCAATTCTAATTTGTTCATCATCACCATCACCATCACCAGTTTTGTTATCTCCTAAATGTGTTACAGACCCTGCTGAGTCCTTTGGGTTATTATAAAAAATAAAATCATTATCAGATGTTACTTTCCCATTTGCTCCAACTAAGAAAGCCGCTGCATCTAGATCGAAGGAAGCTCCACCATCATACTTATTAGTATCCCATCCAAGTCCAACAATAACATTACTAAGGCCTGGATTAGCTTTCGTTAAATCTACCTTTTGACCCTTTTTTAAACTAATTGCCATAATAAATTCCTCCTCAGAAACCACTATATAATATATAGTCCTTCAATAATTAATTTTACTTATTAAAAATAAAAAGCTTATTATTAATCATTTCCAAAAATTCAGACAATAAACATCTTATCTGTTCATTTATAAAAAAAACTTTATTTTAGTCTAAATTATATAATATAATTAAACTAAAATAAAGCAACTATCATCATTACTATTATAACATTATTCCCCACTAAATACTAGATTACCAGTTAAATATCACTTACTGTTTTGTATATTTTTGGTGAACAAATAGCTATTCTGATAAAAGCAAGGTAAAAAATTCGATAATAGCTGATGGTTATGTTATAGAAGGAATTGTTGAAAATATCATTATCCTGCAAAAGCTCTAGGGTAAAGTCCTAAAGTTTTTTTTGAAGTTTATTAACTAATTCAATTTTTTTTTCTTTATCTATACTAGGTAATTTTTCAACGTAAACGCTTGTGCTTGGGAAAGCCATTGAAATTCCCTCTTGCTGTAAAATGTCCAGTATATTAAAATTAACATTTTCTTTTATTTTAAAATATTCATCAAAATCTGGTGTATCAGTAAAGAAACATATTAAAATATCTAAACTAGTTGCATTAAATTTATCAAATGTAACAAGGATGCCTCCCTTACTAACCTGTGAATAATTCTCTAACATATTTCTAATCTTATCCACACAAATCTCTAATTTCTCCCTAGAGCTATAAGTTAATTCTAAATTCAAATTAACCCTTCGTTTACCCCTTCTGCTAAAATTGGTTACAGCCTCATTAGTTAATTTTGAATTAGGCACTATTATTAATGCTTGATCAACAGTTCTTATTTTAGTAGTCCTAAACGAAATATCCTCTATGCTACCTTCTAATGTGTCACTATTAATCCAATCTCCAATAGTAAAAGGCTTATCTAATATTATAAACATACCTGCAATAACATTGGATGCCGCATCTTTAGCTGCTAATGCAAAAGCCAATCCTCCTAACCCAAGCCCAGTAACAAAACCTTGAATGTTATATCCCCACTTCTCAGCAATTATGGTAATAACTAACGCTACTAGCATCATTCTTAACGTTTTTGATATAAATGGGAATAATATTTTATCCACTTTTACATCATATGCTTTATGCATTCTCTCAAACAGCAGAGAAGATTCTCCAGTAAGATCATATAGTCCCCAACAAATTAAAATTATTACAGCAGAACTGAAAATCTTTTCTATAAATGAGCTATCAATTGGAACTCCTGCGATAATTAAAATTTTAAAAGCAAAATAAAATCCTAATACCTCAAAAAAGTTAGTTACAGGTTTTTGGAAAGCAGCCACTATTTTTGTATCTGTTTCAAATTTTGTTTTATTAACAAGTTTTAATATTATTTTGAATACATATTTTGCGAATATTTTTTTTAACAATACAAATAATGCGAAAACTGCGATAGCTATTCCTACATATTTTAATTTATAGGATGTTAAATCATTAAAAACCTCTTGTATTTTGTCTTTAGCAAAAAAGTCAACTATGGATTGGAACAAAACAACACACTCCTTTTTTTCTTATGTTAATATATATAATCATTTTAAGCTAATAATGTTATTTTCTCAATGGATTATATAGGAAGAAACAACTTTTATTAATATACAACCCTTTAAAATTATACTCTAGATGAGTTTAGTTAATTTTCCTGTAAGGTATTATTAATTAAACACCCTTATTCAACATCTATTTATATTTCTATAAGACATAAAAAAACTTCAGGGGATTTAAATTCTCCCTCTGAAGTGGTTAATCGATCACCTTAGATACTCCCTGAATTGTAAACACTATTTAGCACCTTGACTTTGTACCGGTCTCATTATTTTTAAAATGTCCAACACGTACCCCCTTATAACTATTAAAATATGATGTTTGATTTTCTTTCTCCATATTATCTCCGTAATCTATATTTTTTTCATTAAATATATAAAAAAATGAAGTTAATTTCTCTAAATTTCTATCTGCTGGTTTATAAGTTGGATCAAACACATATGACGCTCTATAGTATTTACACGCCATAGCTGCATCGCCTTTATATTCTGAAATAACTCCTAGTAAATTGTACACTTCTGCCGAATGATCATTTTGAATCATAGCTGCATATAGATACATATGTGCTAGATCATATTTATTTGACTTTATTTCATTAATAGCTTCTTTTATATTATTTTGAAAAGAACTTTCTTCATTACTATTTGTTAACATATAATCACCCCAGGTTATCCTTTCACTTTATATTTATAATTATATCTTATCAAAATCACCATGAACTTGATATTAAGAAAGTATAAAGATAAATCCTGATGTATAAAGATTATGTTAATATTTTAAGTTACGTCTTATTTTTTAGCAAAAAAGATGAAGCCAAAAGCTTCATCTCTGAAATATTATTCATCTACTAAACGATACCCTACTCCAACCTCCGTTATGATATACTGAGGCTGAGCAGGATTCCTCTCTATTTTTCTTCTTATATTAGCCATAAATACCCTAAGAGACTGTGTATCATTTTCAAAATAACTTCCCCAAATCTCATCAACTATATATTTATGAGTTAACACACGTCCTGCATATCTTGACATTAGCTCAATTAGTTTGTATTCCATTGGTGTTAAATGTATCTCTTTATCTAAAATTATAACTTTACGTTTTTCAAAATCTATCTTTAAATCCTTCACCTTAAATACTGACTGCACATCGTTTTGTGACTTATTCTCTCCATTAAAATGTCTAAGTGCCACTCTAGTTCTAGCTAAAAGCTCTGCTACACTAAAAGGCTTGGTCAAATAATCATCTGCACCTTTATCTAAGGCTTCAACTTTTTCCCTTTCAAGTCCACGAGCTGAAACAACTATAATCCTAGCTTTTGTAGACTCCCTTACTTTCTCAATAACATTAAGTCCATCAATATCTGGTAACCCTAAGTCCAAAATTATTATATCTGGATTATGTGAAAAAATAAGTGTTATAGCCGCATTCCCAAATTCAGTTTCAATGCACTTATATCCCTGTGCTTCAAGCGAAATTTTCATAAATTTTTTAATAGGCTTATCATCTTCAACTATTAAAATCAAAGGCTTCATATCCACTGCCATCACTCCTTATTACAGGTAAACTAAATCTAAAAGTCGCCCCACCAGAAGAGTTATTTAAAGCTTCCATATATCCACCATGTGCTTCTATTATAGACTTACAAATAGCAAGTCCCAATCCTATCCCTCGTTTTTCTAGGGAATTACCCTTAGCCTTGGTATAAAACCTATCAAATATAGTTGGTATATCTTCTTCTGGTATGCCTTTCCCATTATCTGATACCTCAAAAACCACACTATCTTCCTTTTCTGTAACTTTAACTTCTATAATAGAATCACTCTGTGAATACTTGATGGCATTATCAATCAAATTAATAAACACTTGTTCTATTAATAATCCATCTACAAATAATATAACCATTTTTTCTGGTAGTTCAATCTTAATATTATGACTTCCCGAAAACCTTGTAACTCTCGATATAGATTCAGCAACAATTTCTTCAACAATCTCCACATCTTTCTTAATTTCAAGCTTACCTTCATCTATCCGTGTCATGCTTAATATATTTTCAACTGAATGTATAAGCCAGCTTGTATCTTCATAAATTATTTCAAGAAGTTCTTTCTTGGTATCATTATCAAGTACATCATAATTATCACTAATAGTAGAAACTGACCCTAATATTCCTGTTAGCGGAGTTCTTAAATCATGCGAAATTGACCTTAAAATATTGCCCCTAAGCCTTTCCGACTCAGTCTCTAAATTTATCTGTCTTTTCTTTTCGTATAACTCTTCTCTTTCAATAGCTAAAGCGATTTGTGTAGAAACGGACTCTAGAAGGATCTTTTCATTTTTTGATAACACATTTTCTTCTAAACATGCGATGCCAATAATTCCAAGAATCCTATTTTGTCCTTTAATGGGATGGTAATATCCAATACTATTTAAGGAAATTTCAGCTTCAATGCCAACTGATTTGCCTGTTTTAAAGCATTTTTCAATTGCTCCAACCTCTATATCTGACCTAAAAATACCCCTACTATATTCTCGATTAAGCATATATTCACTTGGCTGTTGCAAATTATTTTTATCATCTACTATAGCTATCATAATATTTCTGTTAAACATATCAACTAAATTATCGCCACAAAACTCAACTACTTGTTTTTTATTTCTTGCCGTAAGCAATGATTTATTAATTTTATATAAAATTTGCATTCTATTTTCACGTATATAAGATATCTTAGCTTGCGACTTAACTCTTGAAGTTAAAGTGCTTGTAATAATTGCTGCTATAAGCATTATAATAAAAGTTACTGGATAATCAGCTCTATAAGCTAGAAAGGTATAATATGGCACCGTAAATAAAAAGTTAAATGATAGCACTCCAATTATCGCGGCCAGTATACCATAACCATATCCATCAGTACTTCTTGATACGAATAATACACCTAAAATAAATACTATTATTACATTTGATTCATGTAACCCAATTTTTCTAAATATCAGAGATATTACAGTGGCTAAACTCATAATTACTATAGTTTTAACCACATTGGTAATCATTATTGTTTTAGGTTTGATTTCTTCATAATCACTATATTCATATTCACTAGAAATTTTGAAAAACTTCTCATCAAATTTACCTTTCTTCAAACTCCACATCACCTTCCTAATATATCTAAATATCGTTTATTTAAACTATGACTATCCTAAATGCCTCTTAATTAGCAATGCTAATCTTGAATAATCCATTACTTAAAAAGGATATCTAGTACTATGCTTAGTATGGACAAAATAGTTTTAGTTTTAAAGTTCTAAAAAAAGCATTTCACTTTGAAGTGCTTTTAGTAAATTTTATATATGAAAAAATTAAAGCAAGTGTGATGACTGTTAATATTATTGCTATACCTTTTTTATTGTTACTTATAGGGATTGCTACTTTGTGCCCAGGCTCTATAATTTTAACCGAGCTTGCATGGATATCCATATCCCCACCATGGTCCTTACAAGCCCTATTAAAAGTTCCATTTATCTTAACTATATCTCCCCTATAACCATACTTACCAAATTTTTTTATACTTTGAACTTGTTCAGATTTAATCCATATTC
The DNA here is from genome assembly GCF_055081075.1 of Clostridium sp. CM039. Taxonomy (NCBI): domain Bacteria; kingdom Bacillati; phylum Bacillota; class Clostridia; order Eubacteriales; family Clostridiaceae; genus Clostridium; species Clostridium sp. CM039. Next base: position 2,884,394 of record NZ_CM143649.1, read on the forward strand.
CCATAGCTGTGCTTCCATCATTGATGTTTACCCATGAATATTTACCTCTATTCATACATTCACCAATAGCTTCACCCTTTAATGTAATTTTACTATTATCAATATTTTTGCTATTTTCGATTAATTCATTAAAATTACTATATTCCTTTGCCATACATGTTATTGAAAAAGAAAAAGCCAAAATACACACTACTATTATTGTTTTAAAAGTCTTAACCATAATTTCTTTATGCCTCCAAATGTGACTCCTATTAACGCAAACACAGATATGAATTCTAATCTTCCTAAATACATTGCAATTATATAATATACCTTCATTGCAGTAGGCATTGTAGGCGCCGTAATCCCAATGGATAATCCTACATTTCCTGTAACTGAAGCAGCTTCAAAAGCTGAACTGAGCACTGGATATCCATAATAGGTTCCCAACGCAGTACCTATAAAAAATAATATTATATATAATATTATTATTAGGTAAGCAGATTTCACCATTGCATCCTCTAAGATAATTTCCTTTATATGATGGAATTTAAACACCTTTATTTTTCTATCAGAATTTAATAATTTGTTTACCTCTGCAATTATACTTTTAAAAACCAATCCTACCCTTAATCCTTTAAACCCACCTGCCGTAGAACATGCTGATCCACCTATAAGCATGGCTATTATAAGCATAACCACAGGAAAATCGCCCCATTCAGTTGCAAACTGTCTGGCATAAAGATTACCAAACCCTGTAGTTGTATGCGCTGATAATACATTATAAATACCTTTTCTGAAAACCGATATACCATTACTATATACACCTGAATTTGTTAGTTTTAACGCTGTAAAAAAAGAAATAATTAAAGCTGTAATAAAAAAACTCTGTGTTTCAATATTCCTGAATATTTCTTTTTTATTACCTTGCCATACTGCATAATGTAATGCAAAATTTAAAGAACCAATGACAAAGAAAATCATTGTTAATAACTCATAGGAAAGACTATGATAATACAGAATGTTTTGAGACATTGGTGCAAATCCACCAGTACTCCATGCAGACATAAAAATAAATAATCCATGAAAGAAAGCACTTACAGGCTGCATACCTATAAACATTCCATTAATCCAAAGCATAGTAGTACCTACAATTAAATACACAATACTTATTTTCCATATAATTCTTGCTGTGTTTTTTACATTAGGTACGAGTTCAGCATCCTTACCTTCACCAACATACATTTTGTAAGCACCTAAAGTATGGTTTACCATAAAACTTAAAGCTAGTACCACCATGCCTTGGCCTCCAACAAAGGTAAGAATGTGTCTCCACATATTTAATCCTAGAGAAAGATGGTCAAGATTTTGAATAAGTAGGACCCCTGTGGTTGTAAATCCACTCATAACATCAAAACATGCATCTAAGAGAGATGTTGTATTTCCACTGAGCTCATAAGGCACCGCACATAACAAAGTTAATATAATCCATGAACTAGATGCAATAATTAACCCATGCTTCCATTGCAACCTTACTTTATCAACCTTGTCTTTACCTGTAAACATAAGAACTATACCTAAACTAATCGCTATATTTATACTAATAATAAAATCTAAAAGCGCGCTCCATTCCTTAAATATCAATGAGATCAATATGGGTATCAACATTAAACTTGCAGTTCCCATTATTACATAGCCTACATAAAAATTTATTATTTTAAAATCATCAAAGTTTTTTGTTATTTTTTTCATATAATCACCTTGCTAAAATCATATTAATGCCATATAAAATAAATAAAAATGTTAATGTATATCCTATCTCTGTAATTACTCCGCATACAATTTTTTTATTAGTCATAATATATTTACCCTCCAATTATAGATTTTTCTACATCATTTTTTTTATCTGTATTTGTGATAATAAGTACTTTATCACCTTCTTTTATATCTACGCAGCCTCTTGGAAAAATTACTTCCCCACTTCTTATTATTGATAGTATTACACATTCCTTAGGTATATTTAACTGCTCTACTGATTTATCTTTCCATGCGCTTCTTTTATCTATTTTTGCTTCTACTAATGTCATTTCTCCTTTATTAATGCTTTCTATAATTTTCAGTGGTTCGCTATTAAATTCACCCTCTATCAAATTGCAAATTACTTGTGTGCTACATACAGTCTTATCCACTCCTAACGCTTCGAAAATTGCTGTATTTTTAGGATTGTTGATTCTAGCTATTGTTTCATTAATATTAAAGTTTACTTTAGCCATCTGACATATTACCAGGTTTTCCTCATCTTTTCCCGTTACTGCAGCTACAACTTCAGCTTGCTCTATATCCGCATCTTCTAATACTTCAACATCTGAGCCATCCCCACATATTACATCTACTTCGAGTTCTTCGGCAACCTTTTCACAAATTTTTGTGTTTTTTTCTATTAACACTACCTGATGTTTTTTTTCTTTTAATGCTTTAACAAGATAGTATCCTACCTTCCCACCGCCAACTACTATTGCTCTCATCTAAGTTTCTCCTTCATTATTGCCTTTACTAACTTTTCTTTATTCTCCTTATTTATGCTACAAATTATTTTGTCACCCTTTTCCAATAGTTCATTTCCATTTGGTATAATAAGTTCCCCCTTTTTGGAAACTGCACATATCCTACAATTAAACTTATCTTCTATTTCTAAAATGTTATTAATTCTAAGTCTGTTTATTGTAATCTCCTCTATTGATATATCATTATTTAATATCAATAATGCATCTGATTTTTTATCTATTATTTTGTTTTTAATTATATTTATACTTACTTCAGTTGGACTTATAGTTTGTAGTCCTAGTTTTCTATAAATAAATTCCCTTGATGGATCAAAAATTCTAGCTATTACTTTAGGCACCTTAAATATATCCTTTGCAATTTGACTAGCCATAATATTTATATTATCTGCTGGAGTCATAGCTAAAAATATATCTGCTTTATCTATTCCCGCGTCTATTAATATATCATTATCTATCTCCACTCCTTTAATTCTAATTCCATTAAATCCACTTCTAAGTCTCTCTAGATTTTCCGCATGTTTATCCACTATTACCACATCATGACCGTCATTAGACAATTCCATAGCAAGTCCGCTACCTAATCTACCACAACCTATTATTACAATATACATAGTATGTTCTCCTTACTTAAATTTCTTTTAAAAAAACCATAGCTGAATTTAAAACTACTTTTAGTAAGTTAATATGAATTTACTATTAAATTTAAATACCATATGCATATTTTAAGCAATTATAGGAAGTAATGCAACTTTGCATAACTGTCCTTAAAATCATTCTCCTACCTGTTATATGTGGTTTAAGAAATCTAGCAATTCTATTCTTTGTTTACATTCGTTTTTGTTCATTTTCCTCATAGTACTAACTCCATAATTGAGTATATAACTTACTTAAAAGAAGTACAGTGTGTTTTTATCTATAATTTGCATATAACACATATTTTACATGTTAAAGTATTCACTTGTAGTTAATTATAATTAATAAAAGTAATATATAAACTTAAAAATACAGATGAGAATATTATCAGGATTATTATTTTATTTAAAATCCTTACTCAACTAAAATTAAGCTATAATTCTACACCATTAAGTGTTAAAATTATAGCTCTATATGTTTAATAATACAATTTTTCACTTGGGAAAGAAGGACTGCTATGAAAAGAGCTTTAGTTGTAGATGATACAAAAAATATTCGTACGTTGCTAGGCATTTACCTTAAACTAAACAATTTCGAAGTTTTGATGGCTACTAATGGCCATGAAGCTTTATCATTAATTGATACTGTGCCCGTAGATTTAATATTTTTAGATATTAAAATGCCCGAAATAAGTGGCACAGAAGTTCTAAAACGAATTAGAACTAAAGGAATAACCGCTCCAGTAGTAATTATGACAGCTTTTGCCACAGTTAAAAATGCAGTGGATTGTACTAAACTTGGGGCAATTACTTATTTACAGAAGCCTTTTACTACAGATAAGATTAAAACTATTCTTGCTGAATTGACTACAAAAGATGATACCTATGATAAAAATATTGAACACCAAATAATTACTATAAAATATTTAATAAATGAAAATAACTTAGAAAAAGCATTAGATACTTTAAAAGTGGTTTTATCCACCGATCCAAGTATTCCAGAGATTTATGAATTAATGTCTATAGTATATAGTAGACAAGGAGAATTAAAAAAATCGAAAATATTTCATAATATGTCGGAACAATGGAAATAAAAAAAAAGCACTTCATAAAGAAGTACTTTCTGGTGGCTTACCGGGGAATCGAACCCCGGACACCATGATTAAAAGTCATGTGCTCTACCAACTGAGCTAGTAAACCATGTTTACCTGGCGACAACCTACTCTTCCACAAGGTCACCCCTGCAGTACCATCGGCGCATTGAAGCTTAACCTTCGTGTTCGGTATGGGAACGGGTGTTACCTTCATGCCATAATCACCAGATTGAGAATATAAATATTCTCTGAAAATTGCACAGTGAATTAGTCTTCTTCCTTACGTCCGAAGCTTCGCGTTATTTCTAATTATTTAGGTCAAGCCCTCGACTTATTAGTATTAGTCAGCTGAACATGTTACCATGCTTACACCTCTAACCTATCAACCTGGTGGTCTTCCAGGAGTCTTACTAACACCGCACTTACGTGCGAGTTATGGGAAATCTCATCTCAGGGTGGGCTTCACGCTTAGATGCTTTCAGCGTTTATCCCTTCCAAACATAGCTACCCAGCGATGCCACTGGCGTGACAACTGGTGCACCAGAGGTTTGTCCATCCCGGTCCTCTCGTACTAAGGACAGCTCCCTTCAAATTTCCTACGCCCGCGACGGATAGGGACCGAACTGTCTCACGACGTTCTGAACCCAGCTCGCGTGCCGCTTTAATGGGCGAACAGCCCAACCCTTGGGACCTACTTCAGCCCCAGGATGCGACGAGCCGACATCGAGGTGCCAAACCTCCCCGTCGATGTGGACTCTTGGGGGAGATCAGCCTGTTATCCCCGAGGTAGCTTTTATCCGTTGAGCGATGGCCCTCCCACGAGGTACCACCGGATCACTAAGCCCGACTTTCGTCCCTGCTCCACTTGTAAGTGTCGCAGTCAGGCTCCCTTCTGCCTTTGCACTCTTCGCGCGATTTCCAACCGCGCTGAGGGAACCTTTGGGCGCCTCCGTTACTTTTTTGGAGGCGACCGCCCCAGTCAAACTGCCCACCTAACAATGTCCTGTGACCAGATTCATGGCCTCCAGTTAGAACCTCAGTACTGTCAGGGTGGTATCCCAAGGATGACTCCACACAGGCTGACGCCCATGTTTCTCAGTCTCCCACCTATCCTGTACAGACAATACCGAAATTCAATGCTAAGCTACAGTAAAGCTCTACGGGGTCTTTCCGTCCAATCGCGGGTAGCAAGCATCTTCACTTGCACTACAATTTCGCCGGATGTGTTGTTGAGACAGTGCCCAAATCATTACGCCATTCGTGCGGGTCGGAACTTACCCGACAAGGAATTTCGCTACCTTAGGACCGTTATAGTTACGGCCGCCGTTTACTGGGGCTTAAGTTCATACCTTCGCTTGCGCTAAGTAATCCCCTTAACCTTCCAGCACCGGGCAGGCGTCAGCCCCTATACATCAGCTTTCGCTTTAGCAGAGACCTGTGTTTTTGCTAAACAGTTGCTTGGGCCTATTCTCTGCGACCTACTTACGTAGGCACCCCTTCTCCCGAAGTTACGGGGTCAATTTGCCGAGTTCCTTAACAACAATTCTTCCGATGGTCTTAGGATTCTCTCCTCACCTACCTGTGTCGGTTTGCGGTACGGGCACCAATATCCTCGATAGAGACTTTTCTTGGCAGCGTGGAATCAGATACTTCAGGAATAAATTCCCTTCCCCATCACATCTCAGCGTTAAGAGCAAACGGATTTGCCTGTCTGCTCCGCCTAAATGCTTAGACACACATCCAATAGTGTGCACATCTTATCCTCCTGCGTCATCCCATTTCTAATAACGTCCATTGGTGGTATCGGAATATCAACCGATTGTCCATCACCTACGCCTTTCGGCCTCGGCTTAGGTCCCGACTAACCCTGAGAGGACGAGCCTTCCTCAGGAAACCTTAGGTTTTCGACCGTTAAGATTCTCACTTAACTCTCGCTACTCATGCCAACATTCTCACTTCTGTACCGTCCACCACTCCTTACGGTATGACTTCAGCCAGTACAGAAAGCTCCTCTACCGCGTACACAATTGTGTACACCCATAGCTTCGGTGGTAAGTTTTAGCCCCGGACATCTTCGGCGCAGGATCTCTTGACTAGTGAGCTATTACGCACTCTTTAAATGAGTGGCTGCTTCTGAGCCAACATCCTAGTTGTCTTAGAAATCCCACATCCTTTTCCACTTAACTTACACTTTGGGACCTTAGCTGATGGTCTGGGCTGTTTCCCTTTTGACTACGGATCTTATCATTCGCAGTCTGACTGCCGAAATAAAAGTATATGGCATTCGGAGTTTGATAGGGTTCAGTAACTGTTGTCAGCCCCTAGCCCATTCAGTGCTCTACCTCCATTACTCAATTAATCGACGCTAGCCCTAAAGCTATTTCGAGGAGAACCAGCTATCTCCGAGTTCGATTGGAATTTCTCCGCTATCCACAGCTCATCCCATGGTTTTTCAACACCAACGTGGTTCGGACCTCCACGGAATTTTACTTCCGCTTCATCCTGGCCATGGATAGGTCACCCGGTTTCGGGTCTACGACATGCAACTATGCGCCCTATTCAGACTTGGTTTCCCTTCGGCTCCGTACCTTAAGTACTTAACCTTGCTACATATCGTAACTCGTTGGCTCGTTCTACAAAAAGCACGCCGTCACACATATAAAGTGCTTCGACCGGTTGTAGGCACACGGTTTCAGGTTCTATTTCACTCCCCTTCCGGGGTTCTTTTCACCTTTCCCTCACGGTACTTCTTCACTATCGGTCACTAGGTAGTATTTAGCCTTGGGAGGTGGTCCTCCCAGCTTCCCACAAGGTTTCACGTGTCTCGTGGTACTCTGGATTAGATCTGACTGTTTTTCCTTTTCATTTACAGGCCTATTACCTTCTGCGGAGCAGCTTTCCAGCTATCTTCAATTAAGGAATTGCAGTATTTATGATCTATCCTCAACCCCCAGATCAAAGACCTGGGTTTGGGCTCTTTCCCTTTCGCTCGCCGCTACTTAGGAAATCGATGTTTCTTTCTCTTCCTCCGGGTACTTAGATGTTTCAGTTCCCCGGGTCTACCTCTGCATACCTATTTATTCAGTATGCAGTACATAGTTGTTACTATGTGGGTTCCCCCATTCGGAAATCTTTGGATCACAGGCTATTTGCGCCTACCCAAAGCTTATCGCAGCTTAACGCGTCCTTCTTCGGCTCCTAGTGCCAAGGCATTCGCCATGCGCCCTTTGTAGCTTGACCTTGATTCTGTCTATTTACATAGACGGTTATATTAATTTTGCGAAATTGTATTAAATTAATTTATAAACTACTTGCGTAGTTTTAATTTTTTTAAAACAACTTTTTTCACTGTGCAATTTTCAAAGAACATTTTAAGAAAAACTATTCATTATCTAACTCCTAAGAGTTAGATAAAATTAGTCTCTCAAAATTAAACAGAGAACTAGGTACGATTAATTACAATAGATATTTTTGAAGAACAAATTAATATTCTTCTATTGCATCGACCGAAGTCAATACATCTACTCCCTAGAAAGGAGGTGATCCAGCCGCAGGTTCTCCTACGGCTACCTTGTTACGACTTCACCCCAATCATCAATCCCACCTTCGGCCGCTGGCTCCTTACGGTTACCTCACGGACTTCGGGTGTTACCAACTCTCATGGTGTGACGGGCGGTGTGTACAAGGCCCGGGAACGTATTCACCGCGACATGCTGATTCGCGATTACTAGCAACTCCGGCTTCATGTAGGCGAGTTGCAGCCTACAATCCGAACTGGGATGAGTTTTTGAGTTTGGCTCCACCTTGCGGTCTTGCATCTCTTTGTACTCACCATTGTAGCACGTGTGTAGCCCTAGACATAAGGGGCATGATGATTTGACGTCATCCCCACCTTCCTCCCGGTTAACCCGGGCAGTCTCACTAGAGTGCTCAACTTAATGGTAGCAACTAATGATAAGGGTTGCGCTCGTTGCGGGACTTAACCCAACATCTCACGACACGAGCTGACGACAACCATGCACCACCTGTCACCCTGTCCCGAAGGACTTCGCCCATCTCTGGGTTATGCAGGGGATGTCAAGTCTAGGTAAGGTTCTTCGCGTTGCTTCGAATTAAACCACATGCTCCGCTGCTTGTGCGGGCCCCCGTCAATTCCTTTGAGTTTTAATCTTGCGATCGTACTCCCCAGGCGGAATACTTAATGTGTTAACGGCGGCACCGAGGTTCGACCCCCGACACCTAGTATTCATCGTTTACGGCGTGGACTACCAGGGTATCTAATCCTGTTTGCTCCCCACGCTTTCATGCCTCAGCGTCAGTTACAGTCCAGTAAGTCGCCTTCGCCACTGGTGTTCTTCCTAATCTCTACGCATTTCACCGCTACACTAGGAATTCCACTTACCTCTCCTGCACTCTAGACACCCAGTTTCAAATGCAGCACCCAAGTTAAGCTCGGGTATTTCACATCTGACTTAAATGTCCGCCTACGCATCCTTTACGCCCAGTAAATCCGGACAACGCTTGCCACCTACGTATTACCGCGGCTGCTGGCACGTAGTTAGCCGTGGCTTCCTCCTCTGGTACCGTCATTATCGTCCCAGAAGACAGAACTTTACAACCCGAAGGCCTTCATCATTCACGCGGCGTTGCTGCGTCAGGGTTTCCCCCATTGCGCAATATTCCCCACTGCTGCCTCCCGTAGGAGTCTGGACCGTGTCTCAGTTCCAATGTGGCCGATCACCCTCTCAGGTCGGCTACGCATCGTCGCCTTGGTGAGCCGTTACCTCACCAACTAGCTAATGCGCCGCGGGTCCATCTCAAAGTGGAATTTTCCGAAGAAAAATCCTTTGATGTTTCGATCATGCGACCAAAACATATTATGCGGTATTAATCTCCCTTTCGGGAGGCTATTCCCCTCTTTGAGGCAGGTTACCCACGTGTTACTCACCCGTCCGCCGCTAATCCACCCCGAAAGGTTTCATCGCTCGACTTGCATGTGTTAGGCACGCCGCCAGCGTTCGTCCTGAGCCAGGATCAAACTCTCAATTTAAAAGTTTACACTTTTTTAGTTGAAATGATTAATCTGCGACAACTGTTAAGTTGTTACGCAAGCTCATTACATACTTTTTAGTCTTACGACTAAATTTTACTTTATACTAAAGTAATTAACTGGTTTAACGAAATATTATTTCGCTATCTTTACCTATTTCTCTGTTTAATTTTCAAAGACCAATTTGCTTTGTCATCATGTGATGACTTCTACTATTATATCTGTTATATCTTAAGTTGTCAACAGTTTTTTTAATTCTTTTAACTGTTATTCTTCTTAATCTTTCTTGCTTCATCACTATTGAACCGCAGCGACAATTAATATAATATCATCTTTCAAAAACATAATATTTCATTTTTTTCTTTCATACGACAATTATATACAGTATTCTTTATAATGCTATTATATGTTAAGTTTCTTTTGTACTGACACACTAGGAATAGTATACCTTTATACACCAAATAATATACCAGCTTCATCACATTATACTTAGTTATAAATAAAGTGTAAGCCCTCTACATTAAGAAAAAACTCAATAAAGAGGACTTGCAACTATTATATTAAATAATCACCTGCGGTGCTGCAACTGCTTCGCAGAAGATGCATCGACGACTTCAGAAGAAAATTTATACTGCCACTGAAGTTTTTTCTTTATTATAGTCCGTAACCCCCTCTTATACAAGAGGGGGACGTTCCTTCTAAAATGTCATTAAAAATTCGGAAGATTATCTAAGTTGTCTTCTGTGATACTATTGGGTGATGACCTTATAACATCATTCCCATTTCTATTTTTACCAACAATCACCGATTCTACTGTTCCCCTCTTTGCTAACGCTACAACCTTACTCACATCCAATTCTTCACCTGTACTAGTTAATACATTTGTGATATCTCCGTCTGCATTTTTTCTTACCTTAACTATCTTCATAAAAATACATCTCCTCGTTAATTAATATAAGTAGAATTCAACATCTAAATTTTTTTAATACTATATTGTTTTTTATGTTAGCTTTTACATCACATATTTAGTATTTCCCTTTTTACCATTGTTTTATTACTAAACTATTACAAATCATATAAATTAATATTTACTAACTATCCTTTTAATATAATGAAAGCATGTAACTAATTACATGCTTTCATTATATTAAATCATCTCCTACGGAGCTGCAATATTAACCTATAGGGCTTTTAAATCCATTACCTTCAACCTCAGCTATATCAATTATAGAAATAAAAGCTTCTTGGTCTATAACTTTTATTACTCTCTTAATTTGTGGTAGTTGACCCAATGAAACAACACAATACACTATATTTTTTCTATGTTTAGTATATGCGCCTTCTCCATATAAAATAGTTACTCCTCTATTAAAATTACTCATTATCGCATCACTTACTTCTTTTTCTTTTTCTGATACTATTAAAAGCATTTTTCGTCGGTTTAATCCATTCATAACTTTTTCCATAACAGCCACCGTAATATACATAGAAATCAGAGTATATAATCCAACTTTAAAATTAAATAATACAGATCCAACAGCTACAATTAAGAAATTTATTGTAAAGCTCATTATACCTATTTCTATATCATATTTCTTTTTAGCATATATAGCTAAAATATCCATACCACCTGTAGATCCTTCATTAGAAAAAACAATTCCAGTCCCTATACCTGAAAGTATCCCGCCATATATACAGTAAAGAAGTCTATAAGACTCTTCAACAGGAGCAAGAACATTATTTAAAGATGAGGTAAGCATTAAACAAACCGATAGCGAAATGGTCCCCAATATCGTAAATGCAGTGAATTTCTTATTTATTTTTAATATACTTAATATAAGAAGTGGAATATTAAATATCAATAATGTAATACCCATTGGAAGATTGAAAATATACTGTAACATTAGCCCTATTCCTGAAAGCCCTCCACTAAGAAGCTTATTTGGAATTATAAATAAATTTATTGCAACCGCTAAAATAAAAGTGCCTAAAATAATAAGAACTATTTTCTTAAATAAATCTTTAAAATCAGTGCTAGATACCTTTTTCATAAACTATCTCCTTGTCTTTCTCTGAAATACAAAACAGCTATTAATTGGTTTGTACCATATATTTTTGTATCTTCTTCTATTATTATATACCATTTAACACTTAAAACAAGCAGAAGTACCATCCTATATTTTTATAATTTATACAATGAAAATAACAACTTATTTTATGAAAATAAATGCATTTATGTTACACTTAATTGAGGTGATTTTATGAATAATTTAGTAAATGATTGGAACGAGCTCTTATTAGAAGAATCTAATAAAGATTATTATTTAAAATTAAGATATTTTTTAAAAGAAGAATATGAAAAGGCGCAAATATATCCTGAAGTGCAGGATATATTTAATTCACTTAAATATACGGCATATAATGATGTAAAAATTGTTATACTTGGTCAAGATCCTTACCATGGACCTAGCCAAGCTCACGGTTTAAGTTTTTCTGTAAAAACAAATGTACCCATTCCCCCTTCTTTATTAAATATATATAAGGAATTAAATAATGATGTAGGCTGTTATATTCCTAATCACGGTTATTTAAAGAAATGGGCTGATCAGGGTGTTCTGCTCTTAAATACCGTTCTTACTGTTAGATCCGGAGAGGCTAATTCACATAAAAATAAAGGTTGGGAACATTTTACGGACAAAATCATTGCTTTATTAAACGAGAAAACAGAGCCTATAGTTTTTATTTTATGGGGGAACAATGCTCAGACAAAACAATCTCTTGTAACAAATCCAATACACTACATAATAAAGTCTGTTCACCCAAGCCCATTATCCGCATATAGAGGTTTTTTTAATAGTAAACCTTTTTCTGATGCTAATAATTTTTTAACTTCGGTAGGCGAAAAAAACATCGATTGGCAAATTGAAAATTTATAAATATATCACTCCAACTAAAAAAAACGTCTTAGAATTATCTAAGACGTTTTTGGTGGCTAGACCAGGAATCGAACCAGGGACACGAGGATTTTCAGTCCTCTGCTCTACCGACTGAGCTATCCAGCCACATTACCTGGCGACAACCTACTCTTCCACAAGGTCACCCCTGCAGTACCATCGGCGCATTGAAGCTTAACCTTCGTGTTCGGTATGGGAACGGGTGTTACCTTCATGCCATAATCACCAGATTGAGAATATAAATATTCTCTGAAAATTGCACAGTGAATTAGTCTTTTCGCTCACGCTCAAAGCCTCGCTTCTTTCTTACGAAAGAAGTATATCGCATTACTTTTAATTATATATTTAGGTCAAGCCCTCGACTTATTAGTATTAGTCAGCTGAACATGTTACCATGCTTACACCTCTAACCTATCAACCTGGTGGTCTTCCAGGAGTCTTACTAACATCGCACTTACGTGCGAGTTATGGGAAATCTCATCTCAGGGTGGGCTTCACGCTTAGATGCTTTCAGCGTTTATCCCTTCCAAACATAGCTACCCAGCGATGCCACTGGCGTGACAACTGGTGCACCAGAGGTTTGTCCATCCCGGTCCTCTCGTACTAAGGACAGCTCCCTTCAAATTTCCTACGCCCGCGACGGATAGGGACCGAACTGTCTCACGACGTTCTGAACCCAGCTCGCGTGCCGCTTTAATGGGCGAACAGCCCAACCCTTGGGACCTACTTCAGCCCCAGGATGCGACGAGCCGACATCGAGGTGCCAAACCTCCCCGTCGATGTGGACTCTTGGGGGAGATCAGCCTGTTATCCCCGAGGTAGCTTTTATCCGTTGAGCGATGGCCCTCCCACGAGGTACCACCGGATCACTAAGCCCGACTTTCGTCCCTGCTCCACTTGTAAGTGTCGCAGTCAGGCTCCCTTCTGCCTTTGCACTCTTCGCGCGATTTCCAACCGCGCTGAGGGAACCTTTGGGCGCCTCCGTTACTTTTTTGGAGGCGACCGCCCCAGTCAAACTGCCCACCTAACAATGTCCTGTGACCAGATTCATGGCCTCCAGTTAGAACCTCAGTACTGTCAGGGTGGTATCCCAAGGATGACTCCACACAGGCTGACGCCCATGTTTCTCAGTCTCCCACCTATCCTGTACAGACAATACCGAAATTCAATGCTAAGCTACAGTAAAGCTCTACGGGGTCTTTCCGTCCAATCGCGGGTAGCAAGCATCTTCACTTGCACTACAATTTCGCCGGATGTGTTGTTGAGACAGTGCCCAAATCATTACGCCATTCGTGCGGGTCGGAACTTACCCGACAAGGAATTTCGCTACCTTAGGACCGTTATAGTTACGGCCGCCGTTTACTGGGGCTTAAGTTCATACCTTCGCTTGCGCTAAGTAATCCCCTTAACCTTCCAGCACCGGGCAGGCGTCAGCCCCTATACATCAGCTTTCGCTTTAGCAGAGACCTGTGTTTTTGCTAAACAGTTGCTTGGGCCTATTCTCTGCGACCTACTTACGTAGGCACCCCTTCTCCCGAAGTTACGGGGTCAATTTGCCGAGTTCCTTAACAACAATTCTTCCGATGGTCTTAGGATTCTCTCCTCACCTACCTGTGTCGGTTTGCGGTACGGGCACCAATATCCTCGATAGAGACTTTTCTTGGCAGCGTGGAATCAGATACTTCAGGAATAAATTCCCTTCCCCATCACATCTCAGCGTTAAGAGCAAACGGATTTGCCTGTCTGCTCCGCCTAAATGCTTAGACACACATCCAATAGTGTGCACATCTTATCCTCCTGCGTCATCCCATTTCTAATAACGTCCATTGGTGGTATCGGAATATCAACCGATTGTCCATCACCTACGCCTTTCGGCCTCGGCTTAGGTCCCGACTAACCCTGAGAGGACGAGCCTTCCTCAGGAAACCTTAGGTTTTCGACCGTTAAGATTCTCACTTAACTCTCGCTACTCATGCCAACATTCTCACTTCTGTACCGTCCACCACTCCTTACGGTATGACTTCAGCCAGTACAGAAAGCTCCTCTACCGCGTACACAATTGTGTACACCCATAGCTTCGGTGGTAAGTTTTAGCCCCGGACATCTTCGGCGCAGGATCTCTTGACTAGTGAGCTATTACGCACTCTTTAAATGAGTGGCTGCTTCTGAGCCAACATCCTAGTTGTCTTAGAAATCCCACATCCTTTTCCACTTAACTTACACTTTGGGACCTTAGCTGATGGTCTGGGCTGTTTCCCTTTTGACTACGGATCTTATCATTCGCAGTCTGACTGCCGAAATAAAAGTATATGGCATTCGGAGTTTGATAGGGTTCAGTAACTGTTGTCAGCCCCTAGCCCATTCAGTGCTCTACCTCCATTACTCAATTAATCGACGCTAGCCCTAAAGCTATTTCGAGGAGAACCAGCTATCTCCGAGTTCGATTGGAATTTCTCCGCTATCCACAGCTCATCCCATGGTTTTTCAACACCAACGTGGTTCGGACCTCCACGGAATTTTACTTCCGCTTCATCCTGGCCATGGATAGGTCACCCGGTTTCGGGTCTACGACATGCAACTATGCGCCCTATTCAGACTTGGTTTCCCTTCGGCTCCGTACCTTAAGTACTTAACCTTGCTACATATCGTAACTCGTTGGCTCGTTCTACAAAAAGCACGCCGTCACACATATAAAGTGCTTCGACCGGTTGTAGGCACACGGTTTCAGGTTCTATTTCACTCCCCTTCCGGGGTTCTTTTCACCTTTCCCTCACGGTACTTCTTCACTATCGGTCACTAGGTAGTATTTAGCCTTGGGAGGTGGTCCTCCCAGCTTCCCACAAGGTTTCACGTGTCTCGTGGTACTCTGGATTAGATCTGACTGTTTTTCCTTTTCATTTACAGGCCTATTACCTTCTGCGGAGCAGCTTTCCAGCTATCTTCAATTAAGGAATTGCAGTATTTATGATCTATCCTCAACCCCCAGATCAAAGACCTGGGTTTGGGCTCTTTCCCTTTCGCTCGCCGCTACTTAGGAAATCGATGTTTCTTTCTCTTCCTCCGGGTACTTAGATGTTTCAGTTCCCCGGGTCTACCTCTGCATACCTATTTATTCAGTATGCAGTACATAGTTGTTACTATGTGGGTTCCCCCATTCGGAAATCTTTGGATCACAGGCTATTTGCGCCTACCCAAAGCTTATCGCAGCTTAACGCGTCCTTCTTCGGCTCCTAGTGCCAAGGCATTCGCCATGCGCCCTTTGTAGCTTGACCTTGATTCTGTCTATTTACATAGACGGTTATATTAATTTTGCGAAATTGTATTAAATTAATTTATAAACTACTTGCGTAGTTTTAATTTTTTTAAAACAACTTTTTTCACTGTGCAATTTTCAAAGAACATTTTAAGAAAAACTATTCATTATCTAACTCCTAAGAGTTAGATAAAATTAGTCTCTCAAAATTAAACAGAGAACTAGGTACGATTAATTACAATAGATATTTTTGAAGAACAAATTAATATTCTTCTATTGCATCGACCGAAGTCAATACATCTACTCCCTAGAAAGGAGGTGATCCAGCCGCAGGTTCTCCTACGGCTACCTTGTTACGACTTCACCCCAATCATCAATCCCACCTTCGGCCGCTGGCTCCTTACGGTTACCTCACGGACTTCGGGTGTTACCAACTCTCATGGTGTGACGGGCGGTGTGTACAAGGCCCGGGAACGTATTCACCGCGACATGCTGATTCGCGATTACTAGCAACTCCGGCTTCATGTAGGCGAGTTGCAGCCTACAATCCGAACTGGGATGAGTTTTTGAGTTTGGCTCCACCTTGCGGTCTTGCATCTCTTTGTACTCACCATTGTAGCACGTGTGTAGCCCTAGACATAAGGGGCATGATGATTTGACGTCATCCCCACCTTCCTCCCGGTTAACCCGGGCAGTCTCACTAGAGTGCTCAACTTAATGGTAGCAACTAATGATAAGGGTTGCGCTCGTTGCGGGACTTAACCCAACATCTCACGACACGAGCTGACGACAACCATGCACCACCTGTCACCCTGTCCCGAAGGACTTCGCCCATCTCTGGGTTATGCAGGGGATGTCAAGTCTAGGTAAGGTTCTTCGCGTTGCTTCGAATTAAACCACATGCTCCGCTGCTTGTGCGGGCCCCCGTCAATTCCTTTGAGTTTTAATCTTGCGATCGTACTCCCCAGGCGGAATACTTAATGTGTTAACGGCGGCACCGAGGTTCGACCCCCGACACCTAGTATTCATCGTTTACGGCGTGGACTACCAGGGTATCTAATCCTGTTTGCTCCCCACGCTTTCATGCCTCAGCGTCAGTTACAGTCCAGTAAGTCGCCTTCGCCACTGGTGTTCTTCCTAATCTCTACGCATTTCACCGCTACACTAGGAATTCCACTTACCTCTCCTGCACTCTAGACACCCAGTTTCAAATGCAGCACCCAAGTTAAGCTCGGGTATTTCACATCTGACTTAAATGTCCGCCTACGCATCCTTTACGCCCAGTAAATCCGGACAACGCTTGCCACCTACGTATTACCGCGGCTGCTGGCACGTAGTTAGCCGTGGCTTCCTCCTCTGGTACCGTCATTATCGTCCCAGAAGACAGAACTTTACAACCCGAAGGCCTTCATCATTCACGCGGCGTTGCTGCGTCAGGGTTTCCCCCATTGCGCAATATTCCCCACTGCTGCCTCCCGTAGGAGTCTGGACCGTGTCTCAGTTCCAATGTGGCCGATCACCCTCTCAGGTCGGCTACGCATCGTCGCCTTGGTGAGCCGTTACCTCACCAACTAGCTAATGCGCCGCGGGTCCATCTCAAAGTGGAATTTTCCGAAGAAAAATCCTTTGATGTTTCGATCATGCGACCAAAACATATTATGCGGTATTAATCTCCCTTTCGGGAGGCTATTCCCCTCTTTGAGGCAGGTTACCCACGTGTTACTCACCCGTCCGCCGCTAATCCACCCCGAAAGGTTTCATCGCTCGACTTGCATGTGTTAGGCACGCCGCCAGCGTTCGTCCTGAGCCAGGATCAAACTCTCAATTTAAAAGTTTACACTTTTTTAGTTGAAATGATTAATCTGCGACAACTGTTAAGTTGTTACGCAAGCTCATTACATACTTTTAGTCTTACGACTAAATTTTACTTTATACTAAAGTAATTAACTGGTTTAACGAAATATTATTTCGCTATCTTTACCTATTTCTCTGTTTAATTTTCAAAGACCAATTTACTTTGTCATCATGTGACGACCTCTACTACTCTACCAGTTATTTAATCATCTGTCAACAGTTTTTTAATCTTTTAATTTAAATTCTCTGTTGTAATGATTACTTTCTCGCAGCTAAACTGTAGCAACATGTAATATCTTATCATAATTATTTTTATCTGTTTTATGATGTGTATTACTTATCTTAATATAAGTGCACAATAATCTTATTTTCTTACTTATTCTACGTTTTTCTCATATTGATACACTAGGATTAGTATACATATCATATACTTGTAAACTCATCCTAAACGCTTAAATTCATAAAAATATCTATTCCAATAGCCATTCTAGTTATAAATAAAATTTCAATCATATTAGATTAGTTAACTGTTTTTAACCTTATAAAAAACCATTTGATCTCTCCATTCACCATTTATGTATAAATGTTTTTCACTTATACCAAGTTCTTTAAACCCACAACTACTTAAAACTCTTTGTGACTTTTCATTATCTATTAAAGTAGTTGCTTCTATTCTATGAAGCTCTAATTCTTCAAAAGCATATTTCATTACAAGTTTAACTGATTCTTTCATATATCCCTTACTTTGTTCCTTTTCATCCATAGAATAACCTATAAACGCATTTTTAAAACTGCCCATCACTATATTCGATATCTTTATTTTGCCAATAAGTTTGTTATTCTTGTATATCCCAAAATTCACAACATTACCATTCAAAAATTGTTTATAGCTCTCTACTAAAGTACGTTTTTGGCTCTCTAAAGTATAAAACTTCTCATCTCTAGACGGTTCAAAAGGCCTTAGAAATTTTCTGTTTCTTAAATGAAACTCTAACACTTCTTCCGCATCGCTTGGAATTAATGCATGAATCTTAATATTCATTCCCTTAATTGTAAGTTCTCTTTTTATTGAATTTTTTTTAAGTCCAAACTCATTTATACCAAACATCATTTCTGATTGATATTCAGATTTATTTACTACACTATCTGTGATAATACCTTCTAACTGAAATCCTAAATCAATAAAAGCACTAATATTTATACTTTCATGAACCATAACATTTACTTTGTTTAATCCCATATTTTTAAACAAAATACCCAGCATAAGATTTAACGTATCTTTTAAATACTCATAACCCCCATTATTGTGGTTATGAAATTTCAATCTAAACTGACAAAACTTATTTTTTTTATCTAATTCAACTATAAATATTCTTCCTAGTATAATATAATTACTATCCTTTATTATATACTCTCTATCATTACCTTTTAAAGCTTCTAAATTTACGTACTTACCTTTGTTCATCTTAAGCCCCTTTATCTACACTAAAATCATTAATTAAAGTTTAATAGTTGCTTTTCTTCATACCATTTATTATAACATAACCAATTATAATATTATATTTTTCTTCAATAGCTTTTAATTTTTTGTTATACTTGTAGCATAGTTGAAAAATAATTATAGAAGAAAGGTTTGAGCACAATGAATAAGCAAAATATTAATAAATTAAAACTTTTTCTAATGGGCCTAGAAAATAGATTTTCTGAAAACTGTTCAATATTTAAACAAATTGATACTACCTATATAACAGGTCTAAAAGAGTTTAAAGGAACAGGTATTTATGATAATGGAAATATTAAATATAATTTTAATGGAAAAACAGAAACTTTGAGTATAAATCAATTATTTTCTAACATAACTAAAGAAGCCGAAAGCTATGAATGCTCATCTCTAGTTTATAGTGAAAGAGGTTCTTCAATTTTAATCTCTGCAGATAATAAAAATGTAACTATGAAGAGCTTAAATGTGGATTTCGTAGAGGATGAAGACTTAAATACTATTTCTTCTAAATTACCCTCTACTCATATTAGTAGAACTACCTCCACTCTTTTGAATAGAGATTACTATATAAAGATTGGTAGTGCAGATGCTTTGTTAAAAGAAATAGGCATAATGAGTAAAGATGGTAAAATTAAAAATGATAAAATAAGAAAATATAATCAAATTGATCACTATGTAGAACTCTTAGAAGGAATTTTAGATAAGCTCCCACAACATCAAGTTATAAATATATTAGATTGTGGTTGTGGAAAATCCTATTTATCATTTGTACTAAACTATTATTTAACTGAAGTTAAAAAGAAAAAATGCCATTTTATTGGGCTAGATTACTCTAAATCTATAATAGACTCATCTAAAAACATGGCCAAAAACTTAAATTACAGGAATATGGAGTTCCATGCTATTGATATTAAAGATTATGAACCTGATAAAACTATACATGTAGTATTATCATTACACGCTTGTGACACTGCTACAGATATGGCATTAGCTCTAGGTATCAGAGTAAACTCTAATATAATCATCGCAGTTCCATGCTGCCATCGAGAATTTTTAAAGCAATATTCTTATGAACCCTTTAAAAACATACTAAAGCAGGGTGTATTTAAATCGAGAATGGCCGATATTTTAACAGATGGAATGCGTTCATTACTGCTAGAAGCTAAAGGATATGATGTTTCTGTAGTAGAATATATATCTCCTCTTGAAACACCTAAAAATCTAATGATAAGAGCCATAAAGACAAGTGAAGAAAATGATACAGCTATGGATGAATATATATCTTTAATGAGTAATTTAAATGTTTATCCAGCGTTATATTCGTTTTTGAATTAATGGTAAATATATTTACACAAATAATTTTCAACAAAAATAAGAGTGCATTAATTTTCACTCTTATTTTTGTTCATCCCAATAACATTAAATATTAATTTTTCTTTTTAACGACATTTCAGAAGGAAAGTCTCCCACTTCTATAAGTTGGAGTATAAATCCCCTTCTGGAGTCGTTAGTTCATCTTCTTCGAAGCTGTTCAGCTCCGCAGGAGATGATTTAATTAAATCCTTAATAACTTCTCCACCAAGTATCATTCCTGCTACTGGAGGAACGAAAGATATACTACCTGGAATTTGTCTTTTTATAGCACACTTTTTTGAACCTCCTGTACATACACAACCTTCTTTGCATGTTATAACCTCCTCTAACTTCGGCCTCATAGGGGTTTCCTCTGAGTAAACAACCTTTAAGCTATCAATATTTCTCTTTCTTAGCTCCTGTCTTATAACCCTTGCAAGTGGACATACTTTTGTATCATAAATATCTGCGACTCTATATAGCGTTGGATCTAATTTATTTCCAGTCCCTAAACAGCATATAATATTGATATTACGTTTTCTGCAGTGTTCAACTAATGATATTTTTGAAGCTACTGTATCGATAGCATCTACTACATAATCTGTGTCCTCAGTAATTATATCTCCCATATTATCTGCAGTTACGAATGTTTCATGAGTGATAACTTCACATTTAGGATTTATTTCGAGTATTCTATCCTTCATTACTAAAACCTTACTTTTACCTATAGTTTTAAATGTAGCATGTATTTGTCTATTTAAGTTTGTTAAACAAATTGTATCATCATCTATTAATACCAATTTCCCAACACCTGCTCTTACTAGTGCTTCAACTGTATAACTACCAACTCCACCTATTCCAAAAACTACTACTTTACTTTCTCGTAATTTATTTAAACTGTCCATACCTATGAGTAATTCTGTTCTTGACAATGAATGCTGTGGCATATGTTTCTCTCTCCTTTTAAATATATCTTATTTTAAGTATTATATGTTTTCATATTATAAAATTTATTAATAAAACAAATCAATTTCATAATTTAATTATACCCTATATATTTAAAAAGACCACGCATATGCGTGGTCTTTTTCCATTTCAACAGTTTTATTCTTATCATGATGTTAGATTATAGTTCGTGGACAAATATTCCACTTTGTAATTTAGGTTCAAACCAAGTTGATTTAGGAGGCATTACTTTCCCCGCATTTGCTATATCCATTAGATCATCCATAGTTGTAGGGCACATAGAAAATGCAACTTTCATTCCTTCTCTAACCCTTCTTTCTAATTCCCCAAGCCCTCTTATTCCACCTATGAAATCGATTCTTGAATTTGTTCTTGGATCATCAATATCTAAAATCGGATCTAGTAAATTCTTTTGAAGTATTGATACATCTAATCTTTCAACTGGATCACTCATATTAAAAGTCCCTTCTTTTGCTGACAGTTTGTACCATTTTCCCTCTAAGAACATTCCGTATGTTCTTTGCACTTCTGGTTTAAATTGGCCTTTACCTTCATATGGAGTTATATCAAATTTGTCAGTAACTTTATTTAAAAAATCTTCTGAAGAATTTCCATTTAAATCTGAAACAACTCTATTATAATCCATTACGTATAAATCATTATCTGGGAATATAACCGATAGGAAGAAATTAAATTCCTCATCACCAGTGTATGCTGGGTTATCTTTTCTTCTCTTTAGTCCAACTTTAACAGCTGAAGCTGATCTATGATGTCCGTCAGCTATATATAAATAATCTGTTTGCGTAAATACAGCTGATAGCTTATTTATAATTGCTTCCTCATCTATAACCCAAATAATTTGTGATACTCCATCTTCTGATTTATAATCATATACTGGTGTTTTTGTTTCTGTCCAATTTTTAACTATACTATCTATTTCATCTTTATGTCTATATGTTAAAAATATTGGTCCAGTATTACAATTTGTATAATCAACATGATTAAATCTATCAAGCTCTTTATCCGATCTTGTTAGCTCATGTTTTTTAATTGTATTATTTATATAATCATCAATTGAAGCACAAGCAACTATACCAGTTTGAGGTCTTCCATTCATTATTTGTCTATATATATACATACAAGGTTTTTCATCTTGCATATACACTTTATCGCTAATCATTTTTTGAAGATTTTCTCTGGCTTTCAAATAAACTTGCTCACTGTGCGTATCTATACCTTGTGGTAAATCTATTTCTGGTTTATCGACATGTAGAAATGAATAAGGTTTTCCTTTTACCATTTCTCTAGCCTCTTCACTATCCATAACATCATAAGGGAGAGCTGCTACTTTCTCTACTAAACCTAATTGCGGTCTGTATGCTTTAAATGACTTTACTACTGCCATGATTATCCCTCCTGTGATTAATTAATTTATTTGAAAAATTCTAAAATAATACTTATTATCTCGGTACCTATTCTTGTTTGAGCTTCCTGCGTTGCAGCTCCAATATGTGGTGTTACAGAAACCTTTGGATGGTTAACTAAAGTTTCATTTTTAGTTGGTTCTTCAACAAAAACATCTACTCCAGCTCCTGCTAATTTGCCATTATCTAAAGCTTCTACTAAAGCATCTTCATCAACTACTCCACCTCTAGCACAGTTAATTAAGAATGATCCATCCTTCATCATATCTAATTGGTCTTTTCCTATAGTAGCCCCTTGATCTTTAATGAATGGTATATGTAATGATAAATAATCTGCTCTTTTTAATACATCATTTAACTCACAGAATTCGTACTCATCACAATCCTTAGCTTTACCTATTATATCTGTATATATGACCGTCATGCCAAGTGCAAATGCTTTTTTAGCTAGTTCTCTTGATATTCTTCCAAACCCAACTAAACCTAAAGTTTTTCCCGCAATTTCTACACCTACATATTTTTTCTTATCCCATTTGCCCTGTCTCATAGATACATTAGAAATATTAACAAATCTTGATACTGCAAACATATGAGCAAGCGTAAGTTCCGCTACAGATGCACTGCTTGCATTTGGAGTATTAGATACATTTATCCCTTTTTCTCTAGCATATGCTACGTCAATATTGTCAACGCCAACCCCTCCACGTATTATAAGCTTTAGTCTTCCCGCTTCTGCCGCTTTGTCGATTATTGGTTTTCTAACCTTTGTTGCAGATCTAACTACAATTACGTCAAATGATTTTAATGCTTCGCCCAAAACTTCTGGTTCATAAAACTTCTCAACAACTTCAAACCCTTTAGCTTTCAACTCTTTAACAGCATTTTTTTCCATACTATCAGTAACTAATACCCTAATCATGATTATCCTCCTCTTTATATAAAGAAATATTATCCTTTAATTTAGATACTTTAGTGGATTCAGACACTTTAGTGGATTCTTAAACCAATTATATCATTTTCAATAATTATATAAACTCAAATTAAGAATGAAAAATCACATTACAATTTTTCATTCTTAATCTAATTGTTAATTATTTAAGTTCTAAAATTTCGGTTATTATTTTCAATAAATTTTTCACTTCTTCTGGTGTAGTTTCAGCCATATGAGCAATTCTAAATGTCTTATCTTTTAATTTTCCATAACCATTAGAAATAATAAAGCCTCTTTCACCTAATTTCTTGTTTAAGTCAGAAATACTGATTCCTCTTGTGTTTTTAACATTAGTTAATGTATTTGACAAAAAGTTTTCATTAGCGAATATTTCAAAATATTTTCTAGCCCACTCTCTAACAAGTTCAGCACCAGCGATGTGTCTAGCATATCTGCTCTGTAAGCCTTCGTCTAATATCTTATCTAACTGATAATCTAAAGCAAACATATGTGCAAGTGAAGGCGTAGACGGATATTGATAATCCTTCTTTTGAATGCAATTATATAGTCCTAATAAATCAAAATATACTCCTCTATTTGTAACTTGCTTAGCTCTTTCTACTGCTTTTTTTGAGAATGTGCAAATAGCCATTCCTGCAGGTAATCCTAAACATTTCTGAGTTGAAGTTATACAAATATCTATAGCCCATTCATCTACTTTTACTTCTGTTCCAGCAGCGTTACTTACTGTGTCAACGCATACTACAATTTCAGGGTATTTTTTGTAAACTGACGAAAGAACTTCCATGTTATTCACGAGTCCTGTTGAAGTCTCATTCATAGTAATCGTTATTAAATCATATTTACCAGTTACTAATGCTTCTTCGATCATTTCTGGAGTTGTTGGTTGTCCCCATTCAGATTCAAATTTATCTGCTGGTACTCCATTATCCGTACACATTTCAAACCATCTGTTTCCAAATGCTCCTACTGAAAATATTGCTGCTCTCTTGGCTGTACATGAACGTACAGCACCTTCCATTAGACCACTTCCTGAACTCGTTGAAAGTAGTATTTCTTCTTTAGTATTAAACACTTTTCTCATTTTGTCGCTTATGTTTCTTTGTAGCTCTGATGCTTCCTTGCCTCTATGTGATATTTGAGGCGTAGCCATTTTTTGAAGTACGTCCTCTGCTACATCTACTGGCCCCGGTATAAATAATCTTTTATGCATGATTCACCCTCCAAGTTTTACTTTTCCCATTTTTTTGTTAATCTTATGATTTGTCTTGAAGTCTAACAATTATTTTAACACTTAAATATAACTTTCTCAATATATTCAAAATAAACATTATGAATATTCTATATTTAATACACAATTCCATATTAGTATAGCATACATTTTATTATTTGTGTTTAAATTACTATTTTAACATTATTTTACACTAAAGTTTTCTCTTTGTTATGATGTGTAACTCCCACTTAGAAGTGGGAGACTTTCTTCTGGAATACCTCTAAAATATTAGTAATTTAATACTTGCATTAGCCTTGATCTAATCCTGCTAAAACCTTGTCATATAAATTAACTTCACATTTATTGTTTTTTAAATGATGGCAATTATTACAGCTTTTACTAAATGATGTCCCTATTGAAGATTGAAATCCTGTTCCTACCGAGTCATATCCCTTACAACTATTTGCTACATGTGTCATCTGTTCTATATTTGGCATAATATTGTTCCTCCTTATAATTTAAAACTTAATTAATTTCTCCTTATTATTTCCCTACTTTCATCAAATAATTCCTCTATACATTTTTATATTACAGAATTACCACAACTATTATAACTTTCAGCACCATATTTAAAAAATTATATATTACCAAAACTTCTCTAATCTAAATAATTTTAATTTTTTTATAATTTCCTGTAAATTAAATAAAGCTACCAAAACATAAACTGTTCTAGTAGCTTGTATATGCTATTTAAAATAGCATCTTTTATTATATTAATAACTATTAATAACCTATTGCTTTTATATGATCTTCAAGTTTTTACAACTTTCATCCTACTACCTTATTCAAGGTTATCCCACCAGTAATCTTTTATGTTAATTATAGATTCAGTTTCTCTACAGTATTTTGTAGTTAAACACTGCCTTAAATTTCTTGGGCATCTTTTGCATAAACAGTCCACGTCTCCGCCATTACACTGTTTTGTAGAGGCTTCAGGACATTTATCACAGTTATCTCCACCTACAGCCATTTTATCACCTACCACTTTAATTAAAATTGTTTTATCAATAGTTACTATATTTTATTCTATTTTTCTTCATTCTCTGTCTCGTAAATCGTTCTATACTTAATCATTATTTCATTTAAAATATCTGCTACTATTGGGGGGGTATATGTAATTGCATTAGCCCCTGCTTTTATAGTTTCCCTTATAGTTTCATTATTTGGACCACCTGTCGCAATTATAGGAAAATCGGGATGTTTTTCTCTTATTTTTCCAACTATATACGCTGTCTTTTTAGCACCTGAAACATTGATTATAGTTGCTCCGGCATTTATCCTAGCCTCTGTATCTTCAAATTCTGACACAACTGTAACTATTATTGGAATATCTATAGTTCTCCTTACTTGTCTTATAACATCATTTGATATAGGACTATTGACTACTACACCCATAGCACCTTTAAATTCAGCATCTAGTGCTAAATTTGTCACCCTTCTCCCTGTAGTAATCCCTCCTCCAACGCCACAAAACACTGGTACATCTGCTGCTAATACTAAGGCTTCTGTTATAATGGGCTGAGGTGTAAATGGATATACTGCAATAATTGCATCCGCATTTGTATTTCTTATAACTGCCACATCTGTAGTAAAAACAAAAGATTTCAACCTTTTCCCAAATATTACAATTCCACTAGCATCCCTAATTGCACTTGGTAGCTCTATCATATGGCTCCTCAAACTCCCTGTTATTTGAGGCACTTTTTTACTTAAATTTTTACCTTCAATGTTATTTTCCATTTTTATCCTTCTCTCTTTTTATAATTATTTAATATTAACACTAATATAATATTTAATCTAATTATTACGAAGCTACTAATATTTTATTAACATCCCCATTATAATTATACTTATAATGGGGATTTAATTCTACCCTTAATACTTATATTATTTTATTTGTACTAGTAATTCTTTTGCCTTTACTATAAAATAATTACATAGGGTTTAAGTTTATAAATTAAGGAGGTCTTTTATGCGAATAAAAATTCATTCTACCTATTATATGTTTATTTGCTTATCTTTATTTTTCATGATTTTAGCATTTGTTATGAACACCCCAACGGAAATCTTCATAGGTTTTAAAAAAATAATTTTTGAATCTAATATACTAATTACAGATTATGTAGAACTTGCGGGCATTGGCGCTACCTTTTTTAATATGTCTTTAGTAGTTTTAGCCTCTATATTCCTACTTGTACATGTAGGAATAAAACCAAATGGTTCCACTGTAGCGGCACTATTTACAATGGCAGGCTTCTCTCTTTTCGGAAAAAGCATTGTAAATATCTGGCCAATAATATTTGGGGTTTGGTTATATTCTAGATATCAAAAGGAAAAGTTTATAAATTATGTTTTAATAGCACTATTTGGAACAACTTTATCTCCTACTGTTAATCAATTAGCATTTTTAGGTCATTTACCCTTTCTAGGAAATATAATTATAGCAATATTAATAAGCACTTTTATCGGCTTTATTTTCCCTCCAATGGCAGCTTATTGTCTAAAGCTTCACCAAGGTTATAATCTTTATAATATAGGTTTCGCAGCTGGACTTCTTGCAACCTTGATCATGTCTTTACTAAGAGCTTTTGGTATAAACTTTGAAAGTCGATTACTTTGGTCTACAGGAAATAATTTATTTTTTTCTATAATATTAATTTCCTTATTCATACTAATGATAATAGTTGGATTCATACATAATGATAAAAGTTTTAAAAACTTATTTAAACTTTATAAACAACCTGGTAGACTAGTAAGTGATTATTACCTTTTATTTGGACGTGGACTTACTATGATAAACATGGGTATTCTAGGCGTATATTCAACTATTTACGTACTCATAATTGGAGGGGATTTAAATGGTCCTACTATAGGTGGAGTATTAACCATTGTTGGTTTTGGATCATTTGGAAAGCACCTACGAAATGTATTTCCTGTTATGATAGGCGCAACACTTGCATCTCTATTAAATATTTGGCAATTTAGTTCACCTGGAATGCTATTAGGTATCTTATTTAGTTCAACATTAGCTCCTATTTCAGGTCAATTTGGATGGATTTATGGTGCTATTGCCGGATTTTTGCACATTTGCTTGTCCATGAATATTAGCTATCTTCATGGTGGCTTAAATCTATACAATAACGGTTTTTCAGGAGGAATAGTATGTATAATCCTTATTCCAATTATTACTGCATTTAGAAAGGAGGTTGATTAATATTGAAACATACAGATCAACGAAATATAAAAATAGTAACTGAATTAATGGGTTATTGTTATAAACATGGTTCAGATAATGTTCATATTGATATAAGTAAAGAAAATAAAAAAATAATCATATTTATAAGAGCACAACTTTCCTTTATATCCAAAGAAAATCTTGAGCTTTTAGAAGAATCACTAACCGCACCAAGATGTCATGAAATGGAAGAATACTATTGGAATCTTACAGGGGATAGTGATACATGTACAGAACTTACCCTTGTAGGTATGATGATTGATGAATCTCACATAAATTATGTAGATGGCGAGTATCTAGAGATACTTTTAACTAGGATTCCATAAAGAACTTTAAATGGCTAGGTTAAATTACTTTGCATTTAACAATTTCAGAAGATTAAACAATTATTAATTTTGAATCTTCTGAAATATCGTTAAACTTCACAGTAGATTTTAAATTATTTTATGAAATTTACTCTTTCTATTTGATATCGCAGTAGTTAGCCTATATATCACATCTATACGCCTCTTCTCCCTTATATTCAATTTCCTTCAGCAATTTTCTTACAACCCTTTTCCCTATTTCGTCTTCACTCATTTCACATATGGCATCATCTATTTTTTCCCACTCAGCCCAATCAACTTCAGGGGACTTATTTATTTCACCTTCAACATACTTAGCCATAAAAGTTAACATTATAATTTCTTTAGAAGCTAAATAATCACTCCCCAAATATCTTATCTCTCCAACTATTATTCCAGTCTCCTCTTTAACTTCTCTATGAACAGTTTCTTCAACAGATTCTCCAGTATTTACATACCCTGATACTAATACCTTTGAATTCTTAAAAGTGTAATTTTGTTTAAGAAGTAAAATTTCTTTACCCTTGACAACTGCAACTACCACACATGGTTTTGGTGTGTCGAAATACATAATATCATCCACAGGGCAATATGGAACTGCCCCTTCATCCCAGCTATCTTTCTTTATTAA
Source organism: Clostridium sp. CM039 (assembly GCF_055081075.1). Lineage (NCBI taxonomy): Bacteria > Bacillati > Bacillota > Clostridia > Eubacteriales > Clostridiaceae > Clostridium > Clostridium sp. CM039. The sequence goes on from NZ_CM143649.1 coordinate 2,913,453, forward strand.
TTCTTTTCCACAAATTGGGCAATATATAAATTTCAAACTTTTACCTCCTCAATTCCCATGTTCTTAACCCACATGTTATTTAACATTCTATTTCAATTATTGCTTACTTTAAAACAAATGTCATCACGTTTCTTAAATCATTATCTTCGAAGCTAGATTAAATTATCGCCTGCGGTGCTGTAATATCAGCGGCTTCAGAATAAGACTTGTATTCCCACTGAAGTTTTTTCTTTGTTTAGTCCGTAACCCTCTCTTATATAAGATGGGGTCTTTCCTTCTAAAATTTCGTTAAATTTATAAAACAACTTCAACTGGATTACTTAAAGTTATAAACTTTTCACCAACTTCACATTCGTAAGCAAAAATATCAACACCATTTTTGCATGCCAATCTTAATGCTTCTCCAAACGCTACATCCATATCATCATATGGAGAGAAATTTTTTATATTGCTCATTTGAATAAGAAATAGTACTCCAGCTCCAAATCCTCTCTTTTTAGCCTCTATAAGCTCTAATAAGTGTTTTCTGCCTCTCTCTGTAGGTGCATCTGGAAACTTAGTTTTACCATCTACTTCAAATGTAACCCCTTTTACCTCGAGGTAATATTCTTCATCCATGTCATTAGATAGTTTAAAATCAAATCTACTATTTCCAAAAGTCTTTTCTCTTTGTATTATATTATATTTAACTAGATTTTGTATTTTTTTATCTTTTAATGCCTCCTCAACAACTTTATTAGGCATTTGTGAATCTATATTAATGATCTTATTATCTTTATACCCTGAAATTAGATCATATAATGTTTTTCTAGTAGGATTAGGCTCCTCTCTTAATAGAACTGTGGAGCCTGGAATTAGTATTTCCTTACATCTCCCCGTATTAGGAACATGTACTATTATTTCTTCGCCATTAAGATTTACATACGCTTGAAATCTATTTGGTCTTCTTATAAATTCGGCAACAAAAATCCTTTTATTTATAAACATAATTTCATCTCCATTTTTTAAATATACACTAATAAATAAAAATAATCAACATTATCCACAATCATAATATTATTTTATGCGAAAATATTGATTATTATATAACGCCATAAAAAAGCCCTTGCTTTTGCAAGGACTTTTTTATGGTGACTCCTAGGGGAATTGAACCCCTGTTACCACCGTGAAAGGGTGGTGTCTTAACCGCTTGACCAAGGAGCCTTATAAAATTTGGTGGCTTACCGGGGAATCGAACCCCGGACACCATGATTAAAAGTCATGTGCTCTACCAACTGAGCTAGTAAACCATATTGGCTGGGATAGCAGGATTTGAACCTACGGATGCCACAGTCAAAGTGTGGTGCCTTACCGCTTGGCGATACCCCAATATTGTATGGTGCGTCTTAAGGGATTCGAACCCCTGGCCCACGCCTTAGAAGGGCGTTGCTCTATCCAACTGAGCTAAAGACGCATATTAAATAAATAAAATGGAGCGGGTAGAGGGAATCGAACCCTCGTAATTAGCTTGGAAGGCTAACACTCTACCATTGAGTTATACCCGCTTATATAAATATGGTGCAGGTGAAGGGACTTGAACCCCCATGCCGTAAAGCGCTAGATCCTAAGTCTAGTGCGTCTGCCATTCCGCCACACCTGCATACATATGGTGACTCCTAGGGGAATTGAACCCCTGTTACCACCGTGAAAGGGTGGTGTCTTAACCGCTTGACCAAGGAGCCTTATAAAATACTTAAATATTCTTATTTTAGTATTGACCTGGCGACAACCTACTCTTCCACAAGGTCACCCCTGCAGTACCATCGGCGCATTGAAGCTTAACCTTCGTGTTCGGTATGGGAACGGGTGTTACCTTCATGCCATAATCACCAGATTTATTTTCAGAAACAATAATTGAGAATCTACCGTCGTTGACTACGGATATTAGATATAAAATATATTCTCATTATTATCTCTATATAGAGAAATTTCACTTTCTTTACAGAAAAGTATTCTCTCAAAATTGCACAGTGAATTAAGCTTCTTCCTTTGTCAGAAGCTTAGTTTCTTTCTTACGAAAGAAATGGTTCCTGCAGAAGAAGTATATCGCATTACTTTTAATTATATATTTAGGTCAAGCCCTCGACTTATTAGTATTAGTCAGCTGAACATGTTACCATGCTTACACCTCTAACCTATCAACCTGGTGGTCTTCCAGGAGTCTTACTAACATCGCACTTACGTGCGAGTTATGGGAAATCTCATCTCAGGGTGGGCTTCACGCTTAGATGCTTTCAGCGTTTATCCCTTCCAAACATAGCTACCCAGCGATGCCACTGGCGTGACAACTGGTGCACCAGAGGTTTGTCCATCCCGGTCCTCTCGTACTAAGGACAGCTCCCTTCAAATTTCCTACGCCCGCGACGGATAGGGACCGAACTGTCTCACGACGTTCTGAACCCAGCTCGCGTGCCGCTTTAATGGGCGAACAGCCCAACCCTTGGGACCTACTTCAGCCCCAGGATGCGACGAGCCGACATCGAGGTGCCAAACCTCCCCGTCGATGTGGACTCTTGGGGGAGATCAGCCTGTTATCCCCGAGGTAGCTTTTATCCGTTGAGCGATGGCCCTCCCACGAGGTACCACCGGATCACTAAGCCCGACTTTCGTCCCTGCTCCACTTGTAAGTGTCGCAGTCAGGCTCCCTTCTGCCTTTGCACTCTTCGCGCGATTTCCAACCGCGCTGAGGGAACCTTTGGGCGCCTCCGTTACTTTTTTGGAGGCGACCGCCCCAGTCAAACTGCCCACCTAACAATGTCCTGTGACCAGATTCATGGCCTCCAGTTAGAACCTCAGTACTGTCAGGGTGGTATCCCAAGGATGACTCCACACAGGCTGACGCCCATGTTTCTCAGTCTCCCACCTATCCTGTACAGACAATACCGAAATTCAATGCTAAGCTACAGTAAAGCTCTACGGGGTCTTTCCGTCCAATCGCGGGTAGCAAGCATCTTCACTTGCACTACAATTTCGCCGGATGTGTTGTTGAGACAGTGCCCAAATCATTACGCCATTCGTGCGGGTCGGAACTTACCCGACAAGGAATTTCGCTACCTTAGGACCGTTATAGTTACGGCCGCCGTTTACTGGGGCTTAAGTTCATACCTTCGCTTGCGCTAAGTAATCCCCTTAACCTTCCAGCACCGGGCAGGCGTCAGCCCCTATACATCAGCTTTCGCTTTAGCAGAGACCTGTGTTTTTGCTAAACAGTTGCTTGGGCCTATTCTCTGCGACCTACTTACGTAGGCACCCCTTCTCCCGAAGTTACGGGGTCAATTTGCCGAGTTCCTTAACAACAATTCTTCCGATGGTCTTAGGATTCTCTCCTCACCTACCTGTGTCGGTTTGCGGTACGGGCACCAATATCCTCGATAGAGACTTTTCTTGGCAGCGTGGAATCAGATACTTCAGGAATAAATTCCCTTCCCCATCACATCTCAGCGTTAAGAGCAAACGGATTTGCCTGTCTGCTCCGCCTAAATGCTTAGACACACATCCAATAGTGTGCACATCTTATCCTCCTGCGTCATCCCATTTCTAATAACGTCCATTGGTGGTATCGGAATATCAACCGATTGTCCATCACCTACGCCTTTCGGCCTCGGCTTAGGTCCCGACTAACCCTGAGAGGACGAGCCTTCCTCAGGAAACCTTAGGTTTTCGACCGTTAAGATTCTCACTTAACTCTCGCTACTCATGCCAACATTCTCACTTCTGTACCGTCCACCACTCCTTACGGTATGACTTCAGCCAGTACAGAAAGCTCCTCTACCGCGTACACAATTGTGTACACCCATAGCTTCGGTGGTAAGTTTTAGCCCCGGACATCTTCGGCGCAGGATCTCTTGACTAGTGAGCTATTACGCACTCTTTAAATGAGTGGCTGCTTCTGAGCCAACATCCTAGTTGTCTTAGAAATCCCACATCCTTTTCCACTTAACTTACACTTTGGGACCTTAGCTGATGGTCTGGGCTGTTTCCCTTTTGACTACGGATCTTATCATTCGCAGTCTGACTGCCGAAATAAAAGTATATGGCATTCGGAGTTTGATAGGGTTCAGTAACTGTTGTCAGCCCCTAGCCCATTCAGTGCTCTACCTCCATTACTCAATTAATCGACGCTAGCCCTAAAGCTATTTCGAGGAGAACCAGCTATCTCCGAGTTCGATTGGAATTTCTCCGCTATCCACAGCTCATCCCATGGTTTTTCAACACCAACGTGGTTCGGACCTCCACGGAATTTTACTTCCGCTTCATCCTGGCCATGGATAGGTCACCCGGTTTCGGGTCTACGACATGCAACTATGCGCCCTATTCAGACTTGGTTTCCCTTCGGCTCCGTACCTTAAGTACTTAACCTTGCTACATATCGTAACTCGTTGGCTCGTTCTACAAAAAGCACGCCGTCACACATATAAAGTGCTTCGACCGGTTGTAGGCACACGGTTTCAGGTTCTATTTCACTCCCCTTCCGGGGTTCTTTTCACCTTTCCCTCACGGTACTTCTTCACTATCGGTCACTAGGTAGTATTTAGCCTTGGGAGGTGGTCCTCCCAGCTTCCCACAAGGTTTCACGTGTCTCGTGGTACTCTGGATTAGATCTGACTGTTTTTCCTTTTCATTTACAGGCCTATTACCTTCTGCGGAGCAGCTTTCCAGCTATCTTCAATTAAGGAATTGCAGTATTTATGATCTATCCTCAACCCCCAGATCAAAGACCTGGGTTTGGGCTCTTTCCCTTTCGCTCGCCGCTACTTAGGAAATCGATGTTTCTTTCTCTTCCTCCGGGTACTTAGATGTTTCAGTTCCCCGGGTCTACCTCTGCATACCTATTTATTCAGTATGCAGTACATAGTTGTTACTATGTGGGTTCCCCCATTCGGAAATCTTTGGATCACAGGCTATTTGCGCCTACCCAAAGCTTATCGCAGCTTAACGCGTCCTTCTTCGGCTCCTAGTGCCAAGGCATTCGCCATGCGCCCTTTGTAGCTTGACCTTGATTCTGTCTATTTACATAGACGGTTATATTAATTTTGCGAAATTGTATTAAATTAATTTATAAACTACTTGCGTAGTTTTAATTTTTTTAAAACAACTTTTTTCACTGTGCAATTTTCAAAGAACATTTTAAGAAAAACTATTCATTATCTAACTCCTAAGAGTTAGATAAAATTAGTCTCTCAAAATTAAACAGAGAACTAGGTACGATTAATTACAATAGATATTTTTGAAGAACAAATTAATATTCTTCTATTGCATCGACCGAAGTCAATACATCTACTCCCTAGAAAGGAGGTGATCCAGCCGCAGGTTCTCCTACGGCTACCTTGTTACGACTTCACCCCAATCATCAATCCCACCTTCGGCCGCTGGCTCCTTACGGTTACCTCACGGACTTCGGGTGTTACCAACTCTCATGGTGTGACGGGCGGTGTGTACAAGGCCCGGGAACGTATTCACCGCGACATGCTGATTCGCGATTACTAGCAACTCCGGCTTCATGTAGGCGAGTTGCAGCCTACAATCCGAACTGGGATGAGTTTTTGAGTTTGGCTCCACCTTGCGGTCTTGCATCTCTTTGTACTCACCATTGTAGCACGTGTGTAGCCCTAGACATAAGGGGCATGATGATTTGACGTCATCCCCACCTTCCTCCCGGTTAACCCGGGCAGTCTCACTAGAGTGCTCAACTTAATGGTAGCAACTAATGATAAGGGTTGCGCTCGTTGCGGGACTTAACCCAACATCTCACGACACGAGCTGACGACAACCATGCACCACCTGTCACCCTGTCCCGAAGGACTTCGCCCATCTCTGGGTTATGCAGGGGATGTCAAGTCTAGGTAAGGTTCTTCGCGTTGCTTCGAATTAAACCACATGCTCCGCTGCTTGTGCGGGCCCCCGTCAATTCCTTTGAGTTTTAATCTTGCGATCGTACTCCCCAGGCGGAATACTTAATGTGTTAACGGCGGCACCGAGGTTCGACCCCCGACACCTAGTATTCATCGTTTACGGCGTGGACTACCAGGGTATCTAATCCTGTTTGCTCCCCACGCTTTCATGCCTCAGCGTCAGTTACAGTCCAGTAAGTCGCCTTCGCCACTGGTGTTCTTCCTAATCTCTACGCATTTCACCGCTACACTAGGAATTCCACTTACCTCTCCTGCACTCTAGACACCCAGTTTCAAATGCAGCACCCAAGTTAAGCTCGGGTATTTCACATCTGACTTAAATGTCCGCCTACGCATCCTTTACGCCCAGTAAATCCGGACAACGCTTGCCACCTACGTATTACCGCGGCTGCTGGCACGTAGTTAGCCGTGGCTTCCTCCTCTGGTACCGTCATTATCGTCCCAGAAGACAGAACTTTACAACCCGAAGGCCTTCATCATTCACGCGGCGTTGCTGCGTCAGGGTTTCCCCCATTGCGCAATATTCCCCACTGCTGCCTCCCGTAGGAGTCTGGACCGTGTCTCAGTTCCAATGTGGCCGATCACCCTCTCAGGTCGGCTACGCATCGTCGCCTTGGTGAGCCGTTACCTCACCAACTAGCTAATGCGCCGCGGGTCCATCTCAAAGTGGAATTTTCCGAAGAAAAATCCTTTGATGTTTCGATCATGCGACCAAAACATATTATGCGGTATTAATCTCCCTTTCGGGAGGCTATTCCCCTCTTTGAGGCAGGTTACCCACGTGTTACTCACCCGTCCGCCGCTAATCCACCCCGAAAGGTTTCATCGCTCGACTTGCATGTGTTAGGCACGCCGCCAGCGTTCGTCCTGAGCCAGGATCAAACTCTCAATTTAAAAGTTTACACTTTTTTAGTTGAAATGATTAATCTGCGACAACTGTTAAGTTGTTACGCAAGCTCATTACATACTTTTAGTCTTACGACTAAATTTTACTTTATACTAAAGTAATTAACTGGTTTAACGAAATATTATTTCGCTATCTTTACCTATTTCTCTGTTTAATTTTCAAAGACCAATTTGTTTCGTCATTATGTGACGACCTCTACTATTGTACTAGGTATTTCTTGTTTTGTCAACATTTTTTTATTATTATAAAAATGTGTTTTTAAAGTAATATTCAAATGTTAACTTATCAATTTTCACCTTTATCGTTACTCACTCATAGCGACAAGGAATATCTTATCATAGAATATTCTCTATAAAATTAAATTTAAAGCAATTAAAATAAACCAAGTTTCGCATTCTTGAATTTTTAAACTTTTTCTCTATATATCTTATATTGATACACCAGGATAGTTATTTTAATAATACTTACTAGTATTTAATAATTAAATATCTCATACAATAATTTCAACAATTATCACATATATTAAATGTTCTCCTTAACGGGCTATAAATATACCATTATAAAGTCTTTTATTTATAAAAGATTAAATTATCGCCTGCGGAGCTGCACTATTATAAAATTAACCTTACCCTAATTTTATAATTTATTAACAAATAACAAATAGAGTAATACCCCTTATAAGAGATATTACTCTATTTGTTATTTCTTATTTATATAAACCACCACTACTACGGTAACATCACATTAACATTCTAAAAATTATTAAAAATATTACTCCTGGTACTCCTAAAAATCCTGCAATTAGTGCCGTTACAGCATTTATTGGAATTACTATACCTACATACTTGCCTAGAAAATTAGCAAGCAGCAATAGTAAGACACCAAAAACACAATTCAATATTAATTTAACCAGTATTTTTAGTGGCCAAGAAAAGAGCTTGACTACAATTAACATCCCCACTATACCAATTAAAAAATATAATGCTATATCCATATCTCAATCCCCCTATGTAAATCTTTAATTTCCCTTTTTTTATTATGTTTCTAACTTACTTTAAATTTTTTTTATCTCTTCATGCTAGCACCAATCTCCTCGATCATGTAGCTAGCATCAATAGTTACACCCTTTCTTCTAGCTTCCAATAAAAAATATATGTATCTAGCTTTAGATTGATCTTCTCTATAAATTGCATAGTCTACAAGTCTAGGGTCATCTGCCACTTGAAAGTATTTTTTTGCAGTTTCCCACTCAAGTTTGGCTTCTTCTAATTGGATAATAATATCCTTTTGTTCCTGTGTATATTTTAAAGTTGAAAATAATATTTCAATTATTTTTTTTCTATTCATAATAAAAACCTCCCATTTTATATCTTCTCTAAATTCTTGACATAAAACAGGAGTAATATTCTATATTTCTTTTCTTCCTTCTAAAGCTTTAGAAAGGGTTACTTCATCTATATATTCTAAATCTCCACCAACGGGGATACCATGTGCAATCCTTGTGACTTTTGCGCCTAAAGGTTTTAATATTTTAGATATATACATAGCTGTAGCTTCCCCCTCTATGTTGGGATTCGTTGCTACTATTACTTCGCTAACTTCTCCATTAATCCTTCTTATCAGTTCTCTTAATTTTATATCTTCAGGGCCCCTTCCTGACATAGGCGATATTGTCCCATGAAGAACATGATAAACCCCATTAAATTCCCTTACTTTTTCCATAGTCATAATATCTTTTGGATCTTCAACTACACATATGGTGCTCTTATCCCTATTAGGGTTAGAACAAATTGCGCAAGGGTTTGTATCTGTAAAACTTCCGCATATAGAACAGTATTTTACGGTCCCTCTAGCTTCTACCAGTGCATGAGCAAACTCTTCTACTTCTTCCTTTGGAAGATTTAGAACAAATAAAGCCAGCCTCTGAGCTGTTTTTCGCCCTATACCAGGCAATTTGGCAAATTCTTCTATAAGTTTTTCTATTGCTACTGGATATAAATCCAATCTAGTCACCTCATAACAATGTAGTTTTTAAGCTACTGTTTATTAGAACATTCCTGGCATGTTCATTCCACCTGTTAATTTACCCATTTCATTACTTGATTCATCTTCTGCTTTCTTTAGAGCTTCATTACAAGCACTCATAATTAAATCTTCTAGCATTTCAATATCATCTGGATCTACTACTTCTGGTTTTATCTTCACTTCAACAAGTTGTCTCTTTCCGTTAGCTATCGCGGTTACCGCTCCACCGCCAACAGATGATTCAAATTTCTTGTCTCCTAAGTCTTTTTGCATATCTTCCATTTGTTTTTGAAATTTTTGAGCTTGCTTCATTAAACTATTCATATTTCCACCCATACCTGGAAATCCACCTTTTGCCATAATAGTTACCTCCTATATATTAGTTATTCAAGTTAATATTATAATATTTATCTCCTCTAGATTTGCAACTACTAAAATTTAATTTAAAAGTTTATAATCTAAAAGGAAACATATTGCTAATCCATTATAACTTTCTATATTATTATATACTAATACCTATAATAATTTCCATTAAATAAATAAATATTTTTTATTAATAATATGCATTTATTCTAGGATCCTAGACTTTATTCATCTAGTACTTCCACAAGATCTTCTCCAAATGTTTCTTTTAGTATATCCTCAGGTGATCTAGCCTGTATTTCATCAGATTCTATAGTATATTTTATTTTTACTGGTTCTTTTAGTGATTCAGAAAATATTTCTTCTATTATATTCCTATTATCCTCTTTCTCTAATCTAATTTTATTAAAGGCATATTGCTTTTCGTAACCTAGTTCTATTACACCTCCATCGCATGACACAATTTCTCCTGTCATTAAAGACGCATATATAACCATATGTCTTCGTGCTTTAAACATATCTAAAATATCCTTAAAAGATTTTTTTACAATGTCGACGGTTAAATTAGAGTTAGCATTATGCTTTTGTACTGGTCTTATTTCTGTTTTTTTATTTGTTTTACCTTTTAAGGGACTACTCTTTTCGGAAACTCTAGGAGTTACACTTTCACATGCTACAGTTATCTTTCCTTGTTTAATTATTTCCTCTAATTTGTTTATTCTAGATAATAGTACTTCTTTTGATGTGTCATACTCTATTTTGCACATTTTAATAACTGCAAGCTCTAAATAAATTCTATTTTGCTTACTCCATTTAGCTTGTTCCTGCGCATCTTGAAGTATCTTTATATTTCTCATAATCTCTTCTACTCTAATTTTAGCTGCTTGCCTTTTTAAAATATATATATTTTCACTGGACATATCTAAAATATCCTCTACATTTTCACTTACTTTAGCCATCAAAAGATTTCTCATATGAGTGGTCATATCTTTTATAAATACATATATATCCTTACCACTAATAACTATTTCATTTATGACCTTTATTGCCCCTTCAATATTCCTATCTATTACACTTTCCGAAAGTTTTATAAGACTCTCAGACGTTACAAGTCCTAACATATCTATAACATTATCATATTCTACCCTGCCGTCATTCATTGATATGGCTTGGTCTAGAACGCTTAGGGCGTCTCTCATTGCTCCATCAGAAATTCTTGATATTAATTTTAAACTATTATCGTCGACAAAAATGCCTTGCTGCTCAACAATTTTTCGAAGTCTTTCAAATATATCTGCACTTTTTATTCTTTTAAAGTCAAATCTCTGGCATCTTGATAGTATTGTTATTGGTAATTTTTGAGGATCAGTTGTGGCTAATATAAATATTATGTGGCTCGGCGGTTCCTCTAGTGTTTTTAAGAATGCATTAACTGCCCCTATGGATAACATATGAACCTCATCTATAATATAAACTTTATACCTAGCTTCCTGTGGTGGATACTGAACATCCTCAATTATATCGCGAATATTATCTACTCCATTGTGTGATGCTGCGTCTAGCTCAGTAACATCTATCGCTGTTCCTGCATTTATCTTCTTACACATTTCACATTCATTGCAAGGCTCTCCATGATCCGAATTTAAGCAATTAACCGCTTTCGCTAGTATCTTAGCTGTTGAAGTTTTTCCCGTTCCTCTTGTGCCACATAAAAGATATGCGTGAGCTATCCGCTCGCTATTTATTTGATTTTTTAAAGTTATAGTCACATGCTCCTGACCTACTACATCTTGAAAAGTTTTTGGTCTCCATTCTCTATATAAAGCTTTATACGCCACAAATTTCACCTCTTTTAAGTATGGTATTTGTTTTTATCGCAATTCCTTATTGATTTGTAAACTTAACTATTAAAATCCCGTATTCTCTTATTTAAATAATTATATCATTTAAATCAAAATATTAGTTTATATTTATATAAAAAATAAAATCATATTCCACATGACTAATTTATATTTAACAATTAATTTAAATTTTATTTATAATTCTCAAACAATCGAGTAGGAGCTAAATAATTAATTTATTTAGCGACCTCTCACACCACCGTGCATACCGTTCGGTACACGGCGGTTCAATAGAAATTAATGTTTTAATAAATATGTCTCAGATATAGAAACTAATCCTATATTTTTAAGGTATTTATTGGTCAATGTTTTGTTTAATATAGGGCTATTGGATGTTCTCCAATAGCCTTTCCTTGTATTTGCATATTGCAAAGCTTTATTGTTTGGTATTCCTAATTTAACAAGGTTCCCATATTTTGTTTTAATCTTTTTCCATTGTTTCCAAAAACACATTCTAATTCTTCGCCTTAACCATTCATCAAGTGTTTTAAGAATACTTTTAATGTCTGCAATAGCAAAATAATTTATCCATCCAACTATCACTTGCTTAAGTTTCATAAACCTATATTTCATGCTCATCGCATTACTTCTTGAAGTTAATTCTTTTAGCTTTGCTTTGAATTTGATTATAGGTTTTTGAGGAACTCTCATTCTGTATTCACCTTTTGCTCGGTAAAATGAAAATCCTAAAAATTTAAGTTTCCAAGGTCTATCTACTGTACTCTTTTCTTTATTCACTCTAAGCTTTAACTTTTCCTCAATAAATCTCGTAATACTCTTCATTACTCTATTTGCTGATTTCTCACTTTTGACGTATATATTCGCATCATCAGCATATCTACAAAAGTTTAGTCCTCGTTTTGTTAGTTCTACATCGAGTTCATGTAACATTACGTTACTTAATAATGGGGACAAAGGCCCGCCTTGAGGTGCTCCTTCTTCTGTATTCATAAATACCCCATTTATCATCACTCCACTTTGTAGATACTTTCGTATCAGAGAAATTACTCTACTATCTTTAATATCTTCCGATAGTATCCTTATTAATTTATCATGATTTATCGTATCAAAGTATTTAGAAAGGTCTATATTCACCGTCCATGTATGTCCAGCATTAATATATCCCCTACATTTTTCAACAGCTTGTTTTCCACTTCTTAAAGGTCTAAAACCGTAACTATTATCAGAAAATTTCTTTTCATATATTGGTATTAGAGTTTGTGATATCGCTTGTTGAATAACTCTATCTAATACAGTAGGTATTCCAAGTAGCCTAATTCCACCGTCAGGTTTTGGTATTTCTACCCTTCTTACGGCTAGAGGTCTATATCTACTTTCTAATAATGATTGCCTTAATTCTTGTCCATGCTCTTTTAGATAATGTAGAAGTTCATCTACTGTCAAACCATCAATCCCATGACTTCCTTTATTGGCTTTTACTCTTTTATATGCTTTATTCATATTATCTCTCGATAATATCTGCTCGAGTAAACCATTATCATATTCATTCACATCGTTTCTTCCTTCTTCTGACATAGAGGAAATACTATGCACTTCTACATTACCTTCGAGTTCCACTCTATTCTCTCGTAGAGAGCCTTCTTTATGAAGTTGTCTGCTTTTATCATATTTTCTCGTATCCTTCAAAATTCCAAACCTCCTATTGTTCAGTCCTTCCCACGCTAACGCGTTTTGCATGGTACTATGACGTCTGCTGACTTCTGATAGTTCAGCCATACATCACTGTATGGGTTGTTATTTCTAAATTCATATCCACAACTTACCTATCAGATCTCCCCGGGTAAGAACGCAATCTTTCACTCCATCTATCTGCTACATTTACACCACTTGTTTCGAATAGTTTTGGGCTTCGTTTTGTATTGCAAACTTACCCACAAGCATATGCCTTATATGTAGTTTCTGTTCGTCAGACCGGAGTTTGGCCGCCAACTTCCTTCAGATTCCATCTCACGATGGACACCCTTGTCTTAAGCTATGCACTTGGCACTATTAACCCGTGCTAGGGACTTTCACCCATTAGATTGCGCCCATGCCGGGCGCACAATAAAAAAGATGCCTTTATAGGCATCTTATATTTTTTATGTAAACCGTACACCTCGCTTCGATATATAAACTATGCGCGTTACCTATACAGTTAGCTCAAACCAGGTTGCTCCACGGCACATGGAAGGTTTCACTTACCGCTGCTTCCTTCCGGATCTCACGGGGTTCATGAATTTCCATTGCGTGGGACCAAGTTCTCAACACCACTTATATAGGGCAGACCACACATTTTATAACCTATGCGAGGAATTCACCCCTGCTGTAGCGGATTGCAGGTTACAGGGCACCGCTAACTCCCCGGCTAGTACGGAAATATAAACTGGTGGAAAAAGAGGGATTCGAACCCTCGGTAGAGTCGCCCCTACACACGCTTTCCAGGCATGCTCCTTAAGCCACTCGGACATCTCTCCATAAATTGTTTTAATCTTTGTATACACATAAGTAGTGCAACATAAATAATTATACTATTAATAAATAGTAATTTCAATAGTTAATTGCTAAAATATTTTTCGAATTTTTTTCTAATCATTAATATTGTATTATCTTATATTTCTCAATCTACTTATATATATACATATTTAAATAATTATTTGTATAATTTATAATGATTATTATAAATTAGTGGCATGAATCCCTTCTCTTACAGTTTATAGCAAGAAATATAACCCATAAAGCAATTCCTACTAAGCTTATTAGCTGTGCTACCCTTAGATCTCCAAACATTAAACTATCAGTTCTTAATCCTTCTATAAAGAATCTTCCTAAGGAATATAATCCTATATAGCTAAAAAACACCGTTCCTCTCTTAAGTGTTTTTGTTAATAAATAAATCAGCAATAACCCTACCATAACATTCCATACTGATTCATAAAGAAACGTTGGGTGATAATAAACTCCTTCTATTAACATTCCATTTTGTATAAAATCCGGGAATTTGCTTATAAAGCCTTGAGTAACCGGCCCACCATGAGCTTCACTATTAAAGAAATTCCCCCATCTGCCTATAGCCTGTGCAATAATTATAGATGGTGCTGCTACATCTACAAATTCTAAAAGATTCTCTTTTTTATATCTTGTATATATTAACGCTGCTATCATACCAAATATAATCCCGCCATGGATAGCAAGCCCACCTTGACGTGTATTGAACACTTCTATTAAATTATCTTTATATTGATTAAATTCAAAAATAACATAATAAGCTCTAGCTCCAATAATCGCTATCGGGAAAGATATTAGTACAATATTTAGAAATTCATCATAATCAACATCTTTTAACTTACAAGTGTAATTTGCCAATATAATTCCAACCATCATTCCTATCGAAATAAGAATACCGTACCATCTAATTGTGAGTCCAAATATATTAAAAGCTATTGGTTCCATAAGTAACCTCTCCTTTTATATTAATATTTCGTCATTTGTTCATAAAACCACTAATACAGATAATAAAAAATCAAGTTTTAAATTGAACTTGACTCTCTATATAAGTCTCATAACAATTGTGTATGACTATGATAAAAAAGTAAAGATAAATATTTAAAATTTAAATAAATAGAGAACTCTATATTATAGAATTCTCTATTTATTTTAAAAACATCCTAGTACATGAGAATAAATAACAACTCATTATACTAACCCATTTTTTTCATATGCCGTGTTTTACTATTTTACATTTATGCTTTTTTCTATGAATTCTTCAACTTCTTCAGCTGTTGGCAAGTTAACAACTTGCTCCGCTAAACTTCTCATTTCGCCTTGAGATATATTTCTAATAATTCCTCTTGCTCTTAAAATAGATATAGGACTCATGCTAAATTCATCTAATCCCATTCCAATTAGAATAGGTACTAATTTAGGATTCCCTGCTACTTCGCCACACATACCAACCCATTTATTTTCTTTATGAGCATTATCTATAACCATTTTTACGAGCCTTAGTAAAGCTGGATGAAATGGAGTATATAAATGTGATATTTTTTCATTCATTCTATCTACCGCAGTTGTATATTGAATAAGATCATTAGTTCCTATACTAAAAAAGTCTACCTCTTTAGCTAATAAATCAGAGATAATCGCTGCTGCAGGTATCTCTATCATAATTCCAACTTCTAAATTTTCATTAAATGCTATATTTTCCTTTTGTAGATCATTTTTTACTCCTTGTAAAATACCCTTTGCTGCTCTTAATTCTTCAATACTAGAAATCATAGGAAACATTATTTTAATATTTCCAAAGGTACTAGCTCTTAATATAGCTCTTAATTGCGTTTTAAATATATCTACCTTATCTAAGCAAACTCTTATAGCTCTATATCCTAAGAACGGATTCATTTCCTTCGGTAACTTCAAATAATCTAATTCCTTATCTCCACCAACATCTAAAGTTCTAATAACCACAGGTTTATTTTGCATTTTTTCTGCAACTTCTTTGTATACTGCATATTGTTCTTCTTCAGTAGGTGCTGAATCCCTATCCATATATAAAAACTCAGATCTAAATAAGCCTACCCCTTCACAATCATTATTGATAACACTTTCTAAATCTTTTGGGGTTCCTATATTAGCAGCCAATTCTACTCTTACTCCATCTGTAGTTATGCTTTTTTTCCCTATTAGTAGGTTTAACTCTTCTTTATTTTTATTATATTCAGCTTTTTTCTCTTTATAAATATTAACTATTTTTTCTTCTGGATTAACATATATCAATCCCTCTTCGCCATCAAAAACAATTAAATCTCCATTTTTTACTTTCTTAGTTATATCTTTTACCGCTACTATAGCTGGTATTTCTAAAGTCTTAGCCATTATAGCAGAGTGTGAAGTTCCTCCACCAATTTCCGTTATAAACCCTAAAACCTTGTTTTTATCTATCTGTGATGTGTCTGAAGGAGTTAAATCATGAGCTACAATTATAACCTCATTAGCTAATTCTTCAAAGTTAACCTCTTCAATGTTCATCAATTTTTTCATAAGTCTACTTGTTACATCCTTGATGTCTGCTGCTCTTTCTTTCATATATGTATTATCCATATTTTCAAACATAGAAATGAACATTTCTGAAACCTCTTTTAGTGCCCACTCAGCATTAACTTTATCATCTTCAATTTTTTTCTCAATCTGGTCAAGCATTTCTGGATCTTCTAATATCATTAAATGAGCTTCAAATATGTTAGCTTCCTTTTCACCTAATTTTTTCAATACGTTATTATATATATTCTGAATTTCACTCTTACTATTTTCCATAGCAGTCTTAAATCTTTTAATTTCTTCTTCATAACTCCAAATCTCTTTCTTCTCTATAATCATTTTCTTTTCTTCTTTTAATATTACTTTTCCTATTACTATTCCAGGCGAAACTCCAATGCCTTTCATTAAATAACCTCCTAATAAGTTAAATTCACTCCTTATAGCAATCTTAAATACTTTACTATCTTAGGAGTGAATTTAACTTTATATATGATTTTTTTAAAGGTTTATAATTTCTTTTTCAATTACTATTCTTAATTCCTCTACAGCCTTAACTTCATCGTCTCCATTAGCAACAATTTTGAGTTTATCGCCTTTTGTAGCTGCCATGCTTAATATATTTATTATACTTTTTGCATTATACTTTTCTTCATCCTTAATTAAAGTTATATGTGAAGTAAACTTTGATGCTTTTTTAGCAACAATGCTCGCTGGTCTAGCATGCAACCCTTGCTCGTTCATCAACACAATTTCAACTTCGTACATAAAAACATCCCCTTTTTAATTTTTATTTTACTTATTTTTATAATTTACACGCTACCCTATATCCCATATAAATACAATGATTTAATCCATTAATACTTTGAATTATTTAACAGCATCCTTCTTTAATAAAAAAATCATAAGAGCTGTTACCATTGTACCAACTACTATGGATACTATATATCCACCTAGATTAGAAACTGCATTAGGAATAAATAATACGAATATTCCACCATGAGGAACTGCTAACCCTGCTTTAAATAGCATAGATAGTAATCCAGTAGTTGCTGAACCCACCATTAATGACGGTATCATTTTAAATGGGTCTGCTGCAGCAAATGGTATCGCACCCTCTGTTATAAATGCAGCCCCTAGTGCCCAAGCAGCTTTCCCCGCTTCTCTTTCTTGTAATGTGAATTTTCTTTTTGCTATAACTGTTGCAAGAGCTATTCCTAGCGGAGGAGTCATCCCTGCCGCCATTACTGCTGCCATTACCATAGAAGTTTGGCCCGCAACTATAGTTCCTGCTCCAAAAGCATAAGCGGCCTTATTAATTGGTCCACCCATATCAATAGCCATCATTAAGCCAATAATAATTCCGAGTAAAGCTGAGTTTGCTCCACTTAAATTACTTAACCAACTAGCCATTCCGGTATTTATTATACCTACAGGTTTTCCTATAACATATATCATTACAAGTCCTACTACCAATGAAGATAAAACCGGTAATACTAAAACCGGCATTAAGCCCGCTAATGATTTTGGTAGTTTTATTGTTTTCTTTAAGAAAACAATAGTATAACCCGCTAGGAACCCTGCTATAATCCCCCCTAAAAAGCCTGCACCTGAAGATAGTGCAATCATACCGCCAACCATACCTGGTACAAGACCTGGTCTATCCGCTATTGAGAACGCTATAAACCCTGCCAATATTGGAATCATAAGTGCCATGGCTGAATCTCCACCAATTTGCATTAAAGCTGCTGCAATACTACCTTCTTCTTTAAACGCTAGTATTCCAAAAGCAAATGAAATTGCAATTAGAATTCCCCCCGCTACTACGAAAGGAATCATATAAGAAACCCCTGTCATAAGGTGCTTATAAGGACCTTTTTTCTCAG
This sequence comes from Clostridium sp. CM039, assembly GCF_055081075.1. Taxonomy (NCBI): domain Bacteria; kingdom Bacillati; phylum Bacillota; class Clostridia; order Eubacteriales; family Clostridiaceae; genus Clostridium; species Clostridium sp. CM039. Next base: position 2,931,517 of record NZ_CM143649.1, read on the forward strand.
TAGTTTTTTCTTCTTTAATATCACTGACTTTTTCTGAATCTTTTTTATTTTCTACTTTTATATCTATCGCTCTTTGTATAAGCCCCTTTGGGTCTTTAATTGCATCTTTTACCCCAACTTCAATTATACTTTTCCCTGAAAAACGTTCCTTTGAAACGTTAGTATCTGCTGCAATTATTACTACTCTAGCTTCCTTTATATCTTCCTGCGTCAACTGGTCTTCTGCACCTACCGAGCCTTGAGTTTCCACCTTAATCTCTATGCCCATTTCCTCTCCTGCCATTTTTAGAGCTTCAGCCGCCATATAGGTGTGCGCTATTCCTGTTGGACACGAAGTTATAGCTACATATTTCATGAACTCTCCTCCTTTTAAATTGTTGGCTAATGTTTATTTTTCTAGTAAAGTAATTATTTCTTCAGGGCTACTAGCGTTCATCAAACTATCTCTTAATTCTTTATGCATCAATTTTCTAGAAATTTGGCTTAATATCTTTAAATGCTCATTACTTGATTCTTCTGGTACAGCTATTAAAAAGAATACATGAGCTAGCTCATCATCCATAGACTTATAGTCAATGCCGCCTGTGCTTCGTCCAAATACCAATGCCGGCTCTTTAACTCCACTACTTTTACCATGGGGAATTGCTATTCCCATACCTATACCTGTTGAAAATTCTTTTTCTCTATCTATTACAGCTTGTAGATATTTATCTTTATCTAGTAACTTACCATTTTCATCTAAAATTTTTACCATCTCATTTATTACAGCCTCTTTTGTTTTACTAGTAAGTTCAAGTTTAATTAGATTAACACTTAATAATTCAGTTATATTCATTAATAATCATCCTTTCTATAGGTAATTTATAGTTACTTGCTTTTTTAGTTTCTCTATGTCAGCAAATCTTCCTGTTTGTGTTCCCTCAGTCATTACATTAGCTGTACTTGTTGCACATGCTAGCTTTATAGTTTCTTCAAAGCTATAATTATTCTCAATTGCTACAGCCATTGCTGCGACCATAGAATCTCCAGCCCCTACTGTACTTTTAACTTCTACCTTTAAACCATTTACTTTTGCAACTTTATCACGACTTATGAATATAGATCCTTCTGAGCCCTTCGAGATCACTACATATTTTACTCCATACTCTAATATTTTTTTAGCAGTTTCAATAATTTCATCTTCGCTATTAATGCTGACACCAAAAGCTTTTTCAAGTTCATCAATATTTGGCTTTACCATATATGGACCAGCTTTAATTCCCTGCATTAACACATCGCCATCTGCGTCCAATATAACCTTGCCACCCTTGCTTTTTATATCTTTAATTATTTCACCGTATATATCACCGCGCACTCCACTTGGAACGCTACCTGAAAGAACTACTAGAAAATTTCCCTGGCAATATCCCACGATTTTCTGTTTTACATTAGTAATATCTTCTTCTACTAAACTAGGACCACTTTCGTTTATATCTGTATGTGTATTATTAATCTTATCAAAAATCTTTAAATTAGTCCTAGTTTCACCTTTAACAGATAAAAATTCATTTTTAATATTTAAATCATCTAAATAATCTTTTATTTGATTTCCACTGTTTCCACCTAAAAAACCTAAAGCTAAGCTTTTATGTTGTAATTCCTTAATAACTTTAGATACATTGATACCTTTACCTCCAGCATCAATTCTTGTAGACACAATTCTATTAACACTACCAATTTTAAATTCATCTATTTCAATAGTTTTGTCTATTGCTGGGTTTAGAGTCACTGTTATTATCATTTTTTCACCGCCATTTATTTTGCTGTCATAATTTGTACACCTTTTTCTTCAAACTTTTCTAATAATTCATTATCTAATTGATTATCCGTTATTATTATATCAACACTATCTAAATCAACGATTTTGGCAAAATAAACTGTACCAAATTTAGTATGGTCACATAATAATATAGTTTGCTTTGCAATTTTTATCATTTCTTGTTTTGTGCTCGCTTCAATAATATTGGGAGTAGTTAGCCCATTAATAATGCATACACCATTAGACCCCATAAATGCTTTATCTACTCTGAAATTTTTAAGTGTATTATCTGATACTGGTCCTACCATAGCTCTCGTTTCCCATCGCAATGTACCTCCAGTAACAATCACCTCTACATCTCGCTTTTTAGAAAGTTCATAGGCTACATCTACAGAATTTGTTAAAACCGTTATATCTTTAGCTGTTATATACTTAGCAATACTAAGAGTAGTCGTCCCTGCATCTATTGCTATTGTATCTCCATCTACTATCATTGATGCAGCAATCTTTCCAACAGATTCTTTTTCATCATAAAACTTATCTACTTTTTCTGAAAAAGTGGGTTCAAATTTAGTATTGCGGTTTAGTATAGCCCCCCCATGTACTCTTTTTATAAGTTCATCTTCTTCCAATTCTTGAAGATCACGTCTAATTGTAACTTCTGACACTTCATATAGCTGCGATAAATCGCATACTTTTACTTTTCCATACTTATTTAAACTATCTAATATTTTTGATTTTCTTTCTTCAGCAAACATAATTTCAATCTTCCTTTTATCATATTTGGGATAACAATGTACGTTTGTATTCGTATTTGTTTCATTTGCTTTCGCTTGTGTTCATTTTAATATATTATGATAACGTTGTCAAGCTATATAAACTATTTTAAATTTAAATTTTATAATTCTAGACTATGAATAAAAATATCCTTCAAAAACAAAAACGAAACCCTTTGGCTTCGCTTTCATTATATCGAGCTATATAGTTTTTCGCCTATTATGCGTTATTTTGTTCTTTCTCTAATTCTTGTTTTAGTATCTCCTCAATTTTAGGAGTACATCTATGCCCATTGCATCCGCCTGTTCCCGCCCCTGTAGCTTTTTGAACTTCCTCTACAGTTCTTGCACCATTTTGTATAGCTTTTTTTATTGTAGACCTCGGTATTGCCTTACATAAACATGTTTTTGTAATTTTATCCATTATTTCATTGTTTATATTCTGTTCCATGATGTTTTCCTCCTTTTACACTATCTTTTATCTTTAAAAAAATCAGTCAATAAATTACCACATTCCTCGGTGTATAACCAATTTATTTCTGTCCAGTGATTTAAATCATCATTTTGAAGAACATTTATAACTGACCCACAAGCCCCTACGCTAGGATCAAAGATGCCTATATATAATTTGCTTATCCTAGACTGTAATATAGCACCTGCACACATAGGGCATGGTTCTAACGTTACATACATATCACATCCAGTTAATCTCCAACTTCCTATTACTTCACAGGCTTTTTTTATAGCTAAAACTTCTGCATGGGCCGTAGCATCTTGAAGCGTTTCTCTGAGGTTGTGCGCCCTAGCAATTATTACATTGTCTTTAACTATAACTGCACCTACAGGTACTTCCCCTAATAATAATGATCTTTTGGCTTCTTTTAATGATTCATTAATAAAATGTTTTTTCATTTAAACCCCTTTGTTATATAAATAATTATTTTTAATAATTTTTATTTCCCGGTAAATAAAAAAACTAGCAAAGTATTACTTTACTAGTTTTTGGTGCACACGAGAGGAGTCGAACCTCCGACCTTCCCCTTAGGAGGGGGACGCTCTATCCAGCTGAGCTACGGGTGCATATTTTATTTCTACCTAACCATAATATTACACTTTTATAAGTATGTCAACCTATAGATAAATTAAAACACAAATTTTATATTAATTATTAAAAATCTTATAGTGTTTATTTATTATTAGAATTTTAATACAGTTAATAGTATATACTGTATACTATATACTATTAACTGGAGGTGTTCTAATTGAATAATGATATAAAAAATTTTTTCCTCGCTGGACTAGGATCTGCAGCATATACTTATGAAAAAGCTACAAATCTAATAGATGATTTTGTACAAAAGGGTAAATTAACCTTAGAAGAGGGTAAGAATTTATCTGAAGAACTAAAAAGAACCGTAAAAGGAAAAAAAGAAGAATCTAAAGTTTTTACAGAAGAAGAAAAGCCTTTGACAAAAGAAGATATGTTATTACTCCTTTCAGAAATGAGCTTTGCAACTAAAGAAGATATTGAAACTTTGAATAAAAGATTATCAAATTTAGAAACCCTTCAGCCATAAATTCACAAATGAAAGTCAAATGAAAGTCCTGCTATTCTTTCAGGTCTTTTATTTTTAAGTGAGGTATAAAATGCGACGTAATTCTGTTAATCGATTTAGAACAATTATTAAAGTTCTTGGCTCTTATGGCTTTGGATATATTATAGACTCTAAATTTAACAAACAAAATAAACTCCCTGAAAATTTAAGGAAAGCCTTTGAAGAGCTTGGCCCTACTTTTATAAAGATTGGCCAAATATTGAGTACTAGACCAGATTTATTACCCTCAGCTTATATAGTAGAACTGTCAAAGCTCCAAGATAGCGTACTTCCAGAAAACATTGAAACCATAAAAAAAGTATTCTTTGATCAATTTGGAAAATCAACAACTGAGTGTTTTCAAAAGTTTTACGAAGAACCTTTAGCCTCTGCATCTATTTCTCAAGTGCATAAGGCTACCTTAAAGGATGGTAGGGATGTAGTAGTTAAAATACAAAGACCAGATATTGCAAAAAAGATGAAATTAGATATTTCTATACTCGTTCGTATAATAAAATTCACAAAAACAAAATTCTCTGATTCACCAATCGACCCTGAAGAAGCCTTACATGAAATACTTTTAGCAACTGAACTTGAGCTTGATTTTAACAATGAAGTTAAAAATATAAATAACTTTAAAAATCTCAACAAAGATGTTGCATTTTTATATGTACCTTACGTGGTTCAAGATTTATCTAGTACTAGGGTTTTAACTATGGAAAGAATTTATGGCTTTAAAGTAGATGATATGAAAAAGCTCCTAACTTTTCATTATGATCTTGATGATTTAGGTAAGAAATTAGCTTTATCTTACTTAAAACAAGTTCTACAAGATGGCTTTTTTCACGGAGATCCACACCCCGGAAATATATTTATATGCGAAGGTAAAATTTGTTTTATTGACTTTGGAATTATGGGGAGTCTCTCGAATTCATTGAAATCAACACTAAATGATATGATATCAGCTGTTGTTCTTAATGACATAAATAAAATGATTTCATCTCTTTTATCTATAGGAATAAAAAAGGGCTATGTAGATAGAAATAAACTATATGAAGACTTAGATTATCTAATTGTAAATTATCTTTCAGTTTCTTTAAACAACATTCAGATTTCCGTTATGCTCTCTGAAATCTTTAATATAGCTAAACAAAACAATATTCGTCTACCTCGTGATTTTACACTTCTAATAAGAGCTCTTGTAATTTTAGAAGGTGTAATAGCAAGTATCGCTCCTGATATAAAAATAATAGATATAGCTATCCCTTATGTAAAGGATAATAATAAATTTTCTTTATTAAAAAATCTAGATTCTAATACTTTACTTATTTATACATATTCATTTATAAAAGATTCATTTAAACTTCCATCAAAAATTATAGAATTATCTGAAAGTCTAATAACGGGAAGAGCTAAACTTCAATTAGAACATAAAAATTTAAACGCTCCTATAAATGAATTAAATAAAGGTATAAACCGATTAGTTTTTGGCCTTATTATTTCTTCAATGATTATAGGATCTTGTACAATTTTAAATTCTAATATAGGGCCTAAAATATATAACATATCACTTATTGGTATAACTGGTTTTTTGGCTGCGGCATTTATGGGCTTTTGGTTATTAATCTCTATAATAAAATCCGGCAAATTATAACATAAACTATAAAAACGAGGTATTTTTATGATTAAGTATTACAATAGAAAACAAAATAAATATGAAATTGAAAAGGTCGCTGGTGAAAAGTATTTAAATTGGTCTTATTCCTCTCCTTCTGGAAAAGGACTAGTTGAGTTATTACTTAAGAAAAAGCTATTTTCAAAATTATATGGTTATTACTGCGACACAAAAATAAGTTCTAGAAAAATCAAAGATTTTATTAAAGATTTTGATATTGATATGTCTTTATACACTAAGACTTATAATGAGTATTCGTCTTTTAATGATTTTTTTATAAGACCTTTAAATACAAGTGCCCGAATAATTGATAAAAATAATAATGCTTTAATCTCGCCTTGTGACGGCAAAATTTTGGCTTACGATAATATTAACTTGAATGATTTAGTCCAAGTAAAAGGCTTTACTTATTCGCTTAAAGAACTACTCCAAGATAATGAAGTATACAATTTGTACGATGGAGGTACCTGCTTAATCTTTAGATTATGCCCAACTGATTATCATCGCTTTCATTTTATTGATGATGGTGTCTGTAGCGATACAACTAGAATCAAAGGTCATTATTATTCTGTAAACCCTATAGCATTAAAAAATATAAAAAAATTATTTTGTCAAAATAAAAGAGAATGGAGCATTTTTCACTCAGATAACTTTGGTGATGTTATTTGCATGGAGGTTGGTGCTACTTGCGTAGGTTCAATTCTTCAAAGTTATAGTACAGATGCCAAAATTACAAAAGGAGAGGAAAAAGGGTACTTCAAATTCGGTGGTTCCACTGTAATCCTGTTTTTTAAAAAAGATGTCGTAAAAATTCATGAGGATTTACTAAACCAAACACAATTAGGTTTTGAAACTTCTGTATTAATGGGAGAAGAAATAGGACTGAAATAACTTTTCAGTCCTATTTTTTTATGCATAATTAGTTCTTAACTTTAAATTTAGATTTTTCACATTTAGATCCTTAGTCATTGGAACTGGTGCAGTTTTTTCTTTGGTGCCATATAGCCATTAACAAAGGGTGTACGGTACACCATTTGCAGCATCTCTGTTCACATATGGAATTATTCTTCATTTTTATATTTTATACAACCTTCAAAAAAAACGACAGAACCCAGTAACTATTACAGTTACTGGGTTCTTATGGTGCGTCGGACAGGAGTCGAACCTGCGACCAACTGGTTCGTAGCCAGCTACTCTATCCAACTGAGCTACCAACGCATATATATCATTACTATATTACCATATTATATGCTAAGAGTAAAGATTTATTTACAAACTTTTATTTACAAAATCTTCTCTAAGAATTCCCATAATAATTACATCCCTATAATTCCCATAGGAAAAGCAAGTCTTTCTCTTCTTTCCTTCTTCTATAAACCCACATTTTTTATAACATTGAATTGCTCTTAAATTAAAATCTAGTACTTCGAGCTCTACTCTATGCGCAGCAATATCCATGAATAAATATTTTAACAAAACCTTTACAGAATCTTGCCCATATCCTCTATTCCAAAAGTTTTGACCTACAGTTATACCTAATACATATACATTTTTACTTTCACTAATTTCTCTAAACGTTATATATCCTACAACTACGCCTTTTCCATTTATAATGCTAAGATATTTCTTATCAAGATTAATAAACTTATTAAAATTATTTAATATATCCTCTTTAGATGGAGGCAATCTAAAATTACCATCAAGTCTCCTAACCTCTTCATCAGCCCAAATATCATAAAATATATTCAAATCTCGTCTCTCTACACATCTCAATAATATTTTATTACCTTTTAACATATTTTAGCCTTCTTTATTATTTTAATACTATAATTATACCTTTTATTTACTTTTAATTCAATAATCAAATTACTTATTTTGTAATATAACGATTTTTCAGAAGGAAAGTCTCCCTCCTCTATAGCTATGAGTTACATGCCCTAACAAATAAAAAACTTCAGTGGGCGTATAATTCACCTTGTAGTTATTCAATAAAGTAAAAAAAGTATCTAACAATTGTTAGATACTTTTGGTGGAGAAAGAGGGATTTGAACCCTCGCACCAGTTTCCCAGTCTATACCCTTAGCAGGGGCACCTCTTTAGCCACTTGAGTATTTCTCCATGGCTTAATTTTATGTCGTTAAAAAATGGTGGAGGAAGTGGGATTCGAACCCACGGTACGCTTTCACGTACGTCGGTTTTCAAGACCGGTGCCTTAAACCAACTCGACCATCCCTCCATATCTTAACGACAAGGTTAATTATATCAGCATGTTGATATCCTGTCAATATTTTTTTGAAAACATTTACCAACATAATATATTATGTGAAAATAAAAAACATCTAACAAATGTTAGATGTTGCTGGTGGAGAAAGAGGGATTTGAACCCTCGCACCAGTTTCCCAGTCTATACCCTTAGCAGGGGCACCTCTTTAGCCACTTGAGTATTTCTCCATAGCTTAATTTTATGTCGTTAAAAAATGGTGGAGGAAGTGGGATTCGAACCCACGGTACGCTTTCACGTACGTCGGTTTTCAAGACCGGTGCCTTAAACCAACTCGACCATCCCTCCATATCTTAACGACAAGATTTATTATATCAGCATAAACATCACCTGTCAACACATTTATATTTCATGCCATAAACTTCAATTTCATATACTATAATAAATAAACAACTTAATATTAAATACTTAAGTTGCTCATTTATTATTATGATATAAATTAATAATTTAAATACTTATTTTGAAATTAATGTTTTTTGTCCCATATACTTCACTAAAACATTTGGAATAGTTACTGATCCATCTTCATTCTGGTAGTTTTCAAGTACTGCAGCTAATGCTCTTCCAATAGCTACCCCTGATCCATTTAGTGTATGAATATAATTAGCTTTATCCTTTTTATCATCTTTATACTTAATGTTGGCACGCCTTGCTTGGAAATCCTCGAAATTACTACAGCTTGATATTTCAACATACTTGTTGTAGCTTGGCATCCAAACCTCGATATCATATTTAAATGATGCTGTAAATCCTAAATCGCCTTTACATATCTTAACTATTCTATAAGGTAATTCAAGTCCTTGTAATACTGACTCTGCATCCATAAGTAACTTTTCAAGCTCTGCATATGAATCCTCAGGCTTTGTGAATTTAAGAAGTTCTACTTTATTAAATTGATGTTGCCTTATAAGTCCTCTACTATCCCTTCCTGCTGAACCTGCTTCTTGTCTAAAACAAGCACTATACGCAACATGCTTTATAGGAAGATCTTGACCACTTAATATCTCATCTCTATAAATATTTGTAACAGGTACCTCTGCTGTCGGTATTAAGAAATAGTCTGTATTAGCCACTTTAAAAGCATCTTCTTCAAACTTAGGTAATTGACCCGTACCGATCATACTTTGTCTATTAACCATATATGGAGGCAGTATTTCTGTATACCCATTGTTATCCACATGAAGATCTAAAAAATAACTTATTAGTGCTCTTTCAAGCCTTGCTCCGAGGCCTTTATATACTGTAAATCTTGAACCCGTAATCTTTGCGCCTCTTTCAAAATCTAAAATATCATTGTCTGTTCCCAAATCCCAATGCGCTTTAGCTGCATAGCTGAAATGTTTAGGCTCTCCCCATTTTTTCACTTCAACATTATCTTCCTCGGTATCCCCTTCTGGCACATTTACACTCGGTATGTTTGGGATACTTAACATAATATTTTTAATTTTTTCATTTACTTCATATAGCTCAATATCAAAATTTTTAATTTCATCTGAAAGTTTTTTCATTTGGGACATAATTTCTTCTACATTTTCTCCACTTTTCTTAAGCTTTGGTATAAGCGCAGATTGAGTGTTCCTATTATTTTTTAATTCTTCAACCTCAACTAATATATCCCTTCTTGCTTTATCAAGAGATACCACTTCATCAATTACTGATAAATCAAAATTTTCCCCTCTATTTTTCATTAATTTTTTTATTTCTTCTGGATTATTTCTTATTCTTTTCAAATCTAACATGACTATTCCTCCTTAAATATTATTAATTATTTATTCTTGTAAAATTTTAATTAAGTATTTCTTTCAATATTTTTTGTGCAAATAATATCAACTCCAGTATTAAGTACGTTTTTACATACTATATCCCCTATTTTTATAGGAGGACCTACATGTATCCTGCTTAATGCTTTTGAGCATTCGATCCATAACTTCTTACTAATAGGTTTACTACTTTTTACTGGAACTACATTTCGTAATTTAGATCCTTTTATTCTAACTAAAGTTGTTAATATTGCTTTAGTTTCATTAAATTTGCAATCAGTTTTTTCGCTCAAATAAAATCATCTCCTACATACTATCAAATTCTTTTATTCTATATAACACAATATTAGAATTTTTTGAGTCCTTAACTATCTCTGTCATTTTCTTATTGGTTTCTCTTGCTAAAATAGAAACAATCTTGTTTAAACAATGTGATCCTTGACAATTTCCAAATGCAGCACCGGTTCTTCTTTTAACTCCTTCTACCGTCCGTGCACCTAAAGGTCTCCTTATAGCATCCACTATTTCACCTTCAGTTACTTTTTCACATCCGCATATTATATTACCATATTTTTTATCTATCTTAATAATACTTTTTCTTTCCTCGTCACACAATTCTCTAAACTTATAGTACTCACGCCTTTTATCATTGAAATCTTTTTTGAGCTTGCATTCCATCTTGCTCACTACACTCTCACATACAATGCTTGCTATAGCAGGTGTCATAGTAACTTGACCGTAGTGCTTTCCTTTAATCTGAATAAGTCCATCATCTATACCGCTATCATCAATTATCATAGGCTCTTCGAAAAAGGGCCATTCTAAAAACATTTTAACATCCATATCGTCTAGACCATTTGTTATCTTGGATACCCTATTTACTATTTCATCATAACTGACATTCTTTTTTGTATCAAAAGCAGCTACAGTATCGCCCTCCATAGTTGGAATTGTATACATACTTTCCCCTTTAACATTAATCATAAATAATGCATGCGAAAATCTTGCTTTTTTATCATTGTCTAAAAGTATATACTTTGATATTCCTTCATTATTATTTACATGAAGTTTTTTTTCATTTACTATACTGTAATTTTCTGAAGGTGTTGTATTTATTACCATTTTGCAAGTGAATTTATTTTTATTAGTAACAACTCTAAATCCTTTTGATATTTCTTGAATATCTATTACTTCTTCTTCTAATTTAAATTTTACACCATTATCAAATGCCACTTCGCCATAAGATAATGCTAAATCAAATGGACAAATTACCCCCGTATTTTTAGAATATAACGCTTTTTTAACATCTATATTTAAGTTTTGTTCCATTTCATATATGTATTCTGGGTCTAAAATAAATACGTCCTTCGTGCCTCGCTCTATTGCTCTATTATATATTTTTTTGATTATTTCAACCTCTTCATCAGTTTGAGCAATTATTAAGGAACCGCACCTTTTAAAGGGAACATTAAATTTAGCACTTATAGTATCCATCATTTTATTACCCATACGTTCAAGCTTTGCAGTTAAAACATCTTCACTTTCAATACCATTATATATCATAGCAGTGTTTATTAATGCTACATCATCCGCTATATCATAGTCTTTTTCAATAACAGCTATATTAAGATTATATTTTGAGATCTCATAAGCAACTGCACATCCAATTATTCCTCCGCCCAAAATAAGTACATCATAGTCCATCGTAACCCTCCAGCATAAAACAAAACTGTTTTAATTTACATTATTATTATATCCTTTTTTAAACATGTGACTCAATATGTTAAATTTTTTCCTAATTTCACTAAAAAAGAAGAACAGTCATCCATTCTTCTTTTCGCCCGTATTTTAGACGTAATTGTTATTTGATGGATATTCAATCTCTTATACTATAACAAGAAAGCATTTTTTTTAAACTTTCTTTATTTATAGGTTTATTTAAAATGAAATCAACATTATTCATATCTTGACCTTCAAAAGATCCCACCCAACCTGTCATTAAGCAAAAATATGTCTGATTGTTTATTTTTTTAACTTTTTCAGCAACTTGAAACCCATTAATACTCGGCATGGTAAAATCACATACAATTATATCATATTTTCTCCTTTGTAACTCTGAGTCTAAATTTTCACATCCACAAGCCTTTGTTTTACATTTAACAATTGATTTTATCATACTAGCAACAACATTTCTTATTTGCTCCTGATCATCGATAACAAGAATGTTGCCTTCAAAATCAATTACATCCCTTAATCCTACGTCATCACTTTTAGTTATTTTTTCACATAGGGGTAATTTAATAATAAAAGAAGTTCCTACATTTTGTTTGCTTTCAATTTCCATGCTCCCTTTATGTGAAAGTATTATATTATAAGAGATACTTAATCCAAGCCCTGAGCCATCATTACCTTTTGTTGTAAAAAACGGTTCAAATATTCTTTTTTGAATCTCTTTTTTCATTCCCATTCCACTATCTCTTATTTCTATAATAGCCATATTAGCTTTATTTTTAGTAATGAATTCTATTTTACCACCTTTTGGCATAGCATCTATAGCATTTACTATTATATTTATAAATACCTCTCTTATTTCTGTTATATTTCCTTGCATCTCCTCATTAGATTTTAATGATTTAATTATGCTTATTTTTATTCCTTTAAAACTACTTCCTGTTAGCCATTTACTTTTAGTTAAATCTATTGCATCTGAAATTACATTATCTACACTAAAAATTTCAAAATCATTATCTTTTCCATTACATTTTTGGGTTAATTTTTTAACCTTATTAGTAATATTGATTCCATCATACGCACATATTTCTATAATGCTAATCAACTTCAAATTTTCTTTTTCCTTAGTTTTATCCTTTAAAAGTTGAACAGAGCCTACAATTGGTGTAAGTATATTATTTATATCATGAGTTATTCCCGCAGCCATTTCTCCCATAGCTCTCAGTTTTTCGTTTTGTATTAGTCTATTTCGCATATCAGAAAATCTTTTTTGATCCTGTATTAAATAAAATGCAGTTTTACATATTGATTTTAAATGTTCTATGTTATTTTTAGATAGCTCTCTATTATTTTTATATCTTCCTATACATATTACACCCTTAGAACTATCATAATATTCTACATTAATAGCCATATAGCTTACTATGCCTAATAACTTGAATTTTTCTACTAATTCTGAGTCCTCTATTTCACTTAAATTTAATAATGAATCTCCATTACTATTTAATACCATTTCATTGAAGCTATTAATATAATGGATCGTTTTTATATCCTTAATCAAATAATATTTATGTTTTTTAGTGATCCCATAATAATTACCCAATTCTATCGCATTTTTTTGCTCTTTAACTGAACTATGTAAAATACAAAAATCTACATCACATACAGCCTTAATTTTATTCATTACGATTTCTCTGAATTCATTTTCATCTGTATTTTGGGGTATATCTGAAAAAATATCATTAAATAAAACTAAATTTTTATTCTGATATTTTAGTTGTGAATTAGACTGAAGCATCCAAATTGCTTTTTCTATTTCACCCTTATTTTTAAATTCCATTTCTTTATTTCTATCTATAATAATTAATGTTTGAAATAAATTGCTAAATCTATGCAATTCATTGAAGTTATATACATTATTGTTAATGTATATCATATTAGAAATATTATCTTTTGAACACTCTATTATTTTTTGAACACATTTAATTAAAACATCTACTTTTCCAACTCTTCTAATTACATTTTTAAAATCCCATACTATTCTCAATTTTTGTCTAACAACAAAAATAATATCTAAAAACTCTCTATAGTCATAATCAAAAGTATCAATATTATACGTTTTTATTTTAAAGATACCTTCATTTATATTATGCCTTATGAAGTCTTCATCACCATCAAAGTTTTTTTCAATATTTTTATAGAATATATCATCTGTAAAAAATATTATTTTTTCTCCGTTTATAAGAGCATCTGAAATATTTTTTATTATTACTTTAGGTAAATTATTAATATTTAAAGAATCTGTACCTATACACAATGAATTTTTACCAGCCTTATACAAATTATTATTTGTATATTTCATAACATAACCCCCATACCCCTTACACTCTTATATATATAAACTTATTCGACATTTTATTTCAAATTCCTTTGTTTTATACAATATTTATCTCACTCTATATATTTTTACATAACGCAAAACAAATTATACTATAAAAGTAAGGACATACAACAATATATGTCCTAAGATAACATTCCATGATAATACAATGTAACATAATCCTATTTAAAACTGAGGAGGTTTTAATATGATTGATTATGTTAACTATATTTAAATATATTTTACTCACTTATTTTATTTAATGTATCACCTAATTGTTTTATAAATATCCCATATTCAGCCCACTTACCATTTTTTTGAGCTTCCAACGCCTTGTTATAAATTTCTTTAGCAATTTTTATATTTTCCAATGATTTTTCATCTAAATTTGATTTTTCTTTAGTTTGGGATATATTATTTTTGTCTGTATAATCAAATATTTGTTCAAGCGCTAACTCTATATTATCAGCTAAAACTATTTTATCACCATAAGACACTATAACCTTTTTCATCTCTGGTATGCTTTTCTCGCCTTTAGCTCTCAAATACATAGGCTCTACATAAATCAAAGAATTTTTAATTGGTATAATTAATGTTTCTCCAAATTGGACTTGTGAACCTTGTGTATTCCAAAGTGATAATTCTTTTGATATTATAGTGTCCTGATTCATCTTTTGTTTAAATAGTACAGGGCTATATACTGTTTGCTTCGGTGGGAATTTATATAAAACCATTTTCCCATAATTGTCCCCATCCATCCTTGCTGCCAATAACGATACCATGTTATCTCGCCCTTTAGTGTTGAAGTATTCAAGTAAGATCATTTCTTCTGTGCTTTCATTCGGTAGTTTCATTATTACATAAGAAGCTTTGTTTTTTTCATTTTTACCCTCAACCTTCTCTTTGTTAGTTGCTATAGACCACACATCATCTCCGTTATAAAATACTCCAGGATCAGTTATGTGGTATTTACCAAGTACATTACATTGTAAATTAAATAAGACTTCTGGATATCTAAGATGTTCTTTTATACCACTAGGAACTGTCTCTGAATGCTTAAATAGTTTTGTAAATATCTTTGAATAATTATTTGCTATAGGATCCTTTTTATCAACTATATAAAATTCAGGTATTCCATCTACTGCGTCAATGACAACTTTAATTGAATTCCTCATATAATTCACACCATTTTGTGGCTGTGAAAACGGATATCTATCGGAGGTTGTATATGCATCTATAATCCAGTATAATCTTCCTTCGTTAATTACAATGTATGGATCACTATCATATGTTAAAAATGGAGCAATTTTTTTTACTCTTTGAACTATATTTCTATCAATTAATATTTTACTATTAGAAGTTATATCGTTGGATAATAAAAACTGAGTACTTTTTTTATTTATTGCAAATAAAATTCTATTTGCGACGCTCATCTTTATTCCAGCCTTTCCATCATAGTTATTAATTTGGTTTTCTCCACCCTTAGGATAATCTAACTCTCCAATTTTTGTATTGACTATACTATAATCATTGGTACTTTCACCAAAATATATTCTAGGATTATCTGTTTTTATACTTGTTTTATTTTCTAAAGGTATATTATTAATCACAAAATCCGGCTGACCTTCACTTGTTACAGAGTTTACCTTACTCATAGCCACACCGTATCCATGAGTATAAACTAGATGTCTATTTTGCCAAGTATTTGAATTGTCTTTTAATGACTCTAACTCAATTTCTCTTGGTGCAATAAATACTTGATTGTATTTCCCATTTATATTATATCTATCAATATCTAAATCATTAAATCCATAATAAAACCTCATATATTGAAATTGATTATAAAATTCTAATGCTGGTTTAAAAGAGTTTATTTTTATATTATCAATAGTATCTTTATTAAAATTAATATCCTCTTTCGTTAAATCATTTTTTATTTCAAATGGAACTTCTCCTATGGTGGCTAAATTAAAAGCTTTTCTCGTATTGTCTATATTATATTGAATATATGGTTTTTCTAAAGTTTTTTCATTCGATTGAACTTGAAACTTTTGAACTAGATTTGCTGTTATATGTTCCCCAAAAATTAATGCAACAACCACAATAACAGATATAATCACAGGCTTTGTTTTATATTTTAGTATACTTATAAATGTAATTATGGCTGCAATTAAAGATACCACCGCTATTGTTTGGTAAAACCTTAAGGTTACATGTATATCTGTATATCCTGCTCCAAATACTATTCCTCTTGGCGAGTATACTAGATTCCAAGCTTTTACTAAGTATCCAAGAGCTACCAGCATAAATATTAGTGAAGACACTATGGAAAGCTGCCTTCCTGCAAATTTAGTTATTCCACTCTTAAAGTTTTTAAGTTTAGAAAATATATTTTCTTTATTGGAATGTAATATATGATCCTTAGCAGTTAATGTAATGTATATTACTATAGTAATAATTACTAATACTACTAGCAAAGTTATGAACATTCGATATAGTGATTCAATTAATGGAAGTTTGAATATAAAAAATGAAATATCTTTTTTAAATAATGGGTCTACAGTATTAAAACTTGTAGCATTCGCGAACTGCAGTATTGTATACCAATAGTTAGAAGCAAAGGTAATCGAAACTATAAAAGAGATTATAACATTTATAAATATAATAATTTTGCGTTTTAATCTTTCTTTATTTTTATTCACTTCAACAACCTTTTTCCATCTTAAAATACTACTTTTAAATGTTTTATAATACATCCATATTGCAATATAACTCACCATAAACACTGGTATCATTAACTTTAAAATTGATGTTAATTTAGTAAAATATACTGATAAATATCCTACTTCCTTAAACCACTGTATGTTTATAGCAAAATTAATTATGTTACCTAAGAAAGCTAAAAGTATTACTATTATTGCTATAATGATAGCTACGGTCTTTTTTCTTTTCGTAAAAAATCACCTCTTATCTAATTTTAGTAATTTAGCTAACTTTGAATATTTTGTTTCAATTGCACCAACTGGGCATAATTCCTGACAACAAAAACATCTAATACATTCATGCATATTCCATTTAGGATTTAATATGTCTCCTTTTAGTACCATCTCAATCGCCGCAGGCTTCTCTGGACATACCTCAGCACACCTTCCACACCCTATGCATTTTTCTTTAATTAGGGTTGGGTTTGGTGCTATCATTTCTCTTAGAAAATTAGTTACCCCTGGGTTTATAAAATAAAAGTTACCTCCCTTCCTACATAGTTTAAAATCTTTTGCTTTCATAGATTCTAAGTCTTCACCAAGTATGTTTATATCCTTTGAAAGTACTACTCCCCATTTGCTATCATATGCTTCTTTTAAAACAGGTGTATCCAAAGGATCATCGTAACCTATAAGTCTAACGGCAGTGGAATCCACAGCTGTTAAGCTCTGTCCCATAATTAAAGTATTCATTTTATATGGCTGTCCACTTTTAGGTCCATTACCTTCCATAGCAATTATACCGTCTAAAATAGCAAAATTAGTCCCAACGGCCGTATTCAAATCCAAAAGCATCTTGCAAAAATTATTTGCATCAGGCATTCTTGTATGCCAAGTTGCTTTTTGCGTTCCTGGTATACAACCAAATTGATTTTTTACAGCTCCTGTATAATAGGCCATAGCATGTGTTTTAAGTTTTGGCAGTGATATAACAACGTCTGCCTCATAAGCAGCTTTAGAGATATTCCAAGATTTACATAAAATAGAATTATCTAATTTAATATGTACTGACTCTTTAAAATCCTCAAAAGTAACTCCGTATTTATCAGCAACCTCCATAAGACCAGATTTTTCTGCTGCTTTTCTTGAATCTCCGAAGCCAGGCGAATCACCAAAGCTAATGTAACTAGAATATTCCCTAATAACTCTAATTACTGCTTCAAAAACAGCATAATGAGTTACTACTGGCGATCCTTTACTCTCAACACTTAACATATTAGGCTTTAAAAGTACTTTACTGTTTTTTGGTATTAATTGTTTCAAAAATTGGTGTCCACCCAATAATTCAAATCCCTCTCGCAACTTTTTTTCTACTAAATCGACATCATATTCCGTACATTTTAAAAGTGCAACATTTTCCATAATACTTTCTCCTTTAATAATTAAATTACTCACAAATTAAGTAATTCTTATTTTTTAATTCTTTTATAATACACTCTATAATCTCTTCATTATCCGCTTTTATAGTATGTAAGTGTATTCCTTTAGTTAACGAGGATAATGGCTTGGCACTAAATTCTTTAAACTTTCTTGTGAATTTCTCAATATCCATAATTGTCTTTATCATGAGCATTGCTCTTATTTCACCGTATAAAGAGTGTTCTACTGTTACATCCTCTACTATACCCCCAAATTTTACAATGCATTCAAGCTCATTATATATATCGTCTCTTGTGTGTGAAACTGCAATTACCCGCCTTACATAATTACTTTCTTCTTTAGGTATTAAATAACCTTCTGAAGTCGCAATTATATTTACACCTTCTGCCCTTATAATTGCAATATCTTTTACTATAACTTGTCTTGTAACCCCTAGTTTCTCTGCTAAAAAGTTACCTTTACATGTAATATTGTCTTTAAATAATTTGTTTTTAATATATCCTCTTCTTTCCTTTGAATCCATTCTTTCCTCCCAATATTTGTATTTAATTATATTCTATCACTCTTTATGTATTATTAGAAATACTTTATAACATATAAATGATTTTAAATTAAAAGCATCCTTTTTTATAAGTATATTTATCTAATATATACTTTTACTGTGATAAATCAAAAAAAGAAACTATATATTAGTTTCTTAATTTCTATCATCACATTCTTTTAATAAATCTAATTCTATATCACCTGTTATATTATTATTATTATGATGATTTTTCACTAAAAATAAAATTCTATCGTTGTAACCATACTTCCTTAATAAACTATATCCTATATCTCCATGATTATAATAAATATTAACATTTTTATTTTTCTTATATGTTCTAATTTTTCCATTTGTCACCTTGTGAATTATAACCATTATAGCTTTATCTATTGGATTCATACTATTATATATTTTACCTATATCATGAAGCAATGCAACCTTTATCAAATCATTTGATTCTAACTTTCTTTGATTACAAGTTAATTTTACATCCCTAGCTACATTTATACAGTGTTTTTGCTCATAAGTAGGTAATTGGTTTAATAATTGTAATTCATAAGTTTCTAAATGCATTTTAAGAAACTCTAAATCTTCATCATTAATCTTCGAAACCATTGACCTGTAAAACTGCTTTACTCTATATAGTGACATCATAAAGTTCCTTTCATATTTCATATTATTGCTTTTATATTGTAATACATCTTACCTAATAAATCTATAATTAAATCATTTCCTTTTGAAATGTCGTTAAGGACTAATTTTTAACGAAATAAAAAACAGCCCATATTTGGACTGTTTTTTGGTGGAGATAAAGGGAATCGAACCCTTGACCCCCTGCGTGCAAGGCAGGTGCTCTCCCAGCTGAGCTATATCCCCACATATGGTGGACCTTCAGGGACTCGAACCCCGGACCGACCGGTTATGAGCCGGTAGCTCTAACCAGCTGAGCTAAAGATCCATGTATTGACCTGGCGACAACCTACTCTTCCACAAGGTCACCCCTGCAGTACCATCGGCGCATTGAAGCTTAACCTTCGTGTTCGGTATGGGAACGGGTGTTACCTTCATGCCATAATCACCAGATTTATAAGGCATTAACCTTACAATTAAAGTATACCAAGCTATTGTTAACTTGTCAATATACTTTATGAGATATTCTCTCAAAATTGCACAGTGAATTAATCTTCTTCCTTTGTCAGAAGCTTAGTTTCTTTCTTACGAAAGAAATAATTTCTGCGAAAGAAGTATATCGCATTACTTTTAATTATATATTTAGGTCAAGCCCTCGACTTATTAGTATTAGTCAGCTGAACATGTTACCATGCTTACACCTCTAACCTATCAACCTGGTGGTCTTCCAGGAGTCTTACTAACACCGCACTTACGTGCGAGTTATGGGAAATCTCATCTCAGGGTGGGCTTCACGCTTAGATGCTTTCAGCGTTTATCCCTTCCAAACATAGCTACCCAGCGATGCCACTGGCGTGACAACTGGTGCACCAGAGGTTTGTCCATCCCGGTCCTCTCGTACTAAGGACAGCTCCCTTCAAATTTCCTACGCCCGCGACGGATAGGGACCGAACTGTCTCACGACGTTCTGAACCCAGCTCGCGTGCCGCTTTAATGGGCGAACAGCCCAACCCTTGGGACCTACTTCAGCCCCAGGATGCGACGAGCCGACATCGAGGTGCCAAACCTCCCCGTCGATGTGGACTCTTGGGGGAGATCAGCCTGTTATCCCCGAGGTAGCTTTTATCCGTTGAGCGATGGCCCTCCCACGAGGTACCACCGGATCACTAAGCCCGACTTTCGTCCCTGCTCCACTTGTAAGTGTCGCAGTCAGGCTCCCTTCTGCCTTTGCACTCTTCGCGCGATTTCCAACCGCGCTGAGGGAACCTTTGGGCGCCTCCGTTACTTTTTTGGAGGCGACCGCCCCAGTCAAACTGCCCACCTAACAATGTCCTGTGACCAGATTCATGGCCTCCAGTTAGAACCTCAGTACTGTCAGGGTGGTATCCCAAGGATGACTCCACACAGGCTGACGCCCATGTTTCTCAGTCTCCCACCTATCCTGTACAGACAATACCGAAATTCAATGCTAAGCTACAGTAAAGCTCTACGGGGTCTTTCCGTCCAATCGCGGGTAGCAAGCATCTTCACTTGCACTACAATTTCGCCGGATGTGTTGTTGAGACAGTGCCCAAATCATTACGCCATTCGTGCGGGTCGGAACTTACCCGACAAGGAATTTCGCTACCTTAGGACCGTTATAGTTACGGCCGCCGTTTACTGGGGCTTAAGTTCATACCTTCGCTTGCGCTAAGTAATCCCCTTAACCTTCCAGCACCGGGCAGGCGTCAGCCCCTATACATCAGCTTTCGCTTTAGCAGAGACCTGTGTTTTTGCTAAACAGTTGCTTGGGCCTATTCTCTGCGACCTACTTACGTAGGCACCCCTTCTCCCGAAGTTACGGGGTCAATTTGCCGAGTTCCTTAACAACAATTCTTCCGATGGTCTTAGGATTCTCTCCTCACCTACCTGTGTCGGTTTGCGGTACGGGCACCAATATCCTCGATAGAGACTTTTCTTGGCAGCGTGGAATCAGATACTTCGGGAATAAATTCCCTTCCCCATCACATCTCAGCGTTAAGAGCAAACGGATTTGCCTGCTTGCTCCGCCTAAATGCTTAGACACACATCCAATAGTGTGCACATCTTATCCTCCTGCGTCATCCCATTTCTAATAACGTCCATTGGTGGTATCGGAATATCAACCGATTGTCCATCACCTACGCCTTTCGGCCTCGGCTTAGGTCCCGACTAACCCTGAGAGGACGAGCCTTCCTCAGGAAACCTTAGGTTTTCGACCGTTAAGATTCTCACTTAACTCTCGCTACTCATGCCAACATTCTCACTTCTGTACCGTCCACCACTCCTTACGGTATGACTTCAGCCAGTACAGAAAGCTCCTCTACCGCGTACACAATTGTGTACACCCATAGCTTCGGTGGTAAGTTTTAGCCCCGGACATCTTCGGCGCAGGATCTCTTGACTAGTGAGCTATTACGCACTCTTTAAATGAGTGGCTGCTTCTGAGCCAACATCCTAGTTGTCTTAGAAATCCCACATCCTTTTCCACTTAACTTACACTTTGGGACCTTAGCTGATGGTCTGGGCTGTTTCCCTTTTGACTACGGATCTTATCATTCGCAGTCTGACTGCCGAAATAAAAGTATATGGCATTCGGAGTTTGATAGGGTTCAGTAACTGTTGTCAGCCCCTAGCCCATTCAGTGCTCTACCTCCATTACTCAATTAATCGACGCTAGCCCTAAAGCTATTTCGAGGAGAACCAGCTATCTCCGAGTTCGATTGGAATTTCTCCGCTATCCACAGCTCATCCCATGGTTTTTCAACACCAACGTGGTTCGGACCTCCACGGAATTTTACTTCCGCTTCATCCTGGCCATGGATAGGTCACCCGGTTTCGGGTCTACGACATGCAACTATGCGCCCTATTCAGACTTGGTTTCCCTTCGGCTCCGTACCTTAAGTACTTAACCTTGCTACATATCGTAACTCGTTGGCTCGTTCTACAAAAAGCACGCCGTCACACATATAAAGTGCTTCGACCGGTTGTAGGCACACGGTTTCAGGTTCTATTTCACTCCCCTTCCGGGGTTCTTTTCACCTTTCCCTCACGGTACTTCTTCACTATCGGTCACTAGGTAGTATTTAGCCTTGGGAGGTGGTCCTCCCAGCTTCCCACAAGGTTTCACGTGTCTCGTGGTACTCTGGATTAGATCTGACTGTTTTTCCTTTTCATTTACAGGCCTATTACCTTCTGCGGAGCAGCTTTCCAGCTATCTTCAATTAAGGAATTGCAGTATTTATGATCTATCCTCAACCCCCAGATCAAAGACCTGGGTTTGGGCTCTTTCCCTTTCGCTCGCCGCTACTTAGGAAATCGATGTTTCTTTCTCTTCCTCCGGGTACTTAGATGTTTCAGTTCCCCGGGTCTACCTCTGCATACCTATTTATTCAGTATGCAGTACATAGTTGTTACTATGTGGGTTCCCCCATTCGGAAATCTTTGGATCACAGGCTATTTGCGCCTACCCAAAGCTTATCGCAGCTTAACGCGTCCTTCTTCGGCTCCTAGTGCCAAGGCATTCGCCATGCGCCCTTTGTAGCTTGACCTTGATTCTGTCTATTTACATAGACGGTTATATTAATTTTGCGAAATTGTATTAAATTAATTTATAAACTACTTGCGTAGTTTTAATTTTTTTAAAACAACTTTTTTCACTGTGCAATTTTCAAAGAACATTTTAAGAAAAACTATTCATTATCTAACTCCTAAGAGTTAGATAAAATTAGTCTCTCAAAATTAAACAGAGAACTAGGTACGATTAATTACAATAGATATTTTTGAAGAACAAATTAATATTCTTCTATTGCATCGACCGAAGTCAATACATCTACTCCCTAGAAAGGAGGTGATCCAGCCGCAGGTTCTCCTACGGCTACCTTGTTACGACTTCACCCCAATCATCAATCCCACCTTCGGCCGCTGGCTCCTTACGGTTACCTCACGGACTTCGGGTGTTACCAACTCTCATGGTGTGACGGGCGGTGTGTACAAGGCCCGGGAACGTATTCACCGCGACATGCTGATTCGCGATTACTAGCAACTCCGGCTTCATGTAGGCGAGTTGCAGCCTACAATCCGAACTGGGATGAGTTTTTGAGTTTGGCTCCACCTTGCGGTCTTGCATCTCTTTGTACTCACCATTGTAGCAC